>CAVRJW010000005.1:0-940000 GCA_963722125.1 uncultured Alphaproteobacteria bacterium | reverse complement strand
CGTGCAGGTGTTCCGCCTCCGAGTCGGGCCATTCGTCGGGCACCAATTGCCTCGCACGGCGATAAGTGGAGGTAAGGCCATCTGTCACCGTATCGAAATCGATGGCCTTAAGTGGCCAACGCTCCATCGAGAGTGTCGCGTAGTCGAAATAGCGTGCCAGCCGATCTCGCATGATTTTCGTAAAACTTTTCGCCTCGGCCGCGTCCCTCATTTCAGTCAAGCGCGCACGGATCGTCTCCGTCGAGGTAGGGGAGAATGGCAGATCGGCTTTGCGTAGGTCCGCCAATGCATCCAACGCGGCTTGCGCGTCGCGTGCGCCGGCAATCGCCCGCATCAATTCGCGGGCCTCGGCGCGCATTTGGTCTGCCTGTTCGCCGAGTGGCCGCGCGAGCAAGCGCAGGAGTGCGCGCCATCGTTTGAGAGCCTTGCGCACCTCATGCACGGCCTCGGCGTCCGAAAGTTCGGGATCGGTCAGGGCCCGGCGACCGTCGGTAATAATCGAACGCGCGGCGGCCGCGAGGCCGTCGCCGAAGCTGCTGTCGCTGACCCCAGCAACCCCCTTCATCGCCATTTTTTGCCGCCGTTTCGTGACATCTCGATGAAAAGAAACGCTTTTCGCCCTTCCCATTGGCATTCGCCGTTGCTACATAGCCCCGAAAGGCGCGGGCCTTGCCCCGCGCTTAACATTTTGACGCGGGGTGGAGCAGCCCGGTAGCTCGTCAGGCTCATAACCTGAAGGTCGTAGGTTCAAATCCTACCCCCGCAACCAAATAACGCCGTCAAGTCATGGACTTGGCGGCGTATTTATTTTGCGTGTCGTCAAACGACGAAGATTGTCAGCACGCGCGCGTCGCCCCCATCGATCCTCAGGGCGAGTCTTCTGAGGCATCGGGGCGTGTTCGTTTAAACGACAGCATGGATGCAAGTAATTCCTTGATGCTCCAGCCCGAGCTGTTGTCGACGGTCTCCTCGCTGGGGGCGGGCGATGACGCCGGCGTCGCCTTCCTCGCCGAGGTTTGGGTGTTGATGCCTTCGTCGATCCGCTCGATCATGTACGAAAAGAACGGATTCGATGAAACGCGCAGCAAAGAATCCAAACTTGCGATGAGAACGTTTCGCTCTCCGCGCGGCGCGAGCGAGCCAAGATTAATTCCGAAATTTTCAGTGGAGTCGGGCTTTAATCCGTAGAGCGAGTCGGTCATGGGAAACGGCAGGGCAACGTGCGAAAGCGAGTAGAGCCCGATGGGATACGACAGTCCCAACGCACGGTCGCGTTCGGCCGTGGTTCCGGCGTCTGTTGTGCGCTCGACTTCATCGCCGCTGGGGACGTCGGCATTCGTAATGATCGTGGTTCGGTAATCTCGTTTTCCGTTAGGCAGCAATTGCGCCAGCGCAGTATCAGCTGCAGGACGCAGAAGCGCACCAAACTTGACGGTCCGGTTCACATCGAAAAGTACGAGCTCACTTCCGTTGGACGGGAGGCGAGCGTATAGCGCTGAAACGATGGCCGGCGTGCTGACCGTGAAATCCATGACAGATTGGAAAGTTAAAATTGGCGGGAGATAAGACAACTTTCCAGCGCGGCTATATTGAGCGATCTCCCTTTGGAGGACTTGAGTCAATCGATAGGACTGCACGGCGCCGTTTACCGGAAATGAATTGTATTTGAATGGATTGAATTCCGGCAGAACACCGAGCCACGCAGCTTCTGCGAAAGCCGGCAACAGAGAAGGCAACCCGGCCAATCCTGCGAACCGCGCAAAGCGCGTGATTCCAATCATTGGTGAAATCAAAACGATGCGGTCGGGCTGAACCAATTGCGGGTCTGAAATTGCATCGAGTGCATATTTGACGGCGAGGGCACCACCATTCGAGAACCCGACGATGTGCAATGGCGCCGACGGCGGAATACGTCGGCGGGCCTCTCTTACTGCAAGCCGTGTCGCCGCTACCCAGTCTTCCCATTCGACGTTGGTCAGGCCGGCAGGAACAGTCCCGTGCCCAGGTAGTCTGATCACAATCGCCACGAAGCCGTGGTCGCGGTACGATTGCGCGATATGCCGTTGGCTATACGGGGAGTCAGTGAGGCCGTGCAGTAAGACGACCGCGCCGATGGGCGTGCCACTGGGCTCGAGCACAAAAGAGCGGTTAAAATCTTGGGTAAAGTGCGCCGGATACACCGGGCTGCCATCGAAGTACCGGTTCATCGGAACGCGATCTTCGGGCTCGAGCTTTTGCGTGACCTCGGTCTTGACGGAGTCAAAAACCTTAGCCTCCTGGGCTAAGTATTGTTTCCAGTCGGCTGTATCGAGCTCCTTGGCCTTCAATTCGTGCGGTACGTAAGTGTGCCACACGGCGAGACGTGGGCCGCCTTGGGTGACGTAAACGCGAATTGAAAAGAAGCCAATGGCGGCAAGCACGAGCAAAATCGTCAGCCACTTTGTCACCTTGAGAATTCGGCGCGACATTTTTTCCAATCCGGGGCGGAGCTGCGAGATGTAACCGACATGTACCCAGAATTTCTGAAGTTTATCAACAAATGCGCCGTCGAATGCTTTTTTTTGGCTGCGGACTTCAATGGCCGCCTTTGCTAACGTGTCCGGATGACGCTGAGTAGCGCGACGAACAGCCACCGAGTCCAACTCCTCCTCATTTTGATGGCCGTGTCACTTGCGGGGCTGCTGTTTCTACCGCCGATTACCCAAGATCAGAACTATCACGCGTTTGCAGATCAGCGGACCTTGTTCGGCGTACCGCACTTCTGGAATGTCGTTACGAATGTTCCCTTTGTGGCGATCGGCGCTGCGGGGCTTTGGCAATTTCGTCGCGATCCCGCGACCGTTATGCTTTTTCTAGGAATACTGCTGACGGGCTTTGGCTCGGTCTATTATCATTTGGATCCAAATGACCGGACCTTGTTTTGGGACAGATTGCCGATGGCAATAAGCTTCATGGCAATTCTGGCAATTGCGATTGAAGAGCGAGTGGACAAAAAAACGGGAACTGTTCTGTTGTGGCCACTGATCGGGGTCGGAGTACTCAGTCTGTTGGTCTGGCGCTGGACGGGGGATTTGCGATTGTATGGTTGGGTACAGTTTTTTCCCTGCCTCGCGCTGCCGCTGATCTTCCTGCTCTTCCCGCCGAAATACAGTGCGACATTTTACTGGTTCATCGCTGCGGGATTGTATGCGCTTGCCAAGTTGCTTGAGTACTACGATGACGCGGTTTTTTCTTTCGGGTCAATTCTTAGCGGTCATACGTACAAACACCTCGTGGCGGCTGCCGCGTGTTTCGCAATCCTGCGACATTTTCAGATACGTCGTCCGATTATGGCGGACTGATACGGTCATTGGGGGCCCAGCGAGCCCACAAATTTACTTGCCCTAAAGGCCAACTCGACGAATAGCGTCATGTTCCAGCAATAGTGTTCGCGTGCGCCATAATGATCATAGGAAAAACATGAGAAAGCTTCTCATTGCTTTCACCTGCGTTTTCAGCTGTGTGATGGCTCAAGATGCTCTCGCTGCGATCAAGTTTAAGCGCTTTCCTCTTTGTCCCGACGGCATCGTCACTAAAAAAACCTGCGAATGCCATGCAGGTGCGGCAGGCCGTTACCATTTTTGTCATGCGGGGTATCACTGCGATACGGGAACGGGCAAATGCACCAAGTAGCTCTGTTTCTGATGTGGTGATGCCGGAATGCACTTGCATTCGTGATCATCATCGACGCCTACTGAGTTAGTGACGAATACGCAAGGAGGACACGATGCTCTTCGACGGTGGCTTTACCTTTTCAAATTTTTTGACAGACATGATAGCGGTGTTCGCATTTGTCGTCTGGTTCTGGCTTCTCGTTCTTATCTTCGGCGATTTATTCCGGCGTCACGACATCTCCGGGGGAGTTAAGGCCCTCTGGGTACTAGCAGTGGTGTTGACCTCCTACATTGGAGTGTTCGCCTATTTGATTACCCAGGGTAGAGGCATGGCCGAGCGGAATGCCCAACAAGCCCAGCAGGCACGCGATGAGCTCCGACGCGTCGTTGGTTATAGTGTCGCGGACGAGATCGCTAAGCTCGATCAGCTGAAAAAGTCTGGATCGATAACTGACGACGAGTTCGGGCGTCTGCGTGCCAAATTGGTCCAATAAGTGGATGGGTTGAGTTTTCCATCCGCTATGATGAGTGCGGGCCGGAGAGGAAAATGCTTGGCTTCTTTCGTGTAACAAAATTCGTTTTGGCTACTCTCGTGGCGTTTTTGATGCTGGCCGGGACGTCTACACTCTCTCATGCGGCGACCGGCTCGGTTCGTATCATAATCAACAGGGCTGGGTTCATCGTAGGCGGGGGCAGTGGAACATTGCACTTTCAGGGCAAACGCTATTCGTTGCGCGTCGGTGGCGTCAGCATTGGCCCCTTTGGGGCACCGCGAATAGATCTTGTCGGCCGCGCCTATCACATGCGGACTGCGGCGAGCATTCACGGAATCTATTCGGCGGCCCTAGCCGGCGCGGCTGCGGGCGGGCGGCCAGGAATGGTGCGGTTACAGAACTGGCACGGCGTCGTTTTGGAATTGCGCGGACGACGCGGCACCGAACCTTCCGTTGACCTGAGCGGGTTGGAAATATCTCTGCGGTAAGCGGCCGGGTTGTTGCCATCCCTCGCGTTTAGGAAACACGCGGATTGATGTGGCGTCCACTAGGGTTTTGTTTCCCAAGACTGGCTTAAAGAATCGCCCGTCTGGCGTTCCAACTATGGTGCTTTGTGCGTTGGACCCTGGTCCAATATGGCAATTTAAATGCCCGCACTATCATCCCCTTAGAAAAGATAGGCGCCGCATCTTGGGCGGAGTTCTTACCCATTCAGCGAGGGGGTTTTTATGGCCAAGGGACGTCGTGGACTTGACCGCCGCCACCGCGACAAAGGTGGTCAAATCGAAAAGAAGCACGGTAATACCCGCATTGGCTCTCTGCGCAAGGAATACGGCAAGAGCTTTGCGAGGGGGCGTCGCAAGGACATGATGCTAAAGACGCTGCTTAAAGAAACCGGATTTACCTCGCTTCATGAGTATTTGAAGCGTCGTCACCGGTGACGGTCGGAGCAGTGTGAAACATGATGAAATCACCTGTCATCAAGCGCTCAATCATACGTGATGGACACAAATCAAGTGTGTCTCTGGAAGATCAATTCTGGGTTGGATTACACGAAATTGCAGTTCGCCAAAACATGACAGTGTCGGCCTTGATAGGACTGATCGATCAGGGCCGCAATAGCCACAATCTTTCGTCTGCAATTCGTGTGTATGTATTAGACGATTTCCGAGCGCGCATTGGTCAGAAGAAACTCATCGACGACCAACCCCGTTCAATGATCTCGGTAACAAGCGCGACCGCAGCAACGGGCGTGTGAAGCCGTGTCAAAAAGGCGAAATCGCAACATCTGTTTGCGAATGACGGCGGGGGCAATGTTGGTGCTCGCGGCTTTACTAACCATCGAGTCTCCCATTCACGCTGCACAAAAAGACAACTCGGAACGTCGGATAGGCGCGAAATGCAGGGCGCAACTAAGAAAATGTAACAGCCACTGCAACCTTGTGTATGAAAGTAAACAGGCAAATCGAGTCTGTCGCGACCGCTGCGAAGACGCTTACTTCGTTTGCAAGACCCAGCACAATTAAACGATTTCCCTTGCGCATTGGTGCGATAGCATGGCCGCTGTTCGCAACGATTGTGCCGGTACGAATAAACTGTCGCTAGATGGAAAAGAATGAATTGCCGCGACAGGGAGTAATTGATCTCCTTGGTGAGGTGAAACTTTCGGGGACCGATATAAAGGCCGCGCGAATTTCTTTCGGTCAACGTCGAAGCAACTCCTTACGAGGCGCCACCTCGTTGGGGCCGAGTCCGCTGATGGCTGCGATTGCCGTGGTGCGATCGGGCGCCCTGCTGGGGTCGTGCACCTTGCTGAGGACGGGCGCGGTGTTGGTGTTGTGGCCGCGCACCCGTCTGCGGTCGCGTGTGCTGACGAGTCCTCGTTCCCTGGCCCTGGCGTGTTCTTTGTTCCGGTCGTGCTTGGGGCCGCGGTCGCGACGTCTGCGGGCGTTCAATATTTCCCGGACGACCGGCTCCTCCTCCGGGACGAGCGGCAGGCCGTTCAGGCCGGCCAGTCCCGGGACGTTCCGGTCGCACGTCAGGTCGTTGGGGCCGGCCGGTTCCGGGACGTTCCGGTCGTGCGCCAGGTCGTTCGGGGCGCCCAGTTCCGGGTCGATCGGGCCGATTGCCAGGACGCTCGGGCCGCCCGGTGCCGGGACGTTCGGGTCGACCGCCCGGCGGCCTCCCGGTACCTGGCCGCTCCGGTCGAACGCCGGGACGGTCGGGGCGCCACACGCCCGGCGGCCGCGCACCGGGACGTCCCGGCGGACGCCAATTTGGCGGAGGGGCATGCCACACGGGCGGATTGATCCAGGCCTGATTCCAGCGCCGGTTGTTCCAACCCCACCGACTATTCCAAGCCGAGCCGACGAGCACACCCGTGCCGAAAACCAATGCTCCCGTCAAAGCGCTATCGAACACGAGCGAGGAATCGTAGACCGGCACATAAATCCGTTCGGGGTTGGTCGGTGCAATATAAATAACTCTTGATCCGCCTTCGTCGCGTGACGTCACCGCCTGTTCCGGAGTGGATTTGAGATTGCCGGCGCTTTCGGCTTTTGCGCGCAACATCTGTATCGCGTTGGCGACGTCAGCGGATTGTAAAGAAAACGCCATCCCAAGCGACTCGGTCCAGTCGAGATGGTCCGCTAGCAGTTGGATCACGTCGGGAAATCGAGTCAGAGCCTGGACCGACGAATCCCAAGGCATGCCGTCAATTCCCGAAAAGTCGTTTTGCTTCACCGCCTTTGAGTTTGCGACCAACCATCGGTCTGCCTGGACAATTTGAAGGGGGAACGTGCTCGCTGGCAAAATGAGCGCGATGAGAGGGTCGGGATATAATGCAATTGGTCCCAGCAAATATTCGAGGTCCGCGAGCGAGTAGACGGGAGTCTGCGGTGCCTGTGCCGGCGATTGCTGCCCGGGGTCTGTGGGCTGCGGAGATTGTGCGATGATCGGTTCAACGGTTGTTGTCCACGCGATCAGAGCCGCCACGGCGGTTCGGGATACAGTTCCTGTGTAAAACCACGCTGCGTGGTTCCTGAGTTTCTCTGTCAAATCCAACTCCTGAAAGTTTCATTGCGATAGAGCCGGAATCCACGCTCGGAATACCGATTGCCGTACGACGGAAGCCGGCCGCGAGTGGCCGCATTGTCATGCGATAGATTTGCGCTGGCGATCTGTTGTGCCAATTGGACTTAGGGCCATTAATAGTTTTCTTCACCCTCGGCGCACATAGTTCCCGATCTTCGCGCGTGAAGGATAGTAAGCGGTCAAGTTGGCTTTCTGTCGCCGCCCGAGAGAAGTGACGCAATCCATTGCGTTGAATTATGTTCCTCGCATACCGCGAGAACCGCGATCATGATAGGAACGCCGATGAAGGCTCCGGCGATCCCCCAAAGAAAGCTCCAAAAAAACACAGCCAATAAGACGATGAATGGAGACATCGACAAGGCAGCGCCTGCGATTCTCGGTTCTAAATAGCTCCCGATAAAAAATTGAATGAAGTTCAAGCAGGCAAAAACAGCAAAGGTCACTTGCCATGAACCGGATTGGACGAGAGCAAAAAGCGTCGGGAAAACTGTCGCAAAAAGCGGGCCGATGAACGGAACATAATTTAGTACAAACGCGATCACGCCCCATGCGGTCGCCAATTCGATGCCGGCAATGAGCGCAAAACTCCACACAACCACACCAGTCAGGAACTCATTGTGCTTCGCACCACCATGTATTTTTGAAACTTTTCCGCAATATCTTCGGCGGCGATCAACAGTGACCGGCGAAGTTTTGCATTTTTAAGCTGCTCAATATTTTTTCGTACAATGTCGACTTCCAGCAGACCGAGCACGATGAAGGCAAATGCAATAACGATGAAGGAAATGAGCCGGTATCCTCGTCCGCCGACTTCCCGAGCGGCACTCATAATCCAGCCCGGACTATAGTTTTCGGCTACCAGGGTTGTGATGGATACGCCGTGTCCGTCGAGCCACTCCGTGGCTTGCGTATAGAGGGTCTGAAAGCGGGCCGTATTGTTAGTGAGCCATTGGAAGACCAGGCCGAATCCCCAAATCACTAGAAACACGAGCACCGCGATAGTGGCCAGCGTTACAACAATTGTTATAGCGAGCGCCAGCAGCTTTGGGATTTGAGTCTGAAGTGTGCGTTGAAGCGGCCATGCAATCGCGACGATGAACAGCGCGAACGTGACTGGTGCAATAATCGAGCGTGAAAAATACAAGCCGGCGAAGACAAGAACCAGCGTACAGAGCATCAGCATTATTCGCATTGCGCCATCTCGTCTCACAGCCAATGCACTAGGCTTCATCATGGCCGATGTTAGGAAACTCTATCGACGCGATCGTCGTGCGGAATAGAAGCCAAAGGCTGAACGCGAGGACAATCACCTCAACGAACATGGTGAGGAGGAGGGCCATCAAGCTCATTATATCGGCTGCGGATACCCAGCTGGCCGCGCCCGACGTTGTTTGAACGACTGGGATGCCCGCTTGCGGCGCGCGAAGAAAATAGACCAAAAGCTGCGCCACCTCAAAAAACATCACCAGCATTGTAAAAAAGATGCCGAGTGCGCTTGCCGTGATGCCCGTCCAAACGGTTCGTTGTACCGCAAGTTCCGTTGGACGCCGCGCGGGATTGGCAATCCGGACTGCAAGGCGGGTATACCGATAAAACCACGCGGTAGTGAATGCCAGGACCACGAGACCCGCGATCGTCAGGTAGTGGATGAGCGGAAAGCCGCTCCGCGTACCGGCGGCAGGCGCTGGACCAAATACAAAAGCGTAAGTGGTGAGCGCCAGCGGTATCACACCGATGGCAATTTGCATCCAAAACCCAACCCATCCTAAGCGCGCAAAAGCTTGAGCAAGGCTATCGTTTTGCGAAGGTCTCAAGGCTCTCTGCAGCGTCCGAAACATTGTGGGTCTTCGCTTTCTGAAGCGCTATAATATCCAATATATTATCGAATAGAACTAAGCGCGTGTCGTTGGCCTTTGGGGCAATCGCTCCTTGTAGGCACCGCGGATAACTTGGTGATTGACGTTTGCTCCTCACTCTCGAAAGGCAGACGGGGAGAGCTTGAATGACCGAACCGGATTTAGAGCAAGCTCGAACTCGAGGTCGGCCGCGACGCTGGGTTAGTTACGCCATCACGCTGTTTTTGCTCATTGCTGTTATTGTGCCGGCGCTACAGCGTTTCATTCTCGAAATGCTTGGTGGGAAAAGTATCTCGGCTTTATTCACAAGTCTTAGGGTACGAAGACCAGGAATAAGAACGTCGCAAAAACCACCAAGTGAACGAAGTCCGGCAAGAATATTGGTTCGCCCAGATCCGAATGTCAGCAGGCTCAAGAAAAGTGTAAGCGCGAGCAGAACGTGTCGCGCGGCGAAAGCCCTATTTCAATTTGCTTGCCGATAAAAACGTTGGTGATGGCGACGGCAGGAATTGTTAGTCCAATTGTCGCCAAAGAGGAGCCTAAGCGCAAGGTTGAGGCTCTTTTGCAATTCGTTGCGGTGAGCTGCGCGTACCGCTGTAATGCTTTCAGGCGCCAACACGACAATAGCGATGACAATACCTGAGACGGCTGGGGGTGCGCCAATATGAGAAAGACCTATTTCTAAAATTACAGCAAATTTCTTCGCAATGAGGATTACCCCACAGAGTGCTGCCAGGAGCAAAATGACGCTGGTTGTTACCATGCGGCTAGATGGATAGGCGTGGTCTCCGTTCTGTGAGCGCCGCTGTCGGCGCGAAAATATTCTTTATGCCGCGACGTTTGAATAAACAAAAAAGCGACATAAAGAATAACGGTTATGACGCTGACAAAGATAAGTTGATTGTTGGAGAAGTAGGGGCCGGTTGTCGTGACGGTGTAATTGGGGAGCACAAGTGTGAGAATTGAAAGGGCACCAAGCACGCTGAGGTACACACCAGTTCCGGAAGCTTGAAATTCCTGCTCGTGATGGCGTAGCCCGCCCCATAAAACGCACAAGCCGACGAGGCCGTTGCAGACCACCATAATGACAGCAAACACAGTGTCACGGGCTAGCGCGGGAGAACTGCCCGGCGTCAACACGATTGATTCGATGAGTGCGACTTCGATGACGGTCACCGCCAACGTCAGAACCAGTGTTCCGAACGGCTCTCCTATGCGATGTGCAATTACGTCGGCATGATGGACGGCCGCAAAAACGGCTCCGAGCATAATGACGATCATCACTGCCGAGAGTGTGAGCGACATAAGTGTCTGCGCGCCGGCGTCAAAGCCAATGAATGGCGCCGAAATGACAAATATGATCGCTAAAAATGGAAAAGCGATTGTTGTTATGGGTGGTTTTGTGGTCGCTTCCATATCGCGCAGCTTGGTGAGGCTCAGTGCGGCAACGTATTTTTGTAGATCGTGCCGTCCTTCATGATGATCAGAAAGTTTTTATCAGGGTCGGCAACGAGTTGAATATTCTCTAACGGATTGCCGTCGACCAGTAACAGATCCGCCAGCGCGCCAGCTTCTACGACGCCGAGCTTGCCGGGATAGGGATTGATAAATCCGGATAGCGTCATCAACTCGCCGTTGTCCGCCGTCGCCATCTTGAGTGCTTCCGCGGGTGTGTACCAGCGGACCATTTTGGCGAGATATGTTCCTTGTCGACCCGTAGCCCCGGCATTGAACAGAATATCGGTACCGAAGGCTGTTTTGATGTTGTATTTCTTCGCCAGTTTGTAAGCGTTCTCTGTTCCGGCGAAGACTTCAAGTGCTTTTCTCTGCGACACAGGAGTCATTCGGGCAAATACATCCGCGTCGTATGTCAACGGTTGCAAGCTCCACCAGATGCCCTTGTCTGCTAGCAACTTGGCGGTGGGCTCGTCGATGAGTTGACCGTGTTCGATGCATTTAACACCGGCTGCGACGGCCTGGCGGATTGCACGCGGCGTGTACGCGTGTACGGCGACGTAGGTGCCCCAATTTTCTGCGGCTTCAACCGCAGCATGGATCTCCGCTTCAGTGAATTGGGTCGATTCGATTGGATTGTATTGTGAGCTGACGCCACCGCCTCCCATGAGCTTGATCTGGCTTGCTCCTTGTCTCAATTGCTCTCTCGCTCGCAGGCGGACTTCATCCGGACTATCAGCAATGGCTGCGGCGCCCTGAGTCTCGGACTGGCTCAACGCCCCGCCCGGAGTACGGGGCAGTTCGAACGGAAAGCGAAAGTCTCCGTGGCCGGATGTCTGCGAAATCATCGCGCCTGAGGGATAAATTCGCGGGCCCTTGGTGGCGCCTTCGTCAATAGCGCGTTTGAGGCCGAACACAGGGCCGCCCATGTCGCGCACAGTTGTGAAGCCCCGCATCAGCGTTGCTTCGGCCTGCTGCGCGGCCAATATGTGGAGGTATGAGGGATTGGCGGTGGTGAGAAGAGGCATTGCCGTCGCTGCCATGAACGAATGCCAATGGGCGTCAATGAGGCCCGGCATCAGCACGCGTCCACCGGCCGCAATGATGCGAACGTTGGCACTCGCGTCGACCGTAATTGGAGTCAAAGATATGCGTTCAATAGTATTGCCTCTGACCAGAACATTGGAGGGCGCCGACAACGCTGTGCTTTTGCCATCGAAGATGCGGACGTTTTGAAATAGTGTCGTGCCGCTGCGAGCCGAAACAGCGACCGGCGGTGAGTTGGGTGCCTCTAGGATGTAGTCTTGTCCTACACTCGTCTGGCAGAGCCCGATTGAAATCGCTGCATACAGCACAAACGGATTTCGAAGAGGTTCCAACGCGCGCAGGACTATTTCTTTCATGGATTCCTCCTCGCGGCTTGCTTATAGGCGGTGCTTTCGGGGAACTGCGGGCCGGCCGGCGTCGCGGGGCCAGGTCTTAACGATGAGTTCGGCGACACATTTGCATTTCTGGTTTTACCGCAGATGGTCACACCCATCGGGAACCTTACCGCAGTATTGCCAGCTCTCGGAGAACACAATACGCCGATACACCCAAAATCCGGAATGCTAAATCTAACTTTTGCGTGCTTGCCAAGCCATACGGCCGAGCGCGGCACCTTCACTAATTAGTTCGATTCCGAGCAACACGCCAAGAAGCCAGATCGCCGTAACCGGGGTATTGGCCCAAAGATAGAATGCCAACAGAATCCCGACCACACCGCTGGCAAAAACCCATCCCCAGTTCGGAAAGGGCCGTATCGTCAATGAAAAGATTATTTTAGAAATGCCTTCGACCATAAAAAACACAATTAAGAGTAGCGTAAGCGTAAGAAGTCCAGCCCCTGGATTGCGCAGAAACAGTATTCCGACCAGAACGGATAGAACGACCGAAACGAGTTGAAGCCAGAAATGGGGGACGTGGCGGACGTCAATAAGGCTGAATGCCTGCAAGACGCCGCTGAAAATTAGGAGCCACCCGAGGAATATTACAATTGCGACTGACGATATTATTGGAAAGACGAGCGCAAGTATCCCGCCCAATATCATCAGAGCGCTTTGTAGAAGATACCAAAATGAATGGCGCTTGACCTTTTCGCGCATCGCCTCGCGTATTACGTGGGAGGCGGTTTCTACCGATATAGATGACATTGACATGGTCAAACACCAAATATTTGTCGCGTCGCCAAGGCAACGTTTTCAATAATTTGACAAGTGCGTTGGCAGCTGTCGAGGTGGCCTTTGGTCCAACGCAATGGAGAGTAAAATAAAAAGAGGTTAGAACAAGATGGCGTCGTTCAAGGCGCGCCTTCAAAGCAGGATTTACTGCCTTTGAATTGGGCGCCGGCGCAATTGATGGCGTCGATAAGAATCTCGCTATCTATCGGTTTCACAAGAAAGGAAGCGGCGCCCGCGGCGATGCACTTGTCCTGGAGCCCAATTTCATTGTAGGCCGTAATAATTATTGTCGGGATAACAACGCCGATGCGGCGAAGGTGGATTTGCAGCTTCAGCCCGGTGACATCGGGCATATGGTGGTCGAGAATCAGGCACTCAAAATTGCGCAATCGGGGAGAGGTTACAAACTCACGCGCCGAGCCGAATATTTCGACCTCGAACGAATGAGCCGATAGAACGCGCGCCAGCGCTCTGCGCACGGACATATCATCGTCCACGATCGCTATCGGCATGGGTGGAAATCTGCGCCCTATTTAGCCGGTCCGTCGAGTTGGCCTTTGGGCCCAATAAATTCGCGGTTCGGTACGGCTGCAACGAGACTTTTTGGGTCAACCGCACAAGGGCTGCGACGGTCCGGACCCCCATTTTGGCCATCATCCGGCTACGGTGCACTTTAATTGTCTTTTCGACAGTTCCAAGATCCGCAGCGATTTGTTTGTTGAGACGACCGGCAATGACGTGAGTTAAAACCTCGCTCTCGCGGGGCGTCAGCTTTTCCAGGAGCGCATAAATCGATCTGCGTTCCTCATCGGCGCGGCGTGCGACCTTGTCCAATGCCTCCGCGCGCCCGACAGCCTCCAGTAAGTCAACCTGTTTGACGGGTTTTAATAGGAAGTCTACCGCACCTGCCTTCATCGCACGCACACTCGCTGGAACGCTTGCGTGGCCTGTGAGAAAAACGATGGGCCGGCCAGTCGTCTTGCCGGCCAATTTTTGCTGTAGTTCCAACCCGTCGAGCCCAGGCATGGTCAGATCGAGCACCGCGCAGCCGGGTACCGATGGATCATGTTCATCAAGAAATGCTTCCGACGAAGAGAATGCTTTCGTCTTGTAACCAGCGGTTTGAAGAAGCCTGGTCAGTGCCTTTAGCACGCTTGGGTCATCATCGACGAGGAACACCGCAAAATCTGTCGTGCCCATTGTTACCCGCCTTTCGTGCGTTGCGTTGGCAAACTAAATCGTGCGGTTGCGCCACCGTCCGCATTGTTACTCAGGCTCAACGAGCCGCCGTGACGTTCGATGATGGTTGAACATATAGACAGCCCTAGTCCCAGCCCGCGTTCTTTTGTCGTGAAAAAAGCATTGAAGAGTGCGGCCTCATCTTCGGTGTCGATGCCGGTTCCACGATCGACGACCTTAACTTCAATCTGGTCGTCGATACGTTGGGAGGTCAGGGTGATTGACCGATGCCGCGCGTCGGTATTCATCATTGCCTCGAGTGCATTCATCACCAGGTTGAGGAGAACTTGCTGTAGTTGAACGGGATCGCCGTCAACAGAATCCACTTCGCTCGCCGCTATAACGTTTGTTTTCACGTGACGACTGATCAGTTCGTTATTGAGAAGGCGCAGGGTCGAATTAATAAGGTCGCGGATGTTTACCGCCTCAACTTCTCCCTTGCCGTTCTTCAGCAAGGTGCGCAGCCGTTGAATGACTTCCCCGGCGCGCAGATCATCCGCGATAATGTCGTCGATCGTGTCAGCGAGGTCTTCCAAATTACGTGCTTTGCCTGAAAGCATGGCCCGTGCGGCTTGAGCATTCGCCAAAATCGCTGTCAGCGGTTGTGTGAGTTCATGCGCTAAGCCACCGGACAGTGCGCCGACTTGGGATACGCGCATAAGGTGTGCGAGCTCTCGTCGTTGCAATTCGGCGTCGGTCTCGGCTGCTTTGCGAATCGTTATGTCGGTGAACACACCACTCGTATTGACCACCGCGCCGGCAGCATTGCGATTGGCCGCACGCTTGGCCTGAAGCCACTTCACATGACCATCCGGCATGATCACGCGAAACTCCAGAGGCGCTTCCGAATCTTGGATTCCAACAATGGTATCGTTCACCAACGCACGATCGTCGGGATGAACGGCCGCAAGAATGCTCTCACGCGTTACCGGCAAGCCTCTTTGTAATCCCAGCATCGCGCGGCAATGATCGGTGGCCCAAAAAGGACCTTTATGAAGATTGTGCTGCCATAGGCCAACATCCGCCGCGGCGGCGGCGAAAGCCATCCGTTCCTCGTCTTGGCGCAATTGTTGGTTCGCCTGGCGAGCCTCTTCAATCGAAGATCCAAGCAACAACATTGGAATGGCGAGGCTTATTAAAAAAACCTGTAACGCAAAGACATTCGATTCAGGCGTGCCGGAAAGAAACAAATTAGAACCGAGGGATCGCCAAATCAAAACAATGGCCATAACAAGGATTGCTGCGCTCGCCCCTTTGGCGCCGAAGCGCGATGCGGACCAAATGACAAGGGGCACCGGCAAGTAAAACAAAACAGGTAGAAACGAGCGCATGAGTTGGCCCGCCGATTGATCGAAGACGATTGAGCACACGACAATAAGCGAAGTGCCAATCAGCAGTGCTTCGGCCTGTCGTTCTGAATTTTGTGCCCAGAACGCTCGTGGGCCTTCGGTCGCCAAAACAACCACGAGTGGACCGAGCGCAAGATTGCCCAAGGCATTTGATGCAAACCATTGCATCCAAAAATTCCAATAATTGTCGATTCCGCCGCCGCTAAGAACCGGGACGAAAGCGCCGCCAAACGCAACAAAGGCCGGGCAGACGAAACCCACTATGAAAACGAAGTTTGCGGTCGAACGAAACGTAGTGAACCATGGCCGGTCACTTAGTCGGCCTTGAATGGCTGCGGCGCTGAGCGCTGCAACCGCCAAGTTGGTTGCAAAAGCCGCGAGCAACTCGGGGAGAGACATGCCGACTCTTGTCTCGGCAATTACATGTGCGGGAAAGGCTGCAAGGACGCCGATCCAGCGCCAACCGCGGCGAGCGAGCAAGAGTGTGGAAAGTAAGACAATATTTGGCGGCCAAAACGGCGCAAAAATTTTGTCAGAAAGTGTGCCAACGAGAAATGCTAATTCCGCCGCAATCAAATATGCGAAGAAGGCCAGGAGCGTAATTTGCAGAAAATATTTTACATCGTCAGGTGATCGTTCGGCCGGCAATGCCCTGTCGATCCAACTCATAACCGCCCCTCACCATTTTCCAGTCCCGTTTTTTATTTCGTCATGTTTTGTTTGCTGGGCGCTGCACCGCGTTCATAGAAATATTTCATCAAATAAAGCTTCGATATCGTGCGGATGTGCGGACTTTCTAAGACTAATATTGCACCCATACGACAACCGCGGGTGATCACAATGGCGAGAGACAAAATGTAGGCAGTTTGCAGTGCGGCATTGGCCGGTAGTGAATCACCAATTGACTCAGCTGCAAGCTTTAACGATATGAGTTGATTGAACTATTCGATGGCTTTTGCGGAAAGCGTAGTAGCCGCGTGGGCCCGGTCAGTTTCCGTTTCTAGCAAGAAGCGGACAAGTCGCAGACTTGTTAGCCAAAGTGGCCAGAGTTCGCGCATTTTTAGCAATGCTGCCTGTGATTGCGGCCCTCAACTGGTGTCAATGCGTCAGCCATGGTCAGAACGAATGAAAGGCGGCCACAAAGCGCGTCGGCTCTTTTTCAACCGCTGATAATGTTTGTCGTGGAAGTCCGCATAGCCTTGTGCGCTGCAACTTATAGTATTGAGCAACAATATTGTTTGAACCGCTTGCCGCCATAGCCGCAATTCATAGCGGCCAAGGCGTTCAAAAATGTCGCCTTCGCAGGAGCAGACTTTCATAAATGAATGCACAACGTCCGATATGACCGTCGATACGTCAGTGCCAGCTGCGGTTTCTTCTTGTGAAGTACTCAAGGCACGAGCGGCTTGATCGGAGAGTGTGTGTGACCTCGGCGAGAGCGCTGGGACAAGCGCGTAAAACTGACTGAGCGTGTCGTTGGCAGATTGTGCTTTCCCTGCGCTGCCTTTGCGCAAGAGCCTGGCTTGAATGCCCATCAATCCGCTCTCAATCGCAATGGCGCGCCGGAGCCGCCACAACAACGAGACAAGCCTAGCGACCAGTTCGAGTTCAAAATTGGTGCGCGGCCGGTAATCGGCGTAGATCGCCCTTTGCAGCGCCTTGTAGGCAGCGGGATCTTCAAGAACGTCAATAACGGTTTCGGCAGTTAGTCCGTGACGGATCGCATTGCGTCTTGAGCGGCGCTTGCCGGGTTCGGTGCGCGGACCGGTGCTGCTGCTGGCGTTCTGGCGGTTTGCGGCAATCTGCCTGTCGGTCGCCATCAGGGTTTGGCCGCCGGTTCAGGTTGAGGCTGCGACTGTGTCTGGTCTTCATTGGGGTGGGTCTGTTCCCACAGCTGGCGCGCCACCGGCAGGGCGTCGATGTTGTTTGTTGTCCACCACGCGATCTCGTTGCCAGCCTGATGCAGCTGGCGATGATGTCCTCGACACAGGGGTACGGTGAACTCGTCGCTGACTTTGATCCCTAAGGCGCGCGGTTGCGCAAAGCGCAAATGATGCGGGTCAGAAGGATGACGTCCGCAGACGAGACAGGGTTGGGCCGCCACAAAGCGCAAGTGCGACTTGTCCCGCCGCCGTCTGGGTTCGGCAAGCGCCAGAATGCTTTTGTCGATCTTGGCTGGTTCGATTTTGGCTGCTTCGCACTTGGTTGGCTCGATCCTGGCGGAGGAGGGATCTGCGGTCGGCGGTGCTAGTGGAGGTGCGGGAGAGGCGGAAAGGGCTGGTGGGTTTGTTTGATGGGTCGCGGGTCTTGTGTCGCGATAGTGCTCATTGAATGGAGGTGATTGCCGGCGTCCGTAGTAACGCGACGGTCGTGGAATGGGCGTGGTGTCATCGGGATGAAAGCCAAAGCGCGTTGGCTCGATAGCGGATGGTGCTGGCTGTAAGGGCGGCGAGGGGGATGGCCCCGTGCGGCTCTGCCGATAAAGCTCAAGGCCGAACGGCCTGCCAAAGGTGGCAAAGGCCCGTTTGCTGGCATCGGTCTCTGCAGCCTTAAGGGCAATGTCGTGCACCTCACCGGGTGATGTTCCACGGCCTTCACCCGAACCATGGCCCTCACGGATGACAATTGCACCCGCCACCCGCACCGTGATGCGCACTTTGGCGATATAGACGGCCAGGAAGGTGCCGCGGGTTTCGCGGGCAAGCACACAGCGCGTCTCGATCGTCTCCCGGCTCCAGGCATCGAAGCCGAAGATTCGATTGGCTTCCGAGATGGCAAACCAGCCCTCGATATAGGACAGCTCGCGGCCATGGGCCTCGCGGGTGCGGATCTGCCGGCCATCGAGCGGACGGCGCAGCGCTTGGAGCTGTTTTGCTGAAAAGCCCATCACCGTGTCCTCACACTTAACACTGGCTCCGGATTGGAGAGGGCAACCCCGGTGATGTCGGCGCCGTCTTTGAGTTCACTCAGGAGTTCCTGCCGCTTCAATCGCGGGGCACTGGGCTGCCAATAGATGCTGGGCACGCCTGCCTCATCGAGCACTTGCAAAGCTGGCATGCCCGGCCGGATCGAGACCGAGAAATCGGGCGCCGTGATCTTTTTAAGATCCAATTCGACCATGACGTCTTTGGCGATCTGGCGGCGTTTGGAGGCGCGGTCCTGCAGACGCTCCAGACGCCCCTGCATGTCGGCGATGCGGCCCTTAAGACCTGCTGCCAAAGCTTCATCGGCCAGCGCCGAGCGGATGATGGCGGTGACGATCTCGTGCAGATCCGTGAGCCCCTCAACCGTATCGGCCAGGGTCTGTTCGTCGATTGTTGGGTCTTCAGCGCGGATACGGTCGCGAAGGGAACGGTAGGTGATAGCGGCGAATTCGAGGTTCATTGCAAAACTCCAACGCTAGTTAGATGATGTCGCTTATCGCGTTGCGTCGTAGGTATCTCGCTTTGTGCATATTGTCAATACAAAATATACAATAATGACAAGTAGCCGCCGCCCACCCGGACGCCCCTCAACGGGTCCACAAGATCGGCCGTTTCAAATGCGGGTGTCCGAGGAATTTTTGCGTCTCGTCGACGACTGGCGACGGCGCCAAAAGGATCTTCCGTCCCGAGCTGAAGCGATTAGGCGACTGGTTGAAATGGGCACCAAGATAAGGACGACGTCAGAGCGGGACAGCTGAAGCGTCTTCGTGCGAAACCGCGTTCTGTTTGCACAAGAGCCATTCCGGCTGGCGATCCACGAGCCGTTTGTCGATGAACTGGCCAATCTCATTACTCGGGTAGCAATCGGCGGCTTGCCACATGCCGATGACGACAGATTGAAGACGGCTTAAATAACTTCCGACGTGCCGCAATGGGAGCCGCCGGTTTGCGCAATGAATTTTTTTGAACAGAAAAATTCGTTTCGATAAATTATCGTTGGTTACTCGCATTTTTTGGAAGCAGCATCCGATCAGACACCAGGCAAACGAATTAAATCGGCCGCCTATCGCCAAATAATTTCAATATTGCGACCTCCGCGAGCCACCGAATGTCCGCTTCCGGGGGCGGACATTCCATTTTGCGGTGCACATGTCCGCTTTTGACCCAAAGCGGACTCGCAATGTGCCCGACCGAGGGCAGCGGGATCAAAATTGGTCAGCTGTTCTGTCGCATTATTACATGCTTGCGATGTTCAGACTTAAGTTGTTTAGTTTCTAAAAGCGCACATGTTTGCCAAGGGCGGCTCGTTGCGCAAATATTCGAGAGCATCTTTCAAGCGCTCGCCCTGGGGAGCGCTCGCCTTAAAGGCGGACCTTTCTGCTGAGCTGAATTTTGGGCTCGGCATCGATAGCAACAACCGATCGAAAATACCGAACGCTTCTCCTCGGCACATGTTGCGAGAGAGGTAGTGGGAGGATGCAATGACGTTTGAACCGCAAGCGGACCATAAATTCGTTCGCCGGACGAACACCGACAGATATAAAAAAATACTAGCGACACACTTGACTGAAGAAGAGCGCCACTTTTTCGAACGGCGTCTTGCGGAGGAACAGGCGTCCCTTGAGCAATCCGACTCGGGTCTAGAATCTCGCGAAGTACTCTCGTGTCCGTCCGTCAACGAAATGGCGACTCCAACTACGCGGTCATTCATTTGCCAATGCCATCAATGCGGAACATGTATATGGGTCGCACACAGCAGCCCGATCGAACCCATCCGTTTATGTAGGTCTTGCGCCAAAGTGCGTGCAACGAAAGGCGTGGGCCGCCCCATCAAAACATCTGAGTAGATATTGGAGGGGCCGCCGCGAGGCGGTCTTTCTGTAGGAGGGGCCGCTGCTTGCGCCACACGCAGCGGTTCCTCTTTCAGAGGTATGGAGTTTACTGCTCAAATAGCTGCGGGCTCGATCTATCGGTATTTAACAATCTCGATTAGCACGTTCTCGCATGCCGAGCACTCATACGTACGCTTGTCATGATTTGGTCTGTCCGGTTCAATTTGTACAAGCCACATGCGCTCGCCGCACTTCGGACACGCAGGTTTTTCGATTTCAATTCTAGGCGGGATGTACTCAGGGTGGCGCATGGCGACCTCCCCATATTCTATACAGGCGGGAGCGCGACTGGTCTCTCAAGCACCGGTAGCCCTTTTGTTCGTTGAAATTCTTCTTTGCCGATGACTATCAAAGTATATACCGCGCGGGTCAGCTGTGGCTTTGATGTAGCGCAATGCCTAACTTTGGCTGGCGCCCGCTTGGTACAATTGTATCAGCGCCCCTGACCCATTAATCTGCATCGGTCCAACCGACTAAATTCGAGCTGGCCATCAATCTAAAGGCTGCAAGGGCAATCGGTATTGCCGTCCCCCGACGTTAGTCGCCCGCGTCGACGAGATCATCGAATGAATGTCTGCTATTGGCACAAAGCGGACATCCGCTAGTGCGCTGCACATGTCTGCTTTTGACCCAAAGCGGTCATGGCGCAAGCGTGTATTTTCTTAGATCAAGGGTCTTTTACCGCGATCCGGTAAATTCATTTATCTGACGGCCTCGGCGGGATGATGAGAACCAAATATCTTTGAGATGCGCCAGGTACACCTAAATAACTGCGGGTAATGTTGGTCTCAAATGATCGACCCGCGTATTTCCGAGACACTTCGACCAAAGCATTTCGCGCGCATTCCGTGTCGGCATAACAAACTACGACTCTGCCGTCGCGAGTAACCTTCGTCGGCTTTATCGTGGGCATGTCGGGCAGCGCACGCGGTTTATCGTGCGCGTAAGCCGCGACCTCATAGGCCAAATCGAGATCGCCATCGACAAATCGAAGGGGCTGGTCGCTCGCTAAAGCCCACGCCTGATCTACATACTTGGCCAACAGTTGGCCATGCAAAGCATGCGGCTGAATACTACGAACTTTGTGAATGACGATGGCGACTACCGGTGATGCCAGTAGAGCGATGATCGGCACGGCAATGGCAAGCGCAAGCATTTTGCGGGCGTTCCGCCGATCGATGGTTACCGCTGGCGGTGATAACAGCATGACCGGCAATAGTGTCCACATCGACATCGACCAAAGACCAACCGGTTTGAAGCCGGCGATCAACGCGGCACCAGCTGGGCTGAGCAGTGGCGCCCAGAATGACAATGCTACGAGCCGACGATCTGAATTTTTCGGCCACACCATATCCACGAATGCCCGTCGAGGAGGCCACGCTGCTAGAGCCGTCAAAATGACAGGAACAGCGACGTAAAGTAGGGAATCTAAGAGATATTTTAATACTCCGAGCGACGCAGCGCCAAACGACTTGTCTCCGTGAACGGCCATCGAATAAGTCAGCGGAGCAAAATCATGCTCGATCATCCAATCAATATGTGGAATCAACAAGACAACGCATACGATGCTGGTTACCCATGGCGCCCACGAACGAAAAAAATTGGCGCGCTCGGCGTGCATCAATGCAGCGATGCTCAAACCAAACAAAAGAAAGAATGACCAGTATTTTGCGTAGATGCAGGCGGCCGCACCGGCGCCGGCCAGTGCAGCGTAGACTATACTTTTTGTTCTAAATGATCGTAGGAACCAAAAGGTTGTCGCAGCCCATAGCGGCATCAGGATCGTGTTCACATTGAAAGTCAGCGCGATAAAATTGAAAAAGGGAATAAGCGTGAGGAGAGCCACTCCTAGGACACGCTTTTCAGCGTCAAGGTAATCTGCCGACAAACGCCAGACGATCCAAAGCGTGAGCGTTGCTGTTGAAACTGCGAGCAGATAGTAGGACCAACTGGCGATCGGGAAGATATCGAACCAAAAACTTACAACAATGGCGGCCAGTGGCGGGTGTTTCCGAAAACCGAAAGCCAGATCGCGAGACCAAACGATCAGTTCGGCCATGTCCCCGTGAATATCTTGACTACTCTTTGCGATGACTGCGTACAGGGTCCAAATCAGCAAGTACGTCACAAGTGTGCCAACGGCAGCACGCTCACGACGCTCCGGATCAGTGAGCGCTTCGTACAAGCACTCCACTGGGCGGAAACCGGATTTGGTTAGTTGTAATGCTCGCATCCACGACGGGCCGAAGGCGTCGCTTCAACGCGAATGCGATGAGAACGGTCATAAAAGCGTCGCGCCAGCGAGAGCAATGCCCTATGCAAAATCGGCTGTCACCTAAATGGCAAGTAACCGGACCGGTCAGTTACCTAAACGAGACATAAAGAACAACCAAACCCGAGTTCTTCGTAGGAAACGTATGTCAGGATTTTCCTGACATACGGTCAAAGGAACGCTTTGGCATCGTGGCAAATTACTTGGGGCCCCAACCAAAGTGATGACATCCTTCAGTTGGGATTCCTAAAAGCCGCCTCACATGGGCGGCTTCTTTTTTGGGTGGTCAGTCCCGCGCTCAATATTTAGTTTTTTCACACCTCCGCCGTCCCGTTTATTTAGACCGAATTTATGTGATGGGAGAGTTCCCTAGGCTAAGGACCTTCGTGGTCCACAGCAGAGTATGAACCAGTGATTTTATGAACGGAGTTATTGCGTTCGCGCTGAAGCAGCGCGTGATCATGCTCGTGTTGTTCGTCGGGACGCTTGTTGGCGGGCTGTTTGCCTTTTTGCAGCTCAACATTGAGGCCTACCCCGACCCCACGCCGCCGATGGTGGACGTCATCACTCAGAGCGCGGGCCTTTCGGCGGAAGAAATCGAGCGATATATCACCATCCCAATTGAGACGCAGACTGCCGGTCTGCCCAATCTTCGGTCGATCCGGACGATTTCGCTTTACGGTCTCTCTGACGTAAAGCTGCAATTTAATTTTGACTACACCTACGAACAAGCGCTCCAGCAAGTGCTCAACCGCTTATCGCAGGTGCCACCATTGCTGAATGGCGCACAGCCGCAGATTTCTCCTGTCAGCCCGATCGGAGAGATTTACCGCTATCGCCTTGTGGGGCCGCCTTCTTACAGCGTGACCGATCTCAAGACATTGCAGGATTGGGTGCTTGCAACGGCGCTTTCGCGCGGTCCCCGGCGTCATCGACGTCACTGGCTGGGGCGGCAAGACCAAGCAGTTTGAAATAGAGGTCGATCTAAACAAGCTCATTGCGTCGAAGCTCACGCTCCCGCAAGTGATCCAAACACTCAACAACAGCAACATTAATGTCGGCGGTAACACGATCGACATAGGCCCACAGTCAGCGGTGGTGCGCGGAGTTGGGTTGATCCGGGGCATCGAAGACCTCAGCAATACGATGCTCACGCAGAATAGTGGGCTTCCGGTTCTCGTCAGCGACGTGGCGACAGTAAAAGTCGGATCTAAGCCGCGTCTCGGTATTGCCGGCATGAACAATGACGATGACATTATCCAAGGCATCGTCCTCATGCGTCGCGGCGAACAGAGCACGCCGACCATCCAGCGTGTTGAGCGTGAGGTGGAAAATATCAACACCTCAAACGTGCTGCCTCCGGGTGTGAGAATCGAACGCATCTACGACCGCAAGGACCTTATTCAAATCACGACCCGCACCGTTCTGCATAATATGGCGCTTGGTATCGCGCTTATTTTTGCGTTGCAGTGGATGTTTCTTGGAAATCTTCGCAGTGCATTGATTGTAGGCGCGACCGTTCCATTCGCCCTCTCATTCGCCGTCGGAATCATGGTTTTGCGCGGGGAATCGGCCAATCTCCTGTCAGTCGGAGCCATCGATTTCGGACTTATCGTCGATGCTACCGTGATCATGGTCGAAAGCATGTATCGGCGGCTTGCGGCGCGTGACGAACTTCCATTCCAGGCGACGATGGCATACCACGCCCACGGCAGTGATTTTCGCGGCAAGATGCTTGCGTTGTTCCACGGTGCGATCGAAGTAAATCGATCCATTCTGTTCGCAGCTGCGATTATCATTGCCGGATTTATTCCGCTGTTCACATTGAGCGGTGTCGAAGGTCACATCTTTGGGCCGATGGCTAAAACCTACGCCTACGCGATTGCGGGCGGCCTGATCGCGACTTTTACGATAACGCCGGCACTCGCCGCTCTATTATTACCAGAGCACGTCGAAGACGCTGAGACGCGGCTCATGAGCGCGATTCATCGTCTCTACACCCCCATTCTTGAATTTGCCGTGCGCAAAAAGAGTTGGACCCTGTTGGGTGCGGCGCTACTGCTCGCCGCTGCCCTGCTGGCCGTGCGGTTTCTCGGTTTGGAATTTCTACCAAAACTCGAGGAAGGCAATCTCTGGATTCGCGCGACACTGCCGTCGACGATCTCGCTTAACGAGGGGAATAAATACGTTAATCAAATGCGTGCGGTCATCGGCAGTTTTCCAGAGGTAGAAAACGTCATATCGCAGCATGGGCGACCTGATGACGGCACCGACGCCACGGGATTTTTCAATGCGGAGTTCTTTGCACCTCTCAAGCCTGCGTCAGAATGGCCTCGAGGAATCGATAAAGAAAGGCTCACCAGTGAAATGCTGGCGAAACTTCAGGCCGAGTTCCTCGGCGTGGAGTTCAATTTCTCGCAGTATCTCCAAGACAACGTGTCCGAGGCCGTCTCGGGCGTAAAAGGCGAGAATTCGATCAAGTTGTTCGGCAATGATCTTCAAGCCCTCACTAAAACTGCAAACCAGATCAAGGAAGTGCTGTCCACAGTGCGAGGGATCACCGATCTAGCGGTGTTTACGTCACTCGGCCAGCCCACTGTCCAGGTCGATATCGATCGTGCCCGCGCCGGCCGTTACGGGCTTACTCCGGGCGATATAAATTCGACCCTTCGTGCGTCTATCGGGGGCGATTCTGCTGGCGAGCTCTATATACCGAACAGCGACCAGCACTTTCCAATCATCGTCAGACTCGCGTCGCGCTATCGCGATACTCCAGAAGCGATCGGCAACATTCCAGTAGGGGCACAGAGTGCGAACGGAACAGTGCAATTTCCACTAGCTGAAATCGCAAATGTCGAGCTCGTATCAGGCGCCGCTTACATCTATCGTGAACAGCAGCAGCGCTATCTCCCGATCAAGTTCAGCGTGCGCGACCGAGACCTGGGAAGCGCAATTGCAGAAGCGCAGAAAAAGATCGCCCAGCAGGTTTCGCTGCCTTCCGGATCGCGGCTCGAATGGGTCGGCGAGTTCGGCAACCTTCAGGATGCGATTGAGCGATTGAAGGTCGTCGTGCCCATCACGCTTGGGCTGATTGCTTTGCTGTTGTGGATCAACTTCGGCTCGCTGATTGATACCGTACTTGCAATGAGCGTCATTCCGATGGCGGTTATCGGCGGGGTTATCGGCCTTGGGATCACCGGCGTGCCTTTCAGCGTCTCCGCTGCAATCGGATTCATTGCCCTGTTTGGTATATCGGTGATGAACGGCATCATTGTGCTGTCGCAATATAACCTTCTTGTCCGAGGCGGTATGGAGCGAACAAAAGCGATTCTGCAGACCGGCGCTCTGCAAATTCGTCCTGTGCTGATGACTTGTGTCATCGCAGGCGTTGGATTGTTGCCGGCAGCGCTCTCCACCGGCATTGGCTCCCAGGTCCAGAAGCCACTCGCTATTGTCGTGGTAAGCGGGATGACGCTTGCTCCCATACTTATTCTAATCGTTCTTCCCGCGCTGATAGCGCATTTTCCACGCCACAGGTTTGATGTACGGCGTCTGCCCGTCCAAGCAGAGTTGAATAAATAGTCAAAAAAGGTTGTGCCCCGTGAGATCGCGCTCCATTGAAGCGACGTCCGCTATTGGCACTTAGCGGACATTCTCTAACTGCCGATCAATGTCCGCTTTCGGGGTAAAGCGGACATCAAGATATGAGCCCCAAATGTCCGCTAATCACCCAAAGCTGACATGCGGGTGATGGATAAGCACATTGTCCGGGGGAAATTTGCAGAGACCAAACCTCAGAGTGTGAGGATCGTTACCCTACAATGACAATCAAGCGATCGTCTTTCCCTATCTTGCTCGCGCCTAACTATTTAAATGCCAGCGGAGAGGAACTTTGCCTCGGTTGGCCGGTTGGGTCCGCGGGCGGCTCCTAGCGGGCCAATTTGTGCATGTTGCGACGTCGGGATTTGCTAGCCACTACGGCTTGGCTCCTGGTCACCGGTGTGACGGCACATGCGCGCATGATCTCCGGCGGTCTGCCGTGGAGTCCGAACGCCGGCGACCCGCCAATTCCCGCCCGTCCAGGGCCGTGGATGTTTTTCACCGCACCTGAAGCCGCCGCCGTTGAGGCGCTCGCTGACCGCATTATCCCGCCCGATCCGAAAACGCCAGGCGGCAAGGATTCCGGCTGCGCCGTCTATCTCGACCGGCAGATGGCCGGCGCTTATGGGCAGGGCGAAGGTCTCTACAATCGACCGCCCTATCATGAAGGGCACCAAACAGCAAGGTCCGCAGACAGAGGGCGGGGTTACCAAGACGTATCGCGACGGACTCGCTGCTCTCGATAAATATTGCCGCACGAATTATTCCGGCAAGGCCTTCGTCGAGTTGTCCGACGCCGACAAGGACGAACTGCTCAAAGGCCTCGAGAGCGAAAAAATTAAATTGGATGGCGTGGATGGCAAGGCGTTCTTCCAGCAGGCGGTTACCGACATCCAGATGGGGTTCTTCGCCGATCCGATCTATGGCGGCAATCGCGACATGGTGTCGTGGAAAATGATCGGCTTTCCCGGTGCTCGCTACAATTATCTCGACTGGATCGAGCGTCACAACGAACCCTTTCCGCTGCCGCCGGTGAGTTTGGCCGGCCGCGCGGAATGGACCCCGAGGCGGTAATGGCGCGCATCCTTCCCAAAAAAGATGTGGTCATCATCGGGCTCGGCTGGACCGGCTCGATCCTCGCGCATGAACTGACCGACGAAGGGCTCGACGTCATCGCCATCGAGCGCGGCCCGTGGCGCGATGCGCCGACCGATTTTCCGACCACTTACGCGCAAGACGAGTTGCGCTACCACATCCGGCACGAGCTGTTCCTGCGGCCCGACCAGACGACCGTGACGTTTCGCAACAAGATGGACCAGACCGCGCTGCCGATCCGCAGTTGGGGCTCGTTCATGCCGCCGAACGGCGTCGGCGGTGGCGGCGTGCACTGGAACGGCCAGACATACCGCTTCCTGCCATCGGACTTCGTGCTCAAGACGCACCTGACGCAGCGCTACGGCGCCTCCTTCCTGCCTGCAGGACATGACGATCCAGGACTACGGCGTCACCTATGACGACCTTGAGCCGCATTACGACGCGTTCGAATATCTGTGCGGCACGTCGGGTCAGGCCGGCAACCTGAAGGGCCAGATCCAGGAGGGCGGCAACCCGTTCGAAGGCCCGCGCTCGCGGCCTTATCCGACGCCGCCGCAGAAGCAGGGCTTCGGCCACTCGCTGTTCGGCAAGGCGGCGCGCGAACTCGGCTACAAGCCGTTCCCGCAACCGTCCGGCAATCTCTCGCAGGCCTATACCAATCCGCTCGGTGTGCGGATGGGGCCTTGCACCTATTGCGGCTATTGCGAGTGGTTCGGCTGCGCCAACTATTCCAAGGCCAGCCCGCAGACGACGATCCTGCCGGTGCTGGTGCGCAAATCGAATTTCACCGCGCGCGATAATTCCGAAGTCACCAAGATCAATACCGACCGCTCCGGCACGCGCGCCACCAGCGTCACCTTCGTGGACAGCAGCGGCGTGGAATGGGAACAGCCCGCCGATCTGGTGATCCTGTCGGCTTTTTCGCTATTCAACGTGCAGCTTCTGCTGCTGTCGAAGATCGGCCAGCCTTACGATCCCGCGACCAATACCGGCGTGATCGGCCGCAACTTCACGCACCAGACAATGTCGAGCGTGAACGGGTTTTTCGACAAGTCGAAGTTCAACTTCAATCCGTTCATCGCGTCCGGTGCCATCGGCATGATCATGGACGAATTCAACGGCGACAATTTCGATCACGGCCCGCATGGTTTCGTGGGCGGCGGCTATTTCGCCCACGCGCAGACCAATGGCCGCCCGATCACCACGACGCCCGTGCCGTCCGGCACGCCGAAATGGGGCGCCGAGTGGAAGAAGGCCGTAGCCGACAATTATCTCAGCACGATCAGCGGCGCGGCAGTCCACGGCAGCTTCTACAGCTATCGCGACGTCTATCTCGACCTCGATCCGACCTATCGCGACCGTTTCAGCCGTCCGCTGATGCGCATGACGATCGACTTCCACGACAACGAGCTGAAGGCGGCCGCCTACCTCACCGACAAGCTCGAACAGGTGGTGAAGGCGATGGGCGCTGAGAAGACCGAGAAGAATCCGCGCAAGGGCCCTTACGACAGCACGACCTACCAGACGACGCATCTCAACGGCGGCGCCATCATGGGCACCGACCGCAAGACCAGCGCGCTCAACCGCTATCTTCAGCACTGGGACGTGCCGAACCTGTTCGTGATGGGCGCCAGCGCCTTCCCGCAAAACGCCGGCTATAACCCGACCGGCACGGTCGCTGCGCTGGCGTTCTGGTCGGCCAAGGCAATCCGCGAGCAATACCTCAAGAAGCCGGGGCCGCTGGTCGATGCGTAGACGCGGGACTATAGCCGCGTTCGCGGCAGGCGCTTCGGCGCTGCTCATTGCCACCTGTGCCGCGCAGGCCGGCGGCCAGGATTTCACGCAGGTCGAAAAGGGCCGCTATCTCGCCACCGCCGCCGATTGCGTGGCGTGCCACACGATCCAGAACGGCGGCAAGCCGTTCGCCGGCGGCCGCGCGATCGAGACGCCGTTCGGCAACATCACCTCGCCGAACATCACGCCCGACGCCGAGACCGGCATCGGATCGTGGACAGACGAGCAATTCGACAACGCGGTACGCAACGGCGTGCGGCCCGACGGCAGCGCGGCTTTATCCCGCGATGCCTTTCACGTCTTATACGAAGATGTCGCACGACGACGTCGTCGCCATCCGCGCCTATCTCAACACGGTCGAGCCGGTCCGCCATCCGGTCGTTGCCAATACCCTGCCGTTCCCGTTCAACATCCGCGACATCGATGCGCGTGTGGGATGCGCTTTATTTCAGCCCGGGGGAGTTCAAGCCCGATCCGCAGAAGCCGGCGGACTGGAATCGCGGCGCGTTCCTCGTCGAAGGGCCGGGCCACTGCACGGCCTGCCATACGCCGAAATCTTTTCTGGGCGGCGACAAGAGCGGCGAACATCTGCGCGGCTCCTATTTGCAGGGTTGGTTTGCGCCCGACATCACCAATGACGACCGCGTCGGCCTCGGCCCTTGGTCCGCCGACGATATCGTGGCCTATCTCAAGACCGGCCATAACCGCATCACCGCCGCGACCGGGCCGATGGCCGAGGAGATCGAGCACTCGACGTCCAAGCTGAAGGACGAGGATCTTGCGGCGATGGCGGCCTATCTGAAATCCGTGCCGGGTTCGGCGGACAGTCCCGCGCCATTGAAAGCCGACGATCCGGTGATGGTCGCGGGGCAGGCGATCTACCGCGATCAATGCGCGGCGTGCCATCAGATCGACGGCAAGGGTGTGCCGCAGCTGTTCCCGTCGCTCGCGGAATCGTCCGGCGTGCGCTCGCGTGACGCAACGACACTGATCCGCATCGTGCTGCGCGGCGCGCGCAGCGTCGCCACCAAAAAGGAACCGACCGCGCCCGGCATGCCGTCGTTCGGGCGTCAGCTCAATGACGAGCAGATCGCGGCTGTCGTGAGTTATGTCCGCAATGCGTGGGGCCGTCCGGCAGCGGCCGTATCGCCCGGTGACGTCGGCAAGATGCGTGACGCATTGAGTACGCGCACCGATTAGCACGGCATCGTCCGTGCCTTCGTATCGGCCTGCCTCCGTTGGTGGCCCCTTCTTTTCCTATTATTCGGTGATGTCCGCTTTTGGCACTTAGCGGACATCGCGCTGTGCACTGCACATGTCTGCTTTTGACCCAAAGCGGACATTCAGTCGCCGCCCATTCCAAGTGTTATTACGACCCGGTACGATGTGTTATTCTGGTTGGGGGGCGCAGTGATGAGGCGGCGCGATTTCATCGCCCTATTCGGCGGGGCTGCAGCTGGCTGGCCACTCGCCGCGGTAGCACAACAGGCGACGAAACTACCGACTATCGGATTTCTAGGTGCAGACGCTTCCGTTTTTGCTCCTTGGACGGCTGCGTTTGTGGCAGGCCTGCGCGATTTGGGGTGGATCGAAGGCCGCACAATCCAGATCGAGTATCGCTGGTCGGAAGGCCGCCCCGAGCGCTATGCGGAAATCGCTGCCGAGTTCGTGCGGCTTAAAGTTGATGTTATCGTCACGGTCGGAAGCGCCGTTCCGATAGTAAAGCAAGCAACGACGACGATCCCGATCGTTTTTGCAGTGGGAATTGATCCTGTCGGCAGCGGCCTGGTTGAAAGCTTGGCAAAACCGGGCGGCAACGTCACTGGGCTTTCGATTCAGGCAAATGAACTTGCCGGAAAGCGATTAGAACTATTGCGAGAAGTCATTCCTCAGCTGCGCAAGCTGGCGATTATTTTTAATGCCGATAACACCCAGCCCGTGCTCGAGATGGGTGAGACCCAGGCCGAAGCACGCAGGCTTGGCCTGGAAGTCGCCCCACGCGCAATCCGGCGAGCTGAGGATATCCCGGCCGCCTTTCGGGAGCTCAAAACCAAAGCCGATGCAGTTTACGTTGCTGTCGACCAACTCATTGTTGCCAACCGGACACCCATTCTGGCGGCTGCGCTTGCCGAGCGATTGCCCACGATTTTCAGCACCCGCGATTTTGCTAAATCCGGAGGGCTGATGTCATACGGGCCAAATTACTCGGATCTGTTTCGACACTCCGCAGCCTACGTTGACAAGATTTTGCGCGGGACGAAGCCTGGTGACATTCCGGTCGAGCAGCCAACGAAATTTGAACTGGTGATCAATCTCAAGACGGCAAAGGCGCTCGGGCTGACAATTCCGGGACCATTCCTGCTTCGCGCGGATGAAGTGGTCGAATAATGTCCGCTATTGACCCATTACGACGCTTCGGGCCGCCAAATTGCTGCTGCGCAAAATGACTGTTGAACCCCGTTCCAGCGGGCGTTTTTCCCTGCTGTAATCGGCCTCTTGGCTTAGTCTTGAGTTCTGGGGGACGGACAATGCGACGGCGCGATCTTGCAAAATTTATTGCCGGAGCAGCCGTGTGGCCGATCGCGGCGCACGCGCAGCATCCCGAGAAGATGCGGCGTATTGGCGTCTTGAGTTCGCTCGCCGAGACCGATTCGGAGGCCCAGGCTTGGGACGCTGCATTTCGGAAGCGGCTTATTGAACTGCAATGGATCGATGGTCGCAACGTGCATATCGATTATCGCTGGGGCGCCGGCAGCGTCGATCGCATGCGACTGTTCGCGCAGGAGCTGGCCCGACTAAATCCGGACGTGCTTGTCGGCATCAGCACCCCCGCGACCGCGGCGTTGCAGGCGGCGACCCGCACAATCCCGATTGTATTTGCATGGGTGTCCGATCCGGTCGGCAGCGGATTTGTCTCAAGCCTGGCAAATCCAGGTGGCAATATCACCGGCTTCCTCAATATTGAGGCCTCGGTGATCGGAAAATGGCTCGAATTGATGCATGAGATTGCACCCCGGGTCTCCCGCATCGGGTTCTTGTTCAATCCACAAACCGCGCCCTATGCTCGATATTATTTGGATACGTTCCGATCCGCCGCTTCGGCGCTTGCGATCGAGGCGATTAACGCCCCCGTTCTCGGCGTCGATGAAGTCGAAGCCTTCATGACGAAGCTGGGTCGCGAAGGCGGTGGCGGCCTTGTCGTCATGTCTGACACCTCCATGAACGTTTATCGAAAAACGATCTATTCGCTCGCTGAGCGATACCGTTTGCCCACCATTTACCCGTATCGTTTCTTTGTCGCTGAGGGCGGCCTGATGTCCTACGGGGTCGACGTCCCCGATTTGCTTCGGGGAGCGGCCTCGTACGTCGACCGCATACTCCGGGGTGAAAAGCCCAACGATCTTGCGGTCCAGGTACCCACCAAGTTTGAATTAGTCATCAACGCGAGCGCAGCGAAGACGCTTGGCCTCACAATTCCGCAATCGCTGCTCGTCACCGCCGACGAAGTGATTGAATAACGATCCTTTTTTTGCGCTGCATGAGTTCGCTATTGGCACTTAGCGGACATCGCTTAGTGCACTGCACATGTCCGCTTTTGACCCAAAGCGGACATGAGCTGCCTTCCTCTCGACCCCTTCCAGTTCACCCACGTGAATTGCTACTATGGCGTGTCTGAGCCTTGGGGGGCGGCGATGAGGCGGCGCGAATTTATTCGTATACTCGGCTGCGTGGCCGTTACGCCGTTGGCCGCTCGCGCCCAATCAGCATTGCCGGTGATAGGCTATCTCAGCACCGGGTCACCAGAAGCGGACGCCACGCCTTTTCTTGCAGCTTTTCGCAAGGGGCTTGGCGATATGAGTTTTGTTGAGGGACAAAACGTCGTAATCGAATATCGCTGGGCCAATTTTCATTACGACCGTCTCTCGGCGATGGCGACCGATCTTGCTCAACGTTCTGTCGCCGTAATTGCAACAATTGGGGGTACGCCAACTGGCCTTGCCGCTAAGGCAGCGACTTCGACGGTACCGATAGTTTTTTATCTCGGTATTGACCCGGTGAAATTTGGTCTCGTCGCCAGTCTCAACCGCCCTGGAGGGAATGCGACAGGGGTCGCAGCGTTGCAGGCCGAGCTGGTTGCAAAGCGAATTCAACTTTTGCATGAAATGGTGCCGCGAGCCGCACTGCCAGCGTTGCTTGTCAACCCGGACAATCCTTACACCGACGCAGAAACACGAGCGGTGCAAGCGGGCGCGGGATCTCTGGGCTTGCGAGAATTACAGGTCCTACGCGCAAGCAACCCGACCGAAATTGACGCTGCCCTAGAAAAGCTCGCGCAGTTTCGCATCGACACTCTCATCGTAAGTGCCGATCTGTTTCTACTCAGCCGCCACAAACAAATCGTCGCTGGCGCGGCTCACCACTCAGTACCAACGATGTACCCTTGGCGTGAGTACGTAACTGCCGGCGGGCTGATGTCTTATGGGCCGAGTTTGTTCGAGGCTTATCGGCTCGTCGGAGTCTATACGGGGAAAATTCTAAGAGGCGCTCCGCCGGCTGATCTGCCGGTCGAGCAAGCCAGCAAAGTTGATCTCGTGATTAATCTCAAAACGGCAAAAACATTTGAGCTTGCCATTCCGATTGCAATAATGGGCCGCGCCGACGAGGTGATCGAATAGAGGTGGCAATGTCCGCTATTGGCACTAAGCGGACATGCCGTTCTGCGCTCCACATGTTTGCTTTTGACCCAAAGCGAACGACCCTGTCAGGCCCGCTTCCGACGCGGCATCGTTGGAATAATATCCCCAAATACAGGGTCACTTTTGGGGACCGCCACACGCCGAACCTCGGTCTGGGACTTCTTGTAGTCCTGGTAACTGCCCCTGCGTTCGCTGTAGGTGCCTTGAGGAGGATAAGCGCCCACTACAAGGAATTCCCTGTTTGGCCGCAGGCATTCGTGCCCGACCCCCGCCGGGATAAAAACGACATCTCCTGCGGTGACCCGGACAGTCGAGCCGTTGGTGTTTCCGCCAAGGCGAAGTGTTGCACCACCCCGGGCTATTCCGAGCACCTCATGGATGCGCGGATGGTAGTGGACGAAGTCATAGATGCCGTTGCGCCAAGCTCGCCCCCAGCCATTGGCATTAAAGATCGCCTCCAACAGTGCGGCCGGATCACCGCCGCGCTCGAAGCGAACCACGCGCGGGTAAAGCAGCAAGGGCAAAGAAGGGTTGTTCGGGATATAGCCATCTGGCCGAAAGCGCATTAAGCGGGGCTTGACTGGCTTTATCCGGCTTAACGCTCGCTCGGCGCCGGGAATGCCCACGCCGGTCGTCTTTTCCAGAATACGTTTGACAGGTTCGACTTTGTGCATGGATGCCCAACACAAAAGCCGCTATCTGGTTTCCGCTCGAAATATCATCTGCGGTGGGTGTAAAAATTCGGACGGCCGAAATGGAATTTCATGGAACGGGAATTGGGACATTAACCGAAAACCTATCCTCAAGACTGGCGGACGAAGGGGCGAAGAGTACTGCGTCATCTGCAGCTTCACGTGGCAAAGAGGCGGAGGGAACCAGTTTCAGGGTTCCTCGTTTTAACCGACATCGAAATCTTCCGCGTGGAGGAGGTCATGGGGAAATCGGATGCCTTAAGGAAGAATGCCGAAAACTGTACTGAACTCGCCGACGCTGCCAATTCAGGTTCAGAAAAAAAAGCGCTATGAGCGGATGGCAAGATCCTGAAATCATTTAGCGGAGACCCAATCTTGGCTGGACGGAGAGAGCACCAAAAACCCGAATAAAGATGCCGAGTAAGGACTACATGGGACTGGAAGACGAGTACAGACGGAACGTCCGAGAATGTGAGCGGATGGCCGAAAACTCTAAATCGGATGCAGACCGAGCGTCCTGGCTGCGGATTGCGGAGCAATGGCTACGGATGCTGAGGGCGGCCCGCGGGAATGAAACGGCGCAAGAGGATCAATCAAGTTGGCCGAAGCCCAGAGATGATAATTCAAAAGCGTGGCACTAGGTTCTTGGTTAAAGCTGAAAAGCGCTAGGACCCAGAAAGCCTGTCGCCCCGTGAGTTGCGATTTTATTTTTTAGTCACCGACAGTTTCCGCTTCGCTCCAGCCGGGCCGATTTAACGTCGGCTGGCGTATCCACGCCTTACGGCTATCTCGAGCTTCAAAGATGGGACGAAGCACGGCGGCACGCTCACGAATTGGGCAGACTGGCAAAGCAGCCGCGCGATGTTGCGATGTGTTGGCGCCTCTTAAGCCCATAATCCGGGCTGGAATGAGCAGATGAGCCGCGCACTGCATAAAGCGAGCGCGTGACTTGCTCCGATGTCCGCTATTGGCACTTAGCGGACATCGCCTAGTGCACCGCACATGTCCGCTAATGACCCAAAGCGGACATCAATGTGTAAAGGGTCTGCCTTCTTGTCCTAATTTGTAATGTTCCTCACCAGACATATGCCTCGACTGCGCCGCCATATCGGCGCAGCCTGGAATTTATGCGAAGGATCATTCAAGCAAATATCGACAGGCTCAAAGAACTGCTGAAAACGGAGATCTGATCCGACAAAGCGCACAATGGAAAGACGCCTTCTCGCCGAGGAGGAGGCAAAGCTGAAAGAACTGCCTGCCTACGACAAGAAAGAGACCAAGGCTTACTAATTTAGTGGCTATCAGTCCATTTGCGCCAATGTGTCGGCACTATGTCGATGCGCTTATTTGAAGCGTCGAGCCAATCAGGTCCGCTTTTACGGACCGGAAATACCAGCGCGTGGACGCCGCTCTTGTCCATTACGGCGACCTCAAGGTCGGCATCGGAAGGCGCAATTGAAACCGGCAGCCACTTGTCAGGTGGCCATTGATCTTTCAGCATCGAAGGAGTGAGCGCCCGCACTGATGAGACCGCGTTGATCTGGATCAAGGATTTCGGCCCTTGGAACTAGCGAACATCGTGTCTTACGGACATATGACAAGAAAGGTGCAATACTAATCTATGTCCCACACCGGTTGGTACAGAGCGAGGGCGGCCGAATGTGAGCGGCGAGCATTCACTTTGACCAATACGGCTGCTCGGGAAACTCTGATCCAAGAACGTGATAACTGGCTGGAGATTGCCGAAAGTATCGATGCGACAGACGCAGTTGTAAACAAACAAAATAAATAGAATACGTTAGCCGCGATCAGGTCGGTGACTCATCTGGTTTTAGCAACCGCTCCGCTGCACGGAGTGCGAGATGGTCGTATTCGGATGCAATCTTGAGGATTGCGGCCTTGGCCTCCGGGTCCTCAAGCTTCTCGGCTAGCAGTCGCGCTTCCTCAGCCCGTAGTTTCCAGTGCACGGTGTTGTTCAAGAATAGCGGCATGCGTTCGCCGCACTACTTGGGTTCGGATCGGTTGGCGTCCTTCGCGGGACATATCTCGCACGTCGGACACTTGAATATGCGTTGGCTCAAGTTCGCCCCAATAGGCCCGACTTTAACGAGCCACATCGGAGTATCGCAGTGCGGACAGATTGGCCGCTTCGCGAGCAAGTCGGTCGGTGAGCCTAAGGCAGTGTCAGAATGGGGCATGCAATGTCCCCCGTGAGGTAATACCTTTTCCCGATGGGAAAATTAAAGCGTCGGCGACGTTGGCTGTCCAGACGATATCTGACCTGGGGGACATTAAATTTGAAGCGGGCGTCCGCTATTGGCACTTAGCAGACATGATGTTTTGCGCTGCACATGTCCGCTTTTGACCCAAAGCGGACATCGTCTGTCTCAATCGTTGGCCGATTTCGGAGGTAAAATGTAGACACACCCAATGCGTGTATTCACGCGATGATAGCGCTATGGTCTCTATTGCTGCCCAAAGGCAGAGGGGGACCAAGGGGCCACGGGTGCAAAAAGACCTCGAATTAAATGGAAGCGAGTCACCCGGAATCCAAACGGATCCTGAGCGTGCAGAGCGTTTAGCCAACCTTATAAAATTGTCCCATGAGCCGATGTTTACTTGGCAGCTGGACGGACCAATCGAGTTTTGGAACACCGGAGCCGAGCGACTTTATGGGTTTTCAGAGAGCGAAGCGGTTGGCCGCCACAGTCATGCGCTCTTGCAAACGAAATTCCCCACCGAATTTACCGAGCTACGTTCGCATTTGCAGAATACACGTTCCTGGTCGGGCGAACTTCGTCACATCTGCAAGGATGGCCGAGAGGTCCTCGTAGACAGTCGGATGCAATTGCTTGGCGACGACACTGTGCTTGAAGTCAATCGCGACGTTACCGAGCGCAAACAGATTGAAGCCAAGCTTCAAGAAAGTGAGCAGCGATTGCGCTGGCTGGCGTCTATCGTCCAGTTCAATGACGACGCAGTCGTAAGCAAAAACCTCGACGGCATTATCGCAAGCTGGAATAGCGGTGCTGAGCGTATTTTCGGCTACACTGCCGAACAGGCGATTGGTCAGCCGATCACAATCGTAATCCCCGTAGACCGCCGAAGCGAAGAGCGTGAAATTCTAACGCGCATACGTCGCGGGGAACGTGTTGATCATTTCGAGACCGTTCGGCAACGCAAAGACGGCAGCCAATTTATTGTTTCGTTGACTGTTTCCCCCGTCAAAAATGCCGAAGGCCAGATTATTGGCGCATCGAAAGTCGCGCGGGATATTACCGAACAGAAGCGAAGCCAGGAGCAAATCGCGACGTTGGCTCGTGAAGCAGAGCATCGAAGCAAGAACTTGCTCGCGACGGTGCAAGCAACCGTCAAGCTTTCTCAGTCCGAAACACCCGAAGGTCTAAAACGGGCAATTGAGGGACGCATTCAGTCGCTAGCCAATGTCCACTCGTTGTTTGTCCAGACGCGTTGGATTGGTGCCGACCTGGCGACGATAGCGACACAGGAACTTGCTCCCTATTCCGTTAAGGACCGACGGAGCGTGCGCATAGACGGTCCGCCAGTGTTGTTAGAGCCTGACGTTGCTCAGGTCGTTGCTATGACCCTGCACGAGTTGGCGACCAACGCCGCCAAGTACGGTGCTTTGGCCGTGCCCGGCGGCGAAGTCGAACTGAAATGGTCGCATGACACGGGCAGACGATTGCGGCTGCGTTGGACCGAGTCGAACGGACCGAAAGTGCAAGAACCGATGCACAAAGGATTTGGCGGACGGATTATTGAACGAATGATCGCCCAGCGATCCGGCGGAGAAGTACTCTTTGACTGGCGTGCGGACGGTCTTGTCTGTGAAATCAGCCTAGAGGTGTGATGTACACCCGCATTCGTATAGACAACTGATATGGGGGCACGATATCTAGCCATTGCTGCGGCAGTTGTTTTTTGTGCAGGCGCGCTTTTCTATGCCGTTGACTACCAGTCGTTGAGACCAACGATACCGCAGTCGCCAAGTTTGGCTCAAGCAAGGTAGCTGCGTCTGTCCGCTATTGGCACTTAGCGGAAATCGCCTATCCACTGCACACGTCCGCTTGTGGCCCAAAGCGGAAGTCGGGAAAGTTGTCCGGTTGGGTGGTCGTTTTTATACAGACCTGCGAGCAGAAAGGTGCGATACCAGCTTATGTCGCAATCCGGCTGGTATCACGACAAGGCCTCCGAAAGTGATCGTATGGCGATTGCGTCGAGAACCGCGCCCCAACGCGACCGCCATATCAAGGACCGTGATAACTGGCGTGAAATTGCCGCAAGTATTGATGCGGCCGAGGAAGCCATAAAAAAGAGAAAAGGTAAGTAGGTCGCCTCAGTGGCGGCCTCTCTATTTCGAGGGGGCTTGCATGTCGCTTCAGGAGCTTGCCTCACTCGGCGCGGCCATGAGCGGTGTCGGCGTTATCGCAAGTGTCATCTACGTCTCCATCCAGATTCTCCACAATACCCGTGCCGTACGCGCTTCGGCGTTCCAGCAGGTGGTCAACTCCTTCGCCGCAATATCCTTCGACATCGCTAAGGACAAGAGCCTAGTCGAACTGTACCTGCGCGCCGGGCGAGACTTCGCGTCGCTCGGTGAAGTGGAGCGTGCGCAGTACAGCCTCATGCTGCTGAGTTTTCTGCGCCGGGCCGAGAACGTGTTTTTCCAGAGCGAAATTCACATGCTTCAAACCCAGCACTGGTCCGGTATCCGCGACAGCATCAAGGCAATCACGACGCCGCCGGGTGCGCGCACCTGCTGGGGCGAAATCAAGAACCGAGTAAATCCCGAGTTCCGCGCTTTTGTTGACGGGCTAATTGCCGAAGCCTAGTCGGGCATGGTCGCAGTAAGACGGCGGCATTTCTGCCGACCGATGTGCGCAGTTTGCACTTAGCGGACATAAGGTAGTGCACTGCACATCTCCGCAAGGCTGGGGCTTCTGCCGGTCTGGGCGTGTCACGAATAATTATGTCCGCTAATGGCACTAAGCGGACATTGGCTTGTGCGCTACACATGTGCTTTTGACCCAAAGCGGACATCGGCTCTCTTAAAGTCGAGGCCGTAATTCCGATGCGACCGATATCTTCCAGCGGGCGGGCCGCCCCCGTCGAATACGATAGGCCAAAGTGGTAATATTGCGATTACCAAGAAATTGGCGTGGTAAATACTTTCAAAAAGAAATCGGAATGGAACGCGAACTGGTTTCGTATTTTTAATGAGGTGAAAAGATTGCCCGCGGCGGATTCAACTTTTTTGTTTTCAGCCGCATTTTTTAATTGTGTTGCATTTCCGACAGTCCAATGGACGTCAGACGGCTAACATTGATGAAACCAACGACACCGACGGAACCAACGCATTGGGAGTAAGTTTCTTGATATGCAAAAGACATCGGGTTGGGGGAACCGTGGCGGCGATTTTAATCGTTGAAGACGAAGAACAATACGAGTCCTCACGGAATTCGATCCTCGCGGACACGGGCCATAAAACCCTGTCTGCGAGCACGGCCGATCAGGCAATTGCTCTTATCGAAGGCGGCGAGGAAATTGATTTAGTTTTCACTGAAATCGGCCTTCAAACAGAATTTCAGGCGGGATTCACGTTTGCACAAGAAGCCGTCAGGAGAAGGCCCAGATTGCCGGTCCTCTACACGACCGGGCAGGGAATAACGGATGGTATGCGTGCGCTCTTTGTCGAGCGTTACGGTTTCTTGGCGAAGCCATATACTGCCGAGCAACTAATAACGGCACTGGACAACCTTTTGCCGAAAGCTGTGGAGCGGTAGCTCGCCGATGTCCGCAATTGGCACTTAGCGGACATGAGCTTGTGCGCTGCACATGTCTGCTTTTGACCCAAAGCGGACCTCCACGCGAAATAGGACTAAATCTGACGTTGGTGCGGGAGTTCTTAGTAAAGGTATCGCGCGACCGCAGCTTCATCCCATTCAATCCCGATGCCCGGAAGGTCGGGAATTTCAAGGCAGCTGTTCTTAACAGCAAATGGCTCCTTCAAGATCGGATCGGCCCAGTCCTGCCACTCCAGCCAGTGCGCGGTTTCGGTCACGCGCATCAGATGCGCGGCAACTTCCGGATATAGATGGGTGGAAACCTGGATCCCCGCAGCCGCAGCGATCGGTGCTGCTCGCAGCCATCCGCTGACGCCGCCGATCCGCATCAGGTCCGGCATCACATAGTCACAGGCTCCGGCAGCGAGCGCATCATGAATGGCGCGCGGTCCGTAGAAATTTTCGCCAATCTGCACAGGTGTCTGTAGTTCGCGCGCTAGCTGCGCGTAGCCCGACAAGTTGTTGTAGACGATTGGCTCCTCGAACCAATAAAGCCCCGCGTCGTCGAGCGCGTGGCAGCGCGCCAACGCATCGCCGAGCGAAAGACCTTGGTTGAAATCCACCATCAACTTGATTTCGTCGCCTGCCCCCTCGCGAACTGCGCGGAGGGCAGCAAGATCGTCAGCTAGTCGGTCCCGCCCGAGACGAAGCTTGAGCCCTTTGAACTGGCCTTCGGCCACCAATTCTTTTGCTTCCTTGGCTAATGTCGAAACATCGGTCAACCAGAGCCCGTTGCTGTTGTAGGCCGGCACGTCGCCGAGCGCCCCGCCCAGCATGACCGCAAGCGGCATACCCGCAGCCTTTGCCAACGCGTCCCAGATCGCCATATCAATGCCGGCGACCGCGATCATCGTTACGCCCTCGTAACCCACAAGATTGAGCGAGCGCCGGCTGGCCTGAAAGCTATCGAGGGGCGCCAGCCGCTTGCCTATCTGTGACGCCACCAGATCTTCAATTGCCGGGATGATGTAGCGGGGCGATTGTTTGAGATAGGGCTCAAGATAGCCGCGGCCGACCACGCCTTCGTTGGTGTAAAGGTCGATTAGAATCAGCGGCCATTCTTGGAATAGTCCGACTTTCGAGACCACTGGTCGGCGCAATGGCACCGATACACTTCTGACCGTAGCGGATTTCAGCGTCAGGCGTTCCGGCATGGTGTGGCGATCAGAGCGCCGGTTCCATTGCGAAGTAAATACACTCGTCAGTATACTTGGATATTCATACTCAGAGCCCGAGCAAAACTGTGAAACGGTCGAAACAGCAGACGCGGCTACGCATCCTCGATGCCGCATTCGGCTTGTTTTGGCGTCAGGGTTTTCTGCGGGTGTCGATGGACGAAATCGCTGTCCGCGCCGGTATCACAAAGCGCGCCCTCTATCAGCACTTCCCCAGCAAGGATGATTTGATGGCGATGACCCTCGCGCATTCCAGCAAGCTGGCAATTCGAGCGGTTGCGAGCATTTCCACGCGCTGGCGAGCCTGGCGCATTCATCGACTCGTTCTTCGCGGACCTCTCGGAATGGGCGGCGAAGCCAAAATGGTCGGGCGGCGGCTTCACGCGCGTGGTGGTGGAGCTTGCTGATTTGCGCGGCCACCCAGCTCGCGCCATCGCGCGCAACCATAAGACCGCCGTTGAGCAATGGCTGGCCGACGGACTTGCCACCGGTGGCGTCACCTCGCACCGCGAACGTGCGCGCGAGATCATGCTGCTAACCGAAGGCGCCATGGCCTTGATGCTGATTCACGGTGATCGCAGCTATTCGCAAACCGCCGCGCGCGCGGCAAAACGGCTCGTGCGGAAGGGGTAGTGATGTCCGCTTTTGGCACTTAGCGGACGTATCTAAGTCGCCCGCGGATGTCCGCTTTTGGGGGAATACCGGACGTCGCAAAATGAAGAGGGACCGCTGCGTGTGGCACAAGCAGCGATCCCTCCTACGCACAGCCGAGGGTCTGGGGCCGTTGGGGACGGTGACGGCTCGGCAGCTTGTGAGAAGAGCATCGCAAGGGCCGACCGCCCCGGCTGTGTTGCAGATCACAGCTGCGACGACTTGGCGATTGTGTCGCCTTCGAGGCTACAGCGGACATCGCGATAGCTCGCTTCCATGTCCGCTTTTGACCCAAAGCGGACATGCGAGCCCCAATCCATCAGTTGGCGGTTATTGCTACCGTGCGTTTTGACCCCTAACGTCGCCCCCTAACTCGGTCTAAATTCGGGGTCATTTATGTGTGAATTCTGCAGGGCATCAACGCCGCCTTTGGCGCGACGACACCTTTTAAAACTAGCAACGGCGGCGGCTGTAGGATTTGCTATTTCGCCGGGCGCTTTTGCCGCAAAAAGCAGCGCTCCGCCAAAACCGCAAAATGTTCTTTCCCCAGACGCCGCGCTGGACCGTCTGCTAATGGGCAATCGCCGTTATGTCGAAGGCGTCAGTAAGCGGCATGACTTTCTGCATGAACGCGAGTCTCTGAGCGCAGGTCAGAACCCATTTGCGGCAGTTCTGAGCTGCGCCGATTCCCGTATTGCGCCTGAATACTGCTTTGACACGGCACGCGGCGACGTTTTTGTATGCCGCATTGCCGGCAATTTCGCGAGCGACGAAATGGTCGCTAGCCTTGAATATGCCGTCCAGGTCCTGAATACGCCGCTCATTATGGTGCTCGGCCACGATTCCTGTGGCGCCGTTGATGCGACGATCAAATCCGTCAAGGACGGCACCACACTGCCCGGGCATTTGCCGACGCTCGTGGCCGCGCTCACCCCAGCGGTGAAATCCGTCCAAGGCGACCCCGGCGACCTTTTGGCCAACGCAACGCGCCGGAACGTCCGTATAAATGTCGACAAACTCAAAGCTGCAACGCCAATCCTAAAATCGTTCAACGATGATAAGAAAATCCGCGTCGTCGGTGGCATTTATCAGCTTAAATCGGGGCGCGTCGAGCTGTTAACGTGAGCACGTGGAGTCGCATTGCCATAGTCGACGTCCGCTTCTGGCACTTAGCGAAGATGCCGAATTGCACTGCACATGTCTGCTTTTAACCCAAGGCGAACATTGGTGCCCTTGAGCAGAACGAGCGTTCTTGTTCGGTAATTCTTTGCAAGATATATTTTGTGGATTGCTGACCTCAATCCCCAAGTTGCACAGCCGAAAGCGCCGGGCGCTACCGGCGTAGGAGGCTCAATGAAAATCAATTGGCACGCTGTGAAAGGGCTCACTGCCGTTGTGGCATTGGCGCTCGTAATTGTTCCGACTAGTGGGTCAGCAGATGACAGCCCTCTAGTCGGCACTTGGAAATTGAAATCTTTTGTACGCGAGGTAACGGGGACGAGCGAGCGCTACAACCAGCTTGGTGAACACCCGGAAGGCTTCCTCGGCTATTCAAGTGATGGCCGCATGTACACAATTCTCGTCGCTGGTGATCGCATTAAGCCGCAAGAAGAAGCCCCGACCGATGAAGAACGCGTCAAACTACATAAATCAATGATCGCTTACGCGGGGACTTACACGATAGACGGTGGCAAGGTCATCCACCACGTTGACATTTCGTGGAATGGCGCTCGAGCCGGAAGCGATCAGGTCAGGTTCTATACTTTAGAAGGCAGCACCCTAACGATAAGAACTGCACCCAACAAAAGCCCAATCGATGGTCGTGAAGGCGTGGGCATCGTTGTTTGGGAAAAGGTCAAGTAACTTACCTCATGCACTCCCTGGAATGTCCGCTAATTGGCACTTAGCGGACATGACGTTTTGCGCTGCACATGTCTGCTTTTGACCCAAAGCGGACATCTTGCGCATGGTCACTGTTAAGGCCGAATTTATGCTTTTCACTCGCGCGATTTAGTACACTTTCATGTGGGGCGACGCCTTGTTCTCACCCTGGAGTAGAACATGCAGCGCCGCGAGTTCATTTCTTTTATTGGCGGCATGACATTTGCTGCGACGGGCAGGTCTATCGCCCAAACTTCCAAGAACTATTGCCTAGGGACGCTCACTGTCGGCCCACCGATCCCTGCCAACGCCGGCACCGGAGCAGTGCTCATCGCTGGACTGACAAAGCGCGGATATACGCTTGGGCAAAACCTCGCCTATGAGGCTCGGGGAGCCGCAGGCAAAATGGCCCAGCTGCCGCAATTGATGCAGGAATTGAAGGCCGCCAATGTCGGTGTGGTCGTAACTATCGGCTACCCGGCCGCGGTGGCCGCCAAGGCATCGGGTGTTTCAACAGTGCTCGTGACCGGCACGGGCGACCCGGTCGCGACCGGGCTTGTCGAGAGCCTCGCGCGCCCCGGCGGAAACGTAACTGGAATAGCCGACGACGCTGCGACACTCTCCACTAAGCGCCTTGGATTGCTGAAGGCAATATCGCCCCAGCTTCGCCGGGTCGCCATGCTGTGGAACAAGGACGACCTCGGCATGTCGCTACGCTACGAGGCATCGGCGAAGGCCGCGCAGGAGATTGGGGTCATAGTGCAACCGCTCGGCGTGCGTGAGCCCGACGATTTCAATGACGCCTTCGTAGCGATGGACCGCGAGCCGCCGGAAGCCATCTTGATGGTCTCGGATTCATTGACCCTCCTCAACCGTAAGCGCGTGATTGACTATGCCGCCGCGCACCGACTCCCGGCGATCTATGAACAAGACTTCGTCACTCACGACGGCGGCTTGATGTCTTACGGCGCTGACCAGCGCGAATCCTTTGACCGAGCCGCCGCGCTGGTCGACCGTATTTTCAAGGGTTCAAAACCCGCCGACCTGCCAGTCGAAGAGCCGACGCGCTACCTGTTCGTGCTCAATCTGAAAACCGCTAAAGCAATGAATCTCACTGTGCCGAATACGGTAGTTGCGCTTGCCGACGAAGTGATCGAATGAGGCTGACGACGTCCGCTATTGGCACTTAGCGGACATTGGCTTGTGCGCTGCACATGTCTGCTTCTTGATGCAAAGCGGACATTGTCAGCGGATAGACGCCAGTGCAGCTCGCATAGTGAATTTGATGCGGAATTTACGGCGTTTCCTCGTCAGTTCGAATTAAGTTCCCGACCGCGATTTTCAAAACAGGGAGGTACGCAATGAAAACGCAGTACACAGTCGCGTTGTCGCTACTTGTAGGTGTTGCCGTCGGTGCTGCGGCAATTCAGGGTCTTCATGCGCAAGCCAAGCCGCCCGCGTATGTAGTGGCGGAAATCGAGCTATCTAATCCAGAGGCGTTCGTGAAAGAATTTGCACCACTCGCACAAAAAGCGTTGGCGACAGGAGCGGGCTACAAAGCTATGGCTCGCGGCAACAAGACCGTATCGATCGAGGGTGCCGCGCCTAAATCCCGTATCGTCATAAATCATTTCGACAATATGGATGAGGCGCTAAAAGCATATAATTCACAGGCTTACAAAGACGCTCGAAAGATTGGTGACAAATACGCGAAGTTCAAAATCTATGCGACGGAAGGGGTACAGTAGCCGTCAGACGACACCCGTTTGAATATGATATTGGGGCCGCCCTGATCGGCGGCCTCGTTTCTTTGCGAGCGGCGTTTTCAACAAAAGTCCGCTATTGGCACTTAGCGGACTGGACCGTGCACCGCACATGTCCGCTATTGACCCAAAGCGGACATTGAGGCCCCGACGCGTCGAGGCCTCAGCACACCGGCAAAGCTAACTGAGCATAGGTTTGGTCTGCGCGTGTGTGCTGCGCTAGCAGTATCGAAACGGACACGCTGGTGAGTTTGTGTCCCAAAACCCGAGCGAACGACGCCACATATAATTGCGGTCCCAATAATCACCTCCCGGAGCGAAACCCCAATTGCCATAGTAGCCTGGTGGGGGTGTTTGAGGGAAACTAAAGTATTTGGTGCCCTCGGGACGTTTACTCAAATGTTTCTTGCCTATCGGACCGGCGGCGTAGTCCAGCCGCTTAGTCGTTGCAGCGATTGTCTCGGCTTCGGCCGATGTAGTTACTGACCCTATGGAGATGATGGCTGCGGAGATGACATTACATATCAAAAGCTTCGTCATACAGGGGAGCGTGCGCTCGCGGGTTGGTGCGATACGAATGGTGCGCTTTCGCCTGAAGTTTTTGGGGTGCGTCATGCTAACTAAAGTGCCCCGGTGACTGTGGCAATTCGCATATCGTAGCCATCTGAAGATATACTGCAACACACGGTTAAGTCTGGCTAACCCTATGTCCGCTGGTGGCACTTGGCGGACATAGCGCGGAACTGCTTCGATTCCGCTAATGCCCGAAAGCAGCTATCGGCCCCCGATCGGTATTTTGCGCCGATTCTGCATCGACTTCCAAAAAACAGAATGGCCTAGTCCATTCGTATCGATCCGCGAAACTTATGACTGATAGGCCCCACTCGATCGTGGCGTAGGTCGTGTCGCGCCATTTGAACATCTGACACAGAAATGGGAGTCGACTTTGAATGGTAAATCGTAGTCGACGCGTCGTGTGTTGAAGGCATTTTTACGATGAGCCTTGGGGTAGCCCTGAACTTCTATTTAGTTTTGCTCGTGGCGGGATTTTGAACTTCTGGATTTTTATCAACCCAGCGCCGATTTTATGCGGCTAGGAGCTTTCTATTTCTGTTTAGCAGATACTCCTAGTTGGATTTTCTGTCGTCCAAACGTGGGGTCCTTGAAATTTTGATCCTGGCCACGATGCAATATTGAGACAGAATTTACGCGTTTCAATAGCAAGTTTCGGCGATACTCGCATGGAGGAACATCACGGGGCACCCATGAAACAAAGTTGCAACCTAGAAATCGTAATCTTCAATGGAAATACCATCGCCCGAACGGCCGTCCACGTTCTGCACGCCCGCACTAAAGCACCTGTCGCCGTCTAGGACTATCACGCGCTATTATTCGCGGCTGCCTAATGTGGTCTCAAAATTTTCCACCTGTGGGTAAGGGTGCGCTTCTTCCCGTGACAACGGTGTTGCTCGCGGGCGTCATCTTTGTCGCAGACACGATGACAGAATTGGAAATTGCATTTCCAGCCTTTTACACGGCAATTGTCCTACTATCAGTTGGCTTTTGTAATAGACAAGGTGTTGCGCTTGTCGGCGCAGGATGCATAGCGTTGACATTGCTGAGCGACCTTTTGACGGCCAACGCCGGAGTGTCACAGGCTGGTGTGATTAATACCTTGATCAGCTTGTTGGCAATCACGAGCACCACTTATCTTGCGGTCAAAATCGTGTCGGCAAATGTAGCGGCATCCGAGGCGCGTTCTCAGCTCGCGCACGTTGTCCGGGTGACCACCCTTGGAGAAATAGCCGCCTCTATTGCCCACGAGATCAACCAGCCGCTCGTCGCGGCGGTGATAAATGGAAATGCTTGCCTGCAGTGGCTGTCAGCCCAACCGCCTAATTTTGACGAAGCAAGACAAGCTGTTGCGCGACTAGTCCGAGACACAGACCGGGCGGCCGGCATCATTACCCAGATCCGAGAACTTGCAAAGGGTTCGACCACTGAGAAAGACCGCTTGGACATTAACGAGATCATACTTGCGACGGTCACCTTAATCGAGAAAGAGATACAGCAACACGACGTCGCGTTGGAGATGCAGCTTTCTAACGATGTGTCATTTGTCTATGGCGATCGAGTCCAATTACAACAAGTTATTCTTAATCTTATTCTCAACGCGATCGACGCTATGAGCTTAGTTTCCGAGCGGTCGCGAAGCCTCGTCGTAAGTTCGGCAAAAAGCGATTCGAACGTGCTCGTATCAATTCAAGACTCGGGCGCGGGGTTTATGTCGAAGGATCGCGATCGTCTCTTCAGCGCCTTCTATACGACCAAACGTGGCGGCATGGGCATGGGACTTGCGATTAGCCGCTCGATTGTTGAAAATCACGGGGGTCGCATATGGGCAACGCCAAACATACCGTATGGTGCGGTCTTCCATTTCATCGTGCCAATGGGTGCAAAGTTGAGTACATGAGGAGACGGGTGCCTGGAGTCAACACTAATGAAGAACATGTATGTCGCTTGCGTGTTGGCATCTTGAGGTGAGTAATCGTGAACAAAGATAAGCCTTTTGTATTCGTCGTTGACGACGATCCCTATGTTAGAGAAGCGCTGGATGGCCTTCTTCGCGCAATCCAGTTAAACGTACGGACGTTTGGTACTACAGAAGAATTTCTAGAATTTAATCGACCGGAGGTTCCCGGGTGTATTGTGCTCGATGTCAGGCTCCCTGGCATCAACGGACTCGATTTCCAACGCAATTTGGAAGCATCAAAAATTGATCTTCCGATTATCTTTATTACGGGGCATGGCGACGTTCCGATGTCGGTTCGAGCCATCAAGGCCGGGGCGATTGAATTTCTGACCAAGCCGTTTCGGCACCAAGACCTCGTCGATGCAATTTATGTCGGAATCGAACGCGATCGGTCCCGGCGGCAGGCGATGGCGACTTTTTCGGAATTACAACGTCGATTTGCTTTGCTGACACCTCGAGAGCGGCAAGTTATGCGAAAAGTTGTGGCTGGTGGCCCGAACAAACAAATCGCTGCTGAACTTAAGCTCAGTGAGTTCACAGTAAAGGTCCACCGCAGTCACGTCATGCACAAGATGAAAGCTAGGTCGTTGGTCGATTTAGTCCGAATTGACGACAGGCTTTGGGATTTTTCCAAAACCGAGCAGAATGGAAATTCGATCGTTTCGACATTTTCGCACGATTGATCGCTGTCAAACAGATGCCAAAATTTATCGGGCGTGCGCTTCATGATTAGTCGGCTGCGCGCGGCTTTAACGCATTCGTTGCGACGACGCGTCAGTCGAAGAACCAACTGCGCCTGCGCCTTCTTTTAAATCGAACGATTTTCCGGAACCGCTTCATTTCCATGGGCCGAATATAAGCGGGCGGTCTGCGCATATCGCGCGGCGTTATGTCTTGCCACACCTCGTCGAAAAGCAGACCAGCTTTGGTATGAACCTAAAGGCGTAGGTGGCTAACAATACAGTGTAATCGCCGCCCGCCTCCGAACAGTTAACAATTGCCCAATTTTTAGAAGCGGGAAACGGGGCAGGGGATGACCATGGGCGAATCATCGCTACGGACGCGACTGGGTGCAGGCGTTTCACTTTCGGCTTTTGTACTCATGCTGGGTACGACCGGCTTTGCGAGAGCCGAAACGAGCGAAGCGGAAATCAAGGCGCTTCGCGCACAGGTCGAGCAGTTGACACAGACCGTGAATAAATTGATGGCGGTGCAGGCAGAAAGCTCAGCCGACGCCAAAGCCGCAAAAAAGCAGGCGAGCCAAGCGGAAGCGAACGCGGCTCAAGCCAAGGCAAATGCAGCTCAAGCCAAGGCAAATGCGGCTGATGCCCAGGCAAAATCGACCACTATGCCAGTGAAGTCCGTATGGGATGTCGACGATTGTAGCGGCCACAAATTCCTCGAACACAAGCCGGGAAAAGATCTTACATTTTATACCCACTGCGGTGAGATGACGGTCTATGGCCAATTTGACGTCTCGCTCGACGGAGCGACGAAGAATGCCAAGTCAGGTCCAGTGATCCCGGATCCGACCTTCGCTGGTTCGCCCGGCGATACGCCGGTCGGCAATTTCGGCTGGATGCCCGACATCTCGACCAACATCTCATACTTGGGAGTGCGTGGCTTCCAACGCCTTCCCATGCATGACTTTAACTTCGTCTATCAGTTTGAAGCCGGAATCGACATTTCAGTGACGCCCGGCACGAGACAAACCAACAGCAACTTGAGCAACGGCGTTAACGGCGCCCTATTCAGCCGAAACAGCTATATCGGACTTGCGTCATCGCAATGGGGTGCCATAAAAATCGGCAAGACCGACGCGCCCTACAAGAACTCGACGGCTGCATTCAATCCGTTCGTCGGCACGTGGGGCGATTACGCGGTGATCATGGGCAACTCCGGCGGCGACAACCGTGTCGAGTTTGGCACGCGGCTCAGCCATTCGATCTGGTACGAATCGCCGAATTTCGGCGGCTTCCAGTTCAATGTGCTGTGGTCGCCGGGCCAGAACCGTGCCAACGATAGCAGCAATCTCCCTTCAGGTGAATCCGATTGCGCCGGCGGCAATGATCCGACAAGCGGCGCAAATCCACTCATTTCGTGCAGCGATGGCGCGTGGAACAATGTGGTGAGCGCCAATCTCAGTTATACAAACGGCCCGCTCTACATGACCGCCGCCGGTGAATGGCACCAGAGTGTCAACCGCCAGAGCGATCTCGCGGGCGCATATGGGGTACCGCTGACCCTTGCTCCACAAGATTGCACGGCGTTTGCTGGCCTGGGTAATACCCCTGGCCTTGCACAACAACAATGCCTGCAGGATGTGGCGAGTGAGTACGCCGCCAAGGCCGGGATCATGTATACATTCGCGACCAAGACCACGGTCGGCGGCATCGTCGAATACTTGCATCGGTCTGTCCCTGAGGGTCTGGCATTCCAGAACGAGCGTACGAGGTGGGGCACCTGGCTAGTCGTGAGCCAGGAATTGAACCCCGTGGACAGCTTGTATTTTGGCTGGGCGCACGCATTTGCCTCGCCCGGAAATCCGGGCCAGCACAACGACAGCACGCTCATGACCGCCAATGGTGCCGTCTTTGGTCCCAACCAAAACAAAGCTGATATGGCAACCGCGGAGTGGAAGCACAAGTTTTCGGAGAACTTGATCTGGTACAGCATCGTGGCGGCGACCTTCAACGGACCTGACGCCCACTATGATCTCGGCGCCGGCGGACGATCGGTTACCACCGATTGTCACGACGCGATTGCCGCACCGGGCGGACTCACTTCCAATGCCCACTGCTGGACGGGGACAACGCTGGTGGGGGTCTCCACTGGTTTGCAATGGAGATTCTAGAAACATATCGATCGATTACGGAGCTGTCGCGAAGCGTAAGGAAAGCGAGAAGGATCAATACCATGGTGGAAATCAACTTGACGGCTGAGGAAGAGATCCTTGCCTTTGACGTTTCCGATGAAGCGTTGGAGATCGCTGCGGGCACAGTGAGCGACAAGTCCAACTTTACCTTCGGTTATTGCACTGCAAATCAGCCCGGATGCCCTGGCTGACGCGGGGGATTTATTCCGCTAGGCACCGTGGAATGACTGAAAAAGGTGGAGCAACGGCCGCGCACACGCGGCCAATTCTGACCGCCGGACACGCTATTTTTTTGTTGCGATACGCCGTTGGCATTCGGCGGACAGAGCCAAGCCATGCGACCAACAACTAAGGCGCAGTTGGCGAGAATCAAGAAAACAGCCAACGTCAAACGCTCCCTTGTCGTTAATTCGCGCAGGACGTGCGTGTCGCTGGAAAACGAATTCTGGCGGGGCTTGCATCAAATTGCCGAGCAAGAACACACGACCGTTGCTATGTTGGCGGCGAAAATCGACCGCCAGCGCGACACCTGCAATCTATCGTCTGCAATTCGTATATTCGTCTTCAACTATCTCGTTCAGCGCACTCGGATGTTCGCAGAATGAGAGCAACAGGTATGCGTAGCCGAGGTAGTTTTCGCTAACCGTAAAGCCCTCCAAAGAACATTGCCAACCCGAAGGTGAAGAGGCTCATGATAGCGATCGTAATTATCGAACCGACATCTGAATTTCTAACGAGTGGATGCACCGTGCCGTTGCGCGGCAGTAAGTAACAGTAAAACGCGCAGGCGGCCAGAACCAGTGCTCCCCCGCAAATGCTCCAAAACATATTGGAAGGCTCCGTCTCTAGAATGTCACTAGCAGGAATTTAGATTGCGTGCTTCGTGTCCTTCACATCCTTAGGTTCAGTCAAGCGTACTGCCAGAATCCATCCAAACCAGAGGACAGCGAAGAAAAGCGACAGTGATATCGGTAAACTGAGTGCTGGAAAAATTCGATCCAAGCCTAGTCCGATTGCAACTACGATTAATTCGCTCACTACGACAATCGAAACGTAGACAGTCAGGATCCACATTGACTTCGCCCCGTGTTGCGCGCCTGAAGGCTTGTACGTCTAAAATCAGTGCATGCGACGTAAATTAGGCGTAAAACTTTTAGGCGACCGAACTCCATGTTGATTTTTCTTGCTTGGGTCGGCATAGCGTCCAAGATGTAGAGCCGCTCGGAAACTTTGCACGCGAGCATTATTCGACGTGTAAAAGTTGGCCAATTGATTGTCTCGCTCACCTAATTGTCACCGCCGTTTCGTTCGCGGCTGTGCGTGTTCAGCTTCCTAACGCGCAAAGTATTGGCCGCAGATTGATCAATGGAAAATAAAGAGGCCGTCGAACCACCCAGTGACCTCAATGGATACTTCAATCGCCGACAAGGTCATCGATTAGTCGTAGATCAGAATTCTGCTGGCACTTGAATATTTACGAGTCGCCGATGGACGTCTGGTTTTGGGGAATTTTTTTAAAAATAAAAATTATTTGAGGGTGGGTGAGAACTCGTCGATTGACCAACGCGCCAGGTGGGACATCGTGCACGAAAAGTCTGATCTCATAGAGAGTATTTGCGATCGCACTTTTCACCACATCCGTTTATTCGTTGGCGAACAGGAAAACGTGCTGTAACAAGTTGTGCTGTCCTCAAATACACGTAAAGATTTTATTTTTTCGAAATGAAATCGAAACCCCGGTCGCAGCGCTCGAGACCGCCGATATTCTATTAAGAAAAATCCGATATGAGCGCTTCGTTTTGGCAAAACGAACCCAATTTGTTGAGAAAAATCAGGGTAGAATTCTTCCTGACCCTAGCGTCCGTACCGACTCCGGTGGTGGCAATAATTTACCGTACTTTTCATGGGGTTGTTTTTCGGAAATTTTATTACCCCACCTCGATCCTCCGAAACGTGATGTCATCGGTGCGACTAGCCACCGGACGGTTCGTGGCTGCGCGGAACGGCGCAATCTCCAGCTTCGGAGTACGAAAAATTACGGCGCGCGTACCAAACGGCCCGTGGCCGCTTCGTCAAATAACTCATGGCGAATATGCACCAGTTCTGATCTAGCCTAATCCCGCGAGGATGCATTTAAGGCGATGAAGAAGTCGCCGCTCGACATGAAAATCGACCGCGCGGGGAACCTCTGGGAGAAGTGAAATGCGGATTACAAACAAGACACTGACTTTTGCTGCAGTGTGCTTTGGTGGGGTGATTGCGCTGTTGGCGCCTGTTCAGGCCTGGGAGCCGACCCGCCCAGTCGAAATCGTTGTGCCAGCCGGCACTGGCGGCGGGGCCGACCAGATGGCCCGCGTCATGCAAGCTATTATCGCAAAGCACAATCTCTCCAAACAACCGTTCTTTATCACCAACAAATCAAGCAACGCGGGCGCGGAGGGATTTCTCGATGTTAAAAACTCCAAGGGTGACGATCATAAATTGATTATTACGTTGTCGAATTTGTTTACGACCCCGCTTGCAGCAGGGATTCCTTTTAGTTGGAAGGATTTGACCCCAGTTGCGATGATGGCGCTCGATGAATTCGTCCTTTGGGTCAACGCCGACAAACCATACAAGACAACGCAAGACTACTTGAGCGCGATCAAGACTTCGCGCGACGGCCAGTTCAAAATGGCAGGAACGGGTTCCAAGCAAGAAGATCAAATCATCACTGCGGCGGTCGAAAAAGCGACCGGCAAGAAAATGACTTATATACCATACAAAGGCGGCGGTGCTGTTGCTGTGTTGTTGGTCGCAGATCGTGCTGACTCTACCGTCAATAATCCGATAGAAGCAGTCGCGCACTGGCGCGCCGGCAAACTGCGCCCGCTCTGTGTGTTTGACACCAAGAAGTTAGACTATCACGAGACGATCGCAGACAACATTTCATGGGGCGACATTCCGACATGCAAGTCGCAGGGTCTTAGCGTCGAATATCTAATGCTGCGCGGATATTTCATGCCGCCAGGTGTGAGCCCGGAAGCAGTCGAGTACTACATCGACTTATTCAAGAAGGTGCGTGAAACCAGCGAATGGAAAAAGTTTATGAATGACGGCGCTTTCAACCAGACCTTTATGATTGGAACCGAATACTCGAAATGGTTAGCGGACGCAGAAAAAATGCATGAAGGCTTGATGACTGAGGCTGGCTTTCTGGCCAAGAACAACTGATGGAGTACCAAACGTCCGCTGAGATTTTTCTATCGCTAGAATTGGTGAACTTCGCAGATAAAAATTGTCGAGCACCTTGTAGCAGTCGAAAAATCTTATCATTTGTTGTGAGCGATAGGCTGCGTAATTGGCAGCCCTTTTAGGCTTAGCAAACAGTCATTATATTTTTGCGTGCCGACCTTTGCGCCCAACTGTTCGCAATTGTACGCGCGATCAACCTCAATTTCTTTCTCCGCGATTCTTTCGATCTGTGCCCAGACTGTGGGAAGCCAGGGGACCATAACCGCGAATAAAAGTACCAACGATGTAAGAAGGAGTGCCCACTCAGTGATCTTTTGATTATTGTAAGGTCGGCTAATCGAATTTCGATTTGAACTCATGTTTTAGCCTCCGCTGGGTGCATACAAGTACCAAGCGGAGGCCATACCGAATGTGAAGCTAATCACATTAAGGCGAATTAAATTCGCTCAAAACGCAGCCAATTCATCTCACGATGGCGGGCAAACTTGCGACCAACGCTTCGAAACTATGCCTCGTGCGTAATAGCAGCCAGGTTCGCGTGGAGGACCCCAATTAGCGGCATAATCGGGAATCGGACCTTGGTAGCCTTCAACCCAAAAGCAATGCCTATTTTTGCATTTCCACGCTGTAGCAGCGTGAACTGGCTCGGAAATTACGCCGATGAATAAAGCCCCGATGACAGTCAACCAGGCTAGTTTTCGCATCACTTCCTCCCTTAACTTTACTTTTGGCGTTGGGTTTAGCCGCTCATATTGAGGTCGCCAGATTTTCTGCCTGTCAAAGGATGTTTGGTGTGACCATGCATCCAGCATCCGCCCCCTTAGTGTGCGCTGCGGCAGAACATCGCACGTATATACTTATGTACCTTTGCCTTATGGAGACAAGAATTTCCCGGCCCATTCAAAGTAAACTACCTATTCACCGCGGCACATCAATAGGCTAATATTTCAATCTAAGCGAAGTAGTGCACGTTCGAATGCGCACAATAAAAAAACAAAACTTCAAAACTGGGGAGGAGTGCGATGTCAGTGTTAGCGGGCGCCGCCGCGTCATCGCGGTCGTCGACTACGACGCGTTGGGGTTACCTTGCGATTTGCGTCACCTGCATGGTGATGATCGCGAATCTGCAGTATGGTTGGACTTTATTCGTCAATCCGATCAATAAGGCGCACGGCTGGTCGATCGCCTCAATCCAATTTGCATTTGCAATTTTTATTGCGCTCGAAACTTGGCTAACTCCGATCCAAGGATGGATTGTTGATTTGCTCGGTCCTCAACGAGGCCCTAAGATCATGGTCGCCTTGGGCGGCATTTTTGTCGCCGTTGGTTGGGTGATCAATGGATATGCTGACTCTTTGTCCATGCTTTACGCAGGCTCCGTCATTTCGGGAATTGGCGGCGGAGCGGTTTATGCAACGTGCGTGGGTATGGCAGTAAAATGGTTTCCAGACCGGCGCGGCCTTGCGGTGGGACTGACCGCGGCAGGCTATGGCGCCGGCGCGGCGGTAACCGTAATCCCAATCCAATATGTTATTGAGGCTTACGATTACGGAACCGCGTTTTTCTGGTTCGGTATTGGTCAGGGCATTTGCGTCTTCATCCTGGCGCTTTTATTGAGAGGCCCTGGCGCTGGTGAAATGTCTGCCGCACCCGCGCCGAAGGTTGCGCAGTCTGCACGCAGCTATACTCCGAAAGAGGTTTTGATCTCGCCGGTATTCTGGCTGCTTTACATAATGTTTGTGATGGTTTCGGCCAGCGGACTGATGGCCACCGCGCAGATCGCGCCCATCGCAACTGATTTCAAAGTCGGAAATGTCGTTGTGTTCTGGGGCGCGACTACCCTCACGGCCGCATTGATCATCGATAACCTCGCTAACGGTGCAGCGCGCCCATTGTTTGGATGGATTTCTGACAATATTGGCCGCGAGCTCACTATGGCGATCGCGTTCGGATTGGGCGGTGTGTCTTACTGGCTTTTGGGATCGTTGGGCACGGCGCCATGGGCGTTCGTGCTGTTTGCTGCGCTGATTTTCTTGACCTGGGGCGAGATCTTCAGCCTGTTTCCGTCGACCTGCACCGACACATTCGGCACGAAATTTGCCACTGTCAACCTCGGCTTACTTTACACCGCAAAGGGCACTTCGGCTTTCTTGGTCCCGCTCGCTAACGTCATCAAATCTGCTACCGGCAGTTGGCACATGGTATTTGCGGTGACTGCCGTGATGAATTTCGTGGTTGTTGGTTTGGCCCTCTTCGTATTGAAGCCAATGCGAAAGCGATCAATGTCACAAGACTAATCTATCGCAAGCCCTCGCGATCGGGGGGCCCTGCTACTTTTTGGGTCTTGCTTTCCTTGTGTTGCCAAATTCAAGTCACCTGGCCTGATTGCATGCGCGTCGGCACCTGGCATACTGTATACCAGCATGAGTATAAGTGATCGTAATTTCCCCAAGACCAGTGTGCGAGAGTCGGTACGTGCGTCTATTCACGCCGGCACTTCGCCCCAGCCGGCGCTGCAGTTGATCGACGTCACGCCGAGCTTCAAGCACAAGGCATATGCGGCGTTGAAGAACGCGATCGTCGCGATGGACATCTATCGCAACCGCGACGATATCCGCCTTGACGAACGCAAGCTTGCACAAGATTTTGGCATCAGCCGCACGCCCGTCCGCGAAGCGATGGCGCAGCTCGAGAGCGAAGGCTTTGTGCGCTCGGTGCCGCGGCGTGGCATCTACGTCGTGCGCAAGACCAAGCGCGAGGTGATCGAGATGATCACGGCTTGGGCGGCGCTGGAGAGTATGGCTGCACGTCTGATCACGCAAACGGCGAGCGATGAAGAAATTGCCGGCCTGCGCAAAATGTTCGCGACCTTCGAGAACGGCAAGCTACGTGCACACCTCGACGAATATTCCGACGTCAATATCGAGTTTCACCAAACCATCATCAAGCTAAGTCACAACGACGTACTCATCGACCTCGCCGAGAATCTTTTCACTCATATGCGCATGATCAGGCGCAAGACTATCGGTGAAAAGGATCGTGCAGACCGTTCGATCCGCGACCACATGAACATCATCGAAGCTCTGGAAGCACGCGCGACCAATCGCGCAGAAGAATTGGTGCGTGACCACGCCCTCGGTTTGGCCGATCACGTTTCACGTTACGCCGACTATCTCGATTAAACGACCAGAAGAGCGGGAGGATTCCCATGGCTGACGCAGCAATGAAAGCAAAGCCCGAGACCGCGGCCGCGCCTGAGACGGAGCGGGAGCTGACCGATGGCTTTAGCCTTATCATCGACGCGCTGAAGCTCAACGGCCTCAACACGATCTATGGCGTACCCGGCATTCCGATCACGGACTTCGGCCGCATGGCGCAAGCGTCCGGCATCCGAGTGATCTCATTTCGCCATGAACAGAATGCCGGTTATGCGGCGTCTATCGCTGGCTTTCTGACCAAGAAACCCGGCGTCTGCCTCACGGTGTCGGCGCCCGGTTTTCTCAACGGCCTGACCGCGCTCGCCCACGCCACGACCAATTGCTTCCCGATGATCCTGATGTCCGGTTCGTCGGAGCGCGAGATCGTCGACCTGCAGCAGGGCGACTACGAAGAGATGGATCAGCTCGCGATCGCCAAGCCGCTGTGCAAGGCGGCCTTCCGCGTGCTGCACGCCGCCGACATCGGCATCGCGCTCGCGCGCGCGATCCGGGCCGCGGTATCTGGCCGGCCGGGCGGCGTTTATCTCGACCTGCCAGCCAAGCTGTTCGGACAAGTGATGGATGCGGAAGCTGGAAAGAAGTCGCTTGTGAAAGTGGTTGACCCAGCGCCGGCGCAAATTCCGGCGCCCGACGCGATCAAGCGCGCGATCGAAGTGCTCAAGGGCGCCAAGCGTCCGCTGATTATCCTCGGCAAAGGCGCTGCTTACGCGCAAGCCGATGACCAAATCCGGACCTTGATCGAGAAAACCGGCATTCCGTTCTTGCCGATGAGCATGGCCAAAGGCCTGTTGCCCGATACGCACCCTCAGTGCGCGGGTGCTGCGCGCTCGACTGTGCTGAAAGACTCGGACGTCGTGATGTTGATCGGTGCACGCCTCAACTGGTTGCTGTCGCACGGCAAAGGTAAGAGTTGGGGCGAGGCGCCGAAAAAATTCATTCAGGTCGACATCGAGCCCAAGGAAATGGACTCAAACGTCGAGATCGTCGCCCCGGTGGTGGGCGATATCGGATCATGCGTTTCGGCGCTTCTACAGGGCATGGGCAATTGGTCGGCCCCGCCGGCCGATTGGACCGGCGCCGTCAGCAAAAAGCGCGAAGAGAACATCACCAAAATGGCGCCGCGGCTGATGAACAACAACTCGCCGATGGACTACCATGGCGCGCTCGGCGTGCTGCGCACGATCGTCAAGGAACGGCCCGACGCCATTCTCGTCAACGAAGGCGCTAACACGCTCGATCTCGCCCGCGGCATCATCGACATGTATCAGCCGCGCAAGCGACTGGACGTCGGCACTTGGGGCATCATGGGCATTGGGATGGGCTATGCCGTCGGCGCGGCCATTGAGACCGGCAAGCCCGTGCTTGCAGTGGAAGGCGACAGTGCTTTCGGCTTTTCGGGCATGGAGATCGAAACGATCTGCCGGTACAAACTGCCGGTCTGTGTCGTCGTCTTCAATAACGACGGCATCTATCGTGGCACTGATGTCAATTCCGTCGGGTCGGACCCCGCGACGACCGTATTCGTCAAAGGCTCGCGCTACGACAAGATGATCGAGGCGTTCGGCGGTGTCGGTGTTAACGCGACGTCTCCGGACGAGCTCAAGCGCGCCGTGAACGCTGCGATGGATTCCGGCAAGCCGACGCTCATCAATGCGGTGCTCGACCCGGCCGCCGGCAGCGAGAGCGGCCGCATCGGCAACCTCAATCCGCAAAGCAAGCTTCGTAAGAAATAAGGGGGCAGGGCGCAGCACACAGCTGTGCCGCATATCAGGAACATCAAGCAATATTCAATTTGGAGGAAATACACATGGCCAAGAGCAAAACGAGAAGGGCGAAAGCAACATTGAAAAAATCCACCCGCAAGGTGGTGAAACTTTCCGCAAAGAAGCCGGCTGCAAGGAAGTCCAGTGGCAACGGTCGCCTGCTCAAGCCGTCAGCGAAACCGTTTGGCCATGACGGCAAGGCGCTCACCGGCGTGCGGATTCTCGATTTCACGCACGTGCAATCTGGGCCGACCTGCACACAGCTTCTCGCCTGGATGGGCGCCGACGTGATCAAGGTCGAGCGCCCGGGTGTTGGTGACATTACCCGTGGTCAACTTGTCGACGTGAAGGGCGCCGACTTGCTCTACTTCACGATGCTCAACCATAATAAGCGATCGATCACCATCGACTCCAAGCACCCGCAGGGCAAGCGTGTGCTCGATGAGTTGATCAAAAAGTGCGACGTGCTGGTCGAAAATTTTGCACCAGGCGCGCTTGATCGCATGGGACTGACCTGGGACCACATCCAAAAACTCAACCCCCGCATGGTCGTCGCATCGGTTAAGGGCTTCGGCCCGGGACCGTATGAAGATTGCAAGGTCTATGAGAACGTCGCGCAGTGTGCCGGCGGTTCGGCCTCTACGACCGGTTTCCGCGAGGGTCCGCCGTTGGTTACTGGCGCACAGATCGGCGATAGCGGCACCGGCCTGCACCTCGCCCTCGGCATCGTCTGCGCGCTGTACCAGCGCAACCGTACAGGCCGCGGGCAAAAGGTGCTCGCCGCCATGCAGGATGGCGTGCTCAATCTCTGCCGCGTCAAATTACGTGACCAGCAGCGCCTGAAGGCCGGTCCGCTCACCGAATACAGCCAATACGGAGAAGGAATTCCGTTCGCAGATTCGGTACCACGCGCCGGCAATGATTCCGGTGGTGGCCAGCCGGGTTGGATCCTCAAATGTAAGGGCTGGGAGGACGACCCCGATGCCTACATTTATTTCATCACTCAGGCGCCAGTCTGGCAGGCGATTTGCGATCTGATCGGCGAGCCAACTTGGAAAACAGATCCCGAGTACGCGACGCCACGCGCACGCCTGCCAAAGCTCAAAGCCATATTCGGACGGATCGAACAATGGACCATGACCAAGTCGAAGTTCGAGGTCATGGAAATCTGCAACAAGGTCGATATTCCAGTCGGCCCGATTTTGTCGATGAAAGAAATTGCTGAGGAGCCTTCACTTCGCGAGACAGGCACAGTGGTCGAGGTCGATCATCCGACCCGCGGCAAATATCTAAGCGTCGGCAATCCGATCAAGATGTCGGATTCGATCTCCGAAGTGACACGCTCACCTCTCTTGGGCGAGCATACGGACGAAATCCTGAAGGATGTTCTTGGCTTCAAGGCTGCGGATATCAATGAGATCAAAAACTCCGGCGCCTTGAGCGCGCCGAAAAAGGAAGAAAAAGCGGCGTAAACAGCTGTCGCTTCACTCGGCCGGAGCGACCGGAAGTAGGTTTGGGGAGGGAGTTGATTATGCGTATCGTTGTTCATGGCCAGCAGGCATTCGGCAAAGCTGTGTTGGAAGCGTTGCTGAAGCGCGGTGAAAACGTAGTTGCCGTTTACGTTGCCCCGGAAAAAGAAGGTGCGAAGGCCGATCCACTCAAGGAAGCTGCGCTCGCCGCCAAACTCCCGGTCTTGCAGCCCGACTCCTACAAAAAGCCGGAAGTGTTAGCCGAGTTCAAGGCACTCAAACCCGATCTGCAAGTCATGGCCTTTGTGACGTTGTTCGTGCCGGAAGAATTCCTCAATGCTCCGACGCACGGCTCGATCCAGTATCATCCGTCGCTGCTGCCACTCTATCGCGGCGCTAGCGCCATCAACTGGCCAATCATCAAGGGTGAGAAAGAAACTGGCTTGTCGATCTTCTGGCCAGACAACGGCCTCGATACCGGCGACGTGCTTATTCAGAAGAAAACTCCGATCTCCAATACCGATACGCTCGGGACGGTGTATTTCGATCGCCTGTTCCCGATGGGCGTCGAAGCGATGCTTGAGGGCGTCGACCTGGTGAAGGCCGGCAAGGCGCCTCGTATCAAGCAGGATGAGTTGAAGGCGACATACGAAGGCCGCTGCGGCCCTGGCAACGCCAAGATCGACTGGGGTAAGCCGTGGGAACAGATTGATCGCTTGATCCGTGGCTGCAACCCGGCCCCCGGAGCATGGACAACGCTCGACGGCAAAACGCTAAAGATTTTCGATGCGAAGCCGTTGCCCGCCAAGGATCCCAAAGGCATCGCCGGTAAGCTTGGCGAAGTGGTCGCGATCGACGCCGACAGTTTCACGGTCGTTTGCGCCGACGGTCGCTTCAAGATCACTCGCGTTCAGCCCGACGGAGGCAAGAAGATTGACGCCTCTGAACTCATCTCCACCACCAAGCTCGCCGCCGGGGCGCGGCTCGGTTGATCCTCATTTTCAAATAACGGAAAGACTCCAATGCCCGCGTCGCAACATCAAAGCCCGAAGTCCGACATCGAAATTTCGCAAGCCGCCAAAAAGCGGCCGATCCTCGACATCGCTAAGGAAAAGCTCGGTATTGGTCCGGAAAACCTCGACCCCTATGGCCACTACAAAGCCAAGGTGTCGATGGATTACATCAAGTCGCTGCAAAGCAAGAAGAACGGCAAACTAATTTTGGTGACGGCAATTACGCCGACGCCCGCTGGCGAGGGCAAAACCACCACGACAGTCGGGCTAACTGACGCTCTCAATCATATTGGCAAGAAGGCGATGCTGTGCTTGCGCGAACCCTCGCTGGGCCCGTCGTTCGGTATGAAGGGTGGCGCCGCCGGTGGCGGCTATGCGCAAGTTGTGCCGATGGAGGACATCAATCTTCATTTTACCGGCGATTTCCACGCCATCACCTCGGCGCACAATCTTCTTTCGGCACTGATCGACAATCATATCTATTGGGGCAATGCCCTCGGCATCGATTCACGCCGAGTTGTTTGGCGCCGCGTTATGGACATGAACGACCGCGCGCTGCGTGAGATCGTCTGCTCGCTTGGTGGCGTAGCCAATGGCTATCCGCGTGAAGCCGGCTTCGACATCACCGTCGCTTCCGAAGTGATGGCGATCTTCTGTCTCGCCAAGAACCTTGACGACCTCAAAGAACGCCTCGGCAATGTCATCGTCGCCTATACCCGCGACCGCAAACCAGTGCGCGCGCGAGACTTGAAGGCACATGGCGCGATGGCTGCGCTGCTCAAAGAGGCGATTGCGCCAAATCTGGTGCAGACACTGGAAGGCACACCGGCCTTCATTCACGGCGGCCCCTTCGCCAATATTGCCCATGGCTGCAACTCGGTTCTCGCAACCACGACCGCACTCAAACTTGCCGATTACGTCGTGACCGAGGCGGGGTTCGGCGCCGACCTTGGCGGCGAGAAATTTATTGATATCAAGTGCCGCAAGGCGGGCCTCACGCCCGATTGCGTGGTTCTCGTTGCGACGATCCGTGCGCTGAAGATGCATGGCGGCGTCAAGAAGGAAGACCTCAAGTCCGAAAATCTGAAGGCGCTTGAGGCTGGCATGACCAACTTGCAGCGCCACGTCGAAAACGTGAAAAAATTTGGCCTGCCGGTGGTGGTTTCGATCAACCGGTTTTCCGCCGACACCGATGCGGAAATCGCCCTGGTTAAGGAGAAGTGCAAGGCGCTCGGCGTTGAAGCGCTGATGGCCGATCACTGGGCGATGGGCGGTGCGGGCGCTGCCGATGTCGCAAAGGCCGTAGTCAAGGTGACCGACGAAGCCAAGGGCAAGCTCAAATTCCTCTACCCCGATGAAATGCCGTTGTTCGAAAAGATCGAAACGATTGCGCGTGAAATCTACCGGGCCAAGAACGTTACCGCTGACAAGGCGGTGAAGGATCAGCTCAAGACCTGGGAGGAGATGGGTTATGGCAAATTGCCGATTTGCGTTGCCAAGACCCAGTATTCTTTCTCGACCAATCCGGACGCCAAGGGTGCGCCGGCCGATCACACAATCAACGTGCGCGAAGTCCGGCTCTCAGCGGGCGCCGAGTTTGTTGTAGCGATCTGCGGTGAGATCATGACCATGCCCGGCCTGCCCAAGGTGCCGGCAGCGGATTCGATCGACGTCAACGCTCAGGGGCAGATTGTCGGATTGTTCTAGAACGGCCTTTCGTCGAAAAATGCAAAGGGCCCGCCAAAAACGGGCCCTTTTTGCTAGCGCCGGGGCGACTGGCCGCCCCATCATTGCGCGTAATTTTCGTAAAATTTTTCATTTTTTTGCGGCCCGACCTACAGCGAGTTTTCGGAACTTCCCGGTAGGTTGTTACCCATGTCAGCAACAGCCACGTCCCACGAATTCGGGTTCGCTTGCAGAAAGTCGCTCGCTGCTTGATGAGCTGATCAGCTCGGTTGCCACCGGCAGCAGCAAACAGCGTTTGAGAATTCTGCAGCGGATTGCGGACCTATTTGCAGCCGGATCGCGCAGCTATTCGCACGAGCAGATCGCACTGTTCGACGACGTGCTTCAGCAGCTTTCCGCCGATATCGAAGTCAAGGCGCGCGCCAAACTCGCCCATCACCTCGTAGCCATGGAAATGGCCCCGCCAAGGCTCATTCGTTCGCTTGCTTTCGACGACGCGATCGAAGTGGCAGAGCCGGTGCTGGTTCATTCGCAGCAGCTGTCCGACGCAGATCTTATCGAAAACGCTTCGACAAAAAGCCAGGCGCATTTGTTCGCAATCGCGCAACGTTTGAAGTTGAGCGAGGACGTCACCGATGTGCTCGTCGAGCGCGGCGATCAACGGGTCGTGCATAGGGTTGTAAAAAATAAAGGCGCGCGTTTTTCGCTTGCAGGTTACGGTAACTTGACGACGCGCGCGCGCTATGACCGCAGGCTCACTTTAGCCCTTGGCGAGCGTAGCGACCTTCCGCGGCAATACTTCCTCAAATTGCTGGAAGCGGCATCGTCCACTGTTCGCGCTAAGCTTGAAGCGGCCAACCCGAAAGCCGCTGCCGCGATCCGCGACACGATAGATGACGTTGCGACCACGATGCAGCGCGAAGTCCGCAAATCGTCAACAGTGCACGCCGCGGCGGTTCGTGAGGCCAAACGGCGATTTAATGTGCGCCCAATTACGGAAGCCAGCGTTCACGGGGCGGCCCACGCGCAAGAATTCGAAAAGACGGCTGTCGCCCTGGCGCGGCTCGGCCTTTTCCCAATTGATCTCGTTGAGCGCGCGTTGCTCGATGAGGGCGAGGACATGCTCTTGCTTCTTGCCAAGGCTGCGGGCTGTTCCTGGACGACGGCTCGAGAGCTGCTTGTGATGTATGCCGCCAACCGCAATCTGAAGCCGGACGACGTCACTATGGCGTTCGAACGGTATAAAAAGCTCAGCCAGCAGACCGCGCGAAATATCGTGAGTTTCTATGAGCGCCGCATGCGGCTACAGACGCAGACGAGCGCGAAAGTCAAAAAGTCGCGCGGGCGGCATTTGAAGGTAGTCGTTGACGAAAACGAGACTGCCGACGACGTTCTGGTTGTGCCATCCCCGTCGCTTGCCCCGAGCTAAGAGTCTGAATTTACCACAGATCGATCGGCGTCCACCGGATTGCGGCACTGAACATGGCCGCGCGCACGCGGTTCACCGAATAGGGCGCCCCGAACAAACGCAGTGTTTCCTTGGTGTCGCCCTGTACCACTACAACGTCGGCCGACGGCTCGCCACGATGCGCCAACCGTTCGCGCATGCTGGTTGCCACGTCATCAACTTCGTCCAGTTCGAGAAACGCGTCGTGTATGCGAACCGCGTAGATGACCTGGCGCTGCGATTCACGCACGGTGCCGTAAGACAGCAACAATGACCGGTGACTGCCATTGGTCACGACTTGCCCATGCAATCCTCGATGAAGAACCAGCGATCGTCGTCGGCCAGGCCCTTTTTGCGGGCCTCCGTCCGGCAGCTTTTGAGTTTGGGCTTGTTAGCGCTCCATTTGGCCCGCATTTCTTTCAGCTTTTCTCGTGTCAATTTCATTTTCGACACTTTGGGTTCGGGCGTCGCAGGCGTTGGCGCAGGCGCCGACATCTGTGCCGATGCTGTAACGATCAAGGCCGACATCAAGGCCACGGCAGCGATAGAAACACGAGTGCGAAACATAAACTTCCCCCATTGAATGAAGCGCGATCGAGCGAAGCGAAGCCGCCGCAGAACGACATAGGTCGTCCAGCGGCGGTTAGTGGTGATCAGAAAATCTTGATCGCGCTTTCCAGGGTCTTCCACACACCCCAGGCGAGCGGGATGCCGACGAAGGCCCAGAATAGTGCGGCCTTGCCGTCGAATCCGCCTTTGCCGATGCCAAATGAGCCGGAAGGCGTTGCCGTCGCAGTTTTCGCGCTCGCGGCTTGCAGCTTCGCGACTTCGTCAGCGCTCATGTACCACTTCTTGTCGACGGGCTTGATGAGATAATTGCAAATCAAGCCTGCGACTAGCATCGCGCATAGAATGTACATTGTCGTATCGTAGAGGTGGTCGCGTGGCACGCCGGCCGCAAGTTGGGCTTCGCGAATGTAGTTCACCACAACTGGACCGATGATACCCGCCGTGGACCAGGCGGTGAGTAGCCGCCCATGGATCGCGCCTACGAACTGGGTGCCGAACATATCCGCAAGATAGGCCGGCACTGTCGCGAAACCGCCGCCATACATCGATAGGATGATGCCGAACGCCAACACGAACATGGCTTTGTTACCGATCTGAGCGAAGAACGGTGCCGACGCATAGAGTGCGATGCCGAGGATGAAGAACGTGTAGTAAGTGTTTTTGCGTCCGATGTAATCGGAGAGCGATGCCCAGAAGACCCGGCCGCCGATATTAAACAGCGACAGCAGACCAGCGAAGCCAGCCGCGATCGCCGCGATTGCCACGCGTTGATCGGCCGTGAGCGCGTTGAACTTCACGCCAGGCTGGCCAATCAGCGAGCCCGCGAAGATCTCTTGCAGCATTGGCGACGCCATACCGATCACGCCAATGCCGGCCGACACGTTCAGGCACAGTACCCACCAGATCAGCCAAAACTGCGGAGTCTTGTGCGCGTCCTTGAGGTGTACGTTGTGCTGCGAGATCATGGCATTCGCCTTGGCCGGTGGCGTCCAGCCGTCCGGACGCCAGCCAACGGGTGGAATGCGATAGCTGAATGCGCCGACCATCATGAAGAAGAAATAGATCACGGCCATCGCAACGAAGGTTTCCCACACGCCGACCGAAGTCGGCGTCTTAAAGTAGTTGATGAGGATATTGGCGAGTGGTGCGCCGATCATTGCGCCGCCGCCGAAACCGGCGATTGCAAATCCGGTTGCCATGCCGCGGTGATCGGGAAACCATTTGATCAGGGTCGAAACCGGTGAAATGTAGCCAAGGCCAAGGCCAATACCGCCGAGAACGCCGGCACCGAGCCACATAAGCCAGAGCTGATGGGTGAAAACGCCGGCGGCGCCAACGAGAAGGCCGCCGCACCAACAAAGTGCGGCGACAACGCCCGCCTTGCGCGGCCCAACGCGTTCGAGCCAGCCACCCCAGATCGCGGCAGCAACGCCCAGCAGTACGAAAAACAAAGTGAACATCCAACCGAGGCTTGCAATGCGCCAGTCGCAGGTTGTCGTGAATAGTTCGGCCGCGAGCGAGATGTCTGGGCAGGCTTTGGTCGCGGTCAAATCCGATCGCGCGCGACAGCGGTAGCCAGAACACCGAAAAACCATAGGCCATGCCAATGCATAAGTGAATTGAAAGCGCTGCCGGCGGCACCAGCCAGCGATTGAAGCCAGCGGTCGCAATAATGCGTTCCCGATCGAGAATGCTGGTGATACTGCCGCCGCCCGCGAACGGTTGTTCAATTGTCGTCATGCGCTTCCCCCTTGGAATCTGCGCGTTCGTCGCGCTTGTCCAAATGTCAGAGTGTCGGCGCACCTGCGATGAATCAATCGCAAAATATTTATGGAGCGATAGGAATTTTCAATTTCGCAATAGCGAAGTACTATCCTTGTTGAGATTATTGTGTGGGATCAAATTTTGGACCGGCGTGGGCAAGACGCGCAACGTTGAACATTGTAGGCAAGAGCGTCGTGCTGAGCACCGGTTGAAGAATTGCGATCTGTGTACGACTAAAGACTAGTCACCTAATAACATCAGTCTGAGAGCAGCGGTGCTACGCGGCGTGCTTCCGCAACCAAAGCGGCGGTCAATGTTGTCATTGGTTCACGAGCCGGGGCGACAAGGCCGATCGTATGACTTGCTTCGGGGCCTACGATCGGGATTGAACGCAGAACATCCGTAAGGCCGAGCGACGCAGCCAGCTTCGCCGGCATGACGCTTGCCCATCGCCCGGTGCGCACGTGCGAATACAAGAGGATCATCGAATCCGACTCCAGCGTGATGTGCGGATCGATCCCGGTATCGCGGAGCAGCCTCTCTATAATGCGACGATTCTGCATGTCGGGAGTGAGCAGACACAACGGGACTTGGGCAACGTCGGTCCACGTCACGGTCTGGCGATCACCGAGGGGCGCATCGGCTGCCACCAGCAAACGATAGCGCTCCCGGTAGAGAGGCACGGCGGTGACGCGGCCGAGTGGTTCGTTATCGAGATAAGTCAGGCCGGCATCGATTTCGAGGTTTTCCAGATGCCCTAAGAATCTCGATTGAGGTGCGGGATAGGACCGTAAATTGCACCTCCGGATGACGGGCACGGAAGGGTGTCGTCAGCGTTTCCACCATGGCGAGCGCGGTTGGAATTGCCGCTAAACGAAGCCTACCAGCGAGCCCGTGCTTGAGTGCATGCACCTCCTGGCGCATGGCGCGAGTGTCACCGACGATACGCCGGGCCCACTCGAGCACGCGCTCACCCTCTGCGGTAAATCCTTGGAACCTGGAACCACGGATAACGAGGAGCACCCCGAAGGACTCCTCCAGCTGCTTTACGCCGGCTGACAAGGTCGGTTGGGTAACACCACTGGCTTCGGCCGCCCGTCCAAAATGCTTCTCACGGGCCAGCGCGAGGAGAAATTCCAATTTATCGAGCAATTTCAGCCCCGAGTACGTTCGATCAATTGGTTTCACCCTCATGCGGCAATCCGCACGTCGATTTGGATATCCAATTAAGGCACCATAAGTCATCAGAAAAAACAAGCATGACGGGCGGATTAATAGAAAAACCCGATCGTCCGATTTGGGGTCCGGGCTTGCCGGTCGGGGCTTAGAAGCGTTTTTCTCACATTTGAGGGAAACTAATGAGCATCACAGAGGATCTACCCCCCAAAAAAATGCCAGAGGGGCGTGGGGGTAGGCGTCGGGGGCCGCGCACTCCTAAGGGCCGTCAGGTCGATCCGCAGGCACTGCTGGAAGTGCGGGCACTGCTCACCGACCGCCCCCGTCGGCGCGATTTACTGATCGAGCACCTGCATCTCATTCAAGATCAGTACGGCTACCTCTCTGCCGCACATCTCGCTGCACTTGCCGCCGAAATGAAGTTGGCGCTTACGGAGGTCTACGAGGTTGCGACTTTTTACGCCCACTTCGATGTCGTGAAGGAAGGTGAATTGCCGCCGCCGCCGGTCACGGTACGTGTATGTGACTCTCTGTCATGCGCGATGGCCGGTGCTGAAAAGCTGCTGAAAGATCTGCCTGGCAAACTCGGACGCGACGTTCGCGTCGTGCACGCGCCATGCATGGGCGCCTGCGACCGGGCGCCGGTCTGTGCCATCGGCCACGTCCAGACATTCAAGGCGACACCAGAGACTGTGGCGACAGCGGTGAAGGCAAAGCCGCTCGCGCACGCTTGGAACCCCGGATCGGATTTTGCGGCATATCGCAAAGCGCGCGGCTATACGCTGCTGCAAGATTGCATCACCGGCAAACGCACGCGCGACGAGCTGATCAAGATCGTAAGCGATGCGGGACTACGCGGTTTCGGCGGCGCCGGATTTCCGACCGGCCGCAAGTGGGCGCTAGTGCGCGCGGAGTCCGCACCGCGCATGTTCACTGTCAATGCTGACGAGGGCGAACCCGGCACCTTCAAGGACCGATACTATCTCGAACTCGACCCGCATCGTTTCATCGAGGGCGTTTTGATTGCGGCATGGGTCGTCGAGGCTAACGATACATATGTATACATCCGCGACGAGTATCCCGAGCTTCGGCTGATGTTGCTGGACGAAATAGAGAAAGTCGAAGAAGCCGGGCTTTCACCGCACACGAAGTTACATCTACGTCGCGGTGCGGGTGCCTATATCTGCGGCGAAGAATTGGCGATGATCGAGTTCGATCGAGGGCAAACGTGGATTGCCGCGCCACCGTCCGCCTTATGTCGCTCAAGTCGGATTGTTCGGCAGGCCGACGCTCGAACAGAACGTCGAGACGATGTTCTGGATCCGAGACATCATCGAAAAGGGCGCCGAATGGATGACCTCCCAAGGTCGCCACGAACGCAAAGGTTTCCGCAGCTTTTCGGTTTCAGGCCGCGTGAAGAAGCCGGGCGTCAAGCTTGCCCCCGCCGGCATCACGATGCGCGAATTGATCGATGAATTCTGTGGCGGCATGCAGGATAGCCACGTTTTTAAGGGCTATCTGCCAGGCGGACCGTCGGGGGGTATCCTGCCGGCTTCGATGGCCGATATTCCGCTGGATTTCGGAACGCTCGAAAAATACGGATGTTTCGTGGGATCGCACGCCGTCGTCATCCTCTCCGACAAGGACGACATCAAGGCTGCCGCATTGAATTTGATGAAATTTTTTGAAGACGAATTGTGCGGCCAATGCACGCCCTGCCGCGCCGGGACCGAGAAAGCGGCCAAGCTGATGGCCAAAGGCCCGTGGGACGTGAAGCTGCTGGAAGAGCTGTCGGCCGCAATGCGCGACGCTTCCATCTGCGGCCTCGGACAGGCGGCGCCGAATCCACTGCTGTGTGTGATAAAATATTTTCCGGACGAATTGTCGAAACCGCTGGGAAGCTGGTGACGAAAAGGCAAATCCAATGACCGCAGGTAACGGCAAAGCCACATCGGTGAAATTCATCCTCGACGGTAAAGAGGTCGAGGCGCTCGACGGCGAGACCATCTGGCAGGTGGCAAAGCGCCTCGGCACTGATATCCCGCATCTTTGCTATTCGCCCGAGCCAGGCTATCGCGCCGACGGAAATTGCCGCGCGTGCATGGTCGAGATTGAAGGCGAGCGGGTTCTGGCTGCGAGCTGCATTCGCAAGCCGAGCGAAGGCATGAAAGTGAAGGCGACGTCTGACCGCGCCAAAACAGCGCGGCAAATGGTGTTCGAGCTTCTCATTTCCGACCAGCCGGACCGCAAGACGGCTGCGCACGATCCACAGTCGAAATTTTGGTCCTGGGCCGACCGCATGGGCATTGGCACGAGCCGCTTCCCCACACACGGCATGCCGGCGCCCGATCGAAGCCATCCGGCTATGGCTGTTAATCTCGATGCCTGTATCCAGTGCAATCTTTGCGTCCGCGCTTGCCGCGAAGTGCAGGTCAACGACGTCATCGGCATGGCTGGCCGCGGCCATCACGAGAAAATTGTTTTCGATTTTGACGATCCGATGGGGCAGTCCACCTGCGTCGCCTGCGGCGAATGTGTGCAAGCGTGCCCCACCGGCGCGCTGATGCCGGCGACGCTCGTTAATGACAAAAATGTGCGTACGGAATACGCGGACCGCGAAGTGCATAGCGTATGCCCTTACTGCGGCGTCGGGTGCCAACTCACGTACCACATCAAAAATGACAAGCTTTTATATGTGACCGGCCGCGACGGACCCGCCAACCAAAACCGCCTGTGCGTCAAGGGCCGTTTCGGGTTCGATTACGTCAGCAATCCGCAACGCTTGACCAAGCCATTGATCCGCAAGGACGGCGTTAAAAAAGCCGCTGATGATCTGGTCGACCCGTCGAATCCGTGGACGCATTTCCGCGAGGCCACCTGGGAAGAGGCAATGGAACGCGCTGCGTCCGGCCTCAAGACGATTCGCGATCGCGATGGGGCGCGAGCACTTGCCGGCTTTGGTTCAGCCAAAGGCTCCAACGAAGAGGCCTACCTGTTTCAGAAACTTAGTGCGGACTGGCTTTGGCTCGAATAATGTCGATCACTGTACGCGGCTGTGCCACGCCTCTTCGGTCGCGGCACTGTTGGAAGGGGTTGGGTCCGCGGCGGTGACCGCGACTTTCAACGAATGTAAAAACTCCGACTTCATCATCGTGATCGGCGCGAACCCGGCCGAAAATCATCCGGTCGCTGCGACATTCTTCAAGCAGGCCGCCAAGCGCGGCGCCAAGCTGGTGGTGATGGACCCGCGCGGGCAGGCGCTCAAGCGCCACGCGTGGAAAATGATGCAGTTCAAGAACGGCACCGACGTCGCCATGCTCAACGGCATGCTCAACGTCATTATCGGCGAGAAACTTTACGACCAGCAATATGTCCAGACGTATGTCGAAGGTTTTGATCAGCTCGCGGAGCACGTGAAAGATTTCACCCCCGAAGAGATGGAGCCGATTTGCGGTATCCCGGCCGACACACTGCGCGAAGTGGCACGCAGTTTTGCGCGCGCGGAGAACGCGATCATTTTCTGGGGTATGGGCGTGTCGCAACACACGCACGGCACTGACAACGCGCGCTGCCTCATTGCACTATCGCTGATCTGCGGCCAGGTCGGTCGTCCCGGCACCGGTCTCCATCCACTGCGCGGACAGAATAACGTGCAGGGCGCTTCCGACGCCGGTCTCATTCCAATGTTCTTCCCCGATTACAAGTCGGTGGAGAACCCCGAGATGATTGCGAAATACGAAAAAGCCTGGGGCAAGAAGCTCGATCCCAAGCGCGGCAAGACCGTGGTCGAGATCATGGACGCCGTGCATGCCGACGAGATCAAAGGCATGTACATCATGGGCGAGAATCCGGCGATGTCGGATCCCGATTTGAACCACGCGCGCGGCGCTCTGGCGCATCTCGAATGCCTCGTGGTGCAGGACATCTTCCTGACTGAGACCGCGTCCTACGCCGACGTTATCTTGCCGGCCTCGGCCTGGCCGGAGAAGGACGGCACCGTCACCAACACCAACCGTCAGGTGCAGATGGGACGCACGGCGCTCCCGCTGCCGGGCGAAGCGCGGCAAGACTTGTGGATTGTCCAGGATCTCGCCCAGCGCATGGGCGAGAATTGGAACTACAAGCACGTCGGCGAAGTCTTCGAGGAGATGGCCCGGCTAATGCCGGCACTCGACAATATCACCTGGGACCGCGTCGAGCGCGAGGATCATGTGACTTATCCGGTCGACGGCCCCGACGTGCCCGGCCGAGACGTGGTGTTCGACAAAGGCTTCCCGCGGCCAAACAGCATGGCGAAGCTGGTCGCAGCCAAGCTCACCCCGCCGAACGAAACGCCTGATGCGGATTTCCCGTTCATCCTCACGACGGGTCGACAGCTGGAGCACTGGCACACCGGCGCCATGACGCGCCGTGCCTCCGTTCTGGACTCCCTGGAGCCATCCGCTAGCGCGTCGGTGTCGCGCGGTACGCTTGTGAAACTGGGCCTGAAGCCAGGCGACATGCTGCGCGTCACGACGCGTCGCGGTACAGTCGAACTGGCCTCTCGACAGGACGACGCGATTCCCGACGGCGTGATTTTTATCCCGTTCGCTTTTGTTGAGGCGGCGGCGAATATCCTCACCAATCCGGCTCTCGATCCGTTTGGGAAGATTCCGGAATTTAAGTTCTGTGCCGCGAAAGTAGAATTGGCAAAGCCGCGTATGGAAGCGGCGGAGTAAATCTTTCCCTACGGCTTATGAAACGAAATGGCCGGACTTGGTCCGGCCATTAAAGTTTAGTTTTTCTGGCGCTCGGCGACCGATTTGCCTTTGCCTCCGCCACGTTTTTTTGATCGCCCACGTTTGGTCTGTCGCCCTTTGGCATGACCAAAACCTAGTTTTGCGAGGGGATCTCGCACTTCCGAATATAAGTACCAGCCAACGCCGGCGGCCACGAGGAGAGCGGCTACGGGATTGTTCCGCACTTCCTTTGTCAACAGCGGCAACAGGTCATCTCCCAATGCGCGGGGATTGATGCCAAACAATTCGCTGACGACCGTCGCAGGAGAGGCATGGAAGCGAAGATCGGCTAAACGATCAGCGAGACGTTCTCGCGCCTGTTCTGCTTTGCGTTCTAGTTGTGCCGACGATGTCATTCGTTTACCTCACGTTTTACGATGATGCTGTCTTTTTCCAGTTGGTTTAGCGTTTTTGAGGGGGCGAGACGGCTCAAGCGAAAGTTATTGATGCCGAGCCAAATGAGACCTGCCCCCAAGAACAGTGTCGCCGTGGCGACAATGAGAATCGCAAATGGCCAGGCAATTCCGTAAGCAACAAGGCCTGCGATAGCTGCTTGCAGCAACAACACAATCGTTGCCGCGAGCAAAACGGTACCCGCACCGATTAATGCGGCCGACAGTGCAGTCAATCTAAGCTTTTCAGAAATCTCGGCTCGCAATAGCTGCAATTCCGCATGCAGCAGCGCCACAGTGTCCGCCAAGACATCGCGTATAAGGTCGATCAATGTTTTTGCCGCTCGCGCGGCCGGGCCCTTTGCGCCTGCCTATTTGCAATGTCGAACCCATTCGTTCCTCTCGGGACGCGTCTATTGCCGGGTTAACCGCAGCTGAGAGCTCTAGTTCCGGCGGCGAAATTGCGGCGCGCGCCGGCCGACCGCTGCCACTGCCGCGAAACCGGGCGAGGCAACGCGTTAGATCTTCGACTGGGGCGAGTTCATCGCCTCGCGGAGGGAACGGCGCGACGGCCGTTTCGTTTTTTCTGTTTGCTCGCAGCCGGCTTTCTTCGTTTAGCAATGGCCTTTTTTCGGCGCGGCCTGCTGATCGATTGCTTTGCCGCTTTACCGATCGCTCGCTTCATCGCCGGCGACGACTGTTTGATCTTGGCCCGGCCGGCACCCAGCGCGTTGGCGGTGGATTCAAAGACAACATCCGCAGCCGCTTTCGCCGCCGCGCCGAGAGCGTCCCCGGCGACGGACTTAACACCCTCCGCGCCGCGTTGCGCGGCGTCCGAAATGGCGTGTCGTGCCTTTGTCGTTATACTTCTGACCATTGGATCCACGCTCCTTGGCGAGGCCTGTGATAATGCAAAGCACACCGCAAGGTTCCAATTCATTTGTATGCACCGGTATCTTTTGACGCATGGTGCTATTCGCCCAAACTCGTCAAATCCGCGCGTCCTGACAATATTCCTATAAACTCGGGAGCCTTTCCGATCCACTCGCGCAAACGGAGGGGGCCTCGCGCTTCCGTCTCAGCGGTGTTGCCGCTGGCGATAAATATTGTTCGACTTGGCGCTTGGATCGATTCGCCGGAAGTCTGCAATGACCTGGATGCTCGATCGAGCCGGGCGCCTGATCGCCGCGTATCTGCAAAGGCCTGCCCAGGGCTATGAGCCACTGACGCCGGCCGATCCAGGGGCGCTTCGAGCAACGATCAAACCTGGCGACATCCTGCTGATCGAGGGCCGCACGCATATTGCCGGCGTGATCAAATATCTGACGCAGTCGACATGGTCACATGCTGCGCTATATGTCGGCCCGATCGATGGTCAGACAACATCGAGTGGCGAGCCATGCGAGCTCGTTGAATCCAACCTGCAAGCCGGCACCATTTCTGTTCCGCTGTCTACGTATTTCCCCTTCCATACTCGCATTTGCCGGCCCGTTGGCCTGTCGTTGGAGGATCGTCGGGCAGTCTGCGATTACGCGATCGAGCGTATCGGGCTGCAATATGATCTCAAAAATCTGCTCGATCTCGGCCGCTATCTGGTGCCGCTGCCGGTCCCGCAACGTTGGCGGCGGCGCATGATCGCTCTGGGTTCAGGCGATCCGACCAAACTCATTTGCTCCGCGCTCATCGCGCAGGCTTTCGATGCTATCGGCTATCCGATATTGCCGGCGATCGAGCGCGTCGAAAGCGTACAGGCCCGCAAAGAGATTTATCATATCCGCCACAGCTCTCTTTATTGCCCTCGCGATTTCGACCTGTCCCCTTATTTCGCGATCATCAAACCGACAATTGAGACGGGCTTTGACTACAAGACGATCAATTGGTCGACCAAGGGCTTGTCGGCGGCGATCTAATTGGCGGAGCGGCGGGGTGGCCTTAGTCCGATCGCCGACGTCTATCTGAGGTTGCAAATCCGGGGCCAGATTATTAAAATTTTATTAATATTGTAGTCAGTGCCCGCGGAGTGCTCGAGCATGTCCGTCGCCGCGTATCGCGAAGTCGGGGCAGTTGTTCGTGAAGCGCATCCCGATCTGCCGGATGGCATCATCGTCGGTGGTCCGCTCGTCCGCGCCAAACAACTTGAGAGCTGCATACTTTTCGGAGTGTTTGTCAGCGGATCGATTGCCGGCCTGATCTGGGCCTTCACCCAAGGCGTGGGGCGTGTCGAGTGGTTGTTGTTTGCGCTCATGTATGCCCTCACGACTATCGGTATTGGCCTCACGGTGCATCGGATGCTTGTGCACCGCAGTTTCAAGTGCAACGCGGCCGTCAAATTTTTCCTCTGTGCCATCGGCCAAATGGCATGTCAGGGATCGCTTCTGAAATGGGTCGGCAATCATCGCCGCCATCATCTTTATACAGATGACGTTGGCGATCCGCACAGCCCTTATGTCGACGGCAAAGGTCACGCATTTACGTCCAAGCTGAAAAGCTGGCTATACGCGAACAACGGCTGGCTGTTCGACGACACCATGACGGACAACAACGTCTACGCCAAAGATATGCTCGCCGACCCGATGGTGATGATGTTCACCCGGACGCGATGGTTCTGGTACTTTCTTTCCATGGTCGGCATTCCGGCCGCTTGGGGATATGCGTTTGGCGGCGTGCACGCCATGTGGGGAACAGTATTATTCGCGGGATTTTTTCGGGCCTATTTGGTCGTCATGGCAACAGCAACCGTAAATTCTGTTTGTCATCGGATCGGTTACCGCCGGTTCGAAGACACGAAAGACGAGTCCACAAATCAGTTATTCATGACTCTCATTACGTTTGGCGAAGGGCTGCACAACAATCATCACCGGTTTCCGCGCGATGCCTATATCTCACATGCCTGGTACGAGTTTGATCTCAATGGCTTGATTATCCTGGCCTTGGAGAAGCTCGGTCTGGTTTATGACGTTGTGCATGTCACAAGACCCACGCGGGCCGCAGGTTCAATAAGCGCCTCAATCCTGAAGCGCCAGCGTTCTGCCTTTTCTTCGCATTTGCCGCTTTTGCCCCTTTCCCGCCGTTTTCGCGGCTGAAAGTTTCGTATCCCTTTTAAGTAGGTTTTAAGTGGACGGAGGGTAAGCCATGAGAGTCGTGCCGCGAATTTTGGGGCTCGCCATCGCCTGCGTTGCCGCGCCCGCGCTGGCCAAGCCGGCCTACATTGCTTCGACTGTGAACCTGCGCGCCGCGCCCGGTACGGGCAGCGAAATCGTTGCAAAGATTCCGGGAGGAAGTTTGGTCGATACCGGCGGGTGCGACGAGGGTTGGTGCGAGATCAGCTGGCAGGACAAAAAAGGTTTCGCCATCCAGAGCGCGCTTGATATGAGCGGCCGCGTACCGCAACAGCGTGCCGCTGCCGTTGGGCCCGCTTATCGGCAAGGGCACGCAAGGGCCGCGGGGACAGGAAATGGTCGAAGGTCCCGAAGTTGTCGATGGACCGGTCTATTATGACCGGCCGCCACCGGTGGTCTACTACGGCGGCCCGTACTATCGGCCGTACTGGGGCTGGCGCCGGCATTGGTGGTGAGAGCTATTTTGCCTGGGTGCTGCTGCCCAGCGTGAGTCCGAGCGCCACAAGCGTCGCGACATAAGCGAGAATGCCGGCCGGGATCGCCACGTACAATTTCGCGCCGAGCCCTTGCTCGAGACCGAACAACACGCCAGCGCCGACGAGCACCGCCGCAAACCTGATCATTCGGTCTCGGTTCATGCTTCTGGCGCCTAGCGCTTGTTTTCGGCTGGCGCGCGCATGTTTGCCCAAGGATCGTTGCGAACAGGCGTCGCGTCATCCTTGTTCATACGTTTGAGGGTGGAGGTGTATTGCTTGTCGAGTGCCTCGGCCTCTTTTTTCTTTTGAATATCTTCAGGGGTATCCGGGCGTGGCCCGCCCCGACCTTGCGCGAAAACCGGTCCCGTCAGCATTGCCAACAAGACGACGCCGATTGTTAATCGCCGCATAGCATTTCCCTGCATCGTGTTCCCTCCAAGGAGGTTAGCATCTCCGTTAATGCGGCTCAATGCGATGAAATCGTTGCGTAATCGGCCTTTGGACCGTATGAGGCAGCGGTGTAGGATACCGCGCCGCACGTTGATCGCAATTTCGTAGAGATTCTCCCATGTCGCTTGCCCACGGGACGTTACAGCCACCACCCCTGAATATTCTTCGGCATAACTGGACGCGCGAAGAAGTGCGGGCGTTGTTTGCACTGCCGTTCCCGGAATTAATGTTCCGCGCCGCGCAAGTTCATCGCGAGAATTTCGATCCCGCCGAGGTGCAGATTTCGACTCTGCTGTCTATCAAAACGGGAGGTTGCCCGGAGGACTGCGCCTATTGTCCGCAGTCGGCAAAATTCGACACCGGCGTGAAGGCCGAGAAGTTATTGGACCTCGACGTCGTCCTTGCGGAAGCGCAAGCGGCCAAAGCCGGCGGTGCGTCGCGGTTCTGCATGGGAGCTGCCTGGCGGTCACCAAAGGAGCGCGACCTCGAGAAAGTTTGCGCAATGGTGGAGGGCGTGAAAGCGCTCGGCATGCAAACCTGCGTGACATTGGGCATGCTCACGTCCGATCAAGCTCGGCGATTGAAAGACTGCGGGCTCGACTACTACAACCACAATCTCGATACATCGCCGGAATTTTACGGCGAAATCATCACTACGCGTACCTACCAGGACCGACTCGACACGCTCGAGCATGTGCGTGATGCAGGCATTCACGTCTGCTGTGGCGGCATCGTCGGGATGGGTGAGGGGGCTGAGGATCGCATCGGGATGATCGCGACACTCGCTGGTTTGCCCGTGCATCCGGAAAGTGTGCCCATCAATATGCTGGTGCAAGTGGAGGGTACTCCGCTTGCGGGCACCAAGACGCTCGATCCGCTCGATTTTGTGCGTACGATTGCGGTCGCGCGGATTTGCATGCCGGAATCTGTCGTGCGGCTTTCTGCCGGCAGGGAGGACATGACCGAGGAGACGCAGGCGCTTTGCTTCCTCGCCGGCGCCAACTCGATTTTCTACGGACCGAAATTGCTGACCACGCCCAATCCGGGTCGTGACCGCGATATGGCACTCCTCGATAAGCTCGGTATGAGGCCGATGGACTAAGCGAGGTTGCGCACCAGGGCGAGACCGGCAAACAGTCCGCCGACCGACAGCGCGACCGACAGCAGAACATAAAGCGCCGCCAGCCCGAGTTCCCCGCGTTCGTAGAGCAGGGCGACATCGAGCGAAAACGTCGAGAATGTCGTGTAGCCGCCCAGAATTCCGGTCGTGAGAAAGAGCTGCCAGTGCTGCGGTATGCCGCCTCTGAACGCAAATAATGCCACCAGCAATCCCATGACGATGGAGCCGCTGACATTTTCAAATAATGTCGCGTAGGGAAAGGCCGTGCCCAACAGGCGGGCGAATAGAAGATTGAAGCCATGGCGGAGTGCGGCGCCGATACCGCCGCCGAGAAACACAATGAAAAAGCCCATCGATCCGATCCTCATGTCTCAGGGCAAACAAAAACCGCCCTGCGGCGGACAGATTCCTACCGCCATGTTGCGCGGTAGGAGTCATCAGCCCCTTACGGGCGGTTCTCGGGGGACCCCATCCCCATCGCAGCGAAAGTACCGGCGGCGCAATGCAGGGTCAACGGGGACGCCGGAGACAATTCATCTGCGGTCGAATACTGTTCGCGCGCTTTGACAGAGTCCGCTCCACCCCGCCGTCGCCGACGCGCCTTTGATTGGTCGACGGCAGCCATCACAGCGGTGGCCGTTGCCGCCGCCACCACGGTGTATGTGCGTGACGGACGGGAGCATTTTCTCACAATCCTGATGGGCGATGTGACTTTGTTCGCCGAAATGCTGCCCAAGGTTCTGGCGGGGTGTCTGATCGGCGCTTTTGTCACCCTGCTGCTTCCCCGCGAATTGGTGGCCCGTTGGGTCGGACACGAATCCGGCTTTACTGGACTCCTGATCGCAGCGTTTTTTGGATTCCTCCTGCCCGGGGGTCCGATCACAATTTACCCCGTGGCTGGGGCCTTCCTCGTGATGGGTGCGGATGCGGGTGCGGTGGTTGCGTTTATCGTGAGCTGGACTTTGATCGGTTACACCCGCGCGTTGGTGTGGGAGTTACCGTTCTTCGGCCCGGACTTTGTGATCTGGCGTATAATCGCAGCAACCCCATTGCCCATTGTCGCCGGGCTGCTGGCGCGCGCTGCGGTGCGTGCAGGATATGAATATCGCGAGAGCGCGAAGTGACGCTCGCCATCAACATTTTGCTCTGGCTGGTTGTCGCGGCCTTGGCATTCCTGGCAGCCATGCGGGGCCGTGTGCTTTTTGACAATGGCGCACGCGCCGGCGTCATGGAATTCATTTTGTTGTTGCCGCGGATCGGAATCGGGGTGATCGGTTCCGGCTTTGTCGCCGAGGCGTTGCCGAACGAATGGATTGCGCCGTGGCTTGGTCCGCAATCTGGTTTTTTGGGTATCGTCATCGCCACAATAGGTGGCGCGCTGACCCCGGGCGGGCCGGTCGTCGGTTTCTCGATTGGTGCTGCCGCCTTAAAAAGCGGCGCCGGCGCACCGCAGGTCATTGCCTACTCGACCGCATGGGCGCTGTACGCGATCCACAGGCTGCTGATCTGGGAAGTGCCATTGATGCCCGCGCGTGTGGTTTGGCTTCGCGCGGCGGTGTCACTCCCTCTGCCGTTCATGGCGGCGGCGCTGGCAATTCTCCTCGGGCGTCCATAAAGCGCGCTGAGGCGACATTTTCTCAGGTTTTCCCCACGCTATTGCTCATGCTAGCCTCGCTTCCGGAAGGCGGGACACACCGCCGCCGGGGTGAGGGGACGATGGTCGAAGAAGTAAAAGCGGGCGCGGAAACGCAGGTTATTTCCGAAGAACAACTCCGCAAAGCCGAAGAATACGTTCAACAAGAAGAAGGCGCTGCCAACCGGCTCGCGGGCTGGGTTGGAACAGCCGTGACCGCGATCGCGGTCGCGATGACGGTGTTCCACCTTTATGCCGCCTACGACATCGTACCCACGCAAGAGCTGCGCTATATCCACGTTGCTTTCGTGCTCACGCTCAGCTTCATGCTGTTTCCGCTCGCCGCGCGGTTCCGGAATCATGTGCAGTGGTTCGACGTGGTTCCGGCGCTCGCTGGCATCGGTATCATTATCTATGCGCTCTGGGGCGGAGACGATTTCCTGGATCGTGCGGCGGTGCCCGATCGCTGGGATGTCATCCTCGGCACCATCTTTATCGTTCTCGTGCTCGAAGCAGCACGACGCACCACGGGGCCGATCATGCCGGTGGTCGCGGTTTTGTTCATTGCCTACGCGATGCTCGGCCCGCATTTGCCGCCGCCATGGACCCACCGTGGTTTCGATATTGCGCGCCTGGTTGGGCATTTGTTCATTACGCTCGAAGGAATATTTGGCGTCGCGGTCGACGTGTCGGCCACATTGATCATCATGTTCACGATCTACGGAGCCATCCTTCAGCATTCGGGTGCGGGAAAATTCTTTATCGATTTCTCGTTGGCGGTCATGGGCGGCAAGCCCTCGAGCGCCGGCCGTGCGGTCGTGGCCTCGTCGTTTTTGTTGGGCGGACCTTCTGGTTCCGGCGTTGCGACGACCGTGATGATCGGCACGGTGGCGTGGCCGATGCTGAAAAAGGCCGGGTTCGAAAAAGACGCTGCCGGTGGCTTGCTCGCCGCAGGCGGTCTCGGCGCCATCATATCGCCGCCCGTGCTCGGTGCCGCAGCGTTCCTGATCGCCGAGTTCCTGAAGATCAGCTATCTCGACGTCATCTGGATGGCGACCATCCCGACCTGCCTCTACTACCTCTCGCTCCTGTTCATGGTCGAGCTCGATGCAATGCGCTTCGGCGCGCAGGAGGTTGTGTTTAAGCAGGAATTGACGATCTGGCAGATGACCAAACGCTACGGCTTCCACTTTATCTCATTGGTGGCCGTGGTCGTGTTCATGGTGATCGGCTACTCGCCGATGCTGGCGGTGTTTTACTCGACCGTGCTTGCCTTCGCGATGAGCGCGCTCGCGCCGGATACCGCTTTGGGGCCGCGGAATATTCTGCTTCCGCTGCTTGTTGCGTATGTTGTGGTCGCCGCCGGCCTGCTGATTCCCGGCGTCTCGGCCACGGCCGTGGGCAAGCTCTTCAGATTCCTATTTCCCGATGCTGGCACTGATCCTGATGGGAGGCCTGGCATTCATCGGCCTCACATCGGCGGGCCAGAAGGCGGTGCCCACGTCAAAAAAAATGACAGCGACATTCGCGGACGGCTCGATTGGCGTGCTCAGTGCTGCGACGACGTGCGCCGCGGCCGGCATCATCGTCGGCATCGTCACGCTGACCGGGCTCGGCCTGAAATTTTCATCGATCGTCATCGATTTTGCGGGCGGCAGCTTGCTGATGACGGCGATCTACACATCGCTCGTGGTCTGGATCATCGGTCTCGCTGTCCCGGTGACCGCGTCTTACATCATTTGCGCGGTGATCGCGGCCCCCGCGCTGATCAAGCTCGGTGTGCCGGATTACGCCGCACACATGTTCATCTTCTATTACGCAGTGCTTTCGGAAGTCTCGCCGCCGACCGCGCTATCGCCTTTCGCTGCCGCGGCGATCACCGGCGGCGATCCATACAAGACCACCATGCAGGCCTGGAAATACACCTTGCCAGCATTCCTGGTGCCATTCGTGTTCGTGCTGGATCCCTTGGGCATTGGCTTGTTGTTGAAAATTCCAAAGGACGGGTCGGTCCTGGATATCGTCTGGATCACGGCCGTTACCGGGGCCGGACTTGGCGCGCTATCGGTTGCCGCGCAAAACTGGGCGTTTCGCCGCACCACCCCGGTCGAGCGCGGACTATTCTTGGTGACTGGACTATTGTTGGTGTTTCCGAGCCTGCTGGAAGCCATGATGGAAAACATCACCGGGCTGGATATTCCGCACCCCGCGCCATTCGGCTTGGCGCTCGGTGCGGCGCTGCTCATATGGCAATGGATGAGCCGCAATCCGGCGGCGGCGCCGGCCTAGCTCGACGTCAAGACGCTAACTGAAGAAAGAAAAAACAGGGAGGAAGGAAATGAAACGAGGATTCACAACCGCACTCGCCGGCATCGTCGCGGCGGCTCTTGCCTTCAGCGCCGGCAACGCGCAACAGCGGCCAATCGCGATCGGCACCGGTGGCACCGGTGGCGTCTATTATCCGATCGGCGGCGCGCTCGCGAACCTGATCTCGAAGACTTTTCCGGACATGCAAGCGACGGCCCAGGTAACCGGTGGCTCGGTCGATAACCTCAAGCTCATCAATTCGGGGCAAAGCGAGCTCGCGTTCTCGATGGCCGATGCTGCGCTCGATGCATACAACGGCGTGGACAAGTTCAAAGGCACGAAAGTGCCACTGCGCACTTTGATGGTGCTTTATCCCAACATCATGCATGTCGTGTCTATCGAAGGCACGGGCGTTAACACGCTCGCCGATCTCAAGGGCAGACGCGTGTCGACCGGTGCGCCCGGCAGCGCCACCGAAGTGATGGCCTTCCGTGTCATCGAAGCGGCTGGTCTTGATAAAGACAAGGATATGAAGCGCGAGCGCCTCTCCGTCGCGGAATCCGTCAACGCGATCAAGGACCACAAGATCGACGCGTTTTTCTGGGTCGGCGGCTTACCGACGGCGGGGGTGACAGACCTTGCCGCCACGCCTGGCACGAAGATCAAGTTGATCGATCACTCCGATGTCGTCGCCAAAATGAACGCCAAGTATGACAATCTTTATTCGACTGCCGTCATCAAGGCCGGCACCTATCCGGGTCAGGATAAGGACAACGAGGTGTCTGCGGTGTGGAACATCCTTGTCACAAACGACAAGATGTCAGACCAGGACGCTTACAACATCGTCAAGTTGATCATCGACAAAAAGGCCGATCTGGTCGCCGTGCACAAGGACGCGTCGAGCTTCACGGTCGAAAACCAAGTGACGGCTAACTCGCCGATTCCATGGCATCCGGGCGCCGTGAAGTATTTCAAGGAAAAAGGCGCCAAAATGTAACGCGGCGGCTTTTCGTCGGGTTTGCAGCGGCCTCGCTTCGGCGGGGCCGTTTGCATATTAGGCGTGGTGTGCGTGCGGTGTGCGTTCCGTAAGCGCAAGGCAAATGAAATACCCAAGAGCGCTGAGGCACGCGATGCAAAAGCTTACCGGCCAGTCAGTGTAAAAAGCCATCGTCAAACCGAGCCAGGCTTCAGCGAGCGCAAGTGCTGCCGATACGAGCAGGCCGCTCCAGAGGCCCTTGGTCACACGCTGCGCGGCAGCTGGCGGCCCGACCATAAGCGTGAATACCAGCAGCACGCCGACGATTTGCGCGCATTCCGATACGGCCAGCGCGACGATGGCGAGAAATGCGGTCGACACGAAGCGCAATGGCACGCCTTTGGCTTCGGCCAATTCCGGCTGCAGGCTGGCAAAGATCAAGGGCCGCATAATGAGGGCAAGCGCGGCCAAAGTAATTGCGCCCAGCGCTGCAAGCGTCGCGATCATGGCATGGTCGACCGCCAACACGTTTCCGAACAGAAGCGCTGTCGCCTGCGTTGCGAACGACGTGTAGTAGTGCAGGAACAGCAAGCCGAAGCCGAGCGCCAGCGATAACACCACGCCGATGGCGATGTCGCGATTGCTGATGCGCTCACTCAATGCGCCCATCACGATCCCGGCCGCGAGGGTGAAAGCGAGCAAGCCCCAAATGGGCGCGAACCCGATCAATCCGGCGCCGGTCGCGCCGGCAAAGCCGATATGCGACAGGGCGTGACCGGCAAAAGTTTGCCCGCGCATCACCAGGAAATATCCGACGAAGCCGGATACCACCGCAACAATCCCGGCGGCGGCGAACGCATTTGTCATGAATTCGTAGGCGAACATGTCAATGATGATGGTGCTGGCCGGGCTCGGAGCCATGTGAGTGATGGTCGTGCAAGTGATCGGTGCGCTCGACGTCGCGGCCGCGCGACATCACGAAGATGTGCCCCTCCGCGCGCACCACCTGGATTTCGGTGCCATAAAGCCGCGACAAAACCGGCGCGGTCACCACATCTTCGACGCTGCCGAGTACGGCCTGGCCGTTTCCGAGGTAAAGCACGCGATCGAGCGTGCCCAGCAACTGGTTGAGTTCATGCGCACTAAACAGCACGGTAATTTTTCGCTCGCGGCAGACCTTGCGAATGACGTCGATCGCCACTTCCTGATGACGCGCGTCAAGGCTGATCAACGGCTCGTCCAGCAGCAGCAACTTCGGTTGCCCGATCAACGCCTGCGCCAATAAAAGACGCTGCCGTTCGCCGCCCGACATGTCGGATAGGGGGCGGGTCGCGAGATCGCGTGCGCCAACGGAATCGAGAGTTGCTTCGATCATGTTGCGGTCGTGACGGCTGATGGAAGGCAAGCCCCAGCGCTCGCCATTAAGCGAGCTGGCGATAAAATCGCGTCCCCGCACCCGCAAATCCGGCAACACGGTGCGCAGCTGCGGCAGATAGCCGATCGCCGGATTGCCTCGTTCGGGGGTGAGGCCGAACACTTTTACGGCGCCGCTGCTCGGCGAAATTAGCCCAAGGATGGCCCGCATCAATGTGGTTTTGCCGGCGCCGTTGGGGCCAAGTACGCCGATAAATTCGCCCATTTCTATATTGAGGCTGACATCTGACAGCACCGCGCGTCGGCCCATGTGAAGCGTGGCGTGGTCGAATGCGACGATGCTCAAGAGTTTGGTCCGCTGAGTGCCTTGTCGATCGCATCCAGTTCACCGAGAACCCAATCCTGGAACGACACATTCGCCGGCATCGTTTCGGTAACGCCAACGACGGGGACCTTGGCCTTTATCGCTATGTCGCGCAGCCGCTCGGTCAGCTTCTCGGATACCTGGCTGTTGTAGATCAGCACTTTTACCTTTCGCTCTTTTAGATCGTTCTCGAATGCCGCGACATCGCGCGCGCTCGGCTCGGTGTCGTTCATCATGGCGAGCTGGAATCTTTGGTTACGCATGGTGAGTCCAAGCGCTTCCGCCATGGGGCCGAAAACCGGCTCGGTGGCGGTTACCGAGGCGCCACGGTGTTTTGCCTTTAGCTGTGCAACACGTTGCGTGACACGCGCGAGGCCGGAAAGCGTTGTCTTGAGGTGTGCCGCATAGTCCGACGCGTGAGCGCCATCTGCTTTGGTCAGCGCATCGGCAAGTGCATTTGCCACGACCGGCATGGTCGCCGGGTCATACCAAAGATGCGGATTGTCGCCAGGATTGCGGCCAACGAGTTGCGCCGCACTAATCACTGTACGGCCCGGCCGGGGCGCGGCGGCCAGGAGCTTCTCCATCCAGGGGTCGTAGTTGGCGCCATTGAGAATCGCGATCTGTGCGCCTGCGAGCTGGCGCACAATTCCGGGAGTGGTCTCGAACAGATGCGGATCCTGGTCCGGATTGTTCATGATGCTAACGACCGAAATCCGGTCGCCGCCGATCTGGCGGGCAATGTCGCCATAGAAATTCTCCGCTGCCACCACAGCGATCTGGCCTTCAGCGGCGCGTGTGGGAGCCGCCTGGCCAAATGCGAGGATGAGCGCGAGCAAAGTGGCGACTTTCTTGGGTTCCATATCGATAATGTAACATTATAACATTCATACGACAAGGCCGGTGCGCGCAGCCCATATGTTCTGGCGAATGGAGTTATCCGCCGACTTTCGCGACGCCGCGGACGAGCCAGAAACGGAACATGCGCTGGGCCGTCGGTACTGACAGCTTGATGAAATCGGTCCGCGCCTGCGTGATATCGGTGGTGGTTACTTCACACGGCCGGATCTTCAGAATGGCGTTGAAGGTCGGCCAGCGCAGCTCGGCGGCCTTGCAGGCGACGAGAATGCCGTCGTAACGGATATTCTGCATAAGCCGATCGATCAGTTCAGTGGGGCCGCCGCAGATGCGAGCAAGCCCGGCAACCACCTCGTCGTATTGGCCCGCCTCGGCAAAACCCGCGACTGCCAATTCGTTGAGTTGGCGGCTCTCTTGTAGTTTGTCGATCAGTGCGGTCGCACGGCTAAAGTCCCGTGGCGCCGAAGCGTCACGCATCACTTTGTCCGATACCGACGACAACACACCCTGGATCGCGGCCTGACTTTCCGGCGGTATAGCCGCGAGCAGGCGCGTGCGGACCATTTCGGTAGCTTTCGATATGAGGTCCTGTAGCAATTGCGGCGGCATATCCAGCCGCATCCCGAGATTTTCCGCGAGCCGCTCATCCGTTTCCGCGCGCTTCGCTAAAGAGACGTAGCCGCGGTCGGAAAAAGCGGCCCCGTCATTTTGTGAAAGTTTACGGACGACAGTCGTGTCACCACGCTGAATGAGGATGTCAGTGACAGCTGATGCCAGCCGTTTGCGTTCGGAGATAGCGCCAAGGTGACCTTGGCCTTTCGACTCCGCAATCTCGACGAGATCCCCGTCGCTAAGCTGCGGCGATTGCGTCAGGACTGGTCCGGCGACTGCAATTTCATCATGGCGCGCAAGGGTGCGAATAACGCCATGGGGCGCGTTGTCGACGGGCGCCAGTCTGGCGCCGAGTTCCGCAAGGGCCTTCGTTTCAACCTGCGTGATCAGGTGGGCGAGCACATCGTCAAATAGGCCGACTTGCTCATTGTTGAAGGCTTCGGCACTACCGAGAAACAGGTCGGTCATGCGCCTGAGGATTTCGGTACGCCGATCGCTCGAGCCGGCGGTCAGAACAGTCTCGAGTTCGACGATGACGGAAGCGGCCTGCGACATTTCTTGTCTTGGGCGGGAATTCTTCCCGCCGCCTTCCACTGACTATGCCGCGGGTCACCCCCAGCGTGCCGTGGAACCATATCGATGGGCCGTAAAGCTTAGGTAAAGTTTGACGCCGGCGGGCGCGGCGCCAAAAACACTAAAGTTCAAAATAGCTTACGTGCCGAGCCCGTTTGTTAGGCCGGAACCGCGACTTAGCTGGCGTCCCCGCGCGTTTTGGGTGCAATTGATGCTATTGCGCGTGAATGTTTCCTTCTTTGACCACGCCGCCCCATTTAACGATCTCGGTCTTGATGTATTCACCGAACTCGGCCGGGGTCATCTGGATCGTCGATGCGCCTTCGCGCTCGAACTGAGCCTGCAACTCCGGCGCTTTCAATGATTCCTGAGCAGCCTTGTACAATTTGTCCAGAATGGGCGCGGGCAGGCCGGCGGGCGCGGCGAGGCCCCACCAGTTGTCCGCCACATAGCCGGGCACACCGGCCTCGGCGATGGTCGGAACGTCGGGCAGGACCGGGCTGCGCTTGGCGCCGCCTGTGCCTAACGCAATGAGTTGCCCCGATTTGATGAAGGGGGTGGTCTGTACCAGTGAGGAGAACATGATCTTTACGTGCCCTCCTACAACATCTTGCATCGCCGGCCCACCGCCTTTGTACGGCACGTGCACAAGATTGACGTGGGCCTGCAGTTTGAACAATTCGGCGCCCAAATGTTGGAAGCTGCCGACGCCCGCGGAGGCGTAGTTGAGTTCGCCCGGCTTTTCTTTAGCAAGCGCGAGCAGGTCCTTCACCGTTTTGATCCCCGCCGTCGGATTGACGACGAGCACATTGGGCCCGGTCGCGAAGATGGTGATCGGCGTAAATGATTTGATCGGATCGTATTTGAGCGTGTATAGCGCCGGGTTAACGGCGTGCGCGATGGATATGATGCACAGCGTATAGCCGTCCGGCGTTGCCGTCGCGCAAGCCTCGGTGCCGAGCGTACCGCCCGCTCCGGCGCGATTATCGACGTACACCTGTTGTCCCAATTTTGCGCTGAGCTGTTGACCGACCAGGCGGCCGACGACATCGTTACTGCCGCCTGGCGGGAACGGAATGATCAGCCGCACCGGTTTGTTCGGATAATCGTCGGCAAACGCCGCCGGCCCGAGCGCCAGGAACAATGCGGCGGCCACGATCAATCGAGATAGCGATGTCTGCATGATGGCTCCCAATATCGAAATTCGATTAATGCCAGTAGGGCGGGTAGTCAGTGTTCTTCTGCTCGGCATCAAGCCGGCGCAGCATCGCCGGCCATTCCAGAACACCGTAAGGGCGCCGCGTGCCCGGCTGATACAAATGTGCGGTGTGCGCCAACACGTTCTCGCCCGGCATGGTCAGCTCAGTCCGCGGGGCCATCGCATCGACTTGCGAACGACACGATAGCTCCAGTTGATACATGGTGTTGAACGCCTGCTGGATCGTTGCGCCACATGTGAGCAAGCCATGGTTACGCATGATCATGGCCTCGTGCGGCCCGAGGTCGCGTACCAGCCGCTCGCGTTCGTCGAGTTCGAGTGCCGGGCCCTCATAATCGTGATATCCGATATGGCCGACAAAGCGGATCGATGTTTGCGAAAGCGGCAGTAGCCCGCATTTCATCGCGGCAACGGCCATCCCCGCGCGGGTGTGTGTATGTAGGACGCAGGCGACGTCCGGGCGCGCTTTATGGATGGCGCCGTGGATCACGTAGCCGGATTTATTGATGTCGTAGTCGGTGTCCGGTTTCCAGACGATCTCGCCATCGACGTGGATCTTTACGAGGCTCGATGCGGTGATTTCCTTGTAGAGAAGGCCGTAGAGGTTGAGCAACAGAACATCTTCTTCACCCGGGATGCGCGCTGTGATGTGGTTATAGATGAGGTCAGTCATCCCATAGACGTCGATAAGTCGATAACAGGCTGCAAGATCAAGCCGTGCCTGCCATTCCTGCGGCGACACGCGATCTTTGATCGAGGGGAAATCGGTCGAATAATTCATGGCGTTTCAACCCCAAACTTGCGCTGTTAAACCCGCGCTTGCGACTAAGGATAGCCTTGAGAATGCGATTGTACCACCGCTCGGTGCGAAGGTAACGCGTTAGGGCACGCCGCCAGCTTGGGTACCTCACATTTAAGTTCGCACAATTGAGCGTCCGCCTTTAACGGATACACAGCAATTTTGTGGCAAATCCGGTGTGCATCGGAAAATAGGGACGGACGGATGTCAGCGCTTCCAAAGCAGCGGCTGAAACGAAGCGCGTACCAGCGTGGCATCGTCACGTGCACCAAATGCGTGAAGTACATTCCTATCCAACGACTGAATGCTCTGGCCGACGAGTTCTCGGTCCAGTGCCCCCACTGCGGCTCGCGTGGCATGTATTCCAAACGCGCAATCAGAATCGAAGACATGCCGGAGCGGCGGCAGAAGCCGCGGTGATAGGTGCGGTTCGAGGATTGCCGTTCGTCGTACGCTCCGGACTGGAATCATATAGCCTTTGGCCGCGGTTCGGGGAGCGAGGCCGATGGCGATCGCAATCGCGATTTTTTTACTGGCAGCGCTGGCAGGATTTCTGCTGTGGCGCGCGGCCGATCGGTTCTGGCATTTTCTTGTCATCGTTGCGCTGGGGGCCGCTTTGTTTCCGCTGGTCGCCCACGGCCCTGCTGGCGATGTGTCGCGCTACCTTCCTTCCGGGTTATTTTCCGATGGCGACGATGGCAAAGATCAGATCGTGCTTGCCAGCGCCGCGGCAACCGTTCTCATTTCGGCCGTCCTCGCGACAGGACTATGGATGGCCGTGGTAGCAACATGGCGGCGCATGCGGACAACGTCTTTAGACAAGCCCAAAAATTAGTATTTTCCGCCCACCGGGCCGTATTCCGGCGGTTACACCGTGCGGGCACTTTGTAGTGTGACGCAAGATTGCCTATATGAGGGCTCAAATGGAGCTTTCAGTTTATGGCCATCCCCGACTCCACCTCTAAAATCCCCGTCACCGTGCTCACCGGCTACCTCGGCGCCGGCAAAACGACGCTGCTTAATCGCATTCTGTCCGAACCTCACGGCAAGAAATTCGCCGTCATCGTCAACGAGTTCGGCGAGATCGGTATCGACAATGAACTTGTAGTGAATGCCGATGAAGAGGTGTTCGAGATGAACAATGGGTGCATCTGTTGCACCGTGCGCGGCGACCTTGTGCGCATTATTGACGGACTGATGCGGCGGAAAGGGAAATTCGACGCCATCATTGTCGAGACGACGGGCTTGGCAGATCCCGCGCCCGTGGCCCAGACCTTCTTCATGGATGAGGCAGTCGGTGCCAAAACGAAATTGGATGCCGTTGTCACCGTAGCTGACGCCAAATGGCTCACGGAACGTCTCAAAGACGCGCCGGAAGCCAAAAACCAGATCGCCTTCGCCGATGTGATCCTCATCAACAAGACCGATCTCGTGACGCCGAAAGAATTGCGCGAACTGGAAGCGCGCATCCACGCCCTGAACCCTTATGCGCGACTGCATCGAACCGAGCGCGCAAAGATCGACATCAACGAGGTGCTGGGGCGCAATGCCTTCGACCTCGACCGCATCCTCGACATCGAGCCGAATTTTCTGGAAGGGGAAGACCATGACCACCATCATCATCACGATCATAGCGATCACGATCATGGCGCCCATCTCCATCATCATGGCAACGGTCTCAAACACTACCACGATGAAGACATGCAGTCGGTCTCGCTGCGCACCGACAAGGCTTTGAACCCGGACAAGTTCTTTCCATGGGTTCAGGACCTGGTTGCGAAGGACGGCCAAAATATTCTGCGCTGCAAAGGGATCCTCGCGTTTAAGGATGATCCCGAGCGTTTCGTATTTCAGGGCGTGCACATGATTCTCGACGGTGACCACCAGCGGCCATGGCGCGCGGACGAAGCGCGCGACAGCCGCATTGTTTTCATCGGTCGCAATCTGCCCGAAGATAAAATTCGGCAGGGTTTTGAAAGCTGCATCGCGTAACGTGAGCGACACGCAGGCCCCGATTCCTTCCCTTGCCGACCGCGTGCGTCCAGTGAGCGCGCGCGCTCCGGTCGTCGGCGTTCACTTTCTCAGTCAAACACCGATATTTGTGTTGGGCGAAGAAGGGTTGCTTTTTGCCGAGAGTTCCGAACGCCGAGTCAATGCACATGCCGGCGCCATCCTTGCCAGCGCATGCGATGGTGAGCGCATCGTCACCGGCGGCGATGATGGCAAACTTGTCGAAACCAGCGCCAATGGCGAAATTCGCCCGCTCGCGTCTGATGACAGGAAACGCTGGATCGATCAGGTCGCTCTCGGCCCCGACGGCGCTGTCGCCTGGTCGGCGGGCAAAACTGCACTCGTGCGGACAAGTAAAAATGAATTGCGCGCTTTCGAAGCGCCGTCGACCGTAGCCGGGCTTGCGTTCGCACCAAAAGGATTTCGTCTCGCGATCGCACACTACAATGGCGCAACGCTCTGGTTCCCTAATGCCGCCGGCGCCCAACCCGAGCGGCTTGAGTGGAAAGGGTCGCATCTTGGCGTCACCATCAGCCCGGATGGCAAATTTCTCGTTACATGCATGCAGGAGCCGATGCTTCACGGCTGGCGCCTGGCTGACGGCAAACACATGCGTATGTCGGGATATTCGGCTCGCGTGCGGTCAGTCGGATGGAGCGCGGACGGGAATTTCCTCGCAACGTCAGGGTCCGAGCAGCTCATCTTGTGGCCGTTCGACGGCAAAGATGGTCCGATGGGGCGGCAGCCGGAAATACGCGCACGAGCAGAGGCTCGCGTTGGCGTCGTCGCCTGCCATCCGCGTCAGCCCGTGGTGGCGGTCGGCTATTCCGACGGTGCGGTGAAGTTGGTGCGCGTTGATGACGATGCGCTGATTTTGGCGCGGCGGGCTGACGGACAACCGGTAAGCGCGATCGGCTGGGACAGCACCGGGCAAACACTCGCATTCGGCACCGAATCCGGCGACGCCGGCGTGCTCGCCCTTTGATCGCCGCAATGCGCCCGCTCAGTATGGCCGATTGCCCACGTTCCGGCCGTGGCTCTATTGTGCGGGCGATCGATTCGGAACCAACCCCGGGCGCTGCACTTGTCTGATTTGCGGCCGGGCAAGCGTTGACGGGCAGGACAAAATTCATGACGTTCACTCAACATATACGGCGCATGGCGATCGCTGCCTTGGCAAGCGTCGCGATTGGTATCGGTGCATTATCGGCCTCGATCGCATCCGGTGCGCTGACGCCCGCAGCGGCGCAGATTTCCGAAGATGCCCAGATCGCGCTCGAGCAATACGGCACTTGGCGCCAGAATGCTCGCTTCGGCGACGTCTGGGTGCCGAACGGAGTGCCGGCCGACTGGCGTCCTTACGAGTATGGTCACTGGGTCTATACCGATGAATGGGGCTGGTATTGGGTCTCGGACGATGTCGAAGCCAATTGGGGCTGGGTCGTCTTTCACTATGGGCGTTGGGTCTTCGAGCGCGGGGCAGGTTGGTTCTGGGTTCCCGGAGACGAATGGGCGCCGGCTTGGGTCAATTGGCGTAACGGGGATGAATATTCAGGCTGGGCGCCGTTGCCACCTGACGACTTGATCGAGACCTATGAGGCTGATCCATCATATTGGGTCTTTGTGCCGACGCGTTACATCGCAGCGCCGCGCCTGAACACTTACTTTTTGCCGGTGTACAGGCGGTCCGTCATTTTGCGCGAGACGCACGTCGTCAATCGCACTCTTCCGGTCCATGGACGGCTGGGGGTCAACCCTGGAATTTCCCCCGCGTTTGTCGCACGGGTAAGCGGCGCACCAGTGGCGACTTACCGCGTACGCCCGCGTGTGTTCGCGTCAACGCAAGGTGTTGCCGGCGCGGTGCCGGTACGACGCGAAGACTTACGCGGTGTGCGCGGCGGTCGTCCAGGACCAGGCGGTCCCGGTGGCGGACCTGGCCGTCCTGCGGTGGGCGCCGGTGCCAATGCTGTCTCCGTGCAACGCACGACGACCTTGATCCAGCCGAATGCTGCGGCGGCTGCGCCGCAGCCGCTCAACAAGAACGAACGTGGACGATTGGGGACCAATCCGCCTCGCGCAGCGCAAGGCGCGCCAGCCATCGCACCGCTGCGGCAACAGTCGCCGCCATCGGCCACGCCGCCGGCAGGCTTGCAGCGTCAGACGCCAGCCATTCAGCAGCAAGCGCCTGAAGGCAATTCTCCTGCGCCGCCACCACCGCCACCCGGGCCGCCGTCAGGCGCGGCCGCGCCGTCTACAACCGCGCCGGTGCAGCGGGAGGAGCGTCGCGAAGAACATCGCGAGCGTGGCGGCCCTCCGGGCCCCGGGCCACAGGGTACGCCGCCACAGCCGAATATCGTGCGGCCAATCCCGCCACAGGCTCCGGCATCGCCACCGCCGCAACAACGGCAGGTACAACCACCGCCACCACCGCCGCCTCCACAACAGCGCGCGGTGCCGCCGCCTCCACCACCGGTCGCGCATCCACCACCACCGCCACCGCCGCCAGCGGCACGTGCGCCAGCTCCACCTCCGCCGAGGCAGGGCCCGCCGCCGAAAAAACCGCCACCGAAGCCGGGCGAGAAGCCTCCTGAGACCCCGAAATAGCGCGCTCTTTCGGCCGCGCAAAAAAAAGGGCGGCCGCGTAGGCCGCCCTATTTCATTGAAATATTTTGGCTTTTAGCTCAATTCCTTTTTCAACGAGGGCTTTTGCTCGTCAGTTGTGCCTGTCGTCAAACGTGCATCCGTTGCGCCGGGCCGCCGCGCGTTCTTCGCATGCATTTTCAGCGAATCGTCGATGAAGCGTCCACAGATGCAATTGTTTGCCATCAGTAAATGTCACAGGATAGAGCATGATCCGCGATTGGCGCACCGTTGCGGTCTCGCTCGCGGCCGTCTTGGCCGTGCTGCCGTCCACCATTGTCTGCGCCGAGCCATCCGATAGCGCTGCGAAATCAGACGCGGCGCGTTGCATCCGTCCGGATTTTCGCGTCGTGCTCGACGTCGGTCATACCGCGAAATCGCCCGGCGCCAAAAGCGCGCGCGGTGTGGACGAATTCGATTTCAATCTGCGGCTGACCCGGCAGATCGATCTGGCGCTTCGCGAAGCTGGCTTCACCAGGACTGTCCTCATGGTGAGCGAAGGGCGGGCCAACCAGAGCCTGTACGCGCGCGTGGCGCGCGCCAACGAGCTCTCGGCAAATCTGCTGCTGTCTATCCACCACGACGCGGTGCCCGATCGTTTTCTGGAAAAATGGGAATACAACGGCAAGCGAGAAACGTTCAGTGACCGCTTCAAAGGGCATTCGATTTTCGTCTCCGACGACAATCTCGATCCCAAAGATAGTCTTCTGTTCGCTAGCCTGCTTGGCCAGCAGTTGAAGGCGCGCGGCTTGCAATACACGCCGCATTACACCGAGAGCTTCATGGGCCGGTGGCGGCGCACGCTCCTGGACGCCGACGCCGGCGTCTACCGCTACGACACGCTGTTCGTGCTGAAGAAGACACAGGTGCCCGCGGCTCTGCTTGAAGCGGGCTCGATCGCAAACCGCGATGAGGAATTGGTGATGGCGTCGCCCGAGCGGCAGCAATTGATCAGTGCGGCAGTTGTGGAAGCTGTCGATAACTTCTGCGCCGCGCAATCACACAAGCCCGCGCTGCAAATCGCAAGACGCTCTAAGGCTCCGCACGTGCTATCGGCGCATTCGCACCAGCGCGCGCGAATGCGTGCCGGCAATGCTACGGGATCAACCCTGGTGTCGCAGTCAAACTTCGACATCCATTAACACGGTGCCCGGCGTCTCTATGCCAGCGTTATGCATCAATGAAATAAAGCCCGTTCCCGCCCTGTTAAATAAGCCTCGGGCACCCCACATTTAATGTGTTGTTTCAAAATATTCGCATGCGCGAATAACCGGGAGAATAGTGTGCACAAATTCGACTACAATGCGCCGGCGGAGTTGTATCCGGGGCGCAATCGCAAGAGCGCAAAAAAGTTCAACTATCGTCGCTTCGAAACGGCAGCAGATGCTATCCGTTTTGCGATCGAGGACCTTCCAGAGCCGTTGTTGCTTGGCGCGTGTATCGAAATCGATGAAAAGCGGCTCAACCACCAGGATATTCAAGCACTCTACGCGAGCGAGCAATATCCGCTCGAAAAGCTGGCGAACTAAAGCGGCGTACCTACTGCTCGTCGCGAGAAATTTAGTGGTAGCTTCATAACTCTTGTTAACGGCACCAGTTCACAATTCTTTGTTTCCGGTTGCTGATGATACTCATTTTGTAGTTTTGAGATCCTGACGGAAGCGTTCGTACGCATTGGAAACAATATCTTTGCCGTACTTTCGCTCAAGCCGTCGGACGGTGAAATGGCCGCGTGCGACCGACTGGAAGTGGTCGATAAAAGCGTAGTTGATTGCAGCCCCTCCGAGCGCACCTATGACAGGAATAGTTTGTGCAGCGGCCTTCTGGGAAACGATGAATCCAAAGCGGGAAGCGATCTGCGCGATTAGACGCACCAGTACAGGGCTTCCTTCCTCAACAATGCCGCGTTCCGCAATGAAGCGGGCAGCCTCTGTGACGGACGTCGCAAAAACCCCGCGCGTAAACAAATAGCCGCTCTCCGCAGCATCATCGGCTTCGGTCCTACCACCAAGTCCAAAGACCTCGACGCATGACAGGGTCGCCTCCGGATCAGCGAGATTCTCACCTTCACTTCGCGCGATGTCCAGAATTGACCGCATGATGATGATGGTCGAGACAGGAAGTTCCAAAGGCAGCGACACAATTCCAAACGCCCCGCCAGCGGCACCCGAAGCAACTGCTAAAGCCCGGTGCAGCATTTGCGAGCTTGCTTGAGATCCGCCACGGATAGAGAGGAGTGCAACCTTGACGGCGGCTTCTAGGCCTTTTGTCGTGGCTGTTGCGATCGCTTGCGAGGCGCCCGCGGGGAGAGCGCGGCCAAATAGTTCCACGGGCTTACCAATCATGTTGGCGAGACGTGCGGCTAGACTGGCATGCTCGAGCAATTGAACAGCATTGCGAAGTGCTTCGAGATCGTTTTTGTCCATTAATATGGATCCGCTATAATTCCGAAAGCGTTCGCTGAAAGGCGTAGCCCGTACGCTCGCTTGCACCAACAATCGATCGTTAGATGGCTCCGATATGCCTTATTATCGGATGTTTAGCCTGTTATGTAGAAAAGGCCTCTAAATGCCATTCTTTCGTAGTGGTAATAACGTGCGTCAGCCGAAGTTGTCCCAAGCCAAAGCGATTCAAACTTGTCTGGCTCGGAGGCTCGTAAATAGACTGAGATTATTCGGCACCAAGAATCCGTAGCGAAAAAGTAGCCTCGCAGATCAATCCAGCCAAAGCGCCGCAAGCGTGAAGCACAGAGACCTGCCCAGGAACGAATTGGCAGCGTATGGTGTTGGCTGTTGGTTATTCAGACATCGCGATTCGACAATCGATCGACGCTACCGCGGACACGCATTCCAACCGGGCATGACATGGTAAATCGATTCACGACGGCGAAATCTACAGTAGCTATGCGTCGCTGGGGACCTGCCGGCATTGTGATGCTTGCGGCGATGGCCGCACTGACGGCGTTGACCGCCGCTGCGGCGGCTCGGGAACCGCGCCCTGCGCCACCCAAAGAGGCGACGGCGCCGCGCGCGGCAGGCGAGCCGATCATGGCGATCGTGTCGATCAAGACCCAGCAAGTCACTTTCTACGATTCCGAGGACTGGATCTTTCGCGCGCCGGTATCGACCGGCGTCAAGGAACGCGAGACGCCAGCTGGCGTCTTCGCCGTCATCGAGAAGGATAAGGACCACCACTCGAGCATGTATGACGATGCCTGGATGCCGAACATGCAGCGAATCACCTGGAACGGCCTCGCACTGCACGGCGGGCCGCTGCCCGGATATGCGGCCTCGCACGGCTGCGTGCGCATGCCCTTCGGCTTTGCGGAGAAGTTGTTCGACAAGACGCGGATCGGGATGCGGGTGATCATCTCGCCGAACGACGCGGTTCCGGTCGAGTTTTCCCACCCGGCGCTATTAACGCCGAACGCGGAGGCTATGGCGGCTGCTCCGGCGCATGCCGAGACACTCGCTCGCGAGGCCGCGGAGGCCGCCACGGTGGCCGTCGAGACGAAGAAAGCCGCCGCGACCGCGACGCGCGAGACGGTATCGCTCACATCGTCGCTGCGGAAGCTGGAAATGCTTAAGAGGAGCGCTGACGCCGAGTTTGCGTCCGCCGACAAAGCGCTCGCCGCTGCAAAGACGGACCAAGCCAAGGCGCGGGCGGAGGACCGGAAGCAGAAGGCCGCGGCCAAGGTCACAGAAGCGATGACGCAGCTCGACACCGCCAAGGCCGACGCGAAGTCGAAGCTCGACGCCGCTGCCGCCGCAAAGGACGCCGCCAAGGCGGCCGAGACCAAGAAGGCCGCCTCCGCCAAGGCAGCGAGCGAGGCGAAGCTCGCGCTCGAACCGGTCTCGATCTACATCAGCCGCGCGACGCAGAAGTTATACGTGCGACGCAACACGCATAAGCCGGCGCCGGACGGGGGCGGCGAGGTGTTCGATGCGACCATTGAGGTTCCGGTCACGATCCGCAATCCTGAAAAACAGATCGGCACGCATGTGTTCACCGCGATGGCGCGCAAGGACGCCGGCCTGCGCTGGACCGCAGTCACAATCGACGACGCGGACGACGCAAAGGATGCGCTCGACCGCATCACCATCCCGCAGGATGTGCTCGATCGCATCGCGCCGACCGCATCGCCGCGGTCCTCGATCGTCGTATCGGACGAGCCGCTGAGCGCCGAGACTAACTATCGCACCGAGTTTGTCGCGGTGCTGAGCAATCAGCCCCAGGGTGGACTTCATAACGCGCGAGCCTTCGACCGACGCCCTCGTTGCGAGCGACAACGGCCGGGACGACGACCGCTTCGGGTTCTTTTTTCAGCGCAATTGGCCCCCCCAAACAGGCAATGCCCGTAGGCTGTTCGGCCCGTACTACCGTTGAACGCAACAGGGCCGGCAGGTGCCAGAAGCGACGTTCGTGTCGCGTCTGAACCGGCGAAATCCGAGATAGAGGCAGCGTTACTTGGCCAACGTTATTTGGATTGGGCCGGTGCCTGGCCTCCGGGGCCGGGGCCAGAACCGGATTTCGATTTGGCTGCCGCTATCCCCGGGTTGAGTCCGGTGGTCGATGTCGTAAGCGTACAGGCACCGTTGCACGTCGCTGGCGAGTTGTTTGTGCAGAGTACCATATTGGAACCTCTCGTTAGCTTGCAGGTGCCGCTGCCCCCGCAATTGCATTCGTAGGACCCTGTTTCACCTGCTCCCCCACCGCCACCGCCGCTTATGATCGCGGTCTTACCGCTAATCACGACCTTGGCGTTCGGCGGAACTTTGACCGATTGTTCGGCAAAAACCTCAAGCGAGCCTGACGAAAACAAGAACATAAGCGCCAGGATTGCGGCCACGAGAACACGTGTGGGTATTTTCCACATTGACCAATCTCCCCTTTTTCACTTTCGGTTTTATGAACCGCAAATGCCACCGCATTTGCTCCAAGACAATGCACTGTTTCTGAAATCTACTGTGATTTGGATTTTGCCTTAGATGCTGGCGCAGCGCCCTTCGCCGCGGTTGTCGTAGTGAGGGAACAAGTGCCTTTGCACCCGTTATCGCCCAAGGGGCCGCAAACCACCGCATTCGGATATTGGTCCAGTTTACAGGCTCCTGTGCCATTGCAAGAGCAGTTATATGTCCCGCCGAGACCGTTCCCGCCGCCACCCCCGCCACTAATGATCGCGGTGTTACCCTGAATCACTGCTTTTCCACCCGCGGGAATTTTAACTGAATTTTCTACGGCAAACGCACCAAGCGTGGCCATCATCGACGCGAAACCAAGAACGCACGCCGCCATTACGGCGGTTGCCGTTACTCTCCACATGGTCGCCCCCTTTGATATTTCCGCCCTCAGCGAAGCGGATTTACACCCTAAACGGTAGGCGGCAAGCGATCAACCGCGGCGCCTTGTCATGTCGTGACGTTCCATCATAGCCTGCACCGGCAAAGCTATTGAGCGAACGAGTGTCTCTTCATGCGCCACCTGCAGATATCTTTTACATTAATTTTGTTGTTGTTCGCCTTCGCGGCGAAACCGGCCATGGCCGAGCGGCCTTGCCCAGGCGGGGTGTGCAAATGCGCCGGCGCCAACACCGCCGATTGCGTGCAATTGGAAAAGTCGGGTCAATGCAACGGCCCTATCTCGTGCGGTTCTTCCGGGGAGCAATGCGGCTGCGTTTCGAAGTTCAAGGCCACTACGAATTCAATCGGCCAGAAGAAGCCAGTCAACAAATCCCAATAGCTTCTACCCAGTTCGTGGCGCTTCGCTTTCTTCGGATGGCATGAGTTTTTTTGCACTACTGGGTGCGCGGCTGCGGTCTCTCAACAAGACATTGAATGACCGCTTTGTGCCGCAATCGAACAAGTCAGCAGTTGCGCGCAGTGCCGATCATGCACCTTTGTGTGCACAGCTCGACTTGATCCGCTGGCAAACCCATCTTGATCTGGTTACGTCTGCAGCACTTGTAGCAGGCCCTCTCTGACTTCGGACTTTTATACCCCGTCTGAGCGAGTGAGATGCCGGTGTGTAGTGTGAAGAGGAATATCGCGCAGATTCCCAAAATTAATGACAAACGCATTTGACCACCTCATCGTTTTTGCAACTCGGGCGTCTGACATCGAAGTTTTAACGCAAGCTTTTGGGCAACGGTATTGCCCGAAGGGGCATAATGTCCGCTCGTGCCAAAAAGGGGCCCTTCGGCCTCTTAATCGATTACCTCGTCGGCCGTAGCAAGCAGTTGTGGATTTAGTTCAAGTCCAAGAGCTTTTGCTGTTTTTGAATTGAATACGAATTCAAATTTTACCGCTTGCACCACTGGTAGCTCACCTGGTTTCTCGCCCTTTAGAATGCGTCCGGTGTAAACACCGGCCTGACGATAGGCGTCTGTTATGCTGGCCCCATAGCTCATCAGCCCGCCCGCCAAAACAAAGTCACGGACTTCGTAGATTGCCGGTAGCGAGGACTGAGCGGCAAGCGCAACGATCTGTTGACGACTGTCGTTAAAGAATGGATCGGCGCCGACTATCAATGCTCTTGCCTGGCTTTTGGTTATGTTAGCAAAAGCTACATCAATCTCACCTTGCGTTGATGCCATGGTGATATTGATGGCCTGTCCAGTAGCTTGAGACGCCGATCGTATGTCTTTCACCTGGGCCGGGGCATCAGGGCCCTGCGGGTTGATGAGCACAGCAATTGCCCCTGGCCCTCGCATAATTTCGCGTAGCAGGCCTAGCCTCTTTGCGGCTAAGGCATCGGTGAGGAAACTGATGCCGGTGACATTTCCCCCGGGACGATTCAAACTTGGGACCAGTCCAGCCCGTACCGGATCGCTACCTGCCGTGAAAATAATCGGGATAGTCGACGTCGCCGCCTTCGCAGCGAGCGCTGATGGAGCTCCACCCGTTGCAGCAATTACCGCCACGTGGCGACGGACCAGATCTGCTGCCAACTCAGGTAATCGATCATATTGATTTTCAGCCCACCGGTATTCGATCGTGACATTTTTGCTTTCGATGTAGCCAACCTCCGCCAATCCCTGGCGAAACGCATCGACCTGATGTGGACGGCTACTAGCGCTCTGAACATTGAGAAATCCGATCACGGGCATTGCCGGCTGCTGCGCTCGTGCCCCGAGCGGCCACGCTGCCGCCGCACCGCCGAAAAGTGTGATGAACTCGCGCCGCCTCATGCCTAACCCCACGGCTACCCAAGGCACTGTAACGGCTTAAACGAGAGTTCGATAAGGGACGACCCGATGTCCGCTTTAGCAGACGTTGCACACTCTTGCCGCAACGTCCGCTCTACTCCCGAAGCGGATATTGAGCGGTCGGATCAGAAGCCGCTAAGTGCCAATAGCGCCATTAGCCGGCCGTGTTGCCAAGTCCATTGAGTGCGGCAGATCAATTCAATTGAACTGGAATCATATCATCAGAAATCCGGCTGCAGAATACTATCCATGCTGGGATAGATGCTGTTGTCTGGAACGTAACCAGGTCCGACATCGGAATCGATCATTTGCATGGAATTTAAAGAACCGCCGTTGCCGCCAGGGCCAATATTGGCCCAGTTGCGGTAAGCTGCATATGCCTCCGGCGTTCCAACGTACGCGCAACCGCAGCGGGCGGCATCGGCATAGACGTAATAGAGCTTACCGTTCTTCGTTCTCGTCACTAACTTATCCGGCGGCAGCGATCGAAGGATTGCGACCTTTTCGGGCGTCGTCGCATATTTCACAACGAACCCTGCCTGAGTGAACAGGTTGTCTGGAACGACGATACTCTGTTGCTGCTGGGCAAACGCAAACGAAAACCCAAACACGAAAAATGCGGATCCGACGATAGATCTGGGTATCGGCATTGCCAGCATCCTTCCCTCGTCACTAATCAGTTGTTGGGCGGCGGAGGTGGTGCGCCAGTCCTGGCGGCGGGCCGGGATCCTGCAATTGTAACGGCAACAACCCCTGCGCATTTTCGGAATTCGGTGTTGAGGGCGCTTGCTGCGGCGCACCGCCCGCGGGGTTGAGAACGCATTGCCCGCCGATCCCGCTCAACGTCTGAAGGCATTGCTGTTCGGTGTAGTAATTGCACTGTGTGGTGCCATCGTTGTCCATGATCGCGCACCAAGGCGGATTCTGTGCGTGGAGTGGACCGGAAATAATTAAAATCGTGATGGCCAACGAAGCCAGCATAATCGGCCTTCGCACTGCTTTATCGAGATAATGCATTCGTCTCATTTCTTATCGACCCGTGTGACTTAAGCGTAAGCCGAAAAATCGACAGGCACTACTTCCCTTTGGGACAATGCCGCTCGGAGGAAACAGCAATGGCCGCTTCTTGCGGTTATTAGCGGACACTTCTTCGTGAAGCAGGAAGAGCGCCTCGGGGGCGGTCTCTACCAAATTCGACCAGATTGTTTTTGACCAGCCGGTAACGGCGGCAACTATTGACTAGGGGTGAAAGCGAAAGTTTAAACCGAGCAAGACATTTTGGTCGTTCATACTAAACGTGAGGGGACAGTTGGCCGCACAGGCGCCGGTTAAGTTGTAAGACGCGGAACGGAATTGCATATAGTTGTACTCGAGAAACACCGACCAGTTCGGAGCGAACAAGTATTCTACTCCGGCACCGAATGTCCAACCGGTTCGGTTGTTCGAGATCTGACCAATTTGAACGCCAGCATTGGTGACGTTCGAACTTGTCTGCGACCAAGCGACGCCACCCTGAAAGTAGAGCAACGTGCGGGCGCCCACGCCAGCTCCCACGCGCGCCGTTAGTGTGTCGAACCATTGCGCGTTAACGTTAAAGACATTCCCGACCGGACCAGTTCCGCTTTTTTTATTGCTCGTATAATCGAGCATTTCTCGAATGCCGACTACCCATCCGCCAGCAAATTCATAATCACAGCCAACCTGACCACCACCGGCAACGCCAGAATTGGCTCCAGAGCCTCCGATGTCGTTAGCATTGTTAAAGGTTACCTCTCCCTGACCAAATTGTCCGCCGACATTCGCGCCGACGTAGCAGCCGGTCCAGATCGGCAGTGGTAGTAGCTCTGGTGAAGCTGCGGGCTTTTGTGGCAGATCGGCCGAATACGTCGGGCTTGCAGTCGCCGCTGCCAAAACGCTCAACGCAACACCTAAGGTCGCCAATGCACGCGAGGTCAAGAATCGCCCCTATGTCCACGAGCTGCACGCGCGATGCGAGCTAGACACCCACCACACAGGAACTATACGAAGCGGCGATGGACGCCTCAAGCGGGTTCATATGATGTCCGCTTTACCCGGAAATAGCGGACATTTTCAGATGCGGTCGGTATGTCCGCTTTGTGCCAATAGCGGACATCCAAAACGGAACATCATGCGCGGAGCTGCGCTAGGACGCCTGCGATATCGCCCATGCCCCAATGCTCGACGATCCGTTCATTTTGCACCCGAAAAATATCGCACGAAGTGAAGCGCAACGACCGACCCGTTGGCGCGATGCCAAAATAGGTGCCTTTGTGTGTGCCGGTGTAGACGAAGCTTGCCGCCACATGGTCCTTATCTGCGACCACAGCTTCGATTGTGACCTTCAGATCCGGTAGTCCCGTTAGTCGTGCATTGAAGAATGCGATAGTCCCTTGCTTTGGAGTCACATTCGGAGGTGACGGTGGCGCAGCAGCACTGGCTTGGTGATTGACGTAGTTATCGGAGAAAAGCGTAGCGAACCCATCAATGTCGTGCGCGCTCAACGTTGCAGCGAAACGCTCGGCCAACGACGTCGTCAATGAACCACTTTGTGCAAATACGGGTGAAGCGAGGCCTCCAGCAACCAGAAGTCCTACTGCTGCTACCGCCTCTCTACGATTTTGCATCATAACCTCCGTCAACACTTCGCGTGCCTGCCCGCGCAGCGCGTTGCGACCTATTTCAATGGGACGACCGCGGTGACGTCGATTTCGATTAGCATGCCCGGCCACGCGAGTTGGCTGATGGTCAGCAAAGTGTGAGCTGGCATCGGTATCGTCCCAAATGTATCCTGCCGGCACTTTCCGAACTCGGCCTGATATCGCACGTCAGTCATATAAGTGACCATCTTCGCAATATCGCCAAGTGTGGCACCGTTCTTTTCAAGCGCACGCTTGATCTTGTCGAAAGCATACTTGCACTGCGCGGTAAAATCGCCCTTGTGGAGAATATCTCCGCCTTTGCCGTTCTCATCCTCGGAGCCAACGCCAGCGAGAAAGATCATCTTTCCAGGGCCGGTGACGGTCACGGCTTCGGAGAACCGTCCTTTGGCCCATTCGCTGTAGTTGTAGTTTTTCTTTTCGAACGTCTGGGCCGACGCGACCATCGGCATGATGGCAAACGACACGACTGCAAGCGCAGCAAAGGCGAACGAATTTCGCATAACGCAAACTCCTTAGCTGAGAGATTGAGCTGGGCAATAGCTATCCAGATGCTTTCCCGAAGAACTGTATTCGTATTTTTAGCGCCTGTCTGGCCTAAGGTCCGCTTTGAGTCATTAGCGGACATAGATCGGCCGCTCCCTAATGTCCGTTAAGTGCCAATAGCGGACCATCCCCTTGTCCCCGGTCAAATTGCGCACCAAGATGAAACATTCCATCGACAAAAGACTGAGGGGGCAAACATGAAGTGCATTCTTGTCGCTGGTCTGTTGGGTTTGATGGCGTGGGTGCCTTCATTCGTTTCATATGCCCAGGCCGCGCCTTGTCTCATGATAACGCTAACAGGCACTCAGGGAGGTCCGCCCGCCTTCAAGGGTCTGGCTGGGCCCGGAACTCTCGTGCGCTACGGCGAAGACAGCAACGATTGCTCCGCCGTGAAACTGCAGTTTGATGCTGGCCGCGGCACTGTGATGCGGCTCGCAGAACTGAACATTTCGCCCGAGCAATTGAATGCTGTTTTCTTCACGCATATGCACACAGACCATACCGAGGGCTTTGCGGACCTCGTAACGCTGCGCTGGATGTTTTTTGGGGCGGGTCCCAAGATTGATGCGGTCTGCAGCTCTGATGTCGTTTCAACATTAGGTTTCACTATCAGCTGTCAAAAATTCACCGCGCACGTGGCAGATTCCCTTATTCAATCCGGGGAAGTCGCGCAGCGTCATTCAGAGATTAAAGAACGTACTGCCGGCGGGCCTGCGGACTTGATCAACACGATCACTTTTGAGGCGAAAGACGATCCGCAAACCGTGTGGTCTGCTGGCGACGTTAAAGTCAGCGCAATTCGCTCAACACATATTGCTGGCCATGTGTCTTATCGAGTGGATACACCTGCCGGAAGTGTGGTGATCGGCGGAGATGCTGGCAATGATGTGCCATTGCCGCCGCGATCGTCATCAGCATCCGAACAGGTTGAAAGGTTGGCCAAAGGCGCGGACGTGATCGTGCATTCCACCATTCATCCCGTTATGGGCCCGGATAAGGGCAGCGGCTTCTTCCCGCACGCCTATTTTCGTCAGAGCAATGCGTTCGACCTTGGGGCAATGGCCAAACGTACCGGCGCAAAATATCTCATGCTTACGCACATGATCCCACCGCTCGGGGCTGAAAAACAGGGACCATTCAAAATTCCGGGCGGCCCTCTAACCGAAACCGATTACAGAAAAGCTGCCGAGGAAAGTGGGTTTGCCGGGACAACCATTGTGGGGACCGATCTAGCGACGCTGCGTCTGCCGAGCAGGTGACAACGTGGCAGTTCAAGCATTCTTAAAAAGGGTTATGTCCGCTTTGGGTTAAAAGCAGACATGGCGCCCTCAAGTTTTGATGTCCGCTAAGTGCCATAAGCGGACATTGGCCGAGCGGGTGACATGTGCGCTTTGTGCCAAAAGCTGCCTTTGTCTCTGCCATATTCTTTTCATCAAAAACGATCGGCACTGCTTGATCAATTAGGCCCAGCGACGTGTACTCCATCAGATTTCGATTGTTTCCTGAATACAAGGAGCCACGATGCTCAAGGTTGCCAAAGCGGAGTTAGTCACCACGATTTTGACGGTCGCGCTATTCGGATATGGGTGCAGCACGGCCGCAGCTGCCGTTCGCATCGAGGGGCAAGTTCAAGCAGGCGGCGGTCCGCTCGCAAGTTCCACCGTCACGCTATGGGCGGCAAGTGCCGGCGATCCGGCACGACTGGCACAAACCAAGAGTGGCGCTGACGGGCGGTTCAACCTTAGCAGCGACGCAACACCGGGCAGCGACGTCATTTTGTATCTCGTTGCCAAAGGTGGCCAAGCTACAGTGAGCAAGGGTAGCGGCGACAATCCCGCGATTAGTTTGTTGTCGGTGCTGGGCAACACCGCTCCGGCCAACGTCGTCATCAACGAGATGACCACCGTGGCGTCGGTGTGGACCAACGCGCAATTTCTTGATGGCAGCGCGATCAAAGGTCCGGCTCTTAGCTTGCGTATTGCCGCCGGCAACGTGCCCAACTTCGTTGACTTTCAAACGGGTGGCTGGGGGACCGCTATTCAGGACCCGCTCAACAGCGGTCAGACTCCCACGATGGCCAACTTCGCGACGCTGGCCGATGTGCTTGCCGGCTGCGCCACTCGTGTGACTGTCGACGCGTGCGACAAGTTATTTATAGCGGCCACACCGCCGAAGGGTGCCGCGCCGACCGACACGCTGACGGCGGCGCACTCGATTGCTCGCGCGCCGTGGTACCAGCCCAAGCGGGTCTACGCGCTGTTGGACCAATTCTATCCGGTCCCAAAGGGCAGGAACATGCGTGCGGTTCCGTTCATGCCGTACCTCAACTTTGCGCCAAGCGCGTGGGTACTGCCGTTGAAGTTCGACGGCGGAGGGTTCCGCGCAGGCGGCAAGGCCATGTTTGATAGCGAGGGCAACCTCTGGGTCGGCGATAACTGGACGGTCGGTTGGCAGGGGCAGAATTCACTTTGGCAGGGCAACGTCACTAAGTTTGCTCCGAACGGTCGCCCGCTTTCGCCGATAACTACGGGCTTCACGGGCGGCGGGATGCAAGGCGGAACGTTTGGGGCTGCGGTCGATGCCAACGACAATGTTTGGTTCAGTAATTATGGCGGCAAATCCATCGCGGTGTTCGACAAAAATGGCAAGCCGCTGACACCACCTGAGGGCATTACATTCGACGGCAAGCTCGGGCTGATGCAGGGGATTATCGTCACTCCCAGTGGCGACGTTTGGATCCTTGGCATCGAAAAAAGCCAGCTCCTCTACTTCCCCAAGGGCGATATAACTAAAGGCCGGATCGTTTGCGAAGGCGACAAGGAAGAACCATGCAAGTCATTCCGTGCACCATTTCACCTCGGCATCGACCAGCAGGACCGGATCTGGGTGTCCAACAGCGGTGTTACCCACGTCACGCGCTTCCCCGCCTCTGATCCGCGCAAGGCTGAAAACTTCAAGACTGGGATTAACAACAGCGGCCTCGGCATCGACAGCCAAGGCAATGTCTGGGTTACCAACCGGTTCGGCACCGGGCTGCTTGGCATGGCGCATCTCGCCGAAATGGGCGTACGCCTGAAGCTCGAAGGTGTTAATTCGGCGTCCGACTTTCTGACGAAGACAATGTCTGAGCAGAAGGGAGGCAAACACGGCGGCAGCGTCACCTTGCTGCGACCCGATGGTTCTCAATTCCCCGGCTCGCCATTTAAGAGCGGCGGTCTTCCCGGTCCATGGGCAGTGGTCGTTGACGGCAATGACAATGTCTGGATTTCGAACTTTGCAATGCCCAGCAGTCCAATCGTGCAGCTCTGTGGTGCCCGCACGGAGAACTGCCCGCCCGGCATGAAGACTGGCGACCAGATTTCGCCACCTGGCGGATACGTCGGTGGGGGCCTGCAGATGCAGACCGACATCGCTGTCGATCCGGCAGGCAATGTCTGGGCGATTAACAACTGGCAGGACATTGATAGCTGTGTCGGTACGCCGAACGAGGCGCTTTCGACCCGCTGCGGCGGCCAGGGCGTCGTAGTCTTCTACGGTATGGCCAAGCCGGTCCGTTCACCGCAAATTGGGCCGGCCAGACAGCCATAATGCACTGAAGGACACCGAAACTTAAGGTAGTCGTTTCATGTCCGCTTTGGGTCAAAAGCGGACGAGTGCAGCGCACAGGCTCATGTCTGCTAAGTGCCGATAGCGGACCTATGCCCTTTCACTTAACCTCTCTAGCGCAATGTACACAGTGGCTAAAACGATGCTGTAAGTCAGCAACATACCTAGCGACAACAATGCGGGTGCGATACCTAGTCCGGCTTTAAAGGCGAATGGGCCAAGCCCGGTTAGAGGAAAGAATATCACTCCCATCAGCACCCATCCGATAAGACCGAAGATTGCGCCTTTGCTTACGCCACTTTGACCGGGCAGTAGGTGATTAACGCGCGCGAATAGAAATCCAAGAATTGCCATGCCGTTCACAAATGAAAGCAACCACGGCACAAAGGTCGGCACATCTGCGCCAACCCACCGACTAAGAGAATGTTGCAAATTCTGGTACGGTTGAAATGATGGGAGTAGGCCCGCGCGCGATTTGAAATACATAAAAGAGAAATGAACCAGTGTGCCGCACAAGCCCGCGACAGCCGACTTCCAAATCCAACCTTTTACGAACAACGGGTTGCTACCAAAATCATCTCGCATAACAGCGAGGGTTTCAATGCATTGCCAACTGGCCCTTTGCCATCATCAGATGATGCGGCTGGTGGTGGCTGCCTTGCACCATGATGCCCATAAAGCCCAGTGCTTTGAGTTTAGTTAGCGGCTGCGCTTCGCTCGCAGTAACAGTGAGCTTGATGCCATTTGGCAACTCGTCGCTCTTTGCGTTCCAACCGATTTCGCGCAGTTCGCTGACGTGTGCCGGAACCATGCGTTTGATCGCTTCCAGCGTCCGACCCTCACCGGTAACTGCAATCTCGATGCCATTGTCGAGCATATGTTCAGCGGCAACCGCACGTAGCGTCACTTCGTTCATATCGATGAGATGCTGACGGAGTGCAGCGATATTGACCTTTGACCAATCGGTCGTCGGATCGTCTTGGAGTATCTGTACGACCTCCTGAATTGTGCCAAAAGCGTCCTGCCCGGGCATGGTCGGGGTACTGTTCGCGCTAAATTGTTGTCCGTGCATGCCGCCATGGGCGCCCATACCGCCTTGCATGCCATCGTGCATGCCTTGACCCGTATGCATGCCGCCTTGTGACATTTGGCCTTGCATCATCTGCTGATGCATTTGAGCCATTGATCCATCCATGCCGCCTTGCGCTATCTGCCCATGCATACCCATCGGGCCACCTAAGGAGATTTGCGCATATGCGTATGCGGTAGCGGCGAGAACCGCCGCCACGGCAAGCGGTGTCTTCCAAGGAAATTTCGTCATTGGGCGCCTTTCTTTCGCGTTATGCCCCGGCTGCACTGTTAGCCGGGTTAGCGGAAGCTGCATATGATTTGGATCATACGCGGCGTAACAGCGTGATTTTTTTGTGATTACGCTTGATCTCGCCTGAGCGTTCGAGCGCGGCAAGGGTGCGGTAAAGCGCCTCATGGGTAAGGCCCAGTTCTGCGGCCAAATCCTTCAACGTGCCGCGGATTTCAAATACGCGACTGTTAGCCTTGGCATTTAGGGTGAGAAAATGCCGTACGCGCTCCCGAGCGGATCGAATGTTGCGTTGCTCGATGCGGGTGCGAAGGTCCATCACTTGATGAGCAAGCGCTGCTGAGAATGCCCGCGCAGCCTTTGGGTTCCTCTCGAAGGCGGCTAACACGTCTCGTTTTGGATAAACGCGCACGGTGGCTTTCGTGTTGGCTATCGCGTCACAGTGATACTGCGGAGAAAACAGGGAGGCCTCAGCTAGCGTCTCGCCAGCACCGGCAATGTGCAGCACGACCTCTTGTCCCGAGCGATCAACACGCGCAAGCCGTACGCGGCCAGTGATTACTTCACATAGGCCTATAGTCTTGTCGCCGAGGCGGAATAGAACCTCATTTGCTTTCAGTTTGCGGTCTTTAGCGTTGGCGCACACACTGGCGGGCATCCAATCTTTTACCGGCACTAGGCGGCCTCCCAATCTGAGCCGGATGCATCGTAGCACTGGTTCAGTGGGGCGAGCGGAATGTCCGCTTTGGGTCATTAGCCCTGTGGTCAGGGCAATGTCCGCTTTACCCCCAAGAGCAGACAAAATTGTACTAGCGCTCCCAGTTTGAGCATCGGTATCTTTCCTTTACTCAATGTCGGAGGCGCTTGCAGTGAGCGACTTCAAAGCATTTCAACATCTGGAGCGACAAGGCTGGTCCGATCCCGGGCGAGTTTCGGGCTACGTTGAGTTGTTTGCTTCTGCGTCCGATCAGGCGATTGGCAGTCTGCTCGAGGCCGTCAATGCCAAACCCGGACTGAAGGCGCTCGACCTCTGTTGTGGGCAGGGCAATGTCTCAGAGGCCCTCGCTCGCTGCGGCTGCGACGTGACCGGCGTTGATTTTTCTCCGGCGATGCTCGCGTTTGCAAATGCTCGTGTACCAAACGCGGTGTTTATCAGGGCAGATGCACAAGAACTACCATTCGGCAACGAGGAATTTGACATCATCGTTTCGAATTTAGGTGTGTGTCACGTTCCGGATCAGCCGCGTGCGTTGTCGGAAGCGCGGCGTGTCCTTGGTCGAGGCGGTCGTTTTGCGATGACCGTGTGGTGTGGCCCCGACGTTTCTCCAAGTTTCGAAATTGTTTATGACGCCATCAAAGCCCATGGCAGCTCCGATGTGACGGCGCCACCAGGGCCGGACTTTCACCAATTTGCAAAAAAGGAAATAGCGGAGAGACTTCTAAGGGAAGCCGGCTTCAATGATGTCGATTTGTCGATTGTTAATTGTGTGTGGGATCTCGATAGCCCAGGCCGCCTGTCCGAAATTTATGAGAAGGGTACTGTTAGAGCGGCAATGGTTCTTGCCAGCCAACCGCCACAAAGTCTTGTCGCGATACGACAAGCCATGGCTGAGGCCGTTCAAAAGCGTTTTGCTTGTGGAGATCGCTGGCGTGTTCCCGTTCCCGCCGCACTGGTGCGAGCCAGTGTCTAATGCGCGCTTTGGACCAAGCGGACATTTGAAGTGCAAAACGTCGGATGCGCGCCGCTCCGCGGCGCGGCTCAGTGCGACAGCACGTTCCTGAACTGCCAGGGATCGCGTTTGTCGATATCTTCGGGGAATAGGCCAGGTCGTCCGGTGAGGGGCGTCCAGTCTGTGTAAGTGCCGATCACTGGCCCGAGGTAAGGCATCTGCACCTCGAGACAACGCCGAAAATCCATCTCGTCAGTCTCCACGATGCCGGCCTTCGGATTCTCAAGCGCCCACACCATGCCGGCGAGAACCGCAGAGGTCACCTGCAGGCCGGTCGCGTTCTGGTAAGGCGCCACTTCGCGGGTTTCGTCGATTGAGAGCTGGGAGCCGTACCAATAGGCATTTTTTTTGTGGCCGTAGAGCAGGACACCCAGCTCGTCGATTCCGTCGGCGATCTCATGCTCATCGAGAATGTGAACGTCCTCCTGCGGGGCGCCGGCGCGACCGAACACCTCGTGCAGCGAGAGCACGGCATCGTTGCAGGGGTGATAGGCATAGTGGCAGGTCGGCCGATAGAGGGTTTTGCGGCCCTTCCGGAGCGTGAAGTAGTCGGCAATCGAGATCGATTTATTGTGCGTGACCAGGAAGCCGTATTGAGCTTGCGCGGTCGGTGTCCATGAGCGCACGCGCGTGTTGGCACCCGGTTGCAGCAGATAGATCGCAGCACCGCAGCCCGTTTTGTGCCTGCGGGCGTTCCCCGGCAGCCATTTTTCGTGCGTACCCCAACCGAGTTCCGCCGGCTGCAGCCCTTCCGAGACGAAGCCCTCGACCGACCATGTGTTGACGAACACGTTCATCGGCTTGGGTTGCTTGGCGCGCTGGGTATCGCGTTCGGCGATATGGATGCCTTTGATTCCGGCCTTTTTGGCCAGCCGCGCCCATTCGTCGCGAGTTTTTGGCTCTTTGAATTTCAATCCGACATCGCCGGCGATATTGAGCAGCGCCTGCTTGACGAACCAGGACACCATGCCGGGATTGGCGCCACAGCAGGAGACAGCAGTGGGGCCGCCCGGGTGTTTGCGGCGGGCGGCCAGAATTGTCTCGCGCAGCGCATAGTTCGACCGCGCTTCGGGGCCGAGCTTGGGGTCGAAATAAAAGCCCTTCCAGGGCTCGACGACCGTGTCGATGTAAAGGGCGCCGATTTCCCGGCACAGCTCCATGATATCGAGCGAAGACGTATCGACTGACACGTTCACGCAAAACCCCTGGCCGCCACCGGCGGTGAGAAGTGGGGTCAGCAGATGTCGGTAGTTATCCTTCGTGACGGCCTGGTGGATGAAGCGGATGCCGCGGGCATCCAGGAGCTTGCGGTCCTTGTCTTCGGGGTCGATGACCACGAAGCGCTTCTTGTCGTAGTTGAAGTGACGCTCGATGAGCGGGAGCGTACCTTTGCCGATCGAGCCAAAGCCGATCATCACGATGGGTCCGTCGACCCGGGCATGCACTGGCCATTTGGGCATTGTTACTGCTCCCCCCGAATTGTCGTCATATCCGTCACCGGGCGCGAACGGAATAGAGACCGGGCGAAAGCGGGCCCGGCGTCCACGGTATTTTGCTGGAATTTAAGCGGCTGAAACGGCGAGTTCGCGGCGCGGAATTACCCGCCCGGTCGCGCGCACCGGCCCGCGAGCGTCGCTCAGCGCATCCGGAACCAGTTCAATACCGAGCAGCCGGTGGCGTTCGAAGGGTCCGGGCATGCGCAAGGACGTCGTTACATCGGCCGAGAAGCCGAAACGGCTGTAATAGGGGGCGTCACCGACAAGAATGATCGCTCGATGGCCGAGGCGGCGTGCGGCTGCGATGGCGTGCCGCACCAGGGCGCTACCGATGCCGCGATTGCGGCAATCGGCGGCGACGGCCACCGGCCCGAGCAGAAGGGCCGGTTCGCCATTGCTGCAGCCGATGTCCCAAAGGCGCGCGGTGCCTACGATGCGCGGGCCCTCCGCCGCCACAAACGCGAGGCCTTCGGCCGGTAGCCGGCCATCTCGTAAGCGCTGAGAGCTTTTGCGGCTGCGGGTTTTGCCAAAGGCTTGATCGAGTAATGCCTCACGCGCTGCTACGTCAGGAGGGCGCTCTTTTCTGATTGCGATCATTTCAATTTGCTCCGGCCGGGGCGCGCGATTAGCGCGCGCTTCAACGGCGTTATCGGCTACGGATAAAGGGTGCCGGCACAACCGGCTCCCGGTGATGTCAGATGTGGTAGGTCTTCAAGGGCGAGAAGCCGTTGAACGCGACCGATGAGTATGTCGCTGTATAAGCGCCGGTGCCCTCGATCAGCACCTTATCGCCGATCTCCAGGCTGACCGGGAGCATGTATGGCTCCTTCTCGTACAGCACATCCGCTGAGTTGCAGGTCGGCCCCGCCAGCACGCAGGGTGCCAAGGCGTCACCGTCACGCGGGGTGCGGATCGGATATCGAATCGACTCGTCCATCGTCTCGGCGAGGCCGCCGAATTTGCCAATATCGAGGTAGACCCAGCGGACGTCGTCCTCCTCGCTCTTTTTGGAGACGAGGACGACTTCGGCCTCAATCGTTCCGGCGTTACCGACCATGCCGCGGCCAGGCTCTATGATGGTCTCCGGGATCCGGTTGCCAAAGTGCTTGCGCAGCGCCTTGAAGATCGCCGTGCCATAGGTTTTCACCGAGGGCACATTCTTCAGATATTTCGTCGGGAAGCCGCCGCCCAGGTTAACCATTGTCAGGTTGATGCCGCGCTCACCGCACTCGCGGAATACCGCCGCTGCCGAAGCGAGCGCGCGGTCCCAGGCGTGCTGGTTGCGTTGCTGGGAGCCGACATGGAATGACACCCCGACCGGCTCAAGGCCGGCTTTCAGAGCGTGGTCCAGGACGTCCACGGCCATCGCCGGCTCGCAGCCAAATTTTCGTGATAGCGGCCAATCCGCCCCGACACAGTCGGAGAGGATGCGGCAGAACACGCGGCTGGCGGGCGCCGCCCGCGCTACCTTCTCGACCTCGGCTTTGCAGTCGACCGCATAGAGCCGAACGCCGAGCGCGAAGGCCCGTGCAATGTCACGTTCTTTCTTGATCGTGTTGCCGTAGCTGATTCGGTCCGGCGTCGCGCCGGCCGTCAACGCCATCTCGATCTCGGCGATCGAAGCGGTGTCGAAGCACGACCCGAGCTTGGCCAACAGCGCCAGAACTTCCGGCGCGGGATTGGCCTTCACCGCGTAGAATACGCGCGTGTCGGGCAGGGCCTTCGCAAAGGCATTATAGTTGTCGCGAACGACGTCGAGGTCGACGACAAGGCACGGTCCTTCGTCGTTACGCTTACGTAGAAATTCGCGGATGCGCTCAGTCATTGGCGCTATTCCCCACGGCTTAAGGGCGTTTAAGCCCTTGGTGACGCGGCTTAAGAGCGATGTCGCCTGCGCGCGATGGGGACGCGCCGACGCCTACACTCTATCGCCGCTCAGCTGCCTTGGATTGGATAGGGGAATCCCCCGTCCGCACGGCCGGCAAAGATGAACAAGCCTCTTCGGTGACCCGCGCCGGTGGTGGAGACCGGCAGAGACCAAGGAAGCCCGATCGTCGTTGCTTTAAGCCGCGTCCCCTGCTGAGAGCAGAGTGTGCTGGTTTCGCCTCCAGCTGCCGGTCAGATTTCTTGGAGAGGTTTTGGCTTCTCTCTCCAGGCGGCTGGCCGGCCTCTTGTCCGGCTACCTACCGACCGACACACGGCCACAGGCACGTGCGAAATTGGGCACAACCGAAATAACATTTTTTTCGCGTTGTGCAAGCGAATTAGTTCGCCGCGTCAAAAAACTTTCTTAACGTTTTCTTTCGGCGATGGAGCGTGACGTGATCAGTCACGCATCGTGAAGGGCTCGATGCGGTGTGCGTTGCGCACGAACTGCGCCATGATGGCAATGCCGCCGAGCACGAAAAGCGCGTCGAGGATCCGCTGCCCGATACTGCCGAGGTCAAACAAGGTGGCGAGTGCCCAAGAACCGGCGAAGGCTGCGCCGAACACCTCTGCGCCGATCAGGATGGCGGCGCTGATCACGGTGACGACATTAAGCCAGACGATGCGGCGGTCTTGGGCCATGCGGGCCTCCCTTTCGAGGCGCAATCTCCTCGAATCCGGCTGCCAGATCAAGTCCATAGCGGGCAACAACAACCTCACGGTCATCTGACGCCGTTTGATCTCGGTCATGGCACTGCGGCGCTTAGGTGGCAAAGGTTAACGTATGAGAGCTTCAGCGGCATTCAAAGCCGTCCGACCATTCCTCGCCAGCCTCGCGGCGGCTGGGTTGGGGGCCGGTGTGATCGCGCGACTGGCGGGTCTCGGCGATTGGGCGAACGTCCTGTGGGCTGCCGTCACCGTGCCTGTGCTCTTGGCGTTGCTCGTCGAGATTGTGACAAGTCTGCGGCACGGGGACGTTGGGCTCGATATTGTCGCGGCGCTGTCGATGATAGCCGCGTTGACCTTCGGCGAGATGCTCGCCGCGTCGATCGTGGCCCTGATGTATGCCGGCGGCCAGTACCTTGAGAGCTTCGCCGAAAGGGCGGCGCGCCGCGAAATGACCGCGCTGCTGTCTCGGGCGCCGCGCACCGCCATGCGCCACCGAGACGGACAGCTCGAAGAGGTTGCTCTCGATTTGGTCGTGCCGAAGGACCTCCTTCTGATCCGTCGTGGGGACGTAATCCCGGTCGACGGAACCGTGATGGCGGGTGTGGCGGTGTTGGACCAGTCAGCCCTGACGGGCGAATCCCTGCCGGTAAGGTTCAAGCCCGGCAATCCGGTTTTGAGCGGTTCAACCAACGTGGGCGAGGCTTTCGATCTTCTGGCAACGCGGCGGGCGGCGGAGAGCACATACGCCGGCATTGTCCGACTGGTCGAGGCCGCCCAGCGTGCGCGCGCACCGATGTCGCGGCTCGCGGATCGCTACGCACTTCTATTCCTTGGGCTTACGGTGGCGCTTGCAGGTGCTGCCTGGGCGCTGAGCGGCGACCCGATTCGCGCGGTGGCGGTGTTGGTGGTGGCGACGCCCTGTCCACTCATTTTGGCTGTTCCGGTCGCCATCGTCTCCGGCCTGTCGCGAGCGGCCAAGCTCGGCATTCTGATCAAGGGCGGCAAAGCCATCGAGACGCTCGCACGGATCCGATCACTCGTCATCGATAAGACCGGCACGTTGACTGTAGGGCAGGCAAGGATTGTCTCGACAAACGCGGTCGAAGGCATCGCGCCGGACGAACTGCTGCGCGTAGCCGCGTCTCTCGACCAAGCTTCAAAGCACGTGATCGCCCAAACCATCGTTTCCGAAGCGCACAGAAAGGGCCTATCGCTCGCCGTGCCCTCCGATGTGGTTGAGACTCCAGGTGAAGGTGTTTCTGGTCGTGTTGAAGGGCGGTGTGTACTTGTCGGCGGCATGAAATACGTGGCCGGGAAGGTCGCCAACGCAGGGCCATCATTGCTGCCGCGCGACCGCCCGCCCGGCGCACTCGCCGTCGCCGTAGCGGTCGACGGGGCGGTCGCCGGCGTCTTGATCCTTGCTGACGAATTGCGAGCAGGAACCGAAGCCTTGTTACGTGAGCTCCGGCGAATGGGTATCGAGCGCATCGTGCTTGCGACCGGCGACCGCCACGACGTGGCGCGCTTCATCGCCGCGGGTCTGTCATTCGATCTGGTGCGCTCGGAGCTTACGCCCGACCAGAAAATCCTCGTCGTGCTGTCGGAGCGCAAGAACGGCCCGGTCATGATGATTGGTGACGGCGTGAACGATGCCCCGGCGCTTGCCGCCGCCGATCTCGGTTTGGCGATGGGCGCCAGAGGTGCCGCTGCCTCTGCCGAGGCTGCCGACGTGGTGCTACTAGTCGACGATCTCAATCGTGTGCTGCCAGCGATCAAGATCGCGCGCCGCTCACGCTACATCGCATTGGAGAGTGTGGTGGCGGGCATTGGCCTGTCTGTTCTGGCGATGGTCGCGGCCTCGCTGGGCTTGCTCCCGCCAGTCAAGGGAGCCCTGTTGCAAGAAGTGATAGACATCGCGGTTATCGTCAACGCCTTGAGGGCTTTGCGTGGCTGACGCATCTACCTATGGCTCCCACCAGCAGAAATCTTGCCTCGCGGAACGTAGGCGCTTCATCAAAAGTGCGTCGCTCAATAAAATCCCTTGCTGTTTATTTAATTATTTTGATCGCGAAAAAAGCTTTTGAGCCTATATAAGCCTGTATGAATCCTCCGCAATCCGCGACGGAACATCAAAATCCCCTGCTCACGAACTGGGCCAGCTCCTTCGAGCTGCCGCCGTTTGCAGCAATTAAACCTGAGCATTTCCGTCCGGCTTTCGACCGGGCGCTGGCGAAACATAGGGCCGAGATCGACTCCATTGCCGCTGATTTGGCGCCGCCAAGCTTTGACAACACTATCGTCGCGCTTGAGAGGGGCGGCCATGAATTGGAACGTGTCGCCAATGTATTCTTTGTGTTGGCGGGCGCCGACACCTCCGATGAAATCGAGGCAGTTGAGCGCGATATCTCGCCGCTGCTCGCCCGCCACAGCAACGCGCTCTATCTCAATCGAGCTCTCTACGCTCGGATTGCCGAACTCTACAAAAAGCGCGCTGCGCTCGAGCTGGATGCCGAGCAGGCGCGGGTGCTCGATCGCTATTACACCCGTTTTGTGCGCGCCGGCGCTGCGCTCGAGAAGCAAGTGCAGGACCGTCTCGCCGCTATAAACGAGCGCTTGGCAAGCCTCGGCACCCAGTTTGGACAGAACGTATTGGCCGATGAAAAATCGTTCGCGATGGTGCTGGGGGAGGGTGATCTTTCAGGCCTACCCGATTTTGCCCGAGCGGCTGCGCGCTCTGCAGCGGAAGAACGCGGTCACGCTGGCAAGTACGTCATTACCCTTGCGCGATCTTCGGTCGAGACCTTCCTTCAATTTTCCGACCGCCGCGATCTGCGCGAGAAGGCGTTCCAAGCATGGATTAAGCGCGGTGAGAACGGCGGTGTAACCGATACGCGGGCGCTGATTTCGGAAATGGTAGCTTTGCGCGCCGAACGCGCGAAGCTTTTGGGCTTTGCAAGCTTTGCCGACTATCGGCTGGACGACCAGATGGCAAAGACCCCTGCGGCGGCGCGTGGGTTGCTCGATGAGGTGTGGGGCCGTGCCCGGTCCAAGGCCGCCGCCGAACGCGATGCCTTGCAGGTACTGATCGCGGAGGAGGGCGGCAACTTCGCGCTCGCGCCCTGGGACTGGCGCTATTATAGCGAGAAACTGCGCAAGGCGCGGTACAATCTCGATGAAGCCGAGATCAAACCTTATTTCTCGCTGGACAAGATGATCGAGGCGGCCTTTGAAACGGCGCGCCGCTTGTTCGGACTTAATTTTTCTTCAGCCATAGTGCCGCTTTATCATTCGGACGCGCGTGCTTGGGACGTAACCGACGCGCAAGGTCGTCATGTTGCGCTGTTCATTGGCGACTATTTCGCGCGGACCTCCAAGCACAGTGGCGCCTGGATGACGACACTGCGCGACCAGGAGAAGCTTTCTGGTGATGTCCGCCCGATCGTACTCAACGTGTGCAACTTTTCTAAGCCGGCCGCGGGCGAAGCTGCGCTGCTTTCGTTCGACGACGCGCGCACGCTATTCCACGAATTTGGCCACGCCTTGCACGGAATGTTGTCAAATGTGACCTATCCGTTGATCGCAGGCACCGCGGTGCCAAGCGATTTTGTAGAATTGCCCTCCCAACTCTACGAGCACTGGCTCGAGGTGCCGCAAATATTGCAGCAGTACGCCCGCCATTGCCGTACCGGCGCGCCAATGCCGCAGGCGTTGCTTGACCGACTGCTCGCCACACGTACGTTCAATCAGGGCTTCGCAACGGTGGAATATGCCGCGTGCGCACTCGTCGACCTCGACTTGCATTCGTTGTCTAATCCGGTCGGGCTCGATGTATCGGAGTTCGAGCGCAAGGATCTCGAACGCATCGCCATGCCTGCGGAGATCGTGATGCGGCACCGCCTTCCGCATTTCCAGCATCTCTTCTCTGGTGGTGGATATGCGGCTGGCTATTACTCCTACATGTGGTCCGAGGTGCTTGACGCCGACGCTTTCGCGGCATTCGAGGAAACTGGCGACGCTTTCGATCCGGCGACAGCGAAGCGGCTGCGCGAATATATTTACGGGGCCGGAAATCTGCGTGAGCCAGCGAAAGCCTATGAGGCGTTTCGTGGCCGGCTGCCCACGGTCGACGCGCTGTTGAAGAAGCGCGGCCTTGTGGATGTCGGGACCCCGGGCGAATGAGCCACGGGGGCAGTGAATGAACCTGCATAGTGCCGGACATCGCCGCGGCGTTGTGGCTGCGCCGCATAGTGCCGCCGTCGAAGATGGCCGCGCGGTTCTTGCCGAGGGGGGCAATGCCATCGAAGCGATGCTCGCCATGGCAGCCAGCATCGCCTCCGTCTATCCGCACATGAACCATCTTGGCGGCGACGGCTTCTGGCTGATCCGCGAGCCGTCTGGCCGCGTGCGCGCACTGATGGGTGCGGGAAGCGCGGGCGCCAAGGCGACTCCACAGTTTTATCGCGGTGCCGGCCACGACGAGATCCCGGCGCGCGGCCCTCTCGCTGCATTGACCGTGCCAGGAGCCGTGGCTGCGTGGCTGCTTGCCGGCGAGGCGGCCAAGACGCACGGCGGGAAGCTGCCACTCGATGTCGTGCTGGGGGCCGCCATCAAACACGCGCGCGAAGGCTACACGGTGACGCGCAGCCAGGTGCGGCTGACGGCCGAAAAATTGCCGGAGATGGGCGAGGCGGTCGGGTTCAAAAAAGCCTTTCTGATCGACGGCAAGGTCCCGGACGCCGGCGCGCGTCTCAAGCAAACAGAATTTGCTGCGACGCTTGAACATCTTTCTCAGGCCGGGCTCGATGATTTCTATCGCGGCGACGTAGGCCGCGAGATTGCCGGCGATCTCGAACGCATAGGCAGCCCGGTAACGCGCGCCGACCTAGAGAACTACCGGGCGATGGTCGATGAGCCGCTGAGCGTGCGCACACAAGCTGGCACGCTCTACAATTCGCCGCCGCCGACACAAGGCCTGGCGTCGCTGATGATTCTGGCCATGTTCGAACGCTTGCGCGTTTCGCAGCCGGAGACCTTCGAGCACATCCACGGACTTGTCGAGGCAACGAAGCGCGCGTTCCGGGCGCGCGACCGCGTTATTACAGATCCCGGAAAGATCACTGGCGATCTCAATCAATATCTTTCGCCAGCTTTTCTCGACACTGAGGCGAGGAAAATCGATGCGCGCAAGGCCGCACGCTGGCCAGCACCTTATGGCGAAGGCGACACCATCTGGATGGGCGCGGCGGACGCGAGCGGACTCGTCGTTTCCTACATCCAGTCGCTTTATTGGGAGTTTGGCTCGGGCTGCGTGCTGCCGGCAACGGGCATCGTCATGCAGAACCGTGGCGCGAGCTTCTCGCTTGATCCTAAGGCGCTCAATTCGCTCGCTCCCGGCCGGCGGCCGTTCCACACCCTCAATCCGGCGCTCGCCGTGCTCAGGGATGGGCGCATTCTCGCTTACGGCACTATGGGCGGTGACGGCCAGCCGCAAAGCCAGGCGGCTTTTTTCACTCGCTATGTCACATTCAGGCAGCCGCTGGATAAGGCGCTTGACGCGCCGCGCTGGCTGCTCGGCCGGACCTGGGGATCGACCCATACGAACCTGCGGATGGAGTTGCGCTTCGACGGCAATCTGATCGACCACTTGCTGGCGGCCGGTCATGATGTTGCAGTCCTCGACGAAGCCTACTCCGATACAATGGGCCATTCCGGCGCCGTGGTTTTGCATCACGACGGCACGCTGGAGGGTGGGCACGACCCGCGCGCGGATGGCGGGGCGGCTGGCGTATAGTTTGTTCGTTTACGCTAAAGCTATATGCAACACAGTTACACGCCACCATTACGCCGCAGTCCATGTTATGGTGCGATAATGTTTCGCATTCTTCTCACCTCTCTCTTTGCTCTCTTCGTTGCCTCGCCCGCGCAAGCGCACCCGCATGTCTGGGTGACGATGCACAGCGAGCTCGTCTATGCGCCCGACGGCAGCATCACCGGCATTCGCCACGCATGGACGTTCGACGACATGTTTTCCACCTTCGCGACACAAGGCCTAGAGAGCAAAGAGAAAGGTAAATTCACCCGCGAGGAATTGGCGCCGCTGGCCAAGGTCAATGTCGAGTCACTCAAGGAATACGAGTACTTCACATATGCGACTGCCGACGGCACAAAAGCCGAACTGACCGACCCCACGGCGGACTACTGGCTCGATTACACGGACTCAGTCCTTACGCTGCACTTCACATTGCCTTTCAAAAAACCGCTAAAGGCAAAAGAACTGAAGATCGAAATCTTCGATCCGACAATCTTCGTGGATTTTTCGTTCGCCAAGGACAAGCCGGCGCAGATTGTCGGTGCGCCGAAATGCAAGCTTGATGTGGCCGTGCCGCGCGAAATGACCTTTGCGGAAGGCAAGAAACTGAGCGAGATTCCAGCCGACCAACCCAACACCACAATGGCCTGGGGTGCGCAATTCGCGAACAAACTTCTGGTCCATTGTCCTTGAGACGATTGCATAATATCGCTGCGCGGGGCGGCGCGCGTGCACAAGGGTTCCTGCAATGAGTTCGTCCCGCCGTTGCTCGGCTGTGGCGCAATGCGCGCTGCTCGTCCTTTGCCTGCTTTTCGTATTGGCCGTCGTCGACCCTGTTCTGGCGCAGTCTTTCGGAGTTGCACGCGATTCAGCAGCCCCCGAGATCGGGGGCTTTACCGGCTGGATTCTTCACAAGCAGGCCGAATTCTATCGCATGCTGTCCGGCCTCATCCGCGCGTCGAAAGCCGACGGCAGCGCCGCCTATACGCTGCTCGGCATTTCGTTCCTTTACGGAATTTTCCATGCCGCCGGCCCCGGTCACGGGAAGGCAGTGATCTCGTCGTATTTGGTTGCCAATGACGAAACCTGGCGGCGGGGCATCGTGCTGTCCTTCGCGTCGGCGATTCTTCAGGCGTTCACCGCCATCGCTGTCGTCGGGATTGCTGCCGCAATGCTTGGTGCTACGGCAAAAGCGATGGGCAACACTGTCCGCGTTATCGAGATCGTCAGCTATGCATTGATCATGTTGATCGGCCTCCGTCTGCTTTGGGTGAAGGGCCGCGCTTTTTTACGCCTCCTGCGTGCCGAAAAAGGTGTTGATCACGCCCATAGTCATCATGACCACGGTCATGGTCATCACCCTCATCATGAACACGACCGCGCGCATGCCCATGATCATCATCATGATCACGACCACGACCACGAGGATGAAGCGTCTGCCTGGGGCCACGCGCACGCACCTGAGCCGCAAGAACTGACCGGAAAGCATTGGTTCAGGCGGGGACTGTCGGCGATCGTCGCCGTGGGATTGCGGCCGTGCTCGGGCGCAATCATCGTCTTGGTGTTCGCCCTGGCGCAGGGGCTGTTCTGGATCGGCGTGGCGTCGACGTTCCTGATGGGGCTTGGCACTGCCATAACGGTTGCGCTGATCGCCACGCTGGCCGTCGGCGCGCGTGGGCTCGCCGGCCGGCTTGCGAAATCGAAGCCCGGCACGGGTATGCTTTTCATTCGCGGATTGGAAACCGCGGCGGCGCTCGTGATCGTGTTGTTTGGTGCGGCACTGCTCACCGGATACATCGTGAGCGAGCGGCTGATGGGTGTTTAGGCCCGGCCGTTACGCGAAATCCTCTTTCCGTAATTCGATCGGATGGCCGTGGGGTGTGCGATCACACGCGCGATCCCATGCATCGCGATAGCGGTGCAGTGTCTCAGGCGTCGTGACATCTTTTTCCGCAACCAACTTCTCAAGCGTATTGAGCCAGTGCGAATAATAGGTCTCGCCGGTATCGGGGTCGCCCGTCGCTTGCGCACGCTTGATTTCGGCTGCAAGCGCTGCTGCCCATTCGTTCCAGGTGAAGACGCCGCGTTCGTGCAGCGCCAGCGTCATCGCGAAAGCTTGAGCTTCCCACGGTTCGCGAAATACAGGGCCGTCGGCATCCCGCGGCACGCCCGGGACCGCGATGGCAGCGCGCATTGCGGCTTGGGGGTCCAATCCCATGTCAGGCTGGCTCCAGATAGGGCTCCCAGGCGTCGACCGAAACTTTCGTGGTCGCATCACCATCCGTGCCCCAAAGCTCGCGGCCATCGAACCGCACGGTGTAGAGCCACTGCGGATTTTCGCCGGCGCCGGTTGCGTTGCTGTCAGGGAAAACATGAAATCCAATCACGCGCTCGATGGTGCCGACATGGCCACGCACATAGCGCGGCAGCCGTGTGTGGGTGAGTGGATTGATATTTTTCGCCCGCACGCGGTCGCCGGACTTGAACACTGCCGCCGTGTTCGTCTCGCGCTCGGTCGGGCCGCCGCGGTGCAGTGTTTTTGCAACGTCGCCCGGTGAAAGGACGCGTTTGACGGGCTTCGGCGGACGCAAGCTGTGGCCGGCAGCGATTTCGTCGTCCGACACCAGCCCGCGTTCCTTTGTCATTGTCTCGAGCGCCGCAAACCAGATTTGGTAATAGCTCATCGATAGGTATTGTCCCGGCGGACGGTTCTCGCGCGCAGAGCGACCCATATCGATGTTCCACTCGCCGGGCATTCCCATCGCGAGCGTCAGTGCGAAGGCGCGCCTCTCCCACTCATCATGAAACACCGGCTCGTTCACCTCCGGCTTGACGGGGCCATGGCCGTGCGTGCCACCGAGGTCCTGGCCGCCGTTCATTTTAAATCCTTCGGCGATTTCGGCAGGCCTGTGCCAATCATCGAATCGCGCGTCACCAGTTCGGCGAGTTTCTCTTCGCTCCAGCCTTCGGTGCCGGCGGGGCGCATTGGCACCACGAGATATCGAATCTCGGCGGTCGAATCCCAGATACGGATTTCGGTATCTTTTGGCAGCGTTACACCGAAATCGGACAGGACTGCGCGCGGGTCGGCCACGGCGCGCGAGCGGTAGGGCGCCGATTTGTACCAGACCGGTGGCAGACCCAGCACGGGCCACGGATAACAAGAGCACAGCGTGCACACGACCATGTTGTGAAGCTTCGCCGTGTTCTCCAGCGCAACGATATGCTCGCCCTGGCGGCCGGCATAGCCGAGCTCGCCAATGGCGGGAGATGCATTCTTGAAAAGGCGCGCGCGGTATGCGGGGTCGGCCCAGGCCTTGGCAACGACGCGCGCGCCGTTACGCGGGCCAACCTTTTTTTCATAGGTCTCAATCAGCAGATCGAGTGCGGCAGGGTCGACATAGCCTTTTTCGGTCAGCACTGTTTCCAGCGCGCGCACGCGCAGCTCGGTCTCCGACAGCTCGGAATGGTCGTGATCGTGATGATGATGGTCGTGGTCATGCCCGGACATGGGCCTACTATAAGCAAAAGGCCGGTCTTTGTGCCATCATCGGCGCCATGAGTTTTGCGCATATGACCACGATCGCCGACCGCATCGACCGCCTGACAGCGGTAATAGGGCGCGCCGCGGCTTGGCTCGTGCTCGTCGTTGTTGTGCTGCAATTTGCGCTTGTTGTCGCGCGCTATGTGTTCGGACTCGGTTCGGTCTGGCTCACCGAGGCCGTCATTTACGCACATGCGGCGATGTTCATGCTGGCGGCGGCCTGGACCTTGCAGGTTGGTGGCCACGTAAGAGTGGACGTGTTTTATGTAGACGCGTCCGCGCGAACCAAGGCGCTCATCGATCTCATCGGCGCATTGCTGTTCCTGCTGATCTTCATGCTCGTGCTGATCTGGCTGTCGGTGCCTTACGCTGGGCGTTCGTGGGCGATCCTGGAGCATTCCCAGGAAACGAGCGGCTTGCCGATCGTTTTCGCGCTCAAGACGCTTATCCCGCTCTTCGCTGTGCTGATGGCGCTGCAAGGCGTTGCCCAGGCCATTCGGGCTGCGGTCGCGCTTTCGAGGGCGCGCTAATGCCGCTCGCCGAGGCGCTCGCTATTCTGATGGTTGCCGCCGTGGTCGTCGCGTTGATGGCCGGCTATCCGGTGGCGCTCACGCTCGCCGGCGTGTCGTTGATATTTGCGATTGTCGGCGATGCGCTTGGCATTATGAATTTCGCCATTCTTGGTGCGCTGCCGCAGCGCATTTTTGGCGTCATGACTAATGAGGTTTTGCTAGCAATCCCGCTATTCATCTTCATGGGCGTGATGCTCGAGCGTTCGCGCATTGCAGAGGATTTGCTCGAAACGATGGGCCGATTGTTCGGCACGCTGCGTGGCGGGCTGGGCATTTCCGTGGTGATTGTCGGCACGTTGCTCGCAGCCGCCAAAGGCGTTGTCGGCGCGACGACCGTGACGATGGGGCTCATCATGCTGCCGGCAATGTTGCGGTTTGGCTACGACCCGCGCCTTGCCGCCGGCACGGTCGCGGCAACTGCCACGCTCGCACAGATATTTCCGCCGGCGACTGTGCTGGTGCTGCTTGGCGACCAGCTCGGCAATGCCTACCAGGCCGCGCAATTATCGAAAGGTATTTTCTCGCCGCGCGCGCTCACAGTGAGCGACCTTTTCGCCGGTGCGCTGCTGCCGGGCTTTGCGCTGGTGGGACTTTATCTGTTGTTTCTGGTCGTGGTCGCGATGGTGTGGCCGAAAGCCTCGCCCGCGCTGCCGGCGGATCCGAAAGCCCCGCGGGGGCTCGCGCTTGTGCGCCGGCTCGCCGAGGTTCTCGTTGCCCCGCTTGTGTTAATCGCCGCCGTGCTCGGATCGATTTTGGGAGGCATCGCCACGCCGACAGAAGCGGCGTCGATTGGCGCAGTTGGCGCCATTCTTCTTGCCGCGCGCAAAGCGCCGCTCGCCGCACTGTTAACGCCGGTCTGCGAAAAGACCGCCCAGATCGTCAGCATGATTTTCCTGATCCTGATCGGCGCCACCATGTTCAGCCTGGTCTTTCGCGCGCTCGGTGGCGACGGGATGGTGCATCGCGCATTGTCGAACCTGCCCGGCGGCGCGACCGGCGCAGTACTCGCGGTCATGTTGGCAATGTTCCTACTCGGGTTCGTGATGGATGCCTTTGAAATTATCTTCGTGGTCGTGCCCATCGTCGCCCCAATATTATTGGCCATGCCCGGCGTTGATCCGGTCTGGCTTGGCATCATGATGGCGGTGAACTTGCAGACGTCTTACATGCATCCGCCGCTCGGGCCGACGCTGTTTTTCTTGCGCGGCGTGGCACCGCTGCAGATCACGACGCGGCATATCTATGTCGGGATCATTCCGTTTGTGCTGATCCAGCTCTTCGCATTGGTGATGCTATGGTTCGTGCCGGCGCTCGCGACCGCGGTGCCAAACGCGCTCTACGGCCACTAGGGCCAAAACCGCTCACCCGCAATCCAGATCCAAACGGCGCCCGTCGCCAGCAGCGACAGCCCGACTGCGGCCGACCCCATGTCCTTGATCCGCTTGATGGCCGGATCGTGATCGCGGGTGATGCGATCGCTCAGTTTCTCAATTGCGGTATTGAGCAGCTCGACGATGAGGGTGAAGACGATCACGCCGATCAGCGCAAAGCGTTTGCCAACGTCGGCAGTCAGAAAAAAGGCGAGGGGAATGCCAACGATCAGCAGAGCCAACTCCTGGCGGAACGCGGCTTCCGACCGCGAAACCGCAACCAGCCCGTTCCAGCTATTGATCGCCGCGCGCCAAATTCGCTCCACGCCACCCGCCCGTCCTGTTTCCCCGGAGATAGGTACGGGTTTTTCGTCGTCTATTCCACATCGTCGCGTGGCCCGTGTATAACGGCTCCGCATGAAAGCCGCGGAGATGTTCAGTCTGAATGGCCGTGTGGCGCTGGTGACCGGCGCCTCAAGCGGCCTGGGCACACAGTTTGCCAAGGCATTGGCAGACAATGGCGCCGCCGTCGTGTTGGTGGCGCGGCGGGCCGAGCGGCTTAAGGCGCTCAAAGACGACATCGAAGGCAAAGGCGGCAAGGCGGTTGCCATCGAAGCGGATGTGACCGACCGTGCCGCCATGGCGCGTGCCTTTGACGCCGCTGAGAAAGCCTTCGGTACCGTCACGATCCTCGTCAACAATGCCGGCATTGCGCATGGCGGCCGCGCCGTCGAAATGCCCGCCGAGGAATGGCGAAAAGTCCTTTCGACGAATCTCGACGCGGTTTTCTTCTGGGCGCAGGAAGGCGCACGCCGCATGCTGGCGGCAAAAAAGCAGGGTGCGATCGTCAACATCGCGTCGGTGCTGGGACTTGCGGTATCTAAGGGCGCCGTTGCCTACGCCGCGGCGAAGGCCGGCGTCGTGCAGGTCACGAAGGCCCTGGCGGTTGAGCTTGCGTTCAAGGGTATCCGCGTCAACGCGATCGCACCCGGGTGGTTCGTCACCGAAATGAACGACGACTATCTCTCCAGCGAAGCCGGTACCGCGATCAAGCGCGAGATTCCGATGGGCCGCTTTGGCAATCCGGGCGATCTCGACGGTGCGCTGCTGTTACTGGTGTCCGACGCCGGCAGCTACATCACCGGCGCCACTGTGGTCGTGGATGGCGGCCAGGTGGTTCAGATCAAGGGGTAGGGAACGCCACATGGACTTCACGCTTTCGCCCGAGATCGAGGACTTGCGTCTTCGCGTGCGTGCCTTCATCGAGGAGCATGTATTGCCACTGGAGGCCGATCCGGAAAATTTCTCTGAGCATGAGAACATTCCAGAAGCGCGGCTCGCCAAAGTGCGCGAGAAGGCAAAGAAAGCCGGGCTGTGGGCGCCGCAATCGCCGAAGGAATTCGGCGGGATGGAGCTGCCGATCGTCGCCTGGGCGGCGATCTATGAAGAAGCCGCACGTTCTATCTTCGGACCGCTCTCGCTCAACTGCATGGCGCCCGACGACGGCAACATGAACCTGCTCAGGCTGGTGGGCACGCGCGAGCAAAAGGACAAATGGCTCAAGCCCATCGTGGAGGGCAAAGTTCGTTCAAGCTTCACCATGACCGAGCCTGCGCCAGGTGGTGGCTCCGACCCATCGATGATACGCACGCGCGCCGAGAAAAAAGGCGATCGTTACATCATCAAGGGACATAAATGGTTTGCGACCGGTGCCGAGGGCGCTGCACATTTCATCCTGATTGCGCGCACCAGCGACGACAAGCGGCGCGGATTGACCGCATTCCTTTTTCACAAGGACCAGCCAGGCTGGCGCATCCTGCGACGCATTCCGATTATGGGGCCGCACGAGCATGGCGGCCACTGCGAACTGGAATTCGATGGCTTGGAAATTCCTGCCGAAAATATCCTGCTGAAAGAGGGCGACGGACTTAAGATTACGCAAACTCGCTTGGGTCCGGCCCGCTTGACGCATTGCATGCGTTGGCTCGGGCAGTCGAAACGCTGCGTGGAAATCGCGCAGGCCTATGTTGCCGAGCGGGAAGGCTTCGGCATCAAGCTGGGTGACCGGGAAAGTGTGCAGATCAAGCTTGGCGAAGTCGCGCAGCAAATTCAGATCGGCCGGCTGCTCACGATGCACGCCGCATGGAAGCTCGATCAGGGCTCTCGCGCACGCAAGGAAGTATCGATGGCTAAGGTGCAAGTCGCCGATACGCTGCATAAAGCTGCCGACGTGGCGATCCAGCTGCAGGGTGCGCGCGGCTATTCGCAGGATTTAATCGCGCAGTGGATCTATCGCTCCGCGCGCTCGGCCCGGCTGGTTGATGGCGCCTCCGAAGTGCACATGATGGTTCTGGCGCGCTTCATGCGCGAGGAAGGTCGCGACTTCTGGAAGTGGGGCTAGGCCCGGCCCCGGATGCCGCGAACAGCTAATTGAGGCACCGAGCGCGGTTGCGCGAACCTGCCCGCATAGTAACATCCCGTCCAACAGGTGATCCTTTAAAATAACCGCCTCACGGGAGGAAATTATGCCGAATTGGCCGCGCCATTTGGCGCACGGTTTCGCGCTTGTTGCCACGATACTCGCTATGGCCGCCCCAGCGGCCGCCCAGACCAAGCTCAAATGGGCTCACGTCTACGAAGTCGCGGAGCCTTACCACCAGCAGGCGCTGTGGGCGGCCGAAGAGATCAAGAAACGCACCGACGGCCGGTACGAGATAGGCGTGTTTCCGGCCTCGCAGCTCGGCAACGAAAACCAGATCAACGAAGGCCTTGGGCTCGGCACCGTAGACATCATCTATACGGGTGCCTCGTTTGCGGGCTCGATTTATAAGCCGTTATCGATTACCGGCGCCCCTTTCATTCTGCGCGATTTCGATCACTGGAAGGCCTATCGCGATAGCAAATTGTTCCGCGATCTTGCCAAGGGTTACGAGGACAAGACCGGGCACAAGATCGTCGCGATCGTGTATTACGGCCAGCGTCATGTGACCGCTAACAAAGAAATCAAAAAGCCCGAGGACATGAAGGGCATGAAGTTGCGGGTGCCACCGGCGCCGTTGTTTTTGATGTTCACGAAATCGGTCGGTGCGAACGCGACACCGATCGCCTTCGCCGAAGTTTATCTCGCGCTCCAGCAAGGCACAGTCGACGGCCAGGAAAATCCGCTGCCGACCATCATGGCGAAAAAGTTCTACGAGGTTCAGTCGCACATCATGTTGACCGGGCACATTACGGAATTGCTGGTCACTATTGTCGGCAACCACGTATGGTCAAAGCTCTCCGACGCCGACAAGAAAGTATTTGAGGAAGTGCTCAAGGAGGCCAACGCTCGGTCGACCGACCAAATCCGCGCCTCTGAACTCAAGCTGGCCGACGAATTCCGTAGGCTTGGCAAGACCGTGGTCGAAGTCGACCGCGAAGCCTTCCGCAAGGCGGCCGTGCCGCTGCACAACGATGCCAGCGCGGGTGCCGGCTGGTCGCAGGCCCAGTACGATGAGTTGCAGGCGCTGAAATAACGGACAACACAAGTCGCATTACGCCGTGCTCTGGCACGGTGGGATGATTGTGGTCTGCGATGCGGGGGGTGATGGCTAAGAAAAAAGTACTCAAGGGCGAGAAGCGCCTCATTCAAGCCGAGGACGCCGAGGTGGTCATCGAGCATTACCCGGAGGATTGGCTTGCATTTGTAATCTTTTGGTCGCTGGCCTTCATCGTCTTCTTGCAGTTTTTCACGCGCTACGTGCTCAACGACAGCCTGGCCTGGACCGAAGAGATCGCACGCTACGGTTTGATGTGGGTCGTGTTCATCGGTGGCGCGATGGTGACCCGCCGCAACACCCATATCGCCGTCGAATTACTCTCGAACGTGATGAAGCCGGGGCCGGTACGCGCGACGCTTCTGGCTTTCGTTGACTTCGTCAAACTCGCCTTTCTCGGCCTGCTCGCGTTCATTTCTTTGACGATAACCGTGCGCATGCACCAACAGCGCATGACGGTGTTCGATTTGCCAATGAGCTATGTGTACGCGGGCGTCGCGTTCGGGTGTTTCCTGATGCTTATTCGCCAGGCGATGAATGTCTGGCGCAACGCCCGAATGGGCTGGAGTCGACCTGACGATGTAACGCACCAGGTCGCAGCCGACTAAGAGAGCAGGGCAACCCGATGATCGTCATGGCGTTTTTGTTCATCGCGGTTCTGCTCGCCGGCGTGCCGGTGTTTATCGCGCTTGCCGGTTCGTCCTTCATTTACACGCATTTCGTCGCGGGGCTGCCGGACTTCGTCATTTTGCATCGGATGGCAGGAGGCATCGATTTATTTCCGTTGCTGGCAGTGCCCTTCTTTATCCTCGCCGGTAATTTGATGAATTCGGCCGGCATCACCAACCGTATCTATGATTTTGCGGTGGCCCTCGCAGGCTGGACGCGCGGCGGGCTGGCGCACGTCAACATCATCGGATCGGTCATTTTCGCCGGCATGTCGGGGACCGCGATCGCCGACGCAGCAGGTCTCGGCACGATCGAAATCAAAGCGATGCAGGATCACGGCTACGACACTGAATTCTCGGTCGGTGTTACAGCGGCGTCGTCAACTCTTGGGCCGATCATCCCGCCGTCGTTGCCGTTCGTGATTTACGGAATGATGGGCAATGTCTCGATCGGCGCATTGTTTCTCGGCGGCGTCATACCCGGATTGGTAATGACGGTCTTTATGATGGGGTATGTCTATTATTGTGCCCGACGCTACGGAATGGGCCGCGACCAGGCATTTGCATGGCGTACGCTTGGCGTCACTTTCATTGCGGCATTTCCGGCGCTGCTGACGCCCGCAATTATTGTTGGCGGCATGACCTTCGGATGGTTCACGCCGACTGAGGCGGCGATTGCGGCTTGTGCCTGGGCGATTGTGCTCGGAATCTTTCTCTATCGCACACTGACACCGAAGCAGTTTTACAAGGTCTCGATGGAGACGATTGAGACGACTGCAGGCGTGCTGCTGATCGTTGGCGCTGCGTCGCTGTTTGGCTGGGTGCTGACGACGACTCGCATCACCGAATACACCACCGAGGCACTCCTCGCCCTGACGAATAATCGTTATATTATTTTGTTGCTCACCAACGTCTTGCTGCTGGTGGTCGGTTGTTTTCTCGAGCCGATTGCATCCATCAGCATTCTGGTGCCGGTTTTGATGCCGGTGATCGTGAAAGTCGGTATCGACCCGGTGCACTTTGGCGTCATGATGACGCTCAACCTCATGATCGGGTTGTTGCACCCTCCGCTGGGCATGGTGCTCTTCGTGTTGTCCAGAATCGCCAAATTGTCGATCGAACGGACAACAGTCGCGATTTTGCCGTGGCTCATACCCCTGTTGATGTCGTTGATTGCGATCACGATGATCCCGGAGTTGACCCTATGGCTGCCGCGGGTCGTTGGGATGATCAAATAATCGGGCGTTTGTGCCCGGCCCCGCGGCCTTAAGCGGTCGCCTTACGCAAAGCGGCAACTTCGTCGCGCGCCGATTTCATCAGATATTGCACGTCGGAAGCGGCGATCACAAAGCGCGCTCCGAGTTTCACCAGCTCCGCAACGTGCTCGACATCGGCGCGGATGCCGCCAACTCCGAGATGCTTGCCGTGCGCCTTGCAAGCTTTTGCCGTTGCCTCATAGGCCGCTCTCAGCTTCGGGTGTTTGAGCTCGCCGGGAATACCCATCGCGGTGCATAGATCGTTGGATCCGATCAGCAGCACATCAATGCCGGGCACGGCGGCGATCGCGTCGGCGTTGGCGATTCCTTCCGGAGTTCTCCAGCATGGGGATGAGCACCGTCGCGGCGTTGCCTTGCTTGTTGACCTCGCCAAGCGGGGTCGCGCGGTAACCTTGCAACGGGCCGGCGCCGGCAACCGAGCGCTCGCCCAGTGGCGGAAAACGGCAAGCGCGAACGAAAGCTTCGGCTTCGGCGGGGGTGCTCACATTCGGGCAAATAATGCCAAGCGCACCCACGTCGAGAAGACGAGTTGCATCTTCAAAATGATGGCCAGCAATTCGAACCAGCGGCGTCACGCCAAGCGCCAGCGCCGCAACGCAAATTTGCGCCGCCGCGTCGAGCGAGATCGTGCAGTGCTCCATGTCGATGAAAAACGCATCGAACCCGCATGAATCCGCGATCATGGCGATATCGGCGGTGCGCGCCAGTCGCGTTGCCATGCAAAGCGCGACCTCGCCTTGGGCCAGGCGCTCCTGCATACGATTGCTAAAACCCACGATGCTGGCTCAGTTCCGGTAACTCGTGTCGATCTGGTCGAGGATGCGCAAATACGCCGCCCAATCGTGGCTGCCGCGGCCGGCATCGTGATGCTCGTATTGCTCCGCAGTCTTGGCGCAGATTGCCGGCGCGACCTCGACGATGTCGCCGCCGGTTGCTTCCAGTTTCATCTGGATGTCGCATGCGTCAAGCAGGGCCTTCATCAGCACGAATGCCTCGCGCGCGGATTTGCCGACGGTGAGCAACCCATGATGATTCATGATCATCGCGCGGTTCTTGCCGAGATGAGCATTGATGCGTTCACGCTCGGCAAAGTCTTCGGTGATGCCTTCATAGGCGTGATAGCCGATGCGTTGGTAGAAGCGGATCGCCTGCTGCGACACCATCCGCAGGCCGTGCTTGAGGGCGCCGATTGCCATGCCGTTATTGGTATGTACATGCACGGCGCAATTTACGTCTTCGCGCGCGCTCAACACGCCGCCGTGCAGGGTGAAGCCCGGACGGTTGACGCCGGATTTCTCGTCCAGGTCAGCGTCCATTGAAACCTTCGCGAGATTGGACGCTGTCACTTCGGTGTAAAGCAGGTCGTGCTTCTTCATCAGGAACATGCGCGGCTCGCCCGGCACCCGCATGGAGGAATGATTGTAGATGACGTCATCCCAGCCGTAGTGCGCGGTCAGGCGATAGACAGCGGCAAGATCGACGCGTGCCAGCCATTCCGCTGGCGAAATTTCACCCCGTGAACCTTTGGGAACGCTGGCAAGCTTGTTCATCGGCGCCATCCTCCGTGAATGCCGGCGAAGTCTATCACATCGCTCGCGCTTGGCCAGATCGCGCCGCGTCAGTATAGAAGGTGGCACAACGAGCGAGAGAATATGAACAAACCAATCAAAATCCGCATGGGCGGGTACGGTCCTCCAAGCACCGGATTCAGTAAATCGCTGAAGCTCATCGGCGATAAGCTCGAAACGCAATTCGGAAACGACGTCGCTATCGAGTATGTCTACAACATCATGGATCACGGCCATAAGGCCGAAGACATTCTCACAATGGTCGAAAACGGCGAGATAACGCTCGGCTACCAGTCGTCGAGTTATCTGACCGATCGCGTGCCGGAATTGGGATTTGTCGATCTGCCATTTTTATTCAGCAGCAACACGCAGGCCCGCGGCGCGATGGACGGTGCCCTTGGCGAATTTCTCGTGCGAAAGACCGAAGAGCGCATCAACTATCGAATCCTGGGCTGGTTTGAGAACGGCTTTCGCCACATTTCAAATCGACTTTGGCCCATTCACCTGCCCGCCGATATGAAAGAAATGAAAATTCGCGTTCTGCCGAGCGAAATCCACAGACGCACCTTCGAATTGCTCGGCGCGGTCGCGATGCGCATGGATCTCACCGAAGCTATCGCCATGATCAAAGCTGGCACACTCGATGCTCAGGAGAATCCGCTCGCCAATACTGTCACATACGGTGTGCACAAATTTCATAAGTTCCATACGCTGAGCTACCACTTTTACATTTCGCGTCCGATCTTTCTGCATCGCGCGTCGTTCGAGAGCTGGCCCGACGATCTCAAGCGCGCAATGCAGGCGGCAGTGACCGAAGCCGTGGCCTATCAGCGTAAACTCGCGCTGGAGGAGCACGACGAATCGTATAAGGCGCTCGAAGCCGAAAAGTGCGAGATCAATGCGCTGACGCCGAAAGAACACGACGCATTCGTCGCAGCGGTGCAGCCGCTTCTTGCGGACGCGCGCAAAACCTATGGCGATGCGATGTTCAAAATGGTGCCGAAGGCATAATGCGTGCGAGCCTTTTAAGCTCACCGAAACCTTAACGCGCTCGTCGCAATTCGAAGATTTACGCCACTGAAACGAGTTCTGACGTAAAGAACGGGCCAAGCTTTCCCCAGTTGTGGCGGTCCGAATGAACCAGCAGAATTTTCCAATTGCGCTTGCGCTTCGTGGCGTCAGCAAACGCTTTGACCGTCTGGCGGTCGATGCACTCGATCTCACCGTTTATGGCGGCGAGTTCTATGCTCTTGTCGGGCCGAACGGTGCGGGGAAGACCACCACCCTGCGCATGTTGGTGGGATTGCTTCGTCCGGACGCAGGCTCGATCTGCATCGACGGGATTGATGCGCTCTCTGACTCGGTCGCGGCCAAGCAGGTTACGGCATGGCTTTCAGATGAGCCGATGATTTATGACAAGCTCACGCCTTACGAATATCTCGAATTTGTCGCCGGCCTCTGGCGCATTGAGCCGGGTACGGCAGAAGCGCGCGCGCGCGAGCTCATCGGCTGGCTCGGGCTTGAACCGCACGCCCATGAGCGCTGTGAGGGATTTTCCAAGGGCATGCGGCAAAAGGTGGCGCTTGCGGGCGCGCTGGTCCACGATCCCAAACTCATTATTCTGGACGAGCCGCTCACCGGGCTGGATGCAGGAACTGCGCGCCAGGTGAAAAACGTGCTGCGTGAGCGCGTGCGCGCTGGTGGTACGGTCATCATGACAACGCATATTCTTGAGGTGGCCGAACGCATGGCCGATCGCATCGGCATCATTGCGGGTGGACGGCTAATCGCCGAAGGCACACTGGAAGAGCTACGCCGCCAGACCGGCGAAGCACTAGCCTCGAAGACACATTCCTCACTCTGGTAGCCGAACAGGTGGCCGCCGCGTGAGCGAACCCGCCTCGCTAATCTGGCTGACGAGCCACGAATTTCGCCTAGGCTGGCGCGATTGGGTTTCGCTGATGACCGCCGGCGGCCGCACCCGCGCGCGCAATGCTGTGATTGCGCTCGTTCTCTTTGCCGCCTTCATGCACCTATTCGCCTATTGGACTGTAGCACGTTACGCGAACGCGAACCTTGCGTCCGACACCGCGGCGCTGGTGGGAATCATGGGTACGCTGGTTTTGTCGTGGGCGTTGCTTTTGTCACAAGCGATGGAATTGGTGACGCGCGCGTTTTATTCGCGCTCTGATCTCGACCTTATACTCACGTCGCCGGCATCCGCGCGCAAAGTTTTCGCGGTGCGTATGGGCCGCATCGCCGCTGCGGCTGTCGCCGTCGCCGTGCTGCTGGCGGCCCCATTCATCAATGTTCTGGCGGTGTTGGGCGGTATGCGTTGGCTCGGTGCCTATGGCGTTGTTGCCGCGATGGGCGTCGTTGCGACAGCAGCAGCACTCGCATTGACGATTGCCTTGTTCAGAATCGTGGGCGCCAAGCGCACGCGATTGATCGCGCAAATTGTGGCGGCCCTGATCGGCGCAGCCTTCGTTATCGGTTTGCAGATTGCGGCGATTTTCTCCGCGGGCAGTCTGTCACGCTACACGGCACTGCAATCCGAATGGATGCTGAGGCACGCACCCGATATCAGCAGCGCTTTCTGGTGGCCGGCACGTGCGATGCTTGGCGATGTCGGTGCACTGGCCGCCGTGGTGGTTTGCGGCTTTGGGTTCCTCGCTTTGTCGATCGCGCTGTACTCACGCCGCTTCGGCGAGCATGCCGTGGCGGCCGCGGGTGTTTCGGCCGCGACCGTTCGCCAACGCCGTTGGTCGCTTCGTTTTCGCCGGCGTTCCGCGAGCCGCGCGCTTCGCCAAAAAGAATGGACACTGTTACGGCGCGACGCGTGGCTGGTCTCGCAGACGCTCATGCAAATCCTTTATTTGCTGCCGCCCGCACTTCTTTTATGGGTCACGTTTGGCGACAACAATGATTCGTTCATCGTATTGATTCCGGTGTTGGTCATGGCGGCGGGACAACTTGCCGGTGGGCTGGCGTGGTTGTCGATCTCGGGTGAAGACGCGCCCGATCTCGTAGCCACCGCGCCGATCTCCGCTCACCGCGTTCTTTGGGCCAAGATCGAGGCCGTCATTGGGGCGGTCGCGTTGATCTTCGCGCCAATCATCGCCGTGCTTGCTTTCGATTCCGTGTTTGCTGCGCTCGTCTGCGGATTTGGAATTCTTTCTGCGGCGGCAGCGGCGACAATCATCCAGCTATGTTTCAGGGTCCAGGCGCGCCGCAGTCAATTTCGCCGACGGCAGACGTCATCGCGCGTCGCTACTTTTGCCGAAGCGTTCTCGTCGATCGCGTGGGCGGCGACATCGGCGTTGGCGGCCGCGGAAACCTGGGCGGCTCTTGGTACGGCAGCGATCGCGTTCGCGATTCTCGGCGGCATTTGGATGATTAGCCCGTCACGACGTTGACGATCGTACCAGGCGCCTAGAATCCCGAGGCGGCTCTATCCAAAAAACCGTTTTTGGTTCGTCCATTCGTCGATGTCGTTGTCCATAACCCATTGTGCCAGCTCATCGTGCCGCACAATCCAGACGTCGGGGAAACGCTTGATATATTTCAGAATGGCGTCGACCTGCGCTGCCATCAATGGCCGCCCGCCAAAATGGCAATGCACTGTAATGTTCAGGTACGACGTTGGCTCGCTCGCGTAGAGATAGTCGAATGTGTCTTTGTAAACCTCGTACCAGTCGCGCGTGTTGAGACGCAACGCGCGGTGGTCGGCAAAGTCGGTGTGCGGCAGAGCGACAATCGTTCCCTTCCTGGTCTTCACGCGGCAGGGCAGGTCGAGATTGTTGTAGTCGCCGTACCACAGAAATCCATTCTCTGCGATGTAGCCCTCGGTGAGGGCAGTGGGAGATACCACGGGCGACAGCCAGCCTTTTGGCCGACTGCCCGTGATCTTCTCGTGGATGTCGATGCAGCGTTTGATCAGCGCTTTTTCTTCCTCGGGGTCGAGGTAAGCGAGCAGCGCGTCCTGTGTGTAGGAATGGGCCGCGATCTCATGGCCTGATTTGATCGCTTGCCTTGCCGCCGCTGGTGCGAGTTCGAGGGCCCGCGCATTAGCGACAAAGGTGCCGGGCACTTTGTTGTCGTTCAGAATTTTGATCAGCCGCCAAACGCCCGCCCGCCCGCCATACGTGCCCCATGTCATCGCGGCGCGGTCATGCGTCCCCGGCTTGAGCGCGGTGGTCTGCACCGAGAAAGGCGGCCCTTTGCCGTCCGACCAGTTTTCCCACAGGCACGTCATCACCACTGCGACGCGAGCATTGTTCGGCCAGGAAAAGCCGCTGGACTTCTTCTTCGGGTTTTTCATCGCAAATCCGTCAGTGCATGGCCGCGTTTGCATTCTTCGCGAACGAGGCATCGAAGGTTTTCGTCATGTCGATCTTGGCGTTCTTTACGCTCTCATTGAACGAGGAGATGATCCGGTATGTATTTTCCGAAAGCGCCGGAGTCACAATCCCGTCCTTCGAGAGCATTTCACGATTGGCCTGCACGGCCTTTTTGTAGAATTCCTTGTCGCCGGCATAAAACTCCGGCGGCAGCGCATCCGCGATTTCATCGACGGAAGCCGTCTGCAGCCAATGCAGCGCTTTGACCATACCGTTGACGAGAGCCTGCACTGTTTTCGGATTATTCTTGATGAAATCGGGAGTGGTGGAAATCGCCGAGCCGGCGAAAGGCCCGCCATATAGATAATCGAGGCCGGCTTTTGTGCGCGTATCGACGACGGGCACCAGGTCGCCATCGATGACCAGACGCGTAATCACCGGGTCGAAATTTGCTTCACCGTCGAGCCTGCCGGATTTCATCATCGCCACCGCCGAATTGCCAGCGCCGACGCCGACGATCGAAACCTCATCGGTTGGAAGATTTTCCTTTGAGAGCAGTAGGGTGAGAGCAAGCGCGCTGGATGAACCCGGCGCGGTCACGCCCATTTTCAACCCGACCAGATCTTTTGGCGACTTGTACGTCGCCGCCTTTTCTTTCGACAGTGCAACAACAACGCCGAACGAATTGTTCTGGAGCGCGACGGACGTAATGGTCTGGCCGCGGGCCTGCAAATAGAGCGTGTGCTCATATGCCCCCGCTATAAAATCGACGCTGCCGGAAACGAGGGCCTTGAGCGAATCTGATCCGCCGCCGCCGAAGTCGTTGAACTCGACCGTTAGCCCTTGCTCTTTGAAGTAGCCCTTATGCTCGGCAATATTCACGGCCAGATATGGAATTTGAATCTTGCTGCCGATACCGAGCTTGACCACCGGCTTTTCCGGCATCGATGTTTGCGCGGGAGCTGCAACCGCGAGTGCAAATGAGCCGAAAAGCACAAAGGCAATGCTGCGCAACATGAAATCCTCCCAATTATTCGCCAATTGCGTTGGCGTTTGCGCGCATCCTAGCGGCCCGCCGTTTAGCCGTCACGTTACGCGTATGACGTGTGCAGGCGTCGCCTTCCAACAAGCGTTCCGATCACGATCAGGTTGAGGATGTTGGCGCCGATCCCCAAAGCAAATGCCGGTGCATAGAAGCCGTAGTGATCGTAAAGCAGACCGGCAAGCCAGCCGCCAAGCGCCATCCCGCAGCCGCTGAACAAGAGTAGCGTCGGAATTCGCCACGATGCTTCAGACGCCGGAAATAATTCACGCAGAGCCAGCACATAGGCCGGAATGATGCCGGAAAATCCAAGGCCGAAAGCTGCTGCGACAGCAAACAGTCCGGCTTCATTCTGCGTAAATAGAAATGCGGTCATCGACGCGGCCTGCCATGCCGAGCCTATCAACACGGTGGCCAGGCCGCCGATACGATCGGAGATCGCGCCCCAGATCTGTCGGCTGAAAAATGCGGTGCCCAGCAATACCGACAACATGAGCGCGCCGATTGAACGGCTGATCCCGAGATCGCTGCAAAATGCGACCAAATGACCTTGTGGCATTGCCATCGGAATACAGCACAGCACAGCAGCGCCGCACATCATGCCGAACACGAGATTTGGGGGCCAGCCGAGCACTGTCGTTCTGCCGGCTGATGCGTTGGAGGTGGCAGCTGGAAGAATGAGCTCGGGCGGCGCACGAAAATAGATAGCCGCCAGCGGCACGATTACGATGATTTCAGCAATCGCATACCACAGCATTGCCTGACGCCACCCGAAGCCGGCGATCACACGCTCGAACACGGGTGGCCACATAGCGCCGGCGAGATAACTCCCGCTCGAGATTAGCGCGAGCGCTGAGCCGCGCCTTCGATCGAACCAACGGCTGACATAGATGTACAATGGTGCGTTGATGCCGCCGAGCCCGATCAGGCCGATGAAAAGCCCGTGCCCGATCCACAGCGGCCAGGGCGGCCCGAATGTGGAAATTGTCAGGCCAACTCCGATCATCAACGACCCGAAGATTACGGTCCAACGGGTTCCTATTTTGTCTGCGATCCGGCCCATCAAAATGCCGCCAATGCCCGAACCGAGCCATGCGAGCGCGCTGGCCAGCGCTGGGATCGAGCGCACGCCATTCACCTCGGCGGCGATGTCTTTGAGCGCGACTGCCGTGATCCACGCAGCGCCGAACGCCATCAACATCGTGACGAGCGCTACGGTAGCGACAGCCCACGACGCTTTGGTTTCGATCGAAGATGGCGATTGCAGCATCGAGGGAAGTCCGGCGGGGCATTCTTTTGACAGGCTGCACAGTATTTGACCAGCACGTTGGGCGTAGGGCAGCCCTGCCTGCTGCGTTGCGCCAAAATGCGCAAACAAGGCGCCGGTGGAAATTTCCTTCTAGAACATGCTCGAATAATGAAATTGACCGTGAAGCCCCCCGGTATAGCCTTTGCCGACCCACCGGCGCTTTGCGTCGCCCAGTCCAAGCATATATGAGTGGGGCCGGCGCCGTTTTCCGTCGTCTTAACAAGGCCATGCATGTCTCTTCGACCGGTTAGCCTCGACGACAAATATGACCTGACCCAGTCGCATGTCTTTGTGACCGGGTATCAAGCGTTAATCCGCGCCTGCCTCATGCAGAAAGAGCGCGACCGCCGCGCGGGCTTGAACACAGCGGGATATGTCACCGGCTATCGCGGGTCGCCACTCGGCGGGCTTGACCAGCAATTTATACGAGCCGCACGCGAGATTGCTGCTGCAGACGTGAAGTTCCAGCCCGGCATCAATGAAGAACTCGCCGCCACAGCGTTGTGGGGTAGCCAGCAGGCCGAGTTGCGCGGCGAAGGCAGGTTCGATGGCGTCTTCGGCATGTGGTACGGCAAGGGTCCTGGTGTCGACCGCTCTGGAGACGTGTTTCGCCACGCTAATTTTGCCGGCACGTCTAAAAACGGTGGCGTGCTCGCGCTGATGGGCGACGACCACACCGCTGAGTTGTCCACGACCGCACATCAATCGGAATTTCATTTCGTCGACGTCATGATGCCGATCCTTAATCCGGCCGGCGTGCAGGAGATCATCGACTACGCGCTTTACGGCTGGGCAATGTCGCGCTTCACGGGCACGTGGACCGCACTCAAATGCATGCACGAGACGGTGGAGTTGACAGGCGTCGTTGACGGAAGTCCTGATCGCGTGAAAATACTGACACCGTCCGATTTCCAAATGCCCGAGGGCGGTCTCAACATTCGCCTTGTCGATACGATCCTCGGACAGGAAGCGCGCCTGCATGATTTCAAGCGCGACGCGATGCTCGCCTTTGTCCGCGCCAACAAGCTCAATCGCCTTATTACCTCAGGCGGCCGAAATCCGAAGATCGGTATTATCACGACGGGCAAGGCATATCTCGACGTACGCCAGGCCTTCGACGAACTCGGCATCGACGAAGTCAAATGTAATGATCTCGGCCTGCGGCTGTTCAAGGTCGGCTGCGTCTGGCCAATTCCGCGGCAGGAGCTGGCAGATTTTGCGCAGGGGCTCGATCTCATCATTGTCGTTGAAGAGAAGCGGTCACTCATAGAAGTGCAGGTGCGCGAAGAACTCTACGGTACCGCCAATCAGCCGGTCTGCATCGGAAAGAAAGACGAACAGGGCAACTGGCTATTCCCCGTTAAAGGCGCACTCGATCCGAACGACATTGCGATCTGCATCGGCGAACGCCTGCTTCGCTACGGCGCAAATGATGAGCTCACGGCGAATATGACGCGGCTTAAGTCGGCGCAGCGTGCACTGTCGGAGACTACCGACATTGCGCAGCGAATTCCGTATTTCTGCTCAGGCTGCCCGCACAATACTTCGACGCGCGTACCGGAGGGCAGCCGCGCCTATGCCGGCATTGGCTGCCACTACATGGCGCAGTGGATGGATCGCAAGACGCTCGGTTACACGCAGATGGGCGGCGAAGGCGCTAACTGGATCGGCGAGGCGCCATTTTCAAAACGCGAACACGTCTTCCAGAATCTTGGTGATGGCACTTACAATCACTCCGGATACCTCGCCATCCGCGCCGCGATCGCGTCCGGCGTGAAAATGACCTACAAAATTTTGTTCAATGATGCGGTTGCGATGACCGGCGGCCAGTCCAATGATGGCGGGCTCACGGTGCCGCAAATTGCGGCGCAAGTCGCTGCCGAAGGCGCGAGTTCGCGTCGTCGTTGTCACCGATGAACCCTGGAAATACGCTAAAGGCACCGAGTGGCCACGCGGATTGACTGTACACCACCGCGATGAGCTCGACGCCGTCCAGCGTGAATTGGCAACCGTGCCAGGTGTGAGCGTGCTCATTTACGATCAGACCTGCGCCGCCGAGAAGCGTCGACGCCGCAAACGTGGCGCCTTCCCCGACCCCGACAAGCGCGTGGTCATCAATGACCTCGTCTGCGAGGGTTGTGGAGACTGCGGCGTCAAATCGAATTGCGTGTCGGTGCAGCCTCTTGAGACCGAATGGGGCCGCAAGCGCACCATCGATCAATCCAGCTGTAACAAAGACTATTCTTGCTTGAATGGTTTCTGCCCCTCATTTGTTACCGTGCACGGGGCAAAACTCAAAAAGGGTGAGAGCGTTGCACTGCCGACAGATTGGCCGGCTTTGCCCGCGCCCGATATGCCGCTCACCAATCATCCGTATGGCATCATCGTCACGGGAATTGGTGGTACTGGGATCGTCACGATTGGTGCGATCGTCGGCATGGCTGCGCATCTTGAAGGCAAGGGTGTTGGTGTGATCGACATGGCAGGGCTCGCGCAGAAGGGTGGCGCGGTTTACAGCCATATTCGTATCGCGAACACGCCCGAGGATATTCACGCCATACGCGTCGCCGCAGGTGGCGCCGATCTCGTGCTCGGTGGAGATATCGTCGTGGCTGGCGCCAAAAAAGTGCTCGGCGCCATGAAAGCCGGCAACACGCGCGTCATCGTCAATACTGCCGAATTCCTGCCAGGTGATTTTACGCGCAATGCCGAGTTTTCGTTGCCAACCGAGCGGCTCAAGCGCGCGATTTCCGGTCACGCTGGCCGGGAACGCAGTCATTTTGTCGATGCGAGCCGTTTGGCAATCGCACTGCTCGGCAACTCCATCGGCTCCAACATGTTCATGTTGGGCTATGCCTATCAACTCGGCGCGCTACCCCTGTCATCCGAGGCGATCGAGCGCGCCATCGAAATGAATGGCGAAGCCGTGGCAATGAATATATCGGCGTTTCGCTATGGGCGTCGCGCTGTTGTTGACCCCAAAGCGCTCGAGGCACTGATCCAGCCGAGACCACAAGAACACAACGATTTACTCAGGCTGTCTCAGTCGTTTGCGGAAACGGTGGACCGACGCGCAGCATTTCTAACCGACTATCAAGATGCAAAGTATGCACGGCGCTACCGCAATTGGGTGGAAAAAGTGCGCACGGTCGAGGCGGAGAAAGCCCCGGGTCAATGCGGTCTGGCGGAAGCGGTGGCGCGCTATCTCTTCAAACTCATGGCTTACAAAGACGAATATGAAGTCGCGCGCCTTTACAGCGAAACCTCATTTCTCGACCGCGTGAAATCATCTTTCGCCGGCGACCGGCTGCGCTTTGAATTTCACCTGGCGCCGCCATTGCTGGCGCGGCGCGATCCGCTCACCGGCGAGCCGAAAAAGATGTCGTTTGGCCCCTGGATGCTGAAAGTTTTCGCCGTGCTCGCGAAATTCAAGTTTTTGCGCGGGACCGTCCTCGATCCGTTCGGCTATACCGCAGAGCGCCGGACGGAACGGCAGTTGATCTCAAGCTATGAGCATCTTCTCGACGAGATGCTCGAGCACCTAAACGCGGCAAGCCATCATGTTGCGGTCGAGCTTGCGATGATTCCGGAAAAAATCCGTGGCTTCGGCCCGGTCAAACAGCGGCATCTGGCCGCGGCCAAGGCTGAGGAAGCGGTGCTGCGAGAGCAGTTTCTGGCCGGTGGCGCCCCGTTTCTCAAGGCCGCGGAATAGCTTAGCGTTTAATACCAAGCCAATTATTCGATATCTGATACTTGACCGCCCTCGGGCGGTGTTTTCATATCGAGACAACAAGATCGTCCGCGGAAAGACGACGAGGGGGTAGAAGGTGCGCCCGCGAGCGCATCCGCACGGGAGGACTGGGCTGTGGCGCCGAACGTCGCCGAGCTGGCCGAGACATTTCCCAAGCTGCTGATGCGCAACGCCCATTTATATGGGTCGCGGCCGGCCATGCGGCACAAAGACTTAGGTATCTGGCAAACCTGGACGTGGGCCCAGGTGCTTGAGATCGTGCGCGCCTACGCGGTCGGTTTGCACCGGCTCGGCGTGAAGCGTGGGGAAACCATAGCCATCGTCGGTGGCAATCGGCCAAGGCTTTATTGGTCGGTTACGGCTGTTCAGATGTTGGGCGCCATTCCCGTTCCGGTCTATGCCGACGCCGTTGCCGACGAGCTTGCGTATGTCCTGGCCCATGCCGACGTGCGGTTTGCGGCGGTCGAGGACCAGGAGCAGGTCGACAAAATCCAGTCAGTCTTGAAACGCGTCCCTAAACTCGGGCTGATGGTCTACGACGAGAAACGCGGACTCCGCGACTACGATCACAGCCGCCTGCGCTCGATGGATGACGTGATCGATGATGGGCGCAAAGCGCTTGCCGGTGACCCCTCGACCGTTGCTTGGCTCGACAACGAGATCTCCGTCGGTAAAGGCCCCGATCCATCCATTATTCTTTATACGTCAGGCACGACCGGCGTATCCAAAGGTGTCATGCTTAGTAACGAACGCTCGATCCGTGCTGCTGCCGATACCGTTGCGTTCGATAAGCTGACCGCGGACGATGTCGCGTTAGCCTACCTGCCGCTCGCCTGGGTTGGCGACCATTACCTCAATTATGCGCAGGGCATGGTTTCGGGCTTCTGTATGGCCTGCCCGGAAAGTCCCGATACAGCGATGTCCGACCTGCGGGAGATCGGACCGAGCTTTTATTTCGCGCCGCCGCGTACTCTCGAACTCCTGCTCACGCGCGTCATGATTTGTATGGAAGATTCCGGGTTCATCAAACGCAAACTGTTCCACTATTTCATCAACGTTGCTCGACAGTACGGCGAGCGCATTCTCAATGGCGAGCCAGTACCGCTTAAAGGGCGGCTGCTGTATGGGATTGGCAATCTTCTCATCTACGGACCACTCAAGAATGTACTCGGCTTCTCACGCGTGCGCGTGGCCTATACGGCAGGCGAAGCGATTGGTCCCGACCTGTTCAATTTTTATCGTTCAATCGGGCTCAATCTGAAACAACTTTACGGTCAGACCGAAGCGTTCCTCTACGTCACCGCGCAGCCCGATGGTGAAATCTATTCCGACACCGTTGGGCCCGCTTGCCCCAACGTCGATATTCGCATCGCCGAAAACGGCGAGGTGCAATTCAAATCGCCGGGTATGTTCACCGGCTATTTCAAGGACGATGCCAAGACCGCAGAGGCGATGACGCCGGACGGCTATGTGAAGACAGGCGACGCCGGCTTCTTCGATGAGAAGACCGGCCATTTGAAGATCATCGACCGCGCCAAGGACGTCGGTCGCCTCAACGACGGGACGTTGTTTCCACCGAAATACATAGAGAACAAGCTGAAATTCTACCCGAATATTCGCGAGGCGGTGGCGCTCGGCGACAAGTGCGATTTTGTCTGCGTGATGATCAATATCGATCTCACCGCCGTCGGTAGTTGGGCTGAGCGCAACAATGTCGTTTACGCCTCGTACCAGGAGCTTGCCGGCCATCCACTGGTTTACGATATGATCGAGAAGCACGTCGCGGAAGTAAATCGCTCGCTTGCTGCCGACAAGATTTTGAGGGGAGCGCAGATCAAGCGCTTTCTGATCTTGCATAAAGAGCTCGACGCCGACGATGGCGAACTCACGCGCACACAGAAAGTTCGGCGCAATTTCATTGCAGACCGCTATGCCTCATTGATCAACGCGCTCTACGACGGCTCTAAGGAAGCTGACATATCTACCGAAGTCACTTTCGAGGACGGCCGCAAGGGCGTGATCAGCGCGCGCGTAAAAATCCGTGACATGAAGACCGAACCTGTTCCCGCAATGGGGAAGGCGGCATGAGGGCACCAAGCGGACCCGAAATCGCGGTCGGCGATGTGCTGTTGTCGGTGGAAAGCGTGTCGTTATCGTTCGGCGGTGTGAAGGCCGTGAGTGATGTTTCCTTTGACATTCGCAAAGGAGAAATTCGCGCAATCATCGGCCCAAATGGTGCCGGCAAGACGTCGATGCTCAATATCATCAACGGCTTCTATCATCCGCAGCAGGGACGCATAACCTTCAAAGGTCACGCACGGTCGAAAATGCGTCCGCACGAAGCCGCGTATGGCGGGATCGCACGTACGTTCCAGAACGTAGCGTTATTTCGCGGGATGACCGCGCTCGACAACATCATGGCTGGCCGCACTTTGAAAATGCACACAAGCTTTTTCTGGCAGCTTTTTCGCTACGGCCCGGCAATGCGCGAAGAGGTTGAACACCGACACCGCGTCGAGGAGATCATCGATTTTCTCAAGATCCAGGAAATTCGGCGCGTTCCGGTTGGTCGGCTTCCTTATGGGTTGCAGAAGCGCGTGGAGCTTGGTCGTGCGCTCGCCATGGAGCCTGAGCTGCTTTTGCTCGACGAGCCAATGGCCGGCATGAACCTCGAAGAGAAAGAAGACATGTCGCGTTTCGTGCTCGACGTGAACGATTATTACGGCACAACAATCGCACTGATCGAGCACGACATGGGTGTGGTGATGGATTTATCCGATCGAGTTGTAGTGCTCGATCACGGCATCAAGATCGCCGATGGCACGCCAAACGAGGTCAAAACAAATCAGGCTGTTGTCGACGCATATCTTGGCGTTGCGCATTGAGGACCAATGGACCTCCTTTACAAAATATTCCTCGATCCTTTTGTGCAGATGGGTGCCGCGCCTGATTTGCTGGTCCAAACCTTGTGGGAAGGGCTGGTTGCTGGCGTGCTTTATTCGCTAATCGCGCTCGGATTCGTATTGATTTTCAAAGCTTCGGGCGTGTTCAATTTTGCACAGGGTATTATGGTTGTGTTCTCCGCGCTCACTTTGGTGGGCCTGCACGAGCACGGCGTACCCGCCTACGTCGCGCTCGCGCTGACGATTGGGGTGATGTTCTGCCTCGCGTTTGCGGTTGAACGGTTGATTCTCAGGCCGCTTATAAATCAACCGGATATCATCTTGTTCATGGCAACGTTCGGCCTCACTTACTTCCTCATCGGGTTTGGTGAGTTGATCTTCGGCGGCGAAACGAAGGTCATGATTGCTGATCAACTCCTGCTACCGCGCGGCGCGATCGACATCAAAATGGCCGGGGGCTTTGTATCGCTCCAGAAGATCGACATTGCGGCGGCGATCATTGCCTCGCTCATGGTTGCGACGCTGGCGGTTTTTTTCCAGCGAACGCGCATCGGCCGGGCTTTGCGCGCAGTTGCCGACAGTCACCGAGCCGCGCTTTCGGTTGGAATTTCGCTAGAACAAATCTGGGTCATCGTGTGGTTTGCTGCTGGGCTTGTGGCGCTTACGACCGGCATCATGTGGGGTGCACGCTCGGATGTTTCGTTTGCGCTTGAAGTCATCGCGCTCAAAGCATTGCCGGTTCTTATCCTCGGCGGGCTGACATCCATTCCGGGCGCCATCGTCGGCGGACTAATTATCGGCATTGGCGAAAAAATAGGAGAGTTCTACTGGGGACCGCTTCTAGGCAGCGGTATCGAAACTTGGCTCGCCTACGTCATCGCTCTCATATTCCTGCTGTTCCGTCCGCAAGGCCTGTTCGGCGAACGGATCATCGAGCGGATTTGACATGTTTTATCGCGAGGCCGGCCAATTCAAAACCAGTTACGCGGCAGATCTCGCCGTATTTCCGATATTTCAGGATAGAATTGGGCTCGCAATTGTCTTGTTTGTTGCCGCAGTGATCATTCCTTGGCTTGGCAGCTCTTTCCTCATCCAAGCGATCATGATTCCGTTTCTGATTTTTTCACTCGCATCCATCGGCCTTAATCTTCTGACCGGATACACCGGGTTGTTGTCGCTCGGTACGGGCGCATTCATGGGCGTTGGCGCCTACGCATGCTACAAACTCACGTCGTATTTTCCGAATGTAAATATCCTGATTTGGATTTTTGCGTCGGGATTCTTTTCGGCGGGTGTTGGCGTTCTATTCGGGTTGCCTTCGCTGCGGATCAAGGGGTTTTATCTAGCGGTGGCGACGCTGGCCGCGCAATTCTTCCTGTCGTGGCTTTTTCTTCGTCAGCCGTGGTTTTCCAATTACAATGCGTCTGGCGCAATCGAGGTCCCGACTCGCACGCTATTTGGCGTCCCGATAACTGGTGCGACGGCAACCGACACAACACGCTACTTTGTTGTGCTGGCTTTCGTGATCGCGATGACATGGATAGCGTCGAATCTCGTGCATGGCCGCATTGGACGAATGTGGATGGCGGTGCGGGACATGGACCTCGCGGCTGATCTCATTGGCATCCGCCTGCTGCAAACGAAGCTATTGGCGTTCGCGACATCATCGTTCTACTGCGGGGTTGCCGGCGCACTTTTGGTGTTCCTCTGGTACGGAGGCGCCGAGCCGGCCGTGTTCGACGTAAACCTGAGCTTTTTCATCCTGTTCATGGTGATCATTGGCGGCCTTGGCAGTTTAACCGGCTCGTTTTTTGGCGCCGCGCTGATCTTCATTCTGCCGATCGTGTTGCGCTACCTCCCGCCGAAGCTTGGCATTCCGGTCCACCCGGCCACTGTCGAACACATCCAATACATGATCATTGGCATACTAATCATTCTGTTCCTGATCGCTGAGCCGGCCGGGCTCGCGCGGTTATGGCAGATTGGCAAGCAGAAATTGAGGGTGTGGCCTTTCCCGTATTAAGGGGGCACAATCTCAATCAACGCCCCGATGAGACGGGGGCGGCCTGCGGACCAGAGCCAACGGCCGTCAGACGAGCGGCGGATGCCGCCGTAAAGAACGAAAGGGAGGAAATAAAATGCGTTTGTATCGTGGTTTGCTTGGAGCGGGTTTTGCCGTTGTTGCCGGGCTTTCGTTTGCTCCAGTGACGGCGATTGCCGCTGACGGTATTTACGTTCCGCTGCTGTCATACCGCACAGGACCATTCGCCGTGTCCGGCACGCCAATTATGAATGGCATGGCCGATTATCTGAACATGCTCAATGAACGCGATGGCGGCATCGGTGGCGTAAAGATTATCGTCGACGAATGCGAGACTGGCTACGACACCAAAAAGGGCGTCGAGTGCTACGAGCAGGTGAAGTCCAAGAACCCGGTCGTTATCAATCCATATTCGACCGGCATCACCCTGCAAATCATTCCAAAGGCGGCGGTCGACAAGATACCGGTCCTGTCCATGGCTTATGGGCTCTCAGCCTCAGCCGACGGCACAACGTTTCCATGGGTCTTCAATCCGCCTGCGACCTATTGGGACGGGGCCTCGATGTTCATTCGTTACATCGGGAGCAAGGAAGGCGGACTCGACAAGCTAAAAGGCAAGAAGGTTGGCCTGATCTATCTGGACGCACCGTACGGTAAAGAGCCGATCCCGTTGCTAGAGGCGCTAGCCAAGGATTACGGGTTTGACCTCAAGCTCTATCCCGTTCCAGCCGCCGAAATGCAAAACCAATCGTCGCAATGGCTCAACATTCGTCGCGACCGTCCGGACTGGATCTACATTCAGGGCTTCGGCACGATGAATCCGACCGCGGTAAAGGAAGCGGTCAAGAACAGCTACCCGATGGACCACTTAATCGGTAACTGGTGGGCCGGCAGCGACGACGATGCGCGTCCCGCTGGAGATGGTGCCAAGGGCTACCTGTCTCTCGATTTCAACCAGGTCGGGACCAACTTCCCGGTCATCAAGGACATCCAGAAATACGTCATCGACAAAGGCAAGACACAGACCCAGAAGGAGCGGGTTGGTGAGAACCTGTACAACCGCGGTGTGCTCAACTCGATCATCATCTCAGAAGCGATCCGCAACGCGCAGAAAATCACCGGCAAGAAAGTCATTAACGGCGAAGATATGCGTCGCGGTCTTGAAACCTTGAACATCACCGAGGCTCGTCTGAAGGAAATCGGTGCGGAGGGCTTCGCAGCGCCCATGAAGGTCGCATGCGAAGATCACAACGGTCATAACTCTGCTTACATGGCGAAATGGGACGGCACGAAGTGGGTGCAGGGTTCGGATTGGATTGCACCGCTCAAGACCAAAGTGCGACCGCTGATTGAATCCGCGGCGAAAGACTATGCGGCTGCCAATTCCGGCTGGCCGAAGCGCACGGAAGCTTGCGACAAATCATCGTAAACGCGCGAGAAATACCTCCCCTCGCCGAATTGGCGAGGAGAGGTTCTTGGGTGGGAGCTGCCATGTCGGCGGTAACGCAGACCGAAACCACGGCTTCCGCAACGGCGGGAAAAATTCTTTCGGTCAATAATATTGAAGTCATCTACGACCACGTCATTCTAGTGCTCAAGGGCGTATCGCTCGACGTGTCGAAGGGCGGAATCGTTGCGTTGCTCGGCGCAAACGGCGCTGGCAAAACCACCACGCTGAAGGCCATTTCCAATTTGCTGCATGCCGAGCGCGGCGATGTCACCAAGGGCTCGATCATTTTTGATGGCGCCGAGGTTCAGGATCTCACGCCGAATGAGCTGGTGAGGCGCGGCTGCATTCAGGTTATGGAAGGACGGCACTGTTTCGGCCATCTTACGATCGAGGAAAATCTGCTGACCGGCGCGTTCACGCGGCGGGACGGCAAGTCCGCCATCAAGCGCGATCTTGATCTCGTGTACTCCTATTTTCCGAAACTCAGCGAACGCATGAACTCGCTCGCCGGGTATACGTCCGGCGGAGAGCAACAGATGTGCGCGATTGGCCGTGCGCTCATGTCGCGACCAAAGATGATTCTACTCGACGAGCCGTCCATGGGGCTTGCGCCGCAAATTGTCGAGGAAATCTTCGGCATTGTGAAGGACCTCAACGAGAAGGAGGGTGTCTCGTTTTTGCTTGCCGAGCAAAATACTCATATGGCGTTACGCTACGCCCGGTACGGCTACATTCTGGAAAATGGCCGCGTGGTGATGGACGGCGAGGCCAAGGCGCTGGCCGAAAATGAAGACGTGAAGGAATTCTACCTCGGAATTTCTGAAGGCCGGCGCAAATCGTTTCGTGACGGCAAACACTATCGCCGCCGCAAGAGGTGGCTGGCGTAGGCCATGCCTGAATATTACGACCCACTCGAGACAAGAGATCCGGCCTTACGCGAGCGCGAGCAGTTTGCGCGCCTGACGGAATTCGTTGGCCGCGCCATCAGGGCGCCAGGCTGGGCGAAACATTTGGCGGGCTACGACGTGAAGGCGATTGGCTCGCGTTCAGCGCTTGCAGAGCTGCCGATAATGCACAAGGCGGACTTGTCGGCTTTGCAAAAGGACAATCCCCCATTTGGGGGTCTCAATGTCACTCCACCTGGCAAAGCACGCCGTCTGTTGATGTCGCCTGGCCCCATCTTTGAGCCGGAAGGCGACGGTGCTGATTGGTGGGGTGCAGCGCGCGCGGTTTACGCCGCAGGAATCCGACAAGGCGATATCGTGCACAATTCCTTCGCCTACCATCTCACGCCCGGAGGTTTCATTTTAGAATTTGGCGCGCATGCACTTGGCTGTGCGGTCATTCCCGGGGGTGTTGGCAATACCGAGCAGCAGCTCGAAGCGATCGCCCATTACAAGGCTTCAAAATATATCGGAACGCCCGATTTTCTGAAGATTCTGCTCGACACCGCGGAAAAGACGGGCAAGGACGTGTCCTCGATCACGCGTGGCCTCGTCTCTGGTGCGGCATTGCCGGCGTCGCTGCGCGAGGAGCTCGGTAAGCGCGGCGTGGCCGTGCTGCAATGCTACGCGACCGCCGAGTTGGGGGTGATCGCCTACGAGAGTGAGGCGCGCGAAGGAATGATTGTAAATGAGAGCGTGATCGTCGAGATCGTACGGCCGGGCACCGGGGATCCTGTGCCGGAGGGGGAAGTCGGAGAGGTGGTCGTGACGTCGTTCAATCCCGACTATCCGATGATTCGTCTCGGGACCGGTGATCTGTCGGCGCTGATGCCTGGTGTATCGCCATGCGGCCGTACCAATGCACGCATTAAGGGATGGATGGGCCGCGCCGATCAGACCGCAAAAGTAAAGGGGTTGTTTGTACATCCCAAACAGATTGCCGAGATCGCCGCGCGTCATCCCGAACTCAAGCGGTTGCGTCTCGTTGTCGACCGCGCCGCCGAACAGGACACCATGACTTTGCTGGCTGAGTGCGCGGCCTCGGACGCTGACCTCGAAAATGCAATCGCGGAAACCTTGCACTCGATCACCAAGCTCAAAGGCGCCGTGAGGCTGACCACGCTCGGGACTTTGCCCAACGATGGCAAGCTGATCGCTGACGAGCGCAAGCCATGAGTCCAGACATCGGTTCGGCTACCAGCCGCATCGGCGTGCTGCTGGTCAATCTCGGTACGCCGGACGCGACCGATTATTTGTCCGTGCGCCGCTATCTGAAGGAATTTCTTTCGGACCGTCGCGTTATTGAAGAGAATCGCCTGAAATGGTGGTTGGTGCTCAACTTTATTATTCTGACCGTGCGGCCCGGTCGCAAAGGCCGCGACTACGACAAAATCTGGAACAAGGAGCGCAATGAATCGCCTCTCAGGACGATTACGCGGTCGCAGTCAGATAAATTGGAAGAGCTGTTGGAAAAAGTCGACAAACGAATCCGTGTCGATTGGGCCATGCGCTATGGCAATCCGTCCATCCGCTCGCGGCTTGATGCTCTGATTGCGCAGAATTGCGAGCGCATCCTGATCGTACCGCTTTATCCGCAATATGCGGCCGCGACCACGGCAACGGTGTGTGACGAGGCGTTCCGCGCGCTCAGCCTTATGCGCTATCAGCCTACACTGCGGGTTGCTGCGCCTTACTACGCGGAACCCATTTATATCGACGCGCTGGCGACTTCACTCAATGCGGCGTTGGGCAAGCTCGCATTCAAGCCGGAAGTGATTGTCGCCTCCTATCATGGCATGCCAGAGGACTACGTTACAAAAGGCGACCCCTATCTCAAGCAATGCGGTGAAACGACCGCACTACTGCGCAAGAAACTCAAACTAGATGACGAAAAACTCATCATGACCTTTCAGTCGCGCTTTGGCACGGCGGAATGGATCAAACCTTACACCGACGCCACAGTGAAATCCCTGGCCGAGCGCGGCGTGAAAAATATCGCAGTCATCACTCCGGGCTTTTCCGCCGACTGCCTTGAGACACTTGAGGAGATCGCAATGGAGAACGCCGAACTGTTTCGCCATTCGGGCGGCGAAAACTTCGCCGCGATCCCTTGCCTTAACGACACACCAGGCGGGATGGCGGTGATCCGGGACATCGTCACGCGCGAACTCAAGGGCTGGATTTAGCCCGCAAAACCTCGCTAACGGCGAGGGCAACGCCTCGTTAACCATAAGATTTTAACTTCCGTTAACCAACGTCCGCTGCCGGCGGGCGCGCGCTCGTTTGGGTGCGTGTCCCCGACGCGGTCGACGATTGGCGGCGAACGGACCAGGAGAAACTTCACCGGTGGCGCTGTATCGCAATGCCCATCCGGCCACGTCGTGCAGCGTCGGCATGCTGGTTGTCGCCTGCGTGATGTTTCGTGGCGCCGACGTGGCAGCACAGACTGCGATCCAGACATACGCAGATCCTCTGGCGCCGAAACTGCAAACCGATCCACGCAGTCTGCCCCGATTTCAGCAATTCGATCGTGCCTCGCTTGCGCAACTGGCTGCGCCGACGACGTTTGCGTCGCCGGCATCGGGTGCCGGTAACACCGGGTTTGATTCAACCAATAGCCGCAAGACAAGAGCGAAGGCAAAGCTCAAAACGTCGGCCAACGCGCAAGCGATCGCGCCGGGTGTGGCGGTCCCCCTCAATTTGTCGCCTTACGAAAGATCGTATGATATTTCCGTTCCCTTCGACGCGCCGGGGGCACCGCCGGTGGCACTTGGGCCAATCCGGACATTTCCAAAAAGACTCCCGGCCCACGCGGAGCCGGTCGATCCATATGCCCCCTTGGGTGTGCCTGCCGGCGCGTTCGATTTCTACCCTGCTGTTGAACTGATCGGCGGTTACAGCACCAACCCTGGGCACGAACCTGGCGGTCCTGGCGCATGGTTTTATACGGTCGCTCCAGAACTGCGGGCACAGTCGAACTGGTCGAGTCACGAACTGAAGGCGGACTTACGTGGGAGCTATATCGGCTATAGCCCGGATGAAACGCCGACGCTGAGCCGCCCTTATCTGAACGGCAAGGTCGATGGCCGCATCGACGTAGCCAGAGACACCCACATCGATCTTGGCGGCCGACTCCTCGTTTCAACCGACAATCCGGGCAGTCCAAACTTGCAGGCTGGTCTTGCCAAGCTTCCAATCTACGTCGTCGGGGGTGGCACGATCGGCGTGGGACAGCGTTTCAATCGCTTTGATGTTTCCGTCAAAGGCGATTTCGAACGTACGGTCTATCAAAATTCAACGCTCACCGATGGCTCGATCGTTAGCAACGACGACCGTAACTACGACCAATATGCCGGTGTGCTGCGCGGAGGGTACGAGTTGTCGCCGAGTTTGACGCCGTATGCCGAAGTTGCCGTCGACACGCGCGTGCACGATCTCAATGCTGATTCTTCAGGGTACCAACGCAATTCCAACGGCGTGACGGCCAAGGCTGGCGCGAAGTTTGAATTCTCGCGTCTGCTTACCGGTGAAGCCGCGCTGGGTTATACGCAGCGTGTCTATGAAGACCCGAGGCTAGCCAACATAAGCGGGGTGGTGGGCAACGCATCGCTGCTGTGGACCGCCGACGCCCTCAACACCGTCAAGCTTCTGGCCGCATCCTCGATCGGAGAATCGACGATTGCCGGTGTATCCGGCGTGCTGTACCGGGATATCGGGGTACAACTCGATCACTCCTTCAGGCGCTGGTTGATCGGCAGCCTCAAGCTCGGGTTCGGCGTTGATGACTACGTCGGGCTCGACCGCATTGATCACCGCTACTCTGCCGCGCGTCGGTCTGACCTACAAGCTCAACCGCTCGGTCCAGCTCAAAGGCGAGTTCCGGCAGGACTGGCTGCGATCTAATGTCGTTGGTGTCGACTATACGGCGAGCGTGTTCATGGCTGGACTTCGGTTCCAGCGCTGATTACTGCTCGCCGAGCAAGCGCCGTAGTTCGGAACGCAGCTCAGGCGCGATATCCTTACGTTCCAGCCCATAGGCAACGTTGGCGGTGAGGAACCCGATCTTGGATCCACAATCGAAGCTGCGGCCCTCGAATTTGAGTCCATAAAAGGGCTGCGTTCGTGAGAGCGCGAGCATGGCATCGGTGAGTTGAATTTCGCCTCCGGTACCGGCCGCCTGTTTTTCCAGAAGTTCAAAGATTTGCGGCTGCAGGATGTACCGACCGGTGATGCTGAGATTGGATGGTGCATCGGCAGCCTTCGGCTTCTCGACCATTTTGGTGATTGCAAACGCCTTACCTCTAGGCGCTCCGACGCCGACGACGCCGTACATGTGCACACGGTCCTTAGGCACTTCCTCGACGGCAATGATATTGGCGTTGCCATCGAGATCTTTGGCGGCATCGATCATCTGCGCGAGGCAACCTCGCGTGTGCTGCACGAGCACATCCGGCAGCAGCAGCGCAAACGGCTCCTGACCAACCAGTTCGCGCGCGCACCACACGGCGTGGCCGAGGCCAAGCGGCGACTGTTGACGCGTGAAGCTGACGGTTCCCGCCTCGGGCAAATCCTCGGAAAGAAGAGCAAGCTCGGTCTTCTTGCCCCGTTCCGTCAAGGTTAATTCGAGCTCGAACTGGCGGTCGAAATGATCTTCGATCACGCTTTTGTTCCGGCCGGTGACAAAGATGAAATGCTCAATGCCAGCTTGGCGGGCCTCGTCCACAACGTGCTGTATGAGCGGTCGATCCACGACCGGGAGCATCTCTTTCGGCATGGCTTTGGTCGCCGGCAGGAAACGGGTTCCAAGGCCGGCCACGGGAAAGATGGCTTTGCGAATGCGGGTCATGCGAGAATCTTCAATGTCGAGCGCGTCGTGAGGTCATTCCGGCGGCAGAAAGCACGGGTACGGGCGGGGGTCCAGATACGAGTTCGAAGAAAGTAGACCATTAACCCGGCTGAAATGATATCTGGGCACCGATGGCTTTGGGATAACGGGTGGAGACGGGAACCGGCATGCGTAAAGCGTGGCCTATTCTCATTGTTGCGGGGGTTCTGGCTGCCGCGGGAAGTGCGGCGGCGCAGGATGCGCGCGGGAGCCGGTCTCCGGCCACAACCGGAGCGCTTCCACCGGCGGCCGCGCCATCACCGCCACCGTGGAGCGGCGAATCGGGCGCCTCCGGCCATCCGCTGATGACCGCTGACGCGATCCAGGAGGCGGCTGGTAATTTCCGTTCTTGCATCGAGCGATTGTGGCAGCCCGCCGCCCGGCGCGGCATTTCGCGAACGGTATTCCAAACCTACACCGCTTCGCTGACTCCTGATCTGAGGATCATGGATCTGCTCGATAACCAGCCGGAATTCACAAAGTCATTTTGGGACTATCTCGATATTCTCGTGACCGACGACCGTATCGAGCAGGGTCGCACTCTGCTTGAAAAGTATCGCAGTGCTTTCGAGGCTGTAGAGCGGGCTTACGGAGTTGATCGCTATACCATCGCCGCAATATGGGGAGTCGAGACCAACTACGGTACGCTCGCGGGTGATCGCCCGGTCTTACGGTCCACCGCAACGCTTGCCTGCATTGGCCGCCGTCAAAATTATTTCCGGGAAGAATTTCTCTCGACACTGGAGATCCTCCAGCGCGGCGATGTGCGGCCTGACCGCTTGGTGGGCTCCTGGGCCGGAGCATTCGGTCCGACACAATTTATGCCGACCGCATTTAAAAAGTACGCGGTCGATTTCGACCGCGATGGGAGGCGTGACGTCGTCGATTTCATCCCCGACGTCATCGCATCGACTGCGAACAATCTCAAAAAGGATGGTTGGGTTACGGGGCAGACCTGGGGCTACGAGGTTGTCGTACCGGCCACGCTCAACTTCCTGCTTGCCGATCACGGTCAGGTTGCGACCATTCGCGAGTGGGAACGTCAAGGGATCAAGCGACCAAACGGCGAGTTGTTTCCGCGGGCCGATGATCGCGCATTCTTGTTGGTGCCGGCCGGAGTCCAGGGGCCGGGGTTCCTGATGCTGGAAAATTTTCGCGTCATCATGAAATACAATCCGGCCGAGGCGTACGCGCTGGCAATTGGGCATCTGGCGGACCGGTTGCGCGGCGGCGGACCTTTCGTGCAGGCGTGGCCGCGATACGAGCGCGTGCTCTCGCGTACGGAGCGGCTGGAATTGCAACAACTGCTCACACGCAACGGCTATGATATCGGGGAGCCGGACGGCCATTTTGGCCTCAAGACGCGTGCGGCGATTCGCGACTTCCAGGCCAAAAATGGCCGAGTTCCTGACGGTTTTGCCTCCGCCAGCATCCTGGACCAGTTGCGCGCCCGTTAACGATCCACTGCCGAGTACCTTTGAGTTGACATTTTTCAGGCGCTATTGGCCCATGTGCGGCGGGCTCTCTGTGGCGCTCCGCATTTTACCGCTGGGGTTTTGGCGTTGGGCATGATCGGAAAAAACCGGCTTTCTCGCTGGCTTCTCGGAGCGGCCTTTTTGGCTGCTGTCGAGTGCGCCGGCCTCGTCGCATTAGAAATCGCGCTGACATCACCCGCTCAAGCGCAGTTTCGCGACGACCGTTTCCCGTTCCTGAGCCGGCAACGGCAGCAACGTGGTTTCTTCGGGGGATTTTTCGGCGGCTCCGAACGGCCTTCCGATAATTCCTCCGAGCAGCAGCAGGCTCCCGCCGACAATTCGCGCGCGCCACCGCCGCGCAAGGCAGAATCGAAACCTGACGCGGTCACGCCGACGACGTCGATCGTCGTGCTCGGCGATGGTATGGCCGATTGGCTCGCCTACGGCCTCGAAGATACATTTTCAGATTCGCCGGAGATTGCCATTGTTCGCAAGAACAAGGTTCACTCCGGACTGTTGCGGTACGACCCAAAAGGCGACCTCGACTGGTGGCACGTCGCGCGCGATACACTGACCCAGGAAAAAGCGAACGTCGTGGTCATGATGCTCGGTGTCAGCGATCGCCAGAGCATCCGCGAGCGCGATCTCGCCAAGGACGCCGACAACAAAAAGAAAGACAAGGAAAAAGACAAAGACCCGGCGGACAAATCCGCAACCGACAAAGATGGGCAAAACAAGGACCAGGCCGACGATCAGGAACAGGCGATCATTGCGCCGGAATTGCAGCCTGGAAAAAAGGCCAATGGCGTCATTGATTTCCGCAGCGACCAGTGGGCAGAAATTTATTCGAAGCGCATCGATGACACGATGGCAGCTCTCAAGAGCAAAGGCGTGCAGGTCCTCTGGGTCGGGCTGCCGTCGATCCGCGGTCCTAAATCGACTGCCGACGCCGTTTACCTCAACGACCTTTATCGCGCGCGTGTCGAGCGCGCTGGCGGCGTCTATATCGACGTGTGGGATGGCTTCGTCGACGAGGGCGGCAAGTATTCGAATTTCGGCCCGGACTACGAAGGGCAAATGCGTCGCCTGCGTTCGAACGACGGCGTCTTTTTCACGAAATACGGTGCCGTGAAACTTGCGCATTATGTCGAGCGCGAAATCCGCCGTTACCTGAACAGCCGAGTAACGCCGGTTGCGCTCCCCGCAGGCCCGGTCGCACCCACGACGCCTGATGGCAAGCCGGCAGCGCGTCCAGTGGCGGGCCCCGTCGTGCCTTTGACCGTAACACCTGGCAATTCCGACGAGTTGCTTGGCGGCGCTGGCAACAGTTCACCGCATAGCGATGCACTCGCAACGCGCGTTCTTGTGAAGGGTGAGCCGGTACCGGCGCCACCAGGGCGGGCTGACGACTTCGCCTTGCAGCGCGGCAGCGAGGCGAACACGGCGTCTCCAATGGCTGTGCCCGCCGGTGCTTCGGCTGCAACGCCAGTTGATATCCCTAGCGACGAGCCGCCGGTCGCCGATAAAAAGGCAGCGGCGCCGAAAAACACGCCGTCCGTCAAAACCACTCAAAACTCTACCGCCAAACCCAAGCCGGCAAGGCAGGACGACGTGCCGCGTCCGCCCCAGCCGCTCTATCGCTCCGGCGGGAGTCCATTCGGGTTCTTCCGTTAGCGTGCGATCTCGAAACGCTAGCGCGGCAGCAGCGTTGATCCCATCAGGAATTTGTCGACCGCGTGCGCCGCTTGGCGGCCCTCGCGGATTGCCCATACGACCAACGATTGGCCGCGCCGCATGTCGCCAGCCGCGAACACTTTGGGTATCGACGTGGCATATTGGATCGTATCGGCGCTGACGTTGCCGCGCTGATCGAGGGCTACCGACAGATTTTTGAGCATGCCTTCGTGCACGGGATGCACGAAGCCCATGGCAAGCAAGACCAGGTCGGCCTCGACCTCGAATTCGCTGCCAGGGACCGCTTTGAATTTCGCATCGACATGCGTGCAATGAAGCTTTTTCACCTGGCCGTTTTCGCCGGTGAATTTCTGGGTCAGCACCGCAAATTCACGGGCGACACCTTCCTCGTGGCTGGATGAAATTCGCAGCTTCAGCGGCCAGTCGGGCCATGTGAGCATCTTGTTCTCGTGCTCAGGCGGCTGCGGCATGATTTCGAAATTGGTGACCGATACGGCCCCCTGACGGGTCGAGGTCCCGATGCAGTCGGAACCGGTATCGCCGCCTCCGATAACGACGACCTTCTTGCCCTTGGCGAGAATGGGTTCAACGCTGCCTTGCGGTTCGTTGCTCACGCGACGGTTCTGCTGTGGCAGAAAGTCCATTGCGAAATGAATGCCTTTGAGCTCGCGGCCGGGGATCTGTATGTCTCGAGGCTTTTCGCTCCCGCCGGTGAGCACAACAGCGTCGTAGTCTTTGACCAACTTGTCGGCCGGTACACTGACGCCGACGTGGGCGTTATAGTGGAAGACAACGCCTTCATCCTGCATTTGCTCGACGCGGCGTTCGACGTGGACCTTCTCCATTTTGAAGTCGGGAATGCCGTAACGGAGCAGACCACCGGCTTTGGCCCAACGCTCATAGACATGGACTTCGTGTCCGGCGCGAGCGAGTTGTTGCGCGCAAGCGAGGCCGGCGGGTCCGGATCCGATGACAGCCACTTTCTTTCCGGTCTTGCGGTTCGGCCTTTCGGCCTTGAGGCCGTGCGCGATTGCGCGGTCGGCAATCTCGCATTCGATCGATTTAATGGTGACAGGGTTATCGTCGATATTGAGCGTGCAAGAGGCCTCGCACGGCGCCGGGCAAACGCGGCCGGTAAATTCCGGAAAATTATTGGTTGAATGGAGATTGCGCGCCGCTTCGTCCCAATTGCCGCGGTAAACCAGGTCATTCCAATCCGGGATCTGGTTGTTTACCGGGCAGCCGGTCGGCGCGCCGGTGATGCGATTGGTGCCGTGGCAATAAGGCACTCCGCAATCCATGCAGCGCGCGGCCTGCTCGCGGATTTCCTTTTCGGGGAGCGGGAGCACGAACTCGTGCCAATGCTTTACGCGTTCGGCGACCGATTGATAGTCGCGATCCTCGCGCTCGATTTCCAGAAACCCGGTGACCTTACCCATACCTACTCCGCAGCCTGCATCGTGGCGGCCTTCTCCTTTGCCATCTCAGCGAGCGCGCGGCGGTATTCGACCGGCATCACTTTGCGGAAGAGTGGGCGGAAGTGCTCCCAATTGGCGAGAATTTCCGCGGCACGCTTTGAACCGGTATAGCGCGCGTGGTTGGAAATCAGCAGTTTGAGCCGCTCGGCGTCCTTGGTGGTCAGGTCCGACATCACGTCGACGCGGCCGTGCGATTCCAGATCGATGCCATATTCCTTTTCGGCGATTTCTTCTTCCTGGGGTACTGGCTCAAGCTCGACCATCGCCATATTGCAACGCGACTTGAACGTGTTGTCTTCGTCGATGACGTAAGCGATGCCGCCCGACATGCCGGCCGCGAAATTGCGTCCGGTGGTGCCGAGCACGACGACCACGCCGCCGGTCATGTATTCACAGCAATGGTCGCCAGCACCTTCGATGACTGCGACAGCACCCGAATTGCGCACGGCAAAGCGCTCGCCGGCGACGCCGCGGAAATAACACTCGCCTTCGATCGCGCCATACAACACGGTGTTGCCGACAATGATCGATTCCTCGGGAACGATTCCAGAACTCCGCTGGCGGACGAATAATCAGGCGGCCGCCGGACAGGCCCTTGCCGACATAGTCGTTGGCATCGCCCTCAAGTTCGAAAGTTATGCCGCGCGCGAGCCATGCACCGAAACTTTGCCCCGCCGTTCCCGTGAAGCGCACATGAATGGTGCCGTCAGGGAGGCCCTCATGTCCGTAGCGCTTGGCCACTTCACCCGAAAGCATGCCGCCGCAAGCGCGGTCGGTGTTGCGAATGACACTCTGCAGGCGCACCGGTGCGCCGCGGTCGAGCGCCGTCTGCGACTCGGCCATCAACTTGCGATCGAGAATATCCTTGATTTTGTGATCCTGAGACTCGCATCTGTAGATGGCGGTGCCCTTTTCGGCCGGCGGCTTCGTGAACAGCTTGGAGAAGTCGAGGCCCTTGGCCTTCCAGTGCTCGACGAGCTTGCGGCGGTCGAGCATTTGCATCTGCCCGACCATTTCATTGAAGGTGCGGAAACCGAGCGCCGCCATTAATTCGCGGACTTCTTCCGCGACAAAGAAGAAATAGTTGATGATGTGTTCGGGCTGGCCCTTGAAGCGCTTGCGCAGAACCGGATCCTGCGTGGCGACCCCAACCGGGCACGTGTTCAAATGGCACTTGCGCATCATGATGCAACCCGCCGCGATCAGCGGCGCGGTGGCAAAGCCGAACTCGTCGGCGCCGAGCAAGGCGCCCACCACAACGTCGCGGCCCGTGCGGATCCCGCCGTCGACCTGTACCGAAATTCGGCCACGCAATCGGTTGATGACGAGCGTCTGATGCGTTTCGGCGAGGCCGATTTCCCAGGGGCTGCCGGCATGCTTGATCGATGTAAGCGGGCTCGCACCGGTCCCGCCTTCGAAGCCCGCGATGGTGACGTGGTCGGCGCGCGCCTTCGAGACGCCGGCGGCGACGGTGCCGACGCCAACTTCAGAGACGAGTTTTACCGAGACGTCTCCGGTCGGATTGACGTTCTTCAGATCGAAGATGAGTTGGGCGAGGTCTTCGATCGAATAAATATCATGGTGCGGCGGCGGTGAAATCAGGCCTACGCCAGGCGTTGAATGACGCACCTTGGCGATCGTCTTGTCGACTTTATGCCCCGGCAACTGGCCACCTTCGCCAGGCTTGGCGCCCTGCGCCATCTTGATCTGCATCATGTCGGAATTGACGAGGTATTCCGCCGTCACGCCAAAGCGGCCGGATGCAACCTGCTTGATGGCCGAGCGCATCGAGTCGCCGTTCGGCAGCGGCTTGAACCGGTCTGATTCCTCGCCGCCTTCGCCCGTGTTCGACTTCCCACCGATGCGATTTATGGCAATCGCCAAGGTAGTGTGGGCCTCGCGCGAGATCGAGCCGAAGGACATCGCGCCCGTCGAGAAACGCCGGACAATGGTCTTCGCCGGCTCCACCTCGTCGAGCGGGACCGCCTTGCGGCCGTCGTCTTCCGCCGTTTTTACGCGGAAAAGTCCGCGGATCGTCAGCAACTGCTCGTTCTGGTCGTTTACGATTTGCGCAAATGCCCGGTAATGGTCTTGCGAATTTCCGCGCACCGCGTGTTGCAGCCGCGACACGGTCTCGGCAGTCCAGACGTGGTCCTCACCGCGGACGCGCACAGCGTAGTCGCCGCCGACGTCGAGCATGGAGCGATAGATCGGAGAATCGCTGAAGGCATCACGATGGCGCCGCACCGATTCCTCGGCGATCTCGGCGAGGCCGACGCCTTCGATACGCGTGTGAGTACCCGTGAAATATTTGTCGACGAAGTCCTGCCGCAAGCCGACCGCGTCGAAGATCTGCGCGCCGCAATAGGATTGATAGGTGGAGATGCCCATCTTGGACATCACCTTTAGCAATCCTTTGTCGATCGACTTGATGTAACGCTTGATGATCTCTTTGTCTTCAAGCTTTTGCGGCAGATCGTCCTTCATGGCGATCAGCGTCTCGAAAGCGAGATAGGGATTGATCGCTTCGGCGCCATAGCCGGCAAGGCACGCGAAATGGTGCACTTCGCGCGGCTCACCCGTCTCCACCACCATGCCGACAGACGTGCGCAAACCGTTGCGGATGAGATGGTGGTGCACGGCCGCGCACGCGAGTAGCGCTGGAATCGGAATGCGGTCCGCGCTGGCCTTGCGATCGGACAGGATGATGATGTTGCAGCCGTTGCGCACTTCTTCCTCGGCCCGCTCGCACAATTCGTCGAGCGCCCAACCCATGCCATCGGCGCCATGTTCGGACGGGAAAGTGATGTCGAACGTGCGTGACTTGAAGTGGTCGCCACTCATCTCCGAAATCGAGCGGATCTTCTCCAGATCGTCATTCGTGAGAATTGGCTGACGCACTTCGAGGCGCTTGGTATTCGACATGCCTTCGTGGTCGAGCAAATTCGGACGCGGACCGATGATGGAGACAAGGCTCATCACCAGCTCTTCACGGATCGGATCGATCGGCGGGTTGGTGACCTGCGCGAAGTTCTGCTTGAAATAAGTGAATAGCGGCTTCGGCTTGTCCGACAGCGCCGAGATGGGCGTGTCGTTGCCCATGGAGCCCACGGCTTCTTCGCCGGTGGTCGCCATCGGCGTCATCAGAAATTTCAGGTCTTCCTGCGTATAGCCGAAGGTCTGCTGACGATCGAGCAGCGACAGGTTTGAGATCGGTGCTTCGTTGGCGGTGCCGGGCAACTCTTCGAGTACGATCTGCGTGCGGGCGAGCCACTCCTTGTAAGGATGGCTTCGCGCCAGCGTCGCCTTCAATTCCTCGTCGGGAATGAGGCGGCCCTCGTCGAGATCGACGAGCAGCATTTTGCCCGGCTGTAACCGCCATTTCTTGATAATGTCTTTTTCCGGAATGGGCAGGACGCCCATTTCCGAGGCCATCACAATGCGGTCGTCGCGCGTGAGCAAATAGCGGGCAGGGCGCAACCCGTTACGATCGAGGGTTGCGCCGATTTGTCTGCCATTCGTGAAGGCAATCGCGGCCGGCCCGTCCCACGGCTCCATTAATGCAGCATTGTATTCGTAGAAAGCGCGCCGCTCCTCATCCATGAGCGGGTTGCCCGCCCAGGCTTCCGGAATCATCATCATCATCGCATGCGCGAGGGAGTAACCGCCTTGCGTGAGAAATTCGAGCGCGTTGTCGAAACAGGCGGTGTCCGATTGGCCTTCGTAGGAAATCGGCCACAGCTTGTTGATGTCCTTGCCGAACAATGGCGAGGACACAGATGCCTGCCGCGCCGCCATCCAGTTGACGTTGCCGCGCAGGGTGTTGATTTCACCGTTGTGCGCGACGTAGCGATAAGGATGCGCCAGCGACCAGGTCGGGAATGTGTTGGTCGAGAAACGCTGGTGGACCAGCGCAAGGGCGCTCTCGAAATCGGGATCGTGCAGGTCTGGATAGTAGGTCCCCAGTTGGTCCGCAAGAAACATGCCCTTGTAAATGATCGTACGGCAGGAAATCGACACCGGGTAATAGCCCGACGTGCGCCGCTCGCGACGACGATAGATCGCGTTCGAGATCGACTTGCGCAGGATGTAAAGACGGCGTTCGAACTCGTCCTCGGAAAACTTTTTCTTTCCGCGGCCGATGAACACTTGCATGTGCTTCGGTTCGGTCGGCTTGACGGAATAACCGAGTGTTGAATTGTCGGTCGGGACATCGCGCCACCCAAGCAACGACAGTCCTTCGCGCGCGATCACTTCGGCGTAAATGTCGCGGATGATTTGCCGCCAATTTGCATCGGTCGGCATGAACAGATAACCGACCGCGTATTCGCCAGCCTTCGGCAATTTGAATCCGAGTTCGGCCGCCTTCTTGGTGAAGAATTTGTGCGGGATCTGAACAAGGATGCCGGCACCATCGCCCATGCGAGGATCGGCACCGGTCGCTCCGCGATGTTCGAGATTGCAGAGGATGCGCAGACCATCTTCAACGATCTGATGCGATTTGCGTCCTTTGATATCAGCGATAAATCCGACGCCACAGGAATCCTTATCGAGCGCCGGATCGTACAGACCCTGCGCGAGCGGCGTGCCGGGATCTGCGGTTGAACCGCGTCCGGCATATCCTGCGTTGCGCTTCTCCTCGCTCATCTCATCCTGCCTCGCCGGTACAGTCGATGCTCCGGCGTACCCGCGTCGTCCGCAAGCGAGACGCTCGCGGCCAACGCTTAACTGATCTCAAGAAGGACAGCCTTGTCCGGTTTGTCGCCGCCCGTGGCCGTTCCCGTTGGGCGCCACCGATGTCTGCCCCGCCTTTAAAGGCCGCCACCGAGGCCACCGCTATTAGGACAGCATTACTGTCCTAATAGACCATGCCAAATTTTGCCCCGTCGCACAAGGCTGGTCCACGCTCGAATAGCCGAAACCTTTCGCTTTGTTGCGGCGGCGCTCCTAAAGCAAGCAAGAACAGGACCACGGACGCGACATTCACGCAATGCCGTTGCGCGGAACCGGCTCCACGGGCGCCCGAATCCACCGGCATTATGCGGTAAGCCAGTAAAGGGACTGCCATCTTGCGCGCGGCCTGCCACGGCGTGGCCCTTAAAACAAAAGCGCCCCGGATTCCCGGGGCGCTGCCGTCTCACGATGTGCTTTCGGGTTAGGCCGCGGCTTTGGTTTCGACCACCTGGGCCTTTGCGTTGGCATTGCCAATCGGGATCTGGCGCGGCTTCTTGGCCTCGGGGATTTCACGCACGAGATCGACGTGGAGCAATCCGTTCTCGAGGCTCGCGTTCTTCACCTGTACATGATCGGCGAGCTGGAATACGCGCTCGAAAGCGCGCGCAGCGATGCCCTGGTAAAGGACGTCACCGTTCTGCTCTTCCTTGGCTTGTTTGGAGCCCTTGATCGTCAGCGTGTTTTCCTTCGCCTCGATCGAAAGCTCGCTCTCGCCGAACCCGGCGACCGCGACGGTGACACGGTAATCATTTTCACCCGTGCGTTCGATGTTGTACGGCGGATAACCGGGAGCGGATTCAAATCCATCCAGCATTGAAAACAGCCGGTCGAATCCGACGGTGGAACGGTAAAGGGGAGCAAGATCGAAAGGTCGCATGGCATATCCTCCATTGTTGAGCGACATGCGGCGGTCCGCCGAATGGCCGGACCAAACCGTGCGCAGCCGTGATTGGCCTGCGCAGCCTTGATATGGGAGCGAGATTCAAGCCTGCAAGTCCTGACGCCATCAGCCGCAAGTCTATGAAAATACTATATTTTTAGGCAAGAATTCGCTTGTGATTGAGCGCACGCGCCACCCTGCTATAAGCCCCGAGCGCCGGCACGGCTTACTCTCCCAGCATTATGAAACTCGTCTCAATCCCCGCAAATCCGGTGCCCGACGATGTCGTCGCCGGTGCGATCAAGACCCCCGATGGGGTCGAACTGCGTTTTGCCCGCTGGGCTCCGCCGCCCGGCCGCAAGGGCACGGTGGTCGTGTTGCAGGGCCGCGCCGAGTTCATCGAAAAATATTTCGAGACCGTGCGCGATTTGCGCGGGCGCGGATTTGCCGTTGCTACGTTCGATTGGCGTGGCCAAGGCCTTTCTGCCCGCGCGCTGTCCGATCGCCACAAAGGCTACGTGCGGAATTTTTCAAATTACATCACCGATCTTGAAGCCGTGATGGAGCAGGTGGTGCTCCCGGATTGCCCGCCGCCATATTTCGCGCTGGCGCATTCCATGGGCGCGGCTGTGGCGTTGCGTGCGTGCCACGATGGCAGCCGCTGGTTTGAGCGCACCGTGTTGTCCGCGCCGATGATCGCCTTGCCGGCGGGCCGTCTCACGCGCGTTGCTGGGCCGCTCGCACGGTTTATGCGAATGATTGGACGCGGAGGTGCCTATGTGCCATCGGGCGATGCCGCCGCCACCGGCACTGAGAGCTTCATCGGCAACGTTCTCACGTCGGATCCGGTGCGCTACGCGCGCAACGGCGCTGTGCTGGAGCAGGAGCCGGCGCTCGGCCTGGGAGCGCCGACTGTGGCCTGGGCAGACGTCGCGCTACGTCAGATGAAGCAGTTCGCGGAGCCAGCTTATTCAGCCAGCATCCGCCAGCCGATCCTGATGGTTGCGGCTGGCCGCGACGAAGTCGTCTCCACGCCGGCCATCGAGACGTTCGGGCAGAATCTGCTCGCGGGTCGCCACCTCATCCTTGCAGGCGCCAAGCACGAGATCCTTCAGGAACAAGATCACTATCGCGGACAATTCTGGGCGGCCTTCGATGCTTTCGTGCCCGGAACACCGCGGTATTAGCCGGCAAGCAATTCCAGTGCGGCCTCGTGCACGCGTTTGTCGCCGGCGACGACGATGCGACCTCCGCCTTGCGCCGGACCATTGTCCCATGTCGTGACGATGCCGCCGGCGCCGGCGATGATCGGAATGATCGCAACAATGTCGTGTGGGTTGATCTCGGTTTCGATAATCAGATCGATCAGTCCCGCTGCTAACATACAATAGGCGTAGCAATCCCCGCCGTAGCGCGAGAGCTTCACCTTGTCTTCCACCTTTCCAAAGGCTGCGCGGTCGCCCGGAGTCATCAGCAGCGGACTCGTCGTGGACAACAATGCGTCCTCGATGCCTCTGCATGATCGTGCGTGGAGATCGCGGTTGCCGGCCGGCCCGCGATAGCGCGCCCCGCCGCCGTCGCCGGAAAAGCGTTCGCGCGTGAAGGGCTGATGCATCATTCCGAAGACGGGTTCGCCAAAGCGCATCAGTCCAATCAGCGTGCCCCAGGCCAGCATGCCTGAAATAAACGATTTCGTTCCGTCGATCGGATCAAGCACCCATACGTATTCGGCGTCGGTACGCTCGGAGCCGTATTCCTCGCCGAGGATGCCGTGATCGGGAAATTGCTTTCGGATAAGCGTGCGCATGGTCTGCTCGGCCGCGCGGTCTGCTGCCGTGACAGGGTCGAAGCCGCGAGCCTTTTTGTTCTCGACAGCCAGGGCAGTGCGGAAGAACGGGATAATCGTTTCGCCGGAGGCCGTCGCAAGGTGATCGACGAATGTGCTGAAGTCGATGGCCGTCATGCCGCGTTCCCGCTTTCCGCCTTGGGCCTATCGAAGAGTTGAACTACCGGCAACCGCGCGGGCTCCGGTACCCCAATGCAAACACTCGGGCGTTTTCTGTTGCGGTGCGGGGTTCCACTCCGGTCGTTTTCGCATAGGAATTCCAGAGTGCCCCAGCACGGGCGGCAGCTATGCGAAATTAGCATAGGAAAGGTGCCTTTGAACCTTGATTTTTGTGCGACGCGATGTAGCTTATTGCAGTGCGGTAGCGAGAGCTGCCGCTGCCCTCCTTGGGCGTTTCCTCCCTAGACTTGGGCCGCCAGCAACCGCTAGCGGCCCTTTTTTTATGTTCGCACGGTTATTCGGCAGCGGCGCGGTAGGGACGTAACTGCTCCAGCGGGATTTCGCCGATTCGCTTGGCCAGCGTCTCCATGTCGGCGGCCAGCCGCTTGAACGCCGTTGAACGCTGATACCGGCGCTCATCCATATAAAGGGCACGGTTGATCTCGAGCTGGATGGCATGCAGGCCGGCGGCCGGATTCCCGTAATGCTCGGTGATGAAGCCGCCAGCGTAGGGCTTATTCCGGCTGACGGTATAGCCGAGCGTCCGCAGCGTCTTTTCCACGGTTTCGGCCACAGCGCCCACACAGCTGGTGCCATAGCGATCGCCCAGCACGAATTCGGGACGTGGACGTTCGTCACGATGGCCGGCCGTCGACGGCATAGAGTGGCAATCGATCAATACTGCAGCCCCGAAATCACGGTGCAGACGGGTGAACAGGCGGCGCAAGGTGCGGTGATAGGGCTTATAGAGGCTCTCGATGCGGCGCAGTGCATCATCGACGGGGATTCGCTGGTCGTAGATTTCCTGGGCGTCGCCGACGACGCGCGCCACCGTTCCCAGGCCTCCTGCGACACGCATTGAGCGGGTATTCGCGAACGAGGGCAGGCGGCCTTCAAACATGCGTGGATCGAGCTCGTAGGGCTCTCGATTGACGTCCACGAAACAGCGGGGGAAATGCGCCCGCATCATCGGATATCCGCCGCGCACCACGCCGGCGATCAGCTCGTCGACGAAGCTGTCTTCGGACCGACGCAGCGTCGCAATGTCGAGCCGACATGCTGCGAGGAAATCGCGGGGATAGGTGGACCCGCTATGGGGCGAGTTGAAAAGCACCGGTGCCCGGCAGGCCTTGGGCTCAAGCACTTCAAACGGCGGGTCGAGCTCGTCGCGGATTTCGCTCATGCAGAAAAGGCCATGGAAAGCTTCGAATCCCTTCGCGGGCAGACGGACTTTAACACCTCGTTATACCGTCTATTGTTCATGGCCAAGGCACAAAGCCAAGCCATGCTTTTGGTTCACCCGTTGTTTACCGGGCATAAGTCTTAATCACCCGGCTGAGACGGCCTATGCGGCCGGACGGGGTGTTGTGTGAGTATGTCAAAAATCCTGCTGGCTGAAGACGACACGGATATGCGGCGCTTCCTGGTCAAAGCGCTGCAAAACGCGGGTTTCGACGTTACCTCCTATGATAATGGGCTTTCCGCCTATCATCGCCTGCGCGAGGAACCGTTCGAGCTGCTGCTCACCGATATCGTGATGCCGGAAATGGACGGTATCGAGCTTGCCCGCAGGGCCGCTGAACTCGATCCCGATATCAAGATCATGTTTATCACCGGCTTCGCGGCCGTGGCGCTCAATGCTGATTCCAATGCGCCCAAACAGGCCAAAGTGTTGTCGAAGCCGATCCATCTGCGCGAACTGGTCAGCGAAGTGCAGAAAATGCTGGCGGCCTAGCGCTTTTGCGCGGTCTTGCCTCGCCGGTTTGGAGCCGATAGATCAATCACGGTTTTAAGGGCGCGTAGCTCAGCGGAAGAGCACCTCCTTGACATGGAGGGGGTCACAGGTTCGATCCCTGTCGCGCCCACCATTTCCCGACAGTCATTCGACGATCGCCTGATACGTCATCGTGCGCATGAGATAGCGATAGTGCATCCGCTGGATCGGCGCCTGCATCATCAAGATGGCGATGAGTTGCTGTTGCGGATCGATCCAGAAATACGTGCCGCTCACGCCGCTCCACGAAAAATCGCCGACAGATCCCGGCAGTGGGTTGCGTCCAGCATGAGTGCGGACAGCGAACCCCAGGCCGAAGCCGAGACCGAGCTGCGGCGTCGGAGCGAGCGCGCCGAAGAGAATTGACGTGGACGGACTGCGGCGGGTTTCCGGCGTCAGATGATCCGATGTCATCAGAGCCACTGTTGTTGGCGACAGCAGCCGCATGCCCCCGAGTTCGCCGCCGTTGAGCAACATCTGGCAGAAGCGCACATAGTCGCCCGCGGTCGACAACAATCCGCTGCCGCCTGAGATCCAGTTGGGACGCACGGCAGTGTCGCGCATCGGCGGCCGCTTGCCCGAGGCTTGGTCGATTTGTGGTTGGGCCGCGCGCGGGGCATTGACCGGACCAAAGCCGGTATTGTCGAGACCAAGCGGATTGGTGATGCGATCGAAGATAAAGCGATCGAGCTCCATGCCGCTTGCGACCTCGACCACGCGGCCAAGGACATCCGTCGACACGCCATACTGCCATGTGCTGCCGGGCTGGTAGGCGAGGGGGAGCTTGCCGATCTTGGCGACCATGTCGGCGTTGGTCTGTTTTTCATCGAGCACGTTTGCAGTTTCGTAAGCCTGCTTGATCTGCGGGCCGGCCAAATGCGCGTAAGTCAAACCCGACGTGTGGCGGAGCAAGTCCTGCACCGTCATCTCGCGTTTCAACGGTTCGGTTGTCAGCGTTGTTGCTTCGCTATCTGAATCGACTGCGACTTTGAGGTTGGCGAATTCGGGGATGTAGCGCGAAACAGGATCGGCCAGCAGAAGCTTGCCTTCCTCGGCGAGCATCATCGTTGCAACCGACGTAAATGGTTTCGTCATAGAAGCAATGCGGAAGATCGTGTCGGGGGCAATCGCTGCGCCTGCCTCGCGGTCGCGATAGCCAAGTGCTTCGAGGAAAGCGATCTTTCCATGCCGGGCGACTAGCGCCACGGCCCCGGGCACGACGCCCTTGTCGATGTCCGCCTGGAGTGCGTCGCGAATGCGCTGCAGCCGTTGCGATGACATGCCGACATTTTCGGGTTTATCCGCCCGCGGCATTTCAAATGCCATTGTGCTGGTCCTATTTCCAGAATTGCCGTGAAGCGAGCGCGGCGCCCTCGGCCATCGACTTGAACTTGGCGAACACCACTTCGGGGTCGACGGCCGCCTGACCCACCCAGGTGCCGTAGCCGCAATCGCTGCCCGCGATGACGTTTTCGCGCCCCACGAGTTTCGCATAACGCGCAATCCGTTGCGCGATCAGCTCAGGATGCTCGATGAAATTCGATTTCGATTCGATGACGCCCGGGATCAAGACCTTGCCGTCGGGAAGCTTGACCGTCTCGAATAAAATCCACTCGTGGGCATGGCGCGGGTTAGCGGCCTCCAGCGAAATCGCCACGGGCTTGGCCTTAAATACAATGTCGATGACATCGGCGAGCGGCACGTCGCGGTGATGCGGGCCCTCATAGTTACCCCAGCAGAGATGCATGCGCAGCTGCTCTGCGGGGATATTGGCCACTGCATGGTTGAGGGCCTCAATATGCAGCTGCGCGCGCTTGCGGAAGTCCGGCAGGCTCAAATCGGCATATTGAATATGCCGGCCCATGGCGAGGTCCGGACAATCGATCTGCAGGACGAAACCGGCTTTGGCGACAGTTTCGTACTCGTGCCGCATGGCATCGGCGATAGCGTAAATGTAAGTCTCGAAATCCTTGTAGTGGTCGTTGCGGAAAAACAGCGACACCACGCCGGGCGAGGCTGCGCTCATGAAACCGCCGACGGCCTCCACGTTGCTGAGCGCGGCCTTGAGGTTGTTGGCATCGGTTTCCGGGGCTTGCCAGTCGCGCACGCTGATCGGGGCGTTGCAGGCGGGTGTTTTTCGGCGCGAGCGACCGGGGTCGCCGAAGACGCGTTTCTCCAGGCGGGGGAAGTCGGCAAGGTCCTGATAGACGAATGTATTGCCGGTGCCGCCGAAGCCATCGAGCCGGTCCTTGATGTAGGTGGCGTAGCTCGGCTTCGACATTTCGCCATCATTGATGAGATCGATGCCGGCGTCGGCCTGTTTTTTGACCACCTCGGCCACGGCCGCGCGTACGCGCGCCAAAAGCGCACCAGGGTCCACCGGCACGCCCTCCTCCTTGGCGTACATCATGCGGATAAGGTCGTCCGGCCGGGGCAGGCTGCCGGTATGGGTGGTCAGGAAGCGATCGCGGCTGCGCTGCACGGCTGAAACTCCTGCCTGACTTTAGAGCAGGCCGATCCCGGTAACCACCGGTGGGCCGCTTGCGTTGACATGCATGGGTGGGCTGCGTATGTACCCGGCAAACAGCAGCCAGAGATTGTCATGAAAGTCCGTAACTCCCTGAAATCCCTGCGTGGCCGGCATCGCAACAACCGCTTGGTGCGCCGCAAGGGTCGGGTCTACATCATCAACAAGACCAATCGCCGCTTTAAAGCCCGTCAGGGCTGATTGTGGCGCCTTTGGCGCCTGTTCCAACGCCGCATATTGGCCACGAGAGGCGGAGACACTACACTCCGCTTATGCGCACACGATTCCTTGCAGCGCTTTTGATTGCAGCCGTGGCCGGTACCTACGCCGCGCAAGCCGCCGCACAATCGGGCAAGCGGAGCGAGCCATCGGCCAAGCCGCCGCAAGTGGCGCTTGGCGATCGAACCCGCAATCTCGATTTTCTGTTTGGTGCTCTAAAACTCGCGCCTGATGACGTAACCGCCAAGGCGATCGAAGAACGCATCTGGGCGCTCTGGACGGCTTCACGCAGTGATACTGCAAATCTCCTGATGTCACGGGTGAAGACCGCGATCGAAGCAAAGGATCTCGATCTCGCTGTCACGCTGCTCGACGCAATCGTGAAGATAAAACCCGATTACGTTGAAGCCTGGAACCGGCGCGCCACGATCTATTACATGAAGAAAGACTACGGCCACGCGCTTGCCGATATCCGCCAGGTGCTCAAGCGTGAGCCGCGTCATTTCGGTGCGTTGGCGGGCTTCGGGCTGATCCTCCAGGACATCGGCGATGACAAGCAGGCGCTCGAAGTTTATCGCCGCGCGCTCGCGCTCTATCCGCGGATGGAACGCATCCCGGATCTGGTAAAGACGCTGCAGGAAAAAATCGAAGGCCGCGACATTTGAGTCGGTCGCGCGTCGCGGCTAGTCGCCCGACATTTCCGCACCGACATATGCGATGCGCAGCATATTGGTCGCACCAGGCGTACCGAGTGGCACACCAGCCACGACAATGATGCGCTGTCCAGATTTTGCGAAGCCTTCCTTGAACGCGAAGCGGCAAGCACGGTCGACCATGTCATCCTGGTCGTGAGCGTCCTCGGTAACGACGCAATGCACGCCCCACACGACCGCAAGCTTCCGCCCAGTCGCGATGTTTGGTGACAGCGCCACGATCGGCGGCCGTGGCCGCTCGCGTGCCACTCGCAAAGCAGTCGAGCCGGACGAGGTCCAGCACACGACCGCTGCGAGATCGAGCGTATCGGCAATGTGGCGCGCTGCATCGGCGATGGCGTCGGCGCCGGTCGCCTCCGGATCGGCGCGCTGTGCCGCAATGATATTGCGATAGAGCGGGTCGCTTTCGATTTCCTCGGCAATGCGGTTCATCGTCGCGACCGCCTGCACAGGATATTGGCCGGCTGCCGACTCCGCCGAAAGCATAATCGCGTCCGCGCCTTCGTATATCGCAGTGGCGACGTCGGAGACTTCCGCGCGCGTCGGCACCGGCGCATTGATCATCGATTCCAGCATTTGCGTCGCCACGACCACCGGCTTGCCGGCGACACGGCTTGCCCGCGTCATTTGCTTCTGTACGGCGGGCACTTTCTCCAGCGGCATTTCCACACCAAGATCGCCGCGTGCAACCATCAACGCGTCAGCGAGATCGATGATTTCCGCGAGTCGCTGCACGGCCTGGGGCTTTTCGATCTTGGCCATCACGGCCGCACGTCCGCGCGTGATCTTTTTCGCCTCTGCAATATCCTCGGGCCTTTGAATGAACGACAATGCTATCCAGTCGATGCCGGTTTCGAGCGCCGCATCTAAATCGGAGCGGTCTTTCTCGGTGAGCGCCGAGAACGGAATCGTTGTGTCGGGCAGGCTCACGCCCTTGCGGTCGGACAATTTGCCGCCGATGACGACTCGGGTGGTAATGCGCTTGGGTTCGGCCTCGGTGACGGTGAGCTTGACCTTGCCATCATCGATCAGCAGCGCATGGCCGGGTTTGATAGTCGCGAAGATTTCCGGATGTGGCAGATAAGCGCGCGTTCCGTCCCCAGCCGCGGTGTTGGCGTCGAGCACGAAAGTGTCGCCGTTCTTCACCATCACAGAACCGCCGTTGAACGTCCCGAGCCGGAGTTTTGGCCCCTGCAGATCGACGAGCACGGCGATCGGTCGACCGGTGTCATTTTCGACGGCGCGGATCATGCCCACCAGCTCGCGCATGCGATCCTGGCTGGTGTGGCTCATGTTGATTCGAAAGACATCGGCGCCGGCCTGGAAAAGCTTTGCGATCATCTCGGGGGTCGACGAGGCGGGCCCGAGCGTGGCGACAATTTTGGCGCGACGGAGACGTCTCATTGCTGTTTGCCTCCACCCGCTGGCGGCGGCGGAAGTGTCGTCGGCGGGCGCGAAGTGCCAAGCGGCGCGCGCGGCGGAAGCGGTCGGTCGGGTACTTGTTCTGCGGCGTCGGTCAATTGCACTGTCCAGGAGCGCTGCTCGCCTGTATCGACCTCAAAGAAGCCGGTCCGGTCATAACCGCGCGCCAGGCAGTTGTCGGTGCCGCGGATGGTGAATTCTTTCTCGCGTGAACACATATAGGCTTTGCCCGACCATTCGCCGCCGCGGTCGTAGTCGACCGCATAGATGTAATAGTAACGCGCAACGAGTGCGCCGCGTAGCAGCGTTTCGCAAGAGCGTGATGACACGTTCCACCAGCCCTCGGTGGTCCAGCCTTCGTTGTCTTTATAGCCGATCGCGACGCCGACCCGGCTGCCCGTGTTGTTGCACAGCCGGAAATCGGCTTTGGCCGGATACGCTGAAGCCGCCAGCAACAGCGCTGCGGGGACCGCAGCGCGGGCGAGACTGTGGGAAAGGCGGCGCCTGGCGGCGATGAGTGGCAATGCGGTCACGATTGTCGCCGGTTCCGAACGATGCGCGGTTGTGGCGTGATCCGTCACGGCCTGTCAACGACGATGGCGCGGAAGTCGTTCACGTTGGTGAAAGTCGGCCCGGGTATCAGAAGGTCCCCGAGAGCCTCAAAAAAACCGCTCGAATTGTTGTCAGCGAGAAAGGCGGCGGGATCGAGGCCGAGCGCTTTGGCGCGTGCCACCGAATCGCCATCAACCAGCGCGCCCGCGGGGTCGGTTGCGGCCCCGCCGCCGCCGTCGGTGCCGTCGGTGTCCGCCGCGACCGCAGCTATTCCCGGCATATCGGCGAGCGCAATAGCAAGCGCCAGCGCGTATTCCTGATTGGGTCCACCGCGGCCCTTGCCCCGGATCGTTACAGTCAATTCGCCGCCGGAAAGGACGACGGCGCGCTTATCCTGCGCACGTAGGGTCCGCGCAAGCCGCGCATGAACTGCCGCGACATCTCGCGCCTCGCCCTCGACGCGGTCGCCGAGCGAAATGCATTCGTAGCCAGCGGTTCGCACCGCGGCTTCCGCGGCGCGTATCGCGTCAGCGGGCCGCGCCGCCAGCGCGAATTGACTGGTGGCAAACGCAGCGTCGCCTGGCTTGGGCGATTCATTTTCAGGTTCGTCCAGCGCGCGGATTACCGCGTCCGACAGCGAGAGCCGATATTTCGCGACGATTGCACGTGCGTCCGCGAGTGTCGTGGGATCGGGAACGGTCGGTCCCGAGCCGATCGCGGAAGGATCATCACCCGGCACATCCGAAATCGCGATTGTCAAAAGCTTCGCTGGGTGCACGTGCCGCGCAAGCCGCCCACCCTTGATGCGAGAGAGATGCTTTCGCACCGTATTGATCTCGCCGATGGTTGCGCCGGACCGCAAGAGCGCGCGCGTCACTGCTTGCTTATCCTCGAATGAAATACCGTGAGCTGGCGCGATCCAGTTGGCAGAAGCGCCGCCTGACATCAGCACCAGCACGAGATCGTCTGCGGTCGCTCCATCCGCGAGCGTCAAGGCACGGTCAGCGCCCTCCAGACCCGCCGCATCTGGAATCGGATGACCAGCCTCGATCATGCGAACGCGGCGCAGGTGGCGCCCGTAGCCGTGGCGTGCGACCGCAACTCCGCTCATGCGCTCTTTCGCAATTCGCAACTGATCAAAATAGTGTGCTTCTGCGACCTCCGTCATCGATCCTGCCGCCTTGCCCGCCGCGAGCAATACGATTCGGCCGGATGGCGGTGGCGGCAACAACGGCGGCAAGCACGTCATCGGATGCGCGGCCGCCACTGCAGTGCGATACAGATCCTTGAGCAGGGAGCGCAATGGGGCGTTCATGCTGCGACCTTCGTTATCGCTCTGGGACGTGATCGCATTCTTGTCATTGGCTTTGCGTGCCACGCGTCTTTCGAATCGGTTCTTGAAGCTCGTGAGGAGAGTTCTACTAAGCTTTTCGCGGCGTGTAGAAACAGAAATACGAGCCGGGGACCGCCCGCAAATGATCGATGAAGTCCTTCAAATCGACGTCCGGGGCGGCAGCTCGATCGGTGTGCGCATTTATCGCCCGGACGGAGCAGGTCCTTATCCGGCCTTGTTTGGGGCCGCGCCCTATCGGTTCGACAACAACCGCCTTCTGGCCAGCGCGCAATTTCTCTGGCGGGAAACCGGGCCGATCGAATGGTACGTCGACCAAGGTTACGCCTATGTCCATATGGATGTCCGCGGCAGTGGCCGTTCGGGCGGTGAATTCGAGTTCCTCGGCGAGCGCGACCAACAGGATCTTTACGACGTCATCGAATGGGTCGGTCGTCAGTCATGGTGCAATGGCAAAGTCGGCGGCATTGGCCAGTCATATTTCTGCATGTTGCAATGGTTTATGGCGGCGCTCGCCCCGCCATCGCTCGCATGCATTGCAGCCCATGATGGCCTGGCGGACCTGTATCGCGCCGGCACCTACCATGGCGGCATTCCTTGCGATTTTTTCCCCGGCTACTGGTGGTACCAGAACCGGTTCATCAACCGCTTTCCCACCGACGGGCCACCGCGCGATCAGGATACTGACTTGACGGGGATGGTCGCGGCACATCCGACGTACGATAATTTCTGGCGCGAACGGTCTGCATATGAGGTGCTCGACCGCATCAAAATCCCACTCTACTCAAGCGGCGTCTGGGCGAAGATGCAGTTGCATACGCGCGGCAACATTGATGGCTACGTCCGCGCGTCGGGGCCAAAGAAGTTGCGCATGTCCGGAGCGCCGAATGCCTGGGCGGCGGCAGCAGAATTCTCCAGCATTGAATTCCACCGGAATGTTCTGCTGCCGTTTTACGATCACTATCTCAAAGGTAAGCAAACCGACTATGCAACTCGGGCAGGGGTTGAGTATGCGGTGCGCGGATCGAACATTGTGCGCAAATGCGACACGTGGCCGCCGCCGGGCACGCGCTACACGCGTTGGTACCTCAACGCATCGCCGTCCGGCAGTGTCAGCTCATTGAACGATGGCGGTCTGTCGCCGCAAGCAGCAAGCGATGCGGCTTCGACGACGTACAAATATCCCAATCCCGGCTGGGTATCCGGCGTCGTCGGTTTCGGTCCGTCAGGGCCACCGGGCGGCTTCGACCCGGCGCGCCGCGTGCTGACGTTCACGACCGCGCCGCTCGACAACGATCTCGAAATTTGCGGACCGATCAAGCTTGTCCTCTACGCTTCGTCGAGCGCGACCGACACCGATTTCTTCATCAAAATTTCGGACCAGTTTCCCCAGTCTCCCGACGACCGCGGCAAGAGCCTCAATCCGTTTGCGGAGCTGATCACGCGTGGCTGGCTGCGCGCGTCGCACCGTGCGCTCGATCCGGGCCGCAGCACCGATATGGTGCCCTATCATAGCCATTCCGATCCGCAGCTGCTCACGCCGAACGAAATCTACAAGTTCGAGATCAGCCTTGAGCCGATGGCCTATCTCGTCAGGCGGGGCCATCGCCTGCGGCTGGAAATCGTCAATGGCGACTCTCCGGCGACCGAAGTCTTGTGGACGCATTATTACCGGCCGGACAAGATCGGAAGCGACACGATCCACCACGACAGCGCGCATCCGTCGGAATTGATTTTGCCGGTATCGCCTGGCCCGGCCTGATAGGGCCAAAACGAACCCGCTTTGCAGGACGCGATGGGTGGCATAGCATCCCTGCGAAGGCCGAAAAGGCCCGTAAAAAACCAAGAATCGATCCAGGGGAGGGAATCATGGCGGACCAGGTCGTTCCGGTCTCACGGCTGCTCGACGAACGTGGACTCAGCTCGTTCCACTACAATCTGATCTTTTGGTGCGTGCTGCTGTCGCTGATCGACGGTTACGACATTGCCGCTATCGCATTCGCCGCGCCGCACCTCGTGCGCGAATGGGGCCTCAAACCTGGCGCGCTCGGCCCCGTGTTCAGCGCAAGCCTGATCGGGATTCTGTTCGGTTCGGCCGTATTCGGGTGGATCGGCGACCGCTACGGCCGCAAGACAGCGCTGATCGGCTCGAACTTGCTGTTCGGCGTGTTTACGCTGGCTGCGGCCTGGTCAACCAACCTTGACCAGTTGTTCTGGCTGCGCCTGCTCGCCGGTCTCGGCATCGGCGGTGTCATCCCGAATGTGGTCGCGATCAATACTGAATCCGCACCGCGCAAACTTCGCGCGACGCTCGCGCTCATCGGCGTCGGTTTCGTGCCGCTGGGCGGTGCCATTCCCGGCGTCGTTGCCGCGACGTTGGTGCCGACGCATGGCTGGCCAATCCTGTTCACGATTGGCGGCATCGTGCCCATTGTTCTTGCACTCGTTGGCATGTTCACGCTGCCGGAGTCGATAAAATATATGGCGCTGCACGAAAGCCAGCGCGCGAAAATGGTGAAAACCATCGCAGCACTCGATCCGAATTTCAAAGTGCCCGCCAATGCGAAATTCGTCATCGAGGACGAACAGCAATTCCCGGGCTTCAATCCAAAATATCTCTTCGGGCAAGGTCTGTGGCTGGTCACGCCGCTTCTGTGGTTGCTCTTTGCGCTCAACTTGATGGGCTATTTTTTCTTGCTATCGTGGACGCCGACTTTGATGGCCGTGCTGAAATTGCCCCCATCGGTGGGGGCGCTCGCCGGCGCCATGATTCAGGTCGGCGGCACAGTTGGTTCGCTTGTCCTAGTTCGCTGGGTCGAACGCCGCCGGTTTTACGCGATTGCGTTCGTCTTCGTGGCTGCGGTGCCGATCGTCGCGTCGATCGGTTTTGCCGGTCAGACGTCGACAACGGCGCTCGCTATCGCGACGTTCTTTGCCGGGTTCTGCGTGCTCGGCATCCAGACCGGCATCAACGTTGCTGGTGCATTGGTTTACCCGACATCGCTTCGCGCAAACGGCTCGGGATGGCAATTGGGCATCGGTCGTATCGGCTCGATTGCAGGCCCGTTGGTTGGGGCTTTGTTGATAGGGCTGCCGGTCGAGAAGCTTTATATGTGGTCGGCGTTGCCCTTCGCCGTCGGTGCGGTGGTTTGCTTTGCGATCTGGAAACTCAATGAAGCGCGCTTGAATGCGCACCCCGAATTGCGGGCTGCGCAAGCGCCCGCCTAGAGCCTCATCGCGGGTGCATCAGAAAGGCTCAAATCCACTGAGCGCGGGGATGACCTGCTTGCCGAAAAGGCGGATCGAGCGCAGCAGGTCATCTTGGGGCAAGTCTGAAAAATTGAATTCGCCCATAAACACGTTGAAAAGACCGGATTCCGCCGCCGTATGAATTTTCCTCGCGACCGTTTCCGGTGAGCCAATGAAAACCAGCTCGTTCTTCATCAGGTAGTCGGCATCAAACAGGTTGGCCATGATCTCGGAAGCGCCCGGCTCACCGCGGCCGATATATTTCTTCGCGTGCTCACGCACGCGCTGTTCGAACGTCTCGCCCGGCTTGGGCGGCGGTAAAAAACCTTCATAGGCGCGGGCCGCGCGCGCCAGCGCGACGTCGATCGCTTTTTCGTCTGACTCGTCGACGTAGACGATCGTGCAATAGGCGATCTTCGGCGGTTGCGGCCAGCCGGCCGCCGTCCAGTCTGCGAGAAACGTGCGGTAACGCGGCGCTGCGTCGGCGCGCGGGTAGACCAGAAAATATCCGGGATTGATTCCGTGCTTCGCGCAAAATTCGAGCGTTTGCGGATCGCGGCTCATCATCCACAGAGGCGGGTGCGGTTTCTGCAACGGCGGCACCGCCAGCTGTGCACTGTCGGTGTGGTGGACGTCGCCATGAAAAGAGAACGGCTGCTTTTCGCCATACGCCGCGCGCAAATATTCGACGAATTCGAGTGTTGGTGACTTGCGCAGATTGTAGTCGAGGCCGAAGGGCTTGAAATAGTCCGGGTTAATGCCCGGCACGAGCCCGAGCTCCATGCGGCCGCCGACGATCTGATCAACAAGGGCGATTTCCTCAGCCAGACGCAACGGATGATAGAGCGGCACGACGTAACCCATTGAGCCGATGCGCATGTGCTTCGTCCGCGCCGCGGCGCCGACAATGTAGAGGCTGGGCGAGGAGACCCAGCTTTCGTCCGGCCGAAAATGGTGCTCGACGCAAAAGCCGTAGTCGAAGCCCAGTTCGTCGCAGAGTTCGAGTTCGCGCCACAGTTCCTCATACCGCTGGTGCGGATTCATGCCCGGCTTGCCCCAGACATGCGAAAAATGGGCGAACTTCACGATGCACTCCTCAGATCATGCCTGCTGTTAGGGCCTTCAAAGGTCGGTGTGGCATGTCTATCTTCCGTACAGTGGAGGACACCACTATGGACGACAAGACCCGCACCGAGCTGGAAGCCGCCGTCTACCGGCGTCTGGTCGAGCACCTGCGTTCGCGCACCGACGTACAGAATATCGACATGATGAACCTGGCCGGATTTTGCCGGAATTGCCTGTCGAACTGGATGAAAGATGCTGCCGACGCCAAGGGCATCCCTATGAGTAAGGATGAGAGCCGCGAGGTGGTCTACGGGATGCCGTATGACGATTGGCGCAAGAAGTACCAAAAAGAGGCCTCACCGGACCAGAAAGCGGCATTCGAAAAGTCCAGCCCCCGGCACTAGTCGTCACCGTTTGCTTGTGAACAGCGTGGATGACGGCGTCATTGTCTTGACCTGAGGTCGCACAATTCCGAAAGCTTCTTGGCAAATGGCGGCGATCATCCGCCGTTCGTAGTCAAGGAGACGCATATGCCTTCCACCGCCGCGGCCGCAAAAGAACAGCCCTCCACGCGCTTCGCTAAAGATCAGCTGAAAGCCGTCATCGAGCGCATCGAACGCCTGGAAGAAGAGAAAAAAGCGACGTCGGACGATATCCGCGACGTGTATGCCGAGGCGAAGGGCACCGGCTTCGACACGAAGGCGCTGCGGACCATCGTGCGCTTGCGGAAGTTGGATTCGGACGAACGCCGCGAGCAGCAAGAAGTGCTTGACACGTATCTGCACGCGCTGGGAATGGCGCAATAGACTGGGCCGAAGTCGTCAGCGCGCTCGACTGAGTTGGCCGAAATTTTCGCTGGAGTAAGTTTTTGGTGACTTAGCGCAGCGACGCTGTCGTCTGCATCGTGAAAATGTCGGCCGTCGATCGCGTTGTAAAGGTTGTTGTAGCCAGGAACACGACCGCCGGGCCGTTGAACCGGCTGGCAAGCATGCCGAGCTGCGGATCAGGCGAGAACGTCATCGCCACCGACAGCGATGGTTTGTACAGAAGTTCTTGCAGCGGCCGCAAATCGACGGCGCCAATTCGCGTTGCCGTCATGTAGGTGCTGAAGCTCGGCGTGTGCATTGCCGCGCGCAGCCAGGGACTGTCGACCGTGCGTTGCGCATTCGCCGCAACCGGCGACAAAGGCGGCTTCTCCACGACTGTGGTATTGCCCTGGGCCGGCATCACGCTGGCTTCTGTCGGCATATTCGGCAAGCGCGAACCCATCGGACGGACCCGCGGAGATGCCTGGGGCGTGGATTCGGGGGCGTAAGCGAGTGCCGTGCTGCCGGTGCTGCTCGGTTCGGCGCTGGCGGTCTGATACGTCGCCTGCGGCGCCACTGCCAACGGCAATTCCGGACCGTTCTGGACCGATCCTCGCCAATAGCCGCGGTTGTCAAACAGGTTTCCACCAATTGATGCAGTGACAATAGGTGGTGCGATCGGCTTAGGCGCAGCAGCCGCCACTGCGACTGGCTTCGGGCGTGCGGTCGGCAGCGGCACAATCCGCTCGACCGCCACCGGTGTGATTTTGGGTGGGGTCAGGCTCGCAACGGCCACGGGCGTCCGTGCGCGTTTTGGCGTCGGCTCTTCGCTGATTTCGTCTTCGTCTTTGGCGCCGCCGCCGAACAAGCGGGCGAACAGGCTACGCTTCGGCCGGCCCGTCGTGACTTCGGCGCTGGCCGTGTCTACGCCCGCCCCACGCGCAGCTTCGAGCGATAATTCTGATGGCTTGCCGCCGCGACTCTCGACATCCGCGAGCGCAAGCGCGTAGCCGCGCAGCGGCTGGCCGTCCGAAGGAATATGCACGGTGCGGCCGTCAGGGAAAACTTTCGCCAATTGGTCGTGTGTCATGCGCGGCCAGTGGCGAACCGTTCCGGTGTCCATGTGCACGAAAGGCGAGCCCGAGGTCGGATAAAATCCGACGCCGCCGCGCTGAAGCCGCAACCCGATTTCGCGGATTTTTTCCAGTGGTACACCAGGGATGAAAAAATCCATCGCCTGGCCGTTGATGTGTTGGCTGTTCTGCGCGACGCCGCTCGAGCGGGCCCGCAACATTGAATTGGTGTCTGGCGAGCGATAGCCACAAACGACGTCGATCGGCTGTGATGCGCCAACTTCGCGATAAGCTTCCCACAACAGATCGAACAAATGCGGATCCATGTGGGTCTCTTGTTCTTTGCGCCAGTCGCGCATGAACCAGTCGAGCTTCTTGAGCGCGGCGTCGTCGTAACGGCCGTTGCGCTTGAACGTAATGGTGATGTCTTCGCCGGTGTGCAGATGGTGGAACGAGAGCGTGCGGGTGTCGCCTTCGGCGCTGGCATTTTGCAGCGCGTCGTTGGCGCAGAACATGAAGAGCCCGGCCAAGCCGAGGCGGGCACCGGCGCGTGCCAAAGTCACAACGAGAGAGCGCTCGCGCGACGCGTCAATAGGCACAGCACCAATCCGTGAAAGAGTCCGTCCCACGTCGCCGCCACGTCCCCTCGGGCTGCCGTGTCGGCAACCCCGTGAGTGTTATCGGGATCGGTTAATGTGTTGTTAGCGCCCGGTCCCCCGTCCGGCATTGCAGTATCCGGGGAATTGGGCCGAAAACTGGGCGGTTCTGGAACCTCGCGGGGAAAATTTGCCGTGCCAAAACGGGATAAGTGAGGGTTTAAGCCCTCGCCCTGGCGGTAATTCGGGCTCTCGGCTCGACGGCTGATTCGATTAGTCAGCCGTGACATCCTCTTCGAGCTCTTTGAGCCCAAGGCCTTCCAGCTTGCGATAGAGGGTCGACCGCCCGATTCTCAGCCTCCGGGCGACCTCGGACATCTGACCGCGATAGTGCGACAGGGCAAAACGGATGGTATCGCGCTCGATATCCTCGAGCGGACGGACATCGCCGCGCGGGTCGGTTAGCGGTAGGGAGTGTGCGGCCGCCATGCGCCGGCCAACAGTGCTGTCAGGTTCCGGCCAGGACGCCACCATTGCCGGTGACGGTTCGATCAGGGGCTGGGCAGAAATCTCATCGGCGGAAAACTGCCCGGCAATTTGCGGGAACTCGTTGATGCCAATTTCGTCGGCGTCGGCGAGCACCACCGCGCGGAAAATCGCATTTTCGAGCTGCCGAACATTGCCCGGCCAATGGTACGCCGCAAGCAGCCCCAGCGCTTCGCCACTGATGCCGGGCGCGCGCTTGCCTTCTTCCGCCGCGAAACGGGTGAGGAAATGGCGGGTGAGCTCTGGAATATCGTCGCGACGTGCACGAAGCGGGGGCACCGATAGCGGGAACACGTGAAGACGATAGAACAAGTCCTCTCGGAACCGGCCGGCCTTCACGTCCGCAATCAAATCGCGATTGGTGGCCGAGACGATACGGACATCGACTTTAATCGATTTACGCCCACCCACCGGTTCGATTTCACCGTCCTGGAGGGCGCGTAGCAGCTTGACCTGCGCGGGACCCGGCAGTTCGCCGACCTCGTCGAGAAACAACGTGCCGCCATCGGCCTCAGCGAATTTTCCGATGTGCTTTTCGGTCGCGCCAGTGAAGGCGCCTTTCTCGTGTCCGAAAAGGATCGACTCGACCAGGTTTTCTGGCAGGGCACCGCAATTGACCGCCACGAAGGGTTTCGCTCGACGCGCGCCGCTGCCGTGGATCGCCCGTGCAATGAGGTCCTTGCCGACACCGGATTCGCCTTCGATCAGAACGGGGATAGTGGATGCAGCCGCTTTCTCTGCGGCCTTGAGCGCCGGCTGCATCGCCGACGACCTGGTAACCACGTCGCGGATGGTCAATGTGCCGTCTTGCCGGCGCTTGAGGCGCTGCAGTTCGCCTGCGAGTGCCTTGGTGGCGAGCGCATTGCGCAGCGACACCTGCAGCCGTTCCACACTCGCTGGTTTGACGACGAAATCGGTCGCGCCCGCGCGCATCGCGGATACAACGTTATCGATGCCGCCATGGGCCGTTTGCACGATAACGGGGATATTCAGACCAGCATCGCGCATGCGTGCCAGAACGCCCAGGCCATCCAAATCGGGCATCACCAGATCAAGCACGACGCCGTCAATGCGCGTGGCGTCTGGTCCAGTGAGGAGCCTGAGGGCGGCATCTCCGCCTTCGGCGACAATCGCCTGATAGCCGAAACGAAGAACCATGGCTTCGAGCAGGCGCTGCTGCACTGGATCGTCGTCGACGATCAACACGACTTCGGACATAACACCACATTCCTCACGCACAGCTGTGCCGATTTGGTGCACTGTGGCGGCTCTGTATTAATGGGTCATTAAGTGGAAAAGCTGGTCCTGGCGGAGTTGAAGGCAGCCGTTACGGCCTGCGATATGTTGAAAACCCGCTGGCTGCCATCGCATCGCCATGAGCGGCTGGCTACATGGTGTTCCACCTTCCGATTTTCCCCAAAACAATTGCTCCCATGGCCAAAACTTCGTCATCCCGAAAGTCTATGAAAACCTCCAAGCTTGGGGCTTTGCCCGAGTGGAACCTGAAAGACCTTTACCCGAGCATCGACAGCCCGGAGGTCAAACGAGACCTGGACCAGGCCGATACCGATTGCGCGGCCTTCGAGCAGGATTTCAAAGGGCAGTTAGCCCAGCTGGCGGCGGGTGAGGGCGGGGGACGCGCGCTCGCGGCGGCCGTTAAGCGCTATGAGGCGATCGACGATCGGCTCGGCCGGCTGATTTCCTATGCGTCGCTCTTGTATGCCGGCAACACGTCCGACCCGGTCCGCGCCAAGTTTTATGGCGATGTGCAGGAGCGCATCACGGCCGCTTCACTCCATCTGCTTTTCTTCACCCTTGAACTCAACCGGATCGATGACGCGCAACTCGATGACGCGATGCGCGATCCCGCGCTCGGCCACTATCGCCCGTGGATCGACGATGTGCGCAAGGAAAAGCCTTACCAGCTGGAAGACCGGGTTGAGGAGCTTTTCCATGAAAAATCTGTGACTGGATACTCGGCCTGGAACCGTTCATTCGACGAAACGATTGCGGGCCTGCGCTTCAAGGTCGGCGGGAAATCGCTGGCGATCGAGCCGACGCTTAATTTAATGCAAGATGCCGACGGCAAGAAGCGTAAGGCGGCCGCTGAAGCGCTTGCAAAAACTTTCAAGGAAAATTTGCGTCCGTTCGCGCTGATCACCAATACGCTTGCCAAGGATAAGGAAATTTCCGACCGCTGGCGGGGTTTCAGGGACATTGCCGACGCGCGCCATCTTTCCAACCGGGTCGAACCTGAGGTGGTGGAAGCGCTGGTCGCGGCGGTGCGTGCCGCCTACCCGAAACTTTCGCATCGCTATTATGCACTGAAGGCAAAATGGTTCGGCAAGAAGCGCTTGCCGCACTGGGACCGCAACGCGCCGTTGCCGAAAGTTGCGCAGCGCACGATCCCGTGGCGTGATGCGCGCGCAACGATCCTCACCGCCTATGGCGCGTTCTCGCCAAAGATGGCCGAGGTCGCTGATGAATTTTTTAAGAAAAACTGGATTGATGCTCCCGTTCGCCCTGGCAAGCAGCCGGGCGCATTTTCCCATCCAACCGTGCCGTCCGCGCATCCTTATGTGCTGCTCAACTATATGGGCAAGCCGCGCGACGTGATGACTCTCGCCCACGAACTGGGCCACGGCGTGCATCAAGTGCTGGCGGCACCCAATGGCGCCTTGATGGCACCGACACCGCTCACGCTCGCCGAGACGGCTTCTGTTTTCGGCGAGATGCTCACCTTCAAGAAATTGCTCGCGCAGATCACCGACAAAAAACAGCGCAAGGCCATGCTTGCCGCGAAGGTCGAGGACATGATCAATACGGTGGTGCGGCAAATCGCGTTCTACAGCTTCGAGCGAAAGGTCCACACCGAGCGCCGTGCGGGCGAGCTTACCGCCGACAAAATTTGCGAGCTATGGATGTCGGTGCAAAGCGAAAGCCTCGGGCCCGCGATCGAACTCAAGCCCGGCTATGAAACGTTTTGGGCCTATATCCCGCACTTCGTACACTCGCCGTTTTACGTCTACGCTTATGCCTTCGGCGATTGCCTGGTGAATTCGCTCTATGCGGTCTACGAGAAGTCCGCGAGCGGATTTGCCGATCGCTATCTCGCAATGCTCTCCGCCGGTGGCACCAAACACCATTCCGAGTTACTGGCCCCGTTCGGCCTGGATGCGCGCGATCCGAAATTCTGGGACGGGGGCTTAAGCGTGATCGCCAATTTGATCGACGAATTGGAAAAACTCGAAGGGCGCTAGTCGCAGCCTTTGCGCCCGCCGCGAGTTGAAAGCTGGTACTCCATGCATTGCATCGTGACGTCACGTGCCGGCTCGTGTTCGCGCTGGTAGCGATAGACTTTGCGATAGACATCCGTGTCTTCGTCGCGTCCGCAGATCAATTCGGACTTATGAGAAATCCGACGCGAGGATTTTTCGGTCAGCGTCACCTTGGCCTTTGGATTCTCCTTGCGCGTGAAGATCATTTCTTTTTCGAACCCGCCATTAACATCCTCCGGCACGTATTTAACGCTGGGTGGCGAGTCGGCCGGCAGTTCGATTTCGGTGACGCGCAAATTGCGGATGTCGCCCATCTTCACTTTGGTATCGACGACGACCAACGAAAATCGGTTGAAAATGACCTGCTGCCTACCAACTTGGGCCTGGCAACCCCATGCCCAAACCGCGGCGGATGCGCCGGTTGACGCCGCCAGCAGGGCGCAGAGACCGATGAAAATTCGCATAATCATCGCTCGTTTCATTCTGGTTGCTTCCTATATTCGTAACACACTGGTACCCCGAGGTTCATGACTGACCGCGAAAAGAACCGCTTCTCGGCCCGCGCCAAACGCTATGCCAATGTCGGCACCAGAGTTGGCGGGGTAGCGGCGCGCATTGCCGGGCAGCGTTTGGTCGGTGCAAAAGGCGGTCGCGCCGGCAACGCCTTCGCTTTGGCGGCTGCGCTCGGCGGGCTCAAGGGCCCGATCATGAAGGTGGCGCAACTGCTCGCCACCATTCCCGATGCTCTGCCGCCCGAGTACGCCAACGAGCTGATCAAGCTACAAAGCCAGGCGCCGCCGATGGGCTGGGCTTTTGTGAAGCGGCGTATGCAGGCGGAACTCGGCCCCGGCTGGGAACACAGATTTCAAGAGTTTCGAACATCATCCGGCGGCGGCCGCCTCGCTTGGCCAGGTGCATCGTGCGACGGCGCTCGATGGAGCCGAGCTGGCCTGCAAGCTGCAATATCCTGACATGCAGTCGGCGGTCGAAGCTGATCTCAATCAGTTACAGTTGCTGATGGCGATCCGGAAGCGCTTCGACCCGGCGATCGACGCCAGCGAAATTGCAGTCGAGATTGGTGCGCGGCTGCGCGAAGAGCTCGACTATCATCGCGAAGCCAGGCACGTCGCACTCTATGCAAATATGCTGAAAGACGACGACGCAATCCGTGTGCCGCGCGTTTGGCCCGAACTGTCGACCGGCCGCCTGCTCACGCTTGACTGGATGAATGGCCGCAAGCTGCTTGAGCACAAGGACGCCGCGCTGGTAACACGCAATCGGATCGCCACCGCCATGTTCACCGCATGGTGGTTTCCGTTCAGCCGCTTTGGCGTCATTCACGGCGACCCACATCTGGGCAATTACACCGTCTTCGACGACTCCAAAGGAAAGCCTGCCGGCATCAATCTGCTGGACTACGGCTGCATCCGCATCTTTCCGCCGAGTTTTGTCGGCGGCGTGGTCGATCTCTATCGCGGACTGCTTGACGGCGACGATAATCTCGTCGTGCATGCTTACGAGACTTGGGGCTTTCAGCGGCTCAACCGCGAGCTGATCGATGCGCTCAACATCTGGGCGCGCTTTATTTACGGCCCCTTGCTGGATGACCGTGTGCGCACCATCGCCGACGGGGTGAAGCCGTCCCAATACGGCCGCAAGGAAGCCTTCCGGGTTCACCAGGCGCTCAAGGCCAGAGGTCCGGTCCGGGTGCCGCGCGAATTCGTTTTCATGGACCGTGCGGCCATCGGACTTGGCGCCGTCTTCCTGCACCTCGCGGCGGAACTCAATTTCTATCGATTGTTCAATGAGGCGATCGAGAAATTCGCGGTGGATGAGGTGGCTGCGCGGCAACGGGCGGCACTCGCCAAAGTTGGGTTACAGCCGTCCACCAAAGACTGAGGTCGGGCGGCGTTGCCCTTCAGCCGCAATTGCGCTAACCCCTCTGCGCCTGCCTTTTTGAGCGACTCGGAGAGCTTTTCCCATGGCCGACCACGGCACCGTCGAATACGCCACCGCCAGCGGCAACGATTATCCCGCGCACGAGCAAAGCTACGAGCGCTTCATCCACTTTACCCTCGTCGGCATCCTCTATGTGGTGACGATCCTGTTCGGCCTCGCCACCGGCGGCGTCATGGGCCACTGGTTCCTTGCCGCGTCGATTTTCGTCATCGGATTGCTGGGCGCGATTCCGGGCCTGCTCAGCGGCGCGACGGTCCCGAGTTATGTCGCCTTCGTCATCTGTTTCCTGATCTTCGGCTTCACCGGACTGTCGCCGCACTGACGGATTTCACGGACAGGCGGGGAGGCGACAATGCGAATTGCCGTACCGCGTGAAACCGACGCGGGTGAACCGCGCGTCGCGGCCACCCCTGACACAATCAAGAAGCTTATATCGTTCGGCGCCGATGTCGCGGTTGCGCGCGGCGCCGGTATCGCATCCGGTATTCCGGATTCCGAGTTTGAAGCGGCGGGTGCTCAGGTCGCCGATGCTGTCACGAAGGACGCCGATATTGTTCTGAAAGTCCGGCGGCCCGCACCTAACGAGCTGAGCACCTACAAGAAAGGTGCGCTGGTCATTGCCATTATGGACCCATACGGCAACGAGTCGGCGCTCAAGCAAATGGCCGATGCCAGCATCGATACCATTGCCATGGAGCTCATGCCGCGCATCACCCGCGCGCAGTCGATGGACGTTCTCTCCAGCCAGGCCAATCTCGCCGGCTACCGTGCCGTCATCGATGCCGCGGAGGAGTATGGCCGCGCGTTGCCGATGATGATGACCGCGGCTGGCACCGTGCCCGCCGCGAAAGTGTTCATCATGGGCGTTGGCGTTGCCGGTCTGCAGGCCATCGCAACGGCGCGGCGTCTGGGCGCCGTTGTCACCGCCACGGACGTGCGTCCTGCGACGAAAGAGCAAGTCGAAAGCCTCGGCGCAAAATTTCTCGCGGTCGAGGACGAGGAATTCAAAAACGCGCAGACCGCGGGCGGCTACGCGAAGGAAATGTCGAAGGAATACCAGGCCAAGCAGGCCGCTCTCACCGCCGAGCACATCAAGAAGCAGGATATCGTCATCACCACCGCGTTGATCCCCGGAAGGCCGGCGCCGCGGCTGATTTCGAAAGAGATGGTTGCGTCGATGCGACCGGGCTCGGTCATCGTCGATCTTGCAGTCGAGCGCGGTGGTAATGTGGAAGGCGCCAAGCCGGGTGAGGTGGCGCAAGCTGGCGGCGTCAAGATCGTCGGGCATCTGAACGTGGCCGGCAGGATCGCGGCTTCAGCATCGGCGCTTTACGCAAAGAATCTGCTCACCTTTGTTGAGACCTTAATCGACAAGAAAGAGAAAAAACTCGCGATCAACTGGGACGACGAGCTCATCAAAGCGACGCTGCTCACACGTAACGGCGCAGTTGTGCATCCAAATTTTCAGCCCAAGACGGCGGCCTGAGGGAGGTCCGACATGGAACATCTGGCAACCGCGGTCGATCCCTTTGTCTTCCGGCTGTCGATTTTCGTGCTGGCGGTCTTCGTCGGCTATTACGTCGTCTGGTCGGTCACGCCGGCGCTGCATACGCCCTTGATGTCGGTGACCAATGCGATCTCTTCGGTGATCGTGGTTGGCGCTTTGCTGGCCGTCGGTGTTCCGCTGGTCGTCGACGACAATGGTCCCTTTTTGGCGCGCGCGCTCGGCTTTGTCGCGCTGGTCTTTGCCTCAGTGAATATCTTTGGCGGCTTCCTGGTCACCCAGCGGATGCTGGCGATGTACCAGAAGAAAAAGAAATGAGCGCTGCATGAGCCCCAATCTCGTCGCGCTCCTTTATCTGGTCGCCGGCGTCCTGTTCATTCTGGCGCTGCGCGGGCTGTCGAGTCCGGATTCCAGCCGGCGCGGCAATCAATTTGGCATGATAGGCATGACGATTGCCGTGCTGACGACGCTTGGGTCGCACCCGCCCGCCGGTCCGCTGGCCTGGGGTCTGGTTGTCGGCGGCATCGCTCTCGGCGGCGGCATAGGCGCGGTGATCGCGCGGCGCGTGCCGATGACGTCCATGCCGGAGCTGGTCGCCGCCTTTCACTCACTGGTCGGCATGGCGGCGGTGCTGGTCGCGGCCGGCGCTTTCTATGCCCCGGCGGCATTCGATATCGGCAGCGAAGGCCATATCCATCAGGCGAGCTTGATCGAAATGTCGCTAGGCGTTGCCATCGGCGCCGTGACATTTACCGGTTCGGTGATTGCGTTCTTGAAGCTTTCGGGCCGCATGAGCGGCAAGCCGATCACACTGCCCGGGCGTCACATTATCAACCTTGCGCTCGCTGCCGGGCTTATTTTCTTTATCTACGGCTTTTTCGTCTCGCAAACCGCGATGGACTTCTGGATCATCGTCGCGCTGTCGCTGACGCTCGGCATCTTGATCATTATCCCGATCGGCGGTGCCGATATGCCGGTCGTGATCTCGATGCTCAATTCCTACTCGGGATGGGCGGCTGCTGGTATCGGCTTCACCCTGGGTAATTCCGCGCTGATTATCACCGGCGCGCTGGTCGGCTCTTCAGGCGCGATTCTGTCCTACATCATGTGCAAGGGCATGAATTGCTCATTCATCTCGGTCATTCTCGGCGGCTTCGGCGGCGAGGTGGCGGGGCCGGCGGCCGGCGGCGAGCAAAGACCGGTGAAGCTCGGTTCGGCCGAGGATGCTGCCTACCTGCTGAAAAATTCCTCCAAGGTGATCATTGTGCCCGGCTACGGCATGGCGGTGGCGCAGGCCCAACATGCGCTGCGCGAAATGGCCGACAAGCTGAAGAAGGAAGGCGTCGAGGTCAAATACGCCATCCACCCGGTCGCAGGACGAATGCCCGGCCATATGAATGTGCTGCTCGCTGAAGCAAATGTTCCTTACGACGAAGTGTTCGAACTCGAGGACATCAACTCGGAATTTGCACAAGCCGATGTCGCTTTCGTAATCGGTGCAAACGACGTTACGAATCCAGCGGCAGAAGATGACAAAAGCTCGCCGATCTATGGCATGCCGGTGTTGCAAGTGTGGAAGGCGGGCACCGTGATGTTCATCAAACGCTCGCTCGCATCCGGCTATGCTGGTATCGACAATCCCTTGTTCTATCGCGACAACACCATGATGCTTCTTGGCGATGCCAAGAAAATGACCGAGAGCATTGTGAAGGCGATGTGAGCGAGCGCTCGCAAACGCGGTGACTTCTAACATCTAATTTAAATTTTCGAATCCGGACGATGATCTCGTTAACTGCGAGAGGAGTTGTCTGAGGATTGTGCAACGCGAGGTGTAGACGGCGCTGCTTTGATAACTGTCATATGCGACCCGCCAATTGTTGCGTGAGTAATCCGGGGAGGGACCGCACCCATGATCGGCGATAGCAGTGACCAGAAACGGGGCGAGATCGTTCAGTTCGGGCGCAGGCCAATACCGCCTAGGGTCTGCGTAGTTGAAAATAAGACCCATGTGCGAAGTTTTCTGGCCGAGATGTTCGATGAGCTCGGGTTCATCGCACGCGAGGCTGGCACCATCGATATCAGGTCGATACTTCGTGAGTTTCGACCCGATCTCATCGTGCTCGGGCCGCTCGGAGGCGGGGCCGAAGTTGGGATGCTCCTGCAGACGCTGCGGGCGCAGAGTTATGGCGGCATGATCATGTTGTTCGGGGGGCGCAGTTCAGGGGTGCTCATCCGTGTGCATGAATTTGGTGAGCGGGCCGGATTGGCAATGCTGCCGCCGCTCGGAACACCGTTTCGCGATCGCGACCTCGAAACAAATCTCGCCAGCTTTCTGCCGGTGCAGCCGGCGCCGCCGCTTCCGGTCGATATCGACGAGGCGTTGTGCAACGGCTGGCTGGAGCTCTGGTATCAGTCAAAAATCAGCCCGCGGTCGCTGGTGCCGGGCGGCGCGGAGGCGCTCGTACGCGTTCGCCATCCGACCTGGGGCGTCGTACGGCCGGCCTATTTTATCCCGGCGGCCAATGATCCCTATCTCCACGGCCTGTCGCAGTTTGTGATTGCGCGGGCTCTGGCCGATTCAATGCAATTTGCCGCCGCCAACCACAAGGTTCAAATCTCGATCCGCCTGCCACTGCTCGCGTTAGGAGATATGCGATTTATTGACCGGATGATGGAGCATCTTCCGGTAAAGGTTCGCGAAAACGGATTTTTAATCGCGATCGATTGCGTGGATCTTGTCAATGAACTGGAGCTCGTGCGGAAAATCGCTGGTCAGCTGGCCTCACGCAATATCGGGATCGCCATTAACGACATTGATGCACAAGGCGCATCCATCGCGGGCTCACGCGAATTGCCTGTGGTCGAGATGAAGGTCGATCGGAAATATATTCGCGGCTGTGGCGATGACCGCATCAAGCAGGCACATTGTGCGGAAATTATCGCAATCGCTCGCGATACAGGTGCCCGCTCCGTAGCCGAGGGCGTCGAGACTCAGTCCGATTTTCTCATCGTGCGCGATCTCGGATTCGACCTCTTGCAAGGCTATATGTTCGCCAAGCCGATGACGCCGCGCAAATTCGAGCGCGCAATGCTGGCTAGACGTTACGCAGCTGTGGCGTAAAGCCTGCCATCACATACACGCCAATTACGGGCGGACCGGTTTCGCGGCTAGCGCGACCCTGGATTTTACTTCGTCCAGGGAAACAGCACGGCCGGGAAGTCGGCCGCATAACGGCGTTCCTTGCTGTGTTCCGGGTGCGTCGGTGGCGGGGCAGTCTGCGGTTCGACGACCTTGCGATAGAGGTGCCAGGTCGCGTGGCCGAGCACCGGTATCACGACGGTCAAGCCAAGAAAGAATGGCAGCGAGCCGATGATGAGCAGGGCCCCCACAATCAAGCCCCATATTGCCATCGTCAAAGGATTGCGAGCGACGGCACGGATCGAGGTCAAGAGCGCGACAGCCGCGCCGACGTCGCGATCGATCAACAACGGGAATGACACCACGCTGATCGTGAGCACGAGAATCGCGAACAGGAGACCAACTCCGTTGCCAAGGATGATCAGATTCCATCCGGCGCGTGTTGTGAGGACCTCGTTTAAGAACACCTCAATCGATGGCCGCGATGCATATCCGAAATTGGCGATGTAGATGGCTTTGGCTGCCGCCACCCAGATCACGAAAATCGTCAGGAGAAGAAGCCCGAGCGCGGCGATCGCACCTATCGAAGATGATTCGAATACATCGAACGCGTGCGTTGCGGATGTTTCAAGACCCGCTTCCTTGCGTCGGCTCAGCTCGTAAATGCCAAGCGCAGCGATAGGCCCGACCAGAGCGAACCCGGTTACGAGCGGATAGAGCAGCGGGAGAATGGAATAGCCGAAGGCGAGCCGCGCCAGCACAAAGCCGACGACCGGGTAAATGATACAAAGGAACATCGCATGCGTCGGCATTGCGTAGAAATCTTTGACGCCCTTGACCAGCGCATCGCGTAAGTCTGCTACGCCGATGCTTCGAACGACCGGCAGCGCGGGGCGGACTCCGGCACCAACCAGAATATTTGAATAAGCCATAACGTAACCTCCCGAGACTTGTGGCTCGGGTGGCGTGGCGCCCGAGAGTTGGAGTCTTGCTTTGCCGGCTCTTGATCGCGTCACGTCATGAGCCATTGGCAAGCACTATAGCGCTGCCGGGTTGCAATCGTTGATCACAACTCCGCGCGCGGTTCCGCCTGCATTAATTCGAAGTTTCCGTGGGCGATGCAATGTGCATGGAAAAGGCAATTAATGTCATTTTTCATCTGCTTTACCGAAGATCCAGAGGAAATCACGCTCGAAATGACGGTAAAGCAACTCTGCGCCGAGCGGGGTGAGGTGATCGGTGTCGAGATAATAGACGCCGTTAGGGCCAAAGGACGCGCACTTTTCACGGTCGCAGAAAGCATCCAGCGGATCGATCAATCTGACGTTCGGGAATGCGGCCGTAACGCGCTTGAGTACAATCATTGCTTCCGTGTTCCGTAGTTCGACCTTGTGCCGATCGAGCAGGCAGGATTCGCGTGGTTCTCGGCTAATCTGTGCCCGCATCAAGCAATCGGCCGGCGGGTGTTCAAGCTCTGGCACTGGGCCGACGATGAGTACGCGATGTGCCGGCGAGATCGCCTTCAGCATGTCCGTCAGCCCGCGGTCGAGAATGTCGACATACCCGCTGCTGGCGCGATCACTGTCGCGCCACAGCAGCCGGGGCAACTCGGCGTCGCCTGCGGGCGTGTTGTGGCCGCTGTAAAGCAGCCACCGCGCTCCCAACACCACGCCGGTGATCGTCTGGTCGTTTTGCTTCTGGAACCAGCGAAGGAGTTCGTCATTGCTGGTGGCACATGTGCGCGCGACAAAGAAATCGACTTCAACTCCTAGCAGCGGTGGACATGAGGTCTTGCCCAATATCACCGCGGTGCCATGAGCGGCTTGTGCCGCCCATTCCGCAATCGGCGCCAACATTAACGCGTGCGAATCCCCCCAAACAACGACGTTTGGCGCGCCCGCACCGCCAACAAGGCAAGGCTTGACGTATTCGAAGTCCGCAATGGCATTACCGGGATGACAGCCGCTCAATGGCTGGGACGCCGCCGCAGCTACGTTGATGTTCTGTACATTTCCCACGAACAAAGTGCTGCGAGCGAGTACCACCGCGACAACGGCAACGACCGCCGAACCGACAATGCCTGCGAAGACGATACGTCCGCCAAACCGCAGCGTGATGTCCGACCGCCGCAATTTTTTCATCGGCTGCTCGAGGAAAAGATAAGTCGGAACGGACAGGATGAGCGCCAGGCTGGATGCGGCGATATCTTTCCAATGACTGCCATGCGCGAACGGCAGCGTTCGACCGAGTGCGGTCAACGGCCAATGCCACAAATACCAGCTGTAGGACAGCACACCGATTGTCACGACCGGCCGGCTGGCCAGGATTTGCATCAGTGGCGCGCGTTCATTGCCAAGGCCCGATGCCAGCAGAAGCAATGCGCCGAGTGTCGGCAGGCATCCCGCGACCAGGCCGGGATAGGTGATATGTGAGTCGAACAAGATGACTGATGCGGCGATGGCGAGAAAGCCGGCGATTCCTAAGGCTGTACGAAACCGTGCGGGTACGGCGCTACCGCCAATGACGGCAGTTGCGAGCATTCCGCCCAGCGAAAATTGCCACGCGCGCGACGCGATCGAGAAAAAGGCGAGGCGGTGATCGGTCTTGGTCAGAAGTGCCAGAAGGAGATATGAGCCGACAATGACTGCCGCACCGGCAACCAGGAGAGCTGCAATGGGCCGCCATTTGCGCCGCCCGGCGCCCGCAATGACCACGCCGATAACGGCCGGCGCCAGCAGGTAATATTGCTCTTCAACACCCAGCGACCAGGTGTGCAGTAGAGGCACGATTTCCGATCGAACCGCAAAATACTCTGTGCCCGAGGTGAAGTAATAATTCGATGCCATTGCCGCGGTGGCAGCCGCCGAATTTGCGAGTTCACGCATCTCTCGCGGCAGCAGCGGAAATAGTGGCGCAATCGCCAGCGTGACACACGTCACGAGCAGCAGCGGCGGCAAGATGCGCAGGATCCGGCGCGCATAAAAATCCTTTGTTGAGAAGCGGCCGGCGAGTGTCTGTTCGACGATTTGCGTTGTGATCAGAAATCCGGAAATAACGAAGAAGATATCGACGCCGACAAAACCGCCCTGAAAACCCGGGATTCGCGCGTGGAACGCGATGATCGCAACGATGGCGATCGCCCGCATGCCGTCGATGTAAGCGAGGCGGCCCGTCTTAGGGCCCGTCCGCGCAACATCACGAGCGCGGCCCCGTGCCGCTGCCAAACCTGAATCTGAGTGCATATCCCCGGTTCCGCGCGGGACACTATCAGCGAATCGCGGGACAGCGGAAGGGTCAGCCGTTAGGGATCAAACAGCTCGACGCTTGGTTCAACTCGGCACGTCGGCTGGGAGCGGCAAAGCGCAATGTACGCGCACGCCCTCGCGTGCATATTCGACGCGTGTCTTGGCCTGTATTTGCCCGGGCAGGACAAAGGCCAAAAGCCGCGATCCGAAACCCTGGCGCGTGGGTTCCGTCACCGGGGGCCCGCCGGTTTCTACCCAGTCGAAAGCAAGTGTGCGGCGTACGGCATCAATTGTGACATTCCATGTCACCTCAACTTTGCCGCCATAGACCGAAAGCGCGCCATATTTTGCGGCGTTCGCTGTGAGCTCGTGAATTGTCATGCCGAGCGAAACAGCAAGCTGTGATGACAACGTCACTTCCGGTCCCTGCAGCGTGATGCGCCCGGTTCCGTCGTCGAAGGCATCGAGCTCACTTCGCAGAATATCGCTAAATTCGACCGCGCGTTCCTGATCGGCGAGCAGCAGATGCGTCTTGGCGAGCGATTGGATGCGGCCGAACAGGGCAGTTTTGAAATCCTCCATATTATCGACCGTGCGCGCAGTCGAGCCCATGATCGCCTGCACTGTCGCGAGCGTATTTTTTACACGGTGATGTAACTCGCGAACCAGCAGCGCCTGCTGTTCCTCGGCGCGCTTTCGGTCAGTAATATCGACCAGCATGTTCACCGCGCCGACTAGCCTGCCGGATTCATCATGCAGCGGCGTTGGGTAGGGGATAAACGGTACACGCGTGCCGTCCGGACGTTCGGCAGCAGCTTCCATGCCGCGCACCACCCGGTCTTCTTTAAGCGCGATGGCCATCGGGCACTCGTCGTGTCGCAGCGGCGTCCCATCGGGCCAAAACAATTTCCAGGATCCGCACCACTCACTCGTGCCCAGCTGCGGGCGATGGCCCCATAGCGCAGCGGCAGCGTCGTTGAAGTAGGTGATCCGTCCGGCGGCATCGGTCGTATAGACGGCAGCCGGCAGGGCATTCAGGAGTTCGCGGAACCGACGTTCGCGCTCGCGCAGTGCCGCGTTTGAGCGCAACGTATCGACGATGGGCACGACGTTATCGGCGGCAGGCACGGGGCCATAAGCGATGACCGCCCGATCAAGTTCGTTCTCAAAAAATCCGATTGGTTCATCCATTCCCAGCCAACTTCCCGCAACGCAATAACAAAGATGCTCCCTCCGGCACCTGAGGGAAGCGTATCAACTCGCAGCGGCAACGCGATCATCCTCAAATGGTTGCATTGTCGGGCTCTAATTTTTCGGCACCTGAGGGCGTGGCCTTAGTAAATCCCAGCCGCGGCGGGGAGTTATGTCGGATCAAACGCTTCGAAGCATGACGTAAGCGTCGACCCGGCCTAGCCGGGGGTGGTCGAAGACCCCAGGTAACCGTCCGGCGATGGCAAATCCCAGGCTCTGCCAAAGCCGCACCGCGCGCTCGTTCGACGAAATCACGAAGTTAAACTGCATCGCGCTGAAGCCGCGCTCCCGTGCTTGGTCCAGTGAATGCGTGCCCATGGCGCGCGCCACGCCGCGGCCGAAGGCATCCGGCGCGACCACGTAGCCGCAATTGGCCACATGCGCGCCGCCGCCACGGTTGTTGGCGCGCAAATAGTATGTGCCAATGATCGTTCCGTTCTCATCAGCGACGAACACGGTGTGACCAGGCGATCGCCAATAGCCGATCGCATTGGCGCGTGAAATGTCGCGCGGGACAGGATAAGTTTCGCCGGCGCGGAAGGTCGGTTCGAGGATGCGCCAGATGGCGTCGTCATCGCCTGCCGTGGCCTGCCGGATGTTCACTATTCCGCTGCCGCTTGCGCCGTTCCTTGCGTGAGCTTGGGATTGAGTTCGCAGGCCTCTTCCCAGCTCAGCACATTGAGAGATTTCACAAGCTTGCCGACACCATCGGTTTGAGCACAGAGCAAGCCGAGTTCGATGATCTCTGCGTCGGTGAAATGCTCTGACAGCTCTCGGTAGACTTCATCTTTGTCGATGGCGTGCTCGCCCTGCTTGAAGAGGTCGGCGTAGCGCAACGCTGCCTTTTCGCGCGGCGTAAAACGCTTGCTTGTCTTGTACGTGAAAAGATCGCTGATCATGTCCTCGGTCAAACCATCGGCCTTGGCGACGTTGGATCGCACGGTCGAGCAGTAACCGCATTGGTGCGCCACTGAAATCTTGATGCGGCACATCTCCTTGAGTTTGTGCGGCAGCAGGCCCTGGTAAAGCACCTTGTTCCAGTACTCGACCCAGCCGGTGCCGATTTCGCTGCGCGTCATGATACTGACGACACGCGGGTCGGGCGCGCCGGTCTTCTTGGCCGACTCGATCAACTCCCGAGTGTGTGTGGTCTTTTCGCTCTCTTCGATGTAGCGCAAGCGTGGCATGGCGGTCTCCCTGACGGTTGTGATGAGGCTAGGAGGAACGGGCAACGGCAGCAACCCGAAAGGAAGAATCTCGTGTTATGAGAAAGCATGACCGCTCTGAAGTGGCTTCTTATCGTTATTGTGCTCGGCTACGGCGGGTTGCTGACGCTGATGTATGTGTTTCAGCGCAGCATGATGTATTTTCCCGATCGCACCCGTACATCGCCCGCTGCGGCTGGCTTGCCGCGGGCCGAAGAGATAACGCTCACCAGCTCAGACGGAGAGACACTGGTCGCATGGTACGTACCCCCGCGCGGTGCCAAACCTGTCGTCATCTATTTTCAGGGGAACGCCGAGGGCCTTGCCGCACGCGTCGGGCGGTTCACCTGGCTCACCGCAGACGGTACCGGCCTTTTGGCATTGTGTTATCGCGGCTACTGCGGATCCACCGGGAAGCCCAGTGAAGCAGGCCTAATCCGCGACGCGATGGCCGCCTACGACTTTGTGCGTGCGCGTTTCCCGGCGCGGCAAATCGTGCTGTTCGGTGAGTCGCTCGGGACCGGCGTCGCCGTTGCGCTCGGCGCTGAGCACGAGATTGGCGCGCTTATTCTCGATGCGCCTTATACATCCATCGCAGACGTCGGTGCGGCTGCATATCCGTTCGCACCCGTACGCTGGCTGCTCAAGGATTCCTTCCGGTCAGATCAGCGTATTGCGCACGTCAAGGCGCCGCTGCTGGTGCTCCATGGCGAACGCGACAACATCGTGCCGATTGCGTTTGGCGATAAATTGTTTTCACTGGCAAATCAGCCCAAACGCATGGTGCGTTTCCCGCTTGGTGGCCACGTCAATCTTGATGACTATGGCGCAGAAAAAGTCGTGAAGGAGTTTCTGTCTCAACATTGAGCCGCTCGAAGGCGCGGCCTAGGATTGCCCATTCGGGGGCGTCGATGCGGAATTCAATCAAGCGGGCCGTTGCGGCCACATTTTTCCTGATGCCATCAGCGGTTTTCGCGGCCGAGCCAGTGCGGCAGATCGGTATCTTTGTCCAGCCGTATTATGAAGCCGCACCTACGCCTGGCGAGAAGCCGCGGGTCGCTGTCGGTAGTCAATATAACGAGTTGCTCAGTTCATCGCGCCGCGAGGACGTCCTCGCCGCGCGCGACCGCGTGGTTGCAACATCGAAGCTGGTCACGCCCATGGTCATGATGGTCCTCGCCATCCGACTTTATGACGTGGGGCTGCGCGACGACGCAGTATTTTGGTTCTATGCTGCCAAGGAGCGATATATCGTGATGTCCGAGGTTCTAGACGTCAAAGCGCAGGGGCTGGCGCAAGCGGACGATGCGGTGCGCAACTTCGCAACGCTGGCCGGTCCTATCATCAATGGTTATGCCTTCTGCGATTTCGCCGAACAAAACGAACAGCACGAAAAGGCACTCGCGTGGGTCGAGGCCAATCCTTACGAGGTGATGTTCATGGAGCGCCTGCCGTCACTGCCGGGCGATCGCGCTACGAATGCAAGCCGCGCGATCGCGAATGCCAAAGCGCGCGCCGCGAAGGAACGCGCCTATTTTGACGATGCCAAGAACGTCGAGTCGTATTACGCGACGCGCAAGAAAAACGAAGCCGATATCAAATTCTGCTGGAAATAGGCGTGCCGCGACTTAGGCGGCGCGGCTGGAGTGGCGCGAGGGGTTGGAGGCGCAAACGAAATATTGCCCGCCCATCGGCAGCCACCGGAGATATTTCTCAAACGGGCGAAGCACTGCGAGCGGTTGCGGGAAAAAGAGGCAATAGCTGGATTCGTCGACGTTGAGATGCTCATTGCGCATGCGACCAACCGTCTCGCGCATGCTCAGCAGCACCGCATCGGCGTCAAACGGGCAATTCTTGACCAGCCGGCGCGTGACCGGATTGAACGGATTGTGTTCGAAAATAATGAAATGGCCGCCTTCGTTCAGGTGACTGTAGCAATAGCGTATGGCCATCTGCCGATCTTGCGGCGGGATGTGATGAAAAACGCACGAAGCAATCACTAGGTCGAATTTGCTGTCGGTCCCGAGCTCGTCCATCGACGTGAAGCGGCAGGTTGGATTTTGCTCGCGCGCGATCGCGAGGCTTTCAGCCGAAGGATCGCAACCGACAATGTCCGCGTCCGGAAAAATTTCGCGAAGGTGCGGCATGCTGCGCCCAATGCCGCAGCCGAAATCCAGAACAGTATCGACGCGGCCGACGATTTGCTTTGCCAACTCGATTTTGTAGCGGGCGAAATAATTGCTGTCGCCGTCGAAAAAATTCGTCTGCGCGGCGAGGATCGCCTCGTATTGCCCGGCATATTGATCGAAGTCGACGCGCGCCACCAACGTGCCTCCTGTAGGGACAGGGGGCATCGGCTTTGCCCGATATCCGCCACGACGGATACGCGAACAAAAATAACAAACAGTTGCGCCGATAGATTTGAACGGAACGGCTGCGCTTTGGCGCGGCTTTGTCGTTCATTTATCTGGAGAAATGGCTCTGAAAAACAACAGCGCGGGCAACTTGAGCCCGCGCCACTATCAAATGCGAAATCGCGGATGCGATACCGCGATCAGCCAAACCGCGGGGGGCCACCACGGCCGCGGCCGCCGCCGCCACCACCAGGGCCGCCAGCAGCACCACCGGCGCCGGGAACGACGCGGGGCTTCATCGGCAACAGGCCTTCACGCTGCATCTTCTTGCGCGCGAGCTTGCGGGCCCGGCGGATCGCTTCCGCCTTTTCCCGCGCCTTCTTTTCCGATGGTTTTTCGTAATGTCCGCGGAGCTTCATCTCGCGGAAAATGCCCTCGCGCTGCATCTTCTTTTTGAGCGCCTTCAGGGCCTGGTCAACGTTGTTGTCGCGAACGAGAACTTGCACGCTTGCTCCTTCGTTAGTGTTCCGTCGGGTCTAAGGCAAAAGCCCCGAAAAACGGGGGCTTTGAGTCGCGCGGCTCTAGCAGAAAAGGCATTAAGAGTCCATTGGAAGGCAACCAAAGCGCCTGCCCCACGACCAAATTCCATACGGGGAGAGGGGTTAGCTGTTGCCAGCCATTACCGCGTCCATACCCGCGTCACATGCCCCATCTTGCGACGCGGTCGTGCCTCGCCCTTGCCGTAGATATGCACTGAGGCCCCCGGGACAGTCAGCCATCGCGCGGCTTCGTTCACTTCGCTACCGATCAGGTTCACCATCTCCACGCGCCGCCGGCCGAGCCGCACAGGCTTTGCCAAGCGGCCAGCCCGCAACCGCGCGGATATGCTGTTCAAATTGCGAGACCGTTGCGCCGTCGATCGTCCAGTGGCCGGAATTGTGCACGCGCGGCGCGATCTCGTTGACCAGTAGAACCCGCCGCTGGCCTTTGCGCATCACGAACATTTCCACCGCCAGGACACCGACGTAGTCGAAAGCCTTCGCGATACGGGTCGCGATCTGTCGCGCCTGGCGGGCGAGTTCCGGTGAGACTTTCGCCGGCACGCGCGAAATCTTCAAAATATGATCGCGATGCTCGTTTTCGGTGATTTCAAAACATTCGACTTTGCCATCGCGTCCACGCGCGGCGACAACCGAGACTTCTCGCTCGAAATCGATGAAGCCTTCAAGGATGCAAGGCGCGTTGTGCACGGATCGCCATGCAGCGACGGCGTCGCCGCCTTTGACAATCTTCGCCTGGCCCTTGCCGTCGTAGCCGAGTTGGCGGGTTTTCAACACAGCCGGTAAGCCAACCGCTTTCACCGCGTCGGCCAACTGCGAGGCGCTATGGACCGGCGCATAGGGCGCAGTCGCTATCTTCAGTGCGCTGACGAAATTCTTTTCGATAAGCCGGTCTTGTGTTGTCTCGAGCACTTGCGGGTCAGGCATGACCGGCTTGCGCTTCGCGAGGAATGCCGCGGTCTTGGCCGGCACATTTTCGAATTCGTAGGTGATGACGTCGACGGCACCGGCAAAACGGCCGAGCGCCGTTTCGTCTTCGTAGGCCGCGCAGGTGCCCGCATGAACCACATCGAAAGCGCAGGAGTTCTTTTCCGGCGAATAGACATGACACCGCAAGCCGAGCGGCGCCGCCGCGAGTGCGAGCATCCGAGCGAGCTGGCCGCCACCGAGAATGCCGATAGTCGCGCCGGGCTTTAGCAAAACCCTCTCCATGCATCCCCGCACTGGCGGATACCCGAAGTCACAGAATGTGAATCAGAAATTCCTGGCCCTGGGTCCCTGCTTGCGCGGGGACGCGGTGAGTGGGCTGTGCTCCTCATGGTCAGCCCTTGGGCCGCTTTGCAACGGATTTGGTCTGACGGGCGCGCCACGCATCGAGCCGTTTGGCGAGTTTGGCATCCGAGAGCGCCAGCACGGCCGCAGCCAGCAGTGCGGCGTTAATGGCGCCCGCTTTGCCGATTGCGAGCGTACCCACGGGAATGCCGCCCGGCATCTGCATGATCGAGAGCAGAGAATCCTTGCCCTCCAGCGCGTGCGTGTTCATCGGGACGCCGAGGACCGGGAGTGACGTGAGCGAGGCTGCCATCCCCGGCAGGTGGGCGGCGCCGCCGGCGCCGGCGATGATCACCTTGAACCCGTTTTTCCGTGCGTTGCCAGCGAAGTCATAAAGCCGCTTGGGTGTGCGATGAGCCGATACAATGCGGGACTTCATAGCCGATCCGGAGCGCATCGAGGGTCTTGGCCGCATGCTTCATCGTGGCCCAGTCCGACTGGCTGCCCATGATGATCGCGACTGATTTTGCGGCCATTTCGCTCCCCGAATCCGCTATCCCTGCGGAAGGAAGCGACGGATTATAGGTTGGGGCCCTCCGCAGGCAAGGCGAAAGGGGTATTCTCATGGTCAGGGTTAAGATTTGCGAGGGTTAAACCATGGGCCGCTTTCAAGCCGAAGCACGCGTGGACGATGCCTTTGCGCCAGCAGCCCCATTGCTGGCCGAAATCGAACGTCTCAAACGCGAGGTCGCTATTGCACGCGCACGTGTCGCCGAGCTGGAGGCCCGCGCCGATGTCGACTTACAGCTCGATATTCTCAATCGCCGCGGGTTTGAGCGCGAGCTCGCTCGCGCGCGTGCGCACGTCCAGCGTTACGGCACACAAGCCGCATTGATGTTCATCGATCTCGACGGCTTCAAGGCAATCAACGACCGCTATGGCCATGGCGTCGGCGACGCCGTGCTCAAAGCTGTTGCAAGCAAGCTTGCTGCCCATGTGCGGGCGTCCGACATTATCGGGCGGCTGGGCGGCGACGAATTCGGCGTACTCATTTGGCGCATCGACGAGGCTCAAGCCACCGCGAAAGCGCGCGAGCTCGAGACCTTGATCGGAGAGGTTGCCATTGCGCACGGGCAGGCACGTATTCAGGCCGCCGCCAGCGTCGGAACTGCACCGCTTTTAGCCGAGTGCAGCGCAACCGAAATCATCGCAGCCGCCGATCGCGCAATGTATGTGCGCAAGGAGCAAAGGCGCGGATAAGCGGTAACGGGTTACGCAATAATGTCGGGCGTGAGCTGATCTTCGATACGGCGGATCTTGTCACGCAGCACCAGCTTGCGTTTCTTGAGCCGCTGCACCTGGATGAGGTCGGAACCGGGGGAGATAACCAAGGCCTCGATCGCCGCGTCGAGGTCGCGATGTTCCTGCAGCAGGCGCGCCAGCTGCTCCCGCAACGTGCGTTCTTCCTCGTCGGTCATTGCCACCGCTGGTTTGCGTGCCCTTCGCCGGGCCGTCTCGGCGAAAGCCCCACAATTATTGCGTTTTCCACAAGGGCGTTCAAGCTCGTATAAAAATCGACGCCAATCAAAGGCTTTGCGATGGTTTGCCGCGGTGCAAAGCCGGGTGTACCGTCGCCCTTGTGGCGAGTTTGCGCTACACTTAAATCGTAGAGAGCCACTGATTGAGGAGACATACCGCATGTCGATGCAATCGCACCTTGCGGAATTGGAAAAACGACATCAGGCCCTCGAAGAAGAAATTACCGAATGCCTGACCCATCCCGCGGTCGATGACCTGAGAGTAGTGGAACTCAAGCGGCGCAAATTGCAGGTGAAGGACGAGATCGAAAGGCTACGCCATAACGGCCACGCCAGCGTGCACTGACCGGTTCGATCTCACGCGAAGAATTTGGAATTAGCCAGCCGGCTTTTGGCCGAACTCGGGTCTGCCCGGGTTCGGCTATTTTTTTTGCGCAGCGAAACCGCACGACTCCGTCTGCCGCAGGTCGGCAGGAGCAGGTATAGTCGCGGCAACAAAAAGCCGCCCCCGGGGAGAAAATGCCATGTTCCGATTTGTCCTTGTCGTCGTATCGGCGTTCGCCATCGTTCTGGCGGTCACAGCCGGCGTGGTTGCCGCCGACTATCCGACGCGCACGGTCACGCTTGGTGGTGCCTTACCCGCCCGGCGGTGGCGTCGACGCGATGGCGCGTGTCGTGGCGCAAAAGCTGTCTGAAGCGTTTCACCAGCAGGTCATCGTCGATAACCGGCCCGGCGCCGGCGGCACTATCGGCACCCGCGTCGTCGCGCAAGCCGCGCCCGATGGCTACACGCTGTTGCTTGGCCATACCGGCACTATCTCGATCAATCCTAGCCTTTATGCCAATGTCGGCATCGATCCGCGCAAGCAATTCGCGCCCATCGGGCTGGTCGCCTCCATGCCTGTGGCACTGCTTGCCAATCCATCTTTCCCTGCGACAACGGTGGCCGACGTGATCGCCCTTGCCAAGAAAGATCCCGGCAAGCTCAACCTCGGCACATCGGCAATTGGAACCGGCGGCTATATGTGCGCCGAACAATTCAAAGCGGATGCGGGCGTCGACGTCGCGATCATTCCGTACAAGGGAACGGCGCCGGTGATGAACGATCTGCTTGGTGGCCATGTGCCGATGGCGTTCGGCGTATTGCCGCCGGCGCTCGGCAATCTCCAAGCAGGCAAGCTGCGCGCGATTGCCGTCACCAGCAAGAAGCGCTTTTCGCTTCTGCCGGATGTGCCGACCTTCGACGAATCCGGGCTTCCAGGCTTTGAGGCCGTGCTGCATTACGGCCTGCTGGCGCCAGCCGGCACGCCCAAGGAGATCGTGGACAGGCTCAACGAGGAAGTTCGCAAACTCGTCGATACACCCGAAGTGCAGAAGCAAATTCATAACGAGGGCGGCGACCCGATGACCTCGACACCCGCCGAATACGCCGCCGATATCGACAAGGAAGAAACGAAGTGGGGTGGCCTGGTCAGGAAGCTGGGGCTAAAGGTCGAGTAGGGATCATGCAGCCTCTTCTGCGATCAAGTGCATGGGCGCTAATCCTTCTCGCGCTGCTTGGTGCAACCACAATAGCCCGCGCTGACGATTACCCGAACCGGCCGATCACCTTGATCGTGCCGTTTCCGCCGGGCGGCAGCACAACCGTCATGGCGCGCAATGTCGCCGACAAACTTTCCGTCGCGCTTGGCCAGCAGATCGTCGTGGAAAATCGCGGCGGCGCCGGCGGCACCATCGGCACGCGGTTTGTCGCGAAAGCCGCGCCTGACGGCTACACTATTTTGCTGAGCTATACGGCGACGATGGCAATTGCCCCGGCCATGAACGGCAACGCCGGCTACGATCCGCGCAAGGATTTCGTGCCGATCGGCATGATCGGCGCCGCGCCCAATGTGCTGGTGGTGCATCCGTCGCTGCCGGTGCATTCGGTGGCCGAGCTGATCGCCTATGCAAAGGCCGCACAAGCGCCAGTGCAATACGGCTCGCCCGGTATCGGCACCGTCAACCATCTCGCCGGTGAGTACCTGGCGGCTGAAGCCGGAATAAAGCTCCAGCACGTGCCTTACAAAGGTAACGGCCCGGCCATGGGCGACCTGCTTGGCGGCCACATTCCGATGATGTTCGTGCCGATCCCGGTTGCGCTCGGCAATATCAAGGCGGGTACTTTGCGCGGAATAGCGATAACCACCGCGAAGCGTTCGAGTCTCTTGCCCGACATCCCGACACTTGCAGAAAGCGGTGTTCCCGGCTTCGACGCCGCGCTGCGCTACGGGCTGGTCGCACCCGCCGGCACGCCACCGGCAATCATCGCGCGCCTCAACAAGGAGCTCAACGCTGCACTCGCCGCCGACGACGTGAAGAGCCGGCTGACCACGGAAGGCGCCGAAGCATTGCCCGGCACGCCCGAGGCCTATGCCGCCGATATCGACAACGAAGAGAAGAAGTGGGGTGGGCTGGTGAAACGGCTTGGATTAAAGGTAGAATAGCGCGTTGCCGTCGTGCAGCCATAGTTTGTTGCTCGAATCCGCCAATAACAGCCCTCTGAGGCCGCCATGGAATTCTGCCAAACGTCCCGCGCGTTCATCGTTGCCGCCGCGTTGCTCGCGGCTCTCGCTGCTACGCCCGGTGCCAAGGCTTTCACCATCGAGGATCAAGGTGGCCCCGGCGGCGGCCGCGGTTTTACTGATATGGACAAACCGGCCGCGCCGCCGGATCGCATGGCGCCGGTATCGCCGTTCAATATCGACAGCGGTCAGACGACGATGAAGCAGGGCAACACGACGCTTCAGTTCGGCCAGCAGCGTTCGTTCAACGAACGGTATAATACCAACAACCTGTTCGATCCCTACGCCCGCGAAGGGCGCTAGGCGCGGTCGAACCCGACCGCTTTCCCGGCACTAACTTCTATCGCTTGCGCGAGAGAAACGCGGCGAAGGCCGCTTTCGCTTCGGGTGCGTTGAGCCGTGTCTTGAAGGCGTCAACCTCTTCATCGATGCGCGCGATGATTTCCTCGCTCGATCCGCGCATTAATCGTCGGGCCAGCGTAACGCTCTCGGGTGGCAATGCTGCGATGTCGCGTGCGGCGGTGAGCGCATGCGCGTCGAGCTCGGCAGCAGGCACGACCGCGTTGACGATGCCTGCGTCTTTGGCTTCCACGGCGGATAGTGGTTTGCCCATCACCAGCAGCGAGAATGCGCGTGCATGGCCCATCAGCCGCGGCGCGATCAGGCTGGAGCCCGCTTCGGGCAACAGACCGAGCGAAACGAAAGGCGTCAACAACACCGCATTGTCGGCCGCGATTACCTGATCGCAATGCAGGAGCATCGTGGTGCCGACACCGACTGCGGCGCCACTGACGGCCGCGATCAGCGGTTTTTCACAACGTGCCAGTGCATGCAGGAAACGAACGATCGGCGTGCCGAGCGTACCGCCTCTTGCCATTGCGACGAAGTCGTTGAGGTCATTGCCGGCACAGAAGACTTCTGGCGCACCTGCGAGCAGGACGCACCGCACGCTCGCATCCGAGCTCGCATCCTCGATCGCCGCCGCCATTGCCTCATACATTGCGAGTGTCAGCGCGTTTTTCTTTTCCGGCCGGTTCATCCGGATTTTACGAACGGCGCCGTCATTGCTGATGATAATGTCAGGCATCGATGATTCACACCGCCTTCGCCATTTCGCGCAGTTTGAACTTCTGGATCTTGCCGGTGCTGGTCTTCGGAATTTCGGCGAACACGACGTGGCGCGGGCATTTGTAGCCGGCCAAATGCTTGCGGCACCATTGCATCAAATCGTCGGTGCTCGCGTTCGCGCCGGGCTTTAATTCGACAAAGGCGCACGGCGTTTCGCCCCATTTGTCATCGGGCTTTGCGACCACCGCTGCGGCGGCGACGGAGGGATGCTTGTAGAGCGCATCTTCGACTTCGATCGAAGAAATGTTCTCGCCGCCGGAAATGATGATGTCTTTGGATCGGTCCTTGAGCTGGATGTAGCCGTCGGCATGTATCACACCGAGATCGCCGGTGTGGAACCAGCCGCCGGCGAATGCTTTTTCGGTCGACGATTTATTCTTGAGATAGCCTTTCATTACGACATTGCCGCGCATCATCACTTCGCCCATCATTTCGCCGTCGCGTGCTACAGGCGTCATTGCCTCCGGGTCGAGAACATCAAGCCCTTCGAGCGCGCTGTAGCGGACGCCCTGGCGCGCTTTTTTCACCGCCTGCTCGGCGGCCGGCAATGCGTTCCACTCGGCGTGCCAGTCATTGACGACGGCCGGCCCATAGCATTCCGTCAGCCCGTAAAGATGTGTCACATTGAAGCCTGCATCTTTCATTGCCGCCAGCACGGCCTCAGGCGGCGGTGCTGCTGCGGTGAAGAATTCGACGACATGCGGCAGCGGTTTCTTTTCATTTGCGGGCGCATTGAGCAGCGTCGCCATGACGATCGGCGCGCCGCACAGATGCGTCACTTTGTGGCTGGCGATTGCGTCATACATTGCAGTCGCGCGCACGGCGCGCAGGCACACATGCGTGCCGGCCACGACCGAGATCGACCACGGAAAGCACCAGCCGTTGCAGTGGAACATCGGCAGCGTCCACAGGTACACCGGGTGCTTGCCCATGGCGCAGGTGACGACGTTGCCGACCGCGAGCAAATGCGCGCCACGGTGATGATAGACCACACCTTTGGGGTCGCCGGTGGTCCCCGAGGTGTAATTCAGCGCGATCGCATCCCATTCGTCGCCGGGCATTTTCCAGGCGTAACCAGGATCACCCTGCGCGACGAAGTCCTCGTATTCGATTGTTCCCAGCCGATCGCCGGCGCCCGTGTATTCCGGATCGTCGTAATCGATCACCAGCGGTTTCACTTTAGCGAGCGTGAGGGCCGCCTTCATCACCTTGGAAAATTCGCGGTCGGTAATCACGACCTTGGCATCGGCGTGATCGAGCGAAAAGGCGATGATCGGCGCGTCGAGACGCGTGTTGAGCGTGTTGAGCACGCCCTGGCACATCGGCACGCCGTAGTGGCACTCGAGCATCGCCGGCGTGTTGGCGAGAAATGCGGAGACGGTATCGCCGCGTTTGATTCCATGTTTCGCAAGCGCCGATGCTAGGCGGCGGGTGCGCGCGTAGAATTCAGTATAGTTGCGCCGCATTGGGCCGTGAATGACGGCGGTATGGTGGGGAAAGACGGCGGCCGCACGCTCAAGGAAGCCGAGCGGCGTCAGCGGCTGATAGTTGGCCGGATTGCGGTCGAGATCGGTATCGTAGGGCGATTTCGCCATGCCCGTTCCCCTCGGACAAAAGGCTAGCCGCCATTTGGAGGCTTGTCATCGCCGGGCGGAAACAAAGTGAGCTCCGCGAGGACGGGCGCATGCATCCCGGCGTCGATAGCCTGCGGAGTCCAGCGACGAGACGTCGTTACTTCGGCGTTGGACTAATCAGATACTTCGCAAAATCTGGCAAGTTGCGGAAGGCCGCATGCAAATTGTCGTTGCAAGACACGACCGTGAACCCGTGCCGTCGCCAGGCGATCGTCAGTGCGGCCGGGCTGAAGATCGATACATGGCCGTTGCGTGGCGCGATGTACCACCAGTTCACGTTGAGCAGCGCCATATCTTTCGGTGCAGGCTGAAGCTGTGTCGAAAAGAGCACCAGACCTGGATCGGCCAGGCTTTCCAAAATTGAGCCAATGCCGCTTACCGGATTCGGCATGTGCTCCAGGGTTTCGAAACAGGTAACAAGATCAAACTTTCCCGTCGGCCGCTCTGCGTGTTTCGGGACGAACGGATCGTAAGTAACAGCGGCGGCAAAACCCGCCGCTCGCAAATCCGAACATAAAGTGTCGTTGCCGCCGCCATAGTCGAGCACGCGCAGTTGCGCTTTGCTCGGGCCGAACATCTGCTCCACCATCGCCGCATTCGCGCGCGGCCGCGTCTCCTTGTAGTCGGGATCGGCGGCGAGGTAGCCGTCGTTGTAAATATGTGCGTTGAAGTCTGCAGGGCTCCAGTCGTCGAAAGCATCAGTAAAGACGAATCCGCAACCGTCGCACCGACGGTAATAAACCGGTACACCTGCAAGCGCCGAGCCGCGAGGCTGGCTGCAGGATTTGTTGAAGTCCACAACGCCATAGAGCGAGGCAGGCGCATCGCAGATCTTGCACGGTAGCGGCACGGCTAAGGCTGGTTTGAGAGTTAGCATCCGTTGCAATTCTATTGCTTCATAGTCAGCGAGCTGCCGGGATCATCTTGGGTCTATTGGAAAGCACTCGCGGATCGGCATTTTTGCACTCTTAGCGCCAGATATCCAATGACGGGCAGGCCAAATTTGCGCCGGATCAAAGCCTCAATCTCCATCGCGCGCTAGCCTTGTGCGTGTGGGATAGCCGTTCCACAATCGCGTGGGAGGAGTTAGCCGATGGACGCCCGGTCGAGTCGCTATCATGACGTCTATGCGCATTGGCAGCGCAGCCCGGAGGTGTTCTGGGCAGAAGCGGCGGCGGACATTCATTGGTTCGAGAAGCCGAAGAAGATCTTCGACAAGGATGCAGGCATTTATGGCCGCTGGTTTACCGGCGCCACTTGTAACACCTGCTACAACGCGCTCGATCGACACGTGCTCGCCGGCCGCAACGACCAGGCGGCGCTGATCTATGACTCTCCCGTTACCAACACGGTGAAGACCTTCACCTACGGCCGTATGCTGTCCGAGGTGCAATTGCTCGGCGCCATGCTGCGCGACTTCGGCGTGGAGAAGGGCGACCGCGTCATCATCTACATGCCGATGGTGCCGGAGGCGGTGTTCGCAATGCTCGCATGTGCGCGCATCGGCGCTATCCACTCGGTGGTGTTCGGCGGATTTGCTGCAAAGGAGCTTGCCACCCGCCTCGACGATTGCAAGCCGAAGGTCATCCTCTCCGCCAGCTGCGGTATCGAGGGCGCGCGCGTCGTGCCCTACAAGCCGCTGCTCGACGAGGCGATCAATCTCGCGAAGCACAAGCCGCAGGCGTGCATGATCCTTCAGCGCCCGCAGTGCGAGGCGAAGCTTACCGACGGGCGCGACCATGATTGGCGCAAAGTTTGGGAGAATGCGGTCAACTACGCCAAAACAAGCGAGTGCGTGCCGGTCGCCGCCACCGACCCGCTCTACATTCTCTACACGTCGGGCACCACGGGGATTCCGAAAGGCGTGGTGCGCGACAATGGCGGCCACATGGTCGCCCTCAACTGGTCGATGCCGAATCTTTACGACATCCAACCCGGCGAAGTTTGGTGGTCGGGCTCCGATGTCGGCTGGGTGGTTGGTCACTCATACATCGTCTATGCGCCGCTCTTCCACGGCTGCACGACGATCCTTTACGAAGGCAAGCCGGTCGGCACGCCCGACGCCGGCGCATTCTGGCGTGTGATCGCGCAGCACGGTGTGGTGTCGCTGTTCACGGCACCCACCGCCTTCCGCGCCATCAAGAAGGAAGACCCCAAGGGAGAGTTCATCAGGAAATACGATCTCTCCAAATTCCGTACGCTGTTTCTCGCTGGCGAACGCGCCGATCCGCCGACGATCCAGTGGGCGGAAGAGGTGCTAGGCGTGCCGGTGATCGACCATTGGTGGCAAACGGAGACCGGTTGGTGCATCGCCGGGAACCCGGTCGGCCTTGGCGCGCTGCCGGTGCGTTATGGCTCCGCCTGCGTGCCGATGCCGGGCTACGCCATCGATATTGTCGACGAGGCTTGCAAGCTGCAGCCCGTCAACAAGATTGGCTCGATCGTCGTCAAGCTGCCCCTGCCGCCCGCCTGCTTCCCGACGTTGTGGCAGCAAGATGAGCGCTTCAAGGAAAGCTACCTCGCGGAATTTCCCGGCTACTACAAGACAGCGGATGCCGGCTACAAGGACGAGGACGGCTACGTTTATGTGATGAGCCGCACCGACGACATCATCAATGTCGCCGGACACCGACTCTCTACCGGTGGCATGGAGGAGGTGCTGGCCGCGCATCCGGATGTCGCCGAATGCGCCGTGCTCGGCATCAAGGACGATCTGAAAGGCGAGGTGCCTTGCGGTTTCGTTGTGCTCAAGGCCGGCGTCGACCGGCCGCCGGCGGAAATCGAAAAAGAAATCGTTGCGCTGGTGCGCGAGAAGATCGGCCCGGTGGCAGCTTTTAAGTTGGCGATCACGGTGGCGCGGTTGCCGAAAACCCGCTCAGGAAAAATACTGCGCGGCACCATCAAAAAGATCGCCGACGGCGAGCCGTGGACGATGCCGGCGACGATCGACGATCCGGTGGTGCTGGATGAGATTGGCAGCGCGCTGAAGGGGCACGGGGTCGGCAAAACCTAAAATTAGAGCGAACGGTGCCCCAATTCCGGTTGCTAATTACCTTGATTCTGCGGGGGAAGTTCCCGCGCGTGACAAAACAATCACACTAACAACGAAAATCAATGGGCGCCCCCGTTTGCGGTCGTCTTGCCACGGTGGCGCCCTGATTGACTGTCGGATTTCGTCGGATGGGGGACACGCCTTTGGGCTCATCCTTACGCATCTGGGACTTTCTCCGACTGGCACCCGCCGTTCTCGCGGTCGCAGCGCTCGGCGCATGCAATCAATCGACGATTGCCACCAACAAATCTGAATTGCGCGCCGGCAGCCAACAGGCTTGGCCCGAAGAAAACCAGGAGGCGCCGGTAGCGCACAGGCGCGTTGCGATCAAGACGATCAAGCACACGCCCTACAAAAGCACAGCCGCGACGCCGGCGACATCGTATGGGATCGCGAGCTTCTACTCTGACGAACAACTGACGGCGAATGGTGAAACGTTCAACCCGAACGCGATGACCGCTGCTCACCCGACATTGCCGTTCGGCACCCGGCTCCGCGTAACGAATGTGTCCACCGGACGGTCCGTCACGGTTCGCATCAATGACCGCGGTCCGTATGTTGCCGGACGCGTTGTCGATGTCTCGTATTCTGCGGCGGAAAGTTTAGGGATTGTCGGGCGTGGAATTGCGAAGGTCAAACTTGACGTCGTTCAGTAGCTGACGGTTTCGTCTTGGATTCGTGGTGGTTCAGATTCGCGCCATTTGGTGACGTCGCCGTTGATCAAGGCATATGCCCAAATCGCAAACATCAAAGCAGTCAATAACAGTGTGGTGCGCATGTCGGATTCTCCGCCGTGTTCCGCACACGCGACTAGCGCAATCCAAAATTCAGCGCGCCATCTGATTAGGTGAGGGTGAAGGCTGGGCCCAACAGGGTGCCTTCGTCTCGGCGTGAGGCCTTGGGCAGCCTCAGAACACGCCTGGCCAGCCACTTCTTTCCCAAGATACCTGTATCAATCAGCCGTCAAAGCGCGCATAGTGCGGCGATGCATGGCGACGCAATCGACAGGATGATGACCTATTCCTTCTGGGGGCTGGGTATATTGATCTCCGCCGGAATAGTCCTTGCGATCATGATTTGGTGAGGTCGCTGCCGGTGTGGTTCGCGATCGTGCTGTCGTTCCACCATCGAGGACACCATCATGGTTACACGCACGAAACGCGTGACGTTGACGTTTCAGCATCCATTTTCGCTCAAAAGCGTCGACCGGCTCCTCACTCCGGGGGATTATGAAGTGGTCACTGACGAGGAGCTGATCGAGGAGTTGTCGTTCCCGGTTTATCGCCGGGTCGCGACAATGATCATGTTGCCAAGGGACGCGCGCCGCTTGTCCATCGAAATGGTAACAGTCGATCCGGCCGATCTCGCGGCGGCCCAGAGGCTGGATAGTGCGGTGTGACTGACAGCAATCCTCACCATGAATCCGCACGTGTCTTGAAGGGCGGCCTAGATCGGACCGATTACTCGGTGGTGGTGAAGAACCGCGCCCGCATGCCAAAGCCGTGGCGATGGGAAATTTACCGGGCCGGCCGGCAAAGCCCGATCGCGCACTCGGACGGTTATTTCGAGTCGCGGAGCACGGCGAATCTGGAGGGCAAAGCCGCTCTCGAAGAGATGCTGAAAAAGCTGAGATTTTAAGGCGCCGTTGGCGCAGCACCACCCATAAAAAAGCCCGGCGCTTAGCCGGGCCTTCGCTTTCGAAACGGCTGAGCAGCCTACTTCTGCTGCTGCTGTCCGCCCTGCTTGTCGCTGTTCTGCTTGGGATCGCCCTGGGTCTGCTGCTGAGGAGTCGGAGCAGGCGATGCGGGCTTCTGTGTCTCGTTGGATGAAGGAGTATCTGTCATAGTATGAATCCTTTCAAAAGGTTCTAAATACGAATTTTAGCTACTTCATACAGTTGTGGACTCGCGGCGACGATAACAAGCGGCCGGAGTTCAAATTCGGTCGATTTAATTTTCGGTCGAGTTAACTTCGGTGGCGCCTTATTTCCTAAATGAAAATCAGGCAGAGCATTTTGCGATAAGAGGGGCGCGGGCACTCGCCCGCGCCTCCTGTACACTTTACGATCAGGCGTGGACGTATTCACGCCCACTCTTTCGGTCGGTCTGCGTTCTAGTGATGCCAGAACAATGCCAGCAAAATGATGATCGGCAAAGGAACGCCTAGCAACCAGAGCAACGCGCCTCGTCCTAATCCCATAATGGCCTCCCATTTTTGTCGGTACATCAACCCCGATGCCGTCTCCGGGTTCCCGAGATCATGCTCAAGATCGTGGGTGGCTCTCGTTGAATGCTTCGTGAGTTCAGGTCAGTTCTTGTCGATGAATTTCACGATAGCGGCGGTCGTCTGCTTCGGTTGTTCTTCCATAACCCAATGGCCGGAGTCGGTGATGATGCCATCGGTCACGTCGGTTGCGACCAGGCGCATAATGTCGGCCATCTGTGTACCAAAAGAGTGATCGGCGCCAAGCGCGAGCACAGGCATCGTCAATTTGCCCTTGCCCGCGAACGCCTTGTTGTCGACAGCATCCTGATTGAAAGCTGCAAACTGGTTGAATGCCGAATGCATGGCGCCTGGTCGTGCATAGAGTTGCGCGTAGTGCCAGCGCGTCGCCTCGTCGATTGCCTTGGGATTGGCGGAAAGCTCATTCCAGAAACGATCGAGGTAGATACGTTCGCGTTTGCTGACGAGCCGCTCGACGTCGGGGCCGCGAAAGTTGAAGTGCCACAAGGCGGGGCTCAGAAGAATTTGATCCCAGGGACCAATTCCGGGCAGCGGCGCGTCAATAATGACCCAGCGATTGACGCGCGCCGGAAATTGAGCTGCGAATGCATAGCCCACCATATTTCCGATATCGTGTGTAACAAGGTCCGCCTTTGAGATTTTCAGCGCGTCCATAACGCGCGCAATATCATCCCCCTGGGTTTTTTTGTCATAGCCGGTTTCCGGATGCGACGAGAGACCCATTCCTCTCAAGTCAGGCACGATAACGGTGTGATCGCGCGCAAGCGCTGCCGCGACGGGCGCCCACATATCGCCCGTGTCGCCAAAGCCATGCAGGAAAACGACTGCCGGGCCTTTGCCGCCAACGCGAACGTAAATTTTTGCGCCGTTCGTGGTGACCGTCTCGACCCTGAAGCCGGGTGGAAACGGTTCGATGCGCGCCAATGCCGGCGGCGTCAGAAGGCGCATCATCATGACCACAATGATGAACATCCGGAGAAATCCGAGACCGATCCGGCAAACAGTCATGGTGCAGAAACTCGCCATTGTATTGTTCCGCATTCGCCCGCCGATAGTGGCATATAGCCAATCGGCGGACGAGCGCGCAGCGAACCCATGCATTTCCGCCTTGCCGGTGAAGCAAGCCACAGATTTTGCTGAATGTTGTGGAGATAGCCTGTGCGAGTCCGAGGTCGCTCCCGGCTGTTCAAGCCGGTCATGTTTCGACCTGCCCGCAATTACATCGGGAGCATCATCTCGATCTTTTCGCAGTCCGCGGCGGTTGCGACACCACCACAAACAATAATCCCGTGGCGCGGGTAGGGCGCCGCTTCATCCGGGAGCGTGCCGATGACTTTGCCAGCGTGGACCTGGTCGGCCGCCGTCGTGTGCGTATGGACCGTGCGGGCGACCGCGACCGTGGCAACCAACGCCACGGCAATAACGGCCGCTGAAAGCATTTTTGTTCTGCTCGATATCATTTTAGTGCCTCGTGATTCCGTCGTTTCTTATATAGGGGGAGTTAGCAAAATTATTGCTGTGCACAAGATTGCCAGCAGTCACATTTAATTGTTCCATGAAAGTAACCACTTGTTGGAATATTGCGATGCCGCGCAAATGGGCGATTCCGGCATCGTATTGGAAGCCCTGCCCGGCAATTCATAGCGGCGTTGCATTTTCATCGGGTCAGGGCCGCGAGCTCGAATTCGGGGATCTCGTGCCGTCCGTCGTCCCCCGCGACAGCGGGGACCCATACGCTGCGCACTGTCGAGATGCTGCGGCGTATGGGTCCCGGGCCTCGCTGACGCTCGCCCGGGACGACAGAAGAAAAGCGTCTTGACTTTAATCCTACCGTGATTATAATCCTATTCGTTCGGTCCACCAGAGGGCGCTCTCATGAGGCGTCATGACGGGTGGGGCCGGATGCGGCGCCCGCGGGCGTGGTTTCGCAGCCATGCCTCCGGGAGGCCCCGGGTCGCCGTCCGCTCCAACTACGTGGGGCCGCCTTGAATGGCTGGACGCGGCGTGGATGAAAGGCGGCGAAAGCTGCCTGGATAAAGTTGGCCGCAAGGCCTTCCGTCTGCGCCCGGAAGCACGGTCCCGGGGACAGAAAAGCCGCGATGGAGCGCCGTGTGGCGAACGTGCCTGTCGCAAAGGCACGTCAACGCCGCGTAAGGCGTTGGACTGCTGGTTGCGCCATACGGCGCTCCATCCCCTCGCATGTGAGAGGGGTGATGGAAGACGGGCCTTCCCGGGGCCTCGACAAAGAATACGGGTGGCGGAGCGTTGGCTGTTTGACAATTAAATCGGTGAGACTGGTCGGGAGAGCGCAACACACTCCGCTCATTCCCGCGCAAGCGGGAATCCAGCGCTGGGCCCCCGCCTTCGCGGGGACGAGCGGAAGGCCCATCATGAGTGGACTTCGTGCCGGCGTATTTACGTTCGCACGGGGCTGTTGCCCCGGCCGTTGCAAACATCCCGCGACGTGTGACAATGCGCGACGCTCGCCGGGAAAGCTTTCGCGATGACAAATATCGAACCGCAATCGACTGCGCAGCGCGGGTCGATCAGCTTTGGCTGGCTCGTGTGTGGCGGGGGCCTGCTCGGTGCCGTGCTTTTACCGGCGGCAGTTTTCGGAGCCGTTGAAGTGTACGACAAACTCTTTAGCGCTTGCGGCCTCGGCGCCGAAGGTAGCCTGGCCTGTGTGCTGCGGCAGGTCATGATTACTGCGATGTCGATCCCCGTCGGGGCTGTGATCGGATTTGTCGTTGCCTACAGGATCGGAAGCCGGGGCCGCGTAGCGTCCTGAAACGAAAGTTTGGAAACGTCCATGTCGCTTTTCATCTGCACGGCTTGCGGCACGCAATATCCGGAAAGCGCGCAACCGCCTGTGCAGTGCGCCATCTGCGAAGAAGAACGGCAATACGTGCCGCCGCGCGGCCAGACCTGGACGACGCTCGAGGCGCTCGCGAAAAGCCACATGAATGGTTTCCACGAATACGACACGGGGCTGATCGGTATCGGCTCGCAGCCGTCATTCGCCATCGGTCAGCGGGCGTTGTTGGTTCGCACGCCGGGCGGCAACATATTGTGGGATTGCATCGCCACGCTCGATGCCGCCACCGTCGACATGGTCAAAGGTCTTGGTGGACTCAAAGCGATCGCGATCTCGCATCCGCATTTTTACACAACGATGGTGGAATGGGCGCACGCATTTCAGTGCCCGATCCATCTCAATGCCGCCGATAGCGAATGGATCATCCGCAAGGATACCGCGATCAAGCTGTGGAACGGCGACACATTCAAGCTCTGGGAGGGGGTCACTTTGGTGCGGTGTGGCGGGCATTTCCCTGGAGGAACAGTGCTGCATTGGGCGGGCGGCGCTGACGGTCGCGGTGTCGTGTGCGCCGGCGATATCCTCACTGTTGCCACCGATCGCAAGTGGCTTTCGTTCATGCGGAGCTATCCGAATTTCATTCCACTTTCGGCGCGCGAGGTTGAGCACATCGGCAAAGCTTTGGCACCATTCCAGTTCGACATCATCTACGGACACTATTTCGACCGCGTGATCGCCAAAGATGCCAAGCAGGTGCTGGAAAAATCCGTCGCGCGCTACGTTGCGGCGGTCAACGGGACGAGGGGGTATTGAAGTAAGCTTGCCGATCCCTCCCAAAAATGATCCGGCCGCGCAGCGGCCGGGTGGGAAGCGGCACGCTGCGCGGCCGGGTGAGTGACGCCCCGTGAGGAGCGCGACATCACTGCCACATGTCGAGCTGTCATTGTGGTTGGTCGCCGCTCGGTCTCGTCCAACGTTTGCGATCGTCGGCCTTACCCGTGAATGCGGATTTAATTTCGAAATCGCAAAAATACTTATTAGGAACTTCGTTCGCGATTCTGCGCAGAAACACGCACTAATCGAACTATCAACTTATTGCGATCACTGCGCGAGGCCTTACCGTGTTACCCGAGCACACGCGAGCGCGCGCGGCAGCCAGAATAATTTGTATCGAAATTTTCATGACAGCGATGAAAGTTTTCGTCCGCCGCAATTATTCGTCTTCTTTGTCGCCTTTGCCGCCGAGCTGCTTGAGCTTTGCGAACACGGCGCCGACGTCGAGCTCGCCAGGCTTTTTGACGGGCTCGCCTGAGGCGGCGGCTGCAGCCGCGGCGACTTCGGCTTCCTTGCGCGCGGTGGTCTCGGCGGCCGGAAGCAGCGTTGCGCCAGTATCAATCGGCGCGGGCTTTTCCTTGTTGGCGCGCTGCACTTCGAGGTCGAGATCGGTTTGCGAGGCGAGGCCAAGTGTCACAGGGTCCATCGGCGTGAGGTTGGCCGAATTCCAGTGGGTTCGGTCGCGGATTGAAGCAATCGTCGACTTGGTTGTGCCGACGAGGCGCATAATCGCGCTGTCCTTGAGTTCAGGATGATTGCGCACCAGCCACAAAATCGCATTCGGGCGATCTTGGCGGCGCGAAACAGGCGTGTAGCGCGGGCCTTTTTTGCCGCGCTCGGTCGCCGGAACTGAAACTCTCGACTCGGTCAGCTTCAGGCGGGTGTCGGGATTTTTTTCGGCGTCAGCGATCTGCTCACGCGTCAATTGGCCTGTCACAATCGGATCGAGGCCTTTAATTCCTTGGGCGGCATCGCCATCGGCGATCGCCTTCACCTCGAGCGGATGCAATTTGCAGAATTCGGCGATCTGGTCGAAAGACAGGGCTGTATTGTCCAGCAGCCAGACGGCGGTCGCCTTTGGCATCAAGGGTGCTGCGGTCGCCATAGCAAATTCTCCTCTATGCTTCGCCCGCCCCTGGGCGAAGCTTCAGATCATCGGTGATGACCGGAAAGTGGGCGGAATATAGGGGCTGAAACGGGGTCATGCAACCGTTCCGGCTTGACAGGAAAGGCCGGCGCACCCCATGTCGAGGCCAGAAATGCGCGGTAAACCCGTGTGCTTGCGAGGACGTTAATGGTTTCCAGTTCGGCAAAGCCCACCCTGAAAGTGCTGCTGTGCTCGCCGCGGGGTTTCTGCGCCGGCGTTGTGCGCGCCATCGAATCTGTGGAGCGGGCGCTCGCAATTTACGGCGCGCCGGTCTATGTGCGCCACGAAATCGTGCACAACCGCTATGTCGTCGACAGCCTGCGCACCAAAGGCGCCATCTTCGTTGAGGAACTCAGCGAGGTTCCCGATGACCACGCCCCGGTGATCTTTTCAGCGCACGGTGTCGCACGTGCAATCCCCGAAGAGGCCGCGCGCCGCAACCTGTTTACGATCGACGCAACATGCCCGCTGGTGACCAAGGTGCATCGCGAGGCCGAGATCCATAACCGGCGCGGACGCGAGATTGTGCTCATCGGCCATGCCGGCCACCCGGAAGTTGTCGGCACCATGGGGCAATTGCCGGCCGGCAGCATCACGCTGGTTGAGACACTTGAAGACGTGGAAAAATTTACACCGCGCGACGCCCTTAAGCTGGCGTACGTGACCCAGACAACGCTGTCGGTCGACGACACCGCAGCCATGGTCGAGCTGCTCAAGCGGCGCTTTCCGGATATCTCTGGACCGCACAAGGAAGACATCTGCTACGCAACGACCAACCGCCAGGACGCGGTCAAGCGCGTTGCGCCGGTTGTCGATGCCATGATCGTTGTTGGCGCGCCGAATTCCTCCAACTCACAGCGGCTCAAAGAAGTCGCGGAGAAATCCGGATGCCCGCGCGCGGTATTGATGCAGCGCGCCGCCGACATCAACTGGAACGACTTCGAAGGCGTGGCGCGGCTTGGCATCACCGCCGGCGCCTCCGCGCCCGAAGTACTTGTCGAGGAAATCATGGGCGCATTCGCCGAGCGCTATGTGCTCGACATCGACACTGTCACAGCGACGGAGGAGGGCGTCTTCTTCCCGCTGCCCCGTCCGCTGCGAGAGCACGAGGCGGCGGAGTGACGCGCTATGGCGGTCTACACCGACGTTTCGGCGGAAGATCTTACCCGCTTCCTGTCCGGCTATGACATCGGCGAGTTGCTCTCCTACAAGGGCATCGCCGAAGGCGTTGAGAACTCCAATTTTCTGGTTCACACGGGTGCCGGCAATTTCATTCTGACGCTCTACGAGAAACGTGTCGCGGAAGGCGATCTGCCGTTTTTTCTGGGGCTGATGGAGCATCTTGCGGCGCGCGGCATCACGTGCCCCCAGCCAGTGAAGAACAAACAAGGCGGCATGCTCGGCAAAATTGCCGGGCGGCCCGCGGCGATCGTCACATTTCTCGACGGGGTGTGGATCCGACGACCGAGCCCCGGACATTGCGCGGCGGTCGGCGAGGCATTGGCGCGGTTGCACGTCGCCGGCAGCGATTTCAAGGCCACGCGTCCGAATGCCTTGTCGATCGAGAGTTGGCGGCCGCTGTACGAACACGCCAAGCCGCGCGGCGACAGCTTACGGCCGGGGCTCTGCGCCGAAATCGCGCATGAACTCGACGGGTTGGAAAAATCCTGGCCGCGTGTGTTGCCGCAGGGCGTGATCCATGCCGATCTGTTTCCGGACAACGTGTTCTTCCTAGGCGACAGGCTTTCGGGGCTGATCGATTTTTATTTTGCCTGCACCGATACGCTCGCCTATGACGTCGCGATTTGTCTCAATGCCTGGTGTTTCGAGCCGGATCACTCTTACAACGTCACGAAGGGCCGGGCGCTACTGAGCGGCTATGGAAAGGTGCGTGCACTGGCCCCGCAAGAGCGCGACGCGTTACCCGTATTGGCACGGGGCGCCGCCATGCGCTTTCTCCTGACAAGGTTGGTGGACTGGTTGGCCGTGCCGGACGGCGCGCTGGTGCGGCCGAAAGACCCGCTGGAATACTACCGAAAACTGCGGTTTCACCAGTCGGTGAAAAGCGTGCAGGACTACGGCCTGTCATGAGCGAGCAGCGCGTCACGATCCACACCGACGGTGCCTGTTCCGGCAATCCCGGCCCCGGAGGTTGGGGCGCCATCCTTACTTTCGGCGACCACGAAAAAGAACTCAAAGGTGGCGAACTCCACACGACAAACAATCGCATGGAGCTGATGGCGGCGATTGCCGCCTTGGAAGCGCTCACGCGGCCTTGCGCGGTCGATCTTCATACCGACAGTGAGTATCTCAAGAACGGCATCACGACATGGATTCACGGCTGGAAGAAAAACGGTTGGCGCACTGCCGACAAAAAGCCTGTGAAAAATGTCGATCTATGGAAGCGGCTCGATGAAGCCCTCGGCCATCACACGGTGCAATGGCATTGGGTGAAAGGCCATGCCGGTCACGACATGAATGAACGTGCCGATGAACTCGCTCGCGCAGGCCTCATCGCCGCGCGCGCGGGTGCAATTGGCACATTAAAGGCGAGATGATTTTTTGTAAAACGAAGTGGCCGGGACATGCCCGGCCACTCGTAAAATCTATTTTAGAAGTTTCTAGAGCTGCGCCAGCAGTGCCTGGCCGCCAGAAATATCGCATTTGCCCGGCGCGTCTTCGAGATTGAGCTTCTTGACCACGCCGTCATCAACGAGCATCGAATAGCGCTTTGACCGCGTTCCGAGGCCGTTGCCGGAGCCATCAAAAGCCATGTCGATCGCTTTTGCGAATTCGCCATTGCCGTCGGCGAGAAAATCGATCTTGCCATCGGCGCCGGTTGATTTCTTCCAGGCCTCCATAACGAACACGTCATTGACGCCTGTGACGGCAATCGTATGCACGCCTTTCGCCTTGATGGCCGTGGCGTTGTTCAGGAAGCTCGGGATGTGGAGGTTGTTGCAGGTTGGCGTGAAGGCGCCGGGAACCGCAAATAATGCGACCTTGCGGCCTTTGAAAACTTCATCGGTCGTCTTCCAGACCGGACCTTCGGTGGTCATGACGCGGAATTTGGCTTCGGGCAAACGATCGCCGACCTTGATGGGCATGGATATCCTCTCGCGTTGTAGATGGCTTCTTTTCTTGGTTGGGTAATTACGCTCTTGGCGCCGATTAGTCGAGATGGGTTTTGACCTCGACTGCGCGCTCGCCCGTAACGACCGTAAACGTCAAATCGTATTGCCCCTTTGGATCGATGCCAGGCGGTAAGCCGTCGAGTTCGAAGCTGAATTGGGCGCGGCCCGTCGAGGTGGCGCGCGCCGGCTTCGGGATGGGAAGAGCCCATTGCGCCGTAGGTCCTTCGACGAACAATTCGACCGGCTGATCTGCAGGTGCATCGAGATCGACTGCAACCAGCGTCTTCGGCCCATTGCGGACGCGGCGCGCAGTCAGTTTCAATTGCGCGGCGGTGATGAGTTTGGGTACCTGCGCCTCAGCGGCCCTTAATTCGGAGTCTTGTGTGGTATCGCTCGGAGCAAGTGTGAGTTCAGCGCTTCCTTCGGCGGGAACGCACAATTTCTCGCAAACAGCGTATTCGGCCTTCAGGTGCAGGCGCACGGGCTTGCCCGGTTGCTGTGGTGAAATTTCGAGTGGGAAGATCACCCTGTCTTTGTAACCGAGTGATTGCCCTGTCTCGTCGGAAAATAGATGCGGCGTCGGATAAAGCACTTTGACGTTTTTCACATTTTCCGAGCCTGAAAAATCGAAATGCGGCGGCACGCCAGAATCACCGGGGTAGCGCCAATAGGTTTTCCATCCGGGCTGCAATTTGACTTCGATGCCTGCGCGTAAGCTTGCTGCGCCGTTCGTGCTGCTGCCAGCGATGAATCTCATCGCCGACCGGGTATCCTGACTCCAAGGTGATTTGTCGGCTGCCTCAGCCGAGGCGCTCAGAACGACGGCAATTCCGCACGCGGCCAGCGTGGAAGCTAATGATCTGTGAATATCGTTCATTACCGGCGATCTAATCGGTAATCATATGCCGCGCCACTGAATTCATTGTGAGCAGCCATTGACCATGATCTGGGCAGCCGCCCGCCACAATTGTCATGTTGGATATGACAGTGAACCATTGAACTTTCCGCCTCAAGCTTCGTTTGCATTGGTGGATTGTTGGGGTAACCTTTCGCCATGAAGACTTCTTGCAAAAAAGCAGAGCCCGCCCCTGGCCGCGGTTACCTTGACGGGCAGATGCTGATTGCGATGCCGGCGATGAATGATGAGCGGTTCTCGCGTGCGGTGATCTACGTCTGCGCGCACTCGACCGAAGGCGCGATGGGGATCATCGTCAATCATCCGGCGGCCAACATTAAATTTCCCGATCTGCTGGTGCAGCTCGAAGTCATTCCCGCTGCGGAGCGCATTCAGTTGCCGAACCGCGCCGAAGAAGTAAAAGTGCTCAAGGGCGGGCCGGTGGAGACGGGTCGAGGATTTGTGCTGCACTCGGCAGATTTTTTCATCGAGAACTCGACGCTGCCGATCGACGAAGGCATTTGCCTCACCGCGACACTCGACATCCTTAAGGCTATCGCGCGCGGCAATGGTCCAGAGAGTGCCATTCTTGCACTTGGCTATGCCGGCTGGGCACCCGGCCAGCTTGAACAGGAAATACAGCAAAACGGTTGGCTGCATTGTGCCGCCGATACCGAACTGGTCTTTGGCACCGATACCGACCTGAAGTACGAAAGAGCACTGCGCAAGATCGGCGTCGATCCGGGCATGCTTTCGAGCCAAGCCGGCCACGCCTGATCGCGCGGTGCAGAATTTCGAAAAACTATCCGGCTGTCATTCCGACGCGATCTTGAGCGCGCGCAGCCTTGTCGGCTTGTCAATCAGCAAATCGCGCGCTGCGTCAGCCGTCATCGGTTCGCCGAAAGCAAAGCCTTGCGCATACTCGCAACCAAGCTGGTAAAGCTCGACCGCATCGGAATCTGTCTCCGCGCCTTCCGCGACAACTTCCATTCCAAGATCATGCGCGAGTGCGATGATCGACCGTAGAATGACCGGTCGCGTGCCGCGCGCAGTGGTGCGCACAAAAGACTGGTCAATCTTGATGGTGTCGAAAGGGAATCGCTGCAGATAGGCCAAAGAGGAATGCCCAGTCCCGAAATCGTCGAGCGATAAACCGGCGCCGAGCTCCTTGATGCGCGTCAGCATTTGCGCCGCGTGTTCGGGATTTTCCATGACCAAGGATTCGGTGATCTCAAGTTTGAGGCTGCCGCGCGCCAGCGCCGTCCGCGAAAGCACGCTGCGGAGATCTTGAATCAAGTCGTGCCGCAGCAATTGCCGCGACGAAACGTTCACGCTCGCAAACACCGGTTCGCGACCGCGCGTGGCTGCCTGCCATTGGGCCAGCTGTCTTGCGGTGTGATCGAGCACAAACAGACCGAGATCGACGATCAATCCGATTTCCTCGGCGATCGAAATAAATTCCGCCGGCGATAGACGGCCGAGCTTGGGGTGATCCCAACGCGCCAACGCTTCGAATCCGGCAATAGCACGATCCTCCAGGCGCACGATCGGCTGGTACAGCACCTTGATTTCCTCGCGCTCGATCGCGCGACGCAGTTCGGATTCCATGGTCAGGCGGTCGGTCTTTCGCGATCGCATCGCTGGCTTGAAGATCTCGATACGGTCGCCGCCAATGCGCTTGGCGTAATACATTGCAAGTTCGGCGTCTTTGAGCACTTCTTCGGTGCGGTGGGCTTGATTTTCCGCGAGCGCCAGCCCGATCGAGGCCGTCAGGAAAATCTCGCGGTCATTGAATGCGATCGGCGCGCGCAAGGTCCGCCGGATTGTTTCGGCAAACGCGACAATGCGCGCGGGCTCGCGCTCCGACAGGATAATCAAAGCGAATTGATCACCCGACAGGCGCGCCAGTGTATCTTGCGGTTTTAGCAGACGGGAAAGCCGCCGCGCGATGGTGAGCAAGATCGAATTGCCGACCGCAATGCCAACTGAGTCGTTGACCTGCTTGAAGCGATCAAGATCGACCACGACGATTGATGGCCGGATTTGCGGGTCGGCACGGGCAAACCCGAAGGCGGCTTCCATCCGGTCGATGAACAATTCGCGGTTGGGAAGGCCTGTGAGGTTGTCATGAACCGCGTCGAAGAGAAGCCGTTCTTCTGAATTCTTGAAATCTGTTACGTCTGTGAGCGTACCGACGAGCCGCACCACTTCGCCGTCAGAGCCGACTACCGGCCGGGCCTTAAGAGCAAACCAAAGATAGTGCCCATCGGCGGTACGCAGCCGGAAATCCTGGGTCAGGCGGCCGCGCCGTTGTTCGACGACGCCATCCAGCGAAGCCCGGAAGCGGTCACGATCCAGAGGGTGCAAGACTTCAAGCCATGCTGCTGCAGGCCCTTCCAGGGTGCCGCGCTTTAAACCCAACATGTGCTCGGTTTCGGGGCTGGTGAATACCTTGTCGGCGGAAACATCCCAGTCCCAGATCAAATCGCCCGCGCCCGTGAGCGCAAGCGCGCGGCGTTCCACATCGGAAACAATGCCGTGTGTAATGCCGCCTGCGAAGGCGTGCTGCATCACCGTGAATCCGATCAGCATCACGATCAACACCAGACCACCAAGTAATGCCGGGCCGATGATGTCGTTGGTCACCAGTCCCGTGACGGCAAGTCCTGCAGCTGTCGTCCACACCACCAAGAGCAGCCAGGTTGGGATCAGCAGCACCGCACGATCGAAGCCGTGCGTGGACAGATAGATAACCAGTGCAAGGCCGAGCACCGCAATTCCGGCAAGCGACATACGGGCAATGCCGGCGGCCACAGCCGGGTCGAATACAGCGACAGCGATCAGTGCGGCAAGCGCCGCGAGCCAGGCGATGGTGATGTGCGCGTAACGCACGTGCCAACGAGACAAGTTGAGATAGGCGAACAGGAAGACCAGCAATGTCGCCGAAAGGATCGCCTCACCGCAGGCGCGCCAAACGCGCTCAGCGCCGGCCGACATATCGAAAACTTTGCCCCAGAACCCGAAATCGATACCGATATAAATTAGAACCGCCCAACCAAGTGCGGCAGCAGCTGGAAACATGATTGAGCCCTTCACCACGAACAGGATGGTGAGGAATAGTGCCAGCAGACCGGCGATACCGATGACGATCCCGTAGTACAACGTGAACGAATTGACTTTGTCCTTATATGCGTCCGGCTCCCACAAATAGATTTGCGGGAGTTTGTCGGTGCGCAATTCGGCCACCAAAGTGATGACGGTGCCCGGATCCAACGTGATGCGGAAAATATCGGCCGTGCTGCCTTCTTGACGCACCGGCCGGTCGCCGGTCGATGGCGTGATAGCCGCGATACGGGACAAGCCAAGGTCTGGCCAGAAAAGGCCGGAACCGACCATTCGGTAATGCGGTACGACGATGAGGCGGTCGATCTGTTCGTCGCTGTTATTGGTGAGCGCCAGGACCGCCCAATTGTTGTTTTTTTCGCGCGCGCGCACTTCGATGCGCCGTACGATTCCATCCGGACCAGGTGCCGTAGACACCTGGATGCGATCGCCTTCGGTTGTTTGCAGTTCCGTGGCGGCGGTTAAATCGATAGCGGCCGCGTCGAGCCGCACGTTCACCGCCTCAACCGCGCGCGCAGTTGGCGCCATCAACAGCGATGCGGCGATCACAACTGCGGCGGCCGTGAGGCAACGCGTCATCGTCAAAATATAACCCCTGGCCGCGGTTGCGCCTTGCAGCCTGCGGCTTCGGCATCGCGGACGGTGAAAATTTGTAAACAATCGCACCCTGTGCAGTTTAAGTCCGACATTGCGCCGATTTCGCGGCTTTAGAAGAAAGCGACGTCCACTCAAAGTGTTAGCACGATTTTGCCGATATGTGCGCTGGTTTCCATAAGGGCGTGAGCAGCAGCGGCAGCCTTAAGGTCAAAGGTCTTATAGATGATCGGCTTGACCTTACCAGCCGCGATGAGCGGGAGTACGTTATCCTCGACAGCGCGTGCAATTGCGCCTTTGTCGACGACCGACCGCGAGCGCAACGTCGATCCGGTGTGATGCAGCCGCTTCAGCATGATTCGGCGGAAATCCACCGTCGCCTTCGGGCTGCCCTGAAATGCGATTTGCACAATGCGCCCCTCCACCGCGGCCGCTTCATAATTCCGCGCGATGTAGTCCCCACCGACCATGTCCACTATAACCTCGGCGCCCTTGTCGCCGGTGGCTGTCTTCGTGGCGGCAACGAAGTCCTCGGTCTTATAGTTAATGGCGACGTCGGCGCCGAGCTTGCGACATGCTTCGCATTTTTCCGCGGAGCCCGCAGTAGTAATCACGCGCGCGCCGAATGCTTTGGCAAGTTGAATTGCAGTCGTGCCGATCCCGGACGACCCTCCATGAATCAGAAGAGTCTGGCCGCTTTTGAGTCCGCCGCGCTCAAATGCATTATGCCAAACAGTGAAGAAGGTTTCGGGAATCGCTGCCGCTTCTACCATTGAAATTCCGGATAGGGGCAACGCGTGGCTTTCGTGCGCAAGGCAATATTCGGAATAGCCACCGCCGACTACCAACGCCATGATGCGATCGCCAATCTTCCAGCGCTTGACGCCGGCGCCTAACGCAACGATTTCACCGGCGATCTCAAGTCCCGGAATATCCGGTGCGCCGGCCGGCGGCGGATAAAGGCCCATGCGTTGCATGACGTCGGGGCGGTTGACGCCGGCAGCCGCGACCTTCACCAGGACCTCGCCATTGCCCGGGGTCGGAACCGGGCGCTGCCCAGGCACGAGCATGTCGGGCCCGCCGGCGGCCTTAATGCCGATTGCGATCATTTGAGTTGGAAGCGCGGCCATCGGTTCCTCTATTCTTCTGGAAATGGGATGACTTGTTTAGGCGTGCCTTATCGGTGTGACAACCGGAACCGCTGTGGCTAAGTTTGATCCCAGGAGACCAGCGATGCCAGCGATTGATGAAGACGACAAACCGAAAAAGAAGGTCTCACACGAGATCGGACAAGACCTCACACTGTTGTCGGTGGAAGAGCTCGCATCTCGTGTGCAATTGCTGCACGACGAGATCAATCGACTCGAAGCTGATATGACGCAAAAGCGCGCGTCGCGCGCAGCCGCCGATCGGTTCTTTAAGCGCTGAAACGAAATCGTTTCGCTGGGTGCAGAACGACGGCGAGCAAAAAATATTTGGCATTGCGCGCTTGCCCTTAAGGTGTCGTTAAGCTTTCTCGATCATTACTGACAGTGTCCATCTTCATGTGGACATTGAGTGGCTCCTGTCCACTCTGTTTGACGCCTCCCTGTTATCACCTTAGAGCCGCCGGCAACGGCGGCTCCTTTTTTGTATCAATATGGGTCAACTTTGAATGCGCTGCTGCGCATCTTAAGTTTGCTCAGCAACTATATCCCAATGTTAACCATATCGCTGTCTGGACACGGCCTGCTCGCGCGCGCCATGCTTACCCAATCGTTTACGGGGCGTGTATCTGCTCCGCAGGGAGAGGCGTTGCGTGATGTCCGAGAAATCGTTGAGCGAAACGCAACCAGTGTCGTTCGGGGAGAGGCTCGCCAGTTCGCAGGCATTTTCCGATTTGTTTCGCGACGGCATGGCGTTGGTCGAGGAAACCGCGACCTATCTTGATGGGCTTGGTCGGCAGGAGTCAAAAAAACTCGAACGTTCCGCGGCGCTGGCTTATGCGACCGAAAGCATGCGGCTGACCACGCGGCTCATGCAGCTTGCATCCTGGTTGCTGCTTCACCGCGCGGTGAAGGAGGGTGAGATGTCGCTCGCGCAAGCCGGCAAGGAAAAGAGCAAGGTCAAGCTCGCCACGGCGGACTCTCACGATCCGAACAATGTTGAATTATTGCCGGACACCCTGCGCGACCTCATCGAACGATCGCAAAAGCTGTATATGAAGGTGCGTCGTTTGGACGCCACGATTTACAATCGAGGCGACGTTGATCGCCCCTTTATCGGCAATCCGGTCGAGCGTCAGCTCGGCTTGTTGAAAGCCGCTTTTGGCGCGGAAAGCGTCTAAGCGATCGATATGCTGAAAACAAAAAACCCCCGCCGATGCGGGGGTTTTTCGTTGTCACCCTTTCGGGGACTTATTTCTTCTGATCGGGTTTCTTTTCGTCGGTTTTCAAGAAACCGGAGAACTTCTTCTGGAAGCGCGACACACGCCCGCCGCGATCCATGATCTGCTGCTGGCCACCGGTCCACGCGGGGTGCGATTTCGGGTCAATGTCGAGATGCAGGACATCGCCTTCCTTGCCCCAAGTCGAGCGGGTGGTGAATTCGCTACCGTCGGTCATAACGACCTTGATGGCGTGGTAGCTGGGATGGATATCTTGTTTCATCGTTCGGTTCCGGGCGCCAAGCGCCGCTAAGGGCTGGATTTGGCGGTCGTATACAGGAGCCGGGAGCAGGCGGCAAGTCGTCACGATTGACCTTCGCCAAGCCCGCAAGGCATGAAGGTTGCTGCGTTTGGGGCGGGGTCAGAGGCGTCGCATGAGCTTTTCGAGCGATGGGAGGGGCCTCGATATTGGCAACGCGCCCGCGTCCGCCGAGCCGCGCAAACTGAAGCTCAAGCCGCTGAGCCTGCTCACACCTTACGTCGCCCGCTACCGCGGTAGAGCACTGGCCGCGCTTGCGGCTCTAATCGTCGCGGCTTTCACCACGTTGGTCGTGCCGGTCGCTGTGCGGCGAATGATCGACTTCGGATTTTCCGACAAAGCGGTTGCGCTCATCGATAGCTATTTCGCGGTCATGGTGTTCGTCGTCGCCGTGCTCGCGGTCTCGAGTGCCCTGCGCTACTACCTCGTCACCACATTGGGCGAACGAATTGTCGCCGATCTCCGCGCGGATGTTTTCGCGCATCTTACACGATTGTCTCCTGCATTTTTCGATACCGCTCGCACGGGAGAGATCGTGTCGCGGCTCACTGCCGACACAACTCAGATCAAATCGGCAGTAGGCGCTTCGGTGTCGATTGCGCTGCGCAATCTGGTGCTGTTCTTCGGTGGTGCAGTGATGATGGTCATCACCAGCCCCCGGTTGTCATTATTCGTGCTTGCGGCAATTCCGGTGATTGTTCTTCCGCTGGTGGGGTTCGGACGCGCGGTACGCCGCCGCGGACGCGCAGCGCAGGATACTCTTGCAGACGCATCCGGTTATGCGAATGAACTGCTCGGTGCGGTGCGTACACTGCAGGCTTTTACCAACGAGAAACTTGCGCAGTCGCGCTTCGGCGGTGCGGTCGAGGGGGCGTACAATGCGGCGTGTGACGCCATCAAAGCGCGCGCAGTGCTGACCGCCGTTGTCATCTTTCTGGTGTTCGCCAGCATTGTGGTGGTGCTCTGGGTCGGTGCGCAAGACGTGCTTGCTGGCAGCATCACGCCTGGGCGTCTCGGGCAATTCATTCTCTATGCTGTGTTCTCCGCCGGCGGCCTGAGCGAACTCAGTCAGGTGTGGGGAGAGATCGCGCAAGCGTCGGGCGCGGCCGAACGGATATTCGAGATTTTAGCGGTAGAACCGCAGATCAAGCCGCCACTGCGGCCCGTGGCATTCCCGAAATTGGCGGCCGGCGCGGTCGAATTCCGCGACGTGGACTTTGCCTATCCTGGCCGCCCCGACGTTCCGATTCTCAATCGTCTTACTTTTCGTGTCGCGCCGGGGGAAAAGCTCGCTTTGGTCGGACCATCCGGCGCCGGCAAGAGCACCGTCTTTCAGTTGATCCTGCGGTTCTACGACCCCGTGTCGGGGAGCATCAGCTTCGACGGTGTGAATCTCCCGGAAGCGGATCCGGCGGCCCTGCGCGCGCGTGTGGCGCTCGTCCCGCAGGACGCCATCGTGTTTGCCGCGAGCGTACGCGAAAACATTCAGTTCGGGAGGCCAGACGCCACTAGCGCCGAGATCGAGAAGGCGGCGGAGGCTGCGCACGCTTCTGAATTCATCCGGCGGCTGCCGCTGGGCTACGAGACGCCGGTCGGCGAACGCGGGGTCACCCTCTCAGGGGGCCAACGGCAGCGCATCGCTATTGCACGTGCTATTTTACGCAAGGCGCCCTTGTTGTTGCTCGATGAAGCAACTTCCGCGCTCGATGCCGAAAGCGAGACTTTGGTGCAGCAGGCGCTCAAGCGGTTGATGCTCAATCGAACAAGCATCGTGATCGCGCATAGGCTTGCGACCGTTCAGTCCTGTGACCGCATTCTCGTAATCGATCATGGCCGGATCGTAGAAGAGGGCACGCACGCATCGCTTGCGTCTTCCGGCGGCCTTTATGCCCGCTTGGCAAAATTGCAATTTGAGATGGCTTAGGGCCGCCAAGCCATTTTATTCACCGCGATGGCCGACACGGGATTCTTGTCCTCCCCCGCATACGAGAAGCCGTGCTTTTCATAGAAGCGAATGGCGCGGAAGTTGTCCTTGTTGACGAGAAGATCGAGTCCTTTCGGCGAAAGGCGTTTGGCATCATCGAGCAACGCCAGTGCCGCAGCCGAGCCCCAGTATTCAGGAGCGACCACGATCTGGTCGAGATACATTGTTTTGGGATCGACGGTGACGAATCCGGCGAGCGAACCATCGATTTCCGCCATCATAATTCGCGCGACCGGGACGAGCTCTTTGCGCCAGCGCTCACGCCACCATGGCACGCGCGCGTCGAAATCCAGATGGGGGTAGTGCTTTGACCAGGTCCGTCGCCAGAGCTCGATCGCCGCTTCCTCGTCGGCGGTGGAGTAGGGACGTAGCGTGACTTGCGGCATTAGCGGCTTGTCATTCGTCTTGGCCAGGTCTGCCGGCGGCGAGTCGCCCATGCTTACCGCTCGGTCAGCTTGAACTCGATGCGGCGATTGCGCTTGTAGGCATCCTCAGTCTTTCCGAGATCGATCGGCTGAAATTCGCCGAAACCGGCGGCGACTAACCGTTGCGGCGAAACGCCCTTGCCGACGAGATATTGGACAACAGATATCGCGCGCGCAGCAGACAAATCCCAGTTGGATCTGAACGCGCCACCGGTCGCGATTTGCCGTACGTCGGTATGACCGTCGACGCGCAACACCCAAGCGATGTCCGTCGGAATCTGTTTTTCAAGTTCGATCAATGCATCGGCCACTTTGTCGAGTTCGGCACGGCCTTCCGGCTTGAGATCGGCCTTTCCGGTATCGAAAAATACTTCCGACTGCAGCACGAAACGGTCGCCGACGATGCGCACGTCCGCGCGGTTGCCGAGAATTTGGCGAAGTTTTCCGAAGAAATCCGACCGGTATTGCTTGAGCTCATTCACGCGATTGGCGAGTTCCAAATTCAGCCGTTGGCCCAACTCGGTAATACGGCTCTGTGATTCCTTGTCCTTTTTCTCGGAGGCATCGAGGGTTTGTTCAAGTGATGCGAGCTGCCGGCGCAAGGCCGCGATCTGCTGATTGAGCACCTCGACTTGTGCGAGCGCCCGCGCGGAAAGTTTTTTCTCGCCTTCGAGTTGACCTGTGAGTTCGGAAACTTTCCCCTGTGCCGCCGCGGCGCCGGCTCCGGCATTGTCGGCAGCACCTTTGAGCTTGTCGCGCTCGCTTTCTGCGCTGGAAAGCGTTGCGCGCATTTGCGCGAGTTGATCTTCGAGATCGGCTTTGCCGGATTTCTCCATTCCCAGCAGCTCGGTGAGCTGTGCGATCTGCGCCGTCAGGCGGCTAAGCGCGGTATCCTTGCCGGCGACTTCCTGTTGCAAATAAAACTGGACCACCACAAACACGGTCAGCAGGAAAATGATTCCGAGAATGAGCGTCGACAAGGCGTCGACGAAACCCGGCCAATAATTCATGCCGCTGTCGCCGCGGCGCGAGCGTGCGAGGGCCATGCTCAAATCACCGGTTTATGTTCTCGCGCACCATGACCTCCAGGAGTTTTTTGATCTCACGCTGCTGGTCGGCCTGTGAATCGACCCAATCCCGGATCATCTGCTGCTCGGTGCGCATGTGGTGCACAAGGCCCTGAATAGCCTCGGCAAGATTAGCCATGGCGGTGGAAGCGGATTTACCGGCACCTGCCTGATCGACCGCTTCGCGCAGGCGCTCGATCGCCGAGCGGACTTCGGTCGTGACTCCGGCGGCGGACGCGGGTTCCGCAGCCTGATCGTAGACGGTGGTGGAAAGCCAGTCTTCAAGTTCCGTATAAAAGCGGTTTTGCGCCTGGCTCGATTGCAAATCGAGGAAGCCTAATACGAGCGAACCAGCGAGACCGAAAAGCGAGGACGAGAACGAAATGCCCATGCCCGAGAGAGGTGCAGCAAGGCCATCGCGCAATGAGTCGAACATGGTTCCCGCGTCACCGCCCGCTTTCAGACCCTGAATGACGCCGCCAACCGAACTCACAGTTTCGATCAGTCCCCAGAACGTGCCAAGCAGGCCAAGAAACACAAGCAGCCCGGTCATGTAGCGGGATATATCGCGCGCCTCATCGAGGCGTGTCGCAATCGAATCGAGAATGCCGCGCATCAGTTGCGCCGACATGGCCATGCGCCCAACACGACTCCCAAGGATTGCGGCCATCGGCGCGAGCAGCACAGGCGCGCGTTCGACAGCAAGCCCCGGATCCGCGAGGCGGAAATTATTTACCCACGCAATTTCGGGATAAAGGCGGAGTACCTGGCGCACCGATAGCACGATGCCGATCGCCTCGACTCCGATGATCAACGCGTTCAGGCCCGGGTTGGCCATGAACGCAACCTCGATCTGCTTGTGCAGGACGAATCCGACCAGTCCAACGAGGATGACGAAGACCATCATCCGGATCAGAAAGATGCGCGGGGATGAAAGTTTGAGTGGATCGAGTTCTTTGGCCATGAGCTTCAGACGTTATGTGGAACGCAGCCCTTGCCGCCCACTATGGCACAGACCCGTGACAGGGAAAAAGCAGTTGTGCCGGAACCGCAATGTCTGGGTAAAGCCGCCGATTGAGTTGAAATTGCGGTGGCCTAAGCTTTGCCGACCGCTTTGAGCACGGCCAACAGCTCTTTTTGGATGTCGTCGTTGCCGGCTGTGATATGGCCTTTGGCCAACATGTCGTCCTTGCCATCGCAATCGGACACGAAGCCGCCGGCTTCGCGCACCAAGATCATACCAGCTGCCATATCCCAAGGCTTTAGATCGCGCTCCCAATAGCCGTCGATGCGTCCGGACGCGATCCAGGCAAGATCAAGCGCTGCCGCGCCGAAGCGCCGCAGCCCCGCAACGCGTTCCTGCACAGCTCCCGTTTCCTGGCGTGACTGCGGGATGTCGCCGTGACCATGGTGTGGCAAGCCGCAAGCAACGACCGAATCGGCAAGTCGCTTCCGGCCGGCTACCCGAATGCGTTGCTCGTTAAGGAAAGCGCCTTTACCGCGTTCCGCGATGAACATTTCTTCGTTCGCGGGATTGTAGATCAGCCCGGCCACAACGGTGTCCTCACGCTTGAGTGCCATCGAAATGGCAAAATGCGGGATGCCATGCAGGAAATTGGTCGTGCCATCCAGGGGATCGACAATCCAGGTATGAGTTTTGTCGGCGCCTTCGCGATGGCCGCTTTCTTCGCCTAGAAAACCATAGCCGGGCCGCGCTTTCGTGAGTTCGACGTAAAGCGCCTCCTCGGCACGACGATCAGCCGCAGTCACGAAATTGGATGGTCCCTTGAGCGAGACCTGCAATTTTTCCAGCTCACCGAAGTCGCGTTTGAGTGCACGCGCGGCTTTGCGCGCCGCCGCGATCATCACATTGAGTAAGGCTGAGTGCTGCATAGCGCGTGCGGTCTGCCCGTGAAGGCAGGCGGCGTCAAGGGCGCTGGACCACCACCGTCGACAGCCACTTTTTCGCCGAGGCATCGGCGCTCTCGCGAACTGCCGGCTTTTGTTTGGCGGCGAAGGTGTCGAGGTCGGGGTCGCTATCGCCAGTGGCTTTGGCGACGAGGTGCCATTTGATGGCCTCTGCGGGATCAGCTGGCAGGCCGCGGCCCGCCATCAAGATTTCGAGCCAATCGGTTCTGTGCGACTGGGTTACCGAGGTGCGCGGCTTTGAGGAATAGCTGGGCGGCTGCGGCCTCGTCCTTGTTCACACCGTCACCGTTAAATTGCGCGATCGCGTATTCGACCATCGCATCGACGTTGCCGGCGATCGACGCTCGCTGCATGAGCTGCATCGCTTTGCTCATATCCTTCGGCGTGCCGCGCCCTTCCTTGTACATCGTCGCAAGCGCGTATTGGGCTTCCCCATTGCCGGCTTCCGCGGCCATCGCGAACAGTTCGCCGGCCCGCTTGAAATCCTGAGGAAATTGCTCGCCTTGCATATACAGAAGGCCGAGATCGTAAGCGGCAACCGGATGACCGAGTTTGGCCGCGGCATCGAGTAGCCGTGCAGCTTCTTCCGTATTACGAGTGCCCGCGCGCCCTTGGAAATTGAACATCGCTAACGCAAACAAGGCATCGCGGTCGCTTTTAGCGGCGGCGAGTTTGTACCACTGCGCGGCCTTCGAATCGTCACGGCCAACGCCCAGTCCCTGAGCGTACAATTCGCCGAGCAAAGTCATAGCTGTTGCATCGTTTTGCTGGGCGCGTTTGTTCGCTTCATTGAAGGCGGTGATGTAAAGCCCGCGCTGAAAGGCGCCATAGGCGACATCGATGTTGCCTTGGTCGGTATTGGCGGCAGTGTTCGATGGGGGCGGCGGAGGTGCGTTCCTCGTGACCTGCGCAATTGCAGGCGACGCGAGCGCGATACCGCAAGCGCCGAGATAAAAAACCTCGCGAGATAGAAATTTCATTCCGCCGGCTCCCGCGCCGGTAAAAGGCGTGCGGCTTCGCTTATGGTCGCGGCGGTCGCACCTGGATCGCGCCATATAAAATCACTGAGTGCGATGAAATCAGCGCGGGCTGCAATAAGGGGCGAAATGTCGTCGAATGCTGCGGCGCACCCAACGCAAGGAATTTCGAACAGCTCAGCCCACCAAGCAATGCGCTCCTCGATTGCCGTGAAAGCTGGTCGCGCGCCAGTGGCATCCGGTTCACCAAACATCACGTAGTCGGCGTCCCGTTCGGCTGCGAGCATGGCGTCGTGGCGCGTGGCCAGGCCGCCGGCACCCGCGATGCGTTCGGGCTTGAGTTGCTCGAGCGCTTCGGTGAACGCGGTAATGCCTGTCAGATGAGCGCCATCAGCGCCACCTCGTGCGACCAATTCGACATGGCCATCCAACAAAATCGCAGCTCCTTTGTCTTGCACCGGCGCAGCCAGCGCTTTGACCCGGTTGAGCAGGGTTCGCTCATCGGCGTCAGCAAGACGCAGCAAAACTGCGGCAACATCGCCCGCGTCCAGCGCGGCCGTCAATTGCGGTAAAAACGAAGGTGCATCCGCTATCGGCGGCGTCACCAGGTAGAGACGTGGCGCAGGCCGGGGGCCTGCGTGTTTGGGTCGAGAAGCCATGGTCCCCGCATGCTAGCCTAATCAGGCAGAAAATTGACCTGCGCGGTCACTTGGTCGCGGCACCGGGTTTATCACGAATGTCGTTAGCTCCTGCGCCACTCGGGCGATGACTGTATCCCAGTCGCCGATCTCGGGCTGGTGAAACAGCCTGGCCGTCGGGTACCAGGGACTATCGACGCGCCCACGCATCCAGCGCCAATCCTGGATGTAAGACAGCAATAGCCATAGTGGCTTGCCCAAAGCACCTGCTAGATGGGCGGTGGCTGTGTCTACTGCGATCACAAGGTCGAGTTCGCTTATCACAGCTGCGGTGTCGGCAAAGTCGTTCAACGCAGAATCGAGACGCATAACCGGGGCAGAAGCCAGTGCCGCCAAGTCGCTGTCACGGTACTCTTTTTGCAAACTGATAAATTCCACATCCGGGATCGCCAGCAGCGATTGGATGCGCGACAGCGCGATGCTGCGATTGTGGTCGTTCCTGTGGTCGGCGCGGCCGGACCACACCAGACCCACGCGCGGCATGGTTCGGGGTGGCAGTCGTGCACGCCATGCGTCGATACGGCCGGCGGGCGCGCGCAAATAGGGCACCGATGTCGGGATCGTTGAAATCGTCGTGTTGAATGCGAGCGGCAAGCTCATCATCGGGCAGTGGACGTCGAAGGAGGGTAGCGCAGCGCCTCGGCTGAGTGTTGTTACGCCCTCCGAGAGTTCTCCGACGAGAGACAGAAGGCCGTCGGGCAATTCGAGAATGACTCTTTCCGCCTTTGCCCTGACCAGCGGCAAGTAGCGAATGAATTGGATGCTGTCCCCGAAGCCTTGCTCGGCGTGGAGCAAGATTGTTTTGCCGTTTAAGTCCTCGCCGCTCCACTGTGGCTGGGTGAAGTCGCGTGGTCTGAGTTCCGTCGCACGGCGCCACCGCCATTCATAGCCGCGCCAGCCTTGCGCGAAATCGCCGACCGAGAGGTGCAGGAGCGCCTTGTTCCAGTGGGCTTCCGCCAGATCCGGTTCGAGTGCGATCGCGCGGTCGAAGCTGTCGAATGCCTCTTGCGGACGATCGAGATAGCTCAAAGCGAGGCCGCGATTAACAAATGCGGACGCGTAGGACTTAATGGCAAGGGCCCGATCGTAGTCCGCGAGCGCCTCAGCGGGACGATTGAGTTCCACCAGCGTGTTGGCGCGATTGCCATAGGCCTGCGCGAAGTTCGGTCGCATTTCCAGGGCGCGATCATATTGTTTCATCGCTTCGTCGTAAGCGCGGATTTCATGAAAAATGTTGCCGCGTGTGACGATCGCCTCGACATAGTCGGGCTTGAGTGCAAGCGCGTGATCACAGGCAATAAAGGCTCCATCGAAACGTTTGAGGTCGAGCAACACCAGTGCGCGACCGGCATGAGTCTCCGCGTTGTCGGGGGTCAGAGCCAACGCCTGATCAAGACTAGTCAATGCTTCGGCAGGCTGCTTGCGATCGCGCAGCAGGTGGCCGCGCTCCTTCAACGCGGCTGCATTGCGCGGCTGGGACTTAATTGCGTGATCAAAGTTTGCCAACGCTTCATCACTGCGCTTGAGCAAAGCAAGGCATTTACCGCGATTGACCATTGCGTCTGCGTAGTCAGGCTGGCGTTCTAGTGCCTGATCGTAACTTGCGAGAGCCTCATCGCAGCGGCCGAGTTCAACCAGTGCATTGCCGCGATTATTGATCGCCTCGGCGTAGTTGGGACGCGCGGAAATTGCCCGGTCGAAACTCGCTAACGCATCCTCGGTGCGTTTAAGCGCACGCAGCGTGTTGCCGCGGTTGTTGAAGGCTTCGGCATAGTCTGGCTTGAGCGCGACAGCGCGCTCATAGCTTTTGAGGGCGTCCTCGTGCCGTTCGAGGACTGCGAGCACGATGCCGTAGTTGGAATGGGCGGCCGCTGATCGCCCATTGGTCTTGAGCGCGCGTGCGATCAGCTTGAGTGCTTCGGCCGCTTGGCCGCGTTGATGCAGGAGCACACCACACAAATGCAATGCGTCGAAATTTCCCGGTTGGACAGCCATGGCCCGCCGATAGAGCGCCTCGGCCTCGGTCAATTGTCCGCGCTGATGATGCGCCAAGGCTCGCCGCAGCAGATCAGCGATGTCGATTTTTGCTTTAACTTGAGGATTGGCCATCGGCTTGCGCTGTTGCGACCGGAAAAACAATGCACAACGCAACGAGTACGAATCAGACCAAGACTATTCGCTCCCGGCCATGGCGTCTAAGCCGGCCGATGGAAGAGCTCTCCGTACCTTACGGCATCGGGATCGGGCCCATGTCCTTTGGCACCTTGTAACCCTTCTGGACCGCGGGACGAGCCGCAATGGTTTCATACCAGCGTCTCACGTTTGGATACTGTTTGAGATCGATGGTTTGCCATTCGAAGCGCGAGATCCAAGGCCAAATCGCAATATCTGCGATGGAATATTGATCCGCGACGAACTCACGATTTTCCAGACGCGTATTGAGCACCTTGTAGAGCCGGTGTGCTTCCTTCAGATAGCGCTCCTCGGCATAAGGCGCCTTGCCCTTGTTGTACTTCACGAAGTGATGCACCTGACCGAGCATTGGCCCCGGGCCGCCCATCTGCCACATCAGCCACTCGATAACGCGGTAGCGTCCCTCGCCTGATTTTGGCAACAGGTTGCCGGTCTTGTCGGCCAAATAGATCAGGATCGCGCCCGACTCCATTAGGGCGATGTTCGTGTCGCGATCGACGATGGCGGGAATTCGGTTATTCGGTGCGATTTTGAGAAAGTCCGGCGCGAATTGTTCATCTTTGGAAATGTCGATTGGGTGCGCCGTATAGGGCAGCCCGAATTCTTCGAGCGCGATGGAAACCTTGCGGCCATTGGGGGTCGTCCAAGTGTAGAGATCGATCACGTTTCGTATCCTTGCCTTGCATGGAAATTGTGGGAACGCCGGAGAAGGGAAGGCGTTATCAGGCGAGACTTCTTAGCAGGAGGCGACCATGAAGCTCAATGTCCTTGTACTCGCGCTGGCCGCGAGTGCTTTCGGCGCGTTTGGCGCCAATGCTCAGACCGTGATTGAAGAGCGGCGCGATCCCGTCGTGATCGAACATGATCGGCCCGATACTTCCGTCACCGTAGAAAAACGCGACGGATTCCTCGGTACCGAGAAAAAGACGATCACCAAGGAAACGACCGGTTCGGGTGACTGCGCATCCAAGACAGTTCACAAGGAAGACATCACCGGTTCGAAGACGATCCGTAAGACGAATTGTGATTGATATCGCCTGTAACAAGATCAACTCAAAAGGCCGCGGTCAAACGCGGCCTTTTATTCGTCAGGCCGCTTTTTTCTCCAAGTCGGCCTTCCATTGTCCGAGTGCGGCGAGGCTGTTCATCTTGGCGCGATGCGTGAAGGCTCGCTGGGCCGCGGCCACGTTTTCGGTCTTGCCTTTCCACGTCGATTGCGGCGCGTGTTGAAGCGCACGACCGTAGGAGAAAGTAAGGTTCCACGGCAGATTTCCGATTTTGTTCATGGCGTCGAGGTGAGCGGTCGCTTCTTCGTCGCTTTGTCCGCCGGAGAGGAAAGCGATGCCCGGCACTGCACCTGGCACGCAATTCTTGAGGACCTTCACCGTCCTCTCGGCCACTTCCTCGATGCCGGCGCGCTTGCTGTTCTTTTTTCCGGATATCACCATGTTGGGCTTGAGCACGATGCCTTCGAGCGCGACGCGCTGGAAGTAGAGCTCCTCGAACTGAAGCTTGAGCACCAGTTCGGTCACTTCCTGGCAGCGCTGGATGTCATGGTCGCCATCCATGAGCACTTCCGGCTCGACGATCGGCACGATCTGCGCCGCCTGGCACAATGCGGCATAGCGCCCTAACGCATGCGTATTGGCGCGGATGCAGGCGTAACTGGGAATGCCGGCGCCAATGTCGATCACCGCGCGCCACTTCGCGAAGCGCGCACCTTGCTCATAATATTTCGGCAGCCTGTCGGCGAGCTTGTCGAGGCCGATTGTGACGACCTCGCCCGGGCACATCGGCAGCGGCTTGGTGCCTTCGTCGACTTTGATGCCAGGAATGGCGCCGGCCTTCTTGATCAATTCGACCAAAGGCGCTCCGTCTTTTGCTTTCTGCCAGATGGTTTCGTCATAAAGGATGACGCCGGAAATGTGCTTCATGCCTTCGGACGAGCGGAACAGCATCTCGCGGTAGTCACGTCGGCTGTCCTCAGTCGACTCGACGCCTATCGCGTCGAAACGTTTTTTAATCGTGGCCGAAGATTCGTCAGCCGCCAGGATGCCCTTGCCGGGTGCTACCATGGCCTGCGCCACTTTGTTCAACTCAGCGAGATTCATCATTCCCTCCATCGCATCCGTTGCATTGCCCTGGATGACGCTGATCGACATCATTTTATCCGCAACACTTCGACCCCGGGCAAGGCCTTGCCCTCGAGCCATTCCAGAAAAGCGCCGCCGGCAGCCGAAACATAGCTGAGCCGGTCGGCCACCCCCGCAACGTTGAGTGCGGCTACGGTGTCACCGCCCCCCGCTACGGAGACAAGCTTGCCGGCTTCAGTGAGTTCCGCTGCCGCTTCGGCAACTTCAATCGTACCGTTATCGAACGGTTCCATTTCAAAGGCGCCGAATGGCCCGTTCCATACCAATGTTTTGGCGCGCGCCAGTACGGAGACAACTTGTTCGACGCTACGCGGACCGATGTCTAGGATCATGTCGGCCGCGCCGACCTTGTCGACGTCGACAACGCGTGACGGCGCGTGCGCTTCAAATTTCTCCGCGACCACGACATCGACGGGTAAAACGATTTCGCGTTTGGCAGTATTTGCTTTGGCCATGATCTCGCGTGCGGTTGCAACGAGATCGGCCTCCGCCAGCGACTTGCCGATTTTCTTTCCTTGCGCGAGCAGGAAAGTGTTGGCCATGGCCCCGCCGACAATGAGCGCATCCACGCGATCGAGCAAATTGCCGAGCAAATCAAGCTTGGTCGAGATTTTTGCGCCGCCGACGATGGCCGCCAACGGACGTTCGGGATGTTCAAGTGCCTTCGTGAGGGCCTCAAGTTCCGCCTGCATCGTACGTCCCGCATAGGCGGGCAATTTATGGCCAAGTCCTTCAGTGGAGGCGTGCGCGCGATGCGCCGCGGAAAACGCATCGTTCACCCAAATGTCGCCGAGCTTGGCGAGTGCCGCGACGAAAGCGGGATCGTTCTTTTCTTCGCCGGCGTGGAAGCGCGTATTCTCGAGACTGAGAATGTCGCCCGGGCCCATTGCGGCAACGGCACGCTCGGCTGGTTCGCCGATGCAATCGTCGGCAAATTTCACCGGCCGTTTGATGATGCGCGCGATTTCGGCGGCGACTGGCTTGAGCGACTGTTTGGGATCGCGGCCCTTCGGCCGGCCGAAATGCGAGAGCAGGATGACCTTGCCGCCTTTGTCGGCGATCTCGGTGATCGCCGGCGCCGCACGCTCAATTCGCGTTGCGTCCGTGACGACCCCATTCTCGACCGGCACATTGAGGTCGACGCGCACCAAAATGCGCTTACCCTTCACGTCGACGTGGTCGAGCGTTCTAAACGCAGTCATGAGCCGCCCCGGCGCGCGGATGTCAGAGCAATTTGCCCATCGCCACGGCGGTATCCGCCATGCGGTTGGAGAAGCCCCACTCGTTATCGTACCAGGACATCACTCGTACAAACGAGCCATCCATCACCTTCGTCTGGTCCATATGGAAGATCGAAGAGCGCGGATCGTGATTGAAGTCGAGCGAAACGTTCGGATCGTTGGTGTATCCAAGGATACCCTTGAGCTGTTGCTCCGCGGCACGCTTGATCGCGCCGTTCACCTCGTCCTTGCTGGTCGCTTTGTTGGCGACGAACTTGAAATCGATCACCGAGACGTTCGGAGTTGGGACGCGGATCGAGACGCCGTCGAGCTTGCCATTAAGTTCGGGAAGGACGAGGCCGACGGCCTTGGCAGCGCCGGTTGACGTCGGAATCATGTTCAGCGCAGCGGCGCGCGCCCGGTAGAGGTCCTTGTGATAAGTGTCGAGCGTCGGTTGGTCGCCGGTGTAGGAATGGATAGTGGTCATGAAGCCCTTATCGATCCCGACGGCGTCGTTGAGCACCTTGGCAACCGGTGCGAGGCAGTTGGTCGTGCAAGATGCGTTAGAGACGATCTTGTGATCCTTGGTCAGCTTGTCATGGTTCACGCCGAAAACCACGGTGAGATCGGCGCCATCTGCGGGAGCCGAGACCAAAACACGCTTGGCGCCTGCGGTCAGATGTGCCGAAGCCTTGTCCTTCGTGGTGAAGAGCCCGGTGCATTCCAATGCGATGTCGATGCCGAGATCTTTCCACGGCAGCTTTGAAGGATCGCGCTCAGCGGTCACTTTGATGGCGCCGTTACCGACGCTGATGGTATCGCCTTTCACCGTGACTTCGCCGGGAAACCGGCCGTGCACACTGTCGTAGCGCAGTAAATGCGCATTGGTTTCGACAGGTCCGAGATCGTTGACGGCGATCACCTCAATGTCTTTGCGATCAGCTTCCGCGATGGCGCGTAAAATATTCCGGCCGATGCGGCCAAACCCGTTAATGGCAACACGTACTGTCATAATAAAAACTCCCGGCTCGCTCAGTCCGTCGCGGCAACGATGTACCACGACACATATAGTGTTCCGTTACATCTTCCCAAGTTTGGTTAGCGCCTTCTGGGCGATCGCCTCGGCGGTAATCCCGAATTTCTTGTATAGTTCCTTGTAAGGCGCGCTGGCGCCAAACGAAATCATGCCGACAAAGATGCTGTCTGAACCGATAATGGCGTCCCAGCCTTGGCGGATACCGGCTTCAACCCCGATCTTGACCTTAGCGTCGCCAACAATGGCACGGCGGTATGCGTCCTTTTGTTCAAGAAACAGTTCGAAGCAGGGCACCGAGACCACGCGGGCCGCAACACCGTGCTCTGCCAGTTGCTTGGCACTTTCGACCGCAATCGCCACCTCGGAACCGGTCGCGAAGATCGAAACGTCCGAGCGGCCGTCGGGGCTGGCAATTTCGTAAGCGCCGGTCGCGCAGATGTTTTGATCATCAAACCGGTTGCGCAGCTGCGGCAAATTCTGGCGCGTGAGCGCAAGCACGGTCGGCCTATCCCCGGCTTCGAGTGCGAGCTGCCAGCATTCGGCAGTCTCCACGGCATCGCAGGGGCGAAACACCATCAGGTTTGGAATTGCGCGCAGCGCTGCGAGATGCTCAACCGGCTGGTGCGTCGGACCATCTTCGCCAAGTCCGATGGAGTCGTGGGTCATGACGTGGATGACGCGTTTGCCCATCAGCGCGGCGAGCCGGATCGCCGGCCGGCAGTAATCGGAAAATACAAGGAACGTGCCTGAATACGGAATGATGCCGCCGTGAAGCGCCATGCCGTTCATGGCCGCGGCCATGCCGTGTTCGCGCACGCCATAGTGAATGAAACGGCCGGAAAAATCGGCGGCTGAAATTGCCTTCATGCCTTTGATGCGCGTGTTGTTGGAGCCGGTGAGATCGGCGGAACCGCCGATCATTTCCGGCAACGCGGGAATCAGGCTTTCAAGCGCAAATTCGCAGGCCGTCCGAGTAGCAATATCCTTCGGCTGGGCTGCAAGTTTTTCTTTGGTCGCGCGCACAGCATCCGCGAGCGCAGTCTTCGGCAGGTCGCCTTTCATGCGCCGATCGAACTCGGCACGTTTTCCGGCGTCGAGTGCGCCCAATCGAGCTTTCCAATCGGCATGCGCAGATTTTGATCGCGCGCCGGCCGTGCGCCAGGCTTTCAATATATCGGCCGGCACTTCGAAGGGCGGATATGTCCAGCCGAGCGTTTTACGCGCGCCGGCGATTTCATCTGTCCCAAGAGGAGAGCCATGTGATTTCTCGGAGCCCTCTTTGGTCGGTGCACCGAACCCGATTTTAGTCTTGCAGGCAATCAGGACCGGCTTTTCGGAAGCTTGCGCCTTCTCGAGCGCCAGATTGATCGCCGCCACATCATGTCCATCGATGCGGGATGCGGCCCACCCTGCAGCTTCGAAACGCTTCACTTGGTCGACGCTATCAGCGAGCGACAATGCGCCGTCGATGGAAATGCCGTTATCGTCGAACAGGACGATCAGCTTGTTGAGCTGGAGGTGGCCGGCGAGGGCGATTGCTTCCTGGCTGATGCCCTCCATCAGATCGCCGTCAGAGGCGATGACGTAGGTCTTGTGATTGACAACGCCGTCACCGAATTCGACGGCGAGATGTTTTTCCGCAATCGCCATTCCGACCGCGTTGGCCAATCCTTGCCCGAGCGGGCCGGTGGTGGTCTCGACGCCGGGCGCGTGACCGTATTCCGGGTGACCGGCTGTGATCGAGCCGAGCTGCCGGAACTTTTTGATCTGCTCGACCGTCATGCCGTCGTAGCCGGTGAGATAGAGCAGCGCGTAGATCAGCATCGAGCCGTGGCCGGCCGAGAGCACGAAGCGGTCACGATCGGGCCAATTCGGATCGGCGGGGTCGAATTTCAAAAAGTGCGAGAAGAGTACAGTTGCGACGTCCGCCATGCCCATCGGCATTCCCGGATGGCCGGATTTCGCCTGTTCCACGGCGTCCATCGCCAACGCACGGATCGCGTTGGCCATGCTCGCGTGGGCAATGGCAGGGCTAACGGCCGGTTGCTCGCGACGCTCTGCGGGCGCCACGGCTGCCGTCGGCGAGGCTTTTGCGCTCATGGAAAGGCCTTTTGGCGGGTGGATAGCATGTGAGCCCTTTGAGTCAATGTGAGTGCCTCACCGTTCGTGGGCCATGCACAGGATGGCGAAAACAGCTGGGCACATCGTCCACCGAGCGTTGACGCCACGGTCGTGCAGCACGTAAGGTTCTTTGCCTAAATATCTGCCGCTGCAAGAGTTTTTGTGCGGGCCAAGGCCGATGACAGAGCAAAGCGCAATCGACGCAGCGGTCAAGCGTTTAGCGCTCGCGCTCGACGCGCTTGATGGTGCAGTCGAGCGTCGCAGGGAGGCCGACCGCAGCGAAGAGGGCCTGGCTGCCCAAGTTCAGGCGCTTGGCGTCGACCGCACGCGACTGGCTGCCGCATTGGATGGGGAGACTGCGCGCTCCCGGCGGCTGGAGACGACCAATCGTGAAATCGGCGAGCGGCTGGATGCCGCAATTGCCTCGATTCAATCGGTCCTCGACTTGAACGAGTAAAACAATGTCCCAAGTCAACGCCACCATTGCCGGCCGCCAATTCCGTCTCGCTTGCGAGGATGGGCAAGAAGAGCATCTGCAATCGCTCGCCAAGGACATCGACCAACGCATCATCGATCTGCGCCGCAAATTCGGCGAGATCGGCGATACGCGCCTCACGGTGATGGCAGCCTTGATGCTGGCAGATGAACTCGCCGAAGCCTCGAAGAAGATGCGTCGGCTGGAGGACGAGATTGCCGCATTGCAGGACGCTCGTTTGGTCGCTGGCGATCGCGCCAAGGCCGCATCCGATGCGGTGGTGGGGGCGTTCAATTCGGCGGCTGAACGTATCGAAGGCATCACCAAGAAGCTCAACCAAACGGTCGGCAACGGCGGCGTGGCGATTGGATAAGGCCACTTTAACCTCTTCTCGCTCCATAACGACGCGCGGTGTGGCGCTTGGCCTCCTTAGCGACTACATTGTCGATGCGGGGCTGCGAGGTGCGACGGAGAAAATTCCCCGGGGCCTTACGATCCTATCGGGAGCTGTCCCTGGCCGGGACCGTGGTTTCGGTCATATGGCGCCCACCTACTTATGTAGGTTCCCGGGATCACACTCCGACGGCCATCGCGGCTCCGTACTTTTTTGGTCGCATCGCGCTTCAATTGTCATGGCCGGGCTTGTCCCGGCCATCTCCGTCTTTGATGATGGCAACGCGTGAAGACGTGGATGCTCGGCACATAGGCGTGCGAAAGCACGCCGTCCTTCGGACGGCTAAGGCCGGGCATGACGGAGCATGTGGTGAACGCAACCAACTCGACTTTAGCCGACCAAAAAGACCGGCTTCGGCAAGAGGCGCTCGCATTGCGCGACGCATTGCCGGCGGTGATGCGTGTGGCGGCTGCCGAGACAATCGCGGCGCGGCCGTTCCCGCTTCGGATAGGTCGCGGTATTGTGGTGTCCGGCTTCTCGCCGATGAAGACCGAGATCAATCCGATGCCCTTGCTGCGCAAGCTCGCTGATAGTGGCGCGCGGCTCGCACTGCCCGCGATCGCCGGCCGGGGCAAGCCGCTAATCATGCGTGCGTGGAATTTCGGCGACCCCTTCAAGGCCGGCCAGTGGGGCATTCGCGAGCCGGTCGAAGAGGCGCTGGAAATTGAACCGGACATTCTCATCGTGCCACTTGCTGCTTTTGATCGTTCCGGTCACCGCATCGGCTATGGTGCGGGGTACTACGATATGACGATCAACGCGCTGCGCGCCAAGAAGGCGGTCACAGCGATTGGCATTGCCTTCGCCGCCCAGGAAATTCCGCAGGTGCCCGCCACAGAGCGCGACGCGCGGCTCGATCTCGTGCTAACGGAGCGCGAGGTAATTGATTTTCGAGAACAGTAGAGATCCAGGGCCTGCATGCGTATTTTATTTATCGGCGATATTGTCGGACGGTCCGGACGGACAATTTTAACCGAGCGGTTGCCGGGACTGATTGCCGACTGGAAACTCGAGCTGGTCGTCGTCAACGGCGAGAACGCGGCCGGCGGCTTCGGCATCACTGAGGTCATTTACAACGAGTTCATCGACGCCGGTGCCGATGCCATCACGCTTGGCAACCACGCGTGGGACCAGCGCGAGGCGCTGGTGTTTATAGAACGCGCACCGCGGTTGATCCGCCCGCTGAATTATCCCAAAGGCACACCAGGCCGTGGCGCGGCGCTGGTCGACACCAAAAACGGTAAACGCGCACTGGTGATCAATGCCATGGGCCGCATTTTCATGGACGCGCTCGACGATCCATTTGCGGTCATCGAGCGCGAGCTGTCCGCTTGCGCGCTTAAATCGGGCGCGGATGCAATTATTATCGATTTCCATTGCGAGGCGACGAGCGAGAAGCAGGCGATGGGTTATTTCACCGACGGGCGCGCCAGCCTCGTTGTGGGAACGCATACGCATGCGCCAACTGCCGACGACCGGATCCTCCCGGGCGGTACCGCGTTCGTATCGGATGTCGGCATGACCGGCGATTACAACTCCATTATCGGCATGAATAAGGACGAACCGCTCAACCGCTTTCTGCGAAAACTGCCGGGCGCAAAATTCGAGCCTTCAAATGGCCCGGCAACGCTGTGTGGTCTTGCGGTCGAGACCGACGATGCAACCGGCCTCGCCCGCCAGGTTGGAGCCGTGCGGCTCGGCGGCATTCTGCGGGAAACACGACCCAATTTCTGGAACTGAAGATTTTTCGACCTGTGCAGGTTGACCGCGAATCGCGTCGGTGATTCGTTAGGTGAAGTGATTCGCCGGCATGTGCTGGGTCCGGCATAGCGACCTCGGCACAGGTGCCCATGAACCTTTACGTCAATAACAATCTGGCTCTGGAACTGCCGTCCGATCTCGCGCCGCAACCGGAGGCGCACGAAAAAAAGAAATCCGACCCGCGCGCCGGACTCGCTGCTCAATTTATCGCTGCAGGCACGCACGTACTCGATCTCAGCGAAAACGCAACACTGCAGGCCTATTTGCCGGGCGGCTGCAATTATCGCGATGCCGGAAACAAGAAACGTCCGTTGCGCGGATGCGATCTAAACACCGAATTTCCAACGGACGTCGCATCACAATGTGATGTCATCGTCATGTTGGGTACGCTCGAGCGTGTTGCCGACGTCGACAATCTGTTTACCCATCTTCGCTTCTGCAAACGCGACATCATCCTGAGCTATTGCGCGACCGACCTGGCGAAGGATCTCGACCGGAATGCACTCGGCTTTGCCAATCACCTGAGTTTTTATGATCTGGCAATGCTGTTCGATCGCTACGGCTTTCGGATCGAGTGCACGACACCGATTGACAAAATGCAGGTGCTGATGCGGCTCACGCCGACCGAATGGCTGGCTCCCACGGCTCCTTGCAGCGTCGCCGTTATTTCCGGCGACGACAGTGCCAGTTTCGGGACTCGTCTTGGCTGCCACATGATCAACGCCTTGTTGCCTGGCGAGGCGGACGTACACCATCTGACGCTTCGCACGCTCAACGAAGCGCGCGACAACTACGACCTGGTCGTGCTCGGTACAGGCACAGGGTTGTTTCCGCCGCTCCTCGGCGACGAATTGCTCGACGTGATGTCCAGCGCAAGGGCGTCGATCGGCATTTTCGGAACGCAATGTCGCGAATTGGTCTCCCGCCCGGCAATCGACCGTGTGATCGAGCGGCTCGACACATGGTTCGCGCGCTACGAGGACGACGTGCTGATGTACGGGCGCGGCCGCAACAATGTTGTCCATATCGGCGATTGGCTGATCGACCAATTTCCGCTGACGCGCCCAGTGAAAGACGAGCCGCTGGTGGTCAACGACGAGCTCGGCAGGGACTTTGGCCTCGACGGCGCTATCCGTACCATTCAGAAGTACAAGCAGGTGTATGCGACTGTGCCGACGGCGTTGCTGTGCGCTTTAAGCTCGGCAGAACTCGCAGCCTATGCGGAAATTCCCATGCAACAGCCCGATCTCGCGTCCGGGCAATTCCGCAGCATGTTGATCGATATTTTCGGGCGCACCTATCCGGAAAAGAAGTTCTTCATGGTCGATCGTGACGCGGTCATCCGTTACAAGGCCCGCGTCCATCGCAATGTTGGAAAAGTCGGCGCGCGTATCGGCTCGATCCTGCGCAACGTCGCGGTCGCGGCGGCCTGATAAAACGACACGTCAGATATTTATTTTCTCGCGGGAGCGGCCTATATAGCCGCCGGCATCAACTTCTAGCGTAGTGTGTCGTCATGGCCGGTCATTCCCAGTTCAAGAACATCATGCACCGCAAGGGGCGCCAGGATAAGGTGCGCTCCAAGCTGTTCGGTAAACTTGCGCGCGAAATCACGGTGTCCGCAAAGCTTGGCCTGCCCGATCCGGCATTCAATCCGCGGCTGCGCGCGGCCATCGTCGCAGCCCGCGCCGAGAACATGCCAAAGGACAACATCGAACGCGCGATCAAGAAGGCCTCCGGCAACGACGCGGAGACCTATGACGAAATCCGCTACGAGGGTTATGGGCCGGGCGGCGTCGCGGTGATCGTTGAGGCGCTAACCGACAACCACAACCGCACCGCCGGCGAAGTGCGGGCGACCTTCACAAAGAACGGCGGCAACCTCGCCACGACTGGCGCGGTCTCATTCATGTTCAATCATCTTGGTGTCGTCGAGTACGACTCCAAGGTTGCCAGCGCAGACCAAATGCTGGACGCCGCGATCGAGGCGGGCGCCGACGACGTAACGTCGAACGAGGACGGCCACCAGATTTTCACGACGTCGGACAATCTGCACGATGTGACCAAGGCGCTGGAGGCGAAATTCGGTGAGCCGCGCAAAAGCGCGATGCTGTGGAAGCCGCAGAACACCGTCGCGCTCGACGATGAAGCCGGCGAAAAGATGCTGAAGTTAATCGAGCTGCTCGACGACAATGATGATGTGCAGAATGTCTATGCCAACTTCGAAGTGTCGGACGCGCTGGTTGCGAAAATGAGCGCGTAACTGCCTTTGTCATGGCCGGGCTTGTCCCGGCCATCCACGCCTTGCTTGCATTCTTGCATTTCAAGACGTGGATGCCCGGCACAAGGCCGGGCATGACGAAATGAGAGTCAGCCCGCAAACTCCAGAATGTAGAGCCCGGCATTGTAGTCCGTCGCATAAATCAAACCCGACGCATCGACAAACACATCGGCAGATTGGATCACCTGCGCTCGGTTCGGCCGCGAATCCGCGAGCGTCGCCGGCTGTGGCGGCACCAGCGCGCCGACTTCTTTTGGCGCAAATTGATCTGCGATGTCGAACACGCGAATGCCGGCATTCTGGTAAGTCGCGAAAATCAGTTGCGAGCTGACAAAGCTGCCGGGCCTGTTCTCATGAATATTGTGCGGCCCGAAATGGCCGCCCTTGGCTTTGTAAGCGGCCTCTGTTGGCGTCGGAAAGGATGAGATGCTCACCGGGTTTACTCGCGCGCGGTTATCCAACACCCAAATGAGCTTAAGCCCGTCCTCCTGATGATCGAGCACGGCTTCGTCCAGCACCACCAACAGATCGCGATCCGGTAACGGCAAACAATTATGGGTGCCACCGCCGAATGGCGGCGACCAATTCTTGTGCACGATCAATTTCGGCTTCGCGCGGTCAGCGATATCGAGCACCACCATGCCGGCGTCGCGCCATGCGGCGTAGGCGGTGTCGCCGTGAATGATGGCGTGATGCAATCCGTATCGGCGTGCGGCGGTCCAAGACGGCGTTTCGCCGGCCGCTAAATCCATGCCGGGAATCCACCATCGCCCGGCCTCGCTTGGTCGGGTGGGATCGCTCATGTCCACCGTCATGAAAATGTAGTCGGTAAATCCGTCGAGCAGCACCGACACGTAGGCCCAACGCCCGCCGGTGTACCAGATGCGATGGATGCCGCCGCCGTCCACCGGCATGAACCCGATGCGTCGGGGAATGTCCGGTTTGCTGATGTCGTAGACGGCAAGGCCGGCGCTCCAATCGCGGATGCGCTTTGTCTCTGCCGTGCCGACTGTTTTTCCGAGTGCGCCGCTGTAATAGGCACGCTCGTCGGCGAATTCTGCAGCCGCGAACATATCCTTGGCGTTGATGACGAGGAGCAGATCGCTATGCGTCTGCAGGTGAATGGTCCAGGTATTCGCGGGCGCAGCGACGTAGTTCACGGCGCGGGGGTTTTTGGCGTCGCGCACATCGATGACGGAAAAGCCCTTCGAGAACATGTGCCCGACATAGGCATACCCACGATGCACCATCACCTGTACGCCGTCGGGCCGTCCGCCTTGGTCGGTGTGGCCAATGACACGCATGTTGCGTGCATGGTCGGGTTTGGGGAGATCGTTCATTGTCACACCCGCTCATTCCCACGGAAGCGGGAATCTAGGGTCACATTGGGTAGGCCCGCAGTTTTGACTCTGGGTCCCCGCTTTCGCGGGGGCGAGCGGCAATGATGATGTGTCGCGCTCATTGCAAACCGCTTACTTATAAGCGTCGAGAAAATTCGGCACGGCGATCCAATCCAGCATTGCGCCGTCACTTTGCAACAGCGTGTGCATGCGCCGGTCTTCGGCGGTTTCGAGTTTGACGCCCATGTGGGTGCCGAGCTTGCGGCCGTGCATGACGATGGTGTTGCCGATCGGCTGGCGTTCGGCGTTGTAAGCGTTCAGCGCCGTGTCGACGTCGTCATGGTCGCGCAAATGCTTTGCGAGCGCTTGTGCATCAGTGCCGGCTTTGGCCATTCCGAAGCCCATGTGAGGCCGTGCATTCGCCGCCGCGTCGCCGACCATGGCGACGCGCCCGTAAACGATAGCAGGTGCGGTGAAGTCGTAGATCGGCGTGATGAACGGCTGTTTGATTTTCATGACGCTATCGAGGAGAGCCGGCGGCAAAATATCGTGCGCGTCCTTATGCATCTGCGTGATCAGATCTTTGCGGATCAGCGGCGGCGGCACCGAATGTTCATGCTGTACGCCGTTTTCGTCCACGCACATATCACGAAGCTGGCCGGCGTCGGCGACGCGGTACCAGATGAAGTTGAAGCGGCGATGGCCGGGGCGCAGGTCGTTGTCGAAGCCGGCGATCGGATAGGTGATGACCTCCTGGCGCGGCGGCAAATAGAATGTGAACAGCGGATAGATCGTCCGCAAGGTTTCAGGCGCGAGGTCGGCTTCGTTCGGCGCGCCGCGCCAGATGTAATAGCCGGCGTAGATCGGCTGCACGTCTGGCGCCAATTGCCCGCGGACGCTGGAGCGGATGCCATCTCCGCCGACCAGAATATCAGCATGCTCAATCCGGCCGCCGGAAAACCGCACGCGGACACCCCGGTCGTCCTGGTCGACGCGTTCGAAACTCCATCCGAGGTGGTAGTTCGCTTCATCGATGGTCGCGCGCAGGAGCCGCTGCAAGCGATCCCATGAGGTCAGGATTTGCCGCAATGGCCGTTCGTCAGTGACGCGGCCTTCACGATCGATGGCGATGCGTTTGGGAACCTCGACGCCGAGATCCTTGGTTCCGGCGCCGCTCGCCTCGAGCGCCTCCATCAATTCCGGATGACCGGTGATGCCGGCCCCGCGGCCGACGAGCTCGACGCTCGAGCGTTCATAGACGTCCGCATCCCAGCCGATCTGGCGCAAGAATGCGGCGGTGAACAGCCCGGACATCGAGCCACCAACAATGATGGCCCGTCGCTTGGTGCGGCGAGAGGAGGGAGAACCCGGCATGGCGCGGCGATCCTAGTGCAGAACCGCGGCATCTTCCGAGTCCGCCAAAGTTGCGGATATGGCCCACCACGCGGGAAACCCTAGGCGAGGGCCGGGTGCGGGGTTATCAACGGGCCATGGCCCGGCACCCGATTCGCATTCTCGGCATCGATCCGGGGCTCCGCCGTACCGGCTGGGGCCTGATCGAATCCGATGGCAACCGGCTGATCTATGTCGCTTGCGGCTCGCTGGAAACCAGCGACCGCGCCGAACTTGGTACGCGGTTGCTGGCGATCCATGACGGGTTGATCACGGTGATCGAGCAATACCAGCCCCACGAGGCGGCGGTCGAGGCGACCTTCGTGAATAACAATGCGGCAGCAACCCTCAAGCTCGGCCAGGCGCGCGGCATTGCCATGCTGGTACCGGCGAGGGCGGGCCTGACTATTGCCGAATACGCTCCGAACGTCGTGAAGAAGACGGTTGTCGGCGCCGGTCACGGCGAAAAAGCCCAGATCCGCATGATGATTGGCGTCCTGCTGCCAAAGGCCGACCCGCAAAGCGAGGACGCCGCGGATGCGCTGGCAATCGCGGTCTGCCATGCGCATCATCGAACGAGCGTCGTGCTGAAGGTGGCCGCGTCATGATCGGCAAGCTCAAAGGCATCGTCGATTCTTACGGGGAGGATTACATCATCCTCGATGTCGGCGGCGTCGGCTATCAGGTCTACTGTTCGGCGCGCACGATGCAGGCGCTTCCATCGCCTGGCGAAGCGGCGACGCTGTCGATTGAGACCTACGTCCGCGAAGACCAGATCAAGCTGTTCGGCTTTGCAAGTGACATCGAGCGCGAGTGGTTTCGTCTGCTGCAAACCGTGCAGGGTGTCGGCGCGAAAGTCGCAATGTCCGTGCTTGGTACACTCAAGCCTTCCGAGCTCGCGTCCGCAATCGCCATGCGCGACAAGGCCATGGTGGCCCGTTCGCCCGGCGTCGGACAGAAAGTCGCCGAGCGGATTGTCACCGAGTTAAAGGACAAGGCGCCAGCTTTTTCCGATGTCGATCCCGCCGTGGTGCATCTTGCCGGCGCGCTTGACGAGAAGCGTGCGCCGCGGCCGGTCGCCGACGCAGTGTCTGCGCTGATCAATCTCGGTTACGGGCATCCGCAAGCGGCGGCCGCGATTGCCGCGGCGGCGCGGAGTGCCGGTGAGGGCGCTGATACAGCGACGCTGATCCGGCAAGGATTGAAGGAGCTGGCGAGATGACCGGCCCGCGCCTGGTGGCCGCCGACAAACGCGACGACGATGCGGATGCTTCACTGCGACCGCAACGGCTGTCCGAGTTCATCGGCCAGGAACAGGCGCGTGCCAATCTCTCGGTCTTCATCGAGGCGGCTCGCGCACGCAAGGAAGCGCTCGATCATGTGCTGTTCGTCGGCCCTCCCGGCCTGGGAAAGACAACACTCGCGCAAATCGTCGCGCGCGAACTGGGCGTGAGCTTCCGGGCTACTTCCGGTCCTGTGATCGCCAAGGCCGGCGATCTCGCCGCTTTGCTGACCAATCTTGAGCCGCGTGACGTGCTGTTCATCGATGAGATCCATCGGCTCAATCCGGCGGTGGAGGAAATTCTTTATCCGGCGATGGAAGATTTCCAGCTCGACCTCATCATTGGCGAGGGGCCTGCCGCGCGTTCGGTGAAGATCGATCTATCTCCGTTCACGCTGGTCGGCGCCACCACCCGCGCCGGCCTCCTGACTAACCCCCTGCGGGATCGCTTCGGAATTCCGGTGCGTCTGAACTTCTATTCCGAGAAAGAACTCGAAGAGATCGTCAATCGCGGCGCGCGTGTGCTGGGCATCGGCATTGGGCCCGACGGTGCAAACGAGATTGCGCGACGCGCGCGCGGCACGCCGCGCATCGCCGGGCGTCTGCTGCGCCGTGTGCGCGACTTTGCGCATGTCGACGGCGCCAAGACGATTGATCGCAAAGCCGCCGACCGCGCTTTGTCGGCGCTGGAGGTCGACGGCGCCGGCCTCGACGCTATGGACCGGCGGTATCTCCAGACCATCGCGGAGAACTACGGTGGCGGCCCCGTGGGCGTCGACACCATGGCAGCCGCGCTGTCGGAGCCGCGCGACGCCATCGAAGACATTATCGAGCCGTTCCTGATCCAGAAAGGCTTCATCCAGCGCACCCCGCGTGGACGTTTGCTGACGGCACTCGCCTTCCAGCATCTCGGCCTGCCGGAGCCCAAGCGCGACCCGGCACAATTCGGCTTGTTCGGGCAAGACGAGGACGGATAATTTTCGTCATGGCCGGGCTTGTCCCGGCCATCCACGTCTTGCGACATTGCTTGTATTGAAAGACGTGGATGCCCGGCGTGAAGCCGGGCATGACGGTTGAGAGGCCCCGATATGAATCCCCTCGACGGCGAAATCCGCGACGGCCGACATCATCAGGCCGTGCGCGTTTACTACGAAGACACGGATTTTTCCGGCATCGTCTACCACGCGAGCTACCTGCGTTTCATGGAGCGTGGGCGTACCAATTATCTGCGGCTGATCGGTGCCGACCACCGCGCGTTATTCGAGGAGGCGGAAAAAGAAGCGCCCGGCTTTTCCTTTGTTGTGCGCCACATGTCGATCGATTTCCGCAAGCCCGCGCATATGGACGACGTGCTGAGCATCGTCACCACGCCGGAAGAGGTGAAGGGCGCATCCGTCACGCTGAATCAGAAAGTGATGCGCGGCGAGGAACTGATCGTCGAGGCACATGTGCAAGTCGCCTTCGTCTCTGGTGGTCGTGCCAAGCCGATTCCCAAGCCGCTGCGCGTTGCGATGGAATCCGACCGCCGGTCACTGCAAGACCGACCCTAACGAATTCGCTTGCTAAATTTTGCGGCTCTGTCGCGCATTCGGAGTCAGCTCCGAATACGTCTAATAATTTTTTCTTACAAGTTTACTCATACGCACACGACGCTCACTGTGAGCACGTTACATTTCTGCCATTAAATTTCCGCAGTCGCGAAACATCGTGCATTACTGCGATTGCCGGTGACATTCATTCGCGTTGTAGCGGGGGCGTTTTTTGTATTATCCCCTTGGGTATAAACCGGCATTGGATGGGCTGCGAGCGTTCGCCGTCTTTCCGGTTCTCCTGTACCACGGCGGCGCTCCGGGTTTTCAGTGGGGTTATATTGGAGTGGATTTCTTTTTCGTCCTGAGCGGTTACCTGATCACTACTATTCTACTGAAAGAGTATTCGCAGACGAAGCGGATTTCACTGATAGGCTTTCTTCGTCGGCGCGCGCTGAGGCTTTTGCCGGCACTCGCTGTTTTGTGTCTCGCATTTCTGCTCTACACGGCTTTCGTTATTCACAAACTGCCGCAGGGGCTGAAAGAAGATTTCATCGTAACCTTCTATCTGGGCAACTGGACCCGCGCATTCGAGTACAGCCTGCCTCAATATCTCGGTCACACTTGGTCATTATCGATCGAGGAGCAGTTTTATATTTTTTGGCCGCTGTTGTTACTCGCTATTCTGACTTACGGCCAACGTGTAATGTCGCCGCTCCACCTGATCGCGGCGATTATTATCGCGGTCACCTGCTGGCGCGTGACGCTTGCTATTCATGGCGCAACTGTCCATCGGCTTTACAACGGCACCGACACGCGGGCCGATGCCCTGCTGATTGGCGCCGCGCTTGCTCTAGCCCTCGCAACGCCGACGTTCTTAACGCGACTTGCGACGGCCGCACGCTATCTTTGGCTGCCGGCCGCCATCGTCATTGTCGTCCTGCCGTCAATTTGCCCGTGGGACGACCGCCGCATGTTTTTCTTCGGGTTTAGCGTCATCTCTTTGGCCGCTGCGATAATTCTGATCGCAGCGCTCGACAATGGTGCGCTATCCCGGACCCTGAGCAATCCAGTGTTCGTCTGGATCGGGCAACGGTCCTACGGACTGTATCTTTGGCATTATCCGATTGCGCTCGTCGGCATTCTCTATTTCCAATTGCCAAAGGGTGGCAGTCTCACCGTGATTGAAGTTGCGTGTGCATTTGTATTCGCAGCGCTTTCGCACAAGTTTATCGAGCGTCCGTTCCTTGAACGCCGCTACGCGTTGTCCCGCACGAAGCTTGCCGTGGCGACAGAAGAAATTCCAAAACGAGCCGCCCTCTTATGAATGGGTTTTTTGACTGGTTCGAGAGGAACAGGCGAGGTGGTGCTTATGTCACACTGCAAGATCGGCTCTCACTATTGCGTGGAGATGCAAGGCTTTGCGTGGCAGCGCGACCAATCGCCTTGCCTTGCGCCAGATCAATGCGCGTTAGCTTGAAGTCGGCAGAGACTGCCAGCCTGGTGATCGATTCGATCGCTGGCTGGGGAGTATTCTGCGATGTGGGAAAGATTGCCGGCATTCATTCGGGAATGGTCAATATTGATTGTGGGCATTCTTCTGATCGTTCCGCTGCTGTATCTTTCCTCCTATGAAGCCCCTTCATCGAAATCGACCGCGAATGCGCCGTCCTCGAGTGGTAGCGGTGAGCTCACCAGCCCTAAAACGGCTGCGGCTCCAAGCGTAGAACCGGTTTCACGGCGCGTACCAACGCCGGCGCAATCCTCACCGAATTCCACACAAGCGCCTGCCGTTGCACCCGCTGTGCCGGCTGCTGTGGCACCGGTCATGTCGCATGACCGCATGGCCGCCGCTCCGTCCGCACAGACCAGCGGCCAAGGGACAGCCGCTCCAACGGCCGCGAGTGCACCCGTCGTCGGCGACGTTGCCACGGGCAAGCTGGTCTTTCGTAAATGCCAGGCTTGCCATTCGCTCGAACCTGGCAAGAACGGGCTCGGTCCGAGTCTTGCCGGACTGGTCGGCAAGAAGGCCAGCAGCGTAGCAAACTACAATTATTCTCCTGCCATGAAGGGCAGCGATCTCACGTGGGATGTCGCCACGCTCGACGCCTATCTGTCGGATCCACAGAAGCTGGTGCCCGGCAATAAGATGCCGTTTCCGGGGTTAAAGACCGAGAACGAGCGCAATGCGGTGATCGCGTTTCTGGCGTCTTCGTCCGCTCCGGTTGTCGCCGCGCAACCGCCAGCCGCCGCCCGCGCGCCTGCGTCCGCAGCGCCGTCACCTGCTTCACCCGCTCAGTCAGCGTCAAGTTACATCCCCGGCCTGAGATACACATTGCGCACCGGGATTGCCGAAGGCCGCATGGTCTTTATCGGGGTCGGCGGTGCGATCGACGGCCAGGTTAATCCCGTGCTGTCCGCGGCCGAGGGGCAAGGCGTGCAGATCACCTTGATCAATGGCGAAGGTGCCGAACACGACATCGTATTCGCCGATCAAGAGGCAACCGCACGATCAGCGCACATCACCGGCAAGGGCGCCAGCACCAACATCGCGTTCCGCGCGGGCAAGGCCGGTGACTACATCTACTTCTGTAGTTTGCCGGGCCATCAGCTCGCCGGGATGCAGGGGCAATTTCTTGTTACACCCCAGCCACCAGTGCAGACGCTGGTCGAGGCTGACATTTCCAAGATTGCGACCGATCTACCGCCGCCGATTGGCAAGCGGTCGCCACAAACGATCCGCGTTGATTTGACCACGGTTGAACTGGAAGGCCGCCTCGCCGAGGGCACGACGTTCGGCTACTGGACATTTAACGGCAAGGTGCCGGGTCCATTCCTGCGTGTGCGCGTCGGCGATACTGTCGATGTCCGTCTCAAAAACTCCAGCGACAGCGCCATGGTTCACTCTGTCGATTTCCACGCAGCCACCGGTCCGGGCGGCGGCGCCGCGGCGACGCAGACCAATCCGGGGGAAGAGAACAGCGTTAAATTCAAGGCGCTGATCCCGGGGCTTTATGTCTACCATTGCGCCACGCCCATGGTGGCGCACCACATTGCCAATGGCATGTATGGCCTGATTCTGGTGGAGCCCGAGGAAGGATTGCCGGCGGTCGACCGCGAATTCTATGTGATGCAGGGCGAGATCTACACCGAAGCGGCGTTCGGCACGCACGGCAGTCAGGAATTCAACTTCGAGAAACTGCTCGCGGAGCGGCCTGAATATTTCGTGTTTAATGGCGCAGTCGGCGCCCTGTCGAAGCTGCACCCACTGGAAGCGAAAGTCGGCGAGACGGTCCGCATCTTTTTCGGCGTTGGCGGGCCAAATTTTACGTCGTCATTCCATGTCATCGGGGAAATGTTCGACAGGGTCTACAATTTGGGTGGCGTCCTCAGCGAGCCGTTGAAGGGCATTCAGACAGTCACCGTGCCGCCGGGCGGTGCCGTCATTACCGAATTCAAGCTCGAGGTGCCGGGAAACTACATCCTCGTCGACCATGCGCTGTCACGGCTCGAGCGCGGCCTGGTCGGTATCCTGCATGTCGAAGGCGCGCCCAACCGTGAGATCTACGACGGCAAGATCATGCCAGGCGGAGGACACTGACAACGTTAGAATGTCCGAGGCTTGAGTCCTCTGTCGCATCGTCATGAATGCCTATCAGGAAACGGGCGGCGCCACGTGACGGGGCGTGCTAATCTCTTCCGTCATGCCGGAACTTCATTTTGCATTGTTCGAAACACCCATCGGCGCCTGTGGCATCGTATGGACGGCACGTGGCATTGCCGGCGTACAAATTCACGACGGCAGCGAACGCGCGACGCGCTCCCGTCTGTTACGCCGCTTCGCCGGTGCGCAGGAGGCGACACCGCCTGAGACGGTGCAGCGGGCGATCGACGGCATCACGGAATTGTTGCGCGGTGAAAAGCGCGATTTGAGCGACGTGACACTCGACGTCGACGGTCTGCCAGAATTCAATCGCAAGGTTTATGACGTTGCGCGCACGATTCCCGCCGGCGAGACGATGACTTATGGGCAGATCGCTGATCGTCTGGGCGACAAACTCCTGGCGCGCGATGTCGGGCAGGCGCTCGGCCAAAATCCAATTCCGTTGATCGTTCCTTGTCATCGCGTGTTGGCGGCCGGCGGCAAGACGGGCGGGTTTTCGGCTCCGGGCGGCGTGGTCAGCAAATTGCGTCTGCTGACAATCGAAGGCGCGCAGCCGAATGGTCCCACATTGTTCGATCATCTGCCTTTGGCCGCCAAGCGCAGCCGGCGCTCCTAGGCGTCCCCGCATCGACGCAGCCATCGTCTTGATGTAAAAGCGATTCACATGAGATGGGGTAAGCGCGGCCATGCGGCCCGCGGCTATCACCACGGCGATCTGAAAGAAGCCCTGGTGCGCGCCGCGCTTGAACTGATCGCCGAGAAAGGCCCGGCCGGCTTTACCTTTGCCGACGCTGCGCGCTGGGCTGGCGTAAGCCCGGCTGCACCCTATCGGCATTTCCGCGACCGCGATGCTCTGCTGGCCGATGTCGCGCAGCGTGGCTTTGCGCTTTTTGCAGATGCGTTGGCAAAAGCATGGGATGACGGTGCGCCGGACGTCATGACGGCATTCGACCGTCTTGGCAAAACGTATCTCGCTTTCGCCAAGCGCGAGCCCGCTTATTACTCTGCAATGTTTGAAGCCGGCGTCCCGCTCGATTCAGATCGGGAGTTGCGTGAAGCCGGGGAGAACGCATTCGCGGTATTGCGCGCGGCGGCAGAGAAACTCGTTGCATTGATGCCGCCGCAGGGTCGGCCGCCAGCAATGATGGTTGCGCTCCACGTGTGGTCGATGACCCATGGCATCGCCTCGCTGTTTGCTCGCGGGGATGCCGCGCGGCGTGCGCTGCCGATGCCGCCGGAGGAGTTGCTCGAAGCCGCGGTGCTAATTTACCTGCGCGGCCTTGGACTGACTGCCGCGACGGCGGGCCGGCGCTGAACTTGTCTGCACATTCCTAAGCAGCAGTAGAAATTCACGCTCCGCCACTGGCGCGCTCCGCTGTCCTCACCAATTTAATGTTTGCGCTTCTTGACAGGGCCGGCACCCGGGCCTACGTATGTAAATGTTATTAACATTCACGCGAGGTCGACAATGCCAATCACCGCGAAACTCGACTCCTTCGGCAAGCCTGCCTGGATTGCGCTGATCGTCCTGGGATTCATGGCTTGGTGGCCGCTTGGCCTTTGCGTCCTCGCCTTCACGATTGGGAGTGGAAGAATGGGATGCGGATATTACGGCGGCAATTCCGGCCATTGGCAGAACAAGTTGGAACGCATGCAGGGCAAAATGGACTGGATGCGCTCGAGAATGGGCGGTGGTCCATCGAATAGTCCTTGGAATTCGGGACCATCGAGCGGCAATCGCGCTTTCGATGAGTATCGCACGGACACGCTGCGGCGGCTGGAAGAAGAGCAGCGGGGATTCCGCGAATTCCTGGACCGGCTGCGCTTTGCAAAGGACAAAACCGAGTTCGACCAGTTCATGGCCGAGCGGCGCGACGGGCCAACGCCTGCGAGCGGCCAGCCGCAGAGCTAACCGGCCGCAACACCAATGCGAGGCCGCCCTCCGGGGCGGCCTTCACTTTTTGGGCTGCGGCTGCATTCACCCAAAAGTAACGACTCCTTAACCATAATCAGCGCTGTCTATAAGGGCTGAAAAGCCCGCTTTCGCGCCCAAGTTTGGCCAAGTTTCGCGGGGATTTCGTAGGTTGCCGGTGGACGGGACTTACGATTTTCGCGAGACATTCGGTTTTCGGCTTGGCGCGTGGGCGGCATCCTCGCGCGCGCTCGTCGATTTCGGAAATTGCGCCGCGCCGGTTCGACCGACGGAACCGGAAGAAGCGGAAAGGACGTGCCCATGAATCCTGCCGACGTGGCACAGTCGGTGCTGCCGCTGACCTCCTCCGACCTCTCGCTGTTCACGCTGTTCTGGCACGCCCATTGGATCGTCAAGACGGTCATGGTCGGTCTGCTAGCGTGCTCGGTCTGGGTTTGGGCGATCGCCATCGACAAGACCGTGCTTTATTCGCGCACTCGCCGCGCCATGGATCGCTTCGAGCAGGCGTTTTGGTCAGGCCAGTCCCTGGATGAACTCTATCGCGCACTGTCGGCGCGTCCGGCGCATTCGATGGCCGCGTTATTCGTCGCCGCGATGCGCGAGTGGAAACGCAGTTTTGAGGGCAACACGAAATCCATCGGCGGCCTGCAAATGCGCATCGAGAAGGTCATGGAAGTGACCATCGCGCGCGAGGTCGAAAGGCTGGAAAAGCGCCTTTTGGTCCTGGCGACCGTCGGTTCCGCCGGGCCCTTTGTCGGGCTGTTCGGAACCGTCTGGGGCATCATGACCAGCTTCCAGTCGATCGCGGCGTCCAAGAACACGTCGCTCGCGGTCGTGGCTCCCGGCATCGCCGAGGCGCTGTTTGCGACCGCAATCGGCCTTGTCGCCGCCATACCGGCGACCATTTTCTATAACAAGTTTGCCTCCGAAGTGAACAAACAGGCCCAGCGGTTGGAGGGGTTCGCCGACGAATTCGCCGCTATTTTATCGCGGCAGATCGACGAACGCGGGTGATCTTATGGCAGCCAATGCCGGCACGCCGGTCATGGGGAAGCGAAAGCATCACCGCCGCCGGGTGATGAGCGAAATCAATGTGACGCCGATGGTCGACGTCATGTTGGTGTTGCTGATCATCTTTATGGTGTCGGCCCCGCTGCTGACCGTCGGGGTGCCGATCGACCTGCCGCAGAGCCAGGCCAAGAGCCTGGAGCAGGACAAGGAACCGCTCACGGTTTCGGTCAACGAAAAAGGCCAGATTTTTCTGCAAAATACCGAAATAGCCGCGGCCGATCTGGTCCCCAAAATGCAGGCCGTTGCCGACGCGCGCGGGGGGACCGAGGCCCGCGTCTATGTGCGCGGCGACAAAAGGGTGGATTACGGGACCATGATGAAGGTGATGGGGCAGCTGTCGTCAGCCGGCTTCCATCGGGTAGCCTTGGTCACCGAGTTCGAACAGGGCGCGAAAGCGCAGTGATGAGAAAGGCGACAGCGATTTCGGCTTGTCTCCACGCAGCGGTGCTGCTGTGGGCGACGATAACCTTTACCGGCAAATCGCTCGAAGCGACGCCGGTCGACGCGCTGCCCGTCGATCTTGTCAGTGAAAAAGACTTCTCCCAGATGACCAAAGGCGTGAAGGACGCTCCCAAGATCGAGATGCCAAAGCCGATGGTGGAGAAAAAGGCGGACGAGCCGCCCAAGCCGGTCGAGGAGTCGAAGCCGAAAGTCACCGAGAAAAAAGAAGTGCAGGCCGCCAAGGAAACCGCACCGCCGCCCGAGCCGCAGCAGGCCAAACCCGATCCGATTGCTGAAAAGATCAAACAGCCCGAAGAGCCGAAGCAAGCCAAGGTCGAGCAGCCATTGCCGCCGAAGAAGCCGCCGCAGAAGCAGCAGCCAAAATTTGATGCCGACAAAATCGCCGCTCTGCTCGACAAGCGCGACGCGCAGCGCAATGCGGCGACCGGCCAGGAGGCCAACGCGACGCCATCGCTCGGCACGTCATCCGGCATGGCGGCCCAGCTGTCACAGTCCGAAATCGATGCCTTGCGTGCGCGTTTGATGGCATTGTGGAATCCGCCGGTCGGCATGCAGGACGCGGATCAAAACCAGGTCACAATTCGGATTAAGTTCAAACGCGACGGAACGCTGGCAACCGGACCACTGGTGATCACAAGTGGAAGCGGCCCGCAATTCAATGCGATGCGCGACAGCGCCGTCCGCGCGGTGTTTGTCGGCCAGCCCTACAGCATGTTGCGCCCCGAACACTATGACATGTGGAAGGAAATCGATTTCACCTTCGACACCAAACAGATGTTTCATGATATTCCGGCAAGGTAGTGCAATCCCGTGATTGAAATTCCCGATGTAAAATTCAACCGTCGTCGCTTGCTGCTCGGTGCAGGCGCGCTCGCCGCGTTTGGCACAAGCCCCGCCCGCGCGGTGCTTAACATCGACATCAGTCAAGGCAACGTGCAGCCGATGCCGATCGCGCTGCCCGATTTTGTTTCCGGCGCGCAGGGTGATGCCGATATCGGACGCAATGTCACCGGTGTCATCAGCAATAATCTCCAACGCAGCGGCCTGTTTGCACCAATTAATCCGGCGGCCTTTGTCGAAAAGATCACCAACAGCGATACGGTGCCGCGATTTCCCGATTGGCGCGCGATCAACGCTCAGGCGCTGGTCACCGGCCGCATCACACGGCAGGGCGACGGACGCCTGAAGGCGGAATTCCGTTTGTGGGATGTGTTCGCCGGGCAGCAGCTGGACGGCAAACAATACTTCACCACGCCCGATAACTGGCGGCGGATCTCGCACATTATCTCCGATGCGATCTATGAACGACTAACCGGCGAGAAAGGCTATTTCGACAGCCGGATTGTCTATATCGACGAGACCGGGCCGAAGGATCGCCGCGTCAAGCGCCTTGCCATCATGGACCAGGACGGTGCCGGCACGCGCTATCTCACACGGGGCGATGATCTGGTGCTCACGCCACGGTTCAATCCGTCGACGCAAGAGATCACCTACATGTCGTACGGGCCGGGTGATCCGCGCGTTTATCTGCTCAACATCGAGACGGGACAGCGGGAAATCGTCGGCAATTTTCCGGGCATGACCTTTGCTCCGAGATTTTCGCCCGACGGCCAACGCGTGATCATGAGTCTGCAACAAGGCGGCAACGCCAATCTGTTCGTGATGGATCTGCGCTCGAAGCAGACAACCCGACTCACGGATACCCCGGCGATCGATACCGCACCCTGCTACTCCCCGGATGGCAGCCGCATCTGCTTTGAGAGCGACCGTGGCGGCACCCAGCAGATTTACGTTATGTCGGCGAGCGGCGGTCAGGCGCAGCGTATCAGTTTCGGCGACGGACATCACTCGACGCCGGTGTGGTCTCCGCGCGGTGACTACATCGCTTTCACCGGCCAGGCGCGCGGCAATTTCTCCATCGGAATTCTCAAGCCGGACGGCTCCGGCGAACGGGTGCTCACCGAGGGCTTCCACAATGAGGGCCCGACATTCGCACCCAACGGTCGCGTGCTGATGTTCTTCCGCGATGTGGGTCAGGGGCCGTCGCTCTTTACGATCGACGTCACCGGCCGCAATGAACTGAAGGTTCCAACACCCAGTTTCGCGTCCGATCCGGCTTGGTCACCGCTATTGTCGTAACGGTCCTAAACAGGCCTTATTTTCACAGTGTCTTAACCATCACAAACGGTTTAAGGGACGCCGACAGTTTTAATGCGTCTGCGCAAGGTTCCATCAAGGTTGATGGAACGTTCGTTTAACGAACGTCCTGCTAGACCCACACGCTAGAGATCCGGTCATTACGCGTGAAATGGAGGCACCGGAATGTTCGATATGAAGAAAACGCTGCACGTCGTCCGGCTTGCTGCTGTCTTGGCTGCGGCTTTGGCGATCTCGGCGTGTGCAAACAAGACGGGTGACGATGCGCAAGCGAATGCTGCTGGCGCTGCGACGCCCGGCAGTCAGCAGGACTTCGTGGTCAATGTCGGCGACCGCGTGTTCTTTGAAACCGATTCGACCGAACTGACACCGCAGGCGCGGGCAACGCTCGACAAACAGGCGCAGTGGCTCACCAATTATAGCCAGTACAGCCAGTTCACGATCGAGGGCCACGCCGACGAGCGCGGGACGCGCGAGTACAATATCGCGTTGGGTGCACGCCGCGCGCAGGCTGCGCGTGACTATCTGGCGTCGCGTGGCATCCAGCCGCAACGCATGCGCACGATCTCCTACGGCAAGGAACGCCCGGTCGCGGTCTGTAATGATATCTCCTGCTGGTCGCAGAACCGCCGCGCGGTCACCGTGCTGGGTGCGAGCTCATAAGGCTGAAGACTGGCTTTTTTGCTGTCATGCCGGTTGTGTGCCGGGCGTCCACGTCTTTCCAAATTGGGGACAAAGAAAGACGTGGATGGCCTGGACATAGGCGTGCGAAAGCACGCCGTCTTTCGGACGGCTAAGCCAGGCCATGACGATCTGAGGGTGCCCGAAGTCACAATTTCGACGCAGCGCGCATTATGCTACCCAGTATTGGGGCGAATAGCCGCCGCCGGTTTCATCTGACATGACATGCTTACGACCATCATCTCGCATCGCGGCGATTGCCGCGCTCTCAGCGTTGCTTCTGGCCAGCTCCGCGCTGGCGCAGGAGGAGCGTTCGTCCGGTAATTTCCTCGACAATCTTTTCAACCGTGGCGAACCGTCCGGGCAATCGCGGCAGGCACCGCAAGGGCAGCAAGCGCAGCCGTCGGGCCGGGTCGCACAGTCCGATCCCGGCGACATTTCCGTCCGGCTCGACCGGATGGAGAGCGCCCTCCGCCAGATGACCGGAGCGCTCGAGCAGCTCCAGTATCGCAATCAGCAACTTGAGATGCAGCTCAAGCGCGTGCAGGACGATACCGAATATCGCTTCCAGCAACTGGGCTCGAGAGGCGGCGCCGCGCCTCCCGCACAGGCCGCGCCCATTGGTCCGGGAAATGCCGCGCCGCAGTCGACGCCTGGTCGCCGTTCCGACGTCTTCGATCCAAACCGGAATCCGAGTGCACCGGGCGCACCGCGGACGCTGGGCAATGAAGCGGTGATCGCCACGCCGGAGCAGGGCCAAAATAATGGAACGCCGGTCGGCGCTCCCGGCGGCCGTGCGGCTGGCGCGCCGCTCGATCTTTCGACGCTCGCAGGCAACGATCCAGCTCCGTCGCCGTCGTCCCCGCCGCAAATGGCCCCGCCGCCTGGCGCGATTGCATCCGCCGGTGCCATGCCGATGCCGGCACCGCAGGTCTCATCACCGCCGCCGCAAGTGCGAAATGCCACCCCGGCCGGTCCGCAGCTGGCGACATTGCCGCCTACGGCTTCGCCACAGGACGAATACGACATGGCCTATGGCTACGTCCTGCATAAGGATTATTCGCTGGCGGAGCAGTCCTTCCGCGACTTCCTCAAGAAATATCCGAACGAGCGCCTTGTGCCCGATGCGCAGTACTGGCTTGGCGAAAGCCTTTTCCAGCAACAACGTTATCGCGACGCCGCTGAAATCGTTTCTCGGCGTTTCGACCAAGTTCGAACACGCGGGCAAGGCGCCCGACGCCCTGTTGCGTCTTGGCCAGTCGCTTGCAGCAATGAACCAAAAGGAAGCCGCTTGCGCCACGCTGACCGAAGTCGGGCGTAAATATCCGCGCGCCTCGGCCGGTGTGAAGCGTGGCGTCGCACAGGAACAAAAGCGCGCGCAGTGCTAGTGGTATGATCGGGAACAGTCGCCCGCGGACTGATCCGAGGGTCGATCCGGTTTTCGGTAAGATCATGCCCACACACACACCGGCAGCCATCACACAGTCGGAAAACAGAGCGCTCTTTTCCGCGCTTGCCACCCATCCGACTTTGGTGCTCGCAGTCTCCGGGGGACCGGATTCAACTGCGTTGATGTTGCTGGCCGCGCGTTGGCGCGATTCGCTCAAGACGAAGCCGAAATTGATTGCGGTCACGATCGATCACGGCCTGCGCAAGGAATCCAAACGAGAGGCCGCGGCCGTCGGACGTCTCGCGCGCAAACTCAAAATCGCACACCGCACATTGCGCTGGAACGGACGCAAGCCGCAGACTGGGTTGCAGGAAGCCGCCCGCGAAGCGCGTTACCGGTTGCTCGGCGATGCCGCGCGCAAAGTGCGTGCCACTCATGTTCTCACCGCACACACACTCGATGACCAGGCGGAGACTGTCCTGATCCGAATAAGTCGCGGCAGCGGATTGACTGGCCTCGGAGCAATGACGCGCTTGTCGGCATTGCCCGGCAACGAGGATAGGTCAATCGTGTTGGTTCGGCCGCTGCTCGACGTTTCGAAAGCTCGGTTGGTCGCCACGTTGGATGCGGCGAAAATTCCCTATGCTGACGATCCCTCAAACCGCGACCCGCGCTTCACCCGTGCACGGTTGCGTGGCCTGATGGGCGCGCTGGCGCGCGAAGGCCTTGATGCGCAGCGGCTCGCTCTCCTCGCCCGTCGGCTCAAGCGGGCTGACACCGCGATCGAGGCTGCGGTCAAGCGCGCTGTCGCGGAGCTCCTGCTCGAATTGCCCGCCTCCGGCGCGGTCGCCATGGAGGCGCGCCGCTTTGCGGGTCTGCCCGCGGAAATTGCATTGCGGCTGCTCGGTCGCGCGGTCACAAATGCGGGCGATGAGGGTCCCGTGGAGCTTGGCAAGCTCGAATCGCTCAAATTAGCCCTCGATGACGCCCAGGCGCGTGGCGACGGGCGTTTTCGCCGAACTTTGGCGGGTGCCGTGGTAACGCTGGCGGGCCGCCAAATCGTCGTGGAACGGGCCCCGCCGCGTCGTCGTAAGGTCTTAACCACACGCAGACCCGGCCGGGCGGATCAGCCGAAATCACGCTAGAATATTAAGATTCGAGGCCTTTTCATGGGGGCTACTGCTGCCTACATTGATCAGCGGGTCCGACGTGAAGTCGCCACGAACCGGATGCATGAAAAACACGGCCGCGGGGCTCGCGCGCGGCGGGGTCAGGACGCCTGATGAACGCTAATCTTCGCAACTTCGCCCTCTGGGTGATCATCGTCCTGTTGCTGCTGGCGCTGTTCACGCTATTTCAGAATCCGGGGCAGCGGACCACCGCCCAAGACATCTCATTCTCGCAGCTTTTGACCGAGGTCGATCAAGGCCGCGTGCGCGACGTCGTCATTCAAGGTCCCGATATTCATGGCACCTTCGCCAACGGCACCAGCTTCCAGACCTATGCGCCGAATGATCCTGGCCTGGTGCAGAAACTCTATTCCAAGGGCGTCACAATCACCGCGCGGCCGCCGTCGGACAACGTTCCGTGGTTCGTCTCGCTGCTGGTGTCGTGGCTGCCGTTCATCGCGCTGATCGGCGTGTGGATCTTCCTGTCGCGCCAGATGCAAGGCGCCGGCGGTAAAGCGCTCGGCTTCGGGAAGTCACGCGCCAAGTTGCTCGCTGAAGCGCATGGTCGCGTCACCTTCGAGGACGTCGCCGGCGTCGACGAAGCGAAACAGGATTTGCAGGAGATCGTCGAATTCCTGCGCGACCCCGGAAAATTCCAGCGCCTCGGCGGACGCATTCCGCGCGGCGTGTTGCTGGTCGGCCCGCCGGGCACCGGCAAGACGCTGATCGCGCGCGCGGTCGCGGGCGAAGCCAACGTGCCGTTCTTCACGATCTCCGGCTCGGACTTCGTTGAAATGTTTGTCGGCGTCGGTGCGAGCCGCGTCCGCGACATGTTCGAGCAGGCCAAGAAGAATGCGCCTTGCATCATCTTCATCGACGAAATCGACGCGGTCGGCCGTCATCGCGGCGCCGGCCTGGGCGGCGGCAACGACGAGCGCGAACAGACGCTCAATCAGTTGCTTGTCGAGATGGACGGCTTCGAAGCCAACGAAGGCATTATTCTTATCGCTGCGACCAACCGGCCCGACGTGCTGGATCCGGCGCTGCTGCGCCCCGGCCGTTTCGACCGCCAGGTCGTGGTGCCGAACCCGGATGTGGTCGGCCGCGAAAACATTCTGAAGGTGCACGTGCGGAAGGTGCCGCTGGCGCCTGACGTGAACCTGAAGACCATCGCGCGTGGCACGCCGGGCTTCTCGGGTGCCGACTTGATGAATCTCGTCAACGAAGCGGCCCTTATGGCGGCGCGGCGCAACAAGCGCATGGTCATGCAGGCTGAGTTCGAGGACGCCAAAGACAAGGTGATGATGGGCGCCGAGCGCAAGTCGCTGGTGATGACGGAGGAGGAGAAACTCCTCACCGCTTATCACGAAGGCGGCCACGCTCTCGTCGCGCTCAACGTCAAGGCGACCGATCCGGTCCACAAGGCCACGATTATCCCGCGCGGCCGTGCGCTCGGCATGGTCATGCAATTGCCGGAACGCGACAAGCTGTCGATGAGCCGCGAGCAGATGACATCCCGTCTTGCCATCATGATGGGCGGGCGCGTCGCTGAGGAAATGGTGTTCGGCCGTGAAAAGGTCACCTCCGGTGCGGCGTCCGACATCGAGCAGGCGACCAAACTTGCTCGTTTGATGGTTACGCGCTGGGGCCTGTCCGACAAGCTCGGGACCGTGGCCTATGGCGAGAACCAGGACGAGGTTTTCCTCGGCTATCAGGTATCGCGGCAGCAGAATATTTCGGAAGCGACCGCGCAGACGATCGATGCCGAAGTGCGCAAGCTGGTCGAGGCCGGTTATGCCGAAGCAACGCAGGTCCTGACCGAAAAGCGCGCTGATCTCGAAACATTGGCGCGTGGGCTGCTCGAGTTCGAGACACTGAGCGGCGATGAGATCATCGATCTGCTCTTGGGCAAACGCCCGGTGCGTGAATCGGTGATCGAGCCGACCACACCGCGCTCTTCGGCGGTGCCGCCCGCCGGCAAGCCGCGCCCGCGCCCAGATGCGCCGACCGGCGAAGTCGCGCCGCAGCCGCAGGGCTGAACAGCCAATATTCAAGGGAAAACGCCCGCCGCATGGCGGGCGTTCTCTTTTAGGGCTTCAACGGCCGCGGCGCCTGCGGTAGCGCTTGCTGATGGATACCGCTCCGCAATCGCAATTGCGCTGGACGCTCGAGGGTTTTCGTGAAGGTGCGCTGGCCACGTTACCGCTGATGCCAGGCCTGTGCGCGTTCGGGCTGGCGTTTGGCACGATCGCCGCCCGCAAGGGTCTGAGCCTATTCGACGCCTGCATTATGAGCGCGACGGTCTATGCCGGAGTGGCGCAGATCATCGTCGTTGAATCCTGGCCGGAGCAGTTGACCTTTGCGACCATTGTCGCGAGCGCGGCAATCACCGCGTTGATCTGCTCGCGTTTTATTTTGATCGGCGCTTCGATGCGGCCGTGGCTCGGGGGCCTGCCGGCAGCGAGAATCTACCCCATGCTGTACCTGCTGACCGAGCCGCCCTGGCTTCTGTCGACGCGTTACTACCGTGGGGGAGGTCGCGACCCGTCCTTCCTGCTCGGCTCATGCTTGGCGACGTGGGTGACCTGGGTGTCGTCGACGGCGCCGGGCTACTGGCTCGGTGCGTCGCTGGGCGATCCAAATCGCTTCGGTCTCGATCTGGTGATGCCGGCCTTCTTTGTCGCGATGCTGGTGTCGCTCTGGCAGGGACCGCGCCGGGCCATCGCCTGGGTGGTGGGAAGCATTGTCGCGATCGCGACGGCGCAACTGTTCGGCGGCTTCTGGTACGTCGTGACCGGCGCACTCGCCGGCAGCATCACGGGCGGGTTCGTCGATGATTGAGCACGATCCGCTGGGATTTGCCGCCATGCTGGCGGCAATGGCGGTTGCGGTCATTATCTGCCGCGTCGGCGGCTACTGGCTGCTCGGCCGCTTCGCCATCGGTCCGCGGCTGCGCCGCATGTTGGACGCGCTGCCCGGGGCAGTAATCGCGTCAACGACCGCGCCGATTTTGCTCACCGGCGGCGTCAGCGGTTGGCTTGCGGTTCTGGCGGCCGGAGCGACGATGATCGCGGTGCGTAATGATTTTGCCGCAGTCGTTGCCGGTGTCGCAGCGGCCGCCGCCGCCCGCGCCGCAGGGTTCTAAGTATGCCGCTGCAAAACCGCGTCACGCCGTTCGGCGAGCTTGTTATGACATCGGCGCGCGGCATGCTGATGGGCAACCGCGGCGGGCGAATTCACGGCGACGACCGAAAGCTGAGCCGTCGCCGTTGGGCTTCGCGCCAATGGATTTGTTGCGTCCTCGACTTTAAGGGACGCCAGCGCGATGTTTGGGGCCGCTACTACACGGAGTTGTTCTTCCTCGACGAGGTGACGGCCCTCGCCGCTGGGCACCGGCCATGCTTCGAGTGTCGCCGCAAGGACGCCGAACATTTCGCGTCCTTGTTCTCCGGCAAGAACCGGCGTGCATCGGCGCCGGCAATGGACGCAGCGCTGCATGCCGAACGGCTTGATGCGACGGCCAAGCGCATGCACCGGCGCAAAATCGACGACCTTCCGGACGGCGCCATGATTGCAATCAGTGGGCAAGCCTTCGCTGTTCGCGGCAACCGGCTGCTGCGGTGGACACCATCAGGATATTCGGAGACGATATCGCGCCCGCGGGACGTCGACGTCGATGTGCTCACGCCGCCGTCGATTTTGACAGTGCTTGCGCGCGGCTACGCGCCGCTTTGGCATGCCAGCGCGGATTAAGCCGGCTCGATTGCACTCGGCGGCGTCACTTTCTTGGTGCGCGACCAGGCGCCGGCGACGATCGCTCCCATCACCGTCAGCATCACCGCAACCATTGCGACACAGGCGGCCCAACCCGCGAATGTCCATGCAAGGCCGCCGATTGCCGCGCCGAAACTGCCGCCGAGATAGAAGCTCGATACATAAAGCCCGACCGCAGAGGAGCGGCCGGCCTGCGCGGTGATGGTGACGTATCCGGTCGACACGGCCTGGCAGAGCAGGCCGCAGCCCGCGCAAATCGTCAGGCCTAGCAAAATCACCCACAGCGGCCCGGCAAGCGTCAACGCAATTCCTGCGATCCACACGCCGATGGTGCCGATCATGAAATCGCGCCGGCCGAAGCGGCCGACCGCCCAACCGGTCATCGGAGTCAATGCGGTGCCGACGAGATAAACGACGAAGATCATACCAAGCAGGGTCGGCGACAAATTGTAGGGTTCGGCGGCCAGCCGGAAACTGATGTAAGTAAAAGTCGCGATGAAATTGAACAGCACGCCGAAGCCGACCGCGTAAGTCGCGACCAGCTGCGGGTTGCGAAAATGCCGAAGCATCTGCTTGCCGGAGGCGATGAGGCCCGTCGAGCGGACGAATTTGCGCTCGCGCGGCAACATGACGGCAACCGCAATCGCGCCCGCAAGCGTCATCGCTGCAAGCACGACGAACGCGTAGCGCCAGCCAACGATGTCAGAAAGAATTCCGGTAACGAACCGTCCGCTGAAATCCACCGAGACTCGCACCGGAGGTATAGAGGCCGGCTGCAGCAGTCGCCTCGTGTGGTGATAGTTCCTCGCCGATATACGCGATCGTCACCGCAAAAATCGGCGGCATCGCCAGTCCCTGCACAAAGCGCCAGAAAACCAGCGCGTGCAGCGTCGGTGCCATGGCCGCCAGGACAGTCGGCACCGAGAGCACCAGCATCGCGGCGACGATGACGCGCTTCCTGCCGAGCACGTCGGCGACCGTGCCGGAGAACGGCGCAATCAGCGCGACCGCGAGCGTGCCGGCGGTCATGATCGTGGAGATTTCCGCAGGTCCCGCGCCGAACTCGCCCGACAGCAGCGGCAGGATCGCCTGCGGCGAATACAAATTGATGAACGTGCAATAGCCGGCGATGCCGGCCGCAAGCCGCAGGGCAAACGCGTGTCGGCTTCTTGCGGCGATCATTATCCGGAACCAGCAGGGCAGACGTCGTCGGTCAAGCTATGCATCGGTTTTGTATCGCATGTCACGGGGGTGCGTGGCGGGACTGCGAGGCGGGCAATGCATAGCTCCTTCACCGCCTGCCGAGCATGGCTTCCGTCCGGATGAACGTTTCTTCCGGCGTGCCGGAGGCATCAACCTTCCCCCATTTCACGGGGCCGAGGTCGAATTCTTCCTGTTTGCGGGCGATCTCCGCGTTCGCGTCGGATGCGTCGCACGAACGACCGCCGATACGGGCCAGACGCGTTTCGAGGCTGGCCTGCAGAAATAGGCCATGAAAGGCGGCGCCAGCAGCGGCTTTCGCAATGTCCACGCGTTCGTCTGGCTGCGCGAAAACAGCATCCACGATGGCCGAATGGCCCGCAGCGACCACGCGTTTCGCCTTCTCGCATAGCGTCGCGTAGACCTTGGCCGTGGTCTCGGCGCTGTAAGCGGTCTCCGGCAATCGTTCAGTCTCGCCGACACCGAACATCGTCTTGCGCTCGATATCGCTGCGCAAGATGACTGCGCCCGGAGGGGGCAGAAGGCCCGGCGCCAGCGTGCGTGCGAGGAGCGATTTGCCGGTGCCCGAGAGTCCGCCGATGGCAATCAATTGCGGCTTGGCGGGCGCCAGAAGTTTTCGAGCCAGCGCGGCATAATCGCGCGCACTTTGTGCGGAGCCGGCGGGGGAATTTCCTTGCCGGCGCCGCGCTGCAGTGACCTTGGCGCGGATCGCCGCGCGTACCGACATGAACAGCGGCAGCGCGGCAAGCGCATCAAGATCGTGAACGCGCTGCGTGTCGATCAAATAACGGTTGAGCACAATGTTCGCCGCCGAAATCCAGCCCGCGTCCAATAAGATCCATCAAAAGAAAAGCAAGGTCGTAGAAGACGTCGCCGGTGGCAATGCGCTCGTCGAATTCGATTGCGTCGAACAAGACTGGCTTGCCGTCGATGAGCACGATGTTGCCCAGATGCAGATCGCCGTGACAGCGGCGCACCAGCCCGGCGCGCTCCCGCGCTGACAAGAGAGACTTCACGCGCTCGAATGCCGTACGCGTAGCGTCGGCCAGATCGCGCAAGTCCTGCAACGAAAGCAGATCCGGTTCGGCCGCGAGCTCGGTCTCGTTTTGCGCAATGATTTTGGCAAGTGTATCGACGAACTGTGCTTGCGTTGCGGACGCTGCGTAGCGGTGCGCGGCGGCGACGGAGCGGCCGAGTGCATCGGCCAGAGTGTCGTTGATACGACCGGCCGCGGCGAGATGATCGAGTGTCTGGCTGTCGTCGAAGCGTCGCATCGCGACGGCCCATTCCACCGGATCGCCTTTGCCGCCGATCGCAAGCTGGCCGCTGGCTTCGCGCGTGATGGGGACCACGTTGCGGTAAATCGCCGGAGCAAAAGCACGGTTGACCGCAATCTCGGCGTTGCACGCAATCCGCCGCTGTTTGAGCGTGGAGAAATCAAGGAACGGAAATTTCACGGCGCGCTTAATCTTGAATGCGCGCTCCCCAGCCAGAAATACCGAGGCGGCATGGGTGTCGATCCGTTTGACCGGCGCTCCGCCGTGCGTGGCGGGATCGCTGAGGAATTCGATAACCGGCTCCTGGGAAGCCTCTGCCATCATCGCGCCGCGCCCTTCATGCGGATGACATAGTCGCAAGGCTCAATGATTTCAGGCTGATCTAGATCAAAATGGCAAAGCAGGGTCGGGGGCATATTGGCGGTATTATAGCGACCAAGGAGACCACCCGTGACCGCATTGCCGCACACTTTCAAACGCATCAGGCTCAATCTTGCGCGCTCCAAAGAGTTCCCCGCAGGGCTCGTCGCGGCATGGATACGAATTCGTTGCGCCCCTCGACGCCAAAAACCATATCGATGCCGCGCTCTGGAAGCAGCACCGCGATCGTTGCCGTGTGCGTCGATTCTGGGAGGGCCAGGAAGACGAACACGGCCTGCTGGTGCACCGGCCGGGCGGACCCGAGCATGCCCGCTGGGTGTTCGATTACGACCAGACAGCGGAGGACGACGATGAAAGCGGCTACCGCTTCGGCGCACACGAATTCCGCAATGGCGAATATGTCTCAATTCGGAATGACGAAGGGGAGATGCATACCTACCAGGTCGCTTCTGTTGAACCCGCAACGTGACGCGACTTTTCACGCGATCAAATATTGCGCGATGATCCAATCCTATTGACCGGCGCGCGCCTTGCCGGAAGAGTGCGCGCCTGACCGTCGCATCAGGCGGTCATTCTTCAAGGGAGACGCTCAGTGATTATCGATCATCGGACCTATCGGATTCTGCCGGGCCGGGTGCCGGCGCAACTCGAACTTTACAGCAAGCTCGCTTATCCGGTGCAGCTCCGCCATATGGGTGAGCCTCATTATTATCTCGTCAGCGAAACCGGGCAGCTTAACACGCTGGTACACGGCTGGATTTATGAGAGCGCCGGCGAGCGCGAACAAAAGCGCGCCAAGATGATGCAGGACGCCGACTGGAAACATTTCCTTTCGGAAAACGCGAAAGCCGGCAACGTGATCGAGCAGTCCAACTGGTTGATGACCCCGGCGCCGTTTTCGCCAAAAATTCCGCCAGCAAAGATCGTGAAGTAATTTCGATGCGCGGCAAGGACAACGCCCGCAGCGGTGGCGAGATCCTGATCGACCAATTGTCGATCCACGGAGTGCGTCACGCGTTTTGCGTGCCGGGCGAAAGCTACCTTGCCGCGCTCGACGCTTTTTACGGCAGCGATATCAAGCTCACGGTCTGCCGCCACGAAAGCACTGCCGCCATCATGGCAGAGGCGACCGGCAAGACGACCGGCCGGCCCGGCATCTGCTTCGTCACGCGCGGGCCGGGCGCGACCAATGCCTCGGCCGGCATTCATATCGCAAGCCAGGATTCCTCGCCGATGATCGTGTTCGTCGGCCAGGTCGGCCGCGAGATGCGCGAGCGGGAAGCGTTTCAGGAGCTCGATTATCGCGCGGTATTTGGCTCGATGGCCAAATGGGCAACCGAGATCGATGACCCGTCGCGCATTCCGGAAATCGTTTCCCGCGCGTTTCACACGGCATCCAACGGTCGGCCCGGACCGGTGGTGATCGCGCTTCCCGAGGACATGCTGCGTCGAGCGCGTCGCTGTGCCGGATGCCGCACCGTTCGATCCGATCGAAATCTCGCCCGGCTCGGCGGATATGAGCCGCCTGCAAAAACTGCTGGCGGAAGCAAAGCGTCCGGTCGCATTGATCGGCGGCAGCCGCTGGACAGAGCAGGCGGCGGCCGCGCTGATGCGATTTGCGGAGCGCTTTGCTCTTCCGGTCGCGACGACTTTTCGTCGCGGGCATTTGTTCGATGCGTTGCATCCCTGTTACGCGGGCGATTTCGGGATCGGACCGAACCCGAAGCTTCTCGCGCGCGTGAAGAATGCAGACCTGGTCTTGCTGATTGGCGGGCGTTTCGGCGAAATGCCGTCGCAAAGCTATACCGTGTTCAGCATCCCCGAGCCGCAGACGAAGCTTGTGCATGTGCATCCGGGCGCGGACGAACTCGGCCGCGTCTATCACGCGCATCTCGCCATCAATGCCGCGCCAACCGCGTTCTGCGCAGCGCTGGATAGTCTGCAACCGCCGAAGGAAATCGCCTGGCGCGGCGAGAGCGATACGGCGCATGCCGACTATCTCGCCTGGGGCGAGAAGGCGACGCCTGTGCCCGGCGCCGTAAACCTCGGCGAGATCATGGTGTGGTTGCGCGACAACCTGCCGACAGATGCAATCATCACGCAAGGTGCGGGAAACTTCTCAGGCTGGGTCCACCGCTTCTATCGCGTGCGCAAATTCGGCGGCCTCGTCGGCGCGACCTCGGGCTCAATGGGTTATGGCTTGCCGGCGGCGCTGGCGATGCAGACCTTGCATCCCAAGCGTACCGTCGTCTGCGTTGCCGGGGATGGCGATTTTCTGATGACGGGCCAGGATTTTGCAACGGCGGTCCAATACGAATTGCCGGTGATTGTGCTGGTTGCGGACAACGGCATTTACGGCACCATTCGTATGCATCAGGAGCGCGAATTTCCGGGTCGCGTGATCGCCACCGATTTGCGCAATCCCGATTTTGTCGCCTATGCGCGAGCCTTCGGCGGCTATGGCGCGGTGGTCGAGAAGTCGGCGGATTTTCCGGCAGCCTTCGCGGCGGCGCGTGCCTCCGGCAAGCCGTCGATCCTGCATCTCAAGATTGATCCGGAAGCGATTACGCCGTCCGCGACGCTTTCGAGCATCCGCGAGAAGTCGCTGGGGCAGAACAAAAAATAGTGCCGCCGTCCCCGCGATGACGGGGACCCATAACCACCGTCATTGATTGATGGCCGAGTACTTCGTCTACATCCTTGCGAGCGGTCGCCACGGCACTTTGTATATTGGCGTGACCAATGATTTGTCCCGCCGCCTCACCGAGCACCGCGCGGGCACGGCTGATGCTTTTACAAAGAAGTACAAGGTGCATCGCCTTGTTCATATCGAAAAGTTTGAAACCGCCTATTTGGCGATCACCCGCGAAAAACAACTCAAGAAAGGGAATCGTGATTGGAAGATTCGTTTGATCGAAGAAAACAATTTGGATTGGCGGGATCGGACAGAGTTACTCAGCTGAATAGCTGCGGAGTATGGGTCCCCGCTTTCGCGGGGACGACGGCTTAAACGTTGCTGCATTGGTAGGGACGACAACGGGGTGTGTCGTGCTCGGGCGAGCGGAGGACGGTTGCGGCCTTGCCACCGTCACGTGAATCAGCCTTCACTCCTTCCATGGCCTATCGCCGCACCGAGAATGTCGTCCGCCGGCTTGCGGAGCGCGAGCAGACTATCCTCGATGCCGCGCAATCGATCGCTGCGGAAGGCGGCATGGGCGCGGTGCAGATTGCACCGGTCGCACTGCGGGCCGATATCGCTGCCGGCACGGTCTATCGCTACTTTCCCTCCAAAGGCGATCTTGTTGCCGAACTTATCGCTGCCACCGCCGAGCGCGAGGTTGCGGCCATGCGCGCCGCCGCGGATGCCGCGCCCGGGCCGCTATCGGCGCTTGCTGCCTGCATTGCGACCTTTGCTGTGCGCGCGATGCGAGAGCGGCGGCTCGCTTGGGCCTTGATGGCCGAACCGGTCGACGCCGATATCGATATCTTGCGCCTGGAATTCCGTCGTGCACTTGCGGCAGAACTCGAAGCGCGGATCGGCTCTGCGATCGCCGGCCGTCATCTGCCCGAACAAGATGCGCGCGTGGCCGCAGCCGCCGTCGTGGGAGCACTGCTTGAAGGACTGGTCGGGCCACTCGCGCCTTCCTCCGGCAACGTTCGAGAATCCGTGCAGACGATTGCGCTGTTTGCCTTGCGCGCGGTTGGCGTGGTCGATGCGCGTGCTCGCGGCCTCGTCGCGCAGTGCGTTCTGCCGTAAGTCTGATTAATGCGCAGTGAGTGCCGGCAGGTCGTGAAGCGACAAGTTCACAACTTTCACGCCGCGTTCACCGGAATCGTCTGAAACGTGGAAACCAAGTTCTGCACACATTTGCAGCATCGTGGCGTTGTCCGCCAGCACCTGCCCATGGACGGTTCGCCAGGTCCTTCTCCTGGGCGTAGGTGATCATGTGCTTCATCAAGAGCCAGCCAAGCCCATGACCTTTGAGATGCGAGCGCACCAGGATGGCGAATTCAGCGCCGTCGCCGATGGGGTCATCGTGCAGGCGCACCACGCCTAACATGCGGCCGCTCGCCTCAGCGATCGCGATGAAGGCCATGGCGTGTTCTGGATCGTAGTGAATGAGCTTTTCGATGAGGTCATGACTGACCTCGCGCATCGGGATAAAGAAGCGCAGGCGCAGGTCGTCGGGCGTGACCTCGTCAAGAAAATCGGGATAAAACGCGGCGTCCTCCGGCTTGAGTTGCCGGATCAAGACCTTTTCGCCATCGAGCAATGTGACGTGGTGTTCGAGCATTCTCGCTCCCGCATTCTCCGCTCGTCCCCGCGCAAGCAGGGACCCAAGGCCGAGCAAACGCAACTTCCCGCTTGCACGGAATGAGCGGATTGCCCTCAATGCGACATCAGCACCGGCACCGTCATCGCCTCGAGCATGCCGCGCGTGGCGCCGCCGAGCACGAATTCGCGGAGACGCGAATGGCCGTAACCTCCCATCACAATCATGTCGGCAGATGAATCGGCCGCGTAAGAAAGAATCGTGGATGGCACGTCTGTATCAGGCGAGGTAATTCGCTTGACGTCGATCTTCAAGCCGTGACGCGCAAGATGTTGGCCGAGATCGGCGCCGGGAACTTCATCCGCCTTGCCGGGCTTGTCGGAGATTATGACAACTTCGACCTGTTTTGCCTTTTTCAGAATCGGCATCGCGTCGGCAATGGCGCGCGCCGCGGTGCGGCTTCCATCCCAGCACACCATAATGCGGTCGAGTGTCACGCCGCCTTTGTGGATGAACGGCACAAAAATGACGGGCCGGCCGGATTCGAACAACACGCCTTCGTCGACGACTTCGTCGGGCAGCGACTTTTGCCGGTTTGGTTGACCGACGATGATGAGGTCGAAGCGGCGGCCGAGGCGGCCGATCTCGTCGGCAGCGCCGGAAATGCTGGCGCTGATCGTGCGGGTTTCCGCCGGAAACGCCCGCGCGTTTATAAGCCTGTTCAAATCGGGCGACCGCAGAGCGTGCTTTCTTGTCCGATTCAACGCGTTGGCCTTCGATGACTTCCGGCGGAATGCCGCCCATCACCGTGCCCGGGATTACCGGCTCATAGGAGACGGCAATGCCCAGCACATGCGCCTCGAAAATCTCAGCCAGCGAAATAGCGTAATCGCCCGCAGGATCCTGCGCGCCGAGCCCCAGGTTGACGATAAGGTCCTTGATCATGATGCAGATCTCCAAACCGAGCGATCGCGCTCGATGGTGTCATGATGCCTGCCGTCCCGCGTTGTCGGCCTTGACCAAGGTCAAATGGCCCGTCATGCGTCTTTTTGACGATTGCCTACTTCTTTTTGCCGTCCGGGCCGAACTGGCTTAGATAGGCCCATAGGTCGCCGGCTTCTTTCTCGTTCTTGATGCCGGGGAAGATCATCTTGGTATTCGGGATCTTGGCTCGCGGGTCCTTAATGTAGTCCTTGAACGTTGCTTCGTTCCAGGTGAGGCCCGAATTCTTGTTGGCGTCGGAATAGTTGAAATCGGGAGCCGTGCCGGAATGACGGCCGTCGAGGCCGTTGAGCTCGGGGCCCACTTTGTTCTTCGCGCCTTCGCCGACGGAATGGCAGGGAAAGCACTTCTTGAAGGACTGCTCACCGGCAGCAACGTCCTGCGCCTGCGCGACCTGAATTATCGCGGCCATCGTCATGGCCACCGCAAGTACCGATTTCATTATGCCACTCCCTTTATGACTTCGATAAGTCGCCCCCGGTCCCTAACGCTCGCGGGCCTGGGCCGGTTTCCGTTGGGTTTTGCCAGCCCTATGTGTAATGCCGTCAAATGGCTGGTATCGTGGCAGGTTTGTGGCTGCTCGGCCATACGGTGGAGTTGGGAATGTCAGTGCGAATGCCGGAACCGGACAGTGCGGTCCTGGACCGTCGCGAACGCATCGTCGCGGCCCTGCGGACCATCGTTCCCGGTGAGGGCGTGATCGCGGCCGAGCGCGAGTTGCGACCCTATGAGAGCGACGGGCTGACCGCCTACCGCCAGCTGCCGATGGTGGTCGTGCTGCCGGAGACGACCCAGCAGGTTTCGCAGAGTCCTGCGCTATTGCCATGACGAGGGCATCAAGGTGGTGCCACGCGGAGCGGGCACCTCGCTGTCCGGCGGCGCATTGCCGCTCGCCGATGGCGTGCTGCTCGGCATGGCCAAGTTCAACCACATCCTCGAGATCGATTTTGCAAACCGCGTCGCCGTGGTCGAGCCGGGCGTGACCAATCTCGCGGTGAGCAATGCCGTGGCGCATGCCGGATTTTATTATGCGCCGGATCCGTCCTCGCAGATCGCCTGCACGATCGGCGGCAATGTGGCGGAGAATTCCGGCGGCGTGCATTGCCTGAAATACGGCATGACCACCAACAACGTGCTCGGCTGCGAAATCGTGCTGATCACCGGCGAAGTGCTTCGCATCGGCGGCAGGCATCTCGACGCGGCGGGCTATGATTTGCTCGGTCTGATCACCGGATCGGAAGGCTTGCTCGGCGTCGTCACCGAAGTGACCGTACGCATTTTGAAGAAGCCGGAGACGGCGCGCGCGCTGCTCGTCGGCTTTCCGTCGTCGGAAGACGCCGGCGAATGCGTCTCGCGCATCATCGGGGCCGGAATCATTCCCGGCGGCATGGAAATCATGGACGGCCCCGCGATCGCGGCGGTGGAAGCCTTCGTTCATGCCGGTTATCCGCTCGACGTCGAAGCGCTTCTGATTGTCGAGCTCGACGGGCCCGCCGCTGAAGTCGATCACCTGATCGAACGCGTCGACAAGATCGCGCGACGAATGCCGCGCGGTGTCCTGCAAGACCTCGCGTTCGGAAGAGGAGAGGCTGCTGTTCTGGGCCGGCCGCAAGGCGGCGTTCCCCGCGGTCGGGCGCATCTCGCCCGACTATTACTGCATGGACGGCACCATCCCGCGCGCGCAGCTTCCGCTGGTGCTCAAGCGCATGAAGGAAATGTCGGCGAAATACGGCCTGCGCGTCGCCAACGTGTTTCATGCCGGCGATGGCAACCTGCACCCGCTCATTCTCTACGACGCCAATGTTCCGGGCGAGCTGGAGAAGACGGAAGAATTCGGCGCCGAGATCCTCAAGCTTTGCGTCGAGGTCGGTGGAGTTCTGACCGGGGAGCATGGTGTTGGCGTTGAGAAACGCGATTTGATGCCGGTCATGTTCTCCGAGATCGATCTCAATCAGCAGCAGCGTGTGAAGTGCGCCTTCGACGCCAAAGGCCTGCTCAACCCCGGCAAGGTATTTCCGCAGCTGCACCGCTGCGCCGAACTGGGCAGGCTGCACGTGCACGCCGGCAAGCTGCCGTTCCCGGATATCCCGAGGTTCTAATCATGCGTTTCGGTCTGTTCTGTTCGCCCAAAGCCGATAGTTCCAGGCTTCGGTCCCGAGACCGGCCGCGGCTTTTTTGACTATCTCGATTTCAATGTCGAGGCAGAGGCGCTTGGTTTTCATTCGAGCTTTTCGGTCGAGCATCATTTCAGCGGCTGGAACCAGGTCTCTTCGACGTTGATGTTGCTCACGGCGCTGGCCATGCGAACGACGACGCTGAGGCTTGGCACCGCGGTCATCGTGCCGCCGTGGCACAATCCGGTTCTGCTCGCGGAGGAAGCGGCGACGCTCGATCTGCTGTCCGGCGGCCGCCTCGATCTCGGCATCGGCAAGGGATATCGCCACAGCGAATTCAAGGGCTTCCAGATCGCGCCGGAGGAGGCCGAAGCGCGGTTCGAGGAAGCGCTCGAGGTGATGATGCGCGCATGGACCACGCGCGAGCGGTTCTCGCACAAAGGCCGCTTCTGGCATTTCGAGGACATCGTGGTGGAACCGCCGCCGGCGCAACGCCCGCATCCTCCGCTCTGGGTAGCCGCCGGCAATCCGCACACGATCAAGCGCGCCGCCGCGCGCGGCTTCAATCTCATCCTCGATCAATATGCATCGCCGGCGACGCTGGGCGAACGCATCGGCATCTACAAGGCCGAACGCGAAGCAAATGGTTTCGTGTTCGATCCCATGCAAGTGACGGTCGCGCGCCAACTCTACGTGGCGAAAGACAAGGCCGATAAAGAAGCCGCACTGATACGCCAGGCCGAATACACCAAACGCACCATCGATGTGTCGCGCATGCCCGGCGGCAAACCGGGTGCGCACGTGCTGGCTTACGCCGACAAGGCCGGCGCGACGGAAGAGAACGCGCTTTACGGGACGCCCGACGAAATCGCCCGCATGATCGAAGCGCTGCGCGATGCTGGCGTCACCTATGTGCTCCTGACGATTGCCGGTGGTGTCGACCAGCTTCGCCGTTTTGCGCGCGAGATCATGCCGGCCTTCGCGCGCGAGCCCACTGCGCGGGCTGCGGAATGACGTATTCGCGTAATGGCTGACACGCTCAAACCCCGCGATGCCAAAGAAGTCGAAGACGCCGTGCGCTGGGCGCTCGGCAACGACAAGGCGCTCGAATTGGCCGGGCAGGGGACCAAGCGCGCCATCGGCCGGCCGAGCCAGACCGATCTCACGCTCGATCTTTCGAGTCTCACCGGCGTGACCCTCTATGAGCCGGCCGAACTCGTGCTCTCGGCGCGCGCCGGCACGCCGATCGCCGAGATCGAAGCGTTGCTCGAGAAAAACAATCAGGAGCTCGCTTTTGAACCGATGGACTACGGGCCACTGCTCGGCGGAGAAGCGAACCGCGGCACGCTCGGCGGCGCCATCGCCGCCAATCTGTCCGGTCCGCGTCGCATCAAATCCGGCGCCGCGCGCGATCATTTCCTGGGCGTCACCGCGGTCACCGGCCGCGCCGAGACCATCAAGTCCGGCGGCCGCGTGGTGAAGAACGTCACCGGCTACGATCTTTGCAAAGTGCTCGCCGGTTCCTGGGGCACGCTCGGCGCCATGACCGATATTACAGTCAAGGTTCTGCCCAAAGCCGAAACCGAGGCCACCGTGCTGGTCGCGGGCCTCGACGACGCGCGCGCGTGCGCCGCGATGGCTGCCGCGATGGGCTCGTCGTGCGATGTCTCAGGTGCAGCGCATCTGCCCGATCACGTGGCGTCCTGGTTCGACGGTTTGCCGCGCCCGGAGGCCTCGACGGTGTTCAGGCTGGAAGGCTTCGCGCCCTCAGTCGCGCATCGCAAAGGAGCACTCGCCGCGCTGATGAAAAGCTATTGGTCCGGTTGCGGTGCTCGATGACAAGAATTCGCGCGCGCTCTGGCAGAGCATCCGGCACGTCAAGCCGTTCGCCGGTGAGGCAACGCGGGCCCGGCCGCTGTGGCGCATTTCGGTTGCTCCCAGCCGCGGCCACGAGATTGCCGCCGCGATCACGCCGGCAGCGCAGATGTTTTATGACTGGGGCGGCGGTCTTATTTGGGTGGCGATGCCTTTCGCCGATGAGCCGGATGCCGCCGCGATCCGCGGCGCGGTTGCCGCGGTTGGGGGACATGCGACGCTTATCCGCGCGCCGGCCGCGGTGCGCGCCGCCGTTGACGTCTTCGCCTCGGAGGATCCGGCGTCGAGCGCTTTGGCCAAGCGCGTGAAGGAGAGCTTCGACCCGAAAGGCGTGCTCAATCCCGGCCGCATGTGGGCGGGGGTGTGATGATGATGGAACGCCCTTCTTCGTCATGCCCGCGCATAGCCGTCCAGTGGACGGCGTGCTTTCGCACGCCTATGTCGCGGGCATCCACGTCTTCCAAAGTATCCGCAAGCAAGGCGTGGATTGCCGGGACAAGCCCGGCCATGACGGCTGTTAGGTTAGTCGATTAATTCAATGCAAACCTCCTTCTCCATCACACAACTGCTCGATCCGCAGGTCGCATCCTCGGAGAAAATCCTGCGCGCCTGTGTGCATTGCGGATTCTGCACCGCGACCTGTCCAACGTATGTGCTGCTTGGCGATGAGCTCGATTCACCGCGCGGGCGCATCTACCTGATCAAGGAGATGCTCGAACAGGACAAGCCGGCGACGCGCGAGGTGGTCAAGCATATTGACCGCTGCCTCTCTTGCCTGGCCTGCATGACCACTTGTCCGTCCGGTGTGCACTACATGCACCTCGTCGACCACGCTCGCGAGCACATCGAAAAGACCTACAAGCGCCCGCTGGCCGATCGCGCGTTGCGCGGACTGCTGGCGCGCGTGCTGGTCGACCCGGGCCTGTTTCGTCTTGCTGTCGTCGCCGGGCTTGATCGCGCGGCCACTGGCGCCGATTTTTGATCTGCTCGGCTTGCACCGGATGGCGGCGATGCTCCGGCTCACGCCGCACCGCAAGCCCGCGCCGCCTGTCGACCGCGCCGGCAAGGTCTATCCAGCGGAAGGCGCACGCCGCGGCCGCGTCGCGCTTTTGTCTGGCTGCATCAATCCGGTGCTGGCGCCTTCCACCAACGAAGCCGCGATCCGTATCCTCAACCGGCACGGCATTGAAGTGGTGGTCGCCGCCGGCGAAGCCTGCTGTGGCTCGCTCGTCCACCACATGGGGCGCGAGGACGAGGCGATGTCGCAGGCGCGCAATAATATCGATGCGTGGATTCGTGAACTTGAAGGAGATGGGCTCGACGCCATTCTTGTCACCGTGTCCGGCTGCGGCACGACCATCAAGGATTACGGATTTATGTTCCGCAACGATCTGACCCACGCCGCGAAAGCGGCCCGTGTTTCGGCGCGCGCTCGCGACATCACCGAATTTCTGGCAACGCTGGATCTTGCGGACGCCGCAGCTCCCCTGCCGCTGACCGTCGCCTATCATTCGGCCTGTTCGCTGCAGCACGGGCAGAAAGTGGTCCGCGAGCCGAAGGAATTGCTCGGCAATGCCGGCTTCACGGTCAAAGACGTGCCGGAAGCCCATTTGTGCTGCGGCTCGGCGGGCACTTACAACATTCTCCAGCCGGCTCTCGCGAAACAATTGCGCGAACGCAAAGTCGCCAACATCGAACTGCTCAAACCGGACGTCATTGCCGCCGGCAATATTGGCTGCATCACGCAGCTTGCCGCGGGCACCGATATCCCGGTGGTCCATACCGTCGAGCTTCTCGACTGGGCAACCGGCGGTCCGGTGCCGGAGCCGCTCGCCGCACTCGCGAGCGAAAAGGCGTCGGCTGGCTAGTCTCCTAATGTTGCTGTCGTCCCAGCGAACGCGAACACACATCCCGCTCATCGCCGTACAAGCGGGGATACGCCGCACCACACAGGCGTCATGGCCGGGCTCGTCCCGGCCATCCACGTCTTCGGTCGCTGTCTTGCAGGAAGGCGTGGATGCCCGGCACAAGGCCGGGCATGACGGGGGAGAGAGCGATGATCCCGGGCCTCGCTCACGCGCGCCCAAGACGACAGATCACAATTGCGTCTTGACTTTAATCCTACTCTGACTATAATCCTATCCATCCCGCCTCGTTACCGAGGGGTGTCTGATCAGCGTCTCCAGACGCGGGGCGGGGAGCGGTGGCCGGTCTGGGAGCGTCGGAGATGCGGCGCGAATGTCCCGACCGGCGGTCCAAGCCGCGTTCGATCCCGGCGTGCCTGCCGCACGCCGAGGCCCCGCTGGCGGCCGACAGGTTGGCGGATGGTCAGAACATCGCCGGCCAAATGGCCAGGGCCTCATACGGTGGATTTCGTCGCGGTGACGCTTAACAGGCAGACGCGCACTGAAAGGATCGACCACCGGGGAGAGCGTGGAGCAAACCTATAAACACCGCGCGCGGGACGCCTTTGGATTTGGCGGACTTGCGGCACTATCAGGACTTCGACAAGCCTCGATGCTGTGAGGCCTCGAGGCCCGTGGGTCCATCAGGACCTTTGGCGTCCCGCGCGCCCTCGGATTTTCTCCGGGATCGCAGCGGAGGAAATACCGGTGCGGGTCAATCCCCGCATCGTGTCAGACGACGGCGGACCCGGCGCCAGCAAAGAATACGGGCGGCGGAGCGTTGGCTTGGCGCGAAAGCCAATGCGCGACCCCGATTGCATCGACAAGACGGGCCGCATAGCATGCGGGCAATGAGATGATGGCCTTAAGGGTCAGAAGTCTCTAGGATTTTCACGAATAAACGATAAGGGAGGCCGCCATGCCGGCAACGTATAAAATTCTGATCATGGGCGCGTCCTATGGATCGCTGCTCGCCTCCAAGATCCTGTTTGGCGGCCATTCCGTTCATCTGGTCTGCCTGCCGGCGGAAGCGGACCTGATCAACGGCGAAGGCTTCCGCGTGCGGATGCCGGTGAAGGGCCGCAAAGATCAAATCGAAATCGACTCGCGCAAGCTGCCGGGGAAAGTGACCGCGGGCGGCGCTGCGGGCGTGAACCCGAAGCACTATGACCTCGTCGGCCTTGCGATGCAGGAGCCGCAATACCGCTCGCCCGGCGTGCGCGAATTGCTCGACGCGGTGGCGAAATCGAAAGTGCCGTGCATGTCGATCATGAACATGCCGCCGCTTCCTTACGTGAAACGCATTCCGGGTCTCAACTACGATGCACTCAAGCCCGCCTATACCGATCCCACGGTGTGGGACAATTTCGAGCCCGGCCTGCTGACCTTGTGCAGCCCCGATCCGCAGGCAATCCGCCCGCCCGAGGAGAAGGTCAACGTGCTGCAGGTGACGCTGCCGACAAACTTCAAGGTCGCGAAGTTCGACAACGACATGCACACCGCCATTCTGCGCCAGCTCGAGAAGGACATCGATGCCGTGCGCTTCGATACGCCGGAGGGCAAGATCGAACTGCCTGTGAAATTGCGCGTGCACGATTCGATTTTCGTGCCGCTTGCCAAGTGGTCGATGTTGCTGGCGGGAAATTACCGCTGCATCACCAAAGACGGCATGCGCACGGCGCAAGAAGCGGTGCATTCGAACATCGAGGAGTCGCGTTCGGTTTATAATTTCGTGTTCGACCTCTGCGTGAAACTCGGCGCTGCACCGAGCGACCTGGTGCCGTTCGAAAAATATGCCGCCGCCGCGCAGAGCCTGACGCGTCCGGCCTCCGCCGCGCGGGCGTTGCAGAACGGCGCGCCCAATATCGAGCGAGCCGACAAGCTTGTGCAGCTGATCGCCAAGCAGAAGGGCCTGAGCCACCCCGTGATCGACGCAATCGTCGCGTTGGTCGACTCGCGGCTCGAAGCCAACCGTAAAAAGGCGGCGGCGTAGGCGAGAATCGGGGCCGTTCGGCCCGCCGGTTGCGTCGTCAGGTTGTGGAAAACCCTTGCGGAAGGGCTGCGTGAACAGCCTTGACCGGGGCCAAAATTGCACCTCCCGGTCCCAATTTGTGACATTCACGCAACAGCCTCAGACTATCTGTCGGTTGAGGCCGAATTCGCCTAAAAAGGCGGCAATTGCCCCCGTTTTTGGCTTGCCGCGACTGGCTGTCACAGGTCTAAATTCGCGAGTAATGCACGTCAAAGCGCTTACAGGTCGATCGCAGCCGGGGAAAAATCTACGGCTCTGTAAGCGGGATGGCAGGCAAATGGGGATCGGCCCGGCCCTCGGACCGATCGAATTAAAGGGGCAGACTCGATGAAGAAAGTTGTGTTGTCGGTTGTCGCGGCGCTTGCGGTTTCGGCCGCTTTCCCCGCCTTTGCGGCAGACCTGCCGGCGAAAGCTCCCAAGGTGGCTCCGGCTCCTCCGCCGAGCCCGTGGGATATCGCCTTCGGTTCCGCGCTCATGAATGACTACGTGTTTCGCGGCGTGACCCAATCCGGTCACAAGCCATCGGTCGCGGCCTATTTTGAGCCGCGCTACAACGTCACATCAAACGTGCAGCTCTATGCCGGTATTTCTGGCGAGAGCATCAAGTTCGCCAACAACGCGGCGGCAGAAATTGACTTCTACGGCGGCGTTCGCCCGACCTTCGGCCCGGTCGCCTTCGACTTCGGCTTTTGGTACTACTACTACCCGGGTGGAAACTGCTACGCGGTCACGCCTGGCGTCGATCCGGCTTGCTTCGGCCTCGAGATTCCCAGCGGCAACGCCGCCAAGTCAGTCGCGAGCTTCTACGAAGTCTACGGCAAGGTTGCCTACACCTGGACCGACTGGACCTTCGGCGCAAACTTCTACTATTCGCCGAACTTCCTGAATACGGGCGCTTCCGGCGAATATCTGTCCGGCACCATCAAATATGTGGCGCCTGACAAAATGGCTCTTGGTCCGTTCGGTTGGTACGTGTCCGGTGAGTTCGGCCGTCAGTGGCTCGGCACCAGCGATGCGTTCTATGCCTGCTTGGCAGGATCGGCTGGAAGCGGCTGCCTCGTGAACAGCCCGAACGGCATCAACTACAAGGACTACAACACCTGGAACGTCGGATTCGGTTTGACCTGGAAGGTGTTCACCCTCGATCTCCGTTACAGCGATACGGACATGAACAAGGGTGACTGCAACGCCTTCACCAGCGACCCGACTGCGACCGGCATCAACAACCAAACCAACATCAACGTTGGCCCTGGCTCGAGCTGGTGCGGTGCGACCTTCATCGCGAAGCTGTCGGCAGACTTGACGCTCGGCAGCCTGAAGTAGACTGAAGTAAACTAAATCTGCCCGGATTGGGCGGCGACCGCGCGATCGGTTGCCGCCCTTTCTCTTTTCAGCCACCGCGCCTCATTCATTTGGCCGATACTAGATTGGCTTCTCGCACGGCGAAGTGGTCGCCATCGCGATTGAAGGCGAGACGGCGCTGATGGAAGGCCGCCAACGTTCCCCGGTGGCCGATCGAAATGATCGTGGTTTTCGGGAGTTTTTCCGCAAGCAATTTATAGAGTGCGGCTTCTGCCGGTTCATCGAGCGACGCCGTCGCTTCATCCAGGAACAGGAAATCGGGGTCGTAGAGCAGGGCCCGCGCAATTCCCAATCGTTGCTGCTCGCCAAGCGACAGCATCCGGTTCCAATGCGCTTCCTCCTCGATGCGGGCCGCAAGCGCGGGCAGACCAACGGCGGTGATCAACTCCGCGACCTTGCCGGCATCGAAGCGACCTGGCTCGGCGGGATAGGCGACGGCCGCGGCCAGCGGTGCAATTGGAAAGTATGGCCGCTGCGGCATGATCATCACGCGCGCATTTTTCGGCACCATGATTGTGCCTTTGCCAAAAGGCCAAACTCCGGCCAGTGCGCGGAACAGGGTCGACTTGCCGGCGCCGGAAGGACCGCTCACAAGCACGCGCTCGCCAGGCTTGATCGAAATGTTGTCGGCGCTAACGAGCGGCACGCCATTCGGCAAGCCGCACTGTCAGATCCTTGAAGGTGACGGCGCTTGCATCGCCGGGCGTAAGCGCAATGACCGGGGGCGTGTTTGCGGCCGCTCTTGCTGCCGCGATTGATTCGTCAAATCCCGCGAGCCTTTCGACGACCGCGCGCCATTCGGCAAGTTGCCGATAGACGTTAATGAAAAACGAGAGCGCGCCTTGCACGCTGCCAAAGGCTGAGGCGGTCTGCATCAGGCCGCCGAGCTGGATCGCGCCGGCGAAATAAGCAGGACTCACCACGACAAACGGAAATACCGAGGATATCTGGCCATAGCCCGCGGTCAGGAATGTGAGCTTCTTTTGCCGCGACATGATTGCAAGCCAGTTGGTCACGACATTTGTGAACCGCATCAGCAACCGTTCGCGCTCAGCCGGCTCGCCATCGAGCAGGGCGATCTGTTCGGAGTTTTCACGCACACGCATGAGGTTGAAGCGGAAATCAGCTTCATACCTTTGCTGCTGATAGTTAAGTGCAGTAAGGGCGCGTCCGACCAAATGTGTGAGGGCAGTGCCGATGATCGCGTAGATCAGCGCCGCCCAGAAGAGATAGCCCGGAATCGCCCAAGTTTTACCGAAGATTTGGAGAGGGGCTGTTCCGGACAAATTCCACAGGATCACGGCAAAGGATCCCAGTGTCACAACCGAATTCAGCAAGCCAAGTCCGATCGGCAAAAGGCCAATTCCGGTCGGCCCGGCATCGATAAATTGTTTAACGTCCTCGGCGATGCGCTGGTCCGGGTTATCGGCTGCGTCGCCGAGCAACTGCATTCGATAGTGGTTGGCGCTGCTCAGCCAGTGATCGAGATAAGTTTGGGTCAGCCAACGGCGCCAGCGGATCTGCAGCCATTGATTGAGATAAAGCTGGTACACGGCGAGCAAGATAAAAATCGTAGCAAGCACGCTGAAATAGCCGAGCTGATAGACGAATGCGTCCCAGTTTTTGTCCTGCAGTGCATTATAGAATGTGTTGTTCCACGAATTGAGCAGCACATTGATCCCAACAATCGACAGCTCGATCACGACGACTGCTGCCAGCAATATGCGCCCGGCCCAGCGGTCTTCGGAATAGAAATACGGGCTGGCAATCCGCCAAACGATGGCGAGCGTCGAGAATATGCCTCTCACGTGAGGTCTCCTGTTTTGGGTGACATGCGCGCCTTGTCGGGCAAATCGAACGGCTAGGGACACAATGCCTGTGGCGGACGCGCGGCCATTGTTGGTGCGGTGCAAGGCCGCCGGCCGCTTGGTTTTTCAATCCTACGACGACGCCTGCTTAATGTGACCGGGGCGCTTTGCCCAACTTTTTGGCGTTTTGGAACAGCGCTTCAAGGCGTATTTCCGGCTTGTCGCGGCTTTAAAATAATTACAGACTAATGGCTAGGGTGTCGGTGTTAGTCCTTCATAAAGCTCAATAAACAGAGCAACCGAAAAACACCTAAGGGAGGGTACAAAATGAGCAAGCACAGACAATCTGCAATGGGGAGTCGCCGCAAATTCTTGGCCGGCGCGGCTATGGCCAGCGCGGCAGTGGTCGCACCGACGGTCGTCAAGGCGCAAGGCCCGATAAATATGCGTTTCCAGAGCACGTGGCCGTCGAAGGACATCTTCCACGAATACGCGCTCGACTTCGGCAAGCGGGTCAATGACATGACCGGTGGTGACCTCAAGATCGAGGTTCTACCCGCCGGCGCAGTAGTGCCAGCGTTCGGCTTGCTCGATGCAGTGTCGAAGGGCGTGCTCGACGGCGGCCATGGTGTGCTGGTTTATCACTACGGCAAGAACACCGCGCTGGCGCTTTGGGGCTCGGGCCCGGGCTACGCCATGGATGCCAACATGCTTCTCGCCTGGCACAAATACGGCGGTGGCAAACAGCTGCTTGAAAAAATCTTCGCGACGATCGGCGCCGACGTCGTTTCATTCCCTTATGCGCCGCTCTACTCTCAGCCGCTCGGCTGGTTCAAGAAGCCAATGCAAAGCCCGGACGACTTCAAGGGGCTGAAATACCGCACCGTCGGTATTTCCATTGACCTCTTCACGGCCATGGGGGCCGCAGTGAACGCGCTCCCCGGGGGCGAAATCTCTTCGGCGATGGACCGCGGCCTACTCGACGCGGCCGAATTTAACAATGCTTCGTCGGATCGCACTCTCGGTCTCGCCGACGTGTCGAAGGTGTGCATGTTGCAGAGCTACCACCAGAATTCCGAGCAGCTGGAGATCAGCTTCAACAAGACGAAGTTCAACAGCTTGCCGCCGAAGCTCAAGGCAATCATCGAAGGTGCAGTCGAAGCCTGCTCTCAAGACATGATGTGGAAGGCGATCGACCGCAACTCGCAGGACTACATCACACTGCAGACCACGGATAAGGTGAAATTCTACAAGACGCCGGATTCGATCCTGGCGGCTCAACTCGATCTCTACGACGAGATCACCAAGAAATACATCGGCACCAATCCGCTCTTCAAGGAGATCATCGCCTCGCAGCTTGCTTTCGCAAAAAGAGCGACGCAATGGGAGCAGGATTACATCACGCCGCGCAAGATGGCGTTCGATCACTACTTCGGACCAAAAGGGAAACTGCCGATCTAACGGCATTTGAACTGGCAGAGCACCATTCCGAGGGGACGGGATGGTGCTTTGTTCTTCCTAAACCGTGTCGCATCGGGGCCGCTATCAATGAACGTTCAAAGCGTTCTGCACACAATCGATGGCATTAGTACGTGGGTCGGCAAGGCTGCAGCCTGGCTGATCGTCGTCCTAATGAGTGTCGTCTGTGTCGAAGTCTTCAAGCGCTACATCATGAACATGCCGACGGCGTGGATCTTCGATCTTGACAACATGCTGTACGGAACGCTCTTCATGCTTTGCGGTGCGTACACGCTGGCGCAGAACGCCCATGTCCGCGGCGATTTCCTCTACAGTTCGATGCGGCCTCGCATGCAGGCCTCGCTCGATATCGTGCTGTACGTGGTGTTTTTCCTGCCCGGCGTCTCCGCGCTGATCTACGCCGGCTACGATTACGCTTCGATCTCGTGGCACATCAACGAGCATTCCAATGTGACCGCGAACGGCCCGCCGGTCTATCAATTCAAGACCGTCATCCCAGTCGCCGGTGCACTGATTTTGTTGCAAGGCATTGCGGAAATCGTGCGATGCGTCGTTTGCCTCAAGACGGGTGAATGGCCCAGCCGCCTGCACGACGTTGCCGAAATCGACGTCATCGAAGAACAGCTCGCTCATAGCGAATATGTCGATGAAGAGTTGCGCAAGATCGCGATTGAGGGCGCCCAGCGGATCGACGAGATCGCGCGGCAGCGCGGTATGGGCGGAGATATGAACACATGAGCGATCCAGCACTTGGGCTGTTGATGCTCACACTCATCGTGATTGTGATCATGATGGGATTTCCCACCGCCTTTACGCTGATGGGCCTGGGGATGTTCTTCGGCTACATCGCCTTTTACGACGCTTCCCATCCGTGGTTCGACAACCGCGTATTCGATCTGATTGTCGAGCGCACTTATGGCGCGATGACGAACGACGTTCTGATCTCCATCCCATTGTTTGTCTTAATGGGTTACGTGATGGAACGCGGCGCGCTGGTCGACAAGATGTTTTACTCGATCCAGCTCGCGTTCCGCAAAGTGCCGGCTTCGCTCGCCGTCGCCACATTGATCGTGTGCACGTTCTGGGGCATCGCCAGCGGCCTGGTGGGCGCGGTCGTGGTGCTGATGGGCGTCATCGCGTTCAATCCGATGCTCCGCGCCGGCTATGACGTAAAGCTAGCCTCCGGCGTCATCACTGCGGGCGGCACGCTCGGAATTCTAATTCCGCCATCAGTCATGATCATCGTCTATGCAGCGGTCGCGGGTCAGTCGATCGTGAAGCTCTACGCGGCGGCGATGTTTCCCGGATTTTTCCTGTCGTTCCTGTATCTGATCTACATTGTCGGCTGGGCGATGATTAATCCGAAAATTGCCCCGCCATTGCCCGAGGATCAAACGAAGGTACCGATTCCGAATTGGCTGCCGAAATTCCAAGCGGCGTATTCGCAAAACGTTTTCGTTGCGCTGATCAAGGCGCTGATATCGCCGGCAAAGGCACTCCAGATCGATAACGACGGCAAGCGCGTCACCTACGGAATGCTGCTTTCAAACCTAGGCTATGCGCTCGTGCCATTCCTCATGGTGGCCGGCACGCTCTATACGATCTGGTGGTACGTCGTCATTCACCAGCAGGCCGGTGCCGAAGTCACGGTAACCGGTGTTCAGCAACTCGGCACGCCTGGGCTCGCCACTGGAAATGCTGCGCCCGCTGCAGAAGGGCCCGACGCGAGCTTTTACTGGTGGTTCTGGGGTATCGCAGCCGTCTGCGCGCTGATGCAGTTTCGCCATTATGCGAAATTCGGCGCCGAGCGGATGCAGATTATCAGGCTGCTGACCTCTTCGACGATGCCGCTCGGCATTCTCACCGTGGTCGTTCTGGCCGTGATCCTCTTTGGTATCACGACCGCCACCGAATCCGCTGCCGTGGGCGCGGCGGGCGCGTTCTTATTGGCCATTCAGGCTCGGACGCTTGACTGGAAGCGCACCAAGGAAGCCGTGTTCCTGACAGCAAAAACCACCGCCATGGTGTGCTGGCTGTTCGTGGGTTCGGCGCTTTTTTCGGGTGTTTTCGCGATCCTCGGCGGCCAGGCTTTGCTCGAGGGATGGGTGCTCTCCCTCAATATGTCGCCGATCTCGTTCATGCTCTTGTCACAGGCGATCATCTTTGTGTTGGGCTGGCCGCTGGAGTGGACGGAGATCATCATCATCTTCGTTCCGATCTTCCTGCCGATGCTCAAGCACTTCAATATCGACCCGGTTTTGTGGGGCACATTGGTGTTCGTAAATCTTCAGGCGGCGTTCCTGTCGCCGCCGGTGGCGATGTCGGCGTTCTATCTCAAGGGTGTCGCGCCCAAGCACGTCACGCTCAACCAGATTTTCGCTGGCATGATGCCGTACATGATCATCGTGATCATTTGCATGGTCATCATGTATTTCTGGCCCGGCATGACCTTGTGGCTACCCAACTATCTGTACGGCGGGGGCTGAGACGGATGGATATTGGACGAGGCGCGTCAATAATGTTTTCATAGGCGCGCCTCGTCCATTAGAAAGCTGCAACTTGCCTCAACCCGACATCATTGCACTCACGGCAACAGAAGCCGCATCCGAAATTGCGCGCGGAGCGATCTCGGCTGAGGATTACACTGGCGCTTGCCTGGACCAGATCGCCGCAGTTGAAAGCGAAATCCATGCGTTCACCCATCTCGATCCTGAGTACGCGTTAAAACAGGCGCGGGAGCTTGATCGCATCAGGTCGGAGGGCGGACGCGTTGGGCCGCTGCACGGCATTCCGGTCGGCATCAAAGACATCTTCGACACCGCCGACTATCCAACCGAATGTGGCACACCGATCTTTGCGGGACGCCGCCCAAGTGCGGATGCCACGGCCGTTCGAAGACTGCGTGAGGCTGGCGCAGTCATCATCGGCAAGACGGTGACGACAGAGTTTGCGTATTTCCATCCCGGAAAGACTCGGAATCCGCACGATGTTCAACGCACCCCGGGCGGATCGTCATCGGGTTCGGCGGCGGCTGTTGCGGCCGGAATGGTGCCGCTGGCGATCGGCTCGCAAACGAATGGCTCGATGATCCGTCCGGCGGCGTTCTGCGGGGTGTTCGGCGTTAAACCCAGCCATGGGCTGGTCTCTCGGGCGGGCGCGCTGACGCTTTCGCGAACGCTCGACCACGTCGGGGCATTTGCCCGCTCGCTCGATGATCTCGCGTTGATTCTCGACGTCTTGGCCGGTCAAGATCCCGCTGATCCAGATAGTCACCCTTATGCGGCACCGAACTTCCGCGGCGGGTTGCAGGAGCCGCCGCCGATCCCGCCAAGTTTTGCATTCGTGCGCACGCCGATGTGGGACAAGGCCGACCCGGGCGCAAAGACGGCTATGGAGGAATGCGCGAAGGAACTGGGCGCTACTCCTGTCGATTTACCCAATGATTTTAGCAAAGCATGGGACGCATTGCGTGCGATCATGGCGGCTGACATGGCATTCAATCTTGGTGCATTCGTCGACAAAGGCGGTGAGGTTAGCAAGCAATTTCGCGATCTCGTCGCCGAAGGGCGCAAAGTCACAGCGCCCGAATATTTGGCGGCTGTCCGCGATGCTCGCCGGTATGCCGACGCGCTAACGGCAATTTTTGAACAAATCGCGGACGCCATCATCACGCTGTCAGCGCGCGGCGTTGCACCGCTGGCCAATGCAGGCACGGGTGATCCGGTATTCTGTTCTCTGTGGACCTTGACCGGATTGCCGGCGTTGAATTTACCGGTGCTCACTGGCGAGGAGGAGCTTCCGCTGGGCCTCCAGCTTATCGGAGCGCGTGGACGAGATGAGCGCCTGTTGCGGACGGCGCAAGCGTTGATTTCGAAGCTGGAGTTCGGCAAGAAGCCCGCCAAACGCACCCGCACACCACGTTGAGATCATCGATGCGTCATATTTTGGGACACGGCCTCTTCGCCGCATTCCTGCTTTTGCTGATATGCGTTCCGACGGTCGCTGCTGAACAGTTCCCGTTCGATCAAGACCTTTTGCTCGATGCCGCACCGATGCGGCCGGGCAAACGAATGCCCATGCTAAAGGTCGAACCGAACGGCAATGCTCAAATCGATCTCTGGTGCCGAACCGTGCCGGCGCATATCGAGGTCTCAGATATGGCGATTAAGGTCGAGGCAGGTCCACTGCCGGACGGCATGCCTGAGATGATGAGCTCCGGGCAATGCACGCCGGAACGCATGCAAGCAGATGAAGAAATGTTCGCTACCCTGAACCAGATCACAGGCTGGCGCCGGGAAGGCGAGGGCATCGTGCTAGACGGCCCCAAGTCCTTGAAATTCCGGCTCAGCGATCACTGATCCTCGGGCGGCACGAAAAATGAAGAGGGCGCGGCTTTTGCCGCGCCCTTCGTATTTTCGGATTGCGAGGGCTTAGAAGCCCATTCCGCCACCCATTCCGCCACCTGGCGGCATCGCCGGAGCCGGTTCCTTCGGCAGTTCGGCAACCATCGCCTCGGTGGTGACAAGCAGGCCGGCAACCGAGCCGGCGTCTTGCAACGCGGTGCGCACCACTTTGGCCGGATCGATAATGCCCGCTTCGACCATGTCGACATATTTCTCGGTCTGGGCATCGAAGCCGTAGGTTTCCGACTTTTCGTCCATAATTTTGCCGACGACGATCGAGCCCTCAACACCGGCATTTTCCGCGATCTGGCGGATCGGTGCCTCAAGTGCCTTGAGCACGATGTTAATACCGGCCTGCACGTCCGAATTCTCGTCGTGGATGCGGCCCACCGCCTTCTTTGCGCGCAACAACGCCACGCCACCGCCCGGTACGATACCTTCTTCGACCGCAGCGCGGGTTGCGTTGAGTGCGTCCTCGACGCGATCCTTCTTTTCTTTCACTTCGATTTCCGTAGCGCCGCCAACACGGATCACCGCAACCCCACCGGCGAGCTTCGCAAGACGTTCCTGCAGCTTTTCGCGGTCGTAGTCCGAGGTGGTTTCCTCGATCTGCGCCTTGATCTGCTGCACCCGCGCTTCGATGTCCGGCTTTTTGCCGGCACCGTGCACGATAGTCGTCTTTTCCTTTTCGATGATGACTTTCTTCGCGCGGCCGAGCATCGCCGTGGTGACGTTCTCGAGCTTGATCCCAAGATCTTCGGAGATCAGCTGGCCGCCGGTGAGGATAGCGATGTCCTCAAGCATAGCCTTTCGGCGATCGCCAAAGCCGGGAGCCTTCACAGCTGCGACTTTCAGGCCGCCGCGAAGCTTGTTGACCACCAACGTGGCAATCGCCTCGCCCTCGACGTCCTCGGCAATGATGATCAGCGGCTTGCCCGACTGCACAACCGCTTCCAGGACGGGAAGCATCGACTGCAAGCCCGAGAGTTTTTTCTCGTGGAGAAGGATGTACGCATCCTCGAGCTCGGCGAGCATCTTCTCGGCGTTGGTAATGAAATACGGCGAGATGTACCCGCGGTCGAACTGCATGCCTTCAACGATCTCGACTTCGGTTTCCATCGCCTTGGCTTCTTCGACGGTGATGACGCCCTCGTTACCGACCTTCTGCATCGCCTTGGCGATCATGCTGCCGATATTGGAGTCACCGTTGGCCGACACCGTGCCGACTTGAGCAACCTCTGCTGAGGAGCTTACCTTCTTGGCGCGCTTCTCGATGTCCTTGACCACCGCGATAACCGCGATGTCGATGCCGCGCTTGAGGTCCATCGGGTTCATGCCAGCCGCGACGGACTTTGCACCCTCTTTCACGATCGCTTGCGCGAGCACGGTAGCAGTGGTGGTGCCATCGCCAGCAAGGTCATTCGTTTTTTGGGCGACTTCGCGCACCATCTGCGCGCCCATGTTCTCGAACTTGTCTTCAAGTTCAATTTCCTTCGCGACCGTCACACCATCTTTTGTGATGCGCGGAGCGCCGAATGATTTATCGAGCACGACGTTGCGGCCTTTAGGGCCGAGCGTCACCTTTACGGCGTTTGCAAGAATGTCGACGCCCCGAAGCATGCGGTCGCGGGCATCGCCGGCAAATTTTACGTCTTTGGCAGCCATTTCAAATTACTCCATTGAATTCGGATGAGATGTCAGGCGATCACGCCCATGATGTCGGACTCTTTCATGATCAGGAGCTCTTCGCCGTCCAATTTAACTTCGGTGCCCGACCACTTGCCGAACAGCACCCGATCACCGGACCTGATATCGACTGGAATAAGCTTCCCGGCCTCGTCGCGGCTGCCAGGGCCAACTGCAATCACTTGGCCTTCCTGGGGCTTCTCCTGGGCGGTGTCGGGAATGATGATGCCGCCTTTGGTCTTCTCGTCGGCGGTGATACGGCGCACGACGACCCGGTCGTGCAGGGGACGAAATTTGGTCTTGGCCATGGGCTCCCTCTTGGCGCTAATGCGCGTCTTGTGAAACAGAAAGTATTGGCTTTTCAGCTATTTAGCACTCTCAGCGAAGGAGTGCCAATCGCTAAGGGGGGAAATATTGCCTCTGTGGCGGGGTGTCAAGGTAATGCAGCGGCCAAATCTAGATGCTTCAGCCAAACCCCGCTTGCGCTGTTCGCTGATGCCCTCCAAAGTCGCAGAGCCGCCGCGCAAGGAGCCGGAATGAACCACCCAAATCGCCCTACTCTGTCGACCGCAATGGTCCTCGCCGTTTTCGCGCTTGGGCTTTCAGGCTGCGCGACAGGGCCGCAACTCGACCAGCCCGCTTCGCCATCGGTCGTGCCGACGCTACCTCCGGCCTTCCCGCCACAGGATATCGTCGGGCGTTGGGGCCTTGCGGCCTATCACAAGGACGAGGACCGCGCGCGCACCGAGCAAGCGGCCGCAGGTGGCTGCAAGCAGCCCTACGTCATTGTGCTCGGGCCCAACGGCGGCGTTATGATGCACCTTGCCGACGAGGCGACGCCGACCGAACTGCGCCTAAAGGGAGCCCCCGGCGGAAAAACATTTATCGGTCCGGCCGACAGCGAGCCTGGTGGTGCACAGGACCGAGAAGTGCTCACCTTCGACGGCCGCATAATGATTTTGCGTTGGGTGGACTCCGAAGTGCAGGGCCGTTACGGCACGATGGTGTACGTCCGGTGTGGCGGAGAGGGCGCCAAGCGGCCCGCAGCCAAACCAAAACCGAAGCCGAGAACGGCGCCGCCACCGCCAAAGCCCGCGCAGTGATGACCCGGTCCTCGCCGCACGCGTGAGCGCATACGCCCCGGCGTGCTAGAGGTAGACGAATCGGCGTCTCCACTGGCTGCCTCATGACCGACCTGCGCGATTTCATCCACGGGCCCTGGCGCGCCGTGCCGGTGCTTGGCGTTACCCAGATTCTGTCCTGGGGCACAATCTTTTACACGCCGGTGTTGATGCTGCCGCTGATCGCCGCAGAGCGCCACTGGTCAATCTCGTTCACGATGGGAGGTTTTTCCGTCGGCCTTTTGGTCGCCGGCCTGGGCTCACCATTTGTCGGCCGTTCGATCGATCGTTTCGGCGGCCATGTCGTGATGACCATCGGCTCACTGATCGGCGGGCTCGGTCTGTTTTTAATCATATATGCCGCGCACCCGATTGCTTATTACGCGGTCTGGATGGTGCTCGGCATTGCGATGGCGGCGAATCTTTACGATTCAGCTTTCGCCACGCTTGGACGGATATTTGGGGTTGGGGCGCGCAGACCGATCACCGCGCTAACATTGGCCGGAGGTTTTGCTTCGACAGTGAGCTGGCCTGCGACACATTTTCTGATCGACCGCGTGGGCTGGCAGGGCACTTATCTCATATACGCGGCGCTTCTGGTCTGCATCGCCGCCCCATTACATGCCGCTGCACTGCCACGCAGCCGTTACGAAGCTGATGTTCCACGGCAAGACGACACCACTGCCCCGGTCAAGGTTCTCCCGCCCTATGGGTTGCCGTTTATTCTGGTCGCGTCGGCATTCGCGTCATATGCGTTCGTTCCATCCGGGCTTTCGGCGCATCTGCTGGCTATTTTCGCGCGCACCGGAATTGACGCAGGCACCGTCGTCTGGATAGGCGCTTTGTTTGGGCCCGCACAAGTTGGCGCGCGGTTGATCGAATTCGCCTTCGGCCGCGACCTGCATCCATTGTGGGTCGCCCGGTTTGCACTCAGCAGCTTGTTGTGCGCCTTCGTCATGCTTGCGTTTTTAGGCGTTTCGATTGGAACGGCGGCAGCCTTCGCATTGATGTTTGGCGGCGCAAACGGCCTTGTCACGATTACGCGCGGCGCGGTGCCGCTGGCGCTTTTTGGGGCATCCAGCTACGGCCACCTGATCGGCCGTCTCGCCGGACCGTTTCTGTTGGTGCAATCAGCCGCGCCGTTGGTGATGGCGTTTGTCATCGAGCGCACTTCTGACTCGGCGGCATTGGCGCTAGCCGCCGGTTTCGCAACAGTCGCGCTGATCTGCTTTATCGCAATCCGCCGGCCCAACTAGGCGAACATCGCATCGATGTCCTGCTGAGTTGCGTGGCCGCTGGCGCCATCGAGCCTCGGACCGTTGATGAGGTCGTTGTTGGATGAGGGCGTCTGCACCGGTTCGCCGGTGTTGTTATAGCGCTCGATGGTGGCCACCAGCCGCTCTTCGAGCATCATCAACATCTCGATGACTTTGCCAATGCGTTGGCCGGACAGGTCCTGAAAATTACACGCTTCGTAGATGCGAACGACGTGGTCCTGAACGTCCTGTGTCAGCCCATGGTGGTAGTCGTCGGTCAACGCCGAGGCTAGGAGCCGCGCGCAATCGTCGACCACTTCCGTCGACGTCAGAATCTTTTGCGTGGCCGTTTCCATGCCCTCGACCGCAGCTGCGAGTTCGCCCGCCGCGCGTGCCATGCGCCGATCATTGCCGTCGTTGATCAATAACGACAGCTCACGCCGGATGTGGGCGATGTCGTCCCGGATCGCTGTAAGCGGACGCTCTTTCGACGGGCCGGGTTCGGCCGGCCGGCGTGGTTCGCCAGCGAAATGATCCGCAGCGCGGTAGGTGTCACGACCGCCTTTGGCCATCTGCTCGATACGAAATACCTTGCGCTGCACGTTTCTGGTCCCACGCATGCCGGTGAATGTTCTTAGCGACGCAGGTTTAACGCTGCGTTGCATGCACAGGAGAAACGCGAAGAAGCCGGCATGGAAACCGCTCGTTTACCATGTCGGATCGTGGTTTACGGCAGTTTACCATTCGGTGTGCGTTTGGCTTTTAACTCAGGGCACGAGTGAAATAGTCGAACTTGTAAGGTGTACCAATGCGACGTTCGTTCGTGCCAGGGCTCGCGGTTGTTTGTTGGTCAAGCTTTGCGGCTGCGCAGCCGCTATCTCTCACGCCGCCGGAGCCTGTGCCGGAGACGCCGCCAATGGTGGTGGCCGGGGCGCAACCGTCATCCAGCTACGGTGGAGGGTTCATCGAATTCATCTTCGGGGACTCCGGCCAACCACCTCGGCGCGGGTCGCAGCAATGGTATGGTCCGCCGTCAGCCACTTACGCGAACTCATCGCCGGTCGATCCCAGGCTTGAGCAGCAGCAGATGTCGGACGGCCGTATGGACCCGCGCTACCTGCGTCAGGAGGTTGCGTATGAGGGAAAGGAAGCGCCAGGCACGATCGTCATCGATACGCCGAACCATTTCCTCTACTTGGTCGAAGGTGAGGGAAGGGCAATGCGATACGGGATTGGTGTTGGACGCCCCGGTTTCACATGGTCAGGCCAGCATTCTATCTCTGGAAAGAAGGAATGGCCGGATTGGGTGCCCCCCGATGAAATGGTGAAGCGGCAACCATATCTGCCGCATTTTGTTGCCGGCGGTCCGAACAATCCGCTCGGAGCGCGTGCAATGTACCTTGGATCGACGCTCTACCGAATCCACGGTTCGAACGAGCCATGGACAATCGGACAGAACGTGTCGTCGGGCTGCATTCGCATGCGCAATGTCGACGTCATCGATCTGTATGATCGCGTCACGGTCGGCACCAAGGTCGTCGTGTTATAAGCAGATCAGGGATTGTTGCGAAAGTCTGCTTGTGCCAGCGCGATACCATGCTCAGCCAGCACTTTCGGAAAAGCATCGGAACTAAAAAAAGCGAATTCCTGTTCGCGGAGCGTCGTGAGCGAATTGAGCGCCTCGAGCTCTGAGTCGACGATTCCCGGATGACACATGATCAGGCCGCCATCGGGCAGGCCGGATAGGAAACGCGGGAAAATCTTGTCGAATTTCGCCTTTGCATTGAAAGTGTACGTTCCGGCAAAAGCAGGATTGACGGTCACTCCGAGCCGTTTGGCCTTGCCGCGAAAGCCCAGACTCAAAAGGTCGAGCGTTAGCGCCTTGCGATCATGCAGGCGGCGTGCTCCGCGCGCACGGCCGCATTGCCGCACCCAGGCACGCGGCGCGCCTTCTGAGGCAACTTTGAGGAAGGCGTCGCGCACCTGAGGAAAGAGATGGACGTGCTGATGACCATCAAGAAAATCCGGAGGCCGGCCAAAGGCATCGAGGAAATTCCGAAGCTGCGTTGCGATTTCGATCACCAGTCGTTCAGGTTGTAGGCGGCGTGCGATAGCGGTCCGCAACATCTCGTTGAGCGGCAAAAATTGACCGTTTCGCAACGGTATAAAATCCGCGCTTATCGGCTTGAAAGGTGCTGTCAGCGTGACATGCAGACCGATCGCGGTGCGCCTTTCGCCTGAATTGAGGGTATCGAGCGCGGCGACTTGATCACCATTGAAGTGAGGCGCCGCCACCATGACCGAAGTGGCATTGATACGTCCCCGCAAAATCAGTTCGCGAATCGCGGCGTTGACGCCTGGAGAAATCCCGTAGTCGTCCGCGCACAACCAAATACGGCGACGAGCCGTTTGCATGTGACGGCGCTATTCGGCTGCGCGAGATGTCATCGGCCGTGCTTTGGCCGATCCGCTCGCGCGCTTCACACTGTGGTCGGCGACGAAATAGACCGGCCGCGCTTTGACTTCGGACAGTAACTTGCCGATGTATTCGCCCAACACACCAATGAGAATGAGTTGCACGCCGCCGATGACCATGACGCTAACCACCAGGGAGGGATAGCCTGGTACGTCCTGGCCATAGAGGAGCGTCTGAATCACGATCCAGCTGCCGAAGAAAAGCGCGGTGACGGCGAGCAGCACACCGAGCATGCTGGCGATGCGCAGCGGTGCCACCGAGAACGACGTGAGCCCTTCGATCGACAGGCCAACGAGACTCCAAACATTCCAGGTGGTTTTGCCATGTTTGCGCGACGCGGGTTCGTAGTCGACGCGAATTTGGCGAAAGCCGATCCAGCTCGACAACCCTTTGAAAAAGCGGTTGCGCTCCGGCATAAGCCGCAATGCCGCCGCCGCGCGCGCCGACAGCAAGCGGAAGTCACCGGCGTCTTCCGGAATTTTGTGGCGCGATCCCCAATTGAGCAGCGCGTAAAACCATCGGACGCCTGTCCGGCGTCCCCAGGACTCGTTCTCACGATGCGCTTTGGCTGTGAAAACGACGTCGTAGCCGTCATCGAGCCAGCGCGCGACCAAAGTTTCGATCAGATCCGGCGGATGTTGACCATCGCCGTCCATGAAAATGACGGCGCCGGGGCGGGCATGGTCAAGGCCGGCCAGAAGCGCCGCTTCCTTCCCGAAGTTGCGCGACAGCGTTACGACCTGGATGTCGACCGGTATAGCTGGCAGGGATTTGGCGACGTCGCTGGTACCGTCGCTGCTGCCGTCATCGACATAGACGACTTCAACCGCCAATCCTCGCTTGTTCTCCAGGTAACGTGCGACCTCGGCGATGCGCTCATGCAGCGCGGCCAGCCCCTTGGCTTCATTGAACAGCGGCACGACAATCGACATTGTCGGCACGGACGATGATGGTCGTGCGCGGGTGCCTGCCTTGGTCAGTTTTGCCGCCATCTTTGGTAGCCTGTCGAAACCGTGTCGTCGGCGATCTATACCGCACCGGAGCGGCGCTGTCGCGTCCCGGCCTACCGGGGCTTGGTTTGTCGTGCTAATCGAAAGTGGACGATGATCCCGGCGCCCCTCCAGAGTATCCTCGACCGTCTCACTGCGGCTTGGCATGAGCGCGCGATCGCGATCAAAGCGGCAAGCTTTGCGCTGGTCGGTGTTGTTAATACGGCCGTCGATTTCAGCGTTTTTTGGACGGCCATATCTTTTTTGCATTGGCCTTTGGTGTCCGCCAACGTCGTGGCCTGGCTTGTGGCGGTGACGTTCTCGTACACATTGAATTCACTCTTCACATTCGGCCCGGAGTTGGGACGGATCCTGCGGTGGCGCGACTACGCAGCATTCGCGGCGTCCGGGGTGGCCGGGATGGTTGCCAGCACGACAACGCTGGTTGCACTTTCCTATTTCCTGTCTGTGTTGCCGGCGAAGCTGGCATCGATCCTGGTAAGCTTTGCCGTCAACTTCTCACTTTCACACTTCGTGGTGTTCCGCGCGCGCGGGCCGCGCGGCGACGCCGATTGACGGCTGCCCGTGCAGTGAACTGGGCATGACCATGCGATACGACGACAATTTGACGGCCACGCTTCCGAGCTTCGTCACGCACCTCGAGTGCGCGATGACCGGTGAGCGTTATGAGGCGGACCAGGTACATAACCTCTCGCGTGCCGGCAAACCGCTGTTGGTGCGTTACGATCTCGCAGGCGTTCGCAAGGCGCTGACCAAAGAGATACTTGCAGCGCGGCCGCCCGATCTTTGGCGCTATCGCGAATTGCTGCCGGTTCGCAAAGTTGAGGACATCGTCAGCTTGGGTGAAGTGATGACGCCGATCGTGCGGATGCCGCGGCTGTCGCGAGCTCTGGGCGGCGGTGACATCTTGGTGAAGGACGAAGGACGCCTTCCGACCGGTTCATTCAAGGCGCGCGGCCTGGTGATGGCAGTGTCGATGGCCAAGGCGCTCGGTATCAAGCACATGGCAATGCCGACGAACGGCAATGCCGGCGCGGCACTCGCCGCCTATGCATCGCGCGCCGGAATCAAGACCACGATCTTTTGTCCGGAAGATACGCCGGAGGTGAATGTCAGCGAAATCGCGCTGCAAGGCGCGGCCGTCTATCGCGTTAATGGGCTGATCGACGATTGCGGGAAGATCGTCGGTGAAGGCAAAGCCAAGGTGGGCTGGTTCGATACCTCGACTTTGAAGGAGCCGTATCGGATCGAGGGCAAGAAAACCATGGGCCTGGAGCTCGCCGAACAGCTCGGCTGGCAGGTACCTGACGCCATCTTTTATCCGACGGGCGGCGGCACGGGACTCATCGGCATGTGGAAGGCATTCGCCGAGCTCGAAGCGATCGGATTTATCGGCAAGAAGCGCCCGCGGATGATTGCTGTGCAAGCCGCCGGTTGCGCACCGATGGTAAAGGCTTTCGAGGCCGGCGAAGAGCATGCGCCCCGGTGGGAAAACGCCCATACCATTGCCTCCGGCATTCGCGTGCCGCAGGCCATCGGCGACTTTCTTATTCTCCGCGCTGTGCGTGAAAGCGGGGGCTTCGCAATCGCTGTGCCGGACGATGCGATCAGTTCTGCGCTCGATGAAATGGCGCGGGAAGAAGGCTTTCTACTGTGCCCCGAAGGCGCGGCCACGTATGCAGCTTACAAGCAAAGTCTTGCAGACGGCCGTGTGAAACGTACGGACCAGGTCGTGCTGTTCAATTGCGCAAGTGGCTTGAAATATCCTTTGCCGCCAATGCGCCGCACGCTCGATCGGCATAAGCCGATTGATTTCGCGTCTCTGTGAGCAGATGATTTTTTCTAAGGCGATGAAAGACGCCGCCGGGAGGATTCAATGAAAAAAACGGTCATTGCTGCGGTGGCCTTCGCACTGGCTGGTGCAGCAGCAGTTAGAGCCGAAAACTATCCCTCAAGGCCGATCACCATCATCGTTCCTTTCGCAGCCGGAGGGCCGACAGACGCATTGGCGCGCATTCTCGGCGACCGCATGCGTCAATCCCTTGGGCAGCCGATCATTGTCGAAGACGTCACCGGCGCAGGCGGTACAATTGGCGTTGGCCGTGCGGTGCACGCGGCTCCTGATGGCTATACGCTCAGCATCGGCCATCTTGGAACGCATGTGATCAATGGTGCCATCTATCCCTTGAATTTCGATTTGGTGAAGGACCTTGAGCCTGTTGCGCTGATCGCAAGCAATCCGATGATGATCGTTTCCAAAAACGATATCCCGGCGAAAAACCTGAAAGACTTGATCCCCTGGATCAAAGCGCAGGACGGCAAGGCGACTGCAGGAACAGCCGGCGTCGGTTCCGGTGCGCATTTTTCCGGCGTGTACTTCGGGCAACTGATCGGCGCCAAATTGCAGTTTGTCCCTTATCGTGGCACGGGCCCTGCTTTGCTCGATCTCGTTGCGGGACAGATTGACCTGATTGTGGACCAGGCTTCCAATTCACTGGGACAAGTGAAGGCTGGCAAAATCCGCGCTTATGCAGTCACTTCCGACAAGCGCCTCGCGGCCGCTCCGGATGTTCCGACCGTCGACGAAGCCGGTCTTCCGGGTTTCCACGTTGAATTGTGGTCCGGCGTCTGGGTCCCGAAGGGCACGCCAAAAGACGTCGTCGCCAAACTCAACGCCGCGATCGTCGAGGCACTTGCCGACTCCTCAGTGCGCAAGCGAATGGAGGAGGCAGGCCTGGATATTCCGCCGCGCGAAAAGCAAACGCCGGAAGCCCTTGGCGCATATCAACAAGCCGAAGTGAAAAAATGGTGGCCGATGATCAAAGCCGCCAACATCAAGGTCGAGTAACGGCTAAGCGGTGAGGCCAGCCTCGAGCTTGGCGTACAGAGGGTTGTCGCGCGAAAACACATAGTCGAGGTCGGCGACGGCAACCGCCTCGGCGCCATTTTCGCGCAGGAAACTGGTGAGCGCATACACCTGATCGGGCGGGCAGTGCAAAATCAGCATGTCCGATGAGCTGGGGCCGCCGAACGGCGTCTCGATATTGAATTTCAGTTTGGCATTTTCGACCAGCATATCGGTGCCGGCTGTAAAGCGTGCCCTTACCTCGCGAAAGGCCCGTGCGCGCGCCTGCGCCGCGACCCGGTCGAGGATCACGCGGGCAAGATCGCGCTCATTCTTGTCCCAAGCCGCACCGCGGGATGCCACGAGGTTCGCTTGCGACCGCAGGATCGTGCCATCCTCGATGACCTTAAGACCGTTGGCAGCGAGCGTCGTGCCGGTCGTCGTGATATCGACAATCATCTCGGCGGTGCCGGCGGCAGGTGCGCCCTCGGTGGCTCCCGAACTTTCGACGATGCGATAGTCGATGACGCCGTGCGATGAGAAAAAGTCGCGCGTGAGATTCATGTATTTCGTTGCCACCCGCATTTTGCGGTCGTGGTTCTGACGAAATCCGGTCGCGACGTCGTCGATATCCGCCATGGTACGAACGTCGATCCAGGCCTGTGGCACGGCCACAACGACGTTGGCGAAGCCGAAACCGAGACCCTCGATCAACACAACGCGTTTGTGTGCGTCGGGAATCATCTCGCGAACCAGGTCCTCGCCAGTCACGCCGAGATGCACGGCGCCAGCTGCGAGCTGGCTGGTGATTTCGGACGCCGACAGATACGCGATCTCGACGCCATCCAGCCCGGCGATCGCGCCGCGATAGTCGCGTGCACCGCGCGGCTTGATCAGGGTTAGCCCGGCGCGCGCGAAAAACGCTTCTGCGTTTTCCTGCAGGCGGCCCTTGGCCGGCACGGCGAGTACCAGAGGCGCGGTCATGGCGCGCCCCCATAGACGGTCAGCCGTTCGATCCACACGGCGAAACCCACAGCCGGAATCGGTTCAAGCGAACCAAGCCGCGCAAGCAATTCGTCGTAGCGGCCGCCAGCGACCAGCGGATCACCGGTGCGCTCGGGATCTGTCAGTTCAAAGACCAGGCCGGTGTAGTAGTCGAAGCCGCGTCCGAAAGCGGTTGAGAAGCGCACGCGTTTCACATCGACTCCGCGCGCCTCCAAGAACCCTGTGCGACTCTCGAAATGGTCGAGTGCGGGCCCGAGGGCAGGCGTCATGTTGGCCTCGCTCGCCAGAGCACGGAGCGACGCGGCTGCTTCGTCCGGATCACCTTGAATGGCGAGAAAGCGCTCGACCAGCCCACGCACGTCGCGCGGCAATTTGGCGCTGGCGCCGAGCGCAGATTGCTCAAGGAACCGATCGGCGATTTCGGCAACCGAGCGTCCTCCAACAGCGTTGATACCGGCAATCGACAGTAAATCCGTAACGAGGGCGCGCGCAGCCTTCGGGTCGGAACCGGCGAGTGCTGCCAGCACGCCCTGATATTCAGGACGTGCGTTGTTGCCGCCAAGCGTCAATCTGTCGAGGTCCTGCGCAAGATTGGTCTTGCGGTTGAAATCTTTGATAAGGCGCCGCTTCCAGGCCGGAGGCAGATCGAGTCCGGCAACAAGGCTTGCAAACAAAGCGACGTCGCCGATCTGAATGTCGGGTGTGGCGACACCGTAGTGTGCCGTTGCTTCCAGGCCGAGCGACAGCATCTCGGCATCGGCTGCCGCCTTGTCTGGCCGTCCAAAGGATTCGATACCGGCTTGCAAGAATTCCGCCGGCGCGTCGGTACGGTGCCGGAAGACTGGTCCGAGGTAGCAGTAGCCTGTCGGCTTTCCGCTGCGCGGCGAGGCGAGATAGTCGCGAGAGACGGGAATAGTGAGATCTGGACGCAGACAGAATTCGTCGCCGTCCGGCGCGGTCGTCAGATACATTCGCCTGCGAATTTCTTCGCCCGAGAGATCGAGAAACGGCTCTGCGGGTTGCAGCATGGCGGGCGCAACGCGGGCGTAACCGGCGCGTTCATAGGACGCGACGAGCGTTTCTGCCCGTGTGTCCTTTCCTTGCATTGGTGCGCTCGCGTTCATTCGTGTCTCAGGCAGCCGAAAATTCTGGGTTTATGCGGGGCCATTTAGCATGGCGTTCTTAAGGATTTGACGATCTTTGCCCGCTGGCCTTAACGGTCGGGGCTGTCAAATGTTTGTCGTCGTTAACAAATTTTGAGCGGCGTCTGCGGGCAGCGGGTAAAGACGGCCCGATTAGAGGGGTCTCACGGGCTGTCGCGATACGGGTAAGGGAATTTCAATACAACCGCGCTTCACTGTCGCTGGAGGCGAAGCCGATGAGTAATCCTGTCCCGCGGGCGGTCGTTGAGGCGTTTTATCACGCCTTGTCGATGCGTGACATGGACGCGCTGGCGGCCTTCCTCGACAACGATGTGGTCTGGACCATCAGCGGCCCGGTCGACATCCTGCCTTTCTGCGGTCGGCGCGTCGGCAAGGACGTTGTGATGAAGCTGCTGGTGCGGGAGATCCCGACTTTGTTATCGGGTCGCCGTTTCGTCGCGACGACAATGCTTGTCGATGGCGATCGGGCCGCGGTGCTCGGCCGGCTTACCGCGACCAAGCGCGCAGGTGGCCGCGCTATCAGTTACCGCATCGCGCATTTCATCCAGTTCCGTGATGAAAAGGTCGTCGACTATGTATCGATCATCGACAGTTTTGATGCGGTCGAACAAATGCTCGGCTACAGCCTCGACGCGTATGACGGGTACCGGGTCAACGGCGACGTTGTTACCGTTTGATCGACGCGTGACGATGGTTGCGCTGGCTACGTTTGTGCAGTGACCGTCACTTCAACCGACATGCCGAGAAAATCCGCGGGGCTGCCGCTGTAGCTTCCGGCTATCGGAATTGCTTGCGACGGGTCTCGGGTGACCGCCACACGGATCAGATTTTCACCGGCGATCAGCACGTCGGTCGGGTCGTATTCGATCCAGCCGGCGCCCGGAAGATAGACTTCCGCCCACGCGTGGGTGGCGGCTTGGCCTTGCTTGTCCGCGCGGTCGAGCGCGGGATCGTAGAGATAGCCGCTGACGAAACGCGCACCGAAGCCGAGATATCGCGCTGCCTCGATGAACACCATCGCGAAGTCACGGCAGGCGCCGCTCTTGGTCTGCAAGGTTTCGGTGGGAGATTGCGTGCCCTGTTCGTGACGCTCGGAATAGGTAATCACCGGTTTGAGCGCGGCATTCATATTGGCAAGCAATTGCCGCGTCGGCATCGGCCGGCTGGTGACAAAACTATCGGCCCAGCGCGCCAGCGTGTTGTCTGGGTCGGGGTAATGCTGCTCGAGCAGACGGCCGAGGTCGACCCGGTCGCTGCTCGAATAGATGAACGGATAAAACTCCGCCTCCGGAGCGATGGGGAATTGCAGGCCTTCGGCGCCAAAGCGCTCGATACGCAATGTGCTGGCGATCGAAAGCATTTCGCCCGCTGCCTGGAAATCAACCAGGGCGACCGAATTGCCGAACACATCGTGCATCCAGCGCACATTGCCGGGCGGCGACAGCGTCAATTCCGCGCCGACCAGACGAAGGTCGTGGCTGTCGCGCGGACGCAACATCAGCCTGTGCTGGCCGAAGGTTACCATCCGCCCATAACGGTAGGTGGTCGCGTGGCGTACGGTCAGAAGGCGCATAATTCACTGTCCTCTATGGCACCCTCTTGGATGCAAGGGACGCGCCAATGGTCTATTCGCCTTAAGGCAATTTGTGCCGCGCGAGCAGTTTGCGGACGACCTCGACCAACTCGGTTTCCTTAGCCGCGAACTGGGCCTCGGCCTGTTTCTTCAAGTATTCCTCGCGGTCCTTGGTTCCGGCCAGCGCCGCACCGAGGATCAAATCCTTGATCTGGACCTCGCCGCGCGCTTTCTCGTCGCCACCCTGGATGATGGCGCAAGGTGAGCCGCGTTTGTCGGCATATTTGAGTTGTGTGCCGATGTTGTTCTTCGGGTTGCCGAGATAGAGCTCGGCGCGGATGTTGGCCGCACGCAGCGCCGCCACCATGCGCTGATAGTCGGCGATACGGTCGCGATCGAACACGGTCACCACGACTGGACCGGCGGCGGGTTTCTCGCCCAGCTTGCCGAGCGCTGTCAGCGCCGCCTGCAAGCGTGATACGCCGATGGAAAAGCCTGTCGCCGGTACCGGCTCGCCACGGAAACGAGACACGAGGCCGTCATAGCGCCCGCCGCCGCCAACCGAGCCGAAGCGCACGGGCCGGCCTTTCTCGTCTATTATTTCGAAGGTGAGTTCGACCTCGTAGACCGGGCCTGTGTAGTACTCGAGGCCGCGGACAACTGAGGGATCGATTACCACTCTCCCATCGTCATAGCCTGCAGCTGCAACCAAATCTCTAATAGCAGTAAGCTCGCTTACGCCTTGCGCGCCCAACGCGTTTCCGTCAATTGCAGATTCGAAATTCGCAATCGTCACTTCGTTGGCCGATGCGAGGCTTTTAGAGCCTGACCCGCGTTCACCCCACCCAGTGAAATTGATAATCCGGGTGATCTGAAGATCGTTTAGTCCGGCCCCTTTTGTAAAATCGCCGGATTCGTCTTTACGGCCCGGGCCAAGTAATTGTTGGACTGCGTCGAGTCCTAATCGGTCCAGTTTGTCGATAGCACGCAGGACTGCCATTCGCGTTGCAGCGTTTGCGTCGCCGCCGAGATCGACGGCCTCCATGATACCGTCGAGTACCTTTCTATTGTTCACCTTCACCACATATTGGCCGCGCGGAATGCCGAGCGCTTCCATCGTGTCCGCTGCGAGCATGCACATCTCGGCATCGGCGGCGAGCGACGCCGCGCCGACAGTGTCGGCGTCGAATTGCATGAACTGGCGGAAGCGTCCCGGTCCGGGTTTTTCATTGCGGAATACCCAGCCGTAACGATACGAACGGTACGGCAGTGCGAGATTCTGAAAATTCTCGGCGACATAACGCGCGAGCGGCGCGGTCAGATCGTAGCGCAGCGAGAGCCACTGCTCATCGTCGTCCTGAAACGAGAACACGCCTTCGTTCGGCCGGTCCTGGTCGGGCAAGAACTTGCCGAGTGCGTCGGTATATTCGATGGCCGGTGTCTCCACCGGCTCAAAACCGTAACGTTCGAAGACTACGCGGATCGCTTCTACCATGTGGCGGGTGGCGGCGATTTCGGCCGGGCCGCGGTCGGTGAGGCCGCGCGGGAGGCGGGCTTTGAGCTTTTGCGGCTTGCTGGGCTTGTCGGCCATTTGCGGTCTACATATCAGACACGCGCGTTACGGCAACGCTGTAAACGTGGTTGGCCGGGCTTGTCCCGACCATCCACGTCTTTATGTGTAAAATGGACAGGCCGCAGAAGCCCGGTACAAGGCCGGGCAGAGCGGCCCAAACGGTAGCAGGTCATGGCACAAGCCCAGGCGCAGGCAAAAATCGGTCTCCCCAACGACCTAGAACCCTATTGGATGCCGTTTACGGCCAACCGCGCCTTCAAGAAGCGGCCGCGGCTCGTCGTCGGCGCCAAGGATATGCACTACATCACCAGCGATGGACGCCGGCTGATCGACGGTTCGGCTGGGCTTTGGTGTACCAATGCCGGTCATAACCGCGCCCCCATCGTGGAAGCGATCCAGCGGGAAGCTGCCACGCTCGATTACGCACCGGCATTCCAGTTTAGCCATCCCAAGGCGTTCGAACTCGCTAGCCGCGTGGCCGCACTCGCGCCCGGCGATCTCGACCACGTGTTTTTCTGCAATTCCGGCTCGGAAGCCGTCGACACGGCGCTCAAGATCGCACTCGCCTATCACGGTGTGCGTGGCAACGGCTCACGCGTGCGGCTCATCGGGCGCGAACGCGGCTACCACGGTGTCGGCTTTGGTGGCATCGCTGTTGGCGGCATCGTCAACAATCGCAAGCAATTCGGCGCGCTGTTCGCCGGCGTCGATCATTTGCAGATGACCTACAATCGCGAGAAGCAGGCCTTCTCGATTGGCGAGCCCGAATGGGGCGCGCACCTGGCCGACGACCTCGACCGTCTCGTCGCGCTGCACGACGCTTCAACGATCGCGGCCGTGATCGTTGAACCTGTGGCGGCATCGACTGGTGTCTTGGCGCCGCCCAAAGGCTATCTCGAGAGGCTGCGCGCGATCTGCGACAAGCATGGAATTCTTTTGATCTTCGACGAAGTAATCACAGGCTATGGCCGTTTGGGTTATGCGTTCGCCGCCGAACGCTATGGTGTCATCCCCGACATGATCACGTTTGCAAAAGGCATCACGTCAGGCTCCGTGCCGATGGGTGGCGTTCTTGTGCGCAAGGGCATCTACGACGCCTTCATGAAAGGGCCCGAGCATGTCATCGAGCTTTTCCACGGCTATACCTACTCGGCACATCCGCTCGCGTGTGCGGCCGGTCTCGCCACGCTCGACCTCTATCGCGAGGAAAGTCTTTTCGAGCGGGCGCGCAAGCTCGAAGCTGTGTGGGCGCAAGCTGCCATGGCGCTGAAAGGCTTGCCCAATGTCCTCGACATTCGTCCGGTCGGTCTGACGGTCGGCATCGATCTGGCCAGCAAGCCCGACGGCGTCGGCAGGCGCGGCATGGAAGCGCTGGAGCTGGGCTTCTTTGAACACGATGTGATGTTCCGCGCAGTCGGCGATACTCTGGCGCTCAGTCCCCCGTTGATCGTGACCGAAAATCAGATCGGCGAGATGTTCGACAAGCTTGCCCGCATCATCAAGGCGGTGGCTTAAGCGGGGCCAGGGCATAAGACGGTCTTGGCTGGAGAATTGCCCAGCCGACGTTAAGGCTCGAATCCCCTCGCAAATAATGCAGCAAGAACGGTGGTTGTACGGCCGCTTCTGCTGCAATAGAGCGAAATTCCGGTGGCACCACGGTGAGATCGCCCACGGTCCACACGACCACTGCGCCTTTCGTACGCAGATCAGCGAGATCGATCCATGGCGCCCGGTCGGGCTTGCCATCGATCAGGACGCGCGGGTGATTGGGCGCGTAATGCGCAACGTTGCCGCCATCCCACATGGTGCCGATCACGTAATTGATCGGGCGTCCCGTGACGGCGCGATACCGTCGCGATAGTTCCTGGCCCAGTTCACGGCCAGGGAAGAAAACCGCGCGGTAGCGATGATCATAATTTGGCAGCACGCCGTAATTCGCAATGAACGCCAGCGCGAGGCCTGCGAACGCAACGGCCCAAATGCACACCATGCGCATCAGTCGCGCCTCGTCGAAGACATAGCGTGCGGCCAGCACCAGCCATAGTCCAAGAAAAAGCCACAGCGGATAGCCCCACATTGCAACAGTTCCGCGCCCGCTGATCGCCGACAAGGCAAGCACTGTCGCGATCGGTCCGAATGCGAGGCAGGCCACGATGCGTAAGTCGAACGCGGCTGTCGGCTGCGCGTCCGTGCCTCGCCGGGGAAATCGGAGTGGGAGTGCGATGGCCAGCGATGGAATAAGGAAGAAAGCCTGACCGATCGCAAACTGTAGCGGATGCCAGATATGGTCGATCAGCCCACGCGAAGCCACGGCGCGACGCTCAGCATAGGTGAAGGGCAAAAAATCGTTCTGGACGAGCCAGACGAGGTGCGGTGCCATCGTGACGAGCGCGGCAAGCGCCGCAACATAGGGGCCGGGCGTCGCGAGTGTTTTACGCGCGTCACGGTCAAACAGGACGAACAGCGCGAGCGGGACCGCGAGCACCAGCACAAAATATTTCGCCCAAAGCGACATGCCAATCGCCAGACCAAGCAACAGCCAGTGCGCCATCGCGCCACCGCGCAATGCGCGATGGAATGCGAATCCGGCCAATGCCCAGAACGGCAACTGGATGACGTCATGATTGAACTTGGCGGACGTGTAGTTGAGGTAGTGCAGGCCGTCGACAATCAGAACAGCGGCCAGTGCCCCGAAGGGGCCGGCCAGCGGCCGGGCGGTCAGCCAGATCAGCCATAGCGCAGCGACGACGGCTAATTGCGCCAGCAGGTAATATGCGAAGTCGTGGCCGACCAGCCGATATGTGATTTCGACCAGCCACCAGGGCAGAGGTGGCAGCTTGTCATAGCCCAGTTGCCATTCCCGCCCGTAGGTGAGGGCCTCGATCAGATCGAGCGGCAAATTGGGATAAAGAAGTGACGGAAGGGCCGTCCACACTGCCGCGTGCAGTAGCAGGATCGCCGCCAAAGCCCGGCCGGGGGCGGCGGCGACCCAGACCAGAACGGGAAATTGACGGGACGCCGGCATCGGCTTAGCGGTCCGCACTGGACTTAAGTTCCTGCGAATAACGGACGAATTCCCGGTACCATAGCAGGAGTTCGAGTTGCGCGGAGCCGTGCCGTATTGGACATTATTGTCCGGCCGCGCGAATCAGTCGCACAGGCGGCTTCGTGCCGGCTGGGGGAGGGCCCAGGACAAGCGCATGCGTCGCATCAGCGCCATCTTTATTGCGGTCTGCGTCATGCTCATCGCCGCCTCCATCGGCGCGGTGCTGTATCTTGGCTTCAATGTCGGCGCCAGCACGTCGGCGATTGTCGCATTGGCAGCTCTTACCGGCATGGCTCTCTTCAACACGGTCAACAATCGCCTGCGCGATCGCACCGATCTTGGCGATCAGATCGCAGACCTCTCGCGCGGCACTGCGGACCTCGCCCGACAAGTGGCGGAAATTTCGCGCCGCCTGAATGCAGCGGAAATCAAAATCGCATCGCCCGCCCATCGGGCGCGCCCGGCGTCGGATCCCCTGGCCACGGAGATCGGCGAGCTCGGCGGCTTGGTGAAGCAAATTGCCGAAACCGTCGCTGCCCACGCGACCGCATTGCAGAAGCAAGGTGCTTTGGCGACGCGTACGCAGGTCAGCGCATCGAAGCCTGACGTCGCGCGACCGGCGGGAGGGACGCCAGCGGTCAGTGAAAGCGGCTCGGTCACTGAGCGATTTCGCGGCCTCTCGCGCGAGAGTATTGCCGACCTGATCTCCAAAGCCGCCGACGGAAACCGCATCGACCTTTATTTGCAGCCGATCGTCACGCTTCCGCAGCGAAAAGTTCGTTACTACGAAGCAATGTCGCGTTTGCGCACGGACGCTGGTGATGTCATCCCGGCTGTCGATTTTATCGACGTCGCCGAAAGCGTCGGCCTGATGCCGAAGATTGATAACCTTGCGGTGTTTCGCTGCGTGCAGGTGACGCGCCGCTTGCTGCTGAAAAGCCGCGATGTCGGCCTGTTCTGCAACCTCAGCGCTTCGACCCTCACCGATGCGTTGATGTTCCGGCAATTCCTGGATTTCATGGATGCCAATCGCGCGCTCGCGTCTTCGCTGATGTTTGAATTTACGCAAGAGGCTTATCGTTCGTTTGGTCCTATTGAGCAAGAAAGCCTGGCGGCGCTTGCCGAGCGTGGCTTCCGGTTTTCCATGGACCACCTCACCGACCTGCATATGGAGCCGAACCAGCTCGCCGACCGCTCGTTCCGCTTCCTGAAGGTGCCAGCCAAACTCTTGCTGAACAAAGTGCCCGGCGTGCATGGCGATATTGATCCCGAAGATCTCGCAGATTTGCTGGCGCGCTCGGGCATCGACCTGATTGCCGAGCGGATCGAAAACGAAATGACCGTCGTCGACCTCCTCGATTATGACGTTCGTTTCGGCCAGGGCTTCCTGTTTTCGCCGCCGCGGCCGGTGCGGGCAGAGGCCCTGCAGGGCTCGATCTCAGATGCTGCAAAAACCGGGACGGAAGATGCACCGAGCCCGTTGTTGGCGGCGAGCTAACGTCTTCCTTTCGGCAATCGATGCGATACCTTCGCTGCGTCATTGCGGGTTCGCTCATTTCGCGCAATGACGGAGAGCGTTTTTTATGACTGCTGCCTCGCCGCCGCTTATTTCCAAATTTTCGGAGCTTGCGCCCGACTACGACGTGCTCCTGTGCGACGTCTGGGGCGTCATCCACAATGGGATCGTGGCGACGCCGCCCGCCTGTGACGCATTGATGCGAATGCGTGAGCGCGGCGGCGTGGTGGTTCTTATCACCAACGCGCCGCGGCCGAATGACGTTGTCGCGCGGCAGCTCGAGAAATTTCATGTTCCACGCGAAACATATGACGCCATCGTCTCTTCGGGTGACGTGACACGCAGTGTGGTTGAGGCGCGGCGTGGTCAGTCGGTGTATCACCTCGGCCCCGAGCGCGATGCCGCAATTTTCCGGGGGCTCAATGTGCAATTCGCGCCGCCGGAAACTGCCGATTATGTGGTTTGCACGGGGCTGGAGGACGATGACACCGAGGCGCCGGAAGATTATCGCCTGCGCCTCGAAGCAATGTTGAAGCGGAAGCTGTTCATGGTCTGCGGCAATCCGGATGTGGTGGTCGAGCGCGGGCCGACGCTCGTGTATTGTGCCGGCGCAATCGCCGATCTTTATGCGAGCATGGGCGGCGAAGTGCTTTATGCCGGCAAACCCTATCGGCCAATCTACGATCTGGCGCTGGCGAAAGCGGAAGAAGCCGCCGGCCACAAAATTGCGCCTCGTCGGGTGCTGGCTGTCGGCGACTCCGTGCGGACAGATCTCAAAGGTGCCCGTACCGCCGGCGTGGACTTCCTGTTCGTGACATCGGGCATCCACGCTGACGAGCTTGGCAACCGTGACCGGCCGGACAGTGCTGCACTGACGGCGACGTTCGCCGCCGCCGGAGCTATGCCAAATGCAGTGATGCGGGAATTGCGCTGGTAATCGTCAGGCCGCGGGCGCGGGGACTTCGACTTCGCCGAAAACGGCGTCGATCTTGCTCTTGAGGGTCTGTGCATTGAATGGCTTGACGATATAGTTCGATACGCCGGCTTTTTTTGCCGCGATCACGTTCTCGGTCTTTGATTCCGCCGTGACCATTATGAAGGGAATTTCGGCCAGCGAGGGGTCCGATCGCATTTCCTGCAACAAGGCGAAGCCGGTCATCGGTTCCATGTTCCAGTCCGATATGACCAGGCCGTAGTCGCGTTTGCGCAATTTGGTGAGTGCGGTCGAGCCGTCATTGGCGTCGTCGACCTGCTCAAAACCGAGCTGCTTGAGCAGGTTGTGCATAATGCGAATCATCGTGTTGTAGTCGTCCACGACCAGAACCGGCTTGGTCAGATCGACAGCCATGATGCATCCCGCCCGCACTGGGCTCTCCCCAAAAGGTGGCGAAAACTAACAGTGGGCCTTGAATAACCCGTTAATTTGAAAGTTTGTTAACGGCGCGGTAACCGTAGCCGCGTCCCCACTAGTTCCTCACAGGAAATGTGCACGTCCTTGACCGCTATCTCATGTAATCGCCCAGGAATCCGATGAGCAGGTCCGACGTGCCAGCGAAAAACTTCCATGTTGCGCGCGGCGGCGCGCAGGGGATCGACAGCGGCCCGCTTGCCGGCGCCGTGGTGGCGATCGGTAATTTCGACGGCGTGCATCGCGGCCACCGGGCCGTGATCGGGGCCGCGCTGAAGCGCGCCAAGTCCTTGGGGCGCAAGGCAGCAGCCCTCACCTTTACGCCACATCCGCGGCTGTTTCTTCGTCCGCAAGAACCACTGTTTCAACTTTCCAGCGAGACCAGCAAGCTGCGCCTTCTGGCCGCGAGCGGGCTAGACGGCGCCATCGTAATGAAATTCGATGCCGCGCTGGCCGCGACCTCGGCGGAAGATTTTGTCGCCAACATTCTTTCACGCCTGCTCGGCATCGGTGGCGCGGCGATCGGATTCGATTTTCATTTTGGAAAAAACCGCGCCGGCTCCCCGACCTTTCTGACCGACCAAGGCGCGCGTCTTGGTTTTGCGGTGGACGTCGTGCCGCCGCTTGAAGACGAAGGCAGGCCGGTATCATCGGGCGCAGTGCGTGCCGCGCTTGCGGCGGGTAGGGTGGTGGAGGCGGCCGAACTTCTCGACATGCCCTGGTTTGTGTCGGGCGAAATCATTCATGGCGACAAGCGCGGGCGCGAGCTCGGCTTCCCGACTGCCAATCTGAAGCTCGATCCGGCCTGCGGCCTCAAGCACGGCATCTATGCCGTGCGTGTCGATATCGCAGGCAAGCGCTACGACGGTGTCGCAAGCTTCGGACGCCGGCCGATGTTCGATGATGGTGCGCCGTTGCTCGAGGTATTTCTCTTTGATTTCGAGGGTGATCTGTACGGACACACAATCGATGTCGCTTTCATCGGCTGGATCCGGCACGAGCAAAAATTCGAATCGATCGAGGCCCTCAAGCGCCACATGATGGCCGATGCGGCTCAGGCCCGTGACGCACTCAAGCGCGCCGGTGAGGCATTCCCGCTGTTGGGTGACATTTGACCAATCGGCCTGCTACATAACCCGCCATGTCGAAGCCCGAGCGCGACTATTCCGAGACGCTGTTCCTGCCGCAGACGGATTTTCCGATGCGCGCGGGCCTGCCGCAGCAGGAGCCGAAGATTCTCGCGAGCTGGGAGAAAGCCGGCCTCTATCATCAGCTGCGCGAGGCCGCCAAGGGACGCGAGAAATTTATCCTTCACGATGGTCCGCCTTACGCCAATGGCAACATCCATATCGGGCACGCGCTGAACAAGATTCTCAAGGATGTGGTCACGCGCAGCCAGCAGATGCTCGGCTTCGATTCCAATTACGTGCCGGGCTGGGACTGTCACGGCCTGCCGATCGAGTGGAAGATCGAGGAAGAGAACTACCGCTCCAAGAATAAAGCGAAGCCGAACCTCTCCGACCCGGCCGCAATGGTTGCGTTTCGGCAGGAATGCCGCGCTTATGCCGAGCATTGGCTCAACGTGCAGCGCGAGGAATTCAAGCGACTCGGCGTCGAAGGTGACTGGGCGCATCCCTACACGACGATGGATTTCTTCGCCGAGGCGCAGATCGCGCGCGAGCTGATGAAGTTCGCGGCCAACGGTCTTTTGTATCGCGGCTCCAAGCCTGTGATGTGGAGCGTGGTGGAGAAGACCGCGCTGGCGGAAGCGGAGGTCGAGTACGAGGATTACACGAGCGATACGGTGTGGGTGAAGTTTCCTGTTTCGCAAACCGATGATCAGAAACTGAAAAGCGCATCCGTGGTCATTTGGACCACGACGCCGTGGACGCTGCCTGGCAATCGCGCTGTGTCATTTTCGTCAAGGATCAATTACGGCCTGTATCGGGTGACCGAAGCGCCGGCCGAAAATTGGGCGAAGGTTGGAGATGAGTTCATCGTCGCGGATAAGCTTTCTGCTGACGTTTTCAAGCACGCGAAAGTAACGGCGTTTGAAAGAGTAGCTGATGCTTCGGCGAAAGCGCTGAAGCAAATGATGCTCAAGCACCCGCTTCGCGGCAGGGGTTACGATTTCATTGTGCCGCTTCTTGACGGCGATCACGTCACCGACGAAGACGGTACCGGTTTTGTGCACACCGCGCCGGGTCACGGCCGCGACGACTTTGAAATCTGGATGAGCAAGAAATCTTTGCTCGATGCGGCAAAGATCGAAACGGCCATTCCTTATACCGTCGACGAAAATGGCGCATTCACGGAGCAGGCACCAGGCTTCACCGGCAAACGCGTCATCAACGACAAGGGTGAAAAGGGCGACGCCAACGACGCGGTGATCAAGGCGCTGGCCGAGGCCGGCATGATCATCGCTCGCGGGCGCCTCAAGCATCAATACCCGCACTCGTGGCGCTCGAAGAAGCCGATCATCTTTCGCAATACGCCGCAATGGTTCATCGCGATGGACAAGCCGATTACGGATGGCCATATCCGATGGTCCCCCGACTCTGGCGTAGCCTCATCAGATACATTGCGGAATAGGGCGCTCAAGGCGATCTCTGTTACGCGCTGGGTGCCCGCCGCCGGCGAAAACCGCATCACGGGGATGATCGAGAGCCGCCCTGATTGGGTGATCTCGCGCCAGCGTGCCTGGGGCGTACCGATTGCCGTGTTCGTCAAGGAAAAGCCCGACGGCTCGGTCGACATTCTGCAAGATCCGGATGTCGCGTTGCGCATCGTCGAGGCGTTCGAAAAAGAAGGCGCAGATGCCTGGTACAAGCCAGGCGCACGTGAGCGTTTCCTCGGCAAGCTCGCAAATGAAAGTTGGAAGAAAGTCGACGATATTCTCGATGTCTGGTTCGACTCGGGCTCCACACACGCTTTCGTTCTCGAGGACGCGACGCATTTTCCGACACTCGCCGGTATCAAGCGTAAGGTCGACGGCGGCAAAGATACGGTTATGTATCTGGAAGGCAGCGACCAGCATCGCGGCTGGTTTCACTCGTCGCTTTTGGAAAGCTGCGGTACGCGCGGTCGTGCGCCCTTTGACGTGGTGCTTACGCATGGCTTCGTGCTCGACGAGCAGGGTCGCAAGATGTCGAAGTCGACCGGCAACGTCACCGCCCCGCAGGATGTCATCAAGCAATCCGGTGCCGATATCCTGCGCATGTGGGTTTGTGCGTCGGATTATGCCGACGACCTGCGCATAGGCCCGGAGATTCTGAAAACCACGGCCGATACCTACCGCAAGCTGCGCAACACGGTGCGCTGGATGCTGGGCTCGCTGGCGCATTTTCACGAGGAAGATCGCGTCAAGTTCGACCAGATGCCGGAGCTGGAACGCTTGATGCTGCATCGGCTGCATGAGCTCGACGTCCTGGTGCGCAAAGCTTACGCCGATTTCGACTACAAGCGCATCTTCGCGGCGCTATCGAGCTTCATGACATCTGACCTGTCGGCGTTTTATTTCGATATCCGCAAGGACACGCTCTATTGCGACCCGATTTCGTCGGTGAAACGCAAGGCTAGCCTGACTGTCATCGACCATCTGTTTCGCTGCACGGTCATCTGGCTCGCGCCGATGCTCTGTTTCACCGCGGAGGAATCCTGGCGGTCCCGTTATGGCGAGCAGATAAAATCGGTCCACCTCGAAAGTTTCCCCGAAGTACCGGTAGCGTGGCTGGACGATAAGCTGGCGGAGAAGTGGCGCAAGGTGCGCATCGTGCGCGGGGTTGTCACCGGCGCACTTGAAATCGAGCGCGCGCAAAAGCGCATCGGCTCCTCGCTGGAGGCGCATCCGATCGTTCACGTATCGAATGCAGAGCTCTATGAAGCTGTGGTCGATTGCGATCTCGCCGAGGTTTGCATCACATCAGCGGCGACTCTCGTTCAGGACGAAGGGCCTGCCAACGCTTTCCGGCTGCCGGATGTGACAGGCGTTGCGATTGTGTCAAATCTTGCCGAGGGCCGAAAATGTGCGCGCTCCTGGAAAATCCTCAACACTATTGGCGCTGATCCGGAGTTTCCGGACGTGTCGCTGCGCGATGCGCAGGCGCTGCGCGAGTGGGAAGCCATGCGCAAGGCGGCGGAGTAAGCCGTGGCCTATCTCATCGGTCCGTTCACGCGTTTCGGATCTATCGCTGCGGTGATTGCTTGCCTTCTCGACCAGGTCAGCAAATTCTATCTTTTGTCTGTGTTCAATCTTGCCGCCAACGGACCGGTGCGGCTCGGCCCGTTTTTCGACTTCGTTCTTACCCGCAACACAGGCATCAGCTACGGCCTATTTCAGACCCAGGGGCCGCTCGGCCAATGGGTGCTGTTGGGGTTCAAGGCTGGCGCCGTATTGTTGCTCTGGATCTGGCTTGCACGGGCCAAGGACCAACTCACGGCGCTCGCCCTCGGGCTGATCATCGGTGGGGCGGCCGGCAACGCTATAGACCGCCTGGCCTACGGTTGGGTCGCCGATTTCGTGTTTTTTCACATTTACACACCGAATTGGCGCTTCAACTGGTATGTTTTCAACCTGGCCGATGTAGCCATCGTTGCCGGGGTTATTGGCCTGTTGTATGTATCTTTTGTAACGGACCGCGCCGCAAAAGCGCCCTGATCCGCCGCAAGAGTCGTGAAAATTCGGTAGTTCAAAGGTCCTGTTCCGGATGAACACAATGCGCCTGACGACTGTCTTCAGCGCGAGCGCCGCCCTCGGCATGGCGGTTGGCGTGGCTGTGGTGCTGCTGTCTCCTCCGGCGCGTGCAGCAGACGACGAGGTTCCGGTCGATCAGAAGGTTTATCGCAGCATCATGGAGGGACTTGGCCTCAAGCGCGACGGCGAAGCCACCATCAACTACCAGGAGCGCGGCCCGCTGGTGCTTCCGCCGAACCGCGATCTGCCGCCGCCCGAAAGCAGCGATGCGGCTATCACCAACAACCCATCCTGGCCGAAGGATCCTGATGTTATGCGGCGCAAGGCCGAAGCGGCCATGGACAAGGATCGCAACATCAGTGATGCGCGTGAGCGCGAGCAAAATCCATTGCGCCCTGATCAATTGGCGCCCGGGGCGCGCGGCAAAAATAAGAAACAGCAGGCGGCCAAAACCGACAATGGGTATGACGCGCCAGCGTCCGGCTTCGGCAGCCAGTTGATGCCGTCCCAACTTGGCTCGAGCACCGGCAGTGTCTGGGGCGCCATGTTTGGCAACAAGAAGGAAGAAACGGCGAAATTTACGGGCGAGCCGCCTCGTGCTTCGCTGACCGAACCTCCGGTAGGCTATCAAACTCCGTCGCCGGATCAGCCCTACGGTCTTGGCAAGGCGGCGCCTCAAAAGCCCGCCGACTACTTCACGACACATGGTGAGCTCGGCCGATAGTCGCGGCAGCCGTCGATGCAGCTCTGTTGCGCTGCTGTCGACGTAGTCATTTTAGTGCTGCGGCACGCTCGCAACAAAAGCCAGGTCTTACATCGTGTTTGCCAAGACAAACTTTGTTCTCTTCGCGCTCCTTGCCGGCGTCGTATCGTCGTTCGCCGCCGAGCAGGCCGGAACCGAAATCGCCGACTTCACGCTCGCTAACGGGCTAGAGCTGGTGGTCATTCCTGACCATCGTGCACCCGTTGTCACGCATATGATCTGGTACAAGGTCGGTGCAGCTGACGAAACGCCCGGCAAGTCAGGGCTGGCGCATTTCCTTGAGCACCTCATGTTCAAGGGCACAGCGAAAAATCCAGCCGGAAAATTCTCGCAGGTGGTGTCGCGTATCGGCGGCCAGGAAAACGCATTCACCTCGCAGGACTACACGGGTTATTTCCAGCGCGTGCCGACCGAGCAGCTCAAGACGGTCATGGAATTCGAGGCCGACCGTATGACGGGCCTACAGCTCACCGATGACGTGGTGCTGCCAGAGCGCAACGTCATTCTGGAGGAGCAGAATCAGCGCGTTGGAAACAATCCGCGCGCCCGCCTCAATGAGCAAATCGATGCCGCGCTTTATCTCAATCACCCCTACGGCAAGCCGGTGATTGGCTGGCGTCATGAAATGGAAGAACTTTCACGCGACGATGCAATCGGTTTTTATCGCCGCTTCTACGCGCCAAATAATGCAGTGGTCGTCATCGCTGGGGATATCGACCCGGCTCAGGCGCGGGCACTCGCGGAAGACACTTACGGAAAGGTTGCTCACCATGCCGCGATGCCGCCGCGTGTACGGGCAAAAGAACCTCCACCGGTCGCCGTCCGCTCGCTGACACTCGCAGATGCGCGGGTCGAGATACCCAGCATGCAGCGGGAATATCTGGTGCCGTCTTTCGCGTCGGCCAAGCGCGGGGAATCTGAGGCTCTCGAGGTGCTCGCACACATCCTTGGAAGTGGCTCGAATAGCCGCCTTTATCGTGCACTCGTTGTCGACAAGCAGGTCGCCGTTATGGCCGATGCCTGGTATGACGCGAGCGAGCTCGATATGACGAAATTCGGTATTCACAGCTCGCCGCGCCCGGGGACTACGCTGCCGCAGCTTGAAGCGGCGACGGACGCGGTGATCGCCCAGATCATCGAAAAGGGCGTAACCGACGAAGAGCTGGAACGCACCAAGACGCGTTTAATCGCCGATGCCGTTTATGCGCAGGACAACCAGGCCAGCATGGCGCGCTGGTATGGCGCGGCGCTGACAACAGGCGCGAGCGTCAATGACGTGCGGCATTGGCCGGATCGTATTCGTGCTGTCACGGCCGATCAGGTTCGGGATGCCGCACGGCAATGGCTCGACAAACGGCGCTCCGTCACGGGCTACTTGATCAAAGATGTGAGCCCGCAGGTGGAGAAGCGTTCATGAAGCGGCTCGCAGCATCTATATTTTGTGTCGCAGCCGTGCTGAGTGCGGGCGCAAGCGCCGCATCGGCGATGACGATCGAGAAAATCGTGAGTCCGGCCGGCATTGAGGCCTGGCTCGTTCGTGAAAAAGCCGTGCCGCTTGTGACGCTCAACTACGCGTTCCATGGCGGCGCCACTCAGGACGGAGCGGAAAAGACCGGTACCGCCAATCTTGCCGCGGACCTTTTGGATGAGGGCGCTGGCGATCTCGATAGCAACGCTTTCCACGAGCGAATGGAAAATCACGCCATCGAGCTCACGTTTCAAGTCGGGCGCGATTATTTCCACGGCTCGCTTCGCTCGCTGAATGAGCACCGCGACGAGGCATTTGATCTGCTGCATCTCGCGCTTACGAATCCACGTTTCGATGCCGACGCTATCGAGCGGGTGCGTGGCCAAGAACTGTCGATGCTTCAGCGCGACACAACGAACCCCAATGATCTCGCCAGCCGCAGATGGTGGCAAACGGCGTTTCCCGACCATCCGTATGGCCGAGAAACCAAGGGCACGCTGGAAAGTGTCCCGCGGATCACCGCAGACGATCTTACGGGACTATACCCGTAACGTTTTTGCGCGCAACAAGCTGACCATTTCGATTGTCGGCGACGTTGATGCAAAGACAGCGGGCGAGCTCATCGACCGTGCGTTCGCCGGTCTTCCGGCAAAGAACGATCTTAAGCCGGTGGCCAATGCGACGCCGAGCGGTCTCGGACGTCGAATCGTCATCAACGTTGACGTTCCGCAGGCGGTTGTAACATTTGGCGGGCAGGGCATCGCACGTAACGACCCTGATTTTATGGCGGCGTATATCGTCAACCATATTTTGGGCGGCGGCAGTTTCTCTTCGCGCCTCTATAAAGAAGTCCGTGAAAAGCGCGGGCTGGCCTATGGCGTTTCCGATAGCCTTGTTTGGTTCCAGCGCGCCGCTGTCGTCACTTGGGGGCACCGCGACGCGCTCTGACCGGACCGCCGACGCGCTTGCAGTGATTGAGCAAGAGACCAAGCGCATGGCCGACGAAGGCCCCACGCCCGATGAGCTTGCGGCCGCAAAGTCGTTTCTCAAAGGGTCTTATGCGTTGACGCTTGATACCTCAGCCAAAATTGCGGCGCAGCTCACCCAAATCCAGCTCGATAATCTTGGCATCGATTATATTCAACGGCGCGGCGCCCTCATTGATGCGGTGTCGATCGAAGACGCAAAACGGGTCGCGCGGAAGCTATACGGGGGTGGCATGCTGGTTACGGTCGCTGGTCGGCCAAAGGGCTTAACCTCAAGCGGAACCACCGAGTAGTCGCCGCGTTGTTTTCCGCCGTTGCGCCTTACGCGCGACTCTAGGCAAATAACGGCATGAGCATCGTTCAATCGATTGATAATGCGCGCGATGAACGCATCGGGCCGCAACGGGGTTTCCGCGGCCTCACTGAATGCCGCACTCGCAAGGGCTGAAGAGGCGCTCAATTGGTTGCGCGCCCGTCATGCCGACCGGACCCTGCCCCTATTGCGGCTGCCGGAAACCCACAACGATCTGGAGACGATCCGCGACACGGCACGTCGACTCGCGGATGGGGCGACCGACATCGTGATTCTTGGTACGGGGGGATCAAGTCTGGGAGGACAGACATTGGCGCAGCTCGCTGGCCATGGTGTGCCCGGTGTGGGTGCGTTACGTGCACCACCGCAACTGCATTTCATCGACAATCTTGATGCGGATAGCTACGGCGCAATGTTAGCCAAGCTGCCGCATGCAACGACGCGTTTCGTCACAATTTCGAAATCCGGCGGTACCGCAGAAACTTTGATGCAGACCATCGCAGCTTTATCGGCTGCGAAAGGTGAAGGGCTGCAAACGCGCATTCCCGACATCTTCTTGGGGATTAGCGAGCCGGCAAGGCCTGGCAAGGCAAACGGCCTTCGCGCCTTGCTCGAAAAATTCCGCGTGCCCTTGCTCGATCACGATACAGGCGTTGGCGGTCGTTATTCGGCGCTTACAAATGTCGGATTGCTTCCTGCGGCAATGCTGGGCCTTGATATCGCTGCAATACGCGAAGGCGCCGGACTGGCGCTCGCGCCGGTGCTGGCGAAGAAACCGGCAGCGCAGGTGCCCGCCGCGCTTGGCGCCGCGCTCTCGATTGCGCTCGCCGAGAAGTGCGGCAAATCGATCAGCGTCCTGATGGCTTATTGCGACCGTCTGCAGCGCTTCACGCATTGGTATGTGCAGCTCTGGGCTGAGAGCTTGGGTAAAAAGGGAAAAGGCACGACGCCGTTAGCGGCGCTCGGTCCAGTCGATCAACACAGCCAGCTTCAGTTGTTCATTGACGGCCCACGCGACAAGTTATTCACCGTTGTCACCGTCGATGGTGCCGGGCTTGGACCGCGCATCGATGGCGAGCTTGCCAAGCTTGCGGGCGAGCCTGGGTTTGCCGGGAAAACGATCGGGGATCTGGTGGTTGCGGAGGGGCGCGCAACGGCTGAGACGCTCGCCAAGAATGGCTGCCCGGTCCGTACGATTCATGTCAACAAACTCGACGAGGAAAGTCTCGGCGCGTTGATGATGCAATTCATGCTCGAGACGATCATCGCCGCGCATTTCCTCGGGGTGGATGCTTTCGACCAGCCGGCGGTAGAAGAAGGCAAGAAACTTGCTAAGAAGTATTTGATATCCTGAAGCGCATGCCGGATCATGATCCGCATCACTGATACGATTTCAATCGACGAGTCCGAATTATCGGAAGCTTTCGTACGCGCTTCAGGCCCTGGCGGCCAGAACGTCAATAAGGTTGCATCAGCGGTTCAGCTTCGCTTTGACGTGCGCCAATCACCGTCTCTGCCAAATGATGTGGCATTGCGGCTGATGCGGCTCGCCGGTAAGCGGCTCACGAAAGAGGGCGTGATCGTCATCATCGCCCAGCAGCACCGGACACAGGAGCGCAATCGCGCCGACGCGCGCGAGCGGCTATTCGAACTGATCCGGCAGGCCGCGGTAAAACCCACCCCTCGGCGGCCGACAAAGGTACCCAGAGCGCAGCGCCGTGAGCGGCTGGAGGGGAAAAAGCACCGTTCCACCATCAAAAGCTTGCGGCGGGGCAAGTCGGGCTGGGATTAGGCCTAGGATAGTGGGGGCAGTTTGCGGTGGCGGCTCGCGAGTGCCGCAAGTGCCCGGTAGAGTTGGCGCCGATTCGAGCAGGCGTCTGCAAAATGTCGGTCCGCCAATTAAGTGACGCCATTATTAACCGCATAGCGGCCGGCGAAGTCGTCGAGCGGCCGGCGAGCGTCGTCAAAGAGCTGATTGAGAATGCACTTGATGCAGGCGCGCGTCGCATCGAAGTGCTGACCGATGGCGGTGGACGCCGGTTGATTCGCGTGACCGACGATGGCGATGGCATGACTCGCGCCGACCTCGAACTCGCCGTTGAGCGTCACGCCACCTCGAAACTTGATGGCGACGATCTGTTGTCGATTACTACGCTCGGTTTTCGCGGCGAGGCGCTGCCGTCGATCGGTGCAGCGGCCCGGTTGACCATCACGACGCGCCACGCCAGCGAGCCGCATGCATGGAGTATCACCGTAGATGCGGGAGAAAAATCCGTCGTTAAACCGGCAGCCCTCGGGCAAGGTACGACAGTCGAGGTGCGAGATCTGTTTTATGCCACACCGGCACGGTTGAAGTTTCTTAAAACAGACCGCAGCGAAGGCGAAGCTGTGCGCGAGGTCGTCCGCAGGCTAGCCATGAGCCGCCCGGATGTCGCCTTCACGCTTGCTGGCGAAGAACGTGTCCCGGTGACCTGGGGGGCTACGGCCGAGGGCAGCCAACTTGCGCGCCTCGGCGACATACTCGGAGCGGACTTTCGCGCCAACGCCATAGCTATCGACGCCGAACGGGAGGGAGTTCGTCTGACAGGCTTCGCTGGCCTGCCAACGCTCTCGCGCGCCAATTCTCTCGGGCAATATCTGTTCGTCAACGGGCGTCCGGTTCGCGACAAGCTTTTGTTTGGCGCCGTCCGTGCCGCCTATGCGGATTACCTGCCGCGTGACCGGCATCCTTTGCTCGCGCTTTTTGTTGCGCTCGACGCGCGGGAAGTCGATGTGAATGTGCACCCGGCCAAGACCGAAGTGCGTTTTCGTGATGGCGCCCTTGTGCGCGGACTGATCGTGCGTGCACTTAAAGACGCGTTGGAGCGCGAAGGGCAACGCGCGGCAACGACCGGCGGCTCTGCCACGATTGCAACGTTTCGTCCGGCCGCGACACCGCGCCGGGGCGCCTATGACTGGCGGCGATCACCCGCGCGGCCCGCTGGTTTTGCGCCGATGCGTGGCGGCATTGCAGTCGGTCTCGCGGAACCGGCGCAGGCCGGCTTCGATGTAGGCGAACCTGCGGCGGATGCCGCGGTTGCCAGATTTGAGCCGGCGGCTGACCAGATCGATCGGCCACTGGGCGCAGCGCGAGCCCAGGTTCACGAAACTTACATCGTCGCGCAGACCCGCGACGGCCTCGTCATTGTCGATCAGCATGCGGCGCATGAACGCATCGTTTATGAGCGCATGAAGGAAGCGATTGATCGATCCGGCGTCGCGCGGCAGATATTGCTGATCCCGGAAATCGTAGAGCTCGATGAAGCTGACGTTGCGCGGTTGTTGACCCGGACCGACGAGTTGGTCCGCTTTGGCTTGATGATCGAGCCTTTTGGTCCCGGCGCGGTGGCGGTGCGCGAGACACCATCGATGCTCGGCGAAATCGATGTCAGGAGCCTTATCGGCGATCTCGCCGAGCATTTGGCGGAATGGGACGATTCGCTACCGCTCGAACGCCGCCTCATGCACGTTTCGGCAACGATGGCTTGTTATGGCTCGGTGCGAGCCGGCCGAAGACTCAAGCCCGAAGAAATGAACGCACTTTTGCGCGAGATGGAGGCGGTGCCAAATTCCGGCCAGTGCAATCACGGCCGTCCCACGTATGTCGAATTGAAGCTGACCGACATCGAGCGATTGTTTGGGCGACGGTAGTCCGCCGGGTTTCCACCTTCGCAGGGACGACCGCTTCAAACGCTTCGCAAAAGCACAAACTCCGTATCGTCATACTGCCGCCGCTCCAGGTCCTCGAATCCTCCCGGCGCTTTAAACCCGGCGTCGGCCGCTTCTTCGACCACGATCAACGCGTCCGATTTTAGCCAGCCGCCTTCGCGCGTGGAGATTAGTGCTCTCTCCGCAAGGCCTTTCCCATAAGGAGGATCGAGGAAAACGAGAGAAAAGGGCTCGAGCGGGTGCGCCGGCCCAAGCTGGGTTGCATCGCGCCGGAAAATGCGTGTCACGCCGCCCAGTCCGAGCGCTTCGACGTTATCGCGCAGTAGTGCGCGCGCCTCGACGCCTTCGTCTACAAACAGTGCGTACGCCGCGCCACGGGAGACTGCTTCAATGCCGAGCGCGCCGGTCCCGGCGAATAGGTCGAGTACGCGCGCGCCGGTTATCGGATCGTCGTAGGCATGTGTGAGAATATTGAACAACGCTTCGCGCAGCCGGTCAGTTGTAGGGCGCACTGCGTCCGATTTTGGCCCCACGATCGGACGCGAGCGAAGCTTGCCACCGACAACGCGCATTATTTTGGCCTTGGCCGTGATGGGCGCGGTCCGCCGGTGCGGTCACGACGCTGTTTCTTATTTTCATTGCGATCACGCGCGCCAGCCCGCGGGCCGGCATCTTTGTGGCCTCCGTGATCGCGACGTCTGCCGCGCACATCGGAACGGCGGGGAGGGGCCTTTGGCTCATCGACGTTGAGCGGTGCCTCAAAATCTGCACCAGCCTCGGTCACGATTTGCTCGCCAAGTTTAGTCCGCAGTTCGGCCGTCGCGATTTCCTTCACTGCGCCATCGTCTAGGTCGCCCAGATCGAAAGGCCCGAACGTCACGCGGATGAGGCGGTTCACTTTCAAGCCGAGAGATTCAAGAACCTTGCGGACCTCGCGATTCTTGCCCTCGCGTATGGCGAACGTGAGCCAGACATTGGCGCCTTGTTCGCGATCGAGCGTCGCTTCGATCGGCCCGTAGCGCTCACCGTCGAGGGTCACGCCATTGCGCAATCGGTCGAGCGCGTCTTGTTGCACGCGGCCAAGTGCCCGAACGCGGTAGCGTCGCAACCAGCCCGTGGCGGGCAATTCCAATATGCGCGCGAGCCCGCCGTCATTGGTCAGCAGCAGCAGCCCCTCGGTGTTGATATCGAGCCTGCCGACGCTGATGAGCCGAGGCAGGTCCTTAGGCAACGCATGGAAAATCGTATCGCGTCCCTGCGGGTCGGAATGGGTCGTCACCAGCCCGCGCGGTTTGTGATAGAGGAAAAGGCGTGTGCGTTCGTGCGACCGCAGTGGCACGCCGTCGACGGCAATACGATCGGATGGCATGACATTGAGCGCGGGCGAGGGAATAACCGCCCCGTTGACGGAAACGCGGCCTCCCGCAATCCAGGCTTCGGCCTCGCGCCGGGAGGCAAGCCCGGCACGCGCGATGACCTTGGCGATACGTTCGCCGGGAATTCCCGACGGGCTCTTGTCTGACATGTGTGAAGCCGTAATAAGGTTGCGGCGTGATAGCAGAGAAAAAGGCAAGACACGAGCGTGCCGTCATTCATGGATATCGCCGTCGAGGAAGCCCGTGCGGCGGGAGCACGCGGCGAGGTGCCGGTCGGCTGCGCAATCGTGCACGAGGGCAAGGTCATCGCCCGGGCCGGCAACAGCACGATCGCTGACCGCGATCCGACCGCACACGCGGAACTGGTTGCTATTCGCGCGGCAGCAGCGACGTTGTGCACCGAGCGGCTGACCGACTGCGATCTCTATGTGACACTGGAGCCCTGTGCCATGTGCGCGGCGGCGATGTCATTTGCGCGCATCCGGCGCCTTTATTTCGGAGCTCCTGATCCCAAGGGCGGTGCTGTCGAGCACGGGGTGCGATTTTTCTCTGCGCCCACGTGCCATCATCGGCCCGAAGTTTATGGCGGAATCAATGAGGGCGAATGCGCATCGCTGCTGAAAGAGTTTTTTCAGGCGCGGCGGTGATTGTCGGAAGATACGCTGCGACGCTCTAGGCCGTCTTGTCCACCAGCTTGCCCATGCCGGGCGGCGGCGGGGCCTGCCTAACGACAGGCGGGCTCGTGGCCTCGCGTTCATTGGCCTGGTGTTGCGGCGTCGACTTCGGTGATGTCCCGGTCTTTGGCATGATGACCTGAATACCAATACTGCTGTCGCACATGAACTCGACTTCCGATTGCGGCAGAAAAATATGATTTCAGGTCTCAATTTTGTGCGTCACCCATGCGGTAATTTCGGGCTTGCGAAGAAAGGTTTCGTTGACCGTACCGGGCGTGTCACGCCCGCCGCGCAAAGTCCCAGGCTTTGTCGGCGAGCGGGCGGATCATCTCTGCTTTGGCGGGTGCGAATTCGGACGTCGCGGTGCCGTCGCGTACGCGACCGATGATGCCCTGCAAAATGGCGGCGATACGGAAGAAATTATAAGCGAGATAAACCGGCAGCGCCGGGCGCGGATCGAGTCCCGTGCGTGCAACGTAAGTGTCGACATAATCGGCCATCGATGGAATGCCGAGCGCAGGCAGCTCGCGTCCGACCAGGCTGGCGGTGCCGGCAGCGCTCTCAGAGTGCGGCATGTGCCACGCCATCAGGTGATAACTGAAATCCGCGAGTGGATCTCCGAGCGTTGACAACTCCCAGTCAAGCACGGCAACGACGTTCGGTACATTGCGCGCGACGATTAGATTGTCGAGCCGGTAGTCGCCGTGGACCAGCCGCACGGGGCCGCCGTGAGGAATATGCTTTGGCAGCCAGTCGATTAGCTGCTCCATCGCGTCGATTTTTTCGGTCTCGGACGCGCGATACTGTTTCGACCAGCGCTCGACCTGGCGTGCGACGTAGTTTTCACCTTTTCCGAAGTCGCCGAGACCGATCCTGGTGGGGTCGAAGGTGTGCAATCTTGCGATCGTTGCGTTCATGGAGTTGTAGATTGCTGTACGCTCGTTTGGATTTGAGCCGGGCATCTGCGGTTCCCAAAACACACGGCCTTCGATGAAGCCCATCACGTAAAACGCCGTGCCGGCGACGCTCTCGTCGGCGCAAAAGACCAGCGGCTCTGCGACGGGAAAGTCATGCGCATGCAGTGCGCGTGTCACCCGGTATTCGCGATCAACCGCATGCGCCGATGGAAGGAGTTTGCCGGGCGGCTTGCGGCGCAGCACGTAGCTCCGCGCAGGCGTCTCCAACAGATAAGTCGGGTTCGACTGGCCGCCTTTGAATTGTTTGATGGTCAGCGGCCCGGCAAATCCCTTGACCTGTTCGCTGAGGTAGGCCTCGAGACGCCCCGCGTCCAGGCGCAGCGCAGTGGCAGCCTCCTTAGTGCCTGAGAATGCTTGCTGGCGATCGATCGATGTCATCGCCGCACCAGAGTCATTTGCGCGTTTCGAACGAAATCGGCGCGTCGGCGTAAATCTTGTACTGCTGCGACTTGGGCTTCGCCTTGTCCTCTTCGTTCACATATTGGATCGAGCTTTTGCCGGCGAGTTCGCGCGGCAATATCATCACGCGAATGAAGCGGCTGGGTTTGTCCGATGCGGCTTGCGCAAAAACGGCATCGGGGCCGGATTCGTACCAGGCACCGCCTGGTCCGAATGATGTCGAGCGGTCGTGCGTATCGATTCGAATTCCGCCATCAATCAAGCAGCGGATGCCCGGACCTTGATGGCGGTGCTGGTAGGCGCAGCCGCCAGGGGGAAAGGCAACGCTGTCGCCGCGCATCAGCAATTCGCCTTTCGGCAGCGTCTCGAGAAATGCGGTCAGCTTCTCGTGTGTATTCATGCCGGGCGCGTTGGCGGTCGTACTGCCTTGATCGCCGCGCGCGAGCTCCCACCGCCAGCACGTGACCCCGCCAGCGCCCGGCTTCACAGTGATCGCCCCTTCGCTCTGCCATGCTTCCCCCTCTTTGAAGGTCTTCCCGGCAATCATGGCCGTGCCGTGCACGACAAAAATGAAGCGCGGTAGCGGCGGCAGCCGGAACGCGACATTTTCAGCGCTGGAGAGTACGTCTTCGTAAAGCCGCAACACGGGATGCATCAAAACTCCTGTACGTCACGCAGCTGTAAAGAATTTCAGCAAGGCCGCGGCGGTAGGTTCCGGATTTTCCTCGGTGAGGAAGTGGCCGGAGTCAATCGGCTGGCCTGTGGCGGCGGGGGCCCACTGTTTCCAGATCTGCAATGGGCCGCCTGTTTCATTGGCGATGCCGACCCCTCCCCATAGGGCCAATAGCGGACAGCCGATCGTCTTGCCTGCGGCGCGATCGGCTTCGTCATTGACGAGGTCGGCATAGCGGCCCGCCCGGTAGTCTTCGCAGTGGGCGTGAATGTGTAATGGATCGGAAAACGCCGCGCGGTAGTGATCAAGCGCGCGCGGATCGAAGGCCGAGAGGTTTTTGGCCTTGGTCCAGCTCGCCATTTTCCATTCGAGATATTCGACCGGCGCTTTCTCGATGAGCATTTCCGGGAGCGGCGCCGGCTGCGCCAGAAACGGCCAATGCCACACCTTCATCGCCATGTTGCGATCCATGCGGTGCCACATGTCGTAGGTCGGCACGATGTCGAGCGTTGCCATTCGCTCCACGCGGCCCGGGTGATCGAGTGCCAGACGGTAGGCAACGCGCCCGCCGCGGTCGTGGCCCGCGAGCCGGAAGCGGACATGACCGAGCTTTTCCATCACCTCGATCATGATTTTCGCCATCGAGCGCTTGTCGTAAGGCGCGTGCGTTTCGTCGGCTTGCGGCACCGCGGACCAGCCGTAGCCGGGCAGGTCCGGAATGACGAGCGAGAATCGCTGCGCCAGTGCCGGCGCAATGCGGTGCCACATCACATTGGTCTGCGTGTAGCCGTGCAGGAGCAGCAAAGGCGCACCGGCTCCACCTGCGCGTGCAAAGATCTTCCCGACCGAGGTATCGATCCAGTGCGAGGCAAATCCGGGAAATAGGTCGGCAAGATCAAGCATGGGCTACTCGATACAGCGCTTGGCAGCTACGACGATAATCTACTTCTCTCGCTCGATCGCACGCCAGCCGATATCGCGGCGGCAGAAGCCATCAGGCCAGCGGATGCGATCGACCGCGGCATAGGCCCGATTCTGTGCCTCGCGTACGGATTTGCCGCGGGCGCTGACATTCAGCACGCGTCCGCCGTTTGCAAGGATACGCTTGCCGTCCGCCTTGGTGCCGGCGTGGAAAATTTCCACGCCTTCGACCTGTGCTGCAGCCTCGAGGCCTTCGATAACGGAGCCCTTGTTGTAGTGTCCGGGATAACCTTTTGCAGCCATCACCACGGTAAGGGCGGCGTCGGGATACCAGCGCAAATCGAAATTCTTCAGTTGTCCATCGCGCGCTGCAAGCAGCGCCGGAACCAGATCGGACATCAGGCGCAGCATCAGCACCTGGCATTCCGGATCGCCGAAGCGGACATTGTATTCGATCAGTTGCGGACCATCTTTGGTGATCATCAATCCTGCGAACAGGACGCCCTTGTATGGCGCGCCGGCGCGTTTGAGCGCGCGGACGGTTGGGTGGATGATCTCATCCATCACACGCCGATTCATGTCTTCGGTCATGATCGGTGCAGGCGAATAGGCGCCCATGCCGCCGGTGTTCGGACCCTTGTCGCCGTCGCCGACACGCTTGTGATCCTGTGCCGAAGCGAGCGCGATTGCCGTCTCTCCGTCGCAAAGCGCGAAGAAGGATGCTTCTTCGCCGACCATGCAATCCTCGATTACGATTTCCCATGCCGGTGCACCGAGGCCGCCACCGAACATCATGTCGATCGCAGCCTCGGCCTCTTGGACCGACTCGGCCACAACCACGCCTTTGCCGGCTGCGAGCCCGTCCGCCTTCACGACGATCGGGGCACCTTTCTTGCGCACATAGTCTTTTGCCGCGCCGGCGCCTTTGAATCGTTCGTAAGCGGCCGTCGGAATGTTGTTGGCTTTGCACAGGTCCTTTGTGAAACCCTTGGAGCCTTCCAGACGGGCCGCCCATTTGGTTGGGCCAAAGGCTTTGATGCCCGCGGCTTCCAGATCATCAACGATGCCGGCACAGAGCGGCACCTCGGGTCCAACGACAACGAGGTCAATTTTCTTTTCCTTGGCGAACCCGACCACAGCCTTGTGGTCGGCAATATTAAGCGCCACGCATTCGGCTTCCTGGGCAATGCCTGCATTGCCGGGTGCGCAATAGAGCTTGTCGGTGAGCGGGCTCGCCGCCATTTTCCAGGCCAGCGCGTGCTCGCGTCCGCCGGAGCCGAGGATGAGGATGTTCATGACGTTCGCGGGCGGCCCTTTAGTGTGCGGTCGCTATTTGGTGTAGCATGTCACTTCACCCTCGCAAGAGATTCGACCAGAATGGAAGAGCCCGCCCTTAATAACGTTGTGGAATGGACCGTCTCGGAGCTTTCGGCAGCCCTTCGGCGCACGGTTGAAGACGCGTACGGGCACGTGCGGGTGCGCGGCGAAATTTCCGGCTTCAAGGGTCCATCACCGTCCGGCCACGTCTATTTGCGCCTCAAGGACGACAAGGCCGTATTGGAAGGCGTGATCTGGAAAGGGACCTACGGCCGCATGCGGGTGAAGCCGGAGGAGGGGCTCGACGTCATTGTATCGGGCAAGCTCACAACCTTCGCCGGCTCTTCGAAATACCAGATTGTTATCGACACACTCGAGCCCGCTGGTATCGGCGCGCTGATGAAGCTTCTCGAGGAGCGCAAGAAGAAGCTCGCTGCCGAAGGCCTGTTCGACGAAGCGCGCAAGCAATTGCTGCCATTTTTGCCGAACGTCATCGGCGTGGTGACTTCTCCTACCGGTGCCGTCATCCGTGACATTCTGCATCGGCTCGAAGATCGCTTTCCCCGTCATGTACTCGTGTGGCCGGTGCGTGTGCAGGGTGAAGCTTCGGCGGCAGAAGTTGCCAATGCCATACGTGGCTTTAATGAGTTGCCGGACCGTGGTGCCTTGCCGCGGCCAGACCTCATCATCGTGGCGCGCGGTGGGGGCTCTTTGGAGGACCTATGGTCGTTCAACGAAGAAATCGTGGTGCGGGCGGCCGCTGCCAGCATGATCCCGCTCATCTCCGCTGTCGGGCATGAGACTGATGTGACGCTGATCGATTTTGCGGCAGACCGGCGGGCACCGACACCGACTGCCGCCGCCGAAATGGCGGTGCCTGTACGCGCCGAGTTGATTTCAACGCTCGCGGGTTTCGGCGCGCGCAAACTTGCTTGCTGGCAGCGTAACCTCGAGCGAAATCGAAAAGAACTCTATTTGCTTACGCGTTCTCTGCCAGGGCTCGACGACCTACTGGCAATTCCCAGACAACGGCTAGATGCCTGTGTCGGGCGCTTGCCGCGTGCGCTTCGCGCCAATGCGCAGGTTCACCACACGCATCTGACACGTGTATCTTCGCGGTTGTCGCCGCGATTGTTGTCGCATCGAATTGACCGGTGCAAAGAGCAGACGACGAGCTTTGCAGATCGCGCGCGTCGCGCCTTCAAAATTTACCGGGATCGCCGCATCGCGCGCCTGCGCAGCGCCGGGCAACTGCTCTCGGCATATTCCTATCGCGGCGTGCTTGCCCGCGGCTTTGCCCTCGTCCGAGATGATAAAGGGTATCCATTACGCTCGGCTCTCGCAGTCGGCGGCGGGGTGCGACTCGATATCGAGTTTTCGGATGGTCGAGTCCGCGCAACTGCCGAAGGCGACCCTGCTCCGCAAGAGGCTGCAAAAGCCAAGCCCCGCCCGCGTGGCGGTCAAGGTTCCGGCGGGCAGGGCAGCCTGTTCGGGTCATAGTTTTGGACAAGGGTTTCGCTCGGGCGTGCGAGCGGCTATCTTGCTTGATAGCTTAGATCCAGATGGAGACCACATTTGCTCAATCGCTATGATCGCTCGGCGCCAATGAATGGCGAGGCAGAGGTAAAATATCTCGACGGCGATTTTCGGGTGGTGCGTCCCGGCGCGTTTGTGCGTTGCGCGGTGACGGGCGTGCCTATCCCGCTGGAAGAGCTCAAGTACTGGAGTGTCGATTTGCAGGAAGCTTATGCCACGCCCGAGGCTGTTTTGCAGCGGTACGGCCAGCAAGTCTCCAAGAAATAGGCTGCTAACGCCGTAGCTTCGTCATCACAACCTGGCGTAATTCATCCGCTTCTTTCACGACCATCGTTACAGGGAGCGTATGTGCGCACGAAAGCGCGTCGAGAATGCTTTCGCCGACCATGCGCGCGCGATCTTTCTCAGTCGTCAGCAGTGCAAGGCCAGCGTGGTCGGCTTGCATGATGAGCTCTGCCGCGTCTTCGGCGGAATAGCGGTGGTGATCGGGAAACGCCCGGCGTTCTGCGACTGTGATGCCCGCAGCACTGGCGGTTTCAAAAAATTTTTCCGGATCGCCAATTCCCGCGAAGGCGAGTACACGACGCCCTTTGAGTTCCCTCACGATGGAAAGATCGTATGCTAGATGACCGTTGAAAATCGGCAAACTGCGCTTACCGGCTTGCATGATCACTTCGTCTGCGCCGGTGCCTTGGCCCACCACCAGCAAGGCGTCTGTTTTCGCGAGCTGTGATGTGAGCGGCGCACGCAGCGGACCCGCAGGAAATACACAACCGTTTCCGGCTCCGCGACGCGCATCGACAACGGCAAGCGCGAAGTCTTTCCTCAACGAAGAATTCTGCAATCCGTCGTCCATGACAATGATGCTGGCGCCTTGCGCGCACGCAAGTGCTGCACCCGCAACCCGGTTGTCTGCGATGACGGCGGGCGCTAAGCGAGCGAGCAGAAGCGCCTCATCGCCGACCTGAGGCGCAAGATCGGCATGTGGGTCCACACGCTTCGGGCCGGATAATTCACCGCCATAGCCACGGCTCAGGAAAAATGGACGTTCACCTTCGTCCACTAACATTTGCGCGAGCATCATTGCGGTCGGCGTCTTGCCTGCCCCGCCAAGCGTAAAATTTCCTACACAAAGCACTGGCACTCCCGCGGAGGCGCCTTTCCCTGTCATACGTTTTGCAGCGATTGCGCCGTAGAGAAGGCCCAGCGGTGTCAGCATGCCGGAAGCAAAACCAGCCTTGCGCCACCAGAAGGCGGGCTCACGCATGTTGGGCTCTCTGCCGCAATTGGAGTTGCATCAGATAGGGGTCGAGCGAAGTGAGTGTGCGATCAAGCGCGCCGCCTAGATTTTCCACGACTACGCACGCAGCCTCAGCGACACGGGCACATGCGGCAGGGTCCGTCAGCCATGCGCCGAGGTGTGCGGTGAGGCGGTCCGAATCGCCAACAAGTTCGGCGCCGTGCGCGTGGTCGAGCGCGGAGTAGATTTCGCCGAAATTCCAGACATGCGGACCGTGTAACAATGCGGTGTGTAGTTTCGCGGCTTCGATCGGATTTTGGCCACCGTGTTTAACAAGGGAGCCTCCGATGAACACAGCGAGGGCCAGTCTGTAAATCAGGCCGAGCTCACCGACTGTGTCTGCCACGTAGATTTCCGTCGTCCGGCTAGGCAATTCTCCGCGCGAGCGCAGCGCCGCCGTTAGGCCCGCAGCAGCGGCGATCTCAGCGACGCCAGGGCCGCGCTCGGGGTGGCGTGGTGCGATCAGGGTCAGGAGGCCGGGAAAGTTCGCACGCAGGCGTGAATGCGCGTAAATCATAGCGCCTTCTTCGCCGGCATGGGTCGACGTGGCTGCGACGACCGGCCTGCCACCAATCGCATCTTGCAAAACCGAGAGCGCTGCGGGATCGGCCGGGGGCGCGGGTACATCGAGCTTGAGATTGCCAGTGGTGACGACGTTCGATGCCCCGAGTTCGCTAAATCGTACAGCGTCCGAGGTCGTGCCCGCGAGACAAAGGTCGAGGCGCTGCAGCAGCGCGGCAATAGAGTTCGGCAGTCGACGCCAACGCCGCAGTGAGTTCTCTGACAAGCGTCCGTTGACTAGGACCATCGGTACGCCGCGTGCGGATGCCTCGATCATCATGTTCGGCCAGAGATCGGATTCGACGAATAACGCAAGGTCCGGCTGCCAATGGTCCAGAAATCGGCGGACGAAGCGTGGAACATCAAGTGGCACGAATTGGTGGATCACACCGCGCGGGAGGCGCTGCGCGGCGAGGCCACCGGATGTGACCGTGCCAGTTGTCACGATCATGCCTATGCCGCGGGCGCGTATACGATCGATCAAAGGCAACACACTGGCAAGTTCGCCGACGCTAGCACCGTGCAGCCACACCAGAGGGCCGGCCGGCCGGTCGATGCGGGTTTCCCCTCTGCGCTCGAATAAACGGCGACGATGCTCTTTGCCGCGCCTGGCGCGCCGGGCGAGCAGGATTGGTGCGAACGGTCCCGCCGCCGCGGACAACAGCCGATAGATCCGTAAACCCACGGGCAATCGGGCGCTCAAGACTCACCGCTCCCGGTTTTATCGACGGTCTCGTAGGCCCTCGCCGTTGCCCAATTCAGCGAGCTTTCGACCTGCTGCCTCGCCTTTTCCAGGGCCGCGTCGTCGGCGTCGCTTGCGACATGGATGGCCTGACTCGCAACAATCCCCAGCCGGCCGAAGGGTAAGTTGACCGCCGCGCGATCCCAACTATTGAGCTCAATGCGGCGGTTTGTGGCGATAGCGATCGCGTAGATCGGTCGCCCGGAACGCTGCGCCAGCTTCACAACACCAAGGCCAGCCACGCGCGCAACCTTTGGAATATCGGCGGTCATTGCGATATTGTAGCCCTCCTCGAGGGCTTTAAGCATCTCGGTGAAGGCACTGGCTCCGCCCTTGCGATAAAATTCACCGTTGTGCGCGCCCGAGCCGCGGATAGTGCCGATTCCCAACCTTTCAGCGGCACGCGCGTTTATTTCACCATCGCGGTGCCGCGAGATCAGTACCTTGGTGCGATGGAGCGGATCGTCGCGCTTGACGAATGGCGCCATGAAGTGTTGGCCGTGCCACATTGCTACGATCGCCGGTATTTTCACCGTTTCGTAAATGTCCGGAGGCTCGAGCGTGACGCGGCTCGTGTGCCATACCAATCGCAGATACTCGGCACCGACCGCACCGACGGTTTGCTGGAATTGGGAGGAGGCGAAGATACGCTTGAACGACGGCATCGTTGTTCAGCGCGCCGGCCGGCCCGCGGCGTCGGGATCGAGCAGACGATGCAGGTGGACTATGAAGTAGCGCATGTGGGCGTTATCGACGGTCTGATGCGCCTTCGCTTTCCAAGCCACGTAGGCACTCGCATAGTTAGGGAACACACCGACAATCTCGACCTTGTCGAGATCCTTAAACTCATTGCCGCCAAGCTCGGTGAGCTCTCCGCCGAGCACGAGATGCAGCAATTGTTTATTCGTTGCGGACAGCTCTGCAGACATGAGTTGATCCCTGATCAATTCCCCGGCTGTGAAATGAAAACCTGTGGTGGTGGCAGTCTAGGCGAATTCAGCTTCACGGTCGCGCACGAGGTCGATCAATGCGCCATGGCGGGCATGACCGGCGGCGATCAGCGCGCCATGTGCGCGTTGCAGCCCACTATATATCAGTGGCTGACCAACAAAATCAGTGAGCACCCCGCCGGCTTCGTGCACCAAAAGGTCAGCCGCCGCAAGGTCCCAGTCATGGCTGCCGGGTGATGCGAAGGCAGCATCAAGCTCACCATGCGCTACCCGTGCGAGGCGAAGGGCGAGCGAATGAATTTTTGGCTGCGCTTGCATGTCGGGTGTCAGGGTTGAGAGCCTATCAAGGTAACGCTTGGGGCCGGCGAGCTTCGCACCCCTGAGCGATTCCCCAGGGCTCGCTTTAACCGGCGCGCCGTTAAGCGTTACGCCGCCGCGACTTGAAGCGAGAAACATTTCATCGGTCACCGGCGCATAGATCGAGCCGATGATCGGCCGGCCGCCTTCGGTAAGCGCGACGGAGATGGTCCAGTCGTGACGGCCGGAGATATACGCCCGCGTCCCGTCGATCGGATCGACGATCCACGCCTGCGGCAAGGCGCAGTCGAGCCGGTGATCCGGGGATTCCTCGGAAATCCAATTTGCATCGGGCGCAATAACAGCAAGTCGCTTGTACAGCAGATCATTGACCGCGATGTCGGCGTCGGTCACAGGCGAACGGTCCGCGCCCTTGGTCCAATGTTTGAAAGGCCCACGCGCAGTCTCGCGCGCAAGTTCGCCGGCCTCACGCATCACGACTTCGAGCGGCCCGCGCAATCCGATGAGATCATTGACCGGCAACAGTCAAACCCTCCAGGCGCAGCGTCGGCGCATTGGTCCCGTATCGAAATTCGAGATCATTGGCAGGGGTGAGTGTCCGGAACATCTCGAGCAAGTGCCCGGCGATCGTGACCTCGCTCACCGGATAGGTAAGTTTGCCGTTCTCGATCCAGAAGCCCGAAGCACCTCGGCTGTAGTCGCCGGTGACCATGTTAGCCCCCATTCCGATCAGGTCGGTAACATAGAAGCCATCAGCGATATCGGCGATCAACGCATCAGGGCTCAACTGGCCTGCCTCCAAATGCAGATTGCTCGGGCCGGGCGACGGCACTGACGACGCGGCGCGCTGGGCGTGGCCGGTCGTGACCAAACCGAGTTCGCGCGCGGTCGCGCTGTCGAGTAACCAGGAGGAGAGCACGCCGTCGTCGACCAGCGCGATTTTCTTGCCAGCCACACCCTCGCCATCGAACGGATGCGAGCGCAGGCCGCGCTTGCGCAAAGGGTCATCGATGATGCGGACGCCGCCGGCAAACAATTTCGTGCCCATCTTGTCTCTAAGGAAGCTGGTCTTGCGCGCCACCGACGCACCGTTAACGGCGCTGGCAAGATGTGAGACCAGCGAGCCTGCTGTGCGCTGATCGAATACGACCGGTACTTTGCGGGTGCTGACTTTGCGCGGGTTAAGCCGTGCGATGGTGCGCTCCGCCGCTTTGCGGCCCACTGTTTCGGGAGATTCCAAATCGGCCGCGTGCCGCACCGAAGTGTAGTCATAGTCGCGTTCCATGCCCGTGCCTTCACCGGCGATGGCGGTCATCGAGATGGCGCGGCTGGAGCCAAGATAGGCACCACGAAATCCGTGACTTGTTACGAGAACCATTCCTCCGATGCCAGCCGAAGCAGAGGCGCCGCCCGATTTGCTCACCCCGTTGAACGCAAGCGCCGCCATCTCTGCGGTCCGCGCAAGCGTTTCCAACTCGCCGACGGTCGGCATCTTGGGATCGATCAGATCGAGGTCGGGAAACTTGTGCGCCAGCAGTTGATCGTCCGCGAGGCCGGCGAATTTGTCCTCAGGAGCCACGCGCGCCATCGCGACTGCGCGCTCGGCAAGGGCCATACTGTCACCGGCCATGTCGTTTGTGGATACCACGGCCTGACGTCGGCCTACCAAAACACGCAGGCCAAGATCGTCACCTTCCGCGCGTTCGGATTCTTCCGTCTTTCCATCCCGCACCTCAATGGCCAAAGACATTGAGCGCAGCGCCACTGCGTCGGCCGTGTCGGCTCCGGCCGCGCGTGCTGCCGTGACGAGCCGCTCGGCGCGGTCTGTCAGCGCGGTGAGGTCTAAAAGGGAGTCGACGGGAGCGAGCATTTGATGGCTCTCACTTGGGCGCGTCGGTAGCGCCGTTCAACAGGTGGTACCGACAATTTACGTGCCGGCAGCAACACCTCGTCAATCATGGTTCGCAACGGTGCGTCAATCATCCATCGCGAAGCATCCCTTGCTACTCCTGATTAACCCAGAACTTTAAGCGGATTCCGACGCGTTTCTGCCACGATTGCCGCGCGACCCGGCGAATAAGCCAGGCGCGGGAGAGTTTCGAGGCGTCAAATGCGAAGTGGCGGATGCGCCGGGTCGGGCCGCTCGTTGCGGCTCGACCCCTTTGGCTTGCCCGTGCGGTTTTCGGCGAGCGATGCTGCTGCCGACGGGCGGTTGCGCGAGGTTGAACTCCACCGCGAGCGGGTGGTTTTGCGCCGTTCGCTGCACGGCATGCGCATGGCGCTCAATATGCCAGTCGCGGCCTATGACGGCGTCTCATTAAAGCTGGTGCCAGGACATAGCGGGGCGGAAGATGTGCTGGCGGTCGTGCTCGAACATAGCGACCCGGCGCTGACATTGCCCCTGTTTCTGACAACCCGACCCGACGAGGCGTTCGCCGAGTGGCGCGCGTGGAGCCAACTGCTCAACGTCCCTTTGCTGTTGGCCGGACAATTGGAGCACTCTCATGCTGGCCATTTGGAACATTTGCGTGCCGAACGCCCTCGTCCGCGTCGCCGTCGCCGGAGTCCGTTGAAAAATCGGAGGCCGTCGATTCTCCTGCGGCGTGGCCGCGGGAAGATTTCCAGAGCGACGCCGATTTATCGCGGCGAGCGCGAGATCATCGCGCGCAATTAATTCATGGGCTCATCGTTGGCGCGCTGAAAACGCCTACCGGCGGCCATACGAATTCGCCGCGTCCGCTGAATACCCGGAGGATTAGAAACAACCCAATCGTGTCGGCCGCTACTTGTACCGCTACTTGCACCGCTGCAGCTTCAGCGAGCCACCTTCCATATTCATCTCGATATGGTCAGCATCGACCTTACGGAGCGCGTAAGTGGTGTGACCCGCGCTGATCTGGCCGGTCGAGAACTCGTCGACGACGCGGTAGTCCGAGGGCCCATCCGCTGTCACAGATTGGTTGCGGTAGGCCGGCACGCCGCCATTGCTGTCGGTGCGCTGGTCGCCGTTGAACTCGATCACACGTTTATTCGCGCAATCGATCGTGCCTTTTTCGGTACTCGCGCTCTGGCCCCATTTGCCCTCGACCGGATAGACCTGCGCCTGCACAGGCGCGGCGGCGAGACCGAACAAAATCGTTGATAAAATGATGGTGCGCATGTTCCAAAGATTTGCCTTGTGGGGGTTAAAATCAAGCGCGAGGGACGCAGATGCTTAACGGTCCGCGCAACAAGTTACTTCAATTCGCTTTTTCCAGGCGGCCCGTATCCGCCCGCTGTTGGCGTTTGAATGATAATCGCCTCGCTTTCGTCGATAACGGTAGCGTCACACCCCTGCAGGCGTTCCATACGCCCTTCCTTGCGCCGTGCCCAGTTCTCACCGGCTTGTCCGGGTTCGCCCCCCGCAAGGCCGAATGGCCGCACGCGCCGGTGGCCGGAGAGGACCGTGCATTCCATCTTTTCGAGGAATCGAATTGTGCGGCGGATGCCATCGCCGGCATGCCACTGGCCGCGTCCGCCGGAGCCTGTGCGGATGTGAAAGTCTTCGAGGACCACCGGGTAACGAAACTCAAGCACCTCCGGATCGGTTAGCCGCGTATTCGTCATGTGCGTATGGACTGCATCGGTCCCGTTGAAGCCGGGGCCTGCGGGTGACCCGGAGCAAATCGTCTCATAGTACTGATAACGCGCATTGCCAAAATTGAGATTGTTCATCGTCCCCTGGGCGGCGGCGAGCGCGCCAAGCGCGCCAAACAAGCAATTGGTGACGGCCTGCGACGTCTCGACGTTTCCTGCGACTACGGCCGCCGGAAACTCCGGTGACAGCATCGATCGCTTCGGAATCACGATATTGATCGGCCTCAGGCACCCGGCGTTCATCGGGATGTCGTCGTCGACCATTACGCGAAAGACATAAAGTACGGCAGCCCGCGTCACCGGTTCAGGCGCATTGAAATTGGTCGGCTGCTGTTCGCTCGTGCCGGTGAAATCGACGGTCGCTTCGCGCGCCTTCTTGTCCACCGTGATCTTCACATTGATAACGGTGCCCTGGTCCATCTCGTAGCTAAATTCTGCGTCATGCAGCCGGTCGAGCACCCGCCGCACGCTCTCGGCTGCATTGTCCTGCACGTGCTGCATATAGGCTTTCACCACAGGCAGCGTGAAATGCGTGACCATTTTGCGCAGCTCCGCAACGCCTTTTTCATTAGCGGCAATCTGCGCTTTGATGTCGTTGATATTCTGTACCGGATTTCGCGCCGGATATTTTGCACCGGTCAGCGCGGCCATTAATTCCTTTTCGCGGAACCGGCCGCGGTCAACCAGTTTGAAATTGTCGAACAGCACGCCTTCCTGCTCGATCGTCGTGGCGTTCGGAGACATAGAGCCGGGAGAAATGCCACCGACATCCGCGTGATGTCCGCGGGACGCGACCCAGAACAAAATTGTTTTTTTTCTGTCGTCGAAGACCGGTGTGCAGACGGTAATGTCGGGAAGGTGTGTCCCGCCGTTATAGGGGGCGTTGATGGCGTAAACGTCGCCGGGTGCAATTCGTCCTTTGTTGTCGCGGATAATGGTCTCGACTGAGCGATCCATCGACCCGAGATGCACCGGCATATGTGGTGCATTTGCAACCAGCGTCCCGTCATGCGCGAACACCGCGCAGGAAAAATCGAGCCGCTCCTTGATGTTTACCGAATAGGCCGTGTTCTGTAGCGAAACGCCCATCTGTTCGGCGATCGACATGAACAGATTGTTGAACACCTCCAACATGATTGGATCGGCATGGGTGCCGATTGCATGCGTACGCTTGAGCTTTTTTGCGCGCGTGAGCAGAAGATGATTCTTTGCAGTTAGTTCGGCCTGCCAGCCCGGTTCGACCACAATTGTCTGGTGTGGTTCGATGATGATGGCCGCACCCATGATGCGAGACCCGGGCTTGAGCTGGTCGCGGGTGTAGACGCTTGCCTTGTGCCACGCGCCCGCGGAAAAGAATTGCGTGCGCAACGCTGGCGGCGGCTGTTTTCCGCGGCTGCGTTTCATCGTTTTCTCGCGGAATTTGGCGCCACCACCGACCGCTTCAATCGATACCGCCTCGATCACCATCTGTTTGGTGCGGTCGATGAAGCCGAAACGCGCTTTGTGCGCTTTCTCAAATGCGCGCTTCATCGCAGCGGCGCTGCCGGCCGCCACCACCAACGCCGTGTCCGTGCCCGCGTACCGGATGTGCGCCCGCACATATATTTTGATCTTGCCTTTGGGGACGCCCTGACTGGCGACCTCGGCTTTGGTGACTTTGCCGAGCGCTGCGCCGATGCGCGCGATTGCTTTCAACGCTTTGTCGCCGAACGGCAGCTCGATCGCTTGTTCACGGGTGGCCCGGATATCGGCCAGCCCCATCCCATAAGCCGAGAGCAGCGATGAGAACGGGTGCATTAAGACGCGAGTCATGCCGAGAGCGTCGGCAACCAGACAGGCATGCTGACCACCGGCGCCGCCGAAGCAATTGAGTGCATAGCCGGTAACATCGTATCCGCGTTGCACGGAAATCTTTTTGATCGCGTTCGCCATGTTCTCGACCGCGATCTTAATAAAGCCATCGGCGACTTCTTCGGCCGTGCGGCCTCCGACCTGCTGTGCCAAATCGGTAAAGGCGTTGCGTACAGAATGTGCGTCTAACGGAAGATTTTGCGATGTGCCGAATATGTTCGGGAAAAACTCCGGAATAAGCTTTCCAACCATCACGTTTGCGTCCGTGACAGCGAGAGGCCCGTCGCGCCGGTAGCATTTTGGGCCGGGGTTTGCGCCGGCGGAGTCGGGACCAACTCGGAAACGTGCGCCGTCGAAATGCAAGATTGAGCCGCCGCCGGCAGCGACAGTATGAATAAGCATCATCGGCGCGCGCATGCGGACGCCTGCAACTTCGGTTTCAAAAGCACGCTCATATTCGCCGTCGAAATGCGATACGTCGGTCGATGTGCCGCCCATGTCGAAGCCGATGAGGCGGTCGAAGCCGGCTTGGCGGCCGGTTTCCGCCATACTCACGACCCCGCCGGCGGGGCCTGAGAGAATTGCGTCTTTGCCCTGGAACAGCTCGGCCGCGGTCAGCCCTCCGGACGACATCATGAACATCAATCGTGCGTTGGACCGCTTGGCGTCGAGGTCGTGGTCCACCTGCGCCACATAGCGGCGCAGGATCGGCGACAAGTAAGCATCCACGACGGTGGTGTCGCCGCGGCCCACCAGCTTGATCAGTGGCGAGACCTCGTGGCTCACCGAAACCTGCGCAAAGTCCATCTCGCGCACCAGCGCTGCGACGCGTTTCTCGTGCTCCGGAAACCGATAGGCATGCATGAATACGATCGCGACTGCTTTTATGCCGTCTGCCTTGGCTGCAGCCAGGTCGGCACGCACGGCCGCGAGATCAGGTTCTCGTTCCACGGTGCCGTCGGCGCGCACGCGCTCGTCGACTTCCACCACCCGTTCATAGAGCGTGTCAGGCTTAATGATGTGGCGAGCGAAAATTTTCGGCCGAGCCTGGTAACCGATCTTGAGTGCGTCGCGGAAACCCTTAGTGATCAACAGAAGTGTTCGGTCGCCCTTACGTTCGAGGAGCGCGTTGGTAGCAACGGTCGTGCCCATCTTCACGGCACCGACACGCCCGGCCGGTATCGGTTCGCCGCTTTTTAGACCAAGCAAATCCCGGATGCCCTGAACGGCAGCATCGGTATAGGCCTCGGGATTTTCCGAGAGCAATTTGTGCGCGACGAGAGTGCCGTCCGGGCGCCGTCCGACTACGTCGGTAAAAGTGCCGCCGCGGTCGATCCAGAAGTCCCAGAGGTGCGGTGCAGTTTTTTTCATGAGGCTCAGTGCAGACACGAACGGAGTACTATGTCCGGCCTGTCGGGGGCAAAACAAGCCTGCTAGTCTTGATTCCGGGAAAAATAAGCGGTGATGCCATGGCGAGGATATTTCTTGCAGTTACTACGCTGCTGCTAGCTTGTTCAGCCGTGCAATCGGCCGAGATCAAGGTACTGAGCGGAAACGGCTCCCGAGCGGCCGTGCGCGAACTCTGTACACAATTCGAGCATGCCACCGGTCACAGAATTGATCTGAGCTTCGGGGTGAACGTCGAGGTCAAGAGCAAGATCGAAGCCGGCGAGCGCTTTGATGTCGTTGTCGGCAATCCACCGATCATCGACGCTTTGATCAAGGACGGCACGGTTGTTGGCCCACGCGTCGACTTCGGTCAGGCCGGCTTGGGTGTGGCGGTTCGTAGTGGCGCGCCCAAGCCTGACATATCATCGGTCGAGGGCTTCAAGCGCGCGTTGTTGGCATCAAACGCCGTCGCGTTTCCGGGGAAGGGCGCAAGCGGTATCTATTTTGTCGAGTTGCTTGATCGCATGGGCATCAAGGCTGAAATGCAAAACAAGCTGAAGCCGATGGCGGCCGAAGACACAGTGGAAGTGGTGGCGCGTGGGGAAGCTGACATGGTCGTGGTGGTGTCGACCCGTATTTCGGACGTTCCCGGTGTCGATCGTGTCGGGCCTATCCCCGAGGAATTACAAACGAAGATTGGCTTTGCTGCCGGTCTGAGTGCTTCGACCAAGGAACCTGATGCAGCCAAGGCACTGATCCGCTTTTTCGCTGCGCCAGCCGCGGCGGCGACACTCAAAGCCAAAGGCGTTGATCCGATCTGACCCGCCTCTTCGGAACACTCTTGCCACCGCCGATGGCGCCATGCTTGCATTTCATCCAACGTCGCGGGCGATGGCCGCCGGCGTTTGGAGGGATAATAGATGAACAAGTGGGTGCAAATCTGCGCGACCCTGCTGGTTGCGTGTGGAATTGGGACCGGTGCGTCCGCCGAGACAAAATGGGACATGCCGACGCCATATCCCGACGGCAATTTCCACACGAAAAATGTGATCCAGTTCGCGGCCGACGTAGATAAGGCCACCAACGGCTCCCTCAAAATCACAGTGCACTCGGCTGGTTCGCTAATTAAGCACGCGGAAATCAAGCGCAGCGTTCGCCAAGGCACGGCGCCAATCGGCGAAATGCTGGAGTCTCTTTCATCGAACGAAGCCGCAGTTTACGGGCTCGATTCCGTCCCGTTCCTGGCCACTGGCTATGACGCCTCGCGCAAGCTTTATGCTGCACAGAAGCCGTATCTTGAAAAACAGCTCGCATCCGAAGGACTGATGCTGCTGTTTTCTGTGCCATGGCCGCCACAAGGGCTTTATGCCAAACGCGAAATCAAGTCGGTCGACGAGCTCAAAGGGCTGAAATTCCGCACCTACAATGCCATGATCGGGCGCATCGCGGCGCTCGCTGGCTCAGTGCCGACGCAGATTGAGGTGCCGGATCTGCCAACAGCATTCGCGACCGGACGCGTCGATGTGATGATTACTTCGGCGTCGACTGGTGTCGACACCAAATCGCAGGACTATCTTACGCATTACATCGACACTCAGGCATGGTTGCCGCGCAATATCGTCATCGTAAACAAGGAAGCGTTCGACAAACTCTCCCCCGCGGAAAAAACGGCAGTCACGGATGCCGCCAAAGCTGCGGAAGACCGTGGCTGGAAATTGTCTATCGAAGAAATGACGATCAAGACGAAGGCGTTGAAGGACGCGGGGATCAAGGTGTTGCCGCCGACACCGGAACTCAAAGCTGGCCTTGCCAAGATTGGCGAGACGATCGCTGCCGAATGGGAGAAATCCGCCGGCGCTGATGGCGCTGCGATGCTGGCTACTTACAGGAAGTAAGTGCGTCGCGCTCTCGACACCGTTTATCGCACTGCGCTGTGCGCCTCGGCTATTTGCCTGGTCGCAATTGCGATCATGGTGGGCGTGCAACTTGCTGCCCGACTTCTCGACGGCACCCTGTCGATCTTGCATCTGCCGCGGACCGATTTTGTCATTTTGTCGCTCGATGAAATCGGGGGTTATCTGCTCGCCGCTGCAAGTTTCTTTGCGCTAGGTGGGACGCTAAAGGCGGGCGCCCATATTCGTGTCACCTTGGTGTTGTCGGCGCTGAGCGAACCCGCACGACGTTATGTTGAGCTTTGGGCGTTCGGCTTTGCGGCGGCGGCGTCGGGCTATATGACTTGGCACCTTACCAACTTTGCGTGGATATCCTTTCGCTTCCATGAGGTGTCGCCAGGCGTCATCCGCGTGCCATTGGTCTACCCACAGGCCGCGATGGCGATCGGCGCATTGATCCTCACAGCCGCGCTAGTGGACGAATGGTTCGTCGTCGCGACGCGCGGGCGGCCCACTTTCCGCTCTGCCGAGGACGCCATCACGCTTGGCAAGGAAGGCTAAGCCATGAATGTGCTCGAGCTCTCCCTTTTCCTGATGCTGTTGTTGTTTGCGATCCTTGGTACTGGCGTCTGGATCGCTTTGGCGCTGGCCGTGTGCGGGTTCGCCGCCGTCCTGACGAAAGTGGCTACACCGGCCGGGCAAGTCCTGGCCACGTCAATGTGGACCGCCTCGAATTCTTGGGACTTAACCGCGCTGCCGATGTTCATCTGGATGGGAGAAATTCTCTATCGCACAAAATTATCCGATGACATGTTTGAAGGCTTGGCGCCCTGGTTGCAGAAACTGCCCGGGCGGTTGCTTCATGTAAACGTCGTTGGATGCGCAATATTTGCCGCGGTATCCGGATCGTCGGCGGCGACTTGCGCAACGATTGGCCGCATCGCGCTGCCAGAACTCCTTAAACGCGGTTATGACGAACGCATGGCAATCGGCACGCTGGCCGGTTCCGGTACGCTCGGACTGCTAATCCCGCCGTCGATCATCATGATCGTCTATGCGACCGCCACCGACCAATCGATCGCGCGTTTGTTTATCGCCGGTGTCATCCCGGGGATATTGCTCGCGGCTCTGTTCATGGGTTTCATCGTGGGTTGGGCGCTGCTCAACAAATCGCGGATGCCACCCCCTGACCCGCCAGTGCCCTTTCGCCGGCGCGTCTATGCTTCCAGGCGTCTGATCCCGGTCATGTTGCTGATTATGGGCGTCATTGGCTCCATTTACGGCGGCTTGGCATCTGCGACGGAGGCTGCAGTCGTCGGCGTGTTTCTCGCGCTGGCGCTATCGTGGTGGTCAGGGACGCTTACCGCGCGGGGCTTTTTTGACTCCCTGATGGGCGCGACACGGACCAGCTGCATGATCGCGTTCATCCTGGCGGGGGCTGCGTATTTGACCGCCGCTATGGGCTTTACCGGAATTCCGCGCGCGCTTGCCGAGTGGATCACCGAATTCAACATGCCGCCCTGGGCGCTGCTGAGCGTGCTCACGGCTTTTTATATTGTGCTGGGGTGTTTCCTCGACGGCATCTCGATGGTCGTGTTGACGACGTCGATCATCATTCCGCTGGTGACAAAAGCTGGTTTCGATCTGATCTGGTTCGGCATCTACATTGTGCTGGTCGTCGAGATGGCGCAAATCACACCGCCCGTTGGTTTTAATCTCTATGTTTTGCAAGGCATGACGGGACGCAACATTTTTACGATTGGCGCGTATGCACTGCCGCTGTTTTTTTTAATGTGCATTGCCGTCGTGTTGGTCGCCGCATTTCCAGGAATTGCGCTTTGGCTGCCGTCGACGATGCTCGACGTGAAATAAGGAAGGCGAGGGCATTGGTCGCCTAACGCATCGTGGATGTCGCTTACGTCCACTATCTTTTTGAGATCCCTAACTGTTGCGCTTAAAGACAATATCTAGACGAAATTTGACGTGTGCCGCCGGATGCTTTTTCTTTACGGCCGCATTCGGTCGCCCCTAGATGCCTGACGCTAAAAATCAAAACTCTAAAAAAATGTCAGGCACTTTCGATGTACCGAATATTGTGTGCGCTATTACTCGGCGCGGCTCTTCTGGGAAATGCCGCCGCGCAGGATTTTCCGACAAAGCCCGTGATGATGGTGGTTCCTTATGCGGCCGGTGGTCCCGCTGACGTCATTGCGCGCGTTCTCGCGCACGGCATGACCAAAGTTCTTAACCAGCAGTTTTTTGTGGAGAACACAGCTGGTGCCGGCGGCACAATCGGCACAGCCAAGGTCGCGGCAGCGTTGCCCGATGGCTACTCGCTGTTGATCATGCACGTCAGCCACGCGGCCAATGTCGGATTCTACCCTCATCTGCGCTACGATCCGGTGAAAGACTTTGAACCAATCGGGTTGGTCGCAGAGTCGCCGATGGCCTTCGTCGCCCGCAAAGGTTTTCCTGCGAACAATTTCGGAGAGTTCGTCGCCTACCTGAAAGCGAACAAAGAAAAAATGACATACGGATTTGCCGGAATTGGATCGGCATCGCATTTGTGCAGTCTGCTTTTCTTCCACGCGATCGATATCTCGGTGAGTGGCGTTCCATACAAAGGCACCGCGCCTGCGCTTAATGACTTGAGCGGCGGCCAATTCGATTTCATGTGCGACCAGACGATCAACGTATTGCAGCCGGCGAAGGCCGGCCTGATCAAGGCCTTTGCCGCCGCCACACCCCAGCGGCTCAAGGTTGCTCCCGATTTGCCGACGGCATCGGAATCCGGAATTCCGGGATTCCAGATGCTGGTCTGGTATGGAATGTACGCGCCTAAAGGCACGCCCAAGCCAGTCATCGAAAGACTTTCGGCTGCGCTTCAGAAAGCCGTGCAGGATCCAGAAGTGAAGGACCGGCTCGCGCAGTCGGGCGCTGAAACAGTGGCGCCGGAGCGGGCGCGGCCCGAGGTATTACGCGCGCAGCTGAGTTCGGAAATTGAGCGATGGGTACCAATCATCAAAAAGGCGGGTGCAGAGGTTCAGTAGCGCCGCCCTAAATTGGCGGGGGCCCGGCGGTTTTGCCGCCGAGCCCCCTTACAACGTATCAGCCGACCTGTAAGCCGGGTTCTGTATGGCCTGCGGCGCGAACCGCAGACGTGACGGCCATTCCTCTGGTACGCCGGTTGCCCGGCGCATCAAGCAACCTACCCGAATGACTGGCCCGGACGGACCCGGAGCTTTCGCTCCAACGTCATTCCTATTCGGTCTTGCTCCCGGTGGGGTTTGCCGTGCCGCTTCCGTCGCCGGAAGCGCGGTGCGCTCTTACCGCACCGTTTCACCCTTGCCGCGGCTATACGCAACGCGCCGAGGCGGTCTCTTTTCTGTGGCACTTTCCCTGGGGTGTAACCCCCGCCGGACGTTATCCGGCACCGTTCGTCCATGGAGCCCGGACTTTCCTCCCCGGCCACCTTTCGGTATTGGCGCGGAGCGGCCGTCCGGCCGACTGACGGGATAGGAATGAGGATACCGGGCTCGCGCGTCAAGTCTTGCAGCGAGAGAAGCTTAAGAAAGCCCAACGGGGCCATTCGGGGTCAATGGATCAGCCGAGTGGTGCGGGTCGCGTTTCAATGAGCGCGCGCAAGGTGAGAAGCGTCGAGGGATCTGCAATGCCATCAACGCGCGCCTGCCTAAAATGGCGCTGAAATGCGGTGACCACCTCGCGCGTGGCGTCATCGTAACTTCCGGTTTCTGCAATACCGTAGCCGTAAGAGCGTAAAGTTCGCTGAAGTCGCGTGACTGACTCGCCCCGATCACCATGCTTGAGGCCTGTGCCCTCGAGATCGAGGGGGGCAGCGCGGACCCAGTGGCCCACTCCGGATTCACTCAACAACCCCCACGGAAATTTTTCGCCGGGATCCTGTTTGCGCGCCGGCGCGACGTCGGAATGAGCCAGAATGCGGTCCGCATTGATCGGCCCGCGTCTGGTAATGATCGACTTGCAGAGAGAGATGGTCGCCGCAATCTGGCGCAATGGAAAGTCGCTATAACCGAGTTCGTGACCAGCGTTGACGATTTCGATACCGATTGATCGCGAATTGATGTCGTTCTCGCCTGCCCACGATGATTCACCAGCGTGCCAGGCGCGCCGTTCCTCCGGCACGCACTGCACGATACGGCCATCCTCAAAGACTACGTAGTGTGCCGATACCTTGCTTGCGGCCGTGGTGAGACGCTGTAGCGCTACCGCTCCGGTCTGCATACCGGTGTAGTGCAGCACGATCATATCCGGCGGGCGATCGTCTTTGCGCTCGTCAAAATTGGGTGACGGCGTGACGTCGACGACGAGGAAAGAATCCGGCGGAAAAACGGACATAGGCCGGACAAAACCCGTGGTGGAAGCTGGCCGGCATAATTCACTGCCCTACCAAAAAAGCAAGGCTTGTAACCGCGCGGCTGCGGCCCAGGCATGAGAACCCGGGCCGCGGCCTGTTTTTCCTTTCGACTCCGACGAGTTATCGACTGGTCGAAGGTGTACTTCCCGAAGGCTTCATACCGCCGCCCATCGGACTGCCTGAGCCGGTTGTACTAGCGGGCCGCGGGGGCTCATAGCGCGCGAAGGTTTGGGCGTCCTTGAGCTGGTCCTTCGTTACGGCGAGCTTAAGTTTGTCAGCTGAACCGTTTTGGCCGGGGACCACGTCGAAAGAATTTGGAGCAAGCGCCACCTCCTTCGAACCCATTCCAAGGAAGCCGCCGACGCTGACCACGAAGGCTTCAACCTTGCCGCTCTTTTCGAACAGGATATCAGTCACGTCGCCGATCTTCTGATTGTCGGAACCGAGCACATCCGTTCCCTTGAACTTGGAAGCCAGCCATTGATCGGGCTTCTGAGACGACACAAAACTCGGCTTGCCGGAACCCTGCGACTGGGCGGCGGGCGCCGGGTCAGACGAACTTGGGGTACTCGGTGATTGTGCCAACGCGGCCGTTGCGACCGCTGCGCTGAGCGTGGTGGATAACAAAAGTTTCTTGAGCATTTATGCCTCCTCTAAATTCGCGGAACGAGTTCCGTGAAGACAACGCGGCGGGCATGTCGCCGTTCCCTTTTTGGCGCAAATCTGACTGTCGTTTGGAAACGGAACTTGGTTCAGTCGGGTTTCGCGTTGGCGCTCGTCGACGATTCGCCTTTTTCTTCTTTTGCGTGCAACCGCACGACAGTCACGGTGCAGGGCGCTTCGGCGACAACGCGCGTCGAAACGCTGCCGAGATAACGTCTGAGGGCCGAACTCGTGCGCGAACCGATCACGATATGATCGACGCGGTTGTTGCGGGCGTAATCGACGAGCTGGCCTGCGGGATCGGTTGATTCCAGGACGTGATAGGTGACGCGTGCGGGCGCTATCGGAATGGTACGAGCCCAGTGTTTGAGTTCAGCAAGCCGGCCAAGATGCGGGTGGCGCCCCTGCGCGTCCTCCAGTTTGTCGAGCGCAAGACGTGCGATTTTCAGGACATTGACGCAGGCCAGCCGCGCATTTGGTTCGGTTGCAAGAACACGATGGACTGCAAACGCTAATGCGTCGCCAAGCGCCTCATGGCCCGGCTCGAGGTCGATCGCCGCCATCACAATTGGCGCATTGGCGAGGTGACTCGTGAGTGCCGGTCGACGCTTGAGCGGCGGATTGCGCGCGGTGCGTAGCCGCCGCCAACCGACGGCGAAAATGCCGTCGCGCCGCATTCGGCTCGCGCGCTGTGTCAGTTTCACATGGTCGGGATGTTGCAGATCAAAGGCCAGTTGGGCCGCCGTCGCGTAACGGGCCTCCGGATCAACCTCCAGGCAGCGCAGGATGATCTCCCGCAACCAAGGCGGTACCGCAGCATTTCGCCCGCGCGGAGGCACCGGATCTCGCCACAGCCTTCTGCGCCAGTTATCGGCGCGCTGCGGCTCGCCAAATGGACGTTCTCCTGTTGCCAGGAAATAAAGGACTACCCCCAGAGAAAATAGGTCGCTGCGGGGGTCAGCGCGTTCGCCGAGCACCTGTTCGGGCGAGATATATGCGCCCGTGCCAACCGGGCCTTCCGCCTCCTCTTGTATCAAATCGGGCAGTTGATCGTGCCGCGACAGCCCAAAGTCGATCAACACAGCGTCATCCGCGTGCAGAATGATATTGCTCGGCTTGATATCGAGATGGATGACGTGTTGACGGTGGATATCGTGCAGGGCGAATGCGATCTTCGCGCCGATTGTCGCGACCTCAGCCGGTGCTAATGGCGTTTTCTCCAATAGCGACTTCACGGATGGACCGGATATGAATTCCATCACGATGTAAGGCTGTTCGAAATCGCCGGCTGCAATAAATCGCGGCACATGCGGCCCAGACAGCCGCGGCAGGATCATTTGTTCGACTTCGTAGCCGATGATTGTGATTGGATCTTCGCCGGCCTGCATCAGGGGGATTTTCATCAGCATCGGCAGATCGGTGCCCTCGCGGACAACTCGCCAGAAGCTTGCCATGCCGCCGGACTGCAGCGGTTCGATGAGCCGAAAGCCATCGATGATGTTTCCTGCTTCTAGCTTGCGTGGAACCACACTCAAGCTCCCTCGATAAGACGAAGGCTCAGGATTTCCGGCAATCCGGCTTCGCGTACTTTGCGTGCCGCAGTTTCGTTGTCATAGGGAACGCGCACGTAAATCAGGACATTGTGTTCGGTATCGAGCGCGCCGTAGCAAGCAGCCGGATTGTAATCGCGCGGCTGCCCGATTGAGCCGATCACCGCGAGCCAGCGCCGCTGCGCGAGCAGTGGAATTTCAACGGCCTGCACCGGCTGGAACCCCGCGAGCTTTCCGGTCGCTGACAAATGATAAAGCTGTGGCACGTGGACATGCCCGCAAAAGGTCGACTGCGCACGCGTCGCCATGAAACTGCGGGAAGCGCTCTCCACGCTGGTGACGTATTCCCAATGATGGGGCCGATGCGCACTGGCATGGACGAATAGCCGGTGATTGTCCTCGAAGGTCAGCGGCAATCTGGTCAGGAACTCGCGTTGCGTCGCATCGAGCTTCGGCCGCGTCCATTCGATTGCTTCCGCGGCAACTGAGTTCATCCCTGCCGTGCCGCTGACGATGGCCGCGTCATGGTTGCCGAGAAGTGCCACGGCGCCGCCCTCGACCTCGCGCATGACCGTGTCGACCGCATAGCCCGGGTCGGCGCCATATCCAACGTAATCGCCGAGGAAAATGAACCGGCTGATTCCGGCGCGGCGCGCATGGTCCAGGGTCGCTTCAAGCGCTTCCCGGTTGGCGTGAACATCGCTGAACAACCCGATCCACATAGATTCATCCGATTAGGGCGCAGCTCGCATTCGGCAACGTTTCTTTAAGTTTAACTGCCGTTAATGGCGTTGATCTGCCGCAACTGCGTGCCTCGGGAGGATTTGGGCCGATTTCTTGACGGCCATATAATCCCATGATATCCCAATTATTCCCAATATGGGACACCTTACGAACAGGCAAAAGCCGGCAGCAATCGCGCCAGCGTGTCTTTCGTCAGTGGTCCCCCAGCATCCCTGGTCGCGTCGAGTTGTTGTGGAGTGGGGCGTATGGACCGCTTCGTGGCGAATTACACGCTGCGGCTCGACGCCAAGGGACGCGTCTCGATCCCTGGTTCCTTTCGCTCGGTCCTCGGCCGGGATGGCTTCGAGGATCTTTATTGCTATCCGGCGCTGGATCGCCCCGCGATCGACGCCGGTGGACGTGCGCTGATGGTAGAGATCGAAGCCTTGATCGGGCGCTATGCCCCGTTTTCGGACCAGCGAGAGCAGTTCGCCCTGGCACTCTATGGCACCAGCGAGACGGTCAAGATCGATGGCGAAGGGCGGGTGGTGTTGAGCGAGAGCCTCAAGCGCCATGCCGGAATTACCGAGGCGGTCGCATTCGTTGGTCTGGGTCACAAGTTTCAGATCTGGGAGCCCGGCCGTTTCCAGCGAGAGCTCGCGGAGGCCACCCAAAAGGTGCGCGCGCTCAAAGGGGAGCTGAGTTCTCAGGTGGCGGCGCGCAACGCGCCCGGAGCACGGGAATGATGGCGGGTGGCGGCGGCTCAGTTGTCGCAGGCGGACCGGCCCTCCATATTCCCGTGCTCGGCCGCCCTGCGGTTGACTTCCTCAAAGTTCATGATGGTGGAGTCTACATCGACGGCACTTTCGGTGCCGGCGGCTATTCGCGGGCGCTTCTGGCGGCCGCCGATTGCAAAGTCATCGGTATCGACCGCGATCAGAGCGCAATCGCCTTGGGCGCCGATCTCGTCGAGCAGGCGGGCGGCCGTCTCACGCTTATTGAAGATCGCTTCTCAAGTCTTGATGCGACCGCGCGCGATACCGGCCATGACGCGGTCGATGGCGTCGTACTCGATTTGGGCGTTTCCTCGATGCAACTCGATACGCCGGGCCGCGGTTTCTCGTTCCGCCTCGACGGCCCGCTCGATATGCGTATGGGGGGCGAGGGCCCGAGCGCGGCCGATATCGTCAACGCCGCGAGCGAGCGCGATCTCGCCGATATTATCTATGCACTTGGTGAAGAGCGTCATGCGCGGGCGTGCGCGCGGGCCATCGTCAGAGCACGCGCAACCGGGCGGATCGAGAGTACGCGCGCACTCGCGGAGATTGTCGCTTCAGTCGTTCGTTCGCGCCCGAACGACATCCACCCGGCGACCCGGACATTTCAGGCGCTGCGCATCTTTGTGAATGATGAACTCGGCGAGTTGGTCGCAGCACTTCAGGCTGCCGAACGCATCCTTAAGGCCGGCGGCCGGCTGGTGGTTGTATCTTTCCATTCGCTCGAGGACCGCATCGTCAAATCGTTTCTCGCCGACCGCGGCGAAATTCGTCGCGGTTCGCGCCACGCACCCGAAGTCGCGCATCCCGTGCCGACGTTCGTCATTCTGACGAAACGGCCTGTGATCGCCAATGACGACGAGGTGGCACGCAATCCGCGGGCTCGATCCGCGAAGTTGCGCGCCGCCGAACGCACGGATGCGGCGGCGCGTGCCGACGTGCCCTCCGGCTTATTGCCGCGTCTGCCAACATTGGCCGACGTGCTGAAAGGGCGGTGAGCCATGCGGTTGCTCAATATTCTCGTAATTGGCGTGCTGATCATGGCGGCGTCGTTCGTCTACAAAATTAAGTTCGATTCGACGCTGCAGGCTGAGCGTGTCGCCAAACTGCGCGGCGAGCTACGGCACGAGCGCAATGCGATTGCAATCTTGCGAGCGGAATGGGCCAAGCTCGATACGCCCAGCCGAATTCAAGGCTTAGCCGATCGGCACCTGGCGCTGAAACGCATCGAAGCCACCCAATTCGATAGTCTCGATCGGCTGCCCGAGCGCCCGCCTGCGGTTGTGACACAGCCAAATGGCGATCCAATCGGCGCCATGCTCGCTCCGGCACCCGATACGACCGGCAGCGTGCCGGCACCGCGGTAACCGCCATGCACACTCAGAGGAAGTCACCCGAAAGCCGCTGGCAACGCGCATTGCGATCGTTGCTCTACGGACGCGACGTCGACCGTAACGTTAAGGCGAAAGCCCGGCTCGGGCTCGCCGTCCTCGCGTTTGCCGGCATTTTTTCGGTTATCGCGCTGCGTCTGATTATGTTTGCGAGCGTGAGCGAAGGCCACGGCGGACGGCGCAGCGTCACGCAGGACGCGGTTGCCACCGCGCGCCCGGACATTCTCGACCGCAACGGCGAAATTCTTGCAACAGACGTCAAGACACCGTCGCTGTTTGCCGAGCCACGCAAGATCATTGACGTCGACGAAGCGGTCGAATTACTCACCGCAGTGCTTCCTGATCTCGATGCAAGCGAAGTCAGAGAACGCTTGTCGTCGAAACGTGGCTTTGTCTGGCTCAAGCGCGAGATCACGCCGAGTCAACAACAGGACATTCACAAACTTGGAATTCCCGGAGTCGGTTTCCTCCCGGAGAATAAGCGCGTCTACCCCAATGGCGCGATTGTCTCCCACGAGATCGGCCACGTGAATATCGACAACCAGGGAATTGCCGGCATCGAGAAGTGGCTGGACGGGCAGGGGCTGGCTGCGTTGCATATGGCGGGGCTTGCGACCGACCAATTGCAACAACCGGTCAAACTCGCGCTCGATCTGCGCGTACAATTCGCTTTGCGCGATGAACTCACTGCCGCGCGCGACAAATACAAGGCGAAGGCTTCGGCTGGTGTGATTGCCGACGTCAACACAGGCGAAATTGTCGCCATGGTGTCGGAGCCGGATTTCGACCCCAATAATCCGCGCGAGGCTAATGATCCCAATCGGCTTAACCGTCTCACTACCGGCGTGTATGAGATGGGCTCGACCTTCAAAGCTCTTACGCTGGCAATGGCACTCGATAGCGGCCGCATTTCACTATCGTCATCATTCGATGCGCGCCTGCCGCTGCGCTATGGCAAGTTCGAGATCAACGATTACCATGCGCAGAAGCGCGTGCTCACCGTGCCGGAGATTTTCACCTATTCGTCCAACATTGGCACTGCGCGCATGGCGCTCTCGCTTGGCGTCGAGTACCACAAGGCATTCCTGAAAAAGCTCGGCCAGCTCGACCGCCTGCGTACCGAATTGCCGGAAAGTGCCGAGCCGCTGGTTCCGAAGCATTGGGGCGAGCTCAACACGGTTACCATCGCATTTGGCCATGGCCTCTCAGTTGCGCCGCTTCAGGCGGTGATGGGCATCTCTGCGTTGGTCAATGGCGGCAAGATGATCCCGCCGACCTTTCTCAAGCGCGACCAGGCTGCAGCCGATCGCTTGGCGCAGCGCGTCATCAAGCCTGAAACTGCTGAAAAAATGCGCTATTTGATGCGTTTGAACGTTGAAAAAGGCACCGCGACGCGAGCCAACGTCTCGGGTTATTATGTTGGCGGCAAAACTGGCACGTCAGAAAAGGTGGTCGGCGGGCGCTACTCCAAGACCAAAGTCTTGACCAGTTTCACCGCCATATTGCCTGCCGACAAACCGCGTTATTTGTTGTTGATCATGCTCGATGAACCGCAGGGTCTGCCCGAGACTCATGGCTTCGCGACGTCAGGCTGGAATGCGGTGCCCGTCGGCGCCCAGGTCATCGAACGGGTGGCGCCGCTGCTCGATATTCCGCCACGCTTCGATCTGCCCAAGGCCGACCAAATGCTGCTTGTGAGCGCGAAGGATACGCGGTGACGCTGCGCGATCTTTTGCCGGAGGCGGCGGGTGATACGCGTCATGCTGCCGCGATAGACATTACCGGAATTACCGCCGACAGCCGCAAGGTCAAGCCCGGGTTTCTATTCGTCGCTATCGCCGGTGCCAAGGCGGACGGTGCGCATTTTGCCAAACAGGCGGCCGCCGCCGGCGCTGCAGCTATTGCAGCCGAGCAGCGGCCTGAAGACCTCTCAGCAAACGTGACCTTTGTCACCGTGCCGAATGCTCGCCGCGCGCTCGCGCTCGCCGCAGCGAAATTCTATTCGCGGCAGCCCGCCACGATTGCTGCGGTTACAGGCACCAGTGGTAAAACGTCGGTCGCTGCATTTACCCGTCAAATCTGGAGCGCGCTCGGTTATCAAGCCGCGAGTATCGGGACTGTCGGCGTCGTTTCGCCCAAGGGTGAACGGTACGGTTCCCTTACAACGCCCGATCCGGTCGATCTGCATCGCACGCTTGACCAATTGGCGACGGATGGCGTCACTCATCTCGCGCTCGAAGCATCCTCCCACGGTCTTGATCAGCATCGTCTTGACGGCGTGCGTGTCGCGGCGGGCGCCTTTACCAACTTGTCGCGCGATCATCTTGATTATCATCCGACCATTGAAGCCTATCTCGCTGCCAAGTTGCGTCTGTTCGAAGATCTTATTGCGCCCGGCGGCACGGCGGTGGTCGGCGTCGACGATTCCTATGCGGGCCGGGTGATTGCCGCGGCAAAAAAGCGGGGTCTTAAGATCATTTCAGTCGGTGAACGTGGCGAGGATATCAAACTCAATGGCGCGTCCATCGACGGCTTCGCACAGATCGCCTCTATGAGCCATGGTGCACGTACATATACGGTCAAGTTGCCGCTCGTTGGCGCGTTCCAGGTGCAGAATGCAGGTCTCGCTGCAGGCCTCGCAATCGCGACCGGATCTGACCCGGCGCGCGCATTTGCTGCTCTGGAAAAACTCACTGGCGCCAAGGGACGCTTAGAACTTGCCGGCACCCACAACAGCGCGCCCATCTTCATCGATTACGCGCATAAGCCGGATGCGCTGAAGAAAGCTCTTGAGAGCTTGCGTCCCTATGCAAAAGGAAAACTTGTTGTCGTGTTTGGCGCTGGCGGCGACCGCGATATTGGCAAACGTCCGATCATGGGTCGCGTCGCCGCCGAAAATGCCGACCGTGTCATCATCACCGACGACAATCCGCGCAGTGAAAATCCGGCCGCGATTCGCGCTGCGATACTTGCAGCTGCACCAGGTGCTGAGGAAGTTGCTGATCGTTCCGAGGCGATCCACAAAAGCATCGCGGAGCTTAAAGCTGGCGACGTGCTCTTGATTGCCGGCAAAGGTCATGAGACCGGCCAGATCATTGGTGATCGTGTTTTGCCGTTCTCTGATCACGACACGGTGGCTGCCGCATTACGGGGTAAAGTGGCATGACCACGCTTTGGACACTTGATGCCATGGCTGAAGCAATGCGGGCCGTCCGTTCCGGCGTATTGCCGTATCAGGTGTCCGGAATCTCCATCGACACTCGCACTTTGGCAAAGGGCGAGGCGTTCTTCGCCATACAGGGTGAAAATCGCGACGGTCACGAATTTGTCGATGGTGCTCTGAAGGCTGGCGCCGGTCTGGCCGTGGTCGCCCAGAGCCAGTGCGGGAAATTCGCCGAGGCGCCGCTGTTGATTGTCTCCGACGTGCTCGACGCATTACGCAATCTTGCGCAGGCCGCCCGGGCACGATTGCACGCAAAAGTCATCGCCGTCACGGGATCGGTTGGCAAGACCGGCACGAAAGAAGCATTGCGCCTCGCGCTTTCTGCCGACGGCGAAACGCATGCTTCGGTCGCTTCCTACAACAACCACTGGGGTGTCCCTCTTTCGCTCGCGCGATGCCCCGCGAGTGTAAAATACGCTGTGTTTGAAATAGGAATGAATCACGCCGGAGAAATTACGCCGCTTACAAAACTAGTCCGTCCGTACGTCGCCATTGTGACCGGCATTGAGCCCGTGCATCTCGAATATTTCGGTTCGCTGGAAAAAATTGCCGATGCCAAGGCCGAGATTTTCGCTGGTGTCGAGCCGGGCGGCGCTGCTGTGCTCAATCGTGACAACCCGCAATTTGGTCGTTTGGTCGCTGCCGCCAAAGCGACGGGCGTCGAACGTGTCGTCTCCTTCGGCGAGGACGACAACGCTGACGCGAGGCTGTCGCGTCTTTCGCTGCAAGCCGACTCATCGACCGTTGAGGCAACCATTCTGGGACAGCCTGTCACCTACAAGCTCGGTGCACCCGGTCGCCATCTGGTCCTTAATTCCCTGGCCGTGCTTGCGGCGGTGGCACTGGTCGGCGCCGACCTCGCACTTGCCGCCCTTGCGCTTAATAATTTGAGACCCGTCACCGGCCGCGGGGCGCGGGCGGTGCTGCGGGTGCCCGGAGGCAACGCGCTGCTGATTGATGAAAGTTACAATGCCAATCCCGCCTCCATGCGGGCGGCGATTGCACTGCTCGGACAAGCACCCGTTGGAAAGCATGGCCGCCGAATTGCGGTCCTCGGCGATATGCTGGAATTAGGGGCATCCGCCGTCGCGATGCACAGTGCGCTTGTAGATGCGATTGAGGCGGCCGGAATAGATCTTGTATTTTGTTCTGGGCCATTGATGCACGCGCTGTGGGAGGCCCTTCCCTCCCGCGCCCGGGGCGGCTATGCCGAGACGGCGGAAGGGCTGGAGCCGGCTGTGCTCGCTGCCATCCGCGAGGGCGACGCTGTGATGGTGAAGGGCTCGCTCGGCTCGAAAATGGGTCCGCTCGTCAAGGCGTTGGAACGGCAGTTTCCAAGACAAGCCGCGGCCGAGCAGGTAGCCGCACAGAACTGATATTCGGGGTTCGACCCATGTTCTACTGGCTGACTGAGCTTTCTGACAAAATCTCGTTCCTGAATGTTTTTCGCTACATCACCTTTCGCACCGGTGGCGCCATCGTTACCGCGCTGGTCTTCGTCTTTTTGTTCGGGGGCCAAATTATTGATGTGCTGCGCCTTAAGCAGGGCAAGGGCCAGCCCATACGAAGCGACGGGCCGCAGTCTCATCTCGTGACCAAAAAGGGCACACCCACGATGGGTGGCTTGATGATTTTGTCCGGCCTGTTGGTGTCGACGCTACTGTGGGCAAATCCGAAAAGCCCGTACGTCTGGGTCGTGCTTGGCGTGACGCTTTCTTTCGGCTTGATCGGTTTCTACGACGATTATCTCAAGATCACGAAACAATCCCCTGGCGGATTTGCCGGCCGGACGCGGTTGGTAATCGAGGCCGTGATCGCAGTGTTGGCCTGCACGGCGTTCGCACATCTCGGTCGCGGACCGATCGCCACTTCGCTCGTTTTTCCCTTTTTCAAGGAGCTCGTATTTAATATCGGTTGGGCTTTCGTGTTGCTTGGCGCATTCGTGATTGTTGCTTCCGGTAATGCGGTTAATTTGACCGACGGTCTTGACGGCTTGGCGATTGTCCCAGTGATGATTGCCGCGGCGAGTTTCGGTCTCATTTCTTACCTCGCGGGCAATGCTGTCTTTGCCGAGTATTTGCAGATTCACTATGTTGCGGGTACCGGTGAGTTGGCGGTCCTGTGCGGCGCAGTCATCGGCGCGGGTCTTGGTTTTCTTTGGTTCAATGCACCGCCTGCTTCGATATTTATGGGTGACACCGGCTCGTTGTCTCTAGGCGGGATGCTTGGGGCGATTGCTGTCGCGATCAAACACGAGATCGTTCTTGCCATCGTTGGCGGACTGTTCGTGCTAGAGGCCGTATCGGTCATTGTGCAGGTGGTTTCGTTCAAGCTGACGGGCAAGCGCGTGTTCAAGATGGCGCCCATCCATCATCATTACGAGCAGCTCGGGTGGACCGAGCCCCAGATCGTGATCCGCTTCTGGATTGTCGCCGTAGTTCTGGCGCTTGCCGGGTTGGCGACGCTGAAGTTGAGATAAACCTTGATTCCAGTCACGACGTTCGCAGAACAACGGGTCGCGGTCTTCGGCCTCGGCGGTTCGGGTTTGTTGGCCGCACGCGCTCTGAAGCAAGGCGGCGCCGACGTCCTCGCTTACGACGATGACGGCAAGAGAATCGCTGACGCGAAAAGCGCCGGTCTGACAACACAAAATCTTCGCGAGGTGGATTGGTCGAAAATTGCTGCGCTGGTGCTCGCACCGGGTGTGCCGCTCACCCATCCGACGCCGCACTGGTCAGTGATTTTCGCGCGCAAGGCTGGCGTACCAGTCATCGGGGACATCGAGTTGTTCTGCCGTGAGCGCGCCATATTGGGCGTCGGGTGTCCGTTGATCGCGATCACGGGCACTAATGGGAAATCCACGACGACTGCCTTGACGGCACATTTGCTCAAGAGCGCCGGGCGCGATGTACAGATTGGCGGCAATATAGGTGTGCCCGTCTTGGCGCTTGAGCCTTTTAAGAATGGGCGCGTCTATGTGCTCGAGGTTTCATCTTATCAAATTGATCTTGCCCCTTCACTTCAGCCAACGGTCGGCGTTTTGCTCAATGTCTCGGAAGACCATCTCGATCGGCACGGAACAATGGAGAGCTATGCCGCCATCAAAGAACGCCTTCCTGCGAACATCGAACGGAACGGTACGGCCGTGATCGATGTCGACGATCGCTATACCCGCGTAGCGGCGGACCACATTGAGCGGACTGCGAAGAACGTGGTTCGCGTTTCCGTCGTCTCGCGGGTGCCTGACGGTTATTATGCCGACGGCAGCCGTATTCTGCACTCCACCGCGGGCAACGCTAAAGAAGTAGCAGATCTCGCAGGCATCGGTTCGTTGCGCGGCGTCCACAACGCGCAGAATGCTGCCTGCGCAATCGCAGCCTGCGTCTCACTCGGCATCGATCTTGGAGCAATTCAAAAAGGGCTTGCCAGTTTTCCCGGCCTCGCACATCGCATGCAGGAGGTGGGGCGCAAGGGCAATGTGCTTTTCGTTAATGACTCGAAGGCGACCAATGCCAATTCCGCCGCTAAAGCCTTGGCGAGTTTTCGCGACATCTTTTGGATCGCGGGCGGCAAGCCGAAAACGGGGGGGATTAGCAGCCTCGCAGAATTCTTTCCGCGTATCCGCAAGGCGTATCTGATCGGCGAGGCAGCAAATGCGTTTGCGCAAACGTTGGATGGGAAGGTGCCCTACGATGTCAGTAATGTCTTGTCGGCAGCAATTGATGCCGCAACGCGCGATGCCGAAGCGTCGGGCCTGCGGGAACCGGTGGTGCTGTTGTCCCCGGCCTGCGCGTCCTTTGACCAATATCCGAACTTTGAAGTGCGCGGCAACACCTTTACCGACTTTGTATTGGCGATATCCGGGGTGACCGCCAGCGTTAATGCTTCCTAAACCGCCAAGCGTCAGCTTGGGCTGGACGGGAACTCGGAATGCTCTCGCGCGCGCAACGCACACCCTTCGGCGAATGGTGGTGGACTGTCGATCGATTGACCCTCGCGGCGATTGGGGCGCTGATGCTCGCCGGCGTGGTTCTTTCCCTTGCCGCCAGTCCGCCCGTGGCGGCGCGCCTTGGCCTCGATCCGTTCTTTTTCGTCAATCGGCACATCGCCTATCTTTTCCCCGCCATCGCCGTGATGCTGGGGGTGTCGTTTCTTAACCCGCGCCAAACCCGCAGGCTGTCGCTGGTCGTTTTCGCGGTAAGCGTCATTATGGTGGCGGCGACACCTTATTTCGGGCCCGAGATTAAGGGTGCACGACGCTGGTTGGTGTTGCTTGGCGTCAATATTCAGCCATCCGAATTCCTCAAGCCGGCCTTCGTCATCCTCGTCGCGTGGCTTTTCGGTGAATCGGCAAAACGCCCCGACATGCCGGCGAATGCATTTTCGCTTGCGATGTTGCTGATGGTGGTTGCGCTATTGGTTGTTCAGCCAGATTTTGGGCAGACAATGCTGATTGCCCTGGTCTGGAGTGCGCTGTTCTTCATGGCCGGCATGAGGGTCGTCTGGGTGGCCGGGATCGCTGGCCTGGCCGGGATTGGACTTTTGAGCGCCTACTACACGGTGCCACACGTTGCACGCCGCATTCAGCGGTTTCTCGACCCCGCCTCGGGCGATACCTTCAACATCGACATCGCGACTGAAAGTTTCATGCGTGGTGGCTGGTTCGGGAAGGGGCCAGGTGAAGGCACCGTGAAGCGCCTTTTGCCGGAGAGCCATACCGACTTCGTGTTCGCTGTGGCGGCCGAGGAGTTTGGCGTTGCGCTCTGTTTGACGCTTGTGGCGTTGTTCGCATTTATCGTCATACGTATGCTGGTGCGTGCCATGCGGAATGATGATGCTTTTACGCGCTTCGCTGCCGCGGGGCTCACGATCCTCTTCGCAACACAAGCGGCAATTAATATGGCGGTGAACTTGCACCTCATTCCAGCCAAGGGAATGACATTGCCATTCATCTCCTATGGCGGTTCCTCGATGATCTCGCTCGCCTACGCGATGGGCATGCTCTTGGCGTTAACGCGCGAGCAGCCACGCGCTGCCATCGTAACTCCCGAACTCGCGGTGGCGGGGAGCGGCATCTGATGGCTACGAGCGGCGCGCCGCTCGTCTTGCTTGCGGCCGGCGGCACCGGCGGTCATCTGTTTCCGGCCGAGGCACTTGCCAACGTGCTTGCGAACCGGGGTGTTGTTGTCGATCTCGCCACCGATCATCGTGCCGCACATTTCAAATTTCCCGCTCGCAATATCCATCTTGTTCCGAGCGCGACATTGCGTGCGCGCAACCCATTTGCGATGGCACGAACGGCGGCTTTGCTGGCGTTCGGTACTGCAAGGGCATGGGCCCTGGTCGGACGTACCAAACCAAACGTTGTCGTGGGCTTTGGTGGGTATCCGACAGTGCCGCCGCTTTTCGCGGCGAGCATACGGGGCATACCTACAGTGCTGCACGAGCAGAACGGCGTCATGGGACGCGCCAACAGGATGTTGGCCCCGCGTGTGACCGCGATCGGTACGGGCTTCCGAACGCTGAAAAATTTCAATCCGCATTGGCAAAGCAAAATTACATTTACGGGAAACCCAGTGCGTCCGCTCGTCATTGCAGCCGCGGATACGCCCTATGGTCCTCCCACCGATGGCAAGCTGCGCCTGCTGGTTTTTGGCGGCAGCCAAGGCGCGCGGGTTATGGCCGAAATTGTTCCGGCGACGATTGAGCGCATGAACTCCGACCTCCGCGCGCGACTGTCGATTGTGCAACAGGCGCGGGCCGAAGACCTCGAAGCTGTGCGTGACACTTATGTTCGGCTCGGTGTCGGAAGCGAGATTGCGCCGTTTTTTTCTGATTTGCCCGCACGTATGGCGGCTGCTCATCTGGTCATCTCCCGGTCCGGTGCTTCGACGGTCGCTGAACTGTCGGCCATCGGCCGGCCGGCGATATTGGTGCCGTTGCCGCATGCGTTGGACCAGGACCAACTTGCGAATGCAGGGGTTCTGGAGGCCGCCGGCGGCGCAATCTGCATCGCGCAGGCTGACTTCACACCGGAACGGCTCACTGCAGAGATCGCTGGGCTTTCGAATAACCCGGCGCGGCTTTCGCAGATGGCACAAGCTGCCAAATCTGCGGGTACCATAGATGCCGCGGAACGTTTGGCCGATTTGGTGATTTCAGTGGCTGGGATTTAGCCAAATTGGTGTCATGCTCGGGAAAATGGGCATCCTGTAGTCACCGTACTTCCAATTTTAGATCGCATGCCATACACGAATGACAGTGGTCGCTGGGTGATCCGCTCTCGCGGATGACGATCGCTGGAGATGACGTCGGTCCATGAAACTGCCGCGCGACATCGGTCCGGTGCATTTCGTCGGTATCGGCGGCATCGGCATGAGTGGTATTGCCGAGGTTCTGGCGAATCTTGGCTATAGCGTCACCGGCTCCGACGTCGCGGACGGCGCGAACGTCAAGCGGCTGCGTGACAAGGGCATCAAAGTCGCTATCGGCCATAAAGCTGAAAATATCGACGGCGCCGATGTTGTGGTCGTCTCCACCGCCATCAAGCGGGACAATCCTGAGCTCGTTGCTGCGCGGGCCAAACGGCTTCCGGTCGTGCGCCGTGCCGAGATGCTCGCCGAATTGATGCGGCTGAAAAGCTGCGTCGCGATCGCGGGCACGCATGGCAAAACGACGACAACTTCGCTTGTTGCGTCGCTGCTTGACGCCGGGGGCCTCGATCCAACCGTGATCAACGGCGGTATCATTAACGCTTACGGTACGAACGCGCGGCTCGGCGCTGGAGATTGGATGGTGGTGGAGGCAGACGAGTCGGATGGCACATTCCTCAAACTGCCCGCTGACATCGCGATCGTCACCAATATTGACCCTGAGCACCTCGACCATTTTCACACCTTCGACGCCGTGCAGGACGCGTTCCGCGCCTTCGTCGAAAACGTGCCGTTTTATGGCTTTGCTGTGATGTGTACGGACCATCCTGTCGTGCAAACACTGGTTGGTAAGCTCGAGGATCGCCGAATCTTGACGTACGGGGAAAATCCGCAAGCCGACGTACGCCTCGCGGATATTGACCATCTCAATGGCCAATCGCGCTTTTCTGTTCTGTTTCGCGACCGCGACGGCAAGACCTCGCATACGATCGACAAACTGACTTTGCCGATGCCAGGCCGCCACAATGCGCTGAATGCGACCGCGGCGGTAGCAGTCGCGCATGCGCTCGGTCTTAAAGGCGACTCAATCCGTACAGCGCTCGCTAATTTCGGAGGCGTCAAACGGCGTTTCACACGTGTCGGAGAGTGGAACGGGGCGGTGATCATCGATGACTACGGTCACCATCCGGTCGAAATTGCTGCTGTGCTGCGCGCCGCGCGCGAAAGTACCAAAGGGCAAGTGATCGCGGTGATGCAGCCGCACCGTTATACGCGGCTGCACGACCTGTTCGAGCAATTCTGCACCTGCTTCAATGACGCCGACGCTGTTATTGTAGCGCCGGTTTACCCGGCCGGCGAACAGCCCATCCCCGGGGCCGACCGTGATGGGTTGGTGACCGGTTTGCGCGCGCACGGACACAAACAGGCGATTCCGCTCGAAGCGCCGGAAAAGCTTGCGGCGCTTGTTAAAAGTCTCGCGAAACCGGGTGACTATGTTGTCTGTCTCGGCGCAGGCTCGATTACGCAGTGGGCTTATGCGTTACCCGCGGAATTAAATGCATCATGAGCTTTCACGACATCGTCCCTGATCTGAAGGCGAGAATGCCTGAACTGCGCGGGCGCTTGCTGGCAAACCAAAAGCTTGGAGAATTCACCTGGTTTCGGGTCGGTGGTCCGGCGCAGGCGTTTTATATGCCGGAAGATGAAAATGACCTCGCATATTTTTTACGCAATTTGCCCACTGATATTCCGGTCACCGTCATCGGCGCCGGCTCGAATTTGATTGTGCGGGATGGTGGCATTCGGGGGGTAGTGATCCGACTTGGCCGCGGATTCAACGAAGTAAAAATCGAAGATCATCGCGTTACTGCCGGGACAGCCGTTCTCGACGTGATGGTGGCGCGTGCGGCACAGACAGCTGGTGTTGGGGGAATGGCGTTCCTGAGCGGCATTCCAGGTACCATTGGCGGTGCGTTGCGGATGAATGGTGGAGCCTACGGAGGCGAGACCAAAGATATTTGTGTTGAGGTGAAAGGGGTCGATCGGCAGGGCGATATTTTGACTTTCACCAATGGCGAGATGGGTTTTGCCTACCGTCACTGCGGCATCCCTGATGACGTCATTTTCACAACGGCAGTTTTTCAAGGCCGCGTGGGTGCCGCCGAGGACATCGCTGCCGAAATGACATCCATCAAGAAGAAGCGTGAAGCTAGCCAGCCACGAAATCGCACCGGCGGTTCGACGTTCAAGAACCCGCCCGGACATAGTGCCTGGAAACTTGTGGACGACGCCGGGTGCCGCGGGCTCACCATTGGAGGTGCCCAGGTGTCGGAGCTTCACAGCAACTTCCTGATCAATCTTGGTGGCGCTACCGCCGCCGATATCGAGGCGCTGGGCGAAGCCGTGCGGCAGCGGGTGAAAACGCATTCCGGTGTCGAACTGGAATGGGAAATCAAACGGGTCGGCGTGGAACGCTAAAGAGATGAAGCACGTCGCGGTCCTAATGGGTGGCTGGTCGGCCGAACGCGAGATTTCCTTGCGGTCCGGAAAGGCTTGCGCCGACGCGCTTGAGCGCACCGGCTATCAAGTCAGCCGCATTGACGTGGATCGCGAGGTCGCGACAGCGCTTCGCGCAATCAAACCCGATGTTGCTCTCAACGTCTTGCATGGCCGACCGGGCGAGGACGGCACGTTGCAAGGCGTGCTCGAGATTCTCGGCATTCCGTATAGCCATTCAGGTGTGCTCGCGTCCGCGCTTGCAATGCAGAAAGACACGGCTAAGACCGTCCTTAAGGCCGCACAAGTGCCGGTGCCGGGCGGATTGGTCGCCGCACGCCATGAGGCTGCGACGCGCCATTTGTTGCCACCGCCTTATGTGATCAAGCCGCTGGCGGAAGGTTCCAGCGTTGGCGTGTTCATCGTGCGTGAGGATCACAAGCACCCGCCCCAGGAATTGACCCGAACCGATTGGGCCTTCGGCGAATGCGTGTTGGTGGAACCGTTTATTCCGGGGAAGGAGCTCACCTGCGCGGTGATGGGCGATCGAGCGCTCGGCGTGATTGAAATCGTACCGACCGTCAAATTTTACGACTACGAAGCCAAATATGCTCCCGGCGGCTCCAAACATATTTTGCCGGCGCCAATTGCACCCGCCGTTTACCGAGAAATTCAGCGTCTCTCCCTTGCTGCTCATCACGCACTCGGGTGCCGCGGAGTCACCCGGTCCGATTTTCGTTTCGACGATAGCCTCGATGGCGCAAAAGGTTTGTTCTGCCTGGAGGTCAATACTCAGCCCGGCATGACCGAAACTTCGCTGGTGCCCGAGCTTGCCGCCCACGCCCGCATTACGTTTGAAGAACTGGTGCGCTGGATGGTCGACGACGCCACCCTGGACCGGTGACGCGCCAACGATGGCATCGTCGCCGGAAAGTTACGCTTGCGGGCGTTCATTCCTTCAAATTTTACTAATCATTTACCAATAAGCCCGAAGACTAGGCATTGGCGGCGTGTCGCGCGCCCCGGCTGTCGCGAAGTCGTGTGCGCGAGAGTTTCTACCGCTGACGGCGGCCTCTGAGGGACGGGGATGGTCTCAAGTGAAGCCGAATACCCGGGCATGACTGACGGCATGCTTGTGGCGGAGCTTGCGGCCCTTATCGGGCACAACGGGTAAAGCAGGTTGCGATGGAAGGCCGAGGACGCCTCGCTCAATCGCTCAAGCTGAAACGACGTTCATCGTTCGGTTCATATGAGTGGCGTTGGTTGAGGCTGGTGCGCCGCTGGGGTGGCGCACTCGTCGACTTGAAAATTCCGCGGGGCGCCGGCTCGTCGGCGGCCGCTTTGCTGCTGCTCGCCAGCGTCAGCTATGGCGCAATCAAGGGCGGCCACGGACCGCAGATTTTCGAGAACGTCCAGGATCTTTGCGATGCGGCGGCTAACAAACTCGGTTTCCGCATTTCCGAAGTTGCGCTCGACGGCGAACATGAAGTTGGCCGCGATGAAATTCTGGTGCTTGCCGGGATCACCGAACGCTCGTCCCTATTGTTTCTCGATGCCGCGCGCACACGTACGCGCTTGTTGAGCAATCCTTGGATCGTCGAGGCCACCGTCCTCAAATTGTATCCTGACCGTCTGCGCATCGAAATCAAAGAACGCAAACCATTCGCCATGTGGCAAAAGGACGGCCACGTTGCACTCATTGCCGCCGACGGCACGGTGCTTGAGGCGATCGTCCCGTCGCGCTTCTCGGCACTGCCGCTGGTCGTCGGCACGGGCGCCGAACAGGCCGCACAAGATTTTCTCGCTGTTGTGTCGCGGTATCCAACAATCGCGCAGATGACTGAGGCGTCGGTGCTGGTGGCAGAACGGCGTTGGAATTTGCATCTTAAAGGGGGCGTGGAAGTCCTGCTGCCTGAAGACGAAGCTGCGCAGGCGCTTCAAGTCCTTGTCGATCTCGATAACAGCAAGAGGCTGCTCTCGCGCGATATCCTCGCAGTTGATCTGAGGCTGCCTGATCGCGTCACCGTGCGGCAATCTGATGCCGCGGCCGCAACGCGTGATCAAGCACTCAAAGATGCCGAGAAGGCCAAGAAGGCAAAGTCGGGCAAAGGAGGCGAGGCATGACCGTGCTGCGCTTCGGTCTCACTCCGAAGATGAAACCGGTCTCGCTCAAGCGCGCCGCTGTAGTTGCCGCGCTCGATATTGGCACCAGCAAGATCGTCTGCCTGATTGCGCGGCTCGAGCCGCAAGCGCCACAAGATGTTCTGCGCCGGCGCAGCCATGGCGTGCGGCTTTTGGCTTTCGCCCATACCGCGGCGAGGGGCATAAAGGGTGGCGCGGTGGTCGATTTGATCGAGGCCGAGGAGATGGCTCGTCAGGCGATCGATATCGCCGAAAGCATGGCCGGTGTGCAGCTTAAATCCGTCGTCGTATCGATGTCGGGCGGGCGTCTGAGCAGCGAGCGCTTCATTGCAAATATCGATCTCGCCGGGGGATCCGTGACCGAGGCCGACATCGGGCGCGTGCTGGCTGCAGCGAGTCGCCATTCAGTGCGCGATGGCCGCGCCGTCCTGCATTCACTGCCCATCGGCTTCGCCGTGGACACTGCGGGCGGCATCCGTGAGCCACGTGGCATGCTCGGTCATCGTCTGGGTGTGGATATGCACATGGTTACGGCCGACGTGCCGACGGTGCGGAACCTGATGCTTACCATCGAGCGTGCCCACCTTTCGGTTGAGGCAATGGTGGCGTCCCCCTATGTCGCCGGCCTTGCCGCTCTAGCGGACGACGAGGCCGATCTCGGCGCGGCGACTGTGGATATGGGCGCTGGAACCACGACTTTAGCGGTTTTTTCCGGAGGTAAGTTCGTTCATGCCGACGGCTTCGCCCTTGGCGGCAATCACGTGACCATGGATCTCGCCCGAGGTCTTAACACCCCGGTTGCTGATGCTGAGCGAATCAAAGCGATTTATGGCAGTGTTTTGGCCGGAGGCTCGGATGAGCGCGACATGATTACGGTACCGCCAGTTGGGGATGACGAGCGAGAGCCGCCGCATTTTGTCTCGCGCGCTTCGCTCGTGCGCATCATTCGACCACGGGTCGAAGAAATTCTCGAAATGGTCCGCGATCGCCTCGCGGCATCGCCGTTCGCGGCCGAGCCGCGTGCGCGCGTGGTGCTGACCGGTGGCGCGAGTCAGTTGACTGGGCTCGCCGATCTCGCTGCCCGCATTTTGCGGCGCCCCGTACGAATTGGCCGCCCGCTTGGCTTGGCTGGCTTACCGGAGGCGGCCAAGGGGCCGGCCTTTGCGGTTGCAGCTGGCCTGCTGGTTTACCCGCAAGCGGCACATCTTGAACACTTCGAACCGCGGCGAACGCGGCAATTGATGACAGGGACTGGCGGTTACATGGCACGGGTCGGACGATGGCTGCGCGAAAGCTTCTGACCCTTCATCAACTGAACCACGAATTGGCCGGTGGCGGACTGGCCCAGTTCGGCGGCGTGCAATTGCGTTTGCGCCTGGGGCGCAACGCAAGGCCTGCTGCCCGTGCACTCATGAGGCAAACATGACCATCAATCTGACGATTCCCGATATCAGGGAAATGAAACCTCGCATTACCGTGTTCGGCGTCGGTGGCGCTGGCGGTAATGCTGTAAACAATATGATCACGGCCGGCCTGCAGGGCGTCGACTTCGTCGTCGCCAACACCGATGCGCAGGCTCTCACGATGTCAAAGGCCGAGCGCATCATTCAGATGGGCACCCAGGTTACCGAAGGCCTCGGGGCCGGTTCGCAACCTGAAGTGGGACGCGCCGCGGCGGAAGAGGTGATTGACGAAATTCGCGATCACTTGACGGGCGCACACATGGTGTTCGTCACCGCCGGTATGGGTGGTGGGACCGGCACCGGGGCAGCCCCGATCATTGCTAAAGTCGCCCGCGAACTAGGTATTCTCACTGTCGGTGTGGTGACAAAGCCGTTTCACTTCGAAGGCCAGCGCCGCATGCGCTTTGCCGAAGCGGGAATTGTTGAGCTGCAGAAGGTTGTGGACACCCTGCTGATCATCCCCAATCAGAATCTCTTCCGGGTGGCCAATGAGAAGACCACCTTTGCCGACGCCTTCGCGATGGCCGATCAGGTTCTTTATTCGGGCGTCGCCTGCATCACCGACCTGATGGTGAAGGAAGGCCTGATCAATCTCGACTTTGCCGACGTCCGGGCCGTGATGCGCGAGATGGGCAAGGCGATGATGGGCACGGGTGAAGCGTCCGGCGAGAAGCGGGCGCTGACCGCTGCCGAAGCTGCTATTTCCAACCCGCTCATCGACGACGCCTCGATGAAAGGTGCCAGGGGTCTTCTTATCTCGATCACGGGCGGCAAAGACCTCACGCTCTACGAGGTCGATGAGGCGGCAACCCGCATCCGCGAAGAAGTCGATCAAGACGCCAACATCATCGTCGGTGCTACCTTCGACGAAAGCCTCGAAGGCATTATCCGCGTTTCGGTGGTGGCGACCGGCATCGACAACACCGGCGTTGCACGTCACGCACAGCCGGCGGAAAGCGCGCTCCGAGAGCTTGCCGGCAAAATCCGTAACGACAGTCGCCGCATTGCAGACCGGATTGAGCGGAGTGCTCCGCCAATGACGGCACATGCGGCGCCGTCAGTTGAATCCGCGGCGCACGCTGCGGTTGCTGCGGCCATCCTCCCACCGACCGCAATCGAGGACGTTTCGATTAGGCCAATGCCGATGAAGCCGTCGCTATTCGAACAACCTGAGGCGCCAATGGCCGAACCGCCAATGCCGGCGGCGTATATCCCACCGGCACCCGAGCGGACGGCGCGTACACCGCGGATGCCGCGTATCGACGAACTGCCACTGCCTGCGCAAAACGAAATTCGCGCGCAGCGCGGCGAACTCGCCGACGACCATCCGGAAACGCGACGCATGTCTCTGATGCAGAGGCTTGCTTCGGTCGGCCTCGGGCGGCGAGCCGAGGCGGAGGCGCCAGCAGCCCCGCCGATGCCCCGCCAGGCGCGTCCGATGCCGCAGTTCGAGCGGCCGCCTCAGCGTCCGACGGCCCGCCATCCTGAGGGCCGGCCGGCCGAGCCTGTGTCGGAATACGCGCGCCGGGCCGCCCCCCAGGGCATGGACCCCCATGGCCGCTCTGCGCCTGTGCATAATTCGGCCGAGGAAGACCAGCTCGACATTCCGGCGTTCCTGCGCCGTCAGGCCAACTAAGTACCGATCCAGCGATCAATGGCTCCGCTTCCAGTTCGGAAGTGGAGCCATTTGCTAAGCGGTCGTGATCTAAGCTAACCAACTGAAACAAAACATGATTTTCAGGTACGGTATCATCGACTAGGTTGGCAGGCAGCCGAGTCCGTCGCTCTCGCCTAGTTACCCAAAGGTCCAAATTTCGAGCAGGCCGACCGGCTCGGCCCCGCAATTGCGGCAAAAAAGAGTAACAGTCGGTAAGAAAGCGTGAGTTGGAGAAGGCGGTCGCAATGGCCTAAGTTTCAGGAGTGAAAGGGACTTTTCGAGTCCCAGGGGATTGCCGCTGCAACTGCGAAGGCGGTTCGACTGACGGCAAAAATGTGGCCCTCTATGGGCCTTGGGGATGGGGCCGCACGGCACTTAAACGGGCTGGCGGAAGTTGGGTAGATGAAGGGCGCTAAGCAGACAACGCTACGCCACCAGGTTGCCGTCGCGGGCATGGGTGTCCATTCGGGACTCCCGGTTACGCTTACGCTTCATCCTGCTGATGACGACAGCGGAATTGTTTTCCAGCGCATCGCGGCTGACGGCTCGATCGAGCGCGAAATTCGCGCCGACGTGCGCGCGGTTACCGCGACCGAATTCGCGACCGTCCTTGGCGATGCCAAGGGACCGCTTTGCTCTACCGCCGAACACCTTCTCGCAGCTTTGCGTGGCCTCTATGTCGATAACGTTGTCGTTGAGATCGACGGGCCCGAAGTACCAATCATGGATGGCAGCGCCGCCGCGTTTGTGGACGCAATCGACCAGGCCGGCCTTACCGCGCGCGCATTGCCACGCCGCTATATTGAGGTGATCAAGCCTGTCTCGGTTTCCAAAGATGGTGCATATGGCGAGCTGCGGCCGTACCAGCATGGATTCCGTGTCGAGGCCGAAATCGATTTTGATCATCCTCTCATTGGCAAGCAGGCACTTTCGCTCGACATCGAGCCGGACACGTTCCGTCGTGAGATCGCGCGCGCCCGCACTTTCGGGTTCATGCGCGACGTCGCCAAATTGTGGAGCGCGGGTTATGCGCTCGGCGCTTCGTTCGAGAACACTCTGGTGGTGAGTGAAGATCGTGTGCTCAACCCGGAGGGGCTGCGCTTTGCCGACGAATTCGTGCGCCATAAGGTGCTCGATGCCATCGGCGATTTAGCGCTCGCGGGTCAGCCTCTGCTTGCCGCTTACAAAACCGTCCGCGGCGGCCATAAGCTCAATCACGCTGTGCTATCCGCATTGATGTCCGATCCAAGCGCTTGGCGTGTGATTGAGGCGACGGCTGAACCCGCTCGTCGCGTGCGTGGCCACGCGAACGTCTTTACGGGCCAAGTGGCTCCCGCCTACGGGCCGGAAGTATCCTAAAAACCTCAGGATTTTGCCTTAACCTTCGCCTTAATCCGGGCCGAATGTCGGCTTAGTCGCATGGCGATATTGCGTGTTTTCGGATAGACCGACGCGGGCGTTGGCGCTTTTTACAGGCGTTTGCGAAATCGGCTTTTGGGGAACAGCACGTTCGCGTGGATGAGTTCGAGTTCAAGATATACATGGCCAAGCACATCGTGCCCGAGAACGCCGCAGGGATGAGGGTGGCTCGAAAATCGGCAGGCTGGACGCGTTTTGCGCGCGCTCTGGCTATCGGATTGCTGGCGGTAAGCCTCGGCGCGTGCAGCAGCTACGATTTCTTCAGCAAGAAAGAGGATACGCCGCCCGACGAGCCAGCCGACCGGCTCTACAATGAAGGGCTGTATCTTCTCAACGCCAAGAAAGACCCCAAGGAAGCGGTTAAGAAGTTCGAAGAGGTCGATCGCCAACATCCGTATTCGGAGTGGGCGCGCAAATCTCTTATCATGACGTCTTACGCGTTCTACCAGGCTGGCGAATATGATGACTGCGTGAATTCGGCCAAACGCTACATCACGCTGCATCCTGGCAGCGCCGATGCCGCTTACGCACAGTTTTTGATCGGCTCATCTTATTTCGACGAAATCCCCGATATCACGCGCGATCAGGCGCGGACCGAAAAGGCGCTTGCCGCGCTGGATGAGGTTATTCGGAAATATCCGACCAGCGAATATTCGAACAGCGCCAAGCAGAAAATCGAAATCGCCCGCGACCAGCTTGCCGGCAAGGAAATGGAGACGGGGCGCTATTATCTGCAAAAAAAGGATTACACCGGCGCCATCAACCGCTTCAAAGTTGTCGTCACCAAATACCAGACAACGCGCCATGTCGAAGAAGCGCTGATGCGGCTGACCGAAGCCTATATGGCGCTCGGGATCGTTGAGGAGGCCCAGACCGCGGCCGCTGTGCTTGGGCATAACTTCCCCGACAGCAGCTGGTACAAGCACGCCTACGCCCTCGTGAAGACCGGCACCGGCGCCGAGCCCACTGAAAACAAAGGCTCCTGGATCAGTAAGGCGTTCAAGAAAGTCGGGCTGGGCTAGGCCTCGCTATATAGGTTCACAGCGTCACGGCTGGCCCGCGCACAAGCCTTGTGTCGGCCATCGGCGTCTTTAATGATGGAGAATCTGTAAGACGTGGGTGCCCGGAACGCGTTCGGGCGCGACGAAGCTTTGGACTGTGCGCCATGCTCTCCCGACTTTCGATCCGCGATATCGTCCTGATAGACCGGCTGGACATAGATTTTGCCGAGGGTCTTGCCGTGCTCACCGGGGAGACGGGCGCGGGGAAATCGATTCTGCTTGACGCTTTTGCGCTGGCTTTGGGCGGGCGTGGCGATCAGGCGCTGGTCAGGCAAGGCGTCGAACAGGGGCAGGTGACCGCTGTATTCGATGTCGCACGCGACCATCCCGCGCGCGCGCTGCTCAAGGCTGACGATATACCAGCCGAGGACGAACTAATTTTGCGTCGCGTGCAGCTGGCCGACGGTCGCACCCGCGCATTCATCAACGATCAGCCAGTGAGCGTTCAGGTGCTTAAGCTGCTGGGCACTGCACTCGTCGAGATTCACGGCCAGCACGATGAGCGTGCACTTGTCGACGCTGGAACACATCGCCGCTTGCTGGACGCTTTTGGCGGCCTCGAGGTCCAGGCAGCGAAGGTTGAAACGCTGTGGGATGCCCGGCGCGAAGCACACGCCGCTGCCGACGCCCATCGTGCCGAGGCCGACCGCGCCAAACGAGAGGGCGACTGGCTGCGCCACGCTGTCGATGAACTGAACAAGCTCGCGCCACAGGCCGGCGAGGAAACCGCGCTCGCCGAGCGGCGGACCTCGATGATGCAGGCGGAGAAGGTGTCCGAAGATCTGCGCGACGCCCACGATGTGATCGCCGGACCCAATTCCACCGTGCCCGCGCTCTCGGGCGTGATCAGACGACTGGAACGGCGTACCACGCAGGCTCCAGGTCTCGTTGAGCCGACCGTTAAAGCCCTCGATGCGGCTTTGGCCGCATTGGATGAAACCCGAAACCAACTTGAAGCGGCTTTGCGCACCGCTGATTTCGACCCGGCCGAACTCGAACGCATCGAGGAAAGGCTTTTCGCACTTCGTGCCGCCGGCCGAAAGTACAACGTGCCGGTCGATGAACTCGCCGCACTGGCACGAAAATACAATGCCGATATTGCGCTGATCGACGCCGGCGAGGAAAAGCTCAAAGCTCTGCTGGCAGCGGCAGCCCAGGCTGAAGCCGCCTATCGCTCGGCGGCACAGGCGCTTTCGCAGGCGCGCGGCAAAGCTGCCGGCGCGCTCGACAAGGCGGTGAACGGCGAGCTCAAGCCGCTCAAGCTGGAACGGGCAAAGTTTACGACCCAGGTTGAGAGCGACGCGGATGCCCCCGGCCCAAACGGTATCGACCGGGTGGAGTTCTGGGTGCAAACCAATCCCGGTACGCGCCCGGGACCGCTCATGAAAGTTGCGTCGGGCGGCGAGCTCGCTCGTTTCCTGCTCGCTTTGAAGGTCGTCTTGGCGGACCGCGGGTCCGCCCCGACGCTTGTCTTCGATGAGATTGACACGGGCGTTGGCGGTGCGGTCGCCGACGCCATCGGATTGCGGCTTGCCAAGTTGGGACGCGGGGTTCAGGTGCTTGCTGTAACGCATGCGCCGCAGGTAGCCGCGCGTGCGGACCGCCATTATCTCATCGCGAAGGACGCTTTGGAGAAGGGCAAGCGAGTTGCTACTCGCGTTACTGAATTGGCGGCGGAACGACGGCGCGAGGAAATCGCGCGTATGCTTGCAGGCGCCGAGATCACCAAGGAAGCGCGCGCAGCAGCCGAACGGCTGATCAAGGCGGCAAGCTGATATAGTGCCGGCATGGCGAAGAGTACAAAGTCCAAGGTCAAAACCGACAAAACGCCCGTTGATCTTCTGACTGCCAAGCAGGCGAAGGAAGAATATGCGCGGCTGCAAGTCGAAATCTCGCAGCACGACAAGCGCTACTACCAGCAGGATCGGCCGACAGTATCGGATGCTGAATATGACGCGCTACGGCAGCGGTACAACGCCATCGAGGCGCGCTTTCCCGAGCTGCGCACGTTGGAATCTCTGTCGCTGAAAGTCGGTGCTGCGCCGGCCGGAAAATTCAAAAAAGTCCGTCACGCGGTACCGATGCTGTCGCTCGACAACGCGTTTGCCGATCAGGATGTGGTCGATTTCGTTGCTCGCATCCGTCGCTTCCTGAAACTGGGCGAGGACGAAAAGCTCGCTTTCAGCGCCGAACCCAAGATCGACGGCCTTTCGATGTCGCTGCGCTATGAGGACGGTAAACTCGTCACGGCAGCCACGCGCGGTGACGGCGCCGAGGGTGAAGACGTCACCGCCAACATTCGTACGCTAAAGGACATCCCGCAGACACTGAAGGGCAAAAACGTTCCAACGGTCTGCGAAGTGCGCGGCGAGGTCTACATGACCAAGACGGCGTTCCTTGCGCTGAATGAGCGGCAGAGGGAGGCCGGTGAGCAGATTTTTGCAAATCCTCGTAATTCCGCTGCAGGTTCGTTACGGCAGAAGGATCCCACGATTACAGCCGCGCGCCCGCTGGGTTTTTTCGCCTATGCTTGGGGCGAAATGAGCAAGATGCCGGCTGAAACGCAGTCCGGCATGATCAAATGGTTTGAGACATGCGGTTTCAAGACCAATCCGCTGATAAAAATTTGCCGCTCCACCGAAGAGCTCGTCGCTTTCCATCGTGAGATTGAAGATAAGCGGGCAAAACTCGACTACGATATCGACGGCGTCGTCTACAAGGTGGACCGCATCGATTGGCAAGAACGGCTCGGATTCGTTTCGCGCACGCCGCGGTGGGCAATCGCGCACAAATTCCCGGCCGAACAGGCGATCACGATACTCAAGGATATTGAAATCCAGGTTGGGCGCACCGGCGCGCTTACGCCGGTCGGCAAGCTGGAGCCGATCGGCGTTGGCGGCGTCATCGTGCAGAACGTCACGCTGCACAACGAGGATTACATCAAGGCCATCGGCGGCGACGGTGAGCCATTGCGTGAAGGCCGCGATATTCGCATCGGTGATACCGTCACCATCCAGCGAGCCGGCGACGTCATTCCACAAGTTGTTGACGTAGTCATCGACAAACGTCCGAGGGGTGCCAAGCCCTACCATTTCCCGACGAAGTGCCCTTGCTATCTGCACACCGCGATCGTGCGCGAGGAAACCGCGACCGGCGAGGAGGGCGCCCGTGCCCGGTGCACAGGTGAATTCGCCTGTCCTTTCCAAAAAATCGAGCACCTGAAGCTTTTTTGTTCGCGCCGGGCGTTCGATATCGAGGGTCTGGGCGAAAAGCAGATCGAGTTTTTCTTCGAGAAGGAGTGGATTAAGGAGCCGGCGGACATTTTCACGCTTTCCGAGCGCAACAAGAAGATCAAGCTCGAAGAGGTTGAAGGATACGGAGAGATCTCGGTACGCAATTTGTTTGATGCGATTGAGCAGCGACGCGAGATTTCGCTTGACCGGTTCATTTTTGCGCTGGGCATCCGCCATGTCGGCGAGACAACAGCGCTGGCACTGGCGCGCGGCTACGGTTCATGGAAAGCATTCCATGACGCTGGGCTAAAGGTTGCCAAAGAAGACGAGGAAACGATTGCTGAGATGGATGCTCTCGACCAAATCGGCGATACGGTGATCCATGCCGTCGCCGCCTATTTCGGCGAGAGCCACAACCGCGGCATTGTCGAGCGGCTGACCAAGGAAGTTAAAATCCTAGACGCTGAGAAGCCTAAAAAGGATACCGCTGTCGCGGGTAAAACCGTCGTTTTCACCGGCGCGTTGGAGAAAATGACGCGCGAGGAGGCCAAGGCCACGGCCGAGCGGCTGGGCGCCAAGGCCGCCGGCTCCGTCTCCAAGAAAACAGACTACGTTGTCGCTGGCCCGGGCGCAGGCTCAAAGCTGGCCGATGCCAAGAAGTTAGGTGTGAAGGTTCTGACAGAAGACGAGTGGTTGAAGTTGGTGGGCGGATAGCAGCAATGACCGCTCGTCGTCGATCAGCACCTCCGGGCGAAGAACTACCGCGTCTTTTTTCGCCCTTTGCGTTTTTGCTTTCGTGGAGATGAGCGTCGCACTCGCTTTGGCTTGCTGGAATTGAGGGCTGCTGTCGCTCGTTCCAGCCATTTGCGAGTCCCTTTGTCGACAAGAGGACCGAGCACGTCGTGCACGCGCTCGTGGTAGCTGTCGAGCCAGGCGCGCTCTTTTGACGTTAGCATGCGCGCGTCTATCAGGCGCTTGTCGATCGGTGCCAGCGTCAGTGTCTCGAATGCATTGAGCGGTTTTTCGGCCCCGACCGGCTCGGGCGCCGCGATCACAAGCACCAGGTTTTCAATGCGGATGCCGTAGGCGGCGGTTTTATAGTAGCCCGGCTCGTTCGACAGGATCATGCCGCGGCGAAGGGCGACGGTGCCAAGCTTGGATATCCGCGCCGGTCCCTCATGGACGGACAAATAACTGCCGACCCCGTGCCCGGTGCCATGATCGAAATCGAGCCCGGCCTGCCATAAAGGCGTGCGGGCCAGCGGATCGAGCTGCGCACCACTGGTGTTTTCCGGAAAGACGGCCGTCGCAATGGCAATGTGGCCTTTGAGCACGCGCGTGAAACGGTCGCGCATTTCATCACTCGGTTGGCCGACGACGACGGTGCGAGTGATGTCGGTAGTCCCATCTTCGTATTGCGCGCCAGAGTCGATCAGGAACAGCTCATTTTTGCCAATGCGGCGGTTGGATCGTTCCGTCACGCGGTAGTGCACGATAGCGCCGTTCGGCCCGGCCCCGGCGATTGTCGGGAACGAGATATCCTTGAGCGCCCCGGTATCGCGCCGGAAGGTTTCGAGTGCTGCCACCGCATCGATTTCAGTGAGTTTGCCCGAGAGTGCTTCCTTATCGAACCAGGCCAAGAAGCGCGTCACTGCCACGCCGTCCCGCTTATGGGCGGCACGGCTGCCGACGATCTCGGCGTGGTTCTTCGTCGCCTTCAGGAGCGTAATCGGATCGACACCACGCTGGGGCTTGGCGCCCCCGCCGGCGAGTACCCGCGTGAACGCATCGCCGGCGCTCGCCAGGTCGAGCCTGAGCGTTTTGTCCTTGAGCTTGCTCAGGTCGCGGACAAGGTCGTCCGCCGGATGGACGTCGGTAAATTCTTCCAGCCCCTGGCGAACATTACTATTGAGTTTGCTGTTCTCGACATAGAGAACCGGTCGACCCTCGCGTGGGATGAGTCCGTAAGCGAGGACGAGTGGCGTATGCGCAACGTCCGCGCCGCGTATGTTGAATGCCCAGGCCACGTTTTGAGGATCGGAAACCAATAACGCGTCGGCGCGCAGTTTCACGAGTTCTGCCCGGACGCGTCTGATCTTGTCGGATGCGGCTTCGCCAGCGAATTTTATCTCACGCAGGCTGATCGGTGCTACCGGCGCCGCCGGGCGGTCGCGCCAAAGTCCATCAATTGGGTTGCTGTCGACTGCCACCAGCTCGGCGCCAGCTGCGCTACAAGCTCTCCTGAGTTTTTCGGCCTGTTCGCTGGTGTGCAGCCATGGATCGTAACCCAGCCTGTCTCCGCTTTTCAGTTTTTGCTCGAGCCATTGCTCGGGCGGACGCTCCACCAGATGCTCAATCGAAAAAATATTTCCGTCGACTTGAGTGTCGGCCTGAAGCGTGTAGCGGCCATCGACAAACAGCGCCGCTTTTTCGCCAAGCACGATCGCCGTGCCGGCCGAGCCTGTGAAGCCAGTGAGCCAGGCGAGCCGCTCTTCGCTTGCGGGCAAGTACTCGTTTTGCTGACGGTCGGCGCGAGGCACTATAAAACCTGCGAGCCCGCGTCGCTTCAACTCCGCTCGCAATTCGCCGACGCGCTTTGCGCTGTGCGCTCGTTCGCTTGAATCGTCAAATGCCTGGAAGTGGGCTTTAAACATTCGCGGCACTGTAGCGCCCCAAGCGGCCGGAGCAATGCAGGCATGCGCGCGCCGTCGGTCGACACTTGCGCAAGCGCTGTCTGGGTCTGATGAAAAACTTCGCTGTGCTGACAGCTAATTCAGCAACTAATCCAGTGTTTGATTCAATTTTGTGCACCGCACCCATTTGCCCGAATGATGTCATCGATCTCTACAGGTGATTAATGATTTCATGCTGTAACTTCAGGGCTTCCATGCACTCTCACGGCTACTCTGGGCCGCTAGAAACACTATGTTGCGTTGCAGTAATTCAGCTGCGAATCGCATACCGTTTGCTGAAATTGTTTTCGAGAAGGAGAATGACATGGTTTCTTTAACTTATGACGTTGCCCGCGTTCCGGCCAACAAAGCCAATGAGCGGGCGCAAGCCGCCGCTCCGCGCAAGACTATTTTAGTCCGTTTTATGGAAGCTCTGATGGTGTCACGGCTGCAGCAGGCCCACCGCGAGATCGTAAGGCATGCGCACCTGTTGCCGCGCACGTTCGATGAACACGGCAACCGGTTGACCAATATTGACGAGATGCCGTTTGGTGGTCAGTAAGCGTGAGCTTTCACCAGCGAAGCCGCCCCGGTCATACCCGCCCGGGGCGGTTTTGTTTCAGGTGTTGCCCACGGCGGATCGGTCGCGCACCGTGTCGCACAATCAGTGTAACCCAATCGCCGAGTGCGATACGCCGCTCGAGTACGAAGCCTTGGCCTCGATAAATCGCAAGAACAGCATTGGCGTGGCCTGCAAGCAAACCAGAAAGCACGATGCGGGCATCAGGAGCCGAGAGTTTGCGCAGCGGCACGGCTAATCGCATTAACGGCGCCAGCAGAATATTGGCAAAGATCAATTGGTACGGCGAATGTGCAACGATCATTCGCGAACGCGTACCGGTCGCACGCGTGAACGCAATTGTAGATGCGATGCAGTTAAGCCGGGCATTACCGCGCGCAGCATGGACTGCGATCGGATCGATGTCGCTGGCGATGATTTGGGTCCGCCATCGTCGCGCCGCCGCAATAGAGAGAACCCCTGAGCCGGTTCCGATATCGAGCACGCGTTGGGGTTTGCGGCGTTTCGCCAAATCGTTGAGCGCTAACAGGCATCCACGCGTGGTGCCGTGGTGACCTGTACCAAATGCGAGGGCGGCCTCAATTTCGATGCCGATACTATTCGCTTTGAGGACCGCGCGGTCGTGCGCGCCGTGCACGACAAACCGGCCAGCGTGTACGGGGTTGAGACCTGCAAGACTTTGGGCAACCCAGTCCGTGGCGGCGACTGGCTCGATGCGAAGCGCGCGTGCTGCAGCCGCGCCGGCCACGAATTCGACCATTCGGCGCAGTCTTGCCTCGTCGGGAGCGCTGCAGAAATGAACCGCCACCTGCCAGCGACCGTCTTCGCCCTCAAAGGCGGCACAGACGGTTTCCTCGGGGTTTAACATTTCACCGAGATAGGCCGCTATACGGCGGGCGGTCGTCTCGTCGCAGGCAAGGCGGGCGACGGTGGAGGGCGCATTCATTTGCTGCAAGTTCGCCCTTCGCATTCGCCCAAGCAATGGTTATTTACGCGTTGTGACGATCGAAAGACCTCAATCCACCGATCTTGAAGCGCTTGCTTTGGCCCGCCGCAACGGCTGGCCGGAGGATATGCGCGTGTTGATCGAGCGCTATCCCCGAGAAGTGTGGAATGCGCATGCCAACCTCGGCGACATGGCGCGATTTTGGTTGTCGCGGCACACAATGTTCCGCGAGTTAGCAACAACAATCGATGACATCACGACGCAGTTTCGTGCGGGCGGGCTTCCACCCGCCGAATTCGCGCGGCAATTCGTGCCCCGGCTGCAGTTCATCCTCGACCAACTGAATGTTCACCACCAGATTGAAGACCTGCACTACTTTCCTATTTTTCGCGCGGCGGATGAACGCTTGGCTCGCGGGTTCGACGTGCTGGAAGGTGACCATCATCACATCCATGCCGATATGGCGCGTACGGCAGAAACGGCCAACGCCTTGTTACAAGCGCTGCGGGCCGGTGGCGATACGCTACGCGGCAGCAGTGACGACTACGCAAACGCAAGTGGCAAACTGCTTAAGGGCTTGGTCCGCCATCTCGACGACGAGGAAGATTTGATTGTGCCGCTGATACTCGATCGCACCGAAGAAGCGCTTGGGGTGGCCCATCACGGCGGCTAACCGCGGCGATCAATGCCGCTTGAAATATTGGATGTCGCGCTCGTGCTGCTGCGCGGCTTTTTTACTGGAGAAGGTACCGAGATTACGGCGCTTGCCGGTGCGCGGATTCTTCTTTCGCGAATAAAGTCTGTATTTGCCGCCGGCAAGCTTACGGATCATCTTGGTCTTTTACCGTCAGGTCACAACAAACTCACCAGCCGGAGGTGAAGAGTCCACGGCCGTAGGATCGGTTTTCGTAATTCGGCCGCTCTCGGTAAGTGTAATTATTGTAGAAAGAACGCGAGGAATCTTGACTATCGCGCGCAGCGCGCGTCTGCCGACTGGGTGTCGACGTCTGAGGATCCGGCTCGTCGTCGGCGGTAGAGTTCCGAACAAAATCGCGGTTACGCGTCGCATTGCGATCGCGATTGCGCACAACGTCTGGGTCCTTGTTTTGCGTCGCATCGCGGTCGGTATTGTGCGTTTTGTCACGAGCGTTCCCGTTGCTGCGAGAGGCTTCACGCGTGTTGTCGCGATTGCGGCGTGCGACCGGCTCCTCAAACTTCGGAGTCTCGCCGGTGAGCTTCACGCGCGTATTGAATACGCCCTCTGCCTTGACCAGCGCAAAAAGCGTTGCGGCATTCTCTGTCGACAGGCGCACGCAGCCATGCGACGCCGGCCGGCCCAGATTGCGAGCCTCCATTGTCCCGTGGATGGCGTGGCCGATCTTGGTGAAGAAAATCGAATTGGGCATCGGTGCGTCGTCCCACTCCCGCGAGAAGTGGTCGCGCTCCATACGAAACGGCTGGAATTCCCCCGACGGTGTGTCGTAGCCGTGCCGGCCAGTCGATACCGGCCACGCATAACGGTCCTCGCCATCGACCGTCACGGTCATCTTCTGCGTGGCCTTATCGATGATGATCATGACATTTGCGCGCGCGGCCTGGGCGAACGTGAGCGCGGCGAGCACCGCGGCGAAGGCAAGCGCAAGACGGTGGCGACGCATACAAATACTCCAGCCCCGGCCCTTGAGCGGGCCCAACCTTAACATGGCCGGGCAAACCAAATAGGGTGGATCACGCAGTATTCATAATGCCGGGTGAATCCCAAAGTGACCCGCGAGCACGGGGCGAAACTCCGACGGTCTCGGGGACCCGTGACGGCCGCGACCGAAAACCCAACGCGGTCAAGGAATTCCGGTTCCGGGCCGTCGAAGCCGAATGCCTCCGGCTTCGAACGACCGTCGTTTCATCAAAGCGCGGAAAGGCAAGCGCTGCCGCTTACTGCAGCTGATCGGCGACCTTGTCGATGCCCGCTTTCACGCATGCCTCGTCTTTCTCGCCGCCCGGGGCGCCAGAGGCTCCGGCCGCACCAATCACCTGATCGCCGATTTTGATCGGTAGTGCGCCTTGGTTGGCGATGACATTGGTCAGGTGAATGAGCCCGAGCGACGGGTCATTTTTCAATCGGGTAACGATTTCACCCGACGGCACGCGGAAAGTTCGTGCGGTATATGCTTTGCGAAAGCTGTTTTCGACAGTGTGCGGGCCGGTGTTGTCGCCGCGGATCTGCACGATGATCTCGCCATTGCGTCCGACGACGGTCGATGACACGGCGTAGCCGTTTGCTTTACACGTGGCGATTGCGGTGGTGGCGATTGTCACCGCCATTTCTGCCGAGATGTCTTTGTGCTGGAGCAGGTCGGCGCGGGCAGGCTGGCTGAACGCGGCGATGCCCACGAGTGCAGTCGCGGCGGCGAATTTGAGCAATGGCATGGTTTCCTCCTCCGATGGCGGCCGTCGTGATGCGGCCGGATACTTGCAAGTCTAGCAAGCGCTTGTCTGGCGTGCGCCGATCATAATTTTCTCGGCCGGTGGAATAATTCGGTGGCGCCGGCAGGGGCGGTGTTGGGGCACCGCTTTGTGCAATCGCGCAACTGCTCGACCAATCAATACGATGAGAGCCAAAGATAAAGTAAGCCTTGCGCCAGAATAGAGGCCGAAAACGCGATCGCCAATTAGTTTTGCTCACAAAGTAGTCTTGAGTCTGGTTGCCTCAACTTTGTGCCGCAAAAAGTGAGTTGACCATATGACGCATAAGGACAAAAGTTCATCATAGGTTGACGTTACAGTCCAAATATTAGACGTCACCAAATTATGGAGGAAACACAATGAAGCGAATTCTTCTCGCGGCACTGATTACGTCTTTCGCTGTCGGTTCAGCGTTTGCCCAGTCCTGCGAAATCCAAGGCCGTTAGCAAAGAGGGCAAGCCGCTCGCAGGAGCCGCGAAAACGAGTTTCGTCAAGAAATGCAAGCAGGACGCTTGTGATGGCAAGGCCGTTGGCAAAGACGGTAAGCCGCTCGCAGGTGCTGCGAAGAATAGCTTCATGACGAAATGCGCGAAGGATGCCTAGCCGCATCCGCGGCGCAATTTAGGAGTGGGGCAATGCGTACCGTTGCAATTATTTGTTCGGCCATTCTTGGCATTTCATTTGTGTCTTTGCCTGCCGTCGCACAGCAAAAGACGGTCAAGGCCTGCCAGGAAGAGTGGCGCGCCAACAAAGACGCAAATCAGGCCAAGGGAATAACTGAAAAGGCCTACGTCACGCAGTGCCGTGGCGCCGCTCCTGCGGCAGCTCCGGCTGCTGCGCCAGCCGCGGAGAAGCCGAAAAAGGCCGAGAAGCCGAAAAAGGCAGACAAGCCGGCGGCAGCGCCTGCCGGCGATCAAAAGACGGCCAAGGCGTGCCGCGATGAATGGCGGGCGAACAAAGACGCCAATCAGGCGAAGGGCATAACGGAAAAAGCCTACATCGCACAGTGTAGGACGGGTGGAACGGTTGCGGCTCCCATGGCTCCCATGGCTCCGCCGCCGGCTCCTGCGCCGGCAAAGCCGGTGGCAGCACCCGCGGCGCCCCCGGCCAGCACGATGGCCAAGCCGGCTCCGACCGCACAGACGACCCCGACAGGCGCCAACCAATACGCGACCGAAACGCAAGCCAAGATTCGTTGCCTTTCGGGAACGGTTGTCTGGGCCAACCTGAATTCGAAAATCTATCATTTCGCGGGCAACAAGGATTACGGCAACACCAAATCCGGCGCCTACATGTGCGAAACAGATGCGACCGGCCAGGGCATGCGCGCGTCTAAAAACGAGAAGCATCCCTGATCGCAAAAGACGAAATACATTCTTGAGTTGATGACATGTCGCCGGGCCGCGCGCCCGGCGACACGTTCGTCTTACTACTATGGAGGTTGAAATGGGTCTCTGGGATCAACTTGGCGGTTCGCTGAAGCAAGCTCTCGGATCTGCGGCGGCTGCTGAAACGCCCGCTTTGATTTCGGCGATCTTGGCCAAGACGAACCTTGGCAGCTTGCAAGGGCTCGCCGACCAGCTGCAACAAGGTGGCCTCGGCGACCAGGTGAAATCCTGGCTGAGCAACGGCCCCAATATGAAGGTGACACCTGAGCAAATTCAGGCCGCGCTGGGAAACGAGCAGGTGAAACAGCTCGCGCAGCGTTTCGGTGTTCCGGTCGATGAAGTGCTCAAGCTGCTGGCGACGCACGTCCCCGCAGCAGTGGACCAGGCGAGCCCGAACGGAAAAATCCAGAAAACCTGAACGGCCGGCCGCGCGCCGCCTTTGGAGAACCGGTCAATGCTTCCGCGCGTCGACGCGGAAGCCGATAATGGTTTGCTCGCCGAGTGACTTTGCGGCCTCTAGCCGGTGCAAGCCCTCGACCAGCACGAAACGCGCGCCGTCCGGCCGCACCAGGATCGGCGTCTTCTGGCCGTCCGTGAGCATGCTTTGTGCGATCTCCTCGACGCGCTTTGGATCGAGCGTCGTCCGCCGCTTGACCGGCACGTAGATCGTATCGACCGGGAAATTCTCGCGTTTCATCATGCTCAGTGAGCATAGCATGATTTGAGGGCCTAATCCGCCCCACGCGTCGGTTCCGAAAGCTGTCAGCGCATGCCCCTTTTCTGCACGGGCATCATCCCTACATGCCGATCAGCGTCTGGGAGATACACCTGCAATGTCGGAACCGCTCGTCGTCGTTATTCCGCACCGTCTGGGCAAGGACGAAGCCCTGCGCCGCATCAAGGATGGGCTCGGCCGCGCCAAGTCCGAATTCGCCTGGCTGCTGTCGCTGGAAGAAGAGACATGGACCGGCGATCGGCTGACTTTCCGCGCCTCGGCGCTCAGCCAGCGCGCGTCTGGCTTCATCGACGTCTACGATGGGGCCGTGCGGCTTGAGGTCACGCTACCGTGGCTGCTCGCGCGTTTCGCGCAAGCTGCGCAACGGGTCATCGGCCAGAAGGGCCAGTTGATGCTGGAGAAGAAGTAGCGTTCTCCGGCACTGACGCCGTCGATCAATTCCCCAATTCGAGCACCCAGTAACGATGGCCGTTGCCGCCATCCGCTGAGGCGAGGCCGTAACTCGTCACATCCCGCCGCAGCATGTTGGCGCGGTGCCCGGCGGACTTCGCCCACATGCGGATGACGCAGTCTTCGGTCGGGCAACCGAACGCAACGTTTTCAGCAGCCGGGCCCGCTTCGAGCGAGATGCGCTGGCGGAAGCCGGAGTGGTCGAGCCGCTGTCGTGCGGCGAGGTTTTGTGCGTGGCTATTGGCTGCGCCGGCAAGCGCGCTGCTCTCCGACAGCGGTTTGAGCCCATGCTGCGCGCGGAATGAATTGAGATCGAGCGCGAACGCCGAAGACATAAAAACGGCGCACGACAGGCCAGCCACAACAGCGGTAACCAGATCTCGCATCATCATGATGCAAGAATAGCATCGGTGCGGACGGATGTCCGCCCGCGACCATTACGCGAGATCATCGGCGTGTGACGATTCGAGAGGCTTCAGGACAGGTGGCGGCGCGCGCGCTGCGGCGGCTGTTTCCACCAGCAGGCATAGGAGATGTAATCTCCGTATTCACGATGAATGCTCGTGATAACCGCATACTTGTTGAACTGGCCGCAATTCGCTTGCGCGGTGTCGAGCGCCATTTCCTCGGCTTCCGGTGACCACGGAATGATGCCGCCGACGTCGTTGCCCTTTGGGCCATAAACGCCAACGCACGCAGCGAGCGTCAAACCGAGCACGATCACCAGCACCGCTTGCCTTTTCATAGTGCGTCCCCAGCCCCCGCAATCGTCAGCCCGATTCGACGGATGCTAAAAGCTTGCCGCGGAATACGCCAGCCCTCCCGGTAAGGGTCTGGCTTCTGGTGGGCGTGACATTGGGACCAAGACCGTCCCGAAAACGCTCGGTCCCGCCTGCACTTGCAGTGGCCGCCTTGAAAATGTTCGAGCCAAATGTCTGCGCGCCGCCTGAAAAGAACTGCCCGCGCCTGCGCGGCGAATTGGCTTCGGATGGAACTGCGGCGAAGACGCGGCAGCGGCGTCCTTATTATCTTCACATCCATTCCTAAAATCCGGCGTGTTTCGAACGCATCCAGCGTACGAACGGCGAGGGGCTTTCACTTTATTCCCTGTCAAATTCCGCGCAGACACGCGCCATCGCGCATGTATTGCCCGGTTTCGAGGACGATATGCGGCATCTGTTTTTGCCAGCCTGCTTCTGTTTGATGACTCTCTCCGGCTCGACCGGTTCGGATCTCGCTGCTTCGCTGGAGCCATTGTCCGGTGCGGAGGGAAACGCCGCGAAGACGCTGGCGCAAACGGGCGTTCGCGCGGGTGTGAAAACGGCCGTCGTCGAACAGAGCGAGGAACACGATTTGGCGCTCGACGCCCCACAGATTCCCCGCACGCCGATGTAACGATCGAGACGCCAGCGCATGTGCTCGCTGAGACTACGCTGCCGCTTCCGCGGCCTGCCTATGCGGACCGCGTCGTGTCGAGATCGCGGCGCGAAATTTGCGACACGCTCATCGCGGCGGCGCAGTCAAACGATCTGCCGATTCCCTTTTTCGTTCATCTGCTGCTCAAGGAAAGCGGCTTTCAGCCCAACGTCGTCAGCCGGGCCGGGGCGCAAGGCATCGCGCAATTCATGCCGGAAACCGCCGCGACGGTCGGGCTCGACAATCCGTTCGATCCGCTCCAGGCCATCACTGCATCCGCGCGCCTACTGCGCGATCTGGCAAAGCAATTCGGAAATCTCGGCCTCGCTGCTGCGGCCTATAATGCCGGCCCGCGCCGCATCCAGGATTGGCTCGCCAAGAAGGGCACTCTGCCTGAGGAAACGCAGAGCTACGTGAAGACGATCACCGGGCGCCCGGCCAAGACATGGATGGCCGCCGCGCCGGGGAGCGTGACGCAGACAGTGCCAAGCACAGCGCCGTGTCGGGAGGCGGCCGGCCTCGTCGCTTCGAATGAGGCGCAGCATCGCGTCCAGATCACTGCAATGCCGGTCGTGAACGGGAAGGCGATGCTTGCCGCGCGGGCTCGCGTGAAGCTGGCGCAACTCAGCGCCGAAAAAATGCCGACTATCATCGCCGCCGAGCACTCAAGGCGAAGCAATGCCCCAACGCCTAAGGGCGGCGCGAAAACCACCGCGAAGGGCGCGCCCCCCGATGCGCTCAAGCTTGCTTCGAAGGGCACCAGCGCTTCGGCCGGTCGCACTGCGCAGGCCGCAAAAGGCAAAGACGCAATCCAGCTCGCCGCCGCAAGCAAGAAAAAGGCGCCCCGCAAGCTGCAGCTTTCGCAGCGATAGGGCACATTGCATAGATCATAAAATATTATCTTTGTTATTGTTGAATAAGCCGGGTCGTCATCCCCGAATCCGTCTTTTTGTGACGCGCAGCACAGAGGTCGTGTCGTTCGTCACCTAGTCTGTCAGCGTTAGAGAGCGTTCGCGCTCGTTGGGACGGAGTTGGGCGAAAGGATCAGGAGGGATCGATGACCGATATCACCTATCATAGTGGAACTTCCGACATCGCCACCCACGGCACTACGTACTTGGCTACCATTGCGACCTGGTGTTGCCGGTTCGCCGATGGTGCCCGTGAAGGTCAGCAGATAGCGGCCCGCTATAACGAGCTGTCGCGCCTCTCCGGCCCCAGTCTTGCGAAACGCGGCCTGACGCGACAAACGATCGGACGCGCAGCTCTGACTGGCTACTGAGATTCCAGCCGGATCTCTGCTAAAAAGGCCCGGCGCGTCATGCGCTGTACTGCGTCGGGCATTCAATGGCTTCGCCTCCAACGTTGCGTTCAACCGATCTGCTGTCGGATCTTCCCGAACGGCTGTCGTCCACACTTCTTGCCAACGCCAAGCCGGTCAAACTGTCGGCCGATGAAGTTCTGTTTCTGACCGGCGATCCCGGCGATGGCTGCTATCGCCTGGAGGAAGGCCTGCTCAAGGTGAGCATGGACTCGCCGAGCGGCGCCGAGCGAATTCTCGCCATCCTCGGTCCGGGTGCGATTGTCGGCGACATGGCGATGATCGATGGACGAACACGATCCGCTTCGGTCTCCGCGCTGCGCGATTGCAGACTGAGCTTCATCAGCCGTGCGGCCTTCGAAACGGTCGCTGCGAAGAACCCCGAAATCTACAAACATCTGCTCAGTCTGTTAGCGGCCCGCCTGCGTGACACCGACCAGGTGGTTGCGGCCGGATCGTTTCTGCCGGTCAAAGGGCGCGTCGCGCGCGCGTTACTCGATCTCGCCAAAGCTTTCGGCAATGACGTCGGCGGTGGGCGCATCGTCATCCGGCAGAAGCTGAGCCAGAGCGACGTCGCGGCAATGGCCGGCATCGCCCGCGAAAACGTCAGCCGCATCCTGAACGAATGGATGCGCCTTAAATTGGTCACCCGGCTCTCGGGGTATTATTGCATCGAGAGCAAGCCGAAGCTCGAAAAAGAGCTGAAAATCTAGGTTTTTTCGCGCGCTTTTTGAGGCCCGCTATGTCGGACGAAGACGTTGTCGGTTTCAGTTTCCTCGCCGAATCCAATGTCCCGGTTTGGTACCTCAAACCAGGCGAGACGATTTTCAAGGAAGGCGAGCCGGCCAAGGAGCTTTACATCATCCAGCGTGGGACGGTCGAAATTCAGCTCGGCAACCGGCTGCTCGACACGCTTGAGGCCAATGACATCTTTGGCGAGATGGCACTCCTCGATGGTGCGCCGCGCAGCGCCACGGCCACGGCCAAAACTGACGTCGCGCTCGTCCCGATGTCGAAGAAGGATTTTCTGTCCCTCGTGACCAAGGCGCCGACATTTGCGCTGGATGTGATGGGAATGCTGGCCCGCCGTCTGCGCAGCGCAAACAGGGCCATTTAGCCGCTATTTCCGCGCCGGCCGTCTTAACAATAAATCAACCCTTCTGTGATGCCCGTCACAGCCTGCTTTGGGCTGGCGGCCTACGGTCAGATGCATAGGGAGCCGGTTGCTCCCGCGTCATTCAAGGGCCGACGACAATGCGTAAAACGATCATCCTCGCAACAGCCACTTTGTTCCTGGCATGCGTCACAGTGGTGACCGGTATCGCGCGTACAGTCGAAGGACCGAACACCACTTTGGCTAGCTTGATGGTCCATCCCCACCCCATCGGCAGCCTGACGGCCAGGATATTCAACCCCATCTGACCGTCTTCAGGCCTGCCCCTGCCCCGGGGGCAGGCCCCGAATTCTCTGAACCACCTCCAAAACTTTAGCGGCCCCGAAACGGGCCGCTTTTTCTTTCTATGCGCGCTTTCGAAAGTGTGCCTGCAAAAAAGTGTTTGATTGTGACTCGTGTCACATCAACCCGCGATGCGTGCACCTAGTGTCATCGTCGCCGGAGCAGAAATGCCGCGGCAGCACCGGGAAAATCCGGGCAAGAATAACGGGAGCTGGGTCATGATCCGTACCGCCATTATTTCCGTCACGGCGTCTTTTGTTCTCATCGGCGCGTGGACGGTCAATCTCGTAAGCTATCATCCTGCGAAGGATCTCAACCCGCTCGCGCCGCTCAGCCTGAAAGCTGACTGGAAGTAGGGCGACGAGAGTGGATTCGCGCTTCGCGGGCATTCGAAGCTCGAAATAATTTATCGCGTGGGCGCATCCGCGCGGAATGCCGTATTCGATCAGGTTGCTATTCAGGGCTTGCGGCGGCTAACGTCGCCGCGGCCGATCTGCCATTTCAAATGATGGGTTATCGTGACGGTACAGGCCCCGGCGGTTGCTGACGGTAGCGCGGCGCGCGCAGATTTCAGGTCAAAGATTTTGACGTGGCTGCGTGGCATCGGCGTGCGGCAGGTGCGGCTCACTGCCGGCCTCATCATGTTTTCTTACATCTTTTCGCATTTCTTCAATCACGCGCTCGGCAACATTTCCTACGACACGATGGAAGCGTGGCTGCAGTATCACATCTGGTGGTGGCGAATTCCTCTCGTCAATCGCACGCTCTACACGGCTGCTGTCGTTCATTTCTCTCTCGGTCTATGGGCGCTCTATCAACGCCGGCATTTTCGCTACACGGCCATCGAGATCACGCAACTCCTATTGGGTCTGAGTATCCCGCTCTGGCTCGCGAGCCATTTCGGCGCAGTGCGGCTGAGCGGCGCGTTGTATGGACTCGCGGCGCCGAATTACGCCTCACCGCTGTTCGCTTACTGGGTGCTGCGGCCGCATATGATCGCGGTGCAGTTCATCTTGATAACGGTGGCCTGGACGCACGCCTGCATCGGACTTTATTTCTGGCTGCGGCTGAAGTCGTTTTTCGATTGGGCCGCGCCTTTTCTGCTCGCCATTGCGGTTCTTATGCCGCCGCTGGCGATGAGCGGCGCGCATCAGGGCGGGCGCGAGGTGACGCGTCTCGGTCAGGATCCGGAATGGCGCAAGGCCAATCTGCGCGGGACTCCTCGCCCACAGCGGCAGGTGATCGACGCGATCACGCTGTTTTATTTTCCCATCGGCTACGCGGCCGCCATCGTGCTCGTCTTCGGCGCGCGGGGCATGCGCTCGTGGCGCGAACGCCGCGGCGGCACGTTTACGATTACCTATCCCGACCGGCAGGTGCGCGTGCCGAAAGGCCTGAGCATTCTTGAGGCGAGCCTCCGTTTCAAAATTCCGCACGCCAGCGTCTGCGGCGGCCGTGCCCGCTGTTCGACCTGCCGCGTTCGCGTCGTCAGCGATCGCGATACATTGCCGCCGCCCTCAGGCCGTGAGGCCTTCGTGCTCGAGCGTGTCGGCGTTGCGGCAAACCCGGCAATCCGCCTGGCGTGCCAGCTGCGCCCGCAGTCGGATGTGTCCGTCATTCCGATTTTGCCGACGAACATGAATGCAAATCTTCTGCGCAAGGGCCGCAACATCAATATCGGCAAGGAGCACTACATCGTCAGCATGTTCGTGGACATGCGCGGCTCGACCAGGCTCGCGGAAAAGCGGCTCCCCTTCGACGTGGTGTTCCTGATCAACCGGTTTCTGGGCGCCGCCTCGCAGGCCGTGCTCGACGCCGGCGGCGTGCCGAACCAGTTTGTCGGCGACGGCGTGCTCGCGTTGTTCGGGATCGATACCGACCCGAAGACGGCCTGCCGCCAGGCGCTGCGCGCGGCTGCGAAAGTTGCGGCCAATGTGGATCACATGAACCGCCAGCTCGCCTCAGATTTGCCTGAGCCGATCCAGTACGGCATCGGCATTCATGGCGGCGAGGTGATTATCGGTGACATCGGCTTTCAGGATCACACGGTGTTCACCGCGCTCGGTGATCCGGTCAACGTGGCGGCGCGGCTTCAGGACATGACGAAGTCGCTCAACTGCAAGGTGACCGTGTCGGAGGAAGTTTGCGCCACCGCCGGCATCGCGGCCGACGCGCTGGGACGCGCGCAGGTGTCGATCCGCGGGCGCGATGAACCGATGATGGTGCGCACCGCGGAAGATCCGACCGTGTTGGCGGGCCTGGTCGATAAAAAATCAGGCGCGGAGATCGCCTCCGCGCCTGCGTAGCCTCGGTTCAAGACGCCCCGTTAAACGACACAAACGTATTGCGAGCCGCGCATGCCGAGACGCTGGGCGGCGCCGCGCGCGAGATCGAGCCGCGCCCCCATACGATACGCAATGCCCCAGGGCCCGGTATCGTTGATGCGGATGCTGATCGAGCGGCCATTCGCCGGATTGGTCACGGTCAGGTTCGTCCCCAGCGGCCAGGTGCGTGCGGCGGCTGTGTTGCCGCTCGCATCGAAACGCTCGCCGCTCGCAGTGCGCTTTCCGGATGAATACGAACTTGCGAGCACTTCCTCTCCCGCGCAGTTTCCGGTTTTCTTGACGTACTTATGAACTGATGCCCAACCCGCGGCATGTGCTGACGTGATTGTCAGCAGGCCGGCCAATAGTCCAATACCAACGTGCTTCATGAAATTGTCCCTCGTTAATTGCTTCGCAGCACGCCCGAATCCCGGCAAAAATTTTCAGGAGCCGCACCCGCCACGAAACATCTGTGCACGGTGGATCGGTCTAACGTGGCAGGAACAAGGCAACTCTGCCGCTGCCGGTAATGCGGTGAGTGCATAGGTCGCGTTAATCACCGAAATTGCGCAAACGTCGCGCAAACGGTACGCAAACGCCGCTCAAACAGCGCGCGCAGCATTAACGTTACAATCGGCACGCGAGATCATTGACGAAGGTAAATGTGCGTCACGCGTTTATGTCGCGGACTCATGCGACAGCATCACCACATACCGTCCATGCGGTGAGTGTCCGCATTCCGATATAAAGCAGACACCGCGTCGAGATGGTGTCGTGTCCGCTCATGACCCAAAGCGGACAATATCTCACATTTATTCAACTACGTTCGCGCTCAGTACAATCGACGAAGGGATGCTAAGTCCGAGCGCCTTTGCCGTTTTCGAATTTATCGTCAATTCGAATTCCGTAGGTAGTTGAACAGGCAGATCGGCCGGGTTCGCCCCCTTCAAGATTTGATCAACATAATTTGCGGCTCGCCGGCAGTGGCCGGCATAACTCGGCCCGTAAGACATAAGTGCGCCGGCTTCCACGTATTCGCGTAGCGACACCATAGTTGGGACATGATGTCTCAATGCGGATGCGGTCATTTCAACACGGTTCGGAAAGGTAAGTGGGTTTGAAAGTATCAATGTTGCGTCGATGCGCTCGCGCTCCATCGCTGCAAACGCTCCCTCGAATTCGCTGACGGCTCGAACCTCGAATGGTGTCACCGTCAGTCCAAGTGTGTCGACGTTTTTCGCGGCCGTTTCGAGTTCAAGTTTATTGACGACATTGTTGGGGTTCCAAAGGACACCCATTCGCTTGCTGCCTGGAACCGCTTCATGGAGCAATTGGATACGCTTTGGTGCCAATTCCACCGTAACGAAGGTTATTCCCGTGACGTTGCCGCCCGGGTGACCAAAGCTTTTGACCAGTCCAAGCGCAACGGGATCGCCGCCGCCAACGAAAACAATTGGAATCTTGTCTGTTGCCTTTGCCGCGGCGAGTGCTTGCGGAGGTCCAATCGCAAAAATGACATCTACGCCGTATTTAACAAGTTCAGCGGCAAGCTGAGGTAGCCGCTCCTCCTTGCCTTCCGCATAACGCCTTTCAATAAAAAGATTTTGACCTTCCACGTACCCTAATTCACGAAGGCGATCCCTGAATGCTCCGAGAAGGTGGGGGCTATTCGACGGCGTGCTAGATTCGAGATGCCCAATTTTGAAGATCCGCCCGCTCTGTTGCGCCCCCAGCGGGTTCGGCCGAAACACGATTGTGCCGGCGAGGAGAACCAGAAATTCGCGGCGCTTCATGGGTCACCCCCGATTGTGCTCCTGACGGACGGTCGCGAATTGAGGACAAATATAGCAGGCTTTTGTCGGAGTGGAATGTCCGCTCATGACCCAACGCGACATTCCGGAGCTTTGCCAATTTGATCTGAGTCAAAGTGTTGGCCGCTGAATGCGGGCAGCCTCCCACCCCAAAGTGCGCGAGCCTTCTGCCAAGGCACGGCCAATCGATCGGAGTTTTCCGCAATGAAAATCAGTCGCAGCACGCTTGCGGCCGCGGGTCTGCTCGCCCTTAGTTGCGCTTCGGCACTCGCTCAGCAAGTCACAGGTGTCGCAGGCTCGCCCGAGGCCACGACCACGATTGACGGAAAACAACTTCCGCCAGCCGATCCGAAATTCGGCGGGGTGATCGAAGAGAAGGCTTCGGACTCAAAGGCATGGTGGGCGCCGCGTGTCGTACCGCCGAAGGGCGCGCCCAACGTGCTGCTCATTATGACGGATGACCAGGGTTTCGGCGCACCAAGCACGTTTGGTGGCGTCATACCCACTCCGGCTATGGATCGCATCGCAAGGAATGGATTGCGCTACACAAATTTCCACTCCACGTCGCTTTGCTCACCGACACGGGCGGCGATTATCACCGGCCGCAATCATCACTCGGTGGGTTTTGGGGTGGTCGGCGAAATATCGACAGGATTTCCCGGCTACGACTCAATCATCCCGATTGATAAGGGCACCGTCGGTACAATCCTGAGGGCCAACGGCTACGCGACCTCGTGGTTCGGTAAGGACCACAATACGCCCTCATTCCAATCGAGCCAGGCCGGGCCGTTCGAGCAATGGCCCAACGGGATGGGCTTTGACTATTTTTACGGGTTCGTCGGTGGTGACGCCAGCCAGTGGCAGCCAAACTTGTTTCGCAACACGACTGCAATCTACCCCTTCCAGGGCAATCCCAGCTGGAATTTAGAAACGGCGATGGCCGACGAAGCCATTCAGCACATCAAGCAGCTCAAAGAGGTCGCGCCCGACAAACCATTCTTTGTCTACTACGTACCCGGAGCCACCCACGCGCCTCATCATCCGACGCCGGAGTGGATCAAGAAGATCAGCGACATGCACCTGTTCGATGATGGGTGGAACAAGTTGCGTGAGACGATTTTTGCCAATCAGAAGCGCTTGGGCATCATGCCCGAAAACGCCAAGCTAACACCTTGGCCAAAAGAACTGCCCCAGTGGGATTCTCTCAGCAGGCTGGAGAAGAGGCTGTTCATCAGGCAAGCCGATGTCTACGGAGCCTACCTTGCCTACGCCGACAATGAGATCGGACGCGTCATTCAGGCCGTCGAAGACCTCGGCGAGCTCGACAACACCCTGATCATCTACATCGGCGGCGACAACGGCGCGAGCGCTGAAGGCATGCTCAACGGCACACCAAACGAGTTCACCACTTTTAATGGCGTTCCCGTGCCAGTGAAGGCGCAGTACCTTTGGTATCCTTTCTGGGGATCTGACAAGACGTTCCCGCATTTTGCGGCGCCGTGGGCGTGGGCGATGGATACGCCGTTCAAATGGGTAAAACAGGTTCCGTCGCATTTCGGCGGAACGGCTCAGGGCGTAGCCATGTCCTGGCCCGGCCACATCAAAGACGTCGGCGGTATCCGCCGCCAGTTCGCTCACGTCATCGACATCGCACCGACAATTCTCGAAGCAACCGGCATTCCGCAACCTGAGACGATCAACGGCATCAAACAGAGCCCCATGGAAGGTACGAGCATGGCCTACACATGGGACAAAGCGAACGCCACCGCCTCAACCCGGCACACGACGCAATACTTCGAGATGCTTGGCAATCGCGGCATCTATCACGATGGCTGGATGGCCTCCACGACACCGGTGACTCTCCCTTGGGAGCTGAGCTCCGCGCCGCCGCCGGATGTCATCACCGGATACAAGTGGGAGCTTTATAACGTCGACGACGACCCCACACAGTTCAACGATCTGGCGCCCCAGATGCCGGACAAGGTCAAAGAGATGCAAGCCGTCTTTGATGCTGAGGCGAAGAAGTACAACGTACTGCCACTCGATAACACGACGCTACTGCGCTGGAACACGCCGCGCCCGAGTCTCACCGCGGGGCGTACGGTCTTCACGTATTCTGGCGAACTGAGTGGTGTGCCGAAGAGCGCCGCGCCGAGCATCCTGAACAAGTCCTACACCATCACTGCTGAGGTTGAGATCCCGAAGGGCGGTGCGGAAGGAATGATCGTCACCGAAGGCGGCCGCTTCGGCGGCTATGGGCTTTTCTTGAGCAAGGGAGTGGCTGGCTTTCGCAGCGGAAAGCCTGTGTTCATTTACAACCTGCTTAACCTCAAACGCACGACGTGGTCAGGACCGGAACTGGGCGCTGGCAAGCACACCATCGTCTTCGACTTCAAGCCGGAAGCTCCAGGTTTGGGCAAAGGCGGTACGGGTGTGCTCTCTGTGGACGGGAAGGAAGTGGACAGAAAATCCATGGAACACACCACGCCGATCACGTTCCCTGAGGACGAGTCATTCGATGTCGGCATGGACACGCGCACTGGCGTCGCGATGCTGGAGTACCGATACGATCCTCCCTTCAAGTTCACCGGCAAGCTCAACAAGCTGACGTTCAAGCTCGAACCGGAGCGAAAGGCCGCACCCGAGTCCAAGGCAGAGCTAGCGCCAATGGCTGCCCCGGAGCCGGATCCAATTGAAGCACCGAAACGCTAGCAACTTCGCGCCACGAACAACAAAGTCCGCTAGCGCGAGAGATTGAGTGAAATTTCGGCGATGAAAAAGGTGTTGATCTTCGCTGCAGTCGCCGAAGCGGCCACCGGATTGGCGTTGCTGATTGTTCCCTCGCTCGTCGGGCAGTTGTTGTTAGGTGTCGAACTGACCAGCGTCGCCATACCGGTTGCGCGCGTGGCCGGAATTGGTCTGGTTGGTTTAGCGATCGCCTGCTGGCCGGGGCCGCCGTTGATCGGAATGTTGATCTACGGAACGGTCGTCGCGCTCTACCTTGCTTACCTCGGTTTTGCTGGTGGGTTGACCGGAGTCTTTCTGTGGCCGGCGGTCGTCCTTCACGCAGTTCTATCAATCCTTCTCGGCCGCGCTTGGCTTGCGACTGACCCGAGATAGGACAAACCTCGGCGATTGTTGGATGTCCGCGCATGACCCAAACCGGACATCGTTATGTTTCGCGTGCTAGCTTGAGCAATCGGTATGTCCGGTCTTGAGCCTCGGGGGAGCAATGAGACGACGCGACTTCATCGTGATGGCAGGCAGCGCAGCAGCGACATGGCCGTTTGCATCGCGCGCGCAGCAACGTGAACGTCTGCGTCGTGTTGCTGTCCTGGAGCCAATCGCAAAAGACACACCCAGTGCCCAGGCACGCTATACGGCATTTTTGCAGGCGTTTGAGCAGTTGGGTTGGATGGATGGACGCAACGTTGAGATCGTGGCGCGCTGGAGTGGTGGCAATAGTGACGAGCTACGCAAATATGCCGAGGAATTGGTGGCACTTGCCCCGGACGTCATTCTGGCCGGCGGTGGTACCGGTGCAGAGGCGATGCTGAAGGCCACTCGCACGATTCCCATTGTCTTTGCTATTGCGCCCGACCCTGTGGGCGCCGGTATTGTCGAACGCCTGTCACGGCCGGGCGGCAACGCCACAGGCTTCGTGATGTTTGAGTACAATCTGTGTGGAAAGTGGTTGGAATTATTTAGAGAGATCTCGCCAAACGTAAAGAACGCGGCAGTTCTTCGCGACCCCGGATTTGCTCACGGGATTGGCCAGTTCGCCGTCATTCAAGCCGTGGCGCCGTCGGTTGGCATTGAAGTTAGCCCAATCGATCTGCGCGAACCCAATCAGATTGAACGCGCCATCGCGAACTTCGCACAGTCGCCAAATGGCGGATTGATCGTGGCGGCGAGTGGGGTAGGGGCAACTAACATCAATCTTATCATCGCAACGGCCGCTCGCTACAAGCTGCCCGCGGTATACATTCAAAGGGCTTTTGTTGCTGCCGGCGGGCTGATCTCCTATGGACCAAATTTCGATGATCAATATCGACGAGCCGCAGCCTACGTTGATCGCATATTACGGGGCGAGAAAGCGGCTGATCTGCCGGTGCAAGCCCCAAGCAAATACGAGCTCATCATAAATCTGAAAACGGCAAAGGCGCTCGGTCTCACCGTACCCACTTCGCTGCTCGCCCGAGCCGACGAGATCATCGAATAGCCGCGACCGAATATCCGCTATGGGCACTTCGCGGACATCGACCACGACCAATTAAGAGATCGGCAATATTTCGAGGTTAAGTGCGAGCAGCTCTTCGAATTCAGGGGCATGCGCGCAAATTGGAATTCACTTCGTCGCAATAAATGGGAAATTTTAATTCGCAATTCCTTCCCCTATTGTGGGGTCTTGGCTTTTTTTCGCCTGTTGTGGCGATCGTCTGTGCTGTCGTTTTCTACGCTCGGCATTGCCGCGCATTTCCAGAGCCAGAAAGGCGTATCTCTTTCGTTGGGTACGTTTCGGCGCTGCTTGTTTGCGCCGTGGTCGCCTTTTTTATCGGCTTACAATACGGAATGACTTGGGCGTGTTCTTCTCAGTGGGGTGGAAATCTTTGTGGGCTGTTTGGATTTTTCGTCGGTGGGCCGATTGCCGCAGCTCTCGCAATTTTTTCCGCCGGTGCCTTGATCACATTTGCGAGGAGCGACGAAAACGCGCGACATCCCGGCACAACTTGGAAATTTTCGTCCATTTGTTTGAAGCTTTGGCGCGGGCAATACGCACTTGGTCGTTCGTTCTGGGGTTTCTTCATATTGGGCGTATGCATTTTCTGGGCCGTCGGTATTTTCGGCGGGTTTCTTTTCATTTTGTATCCGCAGACTTTGCTTGTTTATAGGTTCGTGTTTTTGGGATATTTGGTCGTTGCCTCTTTCGGCGTCTGGCGCAGCGCGAATGCGATCGCCCAGGCTGAACCGCATTCGGCGACATTTGCTGTCGCGGTGAAAGTCGTCGCCGCAAAAATCTCAGTCGTCGTTATTTGTTTGATATTGACTGTCGGCGGACCCATCGAGCTTGCATTGCGCCATTCGCTCGTTGGCAACTGACGGCTCGCTACAATGGTGGCTCCATCGGCGTGTCCGCTGCCGGCACTGAGCGGATCTGCGGGAGCGACGGATCAACGTCGGCTCACACAATGCGTCACGCGCCCATGGTTTGAGACGCGTCGCTACTCACCATGAGGCTATACGCTATACTATGAGGCTATTTCCGATCGTCGAACGGCGATTTGATCGACAGACCGATCGAAGGCGTTGCGGAGTTGTAGTCCTTCGATGGCGATGTGTAGCCCGTCATCAGGTCGCCGGAATCCGGCGCGCGTGACGGCCGGAGGTCGAGCGCGGAGCCCGGCATCACCGGCACCGGCACGGGGACCGCATAGGCGTCGAGCGGCACCTTGCGCACGTACGTCTCTTCCGCCTGAAGCGGCTGCACGGTGGCGGCGCCGAGCGCGGCTAACGCAAGCATGGACAACGCAACAGCGTGACGTGTTCTCATTGTCGTCTCCCGGCGCCGGCAGGCAGCCGGCGCATGGAACCTAGCACTCTGCGCACCCGCGGTTAATAGCCAAATTCAAGAGGGGGCCGCGCCTTGCTGCTACGGCAGCGATGTTGCTAGGTACATAAACTCTCAGAGGAACAGCCAATACCTATGCGCCGCGATCTGTCGCTTCGTTTGCGGCTTGCAATCCTGGTGGCCGGCACCAGTCTGCCGCTGATCGCGTTTTCGGCGGCAATTATTTACCAGCATTACGTGGAGGACCGGCGCCAGGCCTTTGCCCGCGTCCTGCAAAACACGCGCAGCGTCGAACTGGTGCTCGACCGCGAGATGCAGGGTATCGTGTCGGGGCTGACGGTGCTTGCGGGAGCGGATTCTCTGGCGCGCGGCGATTTCGGCAGCTTCCGTTCGCGCGTAAAGGCCTATCTGTCGCAATTCCCCGATCATCCATCCATCGTCATTGGCCAGCGCGACGGCAGCCAGGTTTTCAATTCCGCCAAAGCGCCGGGCGAGCCTTTGCCGTCGCGCTCCGCGCGTGAAGACCGCGACCTGGTGTTCAAGACGCGCAAGCCGGTCTTCTCCGAGCTGTTCACCGGTTCGGTCTCCAAGGAACTGATCGTGACCGTCACCGTGCCGGTGTTCATCGGCGGGGAGGTTGTCTACGACCTGTCGTTCAATCCGCCGCTGGCGATCTTCCAGCGTCTGATCGAGCAGCAGAAGCCGGATGGCGACTGGACGATTTCGATCTTCGACCAGAAGGGCGTCAATTTCGCCCGCATCCCGAATCCGGAAACGACGGTCGGCATGAAGGCCTCGCCGTCATTGCTCGCCGTGATGTTCGGCGCCCGCGAAGGCCAGGCGCAAACGCTTTCGCTCGAAGGCGTGCCGCTGCTCACGGCCTTCGTGCACTCCGAGCTGACGGGGTGGATCGCGGCCGCCGGCATCGCCGAGAGCACGCTCACCGCGCCTGTGATGCGCACCGTCATTCTCACCGCGTTCATCGGGCTCACGATGCTGGGCATCGGGCTCGCCTTCGCGATCCGCATGGCGGCGGCGATCGCCCGCGCCGAGGCGCTGCATGAATTGCTGATCGATGAGGTGAACCACCGCGTGAAGAACACGCTGGCGACCGTCCAGTCGCTCTCCGCGCAAACCTTCCGCGGCTCGGCGGACACCGTTGCGCGCAGCAAATTCGACGCACGGCTCTCCTCGCTCGGGCGCGCGCATGACGTGCTGAGCGCGACGAAATGGGAAAACGCCGATATCGGCGATGTCGTCAACGCGACGCTCGAGCCCTTTACCAGCACCAATCCCGACCGCATCAGCGTGCACGGGCCACGCATCTCGATGTCGCCGCGCGCGGTCGTCATGCTGTCGATGGCGGTGCATGAGCTCGCCACCAATGCGACGAAATACGGCGCACTGTCCGGCGCCAATGGCCGCGTCACGGTGGACTGGACAATGAAGCCCGGCCGGATCGTGGAGCTGGATTGGTCGGAAACCGGGGGGCCGCCGGTGCAAAAGCCGCAGCACGCGGGCTTTGGCTCAACGCTGATCGAGAAAGGCTTTGCGGCGCAGATGGGCGGCAGCGCGACGCTGCGTTACGAGCCGGACGGGCTCAAATGCACGCTGGAGTTTTTCCCGGGCTGAGCGGCCTTCGGAATTTCTCGTGGCGTCCGGCGGAACATTTTGAATCCGCGCCGAATTTTCTGAGTTCCATCGCTCCAAAAATCTTGTGGGGAATCCGCGAATCAGCCGTAATGGCGCTTGACGACGAATCGGCCGCGAGCCGCGTCCTTAAAACACAATCGGGAGCACAGGAGCACACATGTCGATCGACAGAACAACGCGTGCACGCGCGGTCCAGGTGATCGTGGTGGGCAATGAAAAAGGCGGCTCGGGCAAATCCACCGTCGCCATGCACATCGCGGTGGCGCTGCTCAAGGCTGGCCGCAGTGTCGCGACCATCGACATGGATGCGCGGCAGAAATCGTTCACCACCTATATCCAGAACAGGCAGGCCTGGGCGAAACACGTCGGGCGCGACCTCGTGCTTCCCAGCCATTTTTGCCTGAACGAGATGGACAATTTCCCCAGCACCGAAGCGCGCGCGGCCGCATCCAAGGAACTCGCCGACACCGTCGATGCCATGGTGTCGTCCACCGATTTTGTCGTCATCGACACGCCCGGCCATGACAGCCACCTGATGCGGCTGGCGCATTCGATGGCCGACGTTCTGGTCACGCCGCTGAACGACAGCTTCGTCGATTTCGACGTGCTCGGCACCGTCGATCCCGAGACGTTTGCCGTGACCGGCATTGGCCACTATTCCCGCATGGTCGACGAGGCGCGTTGCCAGCGCCAGCTTCTCGGCGACCAGCCGATCGACTGGTTTGTGCTGCGCAACCGGCTGTCGTCGCTCGGTTCGCGCAACAAGCGCCTGGTCGGTGAGGGGCTCCAGCAGCTTGGGCAGAGGCTCAATTTCCGCACCCTGGATGGGCTGGCGGAGCGCGTCATCTTCCGCGAATTCTATCCACGCGGCCTGACGGCGCTCGACGATCTCGACGAAGCCACGCTCGGCACGCGCCCGACGATGTCGCACATGACCGCGCGTTTCGAGGTGGAAAATCTTCTCGCTGCGATGGGCTTAACCGAGCCGGAGGCAAGCGACGAGACCGTCGATCAGGCCCGCGACGCGGCGTGAGAGGGCGGTACGCGAGGAGCTAGGCCGAGCGCGTCGAGCGGGTTGCCTCAAACCTTCTCCACGAACGAATCTACCACGCGCTTTTCTCCCGCACGGTCGAAGGCGATGGTGAGCTTGTTGCCGTCCACGGCCACCACATTGCCGTTGCCGAATTTCTGGTGAAACACGCGCTCGCCGACGGTGAAGGTTGACGCCGTGCCGGTGGATTTCGCCACCAGTTCACCTTCAATGACGAGCGCCTTGCGGCCGCTGTCGCGCTTGGCGCTGCCCCGCTTGATTTTTTCGGGCCGGGCGTCTTCGCCGTCATAGTCTCCAGCGTCATCGAACACGCCGTCGGGCACATAACGCGGCTGCCCATTTTCGGAGAAACCGCCCTTGCCCTTGCGCGCCTGCGCGCGCTGCCAGCCGGGCGTGCTGTAGCTGGAGCCGAATGAGCTCATCTCGTCGAAGCGCGAGGCGCCATAGCCGGACATGCCGAAGCCGCCAGAGCCGCCCGCGGCCTCCTTCACCTCCACGTGCGCTTCCGGCAGCTCGTCGAGGAAGCGCGAGGGCACGGTCGAGGTCCACAGGCCGTGGATGCGCCGGTTGGTGGCAAAATAAATCCGGGCGCTCTTGCGCGCGCGCGTGAGCCCCACATGGGCGAGGCGGCGCTCTTCCTCGAGGCCGGCGCGGCCGGTCTCGTCGAGCGAGCGCTGATGGGGGAACAGGCCTTCCTCCCAGCCGGGCAGAAACACGCAATCGAATTCCAGCCCCTTGGCGGAATGCAACGTCATGATGTTGACGGCCTGCTCGGCCTCCGCGCCTTCGCGGTCCATCACCAGCGAGATGTGCTCGAGGAAGCCCTGCAGGTTTTCGAACTCCTCCATGGAGCGAACCAGCTCCTTGAGGTTTTCCAGGCGGCCGGCGGCATCGGCCGAGCGGTCCTTCTGCCACATGTCGGTGTAGCCGGATTCATCGAGCACGATTTCGGCGAGCTCGGTGTGCGGCATGGAATCTTTTTTCGCGCGCCAGCGCTCGAAGCTCGCCATGAGATCGCGCAGCGCCATGCGCGGCTTCGGCTTCATCTCGTCGGTGGCGGAGAGGGCGCTGGCGGATTCGGTGAGCGGGATGCGCTTCTTGCGCGCGTAATCGTGCAGCATCTGCACCGTGGCGTCGCCGAGGCCGCGCTTGGGCACGTTGACGATGCGCTCGAAGGCGAGATCGTCCGCCGGCTGCGCGATCACGCGCAAATAGGCGAGGGCGTCGCGGATTTCGGCGCGCTCGTAGAAGCGGGGACCGCCGATCACGCGATAGGGCAGGCCGAGCTGGATGAAGCGGTCTTCGAATTCGCGCATCTGGAACGAGGCGCGCACCAGGATGGCGATTTCGTCGAGCGGGTGATCGAGCCCCTGTTCGCGCGCCGCGCGCTGCAGTTGCTCGATCTCCTCGCCGATGGCGCGGGCTTCTTCCTCCGAGTCCCAGCCGCCGGTGACCTGCACCTTTTCGCCGAGCACGTCTTCGGTGCGGAGTGTTTTGCCGAGGCGGCCTTCATTGTGCGCGATGAGGTGGGAGGCGGCGGCGAGGATGTGGCCGGTGCTGCGGTAATTGCGTTCGAGGCGAATGACTTTGGCGCCGGGGAAGTCGTGGTCGAAGCGCAGGATGTTGTCGACCTCCGCGCCGCGCCAGCCGTAGATCGACTGGTCGTCATCGCCGACGCAGCAGATGTTTTTTGGGTGGCGTTGGGTTGTGATCGCAGGCGGCGCTGCATTTTCTGACTCGTCATGGCCGGACGTAGCCGTCCGAACGACGGCGTCGCTTTGCTCGTCTATGTTCCGGCCATCCACGTCTTCCTGCTTGGCCGCAAGACGTGGATCACCGGGACTCGGCGCTTCGCGCCGGCCCGGTGATGACGGGGAGGGGCTCGTCGTCGTCTGCGCCAGCAGCTTCAGCCACAAATACTGCGCGACGTTGGTGTCTTGATACTCGTCGACCAGAATGAATTTGAAGCGCTCCTGGAACGAGCGCAGCACATCCGGGTGCGTGCGGAAGAGCCGGATGTTTTCCAGCAGCAAATCGCCGAAGTCGGCCGCGTTGAGGGTCTTCAGCCGCTCCTGGTAGGCCATGTAGAGCTTTTTGCCCTTGCCGTTGGCGAAGGTGGCGGCCTCGCCGGAGGGAACCTGCTCGGGCGTGAGCCCGCGGTTCTTCCAGCCGTCGATCAACATGGCGAGCACCCGAGCAGGCCATCGTTTGTCGTCGAGCTTCTCGGCTTCTAAGAGCATTTTGATGAGCCGGATCTGGTCGTCGACGTCGAGGATCGTGAAGTTGCTCTTGAGCCCGACCATCTCGGCATGGCGCCGCAGGATCTTCACGCCGATCGAGTGGAAGGTGCCAAGCCATGGCATTCCCTCGACAATTTGCCCGACCATCTGGCCGACGCGGGATTTCATCTCGCGCGCGGCCTTGTTGGTGAAGGTGACAGCGAGGATTTCCGCGGGTCTGGCGCGCCCGAGATTGAGGATGTGCGCAATCCGCGTGGTCAGCACGCGTGTCTTGCCGGTGCCAGCCCCTGCCAGCACAAGGACAGGACCGTCAAGGGATTCAACGGCTTCGCGCTGCTCGGGGTTGAGGTCGGCAAGATAGGCGGCGCTGCGTGCGCCCAGCGCGCGCGCGGCAATGCCGCCCGCAACGGGTTGCGGGCTCGCAGGAGCGGGTGCGGCTGGTTGGCGCTTGGGTTCGGCCATCTGATTCTGCTGTTCTGCCTCAAGATGGCATTCGCAGGCGCCATTTTCGAGGCCCGCCGCGCCCTTGTCGGGTTCTCCCCACCGCTTTAGCGTGATTTTTCCGGTTATTTTCAAACAACTTGTGGGAGAATCTTGTGCGATTGAAGGACAAGGTGGCGTTGGTCACCGGCGGCGGCCGCGGCATTGGCCGGGATATCGTGCTCGCTTACGCGCGCGAAGGCGCCCATGTCGTCGTCAATGACGTCGACCCCGCAACAGCTGCGGCCACTGCCAAGGAGGCTGCCGCGCTGGGGGGCAAGAGCCTTCCTGTCGTCGCCGACGTTGCCTCGTCCGCCGATATCAACCGGCTGGTCGAGACCATCATCAAGGAACGCGGGCGCATCGATATCGTCGTCAACAACGCGATGAAGATCGTGCCCGGAAAACTCGAAGCGCTGCCGGAAGCGGCATGGGACACGACGGTGAATATCGGCCTCAAGGGCGCGTTCCTCGTGAGCCAGGCCGCCGCGAAACACATGATCGCGCAGAAATCCGGCATCATCGTCAACATCGCTTCGATCGCCGGCCTGTTTCCGTACAACTGGGCAGGTGCCTATAGCGTCGTGAAGGCCGGCCTGATCATGCTCACGAAACTGCAGGCGATGGAGTGGGCACCCTACGGCATCCGCGCCAACGCGATCACGCCCGGCTATATCCGCACGCCTGGCACTGAAGCGATGTATGCCGATCCCGAAATCTACGAAGGCCGCCGCAAGGGCGTTCCCATGGGCCGCGTCGGCTCGGGTGAAGATATTGCGGGGCCCGCGATTTTTCTCGCCTGCGATGAGTCCCGCTATACGACAGGGAGCGTCGTCGGCGCCGATGGCGGGCAGGCGGTGGGCTATTTCCTCACGGTGCCCGGCCGGCGGTTTTCCGGCGGACGGATCGACTAGCCGCTCGCCCGTGCCGGCCGGCGGCGTTCGTGGAACCACGCGCGGTACTTCGTCATCTTTTCGCGCTGGGCTCCCGGCGCGTACCGCTTGCACGTGGCTGCCTCGTCGCTCTTTTCCGAAGCACCCCACCGTAGCTCGACGCAGTCGTTGACGTTGTATGCCATCTCGAGAACACCCGCGCGGTCGATCACGTCTTTAAGGGTGAGGGTCCACATTGAGCCGTCGGTCCGCGGGTAAGAAAACTTGCGGGCAGCAAGTTCGGACGCAAGCGTGCTCTGCAGTTCGGCCTTTACGCCCGCGACGCTCTTGCCCGGCGGCATCGCGTAGCGCTCAGGCCGTCGCGCGACGCGATCGGGGAATCCGCGCACCACATCAATTGCGATCAAAATGCGCAAATCGCGGGCCGGGGTCGCAAAATCTTCCCAGGCACCGATCGTTTCGAAGATCGCCGCGCCGTCCGGCATCTCGGCGACGCCACGCCCGCTGTTCTGGAATTTGCGGCCATTTTCAACCGAGGTGACACGCGCCTTCACCTGCTCTTCGAGCGCGGCGATCGCCTCTGTCATTGCGCGCGTCGGGTCGAGCGGCGCCGGTGACATGACGTCGTCCATTCGGTCATAAAAAGCTTCGACGCCCAGCTTGGCCTGTTCGAGCGAGAAATCGGCGTATTGCGGGTTCTTCGCGATTTCCTCATTGCTCAAGCGCCGCAACGCGCCGTTGCTCTCGCGTACGATCGGCCGGAAGCGTTTGAACCCCGGGCCGCCGAGCGAGGGGTCCTGGGCGAACAGGAAATTCCCGCGCCAAAAGCGTTTTCGCGCGACGGTTCCGTCCGGCTGTGCGTCGACGGCGAAGAAGACGCCCGCGGCGTCATCCGTTTGGGCCACACGCCGCGCAAGCATCAACACGTGCCCGTAGGGGTCTGCATACACGACCCCCGGACGCAGCGTATCCTGCGTTAGCGGGACGGGATAATAATCGGTGTTTTCATCATTCGCTGCCGTTCGCGCGGATCCGGAGTGGACTGCATCGGCGGTCGTCCGCAGATAGTGGCCAAACGAAGTTGCAAGGCCGGGTCCTTTGCCCCCCGTCGGTACGGCTGTCGCGACCTTTTGGTCGGGCGAAGCGGCACGTGCTGCTTCGATATTCTGGACGCTGAACCACTGGAAGCACTTCGGCGGTTGACCGCCGCCGCCGCGCGAGCACTTCGCATATCCGAAGGGCAATCCCATCTTGAACGCAAAGTAGGCGCGCAAGAAGTACGGAAGGTCGGCGCAATCGGGGCGAATCACGATCCCCATTTCGTCTTCGCCGAGGCCCAGATGGTTGAACAGGAAATTGCGCGATCGGTCGCGCAACACTTCGTGCAGCGCGGTCCATGACGGGGCTGCGTCGAGTGGCGCGTCGAACAGCTTTTCGATCCATGCCGAGAATAAATCTTCCGTCGCGCGATTCCACGTATTGCGCAACGGCCAGACGCTTCCCGACGCCGCGCTCAGCGGTGGCGGTTTGTCGTCGCGCACGGCGATTTCACGCGTGATGGTGCCGCAGCCGCCGCGCGCGCTTGTCAAAGTTGCGCGCCACGTCCCTGCTGCCGGTGCCGCCACCTCGGCAAACCAGAAATACGGCGGTCCGCCGAAACGCCCGCGCGATTTGGCAGCGACGCTTCCATCAGGGGCGATGAGCGAGAGTTGGCCTTCGATCGGTTTCTCAACGGCGAAAACGACGCGCAACGGCGCGCCCTTCCATGGCGAGACGGGCGAGGGCAGGACTACGAGCCCGGCAGCGTCTTCGCATGCGTTTGAAGAGCTCTGGGCCTGTACATTTACCGGAACGAAAAATCCACTCGCGATCAGCAACGATGCTGTCACGGCCGCGGCAAACCTGCGTGCTTGAAACAATTGAGCCCCTTTCACGGAGCGTCCCCCTTGATCGCAATTTAATAGCGCGAAAGCTTTGGCTAAATCATGGCGAATTCCATCGCCGGACGAATTCGGCGGTGACATCATCGGCCTAGACCTCTTCTGCTACGCGTCTGACCAGGAATCCCTGCATTTAAGTCTATCCTTTTAAGGCTTCGCTCGCACCTGAATCGAGACGGGCTCACCTGGGAACTCCCGGTCGGTATCGGTATTGATATGTCCATCGGGCCCGGCTCATTGTCGCCGGTGCCGAGGATAGATTTCATCGCGAGGGCTGAAGATGCGAGGTTTCTGGATGTCACTCTCTATCGGTGCGGTATTTACTGCCGCCATCACCCTGCCGGCCTATGCCCAGTCCCCTCAAATGCAGTCCAATCGGGCGGTAGCCATTCACGACTGCAACGTCTTCGCCAGCCCGTATGCATTATACACATGGGGCAACTGGCAACTTTATCTCTACCGCGAATGCATGGCTAAGCAGGGCCAGGTCGAATGATAAGAGTTTAGCGTTTTCCGCTAACTCACCCGGTTGCAGCTGCCGATCCCAATAATTGCCTAAAGTCCGAAGCCGGCGTCGGCGACGCGTTTATACGTTTCCTTTCGCCCACGTGGGCGCAATTTCGCTTCCCAGAATAGTCAGCTAAGCTGTCGGACAACGATCAACAAGCAGACGACCGGAGCCGCCCGTAGCGCGGCAACCGCTGGGGGGAGAAATCATGGCACGGCAGATCACTGTCATCGCGAGCGCCATTGTGGCGTTCATCGTTATCGGCGTAACAATTGGCGCTTCCCGTGCGCAAGATTGTCCGCGCGGCGACCTCGACAAGGCTTATTGCGATCGCGACGGCGACCTGGTGGCCGATACGCCGACCGACGCCAAACAACTCGCCAATCCTTCGACGCTCATCTTCTCCTATACGCCGGTCGAAGATCCGGCGGTCTACACCAAAGTGTGGGACGGCTTCATCAAGCACATGGAAAAAGTCACGGGGAAAAAGGTTGTGTTTTTCCCTGTGCAGTCGAACGCCGCCGAGATCGAAGCGATGCGCTCCGGCCGTCTGCACATCGCTGGCTTCAACACGGGCTCTAATCCGATTGCAGTGAATTGCGCGGGCTTCGTGCCCTTCGCCATCATGGCCGGCAAGGACGGCACCTTCGGTTACGAGATGGAAATCATCGTGCCGGCCGACAGCGCGATCAAGACGCCGGCCGATATCAAGGGAAAGAAACTTGCGTTCACCGCACCCACCTCGAATTCCGGATTCAAGGCGCCATCGGCGCTGCTCGAATCGGAATTCCATCTGATAGCGACCCGCGACTACGAGCCGGTGTTTTCCGGGAAGCACGACAACTCTGTTCTTGGCGTTGCCAATAAAGACTACGACGCAGCCGCAATCGCCAACGAAGTGATGTTCCGGATGTTTGAACGCAATGTCGTGGACAAGGCCAAGATCCGAACGATCTACAAATCTGAAACTTTCCCCACGACCGGTTATGGCCTGGCGCACAATCTCGATCCGGCGCTGCAGGCGAAAATCAAGGAAGCATTCTTCACGTTCCCCTGGGAAGGGTCGTCACTGCAGGCCGAGTTCAAGGGGCAGGATAAATTCGTCCCGATCACCTACAAGAAAGACTGGAACGTGATCCGAAAGATCGATGCGGCGAGCGGCGTGAAATACAGCTGCAAGTAAAAATGCGCGGCCACAGGGGGCTCGAATGCTGCGCATCAAGGGTCTGACCAAGCGCTATCGCACGGGCGACCTCGCGCTCAAGGGCATCGATATCGAGGTGCCCGACGGCCAGGTCATGGCGCTGATCGGCCCTTCCGGCGCGGGCAAATCCACCGTCATCCGGTGCATCAATCGTCTGGTCGAGCCGACCTCAGGCTCGATCGCGCTCAATGACGTTGATGTCGTCAAGCTTGGTAGCGTTGAACTACGGCGTGTCCGCCGCCGCATGGGCATGATTTTCCAGGAATACGCGTTGGTGGAACGCCTCTCGGTGATGGAAAATGTTCTCACTGGCCGCCTCGGTTATGTCGGCTTCTGGCAAAGCTGGTTGCGGCGCTTTCCGCAATCCGACATCGACGAAGCATTTCGCCTGCTTGAGCGGGTCGGCCTCGATCATATGGCCGACAAGCGCGCCGACGAGCTCTCGGGTGGTCAACGCCAGCGTGTCGGCATCTGTCGTGCGCTTATCCAGAATCCCGAATTGCTGCTGGTGGACGAGCCGACAGCGTCTCTTGATCCGAAGACCTCGCGACAAATCATGCGGCTGATCAAAGAGTTGTGCAGCGAGCGCAAGCTGTCCGCGATTATCAATATTCACGACGTCATGCTGGCGCAGATGTTCGCCGAGCGCATCGTCGGTCTGCGGCTAGGCGCGATCGTTTATGATGGGCCGCCCGACAAACTTACGCCGGCGGTGCTCACATCCATCTACGGCGAGGAGGACTGGTCGGCGACCATCCGCAAAGTGGGTGAGCAGGGCGACGAGGGTGACCAGGGCGATGAAGGTAATGTGGTGCCGTTCGAACCGCCACGTCCTGACCGCGACCGCCTCGCCGGGCTGTCATGAGCGTCACAGTTATCGCACCGCGCCGCTGGAAAAAACCGCCGCTGATCAAGTCGGCCTGCCTGCGCTGGACCCTGGCGATTGGCGCCGCGATCTATCTTGCGATGGTGTTTGAAACGACGCATGTGAACTGGACGCGCGTGTGGGAAGGCCTGCCGCGCGGCGCCGCATTCCTGTCGGCATTTTTTCCGCCGGATTTCGTCAGTCGCTGGGATGAAATCGCCGATGGCATCGCTGAAAGCCTTTGGATGACGGTTGTTTCAACCGTGATCGGAATTGCCCTGTCTATTCCGGTCGGCATTGGCGCAGCAAAAAACATTGCCCCGGCGCCGGTTTATTATTTTTGTCGTGCCGTACTCGCCGTATCGCGGAGCTTTCAGGAAATCATTCTCGCGATCTTTTTCGTCAAGCTGTTCGGCTTTGGGCCTTTTGCCGGCGTTGTAACGCTCGCCTTCGCAACCATAGGCTTCTACGGCAAGCTGCTCGCCGAAGACATTGAAGACATGGACGCGACGCAGGCGGAGGCCGTGCAGGCATCGGGGGCAAGCTGGCTACAATGGATTAATTTTGGAGTGCAGCCGCAGGTGATGCCGCGCATGATCGGCCTCGGCCTCTATCGCTTCGACATCAATTTCCGCGAGTCGGCGGTGATTGGCATTGTTGGCGGCGGCGGCATCGGCGCGACACTCAACACCGCTTTCGACCGCTACGAATTCGATTCCGCCGCTGCCATTATCATCGTGATTATCGCTATCGTCATGCTGTGCGAATACGGGTCGGGTTATTTGCGACGGTGGGTGCAGTGATGTCGACGATCCCGGCGCGACCGCGAACCTGGCAACGGCGCGATTCACGCATGCAACTGATGATTTGGGCGGCCTGGCTCCTCGCAACCGCGCTATTCGTCTATTGCTTTCAGCTCATTTCCGAAAAAACGATATGGGCCTTTGTTTGGGATGCGCCGCAACAGGCAGGCGACCTTGCGGTGCGCATGGTGCCGCCCGATTGGCTCTACATTCGCATGCTCGGCCGACCGATCTGGGATACGATCAATGTAGCGACGATCGGCACGCTGATCTCCGTGCTGCTTGGGATTCCGGTCGCTTATTGCGCTGCGCGCAACACCACGCCAAGCGTGAGCGTGGTGCGGCCGATCGCGCTGTTCATTATCGTTTCGTCGCGTTCGATCAATGCGCTGATCTGGGCGCTGATGCTGGTCACGATTATCGGACCGGGTGTATTTGCTGGCATTATTGCCATTGCGCTGCGCTCAGTCGGCTTCTGCGCCAAGCTGCTATACGAGGCAATCGAGGAGATCGACGAAGGCCAGGTCGAGGCCGTGCGTGCGACTGGTGCGTCCGGCGCGCAGGTCACGACTTACGGAATCGTGCCGCAGGTGCTGCCGGCCTTTGCTGGCATTTCGGTGTTCCGCTGGGACATCAATATCCGCGAGTCGACAGTGCTCGGGTTGGTCGGTGCCGGCGGAATCGGGCTCGAACTCAATGCTGCGATCACGCAACTTTACTGGACGCAGGTCTCGCTAATCTTGCTCGTCATTATCGGCGCCGTGATCGTCAGTGAATGGGTTTCCGCCAAAATCCGCCACGCGATCATTTGACACCAGTATGGGGCCGCCGCGCGCAGGCTTCTTGATCCTATTTTGTGCGGCATTCGTCCCGCTGTTTGCCCGCGCGCGCGGCCAACGCACAACCACCGGCTTTGTCGGCAAATTGCGGGTGTTGCGACAGCTTGAGTGCGATCAACGCGTCCACGGCGCCGGGCTCACCGAGTTCTGCATCCTCAGTGGCCGTAAAAAGAAACCGGTCGGGGTAGCTCATTTCGACTCCGGGGTTTTCCGCGACCAACCGAACAACCTGCAAGCGTGTGTCATAGTCCCACTGCGACCAGGGCCCGAGCAGTTTCACCGCTGCCGCAACGTCGCGGCGTACCAGACGGCCTTCTAGCGTCAGTTGGCCGAGCATCCATTTGGCGTGCTGCGCATCGTAGGCACTGCGGTTTAGAAGCGAAAGCGCGCGCTTCTCATCTTTCGGGCCGCCTTCGCCTTTGATCAGCATGTCGGAAAGTGGTGCCAGCGCATGTCCCGGATAAGTGCGAACGGCGCTTTCAAGGAGCTGGCGTGCCCGCACCGGATCTGCGCCTCGAATGGCGACGGCGAGATAAGCCTGCGCATCGCCCCGGCCGGCTTTAGCCAACGGTTCGAGGATGTCGAGGCCGCGCTTGCGCTCGTCGGCGTTGTCCGATTCAGAAAGCCATTCGCCGACCACCACCGCGACGTCGGTGGGCCGCATTTCCTTCGGCGGGTTGGTCAGCGCTCGCTCGCCCCAGCGCCGCGAGTCTGCGAAATCGTGTTTGATTGGCCCGCCGCGTCGAAGGATCGTGGCGAGTTTGAAGATCGCCTCCGCATTCCCGAGTTCGGCAGCGCGGCGAAGGGCGCGCTCGGCCTCGATGCGCGGAATGAGGTCCGGCCGACCTGGGTTGCGGTCGAAGGAATTGTAATCATTGAAGAATAAAAGCATCGCCTCGGTGTCGTTCTGCGCTATCGCCGCGCGCAGAAGTGGAATGAACTCTGTCCTGTCGCTCATCGCTTGCGCCAGCGCGACCTTGATATGCGGATCGTCGCCGTTGGTTGCATAGGCTTGCCTGCAGGCCGCCAGCCAGTTCGCGCGGTGCTTGGCGGCAACCTCCCGATCGCCCCAGTCGATCTTGGTCGCCGCGAGGCGCAAGCAAGTCTGACTGCTGGAAGCGGCCGGCGCCTGCGCTTGGGCCGCTGCAACGGCCGCGCCAAAACAAAATAAAAGCAAAGCAATCAAGTGTCGTGCCATAGGTGCCTCTTTTGAAGGGGCATATTATAGCCGACGTCATCATTGCTTTGCACCGCTTCGGCGCTTCTGGCGGATATGATAGAGAGTTTCCGGTTTTCACTCGTTCCGGAAGTCTCTGTTGGATACGCAAGTCATTATCGTCGGCGCCGGCCCGGTCGGGCTCACGCTCGCTATAGATCTTGGCCGCCGCGGCGTGCGCTGCATTCTGCTTGAGCAGAAGGATGCACCGCAATTTCTGCCCAAGATGGAGCGGTGTAATGCCCGCACCATGGAAATCTATCGGCGGATAGGCATTGCCGCGAAAGTCCGCGATGCCGGATATCCGCGCGACGCGCCGATGGACGTATTCATCGTGACATCGCTGATCGACCCGCCGCTCTTGCACTTGCCGTATCCGTCGGTCGCGCAGGCGCAGGCCGAAATCGCAGCGTGCACCGATGGCTCGATGCCGCTCGAGCCATACCAATTGATCTCGCAATACACGCTCGAGCCGCTGCTCAAGTCGGTGGCCGAGGGCCAGCCGAGCGTGGACGTGCGCTATGGATCCGAGTTCATTTCGTTCGAACAGGGCGGCACCGGAGTACGCGCACGCGTGAAGCGGGGCGGCGTGACGTCCGAACTGAGCGCGGACTACCTCGTCGGCTGCGATGGTGGCTCCAGCAATGTGCGCCGGCAGCTCGGCATCAAGCTTCAGGGCGACGCCAACCTGCTGCAATTGCGTCAGGCGTTGTATCGCTGCGATGACCTGTTCGAGCGTATCCCGATCGGGAAGGGGCGGCACTATCATGTCGCGGACGCGCATTCGACTTTTCTGATCGTGCAGGATTCCACCCGGCATTTCACATTGCATTCAGTCGTCGAAAGCGATGAGGACATGAAGGACATGTTCGAACAGACCGTCGCCTTGCCTGTGAAATATGAAATGCTCTCTTGCGCGCCGTGGCGGCAGAATTTGCTGCTTTCAGACAGCTACGGGCAGGGGCGGGTGTTTCTTGCCGGCGATGCGGTGCATTTGGTGATTCCGACCGGGGGGCTCGGTATGAACAGCGGGGTCGGAGACGCCATCGACTTGTCGTGGAAACTCGCCGCCACGCTCACGGGTTGGGGCGGGCCGGACCTTCTCCGGTCATACGAGATCGAGCGTCGGCAAGTTGGTGCCCGCAACGTTGAGGCGTCGCGGCAGGCGTCGCGCGGACGGCGAGCCTGGCGTGCGGCCTACAAGCCCGATATCCGCGACAAGTCCCCCGCAGGTGCCGCGAGCCGCGCCAACCTCGCCCGCATAGCGAATGTCGAGCAACGCAAGAGCAACGAAATGATCGGGGCCGAACTTGGGTATGTTTATCGAGGGTCGCCGGTCATCTGGCCGGAAGAGGGCGCCGCCCCCGAGCCCGAATTCATGACATACGTTCCGACGACATGGCCTGGCGCCCGGCTTCCACACCTTTGGCTCGATGACGGGACCGCGCTGCACGATCGGGTTGGCGAGGGCTACACGCTGCTGCGCCTGCGCGGTGCACGCGGCGATAGTGCAGCCCTCTCGCGCGCCTTTGCGGCATACGCGGCGCCGTTCACCGTCCTCGATATCGACGACGAGCGTCCGCGCGATATTTACGGCTATGATTTTTTGCTGTTGCGGCCGGATTTACATGTGGTTTGGCGTGGCAACATCCTCGTCGACGCTGCCAGCCTGGCGGCCCTAGCGACCGGTCATTGAATTCGCGGAGTCATAAATGCCCAAGAAACTAAACCTAACCCTGGCCTGCGGCGACTACGAACTCGTGCGTCCTTTGCTGAGGGGCAAAGTCGAGGTCGATGGTGCGGATCTCACTATTCTCACCGACATGGATTCTGCGACGCGTCATTGGCGCTTCTTGAACAACGGCGAATTCGACGTGGCCGAACTCTCAAGCTCGTCCTACTTGGCAGCGCAGGATAACGATCTGCCATTCCGCGCCATTCCGGTCTTTTTGCATCGCCGCTTCCGGCATGGCTTTATGTTCATCAATACGTCGAAGGGCATCACCAAGGCGGCAGATTTGAAGGGCCGCCGAATCGGCGTGAAAACGCTGATGACGAGCGCCGTGCTTTGGATGCGCGGCATTCTTCAACACGAATACGGCGTGCCGCTAAACACGATTGAGTGGATTGCCGAGATTGAAGACGACATCAAAGTCACTTTGCCGCCTGACATCAAATATTCATGCCTGCCAAACGACAAATCCGTCGAAACGATGCTCGCCGATGGCGAACTCGACGCGGTGTTTCATTCCGATCTCATAAAACCATTTGTGGCGAAGGATCCGCGGGTCGCGCGCTTATTCCCCGACCACAAAGCGGAAGAAATGGCCTATTTCCAGCGCACCGGCATTTTTCCAATCATGCATGTCCTCGGTATTCGTAAATCGCTTGTCGACGAACATCCATGGCTCGCCGTGAATTTGTTCAAGGCCTTCAACGAGGCCAAGACCGTCGCCATGAAGCGTATGGCCAACCCGCGCATTGTGCCGCTCGCCTGGTATCGCGACGCATGGGAGGAGCAAGAGCGCGTGTTGGGCCTCGACCCGTGGGAATACGGGCTCACCGAGAAAAACCGCAAAATCCTTGACACTCTGGTCGGTTATTCGCACGAGCAGGGACTGATAAAAAAGCGGCTGGCGCTCGAGCAACTCTTTCTCAATGTCGATCAAGGCCGCAAACGCGGCGGCAAATTTCGCATTTAAACTCGTTCCTGGTCATAGCCGGGCTTGTCCAGGCCATCCGCGTCTTGCTTTACTGTCTGAAAGAAAGACGCAGGCGCCCGGCCAAGCTCGGCATGACGCGTCATAGGTTATCGGAGGAATCATGATTGCGTCACTGAAATCGCTGGCCCTTTCGTCTGCACTCCTGTGCAGCGTTTCTATCGCCAACGCGCAGGAAAAAGTCTGGAAGCACGGCATCCTCGAAGCCAAGAGCGATGCAGGCTTCATTGCGATGGTGGACAAAGGGGGCTTTGCTGCCAAGCGTGGCCTGAAGGTGGAACTCCTTCAAATCAAGTCCGGCGCCACGTTGATCAAAGCGCTGATTTCAGGCGAGATCGACAGCGTCGACATGGGTGCGGCGGAATTGATTGTGGCTGGCGTGCGCGGCACCGGCGTCAAAATTGTTGGCTGCACCTGGCCCGGCGTGCCTCAGGTCGTTCTGGCGAAGGCCGACATCAAAACTCTTGCCGATCTTAAGGGGAAGACTGTCGCTATTTCCTCGCCCGGTTCGCTTCCCGATTTATTGTTCCGCGGAATGCTCGACTCGGTCGACGTTCCGTATTCCGACGTTAAAGTGGCAACGCAAGGCGCCGATCTCGATCGCTATAAATCGCTGATCGCGGGCATCACCGACGCGGCGGTTGTGTCAAATGAATTTGAAGCGGTGATGCCGCCTACAATTAAAGTGCTCGCAAAAGGTAACAGTGCTGTTCCGAAATTTATCCGGCTTTGCGTTGCTACCAGCAGCAAAGTTCTGGCCGAGCGTCGTGACGATCTCGTCAAATTCGTTGCAGCGGAAATGGACGCCTACAAATATGCCGCAACGCATCGCGACGAGGCTATCAAGGTGGCCCACGAAATGACGAATGCGAAACCGGACGACAAACGCGCCGAATTCATCTCCGAGCAGGCGATCCGCGATAAGCAGATCGACCCGGCGCTGGCGATTCCGGCTGATCGCATCGATTGGATGCAGGAGCTGTTTGTAAAAGCCGGTGTTATTCCGAAGGCGGTACCGACGGCCTCGCTCATCGACACCAGTGTCCACGACGACGCGGCCAAACTGGCCGGAAAGTAAGGTTCTCAGTCTTCTTTTGGCATCGCAATGCGTCGTCCCGCGGCTTCCGGCCGCGGTAATTGCGCATGCGCGGCTTTCATGCGGGCGAACGTGCGCATGATTGCGTCAGGAAACGGTGCGACCTTTTTCGCTGTCATGTCGACGTGCAACGTCATGTTCTCTGACGTTGCCGACACCCAGCCTTCCGTCGCGTGAAACAATTGCTCGAAATAATGAAAGCGCTTTGAATCGTAGTCGAGCAGCTGGAAAGTCACGCGTACCGGGTCGTCCTCGTGCAGTTCGCGGACATATCGTACATGCACTTCTGCGGTAAAGGTCGAATGCTTTTGCGTTTTTAGGTACTCGGCGCCGATGCCAAGGATTTCGTATACCTCATCCACCGCGCGGTCGAACAAGACATTGTAGTACGCCATGTTGAGATGGCCGTTGTAGTCGATCCATTGTGGCTCGACCCGCATCAGCGACGAAACGAACGGCGCAAAAAAGACTGGTTCGAGGTCGGTGCGGTCGAGCATGTTTACGCCGAAATCGGATAAACCGCCTTTTCACCACTCAACACGCGCGCGATATCGCTCGCGCATTTGCTTTGCAGTTCTTCGAGCGCCTCAATCGAATAAAACGCAGTGTGCGGAGAGATGATGACGTTGTCGCGGCCAAGCAGCGGTGAATCTTTGGCGAGCGGCTCGGCCGCAACGACGTCGAGACCGGCGCCGCCGATTTGACCTGCATCGAGCGCCGCAACGAGCGCCGGTTCGTCGATCAGTGGGCCGCGCGCAGTGTTCACGATGTATGCGCCTTTCTTCATTTTTGAAAAAGCGGCGGCGTTCATCATGCCGCGTGTGGCTGGCAGCAGCGGAGCGTGCACAGACACGTAGTCGGACGTTTTAAGAAGCGTATCGAGATCCACGCTTTCAACGCCCGCCGCCTTGAACACGTCGGGCTTGGCATAAGGGTCGTGGGCAATCACCTTGATGCCGAAGGCCTGCGCTTTGGGAGCAACGAGGCGAGGGATGTGACCGAAGCCGATGAGGCCAAGCACTGTGCCTTCGATACGGCGGATCGGAACGACCGCAGGCATTTCCCAACGGCCGGTCTGGACCAGTTTGTTTGAGAGTGGGATTTTGCGGATGAGCGCCAGCAGCAGCGCCATCGCGTGATCCGAAACTTCGCGGATGCAATAATCCGGCACATAGTTGACGGCGATGCCTTTTTCTTTCGCAGTGACCAGATCGATGTTGTCGACGCCCAACCCGAAACGGCCGATTGCTTTGCAGCGCGTGAGCTGCAGCAGGACGTCGCGTGTGAGCTTCGCATAGGTCACCAGGACGGCGTCAGCGTCCTTTGCCACCGCGACAATGTCGTCGGCATTGACGCTCTTGGACATCCGGTAGGTCGGATTGAGCCGCGCGAGTGCGGCCTTGGCCGGATCAAGTGATGGGAAAACGCTGTCAGTGACAGCAATTACAGGGCCGGCCATTGCAAACTCCGAGCAATTGACAACGCGAACGGCGCGAAAACTACGACAGTGGGGCTTACACGTCCACCAGGCCAGCCCGCGAATTCAACGGCTTAGCCTGATTAACCAAAAATTAACGACGCACACGCGGCGACCGCTGCCTGGACTATCCTGCAAAAAAAATCGGAGGCGGCACAATGATTGGCAAGGTTGCTCGAGGAACGTACGTCGTCGTCGTCACGGCGATGGTGGTAGCGTGGGTCGTTTCGCTCGGCAGGGAAGCTCCAGCGGAGCCGCAATCCAGTCCGCCGACCTGGAATATCTATTCTTGATCAAGCAGTGCTGCGGCGGGCGTCAGATCGCCCGGCAGCGACGAACGGCCCTTCATCTCAAGCCGGAAATCCCCAATAAGGACATCGCGCGCCCGGTCCGGTCGCGGGTTGCGGCTCGTCAAAGATAAAATCAGGATTTCCTCAAGGACAAATCAAGCTCGGCTCAAAGTCTTCCCGCGGGCGGAGCGCTACTTTCCGGCCGACTCATAACGTCAAGCCGCACTTCGTCAGCGGCCGGGAGATATCATGGGCAAGCTCATCGCGTTTCTCTATGGCCTCGTGGCCTATCTCGCGTTCTTCGTCATCATTCTCTATGCGATAGGCTTCGTCACCGGATTGGTGGTGCCGAAGACGATCGAATTCGGGCCCCGTTGGGCCGCCACTACAGGCGATCGTCGTCAATCTGTTGCTGATGTCGCTATTCGCCCTACAGCACAGCGTGATGGCGCGACCGCAGTTCAAGAGATGGTGGATGCAATTCGTCCCGGCCTCGGTCGAGCGAAGCACTTACGTTCTCTTCGCCAACCTGGCGCTCGCGCTGCTGCTGTGGCAGTGGCGGCCAATTCCAACGGTGATCTGGCAAATCGATAGCCCGCAGATCGCGGCGGTCCTCGTCGGTTTGTCATTACTGGGGTGGGCGATCGTGTTTGGCAGCACGTTTCTCATCAATCACTTTGAATTGTTCGGTTTGCATCAGGTCACCAACAATCTGACCGGCAAGCCAATGCCCTCAATAAGGTTTAGGACGCCGCTACTCTACAAGATGGTGCGTCATCCGATTTATCTCGGCTTCATCATCGCGTTTTGGATAACACCGGTGATGACGACCGGGCATCTTCTGTTCGCCGCCGTGACAACGGCCTACATCTTCGTCGGCATCGCCCTTGAGGAACATGACCTGATTGCAGTCTTCGGCGACGAATACCGGCGATATCGGCAAAGGGTCGCAATGATCGTGCCTTTCCTCGGCAAATCGTCGTAAGGCGCGGCTGGCGTGTGGCGCTGGCGCTAAACCAAACGCAATCGTCCCCAGCCGTTGCCACCGCCGGCCTCGTTTTACCCCCACCCAACCTCTGCTAACGTTCGCCAGAACATTAGCAGAGGTTATCGCATGGCTTTGGCCCAGCCCGCCGCCGCGCAGAATGGCCGGAATCCGGCGGCAATTAAAAAAACAGTGGCCGCGCTAAATGCGGTTTTCGGCAACCGCGTCGTGACGTCGCAGGCGGTGCGCGAACAGCACGGCAACACGATGACCTGGATTGCCAATCAGCCCCCCGACGCCGTCGTTTACCCGCAAAGCACCGAGGACGTTCAGCAAATCGTCCGCATTTGCGCGGAAAACGGCGTTGCCATTATTCCGTTCGGCGTAGGCACGTCGTTGGAGGGACATGTCAATGCACCGGTCGGCGGCGTGTCGATCGATTTTCGCGACATGAACAAGGTTCTTGTCGTTCATGCCGAGGATCTGGACTGTATTGTCGAACCTGGGATCACGCGAAAAGCGCTCAACGAGCAGCTGCGCGATAGCGGGCTATTTTTTCCCATCGATCCCGGCGCCGATGCTTCGCTCGGCGGCATGGCAGCGACACGGTGTTCGGGAACTAATGCGGTGCGTTACGGCACCATGAAAGACAATGTCCTGGCGCTCAAAGTGGTGATGGCGAACGGTGAGGTGATTGACACCGCCCGCCGGGCGAAGAAAACGTCGGCGGGTTACGACCTTACAAGGCTCATGGTCGGCTCTGAAGGCACGCTCGGCGTTATCACCCAGTTAACGCTCCGTCTCTCGGGCATTCCGGAAGCGATTTCCGGCGGTACCTGCCCATTTCCATCCGTTGAGGCGTGCTGCAACACCACCATTCATACCATCCAATCAGGGATTCCGGTGGCGCGCATCGAGCTGCTCGACGCTCTACAGGTGCGCGCCTGCAATATGCATTCGAAGCTTGGACTGCCCGAGACGCCGATGTTGTTTCTGGAATTCCATGGGACGGAAGCTTCGGTCGCGGAGCAATCCAAACGATTTGGCGAGATCGCGGCCGAATTCGGTGGGGGGCCTTTCACTTGGACCACGCGGCCTGAAGAACGCACCCGATTATGGGAAGCGCGTCATCACGCCGCCCTGTCGAATTTCGCGCTGCGTCCGGGCGCGTCCATGGTGCCCACCGATGTATGCGTGCCGATATCGCGGTTGGCCGAATGCCTCACCGAGACGCAACGCGATATTGAGCAAAGCCGCATATTGGCGCCAATCGTCGGCCATGTTGGCGATGGTAATTTCCATCTTACGTTGTTGGTCGATATGGACGATCCCGATGAAATCAAACGCGCCAAAGATCTGTCCGAACGGCTGGTAGAGCGGGCGCTCGCGATGGACGGAACCTGCACCGGCGAGCACGGCGTGGGGCAGGGCAAGATGAAATATCTGGCGGCAGAGTATGGGACGGCGGCACTCGCCGTCATGACCTCCATCAAGCGAGCGCTCGACCCACAAAATATTATGAATCCGGGAAAGATCGTCGCTTTGGATTAAGGGTATTCACGTCCCCAATTCACGCCTGTGCGGGAAAGCGCGAAATATTGTAGCGACATAAATTCGCCGCCATAAATCGCCAAGATGCCATAGATATTTCGACGATTATTCATGGGCATGCGCCGGATGCTTTTCGGTGCTGGAGCTGGCGTTGCAAACCACCCTGCTTGGATTGGCGGTTGCGATCATTCTGGCGCTGGTAGCGGCGCTGGTCGGGCCGCTGCTGATCGATTGGGACAGCCATCGCTCATTGTTCGAGGCCGAAGCGAGCCGCATTATCGGCGTCAACGTGCGGGTGACGGGTGCAATCGACGCACGTCTCCTGCCTTCGCCGCAATTGACGCTACATGACATAGAGATCGGCAGCGGCACGGAGACGATCCGCGCACGTTCGCTCGGCATTGAGCTCGCGCTTGGTTCGCTCATGCGCGGCGAATGGCGTGCCGCCGAAATGCATCTTGCAGGGCCGCAGGTCAGCTTGGCATTAGACAAGTCGGGTCAAATGCGCGCACCGAATTTGGCGGTTTCCTTCAAGCCCGACGAACTGTCGGTCGACCGGCTCAGCATCGAGGATGGCACGCTGACTTTGACCGACGTTTCGAGTGGGACAAACATCACGCTTGGCCGGGTATCTTTTATTGGCGATGCGCGTTCGCTTGTTGGCCCCGTTAGGGGCGAAGGCGCGGTGACAATCGAGGGTAAGCTTTATCCTTACCGTCTCACCGTCGGCCGCTTGAGCGAAGAGCGAACGCTCAAGCTGCATATCAATGTCGACCCGGTGGACCGTCCCCTGAGCGTCGAAATTGATGGCGCACTGGCGCTCGCTGGTGGCGAACCGCGGTTCGATGGCACCCTGAATGTGTCACAATCCGTCGGGATCAGTTCGCGTGCCGCGGCGCAATCCGGGGATGCTGTGAGCCAGCCGTGGCGCGTGAGCGGGAAGATCAAAGCGAGCGGGCAATCGGCGCTGATCGAAAATATCGAGTTTCTGTACGGATCAGAAGAACAGGGCGCCAAGCTCACCGGGGTCGCAGATTTCAAATTTGGCCCGCATCCGAGGTTGGACGGTGTCCTGTCCGGGCGCCAGCTCGACCTTGATCGAGCAGTCGCGAATGCTGACGGCGTCCGGCAACCGCCCGCTGTCGCCATTCGCAAGCTCGCGGAATCCACGGCCCGCACATTTCGCCCGCGTATTCCGGTCCAGATTGGCGTTGGCATCGATCAACTCACACTTGGCGGGAACAGTATCCAGAATTTGCGAGGGGATATCACCAGCAATGCCGGCGGCTGGACTCTCGATCGCCTAGAGTTTCGTGCGCCCGGCTTGACACAAGTACGCCTGAGCGGCCGTCTTGCCGTTGATTCTAACGGTGTCACCTTTACCGGTCCTGCCGAGATTGATGCTTCTGATCCGAAGGCGTTGGTCGCTTGGCTGGAAGGACGCATCGAGACCGGACAGAACGAGTTGCGACCCTTGAGTCTGCGCGGTGAGGTGACGGTCGCGACGGACAAAATCGCGGTTGATGGCCTCAAGGCGGAATTCGACCGCAAACCGATAACCGGGCGGCTTGCTTATAGCTTTGCGTCGGGCAACCGGTCGGCATCGCTCGATGTCGAGTTTAAAGCGCCACAGTTCGATATCAACGAAGTACTCAAATTCGGCCGAGCATTACTTGCGGGCTCCGCACTGGAGCAGCCCCGCGAGATATCGGTCGATGCCGATATCGGCCGTGCCACTTTTGACGAAATTGAAATGCGTGACGCGCGCGCGCGTTTTAAAATCGACACCGGAGGGTTTCAGCTTGATCGCCTGTCGGTGAGCGATCTTGCCGGTGGAAATCTTGCAGCCAGCGGACGGGTGGAAACCGGTGGCCATCCGCCGCGGGGCTCATTCTCTCTGGACTTCGAGACCAGACAGACCGCCGCGATCGTCGCGATGCTGGAGAAGTTCGCACCGGACAATGTCGGCCAGGCTAGTAGCCTGCTCGGACGGGTTGGACATGCAAAACTGCACGCCACTCTCGATATTGCCGGCGATGACAAGACTTCCGACACGATTGGCCGCTTCGCGGCGACTGGCGATCTTGATGACCTGCGGGTTGATACGCACGCCCGCGTCCGCGGTGACTGGAACAAGCACTCCGTAGCCGATGTCGCTATCGACGGGACTGTCGATACGCAGGACGGCACATCAATTCTCAAGCTCATGAATCTCGACCGGTTTGTGGCGCCTGGCAAAGGTCCCGGACGGCTGAAAGGGCAAATTGAAGGCCCAATCGGCGGCAATATGACGTTTGACATTCGTTTATCCGCGACCGGCCTGTCGGCGCAGACACGTGGCAATGGGCAAATCTTCGGAAATCGAGGCGCCAAGATCGCTGCGACGCTGCAGGTCATGGATGCAGATCTACGCCCGTTGCGGCCGCATGGCACCGGCAGCGGCGCACCCCTGCCTCTGAGACTGACATCGCGTGTCACAATCGCGGACGGCGCGTTGAAGCTAGATGATATTGACGCAAAGCTCGCTGGGTCCAGTGTTCGCGGTCACCTCGCCACAGACAATGCATTTCCACGAAAGATTGACGGCACGCTTGAAGCCGATAAAGCCGATCTGCCGGCGCTGATTGCGTGTGCGATCGGCCTGCCTTTGCAAAGCCCGGGCGCATACGGGGCATGGAGCTGGCCGAGCGATCCGTTTTCTGCCGGGGTGCTGGGAAAATTTACTGGGAAGGTTGCGCTCAATGTCGGTCAAGCCGATCTGCTGCCGGGAGTGACTGCGCGCGAATTCCACACGACGCTCCGTTTTGGTGCCGATGACATCGCGGCGCCTGATGCCACCGGAAATATCGCGGGCGGGCAGTTTTCCGGACAGCTGACGTTCCGGCGCAAAGAGGACGGTCTGGCTGCGCAGGCGAAAATTTCACTTGCCGGCGCCGACGTTTCGACGATTTTGCCGTCGAGCCCGCGTCCCGTGGCGACAGGTTCCCTCGGTCTCACGGTGGAGATGGAGGGGGCGGGTCTCAGTCCGGTTGCGCTCATTGGCTCGCTCGAGGGCTCCGGCAAGATCGTGCTTGCCGACGGCTCGATCTCCGGTCTCGATCCTCAAATCTTCAGTACGGTTAATCGTGCGGTGGACCAGGGTTTGGTCATCGAGACCGGGCGTATCGCCGACCTGGTGCGCAAATCAATGGAGCGTAGCCAATTGTTCCTAAAGCGCGCCGAGTCCACATTGCACATCGCCGCCGGCCAATTTCGCCTGAGCAATGCCGCTATCGAGAGTAAGGACGCGGGGCTCGCCGTTGCCGGAACGCTCGACCTGACCGATGGCTCTGTTGACGCGCGGCTGGAGCTTACTGGTTTAAACGAGGCCGCTGGCGCCCGACCGAATATTGTTGTGGCTCTGAAGGGATCGCTGGGGGCACCGACGCGCAGCGTCGACGTCTCAGCGCTGACCGGGTGGCTCACGCTACGAGCGGTTGAGAATCAAACAAAGACGTTACGTGCGATCGAGAACCTTCCGTCGCAGCCGCGCGGGAGAGCAATACCCAGGAACGAGCAGGCGCCGGCGTTGCCGGCGCCAATTGATATCAGACCGGCGCCCGCGCCGCGGCGCGCGGGCCAGCCTGCTTCCTCAGTCGACTCACAAAACTGAGTGCACAACGCCGCGGGGGCTTGGGACGTCGTGAGCGTCAGTGTGCACCATGCGTTCGTTGGCGGTGTGCACACGGTAATGGTCGAGAACGAAAAGGCGAATCGCAGACGACAAGTTGCCCTGGCGGCGATCAGTGTCGATTGATGCCACAAGGTCCGACAGGGTTAGCTCCCTGCCATTAGCGATTTCCTTAAGTCCCTTCCAGAATGCGTCTTCGAGGCTCACGCTCGTTTTATGCCCCGCAATTACAATCGAACGTTTAACGACCGGAGATTTCATTGCTGGTCCCCTGTTTCGACCCGATGCCGATCAAGGTGACGTTTGGCTTTAGCTTGGTGTAAGGCTTCAATCTTCCGAACGCGTTTGGTCTGACCAAACGCAAGACGATTGGCGTTTGCACGCCGATCTTCCTGCTGCCGGTTGGCCCGCTTCCGAACGGTCCGAAGATTGATCACTTCAGCCATTCCGTCGCCCTCGTAGGTAACGGGTTACATTTCAGTTCGGCGCTCAAGAGATAAGAAACATCACTGCCAAATGCGCCGACACGTTGGCGGAAAGGTGCCATTACGGCGGAGTCCACAAGTTAGCCTGTGATACTCTGGCTCCCATCGCCGTTGTCATTCAATACACGGTTGGTTGATTACAAAAGTCGAACAAATGATCGTTGATGAATATGAGTAGAAATCGAGAATGTAATTTGCGAGCTACGCTGGAACTTCCAAATGTATATTTGAACATTCCGGATGCTCTACTATCGAAGACATGAAAAGACCTCTTATGAAACTCTACGGCACGTTTTTCGGATAGAGAAATTTGACATACCGCGACAGTAGAATAGTAGCCGGATACGCACAAAAGATGCACTGCAATACATGCCGCTGCCGGACGCGGTCGCCGAACTTGGTGGTTATTCTCGCAAAAAGTTGAACGGGCGCCCGTCGGCAAAACGGCCCCATACTTACTTCGGTACCGTCCCCGGCGGGGACTTTAGTGCGGACGAATCATTCTTTCCGGCCGAACCAAACGATCGAATTCGGGGCCGCTGACAAAACCAAGACGCACCGCTTCTTCGCGCAGCGTTGTGCCGTTCGCGTGAGCCGCCTTCGCGACTTGTGCGGCTTTGTCGTAACCGATTTTTGGGGCGAGGGCGGTAACGAGCATGAGCGATCGCTGCATAAGCTCGCGAATGCGTGGTTCATTTGCGCGAATGCCGTTGACGCAATTGTCGGTGAAAGAATTCACGGCGTCGCCGACTAATCGTATCGACTGCAACATGCAGTAGGCCAGCAGGGGCTTGTAAACGTTAAGTTCGAAATGTCCCTGGCTGCCTGCCACGGTAATGGTGGTTTGATTGCCGAAAACCTGGCAGCAAACCATGGTCAGGGCTTCGCTCTGTGTTGGATTGGTTTTGCCTGGCATGATCGAAGAGCCGAGTTCATTGCTCGGTAGGACTAACTCGCCCAGGCCTGAACGCGGACCCGACCCCAGCAGTCGGATATCGTTTGCGATCTTAAATAGTGCTGTAGCCGCAGCATTGATGGCGCCGTGCACGAACACGTAGGCGTCGTGACCGGCCATGTGCTCGAATTTATTAGGCGCACTGACGAATGGCAGTTTTGTAAGCCGCGCAACACGCCGAGCAACAGCTTTCGCGAATTGTGGTTTGGAATTGATCCCCGTCCCGACTGCTGTACCGCCTTGAGCAAGAGGATAAAGTTCATGTTCCGAAATCGAGAGTCGTGCGAGCGCCGATTTAATCTGTGCAGCGTAGCCAGAAAACTCCTGCCCCAATGTGATTGGCGTGGCATCCATGGTGTGGGTGCGGCCGATCTTGATGATCTTGGCGAAGTCCTTCGACTTTTTATCAAGAGCCTTGTAGAGGCGCGCCAACGCCGGTTTGAGATGTCGATTGATCTCGATCACAGCGGCGATGTGCATGGCGGTGGGTATCGAGTCGTTTGACGACTGGCTCATGTTGACGTGATCGTTCGGATGCACCGGCGATTTCGCACCAAGTTTGCCGCCGAGTTTAAGATTGGCTGCATTGGCGATCACCTCATTGACGTTCATATTGGTCTGTGTTCCGGACCCAGTCTGCCAGACCAACAGCGGAAAATGCCCATCCAGTTTTCCGTCAGCGATATCCTGCGCCACCATTGCGATCGCCGTTGCGCGTTTGCGATCGAGCGACCCAAGTGCGCGATTGACGTCCGCGGCGGCGCGTTTGATCAACCCGAGCGCGCGCACGATCTCGATCGGCATGCGTTCAGTACCGATGCGAAAATTATGAAGTGACCGCTGAGTCTGGGCGCCCCAAAGCCTGTCGGCCGGAATTTCCAACGTACCGAACGCATCACTTTCGACGCGGTTCTTGACAGATTTTTTTCGCGCTTTCGCCATGGTTGTCGGTGCCGCTGAATTCTGGGGCATCAGGCTATGCCGATCAGCGACACGAGCAAGTCTAGACGCAAACAATCGTCTGGTTATTTCTTGCGAAAGCGGTCTAGCCGGACCACTTCCCCGCCGCCAACCGGCCTATCGGGCTTCTCGCGTTTGGTCGATGGTGCTTGCGGGGGACGCGCCCCGGGAGTGGCCTCTGTCGCCTTGGCAACGGCAGGTGGAGTTGCCGACGATCGTTTTTTCTTCGCCGTTGGCGGTTCTTGCGCATTGGCCGGTGCGGGTCGTTCCTCGCCCTCGATGACTTCTTCGAACTGCAAGCCAAACTGGACCGACGGATCGAAAAAGCCGTTGATAGCCTCGAACGGCACGTTGAGCCGCTCCGGCACGCCACCGAATGAAAGTCCGACTTCGAAATCGTCGTCGCCAACTTTCAGGTCCCAAAACTGGTGTTGCAAGATTATGGTCATCTCGTCGGGATATTGCGCGCGAAGCCGATCCGACATGCGGACGCCATCGGCGCGAGTATCAAATGAAATGTAAAAGTGGTGATCACCCGGCAGCCCTTTTTTGGCCGCGTCGACGAGGACGTTGCGCACTACGCTGCGCAATGCTTGCTGGGTCAGGAGGTCGTAGCGGATCTGGTCGGTCATGATCGTCGCGTCTTGTGTGAATCGCTCAATGCTAGCGCGGCGCACACACTCCGCGCCATCCCCGGGCAGGCGGTGCATAGCCTTTTGTCATAATCGGATGCCGGGAGCGCGAAAGTGGAGGCTTCTGTTGCCAGGTGCCTCCGGACCCCGCCTGACGGAGCTTAACCCGCCAGGGCTTCAGTTCGGTATTTCAAACCGCTTACGCGGCCTGAGCAACCGGAGCATAGTTGTCGTTTGCAACTATGGAATGGCCCGATAACGGCGGAACCATGCCGAGCAAAAGCACGCCCTTTACGCCCTCGTCGATCCTATTTCGCCCCCGCCGAAGCCCGTGCTCGCCGGGCTTGGGTGGAGGCGCCGGGTACTGCCCCCGGGTCCGATGGGTTTATTACGACAGCCATTTATCGCCATAGCCGGGTCGCCCCGGCACCTAGGAATATAGGCGCTAATGGTTGACGAAAAAAGACCCGCAAGGATGTTTTATGGGGACACATTCCTAGCGGAGCGGCCACAATCGGCGGCATTTGCCTGTTTCGGAGAAAGACGCGCATGGTCCGCCATGTCACGGCGCATTCGGCGGCTGCAACAACTCATCTAGCCGTCTGCGGCTTCCCGTTGTAATCCTCACGGCGAATGTCCTCCGCCGCCGCCGCGCCTCCCATCAACCGCCCCACGCTCTCCGAACTTTTCCGTGCCTTTGTCATCGTTTCGATTTCGGGGTTTGGCGGAGCGTTGCCGTGGGCGCGACGAATGATCGTCGAGCAGAAGGGCTGGATGACGGCAGAAGAGTTCAACGAAGCATTCGCGCTCTCGCAATTTCTGCCCGGCCCCAACGTCGTGAACTTCTCTGTCGTGTTCGGTTCGCGATTTGGCGGCGCGCCAGGCGCCGCGGTTGCGCTTGCCGGCCTTATGGGGCCGCCATTGATCATCGTTACGGTCCTGGCGATTCTCTATTCGCGGTTCGGCGATCTGGAAGCGCTGAGCCGCATTCTCGCCGGCATCACGGCTGCGGCGACCGGGCTTCTCATTGCGGTGGTTGCTAAAATGGCCGCGCCATTGTTCCAAAAGCGCTGGGATTGGGCACCTCTCGTTGCAGGTGCTGCCTTCATTGGCGTTGCGATTATGCAGTGGCCTTTGCCATTGGTGTTTGTGGCGCTGGCGCCAGTCAGCATCGGCATGGCGTGGATGAAACGATGAACGACAACCCGCTCATCGCGCTGTTTAGCTATTTTGCGTTGCTTTCGCTGTTCGCAGTGGGGGGCGCCAATGCAGCCATCCCCGAAATGCATCGCATCGCGGTTGAGGTGATGCACTGGATGAGCGATCGGCAATTTGCAGACAGCTTCGCCATCGCCCAGGTCTCGCCGGGACCGAACATTATCATCGTGACGCTGATCGGGTACCACGTGGCGGGCCTTGCCGGCGCCGCCGTCGCGACGACCGCGATGTGTGTGCCGACCTGCATATTGGCATTCTTCGTCGCCCGCACTTGGGATCGCTTCAAGGACGCGCGCTGGCGCATCGCCATCCAGGCAGGCCTTGTTCCGGTATCGCTCGGATTGATCGGGGCCAGTGCGTTCGTGCTGGCACGTACTGCCGACCATAATGTGTACGCAGGCCTTCTAACGGCAGCGACCGCCGTGGTCGGCTTCGCTACGCGGATAAATCCGCTGTGGTTATTCGCGGCTGGCGGCCTGCTGGGCCTATTCGGCATTTTTTAGTCTCTAGTCATTGCTTGCCCGCTCATTCGTCCGGCTTAGTTCGCAGCCGCGGCAGGGCGCCGCACGATCCTATTGGGACAAATTGGCGCAACGGCGTTTCCGACGATTTTTTAGGCACTTGGCCAGCCAGGTCTATGCTTTCGGCTAGGAGGGTTGGTGTGCTAGTGATCGGGAAGGGGCTCCTGAAGAAGCCTTGGGAGCAACCGCGACAACAATAAAAAGCGTAGGGAGGGGGAGCAATGGTTGAGGGGGCAAAGACCTCCCACAGTGGGGGTGGGTTTCGCTTCAAGGTCCGCGGTCCGCGGGACTTCTACGGCGGGCTTGCGCTGATAGGGCTGGCGATCATCGCGATCGCGACCTCAGGTGATCTTCCTGGCACTCACGGATTTGCTTTCGGGCCTGGCACCGCACCGCGTTTGTTCGCCGGATTGCTCGCGATCGTGGGCGCGCTTGTGGCGCTTAGTGGCCTTCTCGTCGACGGCCCGCCCATTGAAAAATACGCGGTCCGTGGTCCCGCATGGGTGCTCCTGGCGATCATCACATTCGCCGGCATGATCCGCGGCTTCAATCTTGGGCCTATAAGCATGCCGCCGCTCGGCTTGGTGATGTCGACCTTCGCCGCGTTCATGATTTCTATCTTCGGTTCCACCGAGATGCGCTGGGTGGAGAGCCTGATTGCTGGTGTGGCGATGACGGCATTCTGCGTAGGGCTGTTCGTTTATCTGCTGCAGTTGCCGTTTCAGCTTTGGCCTTGGATTTGAGCAGGAAGCACCACCATGAGTGAACTTCTTGCCAATCTGGCGCTCGGCTTCTCGGTCGCCGCCAATCCTTACAACATCGGTTTCTGTTTGCTCGGCGCATTGGTTGGAACGCTGGTCGGCGTTCTGCCCGGCATCGGCACAGTGGCGACGGTTGCGATGCTGTTGCCGATTACGTTCGGACTGCCACCGGTCGGCGCGTTGATCATGCTCGCGGGAATTTATTACGGCGCGCAATATGGCGGCTCGACGACGTCGGTCCTGGTGAATATTCCGGGCGAGGCGACGTCCGTCATAACCTGTCTCGATGGTCACCAGATGGCACGACAAGGCCGTGCTGGGGCCGCGCTCTCGATCGCCGCCATCGGTTCGTTTTTTGCAGGTTGCGTCTCGACCGTGCTGGTCGCAGCGCTCGGCGTGCCACTCACCTCACTCGCCTTGCTGTTTGGTCCGGCGGAATATTTCTCGTTGATGTTGCTCGGTTTGATCTTCGCGGTGGTGCTGGCGAAAGGCTCGGTGCTCAAGTCGGTCGCCATGGTTCTTACGGGGCTGCTGCTGTCGATGGTCGGCTCCGACCTGGAGACCGGCGCCGGCCGTATGACCTTCGACATCGCGGAATTGTCCGATGGCATCGGCTTTACCAACGTAGCGATGGGCTTATTCGGCTTTGCTGAAATTATCCGCAACCTGGAAATGTCCCAGGAGAGCCGAGACATCGTGAAGGCCAAGATATCGGGTCTGATGCCAACGCGGCAGGATCTGATCGATTCCTCAGGCGCGATCGCGCGCGGGACCATTCTCGGCTCGATCCTCGGAATTCTGCCCGGTGGCGGTGCCGTGGTGGCTTCTTTCGCCGCCTATACGTTCGAAAAGCGCATCTCGAAACATCCGGAGCGCTTCGGCCACGGCGCCATCCAGGGCGTTGCGGCACCGGAAAGCGCGAACAACGCGGCGGCGCAAACCTCATTTATTCCGCTGCTGACACTCGGCATTCCGCCGAATGCGGTGATGGCGCTGATGGTTGGCGCCATGACCATCCATGGCATCGTGCCGGGTCCGCAGGTCATGACCAAGCAGCCCGAGTTGTTCTGGGGCATGATTGCGTCGATGTGGCTCGGCAACCTGATGTTGATCATCATCAATTTGCCGCTGGTCGGTGTGTGGGTGAGTCTGCTGCGCGTGCCATATCGGTTGCTCTATCCTTCGATCATCGTCTTTTGTTGCATCGGCATCTATTCGATCAACAACTCACCGACCGACGTGGTGATCGCAGCAATCTTCGGTCTGTTCGGCTATTGGCTGAACAAGCACGAATTCGAGCCTGCGCCGCTGGTGTTGGCCTTCGTGCTGGGCCCGCTGATGGAGGAAAACCTCCGCCGTGCGATGTTGATCGCTCGCGGCGATGTTACCGTATTCCTGACGCGGCCGATCTCGGCTGGCTTGATCGCGGTTGCGGTCGGTCTGCTGGTGATCGCGGCACTGCCGATGATCCGCAAAAGGCGCGAAGAAGTATTCGTCGAGTAATGCGGGAATCTCGAACCGGGCGTGCGAGCTTTGCTCGCAGCCCGGTTTATTCTTTTAACTCGCCGATGCTCCGGCCACCGCCAATAAACCAGCGGCGAGAATCACGAGCTGAATCGAAAAGATAGTAACGTTGGCGTCCCACGCTTTTGCGATGATGGGTATCGGTGCCTTAAAGGGCTGGTATCCGTTTTTGTCGTAGGCGGCGCCGCCATAGATCGGCATAGCAACGAGCGCTGCAAAGAAAGCGCCGTAAACAATTGCGTCCATAAGCGCGACCAAATAGAGCCGTTCAATTGCGAGCGGACCCGGCCACCAGATCAGCGCGAAAGCAAGAAGGCCCAACCCGACATAGCTTGAAATTTGCCAGACCACGTGAAAACGCGCGTGCGGCGTCCATGCCGGATTGGTGGCATGTGTTTTGTTGAAATCCGCAATGACGGTGAGTACGGCCCAGCCGACGGTCGCAACAGTCAAGAGGATGCGGGCAATAAGGATGTGATCAATGCTCATAGGCGTACCCCCAGGCTGCGACGGTGGCATGTTAGCAGGTCTCAGGCACCCGTGAGTTGCCTGACGCATGGGTTTTGGTCGTTGATAACAACAGCCGGCGGTTGCCGACCGTGGTAAATCGCCCCATGTTTGAGTCTCGAATGAAGAGTGGGCGATGCGCCAGTATCTCGAACTGATGGAACTTATTCTTAGCCGCGGCGCGGAGAAACGCGACCGCACCGGTACTGGCACCTTCTCGGTGTTTGGCCACCAGATGCGCTTTCCGCTCGAAGAGGGTTTCCCGCTGCTCACGACGAAGAAACTGCATCTGAAGTCGATAATCTACGAGCTGCTCTGGTTTTTGGCGGGCGACACCAACGTCAAATATTTGCAAGACCATGGGGTCCGCATCTGGGACGAGTGGGCGGATGAGCGCGGCGAACTCGGGCCTGTCTATGGCCAGCAATGGCGCTCATGGCCCACGCATGATGGCAAGACCATCGACCAGATCGCCAACGTGATTGCGATGATCAAACGCAACCCTGATTCCCGCCGGCTGATCGTCACGGCATGGAATCCTGCTGACGTTGAAAAGATGGCTTTGCCACCATGTCATTGCTTGTTTCAGTTCTACGTCGCCGACGGCAAGCTCTCTTGCCAACTCTACCAACGCTCAGCCGATGTGTTTCTCGGTGTGCCTTTCAACATTGCTTCATATGCGCTGCTGACTTTGATGGTTGCGCAGGTGACGGGCTATCAGCCCGGCGATTTCATCCATACGCTCGGTGATGCTCATTTGTATCTCAATCATCTTGATCAGGCGCGGCTGCAGTTGTCGCGTGCACCGCGGCATTTGCCGGTGATGCGGCTCAATCCGGAGGTGAAGGATATCTTCGCGTTTCGATTTGAGGATTTTGCAGTCGAGAATTACGACCCGCATCCACACATCAAGGCAGCCGTTGCCGTGTAACCAATCGCCAATAAGCGATGGTTTTGTTGTCGCTCTTTGTAGGCATCGCGCTAAGAAGATTTTAAGTGGGAACTTTTGCTCGTCGTTTGAGTGTCGCGCAGCGCATTTCAATGCTGAGTCTGGCGTTAGTAAGAAAGTCAGAACTATCGTTCTAAGCATATGAGTATGAGATCTCCACACGATGCATTGCCATTTCGGCCGTTTGATTTTTCGGTCGGGACGACGATTCAAATTAGAGCTGCTGTCCTCGCGCGCAGAAAGACATCCTTATGAAAGTCGTCTTGGTTGCAGCGATCGGAGACAATTTCGTCATCGGGCGCGAGGGGCAGTTGCCTTGGAGACTGAAATCCGACTTGCAACACTTCCGCAAGCTGACGCTGAATTGCCCGGTGATTATGGGGCGCAAGACACATGAATTGATTGGGAAGGTGCTCCCGGGACGCACCAATATCGTTCTCACACGAGATCTGACGTGGGTCGCGCCCGGTGCGGTGTTGGCCACAAGCCTTGATGCCGCACTCAGCTTTGCACGGGCCGATGCCGTCAAGCGGGGGGTCGACGAAATCATGATAATTGGTGGGAGCGACATTTTCTCAGCCACAATGCCGATCGCAGACCGCCTTGAGATAACGCACGTCCACGCGTCACCTGAGGGAGACACGCTGTTTCCGCCGATAGATCCGGAGGTTTGGCAAGAACAATCGCGGCAAGATCACTTCGCCGGGCCAGACGATGATTTCAGCTTTGCGGTGGCGACTTATATAAGGCGCTGAACAGGCGGCAAAACAGGCCTGATCGCGCGTTGTAAGGGGGCTTGGCGTCCCCTATAACCCGTCCCAACTAAGAGCAGCCGGGCAAGAAAAGCCGGCGTCGGGAGACATTATTCAATGCCGTGGACAAATCAGGGTGGCGGTGGCCCATGGGGTACCGGCGGTAAGGGGCCTTGGGGCTCTGGGCCGCAATCACCTGGGCCGACGCCGCCGGACCTCGAGGAAATTTTGCGCCGCGGCCAGGATAAACTGCGGCGGTTTTTGCCGGGCGGAAATCTCGGCGGCCGTGGCTTTGCACTTCTGGCGCTTGGCGCCGTCGCGCTTTGGGGTTTTTCCGGCTTCTTCCGGGTTGAACCGGACGAGCTTGGCGTCGTCCTGCGCTTCGGCAAAGAAGTGCGCGAGGTGCAGCCGGGCCTGAACTATCATTTGCCGTATCCGATTGAGAAGGTCCTCACGCCCAAGGCGCTCCGCGTCAACAAAATCGATATCGGCATGCGCGTGGTTGACGATATCCGCAGGGGCGGGACCACCGTGCGAGATGTGCCGGAAGAAAGCCTGATGCTTACCGGCGACGAGAATATCGTCGACGTCGACTTCTCGGTGTTGTGGAAAGTGAAGCCGACCGGTGTCGGCGAATTTTTGTTCAATATTCAAAATCCGGAAGGCACCGTTAAGGCGGTAGCGGAAAGCGCGATGCGCGAAGTGATTGGTCGCTCCGACAGCCGCGAGATTCAAACCGTCGCGCGCCAGAGCATCGAGCTTTCGGTGCAGGACCTGATGCAGAAGGTGCTGGATCACTATGGTGCTGGAGTCATTGTGCAGCAGGTGCAACTCCAGAAGGTCGACCCGCCGTCGCAGGTCATCGATTCGCTGCGCGATGTGCAAGCTGCCCGTATTGATCAAGAGCGTGCTCAGAACGAGGCGCAAACATATGCCAATCGGGTCGTGCCGGAGGCACGCGGAAGAGTGGCACAAATCACGCAAGCGGCGGAAGCGTATCGACAGCAGACAGTGGCCGAAGCGACCGGCCAGACGTCGCGCTTCCTGAAGATTTATGAGCAGTACAAGAAAGCGCCCGACGTCACCCGCGAACGTATGTATCTCGAAACGATGGAGCGCGTGCTCGGCGGCACCGACAAAATCATTCTGGATTCCAGTGCGGCCGGCAGCAACGTGGTGCCTTATCTGCCGCTCAACGAACTCGCTCGTCCGCCACAGACGAATGGCCAGCCGCAAGCAGGGGGCCGGCCATGAGAACGAATTTTGTGGGCGGCATTATCGCCGTAGTTGTCGTGGCCGTGCTGATCATTGCGTATTCGTCGCTATTCACGGTTTTTCAAACACAGCAAGCATTGGTGGTCCGCCTTGGCCAGCCGGTGCGCGTTGTCAGCGACCCCGGCCTCAACCTCAAGGCGCCTTTCATCGACTCCGTGGTCTACATCGACAAGCGGATTCTCGATCTCGAAGCACCTCCGCAGGAAGTGATCGCTTCCGACCAGAAGCGGTTGGTGGTCGACGCATTTGCGCGTTACCGCATCCAGGATCCGCTTCGCTTCTATCAAACGTTGGGTTCAATTACGGGTGCGAATTCGCAGCTGTCAATTTTGCTCAATTCGGCGCTGCGCCGCGTGCTTGGTGAAGTGACTTTCATGCATGTGGTGCGCGATCAGCGTGCGGATCTTATGTCGCGCATTCGCGAATTGGTCGATCACGAAGCCACATCCTATGGCGTACAGGTGGTAGACGTACGAATTCGTCGAGCCGACCTGCCGGAGCAAAACAGTCAGGCGGTCTATCAGCGCATGCAGACCGAACGCCAACGTGAAGCGGCGGAATTCCGCGCCCAGGGCGCCCAGCGCGCTCAGGAAATCCGCTCCCGCGCGGATCGTGAAGTCACCGTGCTCGTCGCGGAGGCGACTTCAAAGTCGGAGCAAATTCGCGGCGAAGGTGATGCTACGCGTAACCAAATCTACGCCGAAGCCTTCAACCAGGACCCCGAATTCTTCACCTTCTACCGTTCCATGCAAGCCTATGAGCGTGGCCTTCGACAGACCGACACTCGGATGGTGCTGAAGCCGGACTCGAACTTCTTCCGCTATTTCACCAATCCCTCAGGCAAGCCGCCGGAGAAATCCGCGCAGCCGCCGACGTCCCAGCCGCCGCCCCGCTAGCGAACGCGCCCTCCCGGTATGTCGGATTTTTTAGCCGCTCTTGGACTGGTTTTTGTCATTGAAGGCTTGATCTTCGCGGCATTTCCGGAGGCTGCCAAAAAGGCAATGACGAGCGTGCTGGGGACCCCGGATTTCTCCCTGCGACTGATCGGGATCGGGTCGGCTATCGTTGGTGTCGGTTTAGTGTGGCTCGTGCGCGCATGACGCAGTAAATCCGGCCTCGCATGGTATTGATTCGCGGTGCCCTTGAATCGCCGCGAAGTCGGGGCCACTCTCATTATTAGCTTACTCCCAGGAGATACGACGCCCATGGGCGCATCCTTCTTCCGCATGAGATCCACCGCTGGCCGTTCCGGTTTGGCCATTTTTGCTGCAGCTGCCATCGCCTGGCCGGCTCTCATCGCTCCCGCGGCGGCGCGAGGACCAGAAGGCATCGCAGACGTCGCGGAGCAGGTCATCGACGCTGTCGTCAATGTGTCGACCAAACAGTCGGTCGATTTGCGGAGCGGCGCCATGCCGCAACTGCCGCCGGGCTCGCCGTTTGAAGAGTTCTTTGAAGAGTTCTTCAAGAACCGCCGTGGGCAGGGCGGTCAAGGCGGGCAAAATAGTCCAAACGGACCAAATGGGCAAAACGGGCCGGATGCACAGAACGGCCCGGCACCCACGCCGCGACGCGTCAATTCTCTCGGCTCTGGTTTCGTTATCGATGCTTCAGGCTTGGTGGTGACCAACAATCATGTCATCGCCGACGCCGATGAGGTCAACGTTATTTTCAATGATGGCACTACATTGAAAGCCGAAGTTGTCGGTCGCGACCAGAAAACCGATCTTGCTCTTCTTAAAGTAACGTCGAGCAAACCGCTCAAAGCGGTGAAGTTTGGGGACAGCGACAAATTGCGGCTTGGTGAGTGGGTAATCGCCATCGGCAATCCGTTCAGTCTTGGCGGTACGGTGACCGCAGGTATCGTTTCGGCCCGCAACCGAGACATCCAGTCGGGGCCTTACGACAACTACATCCAGACCGACGCTGCCATTAACCGCGGCAATTCCGGCGGTCCTCTGTTCAATCTCAATGGGGAAGTGATCGGAGTGAATACGGCGATCATCTCGCCGTCCGGCGGCTCGATCGGCATCGGCTTCGCCGTCCCGTCGAAGACAGTGGTGCCCGTGATCGATCAATTGCGCGAATTCAAGGAGGTACGCCGCGGTTGGCTCGGCGTGCGCATCCAGCAAGTGAGCGATGAGATTGCAGAAAGTCTCAGCGTGAAACCGGCGCGCGGCGCGTTGGTGGCCGGCATCGACGACAAAGGTCCTGCAAAGCCAGCGGGAATTGAGCCAGGTGACGTCATCGTCAAGTTCGACGGCAAGGACGTCAAGGAAATGCGCGATCTGCCAAAGATCGTTGCCGATACACCCGTCGGCAAGGATGTCGAGGTGATCGTTATTCGCAAAGGCAAGGAAGAAAAGAAGACGGTGAAACTTGGCCGGCTAGAGGATGAGAAACAGGCGGCGCTCAACACCAAAAACGATGCGGCGCCGGACTCAAAACCCGTTGTCAAAAAGGCGCTCGGACTTGACCTTGCCAACCTTACCGACGACCTACGCAAGAAGCATAACATCAAGGACAAAGTGAAGGGCGTGTTGATCACCGGCGTGGATGCCAATTCGCCTGCCGCCGAAAAGCAACTCGTCCCAGGAATGGTTATCGCCGAGGTGCAACAGCAAGCCGTAGCGAACGCGACCGAACTTCAACAGCGAATCGAAAAGCTCAAGAAAGACGGCAAGAAGGCAGTGGTGTTGCTGGTTGTGTCTCCAGATGGCGACCCGAGCTTTGTCGCACTGAGCCTGCAGTAATCTTTCAGGAAGACGCGATCACGCCACTATGAAGTCCGCTCGCCTGTAGCCTTGCACATAAAGCAGCGCAGTAAGATCGCTATGATCGATGCGCGCGGCGGCGGCAGCCGCAACTTTCGGCTTTGCGTGATACGCGACGCCAAGTCCGGCCTCCGATGATCATGTCGAGGTCGTTCGCACCATCGCCGATGGCCATGGTCTCTTCTTTGGTGAGGGCGAATTCCTGCCGTAGCTCGATCAGCGCGGCGCGTTTGCCGTCGCGGCCGAAAATCGGCTCGGCGACTTTGCCCGCGAGCTTGTTGCCATCCACAATTGTGAGTGAATTGGCCCGGCTTGCGTCGAAGCCGACCATCGCGGCGATACGATCGGTGAACAACGTAAATCCGCCGGACACCATGCAAGTGTGGGCGCCATTTGCACGCATGGTTGCCACGAGCGTTTTGGCCCCGGGCGTCAATTTGATACGATCGCGTAAAACCTCCTCAATCACCGAAACGGGCAGACCTTTGAGCAGCGCAACCCGTTCCCGTAGTGCCGGCTCAAATGCGATGTCGCCGCGCATAGCCCTTTCGGTGATTGCAGCGACGCGGGATTTGATCCCGATGTAGTCGGCGAGCTCGTCAATGCACTCCTGCTCGATAACGGTGGAGTCCATGTCGGCCAAAAACAGCTTCTTGCGCCGGTTGGCGGCGGGTTGCACCACGGCATCGATACCGCTAGCGATGGCACGCAATCGTTCAGCCGCCGCGCGTTGGTCTGCTGCGTTATCCGCGTTAAAGGGAATGTCGACGGCGCTGGGCCCGAGCCATTGCTCTGTGCCGGAGCCAGGCAGCGCCGCGCGCGCGCTCTGCAGCACCGCGGCAACCGCGTTTGGAGTACCGATCAGGGTCGCGACATGAGTCATGCGGGTCACAATACCAATCGAGCGGTGCTTATTGCAGGGCCAACCGCCAGCGGCAAGTCGGCGCTTGCGCTTGATCTTGCCGAGCGGCTGGGGGGGACAATTATCAACGCCGATTCCATGCAGGTGTATCGCGATCTGCGTATCATTACGGCGCGCCCGACACCCGAAGAGGAGGGGCGGGTGCCGCATCGACTCTATGGACACACAGATGCTGCAGAAAATTACTCGGTCGGCCGCTGGTTCGGCGATGTCAAAGCAGCGCTTGGTGAGGCTATCGCGCAGCACCGCCTGCCCATTTTCGTCGGCGGTACGGGTCTGTACTTTAAAGCCCTGACGGCCGGATTGGCGGCAGTGCCGCCAATTCCGGCTAACATCCGAACCGAGGTAAGAAGTCGATTGCAGCGTGACGGCGCGCCAGCGTTACATGAAGAACTTGTGCGGCTCGATCCTGAAACCGCCCAACGCGTGATGATCAACGATCGATCGCGAATTTCACGGGCGCTCGAGGTTGTTGTGGCAACCGGCCGGCCGCTATCGGACTGGCATCGAGAAGGTCTGCCGCCGCTGATCAATTCCGAACATGCCACCAAAATGTTTATTACATGTGAGCGCAAGGAGTTGGTTCGCCGTATCGAGACGCGGTTTGACACGATGTTGAAAGCAGGCGCGCTCGATGAGGTGCGGTTGCTAGATGAACGCAAGCTCGATCCGACCTTACCCGCCACGAAAGCGCATGGCGTGCCCTGGCTTCGGCGCCATCTCAAGGGCGAAATCTCACTTGAGGAAGCTGCGGCAGGTGCTGTCATGGACACGCGCCGTTATGCCAAACGCCAACTGACCTGGTTTCGAAACCAGATGGGGAGCTGGCATTGGCTGACGCCGGAAGCGGCACGCGATCTAAGCTTGGCGCCCTGATGCGCCCGCGCGGCCTAAGTCCCGGACCGTGGTCCTGAGGGCCTCATAAGGGCATCATTTTTCGCAATAGACGGCTTGACCATACCGTCATCAGGCAATATAACGCGCGCAATGAAAGTTCAGACGATGTGGATGTTGCGCAATATTATTACCGTAGTTGGTGTTCGGGCGCTGGCCCGGTCCTAAAAAGGGCCGGAGACAGGCGTCCGACATGGCCCTTTGTGGGCCTTTTTTATTGCCGCGGCACCAGGATGAGATGAGACGACGAAAGGTGATGACATGACACGCGAAATGACCGGCGCCGAAATGGTCATCCAAGCGCTTGCCGACCAGAACGTCGAACACCTGTTCGGCTATCCGGGCGGTGCAGTGCTGCCCATCTATGATGCGATCTTCTCGCAAAATCAGGTGCGCCACATTCTCGTTCGCCATGAGCAAGGTGCAGTACATGCAGCGGAAGGCTATGCGCGCTCGACTGGCAAAGTCGGCTGCGTGTTGGTCACTTCCGGCCCCGGCGCGACCAATGCCGTGACCGGCTTGACGGATGCGTTCTGTGATTCGATTCCGATTGTGTGCATTACCGGCCAGGTCCCGACACACTTGATCGGCAATGACGCTTTCCAGGAGTGCGACACGGTCGGCATCACCCGGCCGTGCACCAAGCACAATTACCTGGTCAAGCGCATTGAGGATTTGCCACGCGTCCTGCACGAGGCGTTCCACATCGCGTCGAGCGGCCGGCCGGGTCCTGTAGTCGTCGATGTGCCGAAAGACATCCAATTCGCCAAGGGCATCTACTCCAAGCCGAAAGATTTTCCGCACACCGGCTACAAGCCCAAGGTTAAGGGCGACATGGACAAGATCAAACAGGCGGTCGAGCTGATGGCACACGCCAAGCGGCCGCTGTTTTACACCGGTGGCGGCATTATCAATTCGGGCAAAGCCGCCTGCGATCTGTTACGTGAGCTGGTCAAACTCACCGGCTACCCGATCACCTCGACATTGATGGGGCTTGGTGCATTTCCAGCTGCCGATCCGAAGTGGCTCGGCATGCTCGGCATGCACGGCACGCTTGAAGCCAACATGGCGATGCACGATTGCGATGTCATGATCTGCATCGGCGCGCGCTTTGACGATCGCATCACCGGCCGGCTGGATGCTTTCTCTCCAGGTTCCAAAAAGATACACGTCGACATCGATCCGTCGTCGATCAACAAGAACGTCAAGGTGGACGTGCCGGTCGTCGGTGATTGCGCCCATGTGCTCGAGGACATGGTGCGTCTCTGGCGCACAAGTGCAATTCACCCCGACAAGAAGTCACTGCAAAATTGGTGGGCGCAAATCGAAAAATGGCGCGCACGCAAGTCGCTGGCTTATCGGTCATCAAACGAGGTTATCAAGCCGCAGTACGCGATCCAGCGGCTATATGAGCTAACCAAGGACAGGGACTGCTACATCACGACCGAAGTCGGTCAACACCAGATGTGGGCCGCGCAGTTTTATGGATTCCAGGAGCCAAACCGCTGGATGACCTCAGGCGGTCTCGGCACCATGGGTTACGGGTTGCCGGCTTCCGTCGGCGTTCAGCTCGCGCACCCGAAATCACTGGTCATAGACATCGCCGGCGAAGCCTCGGTCCTGATGACGATGCAGGAGATTTCGACCGCTGTGCAGTACAGGCTGCCCGTCAAGATCTTTATCCTGAACAACAACTACATGGGAATGGTGCGCCAGTGGCAGGAATTGCTGCATGGCGGGCGCTATGCCGAAAGCTACTCAGAGGCGCTGCCCGATTTCGTCAAGCTGGCCGACGCTTATCACGCGCACGGTATCCGCTGCGAAAAGCCGGCCGATCTCGATCGCGCCATCAAGGAGATGATCGACATCGACAAGCCTGTTCTTTTCGACTGCGTGGTCGATCCTAAGGAGAACTGCTTTCCGATGATTCCGTCGGGACGCGCCCATAATGAGATGCTGCTCGGTGACGCTGGCGTCAGTGTTGAAAGCGCCATCACCGAAGAAGGCAAGGTGATGGTGTGATGAACGCTCCTACGACCAGTCATTATCCGGCCGCGCCGACCGCTCAAAAGCCGGAAACCCATACGCTTTCGGTGCTTGTCGACAACGAGCCCGGCGTGCTGGCCCGTGTCATCGGGCTGTTCTCCGGCCGTGGCTACAACATCGAATCTCTCACGGTGTCGGAGACGGAACACCGCCAACACCTTTCGTTGATCACAATTGTCACCACCGGCACGCCCATGGTGATTGAGCAGATCAAGAACCAGCTCGATCGGCTGGTCCCCATACATCACGTGGTGGATATGACCACTGCGGGCAACGCTATCGAGCGGGAGCTCGCAATGGTGAAGGTTAAGGGCAAGGGTGAAAATCGGGTTGAAGCTCTGCGGTTGGCGGATGCGTTCCGCGCGCGTGTGATCGACGCGACCACCGAAAGCTTTGTCTTCGAGATCACAGGCGCCAGCGACAAAATCGAGCAGTTCATCGCGCTGATGTTGCCGCTCGGCCTGGTTGAGGTCGCACGCACCGGCATTGCCGCGATCATGCGCGGGCCGGAGGGGATGTAGGCGATGGGTCTCACGATCCTGGCAATCCCGCTGATCATGCTGGGGGTGTTCTTAAAGCCTTATTCGCTCGAGAATATGCGCTGTATCGGCATTGCCAGCGCCCGCCCTTATTGTTTCGAGCAAAGCTCCCAAATGCCTGAGGTCATCAAATACGGCAGCGTGCTGGCGGGATTTCGCGCTGCTCTATGCGGGCCGGTTGCAGATCAGGCGGCAGCGCAACGGTCAATAAAAGGAAGCCGCCGGAGGGACTTGCCCCAAATGCTGGGGCAACTTAGAAGCAGCGCGGCGGGGACAGCTCCGACATATCAAGCGGCCACTGGCTGAACGAAAGACCAAAGGACCAAGTATCATGCGTGTCTACTACGATCGCGACGCCGACCTGAACCTGATCAAGGGCAAGAAGGTCGCCATCATCGGTTACGGCAGCCAAGGTCATGCCCATGCGCTCAATTTGCGCGATAGCGGTGTGAAAGACGTGGCGGTGGCGCTGCGTAAAACGTCCGCCGGCGTCAAGAAGGCGGAGGCCGAGAAATTCAAAGTGATGGAAGTCGCGGATGCCGCCAAATGGGCCGACGTGATGATGATGCTGACACCCGACGAATTGCAGGGCGATATCTATCGCGACCACCTCGCCAAGAACATGAAGGACGGCGCTGCGTTGATGTTCGCCCATGGGCTCAATGTGCATTTCAACCTGATCGAGCCGCGAGCCGATCTCGACGTGCTAATGATTGCGCCCAAAGGTCCCGGCCACACCGTCCGCTCGGAATATCAGCGCGGCGCCGGCGTGCCCTGCCTCGTCGCCATTCACAAGGATGCTTCCGGCAATGCCCACGATCTCGGGCTCTCATATGCATCGGCGATTGGTGGCGGCCGCGCCGGCATCATCGAGACGACATTCAAGGAAGAATGCGAAACCGACCTGTTCGGCGAACAGACCGTCCTATGCGGCGGCCTCGTTGAATTGATGAAGGCGGGATATGAAACGCTAGTCGAGGCCGGGTACGCGCCCGAGATGGCCTATTTCGAGTGCGTGCACGAGGTGAAGCTCATCGTTGATCTGATTTACGAAGGCGGTATCGCCAATATGAATTATTCCGTGTCGAACACCGCGGAGTACGGAGAATATGTCTCCGGCCCTCGAGTCATCACGGCAGAAACGAAGGCCGAGATGAAGAAGGTGCTGGCCGATATTCAGTCCGGCCGCTTCACGCGTGATTGGATGCTGGAAAACAAGGTCAATCAGACGTCATTCAAAGCCACGAGAGCCAAGCTCGCCGAGCATCCGATCGAGCAGGTCGGCGCCAAGCTTCGCGAAATGATGCCGTGGATCAAACAGCGCGCGCTGGTCGACAAGAGCAAAAACTAGCGCGGATGCTGGGCGGCGCGATCGCAATGAAGGACGATCGCAACTAACGCTGGCGGCGCTTCGCGATCTCGGCACCCAACCAGCGGGCCACGGCGTCTGGTGTCTCTTTGCCGTTCGATGCGCGAGCGTTGGCGGTCCGCATGGCGGCAACGTCGATGGCGCCCACCAGCGGCTTCAGGGCGGTTGCAAGGTTCTCGTCGCCGGCGCGCTTCGGCGAGAGCAACAGAATCGCGTCATAAGGCGGGATGGCATGCTTGTCGTCCGTAAGAACGACAAGATCGTAGGTCGCGATCTGGCCATCGCTGGTATAGGCCGCGATCACGTCGACTTCTCCATCGGCTGCTGCCTTGTACATAAATTCGGGCTGCATTTGTCGCTCGGTGCGGAAGCGCAAGCCATAGGCGTCGCGTAAGGCAGCCCATTCTGGACGTGCGAAGAATTCGTAGTCGCCGGCGATGGTCAGTTCGCCGGCGTGCGCGGCAAGATTTGCGATGGAACGAATGCCGAGCGCCTGAGCTTTCTTGTGCGTCATCGCCAAAGCATAAGCATTCTCGAATCCCAGCGAGCCAAGCATGCGGATGCCATGCGTCGTTTGCAGCCAGGCCGTGAGCTCTGTGAGCAGTTGCTCGCGTGAAGGGACGTCCTTGCGCTGCAGACGGTTGGCCCAGAGCGTGCCCGAATAGTCTACTGCGACGTCTACCTCGCTTGCGGCGAGCGCATCGAACAGCACGTTCGAGCCGAGGCCGGGCCGGCGCGCCGCGGTGAGGCCTGCGCCCTGCAAACGCTCCTCAAGTAACGCCGCCAAGACGTATTGCTCGGTAAAGGTTTTGGAGCCGATAAGGTAACTGGCCTGCGGCCGCGCGAGGCCGGGGAGCAAGGCTGCAATTATCAGCGTAACGAGTCCCAAAGCGCCAAATGTCGTGTAGGCGCGCTTGCGCCGGCCCACCCCCACTTGCACCAGCGCCAGCAACTGGTCGACCGCCAATGCCAGCAGCGCTGCGGCGACACATCCGAAGATGACGAACACCCAGTTCTGGGTCTGAAGGCCCGTGAAAATGTAATTACCGAGACTCTCTTGCCCGATTGGCGTGGCCAGTGTTGCGGTGCCTATCACCCAAACGGCAGATGTCCGGATGCCCGCCATGATGACCGGCAACGCCAACGGAAATTCAATGTCTGCTAACAGGCGCCACGGTGGCACCCCCACGACGCGCGCGGCCTCGCTCAGGCGTGGATCGACGCCGTTGAGGCCGGTCACCGTGTTGCGCAAGACCGGCAGCATCGAATACAGAGCAAGCGCCACGACCGATGGAAGAAATCCGAGCGCCGAAAAACCTTTGCCAAATATGCGTTCGGACAGAGCGGCGAGCGCAAGCAAAAGCGGATAAAAGAGCGCCAGCAGCGCGAGCCCCGGGATTGTCTGCACGATGCTTGCCGCTGCCAACAGCATCCCGCGCAAGATCGGCCTGTGCCGCGAGGCGACCGCGACTGGCAAGCTGACGGAAAGGCCGATGGCCAGCGCGGTGAGACTAACCAGCACGTGACTTCCCAGATAATCAGGAAGCCGCGCCCAGGCATCGGCGAGACGGGGGTCGAAGGTCATCGCGCGATGATGGCACGCGAGCAAAGACCGCGGAACCAATGAATCCAGGGCTCTCCGACCTATGTCCTTGTCAGAGGCGGAAAAATCGGGCCGGCGGGAGCGACCCGCGTCTTGCAATGACAGTTTGATTACAGTCTTATGACGGCGGGCCGTGCGCTGGGGAGTTGCGGGAATCGCAGCCGGCAGGGCCGTCCGTAGGCCATGTTTTCAGTAGCGTCAGCCCTGTTAAGCCGTTTTGCGCCTGCCGAGGCGATTTCTCGCCGCGATGCATTGGCCCTGGCCGTCATTTCCATATTTCATCTTGCCGCGTTGGTCGTGATGACGGCGACCGAATTCGACTTTGCGACCAAGGCAACCTTCTTGGTCACGTGGGCACTCCTTAATTTTTTCTGGCTGGCCTTGCTGCGCCGGCCCGCCATCTCGGGATTACTATCGCTTTCGCTCGTCATCGGACTCATCCTCCTGTCGCAGTTCAAATACGACAAGCTGATGATGACGATCAATTTTGTGGATCTGATGATTATCGATCCGGATACATCCGCATTTTTATTTACGGTCATGCCGCATTTGCGCGAGCCAATTCTTTTCGGCGCAGTGCTTGCAGTGCCCCTCATCGCAATTCTTTGGCGGATCGATCCGTTTCGGGTCCGTGTGCGTACGAGCGTGTTTGGCAGCGCACTATGCATGGGCATGTTGGTGGCGTTGACGGTGGCCTATCCCGCCGACTTTTATGGTGAGTTTTTCAATCGCGACTACGTGTCCAAGTTTGCGCGCTCGGGCGTTGAAGCGATCTATGAATTCGCGACGCACGGATTGCTGGAATCTGATGTAGCCGCTGCCGATCAACTGAAGGTAATGCCGGCGGCATGTAGTCCAGGCGGAAAGTTACCGCACATTATTCTGCTACATGATGAGTTGAGCTTCGACATCACCGCTGCCCCCGGAATGATTGTTCCGCCCGACTATCAGCGGCACTTCAGCTCATTCGATGGCCGATCGCGCAAGCTCGTGGTGGAGGGTGCCGGTGGGCCGAGCTGGTTTACCGAATACAACGTGCTAACCGGTCTGTCTGCGCGCTCGTACGGCCGCTTCGCCACATCGGTGACGCGCATCGCTGCGGGCCACGTTGCGCGCGGGCTGCCGAATGCGTTGGGCCGTTGCGGTTACAAAACTTTCAGCCTGTACCCGTTTTACGGCGCGTTCCTTGGGTCGCGCAGTTTTCAGACTACAGCCGGCGTCGAGCGTTATCTTGATATGAAGGATCTCGGTGCGCGGGGGCTTGAGCCGGACAATTTCTATTATGACCAGGCGACGAACATCATCGCGCGTGAACGTGGCCAAGGCCCGTTATTTTTGTTCGTCTATACCGCCGCCAATCACTTTCCTTGGGATTTCAGCTACCGCCCGGAGTTGACCCCCAAATGGCGCGCGCTAGGCAATCCCCGGAATATCGATGAATACATCCGACGACAGACGATGAGCGCGCGCGACTATTCTAACCTCCTCGATCGACTCAGGCGCGAGTTTCCCACGGAATCTTTTTTGATTGTGCGATTTGGCGATCACCAGCCGGAGTTCGCCTATCGCATCATCGACCCGTCCCTCAATGAAGCTGACCTCGCGCGACATTTGGAAACCTTCGATCCGCGTTACTACACCAGCTATTACGCAGTCGATGCCGTCAATTTCAAGCCGGTCGATTTGTCTTCAGCGCTCAATACACTCGACGCCCCCTATATTCCGTTGCTGGTACAGGAAGCCGCCGGAGTGCCGCTCGACCCCTCGTTCTCCGAGCAGAAAAAGATCCTGAAGCGGTGTCACGGCCTGTTTTACCGGTGTGCGGGCGGTACCGAAGCGCGACGGTTCAATCGCTTGCTAATCGATGCCGGCTTGATCAAGGGCCTTTAGGTCGGCGTGCGCGTGGCTTTGCAAGGCGCAGTTGGCCGGATAGCTTGCACCCAAGAAACGAAAAGCGGGGAGGGGACGCATGGCGGACGGCGCTGCCGCCGCAGCGGTCACGCTTGGTGAAGTCGTCGTCGCATTCCGTCTGGCTCACGGCGGCGTCTATACGGCTGTCAATGGCGCGACGCTCGAGGTTGCCAACGGCGAATTCGTCGCCATCGTCGGGCCGACTGGCTGTGGGAAGTCTACGCTACTCAATGTCACGGCCGGTCTGCTTGAGCCGGCTGCAGGCAGCGTCAATGTTTTTGGTAGTCCGCTTACGGCGATCAATCGCCAGGCCGGATATCTGTTTCAGGCCGATGCGTTGTTTCCTTGGAAGACCGCGATCGAAAACGTTGCAATCGGATTGGAAACGGCTGGCACACCTACGAGTGATGCACGCGCGCGTGCGCATTCGTGGCTCACGCGCGTTGGCCTCAGTGCGTTCGGCGATCGGTATCCACACATGCTGTCTGGAGGGCAACGCAAACGCGTCGGCCTTGCCCAGGTATTGATTCGTGATCCGAAGATCCTACTAATGGACGAGCCATTCGGTCCGCTCGACGCGCAAACTCGGCAAATCATGGGCAACCTCTTGCTCGATTTATGGAGCGCAGATCGCAAGGCGGTGCTGTTCGTCACCCACGACCTGGAAGAGGCGATCGCGCTTTCCGACCGGGTCGTCATTATGTCGGCAGGACCCGCTGCACGGATTATAGGCGACTGGAGGGTTCCATTGGCCCGGCCGCGAGACATATCAGAGGTGAAGCTCGACCCGACGTTTCACGAGTTGCATCGCGATATTTGGCACAGTCTGAAGGCCGAGGTAATCAAAGGCTACGCGCAAAGCGAAGGAGGCTAATGCGAAAGGAATTTTGATGAGCTAACATTGTTCGTGATCATGGCTACCAGAAAATTAGAGGGAGGAATGCAATGATTGGAATACGTCAAATGCTCGCGGCCGCAGCGGGCCTATTGCTGCTCGCGGGAAATGCTCATGCGGCCGAGGTATTTACGATAACCTCATCCGCTTTTAAGGACGGCACCTTACTGGCGAAAAAGAACGCGGGTGCCAACAAGACCAATCCGAACTGTGTCGGCGACAATGTCTCGCCGCCGTTCGCCTGGTCGAATGTCCCGGAGGGGACCACCAGCTTTGCGCTGGTCATGACCGATCCGGAAGGCCGCGGCACCGGCGTCGATCATTGGATCGCCTATGGTATTCCGGCTTCGGTGACTTCATTCGCGGAAGGCGAGACCAGCAAGCCGTCCGATAAATATGTCGGTGGCATCGGCACCGCAAAACAAAGCATCTATATGGGCCCTTGCACGCCGCCGGGTCCGCCGCATCACTATACCTTTGTGCTGATCGCGACCGATCTGGACCCGAAGGCGTTGCCGCCGGGCCTGACGAGACAAGAGCTTTTCGACAAGCTCAACGGACATGTGAAGGGCTCGACCGGCATTATCGGGATGTTCAAAAACCCGATCTGATTTAGGCCGACATTCACGGATGCAGAATGGAAGGAGCGTGATCAATGTCTAGAATCACGCTCCTTCTTCTCCAGGCGGCCGTTGCTATTATCGCGGTGGCTCTTTGGTACGCGCTCACCACCTATCCGGTGTTCGGCAAGATCCTGCTGCCGCCGTTTTTCTTCTCCAATCCAGTCGACGTCGGCGCGCAAATCGTCGCCTGGTTTGTGAGCGGCGTGATCTGGAAACACCTGTGGGTGACGCTTGTTGAGTCGATCCTCGCCTTCGTGATCGGCTCGGTCGGCGGTGTGCTGGTCGGCTTCTGGTTTGCCCGACAGCCGCGGACTGCCGCGGTCTTTGATCCTTACGTCAAAATGGTCAATGCGCTTCCGCGCGTGGTACTGGCGCCGATATTCACACTTTGGCTTGGCCTCGGCATCTGGTCGAAAGTGGCGCTCGGCGTAACGCTCGTGTTTTTCATCGTATTCTTCAATGTCTATCAGGGCGTCAAGGAAGTCAGCCCGACGGTGCTGGCTAATGCGCGCATGCTTGGTATGAATGAACGGCAACTGATGCGCCACGTCTATTGGCCCTCCGCGCTATCCTGGATGTTCTCCTCGCTCCATACCGCGGTCGGCTTTGCGGTCGTGGGCGCGGTAGTGGGCGAATATCTGGGCGCTGCAGCCGGCCTCGGCTATCTGATTCAGCAAGCCGAGGGCGTGTTCGATGTCGCTGGCGTTTTTGCTGGCATGTTTGTGCTCGCGGTCTTCGTAATTGTGATCGACACCCTGGTCAGCGTGATCGAGGATCGCTTGCTGGTCTGGCGGCCCGAGGCCGCGGACGGCCGCCCCTAGGCATTCGTGCCGCGCTGGCCTATCGTTTCAGCCGAATTGGCCTACATAAAGGCTTCAAAAAAGGGAGGAAGTGATGCCTGACTTTTATTCGGCGGCTTGCCGCTGTTTGCGCTGCGCTCGTGTTGTCGAGTGGCGTTGCGCTCGCGCAGTCGAAGGTTATCATCTCGGTCGGCGGCGCCGGCTGTCTCTGCTACTTGCCGACCATGTTAGCCAAGCAGTTGGGTGAATACGAGAAGGCCGGTATCAGCGCAGAAATCGTCGACTTCAAAGGCGGATCGCAATCGCTCAACGCCGTGATCGGAGGTAGTGCCGATGTGGTGTCCGGTTATTTCGACCACTGCGTCAATCTCGCCGCCAAAAACCAGTCGCTGGTCGCGTTCGTCACGTATGATCGTTATCCGGGTCTGGTGCTGGTGGTGTCTCCGGCGCACAAAGATGAGATCAAATCAATCAAGGACCTTGCCGGCAAAAAAGTCGGTGTCAGTGCGCCCGGCTCGTCGACAGACTTCTTCCTGAAGTATCTGTTGAAGAAAAACGGTGTCGATCCCAAATCGGCCGCGGTTATTGCGGTCGGTCTCGGGCCAACGGCGATTGCCGCGATGGAGCAGGGGCAAATCGATGCCGCCGTCATGCTCGACCCTTCCGTCACCGTGCTTCAGAACAAATTCAAGGACCTGAAGATCCTCAGCGACACGCGTACACAGCACGATACCCAGGCCGTATTTGGCGGCGACTATCCTGGCGGCGCTCTGTACACAAAAGCCGAATGGATCGCGGCGCATCCAAAAGAGACGCAGGGATTGACCAACGCCATCGTCAACACCTTGAAGTGGATCCACTCACATTCGCCCCAGGAAATCATGGACAAAATGCCGCCGGAGCTTGTTGGCCCAGATAAGGCTGGCTATCTGGCAGCGCTGAAGAACACGATCCCGATGTATTCCACCACCGGCCTGATGGATCCCAAAGGCGCTGCAGCGGTATTGGCGGTGTTTAGCCAATCCTCACCCGACGTAGCCAAGGCCAATATCGACCTGTCCAAGACGTACACCAACAAGTACGTCGAAGCGTCCGGCAAATTGGGAATGAAATAGCTGAGTTTATTAGGCGTATGAGGACACGGCGGGGATTTCCCCGCCGTGTCTGTTATTGTCCGGGCCATGAATATCCTGTCGATCCAATCGCACGTCGCTTATGGTCATGTCGGCAATGCCGCTGCTGTGTTCCCGCTGCAACGGATGGGGGTAGAAGTCTGGCCGATCAACACGGTCCAATTTTCCAATCACACCGGCTATGGCAGTTGGAAGGGCAGCGTGTTCGATGCCGGTATGATCGGCGAAGTGGTAACGGGCATCGATCAGCGCGGCGTTCTAGGGGAGTGCGACGGGGTCCTTTCAGGCTATTTGGGCTCTGCTGAAATTGGCGATGCAGTCCTTGACGCGGTAAAAACGGTCAAGCGCGCAAATCCTGCGGCAAAGTATTGCTGTGATCCGGTCATCGGCGATGTTGGTCGCGGCATCTTTGTACACGAAGCCATTCCCGAGTTTATGCGGAACAAGGCGGTGCCACTTGCCGATGTCATAACCCCAAACCAGTTTGAGCTCGACTATCTCAGCAAGCGTGCGAGCAAGAGTTTGAGCCATGCGCGCGAGGCGGTCAGGGCTGTTCACGATCTCGGTCCGCGCGCAATTCTGGTGACCTCGTTACATACTGCCGAGACGCCTCCGGATGCGATCGATCTGATGGCCTCCGATGATAGCGGCTGCTTCACGGTGCGAACGCCGAACCTCCCACTGACAGTAAATGGGGCCGGCGACGCGATCGCCGCAGTTTTCTTCGCGCTCTATTTGCGCAGTGGAAATATTGCCGAAGCGCTTTCGCGCGCCGCATCAGCTATATTCGGAGTGCTTGCGAAAACGGCGGAGACTGGTGCGCGTGAAATCCAGCTCGTGGCTGCGCAGGACGAGATCGTAAGTCCAACCCGGCTATTCGAAGCGGAAGCGCTCAGGCCATGAGCGAAGCGCCGTCAATTTTTCGCATCGAACGTCAAGAGCTTTCTTTTTCGCCGAAGCCGTGGGCCTTCGCCATTGAACGACGCGCCGAGATCGACGCCTATTTCGAAGACTTGCATCGTAAAAAGCCGGCAATCTGGAATGGCCGCGTATTATTAATGCATCATCAGGTCGTAGCTGGGGGCGTGCTGCGCGGCAAATTTCTTGAAGCGGACTACGCGAGCTTCGCAGCTTGGCGGCATTGGGGCCGTCCGGCCGCGGGCGTGCACGATTGTTTTGGCACTGCTGCGGTTATGGGGAGCGACGGCGCTTTTTTACTCGGCGTCATGGGCCAGCACACCTTCAATAGTGGAAAAATTTATTTTCCGTGCGGGACTCCGGACCCAGACGACATTATCGATGGTAAGGTTGACTTAGATCACAGCACGCGGCGCGAACTCAAAGAGGAGACGGGATTCGACGTTCGCGAATTTGACAGCGAACCCGACTGGACGATGGTTGTCGATGGGCCGCTGATCGCACTGATTAAGGTATTGCGGTCAAGTGAAGCCGCAAACGTCTTGCGCGAACGTGTCCTTACTCACCTTGCATTGGAACGAGAGCCGGAACTTTCGGATATTTGCGTCGTTCGCGACATCGATGATTTTGATCGCGCCATGCCGCGATTTATTAGTGCGTTCCTGGCGTCGCGATTAAGCAAGGGATAGCCCAGCCGCATTACGGCGTGCCGGAGACGCAGCATGACACTCTATGACATTGCCAAAAGATTTCGCGTGGATAATCCGGACAAATTTCATCTGTCTGACTGCGATCCGGCGGACTGCTCGAGTCTCACCGTCGATAAAAAAGAATCCAAAGCCATGCTCAAGAACGGCATCGAGCGGCTGACTGAACTGCAGCAGCGGCTTTATGCCTATGACCGCTGGTCTGTTTTGATCATATTTCAGGGCATGGATGCCGCCGGCAAGGACAGCGTGATCCAGCACGTCACAGCAGGGCTCAATCCTCAGGGCGTTGAAGTGCATCCGTTCAAGCAGCCTAGTGCCGAAGAGCTTGACCACGATTTTCTTTGGCGCGCCTCTGGCCGTTTACCAAAGCGTAGGCGTATCGGCATATTCAACCGGTCATATTACGAAGAAGTTCTCGTGGTTCGCGTGCATCCGGAATTGCTTAAGCAACAGAAATTGCCAGCGACACTCACGGGAAAAGACATCTGGAAGCAGCGTTTCAGTGATATCCGTGCCTTCGAGCGCCATCTCGCCCAAAATGGGACTTTAATTCTAAAGTTCTTTTTGCATGTGTCGAAGGAGGAGCAGCGCAAGCGCTTTCTCGACCGCATCGATGAGCCCGCCAAACGGTGGAAATTTTCAATGAATGACGTAACAGAGCGGAAGCGCTGGGATGATTATCAACGCGCTTACGAGGACATGATCCGACAGACCAGCCGGCCGGAGGCGCCATGGTTTGTCGTGCCAGCTGACCACAAATGGTTCACGCGCATGGCTGTCGCCGGGGCCATTGTGCAAGAACTGCAAGCGCTCAATCTCGATTTTCCTGAAATCAAGGGCAAGGCGCTCAAGGAACTGCAAAAAGTGGGCAAGGCGCTGAAGGCGGAAAAATCATAACCACCACTCATGCTTGCGTTTCTGCCGTGAGAAATTGGCAGCATTTCTGACCTAATCCGAGTGCTTGATTTGACACGACGCTTTCCGCTACAAGCAGGCCGCGGTTAACGCGGACTTTACCTGAATCCGCCAAGTTAACTGCCGAGACGAGGGAACGGCCATGTCGGCGCGACAGACAATCTGCGCGATCGAGCGGACGGCGGGATACGCCGGCACCGCGGCTACCCTCATTCTGGGCTCGCTCCTTCTCCTTATCCGCCCCTGAGGGCCGACTGGGCATATCTGCCTGGGCACTCGGGGGACCTGACGGAGAACCCATAGAGCGCCCCAAGCGGCGCATTCGACGAGAAGGATTATTTCCATGCCTAGCCAGACAAAGTCCGAGAAGGACCGCGTCGTTATCTTCGACACGACCTTGCGCGACGGCGAACAGTGCCCCGGCGCAACCATGACCCATGAAGAGAAGTTGGCCGTTGCCGAGCTGCTCGACGCCATGGGCGTTGACATTATCGAAGCTGGCTTTCCGATTGCCTCAGACGGTGATTTTGCCGCCGTCAACGAGATCGCCAAGCGTGCCAAAAACGCAGTGATCTGCGGGCTCTCTCGCGCGTCGCCGAAGGACATTGATCGTTGCGCCGAAGCGATCAAACCCGCCAAGCGCAAGCGCATTCACACTTTCCTGTCTACCTCGCCGGTGCACATGAAATACAAGCTCCAGAAAGAGCCGCACGAGGTCTACGAGATGGTGATCGGTCAGGTCACCCGTGCGCGCAGTCACACCGACGATGTGGAATGGTCGGCCGAAGATGCTACCCGCACTGAGGCCGATTTCCTCTGCCGCTGCGTAGAGGCCGCGATCAATGCCGGCGCCACGACCATCAATATCCCTGACACTGTGGGCTACACGGTGCCAGATGAGCATTTCGCTTTGTTCAAGATGTTGCGGGAGCGCGTCCCCAATTCAGACAAAGCGCGTTTTTCTGTACACTGCCACAACGACCTGGGCATGGCGGTGGCCAATTCGCTCGCCGGCGTAAAGGCGGGTGCGCGTCAGATCGAATGCACCATTAATGGCATCGGCGAACGTGCCGGCAATACTGCGCTCGAAGAAGTCGTGATGGCGATGAAAACCCGAAATGACGTGCTGCCGTATTGGACCGCCGTCGACGCAACAATGCTCACACGCGCGTCCAAGCTGGTTTCGGCGGCGACGTCGTTTCCGGTGCAGTACAACAAGGCGATCGTCGGCCGTAACGCTTTCGCGCATGAGAGCGGAATTCATCAGGACGGCATGCTCAAGAATGCCGAAACTTATGAGATCATGACGCCGGAATCAGTTGGCGTGAAACAGACGTCATTGGTGATGGGCAAGCATTCCGGACGCCATGCATTTGTCCACAAATTGGAAGAGCTTGGCTACGAACTCGCCGGCAATCAGCTCGAAGATGCTTTCGTCCGCTTCAAGGCGCTGGCCGATCGCAAAAAGCAAATCTTCGATGAGGATATCGAGGCGCTGGTCGACGAAGAAATTGCTCACGCGCATGACCGCATCAAAGTGCTGTCATTGACCGTGATCGCCGGCACGATGGGTCCGCAGTCGGCGACCCTCACGCTCGATATTGAGGGTGCGCACGTCACCACACAATCGACCGGCAACGGGCCGGTCGATGCAATCTTCAAAGCGATCCGCGAACTGGTGCCACACGAGGCGACGCTTGAGCTCTATCAAGTGCATGCGGTGACTGGCGGAACGGATGCGCAAGCAGAAGTTTCGGTGCGGCTCTCGGAAAGTGGCCGATCGTTCACCGCAAAAGGGGCTGATCCAGACACACTGGTCGCTTCCGCCAAGGCCTATCTCGGGGCACTCAACAAGCTCACTAGTAAACGTGGAAGAACACCCTCTTCGGAAGGACGTATTCATTCGACCGATGTCGGTTAATCGGCTGAAATTAAGATTAAAACGCAGATGCCGCGTCCAAAAACGACGCGGCATCGTCAATTCTGGTAAGTATGTATACCCGGAACCCAATAAATCACATTTTGTCCGCAATTCGTTCGCTTTCGGGGCCAAATTTACGGGTACGCGCCGGGTCGAAACCACTCAAAAAGTTGGGGATTTCTGTAATGAAGATGACCGTATGCGCGGGCGTGATCGCGCTCGCGACAATCAGTTTGTTGTCGAATGGCTCGCTGGCCCAAGCTCGAGAGGCCATCGATGCCAATGGCGAACAGGCGCAAACGACGGCCGCTATTAATATTGCACGCATCAAAAACGTGCTCAAACTTACCCCGGCACAAGAGCCATATTGGGCTCCAGTCGAAGAGGCACTGCGCGATCTCGCGCGTGAACAGGCGCCGTCAGACTCTGCCGGCCTCATGCGCCGGATCAGTCACCGCGTTGTCTCGGTCGTTTTGAATAGCGCAGCCATCCAGCGATTGGCCGTTGCTGCACGACCGCTACTTGCGATGCTCAACGAAGAGCAGATGCGCGCTGCGCACGGCCTGGCCCGGGAAATGGGATTGGGCCCGGTGGTCGCTGCACTGAAATGAACGGGTGCGGCGGCCCTACGCCGCACCGTTTCCAGCTTGACGCTCGGCGGACATGGTGACCATAGGTCTACTTGCCGGAAAACCGGTTTAGTGTCACCTTAACTCGCAGAAAAACACGGCAAAAGCCGGTACCGCGCGTCAAACTGGAGGAATACGTCTATGCGCAAGTGGCTTCTCGCGGCGGCTGCGGCCGCCATTTTCGTGGCACCTGGCGTCGCAACGGCGCAGTCGCCCATCGTCATCAAATTTAGTCACGTGGTGGCGGCGAATACGCCGAAGGGAAAAGCGGCCGAAAAATTCAAGGAACTGGCCGAAAAATATACCGACGGCAAGGTCAAGGTTGAAGTCTACCCAAATTCAACTCTCTATAAAGACAAAGAAGAGCTGGAGGCTTTGCAGCTTGGTGCGGTGCAAATGCTCGCGCCATCGAACTCCAAGTTCGGCCCGATCGGGATCAAGGAGTTCGAAGTTTTCGATCTTCCCTATATCCTGCCGAACCGCACAGCCCTGCGTAAAGTGACCGATGGCCCGCTCGGCAAACGCCTCCTCGGTTTGCTGGAGCCGAAGGGCATGATTGGTCTCGCGTACTGGGATAACGGCTTCAAAGAAATGACCGCCAACAAGCCGCTCCGCACGCCGGAAGATTTCAAAGGTCTCAAGTTCCGCATCCAATCTTCAAAGGTGTTGGAAGCGCAGTTCCGTGCTCTTGGTGCAACGCCGCAGGTGATGGGTTTCGATGCCGTCTACCAGGCATTGCAGACAGGCGTCGTTGACGGCCAGGAGAACACGACTTCGAACATCTACACACAGAAGATGCACGAAGTGCAGAAGTACATGACGATGACCGATAACGGCTATATCGGCTACGTGGTTGTCGTGAACAAAAAATTCTGGGATGGGCTGCCGGCCGATATTCGCGGTCAGCTCGAAAAGGCGATGGCCGACGCGACTGTCTACGGCAACAACACCTCCAAGACTGAAAATGAAGAAGCTTTGGAGGCGATAAAAAAGGCCGGCACAACGCAGATCATAATCCCAACTGCTGCCGAGACCGAGGCGATGCGCAAGGCCATGTTGCCAGTCTACAGCGAAATGGCGACCCGGCTCGGCAAAGGCATCATCGAAGAGTTCCAGAAAGAGGCCGCCGGCGCGACCAACTGATAATTGAGAAGAGCTCCGGCCCGAAGGGGCCGGAGCTTGTTCGACTTCCAGAGGTGGGGATTCCGGAAGCATATTCCGTGAGTGGCAGTGGGGGCTGTCCTCTGTAAATTTGGAATCTCAGACCGCTGGGGGGCCATCACTATCCCCAGGCTCATGAGACATACGTGTTTTTGCGCATCCTAGATCGTCTGGAAGAAATTCTGATCGCAAGCCTGATGGCGGCGGCGACGCTGATCATTTTCGTGGCGGTGGTGCAGCGCTTCGCTGTCGGCGTGCCGCTGCTTTACCCGTATGTTTACAATATCAACCTGACCTGGGCGCAGGAACTCTGCATCTACATGTTCATCTGGATGGCCAAGTTCGGCGCCGCATATGGCGTGCGAACGGGCATCCACGTGGGTGTCGACGTTCTCGTCAATATGCTCGATCAAGTTTGGCGCAAGCGGGTGGTTTTGTTCGCGATGTTCTGCGGCGCACTATTCACCGCGATCGTGGGCACCATGGGCGCCAAATTCGTGATCGAGCTCTTTCCGACCGATCAGGTCTCGCCCGACTTGGAGATTCCGAGTTGGTTCGTCTATTTGTGCATCCCGCTTGGCTCGTACTTGATGTGCTTCCGTTTCCTGCAGGTGGCCTGGACCTATTACTGGACCGATACGCTACCGCACCACGACCCGACCCATGTCGAGGGGGTAGAGATGATCGACGCGCACCCGGCTGATCCGCATGTCGGAGGCAGCCGATGAGTGCGCTACTCATCTTTGGCTTGCTGTTTGGGTTGATGCTTACCGGGATGCCGATCTCGATTTCGCTCGGCCTCACCGTGTTGACCTTCCTCTTCACGATGACGCAGGTGCCCATCGAGAGCGTCGGCCTAAAGTTATTCAGCGGTCTCGATAATTTCGGCATTATGGCAATCCCGTTCTTCATTCTCGCCGGTACGTTCCTCACGCGCGGCGGGGTCGCCAAGCGTATGATCAATTTTACAACGTCGTTGGTTGGCCATTGGCCCGGCGGACTCGGACTTGCGGGTGTAACGGCCTGTGCACTATTCGCGGCCATCTGTGGTTCGAGCGTAGCGACGGTTGCGGCGATCGGCTCGATCATCCTGCCCGCGATGGTTCAGCAGGGATTTCCGAAGCGATTTGGTGCTGGTGTAATCACGACCTCAGGTGCGCTGGGCATTCTGGTGCCGCCGTCAATCATTCTGGTGCTTTACGGCGTCTCGACCAATACCTCGATTGGCACGCTGTTCATGGCCGGCATCGTGCCGGGCGTCATTCTTGCTTTGATGCTGGCAACGGTCACCTGGTTCATAGCGTGGCGGAACAACTATCCACGCTTGCCGCGCGCGACCTGGCGCGAACGGTTGCATGCGCTCCACGACGGCATTTGGGGGCTCATGCTGGTGGTGATCGTGCTCGGCGGCATTTATAGCGGCGTCTTTACCCCGACCGAAGCCGCTGCCGTGGCCGCGGTCTATTCTTTCATAATCACCGTATTCGTTTATCGCGAGCTCAAGTTCAGCGAAGTGCCGAAAGTGTTGCTCAACGCCGCCAATTTGAGCGCGATGTTACTCTACATCATCACCAACGCGGTGCTGTTCTCTTTCTTGATGACGCACGAGCAGATTCCACAGGCGATGGCCGCATGGATTGTCGAACAGCATTTCAGCGTGTGGGTCTTCCTATTCGTTGTGAATATCATTTTGCTGCTTGCGGGCAATGTGATGGATCCATCATCGATCCTGTTGATCATGGCGCCGATCCTGTTTCCTCTGGCCGTCAATCTGGGTGTCAATCCAATCCACCTCGGAATTCTGATGGTGGTCAATATGGAGGTCGGCCTGTGCCATCCTCCGGTGGGACTCAATCTTTATGTCGGCAGCGGTATCGCAAAGATGGGTATTAGCGAGATCACGATTGCGGTGCTGCCGTGGTTATGCGCAATGCTGATTTTCCTCGTCATGATTACCTATATTCCCGAGATTTCCCTTTGGTTGCCACAAACGCTGGGCGTCCTTCGTTAAAAATTTTGCAAACAAAGCGGCCGGTACGATGAACATTCGTAAATCAACATTGCGTTGAATTAATCTCTGTCCAAACTTTAACTTGATAAGGCGAATCCGGGGTCCACAATCGGCGGGATAGGAAATGCTATTGGAGGTGCCCATGTGGAAAACTGTTCTTGCCGGCACGACCGCAATCGCGATCGTTGGCGGTACGCTCGCCTACGCCCAGCAAGGGTCTGGCGGATTCGAACGAGTGCAGGGTTGGCGCCCGAGCGCGGAAGATGTTGCGGCCTTCGGTGAAGCGCGCATTGCCGCCCTTCATGCCGGCCTCAAGCTCACTTCCGAACAGGAGAAGAATTGGCCGGCGGTAGAAGGCGCATTGCGGGAATTGTTCAAGCAGCGCTCCGAGCGATTTGCAGCCCGTGCCACGACCGATCGTCCGAAAGATCCGATCGAGCGGCTCAATCTTCGCGCAGAAGTAATGGGCCAACGTGCTGCAGCGCTCAAGAAGCTCGCGGATGCTGCGGGTCCCCTCTACAAGAGCCTCGACGACAGCCAGAAGCATCGCTTTATGATGCTCGCGCGGCTCGGCGCCGAGCAATCAGGTGGCGGACGCGGTCGCCACGGCTTCGGCGGCTGGCAGCATCACGGGCCGCACGGTGGAATGATGGGAGACGACACGCAGATAAAATAGGCGCGTGCGAGTAGCGGGCGGCGGCCAACGCGGTCTTTCCGACGCGCCACTGTCCAAAAGCCGCCGGTTGTAGCCGGCGGCTTTCCTTTTTTGTCCGAAATGCGGGTTCGCGGTGCGGCTGGACAGTCGTAGCCGCCTTTGCTAAGCCACGCGCGCTTGGCGGTGTCGCCGCTACAGCAATCCGGGCGCATAGCTCAGTTGGTAGAGCAGCTGACTCTTAATCAGCGGGTCCCAGGTTCGAGCCCTGGTGCGCCCACCAATATTCCCTGATGCTTGCATTGCAGATTTTCTCAACGCGGTCGGCGCGGTTATCGGTGCTTTGGCTGAGTTCGCGCATGGTAGCAGCGACGCGTGTAGTTCAACGTTGTTAGAGAGACCTTGCCCTCAACGGCCTTGATAGGCCGGCGTGTGCACAATCAGGCCGTCGAGCGCCTCGGTCACCTTGATCTGACAGGAGAGGCGTGATGTCGGTTTCACCTCGAAAGCGGCATCAAGCATCTCTTCTTCTTCCGCCGATGGCGGGCCGACGATAGCACTCCAGGCTTCATCCACATGCACCAAACAGGTGGCGCAAGTGCAGCCGCCTCCGCATTCGGCGACGATGCTTGCAACATCGTTACGCAGTGCCGTTTCCATCACGGTCGAGCCGAGTTCGGCATCGACCGTGTGTCGGGTCCCGTCATGTTCGATGTAAGTAATTTTCGGCATTGCGATGTCAGGCAACGCCCAGTTTCTTCTGGAGGTTCGTGGAAGAGGTCGTGTACTGGAACACCAACTTCTTGTCCGGATACACATAACGGTGCGCTTTTTGTGCCATCAGCGCCGCTTCGTGAAAACCGGAGAGGATCAGCTTGAGTTTGCCGGGATAGGTGTTGATATCGCCAATAGCAAACAGGCCCGGCATGCTGGTCTCGAATGCCTCCGTGTCGACCGGGATTAATTCGTCTTCCATTTTGAGGCCCCAGTCCGCCACCGGACCGAGCTTCATGGTGAGACCGAAGAACGGCAACATCGCATCGACGTCGATACGCGTCACCGCACCGTCATTCCCTTTCACGGAGCAGGCGCTCAACTGGCCATCGCCACCCTCCAGGCCGGATACCTGACCAATCTTCAAATCCATAGCGCCGGCGGCGACGAGCGCACGCATCTTGTTCACGCTGTCCGGGGCACCGCGGAAGTCGTCGCGCCGGTGGACGAGCGTCAAACGCTTGGCGATCGGCTGCAAATTGAGCGTCCAGTCCAGGGCCGAATCTCCCCCACCCACAATCAGCAGCCGCTTGTCGCGAAAGGCATCCATTTTGCGAACGGCGTAGAATACCGACGTATTCTCATAGGGTTCGATGCCATTGATCGGCGGACGCTTTGGTTGGAAAGAGCCGCCACCTGCGGCAATCACCACGCTCTTGGTTTCGAAAACTTTGCCGCGGTCGGTCGCCACCCGGAACAATGGGTCGCCGATTTTTTCCAGCGTCGTCACCATTTCGCCGAGGTGGAAAGTTGGGCCGAACGGCTTGATCTGTTGCATCAATGCGTCGGTAAGCCCGTGACCGGTAATGAATGGAATGCCTGGAATGTCGTAGATCGGTTTTTCCGGATAAAGTTCGGCGCATTGCCCGCCCACTTTGTCGAGAATATCGACGAGGTGCGCCTTGATATCGAGGAGGCCCAGTTCGAAGACGGCAAATAAGCCGATGGGGCCCGCGCCGACGATCAGAACATCGGTCTTGATTGTATCACTCATCCTGTCATCCCGGCAGGGGCCGGCTCCTTACGATTATTGTCACGCCGACCGGCGCGTCATGCGATTATCGGGAACTTCAATGAGACGCAACAGCTCCGCCAAATTCTGATCCGGCGTTTTGCCCGTGGTGGTGAGCGCGACCTCTGCTTTCGCGTAGAGGGGCTCGCGACTTTTCAGAATTGAGATCAGATCATCCATCGCGCGGGTGCTATTTGCCATTGGCCGCATATCGCCCTGGGCCATGACCCGACCCATGTGCTCCTTTGGCTCAGCGCGGACCCAAACCGTGAAACACGAAGCGAGCAAGAGTTCGAGTGTGCCCGGCTCGGTGACGATGCTGCCACTCGTGGCGATGACGAAATTCTGATGCTGTCGAAGGACATCATCCAATGCTTCGCGCTCAGCCCGGCGGAAGGTCTCCTGACCGAACATATCGAAGATCTCACTGAGCGTGGCGCCACTGCGCCGCTCTATTTCGCGGTCGAGTTCAATGAAAGGAATGCCAAGTCGCTCGGCCAACAGGCGGCCGAGTGTAGACTTGCCACCCCCGCGTAATCCGATCAACGCAATGCGTCGCCGCCGTACGTCTTCCGACGGCTTGCTGAAGCGCTCGAGCAACAGGTCGCGTGCTTCGGCGAGCGTGGCTGGTGGTAGCCGCTCAAGAAATTGCGACAATAGAACGAGATCGAGCGCGGGCTCTGTACCTTCGTGTACAAGCTGGGTGATGGGCAGGCCGATGGCCCGTGCGATCCGCCGCAGCAGGACAATTGAGCCGTTTCCGAGGCCCGCCTCAAGTTGCGCGAGATACCGTTCGGATACTTTCGCGTGCCGGGCGAGGGCTTTTCTGGTCATGCCTCGCTGATTGCGTAATGTACGCACGCGCTCACCGAGCCGCCGGAGATAGGCGTCGGTATCGCGGCCGGCGGCGGCCTTGGTGCGGGGAGGGCTCATCGCACATCCGGTAACATGCATTATAATGCTAGGCAATAGCGAGACAGGAAACGCCTTTCTGCCAATCTTTGCTGATGAGCCATAGCCAGAGTAATAATAATATGCATAATAATGCATCAAGGGAGAGTGCGGCTCGGCACATTGCCCAGCGCGTGGACACCATGCAAGTCATCGATTTTCAGACCGACCCCTCGCGATATCGCCATTGGCGGATCGAACTCGACGGCGACATTGCCTATTTGATCATGGACGTCGATCAGGCTGGCGGGCTGTTCGACGGCTATGAGCTTAAGCTCAACTCTTACGATCTCGGCGTCGACATAGAACTCAACGACGCTGTGCAGCGGTTGCGCTTCGAACACCCGGAGGTGCGCTGCGTCGTTATCAAGTCCGGCAAGGACAATGTTTTTTGTGCTGGCGCGAATATTCGCATGCTCGGAAAATCGACCCATGGCCAGAAAGTGAATTTCTGCAAATTCACCAACGAGACGCGCCTCGCTATCGAAGACGCTTCCGAAAATTCAAAACAGATTTATGTGTGCGCGATTAATGGCAATGCCGCTGGCGGCGGCTATGAACTTGCGCTCGCTGCGGACCATATCATGCTGGTCGATGATCGCCGCTCCGCGGTGGCGTTGCCGGAGACACCACTGCTCGCAGTGCTGCCGGGCACCGGCGGTCTCACCCGCGTCACCGACAAGCGAAAGGTTCGTCGCGATCGCGCCGATGTGTTCTGCTCGATCGAGGAAGGAATTCGCGGCACGAAAGCCGTTGAATGGCGCTTGGTGGATGAAGTTGTACCGAATTCGAAGTGGAAAGAGACGGTGGCCGGGCGAGCGAAGGAGGTCGCCGCGCGCTCGGATCGTCCGAAAGAGGCTAAGGGTATCAAACTAACCGCGCTTGAACGTAAAATCGAAACCGACCGCGTGTCGTATTCGCATGTCGATGTAGAAATCGACCGCCAGCGCGGGCTGGCGAGCATTACAGTACGCGGACCTTCGCAAAGTGTTCCGGTGTCGGTCGAAGCCGCCCGTGCCTTAGGCGCTGAGTTCTGGCCGCTTTGTGTGGCGCGTGAGTTGGAAGACGCCATCCTGCATCTTCGCGCCAACGAGCAAGCGATTGGGGTCGTGTTGCTTCGTACCGACGGAAGCGCGCAAGCCGTACTCGATCACGATGATTTTCTCGCCAAGGCGAATGGCGACTGGCTGATGCGTGAGATCCGCCACTATCTCAAGCGCGTCCTCAAGCGCATCGACGTGACGCCACGCAGCATCATTGCACTGATCGAACCAGGTTCCTGCTTTGCCGGTACGCTGGCTGAACTCGCTTTCGCTGCGGACCGCTCGCTGATGCTGATCGGCACCCGCGAGGGCGATAACCGCAAGCCAGCGGCCATCACGCTGGGGGCCTCAAATTTCGGCTTTTATCCGATGGGTAATGGGCTTACGCGGCTGGAAACCCGGTTCCTGGGCGAGCCGGAATCAATAAAAAGCGCCAGGTCCAAGATCGGTGTGGCGATCGAAGGGGAAGCGGCGGCCGAGCTCGGCTTGGTGACCGCTGCCTATGAGGATTTCGATTGGGACGACGAGCTGCGCGTGATGTTGGAAGAGCGCACCAGTTTCTCCCCAGATGCCATGACCGGCATGGAAGCCAACCTGCGCTTTGCCGGCCCTGAGACCATGGAAACGAAAATCTTCGGTCGACTCACCGCTTGGCAAAACTGGATCTTCCAGCGGCCGAATGCGATCGGCGAGCAGGGTGCCCTGAAGCTTTACGGCAGCGGCGTTTCGCCGACCTTCAATAAGGAAAGGGTGTAGCCATGAACATCGCCAGCGTCGATTACGACGGCCTGATTCCGAACAATGTCGCGCTGGGGCAGGATGTGCGCGTCAAGCGCGCACTGGAAAAATGGCATCCCGGCTACATCAATTGGTGGAACGACATGGGTCCAGAGGGCTTCCAGGACTCGCTGGTCTATTTGCGAACCGCCGTCAGCGTCGATCCCAAAGGCTGGGCCAAATTCGACTACGTGCGTATGCCGGAATATCGCTGGGGCGTGCTACTGGCGCCGCAAATGGAAGGCCGCAAGATTCCGTTCGGCACGCACAAAGGCGAGGCCGCGTGGCAGGAAGTGCCGGGCGAATACCGCGCCATGTTGCGCCGCCTGGTGGTGATCCAGGGCGATACCGAACCGGCTTCGGTCGAGCAGCAGCGCCATCTCGGCAAGACCGCGCCTTCGCTCTATGACATGCGCAACCTGTTCCAGGTGAATGTCGAGGAAGGCCGCCATCTCTGGGCGATGGTCTATTTATTGCAGAAATATTTTGGAACCGACGGCCGCGAGGAGGCCGAAGCGCTGCTGCAGCGCCGCTCCGGCGACGCCGATACGCCGCGCATGTTGGGCGCATTCAATGAAAAGACGCCGGACTGGCTGTCGTTTTTCATGTTCACTTATTTCACCGATCGCGACGGCAAAATGCAACTTGAGGCACTGGCGCAATCGGGCTTCGACCCACTTTCGCGCACGTGCCGCTTTATGCTGACCGAAGAAGCACATCATATGTTCGTCGGCGAGACAGGTGTCACTCGCATCATTCAGCGCACATGTGAGGCGATGAAGGAGGCGGGGATCAGCGACCCTGATGAGATCGAGAACGTACGCAAACTTGGGGTGATCGATCTGCCGACCATCCAGAAGAAAGCGAACATGCATTTTTCACTTACGCTCGATTTGTTCGGCAACGAAATCTCGACCAATGCCGCCAACGCCTTCCACGCCGGCCTCAAGGGCCGCTACCGTGAAGATCGTCTCAAGGACGACCACCAGCTCGAGAGCGCGACCTACCCGGTGTTGCGCCTGGTTGACGGGAAGGTTCAGAACGACAATTCGCCGGCGCTGTCGGCGCTCAACATGCGTTTGCGTGATGACTACGTTGTTGATTGTAACGTTGGTGTTGCCCGCTGGAATAAGGTCATCGAGCAACACGGAATTCCGTACCAGATCAAGCTGCCGCACGTTGCATTCCATCGCCACATCGGCGAATTCTCGCGTACGAATGCTGATGTCGACGGCAATATCGTCGCGCCTGCAGAGTGGACGGAACGAAGGACTGATTTTTTGCCGTCAGCGGATGACAAGAGTTTCATCGAAAGCTTGATGCAGCCGGAGATGGAGCCGGGAAAATTTGCGAGCTGGATCGCACCGCCCAAAGTCGGCATCGACAACAAGCCGGGCGATTTCGAGTATGTAAAAATCGCGTGAGGCGGCAAAAATTAGCGGCTCGCCGCCTGCATATCCTCTTCGCGCAATTTAAAACGTTGAATCTTACCCGTCGCGGTGCGCGGCAGTGCATTGCGAAGCTCAATCCAGCGCGGAAATTTCCATGGCCCGGCCTTGTCTTTGACGTGGATTTTCAGCGTCTCTAACAGGCTCTCATCGGCCGCATAGCCATTCTTCAAAACAATGAAGGCTTTGGGCTTTATCAGCCCGTCCGCATCTTCCTTGCCGATGACGGCGGCTTCGAGCACCGCTTCGTGCGAGACCAGCGCTGCCTCGACATCGAACGGTGACACCCACATGCCGCTCACTTTGAACATGTCGTCGGTGCGGCCGCAGTAGTAGTAATAACCTTCAGTGTCGCGGCGGTATTTGTCGCCGGTATGCGTCCATTCACCGACGAATGTGCGCCGGCTTTTTACGCGCTGGTTCCAATAGCCTTCGCCGGCCGACGGCCCGCGCACGATCAATTCGCCAATTTCCCCGTCTCCGAGTTCACGCCCGTTCTCGTCGACGATGCGCGCCTCGTAGCCGACGACCGGCTTCCCTGTAGAGCCATAGCGGATATCGCCGGGGCGATTGCTCAGGAAAGTTTGCAGCAATTCGGTTGAGCCGAGCCCATCGAGGACATCGACGCCGACCACGTCGCGCCAGCGTTCGCCGATATGGGCTGGCAACGCTTCACCCGCCGATACGCAAATGCGCAACCGGTCCGAGCCGGCGCCCTTGCATATTTCAGAATGCGAGAGGAGAGCGGTGTAAAGCGACGGTACGCCGTAGAAAATAGTCGGCTGATGCCGCCGCATCGTTTCGAACACGCCTTCGGGCGATGGCCGGTGCGGCCATAAGGCAGCTGTAGCGCCAACCGACAGAGGGAAGGTCATGGCATTGCCGAGGCCGTAAGCGAAAAACAGCTTGGACGCCGAATGGACGACATCACTTTCTTGGATGCCGAGAACGCCTTGCCCGAACAACTTGGCAGTGGCCATCAGATTGGAATGAACGTGTTTGACGCCCTTGGGATCGCCGGTGGAGCCTGAAGTGTACAGCCAGAACGCAACCTCGTCGGACACCGTGTCTGCATTGAACAATGTCGTGTCAGCATCAGCGATAATGTCTTCGAACAAATGCAATCTGCGGCCCCGCAGCGCAGATTTTTCGCCGTCGCTGTCGCCGACGAGAATTACGGTTTTCAGTCGCGAGAGTTTGTCGATGATCGGCCAAACAACTTGCGCAAGAGGTGCTGCAACGACGATCGCGGTCGCGCGACAATCCGCGAGGATGTAAGCGTATTGCGATGCATTGAGGTAAGTATTGAGGGGGATAGCGACCGCGCCGGAGCGGATAGTTCCCCAGAATGCTACAGGGTAATCGACCGTGTCGTTCAACAGAAGTGCGACGCGGTCCTCATGCTCCACGCCCAATTGGCGCAGCGCGTTGGCGAAGTGGATGGTACGCGTTTGCAGGCTGCCATAAGTGAGCGAACGGTCGGGGTCGATGAAAGCGGGTTTGTCGCTGAGTCCGCGCGCAACGTTTGCGTCGATGAAATCAGTTACGGCGTTGTAGTGGCGGCGTTCGGTGAATTCGTCCAGCACGCCCATCCCCACTGTTAGTTCTCGAACAATCGGGACAACAATCGCCTGGCCAGTACGCCGGCAACTCTCCGGCGATAGTGACCGGGCGTGAACGTTGTCTTCATCGGCATGATCTGGTCACGAACCAGGGCATCGAGCCCTTTGAACACACGTGCATCGAGACCGCCGCCACAAAGATCCGCAGTGCCGGCGAGTAGCACCGGGCGTGGGTTGGTCCCGGTAAAGGCAATGCGCAGATCGGTGAGAGTTGCACCTTCGCGCCTGAGCGCTACTGCGACACCCGCAACGGGATATTCGATCGACCGGCGAATTCGGATCTTGTCATAGGCTGAGCGCAGACCCGTTATCTTTTTCGCTTTTACAGACGTGATGACCTCGCCCGGCCGCAACGACAGATAAAACTTGCCGTCCCCTTGGGTCTCCGTGATCGGTACGTCCTGCCGGGCAAAGCCTATATAGAGTTTCTCTAGCGGTATGGTGCGTTTGCCGGCAGGACCGGCGATATCGACTTCTGCGCCGAGTGCAAGCAAGGCGGGCGCCAGGTCGCCACTGAAGGTCGCGAAGCAGACACCCCGGCTTTTCGGCGCCACGTGACAGATTGTCCCCGTTGTCTTCAGGCAATGGTTATTGGCGTCTCGCCACCATTCGCTCTGATTGTAGAAGATACAGCGCGTATCGAGGCAGAGATTGCCCCCGACAGTGCCCATGTTGCGATGGGTCGGCCCGGCAATATGACCCGCCGCCTGCGCCAACACAGGATAATGCTGAATAACGTCCGGATTTTCGGCGAGCTCGGTCAATGTTACCGAAGCGCCTATCTCCAGCGATTTTTCGGTTACCCTGATCGCGTGGAGTTCTTGCACGCGATTCATGTTGATCAGTACCGGAGGAGCAAGGATGCCGCGCCTCACGTTCACCACCAAGTCAGTGCCGCCACCAAGCGGCTTACTGTCCGGATGTGCAGCACGCGCAGCAATCACCTCGTCGAGCGTCGCCGGATTGAGCACGCGGAATTCGGGGAGAGCGTCCATCACGCTTCTCCGCTTTTCGTCGGTGATTTTTCGAGTGCCCGTTTGCGCTTTTCGATCGCCTCAAACACCCGGTCGGGAGTTACGGGCAGGTTGTTGAAGCGGATGCCAATGGCATTGGCGATGGCGTTGGTCAGCGCGGGCAGGAAAGCGGCGAGAGAACCTTCGCCGGCTTCTTTGGCGCCAAACGGTCCGTGCGGATCGTTGCTTTCGACGATACCGACCTCGATCGGTGGGGAATCCTGAATGGTCGGGACCCGATAATCGAGCATGTTCGCAGTGACCATCAGGCCCTCGTGGTAGGCGGCTTCTTCGCTCATGGCCTGGCCCATGCCCATCCAAACCGAACCCTGCACCTGACCTTCGACCGTCAGGCGGTTGAGCGCCTTGCCGCAATCATGCGCGACCCAGACCTTGTCGACGGTGACGACACCAGTGTCCTCGTCGACACTGACTTCGACCACTTGCGCTGAATAGCTGTAGCCCATGGTCCCCCCAATTGCGGAGCCACGATATTTCTTGCCGCCATGTGATTCTGGAATCGTCGAATAATTTCCAGTGACCGTAAGCGTGCCCGAATCCTTCAGCGCTTCGGTGACCACTTCATCAAACGTGGCGCCCTTGTCTTGTGCGCCGGCGCGATAAATTTCACCAAGACATTCGATGTCTTCCGGGCGCGCCTCCAGCTTCCGTGCGGCGGCGTTGACGAGGACAGTCTTGAGGTTACGGGCGGCATCGAGCGCGGCATTTCCGACCATGAAGGTAACGCGTGACGAATACGAACCGTTGTCCTTCGGTACGACTTCGCTGTCGCCGGTAACGACACGCACGCGCGAAAGATCGAGCCCAAGCACCTCAGCGACCGTCTGCGCCAATATGGTCGTTGAACCTTGGCCAATATCGGCGGCGCCCGAGAGCACGACGATTGAGCCATCGAAGTCGAGCTTGATCTTTACCGTCGCGTGCGGCTCGCCAGTCCAGTTTACCGGCTTGGAGGCGCCACTGATGTAGTGCGAGCAAGCCATGCCAAGGCCTTTGCCCTTGGCAAGCTTTCCCTTGCGCACGTTCCATCCGCTTTCACGCTCGACCCAGTCAAGACACTCTGGCAAGCCGTACGAATTCACCATCAAATCGTTATCGGTAAAGGTCGGTGCATTGAGCAGATTGGCGCGCCGCACGGCGAATGGATCGAGGCCCAGTTCGATTGCCATTTCATCGACCAGGCTCTCGAATGCGAAACGGATATCGACGGTGCCGTGGCCGCGGAACGCGCCGCAGGGCGGCGTGTTGGTGAGCGCGCGCCGTCCGACATATTTGACGTTATGCAGGTCGTAGATCGCATACAGCATCGAACCCGCGTAAAGGATCGTCACGACGCCGTATCCGCTATGCGCCCCGCCACGTTGGTCGCAATCGCATTCGACCGCAGTAATCCGGCCGTCTTTGCGCATGCCGATCTTGAGCCTGATATCGGTTTCCGGCCGTCCGCGATGTGTGATGAACGTCTCTTCGCGGTTCGTGACGATGCGCACGGTGCCCTTGGCCTTTCGCGCCAGCAAAGCTGCGATCAATTCGATATTGAGCGTCTCGGTGCGACAACCGAAGCCGCCGCCGACGTGCGGCTTGATCACTCGGATGCGCGACATTTCCATGCCGAGGATCTGCGACAGCATCAGATGGACGTAATAGGGCACCTGGGTGGAGGCATGCACGGTCATGCGCTCGCGCACTGCGTCGTACTCGGCGACCGCAGCGTGCATTTCCATCTGGTTCTGGCAGACCTCTGCGCAATTGTACGTTCCTTCGCGAACCAGGTCGGACTGCGCAAATCCTTGCGCTGTCGAGCCAAGCTCGAACAGGACGTCGCGTTCGAGGTTGCCGGGCTTTTTATCGTGCAGGAGCGCAGCGCCCGGCGCGAGCGCGTCCTTCGCGGTGTAGTAAGCCGGAAGCTCTCGCACCGTAAACTTTATGCGGCGGATCGCCTCGCGCGCAGTGGCATCATCGACAGCAGCGACAGCGGCGACGGGCTCCCCGCGGTAGCGCACTTTGTCGCGTGCCAGCGGATGTTCGGTGCGGGCTATTGGCAATACGCCGAACGCCTTGTCGCAGTCGGCGCCGGTGACAATGGCGCGTACGCCCGGCAGCTGGAGTGCTTCGGAGACGTCGATGTCGACAATTTCGCCGTGCGAATAAGGACTGCGGTAGATATAGCTGGCAAGCTGATCCGGCACGAGAATATCTGCGGTATATTTGGCGCGCCCCGATACCTTCTCAGGCCCGTCGATCATGGGCACATAGGAACCGATATTGTGTGCGGGGACCACTTTGTTCACGGCGCGAGCCCCTGCGCATTCAATGTCGCGGCATATTTCACCGCCTCGATAATTTTTACATAACCGGTGCAGCGGCAGATGTTGCTGCCGAGCGCTTCGATGATTTCCGCATCGCTTGGATCCGGATTTTTGCGGAGCAAACCGGCGGACGCCATGATGAAGCCCGGCGTGCAGTAGCCGCATTGTGAGCCGAGCTTTTCGTGGAAACCGCGCTGGACGGCTGAGAGCTGTCCGTCGGTGCCGAGCAACTCGATGGTGTCGACGCGCTTGCCTTGGATGGTCGCGGCAAGGGTGAGGCACGACAATATGGGCCGGTCGTCGACCAAGACTGTGCAGGCACCGCATTCACCGCCGTCGCACCCGGTCTTCGTCCCCGTCAGACCGACCTTTTCGCGCAAATAGTCGAGCAACAGAACGTTGTCGGCGACCGCGTCGGCGCGGTCACGGCCGTTGAGTCTGCATTCAAGCAGCCTGGCCAAGCGTTTTCGTCCCTTGGAAGCACGAAGTCTTTTCGTGCCCTTTGTCTTTATTGTTGGTGCTACGACACACTACGCCGGATGGCCTCTCCAGACCAATTTCCGGGAATGGCTGGAACGATTACGCCGGCCCAAATTTGGCAATCACATCGGCCGGAATGGCTATGGCGCCAATCTTCTCGGGGTCATCCTTGCTGCGGGCCGCCCAAACCCGGGTTTCGCCCCCCTCGACCGCCAGGTGGCCGTCAACGGATAGGTGGTGCTCGACATCGAAGCTAGAGCGGCGGAATTCGCTAACTCGCGACGTTATTTCGACAGCATCGCCGAATTTAATCGGCTTGAGAAAATTCGCGCGTACGTCGACGAGCGGGATTCCCATGATGCCAAACGTCCTTGCAAGATCAGGCGGCCTTACGCCGAGTGCTACCTGGAACAAAAGCCATGTACTGGAGTCGAATAATTCAAAAAAACGGCTATTGAAAACGATCCCGGCGGGATCGCACTGACCCCATTCGATCGTTAGCAGGCGTCGATTGGTGAACGAAGCCACGTTGTTGCCTCGAATGCTTAGCTTTCAGACGGATACTAGCGGGCGTTCGTCACGGCGTAAAATGTCAGGACTGTCGAGCTTTCTTCTTGCGCTTCGGCTTGCGCGGATCGGGCCATTCCACCACGTCCTGCGACAGCAATTCGACTCGCGAGGACCGGCGGCGTTTGCGCATTGCGTGCCGCGGCGCGATCGGCACATGCGGAGAGGTGTCCAGCTCGACCAGCAGCCAATCGAGATCTTCCGGTGCGATCACCCAGCTTCTCGGCGTGAAGCGCGCAAGTGAAAACGGCTTCGAAAATGACAGCATCGATTTCTTGCCCCCCGGCAGGCAATATTCGTGCGCGTAGGTCATCGCCAATTCGCGCGCGCTCGCATAAATCGGGTCGCGCCACCGCAAGATTGCATGGTTGGTCTTGCTGATTGCTCCCCATAACCCGCGCTCCTGGAAAAGCGTAATGATGTGGTCCTGATCGCTCGGTAGAGCGCGAATGTCCATCAGGAGCGGCGGCCTTCCGTGGTAGGCGAGCGCAGCGGCTGCGAACACCGCGCCTTCCGCACAGTGTGCCATCCGTGCATTGATCACGCTCCGCGGCGACATGGCTGTATCGCCTTCGAGGCTGAAATTGACCGGCAATTTGTCGAGGAAATCCTAAATCTTTTGCGGCGTGTCGAGACGCGCAAACAGTCGATGCTCGCGGGCCGTCAACAAGGAATGCAATTTGTGCCGATACGTCGACATCAGTTTTGGAAGAGTTCCCGAGTGAGCATCACTTTCCGTGCTTTGCATACGTAAACACGGGTTTCGAGCGTTACCGGCGTTCTCCACAACAGGGCGCAGGAAGGAAAATGTTACGCGCTGACCCCCCTCAAAAAGCAAATTTGTTCTTATTTTCGGGCACTTATTGCGGTTTTGTAGAATAGTCTCCTATTTAACAGCTCATGCCGTTGGTACGGGAGCTGTCCAATGACCGACTTACCTCATGAGCGCCGCAGCGACCTGCCGCCGGGCTCACTGGACAACTGGGCGGTGGCGATCGCAACCGCGCTGGTAGCGCTCATTGTCCTCGGCATCTTGCCGCATTTCCCCTGGTAAGGAGCCTTTTTCCATGAGTACCACGACCTGGTCCGGCGCGGCCCCCCGCCGCGCCGACAATGTCGAACTCTCGCCGCGCATCAGCGAGGATTGGTTGTCCCTGATCATCGGGCTCTCGATCTTCGTTCTGGCGCTGGCAGGGATCGCAAATTTTGATCTGCTTGGCTGGGTCGTGACAACCTCCGTCTGGAACGACGCGGGCAAGGCGCTCGGCACTGTTTCGAAATCCTATGCTTCGCTTGGCGGGTTCGGCGCGCTGGTCGCGACTTACGTCGCACTTCTCGTGGTCCTCAGCGCGGCGGCAGTGGCGCTCAAGAGCGACATCAAGAAATTTGCGCTCGCATTCACAGCTGTTTTTTGGATCGCCTATGCCAGTTGGGTGGTAGGGAATTTCGCCAACTTCGCTGCCATGACTCCGGCCGAATTGCAAAAATTTGGCATTGGTTGGTCACTCAAGCTGACGAATGAAGGCGCTTATATCTTCGCACTGATTTCGGGCTTGGTGATCGCCAACGTCTTTCCGCGCTTCGGTGAGGCGATCAAGGATGCAGTGCGTCCCGAGCTCTATATCAAAATCGCGATCGTTATCCTCGGTGGCTTCTTCGCTGTTACCGCCGCCGGAAAATTATCGCTGGCGAGTGCGCTGCTGCTGCGCGGCGTCGCGGCAATCATCGAAGCCTACCTGATCTACTGGGCGGTCGTTTATTTCGTCGCTCGCAAATGGTTCGGCTTCAATCGTGAATGGGCGGCACCCCTTGCTTCTGGAATTTCGATCTGCGGTGTTTCGGCTGCGATCGCGACCGGCGGCGCTATCCGCGCCCGGCCGATGATCCCGGTCCTGGTCTCTTCGCTGGTTGTCGTATTTGCCGTCGTCGAAGTGCTGGTGCTGCCATTTCTGGCACAGACATTTTTGTCGCATGAGCCGCTGGTCGCGGGCGCCTGGATGGGGCTTGCCATCAAGACTGACGGGGCGGCAGTGGCCGGCGGCGCCATCACCGAGTCTTTGATTCTCGCGCAGAACGCTGCTGAAGGCACCAAATACCAGCCGGGATGGATTCTTGGCACAGCAGCGACAATCAAGGTGTTCATCGACATCTTTATTGGCATCTGGGCGTTTGTGCTTGGCTATATCTGGACCAATCACATCAACCGAACGTCGGATAAAGCCAGTGTGCGCGAGATCTGGGAGCGCTTTCCGAAGTTCGTCATCGGCTTCGTCGTCACGTTCGCGGTCGGGCTTTACCTCGCGCTCGCGACACCGGCCAAAATCGCTTCCAAGGTGCCAGCAGCGATGGGCGAGGCGAACACCATCCGCGTCGTGTTCTTCATCCTGACCTTCTTCTCGATCGGAGTGCTTTCGAACTTCAAGAAGCTGTGGGCTGAAGGCATCGGCCGCCTTGCAGCTGTCTATTTCGTAAGCCTGTTCGGCTTCGTGATCTGGGTCGGATTGTTGATTTCCTGGCTGTTCTTCAGCGGCGTCAAGCCGCCGCTGGCCAGCTGAGACTAAGGAGCAAACGATGTCACAAGTGAATGTGAGCGAAGAACTTCGCAAAGCGGCTGTCGAGCCGCTCTTGCCGATCGAGAAGAAGCTGATCGGCTGGAGTCTCGGCATCGGCGTCGTTTCCCTCCTGATCCTCGCAGTCGTCAACCACATGTTCCCGGCATCGATTTAACGCCTCGCAATACGGCAGCGCCAGCTGCGCTGCCGAGAAATGAGAATGGAAATGTCGCCTATTCCGAAGACCGCGCCTTTCGCTGAAGAGGAGATTGATCTCCTCAACCGCGTCGTCGGCCCTGCCAGCGCCAATCAGCGCGCTTGGCTCGCCGGATTCCTTGCGGGTCTCGATGCAGCAGCGGGTGGTGCAGTTGCGCTGCAACCGGCGGCAACGTCGCGTCCGGCCGAACCGCTCACGATCGTCTATGCCAGCGAGTCCGGAAATTCGGAAAAGCTCGCCGGTGATTTTGCCAAAGCGGCGCGGAAGAATGGGCTGAAACCGACAATCATTGATATGGCTGACCTTGATCTGGCGGCGCTCGCATCGGCCAAACGGCTGGTTGTTATCGCGGCAACGTGGGGCGAGGGCGAGCCGCCAGCGCGGGCCATCCGTGCCTATAACGAACTGATGGGCGAGGGTGCTCCCCGCCTCGACGGTGTCGAATTCGGTGTGCTGGCGCTCGGCGATACCGCCTATGTGGAATTCTGTGCCATCGGCAAGAAAATCGATGAGCGGCTGGCGGCACTTGGCGGCCAGCGCATCGTCGACCGTGTCGATTGCGACCTCGATTTTGTCGAGCCTGCCGGACGCTGGATTGGCGATGCCGTAAAAGCGCTGGCGCCGCCGAATGCCGGCGGCTGCGTGATCGAGGTCGACTTTGGCGCCAAGCCGCTCGCCGCGCCGAATACGGATGTCGTTGAGGCCGAAGTGATCGAGCACGTCGACTTGAATTCTTCGCGCTCGGATAAGGAAACCATTCATCTTGCGCTTAGCTTCGAAGGTGGTGCACCGGCCTACCAACCCGGCAATTCGCTCGATCTCTACCCGGAGAACGACCCCGCTTACGTGGATGAACTGCTAAAGGTCGCCGGTTTGTCCCAGGATGACCAATTGCGCGCGGAGTTCATCAGGTCCCGCGACGTCACCACGCTCTCCCTCAAAACCATTGAAACTTATGCCGAGAAAACCGGTCACCAGTACGTCAAAGCGCTGCTTGCTGACGGTCAGGCTCGCGAATGGATCGCCGGGCGACAACTCATAGATCTTCTCGCCGTGTTTCCGATCGCTCTGAATGCCGATATTTTACGTGCGCTGACGCGGCCGCTCGCGCCGCGTGCGTATTCCATCGCATCATCGCGCCGCGAAGTGGGCGAGGAGGCCCATCTTCTGATTTCGGCGGTGCGCTATGCGTCGCATGGGCGGGACCGCGAGGGCGTAGCATCGAACTACATTGCCGAACGCGTAAAGCGCGGGCAGCGCGTGCGGGTGAAGCTAAAGCCCAACAAGCATTTTGCTTTGCCCGCGCCCGACAAGGATATCATCATGGTGGGCCCCGGCACCGGGGTTGCTCCGTTCCGCGCCTTCGTGCAGGAGCGACGCGCCACCGAGGCCAAGGGCCGCAATTGGCTCTTCTTTGGTGATCGCACGTTCACGCATGATTTCCTTTACCAGCTTGATTGGCAGGATGCGCTGAAAGATGGCTCTCTGACGCATATGAACGTCGCCTTCTCGCGCGACCGGCCCGACAAGATCTATGTCCAGCACAAAGTTTGGGACCGCCGCCACGAGCTCGTTGAATGGCTCGACAGCGGGGCCTACTTTTACGTCTGCGGCGATGCTAAGGCGATGGCCAAAGATGTACGCGCCATGCTGGTGAACGCTTATGCCGACGTTAAGACGCTGTCGCCCGAGGCTGCCGAGCAGGCGGTGGCGACACTGGAGCGCGAAAAGCGCTACTTGCAGGATGTCTACTGATCCTGCTTCGATTGGACGGCCATGACAGACGATCTATCGCGCAATGAGCGCATCAAAGAGGCGAGCGATTACCTGCGCGGAACGCTTACCGAAGGGCTGCGCGAGGAAATCACCGGCGGAATCATCGAGGACGACCAGCAGCTGGTCAAATTCCACGGCATGTATCTGCAGGACGATCGTGACCTGCGGCCGGAGCGTGCGCGCAAAAAAATGGAGAAGGCCTTCGCCTTCATGATCCGCGTGCGGGTTCCCGGCGGTGTGCTCACTCCGAAACAATGGCTTGCACTCGATCAGGTCGCGCGCGAATACGCCAACGGCACCATGCGCCTGACCACGAGACAGACGGTGCAGTTGCACGGAATTATCAAATCGAATTTGAAGTCAACGCTCAAAGCTATTGATGCGGCGCTGCTCAATACGATCGCCGCTTGCGGCGACGTCAATCGCAATGTGATGTGCAATCCGAATCCCCACCAGTCTCACGCGCATGCGGCGGCGATCGAGCTCACGCGAGCCATTTCAGATGATTTATTACCGCGCACGCCGGCCTACCGCGAAATCTGGCTCGACGGTGAGCGAATCGCAGGTGGCGAGGAAGAAGTGGTCGAACCGATTTACGGAAAGACTTATTTACCGCGAAAATTCAAGATCGTCGTAGCGGTACCGCCTTCGAACGATGTTGACGTCTTCGCTCATGATCTCGGATACATCGCCATTTTTGATGATGTTGGCCACGTCATCGGCTGGAACATCAGCGTAGGCGGCGGCATGGGCATGACTCATGGGGAGGAGGATACGTACCCGCGCACGGCAGACATTATGGGCTTTTGCGACACGCGCGATGCCGTGAAAATCGCGGAAGCCGTGGTCACGGTCCAGCGCGACTGGGGCGACCGCAAAAACCGCAAACACGCGCGGCTGAAATACACAATTGAAGACCGCGGCCTGGATGCATTCCGCGCGGAGGTTGAGCGTCGCGCCGGCGTCAAACTGGCCGCCGCGAAACCTTTTACGTTCACTTCCACCGGAGATCCGTACGGCTGGTCGCAAGGCGACGATGGACGCGGGCATCTGACGTTGTTTGTCCAGAACGGCCGCGTCCACGATGTCGGCGCCGCCGCCCAGCAAACGGCTTTGCGGACCATCGCCCAAATGCACGATGGTGATTTTCGTATCACGCCGAACCAAAATCTTATCATCGCCAACGTCCCGACCAGCCAGCAGGCGGAGATCGAACGCATCGCACGCGAGGCTGGTTTGCTGGCACCCTGGTCCGGTCTACGCCGCAATTCTATGGCCTGCGTCGCGCTCCCAACTTGCGGGCTCGCACTCGCCGAAAGCGAACGCTATTTACCCGATCTGATGACGGCGCTCGATGAGCGGCTTGCCGCGCACGGGCTCTCCGCCGATGACATTGTTATTCGGATGACGGGTTGCCCGAACGGCTGCGCGCGTCCTTATCTTGCCGAGATTGGTTTGGTGGGCAAAGGCCCCGGCCGTTATAATTTATACCTCGGCGCTGCCTTCGACGGCTCGCGGCTTAACAAGCTTTATGCCGAGGATCTCGATCACGCCGGGATCGTTTCTGCGCTCGACACTGTGTTCGCCGCATACGCCGCGAGGCGCGAGAAGGGCGAGCGCTTCGGTGACTTTGCTATCCGCGCCGGCTTTGTCGCCAAGACCGGCAACGGCGCCGATTTCCATGCGCACGTGGGCGCCATGACGCCGAAATGATCCGGATGCGGGGTCGCTTCGATCCTAGTGTTTTCCAATCCGGAATACGAGCAGCGCCAATACCGCCAAAAAAGCTACAAAAAGTAAGGTTGAAAGACTTTTCCAGAATAGAAGCGGATCGCGCTCCATAAGTGGCACCGAGGATTTAAAGAAGCGTTCATTTGGATACCGAAGGTCGAAAATAAATTCGGACAGCTCGTCGTAGCGCTGGGTCGGATCCGGGTGGACGGCTTTCTTGAGCGCTCCATCGAGCCATACCGGAATCTCGCCATTATCATCGCGTGCGGATCTGTACCGTAATTTTTTTTGTTGTGATTTCGTTCTGGTTTTCGCGACCTGGGCGCCATAGGGGAGTTTGCCCGTTAGCATCTGGTACGCAATCACGCCGAGGGAAAAGATGTCGGAGCGTGAGGAGCCGGTTTCGCCCAGGAAGTACTCCGGTGCCGTGTACTGCACCGTCCCGAGAATATCGTCGTGGACAGTGGAAGATGTATCGTCGGCAATGCCGGCAATTCTCGTCGCACCAAAGTCGATAATCTTTGCGGTTCCGGTCCCGTCGATTATGATGTTGTCCGGCCGGAGATCTTGATGCAGCATTTCCATTCGATGGAATGCTTGCAGGCCCTTGGCAATTTGCTCGACAAACCCGCGTACAGTCTCAAGGCTCGGTTTCGGGTTGTCGATGATCCATTGCGACAGCGTTTGCCCATCGACAAATTCGGTGGCGACATACAAATAGTTCCGTGTCCTCGTATGGATGCGGGGCTTCAAGACGTGGGCACTGTTGATGCGCCGGGCGACCCATTCCTCCATCATGAATCGTTGCAGGTAGGCCGGGTCGTCTCGTAAATCGATCGATGGCGTCTTAATGGCAACCAATGCACCGTCCGCACCATCGACGGCCAAATAAATGTGACTTCGGCTACTGCCGTGGATTTCCCTGACGATCCGATAGCCGTCCAACATCGTTCGCGCTTCCAGCAACGGCGGGCACGGCAGTTCTAGTGCCTGTCTGACGATTTCATTGCTGTCGCTGTCTGGCAGATCCTCGATCTTGATGATCTGGATGGTCAGGTTGTCGGGACTTCCCTGCCGCTGCGCTTCTCCGACAATGGTTCTGGCGGCGCTGTCGAGGTTGTTCGCGTTGGCATTGGTTGTCTCGGCGATGAATCGGCTGCTGACATGCTCATAGACACCGTCGGTTGCCAGCAGAAAGAGATCGCCTTTTTCGATCCCGATCGCCCGGTAGTCGATCTCGATTTGAGGATTGATTCCCAAAGCGCGGCCCAGATAACTCTGCTGGGATGAAATTACGATGCGATGATCTTCGGTCAGTTGCTCGAGGGCGTGCCCGACAACGCGGTAGATGCGGGCGTCACCAATATGGAAAATGTGTGCCGTCGTTGATTTGATGACCATCGCACTTAGCGTGCACACATAGCCTTGATCCTTGTCGTAACGATGTTGGCTCTGCCGGGTTTGGGAGTGCAGCCAGGAATTCGCCGCCGCGATAACGCGCTGTGCCGATGTTTTGACGGACCATGACTCCGGTGTGCAGTAATAATCGGTCAAAAAGCTTTTGACGGCCGACTCGCTGGCGATGCCACTCACGTCGCTGGTGCTGATACCGTCTGCCAGGACGATGGCAATGCCTTTCGAGCCGAGCAGTGGCTCTTCCGGAATCAATGCGCCGTGAAAATCCTGATTGGTTTCCTTCCGGCCCTTATCCGAGTATTGCCCGATCGATATCGCAAGTTGACCCGGCATGCGTTGGACCAAAAGAAAGGAGCCTCAACCCGCCTGGGTTGAGGCTCCGTGATAGTAGCAAATTTCCTCAAGCAACGCGTTTGAGCTGCGTGCGCTTGGGGGCGGTTTTCATGTGGGTCGCGTAGAGGGTCAAACCGGTGAAGGCTATGCCACCGACCAAGTTTCCGAGCACGGTCGGGATCTCGTTCCAGATGAAATAGTCCAGGATCGAGAAGGGGGCATGGAGCATGAGACCGGCGGGGAACAGGAACATGTTCACGACGGAATGCTCGAACACCATATAGAAGAAGACGAGGATCGGCATCCACATCGCGATAACTTTGCCCGGCACGCTGGTCGATAGCATGGCGCCGACGACGCCGGTCGAAACCATCCAGTTGCACAGGGCGCCGCGAAGAAACAACGTGGCCATACCGGCCGCGCCATGTGCCGCGTAGCCCAATGTCCGAGCTTCGCCGATACTGCCGATCACAGTGCCGACCTTGTCGGGCGGCTGCGTGAAACCGAATGTCGTTACGAACGCCATTAGAAATGCCGTTGTTAACGCGCCGGCAAAGTTGCCGACAAAAACCAAGCCCCAGTTCCTCAAAACACCATTAATCGTCACGCCGGGCCGCTTGTCGAGCAAAGCCAAAGGAGTCAGTACAAACACCCCGGTGAGCAGATCGAAACCGAACAAGTTCAGCATGACGAAGCCGACGGGGAATAGGAGCGCGCCGACGAGCGGCTGGCCGGTAGCGACGTTGATGGTGATCGCAAACCAGGCTGCCAAGGCCAAAATGGCGCCGGCCATATACGCGCGGATAATCGTGTCGCGGGTTGACATGAAGATTTTCGATTCGCCCGCGTCCACCATCTTGGCGACGAATTCAGAAGGAACGAGATAGGCCACTGAAGATCTCCTTTGATCGCTTGCAATCCCAAGAAGCCCTGAGCAATTGATATGCCAACTGCGCATTCTCATTACGCAGTGGCGCAAATTCTGCGAATTCAATGGAGCTAAAGGCCTCTGTTGCGCGCTCGCGCCTACATCTGTGCGTATCGGCGAAATTGCGCCTGATGACCGGCGCTTTTGCATTGCACAAAATTTTATCGACGAAGGCTAATTTAAGAGCAGCGACGTCACGGAAGTCATAAAAACATCATTATATCAGATAGTTAGGCTTTGGCATGGTCGTTGCTGCTATCGAAGCATGATGCAGGTGCCGAGGGTATGACGACGGACGCCGGACAAAAGGTGGGTAGCGAAGTATCGGCTGGCGACTTTGATCCCGAACAGAAGCGATACCTGGAAGGGTTTGTCGCCGGCGTGCAGATCGCCAGAACCGCAAAAGGTTTGGCGGGCGCCGGCATCGCGGCACCAGCGGCCATATCCATCGCAGAGCAAATCGGTCCGGATGCCGCTGCGCGCAAGGCACAGGATCGCGTGATCGCCGCAGGTGGCAAGCTATCCGACCCGGAGAAATTCAAGCGCGACGAACATCCATTCGACACCTACGAACGGCTCAAGGCGCACGCGGTAAAAGGCGAATACCCCAAGCCCCCGGACAATTTCCGCTGGCGCTACTTCGGCCTATTCTATGTTGCGCCGAACCAAAATTCCTACATGTGCCGGCTGAGGTTGCCGAACGGCATGTTGAAGGCCACGCAGTTTGCCGGCCTCGCCGATCTCGCCGAACGCTATGGCGGCGGCTATTCGCATGTCACCACGCGCGCCAACATTCAGATTCGCGAAATCCAGGCGGTCAATGCGATCAACATTGTCGAGGCCGTTCAAGATTTAGGTCTCTGTTCGCGCGGCTCCGGTGCCGACAACATCCGCAATGTCACGGGCACGCCGACGGCGGGCATCGATCCTCAGGAATTGATCGACACCCGTCCGTATGCTCGTGAGTGGCATTTCCATATTCTCAATGACCGCTCGCTTTACGGTCTGCCCCGCAAGTTCAACGTCGCCTTCGACGGCGCTGGCACAATCCCCGTGCTGGAAGATACCAATGACATTGGCTTCCAGGCGGTGCAGGTCAATGACGGTTTTGGCCTGGCGCCCGGCATCTGGTTCAAGCTCTGTCTCGGCGGACTGACGGGGCACAAGAGTTTTGCGGGCGATACGGGAGTTTTGGTTAGGCCCGCTGATGCGACCATTGTGGCCGACGCGGTCGTGCGCGTGTTCATTGATCTCGGCGACCGTACCGACCGCAACAAGGCGCGACTCAAATATGTGCTCGAAAAAATCGGTGTCGAGAAATTCCTCGCGTTGATGGAAGAAAAGCTTGGCCGTAGCCTCGATCGTGCGGTGTCAGGCGTGTTGGCACCGCGCCCTCCCTTCAGCCGGACTGCGCATATTGGCGTGCACGCGCAAAAGCAAGTTGGTCTGCACTGGCTCGGCGTCGTGGTGCCGGTCGGCCATTTAACCGTCGCCCAGATGCAAGGCATCGCCGCGATTTCGCAGGAACTTGGTGATGGCGATATCCGTCTAACAGTATGGCAAAACCTGCTGATTTCGGGCGTTTCGAGCGACAAACTTGAAGCCGCGCAAGCAAAGATTTTGGCCCTCGGCCTGACGACCCAGGCCAACGCCATTCGCTCGGGGCTTATAGCGTGCACTGGTAATACGGGCTGCAAGTTCGCGGCGTCCAACACGAAACGTCATGCAGAGGAAATAGCGCGCTGGTGCGAGACGCGTGTGGCGCTTGATACGCCGGTGAACATCCATCTCACCGGCTGCCACCATTCCTGCGCACAACATTTCATATCCGAGATCGGACTGCTCGCCTGCAAAGTTCAACCAACTGAGGAAGCCGATCCGGTTGAAGGCTATCACGTGTCGATCGGGGGCGGTTTCGGACCGGATGCGGCGCTCGGGCGGGAGCTTTACCGTGATGTTGTAGCGGAAGATGCACCGCGGACGATAGAGCGCATTCTTAAGGCTTATCTCTCACATCGCGCCTCCAGCAAAGAAAGCTTTATAGCTTTCGCGCGACGGCACGAGCTTGATGCGCTCAAAGCGATGGCTGAGCTGGAGGCCGCGACATGAGCGTTACGCAACGGCCGCCGATCCCGTCGTTCATTCCGGAATCCGCCCCGTTCACTCCGGAGCAGCGCACCTGGCTGAATGGACTGTTTGCGGGCTTATTTGGATTGCAAGACAGCGTTACGCCGCTGTCGGGCGACGAGGTGGCAAAGCTTCTGCCAGGCGTGATCGGGGGCGTATCTGGGCCGCCCATCGAAGACGACGGAGCACCTTGGCACGATCCAGCTATGGCGCTTGCGGATCGCATGAAGCTTGCCGAAGGCCGGCCTCTCCAGCGGCGAATGATGGCAGCAATGGCCCAACAGGATTGCGGGCAGTGCGGCTATAACTGCCAAGACTATTCCGAAGCCTTGTTTGTCAAAAAGGAAGAGCGGCTGAATCTGTGCGTGCCGGGCGGCAAGGACACCGCGCGCATGCTTAAGCGGCTCTACGAGGAAATTGGCGTCGCCCCTGCCATCGCGAAGCCCATCGATGCTCCGGAGGCCGATAAGCCGGCGTTGCCGCCATCCGAGCCAGGCCGTTCACGAGACAATCCAGCTTACGCCACGTTCGTGTCGCGCCGACGACTTAACAAGCCTGGTTCGCAAAAAGACACATGGCATATCGAATTCGATCTCGCCGAGACCGGTCTCGATTACGGGGTCGGAGATTCTTTTGGGATTTTTCCCGCCAACCATCCCGCCTTGGTTGATGAAATTATTGCAGCTCTCGATGCACCGGCCGATTTTCCGATCGGCGGCCGTGCCCTGCGCGAAGTTCTCACCGACAGCGTATCGCTATCTCCGGCGCCGGACATGCTATTTCAATTGATATCCTATCTCACCGGCGGTGACCGAAAAAAAAGGCCAAGGCGTTGGCTGACGGACAGGATCCGGATGGCGACGCGGCCACGCTGGATGTACTGGCGACGTTGCAAAAGTTTTCCGGCATCCGGCCCGACCCGGAAGCGTTCATCGAATCCCTCGATGTGCTGCAGCCGCGAGTTTATTCAATTTCATCGTCGCTCAAGTGCAATCCAGGCCGCGTCTCGCTGACGGTCGACGCAGTACGCTACGACGTCGAAAAACGGACCCGCCTCGGCGTGGCCTCGAACTTCCTCGCGGACCGTGTTTCGCCCGGCGACAGAATCAGGGTCTACGTGCAAAAGGCGCAACACTTCGCGTTGCCCGCCGATCCGAATGTGCCGATCATCATGATCGGCCCTGGCACCGGCGTCGCGCCGTTCCGGGCGTTTTTGCAGGAGCGTATTGCAACCAAAGCGCCCGGCCGCAATTGGCTCTATTTCGGTCATCAGCGCAGCGACTATGACTTCTTCTACCAGGATGAATTCGTCGCCATGCGGTCGGCCGGCCACCTTGATCGCCTCACGCTTGCCTGGTCGCGCGATGGCGACGAGAAAATCTACGTACAACACCGCATGCGAGATGATGGCCGCGACCTGTGGGATTGGCTGAGCCATGGTGCACACATATATGTTTGCGGAGACGCCTTGCGCATGGCAAAAGACGTCGATCGCGCGCTGATTGATGTGATCGCGGAGCACGGGAAACGCAGTCCTGAAGATGCCGCGCGCTACGTTGCCGAACTCAAGAAGAGTGACCGCTATCAAGCCGATGTTTACTGAGCGTTTATGATGGCTGAACCACGTACTCCGTCCGAAACCGGCACTGCGCGCATGAGCCCGCTGGCGCGGCTGCCGGTATTTCTGGCGCTCGACGGCAAACGCGCCGTTCTCGCGGGCGGGACCTCTGCAGCGGCCTGGAAAGCGGAGTTGTTGTCAGCAGCCGGTGCGCATGTCGATGTCTATGCGGTGGACGCCTGCGACGAATTGCTTCAGTTGGCGGCAGATCCCCCGCGCGGAGCGATTATTCTCAGCCGTCGCTCCTGGACCCCTGACGATCTCAAGGGCGCTGCGGTTGCTATTGGTGCTTTCGACGACGATGCTGGCGCTGCGCAATTTGCATCGAACGCGCGCGTATGCGGCGTGCCCGTCAATGTGATCGACAAGCCGGCATTTTGCGATTTTTCCTTTGGCGCCATCGTCAATCGCTCGCCGCTGGTGATCGGAATTTCGACCGACGGTGCGGCGCCGGTGTTCGCGCAGGCAATCCGTGCCAAACTTGAAGCGTTGCTGCCGAATGGCTTTGCGAACTGGGCTGCAGCTGCCGCACGCTGGCGTAGTGCTCTGAAGGCATCCGGCCTGTCGTTTTCGGGGCGGCGCAAGTTCTGGCAATTGTTCACGGCCCACGCTGTCACCAATCCGGAGCATGAACCGGCCGAGGCAGATTTCGACCGTTTCATTGCCGAGGTGAAGGGGCTTGGTACGGCCGTCGAAAATGGCTCCGTGACGCTCGTGGGCGCAGGACCAGGCGACCCGGAGCTGCTGACCTTGCGTGCGGTGCGCGCATTGCAATCGGCAGACGTGATCCTGTTCGACGATCTAGTTTCGTCGGATGTGCTCGACTTTGCACGCCGCGAAGCGAGGAAGATGCTTGTCGGCAAGACCGGCTTTGGGCCGTCTTGCAAGCAAGAGGACATCAATGCCTTGATGGTGAACCTCGCAAAGCAGGGCAAGCGTGTTGTCCGCCTCAAGGGCGGCGATCCTTTGATTTTTGGCCGAGCCGCCGAAGAACTAAACGCCTGCCGGGAGGCGAATATTCCGGTCGAAACAGTACCCGGCATCACAGCCGTGCAAGGCGCTGCCGCCAGGCTCAGCCTTCCACTCACTGACCGCAAACGCGCTCGCCGCCTTCAATACGTGACGGGCCATGCCAAAAACGGCGCATTGCCCGGTGATCTTGATTGGCAAAGTCTTGCCGACCCAAGAACGACGACGGCGATTTACATGCCGACGCGCACGCTGGCGCGGCTGGTGGAAAAAGCCGTCGCCGAAGGTCTTGATCCAAATACACCGGCGCTGGCGATTGCTCGTGCCACGCGTCCCGATCAAGCCGTCGTAACCGCACCGATCAGCGAACTTCCCGTGCGTCTTTCGCAGGCGGCCCTGCCCGGGCCGGTGCTGGTGATGATTGGACATGTGTTCAATCAACACGCGGCCGTTCAATCAAGCGTGACGTCGGTCGATCAGAAAGCCGGCTGACGCGCGCGAAACTAGCGCATGTTGTAGCGGATCGGCACCGAGATCGGAATTTGGTTGCCAGTCACCTCGGGCGGTGGCGGCGGTAGCGGGGCCGCTCTCGCAACCAATGCCAGTGTTGCCTGGTCAAGCACGCTCGAGCCGGAACTTCGCGCAATATGGGCGTTGTGAACGCCGCCGTTGCGATCAACGTTGAAAGCGAGTTGCGCAACGCCTTGTTCGCCGTGCGATTGCGCTTCGGGCGGATAACGTTTGTTGCGCTCAAGTTGTGCGACAAGTTGCGATTTCCAGTTCGGCAGCGCATTCGGGTTTTGAGAATTAGCGCCCGGCGTCGGCGCCACAGCCCGGTCCGACTTGGTGTCGGCCGAGCTCGGGGCGCTGGCGAGACTCGCATGCTTCTGCTTGGGCTTTTTGTCGCGCGGCTTTTCGACGACCTTTGGAGGTACAACGGCCTGCAACGGCTCGGCCTTCGGGTCCGGCGGTAGTTCCAGCTTCTTTTCGAGCGGCTTTTCGGGCTCGGGCTCCGGTTCAGCGTCTTGTTGCTGTGGGCCCGGTGGCAATTCGTTCGGCGTTGTCTCGGGTGCGACCGGTAGTGCCGCTAGCTCGATTGTGATCACCGGCGCGTTTGTAACCAGATCACTATCACTGTCCCAACGCGCCATCAGGGCGGCTGCCCCGGCGACGTGAAAGGCGACCGCGAGCGCGAAACAGACGGTCCAGCGCACGCTTTCGGGCCAGTGTCGCGTCGCCGCGGTGTCGCCCGTCACCTTCATCGCTTGTCTGCCTCAAGCCCGACCAGTGCGACGTGCAAATACCCGGCCGTCCGCAATTCGTTCATCAGGCTCATCAGTTCCCCGTAGGGCACGGACTTGTCGGCCCGGAGGAACACCCGCTGCTGTTTGTCGTTCGATGTTGCCTGGTCGAGCGCACTCGCAAGGGCGGCACGGCTCACCGGGTTTTCTTCGAGCGAAACGCTCAAGTCGGATTTTAGCGTGAGAAATAAAGGCTTATCAGGTCGCGCCGTACGCTCGGCGTTCGCGGCGGGCAAGTCGACCGATATGTCCACCGTCGCAAGCGGTGCGGCAATCATAAAGATGATCAGCAGAACCAATATCACGTCGATAAACGGCGTGACGTTGATCTCATGGATCTCGCTTAAGCTCTCCTCACCATGATCGAGTTGTACGCTCATCTGACCTCACTCAGCGGCTGCGACCGGTCGGCGACGATCCGCAGGACGTTGCTCGAAAGTGCCGCGGTCGAGGTCGCGGCTAACGATGCGGAGAATTTCCGCGGCGGCATCGGCGTGAAGCGCGCGATAGCCGGCAATCCATCGCGAAAACATGTTGTACATGACCACCGCCGGGATCGCCGCCACCAACCCCAGCGCCGTGGCGAGGAGTGCTTCGGCAATCCCGGGGGCGACAATAGCAAGATTGGTGGTGTGCTGCTTCGATATCCCGATGAAGCTGTTCATGATGCCCCATACGGTGCCGAACAGTCCGACAAACGGTGCGGTCGCGCCAATGGTGGCGAGAAGTCCCGTTCCACGGATCATTTGCCGCCCGGCGGCGGCTTCGATGCGCTCGAAACGCGACGCGATGCGTTCCTTGACGCCGGCGGCAGACATCCCATCGGCGGACAGGCGCAATTCTGAACCGGCGGCCTCTATCAGTTCGACGACGCTGCCGCCGCGCCCCTTCGGTATTGCAGCGGCATCGCACCAGGAGCGTGCTGCAGCCAATGATGCGATCGCCTCACGCAAATTTCGCCGTGCTCGCATCAACTCGATTGCTTTGGCAAACCAGATGGTCCAGGTCAGAACCGACGCGAATGCGAGACCGACCATTACGGCTTTGACGACAATATCGGCCGCCATGAACATGCCCCACGGCGACAAGTCGCGCGGCAATGTGAGCAGGGTGGCGGCGACCGCCGTCGGATCTTGCGCCAAGACGTGGGTCGGCATCAGCAGGGCGAGGACGAACAATGCCGCCGAAACCGGTCGTTTGTCGAAACGATTGTTTGCCGTACGCAAGCGAGCCATGGGGGCCTCTCGGTGGCCGGTGCTATAGCAGCAACTCGGCGTTTGCCGAAAAGAAAAGACGAAAAGCACCGTAGATTTTAGCCATTCCAAATAAAAGCCCTCAAAACTTGGCGATTGCCGAGACTCTGAAAGTGCGCGGCAGGCCGGGCGAAAGGTTGTTGTTGCCATCGGCGGACGCCCAATAACCCTTGTTGAAGAGGTTTTCGACGTTGAGCTGTGCTCGCCACATCTCGTTTATTTTCAGATAGAGCGCCGTGTCAAAGCGAACCCAGCCGGGCAGTTTGACGCTGTCATCCGACGAAGCAAAGGAATCGGAGAAATAGATAACGCCAAACGCAGCGCCCCAAACAGGCGTAATTTGGTATTTGTTCCACCATGAGAATTGATTGAACGGAACGAGCTGGATGCGGTTGCCGGCGACGATCGTCGTTGACGTAGCGCTGGTGACGCGCGCGTTGGTGTAGGCGTAGCCGAGCGTCGACTGCCAGTCGTCGGTCACATACCCGTTGAGGCTGGTTTCGAAGCCGCGAATTCGATTGCTACCTGACAGGATGAAAAAACCCGCATTGTTTGGGTCAGGTAATGGAACATTCGTCCGATTGAGATCGTATATGGCCGCGGTGTATTGCAGTCGCGGCTGGATGTTCCACTTGACGCCGATCTCTTTGTTTTCGAATTTTTGCGGCGCGAGAATGACCGAGCCGTTGTTCAATGCACTGAACTGGTCACCCGATGCCGGCAGATAGGAAATGCTGTAGGCGCCATAGATCGACAAATTTTCGATCGGCTTCACGATCACAGCGGCCTGCGGCGACACCTTGTTGTTGATCAGCGTCCGGTTCGTATTCGTATTCATGTCCAACGCCGATTTGTCGAAACGGTCGAAACGGGCCCCTCCGATCACTTGCAGCCAGCGCGTGATTTCGATCGTATCGCGCGCATAGGCCGACGTGGTGTAGAGGAGATATTTGCTGTTGGAATCAGGTGTGGTCACGCCAGGTGAAAATGCTCCCGGATATTGATGGATGAAATTGATGGGTCCGAAATAGGTTGGATCAAACGGATTACCTACAATCGTGTTGGTTCCGTTTGGAAAGATGCCGGTATTGCGGACGTCGATGCCGGACTGCCGGCCAAACTCCATTCCGAATGCAATATTGTGGAATATCGGACCGGTGAAAGCTTTATAGAAGAAGTCGGTCTGATTGAAAAAATTGTCACGATTGGTCGTATGGTTGTATGCGGCGAGATTGAACGAAGTATCGGCAGGGTTCACCGCTCCTGACAGGGGGCCATTGCCGGGATAGACGTTCTGATAAAATTTTTGGTAGTCGGCGAACATCGTCCCGTTTTTCACCGTTAATCCGTTCCCGAAATCGTGGTCGATGAAAGCCATCGTCTGCTGCACATTCGCCCGCGCAACATTGAGGTCTGGACTGCCGAAAAATGCAGTCAGATCTCCGTTCGGTGCGAATGGTAAAGCCGGATTGAAACGGGTTGATGACGGCGCCACCGCGCTTAGTCCTTGAGAAGGATTGCCGCGGTCCGCCGTGCGCTGGTCGTGAAAATATTCGTAGCTCAGCCTGATTTTGGTCGCGTCATCGACCTTGAAAGTGACCGTCGGATTGATGCCGTAACGTTCGAGCTTGCCGAAATCGCGAAAAGTATCGCTTTTTTCGTACATCATATTAAGACGCGCGGCGAAATTGTCGGTGACAGCCTGGCCCGCATCAAGTGTCACGCGCCGATCCCAGTACGATCCGGTCTGCGCCGTCACCTCGTAGATCCTCGTGCCATCCGCCTCTTTGAGTGTGCGGTTGAGGAGGCCGCCACCGGAGCCCCGCCCGAAGGTCAGGGCGCTCGGCCCCTTCAGGATCTCGACGCTTTGCGCGTTGTAGAGATCGCGAAAGTATTGAACGTCGTCGCGAAACCCGTTGACGAAGAAATTCGCACTTGAATTGACGCCGCGAATGATGAGCTCGTCGCGGTTGCCTTCGCCTTGATGTATGTCGACGCCCGGCACGTAGCGGGTAATGTCGGTGAGCCCGGGGAAACCTTGGTCTCGAATAAAGTCATGGGTCACGACCGTGATCGATTGGGGAATGTTGAGCAGCGGCGTGTTGATTTTGGTCGCGACGGATGTGCTGTTTGCGAGGTAGCCATCCGTGCGGCCGGAATCGGCCTGGACATTGATGGTATCGAGTGTGACGGCTTGCGCGTTCGCGTCGGCTCCGGCTGCCGGCTCCGGCGGCGGGCGGCGGCTGATCTTGCGCGGCGACCCGCATGATCCCGGCATCAAAGCCGGCCACAAGAAACGTTGTCGCCAGCACCATCGGAATGTGCCGGCCTGCTCCCCTTTGACGCATGACTCCACCTTCATCAGTGGGCGATTTTTTTCTGCGCACGCACCAAATGTGCGATTACAACAGCCCCACAGCGTCACTACGGGGTCACAAAAAATCTCGCAATATCAATGATTTAGACACGTTCCAATATGAAATTAGAATATTTCGAGAAGTTGCCTTAGTGCGAGGCAATCGCTCGACTTTTACGGTTGTGTCCGAACCGCCCGCCAGAAAAAAAGTTTTGCAAACTGCGTGCGTGAGGTCGTTGAAACACGCACTACTTGTGTGCGACGAACGCGCTCACATTATCTCCCAAAATAGGATATGGCGCTTATGTCATTCACGATGTCCCAGGCTTCCTTGCCGGTGTTCGAGACCGGTCTCAATGCGCTGCTGGCTGTGCTCGACAAAGCAGCAGCCCATATCGCGGCGAAGAAAATAGATCCACCAACACTCGTCGGCTGGCGTCTGGCGCCCGATATGTTCGCTCTCGGTCGTCAGGTCCAGGTCGCCTGCGATCAAGCCAAGAATGGCTCGGCAAGGCTCGCCGGCGTTGAACCGCCAAAATTCGAAGACACAGAGACAACGCTCGACCAGTTCAAGGAACGGATCACGAAAACTGTTGCTTACCTGAAAACGCTCGACACCAAGGCAATCGATTCCTCATCCGAGCGGGAAATCACCTTTCCGCTAGGGCCGAGCAAGGGTCAGATGAAAGGCGCCGATTATCTCGACCATTTCGTCTTGCCGAATTTTTATTTCCATCTCACGGCGGCCTATATCGTGGTGCGTAATTTTGGCGTCGACGTCGGCAAGCGCGACTTCCTCGGCGCGATTCCCCTCAAGCGTATCTGATCGAAAAACAAAGGCCCCGGGGTGCAATCCCGGGGCCTAAGCTCAAGAGAGAACTGTAGCGGGTTATTTCAGCCGCTTGGCGGCTTCCTGCGCCAGGCTTAAGTCGACATATTTTTTGATGTCGATCTTCTTCTTCACGAAGCCAAGGTCCTGCGTCATGTCGACATTGCGCTGGAGCGCCTCGACATTCGGCAACAGGTTCGGATCGCGATAGGTGTCGGCCTTGGTGAACAGCCAGCCAAATCGCTCTGGTGGCACTTTGGTGACATTGGAAGCGATCTTGGCGGCCTCGTCATGGTTCTTCGGGTCGAGATACCAGCGCGTAATGCGCAGCATGTCTTCCATGAAGTCGACCATCGCAGCCTTGTTTTTATCGATGAATGATTTGCGAGCGGTCCATACGATCATTTGCGTAATGCCGATGGCATCGCGCTGCTCGAAGAGGACCTTTCCTTCTTCCTTGAGCTTTGGATTAAGCGCGAAGGGCAGCACAGCGGGAACGAGGTCTGCCTTTTTGTCCGACAGAATGGCCGCCATCGTCGGCAACGGCGCCTCAATCATCGTGTAGTCGCGCTTTTCCTCCAGGCCATGTTTCTTCAGCATGGCGCGCATTGCAACGTCGACGGCGCTGCCGCCGCCGTTGGTCGCAATCACTTTGCCCTTGAGATCTTCGACTTTGTTGATGCCGCTATCTTTGCGAACGTAAAACTGTTCGCTGAAATAGCCGGGAACGCCGTCCTGGAATTCGTCGGCGATGACACGAATGTCATCGAGCCCGGCGTTCTCGATCGCGATGGCGAGTGAGGAATAGGCGAGGTTGGAAACCTCCAGTTCATTGTTGGCGATCGCCGTTATCATTTGTGGCGTGCCTTGGTAGCGGACAGACTCGAGCGTGTAGCTCTTGCCCATATGGACGGCCAGGTCCTTTTTCTCGAGGATGATGGAGGCCCAATTGGCGACTGGCGCGACCCATGACATGCGGATTTTCACGGGTTCAGCACAATTGGCGGCGCTGAGGCCTAAAAGATTGAGCGCGCACGCACCTGCGAGCGCAAATTTCAGAAAGCGCATGGTTTTCCTCCCAATTTCGCCGGGCTTGCACATTTCATCGGCAAGCTTCTCGTCGCGAACAAAGGAGATTGTCGGAGGTCCAACCGATTTTGGCAAGTGCGGGCGATGCGGCGAACACCCGCCATTCGGTACACTCACGCGGTGCTTGGGGCCTGCGCTTCCTGATGCCAGATCAACAGGCGGCGGCGGATGACTGCCATGGCTTTGACCAGGATATAGCCAACCACTGCGATTTCGACGATGCCAGCAAATACGCCGGTTGAATTGGCAAACCGCGATGCTGTCATCATGGCGCCGCCAAGGCCGTATCCGCCCATCAGCATTTCGGTCACGACTGCGACAATCAGCGAGAGGGGAAGCGCAACCTGCAGGCCGGTCATGATCGTCGGCAAGGCCGCAGGAAGGATGATTTGCCAGAGCATTTCGCGCTCGCCAGCGCCCATGTTTCGCGCCGACCAGATCAACTCGCGCTCGACGCCCTGGATGGCGATTACGGTTGCTGCGACAACCGGAAAAATGGCGTCGAACACGATCATCGTGATTTTTGAAATGTCGAAAACCCCCAGCCACAGCATCACAACGGGTAGAAATGCAATCTTGGGCATCGGAAAGCCGACGGAGATGATCGGATCGAAGAACCAACGCGCCAATACGTTGCGCGACATGGCCATGCCCAGCACGATGCCGCCGACCGCCGCGATGATGAAACCAACCATGGCGCGATAGAGCGTAACGGTGGTGTTGATTGCGAGGTCGCCCGAGACGGCGTCGCTCCAGATGCGCTCAAGAACGTTGCTCAGCGCCGGCAACTGGAATGGCGTTACGATGCCGCTGCGCGCCACCACTTCCCACGTTGTGAGCAGAAGCACGACTGAAATCACTCGGGCGCCCGCCCAGAGCGTCGAGCGCAGCAGACGCAGAGCCGGCGGTGCCGGCGGGAGTTGGTCTATTGCCGCCATATCATGATCCGGTTCACGAACATCTGATAGATGCGGTCGGCCGCGAAGCCGAGAAGTGCGACACTAAGGACGACAGCGTACATTGCGTCATATGTGCCGTTAGCGCCGAGAAAGCCGATCAGATAACCGAACCCCTTTTGGGCGACGATGAGTTCGGACGACACCAGCAGGATGAAGGAGAGTGCAAGCGCGGTGCGAATGCCGTTGAGCAATTCCGGCATGGCGCTCGGCAAAACCACATCCCACAGCATACGCAGCCGGCTTGCGCCCATACTGCGCGCCGACCACACCAGCACTTGTTCACTCGCACGTGCGCCGTTGAATGCGCCGAGTGTCACCGGCAGCATGCAGCCGAGAAATATCAAGAGGATTTTGGAGCCATCGCCAAATCCAAGCCAGATCACGGTCACCGGGATCAGCGCCGATTTCGGAAGCGGGTAGAAGATTTCCACGATTGGCGCGATCAGCACATTGACCGACTTCCACCAGGCCATGGATATTCCAAGGACCGTGCCAACGACGATCGAGATCGCTAGCCCCGCGGCGGCGCGGTAGAGCGACGACGCGCCGTTGGTGATGAGCTCGCCATCCTTGATCATGTCGATCCAGGCAGCGATCACATCGGACAGTGGCGGAAGCGCGGTGGTCGACACCAACTCGAGCCGCGCGGTCAGCTCCCACGCAACGGCGAGCAAAATGAGCGGCAGATAGCGAATGAACAACGCCTTCATACCCGCTTGCCTTGCGCCTTGATCGCCTCGTCGCGCACCAGGTGCCAGATTTCGTCCACTTTCTCGACAAAGGCTTTGGCTTTGAGGATGTCCGGATCATTTTTGTCGAATTTGGTATCCACGATGGTCTTGATGCGGCCCGGCCGTGCGGACATCACGGCGACACGGTCGGCAAGATAGACGGCTTCCTGAACATCATGGGTCACGAAGATCACGGTCTTCGGCGTCCGTTGCCAGATACGCAGTAACTCGCTCTGCATCAGCCCGCGCGTTTGCGCATCAAGCGCACCGAACGGCTCGTCCATCAGCAGAATTTTCGGATCGAAGGCGAGGGTGCGGGCGATTGCGGTGCGCTGTTTCATGCCGCCCGACAGCTGCGAAGGATAGCTGTCTTCGAACCCGGACAGCCCGACGAGCTCGATGAAATCCATGGCGCGCTTTTCGCGCTCTTCTTTCGGCATGCCTTGCCGTTCGAGCCCATAAAGAATGTTGCCGCGCACGGTTTTCCAGGGAAACAGAGCAAAATGCTGGAAAACGATGCCGCGATCGGGTCCGGGGCCCGCAACCTTTTTGCCGTCGACGAGGATCGCGCCTGTTTCCACCGGCAAGAAGCCGCCGATCAGGTAAAGCAACGTCGACTTGCCGCAGCCGGAAGGCCCGAGGAGGGCGACAAACTCGCGATTAGCAACCTCCAGGGAGACTTGGTCGAGTGCAAGGACCTCGCGCCCGCGTGCGGGGCGATACATGTGATTCACGCGGTCAATGACGATTTGCGCGGTTGCGGCCATGATGGTTGCAAGCGTCCCTAACCCGTGTGATCTGTCAAGCGTCGTCCGCTGGCTCGGTCCGGGCCTTGTCCTATAATGTGGGACATCAGTCAGAGCTTTCGAGAGGAAACGTCAGTGCCCAATACGCTTGTCGAAGCCCGCCGCGAGCTTGCGCTCGCCAATCGCATCGTTGCCAACGAAGGCATCATCGACGCCTTCGGTCATGTGAGCATGCGACATCCAGACAACCCAAACCGCTATCTGCTATCGCGGTCGCGCGCGCCAGAGCTGGTGACGCCGGAGGATTTCATCGAATACGACATCAACTCACAGCCGCTACGCGATCCCGGGGTCGGCCAATATTCCGAACGGGTCATTCACGGCGAAATTTACAAGGCGCGCCCGGAAGTCAATTCGGTGTGCCATCACCATTGTCCGGCGTTCATGCCGCTGCTCGCGACCGGCACAGACTACATGCCGATCTTTCATCTCGGCGCGGTGGGTGGCATTCGGCCGCCATTCTGGGATCAACGCGACGAATTCGGTGACACCAACATGCTGGTGATCAAGCCAGAAGAGGGCGCCTCGCTTGCGCGTGCTCTCGGTAAGCACTGGATGGTGCTTATGATGCGTCACGGTGTCACCGTGGCGGGGACGAGCGTGCGCGATTGCGTGTTCCGTTCAGTCTTTTCGGCGCGCAATGCCGAGTACCAGGTCCGCGCAATGACGATTGGTTCGAATGTCGCGGCACTTTCGCCGGGCGAAACGCAATTGGCGGGGCAGATCAGCGCGAAGACGACCGGCCTCACACGCTCGTGGGAATACTGGACGATGCGGGTGGCCAACAAAGCCGGTGGTCTAGCGTCGGCGACAAAAGCGTCTAAATCGGCTGGTGCAAAAGCCAAGCCCGCACGCGCCAAAGCCAAACCGAAACGGGCCGCAAAGCGCCGCCGCCGCTGACAATTTAGGCTTCCCCGTAGGCGGGTCCCGGTGTTGAATAGCGCGCACCGTGGGAGCGACAAACATAATAAATCGTGGAGGGAGGAATCGCATGAGGACCGTTAAGAGCATTGTTGGTGCGCTTGGCCTGGTACTGCCGCTCGCACTGAGTGCTGTCTCTGCATCGGCCGATGACACGCTTAAGGTCGTCATTGGGCAAATCAATAACTGGGAAAACCAGGCTCCGACACTTGGCCAAGATGCCGGCATCTTCAAAAAGCACGGCATCATCCTGGAAAACACGGGCACGCAAGGCGCCGGTGAAACCATCCAAGCGGTGATTTCGGGCAGCGCCGATATTGGAGCGGGCGTCGGTGCAGCCGGCGTGATGCGCGCTTTTTCGAAAGGTGCGCCGGTGCGCATTCTCGCTCCGGCTTTTACGGGCACCGGCGATCTGTATTGGTACGTGAAGGCGGATTCCAAAATTCACAGTCTGAAGGACACGACGCCAGAAACTACCATCGCGTATTCGACCAACGGTTCGAGTTCGAACAACATTGTGGTTGCCTTTGTGAGCGAGCTTGGCGCGAAGGCGAAGCCGACGGCCACCGGCGGTCCAGCCGCAACGCTGACGGCGGTGATGTCCGGCCAGGTCGATATCGGCTGGGCGGCACCACCGTTCGGATTGCAGGAGATTAAGGACGGAAAAATCCGTATCATCGCCAAGGGTAGCGACGTACCTTCGCTAAAGGGCCAGACGGTGCGCACACTGATCGTTAATGCAAATTCGCTCAAAACGAAGCGTGACGCGATCATGCGTTTCATGGACGCCTACCGCGAGTCCGTGGACTGGATGTATTCGGATCCGAAAGCTGTCGAAATGTATTCGGCCAAGGTCCATCAGCCCGTCCCGTTGCTCAAAGAGTCGATGGATAAATTCCAGCCCAAGGATACGCTGCAGACCGATAAATTTGCGGACCTCGACGGCGCAATTCGCGATGCCGTGACGTTGAAGTTCTTGGACGCGCCTTTAACCAAAGAGCAGATCGCGGAATTGTTGCAGATTCCTCCGCGAAAAAAATAGATAAGCGTTAGACCTGAATAAGAGAAAACGGGCCGCTGCATTGCAGCGGCCCGTGTCTTTGCCTCAATCTAATTGTAACGGCTTGTATCTATTTCTTCTTAGCTGCTTTCATTTTGCCGCCGCCGCCCTTCGCGGCTTTGCATGCGCCGGCTTTCGCAGCCGTAGCGCCGTCCTTCTTTGCGTAGCATGAGTTCGCATAAGTAAATTTCATTCCGCCTTTGGTCGCGCAAACGGGTGCTGATTCCATTCCAACGCACAGCGATAGCGCCGGCGCTGGCGGCGGCGCAGCTGCAGCCTTTTTCTTCTTAGCGGCTTCGCTGGGCACGGCTGAGCCGATCACGAATGCGACGGCAGCCGCTGCAACGAACGTAGTGTAGGCAAGATTTTTGATCTTCATGTCATTCCTCCCAACAATGAGACGAAACATTCTAGGAGGTAACGGGCTGCTATTACAAGAATTTTGCTATTTTTCCGCCAGCGCCAATCTGAACGAGCGTTCATGTGACTGGCAATTTCAATGCCGGTCCTTTGCGGCGGCACTGATGGCGTCAAGCATCGCAGCTCGCCCGGACGTCAGCGTTTCACGCACCGTTTGCTGCTTCCCGATGACGCCCATTTCGCGCTGACGTTTGACCGTCGACTCCACCATGAGCGGATCGAGGCCCAATTCGCGCAATGTCGCCGCCGACTCTTCCATTTCGGCCGCCCGGCGCTCACCGTGGCTTGCCATCCGCTCGAGATTGTAGTCGGCAATTTTGCGCCAATCGAGCGTTGGATAGTTGTTTTTGAGCGATGCCGTTACTTCCTCCAGTACGCCCGCGCGGGCGGCCGCAAGGAAGCATTCGATCGTCAGGGCTTCGATGCCTTTAATCATCACGCTGCGGATCATTTTGATGGCGGCTGCGGCTCCAATTTCGGGGCTTACCACAGTGAGCTGCATCTCCAATTCACGCAGCAGGGGCGATACTTTCTCCGCGTGCGGGCCGGCGATCAGCAGTGGAGTCCGGTGACGTGCAGGGTGAATCGGAGCGATGACCGCAATATCGACGTAGCGTACGTGTTCGCCGAGCAGCCTGGCGGTTTCCAGCTTGCGGCCCGGAGATACCGAATTGATGTCGAGATAGTAGGGGCTGCCGCTTATGTAAGGCGCCACCGAGCGCGCGGCATCAACGCTGGACGCGGCGGTCACTGCCGAGATGATGATGTCTGTTTTGCGGACGACATCAGCGGCTGAAGTGGCTGCTCGTATTCCGATTGCGTCGCCCGCGGCCCTCAAATGTGCGCCTGCCGCATCCGGAAACAAGATGTCCCATGCTGCGATTTGTTCGATCCCCGCATCGCGCAGGCCGGACGCGATGGCTTGACCGGCCTCGCCAAAGCCGATGAACGAAATGCGTGGGGTGTTACGACGGCTCATATGCGGCTCGCAATCAGGACTCCGGTACACCGGGGACGGGCGGCGTTCCCTTGGTGTGGAATGATTTGATTGTCTGCAGTCCCCAAGCTTGTCCTTTCTGGCGCTCCGTTTCGGTCCACGTGATTGGCTTCCAATCGGGCGCCAGCACGAGCCGTGCACCGGCGCAGGCGACTTCGACGCGGTTGCCGCCGGGTTCGTACACGTAAAGAAAAAATGTTTGCTGGATCGCGTGCTTGTGCGGCCCGGTTTCAATGTAAATGGCATTCTCCAAGAAAATGTCGGCCGCGCGGAGCACATCCTCCCGTGCATCAAGTGCGAAGGTGACGTGATGCAGACGACCTTTGGTTCCGGTGTGGTCGCGCGTATAGGCGAAATCGTAACTCTTGTTCGTCGCGGTCATCCACATGCCGGCTTCGGTGCCATCGTCGAGGACAATCTGTTCGGTCAGCATGAAGCCAAGATATTTCTGAAAGAATTCTCGGTTAGCTTTGATGTCGGTGGCGAGGCCATTGAAATGGTCGATCCGACGTACATTGATGCCGCGCCCGGGAAACCTCTGGGCCTGGTTTTTGAGCGCGGGCTTTAGATCCGGAGGCGGCTCGTACCATTCGGTTTCGTAGTAGATTTCAAATTTGTGTCCGTCCGGATCCTTGAAAACGAACGTTTTGCCATGGCCGAGATCGCCGTCGCTCCAGCCCACGTCGAAGCCCGACCCTTTTAACGCAGCAGCACGGCGTTCGAGAGCCTGCGGCGAACGGGTGCGGAAGGCGGCGTGCCCTAGACCCGAGGTTTTCGAGGCCGTGAGTTTGAGCGAATAGCGCTCATAGTCATCCCAGCCGCGCAGGTAAACGCTGTCACCCTTTTCGCCGCTTTGGGTCATCCCCATTACGTCGATAAAGAACTTCCGGCTCTCATCGAATTTGGGCGTCAGAAGTTCGACATGGCCGAGATGAGCAATGTCGTGGATGGGTTCGGCTGTCATGGGCTTTCTATCTTTTTCTCGCTTGATCAATTCTGCCGAAGCGGACGCGCAAATGCCAGCACCAGATTGTTGGCCGGCATGGCCATGATTTCGGTCAGTGATAGTCCAGCTTGGTCGGCGAGCGCACGCAGATCGCGGATGTCGCGCACTCCCCAATTCTGATTTTCCGCCCGCAGTGTAGCATCAAAGGCAGCATTGCTTGGCGCCGTGTGTGAACCGTTATGTATGAATGGCCCGTATAGAAACAAGAAGCCGTCGTCGCGCAACATCCGTCCAGCGCCAGTAAACAGATTTTGCGACACACGCCAGGGCGAGATGTGCAGTACATTAATGCAAAATATTGCTGCGAGTTTACGGCCGGCGGGTTCGCCGCCCTGCCATTTCCAGTCGGTGTCGGTAAGGTCGATGTATTGCGGAGCACATAAATTGGGAGGCGCTTCGTGTTGCCGCCAGGCGGCGATGCTCTCGAGATGCGACGGGAAAATGTCGCTAGGCCACCACCGCAGTTGAGGGGCGCGGCGTGCGAATGTGACCGCGTGCTGTCCGGTACCACTGCCGAGTTCCAGAACGTCGCCTGTCTGAGTGCCTAAAAATGGCGCAATCGCCGACCAGATAGCCTCATGGTTGCGATGAAATGCGGGCGCATCCAGCCGCCCATCTGGCTCAGGCGGTATTCCAGTTTTTGCAAAATCGACAACGAATTTAACCATGGTTGCAGCCGATTGCGTTACGTGGCGCACTTAGGCACGCCGGAATGCCAGGGTCAAAGGCGCAACCTCATCAGGACTAGATGCCGGCTTCGTTGTTTTTACGGGCATGATCGGGCAAAGTAGCCGTTTCAGCGGGTAATCCGTGGTCTGCGCCATCGTGCGGCGAAACGGGCGGCCCTAGAAAAAGAAATCTGGGAGGATGAAATGCGCAAGCTTTACTCAACTCTTGCGGTGCTCGTTGCCGCCGCATTCACGTTGCCATCGCCAGCCAACGCGCAACAGAAAGTCGTCATCGGGATTCCGACGTCGCCACCTAACATCGTCCATATGCCGACGATCGTCGCCAAAGAGCTCGGTCTCTACAAGAAAGCCGGCCTCGACGTAGACATCGTATCGCTTGGCGATGGCGTGAAAGTTTATCGCGCATTGCTGGCAGGTAACATCGACTTCGGTCTCACTCCGGGTGCTCCGACCATTATCGGCCGGTCCAACGGCGCAGAGGTCAAAGCTCTTTCCGCCAACTTGCCGAAATTCGAAGCCTCAATGGTTGTTCGCTCCGAAATCAAGACGATGGAAGATCTCAAAGGTAAGCGCATTGGGATCCAGGAGCCGGGTGGCTTTGCCGACATTCTGAGCCGCGCCGTGCTGCGCGCGGCCAAGATCGACCCCAAGGACGTCAACTTCGTCAGTATTGCGAGCGAAGACGTGCCGGCGTTGGTCGCCAATCAGGTCGATACAGCTATCCTGCACGTCGAGCAGGAAATGCTCGCAAAGAGCAAGGTGCCGGATCTACACGCGATTGGGCGCATGTGGGAGCTGCAACCAAAAACGCTTTATACATTCCTGTCGGCGACCGAAAAGACCATTAAAGAAAAGCCCGATGTCGTGCAGGCGGTCGTCACAGCGAATATCGAGGCGACCCGGATCATGTACACCGACAAGGCCAAGATTCTGCCGATTTTAGTAAAGCAGACTGGCTATCCAGAAAAAATCCTGTCCGAAAGCTTCGACTTCATGGTCAAGGAATGCATTTGGGACGCCAATAGCGGGCTAAGCCCCGAGCGCGTGAACTTCACCGCTGACCTGATGACCAAAGTCGGCAATATCAAAGAGGGCAAGACACCGAAATACGAAGAGATCGTCGATACGACTTTTGCAAAAAAGGCGATCGAGCAGGTGGGTGAATGGAAAGGCCCGGTCTGCCCGACTGCCGCGTTCTGAGCCGTTGACTGAACAATCAATAGGCGCCGCCTCATCGGGGGCGCCCGGCCGTACGCAAAAGCCGACAAAAAGTATCAAGGAAAAATGACGATGAGCGTTGCCAATCAGGTTCATAGCGGCCCTCTCGCCGACGGGTCGCGGGCCGCAACAATGATCAAAACATCATGGTGGGAACGTCCGGCATTTTTCCGCTATGGCTTCGTTGCCCTCATTCTCATCGTCTGGCAAATCGTTGGCCCATTCATCAATCCGATTTTCTTTACTTACCCGACAAAGATTGCGGCCGCATTTTATACGACGACTGTGTCCGGTGAGTTGCCATACTATCTCGCGCAAAGCCTGGAAGTCATGGTTTATGGCCTGACCACTGCGCTCATCGTCGGCATACCGCTTGGCATCGCGATGGCGCGCATCCGCTGGCTCGATTGGGCGCTCGATCTGCCCATCAACGCACTATACGCAACTCCGTTGGTCGCAGTCGTTCCCCTGCTTGTGCTGTGGTTCGGGATCTACCTGAAAGCCAAGATTATCGTCGTGTTTCTATTTGCGGTGTTTCCCGTCCTCATCAACACGTATCAGGGCGTCCGCGAATGCGACAAAAACATGCTTGAAGTGGCGCACTCGTTCCGCTCGAGCGAATGGCGCGTGTGGCAGGACGTTCTGTTGCCGTTCGCGGTGCCATACATCATCGCCGGTATCCGTCTTGCCATCGGTCGCGGGTTGATCGGCATGATTATCGCTGAATTTTACACGACGATTTCCGGGCTCGGGTTCATGATCACGCGTTACGCCAATGTATTCGAGATGGATAAGACCTTCGTCCCCGTAATTGTGCTGATGGTGCTCGGCGTATCTTTGACATCATTGTTGAAGTGGGTCGGACGCCGCATTGCGCCATGGAGCCACGCCAACCGTTAGGCTTTTACCCCATTGAATTTGTCATTCGGAGGCGCGAAACTTCACGCGCCCGGTATTGTTTATATCTGCGAGGAGGTCCGCGATGATCATCGGCCTGTCGCTCCAAACTTTCACAACCGTTCATGTCATCATTAGCCTGCTGGCGATCGTGAGCGGCATTGTCGTGCTAATCGGGATGCTCGGATCGCATCGAATGCCAGGCTTGACGGCCTTTTTTCTGATCACCACCATTCTTACCAGCGTCACCGGCTTCCTGTTTCCGATCCATGGCTTCACCCCTGGGCTCGGCACCGGCGCCGTGTCCATCTTGCTATTAGCGATTGCGCTTTACGGGCTTTACGCCCAGCGTCTCGTTGGGGTCTGGCGCTGGATTTATGTCGCCTGCGCCGCGAGTGCGCTTTATCTCAATGTCTTGGTGTTGATCGTTCAGTCGTTTCAAAAAGTACCAAAATTGCAGGTATTGGCGCCCACGCAATCTGAGCCGCCGTTTTTGATTGCGCAGAGCGCAGCGCTCGTTGTTTTTCTAATCTTGGGTGTCGTCGCAGCGTTAAAGTTTCACCCCACCTCAATCCGCGCAGCATATTGATATCGCAATCTGCGTTATGGTTGCCAAAAAAGAAGAAGCCGCCGTTACCGGCGGCTTCATGCAATTCGATGCGTTGAACTACTTAAGCTGCGTAGAGATGCTGTCGAACTTGCCGTTAAGGGTCGTGCCGATCGCATTCACGGTGGCAATAATCACAACCGAAATGCCAGCGGCGATCAGGCCGTATTCGATCGCGGTGGCGCCCGACTCATTCTTCAAGAACGCAACAACTTTAGACATTAGACATCCTCCATGTGGCTGAAACACGAGACGTCAGACATCATCCAGATGGCTGATGGCATGACCGTACCTATGGCCCGTTAAAAAGAAATTTCGGCGGAGGCGTTGAAATTGCTTCAATACTTAGGAAAATTTGCAGGGCGCACCGGGCCTCCACGCGCCTTTGGATTTCGCAGACGCTGAATTTTATGCGGAATCTGCGGCATTCCGGCGTTCCCTAAACTGCGCCCGTGCGGCGCTAGCCCGGTTGCATTAACGCGCCGTTATCCAAACCTCTAAGAGTTCCGACACGACGGCCACGCGATCTCGTCCGCAGCAGGAACCCGGTCATCTGCCGGAATGTCCTGCATAAGGGCGCTTTTCGGGCCCACAGTGACCGTCGGGCAGGTGAGATCGCGAACGCCCTTACCGGCACCAGGACTTTTCGTCCCGACACCCGACGGGGACACGTCATACCGGTGCGTTTCGACCGACACGCTTTTACCGAGACATTTCGACAGGTCCTGGATGCTGCGCTGCGGGTGGCGCCTAAACGCGGCGCGATAGATCCAGGACGAGAGGAGCCGCCGTCGCCGGCGGCTGCAACCGGTTCTCTGCATTCTCACAGCGTGATCGTCCGCAGCGAGTTTGCCTCGGCTAGTCGGAGAGAGGATCGAACATCGAATTGAGATTGTTGCCGATCGCATTGGCTGTCGCCAGGATGACAATGCCCACGCCAGCAACGATGAGACCGTATTCGATCACGGTGGTGCCGGACTCGTTTTTCAAAAACGCAAACACTTTGGACATCCGCATACTCCCTGTAGCTGGATACAAAGTCACACTACGGATGCGCTCTTAAAAGCATCTTCGATCACGCGTACCAAATTTCAAAAAATTGGGGCCGCTTGCAGACAAGTGAATGTCGTCTCAAGTGCCGCGCAAAGACAACTGTGCGTCGTCAAGAATACAAACAAGTTGCAGCCGTGCCGCTCTCATTTATATGCCGCGGCTCGCACAACTCATCCGCGCGGCGGATACGCGGATTGCGTATCCGCCGATCAGGCGTCCTCTGAACGGTCGATGTAGATCAACCCAGCTTTCGCGAGCGGCTCGCGCATCTTGTACATGTCGAGACTCAGCGTCCCGGATTCGAGCTGTTTGCGCTTTCCGTCTTCGTCGTCTTTCCGTTTCTGTGCTTTCTGTGCTGTCTCGACCGCAAGCGCCTTTGGGATCACCACGACACCATCGTCGTCGGCTACCACGACATCGCCCGGTTCGACATTCACGCCCGCGCAGACCACCGGAACGTTCACCGCGCCAAGCGTCGCCTTCACGGTGCCCTTCGCCGAAATTGCCTTCGACCAGACCGGGAATCGCATTTCGGAAATAGGACGTACGTCCCGACAGCCAGCGTCGATCACCAGCCCACAGACGCCGCGTGCGCGTAACGCCGTCGCCAGCAATTCGCCGAACATGCCATCGGTATTGTCGGCCGTGCAGCCGACCACCAGAAAATCGCCCTTTTGACATTGCTCGACGGCGACGTGGATCATCCAGTTGTCGCCCGGTTGCGCGAGGACGGTCACGGCGGGTCCGGCAACCTGCGCACCGGCCCAGATCGGCCGCATGTAGGGCTTCATGAGGCCCGATCGCCCGAGCGCCTCGTGTGCGGTGGAAACACCGACCCCGGCGAGCGTACCAATGGCGTTGCTGTCGGCACGTTTGATGTTGCGGACGACGACGGGCTTCATTTCAGAATCTCCTCTACTGTCGGGAACAGCCGTTGATACGCCTCACCATAGGTCATCGGCACTCCGGTGTTGCGGCTACCTTGAATGCCCCGATTGAGTGCGACCCGCTCATAATAAGACCACAGGTGCTTTTGCGCGGCGAGAATCTGGAAGGCTTTGTATTTCTGCTCCCACACCTCGTCGATTTTTAGAATGAGATTGGGCTTGTAGTTGCACATTTCCGGCTGGTGCGGCTCGAACAGAAACACCGGCGGGGCCGAATATTTGTATTGGGCGCCGGGCTTGTGGCCCATGGCCTGTGCCACGACGCGCGTTTCCTGGGCGAAATGCGCCGCGTTCGGATGGTCGAAATTGTACGGGTCCTCAAGTGCGTGAGTGAGCACGAAGGACGGATTGAGCTCGCGGTAAATGTCGACCATGCGGTCGAAATGCGATTCATTGAGCTTGAGTGGATAGTCGCCGCAGTCGAAGAATTCGATTTCGGCGCCGAGAAGCTTGGCCGCGCGCTCGGCTTCGTCCTTGCGGCCCGCCTTGACCTTTTCCAGTGTCGCGCCGGCCTCTTTCCAGGCGAACTGGCTTTCGCCACGCTCACCGTACGACAGGCAGGCGATCTTGATCTCGGTAGCCGCGCTTGGCGTGTAGCGCGATAGCGCCACCGGCGCGCCAGACGAAATCACCGGGATGGGCTGTAATAACAAGCCCGGTCTTCTGGTCCGCCATTGCGCAACTCCTTTTTCGTGCCGGATTGTTAAACTAGGTCGGGCACCGGGCGGTCAAGCTACAGGAAAGCGGCGAGCGGACCGGCGAGGCCACATAAAAGGGAGAAGGCGAACCATGAAAAAGAGCTATACCGGCGGCTGCCAGTGCGGAAAAGTCCGCTATGAAGTCCAGGCCGACATCGGCGACGTCATTGCATGCAATTGTTCGCGTTGCCGCAAACTTGGCCCGCTGCTATCGGCCGTTGCGAAGTCCGATTTCAAATTGCTTTCGGACGAAAAGGAGCTGACGGATTACCAATTCAATAAGCGTATGGTCCATCACCCGTTTTGTAAGACGTGCGGGATCGAGTCTTACGCCTATGGCAAAGGGCCGGGCGGCAAGGAGATGGTGATGCTGAATGTGCGCTGCCTTGACGGGATCGATGCCGAGCAGTTCAAGGTGAAAAAATTCGACGGCGCCAGCCTCTAGCGGAACGAAGGCTGCCCCAAAAAGCCATAACGGGCGGACCGTCGCCCACCCGTTACAAGCTCTCGGATCCAAATCCAGCGCAAGCGTGAGCTCGGCTGGTACCAGTTACTGAGAGCCAGGACCGGCAACCATGGACCACAAGTACTGCAAGCAGCACCCACGTCCCATGCCCGTTCGGCCATGGCGGCCATCCGTGTCCGGCAGAGCCGAAGATGGGTGACCTGCGGAAAAGCCTACGCCCATCGTGCGCGGAGGCAACCCTGTTCGGAATGCTGTTGATAATTCTGAGGATGAAATACGGCAGTCATTTTTGAAAAAATTCCTATCAAAGGGCGCCCCGAGTGATTGCGGCCCGCGTGCAAAATATGCCTGTAAGGGTTATGCAATGATGCGCGTCTGTTTGTTCGAGTGATCGGGGTCGCAGCATGAAAATAATCTCCGCCCGCGAGCGGCTTGAGGCCGCGTTTAGCCGTATCGACGATCCGAAAGGCGAGGGCGCTCGTGCTTGCCTGACAATCTATCGCGAACAAGCGAAAGCCGCCGCTGCTGCTGCCGACGCACGCGCCGGCGCGGGAATTTCGCTTGGGCCGCTCGATGGAACGATCATGACCATCAAGGATTTATTTGACGTCGCCGGTGAGGTGACACGCGCCGGCTCCAAAGCGCTTGCCGAGGAAGCGAAACCCGCGGCGACCGACGCGCCGGTCGTCCAGCGCCTACGCGCGGGCGGCGCGGTGATCGTTGCCAAAACGAATATGAGTGAGTTTGCCTATACAGGCGTGGGAGCCAATCCGCACTTCGGTACGCCCGGCAATCCCGCCGATCGCAAACGTGCACCCGGCGGTTCGTCGTCAGGCGCGGCAGTCGCCGCTGCCGACGGCATGTGCGAGATTGCGATCGGCACCGATACTGGCGGTTCTTGCCGCATTCCTGGCGCGCTTTGCGGGATCGTCGGCTACAAGCCAAGTCGCCAGCGCATCCCGACTGACGGCGCTTTTCCGCTCTCATATAGCATCAACTCGATCGGCCCGATCGCGCGTTCGGTCGAAGCCTGTGCCAGAGCCGACGCGGTAATGGCTGACGAAACATATGTGCCGCTCGAGCCCACCTCTCTTGCCGGACTTCGTATTGGCATCGTGCAGGGCGCGCCCCTGGAGAATTTAGACGAGACGGTTGGTAAACGCTTTCCGGACGCAATCGGCCGTCTGCGCAAAGCCGGAACACACATGTCCGACGAAACGTTGCCGCTGCTCGGAGACATGGCGCAGGTCAACAGCAAAGGCGGCGTGCAGCCGGCGGAAGCTTTCACTGTGCATCGCGATCTATTGTCGCGGCGGGCCGACGCTATCGACCCGAATGTACGCGTGCGTCTCGAGCGGGCCCGCAATATCAATGCCGCGGACTACATCGATATGGTGCGGCAGCGCGCACGCCTCATTCGCCTGATGGATGAACGGCTTGCCGACCTCGATGTCCTCGCCTGGCCGACAACGCCAATCGTGTCGCCGACGATGGAGGAAGTGGCCCCGGCGGACGATTTTGCGCGCAAGAACGCCATGCTATTGCGCAACACGGTGATCGTAAACTTTTTCGATCTTTGTGCCATCGCACTGCCATTGCCCCGGGAGGGAGGCTTGCCGACGTCCCTGATGTTGGTGGCCCGCAACGGGCAGGATCATAGGCTGTTTCGAATTGCTGCGGCGGTTGAACGTCTATTTGCCGGATAACTTGACGTTCCCGGGCTTGTTTGGCGGACCTGATATCCGGCATCATGTCGCGAATGGCCAAAGAGCCGCAGGGAGGACACCATGAGTCGCAAGCCACATTCCGATAGCGCGCGCGTCACGCGTCGCACACTCACCGCTGGTCTCGGCGCTGGCATCGCCAGCGGCATTACGCCGTTTAACATCTTGCGTGCGCAGGGTGCGGCCCTAAAAGTGGGCGTGTTGCTGCCGCGATCCGGATTGCAGGCCGGCATTGGCCAGGATTGTCAGCGTGGCGTCGACATTTCCGCCGGCATCCTCAAGGACCTTGGGATGCCGCAGCTGCAAATCATGAACGGCGATACCGAATCCAACGTCGATGTTGCGCGCTCGCGAGCTGAGAAATTGATCAGCGACGGAGCGCAGCTGCTCGTCGGTGCCTTCGATTCCGGCCAGAGCACTGCGATTGCACAGGTCGCGGAGCAAAAAGGCATTCCCTACGTCATCAATATCGCCGCGGCGCCGCAGATCACGGAGCAGGGCTACAAATTCGTGTTTCGTAACTTCCCGACGGCGGGGATGTTGCTTAGCGATGCTTTCGCCAATCAGAAGGAAGTCTTCGCGGCGGCCGGCGTGGAGCCGAAAACGGCGGTTTTCATGCACGTCAATGACACCTTCGGTACTGCGATGAAGGGCGGCATCGGCGCGGTGATGCCAAAATTCGATATGCCCTACAAACTGGTCGAAACCATCGCCTATGACCCGACTGCGAGAGACCTGTCGGTCGAGATTTCGAAAGCGAAGGCCACCGGGGCTGACGCGTTGTTAATGGTCAGCCGGCTCAATGACGCGATCCTGCTCACGCGCGAATTGGTCAAACAGCGGTGGTCGCCAATGGCGATCCTGAGCATGGGTCCCGGTTGGTATGAAGATCAATACCTCAAAACGCTCGGCAAACTTTCCGACGGGCCATTGAGTTTCGTCCCTTGGTACGATCCCAACAAGCCTCTGAGCAAAAAGCTTGACGACGCGCTCACCAAGGCCAATCCCGGGGTCAATCTCAATACCAATCACGTGTACACGTTTGAGGCTTTGCTCGTCGCCGCCGACGCCTACAAGCGAGCGGGCTCAACCGATCCGAAAGCACTCGCCGAGGCTATTCGTAAATCCAACATCACCGACAACGTCAGTCCTGGTCCCGGAATTCAGTTCAATGAAAAGGGCCAGAACGACAAACTGAAAAACTCCGCGATCCAAAACCGTGGCGGCAAGCTCGTGACGGTGGCGCCCAAAGTGGCGGCCAACGCTAAAGTAGAGTGGCCGTTGAAGCCCTACGACAAGCGCGGGTAATGCGCATCGCAGCGGCGGATGGGGCGTCGCACTAGGGAAGATCAGTGCCGGCAGATATCTACCTTAACGTCGCCGTCGGGGGCGTGTTGACCGGTCTTGTTTACGGTCTGATGGCGTTGGGGCTGTCGGTGGTTTTCGGCGTCGTGCGCGTGGTGAATTTTGCCCACGGCGAAATGATGACGATCGCAATGTATATCGCGGTTGCGCTTTTCACCGCATTCCACCTCGATCCGCTGGTGATGATGGTGCCGATTGCGGTGGTCCTCTTCGTATTCGGTTACACACTGCAGGCCGGCCTGATCAACCTTTTCATCAGGCGGCCAGAGCATAGCCAATTCCTGTTGCTCATCGCGGTCGCCATCATCATTACCAATGTGCTGCTGATCGTGTTCGGCCCCGACGCACGGAACGTCCAGACTGCGTACGCTTATGAGAGTTTCCAGGTCGGGGCCCTGATCGTCGATGCGACGAAGGTTTATGCTGCACTCGCGGCCATTATCGTTGCTGCGTCGTTGTTTGCTTTTTTCCGCTTCACGTTGCTTGGCACAGCGATCCGCGCATGTGCTGACAATTACACCGCCGCGATGGTGGTCGGACTTGATGTCAAGCGCTTGTATGCTTTGACGTTTGGTATCGGCGCTGCCTGCGTTGGTGCCGCCGGCTGTATGCTGCTGCTGCTCTTCGACGTTACGCCCGAGGTCGGGCCGGCATACACGCTCCTTGCCTTTGTCATTGTGATCACCGGCGGCCTCGGTTCAATGCCGGGCGCATTGCTTGGTGGTATCCTTATTGGTTTGACGGAGGCGATGGCCGGTCTCCTGTTCTCGCCGTCCGCCAAAAGCATGTTTGCCTTCGCCGTCCTTGTATTAGTGCTGCTATTTCGCCCGCAGGGCATCATGGGCAAGAGGGTAGCATGATCGGCGGTTTTTTCGAGGGCGTGCAAACTCGCGCGCTCGTGCTGCTCGGCACCTTGCTGGCGTTGATGCTTATCGCACCGCTTTTTGCCGGGGACTATCTGCTGACGATTTTGATCGTCGTTCTGTATTTCGCCTATACCGGGCTGGCCTGGAACATCATGATGGGTTTCGTCGGGCAATTGTCGCTCGGTCACGCTCTTTATGTCGGGCTGGGTGCGTATACCGCGGCGGCGCTGTACGTCCATTTTGATGTCGGCCCATGGATCGGCCTTCTGGCGGCTGTACCAATCGCGATGCTCGCCGGCGCATTCATTGGATATCTGGCGTTTCGCTTTCGCATTGGCGGAGTCTATTTCGCGATCTTGACGATCGCGGTCGCAGAATTCGCCCGGATTGGATTCGATCATTTGTCCTGGACGAATGGATCGTCAGGACTATTTTTGCCGGTCAAGCAATATACCCAGAATGACCTTTGGCATATGCGGGGCAATCCCGCGATGTTCTACTACATTCTGCTGGCCGCCACCGTGCTTGCTCTGGTTGGGAGCCGCGCATTCTTGCAAAGCCGCGTTGGTTATTTCTGGCTCGCAATTCGCGAAGACGAAGCGGCCGCGCGCTCGCTCGGCATTGATACGTTTCGCTACAAGTTGCTGGCGGTTGTGGTCTCGGCAGGCATGACGGCCTTTGCCGGCGTGTTCTACGCTTTTTACTACAACAATCTATTTCCTGAGCAGGTCTTCTCGGTTTCTCGCTCGATCGAGATTATCCTCGCCCCTATTATTGGCGGCGTTGGCACGCTGTTTGGAACGATCGTCGGCGTTGTCGTCTATGAGATATTTGCAGAAGGCTTGCGGTTGACTCTGGCCACATTTGACTGGGACGTTCCTGGCGTGCGCCAATTGGTGTTTGGCGTTCTCCTGCTCATTGTCGTGGTCGCTTTGCCGGAGGGCGTTTGGCCATGGCTCGCGCGCAAACTGGGCATCACGGGGCGCAAGCCATGACCGCAATTCTGAACGTCCAGGCGGTCAGCAAGCGCTTTCGCGGTCTGGTGGCGGTCGACCGCCTCAGCTTCGAAGTCGAGCAGGGCGCGATCTTCGCCGTGATCGGACCAAACGGCGCGGGCAAAACAACACTTTTCAACATGATTGCGGGGGCGTTCGCGCCTGACAGCGGGTCGGTGACATTTGCCGGCGGCCAAATTGATGGGCTTCCATCCGATCAAATTTGTCGTCGCGGCATAGGCCGCACATTCCAGATCGTACGACCGTTTCCGGCGTTGAGCGTCGAGGACAACGTCATCGTAGGCGCTCTTTTGCATCGTCGTCATGTTGGCGAAGCGCGCGCACTCGCGCATGAGGTCCTGCGCCGGCTCGATCTCTACGACAAACGTGCCCAACGCGCCTCATCCCTGACATTACCCGACCGCAAGCGTCTTGAAGTCGGACGCGCCCTCGCCACCGATCCGAAATTGCTTTTGCTCGATGAGGTCATGGCGGGCTTGCGTCCAACCGAGACCGACCGAATGGTCGCGATTCTGAAAGATCTCAATCGCGACACGGGAGTGACTATTCTCGTCATTGAACACGTGATGCGCGCGGTCATGGCCATCGCGACGCGCGTGCTGGTGATGCATCATGGCGCTTCCATTGCGGAAGGCCGGCCAGATGAAGTGGTGCGCGACCGTTCCGTCATCGATAGCTATCTGGGTGCGGAGGCTGTCGCATGATGCTCAAGGTCGAAGATCTTGATGTATTCTATGGCGACGCCCAGGCGCTCGATGGCGTGTCGCTTGATATCGAAGAGGGTGCGATTGTTGCCATCGTGGGGGCGAATGGCGCCGGCAAGACATCGTTGATCCGCACGATCGCCGGAATGCACACGCCGGCGCGCGGGCACATTTATTTTCGCGGTTTGGATGTCGCAGGTTGGCCGAGTCACAAGGTCTGCGATCTTGGCATTGGTCAGGTCGCGGAAGGCCGGCAAGTATTCCCGTCGCTGTCGGTGGCCGAAAACCTTGCAATGGGCGCGATGCTGCCCCGCGCACGCGAGTTACGGGACCAAAATCTGCAGAAAGTGTACACGCTTTTCCCGGTTCTGACCGAACGCCGTCTGCAGGCCGCGGGAACGCTTTCTGGCGGTGAGCAGCAGATGCTCGCTATCGGCCGATGCCTGATGGGCGCGCCGGAGCTGGTGCTGTTCGATGAGCCCTCTCTGGGCCTGGCGCCGGCGGTCGTGCAAACCGTGCTGCGTTGCGTGCGCGATCTTAATCGAGAAGGGCTTACCTGCGTGCTGGTCGAGCAAAACGTCGCGGTGTCGCTCAAGCTCGCCAGCCATGCCTATGTGCTGGAGAACGGCCGCATCACTCTTGCGGGCTCAGGGGAAGCGCTGCTCGGCGATGACCGCGTGCGTCAGGCTTATCTGGGGCTGTAACGCTATTTGAGCGGCGGGCCGATCGTCACTGTCAGCTTGCCGACGCCTTCGACTTCGCACTCGATTTTGTCTCCGGCGACTGTCGCGGCAACGCCCGAAGGCGTACCGGTCATGATAATGTCGCCGGCTTCGAGAGCGACCATCTCCGACAACTTTGAGATTGTCTCCGGAACATTCCAGATCATTTGATCGAGGTTGCCGTCCTGGCGCACCGTGCCGTTGACCTTGAGCACAATCTTGCCCTTGGCCGGATGGCCTATTTTGCTTGCCGGCATCAGCGGTCCGCACGGGGCGGATGAATCGAACGCTTTGCCGACTTCCCATGGCCGTTTCACGTCACGCGAAGCGATTTGAAGGTCCCGGCGGGTAAGGTCGATGCCGACCGCGTAACCGTAGATGCAGTCATTGGCCTTGGCGACCGGTATGTTACGCCCGCCGCTTTTTAGTGCGACCACCAACTCGACCTCATGGTGCATATCCTTCGTCAGCGATGGATAGGGCACCGTGCCGCCATCCGGCACGATGGCGTCGGCCGGCTTGGCGAAGAAGAACGGTGGCGCACGCTCGTCCTGACCCATCTCGCGGATGTGCTCGATGTAATTGCGGCCGACACACCAGATGCGGCGTACGGGAAATGATTTGTCGGTTCCTGCAACGGCGATAGCAGCCTGTGGTGCGGGTGGAATGACGTAGCGGCTGTCGGTCATGATGAAATTGGCCGTTCGTTATCGTGATGGTTGGAGGAAGACCCGGCCACGCGACATGGCGGACAGGCGAAAGTTGGCTGTGCGTATCAGGTGTGGTGCGCCGCCGTCAACCGCATGCCGCTTATGACGTTGCGACGGCGGCAATCGCAGGACGTGTTTCCTGCTGCTGGAGCTGCAGCCGATAAAATAGGGCATAGCGCCCGCCTTTGCGCAACAATTCGTCATGGCGACCGGACTCAACCGCACGGCCATCTTCAACCACATAGATGCGATCGGCATGCGATACCGTATGAAGGCGGTGGGCAATCGCAAGCGTCGTGCGACCCTGGAAGAGATGCTCCATGGCTTCGCGAACCTGCAATTCTGATTCGGAGTCGAGTGCCGCCGTTGCTTCGTCGAGCAAAATAATCGGGGAGTTTTTGATGAGGGCACGCGCGATCGCCACACGCTGGCGCTGCCCGCCGGACAGTTGCAAGCCATGCTCTCCGACGGGCGTGTCGTAGCCGCGTGGAAACGACATGATGAAATCGTGTGCATACGCGCCTTTGGCAGCGGCAACGATCTCGTCCTGGCTCGCGCCTGGCTTCCCGAACTCAATGTTCTCGCGGATGGTGCCACGAAATAGAAATACATCCTGGCCCACGTAAGCGACGTGCTGGCGGAGTGACCGGCGTGAAACCGTTGCGACGTCCTGGTCGCCAATGGCGATCTTGCCGCGCTCGGTCTCATAAAATCGCAGCAGCAGGTTGAATACGGTCGACTTGCCGCCACCAGAAGGGCCGACCAGCGCGGTCATCTTGCCCGGCTCGGCCACGAAGGACATGCCGCGCAATACGGGCTCGTCCCCACGGTAAGCAAATTTGACGTCGTCGAATTCAAGGCGAGCGGTTCTGATTTGCAGATCGGGCTTGTTATCGTCGCCCGGTTCACTCGGCGGACTGTCGATCACCTCGAACAGGATACGCACGCCGACGAGAGCGCTGTTGAGTTCAATATTGAGACGCGCAAGCCTCTTGGCCGGCTCATAGGCGAGCAGGAACGCAGTGATGAATGAGAAGAACTGCCCCGGAGTTGCTCCGGTATCGATCACGCGGTAGCCGCCGTACGTGATGGCGAGAGCGATGGCACAACCGCCAAGTGTCTCCATCAGAGGGCTGGCGCGATTGGAGACCCGGGCCATCTTGTTGGCCTCGTGCTCGACAGCAGCAACGTTTCGGTCGAACCGCTCGCGCATGGTCTCTTCGAGGGTAAACGCCTTGACGATGCGGATGCCCTGAAGCGTTTCCTGCAATGTCTCGAGAATGCGCGTGCCACCGTGAAATTGGGTCCGTGCAATCGAATAAATGCGCCGGATCAGCTTGCGCAGGACAAAGAACGCCGGCGGGACGACCACGAAACTGACGAACGACATCAGCGGGTCCTGCACCACCATAACGGTGACCAAGCCAATCAGCGACAACAGGTCGCGGCCGACCGAGGTGATGAGCAGGTTGATAACCTGGGTCGCTGCCGCTGCGCCGGTCGACAGGCGCGCGATGAATTCGGTCGAGTGGCGATCGGAGAAAAAGCTGAGGCCTTCGCTGAGTAACTTACTAAAGACCGCGCGTTGATTGTTGGCAACAATGCGATTGCCGATGCGCGAGAGCATCACGCTGTGGCCGTAAGTGGCGAGACCTTTTATCGCAAACAGCGCGGCAGTAACGAAACCGAGCGTGATGATCCCCGGGAGATTGCGATTTACATAAGCCTGGTTGATGACGTCGCCGATTAGATAGGCACTAAAGGCCGTGCAGCCGGCTGATACGGCCATAAGCACGAACGCGGCAACATATTTGCGCCAATGCACCATGCCCTGTTCGGTGAGTAATCGCCGGATCAGGGCAGTGGCGCGGTAGCGCTCGTCGGGGGCCGATGGCAAACTGTGTTCGTTCATCCGCCCTCTGTGGGCTGTGAATAGGGCACGTCGGGGCAGGAGTGGCCGTCTCCTTGCCCGCGCGCAAAGAAATTTTCAAGCCAAAATCCGTTTACGCGGCAAAAAGCGCCGATTTGGTCACGCAACAGCGGTTTTGTGGCGACTGGCCAGCTGCTTTTCCCATGCAAGCGCGTGGGCGACGATGGTGTCGAGATTTTGGAAGCGCGGACGCCACGGCAAAGCACCACGAATGCGGTCAACATTCGCAACGAGTGCTGGCGCATCGCCCGGCCGCCGGGCCGAAACCTCGACTGGAAAATCTCGGCCGCACGCGCGTCTCACGGCTTCAATCACCTCAATCACCGAAGCACCATGGCCATAGCCGCAGTTGAAGGTCGCGCTGGCGCCGTCGCTCCGCAAATAGGCGAGCGCGACGGAATGCGCCTGCACAAGATCGCTGACGTGGATGTAGTCCCGGATGCATGTGCCGTCTGGAGTCGGGTAGTCGGTTCCGAAAATGCTCATCTTCGGCCGCTTGCCGATTGCGGTTTCGCAGGCAATCTTGATCAGATGGGTTGCTGCCGGCGTCGCCTGACCGGTGCGCAACTTCGGATCCGCGCCGGCGACGTTGAAGTAGCGCAAAATTATAAAGCGCAGGCCGTGCGCTTTGCCGGCGTCGTGCAGCATGATTTCGGACATCAGCTTTGACGTACCGTAAGGCGAGATCGGCGTCGTCTGAGCATCCTCACGCACGGGCGCGTCGCTCGTCTCCCCATAGACCGCTGCGGTTGAGGAAAAAATGAACTGCCGAACACCTGCCCTCAGCGCTACATCGAGCAGCGCGCAGGTGTTCATGGTGTTGTTGCCGTAATAGCCGAGGGGATCGATTACAAATTCGGGCACCACGATCGACGCGGCGAAATGGATGATCGCGGTGATGCCGTATCGGGCGATGGTATCTCCGACGACTGCGCGGTCCCCTGTACTACCGGCGACAAAGGGGACGGACGCAGGAATCAGAAAGCGGAAGCCGGTCGACAAATTATCGAGCACGACCACCTGCTCGCCCGCGTCAACGAGCTCGTGCACCATGTGGCTGCCGATATAGCCGGCGCCGCCTGTGACCAGGATCGTCATGCCCAATGCCCCTCGTGCCTCAATGAAATCTGCCGAATGTTCGTAAAAACCACACCCTGATCGCCCGGCGCGATGGCATGGTTATGGCGGGCATGCTTAATGACCGGTATATGGGTGCCGCAAACGCGTCATGGCCGACATTCTTTTCATCAAGACATCTTCACTGGGCGATGTGATTCATCACATGCCGGCGTTGACCGAAGCGCGGAAGGCCCGTGCCGACGCGGCCTTTACGTGGCTCGTGGAGGAAGCATTTGCACCGCTGGTGCGCCTGCATCCCGCCGTCGGCCGGGTCATTCCAGTCGCTTGGCGGCGCTGGCGGAAATCACTCTATTCCCCTGCCACGATAGGGGAAATTTCCGCGAGTTTCCGCACAATTCGCGCGCAGCGCTACGACGCCATTGTCGACAGCCAGGGCCTGCTTCGCTCCGCCGTGATCGCCCGATTAGCGCATGGTCGCCGCCATGGCTACGACGCTTCGAGCATCCGGGAACCTGTGGCTTCCGCTTTTTACGATGTTCGCTACCGCGTGAGCCGCGATTTGCACGCTGTCGAACGCAACAGGAGGCTGAGCGGACTGGCGCTCGGCTACACGCCGCTGGGTGCGCCCGATTTCGGGCTGGACCGCACGCGGTTTGCAAGCGGTACATCTCGTTATGCGGTGCTGCTGCACGCCACCGCGCGCCCGGAAAAACAATGGCCCGAAGGCGATTGGATCGCACTCGGGAAAGCGCTCGGCGGAAAGCTTGAACTGGTGTTGCCTTGGGGTACCGAGCTTGAGCGCGCGCGCAGCGAACGCATCGCGGCGCAAGTGCCGGGCACGCGCGTACCGGAACGCGCGCCGCTCGATCAGGTCGCAAAGCTCATTGCCGGCGCCCAATATGTCGTCGGCGTTGACACGGGTCTATTGCATCTCGCGGCCGCTTTGAGCGTGCCGCTGGTTGCGATTTTTACAGGGACCAAACCGAGCCTGACCGGCCCTGTTGGAAGCGGCCCGCTAACCGTTCTCGGCGCCGATGGGGCGCCACCGGCGGTCGGTACGGTCATTGACGCGGTTGCCAACTACGCGCGCTGATTATGATTGTCAGGCGGCTCCGGCGCGTAGCAAATCGTGCACGTGGATAACGCCAACCGGTTTGCCGGCCTCGACCGCAAATAGCGCCGTCACTTTCATCGAATTGAGAATATCGAGCGTCTCGCTAAGCAATTGGCCGGGTCGTACGGTTTTCGGCGCGCGCGTCATGACATCGTCGACGCGGGCATTGAGCAAATCATTGCGCATGTGCCGGCGCAGGTCGCCGTCGGTGATGATACCGACCAGCATCTCCCGCGTGTCTGTGATACCGACACAGCCGAACCCCTTGGCGGTCATCTCAAGGATGGCCTCCGACATCGGCGTGCCGAGCGGCATCAGCGGCACCGCCGCGCCGCTATGCATGATGTCGCCCACAGTTTTCAGCAGTGTGCCGAGTTTTCCGCCGGGGTGAAGGAGCCCGAAGTCGACCGCGGTAAATCCATGACTTTCCAGGAGTGCGATCGCAAGCGCATCACCCAACGCGAGCTGCATGAGCGAGGAGGTGGTCGGCGCGAGGTTGTGGGGGCAAGCCTCACGCGCCTGCGGCAGCGCGAGGACGACGTCGGCGACCTTGGCCAATGTGCTGTCCGCGATCGCCGTCATCGCGATCAGCTGGATCCCGTGACGGCGCGAATAATCAGCGATGTTTTTCAGCTCTGCCGTTTCGCCCGACCACGACAATGCCAGGATCACGTCATTGTTGGCGATCATGCCGAGGTCGCCGTGGCTGGCTTCGCTCGGATGCACGAAAAAGGCGGGTGTGCCGGTCGATGCGAATGTCGACGCGATCTTGCGCGCAACGTGGCCCGATTTGCCCATGCCGGTTACGACCAGCCGCCCTTGCGCAGCACGGATTAATTCGACTGCCGCAGCAAACGACGTGCCGAGCCCGTCGCGCAATGCAGCCGAGAGGGCATCGACGCCGCCGCCTTCGGCCTCCAGCGTGCGGAGCGCCGATGCGATGGCGGACTGTGCCTGGTCGCTGGTCACCTGGGCTGACTTCGGTTTGGCCATGGCGTGTTGATAGCACGGAAAGAGCTTTGCGTCAGGCTTGCCGCGTTCAATTCGTTAACGCGGAACGGTGCTTCCTCGCGCCGGCCACTTATTTTGCACGGGTTTTCGCGTCTGCAAGGACCCGCCGCACGGTTGAGAGGACGGTCTCGACCGGGACGTCGTCTGTGCGCCGGTGGCTGACCGCGTCATTGCCGATGACGCGCGCGCGTGCGCGTGCATCCGCGTCTCCCTCCGGCTCGAGAATTGCCGCGATCGGGTTGAGCGGTTTCCAATGCCAAGGGCTGGTCGGACCGAAGATTGCAATCGTCGGCGTCCCAATCGCTGCGGATACATGCATGAGGCCGGAATCGTTCGTCACCGAAATATCGGCCGCGGCGAGCGCCTGGATTGCGTTGCGCAAATCGGCGCTCGTTAAGTCGCGAACGCGGCTGCCTCCCGTAGCGACAATTTCTTCTGCCATGCGAGTTTCGTTTGGTCCGCCCAACACCCAGACCGACGCGCCCTCTTTCGTGAGGGCTCGTGCCAGTTCGCCATAGTACGAAGGCGGCCATGCTTTGCCTTTGCCGACGGCGCCGGGCGACAGTGCAACAATGGGTCTGTCGTCGCCCGCAAGCCGGCGCCGTGTGAGCCACGACTGTACCGCGTGTGCGGGGACACTTAATTCCGGCAGCGGCCATTCGGCCGGGAGTGGCGCGCCTTTCGGCAATGCGAGTGCGCCCATTTGGTCGATCATGCGCGGCAATTTGCGTTCGCCAAATCGCACATCATTGAGCAGGCCGAAACGAAATTCACCCGCGAAGCCAGTGCGCAGCGGAATTCCGGCGAGCCAAGGGGCCAGCGCTGCCTTCCATTTTCGTGACATCACCAGTGCTTGCGCGTAGCCGCCATGACTCAACATCTCGGCGAGCTGGCGCTGGAGCGCGAAACCTAACTTTCGACGCGGCAAATCAATTACGATGGCGCGTCGAACTCCCGGCATATAGTCGGCGAGGGGTGCGCAGAGCGTACTGCTGACGATGTCGATCGGCCGCTCCGGGGCTTGCGCCTGCAGAAGCCTCACCACCGAATGGCACCGAACGAAATCCCCGATCCACACGAAAGGGACGATCAGGACCGGCGCGACGGCTTGATTGAATTGTTGGCCCATGAATTCGGCGCCGCCCGCCCCTGTTTGCCCGGTTTTGGCCCGTGGGCAGGCGTTACCCTGCGCCGCAGCGGGTTGTCCAGACGCCATTTTTACCCTCTCCAGAGCCATTTGCGCGACGTCCGGGCCTAACATTGCGCCGGGCGGCGGACTGGGGCAAAGGTTTGCAAGGACAGCCGGGTCGGCGAGGTTGGGCATGTTTTTAGTCACTGGCGGGGCCGGGTTCATCGGATCGAACGTCGTCGCCAGCCTCAATGAGGTCGGCGCGACCGATGTCGTCGTCAGCGATCTTCTTGGCCGCGATGACGCAAAATGGCGCAACCTTGCCAAACATCAGGTCGCGGATCTTGTGCCGCCGGCCGAGCTCGCGCGGTGGCTTGGCAGCCGCAAGCTCGATGCGGTCATTCACATGGGCGCCATATCCGACACGACCGTTACCGATGGCGACCTGGTGATGGAAAACAATTTTCGTTTGTCGATGCGTTTGCTTGATTGGTGCACAGTAACGCGCACGCCATTTGTATATGCATCTTCGGCGGCGACCTATGGCGATGGCAGTCAGGGTTTCGTTGATGATTGGTCGCTCGATGCGTTGCGCAGGCTCAAACCGATGAACCTCTACGGCTGGAGCAAGCACTTATTCGATCTTGCAGTGGTTGATCGCCACGTGAAAAAAGAAAAGATGCCGCCGCATTGGGTCGGCCTGAAATTTTTTAACGTCTATGGTCCGAACGAATACCACAAAGGTCATATGGCGAGCATCGTGGCCAAAGTGTTCGAAATCGCCAAGTCCGGCCAGCCGGTACGGCTGTTTAAATCGCATCGCGAAGGAATTGCTGACGGCGACCAGCGGCGCGACTTCATTTACGTCGACGACGCCATTTCCGTGTTGCGTTGGTTTCTGGAGGCATCGGGCATCAGCGGTATCTTCAATGTCGGTACCGGGAAGGCAGAAAGTTTCCGCGATATGATCGCCGCCATGTTTAAAGCACTTCATCTGCCGACGAATATCGAATATATCGATATGCCCGAGAGAATACGCCAGCAATATCAATACTTCACCGAGGCGCGCATCGAACATTTGCGCGGCGCCGGCTACAATGGCGGCTTTACTCCCTTAGAAGCCGCCGTCGAACAATACGTTACCGGTTATCTCGATCGCCAAGACCGCTACCGCTAGCGCCATGTACGATTTTGACAAACATCTTGCAGCGCTCTCCAAACAGACCGTGCTCTGCATTGGCGATCTCATGCTGGATGAGTTTGTCTATGGCGAAGTCTCGCGGATTTCGCCGGAAGCGCCCACCCCGGTAATCGCGGTCAAACGGACGGAAGTTATGATCGGCGGGGCGGGTAACGTCGCGCGAAACCTCGTGGCCCTTGGTGCGCACTGCATATTTGTCGGCGCCGTCGGCGATGACGACGCAGGAGGCGTTCTGACTAAGGCGCTCGCCACGTATCCGCTTATTGAATTTCATTTGGTTGTCGACGGTGCTCGCCAAACGACGCGTAAAGTCCGCTTCGTATCAGAGCATCATTCCACGCATTTGCTGCGGGCCGATTGGGAAACGGTTTCAGCTGTTAGTAGTGGGAGTGAAGATGCATTAATCGGGCATGTCATTAAGGCGATACCGCGGGTTGGCGCAGTGGTCTTGTCGGACTATGCCAAGGGCGCGCTTACGCCCAGGGTCATTCGTGCGGTGATCGACGCTGCGAATGAGCATGGAAAGCCGGTCGTCGTCGATCCGAAAGGCCTAGACTACAGCGTTTACCGCGGCGCGACGTTAATAACGCCAAACAGGCAAGAGCTTGCGGACGCCATGCACAGAGCGGCTCGCACCGACGACGAGATCGCTGGTGCGGCGGCGGCCCTTCGTGATGCATTAGGCGCTCAGGCGATTCTGGTAACGCGCAGTGAAGCCGGCATGACGCTTGTCGGGGGCGGTTCGGCTATTCATGTGCCGGCTTACCCGGTGCGTGTGCGCGATGTGTCCGGTGCTGGCGATACGGTTGTGGCGGTGCTTTCTGCGATGCTCGCGATGGGTGCCGATTTTGAATCTGCCACGCGGGCAGCTAATGCGGCCGCGGCAGTCGTGGTCGGAAAACGCGGAACTGCGACAGCATCGGTGGCAGAATTACGATCGCACATTTTGCCGGCGGCGACGCTCGCGTCTGAGGAAAAAATAATATTCGATTGGATCCTGCTCGATGATCATCTCGCCGAGTGGCGGAAACAGGGTTTGCGTGTTGGCTTCACCAACGGCTGTTTCGACCTGCTGCATCCTGGCCACGTCAAATTGCTTGCCGGCGCACGCGCGGCTTGTGACCGGTTGGTCGTAGGCTTGAATGGCGACGCGTCAGTTAGGAGACTGAAAGGGATGGGGCGGCCCGTTCAATCGGTTCAAGCGCGTGCCGAGGTATTAGCCGCGCTCGAGGCTGTCGACCTTGTTGCAGTATTTGACGAGGATACGCCGGAAAGCTTGATCGCGCGCATGAAGCCCACGGTATTGGTGAAGGGTAGCGACTATGCTCGTGACGAAGTCGTCGGCCGCGAAATTGTCGAAAGACTTGGCGGTGAGATCATCCTGATCGATATTGTGCCCGGACATTCGACGACGTCTATGGTCGAACGGACACGCGCATCAAAAACGCGTTCGTCCCGGTGAAAGTTTAAAAACTTGGCTCGCACGGCGTCGGAACATGAAATGCGGCTGGTGGCCGCGTTTTTTGGCAATACCAAAGGCTATTTCGTCGAAGTTGGCGCCAACGATCCGCGCGAACGCTCTCAAACTTGGCATTTGGAGCAAAGTGGCTGGACCGGCGTCCTCGTCGAGCCGCAGCCTGACTTAGCCGCCAAACTGCGCGCTCAGCGCAAGGCTAAAGTGTTCGCGGTCGCTTGTTCCTCGACGGAAAATGCCGGACGAGTTTTGCCACTACATGTGGCCGGCCCGTTATCCTCACTTGATCGCTCACTCATGGCGCCTGGTTCAACGCCCGAAACTGTCATCGACGTGCCCATCCGGACTCTCGACAGCATCCTTGAAGAAGCGGGCAGCCCCGCCAAGTTCGATTTTTTATCAATCGATGTGGAGGGCCACGAAATCGAAGTGCTGCGCGGCTTTAATATTGGTGTTTGGCGTCCGCGGCTCATTTTGCTCGAAGACCATGTCGCTGACTTGTCAAAGCATCAATATTTATTGGCGGCCGGTTATCGCATCGTCCGCCGCTTTGATAACAACGGCTGGTACGTACCGCGTAAATCTGGGGTAAGCAGTCGCTGGTCGGATCGGTGGGAGATATTGCGAAAATATTATCTCGCTTTGCCGTTCCGAATTCTGCGCAACCTCTCGCGGCGTTTGCGTAAACCCATCAAGGCTTAGCGTCGCGTTTTATCGATTTGCTTGCTGGTGGTTGCCATTGTTGTGTCTCTTCGTAACGCTTGGCGTAGCGGTAAAAGGTGCCCTCGAAGTTTCCGAACGCGATGACAAACCCGGCCCAGCCGTCGATGAAGCCAAGTTTGAAAATGTAGTGCTTAAGAAACGACCAGACGCCGTGGCCGAATGCGCTCGCCATCGACACGCGTTTTCCCGCGAGCTTCGGAGCGCCAAGTGTGGAATAACGATTCATCTTGTTGATGACTTCTTCAAGATTTCGGAATGGGAATTGCCACACCGCGTTCCGCAACGCGCCGACGGTGCGTGCGTCCAGGACTTCAAATCCTTCATGCACCGGCTCGAGCGTGTAGCGGATACTGCCTTTGCGGAAGAGTTGCGGTTGGCGGAAATTCGGATACCAGCCAGAACCGCGGATCCAGCGGCCCATCATGTAGCTGCGCCTTGGCACCATATAGATTTCGTGTGGTGGCGAGCCGGCGAGCAAGGCGAGGATTTCGTCGCGTACGGCTTCGGTGCAGCGTTCGTCCGCATCGAGGCTGAAGATCCAGTCGAAATTGCACGCTTCGATGGCACGATTGCGGAGGTCGCCGAAGCCTTTGAACTTTACGTCAACGACGCGGGCGCCCAGCGAACGAGCAATTTGGGGGGTGCGGTCGACGCTGAAAGAATCGACAACAACAACCTCATCGGCCCACAGCACACTCGCTATGGCGGCCTCGATCTTTTCAGCCTCATTATAAGTGAGAATATAGGCAGATATTTTTTGCATGGCCGAATGGATGCCCGTTGCGGCTTAATAGTTGACGGTCCGCAGGTTATCATTCTGGGGCGTGCAGGCCCTAGGGATTTGTCGACACGTGCGACATCGGCTAAAGCCTCTCGAAGAGGGCTTCCGTGGCTGAGCTGATCTCTGTCATTGTCACCACCTATAACCGCGAGGACGCGCTCGACGCAGTATTGCGCTCGCTCGCCGGGCAGAGGGATGCGGATTTTGAGGTTATTGTCGCCGATGATGGATCGGGCGCTCGCGCCGCTGAGGTCATTGCAAGCTGGAAAGCGAAAATCGGGCGCCGCCTCGAACATATCTGGCACGCCGATCGCGGGTTTCGTGCGGCAGAAATTCGGAACCGAGCGATCTTGGCCGCACGTGGCGCATATTGCATTTTCCTTGACGGCGACTGTATCGCGCGTCCGGACTTTGTCAGCACCCATCGCCAGCTTGCCAAGTCCGGGTGGTTTGTGAGCGGCAACCGCGTTTTGTTGTCGGGCGACCTAACCGAAAGGGTTCTTCGCGAAAACCTCACGCCGGAGAATTGGAAGTTTCCACGCTGGCTCGCCGAACGTATGCGCGGCGGCATCAATCGTCTGTCCGCACTTCTGCGACTGCCTCTTGGGCCGATGCGTAAGGTCCGTCAAGGAGCATGGAAAGGTGCACGCTCGTGCAATCTCGCCATTTGGCGTGCCGATCTTGATCGCGTCGACGGATTCGATGCCGACTTTAGCGGCTGGGGTAAGGAAGATTTCGGACATTATCGTCCGTTTGCTGCGCGCAGGCGTTCATCGCAAAGATGGCACGTTCGCGACCGGCGTCTTGCATCTCTGGCATGTCGAAGCTGACCGCTCGCAGCTGACCGAAAACGAGCACAAGCTTGGCGATGTCATTGGTAGCGATCGTGTCCGCGCGCGGCGTGGCCTGTCATCGCTTGAAGATTATTCTGCGACGACCATGGCCGCGAGTTGAACGATGGCTGTGCTGCCAATTCCAAAAAAATTCTCGCGAGATTGGCTCAAATCTGTCGCCGATGGTTTGGTTGTGGCGCTGGCTGTGTCACTACCGTGGTCGACGTCCGCTACCGTAATTTTAGCGGTGCTTTGGCTAATCGCGCTGATACCTACACTTCATTGGGCGGATATTCGGCGCGAACTTGCTACGCCGGCCGGGGGACTTCCTGTCTTGCTTGTCGGCCTGGGCATCGCCGGAGTGATATGGGCCGATGTGAGCTTGGCCGAGCGATGGAAGGGTCTCGATTTATTTTTAAAGCTACTGGCAATACCAATTTTACTGAACCAGTTCCGTAATTCCGGTCGCGAGGATTGGGTATTTGCTGGCTACCTTTTCTCGTGCATCGCTTTGCTGGTTGTTACGACCATTGTCATGACTATCCCGTCGCTGGCTCTCTCTCTGTTGCGCCCCGACAATGTGTTGGTGAAAAATAGTCCGACCCAGAGCGGCGAGTTTGTCACTTGTATTTTCGCGTTGCTGTATCTAGCGCATGAGGCGACGGAGAGGCGGCGCTGGCTCTGGGTTTTCGGCTGTGTAGCAATTATTTTTGCGATGCTTGCGAATATTTTCTATGCGTCAACCGGTCGGACGGCCCTGGCGGTCGCCGTTGTGCTTCTTCTGCTTTTTGCGATCAAGAGGCTGAGCATCAACGGCATCGTGCTCGCAATTTTAGCGTCGATTTTGGTTGGCGTCGTCGGTTGGTACACATCGCCTTATCTGCGCCAGCGAGTAAGCGACATTTCGGTAGAAATACAGAGATACGAGGCGACCAACGCTCGAACATCTTCGGGGGAACGCATCGAGTTCTGGAAGAAGTCGATCGAGTTCGTCCGGCAATCGCCGATAGTTGGGCATGGCACCGGCTCGATCCATTCGCTGTTCGAAAAGGCCGCTGCCGGACAGACCGGTACTGGAGCCGTTGCCGCTGCAAATCCGCACAATCAGACCTTGGCGGTGGCGATTCAGCTTGGGCTAGTTGGCGTCGTTGTATTGTGGGCGATGTGGATTGCACATTTACTTTTGTTCCGAGGCAATGGTTTTGCGGAGTGGATAGGTTTCGTGGTTGTGGTGCAGAGCCTCGTTGGTTCGCTGTTCAACTCGCATTTGTTCGATTTTGTGCAGGGGTGGGTTTACGTTATTGGCGTTGGGGTTGCAGGCGGAGCGGCGCTAAAGGCGCGTCAATTGAAACCGGACTAGAGCGGCCCCGGCAGTGGTCGGCGGGATTTCGGAATTTTTCGGGTACCCCAAAACGGTCGAATGAAGATTTCTTGAACCCGACTATTTGGCTAGAAATACGAGTTGTTGGCGCTCAAACGGCCGCTTTCGACGGGTTTCTTTGGGTCCGCATTTTGGGATGCCATTCGAAAAGTCGAAGCGGGATACGAAATTTTTCGAGAAGCGCTTAGAGCCTTGAAATCCAACGATTCCTGGGGGTTGGTACAACCCAGTTTGACAACCTGAGTTCACGATTAATTAACCATTAAGTCTTTCGTGGCCAGGTTGGGGCCATGAGTAGACAGTGTACCAGTTGCCAGCATCTCAGGCGCCCTGAAATCGACCGCCGTCTCGCCGCCGGCGAACCCGTGGCGCAGGTCGCGCGCGAGTATGAAATCAACCTGTCGAGCTTGCATCGACACAAGACAAACTGTCTCAAGCTCGCTTCTTCCAACCAAATCAAGAAAGACGTTGCCCGTGGCAGCGCGGCACTGGCGCTGTTGCCGTCGAAAGAAGCTTTGAGTGGCGCCTATTTCGACTTGCAGCATCGTATTGATCAGATTGTTGCGCAGGCCCAGCAAGAAGGGTCGCTCAAAGTTGCAATCTCGGGACTGAACTCAGTTCGTCAAACGCTGGACAGTCTTGCTCGACTGGCGGGCCACCTCCAACCCACCAGTACGCAAGTGAATGTTGCCGTTCAGACCAACGTCCAAGTGGACGCACCACAGATCGCGGAACGGCTCATTCAAAAGTTCGACCACAGCCCAGAACTCAAAGCGCAAATCGCGCAAGCGTTGTTGGAGGTAAATGATGAACACAATTCTTAAGGCCGCCTACGCGCTGGACCCGGCACTCTGGATGCATAAGGTATTGGGTATTAAGCCGCACGAATGGCAAGAGACATTTCTCCGTACGCCGCGAGGTGCATCTATTGCCGTCCTGACCGCGCGTCAGGTTGGTAAGACCACAGCGGCCGCCGTGGGCATGGCCCATGCGGCTCTGTTTATGCCGGGTTCGCTGTCAGTAATTGCTTGCCCGACGCAAACCCAAAGCGCCGAAGCGTTGCGCAAAGTCCGCGAAATGGTGATCAGCGCCGGAGCTGACTCACCAACGACAATGTCTTCAAACTCGAACTCGAAAATGGTTCGCGCGTGATTGCGTTGCCGGGTACGCATGAATCAATTCGCGGCCTGACCGTAGACGCCTGGATAGTTGCTGATGAAGCAGCCCAGCTAGACCCAGCCATCATGGCTGCGTTGCATCCGATGCGCACTCAGCGTCCCGATGCGAGATTTGCCATGTTGTCGACGGCATGGAGCCGCACCGATCCTTTCTGGACCGTGTGGGACGGCAGTGACACATCCTGGACACGTATAAACGCGACCTTGGATGTTGTACCCCACCTCATATCTCCGTTGGTCGTCGATAAAGCCAGACGCCAACTCTCCGAAGAAGATTTTAAGCGCGAATATCTCGGCATTCCGGCGGGTTCGCAAATAAGTCCGTTCAATTTCGAACTGTACGAACGCGCCACCCAAACTCCGGTGCCTCATAATATGTGGGATATTTTCAGGCCTCACATCATTGCGCATGATGTGGGGCATACGAAAGATCGATCAACGGCAGTCATCGGCGGCCCAAGTCCACTCGCGCCCGGCCTCGCGGGCATAAAGGTGTTTGAGGAGCTGCCGCAAGGATTGTCGGGTTACACGCGCGTCGATGCACTGGCAGCGCATGACCGCGCCTGTGGTTACAAAGCATTGATTATTGTCGATCTGACCTATGACCCAAGCTACGCCGACCTACTGGTGGAGAGATTTGGCCCGCGCGTCATCGGCGTGCAAATTACGAGCAATGGCGACCCGACCGACAACTGGGGGCCTCGCCAACTCAAGAATGGGCACATCCTGGTTTATAAGGTTCCCCGTAGCTATCTGCTCGATCTTTTGCTGCGAGAAATGCAAAATGACGTGGTGCGTATTCTTCATGGTCCAAGCAGTCTTCGCGCTTATGAACAGCTGGCGCGACTGGAAATTGAGTTTAGGCAGAACCGAATGGTCTATAAATGTCCGGCCGGACACCACGATGATCTCGCCATGTCATGCGCCATGCTAGTTTGGGCGACACAACATCAGCATTTACAAAGCTGGTGTCGAGTATTGGAGCCACGCGTCCACCGCGACAGGCGACCCCCACCGAGCGCATTAGGGTGGACTTAATTTTCGACCGACCCGACCGACCTTAGGTCAAGGCGCGTTAGTGGCGTTCGCACAAGACTTTATCTGGCAGCGATCCACGCGGCTATGCCGCACACCTCTTAAGTAGATGTAACGGCTCAGCGGCTTTTGACCCTCTAGTTAGCGAGCTCGTAATAGTCGGCCTCGCGACCCCAAAGACGCACCAGCGGTACTCATCGGCTTGCCCGAAACGACATGACGCGAGGACGGCCAAAGGTCAGTCCGCGTGTAACTTTTGGAGATTGTGCCATGAGTATCGAATTTGCTGCCATCACCTACCGCACCATCCGCGACCGGATCCAGGCGGAAGACCCGACAATCGACGAACAGACCCTTGCCGATACGGTTGAGGGGCTCACCGACCTGCATGAGATCGTGACTGCCATCGTTCGTTCAGCGCTGGCCGATGAAGCCCTTGCCACAGGGCTGAAATGCCGGATTGCCGACATGCAAGGCCGTCTCGAACGCCTGCAGGACCGCGCCTCCAAACGCCGGCAGATCGCCAAAGACGTTATGGTCGAGCTCGATCTCAAGAAAATCACCGCACCGGATTTTACCGTCTCGATCCGGCCGGGCATGCCCGCTCTGCTCGTCCTCGATGAAGCAGCGGTGCCCAGCATTTACTGGCAGCCGAGCGCACCGCGGCTGAACCGCCACGGATTGCTGAACGAGCTCAAAGACGGCGCCGACATCAAAGGCGTTGCCCTCTCCAATCCTGAGCCGGTTTTGAGTGTGAGGACACGGTGATGGGCTTCTCAGCAAAACAGATGCAGGCGCTGCGGCGCAATCTCGATGGCCGGCACGTGAGAACACGTCGAGGCCAATGGCCGCGAGCTCTCCTATATCGAAGGCTGGTACGCGATCTCGGAAGCCAACCGGATCTTTGGCTTTGATGGCTGGAGCCGGGAGACGGTCGAATCCCGCTGCGTCCTTGCCCGGGAAAACCGCGGCATCATTCCTGGCCGTCTACATCGCCAAAGTGCGAATTACCGTTCATGCCGATGGCGCGACCATCGTGCGCGAAGGCCATGGTACGGGCGAAGGCCGCGGCACCTCGCCGGGCGAAGTTCACGATATTGCGCTTAAAGCTGCAGAAACCGATGCCACCAAACGAGCGCTCGCGACTTTCGGGAAACCGTTTGGACTTGAGCTTTATCGCAACGACAAAGGTATCGTCCTTGCAAACTCCACCAGCTGTCCAGTCAGCCGCCGCAAGTCCACCGACACAGCCGCGTGTCGGTTTCCATCCCGACGATACGACACCGATCCCACGGCCGTCGCGTTACTACGGGCGGCGACGCAGGACTCGATGCTGAGCTGCGCGGATCAGGCAACACCAGCAAGATCGCGATGCAATGCGCGGCACCACCTTTGGCGCCAGCCGCTGGCGCCCGATGCTGGCCTGCCGGCCAAGATCGACAAGAGCCTACTCGCCATCGCTGAGCCCAAGCGGCTGCGCGACAAGGCTCATCTGAAGTTTGTTGCGTCCCAGCCTTGTCTTATTTGCGGGCGACAACCGTCCGACCCGCATCATCTTCGGTTTGCTCAACCCAGAGCCATCGGCCTTAAGGTGAGTGATGAGTTCACCGTGCCGCTTTGCCGAGGTCATCACCGGCAACTGCATCAGGCTGGCAACGAAGTCGCGTGGTGGAAAAAACTAAATATCGACGCACTTGAGATTGCCGAAGGACTCTGGAAACGAAAATCATAACCCAGATACCCCCGCAAACATTGGTTCAAGGCCGCAGCTAAAATGAGCCTACAAACTCAATTCTCACCTCGGTCGGACACGGGCCGCGTCGATACGGCCTTGCTTGGGATAGTTGCAATAGCTATCCGCTATTGTAAGCTTCCCAAGAGGTTAAACCGATTGGGGCGAAGGCCAATGCTGAATTTCGGGCTGATTGGTGCGGCTGGCTATATAGCCTCGCGCCACATGCGGGCGATTAAGACAATTGGTGGTGACATTAAGGCTGCTCTGGACCCGAATGACTCTGGTAGGCATCATTGACAGTTTTTTCCCTGATGCGAGCTTCTTCGTTGAATTCGAGCGTTTTGATCGGCACGTGGACAAGTTGCGGCGACGCGGCGAAAAAATTGATTGGATGTCAGTTTGCTCACCAAATTATATGCACGATGCACATTGTCGCTTTGCGCTCAGGTCTGATGCAGATGTGATCTGTGAGAAGCCGCTCGTCCTCAACCCATGGAATTTGGACGGTCTTGCAGAACTTGAAGTACTCACCGGCCGCCGGATATTCACCATCCTGCAGCTTCGACATCACCCCGCCATTTCGGCCTTGAAAAGAAAAAGTGAAAGCATCGCCAGATAGGCCGGTGAATGTGGATCTAACCTATATTGTCAGCCGAGGCCGTTGGTATCATGCGTCTTGGAAAGGGCTTGAAGAAAAGTCCGGCGGAATTGCGACCAATATCGGCATCCATTTTTTCGATGCTCTTTCTTATATCTTTGGACCTCCATCCGATTCATTCGTGCATTTGCGTGATCAGAACCGTGCTGCGGGTTATTTGACGTGCGGTCGCGCGTCAATTCGTTGGTTTCTCTCGATTGACCGCCGTGACCTTCCTGCTGGGAATGAAAATTCGACCTTTCGCTCAATTACTATGAACGGCGGAGACGTGGAGTTCTCCGATGGTTTCACGGACCTCCACACACGGAGCTATGAAGAAATAGTGGCAGGTCGGGGTTTTGGGATCGGAGAAACTCGTCCATCGGTTGAATTGGTGTCCCGTTTCCGGACCGCGCGCATCGAAATTCATCGTGGGGAGAGGCACCCGCTCGTCGCCAGTCATTGTGTAGACTTGCCAAGAATCCCGCGATCAGACAAATGCAATGCAAAATCCGCTAGCGATCGTCAGACGGAACTGCCAATAGATGTGGAGGCTAATGTCCAATCAGTGGGATGACGATCCGCGCTTCCCAAGCGCTCGAATTCATGAGAGTTCGTACGTCGACGATGCGGTCCATATAGGTGAACAAACCGTCATTTGGCATTTTTGTCATATTCTAGGCAGTGTCTCCATCGGAAATCGTTGTTCGATCGGGCAGAATGTGATGATCGGGCCGAATGTGACGATCGGAAACGACTGCAAAATTCAAAACAACGTTAGTATTTATCAAGGCGTGATGCTTGAAGATGGCGTTTTTTGTGGTCCAAGCTGCGTATTTACGAATGTCCAAAATCCGCGTGCATTCATCAGTCGCAAAAGCGAGTTCAAGCCTACTCGCATTCGTCAAGGCGCCACGATCGGCGCTAACGCCACCGTTGTTTGCGGCCATATAATCGGTCAATATGCTTTCGTCGGTGCTGGTGCGGTCGTGACCAAGGCCATTCCCGATTTTGCGTTGTTCGTGGGCGTTCCAGCGCGACGAATTGGCTGGATGAGCAGAGCGGGATTTCGGCTTGGTCCCGATCTTGTCTGTCCGGGCGAGGGCGTCCAATACCGCGAAACGGCGGACGGCGTACTTGAATTGGCGGGCCAACCTTCCGCAAGCGTCTGACGCTGCAAGAGCTGGGGCAATTTACTTGATTGCCGGATGACATCTCTCTTTTTCCTCACGGGCGCTTCCGGATTTTTTGGCACGGCGGTTGCCGCTAGGCTGCGCGGGCTCGGGACGGTTTTCACTCTTGCGCGTAATCCACATGTGGGATCGGACAGTAGATTTATTTCGCACGATATCGCGTTGCCGATCCCTTCGCTGCCGAATGTTAGAGGCGCAACCGTTGTCCACTGCGCAGCCGAAATCCGCGCTCAAGATCCCCAGCGCCATTGGGCCACAAATGTTACCGGCACCAAAAACATTCTTGATTGGTGCGGCAAACATGACGTTGGGCGGCTGGTCTTGTTCTCAACCGGTGGCGTGTATGGCTACGTTGCTGGTCGACGAATGTAAGAATGCGATCCGATACGGCCTGTTGGAACGTATGCGGAAACCAAGTACGCCGCAGAGCACGAAGCGCGTGAATACGCTGAAACACGTAATCTCGAGCTGGTCATTTTTCGCCTTTATTTTCCATTCTGCCGAGATCAGCCATCAGGGATCTTTCGTGTCATCGATGACTCCCTTCGCCAAGGAACTCCGCTATACATCAAGCGAGCTGGCGCTCCGCGGATTACTCCGATCCATGTGCGTGATGCGGCCGAGGCGGTGGCTCGCGCAGTAGACAGAAACTTCTCGCCCGGCTGTTACAATCTTTGTGGAGATCAGGACATCAGTTTTTTGGATCTGGTGCGTGGCAAGGAGCAGCGGTTGGGCATCAAGGGCAATTTGGTGGCTACGGACGAAATGTCAGGCGATATGATGGGCAGCAATGTCGCTCTTAAACAGAGCGGTTGGCGGCCGATCATCGGGCTGGAAGAAATAGTCGATCCTGTGGAGTAGCTCGATGACACAAGAAAAGAAGTCTCATTGGGAGCCATTGTCCCAGTCAAAGGTCTTTATTACTGGAGGGGCGGGCTTTATCGGTACGCACATTGCCGCCGAGCTTGCCGACCGCAATGAGGTGGTTCTCTTTGATAATTTACACAACTGTGCATACGCGAATACGCCTCTCAAGAATAATCCGAATGTGCGATTGATAGAGGGTGACGTGCGTGATTTGCACGCGCTGAAGAAGGCGCTCGATTCAGATATCGAATATGTGATTTACGCCGCGGCCATAGCGGGCGTCGATACTGTAATCGCAAACCCCATTCGAGTGTTAGATGTAAATGTAAAGGGAACCTTTAACGTTACGGAAGCAGTTTCCGAGCTACCGAAGCTCAAACGACTGGTCGATTTCTCCACCAGCGAAGTGTTTGGCGAACACGCGTACAACGTCTCTGAGTTTGAAATGACGCCAACGCTATCCGTGGGTGAGGCGCGTTGGACATATGCGATGAGCAAGCTCGTGGGAGAATTTATTGTTCATTCGCACTTCGTACAAAATGGAACACCATCTGTTACATTGAGGCCGTTTAATATTTACGGACCCAATCAAGTTGGTGTTGGTGCAATTCATCATTTTGTGAAGCGTGCGATTGCGGGCGAAGATTTGGTTATTCACGATGACGGCTCGCAGATCCGAGCCTGGTGCTACATTGACGATTTCGTTCGAGGTGCATTGCTTGCGATGACAAGTGAGCACTCCGTAGGGCGCAGCTACAATATTGGAAATCCTCGTAGCACGGTGACCGTTTACAATCTTGCCCGTATGACCATCGATGCCGCAAAGAGTAAATCTGGCATTGTTTTCAAGCCGATGCACTATTCTGATGTTGGATTGCGCATTCCTGATATATCTTCGGCCCGAAATGATCTTGGCTACGAACCCACAGTCGAACTGGACGAAGGGCTACGTAGGACGATTTTTTATTGGTACCGCGCACGGAATTAACTTTTCATCGGATAGCGGCCAATAGCGGGGGAAGTGTGAAGCAACTGCATCTCGCAGATATTGCCAACGTCGCATATAGCTATGGCAAGATTTTGCGGGGCGCGGAAGTTCAGGCCGATGTTCTGTGCTATGATTTGACGCATATGCTAAAGTCTTCCGGAGTGGGTTGAGGGTGACTTAGAATTCCGTCACAGAAGATGAATGGCATCCCTGACCTAAGTCGGCCCGACAGATAGCTTCCATTACTTTGCCTGACTGGTATCGCCGGATCCGCTCTCAGGATTACCGGGTTTCAGACTAAGAGCCATCCAGGCGTTGTTCTCGACAAACAGTGGGTTGAAGTGTCTCCATCCGTTATTCAAGTCGTTACGGCCCGCGCTGGACGATTTGTCACGAGGATGTCGTGACCTTCCAGCCGTTGTGTGAAGCTCTGGAGGCACATTTTTTTGGCGGCTATGACTTAATTTTTGGATACGCTTACGGCGCCGTCCCACCGCTCCTGACATCTCGTGTACCGTACGTGCCGGTTGAAATCGGGAATGCTTCGCGATACCGTCAATATCGATTTGCCACTCGGGCGGTTGCTCGCCCTTGCTTATCGAACGGCTCCTCACACTGTCATCACAAACGCCGACTGCGTATCGGCAGCGCATGCGCTGGATCTGCAGAACTATTCGTACGTACCGCACCCCGTGGACGAAGACGTGTTTCGGCCACTAGCGCCCGACAAGCGCATGGAAATCAGACATCGCCTGTGTGGCTCGAAATATTTGTTGATCGCGCCAGCGCGTCAAGCGTGGGATGTAAAGGCGAACGATCACTATTTGCGCGCGTTTGCGCAAGCGTCCGTGCGTGCCGGGCACGACGCGACCTTGCTCATTGCCGAATGGGGCCCCGACATCCCTCGCGCGAAAGCTCTCGTTGAGGAACTGGGGATCCAGCCAGTTCGTTCGTTCCGTGCTTTCCCGCCGGCGCCCGAACGAAGATTGGCGCAGATGCTCGCGGCGGCAGATTTGGTACTTGACCAGTTTGGAACGTTTGGCACTTTCGGATTGATCGCGCCGAAGGCGATGGCTTGCGGTACTCCCTGCCTGCTTTCTTTTGATCCCGGCATTCATTCGTGGTGCTTCGACGAAATTCCGCCACTGATCGCCGCAGGAGAAGACGCGGAGATTTTTCAAGCTAATGCAACGCCACCTGACCGATCCTGCGGAACTTGCGCTTTGCGGAAGCCGGTCACGCCAATGGGTTATCGACCATCATGGCAAAAGCATCGTTGCCCGTAAGTTAGAGCGTGTAGCCGAGGCGGCGCTAAATTACAGGCCCACTCGCGAGTTTCGCTGAATTGCGTGCAGAAAGACAAAAGTCTACGCGACCCCCAACGCAATTTCCGAGCCGATTGGAAATTTTGCTTTCAACAGCGGGGCAGAAAATAAAGAAAGGCAAACGGGTGGTTCCTGTGCTCAAGGAAATCATCACGGGATTGCGTAACGTCCGAACCAACAACCAGCGAATTGCTCAAATAGAGCAAGCGATGCACGACGACGTTAGGTGGCTTGAGCAAGTGGTGCAATCCAAGTCGAAGCGCGTCGCGACCAATCTGTACGGTCCGACCTCCAACGGTTGCAGTCGGTTGCTGTCGCGGTCGGCGCTATCGCATCAAGAGGTCGTGAAGGCATTTGAATTGATGGGCCAAAATACGGTTGGATGATCACACGGTAATAACGAAAATCCGCGGCGAATTGCTTGAGACGATTGTGCGTACGCGCCTCGCGTTGCCGCCGCGCAGCAATCCGTCTTCCGGGCCTCCTCTTATGGGGGAGGTTCCTTCGCTGTCGGATGCTTGCCTCAAGCTGCAGCAGGCGGCACCCCTGAATTGGAAAAAGTATGGTGAGTGCGTGGACCGCGGGACCGCAAGTTATAAGTCGTTCCCGCCCGGCCCCTGCAGCACACAGTCGCATCCGCAAGCTCAATTGTTCAGAGCGTTCCTAAAGCCCTATCTAAGAGGACAGGTATTGGACGTCGGGTGCGGACCTCAGCCGGTCCCATGGTACCTACACGGCCATCCACTTTCGCAAATATCCGGTATTGATCCGATTTCAACGCCGGGTGACCACCCTTTCTCTTTCGTGCCAGGGTACGGCGAGTTTTTGCCGTGGGAGAACGAACAATTTGACGTGGTCGTGTCAGGCACTTCGCTCGATCACTACTATCTTTTGGATGCCGGACTAGCGGAAGCATTGCGCGTTCTCAAGCGTGGCGGTCACTTTGTCGCGTGGATTACTGAATTTGCGGGGGCGCCCCCTTACGACCCTTATTCGACCGCGATGGTATCGCCGTACGATCAGGAACATATGTACCATATCGATCGCGCTTGGTTCCTACCCTTGATGTCAAAGACGGGATTTGTCGAAACGGAGATCATCCATTTCGAGCTACCTTTCAATTATCTGTTCATGAGCTTTGAAAAGCCGAATACGCCGCTGCATCGCTTTTCTGAACATGATTTTTCAATGTCTCCTAGTGCAGATCTTAAATCGTAATTGGCCGCCAAGTTTGCACGTCGGTAACGTAGCGAACGTGGCGTACGGCTACGGAAAAATTCTTTCCAAATACGGCGCTTCAGTGAAGCTGATCTGCCACGATGTCACCCATCTTATGAGCCAGCCGGAGTGGGATGACTTATTGCTTGATCCGGACGACTTTCCAAACGAAAACCGGTTTGATCTCAACACCGCAGATTTTGGTGGCTATCAGCGTCCAGGGTGGTTTCTGTCCGAAACACTCAGGGCCCGGCCGCCGGGATTCTCCTCCGCAGTCTTGCGCCTTGTTGCGCAGCACTTGCCGACTCCATTCAAACGCGCGCTGGAGCCGGCGTATTACCGGATACGTCGCGTGAAGGACCTCTTGTCTGCGAAAACGAGTGGATCCACTGAATATGCTGGACATGTGAAAAAGCTTGCGCGGGCGGCATTGAAACTCGGCCCGCAATGGCGGGTTAATTCCAGCGCACTCGCATCATATTCGCGTTACGGAGACTGGGTTAGCGCTCACGCCAAAGAATCTGACGTCGTATTTTGCTACGCGCTAGCGGCCATTTATACTTTGTTCTTCACGTCTAAACCGCGAATTAGCGTCGACATTGGAACGATGCGAGACGTGCAGTATGGCGGATCGGCTCTCGGTAAACTTCTATTGCTCGCATATCGCCTATGCGATCACGTTCTAATTACAAATCCTGACACGCGAATTTTGGCCGAAAAGGCTGGCATCAGGCATTACTCCTTCTGCCCACATCCGATTGATGAAACGATCTTCAGTCCGAGCGAGGACACCTATTGGCGCGACCACCTTAAAAAAAAATACTCAGCAGAGACATTGCTGTTCGCTCCTGCTCGCCAGAACTGGCGCGTTAAGGGAAATCAAAAAATATTTGAGGGATTTGCACACGCGCTTGCTTGTGGCGCCAATGCAGTTCTTCTTGTGCCTGGCTGGGGACAGGAGGTCAGCCGGAGCAAAGCATTGTGCCGCCGCCTCGGTATTGAGAATCGAGTTGCGTGGCTGGCACCAATGTCGGAACCAATGCTGGCTCGCTTTTATCGCAGCGTCGATCTCGTGCTAGATCAGTTTGAACTCGGGGTATTTGGCTTAATTACACCCAAGGCAATGGCCTGTGGCGCAGTCGTTCTTACCTCTTATGATGATGCGCACAATACATGGTGCTTCCCCGAACCACCACCCGTTGTGCGGTGTTCAACAAGCGAGGCAATTGGGCTTGCGATCGCCGACTTGACTAGTGATCCAGAAAGACGTCGAGCCATTGGCTCGGCCTCCATCGCGTGGATTGCCGCCAATCATTCGTCGGCAATCGTCGCTGCGCGGCTAAAGCAGGCGATGGAAATTGCGGCACAGAAATTTGCGCGTCGAAAGCAGGATCTATCGTGAGAATTCTCTTCGTCACCCATGCTTTTCCGCCCTTAAGTATGATTGCCTCGCACCGCACGTATGGGTGGGCGCGCGCTTGGACCGCCGCCGGCCATGAAGTGCATATTCTTACCACGATGAAATATCCGTTCGACGGGCCTCAAGATCTCCTTCTGCCAATGGATAATTTGCATGTGCACACCGCTTCTTTTCCATGTAGCAAGGCCGCTCGGCAAAACCGCGTACCCGGACGACAGAACCGATCGGCGCCCTGGAATCTATTGAAACAGAACACGCGACGACTTCGGAGTCGCTTAGGGGTCTTGGCCGATATCCGGATGTTTCTATTTCCGTTTATGGTCCGGGTTGGTTTGCGACTAACGTCGGATAAGATCTTCGACGTAATCGTCAGCGCTTATGGCCCGCCGTCCATAATTTTTGCGTCCGCAATTTTACAACGAAAGACCAACATTCCCTGGGTGATCGACTATCACGACTTATGGTCTGAAAATTACGCTCAGCCACGAACGGCATTGGGCAGGCGCCTTAGCCATGCGTTTGAGCAGGCATTGGTCAAACGTGCGCTGATGCTTGTGACGGTCTCGCACGGCCTTGCGAAGCGTCTTCAAAAAAGTTTTGGAGTGCGCGCGTGCGTGGCTTACTTTGGATATCTGGAAGATGACGATGACCCGCCGTCATCCTCATACATACCAACGCACGAATCTCAGTTGGTTTACGCTGGTCGAGTCTATGAGACCTATCAAACCGGGCCGAGGTTCTTCAGCTGTTTGGCAAGAGTGCTTGCTCGTAGGCCAGAGTTACGCAAAAATCTTTGCGTGGATTTCTACGGTCCAGATCAAAACCTGCTTCAGTCCCTAGTGGAGGAGCATAATGTCGCTGCGGTAGTGCAACTCAACGGCTTGCTCCCTCAGCAGGAGATACTCACTATTGAGCGTCGAGCAGTCAGGGCTTTTATTCTTTGATTGGGCGGATGCTTCTGCGGAAGGTGTTCTAACCGGCAAACTCTTTGAATATCTTCGCAACAGGAAACCGATCATTTTTATTGGCTCTGGATTTGAGACCGAAGCCAGCGAACTTGCTCGCCGAAGCGGTGCTGCGATAATTTTGCAAACGGAGGGCGAGATCGAACAGTTCTTGCTAGATTGGCCTGCAAGTTTGCCGGCGCTAAGCCCGGATGGCGCGTTTATTTCCAGCCTTTCCTGTAAGCGACAGGCTGGTTTAGTGATCTCAGAGATTTCCAAAAAAATGCAGCGATTTTGATGTGCTGCGGCCGTGTAGGCAATCACCCGTTTCTAATCGCATTTCTGTCCTGTACTGGCGTGTCGGTCAGCGACATAGCTAGACGTGGAAGGTTTCGATCAAGAGCTGCGCACAAGGAGAGCATAAATAGCGCCGCAGATTTGTCGGGTCCGGAAAACTGCTTTCGCCCGAAGTGCCTTCTAGGAAACTGCGTCTCATCCCCATTGAATGAACAGTGAGCAGTCAGCTAGGATCAATAAATGCTTGCGAGACTAGCTTGCGGTCTGCTGAAGCGCGGCGCGGTGCGCCGTTTATTTAACAACCGTGTCATAATCATTGACTATCCGCTTAATTCCACACCGCGTTGGCGAAATGGCAACGCTGATCTCGCGGTGCTCCTAGACCGCCCGCGTGCGACTTTTTGTGCTTTGTGGTTTCCCCCGATTGATGCCGTCGCTCTTATGTCATTTATCGCGCGCCAGAAGCCGCGAACGTATTTTGAGGTAGGTTCAGGTCATTCAACTATTGTCGCGCGACACACCATTAACGCGTTGGGGCTAGATACGCGAATTATATCTGTAGACCCAAAACCACGCGCGCGTTGTACGCGCTTGATTGCTTCGCTATGACACCTTTTCTCACGCGGGAAGAACGAGGTTCAGGTTGAGCAGATGAATACGCCCACGGCCACTGCCACTATGGATGATGAATTCGCGCAGGGCCTGCATCAGCGCCTTTTTGTGCGCACAATGGTGAATCTGCGCACGAGCTTCACATGGGCCTGGCTCGACACGAAATGTCAGTATCGCCGCTCGCGCATTGGCCCGTTATGGGAGACCGTTAACGTCGCCGTCATGGTGTCGGGTCTGGCCGTCGTCACGTCGGGCCTTTTCGGCGGAAAAATTTGGGATCTCATCGGTTACATCGGCCTGGGCATTATCATCTGGTCGGTCATTTCCACGCTGGTGATAGAAGGCTGCACCACATTCGTGCGAAACACCGGCCAAATTCTGTCCTCGAACATCAGCATAGACCTCTATGTCGGCCGCACGGTGTCCAAGGCCTTCATCATCTTCGCGCATCATCTTGCGCTTTATCTGGTCGGCCTGGCGCTCGGACTGGTGCCGCTCACCTGGGTCAGCGTGCTGGCCATTCCAGGATCTTTCTCTTTTTGAATGGCACCTTTGTGGTTACCATCCTCGCTTTTATTTGTGCGCGCTACCGCGATCTCGAATTGATCATACGCAATCTTCTCCAGCTTGCTTTTCTTGTGACGCCGGTGTTCTGGAATTACCAGCAGATCGGCGCGCACCGGAAATTCATCGTCGACTACAACATCCTGTTTAATTTTATCCAGGTCGTCCGCATGCCGCTGCTGGGCGAGGTTCCGTCCGCGCAGATTTATCTGGTGGCGATCGGAATGACGTTTGTTTGTTTTCTTGTGGCGGCGTTTACCTACTACCGTATGCGTCGCCGGCTGGCGTTTTTCCTATGAGTCACATTTCCCTTAAAGATGCTGGCGTCCAGCTGCCGATTTATGACAGCCATTCCCTCAGGTTGTTGCGGCTGCCGTCATTCGGTCGTGCCAAAGTCGGCACCCAGGCGGTCAGCCACGCTGGTAGCACCATGATCATCCATGCGTTGACCGATGTGAACCTTGAGCTCGCTGATGGCGACCGGGTCTGTGTGATTGGATCCAATGGCGCCGGCAAGACGACGCTGCTGCGCCTTCTGTCCGGCATTTATGCGCCGACGAGCGGAAGCATCGCCGTCCAGGGCAAGGTTTATGCGATGCTTGGCAACAACATGTTGCTGAACAACGATGCCACCGGTTACGAAAACATCCGATTGATTGCAAATCTCTACCATTGGCCGAAAGAAAAAATACCGGACTTCATCCGCGACATCGAGGAGTTCACCGAGCTCGGCGAGTATCTTTCACTGCCGGTGCGGATCTACTCCGCGGGCATGCAAGCGCGCCTCGCCTTCGCAATGGGAACTGCACACTCACCCGATATTTTACTTGCGGACGAAGGCATCGGCGCGGGCGATGCCCATTTTCAGCAACAGGCCCAAGAAAGAATCGAGCGTTTTCTGGGAACGGCCCGTATAATTGTGCTGGCCTCGCATTCGGTCGATCTGTGCCGCAAGATCTGCACAAAGGCGATATTGCTGGCGAAAGGACGCGAAGTTTTCTTCGGGGATATCGACGAGGCATTCCGGCGCTATTCTGAGTCCGCGAATTAGCGGAAGCTAACCGGATATTCGGCTTTGACGGTTGGAACCGGGAGACAGTGGAGTCTCGCTGCGTTCTCGCCAGGGAAAACCGTGGGACCGTCCTCGCCGTCTATACATCGCCAAAGTGCGAATTTCGGTGAGTGCCCACGGGGCCACAATCATCCGAGAAGGCCATGGCACCGGCGAAAGCCGCGGTACATCGTTGGGTGAAGTCCATGATATCGGCCGCGGATACCGATACCACCAAACGAGCATTGGCGAACTTTGGCAAACCGTTCGGGCTTACGCTTTATCGCAAGGACAAGCCCTCATCTTCATCCAATCCAACAGCTGTCGAATCAGTGACCGTCCGCAGCAATACGTGTCGGTTTCCACCCCGATGACACGACTCCAATTCCACGACCATCGAGTTACTACCGGCGCGGTCGACCTGCGCCGGTGATTGAATACCTTCAAGATGACGCTGTACAGACTCCCCTGTCAGCTCCGCCCCTGGCGCCCGGTGCATCTGAACCCTTGCCGACTCAGATCGACAAGAGTTTACTCACCGTTAGTGAACCCAAGCGACGGCGTGACAGAGCGCATCTGAAATTCGTTGCGTCCCAGGCATGCCTTATTTGCGGTCGACAACCGTGCGACCCGCATCATCTTGGGTTTGCTCAACCCAGAGCCATCGGTCTTAAGGTGAGTGATGAGTTCACCGTTCCACTTTGTCGAGGTCATCACAGGCAGCTGCATCAGGCTGGCAACGAGGTAACCTGGTGGGACAAGCTAAATATCAACGCGCTTGAGATTGCCGAAAGTACTCTGGAAAGAATCATAGCCCAGACACACCCGCAAACATTGGTACAAACCCGCACCTGAAATGAGCCTGCAAACGCAATTCTCACCTGAGTCGATTCAATCGAATGATAACTGGCGATCGGAAGGACAGCTAACCGCGGCTTGGGTCAGTCGATCAGTGCGTCCACGTATTCATATGCAAGTTCTTAAGGCGGGTGTCTCGGCCGCGTTGCTTTTCGGCGTTGTTGTCCTAGTTGGATACTACTACGGTTTCTCAGAAGTTTACGATGATTTCCGCGCGCTATCCATTGGGAGCGTGGGCGCCGTTTTCGTCGCATTATTGGCAAACGCGTTTGCCGCGGTTTTCCGCTTTAAGGTCATCGCAAGCGAAATCAAGCATCCCATTGGGTTTAGATCGGCAATGGCGTCGGTCGCCGCGGGAAGTCTTGCGGGAGCTGCCTTCTTCCAGATTACCGGGCAATTGATGGCGCGCGGCGTGATCGCGGGACGTGGCGGAATGCCGTTCGCCGCGGTGCTCGTCATTACCGCCTATGAACGCATTACGGCAGCAATTGTGTCCGCACTTTTTGCATTAGGCGGCGCGTTCTTTATTTTTGGCAATGTTTACCTCGATCAGTCGTCGGGTGGTGCCGAACTGATCAAGATTATTGTTGGGCTGGTTGCCGCAACGTCAGCCGGAGCTTTGTTGGGTTATGGCCGTATGGCCGTGCGGACAATCACGCCCCTGTTAACCCGTCACTTCGTGCGGCGATGTATGGCCGTCATCGGACTGACGCTTTGTGTTCATATCCCGATGCAGGCGGCCTATGTGATAGCCGCGCACAACCTGTCTCCGCAAACCTCAATCACAAATCTTATAGCCGCGTCCGCAATCGTCATGTTCGCAACCAGCGTGCCAATCAGCCTCGCGGGCTGGGGTATGCGTGAAATGAGCGCCGTGGTGGGGCTTGGCGCTATTGGTGTATCAGGCCATGCGGCGCTTGCGACTGCGGTTATTGTTGGAATTGGGTCACTGATCGTAGTGGGCATGATTGCAGCGGTCTCCTTGCCGGGAGCAAATGGCAAGAGGCATGTGTCTGAGACGCGCCCCACCAAATCAGTCGATTATTATCGTGTGTTGGCATGGGTGCTCCCCCTCAGCGCAGCCACACTGGTGCTGTTTCAAGTTTTTGTCCCAATTCCGTCGGGTCTACTCAATGTTAATTTGGCCGATCCGCTTGCGGTGTTGGGCGGTGTACTTTTTATCCTTAGTGTAACCCGCAATCGGAGAGCGCCCCAGTGGCGCGTGCCAAATATCAACCTCGCGATTGTCGTTGCAACGCTTGTACTCGTTGGTTCGCTTCTTTTAGGCGCAAGTCGGTTTGGGTGGACAACCTGGGCGGTTACAAACCGGTTCTTCGGATGGTTCGTCATTTTAGGTTATGGAGCAACGGGAGCATTGATCGTTAGTGAGGGCCGAAAAGAGGGCTTTCGCGTACTACTCCTGACGTTTGTCGGAGCGACTGCCGCGATTGCCGCTATTGAAGCCGCGCTTGTGCTTTTAAAGTCAGCGGGATTTCAGGTCGCGGTCACTGCCGGCAATGTTGAGGGATTTGCGCAGAACCGTAACGCTTTTGCGTTTCAACTTTTGATGGCAACATGTGCAGCCATCATTTTGATTCGTGGTCCCGCGCTGCGAATAGCCATTTTTGCAATGCTACTATTAGGATTTTGGTTTGCGGGGTCCAGATCGGGATGGATCGCTGTCGCATTCGTGATCGCGACAAGCCTCTACCTTGGTGTGCTCACCACCCGAGAAATTGCCCTGGCAATAATGTGCGCTGCGGGCGTTGCTGCTGGTGCTGCAATCATGCCGGTCTTAGTATCGGCCCTGCTGGGCATACCTTACATTGCAAATCACCCAATACCCAACTTTGTGCCCGAGGCTGCATCGACGCATGAACGCTGGATTACCATCGTCGGCGGTGTGGAGTTATTTCTCAGCCATCCGGTTTTTGGGGCCGGTCTCGGTGCATTTCGCAATGAGATGCTATTGTCGACCACAGGTGTTCCACTGATCATTCACTCGACACCGGTCTGGCTGTTGGCTGAAATGGGCATCGTCGGCTTTGCGGTGTTTACCTTCGCAGGCCTATATATCTTTTTCAGTGAATGGCGACACGCCCGCAAAGTCCAAGCATCCGCGCTCATTGTTTTGTGCTTCGTCGGCTTCGCGGTGATGTCCGGTCCGGGCGACATTTTTTATCAACGCACTTTTTGGCTATTGGCTGGCGCCGGTCTGGCATTACAGCAATCGGGACGGACAGACACGCTCAAACGCCGGTCGGAGTCGAATGAACCCATTGATTGTCAAAACAGCGAGTGCTTAGAATTACGCAGGCTGGCTACCCATGTACAATGCTCTTTGCACGAGATAACTGGCTCCCACGCCTGCAAAAATGATCATAAAAGGTTCGAGCGGAAGCCGATAACGAATCGTGCCAACCAAGATCATATGTACGGCAGTGTAACCGACCGCAAAAAGTAAAATCGGCGACAACCGGCGCAATAGATGTCGCTTAATGAATAGCCCTAAAACTGCAAGCAAAAGCATCGGAACGAAGGATGCAATCGAAGCAATCAAAGTGCCCAAGCCTCTATAGGCTTCATGGACAGGCGTGACACGCCAAATACGCATGAATTTAAGAGCGGCGAGCTCAATAAATCGCCGCGGGTTATGAATAATGTAATCAGTAGCCGCATTGCGCAGCGCGCGGTCACGTTCGAGAGGATCGGTAATATTTGTGAATGCACTGAGGTCGTAGTCGACGCCGGAGTTTCCTCCGCCGGAATGATTGAGAGGGTTGTTTCCGGCATAAAGCACGGTCCCTGCACTGGGCGTGAGCCGTACGAAGCTTCCGTAAACCTTGGAGTTATTGACCCACCATGGGGTCATGAGGGCACAATAAATAAAAACGTAAATGCCTAATTGCCGCAACGCTTTTGACAGCGGCAGCTGATGCACGACCAGCGCAAAGAGCAAAACAAGCACCGGTCCGAAAGGGTCAAACACTTGGCGAGTCAGGATCGCCAACACGGCGAATATCGCTGCCGCTGTGAATTGGGCACGGTACCAGAAAAGGAAAGCCGCCAGCAAAAGTGTGGTGAAGAGAGTTTCCGATAGACCGACAACCGAGAAATAGATCAGCGGCGGGTAGCAGGCCGCGGCAGCGCCCGCAAATATCCGGGTGTATTGATCGGCAAATATCCGATCCGCCAACTCGTAGACCAGCCACACTGAGATAACTGAGAGTATAATGTCAGCGCCGAGTTGCGCGACGCCGGGGCCGGTTATCGCGACTAAAAGCGGATAGAGCGGCATATGGAAGACACTGACAATTTGCCAAGTCTTTAGGAGCTGAGCTGCCGACTCTCGGTATTCGACCACGTCGGGTAGTATCTGGGTTTGGTCAGGAATTACGATTGCAGCCGCGACACGCAATGCCGCCGCCAGACCAAGAATGCCGACGCCAATAAGGCTTCAGTATTGGGATTAATCGAGAACTTCATCGCTTCACGTCGTTGGAATTGAACGTCCAGAGTAGCGAGCCAACCAGAGCGCAAGCCACCGCGACCAGCGTCAGCTGAAACATCAGCGAATTGTTCAAAATGGCCGCCGCCGCGAATGCCGCAAGGATGATATTCAATGTAAATACTCGCGCGACTACTTGGTAAACGCTGAACCCGCCGTCGAGCGCCCGTTGATAGAAATGGCTTCGATGAGCCTGTGTTACTGGCTCGCCGCTGATGAGCCGGCGCATCAATGTGACGGTTGCATCCGCTAAATAGTAGAGCGGCAGCAGGACGGCCGAAGCGATATGACCGCCGCCCGCAAGCAGCGCAAGCATCCAGCCCAGCAATAGGCCAATCGGCAAACTGCCGACATCGCCAAGAAACAACTTTGCGACCGGGCGGTTAAAAGGCGCAAAGCCTATCACGGCCCCACAAAGGGCGAATGCAAACAGACCGGCGGCAGAAGGCAGCTCGCCCATGAGGCCGAACAGGGCGAGGCCTGCCGTGACGGGCACGGTCTCGGCTACCGTCATCCAATCGATGCCGTCCATGAAATTGACGATGTTGACGAACCAGACACCGCCAACAAGTACGACCGCTCGGTCCAGCCACCAGGGAAATATCGGTACGACACGCATCTCGTCGGGAAAGGTCGCGATGACGGCCATAACCGCTACCGTTTGCAGGACCAGGCGCGGGACTGCTTCCAGCGGGCGTACGTCATCGGTTGCACCGACAAGCGCAAGGCAAATCGTCGATACAATGATGACAGCAAGTCGCAGTAGCTCGTTGACTGAAGGCATTAAGAAAAGCTCGGCGGCGACGACCACGATAATCGTGGCAGCAATGATCGCGATGCCACCGCCCTGCGGCGTTGGTATTTTGTGCGAAGAACGGGCATTCGGATTTGCCATTGCGTAGCGCGCAAGCAACGGCCGAAGCCACAGCAGCAGACCGAGGCTGATCGCCACAGCAGTGAAGAACAACACCGCGCCAAAAGCCAAAGTCACGCTATCTCCGCTAATGAGCTTAGGTCGGCCGGATCTGGAGTTTCGATGACAACGCGCCGTTCAGCAAGCGTGTGTAGAGAGCAATGATTTCGTCACCGACCCGTCCGCTCGAATATTCAGCAACAACGATTTGGCGGCTAGCGGCGCCGAAACGAGCCCGTACTCCATGGTCTTTCATCAGTCTTTCGATGGCAGCTGCGAGCGCCTCGGCGTTGTCCACCGGAACGAGTAATGCATTGACGGCGTTGCGAGCAATTTCCCGGCAACCCGGAACGTCCGTGGCGATCAAAGGCCGCCCACAAGCTGCCGCTTCCAGCAGGCTCTTTGGCAGACCCTCCCGCCGCGATGGGAGAACGGCAACGTGTGCCTGAGTCCAAACGCTGCGTATATCGTCCAAATGGCCGAGTAACTGGAGATTGGGTATGCGTTTCCAGCTGGCCAGCACGTGGTCCGGAATTGATGCAGGGTTGGAGGGATCCGGTTCTCCAGCGAGCAGCATGTTAACGGAGACGCCGCGCTGCGCTAATAATTCATGCGCGCGGACGAGGGTTCGTACGCCTTTATCGTCGAGCAGGCGTCCGACATATCCGACCGTAAAAGCGCCTGCCGGTTCGGGCAGCGGGGTGAACTTATCGATATCTACGCCAGAGCCGGGAATCAGGACGATGGATTTTTTCGGTACGCCCAGTCTGGCTACGACAGCATAGTCATCCGGATTTTGTACGAGGACGGTGGTGTTTTTCCGCTTCAGCAGCCAACCGAGAAGAAAGCGGGCCATCGGGCGCATGGCGCGAGCCTTGATCGTGTCGGATGTAAACGCATAGCCCAATCCAGCGAGAGCATTGAGCCGGACGGTCGGCGATCCCAGTGCCGCAATCGAACCAATCAGTGTTGGCACAACGGCAACATGGTGAACGAGATCAGGACCTATGGATCGATAAACACGTCGGGTCTCCAGAACCGCCGCGAACAGGCGGATCGGATTCATACTGCCACGACGCCAATGAATTGGATGCAGCACGAAGCCTTCCTGCTGGATCTGGTCGGCGTATTCGCTGACGCGCGTAGCAACATGAACCTCAAACCCGGCTCTTTGTGCCGCGCGTGCCATCGGAAGGCGGTGCGAAATGAAATACCAGTCTTCCGATACTAGATAGAGGATTTTTCGCGCCATCAGTTTGGAAGTCCGCGCGACGATCGGATTCCGACAGCGCACCAATAAGGCGGCGAATCCGAAAACCGAATTCTGCTCAAAGCCTGCGCGCAGCAGCATTTGCTCTATCTCCGCGCGGGTAAAGCGCTTTTCCAATCGTGTGCAAAAGCGATCATAGGCATCAGTGCGCATGACATAAAAAGATTTGTCGGCATACCATGACAACGGACTTGATCGGCCTGATATGCCGAAGTTGGACAGTAGCGCTGCGAAGCGCGCGAAAGGCCAGTAGACGGTCGCGGCGATAATCTCACTAGTGATTTTGCGTAAGGCGTGCGGAAATCGCGACACGACAAGTCGGATGCTATTGCTGAACAGCCATAACCCCCTGTACCACGCCGGCCGGTTGTCGAGTGCATAGTAAAGATAGATCAGGAAAGGGGCGCCCTTTTTGAGTTTTCCGGCGATTGCGTTGATGGCCGCCTGTGTATCCGGGACATGGTGGAGCACGCCGAGGGAGAAGGCGAAATCGAGCGAATGCGCGGGCAGTGGTATCTCCGCAACACTGCTAACATGAAAGCTTACATTGTTTCGGCCTTGCAGGTTTTCACGGGCGACGGCGAGTACCTCGGGACTAACGTCAATGAGATGCAAATGGGAGACGCGCGGTGCGACCATCGTCGCCCAGCGTCCTGTGCCGCATCCAACATCGGCGCCGACGCCGCCGCCGGCCGGCAGGAGTTGCCATGGAAAGATTCGAAAATAATTCTCGAATATTGTTTCGCGTTGTTCGCGCGCGAGGCTCGTCTCATCTTGGCGGAATGTCGACCATTCCTTGCCAAAACCTCGGGCGACGTCAGCGTCGACGTTTTTGTCCGAGCTAAAGTCCATTTCATTCCTTTGCAGTGCGGGCCGGCGAGCGCGGCCGGTTTACATAAGCCATGTTGTCTGCAGGGGACAAAAGGACGTCCCGTCGATAGGTGGACCGCTCTTCTGCGCAATGCCAACCTGGGCCAACTGGAAGACACCCGGCACCCGCAATTATAACCCTAAGATATTGTATTTTCACATTTATTTCTACCGGTCGTCTGCGGCCGCGACGTTCATGATTTGAACGACGAGCCTTGACGTTCACGCAATGAACGGCGTACGAAGGCCCGATTGGCGGAGCCACCTCAATGCGTCGCGTGGGCGAAGAAAGTCCGGAAAGCTCGCGGATAATGCTCGGGTTGCTCGACGCCGTGGAGCAAAACCGCGCGCAATCACAGCGCTTGCTCGCCTCCGAACTGGGCATCGCGCTTGGTCTCGTCAATGCCTACCTCAAGCGCTGCGTTAAGAAGGGGCTGGTCAAGGTCCGCAGCGCACCGGCGCGGCGCTATGCCTATTACCTCACGCCTCAGGGATTTGCCGAAAAGTCACGGCTGACCGTCGACTATCTTTCGTACTCATTCGGGTTTTTCCGTCAGGCCAAGACTGACTGCTTGGAGCTGTTCAAGACGGCATCGGCGCGCGGCATCGACAAGGTGCTGCTCGTCGGCCAGTCCGACCTTGCGGAAATCGCCGCGCTCTGTGCCATGGAGCGCGGAATTAAGATCGCGGGCGTCGTGCAGAAGAACGCCGCCAAGCCGGATTTTATCGGCTTGCCCGTTTTTGAAAATTACGACGCGGTATCCGTCCCGTTCGACGCCGTTTTGATCAGCGACGTGCTCAGGCCACGCGAAACCTGCGATGCCGCAGTGGCGCGCTTCGGCGTTGAACGCGTGCTCGTGCCGGATCTGTTGCGTGTCCGCATGCGGCAAAAAAGCGAGTCGGCAAAATGACGCCCGGCAAATCGCGATGGTACGTCGTGCAGACACAAACGAACGCCGAGAACAAGGCAATCGCACATCTTGAACGTCAGGGGTTTGCGACCTATCTGCCGCGCTATCTTAAGCGCCGCCGGCATGCGCGCCGGGTCGACACAGTCGCGGCGCCGCTCTTTCCCCGCTATCTTTTTGTCGAAATCGATACAAACAGCCAGCGCTGGCGTTCGATTTATTCGACGGTGGGCGTGTCGCGGCTTGTTAGCAACGGCGATTACCCGGTGCCGCTACCCGATGCGGTAATCAACTCACTCAAGAGCCGCGAGAATACATCCGGATACGTGCAGCTCGATGATCGTCCGAAATTCGGAGTTGGCGATAAGATCCGTATTCTGGAAGGCGCATTTTACGATTGTCTCGGGATCTATACCGGCATGCCGGACCGCGAGCGCGTCGAGATTCTTCTCGATCTTCTCGGCCGCAAAGTTCGCGTGCTGCTCGGTGCCGAGGTCATAGCTGCAGCTTAAGGCGCGCGGCGCAGTAGAGCTCATTAGCGGTCTGGGATGAGTTCACCCGGACTGCGGTAGCGTGGGTAAATCAAAAGAAATCGAAAGCATCATGCAGGACAAACATTACTCGCTGGACGGCAAGGCAATTCTGGTGACCGGTGGCACCGGCTCTTTCGGCCAGGCCTTCATTAAACGCATCCTCTCGGAATATCGGCCGTCACGGCTCATTGTTTATTCGCGCGACGAACTCAAGCAGTTCGAGATGCAGCAGAAAATCACGGCGGATTCATTGCGTTTCTTTATTGGTGACGTTCGTGACGGCGAGCGCTTGAATCGGGCGCTTGCGGGCATCGATGTCGTGATACATGCCGCGGCGCTCAAACAGGTTCCGACCGCCGAGTACAATCCGATCGAATGCATCAAAACCAATGTGATCGGAGCGGAAAACGTTATCAACGCGTGTATTGATCAGAAGGTCAAAAAAGTTATCGCGCTCTCGACCGACAAGGCCGTTAATCCCGTCAATCTCTACGGCGCGACCAAGCTGTGCTCCGATAAACTGTTTGTCGCCGGCAACCACCTTTCGGGCAAAGACGGCGCGCGCTTTTCTGTGGTGCGCTACGGCAACGTGATCGGATCACGCGGTAGCGTTGTTCCGTTCTTCAAGGCGCGTGTCAAAGACCGGCAAACTGCCAATCACCGATCCCCGCATGACGCGCTTTTGGATCCGCCTCGAGGATGGCGCCCGTTTTGTCGAGCAATGCCTGCAGGTCATGCGCGGCGGCGAGATATTCATTCCGAAAATCCCATCGATGCGGATCACCGATCTTGCTTCGGCTATCGGTCCGGATTGCAAGCAGGAAACGGTCGGCATCCGGCCGGGCGAGAAGCTTCACGAATTGCTCGTTACCCGGGACGACGCGCGGCACACGCTGGAATTCAACGACTTCTATATCATCCAGCCGGACATTCACATGTGGGATTACGACGACTCGGCCGTGTACGGCAAAGAGCGCGGGCGCCCGGTGCCGGCCGATTTCGAATATGCCAGCGACAGCAACACAAGTTGGCTCGAACTCGACGCAATTGAAAGCCGTCATCGAGTAATTCGAATGCCGCAGTCCGTTCTTGGATATGGACGACAGAGCATCGATCAATCCGATATCGATGCCGTTGTTTCGGTGCTTCGCGGCGATTTCCTTACGCAGGGTCCAGCGGTCGAGCGCTTTGAAGCAGCCTTGGCCGAACGGGTTGGGGCCCGCCATGCGGTTGCGGTCAGCAGCGGTACCGCGGGGCTGCACATTGCCTGTCTGGCCGCGAGCCTTGGACCGGGCGACCGCGGTCTCACGTCGGCGATAACTTTTGCGGCGTCGTCAAATTGCCTCCTCTACGCGGGGGCCGAAGCGGGGTTCGTCGATATCGATCGCGACGCATTGGGAATGGCCCCGGCCGCGCTCGAAAAGGCGCTTGCATCAGCGCCGGACACCGAGGCAATCGTTCCCGTGCATTTTGCCGGTCTGGCGCACGCATCGGCAGAAATCCGCGCGCTGGCGAAGGGGCGCGTTGTCATTGAGGACGCCGCGCATGCCATCGGTGGCAAATATGCCGGCGGCAAGCCAATCGGTTGCGGCGACTTTTCGGACATGAGCGTGTTTTCGTTCCATCCGGTCAAGACCATCACGACGGGTGAGGGCGGGGCGGTCGTCACAAACGACAACGAACTCGCACAGCGGTTGCGGGCCTTCCGCAGCCACGGCATCGAACGCGACCCGGCGCGTTTTTCCGGCTCGGAGACGCGTGAAGGTGAGCGTGCCAAGCCGTGGCTCTATGAGCAGCAGATGCTCGGCTTCAACTATCGCATGACCGATATTCAGGCTGCGCTCGGTCTTTCGCAGCTCGGCAAGCTCGATCGCTTTCTGGAGCGGCGGCGCGCCATTGCGCGCCGCTACGACGAGGCCTTCGGCAAATTGCCGCATTTACGGTTGCCGCAATCCGCACCGCAGGATCGCGCACGCTCCGGCCACCATCTTTACATTGCATTGTTCGATTTTGCGGCCATGCGGACAACGCGCACAGAATTCATGACGATGCTGCGACAGCAGGGGATCGGAAGCCAGGTCCACTACATCCCGGTCTATCATCATCCTTATTATGTGAAACGTTACGGCCTCACTCCCGCGGCGTTTCCGGAAAGCGAAACCTACTACGAGCGCTGTCTGTCGCTGCCATTTTATCCAGCGCTCACCGATGAAGACGTCGAGCGTGTCATTTCAACGGTGACACAGGCTGTAACCGCAAAATGACTGCTCTCTCGCGTCTCGGCCTCGGGACAGTGCAGTTCGGCCTCGACTACGGCGTGTCCAATCGCGCCGGCCGTCCGCCTGAGCGCGAAGCAGCGGCCATTCTGGCGCGTGCTGCAGGCGCGGGCATCGGCTTTGTCGACACGGCACCAGCCTACGGCGAGGCGGAGGCATTGGCCGGTCGCTACCTTCCGCTTGGGCACGGCCTCCGCATCGTCACAAAGGCGCCCGCGCTGGCGGATGCAACGATCAACCCGCGGCATGGGCGGCAGGTTCTCGATAGCCTCGCGGCTTCGCTTGATCGCCTGAAAGTGGGTGCCGTGCACGGCTTTCTTTTGCACCGGAGCGATGACCTCGCCAGAACGGGCTGGCAACATCTGGTTGACGCCATGATCGAAGCGCGTGCGCGCGGATGGACGAGCCGCATCGGAGCTTCGGTGTACAATTCCGATCAACTGGCGCTGGTCGAAAGCCGCTTTCGTCCAGAACTCGTACAGCTGCCGCTCAATGTCCTGGACCGCCGAACGATCACGTCGGGCATGCTGGCGCGCCTGAAAGCGGCGGGAGTTGAGATCCATGCGCGCTCGGTGTTCCTGCAAGGTCTGCTGCTCATGGAGCCCGATGAGCTGCCGGAGTTTTTTGCGCCACTTCGCCACGTTATTGGTCGTCTTCGCGAGACATGGCAGCAGCGCGGGCTGAGCGCGCTGGGTGGATGTCTTGCCTTTGCTCTGCAGCGACCCGAAATCGACGCCGTAATTGTCGGCGTCAATCGCATAAATGAATTCGAACAGATTGAGGCAACCGTTAACTCATTGCCGAGTGGTAACATCGATTTCGACATTGAGCATTCGGTTGACCCGGCCTTCCTTGATCCCAGCCGATGGCCGGATTTCGTACATTGAGTGGCATGCCGGTTGCCTTATTTCGCTGCGATGCGTCGCCACTTATTGGAGCAGGCCATGTCATGCGGTGTTTGGCACTGGCTGAAACGCTAGCGGATAATGGTTGGGGCGTCCGATTTGTCGTGGGAAACGAGACCGTTTCGACCGTGCCGGCGCTAGCGGCAAGCGGATTTGATGTTCGTGTGCTCCACGACGCCGATCATGACGTGGAAGCATTGCGCGACGAATTGTCGGGCTGCGCCGGACTTCTGGTTGTTGACCACTATCAACGTGATGCGGTGTTCGAGCATGCGTGCCGAACGTTTGCGCAAAAGCTTCTGGTACTCGACGATGCGACTGGCCGCGATCACGATTGCGATATTCTTGTCGATGCGGCTGCGAAAAACGAAGAAGTATATGCGGAAAGCGTACCTGCCTCGGCGCGGGTGCTAACCGGGCCCGCCTACGCACTCATGCGGCACTCCTTCTTTGCGCATCGCGGTGCGGCGTTGACGCGGCGCGATGGTAGGCCGGTGAAAGAAATCCTGGTGTCGTGCGGCGCGACTGATCCGGACAATGTCACCACGGCTGTGCTCGACGCCCTGGATGACCTTGTCGACGAAATCGCAGTTACAGTCGTGCTTTCATCGCGGGCGCCGCATCTCGACGCGGTGCGCCAGCGATTGCGCGGCAAGGCGCGGCTGCGCGTCGATCCGGAGGACATGGTAGAGCTGATGACAAATGCCGATATGGCCATAGGCGCAGCAGGGTCCACGGCATATGAGCGCGCTATCCTCGGTCTGCCATCAATTCTGGTGACGGTTGCGGAAAACCAGCGTGAGATTGCCGGTCTGATGGTCGACGCCAAGGCGGCGCTGGATGGCGGCGCAGTCGACAAGGATCTTTCGTTGCGCCTGCGCCAACGCACCGCAGTCCTTTTGAAGGATGGGATGATGCGCCAGAACTTGGCGGAGGCCGCGAGCGCGCTCGTCGACGGTCGCGGTGCGATACAGATCGCCCTGGCAATTCTTGATAAATCGCCTGCGAAGAATGGCGCAAGGGTCCGTCTGCATCTCGCCTCAGCAAACGATGAGCGGTGGCTTTTGAAAATCCAGCAACATCCGCAAACGAGGCGCTATTTCCGGAACGCGGCCGTGCCGACGGCGCAGGAGCATCGAGAGTGGATGCGACGCGTGTTGGCAGATCCAAAGCGTTTGCTGCTGGCCGTGAACGTCAATGGCAAGCCGGTTGGCAGCGTACGGCTGGACCGGCTGTCTGATGAGCGCGCACCGGCGCGTCACGAAGTGGCTATTGCCATCGATCCGGAGTGCCACGGCATGGGTATAGGTACTGCGGCTTTGCGGTTGGTGCGAGCATTGATGCCCGGCGCCGTGCTCGACGCAGTTGTGCTCCGTGACAACAAATCGTCCTACGCCTTGTTCGCGGGCGCTGGTTTTGCTGCGGTTTCGGGTGACGTTTACCGGAGCAATCCACATCGGGTGCTCTCATGAGCGGCCATTCGTTTATTGTCTGCACCGTTAAGCCGTGGAACGTAGCTGCATATGCGCGGCGCACGCCGGCAATCCCCGGCAGCTGGCATCTTGTGCAATCGCACGACGAGCTCACCCCCGCGTTGCTTGAGAAAATCGCGCCGCGTTACGTCTTTTTTCCACATTGGTCATGGCGGGTGCCGGCCGAGATAATCCGGCGCTTCGAGTGCATTGGTTTTCACATGGCTGATGTCCCTTACGGCCGCGGCGGCTCGCCATTGCAGAACCTGATTGTGCGTGGTCACAAGGCAACGAAAATGACCGCACTGCGCATGGTCGAAGAACTGGACGCGGGTCCCGTGTATGTGAAACGTCCGCTGTCGCTCGAGGGCCGCGCCGAGGAAATTTTCGAGCGCGCGGCCGACCTGGTCTATGACATGATCGGCGACATCGTGGGTCGCGATATCGTCCCTGGACCGCAGCAGGGCGAGGCGGTTGTGTTTGCCCGCCGCGAGCCACACCAAAGTTTGCTTCCGCAGGATGGGTCGCCATCCGCACTTTTCGATTTCATTCGTATGCTCGACGCGCCAACTTACCCGAAGGCTTTTGCAGACTGGGGCCAGTGGCGAATCGAATTTGATCGCGCGCGTGCGGCAGGCGACTCCATCGAGGCCCACGTGGTCATTCGCAAGAAAGATCAGACATGAGCGAAACCATTCTCGCGATCATTGCGCATCCGGATGATGAAGCTCTCGGCGCGGGCGGAGCGCTGGCGCGTCACGCCGCCAAGGGCGATGCGGTGCACATCCTTTTTCTCACCGATGGTGTCAGCGCGCGTGGTGTCGACAAAGCGGCGGCAGAGCGCCGCGCCAAGGCGGCGAAACTCTCCGCGTCGGCGCTCCGCGCGCAGGAGCCGGAATTTCTGGGGTTGCCCGACAATCGTCTCGACCGTCTTGAGCTTCTCGACATTGTCCAACCGATCGAAAATGTAATCAGGAAGATCGCGCCGCGAACGATCTATACGCACCATGCCGGCGATCTGAATATCGACCACGTGCTCTGCCATCGCGCGGTTCTGACTGCCTGCAGACCTCTGCCGGGTTCGAGTGTACTGCGCATCTACGCGATGGAAGTGCCATCGAGCACGGAATGGTCATCTCCAAATTCCGGCAATGCATTCATGCCCACACATTTTGTCGACATTTCGGGCACCCAGGAGGCGAAGCGGCGGGCGCTTGAGGCCTATGGTGAGGAAATGCGTCCGTTTCCGCATGCCCGCTCATACGAAGTGGTCGAAGCGCTCGCGACCTGGCGTGGCGCGAGTGTCGGTTTGCGTGCTGCCGAAGCCTTCATGGTCGTGCGGGAGATCGAACGGTGACGCATCCGACTGTCACGATTGGCGGCCGCGTTATCAGCAAAGGGCACGCGCCCTATATCGTCGCCGAATTGTCGGCCAATCATGGCGGCAGTCTTTCCCGAGCGCTGGCGGTTATGGAGGCGGCCAAGGTGGCCGGCGCGGATGCAATCAAGCTGCAGACCTACACTGCCGACACGATGACGATCGATCATGACGGGCCGGATTTCCGGATCAAGGGCGGGCTGTGGGACGGTCGGCAGCTTTATGAGCTTTACAAGGAAGCCTATACGCCTTGGGAATGGCACGAGGCGCTTTTTGCAAAGGGCCGCGAGCTGGGCATTCCGGTTTTCTCGACGCCATTCGACGAGACCGCCGTGGATTTCCTCGAAAAGCTTGATCCGCCAGCTTACAAAGTGGCCTCGTTCGAGTTGCTTGATATTCCGCTGGTGACGCGGATCGCGTCTACCGGCAGACCGGTCATCATGTCCACGGGGATGGCGAGTCCGAAGGAAATTGCGGAATCAGTCGACGCCTTCAGAGCGGCCGGCGGCCGTGATCTGATATTGCTCCATTGTGTGAGCGCTTATCCCACACCGGTCGAACAGTCGAACCTGCAGCGAATTCCGATCCTGGAAAAAGATTTTAAATGTCCAGTCGGACTTTCCGATCATACGCTCGGCACCGCAGTGGCAATCGCTTCCGTCGCACTCGGCGCATGCCTGATCGAAAAGCATTTCAAGCTCAGTAAAACGGACGACGGACCAGATTCGTCATTTTCTCTCGTGCCCGAGCAATTGCGCGAACTTGTGGATGGCGCCAAGGCGGCATTCGATGCGCTTGGCAGCGGTGCGCCGGCACGCGCCGAAGTGGAAAAATCAACAATGGTGTTCCGGCGCTCGATATACGTAGTGTGCGACATCGGCGCGGGAGAGCCTTTCACCGACAAGAATGTGCGCATCATACGGCCCGGCTACGGCCTGGCGCCGCGCGAAATTCCCAAGGTGCTCGGCCGCAAAGCGCGCCACGCCCTTTCGCGCGGCACCGCGCTGACCTGGGATATGATCGAATGAAGACCGTCGCGATCATTCAGGCGCGAATGAGCTCGACGCGGCTGCCCGGCAAAGTGCTCGCCGATCTCGGCGGCAAGCCAGTGCTTGCCTGGGTGGTTCGCGCCGCGCGCACGGCATTGGGCGTCGACGATGTCTGGGTCGCGACATCAACGGCGGCCGCGGATGACGCCGTGGCGGCCTGGTGCAAGGCGAACGGCATTTCCGCGCATCGTGGTTCTGAAAATGACGTGCTCGACCGTTACGCGGGTGCGGCGAAGGCGAGCGGCGCGCAAATCATTGTTAGGCTCACGGCTGATTGTCCGCTGCTCGATCCCGCGGTAATCGCCCAGACGATTCGCCTCCGCTCAATGACCGGCGCCGATTATGCATCTAATGTCGATCCGCCCACCTGGCCGGATGGTCTCGATTGCGAGGTGCTGACGGCTAAAGCTCTCTTTGCCTCCGCGACCGAAGCGACACGGGCGAGCGATCGGGAACATGTCACACCGTTTGTACGCAACAACCGCGATCGCTTCACTGCCGAAACGCTCATTGCCCCGTTGCCCGGGCTTGCCGCCGAACGCTGGACGCTTGATGCGCCGGAAGACCTCGCATTGCTCTCATCGATCGTTGTCGAGCTTCCACCCGATCGTGCGCCGTCCTATCTCGAGGTTCTTGCCGTGCTGGATCGCGAACCGCAACTGCGCGAGCTCAATAGCAAAACGATGCGCAACGCCGGGTTCGCTACCGGCGTTGCCGCCGAGAAAATTGTCATAGATCGTCACTACGATCGTTCGCAACGGCTGATCGAACGCGCCGAACGCGTGATACCGATTGGCTCGCAGACTTTCTCCAAGAGCAAATTGCAATTTCCGCCGGGTGCCGCTCCGCTTTTCTTGACGCATGGGGATGGCGGGCGAGTCTTCGACGTCGATGGCAATGAATATATCGACCTCGTCAGCGCGCTGCTTCCAAACGTGCTCGGCTATCGCGACCCGGACGTCGATCTGGCGATCCGCCGCCAGCTGACACGCGGCATCAGCTTCAGTCTGCCGACGACTCTGGAAACTGAGCTGGCTGAACGGCTGGTGAAGCACGTTCCGTGCGCTGAGATGGCGCGCTTCGGCAAAAATGGAACGGATGCGACTTCGGCGGCGGTCCGCCTTGCCCGCGCCGCGACCAAGCGCGACCGGCTCATGCTGCTCGGCTACCACGGTTGGCAGGATTGGTATATCGGCGCGACGACTCGAAATCTTGGCGTGCCCGCCGCCGTGTCGGCGCTCTCGCACCTTGCCCCTTACGGCGATCTTGCAGCGATCGAAACGCTCTTCAAAAAGCACTCGGGCGAGTTCGCGGCCGTCATGTTGGAGCCGATGAATACGGCCGAGCCGCCGGCCGGCTATCTCCAGGGGCTGAAGGATCTCGTTCACCGGCACGGCGCGCTGCTCATCTTTGACGAAATCATCACCGGCTTCCGCTGGTCGATTGGCGGCGCGCAGGCGCGCTATGGGGTGACGCCCGATCTCGCATGTTTCGGCAAGGCCATGGGCAACGGCATGCCAATTTCGGCGGTTGTCGGCCCGGCCGATATCATGCGTCTGATGGAAGACATCTTCTATTCCGGCACATTCGGCGGCGAGACGCTGTCGCTCGCTGCGGCAATCGCGACCATCGACAAGATCGAGAAGGAAGGGGTCACGGAGCGTCTGTGGTCGACCGGCGCCGATCTCAAGGCGCAGGCGTTGGCGCGCATCGCGAAGGCCGGGCTCTCCGAAGCCGTCGGCCTGGTGGGAGCCGCTCCGTGGGCGATCCTTACCTTTAAAGATCACGCGAAGGCTTCGAAGGAGGCGGTCAAGACGCTATTTCTGCGCGAGATGATCGCCGCCGGCGTTCTCATCAACGCCAGCCACAACATCTGCTTCGCTCACAGCCAGACCGACGTCAGTCGCGTGCTGGCTGCTTACGATCACGCACTCGCGGTCCTGCGCGATGCGCTCGACCGCGGTGACATCGAGCGTCGGCTGGGCAACCAGGTCATTCGACCGGTCTTTACCGTTCGCGCGGCATCATAAGTAAAACGCGAAAAATGTGTGGACTTGCCGGAATTGTCGACTGGCGCGGGGCCGATACCGCGCTTGTCGCTGCCATGACTGATGCGCTCAAGCATCGCGGGCCGGACGCGGCTGGGTTTTGGTCCAACGGGCCAGCGGCGCTCGGCCACCGCCGGCTGTCGATCATCGATCTGTCACACCGCGCCGACCAGCCTATGGCTGACGTCACCGGCCGATACCAATTGATCTTTAATGGCGAGATCTACAACTACCGCGCCCTGCGGCCGCTCCTCGAACAGCACGGATACAGCTTCCGCACCGAGAGCGACACGGAAGTTCTCCTTAACGCATTCAAACATTGGGGCGCTGACTGCCTTGAGCGGCTCAATGGCATGTTTGCTTTTGCCATCTGGGATGCGGGGGATCAGCGGCTCACGCTCGCCCGTGATCGCCTTGGTGAAAAACCGCTTTATTTCCGGCGGCTCGATAGTGGCCTCGTGTTTGCGTCCGAGTTGAAGGCTCTGCGGCTGCATCCAGCGACATCCCGCGACATCGACGCGCGTGCGTTGGGGCAATATCTTTCGCTCAATTACACGCTTGGCAACAGGTGCATCGTTCCGGGTGTCGAAAAGCTCGAGCCGGGACACGTTCTGACTTACTCACGCAGCGAAGGCGTGCGCATCCGGGACTACTGGAATTTGGCGCAGGCGTTCCGGAATAAGCGGGCTTTCGGGCGAGTTGAAGACGCAGAGGAAGAGCTTAACCGGAATATCGAGGAGGCGGTGTCGCTGCGGCTGGTGAGTGACGTCCCGCTCGGGGCGTTCCTGAGCGGCGGGATCGACTCCGCGACAATCGTCAACGCGATGCGTGCGTCGCGAAGCGGCTCCGACGTCAAAACCTTTAGCATCGGATTTACCGAGCGCTCCTATTCGGAACTGCCGGAAGCGAGGCAGACGGCAGACCATCTTGGCACCGACCACCGTGACAAGCTGGCGCATTGGGATCTCGTTGAGGCGCTGCCGCGCATCGTGCGGGCGGCCGATGAGCCATTTGCCGACAACTCGATTATCCCGACCTATTTCCTGTCGCAGTTCGCACGGCAAAACGTCACCGTCAGTCTCAGTGGCGATGGCGGTGACGAAATCTTCGGTGGTTACGAGACCTACCGGGCCAATCAGTTGCACACAGGCTTGAACGCATTTCTCGGCCGCTTTGCCGGCCCGTTGCACGCCATCATTGGCCGCGGAGCAAGCCTGATCCCTGCGACGTTCAACAAAGTTGGGCTCGACGATAAACTTCGGCGTTTCGCAGCGGGTCTGCCACTGGCGGCAGAGGACGCGCATTTCTCGTGGCGAACGGTCTTTGACGAGACCGAGAAGAAATCTCTTCTGCACCCGGACGTGTATGCCGCTGCTGGGGGTGAGTCGGGGATCGATGAATTTCGGCGGCACTTTCAGGCCGTCGAAGGCTGTCACTACCTTGACCGCGCGATGTACGTCGATATCAAGACCTGGCTTCCGTATGATATCCTTCACAAGGTCGATCGCGCTTCAATGGCACACTCTCTGGAGGTGCGTGCGCCATTCCTCGACCATCGCCTGGTAGAGTTTGCTGCTGGCCTTCCGGTGTCTCTCAAGGTGAGAGGCCGCGCAACGAAATATCTGCTCCGGCGCAGCCAGCGCCGGCATCTTCCTCGCAGCATCACTGATGGCCGCAAGCGCGGGTTCAATGCGCCGATGGCACATTGGATACTCGGCGACCTCAAGGAGATGACGAAAGACGTGATCTTCGGCACCGCACTCAAGAAGTACGTGCGGAGTGACGCCGTTGAAATGTTGTGGCGGCAGCATGAAGCACGCCGCGCCGATAACAGCTACAAACTGTTCGGGTTGCTGTCACTTGGGCTCTGGCTCGAACAGCCGATCGCGCCCGTGCAATGACGGCCATATCTCATTCAAGCCGCATTGGAGTGAGCGCGCGCCAGCGATGGGGCGTGTTAGCGGCGGCACTGTTCCTTGCCGTGTGTGCGTTGTGGACAGCCGGCAGCCTACATTTCGGCTCGGGCTGGACAAAAACCGGGTCCGCCTACAGCGTCAATTCGATCCTCGGTTACAGCGAAACCGAGCGATCGAACATTGTGCACAAAGAGGACCGCTCGTTTCTCCAGCAGATCGCGATGTTTTCCGGCTCCACCACGGATGTCGTGGACAAATTCTACATCGTCCGCCCTGCTTACGCTTATGTGGCCGCATTCCTGGCGCCGCTGTTTGGAATCACCGGCGCAGCTCTGGCGATGAATTTGCTGGGATGGGCGATCGCAGCATTCTGTGCGTGGACTCTGGCCGTGCGTCTGTTCGACGATCCACTTGCCGGCTTGCTGGGGGTTGCATTTGTTGCGACCGGAATGGGCTTTGTCGTGCATATCGCTGACTACAGTGCCCACCTGCTGGCCTTTACGACCTACTATCTCGGTATCGTTATTCTGTATCAGTCTAACGTATGGAAGGATCCCGGCCGCAGTCGAATGGTCCATATCGCGATAGGCGCCTATATCGCGCTGTGCTGCCTGACCTACAACATGGGGCTCGCGCTTCTTTTCGCATATATCGTCATTGCAATTCGCCACAATCGGCTGAGCGATATTGTCCTGGCATCCGTCATCGCATTGAGTGCGCAGTACGTTTGGGTTGCTGCGCTGAATCTCGGCTACGCACTCAAGTCAGGCGAGTGGACCTGGTACAATCTGTACGGCAACGAAAGCAATTACCTGAGTGATTCAATTCGCGAATGGCTGAGATTGGGGTCGACCCCGATTGAAGGGATACGCGCCGCAATCGGGGTCATGTTGGAGTTTCTGTCGTTTGAATTTCCGCTGACTGTGGCGGCAGGGATCATCGCGGTGGTGATTCTATTTTGGCGCGACCGCCAGCGGCTGTTCGTGCTGTTTGTGCTTTTCGCGTTGCCAATCGCCGGCGCCATGGCTTACGCGCAGCGTGCAGCCGCACGCGGATACCTCGTCTTTGGCGTCAGCTTGATCCTGTATGCAGCATTGGGCGGGTTGCTCGCACGGGCAATGCGGGGCGCAAGCAGAGGAGGGCGGGCGGTCGCCATTATAACGGCGGTTGTTCTGATCGGCGGTCAGATCATGTGGTCAGGTGCTCAATTCACCGGCTATCTCGGACCGCTTCGCGCATATTATCTAGGTCTCGATCACGCAGTTGCGGTTTTCACCAGTCCCGTCGAAGTCATTAGCCTGACCAATGAGGAGCCGCGGCCGGCGTGGTTTGGGGGCAATGCGCAATTTGATCAGCTTGGGCTTTATAAGGCAGCCGGGCCGGAGCAGCCAGCATCGAATTTTGTTCGTCGCGTTGCGGTCTCGCTAGCTTCGCGGGCGCTTATCACCGCCTATGTGACGCTTCTGATCGCGTCTGTGGGCGTGCTCTACGGCTGGCCGGTTTGGCGCGGGGCGCTTGTGGCTCTGGTCTTTTTCTACTTCGTGCCTTCGGTCGTGATGGCAGCGACGGTCAAGGACACGATTCGGTTTGTACCGATCGATACCGCAGGCCCCGGCGTGCGCTGCGGAACGATGCATTATAGTGTTCGTTTGTCCGATGATTTTCGGCGACGCCTGAATGATTTTGCCTCCGCGCCGGTCCATCTTGAATTGTTTTTCCGCGTTCAGGGTGACCAGCACTTGCCTCAGTTTAAGGTGGACGGCAACGATCTCGCCGTTGGTTTTGGCGCCAATGAAGGGCAATGGCTGGTTACGGATAAAGATTGGCGAGCGAAAATCTTCGCGGCAACGACACTGGACCTGACATACCGTTACGACGGCGCAGTTTCCTATCTTGGCTGGCAGCGCAGTGGCCTGCCTGGCCGGGTCCTGGCGTTTGAAGGTTGCGAGACAAATGCGACGGCTGCGGTATTGCCGGCACTCGAAGTGCGAGCGGTCGCCGATCGCGGTGGACCTGTTGTGATCGGCTTTTGAGACGGGCTAGAAACGAAATGTCAGTAAGCGCATCAGACCCGTCCGCCCCGCAGAAATCCGAGTGGCACCAGCAGTGGTCGATGTTTCGTGACGATGAAAAATTCCTATTCGAGGACTGGATTGCGCCAGTCACAATTGAGGAGTTTCGCGACAAGGACGTCCTGGAATGCGGCTGTGGAGGCGGGCAGCACACGGCGTTTGTTGCGCCAATTGCGCGAACGGTGACCGCCGTTGATCTCAACACGATAGACATCGCAAAGCAAAGAAACGCGACAAATTCAAACGTCCGATTTGTGGAAGCCGACCTCGGCACCATGAATCTCGGTCGGCAATTCGACATCGTCTTCAGTATCGGCGTGATCCATCACACCGACGATCCGGACCGTAGCTTTGAGCGAATGTTTGCCCACTGTAAACCGGGCGGCCGCGTGATCATCTGGACTTACAGTGCGGAAGGGAATGCCTTGGTGCGGGGCCTGGTTGAGCCGGCAAGGAAGCTGTTCCTGAGGCACCTGCCGCGGACCTGGTTAGTTTGGCTCGCAGAAAATCCTGACGGCATTAATGTATCCGATTGTGCACACGGTCTATCGCGTCAGGGCGCTGCGGTTTCTTCCCTACTACGGGTATTTCGTCAATTTCCGCCGATTGAGTTTCGAACGCAATGTTCTCAATGTCTTCGACAAGCTCAACGCGCCGCAGACGAAATTTACCACCCTCGCGAAGTGCCACGAATGGTTCAGCGAGAGTCGCTTCGAAAAAGATACAATCCGGATTTCGCGGTACGCCGGCGTCAGTTACACTTTGACCGGCATAAAGCGGTAACGATGATATTGTCCTGTCCATTGGCAAATGTTGGGGGCAAGCATGCTTGACACGCCCGGGTCATTACCGGGTTCGCCGCCGGTGGCCGCACGAAATCGGGATCGTCTCGAACCCGAGAAATTAGCGGTTTCGATTGTGATTCCTGCCTACAACGAGCAGGGCGCGGTCGAGCTCACCATCCGCGATGCGCGCGCTGCACTCGACGGCCTGAATGGGCCGTGGCTTGGAGCGGAATCGGAAATCGTAATCATTAATGACGGCTCGCGCGATGAGACGGGATCGGTCGCGGAACGCAACGGTGCCGTAGTCATCAGCCACCCCCACAATCTCGGCTACGGTGCTGCCATCAAGACCGGAATTCAGGCCGCCCGGCACGACACGATCGTCATCATGGACGCGGACGGGACATACCCGATCGGGAATTTGCAGGAACTGCTCGACGCCTACCGCAAAGGTTTCGACATGGTGATCGGCGCGCGGCAAGGAAAACATTACCGCGAGTCCCTCAGTAAGTCGCTGCTGCGGTTTATTCTGACCTTTCTGGTGGAGTTTACGACCGGCCGCGATGTGCCCGATGTCAATTCCGGTTTCCGTGTCTTCAGCAAGGCAACCGTGACGCCCTATTTCCATAACTTATGTGACACGTTCAGCTTCACCACGTCGCTAACGCTTGCCTATATGATGACGCGCCGCTTTGTGAGCTACGTGCCTATTCAGTATGGCATGAGGGAGGGCACCTCAAAGGTGCGGCTGTTGCGCGATTCACTGCGCACGCTTGAGTACATTGTGCTCGCCGCTACCTACTACGATCCGCTGAAACTGTTCGCGCTGCTGTCGGTTATTTGCATCATTCTGTCGTTTGCAGGCTTCGGCATTTCCTTCCTGTTCGGAATCAAAGGCGGCTATATCCTTGGTCTTGGCGGACTGCTCGTTGCGTTGATGATCTTCAGCACCGGCCTGCTGGCAAGTCTGCTCAAGCAGATCATGGACAAGGGACGCGCCTGACGTACTAAGTTATCGTTGAATATGCAGGCAAAGACCGAACACTTCAAAGAGCTAGATGCACTGCGAGGCTTGGCTGCGCAATTTGTTGTCGTGGCACACCTCTACAATGCCTTTTTCCCGGCGAGCTCGTGGCCGCTGATTGGCCAGGAGCTTGGATGGCTGGCACGCCTTTCGGTCATCTACTTTTTTGTTCTGAGCGGTTTTGCCATTACCACCGCCATTCATCGCAGCGTCCTGCGGAATGGATATTTTAACTGGATGGACTATGCCATCCGGCGCGTTGCCAGAATCTACCCGCCATATCTCATGTCGATATTGCTCGTTGGCATTTTGACGTTGGTGGCATTTTCTGGAGTGCCGATACCCGGCGTGCAATACCCGCTCGAATTTAATGCTTCCGGCACTTCGTGGTTACGAACCGCCGTTTTTCTATTTACGAGTAACGATGCAATCACGGCGTTTGATGGTGTCGTGTGGTCCTTGCGCATTGAAGTAGGGCTATATGTGCTGGCCGCATTCTTGACTTTAGCCTTACTGCACTCAGGGCTGTGGCGGTTCGGATTTTTGCTGGTGACAACGGTTCTCGCCGCAGCTTTTTGCACGCGCCTGTCGTTCGCTTTCTTGGGGATTGTCCTGTTTGGATCAGGCGCGGTGGCCGCACTGTGGTTCCAAACCTTGCGCAAGCTGATGACATTCTGGGTGCCGCTCGGCGTGATCTGCGTGTTGTTACTACCGTCGCTGTCTCGATCGCTGATCGATGATTCATTTCTCTCGCTGACGTATCAATGTGCGCTTGGCCCGCCAATAGCGATGTCTTTGATTTATATGATTAGTCAAAAAATTGGCGGGTCTTCGAGGTTGCTCGTCGCATCAGGCGGTTGGTCATACACCCTATACCTGACGCATACCCCGATCGTGTTGGCAGCGAGAACGTTGTTTGGCAATTTCGGTTTTGCCAATATGGACCTAATCGGATCGGTGACGATAGTCTGCTGCTATTTCGTGTTGGCAAACGCTGCGGCCTATTTGATCGCCCGCTATTTGGAGCGTCCGGCGTATTTTACACGTGGAATAAAAAACGCGCTTGTAGTGGCTGGTCGTCTGATGGGCCTGCGACGCGTTGAACCTGAACGATGACTCACAGAGCATCGTCTGAACATCAAAGGGCAAGATATCGATGCTTCAATATCTAGTCGGCGACCCCATTAAATATCGCAATGCCGGTCTTGGCTGGTTTCGATTGTCTCAGATCCTTCATGACCGCACCAATGGAGCCTTTGACGTTGCGTTCATGCGCTTTGCGAAGGTGGCTAAACCGAAGGTAGCGTTGCCCGAATCTGCCTCGATGACGCAACGTCAACTTTCAGACGTTGCGGCGGAACTACGTCGCGATGGTGTCGCTACGCTTCCGATTCGCTTGTCGCCGGAGGACATTCGTGCAATCACCGATTTTGCTTATTCAACACCGGCTCACGGCGTTGATCTGCGCAGCAAAGTCACGATTAGCCCGAACAATATTCCGAATGTGGAGGGGCGCTACAGCTGGCACGCCGGAGACCTGGTCAAGGTTCCTGCAATTCAGCGATTGTTATGTGAGGGTCCATTTTGCGCCATCGCCCAGGAATATATCGGCTGCCGCCCGCTTCTCGCGCTTGTGACTTTGTTTTTAGATCCGAATTATGTGGGCAGTTATAGCCCGCACATTTATCACTACGACAACGATGGCCCGGGGTTCCTCAAATTCTTTATCTATCTGACCGACGCAGAACTCGGTAGTGGCGCGCATTATTTTCTGAAAGGCACGCACCGCCGGGCCAAGCCCAGCCGTGTTGCGCGTGCCGGCAACTATACGGATGAAGAGTTGTTTAGTGTCTACGAGCGATCTCAGGAGCTCGTAGCCACGGCAAAGGCCGGCACGATCATTGCCGAGGATACTGCGGGCTTCCACCGCGGCAGCACCATTACGCGTGGGCATCGGCTGCTCATGCAATTCCAGTTCTCGGTTATCGATATTCCCACCGATTACGATTTACACGACAAATTTTCCCCTGCCGTTGTCGACAAGCTTCATCCGGGGGTTGCCGCAATCGTGCGTAAATTCTTCATCGACGGCCGGCGATAAATTCTTATCACCATCGAGATCGCCGGTAAGGCCGTTCAGAAAAGATGAAGGTTCGTTTCGCCTGGCACGTCGCGTCAGCGTTCGGCGTTTCAATCGTACAACAGTTGATCGGCCTGTTTCGCCAGGTGCTGATCGCTGCTTTCTTCGGCCTTTCGCGCGAATTCGACGCTTACGTCGTCGTTTATGCCCTCGTCACGATGGTGGTATTCAATCTGGCGGGCGTCTTCGACACCGTTGCCGTCGCAAGACTGGTACAGATTCGCGAACGGGACGGTCAGGAGAATTTCTGGCGCACAAGCAACCGCATTCTCTTGCAAAGCTGCGCCTTCGGCGTGTTGTTCGCCTTCGTGACAATGGCACTGCTGTGGGGAGCAATGCCGGTTTTGACCGCGGGGTTTACACCTGCCGAACGTGTCTTTGTTGGACACATAAGCTGGTATTTCATCCCGTGGATTATCATCGTTGTGCCTTATTATGCGCTGTCAGCGCATCTCAAGGCGGTTTGGCAATTCTCCTGGGTGTTTGCAGCCGAGATCGTCGTGATGGTCGTTTCCATTGCGATCCTCTGGTTCGATCATGCCACGGTCGCCGCGCTGCCGATCGCATACGGCGGAGGCTACGCCGTTGCGGCGTTGCTGTTGTTGGCGGGTCGCGGGTTCCGGCGTATCCGTGCGACGGCACCAATTCCCCAACTTTTAAACAGCATGAGCAAGCAATATCTGGCGACGCAGGTCGGCACCGTGAATGGCTTTGCAGACCGGTATTTCCAATCCTTTCTGATACCCGGCGGCATCTCGGCGCTCGGTTACGTCGGGCTTATTGTCAACAGTTTGTCGAGCCTTTTGACATTTCGAGAAATCTACGTTGTTCCGCTCGCGGCCGAATCCGGACGCGAGCAGAGATTGGAGCGCATGCTGCAAGGGCTCGTCCTAATCAGTATTCCTTGCACATTGTTCCTGATGATTTACGCCGAGCCCATCGTGAGCGTTCTGTTGCAACGGGGAAAGTTCACCACTGAGGCTGCCGCTGTCACCGCGGCTGTCTTGCGGATTTTGGCACTTTCGTTGCTGGTGTCTACTGTGCTCGCGCCGCTCGAACGGATGTTTCAAATTCTCGATCGGCTTCTGTTCACGCAATTCCGATATTTGGTCGCGCTCGTCGCGACTTTCGTATTTCAGTCCTTTTTCGTTTTCTATCTCGCCATGGACGTCCGGGGCCTCGCCTGGGGTTCGGTCTGCAACGGGGTCGTCGTTTTGTGCGCGGTGATCCTGATGGTGCGGCGATGCGGCATCGTTATCCGCTGCCGTGGTATCTTTTCCAACGCCGCATATGCTGCTGCGACCGCTGCAGTAGCAATGGGAATTTCTTGGCCGGTCGCATCGCGTTTCACCGGCCTGGGTCAGCTGGTCATGGCGACCGGTTTGTACGGACTCGTCGTCGTCTCGAGTTATTTCATGGCGCGCGCACGTCTGCGCATTATCGTTGGCTAGGCGCGTCCAAAGAGAGTCTTAATGGCGCGGCCGAGCGCAACGGCGGGACGCCCGAGCGCGATGTAGCGCAAGGTTTTCGTGCGGTGCAGAAGCCATATTCCAAACGGCCAGATGGATGGCTTTTCGACCGCCGGAGCGGGACGCGCGGCCAGAAAAATGCTCCCGGACAGGCGGCGACAGAAAATGGTTTCGAACCCGGCGAGCGCAAGGGCGTACCGCATTGCCGCCGCAGTCGGAAAAAAACTATGGGCGTAGGAAGGCAAGGCAGGATCGAGGGCCGACATGAAGTCCGCCAGCACGACACAAAACACCCCGTTCGGCGTGAGGTGTTCCCGAACCAGCCGCATAAATTTCATCGGATCGGTAATGAAATAGATTGCATGAGCGATATGGATAACGTCGTAGTTGCTGCCGATCTCGATATCTTCGAACTGGCCGATCCGCGCGCGAATACCAAGCTCGCGGTGAAACTGTTCGGTGCTGGGATCGGCGTCGATTTCCTCTGCATCCCATCCGTGATCTGCGAAAGTACGGACGGTTTCTCCGAGACCGCATGCGATATCGAGAAAACGTCCAGCGCTTGTGCCGGCCAGTGGTGCGAACAGGCGATAAGAGCGATCGGCGCCAGCGCGGCTGATAAAGTGCCGGTAGGCGACCGTTGCGGCGGCATTGGTATCGGCATCATTGAGCGAGCGGTTGGCGGCCCACATGCGGGCCAGCACGCGCAGGTCGGGCTGCCTGGAGGGGTAGGCATTGCCGCAGTTCCGGCAAAGGCGCCAGTCGTAAGGTACAAGATCACCGGCCGCGCTGCGAAAGGCATCTACCGCTGCGTCGCGATTGTACGCGACAAGCCAGAATGTCTCGTGTCCGCAAATCGGGCAGGTCATTGGAGGTCGGCAGCTATATTGGGGATCGGAATACGGCGTCGCCGATCGAGGAAACGGAAAATCATCTCACGCAGCGGGCGAGGCATTCCAACAAGCAACCGCGCCTGCCACCATCGGGACCGTTGTGTGATCGTTTCCGTCGAAAGCTCAATGAATCGCGATGCGGCTGCTTCGTCCCCCGCGCGAACGCAGTCGAGAGCATGAGCAAGTGCAATGCGATTATAGAATTCACGCGCCCCCTGTCGGCGCGGCGCCAGCCACTCGGCGTGTTGAGTAATAAGATCCTCGAGCGTCGTCATGCTGACGTCAGGTTCCTGCACGCATTTGGCGGTCAATGTATCCGGACCCCGGCGGTAGTGGCATCCCACGTAGCTGCTGACCGCGACCGGCGCGGCGGCGGCGAGTTTCATCCAGAGCGCGAGATCCTCGCCGCGCGAATGGCCGGCCGGAAATCCTCCGGCCGCGAGCGCCTGCGCGCGATTGACCATGCAAGACGATGTAAAAAACGGCAGCGTTCCAGTGGCGCCTGCGGAGAAGTAATCGCTGAGCAATGCATATTCGACCCGCGCCGGCGTTGCGCGCGAAGGGTGATCGCTGAAAAACTCGATGAATCGATTGCCGAATATCGTGGCCTGCGGATAGCGCCGACTTAATTCCATGAGATGCAGGAGATGATCGGGCTCCCACACGTCGTCGGCATCGAGGAACGCGACGAACGGTGTCTGCGCTTCTTTGATGCCACGATTGCGGGTCGCTGCGACGCCGACATTACCTTGTTGAATCAATATGATACGAGGATCTTTAGTTTCTTTCACGCGGGCTGGGCCATCGTCAATCGAGCCATCGTCGATGACGAGAATCTCCAAATTGCTGAAGGTCTGTGCGAGCGCCGATGCGACGGTACCCTCGATGTAACCGCCGTTATTATAGAGCGGGATCACCACGGATACGGCCGGTGGACTCACTGTGCGGCACCGCGTTCAACAGTTGTCTCACGAGAGGCATGATCGAGGATGGCGGCCAGCATGCGATCGATGTTTCCGCGGCGAAGACCCGGTTCGCCCGGCAAGCCCGGTGGACGCAATGCGAAGTCATAGCTGACGCTGAATACTTCGGCGACTGCTTGTATGACGGCGTTATCCGGTGGCAAGTGATCGATCGCCTGACGAATGCGCGGTCTGAGTTCGTCCAGACCACAAACGCCACCCAGATATCGCGCAACGAATGAAGGGCCCAACGTCAGTGATGGCCGCCCCAGCAGGAAAGCTTCAAGCGTGGCGGTACCGGTTATGGAGATCGTCAGTGCGGCACGCTCGATCAGCGCGCGGCTGTCGGTGCGGTAATGAGCAACGACGACACCTGCGCGCCTTCTTAAGGAACGTACGAAGGATGGCGGCCGCGTCAGGATCGCCGACGGATGCTCCTTGACCATGAGCAGATGATCGTTGGGCATTGCAAAGCGAATCGCATCGATCGCGCGCAGCTGGTCGACGAAATACGGAGCAGGGGTGTTGATGGACGACTCCGGTGTCACCTGAAGCGGATAGTAGACAAAATGCTTCGGCAAATCTTCCAGATGTGGGATGTCGAATTCCTTTTCGCCGCGCTTGCGATTCAGCCGCCACATTGCGTCCCGGAACCACGGAAGATTGTTCAGGACGCTCGTGCGTAAGTGTTCCACTTCGAACAAGTCGGGGCGGGCCACGCTTCGCCGTACAAAATCGATTGCGCGCGCCGGCAAGGTCCTGCCGGCGCCGCCAAGTATTTCGTCGTCGGGATTGGTGTTCGCAGGTCCGGTCGCTGGGACGCCTTCGGAACGGAACCTAGCGATGAAGTTACGTGCCGCCTCGATGCTGGCGGGCGAGGCCTGGACGTACGGCGGCAGGCTTTCTTCTGCATCGGGAGAGAAAAAGGTACCACCGAGATTTCGCCCCGGCATCGGGATCATGGCTTCGATCCCGAGTTCGCTCGCGAGGTGCGGCAGCATCCGCCCCTCGTACCCCTCGATCTGCGGAATCAAGATGTGCGTAGGATTGATCCGTTGAAGAAATGCTTTGTAAACGCGATAGATTTCGGCGGCGCGGGCAAGTTGCTCCCATGCCGGCCGATGTTTGAAGGCGTACTTCTCCGCCTCGATATTGGCAAAGAGTCGTCCCGGATAATGGCTCAGCTCACTTGCATCGCGCAGTGGTTTAATGTCGCGGACCAGATGATCCTGCAATGACAGGATATTATTGTCATCGACGACCTCGCGCATGAGCGCGCGGTGATGCGGATTAGGCAGAATGATGGCCCATTCGAGTTGTGGCGCCGTCTCTCGCGCGGCGGCAACCAGATGCCGGAATACAAACGGATAAGTGCCAAACCCGTGCAGAACGATCTTCATGACGTCAGAGCCGCGAAAGCGCGGAAATTCTCCTGTGCTAATTCACGGGCGCGTTGTACCAGCGCGAAATCGGGAACGCGATCCTTTAATGAATTGACGGTTGACACGAGCTTCTCCGCCATAATTCCATCGACGCTATAGCACGGCATCGCGAAGGCGCGGCAAATTTCGGAAATCTTGTTGTCGTGAGCAATCCCTGCGAACGGCCGGCCGAGCATTGCGGCAAGCACAAGCGCATGAAAACGCATGCCGCAGATGACTGTGAGATCGCCGAGCTGCTGCGCTATCAACGTAGCGTCGACGGTTAGCGTGCGTGTCTCAATCGGTTGCGCGCTGGACCCGAGTTCGGCATTTAGCTGCGCAAAGACTTCTTCATCGCCGGGGGCTGCGCCGCCCCGCTGGCAAACCAGGTAAACAATTGTATGTCCTGCTGCCTGCAAATGGCGGCTTGCATCAACAAGCGCAGCCCGGGTGTGTGCGCCGGCGGAATCCTGGCAGGCCGCCGGATATACGGTAAGGCCAATACGCGAACGCGGGGAATCTGGCCGAGGGACTGTTTTCACCGCGTCCCACGCGAATACGAGATCGCTAGTCAAACGGGCTTTTGTGCCGGCGCACTGGCTGAGCGCCGCTTCGTCGCGCACGAGAAAGAGTTCAGACATGCCGACAATTCTGTGCAACAGCCAACGGCCCGCGCCCGACTGAAGCTCGGCGATACCCACGCCAAGCGCGACGATACGCACACCCTGAAGGCGCGCGAGCACGCAGATCATCCATTGCAGCACTAGCGACGTCAGCGTTCCGCGTTCATGAAACAGCGTGCCGCCTGCGAAGATCAGCCACTGACACTCTCGGAATGCGCGCGCGTAGGCGCGCAGATATCTTGCGAGCCTCACAGGGCGCGATACCGTCTGGTCAGCCAGGATGGTCTCACTACCGGTGAACGTGAGGGCCGGATCCAGCGTGCTCAGCCCCGCCGTGTTTCCATGATCGCGCACGAAAAACCGTGCGAGCGGCAGTATCGGGCGAAGCGCGCCGATTGTGACGGCGAGAAGCAAATCATCGCCAAGATTGCCGGCACCGAAATAGCCGTAGAGCAGCACTCCGCGTCGTTGCGAGGGCATCATTGCTTGTGGCTCTTGCTTGTTGCGCAGGACAATTTCGGCTTCGGGGCTTTGATCATGGCTGTCTCAAACCATAAGGTTACCAAACAAAATCGCGCCGAGTGCACCCATTATCGGCAAAATATAAAGATTCCGTCGGTAGGTAATAGTTTTGGAGCTCTTGCATGAAAAGGATCGCCTGGGGAACCAGCAAACTGCTGTGGCTCTATATGCAATATTCGCGCGAAGTCCATTGGGACTACATAATTGATGACTTCACCGACAAACACATGTTCGAGGGGGTCCCGATTCATCGCTCCAAAGAACTCGCGTCCGAAGAGCTTGATGCTTGCCAAATTTATATTTTTGCGGTTTCAAATGCATCGCTGACGGCCATCATTACAAAGTTGGCGTCATATGGGCTCATTCTCGGCAAACACGTTTATCTCTATTCCGAATTATTTACTCCACCGTTCATTGAGGCTGTCAAATCTCAACTCGGATGGTCAACGAATTTGGCGCTCCTTCGATATTCGGTAGCGGCGACCCTGAATTCGCGAAAGGCCGTCCACACGACGATATGTGGGACGTGGATGTTTCTGGAGGCGGTTCGTCATCTTGAAAACGTGCCTGGCGACGTTGCTGAAGTCGGATGTTTCGAGGGTGGTAATGCGCTGAATTGTCTGTTGTCTGGAGTTTGGGGCTCTGAAAAACAATATTGGCTATTTGATTCTTTTGAAGGCTTTCCCACTCCGTCATTGCACGATCCTCAGGCTGTAAAGTCGGGCGATTACTCGACTACGAAACCGTACGGTGAGATCATCGCTCCGTTTCAATTGTTCCCGGAGGTTCAGATCGTAAAGGGGTTCGTGCCGGCTACATTTTCGGCTGTCCCTGCCGATCGAAAATTTTCACTCGTGTTCTATGACTGCGATCTTTACCAACCGGCGCTCGATACATTTACGTTCTTCTGGGATCGTTTGGCGCATGGTGGCCTCATCCTCATTCATGACTATTTTGCTGAACCAGGCGGATTTCAGGGTGTGCGTCAGGCAACCAAAGAATTCTTCGAGCCACGCGGGCTAGAAGTCATGCCCTTTTGGCAAAACACTATGGCAGCGGTGCGGAAGGCTTAGATGATCTTCGAAGTCGAGCCCGGCCCTGGTGTCGCTGACCTATTCGCTGCGATATGCCATCGGCGTAAAGATGTCCGAGACGGCGATGTCCGTTTCGTCGGTTCGGGCAAGGCCGGGATTCGACTCATCTTCGAGCATCTTCGGACGCGCGGCGTGCTTGAGCACAAGATGATCCCGGTCATCGTGCCTCCCTGGCTTGGAACCTGGGTTTACGCGGAAATGCTCCCGTTCTCTTTTCCGACGCTTGAGGCAACCGGCGCAAAGGCCCTGCTGTGCTACCACCAATACGGGTTTCCTCAGGATATGGACCGGGTGCTCGACATTGCGGCCAGTCGCAACCTGGTGGTGATTGAGGACTGCGCACATGTTTGCGCCAGCCGGTACAAGGGCCGGCCACTCGGCAGCATTGGCGAGTATTCGCTGTTCAGCTACTCGAAGTTTGCCTTCTGTTTTGCACTCGGTGGCGTCATCAGCCGCCACGACGATTTCTACAGTTTTGTCGACCAAACATCTGCTCGTTCGGTCGTCCTGCGCGCTGCGATCAACGGCTTTAAATGGATCGACGAAGCCAATCTGCATCTGGCAAGGCCCATTATGCCCTTCGCAATGACCGGCCTTCGAAAAATGGCCTATGCCCGGTACGGTGACCAAACACTGCCCGGGGCGCGCGCCGTGGCGCTGTGGCAACGCAAGAAAGTGTATGAAATCCAGTCCCGGCGCGATAACTACGCGCTGCTACGCCGCGAAACCGACCGCTGGGGTATTTGTGATCATCTCGAGGCAGATGGTGTCTCGCCTTATGTTGTCCCACTCACAATCGAATCCGGGAAGGCGGGCACGGTCGTCGCCAGGTTGCGAGAAAATGCAATTGCCGCAGATATGCGCAGTTTCGACTTCGCGCGCTGCAGCTTTGAGCCAGACTATCGCAAATGCGTCGTCGTCCCCATTCATTCCGGGATGACCGGTAGGGGCATGGATCGTCTTGTTACGTGCCTAAAGGGAGTTCTGTAGTCGCGATGGTCTACAAGATTGCGGACGTATCCACGCTTGAAAACGGTAAGGCCGCTTGGGACGCCGTGGTCGCGGCCACGCCGGAAGCGTGGCTGTGGACGACTTCGGCCATGCACGAATTCCGAACTTGCGTCCTTGAAAAAACGGGCCGGTTGGCCGGTGACCATAGCTTTTTGGTGCTGGACAATAGTACGCCGTGCGGACTCGCTCCGCTTGTTTTGAGTCGTGAGCCAAACGAAAGCACTACGGTGGCTGCGTACGGCGACATTGCGCTGCCGTGGCCTCTCGTTGCCGGGCACGTAGCGGAGCGGTCGGAGGTCGAAAATATTCTGTTGGATGAAGTGGAGCGCCGCGTTCGCGCTTTGGGTGGCGGGATGTTGAGCCTGATGCTCGCGCCGCCCGGTGTGGGCGCGAATGTCGCCACCGGATTTACTGCACTCCGTCCGCAAACGCTCCTTTGTTGATAATAGCTTTTCCTCTCATTGGGTCGATGTTTCGGCGGCGACGCTCACTGAGGTGCGTGAACGTTACCGCCGCTACGTGAAGAAATTCTGGGATCAATATGAGCTCGCTATATTCAACTCACGAAATATTCCTGACACTCTTCCCCGCGAATACATGGACCTTCACGTGAAAGACGCGGGCGGCGTTTTTAGACCGCTGGAAACATACGAGCGCCAGGTTGATTTAGCGCGGCAGGGCGAAGGCTTTTGGGTGGGCGCAATGAATAAGTCTGTCAACAAACGCGTTGGCATGCTCCTGGTGAGTGTACACAAGCAGGCCGCGTACGACTTTTCTGTGGCGATTGATCCAGACTACCAGGACGACCAAGTTTCGAATTTGTTGAAGTGGAAAGCCATCCAACATCTCATCGAGATGGGAGTAACACATTATGAATTGGGACAGGCCGCGATCACGCCGAACTATATGTGGCAGCCCCGTTCAAAGAATTATGGAATTTCATTCTTTAAGGATGGGTGGAGCCGCGGCCGTCTGAAGACGGTCTGGGTTGCCGACAAGTTTTTTGATGATGCGTGCTTACGTACGATGTGGGGGCGGAAGCTACGCGCTCTCGAATCTCACTTCAAAATCATGGGATCTTAGCATTCCCAAACTCGAGAATGCCGACACGATCCGCCACAGCAACACTTGCGGTGACGCGAGAATCACTCGCCCAGCGGTGCCAGCATTGTCGCATGTCGTCCGAAAAAGAGATGTCGTCGAGAATGATGAGACCGCCGGCAGCAAGCCGCGTAATCAGCAACTCAACCTGCGGCGTGACGAAATCGCTCGTGTGGATGGCGTCCACGAATGCAATATCGATCGTCTCACCATGTTGAAGATAGTCGGCGATTTTGTCTTCGAAAGTGCCGAGGACAGAGACGGCACGAGTGCTGAATTCGCCGAGGCGCGCTGCGGCGATCGCGCGCCAAATTTCGTTCGGTTCGAACGTCAGGAGACGACCGGACCCGGCCTGGTCGAGTCCGGCGGACCAATACATCGCCGAGATGCCGAAAGCCGTGCCAAATTCCACGATCAGTGGCGGGCGGCGGGTTGCAGCTATCCAGGCAAACAGGCAGCCGATTTCGGCCTGGGAGCGGACCTGGTCGGGCGTGCGGCTAAGCGCGGCCTGCGCCCACGGAACGTCCGGATTGTGCTGATAGGTCGCGAGATAGCCCTCCCAAAGCGGCTGTGGCCCCAACGCGTTGATCGAGCGAGCGATCCGTTCGATCTCGTCCATTCGGGCGAGGCGCGGCACGGCGAGGGAGTGCTCCGGCAGGTTCTGCCGCAGCCAGCTGGTGGGCTCCTGCCGATGCCACGCAAGCGGCAGCGCCCCGCGATAGATTCCGGCCGCACGCGCCGCCTTTTGCAGCAGCGCCCGCGTTCGCAAGGTCAATCGTTCGAACCCCATCGCCGATCCCGTTCAGTCGTGACGATCCTATTGAGCACAGCTGGAATCTACGGGAAAGGTACGTGTATGAGTTCATTGCAATAATGTGCGGTATCGCGGGCCTCATCGACCATCGTCTGGCGGGTAACGACGTCGCGCTCCAGGCGCGCGCCAAGGCCATGACGGACGCCGTGGCTTATCGCGGGCCCGATGGCTCGGGCGTGTGGAGCGACGCTGCGGCTGGCGTCGCCTTGGGTCATCGGCGCCTTTCGATTATCGACTTAACAGCGACCGGCGCGCAGCCCATGATTTCCGCCGATGGCCGTTGGGTGATGTCTTACAACGGCGAGGTCTACAATGCCGCTGCGATTTCTACCTTAACTGAGTTGACAGGGCATCGCATTCCGCGGGAACTTCCGATACAGAAATAATTCTGGAGTCTATAGCGAGGCGTGGGCTCGACCGCACCCTCGATGACATCAATGGCATGTTTGCGATTGCGCTGTGGGATCGCGAGACCCGCACGCTCCATCTCATTCGCGACCGGCTCGGCATTAAGCCGCTTTTCTTTGCGGCAAGCGAACATGGCGTCTGGTTTGGTTCCGAACTCAAGGCGCTCGCCGCCGCCGGACTCGACCTAGCTATTGAACCGGCATCCGTCGCGAGCTTCCTGCGTTTTGGGTACGTTCCAACGCCGCACTCGATTTTCCGCGGAGTACAAAAGCTCAAGCCCGGCGAGATCGTCTCGATCGATGTTCGTGGGGGAATTTCGCGTCGACAATACTGGTCAATTTCCGATATCGCGATGCGTGGATTGGCGGCACCCTGGGTCGGCTCGGATGCGGACGCCGAAGCAGCATTGGATGATCTTTTGTCCGACGCTGTTTCTGCCCAAATGATTTCGGATGTGCCGCTCGGCGCTTTCCTGTCGGGCGGCATCGATTCATCGGCCGTCGTGGCTCTGATGGTCGCTGCCGGGAAGGGGCCGGTTCGAACCTTCTCAATCGGTTTTCCCGACTTCGGCTATGACGAGTCGGTTCATGCCAAGGCGGTCGCAGATCATCTTGGCACAATTCACCAGGAGCTGACCGTAACTGCTGCCGATGCTTTGCGCGTCGTGCCGAAACTTGCGGACATTTATGATGAGCCGTTTGCCGACTCGTCGCAAATTCCGACTTATGCAATTTCCCGAATGACCCGCGCGCATGTCACCGTCGCTCTGTCCGGCGACGGTGGTGACGAGCTATTTGGCGGCTATAATCGCTATAGCCTAGTGGAAGGCCCGTTGGCCCGCCTCACCGGATTGCCTCTGCCGCTGCGACACGGCGCAGCAGCGTTGCTGAACGCAATACCGCCGTCGGTGGCCAACGCACTGGCGCAGTTTGCCCCGAGGAAACTGCGCGCGGCCCAACCGGCGGATAAGCTCAAGAAGCTCGCTGAAGTGATGCTTCTGGACGGCGACGCGGTTTATTTGCGCCTGGTTAGCCAATGTCCTGATCCTGCGGCGCTGACCCATGGCTTGGTTGAACACCCAATCGCCTTGCGCTGGGATGGTCAAGCGGTCACCGAATAATGCGCTCGAACGCATGCAGCTATTCGATACGGCGACATATTTGCCAGACGACATCTTGCAAAAGGTCGATCGCGCGTCGATGGCAGTATCGCTCGAAGTACGGCCACCTTTGCTTGATCACCGTGTTGTCGAGTTCGCTTGGAGGCTGCCCCGACATCTTCGGGTGCGTGACGGGCGAGAGCAAATGGCTGCTGCGTCGCGTGCTCGATCGCTACGTGCCGCGCGAGCTTGTCGAGCGACCGAAGATGGGATTTGGCGTTCCGCTTGCCGACTGGCTGCGCGGCCCGTTGCGGGAATGGGCAGAAGATTTGCTCGATCCCCAAATGCTTGGCGGCGGGTATCTGGATGTCAAAGCGGTGCGCCGGTTGTGGTCAGATCACGTCGACGGCGGCCGTAATTGGGCCTATGCGCTGTGGACGATCCTCATGTTTGAGGCGTGGCGTCGTCGTTGGGCAAGGGATGCCACCCCATCAACCGCTGACCAGCCTCGTTTGACTAGTACCTGGACGGCTTAGCGATGGGCCCGCGCGTTTTGGTCGTAGCGCCACGGCTCGATGCCGGTGGCGCTGAGATTCATTTGGGCCGTGTCCTACCGCCACTGAGACGCGCCGGTCTGGACATTTCACTTTATACGATGAGTCGTGGAGGCCGTCTTGAGGAGGGTCTCATTGCCGCGGGGGTGCCCGTGTTCGGCGCCAAGATCTCCGGTGCGCACCCGATGCGCGGTTTGCGGGCGGGGTATGACTTGCGTCGCGAGCTTCGGCGTTTAAAACCCGACATCTTGCATTTTTTTCTGCCGGAGCCGTATCTCGTCGGCTCCCTTGCGGCTGCCGGGCTCGGCGGAATGATAATGATCATGAGCCGCCGCTCGCTTGCGGACTATCAGCGCAACCACCCGATACTGGCAAAGGTCGAGCGGCATCTGCATCGCTCGGTGAATGCACTGATCGGAAATTCCAGTGCGGTTGCTGCGCAACTCATCGCGGAATGCGGGGATCCCGACAAGGTCGGCGTCATCCATAACGGCATTGAGTTGTTGCCATCGCCTGGACAACATGCCCGCGTAGCGCGCCGGCGCGAACTCGGAATTCCCGAGGATGCCTTCGTCATTGCGACGGTTGCAAATCTGATCCCGTATAAAGGTCATGCCGACCTTCTCGCCGCGCTAGCGAGTGTGCGGGGAAAGCTGCACGGGGTTTGGCGCCTGATCGTGATCGGCCGGGATGAAGGCATTGGCGAGGAATTGAAACGGCAAGCCGAAAATTCTGGCATTGGTCGGAATGTTCTCTGGTTGGGCGAACAATCCAATCCCCAGGCCACACTTGCCGCAGCCGATCTTGGCGTACTGCCGTCGCACCAGGAAGGCTTTTCCAACAGCCTTATCGAGAAGATGGCGCAAGGCCTGCCGGTCATTGCCACGCGCGTAGGCGGCAACAGCGACGCGATCATAGACGGGGAGAGTGGTTGGTTGGTTCCGGTTGCCGATCCAACAGCACTTGGCGCAGCTATCGCCGACCGTTTATGAGGATCCCCGCTTGCAGGTACGCATGGGTGCCGCCGCGCGGATGCGGGTAGAGAATTTCTTCACACTTGAAGCTTGCGTTCGGCGCTATCTCAATCTTTACATCGGCATCGTGACGAACGATGGAGTGCCGGTGGCACGACTCATCAATTCGAATGATAAAGAATCGGCAATTTCAACGGAATTGAACGTTTTGACGCGCGCTGGGGCCGACAGGGGATGACGTGAAGCACACCCGAAAAATCGCTGTTATCGGTCTCGGCTATGTCGGCCTGCCGGTCGCCGTGGCCTTCGCACGTTCGGGCGTGCCGGTGATCGGGTTTGACATCGATCGCAAGCGCGTAGATGAATTGCGTTCAGCGCACGACCATACACTTGAAGTCGCTCCGAGCGAACTCAGGCAACGGAGTCTGCGTTTCGAACATGAAACAACGTGCCTTGCCGAAGCGGATTTTTACATCGTCACCGTGCCGACGCCGATCGATAGTGCGCGCCGCCCGGATCTCGGCGCTGTGCTTTCAGCCTCCAATATCGTTGGAAATGTACTCAAGCACGGCGACATTGTTGTCTATGAATTGACAGTCTATCCGGGCACGATTGAGGAAGAATGTCTGCCCGTGCTGGAAAAAAAGTCAGGTCTTGCGGGCGGCCGTGATTTCACCGTCGGCTATTCGCCCGAGCGAATTAATCCTGGCGACAAGGAGCATCGCTTCGAAACCATTGTGAAAGTGGTATCTGCGCAGGATGCGCGCACACTTGATATCGTCGCTGATGTCTACGGCTCGGTCGTGACCGCGGGGATCCACCGCGCACCGTCCATCAAGGTCGCCGAGGCCGCCAAAGTCATCGAAAATACACAGCGCGATCTCAATATCGCCTTCATGAACGAACTGTCCGCCATTTTTCACCAGCTTGGCATCGACACCGGTGACGTGCTTGCCGCAGCTTCGACCAAATGGAATTTCCTGAATTTCCAGCCCGGCCTCGTTGGCGGTCACTGCATCGGGGTCGACCCGTATTATCTGACATATCGGGCCGAAAAGGCCGGCTACCATCCGGAAATCATTCTCGCCGGGCGGCGTATCAATGACGGTATGGGCGAGCGCGTAGCGCGTGAATGTATGCGTGCCCTGCTGCAGAGTGGCCGCGCAAATCCCACGGTGACGATTTTGGGGATGACATTCAAAGAGAATGTTCCCGATATCCGGAATTCCAAGGTGATCGATATTGCGCGGGAACTTGAGCGGGTGGGCGTCCGCATACAGGTAACCGATCCGGTCGCATCCGCAGCGGAAACCGAGCAGGAATATGGGATAAAGTTGATACCGATCGAGGCCTTGCGTCCGGCCGATGCGGTCATCTTGGCTGTGGCTCACAAGGAATATGTGTCGGGTGGCTGGCCGCTCGTCGCAGCTCTGCTCAACGATCGTCGGGGTGTTGTGTTAGATGTGAAGGCGAAGCTCGATCGTCAGAAAAAGCCCGAAGGAATTGATCTGTGGCGGCTATGATTGGAAAACTATCCATACGGAGCCGACGCGATGGCTGACGGTCCAATTCTTGTTACCGGGGCGGCAGGCTTTATCGGCTTTCACGTCGCCAAACGCCTTCTTGCGCGATGGCCATGACGTCGTCGGCCTCGACAACATGAATGCCTACTACGACCCCGCGCTCAAAGAAGCGCGGCGCGCCGACCTCGCGAAATCCAATCGGTTTCGCTTTATCAAACTCGATCTCGCTGATCGAGAAGGGATGGCCGCGCTATTCAAAGAGCACCGCTTTCCCTACGTCGTCCACCTCGCGGCGCAGGCCGGCGTTCGCTATTCGCTCGTGGACCCATTCGCGTATGTGGATGCCAATCTTACCGGCTTCACCACAATCCTCGAAGGCTGCCGCCACAATGGCTGCCGACATTTGCTTTATGCGTCGTCGTCGTCGGTCTACGGATCCAACACGAAGATGCCGTTCTCGGTCCACGAGAACGTCGACCATCCTTTGAGTCTGTACGGGGCTTCAAAGAAGGCGAATGAGCTGATGTCGCATGCCTATGCGCACCTGTTCAACCTTCCGGTGACCGGGTTGCGGTTTTTTACCGTGTACGGCCCTTGGGGCCGCCCGGACATGGCGATGTGGATTTTCGCAAAGGCAATTATGGCCGGCGAACCTGTCAAACTATTCAACAACGGAAACATGCGGCGCGATTTTACGTATGTTGACGATGTGGTGGAGTCGGTTGTGCGTCTGGTCGATCGTCCGGCCGCTGGAAATTCGAAATATTCAACCGCATCGCCGGACCCGGGCTCAAGCAGCGCGCCGTGGCGCGTTTACAACATCGGCAACAACAAACCCGTCGAGCTTCTGGAGGTGGTGCGGATTCTCGAGGAAGCTATTGGGAAGAAAGCTAAGCGCGAACTCCTGCCCATGCAGCCCGGCGATGTGCCGGCAACCTATGCCGATGTCGATGATTTGATGCGTGATGTCGATTTTCGGCCAGCCACCCCGATCGAGCAGGGAATAGCACGATTCATTGCGTGGTATCGCGATTGGGCGGCCGACAACGCCGAGTAACTCGACTGGCTGCTAGACATCCATCGCTTGGGTCTTGGCTTCGCGCAGCGAGCGAAATCGAACGCGGTTGGCGCTGAGGCTCCATGCAACTCCGCCGGCCGCGCCAATGACGAAACTGCTGGCTCCGAACAAAATAGAGACCAGCAGGCCGTCGCTTTCGGGCAGTCCGGCATATGTGAACGCCGCGATCATCGCACTTTCTCGCACGCCCCATCCCGCAATTGAAATGGGCACGGCGGAAATCAGAATCACCGGCGGAATAAGCAACAGCGAATTCAAGAAAGTAAACGATGAGCCGACTGCGCGCGCACAGAACCATAAGACAACAACGGTCATGAGGTGAACGGCAATCGATATGGCTGCCACCACTGGTCCCGTTCGCGGGGACGTGAGTACCGTCCATGCAGTTTTTGCGATGTCCGCCAGATGGCGAACGACTTTCAAACGCGCGATTGAGGTGCCACCGAGCAGCGACAGTACGAACAAGCCAATTGGCGCCACAGCGCCAGCCACACCAATCATAATGAGCGCTGTACGGCCGATTGGATTGGCGATCAGCGCGAGCGACCAAGGCAGACAGATCAAGACAAGAACCGCAAGCCAGATCAATCCGACAACCCGATCGATCAGGACCGAAAATATTGCGTTCTTCCATGCGCCGGCGTCTCTCGCCAGAAGCCAGATGCGCGCGGCGTCGCCGCCGACAGTCGATGGCAAGACTTGGCTAAAGAACGAACCAATCAACGTATAAAGCACCGCGCGGCTGGCGCTTAAGTTTCCGCCACCAAATTCGGCAATGCGCTGCCAGCGCAGTGACACTAGCGCGAGCTGCAGTCCCAGCACGGTCAATGCAGCCGCAATCCAGGTATAATTGAGGCGATAGAGGCGCTCGCGCAAAATGCTGAAATTGACGAAGTGGATAGCGACATATAACAGCGCCAGCGAGATCGCTACCTTGATCGCGAAGAGTAATAAGCCGCGTGTTCGATCCATAAGTCATGATCTCAGGTTTTTAGGGTATGTTCCGAACGATCGAGCGACTGTGGCGGGCAGATCGTTTAAAATTGGACAAGCGAGCCAATTTCATACCTTGATTGTTCTGCGATGAGAATGGGATAAATTCGACTTCAGGCGCGAGCCTCGAAAAGGTGATCGATGACGATGACAAAATTGTCGGATCTTAAAGTTAAGTTGTTCACCGACGGCGCTGACAAGGCGCAGATCGTGGAAATGGCCAAGCAGCCGTGGATCGCGGGATTTACCACCAATCCTTCTCTGCTGAAGAAGGCGGGCGTCAGTGACTATGCAGGCTATGCGCGCGATCTTGTTGCGGCCGTGCCGGATCGGCATATCTCATTCGAGGTGTTTTCCGATGACGTGCCGGAAATGGTCGCGCAAGGCGCGCAGTCATCACGACTTGGGGCAAGAATGTTTACGTGAAATTGCCCGTCACGAATACGCGCGGCGAACCGCTATTCGAGGCAGTACGCGCGCTTTCGCGCGACGGCGTCAAGATCAATATGACGGCCATCTTTACCGGCGAGCAGGTAGCCCGCGCCGTCGAGGCGCTGGACGGCGGTGCGCCGGCTTGCGTGTCCGTGTTTGCTGGTCGGCTCGCCGATTTCGGGATCGACTATCGGCCAATCATGCTGGATGCCATTGCTCGCGCGCGCAAAGCCGGCAATGTCGAGATCATTTGGGCGTCAACACGCGAAGTGTTCAACGTCGTGGAGGCCGATGCTATGGGCTGCCACATCATCACCGCTCCTGCCGATGTGCTCAAAAAACTTCCGGCACTTGCAACGAAGACCGCAGCGGAGCTCTCGCTCATGGCTGTGAAGTCATTTCGGGATGATGCGGTTGCAGCTGGCTTGCGGCTTGCGGTTCCGGCCTCGCGCGCAGCGGAATAGGTATCGATCCACAGGTGGCGTGGCAGCACGAATTGTTCGCTTGTAACGCTTTGAATCAAAACGTGTTCACCTTGACTTGCCGGGGTAGTCGCCAGCCGCCCAGTGCCATGCTAGTGGATGAAGGGCTGAAGTGATGGGGCGTGGGGATATAATCGAGCATGATGCAGTCTGCAATAGCGAGCGCGGAACGTCCGTTGCGTGTCGGTGTCGTCGGCGTCGGCGTCATGGGCAGCAATCATGCTCGTGTATTTGCCGGATTGCCGGGCACCGAACTCGTTGGCGTCGCCGACCCCGATCGAAAACAGGCAGAATTCGTTGCCCGCACGTTGGGCTGTGCCGCTGTCGACGATGTCGGTGAGCTCATTGAGCGCGACGTCGATGCGATCACCATCGCGGCGCCGACCCACCTCCATCGCGATATCGCGCTGACCTGCATTGCACGCGGCATCCACGTCCTGGTGGAAAAGCCGATCGCCTCTACGGTCGACGAGGGGCGCGAGATCATCGCTGCCGCGCGCCGCGCTGGCGTCACTTTGATGGTGGGTCATGTCGAGCGCTTCAATCCTGCGGTAGAAGCCATCAAAGAAGCGATCCGCGGCGAAGATATTCTCTCGATCGCCATTACTCGCGTTGGACCATTTCCGCCGCGGATGTCGAATGTGGGCGTCGTCATCGATCTTGCCGTGCACGACATCGATCTGATTCGCTGGTTCACCGATTCCGACATTGTCGAAGTGCAACCGCAGCTTTCGAGTGCGGTTGCAGAGCGCGAGGATATTGCGCTTCTGCAATTCCGAACCGCATCAGGCGTCCTCGCTCATATCAACACCAATTGGCTGACGCCGTTCAAGGCGCGGAACGTGACTGTCGCGACGCGCGGAAAATACGTGACGGGCGATCTTCTCACCCGGCAGGTCACCGAATGCTTCGGCTTCCAACCTGACGGCAGTTATTCGATGCGCCATCTGTCGGTGGGCCATGCTGAACCGCTCCGCTCCGAACTGCTCGCCTTTCTGCGTGCTGTCCGCTCGGGAGCAGCGCCCGCCGTCACCGGCGAAGAGGCCGTTGCAAGCCTTGAGATCGCGACGCGTTGTCTTGCCACGCGCCCGACTGCTGTTGCGCCCGCGCAACGGAAAGGCCCGCGCGCTGTCGTCGGCTGACCGGCGTCGTCTTCAGTGCGAACATTTAGATGAATTTGCGCTCCAACCCGCCATCCATTCCGTTCATTGACGTTGCCGCCCAACGCCGTCGGCTTGGGCCGGCAATCGATTCAGCGGTCAGCGCGGCGTATTGAATCACTGCCAGTTCATTCTGGGCCCGGAGGTGAAGGCTTTTGAGGCCGAACTTGCTGCATTCTGTGGCGCCCGCCATGTCATCACCTGCGCAAGCGGGACCGATGCTCTCGTGCTTGCGTTGCGGGCGATGGGGGTCGGGCCCGGCGATGCCGTGTTGTGCCCGTCATTTACCTTTTGCGCGACCGCGGAAGTAGCCGTGTTGGTCGGCGCAACGCCGGTGTTTGTCGATGTTGACGCAACGACCTTCAATATCGATGCAAACGGTATTGCGGGTGCGGTTGCGACTGCAAAAGAAGCGGGACTAAATCCGAAAGCGATTATTCCGGTCGATCTGTTCGGCTTGCCGGCTGATCACTCCGCTATAGCTGCGGCGGCGAAGGCCGAAAAACTGCTGATCCTTGATGATGCGGCGCAGGGATTTGGCGGTGTCTACGACAATCGCAGGCTTGGCACCTTCGGCCACACAACCGCGACCAGTTTTTTTCCGGCCAAGCCGTTGGGCTGCTACGGCGATGGCGGCGCGGTGATGACCGACGACGATGCGCTTGCAGAGGTACTCAGGAGTTTGCGTGTCCACGGGCAGGGCGCGACAAATACGACAACGTGCGCATTGGCCTTGCCTCGCGCCTCGATACGATCCAGGCGGCGATCCTGAGCGAGAAACTGAAGATTTTTGCCGGACGAAATTGACGCGCGCAACAAAGCCGCACGCCGCTACAGCGATGGGCTCGGCGATGTCGTGACCGTCCCAACTGTTCCGGCCGGCTCTACGTCGGTTTGGGCGCAATACACTGTTCGCGTGGCCGGCGGACGTCGAGACGCGCTTGCTGCGGCCCTCAAGGCTGAAGGAATTCCGACCGCGATCTATTATCCGATCCCGCTGCATCGGCAGCAGGCCTACAAGCATTTTCCGGTCGGCAAAGGCGGCGTCGCGGTAAGCGATCATTTGGCCGCCGAAGTTATCAGCCTGCCAATGCATGCCTATCTCGACGCAGCCACCCAGGACCGCATCATCGACGCGACACGGCGCGCGCTGAAGAAGTGAGCGGCTAGCGTTACGAACCCCAAGTAAAACATCGTCGCTGCGGACGTCGCACAGCACAATATTTACGCTCAATGGAGAGCCCAAGTTATGAGCAATCTTATCCGATTTCGTTACAACACGATGTCGCAAGATACGCCTGGTGGAGAGTGGAAATGGCGGGTCATCTTGGAAAAAAGCGGTCTATATGAGGAAGTGTTGGTCAAGCGACTGCAGGTAAACGTGCCTTCCTTTTCGCAAGAAGACGAAATGCCAGTGGTGGGGCGTAAATATCACATCGCGTGTCACGGCGCGTTTCGTGTTGAGGATGGGACGGGCATTGTTGATCCAGACAAGTAATTCTCGATTGAATAGCGCTTCGGTCGGATATCAAAATGAACTGGCGTAATCAGAACCTTCGCTTGCGTCGCCTCGAGGCGGAGGCAATCGACATTATGCGAGAAGCTGTCGCTGAATTCCGCAACCCGGTTATGCTCTATTCGATCGGCAAGGACTCAGGCGCGATGCTGCACGTCGCGCAAAAGGCGTTTGCCCCCGCGAAGCCCCCGTTTCCGTTGCTGCATGTGGACACGACTTGGAAATTTGGGGAGATGATCGCGTTCCGTGACAAAACGGCAATAACGCTTGGCATGGACCTTCTGGTGCATGTGAATGAGGAAGGGCTCAAGCGTGGCGTTTCTCCGGTCGCATCTGGTTCGGCGCTTCACACGCAAATCATGAAAACCGAAGGCCTGCGTCAGGCCCTTGATAAATGGAAGTTTGACGGAGCATTTGGTGGCGCCCGCCGCGATGAAGAAAAAAGCCGAGCGAAGGAACGTATATTTTCGCATCGCTCGGCGACCCATGGCTGGGATCCGCGTAATCAAAGGCCCGAACTTTGGCACCTATTCAACACTCGCATTAAGGTTGGGGAATCCATGCGAGTTTTTCCGTTGTCAAATTGGACGGAGCTCGATGTTTGGGAATATGTCAGGGCCGAAAATATACCCGTTGTGCCACTTTATTTCGCCAAAGAGCGCCCCGTCGTCGAGCGCGAGGGGGCGTTGATCATGGTGGATGATGATCGCCTGCCGCTCGCGCCCGGCGAAACCCCGCAGATGATACGCGTCCGTTTCCGTACCCTTGGCTGCTATCCGTTGACAGGCGCTATTCGCTCGAACGCAACGACACTCGATTCAATCATCGCCGAAATGCGTAAATCGACCAACTCTGAACGGCAAGGCCGTGTCATCGATCACGACGAATCCGGGTCGATGGAGAAAAAAAAACGCGAGGGCTATTTCTAATGAGCGGCTCGGCGCCAGTCGGTACCGTGGATACGCGTCCCGCTTTGCGATTTCTCACTTGCGGCTCGGTTGACGACGGAAAATCGACCCTGATCGGACGGTTGTTGTACGAGCAGAATCTCATCTTCGATGACCAATTGACCGCGCTTGAGCGCAACTTCAAAAAACACGGCACCACCGGGGCCGAGGTCGACTACGCTCTACTGCTTGACGGCCTGGAATCCGAGCGCGAGCAGGGCATTACCATCGATGTTGCCTATCGCTATTTCGCCACGCGCAATCGCTCCTTTGTCGTTGCCGATACGCCGGGCCACGAGCAATACACGCGCAATATGGCGACCGGCGCCTCCAATGCCGACCTCGCCGTGCTCCTAGTCGATGCGCGCAAAGGATTGCTCAGTCAGACGCGGCGGCACGCGATCATCGCCAGCCTGTTTGGCATCCGCTATGTGATATTGGCGGTGAACAAGATCGATCTTGTGGAGTTCGATAAAGGCGTCTTCGATCAAATCGCCGCAGACTTTGCGACTTTTGCCGGGCCGCTCTGCTTCAGCGAATTCAAGGCGATCCCGATTTCTGCGCGCTATGGGGACAACGTATCGGGTGTAAGTACGCGTACGCCCTGGTATTCAGGGCCGCACCTGCTCGAGTATCTCGAGACCGTAGACTGCGAAAATAATCGCGGAATGAAACCATTCCGAATGCCAGTGCAATGGGTTAACCGGCCCAATTCTGAATTCCGCGGCTTTGCGGGCACGATCGTGAGTGGTGGCACGCGGAAAGGCGAAGAGATCGTCGTTCTGCCTTCGGGCCAGATCACCCGGATCAATTCGGTTGTTGCCGCCGGCATCGATGTGGCTGCGGCCAACTCCGGTGATGCGGTAATGATCACGCTGGCCGACGAGATCGACATCGTACGCGGCGATATGCTCGCGGCAGTCGGCGACCGGCCGCCGGTGGCCGATCAGTTTGCGGCCCATCTCGTCTGGATGTCAGAAGATAATATGTTTCCGGGCCGTTCTTATCTAATGAAGATTAATCATTGCACGCTGCCGGCCACGATTACAGAACTCAAGCACCGTCTCGATGTCAATACTTTGTCAAAGCTTGCAGCAAAATCGCTTGGCTTGAACGAGGTCGGCATTTGTAATCTTTCGATCGCGCGGCCGGTGCCGTTCGACGCCTACGCAGAAAATCGCGAGACAGGTGCCTTTATCCTGATCGATCGTTATTCGAACGAAACTGTTGCCGCGGGTATGATCGATTTTGCTCTGCGACGGGCTACCAATATCCACCGCCAGAATTTGACGGTCAGCAAGGCCGAGCGTGGCCGTCTCATGCATCATAAACCCGCGGTACTGTGGTTCACAGGTCTATCCGGCGCGGGGAAATCAACCATCGCCAATTTGGTGGAGGCGGCGCTACATGAGCGGGGCGCTCATACCATGATGCTTGACGGCGACAATGTGAGGCACGGGCTCACGAAGGATCTCGGCTTTACCGAAGCGGATCGGGTGGAGAATATCCGTCGCATCGGCGAGGTGGCGAAGCTAATGACGGAAGCCGGGTTGATAGTGTTGTGTTCATTTATTTCGCCGTTTCGCGCAGAGCGCCGTATGGTCCGTGAATTACTTGGTGACGGAGAGTTCCTCGAACTATTCGTCGACACCCCGCTCGAAGAGTGTGTCGCGCGCGATCCTAAGGGCCTTTATCGTCGCGCTTACGCGGGCGAAATCAAGAATTTTACCGGCGTCGACCAGGCCTATGAGACGCCAGAAAACCCCGACCTTCATCTCATGGCGGGACGCGGTGACGCCGCCACCTTGGCCGATGAGGTCGTTGCGGACCTGATTCGGCGCAGGATCCTCGGCGCGTCGGATTAAATTTTTTTGAAATTAACTTAGCTGCGCTTGTAGACGTCCTCGAGCCGCTCGATGTCGTCTTCACCGAGGTAGCTGCCGGTCTGTACCTCGATTAATTCGAGCGGGATTTTCCCCTTATTGGCCATGCGATGAACGCTGCCGATGGGGATGTAGACCGACTCGTTTTCATGGACCGCGCGAACTTGCTCATTGATGGTGACTTCCGCAGTTCCACGAACGACCACCCAATGCTCGGAGCGGTGCCGGTGCTTCTGCAATGACAGAATGCCGCCCGGAATAACGACGATACGCTTGACCTGAAAGCGCTCGCCGAGGTCGATCGACTCGTAATAGCCCCAGGGTCGGTGCACGCGCTTGTGGTCAGTCGCCTCCGGCCTTTTCCCGGCCTTGAGCTTCGTGACCAGCTCGCGGACTTCTTGCGCGCGGGCGCGGGGCACCACCATCACCGCATCGGATGTGCTCACAACGACCAGGTCGTTGACACCGAGCACCGTCGTCAGCCGGTCATCGGAATGTACAACGCACCCTGTGGCGTCCATGGTCACGACATGACCATGGAGCACGTTGCCTTGGGTGTCGGATTTTACGATGTCGAACAGAGCGTCCCAGCTGCCAATGTCAGACCAGCCGAAATCGCCTGCGATGACAGCCGCGCGGTCGGTTTTTTCCATAACCGCATAGTCGATCGATTTTTGTGGCGCACGTGCGAAGGCATCCGGTTGAAGGCGTAAGAAACCGAGGTCGTCGTTCGCATTGGCAACGGCCGCCTTGATCGCAGCGGCCATATCCGGCTCAAGCCGCTCGAGCTCCGACAGCAACACGTCTGCGCGAAAGAGAAAGTTTCCCGAATTCCACAAATAACCTTCGCGCACATAACGCATAGCTGTCGCGGCATCGGGCTTTTCGACAAACTTTTTCACCGTATGCACGCCGTCGTTGCCGACAGTCTCGCCGGGTAGGATATAGCCATAGCTGGTCTTAGGTTCGGTCGGCTTGATGCCGAATGTGACGATCCGGCCTGCTTCCGCCGCTGCGCGGCCAGCGCGGCAAGTCGCGCGGAATGCTTCGACATCCAAAATGATGTGATCGGCGGCAAGCGCCAGCACGACGGCTTGCGGATCGCGCAGGGCCGCGATCGCGGTCGCAGCAGCGATGGCGGGTCCCGAATCGCGCCGTATGGGCTCAATAACGACTGTTACATCAACGCCGACCTCCTCGGCCTGCCGGCGCGCAAAGAAATGGAAACTTGGGCCAGTTATGACAATTGGCGGCGCAAACATCGGATCCTGCACGCGCAGCAAAGTTTCCTGGTAAGTCGACCGGTCGCCGACCAATGGCAGGAATTGCTTGGGCAGAGCGTCACGCGAGACCGGCCAAAGCCTGGTCCCGGCACCGCCGGCCAGCAAGATGGGGATGATTGGTGAGGGCATAGGTGGCGGCTGTTTGGGGCTCTTTGTTCCGGCGACGAATTGTCTTAAGGCAGTTCTGCGAAGCTGACTATCGGCATCGTTGTGTAAACGTTAAGACTGCTAATTCGCAGTGTTTTCTGCACGGCAGCAGGGACAGCGCCGATGATTGAACGCATTCTAACCGTCGGCGGGCTGACGCTGGTTTCCCGTATTACTGGCTTTGCTCGAGACATTATGTTGGCAGCCGTGCTCGGTGCCGGTCCGGTTGCCGATGCATTTTTCGTCGCCTTCCGACTGCCCAATCATTTTCGCGCCATCTTTGCTGAAGGCGCCTTTAATGCCGCTTTCGTGCCGGCCTATGCGCGTATTCGCGAGCAAGGTGGCGCGCAGCGTGCGGATCTTTTCGCCGACCGCATTTTCACGCTGCTGGTCGCGAGCCAACTTGTGCTGCTGGCGGCTGCGCTCTTGTTCACGCCGACTGTTATCGGATTGCTCGCTCCGGGGTTTGCTCGCGACCCTGAGCGCTTTGCGTTAGCAACCGATCTCACGCGCATCACCTTTCCCTATTTATTGCTGATCACTCTGGTGACGCTCTGGGGAGGCATCCTCAATGCGTTGCAGCGTTTTGCTGCCGCCGCCGCTGCGTCGACCTTGCTCAATTTGGCGATGATGTTGACGCTTGCGCTCGTCGTCTTCTTTCCGACAGCTGGCCACGCTGCAGCTTGGGGCGTGCTCATCTCCGGAGTTTTGCAAGCAATGCTGGTTGGTGGCGACACCTGGCGTGCGGGCGCAATGACGGAGTTCTCCTGGCCGAAGTTGGACGCCGACGTGCGGCAATTCTTCCGCGCGCTTGGCCCCGCGACTATCGGATCCATGGGCGTGCAGCTTGCATTGTTTGCTGACACTATCATCGCAAGCTTTTTACCGGCGGGTGCGTTGTCGGCGCTCTATTATGCTGACCGCCTGAACCAACTGCCGATCGGCGTCATCGGCATTGCCGCCGGCACGGTCATCCTGCCTGAAATGTCGCGCCGCATCGCCGGTGGCGATCATCACGGAGCAGCACAGGCACAAAATCGTGCCATCGAATTTACATTGTTGCTGTCGATTCCGTGTATTGCAGCGTTTTTTATTATTCCCGATTTGATCATGCGCGCGCTGTTTGTGCGTGGTGCTTTCACGGCTGCCGATGCCGAGGTCGCGGGGCGTACGCTGACCGCCTATGCCTTCGGATTGTTGCCCTTCGTTTTGATACGCAGCGCGGTCGCAACTTTCTTCGCGCGGGGTGACACCGCAACGCCAGTGAAGGCTGCGCTAATCGCAGCTGCCGTCAATATTGGATTCAAAGTGTTGCTGATGGGCCCGCTTGCGCAGGTCGGTCTGGCGTTGGCGACGTCGATTGGCGCGTGGATTAATCTTGGTCTGGTTGTCTGGTTCTCAAGACGCGCAGGTCACGCCGTGCACGACAAGCGGCTGCGTCAATCAATCCTAAGACTCGCGATTGCCGGTGTCGTATTGGCTGTTGTGCTGTGGCTATGCCATCCGTACGTCACCCGATGGCTCGCGGGATGGCAGGGCCCTCGCGATCTTGCCGCGCTCGCTATTATTGGGGCGGTCGGAGCCGTGGTCTACGGCGGAGCCGTTATGGCGTTTTTCGGACGCGATTGGGTAGCGGCAATCCGCGCAAGGCCACGTCGCTAAAGCAATATTCTTGGGTGCTATTGCCGAAGGGGCGAGGTGGACATAGCTACCTTCGGGCGCTATTGGGACAGGCCGCGTTAGCTACATCCCGCTGCAGGAATTCATGAATTCGACACGGCTCATTTCATCATTTTCTTTGATCGATAGCGCAAGAAAGCTTGCGGTTCCATTGGTGCTTGCGACTTTGGTCGCAAGCTGTGGCGAGCGGCAGCAGCAAGCTGGTCCACAGCCACCCGCGGTCACCGTGGCAACGCCGGTCAAGCGCACCGTATTCGATTACGACGAATATGTCGGTCGTTTCACTGCCATTAATATGGTGGAGATCCGCGCACGTGTTTCAGGTTATCTCGACAAATTGCATTTCAAGGACGGGCAACTCGTTAAGCAGGGCGACTTGCTGTTCACCATCGATAAGCGCCCATTCCAGAACACACTCGACCAGGCGCGCGCCAATCTTGTGCAGGCACAATCCAATTTGGCATTTACCGAATCTGACTATACGCGCGGCCAACAACTCGTACGCGACAAGACAATCACCGACCAAACATTCGAACAGCGCGCTCAAGCCTTCCGCAATGCCAAAGCCTCAGTGGCCAGCAACGAAGCCGCCGTTCGTCAGGCCGAACTCGACCTGGAATTCACCGAATTGCGCGCGCCTGTGAATGGCCGCATTGGTGATCGGCGCGTTTCTCCGGGCAACCTTGTCACCGGCGGCACAGGCGGCAACACGACGTTGCTTGCGATCATTGTTTCGACCGATCCGATCTATTTCGAATTCACATTCGATGAAGCGTCTTACCTGCGGTACGAACGGCTCGCCAAGGAGGGCGGCCAGGATGTCGCCAGCCGGAATGCCGGCGTGCAAGTGGCGCTTAAATTGATCGACGAAAACGATTTTGACCACGAAGGCCGCATGGATTTCGTCGATAACGTCATCGATCGCTCGACAGGCACGATCCGCGGCCGCGCGGTATTTGCAAACCCGAACGAGGTCTTTACGCCCGGGATGTTCGCTCGCGTGCGCGTTCCCGGTTCACCACCCTATGAAGCTTTGCTGGTGCCTGACGCCGCGATCGGGACCGAGCAATCGCGTAGATTTGTCGTCGTGATCGATGCGCAAGATACTGCGCGGCAGAAATACGTCACCCTTGGCCAGCTGACGTCCGACAACCTGCGCGTGATCAAGGACGGTGTCGGGCCCGACGACCGCGTTGTCGTCAGCGGGCTCATGCAGGCGCGGGTCGGTCAGAAAGTGCGGCCGGAACTACAGGGTGCCAAACCCGCGGGACCGGCACCCGCCGGGGGCCCGCCACAACAGTCGAAATAAGAGCGGCGTCAGCGCATGCGTATTTCGCATTTCTTCATCGATCGGCCGATTTTCGCCTCCGTGGTCTCGATTATTTTCGTGATCCTTGGCGGTGTGGCGTTCTCACGGCTGCCGGTGGCCCAATATCCGGAAATCGCTCCGCCCACCATCACCGTTTCCGGCCAGTATCCCGGAGCCAGCGCCGATGTGGTCGCGGCGACCGTGGTGACGCCGATCGAGCAGCAGATCAACGGCGTCGAGAACATGATCTATCTGTCGTCGAATTCGACCGGCGACGGGCGCTTCACGATTTCAGTCAGCTTCGACATCGGCACCAATCTCGATATTGCCCAGGTGCAGGTCCAAAACCGCGTCGCCATCGCGCAGCCGCGGCTTCCGGTGGACGTGCGCAATATCGGCGTGACCGTCAACAAAAGCTCGCCCGATCTGATGATGGTCGTGCATCTCTACTCGCCGGATAAGTCACGCGACACGCTGTTCATTTCTAACTATGCGACGATTGAGATCACGGATGCTCTCACCCGTGTCGACGGCGTCGGTTCACTGATCGTATTCGGCAGCCGCGATTACGCCATGCGGGCCTGGCTCGACCCGGATCGGCTGCAATCGCTCGGTCTTACAGCGACTGACGCCGTTCTCGCGCTGCAGGGACAAAACGTGCAGGTCGCCTCCGGCGTGCTCAATCAGCCGCCGGTCGGCAAACCGGCTGCGTTCCAGACTTCAGTACAGACGCTTGGGCGCCTCACCAGCACCGAGGAGTTCGGCAACATCGTCATAAAGCAGACGGCAAATGCCGTGGTTCGGTTGAAGGATGTCGCGACCGTCGAACTTGCCGCACAGGACTATTCGACCAATTCATATCTCGATCGCGATCCGGCAATTGCAATCGGTATCTTCCAGCGTCCCGGATCTAATGCACTTTCGACCGCGACGAACATCAAGAATACGATGGATGAGCTGGCAAAGCGGTTCCCGCCGGGGCTAAAATACGACATCGTCTACAATCCGACGGAGTTCATTCAGCAATCGGTGGATGCGGTCGAATCCACAATCGGCGAAGCGATTGTCCTTGTCGTCCTTGTCGTCATCCTGTTCCTGCAAACCTGGCGCGCGGCTATTATTCCGATTGTGGCCATTCCGGTATCGTTGATTGGCACTTTCTTCATCATGGCGTTGTTCGGCTTCACGTTGAACAATCTGTCGTTGTTCGGACTCGTACTGGCGATCGGCATTGTTGTCGACGATGCCATCGTCGTGGTGGAGAACGTCGAACGCAATATCGAGGCGGGCCTAAGCCCACACGACGCCGCGGTCAAAAGCATGGACGAAGTCGGGGGTGCGCTGATTGCCATTGCGCTGGTGCTGTCGTCGGTCTTCATCCCATCAGCCTTTATTACCGGCATATCGGGCCAGTTTTACCGGCAATTTGCGCTGACCATCGCGGGCGCAACCATCATCTCATTAATTGTGTCGTTGACGCTGTCGCCAGCATTGTGCGCGCTTGCTGCTCAAACCGCATAGCGAAGTCGAGGATGGGCATTGGTGGAGCAAGCCGATCCATGGCTTTTTCAACCTGTTCAACCGGTATTTCGACAAGCTGACGCGCGGCTATGGCAAGCTTTCGGCGAAGCTCGTGCGCATCCCAGTGCTGGTGCTGGTGGTCTATGCCGGGGTCATCGCCTTTGGCATGAACGAATTTCGCAAAACCCCGGTCGGCTTTATTCCGCAGCTGGACCGCGGCTATCTCATCATTATCACGCAGCTCCCACCGGCAGCTTCGCTTGCGCGCACCGATGAGGTCAATCGGCAGGCAGTCGAGATTGCGCTGTCGATCCCGGGAATCGCGCACGCAGTCAACATTGTGGGCTTTTCCGGTGCGACGTTTACGAACGCGCCGAATGCCGGCGCTGTTTTCGTCACGCTCGATCCATTCGAGAAGCGAGCGGCCGATCCACGGCAATCGGCTGGCGCAATCCAGGGACAGCTGTTTCAGCGCTTGTCGGCGATCCATGACGGTCTGATTTTCGTCGCGGCGCCACCGCCGGTTTCCGGCATCGGCAATGCGGGCGGCTTCCGCATGATGGTGGAGGATCGCGCCGGCCGTGGTTCGCAAGCCCTGCAGAACGCAGTTTACGCGATGATGGGCCGGGCAGCGCAGACGCCGGGCCTGCAGCAGGTTTTCTCGTTGTTCGAAAATACGACGCCGCAGCTTTATCTCGACATCGACCGCACCAAAGCGCAGCTGCTCGGCATTAGCGTGCCGGACGTGTTCGCAGCACTGCAGATCTATCTTGGCTCGGCCTACGTTAACGACTTCAATCTGTTCGGCCGTACTTATCGCGTGGTGGCGCAAGCCAATGCCGACAGCCGCAGCAATACCGACGATGTTCTGAAGATCCGCGTTCGCAATAACAATGGCGAAACGGTGCCGCTTGGCGCTTTCACAACGGTGCGGACGGTCACTGCGCCTTACCGCGTGCCGCGTTACAATCTCTATCCCGCCGCCGAGTTGGATGGTGCCGCCGCACCAGGCTACAGCCAAGGTCAGGCGATCAAGATTATGGAGCAGTTGGCGGCACAGGTACTTCCGGAAGGCTTTTCCTACGAGTGGACCACGCTTGCCTTCCAACAAATTCGGGCAGGGAGTACTGCGACATTTGCCTTCGTGCTCGCGGTCGTATTCGTGTTTCTGGTGCTGGCGGCGCAATTTGAAAGTCTGACACTACCGCTCGCCGTCATCATGATCGTTCCCATGTGCTTGATTGCGTCAATTGTGGGCGTGGTGCTGCGCGGGCAGGACAACAATATTCTGACGCAAGTCGGGTTTGTGGTGCTCATCGGGCTTGCGGCGAAAAATGCTATTCTGATTGTCGAGTTCGCCAAGCAGCTTGAAGATGCGGGCCGCGATCGTTTCGATGCCGCTGTCGAGGCGGCGCATTTGCGACTGCGGCCGATCCTGATGACGTCCTTCGCCTTCATTCTCGGTGTTACGCCCCTGGTCTGGGCGGTCGGTGCTGGCGCGGAGTTGCGACAAACGCTCGGCACTGCGGTGTTCTCCGGTATGATCGGCGTGACCACCTTTGGCCTGATCTTTACCCCCGTGTTCTATGTGGTTTCACGGTGGATTGCGCTACACTTGGCTGGACGCCGCGCGGAGCAGAAATCTAGCCGGCAAGCCAAATAGTCAATCCGACGGCCCCCATGACAATGAAATTTGGTTTCGGCCAGCCGCTGACACGCAAAGAGGACGATGCGCTCTTGCGCGGGGCGGGGCGGTACATTGCCGACGTCATGCCAGCGAACCCGCTCCATGCGGTGGTGGTTCGCTCGTCGCACGCGCATGCGCGTTTTCGAATCGGCGACCTTGCCAGGGTGCGGGCCCTCCCGGGCGTGCGTCTCGTCCTGGCGGCTGCCGATGTTTCCGAACTTGGTCCATTGCCAACGCCGGGTGTGCTCCCCGACGTAGACATCAAAGTTCCCGTCTATCCGATTTTGGCCAAGGACGTCGTGCGTCATGTCGGCGATGCCGTTGCCTTCGTGGTGGCCGACAGCATCGATGCAGCGAAGGATGCGGCTGAGGCGCTTGAAATCGAGTGGAATGAGCTGCCTCATGTGATCGGGGCGGTGGCTGCGCTGAAGCCAAATGCGCCAAAGGTGTGGACGGATCGTCCCGGCAATCTGGCATTCGAAACCAGCGCGGGGGATGCGCCTGCGACCAAAGAGGCGTTCGCCAAAGCTGCGAAAATTGTTGAGTTGACCATCGTCAACCAACGGCTTGTCACCAATTATCTCGATACGCGCGGGGTGGTCGCCGAATATGACGGCGAGCGCTATACGCTCACGCTCGGCAGTCAGGGCAGCCACATTATTCGCGACATCATTTGCGGGGTTATGAATTTGCCGCCCGATAAAATGCGGGTCATTACACCGGATGTCGGCGGCGGTTTCGGCACTAAGCTGTTTCCCTACCGCGAATACGCATTGGCGGCGGTCGCGGCGGAGCGCCTGCGAAAACCCGTGAGATGGGTCTGCGACCGCAGCGAGCATTTTCTCGGTGATAGCCACGGCCGAGATAACATCTCAACGGCCAGGCTCGCGGTCGACGACAAAGGGCGCTTCCTTGCGCTCGAACTCGATATCATCGCCGACATGGGCGCTTATCTGTCATGCTACGGGCCGTACATTCCGTGGCTCGGCGTCGGCATGGCGACCGGATCTTATGACATTCCAACCGCGCACATCCGGCTCCGCGCGGCTTATACCAACACCGTCCCAGTTGACGCATATCGTGGCGCAGGCCGGCCAGAGGCCTCCTATTTGATCGAGCGCGTTGTCGACGCTGCCGCTCACGATCTCGGTATTGCGCCAGATGCGATCCGGCGAAAAAATCTGATCAAGCCAAAGGCATTGCCCTACAAAACGCCGACGGGAAAAGTCTACGACTCGGGTGATTTCGCTGGCGCGCTTGCTCGCGCGCAGGAGCTTGTAGATTGGGATGGTTTCAAAAAGCGCGCGACACAGTCCAAGCGTGCTGGCCGTTTACGCGGCATTGGGATCGCCACCTATATTGAAGCGTGCGGTAACAACGGGCCGGAGACCGCGACCCTGACGCTTGATCGGGATGGCGGTGTGACCTTGCTGATCGGGTCGCAATCGACTGGACAGGGGCATGCAACTTCGTACGCGCAACTCATCTCGGAGCGTCTCGATCTGCCGCCCGAACGGGTTCGCGTTATCCAGGGCGATACCGATCGGATCAAGAGCGGTGCGGGAACCGGGGGATCAAGTTCTATCCCCGTGGGTGGCGTTTCTGTTGATCGCGCGAGCAAGAAGCTCGCCAGCCAAATCAAGGACATCGCGGCGGATGCCCTCGAGGCTGCGGCCGGCGATCTGGAAATTGCGGATGGCACCGTGCGTGTCGCGGGCACCGACCGGATGATTACGTTTGCCGATCTTGCGGCACATCCACGCGGTACGGCTGATAAACTGCGTGCGGCTGAGGAATTCAGCGTCGAACCGCCGACATACCCGAACGGCACACATATCGCCGAAGTGGAGATCGATCCTGACACGGGGACGACCTCCATCATACGTTACGTGGTGGTCGACGATTTTGGCGCGACTCTCAATCCGCTGCTGCTCGCGGGTCAAGTGCATGGCGGCGCCGTGCAGGGCATCGGTCAGGCTTTGATGGAAGATACGGTCTACGATTCGGCAACCGGTCAGCTGCTCAGTGCGAGCTTCATGGACTATGCAATGCCGCGCGCGCAGCACGCACCCGACTTCATCTTCGAGACACGAAACGTACCGTGCAAGACCAATCCGCTCGGCGTCAAAGGAGCGGGCGAAGCCGGCGCGATCGGTTCTTGCCCAGCGGTTATGAACGCAATCGTCGACGCACTTTGGCGCAGCCACCGCATTCGCCACGTCGACATGCCCGCGACACCGCAGCGGATCTGGCAGGCCATCGCTCACGCTCGAAAGGCGACCGCCGCCTAGATTTTTGAGCGATCACGAAGTCGTGATCGAGACTTCGTTCTTTGGGATGCGGGAGCGGAATAATCGTTATGAACCAAGTGTTTGTCTGGTTGGTTAGCCGCGGGCGAAACGAGAGAAATTACCTATGAAAAGACGTGCCGGAGTGATGCTCGCCGTGGCCTTTTTCTCACTCGGAGCAGGCGCGGTCATCGCGCAGTCCGATCCGATCGCAGCGCGTATGGCCCTGATGAAGGGCAACAACGACAATGCAATCATGGTCGTGCGCATGATGCGGGGGCAGTTGCCGTACGATACTGCGCAGGTCGACGCTGCTTTCGCGCAATGGGCGGACACAGCGAAAAAGCTACCCGACCTTTTCCCCGATAATTCGAAGACCGGGCAAAAGACACGTGCCGCTTCAAAAATCTGGGTGACGAAGGCAGATTTCGACGAAAAAGCGGCGGAGTTTGGTAAGGCCGTCGCCGAAAACCGCGATAAAGCCAAATCGTCGCTCGACGGATTGCGTGCTGCCATTCCGGTAATTGGCAATGCTTGCGACAATTGCCACAAAGACTATCGGATTTCGCAACAATAGCGGTAAAGTTCTGGGAAAATCGCAAACTACTTGATGATTTAAGCTTCCACCACGCGCGGGACCTGCCGGATGTTTCGCAAGCTTGTTGCCGTCGCCATTGTTGCGGCCGTCGTGGGCGTGCCCGCCTTCTGGTACCTTACGATTCCGGAGACGATTGCGCCGAGCGCGCTTGCGTCACGCGCGCCGGACCTCGGCAATGGCCGCACGATGTTTTTAATCGGTGGCTGCTCGTCCTGCCACGCTGTACCGAAGCAGAAAGACGCCACACAGCTCGGTGGAGGGCTCGCGCTGAATTCTCCATTTGGAGTCTTCTATGTCCCGAATATTTCGTCGGATTCTAAAGACGGTATTGGCGGCTGGAGCGAAGTGCAGTTCTTAACAGCCATGGTGAAAGGCACGTCGCCCGCAGGCGAACATCTTTATCCGGCGCTACCCTACACGTCGTACCACTCGATGCGGTTTGATGACTTGCGCGATCTATTCGCTTATCTGAAAACGCTGCCTGCTATCTCCGGCAAAGTGCGCGACCACGATTTGCCTTTCCCATTTAATATCCGTCGTACTCTCGGATTGTGGAAGCTATTGTTCCTCGACGACAAAACTTTTACGCCGGATCCTGCACAGTCTGCGCAATGGAATTGTGGCGCTTATCTCGTGAACGGTCCCGGCCACTGCGCCGAATGCCACTCGCCGCGCAATTTTTTGGGTGCCATCGTTGCTGGACGGCGGTTCATGGGTGGCCAAAGCGTGACAGGCCAGGGCGGCGTTCCTGACATCACTCAGCGCAAATTGCATGATTGGAAAGTCGAGGACTTCGCTGAGACGTTGGACACTGGGATGACGCCGGATTCTGACAAAGTCGGCGGTCCGATGGTGGACGTGGTGGCAAATACGCGGCAATTAGGTGCCGCCGATCGCCGAGCCATGGCCGTTTATCTCAAGTCGCTTGCGGCGCCCAAATAGCTGCGCATTTTGGAAAATTTTGACGTATGTATTGACGAATCTTCGGATCGTCTATGCATCTTTTCAAAGCTATTGGCTTTAAGCTGATTTCGGCATTGCTGTTTGCCGCGATGTCGGCCCTGGTGCGCCAATTGGGCGATGTCGCGCCGGTCGGCCAGATGGTGTTTTTTCGCAGCGCCTTCGCGATTCTGCCGGTAGTCGTGATTTATGCCATCCGCGGTGAACTTCGCACGGCAGTGCGAACCGGCAGGCCATTCGGCCAGCTGGGTCGTGGGATGCTCAGTGTTTGCGGCATGTTCACCAACTTTTCGGCGCTTACACGGCTGCCGCTGGCCGACGCGACCGCGATTTCGTTTGCGTCGCCGCTGATCACTGTGGCACTCGCTGCAATCGTTCTGAAAGAACGCGTGCGGATCTATCGCTGGTCGGCGGTGGTAGTCGGCTTTGCCGGTGTCGTTGTTATGTTGATCCCGCACTTCGACATAAATGCCTATACCGGTGTCGCGGGCGTGACATCGGCTGTCGGTTCAATATTTGCGCTCACCTCGGCTTTCTGCAACGCTGGCACCGTCATTCAGACCCGCCGGCTCACGCAAACTGAGACGACATCGTCTATCGTGTTCTATTTTTCGTTGGTGTGTGCCATCGCCGGCGCCCTGACGCTGCCGTTTGCCTGGCATTCTCCGACCACACGTGAATTTGCCGCGCTCATCGCCCTCGGTGTGCTTGGCGGGCTTGCGCATATTTTTCTGACCGAAAGCTATCGGTATGCGGCTGCCTCAGTGGTAGCGCCTTTCGACTACACGTCGATGCTGTGGGCGCTGCTGCTAGGCTATTGGTTCTTCGGCGAATTACCCGGCCCATTGATCTACGCAGGTGCATCTATCGTTGCCGCCGCGGGGCTATTCGTAATCTGGCGCGAACGTCAGCTCGGTCTCCAGCGCGCACGCGAAGTCGAAGCGCCGCCTTAACCTTTGAACGCCTTGAAGGTTATAATGGTGTGGGTGTCCTTGATGCCCGAAATGCACTGAACCTTCTCGTTGACGAAATGCCCGATGTCGGTGCCGCTATCGACATAAAACTTTACCAGCAGGTCGTAGTCGCCCGCGGTCGAATAGATCTCGGAAGCGATCTCGGCTTCGGCCAGGTCGTTGGCCACCTGATAGGATTTTCCAAGTTCACATTTGATCTGGACGAAGAAGGGGGTCATCGGTCGACTCCGCAAGGACGCTCGCAATCCAGCAAAATCGGGGCCAGCTGGCAAGGCGGGCCCGCCCATACGGTCTTGCGTTGTGGCTGGACGCAGACTAGGTATTGACCAGCAATCTCGCGGGGTGTCCGGCCGTTGCCGGGCTGAGAGGCGCAAGCCAACCCAACGAACCTGATCCGGGTCATGCCGGCGGAGGGATGAGAGATGCATCACCCGCAAGCAATATCGCGCAACAGCGTTGCGCAAGCCGCCGCCGAATTGCTCGCGCGTATGCGCGCTCGTGCGCCGCGTATTCATTGCATCACCAACGCGGTCGCACAAAATTTCACCGCCAATGCGCTACTGGCCGCCGGATGCGTGCCGTCGATGACATTGTCGCCCGAGGAGATCGGTCCCTTCGTTGCGAGTGCGCAAGGGCTCCTCGTAAACCTGGGACTCTCGATGCCGAGCGCCGTAAGGCAACGATGATCGCAATCGAATCCGCTGCGGCTCATAAAATTTCGTGGGTGCTCGATCCCGTGTTTGTCGATCGTACGCCGCCGCGCGCGTCTTTCGCGCAGGAGCTGCTCAGCTGCGGCCCGGCTGTGCTGCGCCTCAACCACGCCGAGTTTTCCGCGCTTTCGGCTCAAGCGCCGTCGGGCGATGCGGCGATGGCCTTTGCCCGAACCAACAAGATCGTCGTCGCGCTGTCAGGGGAGACTGATCTTATTACCGATGGCGAACGGATTGCGGCGGTTTCCAATGGCCACCCATGGATGACGAAAGTGACCGCCATGGGCTGTGCGGGATCGGCAATCATTGCCGCGTGTCTCTCGATCGAGCCCGACGCCCTTCGGGCGACCACCGCCGCCTTGCTGATTATCGGAGTTGCTGGCGAGCTCGCGGCGGAAAAATCGGCTGGGCCTGGTAGCTTCTCGACCACGATCATTGACGCGCTTTATTGTCTGGATAGTGCGGCAATCGTCGCGCGCGCAAAGGTCAACTGATGGACATCGATCTCAGGCTCTATGCTCTTGTCGATCCGGCGGTTGCGGGCGGTCGCACGCTCCCTGATCTCGCAGCGCGCATCGCAGGCAGCGCAACGCTGGTGCAGTTGCGCGATAAGCATGGGTCCATCCGTGCGATGGTGGAAGAGGCGCGAGCTCTGCGGGCCGTATTGGAGCCCAAAAACATTCCGTTGCTCGTCAATGACCGCGTCGATGTCGCCTTGGCCGCCGAGGCTGACGGCGCCCACATCGGCCAGGACGATATGGCGGTGCCCGACGCCCGGCTTTTGCTGGGGCGACGCGCGATCATTGGGCTCAGCATCAAGACGGTGCAACAGGCCGAAGCTGCGCCGCTCGCTTTGCTCGATTATGTTGCCATCGGGGGCGTTTACGGCACCACATCCAAGGACAATACGTCGGCCCCCGTCGGTCTTACTGGCCTTCGCCGCATCATAGAGGTCATCCATGCGCGCAAGTCCGGCTTTCCGATCTGCGCCATCGCCGGCATTAATGCTGGCAACGCCGCCGATGTGATCTCGGCCGGCGCGGACGGCGTAGCTGTTATCTCGGCGCTTTCGCTTGCGCCGGATCCGGAAAAAGCTGCGCAGGATTTGCGCGCGGTTGTCGATGGCGCGCTTGCGCGGCGAGGGAAAGCATGACCGCTGTCGCCGCCACCATCGCCGGGTCGGATTCGAGCGGTGGCGCCGGCATTCAGGCCGATCTTAAAACGTTCGCCGCGCTCGGCGTCTATGGCGCGTCAATCATTGCGGCGTTGACGGCGCAGAATACGAAAGGCGTCGTCTCGATTCACGATGTGCCAGCCGATTTCATTGCCGCGCAGATCGATGCCGTATTTTCCGATCTCGATGTCAATGCAGTTAAGATCGGGATGCTATCGCAGACTGCGTCCATTGACGTGGTGGCACAAAGTCTCGATCGCCACCGGGCCAAAAACATTGTCCTCGATCCCGTGATGGTAGCGACGTCCGGAGACAGGCTGCTGGCGCCCGATGCGGTCGAGGCGCTGCGTACACTGTTGTTTCCGCGTGCGTTGATCGTAACGCCCAATCTGCCGGAGGCCGCCGCGCTGCTTGAGCACGCACCGGCGCGATCGGAAGCCGAAATGGAATTGCAGGCGCGCGCGCTGCTCGATCTCGGCGCGCGTTCTGTCTTGATAAAAGGAGGCCATGGCGAGGGCTCGGAAAGCGTCGATCTCCTCGTCGATGCTTCAAGTATCACCCGGTTCGCAGCAATGCGCATCACGACCGTCAATACGCACGGGAGTGGTTGTACTTTGTCTTCGGCGATTGCCGCAGGGCTTGCCAAGGGCCTGGAGCTCAAATCCGCAGTCCGAGAGGCTAAAGCTTATGTCACCGCAGCGATTACCGGCGCCGATACGCTCAAGATCGGCCGCGGGCACGGACCGCTGCATCATTTTCATGAATTATGGAGGACGTCATGACGACGCGCCGAAGCTTCGCTCTCACGGCGGGGGCCGTTGCAGCTACGTTCGCCGCGCCGGGAATTGCGCGTGCCGAGACGCAAAAATGGCGCATGGTGACGTCGTGGCCGAAGCGCTTGCCGGGTCCCGGCATGTCAGCCGAGCGTATTGCTGATCGCGTGCGAGCGCTGTCGGGTGGGAAGCTCGACATTACCGTCTACGCCGCGGGGGAGGTGGTTCCTGCCTTCGAAGTGCTCGATGCCGTCGGAAACGGTGTGGCCGACATCGGTCACACGGCCTCTTTTTACTGGCAGGGCAAGATGCCGGCGGCGGCCTTCTTCACGACCGTGCCGTTTGGGCTCACACCCGGCGAGCACGCAGCTTGGATCGATGCCGGCGGCGGACAGGCACTATGGGAAGAGCTCTATGCGCCTTTCGGAGTAAAGCCGTTCATGGGCGGGAATACCGGCGTTTGCATGGGTGGCTGGTTCCGCCGCGAGCTTAAGAGCGTCACTGACCTGCGCGGGCTTAAGCTGCGCACGCTTGGCCTCGGCGGCGAAGTCTATCGCCGGCTCGGCGCCACACCACAGACCACGCCGCCGGCCGAAATCCTGGTAAGCCTGCAATCGGGCGTGATCGACGGCGCCGAATTCGTTGGGCCCGGCACCGACATCGCGCTTGGGCTCTATCGCGTTGCGCCTTTTTATTACTATCCGGGCTTCAATAAGCCGAACGGTACCGGCGAGTGCATCGTTTCGCTGAAGGCCTGGAATGCGCTTTCCGACGAGCTTAAGGCGATCGTAGCCCACGCGTGCGCGGCAGAAGCAAACTATGCGCTGGCGGAGATGGAGCGACTCAACGCACAGGCGCTTGCTGCGTTGGTGGATGAGCATAACGTGAAGCTTGCGGCATTTCCGGTCGATATGATCGCCGCGGCGCGCAAGCAGGCAGATGATGTGCTCAATGAACTGGCCGGACGAAGCGCAATAACCGGAAAGGTGCATGCTTCGTATGCCGCTTTCCGTGAGCGGTTGGCGCCGTGGTCACGAATCTCGATCGAATCCGTGCTGCGGGCGAGGGGAGCCTGACGTCCGAATTGACGAGGGCAATGCGCATTGACGCCAAACGCTGAAGCTCAAGGTCACGGTGCAACAACCGAGGACCCGAGTTTTTCTATTCAATTTTGCAAAGCAGCTTTACCAGGCATCAACCATAAAAAATAAATGCGGCTCGGGTTACGTAACGGCCCGTATCCCGCAACTCCGTCGAACGGAGTACGCAAATCTGCAAAGGCATCAGCGGGATATTGGTGTCCCTTTTGACCCGCTTGCGAGCGAAAGGTTACGACATGCGCGGTACCGACCATTTGCAGCGTTTCATTCGCAGCAGGAAAGTTCGGCTCAGCCTTGGTGTTGCGCTGATTGCCCTGAGCGTGTGGGCATTTCTCCCCTATGTCGGTTACCGGGTTGCCAGCTCGGCCTTTGTCAACGCAGAGCTTATGCGCGTGACGGCCCCGATCGCCGGCCGGCTCACTCGCGATTTACCCCACAAGGGCCAATTCATCGAGCACGCCTCCAAAATCACCCTCATCACCGCGCTGTCTCCAGATCAGCGCGACCTTCTGCGCATGACCAGCCAGCAGGCAGTTTCAAAAGAACGCGCTGATCTCGCGCGTCGGCAACTAGCGGAAATCGCCGCCGCCGACGATGAACTTGCCAAGCGCGCAAAAATTTATCGAGAAGGGATGGTTGCGCGACTCGGCCACGAGCGTGACGAGGCCAGTGCGGCAAAGATCGGTTGCCAGGCCGAAGCCGAGCAACGGCGCGATGTTGGCTCGCGGCTGGAACGGCTGGTCAAATCCGGTACCGCAACGCCGATCCGCTCGGCAGAGGCCTTTGCGTCGCTCGAGGCGACGGCAACACGCTGCGAGATGGCGGACGCGCGCCTGCAACGATTGGAAACGGAATTGACCTCGGCGAACGAAGGCGTGTCCCTTGGCGACGGAGCTAATGACTCGCCATACTCGCAACAGCAACGCGACCGGCTGTTCCTGAGGCGGCAGGAGCTTGAGACCAAGGTGTTGGAAGAGAGCGGACAATCTGCACAGACGGCTGCGGAAATGACGGAAGAGCGGGCACGTCTTGACCGCCTCAGCCATTTTGATTTGTCACTACCGGCTGACCACGTTGTATGGTCCACGCCTGCAAGTCCTGGCTCTACGGTATCCGAGGGACAGACGTTGCTCGATCTCGCGGCTTGCGAGGATCGCTTCGTCGTCGTCGAACTGCCGGAACGAGAATTCGAAAGGATCAAGCCAGGCGGCCGCGCCTTTGTACGGCTGATTGGCAGCAGCGATTGGACGCTGGGCCAAATTCGTCTCGTTCGCGGCTCGGCGGCTCGGCTGGATGATCGGTTGCTGGCGGCGCAGGTTCAGAAGCCAGACCCAAATAGCATTATCGTGGAAGTCAGCCTGCCGCCCGATGCCGCGAAAGCCGACCGCAATAATTTCTGCAACATCGGTCGGCTGGCCGAAGTTCAATTCGAGCGCGTCGGCTTAGCCTTACTCCAGCGACTGGTCGGTTCTTTCACCGGCGACACGCTGGGCCATAAAGTGTCGAGCAACTAACGTGCGGTCGGAATCTCTCCCGTTCCTGCAAATATTGGCACCGACGTTCTTTGTTATCGGCGCTGTCTACATTCTGGCTCCCATTCTACCGATTACCCAAACTTGGGCGCGTCGGTCGACCTTTGCGGTGGTCTGGCTGGTCGCCGCCTGGTACCTGTACTGGCGATTATTCGCCACGGTGCTTCCAGCCGAAGGGGGATGGGTCGAGGTCGGATGGATCTGGCTTTGCTTCGCAATCGAAGCACTTGCGATCTGCGATCAGCTCATTCTCTATATTGCTTTCTTACGCACGAGCAACCGCAGCGCGGAGGCCGACCATAATGAGGCGCGGTTACGCGCCCTGTTGCCGGCGCAGCTTCCCTCGGTCGACCTTTATATTCCTACCTTCAACGAGCCCCTCGAAGTGTTGGAAAAGACCATCACCGGCGCGCTGTGTCTCGACTATTCCAATGTCAGGATCTGGGTGTTAGACGATGGCCGGCGGCCATGGCTCAAGGCTTTTTGCGAGACCAAAGGGGTCGGCTATCTCAACCGGCCCGATAACGCTCACGCGAAAGCCGGCAACATCAACCATGCCTTGACCCAGACGAACGCCGAATTTGTGGCTTTGTTCGACGCCGATTTTGTCCCACAACGTAATTTTCTGATGCGCATGATCGGCTTTTTTGCCGACCCCAAAATTGGAATCATGCAGGCTCCGCACGCCTTCTATAACTACGACCCAATACAGGCGAATCTCGCGCTACAAAATTCTTTGCCGGACGAGCAGCGTTTCTTTTTCGATGTAATCATGCCGAGCCGCGATGCCTGGGATGCTGCGTTTTGTTGCGGCTCGAACTCGGTGATCCGCCGCGCAGCGCTACGCAGCATCGGCGATGCGCTGCCAACCCATTCGATTACAGAGGACATGCTGCTCAGCATGGCGCTGCTGCGCAAAGGCTATATCACACGCTATCTGTGCGAGCGGCTGGCATTTGGGCTGGCGCCAGAGACGATCGATGCTTTGTTCGTGCAACGGCAGCGCTGGGCGCGTGGCGCCATGCAAATCATTTATCTTGCCAGCGGGCCGCTCGGCCGTGGGCTTACTCTTATTCAAAGACTTTTGTTTCTGCCGACACATTGGCTTTCCCTGGGCCTACGCTCGATGATCGCAATCGCGGCGCCCATCGTCTTCCTGTGGACTGGCCTGACACCGGTCTTCGACGTCACGCCGACCGACGTCGTGTATTATTTCATCCCTATGGTGCTGGCACTTGCAGGTGGTGTGCGGGTCTTCTCTGCTGGGCGGCATTTTTCACTCGCCTCGCAGGTTCAGGGCGTGTTTCTGAGCTTCAAGATCCTGCCGAACGTTCTTTCAACTCTCATCAGACCATTCGGCCATCCCTTCAAAGTCACACCTAAGGGTGGCACCAGCCAAGCTTCGAGTTATGCGCGCGAGATTTTCTGGATTTCTAGTGGCCTGATGGGACTGACCATATTTGGTCTGATCATCAATACGATCCCGGAATGGCGTATTATCGAAAATGCAGACGTTCTGCCGGTCGTCGCCATCTGGTCGGTGATCAATACAGTTGTGCTATTTTTGGTCTGCATGCTGTCACTGCAAGCGCCGATTCGTCGTGTTGAGGAGCGTATGGAGATAGAAGAGCCGGTTTGGATCGTGAGCCCGAACGGCACCATCGCGGCAGGCCGAAGCAACGATATCGCGCTCTCCGGTATCGGGCTCACCCAAGATGGCGACCCGGCGTTGGTCGCCAGTGTAGGAAGAACGGTGCGCGTCTTCATCCCCGAGGTCGGATTTATTGCCGGGACCGTGGTGCGAAGTGCTGGACCGCATCTTGGCATTCAATTTGATCTTAGGGCATCGGTGGAACGCGATCTTCTGATCCGCAAGTTGTTCACCGCTGGGCTGGACACTACTTGTGTCAGCACGTCACCCTGGAAAGCGACTCGCGAAATGCTGATGGCCATTTGGGGCATGCGAACGGAAATGCTCGAGCGCGTCACTTCGAAAGTGCCCGAGCGACCCGCCGCCGTAACCATCGAACGATTGCCGGCCCAAAGCCTGCTCATTGCGCCGCGGCCTCGGACCGTGCCTCTCACCGACATCGTCGAACAGCGCCGTGCTATGGCTGCGTAAGGTGCGGTGGACGTGTTTGAGGCGCGATGCCTTCCGGGATTTGGGGCGACATGGTTTGGCAGAGCGCCCCTCTCCGTATTTCCACAGCCCCGGTAGCGTTCTGCCACTGCAAGCATATTGCGGCGGGAGATGCCGCGAGGGGCGCCAACCTCAGTCAAACTCGGTATGGGCCATGGCCACCTTAACTTCCCGCGCGAATGCGATGAGCGAAAACGTAAAAAGGCCAAGTGACAAAGTGAAAAGAATGGCTGCACCGGGTTCGTGCCTGATCCCGAAGTACGCGCTTCCGAACGCAGCAATCATAAGAAGGCAGGTCGAAATTCCGCTTGCGACAGCCCAGTAAATTGCCCGATTAACGAGGTTTGCTCGCAACTTCAATTGGGGCAAGGTGGTTTTGAGCCCGGCCTTGTTTGGGTCGTTATCCGGCGTGGCGTTGATTGCGCGCATTCTGTCGATGATGCGGCTCATATGCGATACGAGAACCGAAAGAAAAGATGCTACTGCGCCTAAAAGGAAGGCAGGAGCCGCGGCTTGGGATATCACAAGCGAGAGTTGATTGAGCGAAATCACTTCAGGCACCATCACACGTCTCCATATATTGCACCGCTGACCCATACCAGCGCCCGATTATAATACTTGGCTCGCGCAGGCCGAGAACATCATTTCTTGCTTACGGTCCAGCCACAAAATGCTAGGCTAATAGCAGCGGGCACACCGAAAAATGGCTTCGTATAAGTTGTGGGCATTACAACAATGAATCCAGCTGTCGTTGCCAAATCGGCCAAGAACGTCCTCTCTTCCCTTGAGGTCAATTTCAATCGACTGCTCGGCCGGGAATTCGTGCCGACGCAACCGGACATGCTTCACATTGAGACTTGCAGCGCCTGCAATCTCAAATGCGTTTTTTGCGCGTACGAAAAAAAGCAGAGCGCGAAGATTGCGATGAAGGATGAGCTGTTCGCCGATCTTATTGTTCAGGCGGTGGATATGGGGTATCGGCGGTTTGAGCTGACGCCCTGCACCGGCGACGTTTTCATGGACCATCACGCCTTCAACAAGTTTCAGATTCTCGAAGACAACCCTCAAGTGACAAGCTACCAATTTTTTACAAATTTCACGGTTCCGAAGACTAAGGACGTGGAACGACTGATCAAGCTCAAAAAACTCTCTCAGGTGACGATCAGCATCTATGGCCACGACCTTGAAACGTTCTTGGCCATCACGAAGTCGACTGAGAATCTTTATCGAAGATTGATTTCCAATCTCGAGGCTTTGTTCGGGTTGCTTGATCAGAAGATGTTTTTACTCGACTTCGGATTTCGGTCGACGCGCGACGTTCCAAATCAGCCGACAGGCGCGATGATGAAACTCCTGGAGCGATTCAAGGACGCCGGGATTAAGGTCCGCACGTCGAATGTGTACAGCAACTGGGGTGGCTTTATTTCGCAGGACGACGTCAAAGGCCTCGCGATCGATATCACCGGAGCCGACAAGACTTATAAGAAAGGCGCCTGTACGCTTTTATTCACGTCCGTACAGGTTATGGCGACCGGCATCGTCAATGGCTGTGGAGTCAAAGATGTCGAAGCTTCGCTGCGTATTGGTGACTTGAACGAGAAACCGTTGCGCGAAATCGTCTCGACTAAGAATCCGGTTTATATGAAGTTGATCGAAGACCAACAGAACGGGAAGTTTCACCCGGTTTGCCAAAATTGTGATTACTATAAGAGCGTCTACCACGCTCGTTCGATCTATCGAAAAGGCCTCATGCAAGCTCAGTCAATTAACGAGTTTAAGGCCCAGCTCGATGCTAAACAGGCAGAGCACGTCGGCTCCGTGAGCGCCATTCGATAAAGGCGTTTCGCGACACATCAGAAATAGTTTGCCGGGACGCGGCGAGGGTGGCGGTCGCTTTCACTGCGCTTGCGCGCTGATTCCGGCGTCCTTGATGATCGGCCACCATTTGTCGATCTCGGCCTTTTGGAATGCGGCAAGGCCCTCCGGTGTCTGCTGTTCCCGCGGCGCGACGTCCAGGCCGAGCTCGGTGAATCGTGCACGCACCGTTGGATCGGCAAGTGCTTCCACCATCGCTACATTGAGCTTGGTAATGATTTCCTTCGGAGTGCCCTTAGGTGCCCAGAAACCAAACCATCCGGACATATAGAGTCCCGGCACGCCGGTCTCGTCCGACGTGGGGATGTCCGGCATCGACGCAGAGCGTTGCGGCGACAGGTTGGCGATCGCTTTGATCTTTCCGCCTCTGATTTGTGGCAGCGCGACTGCGCCCTGGACCACCAAGAGGTCGACCTGGCCCGAGACCAGGTCGGTCATGGCAGGCCCGGCGCCCCGGTAGGGAATGAACTGCACCTTTTGACCCGTAAGTTTCTCGAATAATACGCCGCTCACGTTCGCCGCCGCATTTTGGTTGACGAAATTGATCTTCCCCGGATTTGCCTTCATCCAGGCGACCAAGTCCTTCAAATTGTCGGCTGGAAGATCTTTCTTTGCGACCATGAGCTGCGGATTGACCGATACAAGGCCGATCGGCTCGAAATCCTTCTGCAGATCGTAGTCCAGCTTGTAGATAATACTGCCGACATGGGTGTCCCATTGGCCGATATCGATTGTATAGCCATCGGGCGCAGCGCGTGCGACGCGGCCGACCGCAATGCTGCCGCCGGCACCACCGATATTTTCGACGATGACGGGCTGGCCGAGTGGCGCTCGCATGCGCTCGGCCAGGATGCGTGCGGCAACGTCGGTCGATCCGCCTGGCGGAAATGGAACCACGAGTGTGATTTGGCGCGATGGATAGGTTTGCGCATTCACACAAGCGATGCCCGACAGCGCCGTCAGCGCCATCGCAATAACGAATTTTCTCATGGCTCTCCCCCAGGGTCTTTGCACCCACTCGCTTTCGCGGTCATTCAGGGTATCAGCCGCCGGGGTTATTGAGAATGCCGGTCAAAAATCTACAATCGTTCAGTAGAGGTCCAAATCGAGACAAAACTGAGCGTGGAGATGGCGGAATGTCGCTTTAGACCGATAGTGGACCGCGCCTAGCTCTTCCAATATTCCTGAATGAGCCGGTACGATATCCCTCCGAAGTATGGGTATGGGAATGAAGCGCCGCAGGTTTATCACGCTATTCGTGGGCGCGGCCGCGTGGCCACTTATTGCACGCGCGCAAAATCAAGCCAACGCAGACCCCGACGCTAACGATGAGGTGGGTCAGGTTGCGACGCTGCAGGGCAGTGTGACCGTGACGCGCGCCAACGCGGCGGCTTTGCCGCTGAAAGTAAGCGACGGCATCTATAAAAAAGACGTCCTGCAGACGGGTGCCAATTCATCGCTCGGCGTCACCTTTGATGACGAGACAACCCTCAGCCTCACCGCAAATGCGCGCATTGTTGTTAATGAATTCATTTACGAGGATGGGGGCAGCGGGAATAAAGCGGTGTTCAACATCGCGCGGGGCACGGTCGCGTTCGTTGCAAGTTTGGTGGCCAAAACCGGCAATATGACAATTTCAACCCCGACCGCGAATCTCGGCATCCGTGGCACCACCGGGGTCGTCGATGTCCCGGATAACACCGGCGTTGGCGGAGGCGAAGCTAAGATCAAGCTTTATCCGGATGCCGATGGGCGCGTGGGTCAGATTGAAGTATTTAACCGTCAAGGTGGGCGGCTCGGTGCGCTGACACAAGGATCTAGTGCTTTTGCGATCCGCCCGGGACTGGGTGGACGTTTCGCAGCCGTACCGTTTCAAATTCCGCCACAAGAGGCAGCGCGTGACCGCAACGTAGTGCAGCGACTGTTCGCGTCGCACAACGTCGGTCGTCAAATGGCGATCCAGCGTCGGCAATTGCGCGGACCGAACAGCCAGCGACCGAATAATCTCCGGCGGCCCGGTGGTCCGCAACAGCCAAATCGCGGTTCAGGTCCCCAACAGAACGGCAATCCCCGCGCGCCGCAGCGCGACGGATTCCGAGAGAAATTGCGGAAACTCAATCCGTTCGCACCAAAGAAAAATGAGCCGATACGCTAGGCGGGCGCTCGTGCGATGGGGCTATGTCCATTTATGAGGCAAGGCCGACATTCGAGCGAAATTGATTTTTAAAATCGACAGCGTATGGGCGGCGTTAAATTCGCACTACGGCCAGCGACCACGCATGCAGCGCAAATAGGCGCGATCGTAGAGCGTGGACCGTTGGATACCGCGTGAGACGCCTCCGGCAAGCGCGCCAGCGCCAGCGCCCCGTCGCGCGCCTCTGCCGCCGTTTACGATGCCGCCAATAGCGGCGCCGCCAAGTGCGCCGCGCACGATGCCGCCCATAGCGCCCCCGGATGAATAGCGAAGGGAGTAATCGCGGGCATAGGCTTGGCAAAAGCTCGATGACGCGGCAAACGCCGTTGTTGCCGGCAACACAAATCCCAGAGTCGCAAAAACAGTCACAGCCACCAGTTTTTGCCACCGACCCAACAAAATGTAGTGTTTCATCTCAATTTCCTCTTCGCACTGGCCCGTCGATACTCGTCGCTTCGAAAACGTGCGCAGCACATGAATTCGGCGGCTGTCACAAGACCCCGACCATTAGAGAAGTCATCAGGGCGTTAGAACATTGGACTTGGGTCCAACCCGCGCACGACAGATTATTTGATGTCCGCTTTTGGGATAAAAGCGGACATCGCGATTCGACGGCGTTTTCTACGTGCTGTTTTCGTTCGAAGGACAATTACCAACAGCGTACGCGGCCCCAGCCGTCACGCCAGCAGCGGCGGCAATGCATGCGTCCCCACCGGTCGCGCCAACAACGACGCCACGAAACATCCGTCAAATCGCTGAAGCCGCCCGTGACGCCCGCAGGCAGTGGCGCGACAGGCGCCGCTTGTGTCGTCTCGGACACGGCAGCAAGAATCAGGCTCGCAAGCGCAATCGCAATTATGGTCCGCGGCATGTGTCTCTCCTTCCGTTATGGCCCCCGCACATCGTCCACTAAACTCTAGATATCAGTAGTGGTTCCAGCACCGCACTATAGCGAAAATAAGCGGGCCCGAACTTCCGTTTCGGCAGTTGCAGCCACGCTTGCGAGGAAAATAATCCTTGACAGCGTGACGCTGTCCGCGTAGCGTCGGCTCAGGCTTGGCCCTCGCCGCGTAAATCCGCGCGGGCGCCGGCCACCATCCCCGCAACTTAGATAATTGGAGACTTCGCTATGGCGAAACGAACGCGCGCGCCTGCGCGCCGTCCGCGGGCATCCTCGCGGAGGCAGCACGTGCCGGCGCGCCCTACTTATTCTGCCAAATTGCTGGCCAATGGCCGGCGCCGCTTCGAACGCACCGACGAAAGCGTTGCGTCCATCGCAGTCGATTTCGGCATCCGTCCGGCAAGCATGTACCGGCTCGCAAAGCGTCTGGGTTGGGTACGCTACGAACGGCTGCCGCGCGATTTGCCTGCAGCGGCATCTCTGTTGGCGCAGGCGGAAGAATTGGAGGCCGTTGCACTTTCACTGGAGCACCGGCCTGAGGACCGAGCAGGTGCGCCATCGGCGAAGGACGAGTCGTTGAGCGCTGCACGAAGCGACGCTGGGAAAGTCGCCGCTCAAACACAAGCGATACTAACGAATGAATTGCCGCCATTCGCGAATACCGTCGAGCGCCTCTACCGCGCGGTGTTGGGGGAGCTTACTGCTGTCGAAGGTTTGCGTACGCGGCTCAAGCGTGAGCCGTTAAGTGCAATCGACGCCGAACGCACAGCTCGTACAGTCTCAAGCCTCACCGAGACGTTGCGTAAGCTCCAACGCTTGCAATGCGCCGCACCCCAATCAGGACCCTATGATGACGACATGCCCGTCGATATCGACGAATTCCGTAACGCGCTTGCGCGACAGATTGATGCGTTCGTCGCGAGCCGGACTAACGCTGGAGATGCTGAAGAAAGTGGAGCCTCTCCACCTCTGGGTGCAGTTTCGTAGAGACTTCATCATACTCGCTCACCAACATCAGGAACCACCGTTGTGCGCCAATGGCGGTTTCCCCTGGACCACATGGCTCATGATGGGTGGTCGCGGCGCAGGCAAAACGCGGCTTGGTGCTGAATGGGTCCGTGCGCTGGCGAACGGCACCATGCCGTATTCCGACCAACGCCATCGCAATATTGCGCTGGTTGGTGAAACCGAACACGACGTGCGAGAGGTGATGATCGAAGGTCCGTCGGGAGTGCTCGCCGTCTCGCCACGGGGCCAGCGCCCGCAATGGACGCCGACCCGCCGTCGACTGGAATGGCCGAATGGCGCGGTTGCGTTCGCGTTTTCAGCGGAGGACCCCGAACAGCTGCGTGGACCGCAGTTCGACGCCGCCTGGTGCGACGAGCTGGCCAAGTGGCGGCACGTCGATGATACTTTTGACATGCTGCAATTCGGCCTCCGGCTGGGGCGGCGGCCGCGCCAGCTCATCACCACGACACCGCGTCCAATCGCCTTGATCAAACGGCTCCTCGCTGACCCACGCACGGCGATCACGCGCGCAGCGACGCAAACCAATGCCGCAAATTTGTCGCCCGCATTTCTCGATGAGGTGGTCGCTCGATATGCCGGGACCCGGCTCGGACGCCAGGAGATCGATGGCGAGATCATCGAGGAGCGTGTTGACGCCTTGTGGACGCGCGCCCTGATCGAGGAGTCGCGCGTACACATGTCGCCGCCGCTCCTGCGCGTTGTCATCGGCATAGATCCACCGGGCTCTGCTCGCTCGGGAGCGGATGCCTGCGGGATCGTCGCGGTCGGCATCGCCGAAGATAAGCGCATCTACGTGCTAGAGGATGCGACAGTTCAAGGACTGTCACCCGCCGGTTGGGCAACGAAGGCTGTGGCACTTTATCGTCGTCTAAAAGCCGACGCGGTCGTCGCTGAAATCAATATGGGCGGCGACATGGTGCGCGCCGTCCTTCAGCAGGTCGATGCGACAATTCCGCTGCGAACCGTGCATGCGACGCGCGGCAAATGGCTGCGCGCAGAGCCTGTGGCGATGATGTACCAGCAGGGCAAGATCAAGCACGTCGACCCGCCGCCTACGGCGCTTGAGGACGAAATGTGTGATTTCGGTATGAGCGGACTTTCCTCGGGCGCCTCTCCTGATCGAACTCGACGCCTTGGTCTGGGCCGTTACCGAACTCACGACTCGCGGGGCTTGGGTAGGACCGCGAGTGAGAATGCTGTGAAGGAACGTTCGTCCCCGCGGCAACGGGGACGCGTTCTTTGATTTAGGCGAGAGAGCCGCCGATCAGGCGGCGCCTGCCTTAACGTATGGGCCTTGGGCGAAAAATTGCCTGATCTCACTCGCCGGCCGTGCTTTGCTGAACAGATAGCCCTGCATCTCGGTACAGCCGATTGACTGCAGCACATCCATCTGTTGCTGCGTTTCAACGCCTTCCGCCGTCGACGTCATATTGAGACATTTGGCGAGGCCGGCGACCGCGTTCACGATCGCCAACGGCTCCGCGCCGTTAGAGAGATCCTGAATAAATGATCGGTCGATCTTGATCTTGTCGAACGGGAAGCTGCGCAGATAGCTGAGTGAGGAATATCCCGTGCCGAAGTCGTCGAGGGCGATCTGCACGCCCATTTTACGGAGCTCGTGCAGCGTTGCGAGGGTCGTAAAAGTATTTTGAAGCAGCACGGTTTCGGTGATTTCCAGCTGCAGTCTGTTCGGCGGCATGCCGGAGTCATCGAGTGCTGACGTGACCATGCTGACGAGATTGCGGCAATTCAATTGTGCCGGCGAGAGATTGACCGCGACCTTGATATGCTCGGGCCAATCGACTGCTTCGTTGCAGGCCGCCTTGAGCACCCATTCGCCGAGTGGAACAATGAGTCCGGTCTCTTCGGCAATCGGGATAAATTCTGCCGGCGAAATCAGGCCGCGCGTCGGATGATTCCACCGCAGCAGGGCCTCGAATCCATTCACTTCATTGGATTCCAGAACGACGAGCGGCTGATAGTGGAGTTCGAATTGTTCGCTGGCCAGCGCCTTGCGCAGATCCATTTCGAGCTCGCGCCGTATTTTCATACGGGTGTTCATTTCAGGCTCAAAGAACCGGAAGGTCCCGCGGCCGTCGCCCTTGGCATCGTAGAGCGCCATGTCGGCGTTCCTCAGAAGCTCGTCTGATTCGACGGCGTCCATCGGCGCAACCGAAATACCAATACTGATATCTGTAACAATCTGATGCCCCTCGACCTGGTAGGGCTTTATGACCGAGTCGCGGATGCGCTTGGAAAGCGTTGCTGCGTCGGCGGCCTGTTCCATCTGCGTCATGATGATGGCGAACTCATCGCCGCCCATGCGCGCCACGATGTCGAGCTCGCGGGTGCACCCGCGCAGGCGCTCGCCGACCAACTTCAACAGCTCGTCGCCGATATGGTGTCCAAGCGCGTCGTTGACGCTTTTGAATTGGTCGAGGTCGAGGCACAACACGGCGAGACACTCGCCGCGCTTTACGCGCTTGATCTCGTGATTGAGCTGCTCGAGCAGAAGCACGCGATTGGGCAGATCCGTCAGTGCGTCGTGGCGGGCCATATGCGCGATGCGATCTTCGGATCGCTGACGTTCGGTCACGTCTTCATGGGTAGCGAGCCAGCCACCGCCTAGAATTGGTTTGTTGACGACCGAAAATGCCCGACCATCGGGAAGATTTACGATTTGGTTGAACGTCTTTCCCTCGGCAATGCCGTCTTTAAGCCTGGCGACATACTCGTCCGGATCGCCGGTAAAGATTCCAAGGTCGATTCGATGCTGAAGAAGCTCGCGCAGCTGGCAGCCAGCCTTAACGACTTCCGGCGAAAGCCCGTACAATTCTATATAACGTTGATTGCAAAATATTAGGCGTGTTTCGGAATCAAACATCAACACGCCCTGGGACATGTTGTTCAGCACAGTCTGCAACAACTGTTCTTCTTTCCGCGACATATGCGGAAAAGCCAAAATATCCGCGCGCAATGACTGCTGCTTAGTCTGATCCATCACGAGCCCCCGGGGCAAAGAGGTATCCTGGTCGGAGGCATCATTACTGATGGTCTATGGCGAAGCCCTTAGGGAAATGGTGTTGGTTTTAATTAAAAAAGACAGCGATCGGACTGCCCGGCAAACGGTAATTTCCAAAAGGACGATCATATTCGCGAAATGTGAAGTGGATGACAGAACCTCGCGCAATGAGGGAATAAATTACGTCATGGCGAGATGCCCAATTGGGCCCTCGTGAAACGGTTTTCGTGCTGCAGTTGGCACATTCTCTCTTATTCCAACGGAGAAGAGCCATGCGTAAGACCTTCATCAATATCCTGCAACTCGTTGTGATCGTCATCACGCTTTCGGCGGCAATGTCGGCGGCTGCGTTGGCCTTTCCAAAGGGATATTTCCAATGCGACCGCGTCTGCTGCCCAGATCGCTGAGCTTTATTCCGGCTGGGAGCGTCGAGCCAATCTGGGTCAAAGGCGGACCTTTCCGCCGAGGTCGTTTATCCACTAATCGGCTATGAGCGTGGTGGCGATTACGCGAAGCGTCGGCCGGATGGCGCGGTGCCGACGAGCTAGATGCGAGTCACCCGCATTCCTCGCAATGCCTGGCTGCGATATGGTCTCAATCGGTTTGGGCGACGAGGGGGGTAGCATCGGCGATGCTTCCAAAACACACGCACTTTCAGACTGTATCGCGGTCGGTAAAGACGGCTATCGCCGCAGCTGGCGTCATATTGGGCTTGTCGGGCTGTGCCGGCCACCCTTGGGGCCCTGAAACCGAACTCGACAAGGAAACACTCGCTTGCCAAGGATACGGATTCTACGATGGCACCCCGGAATTTGCGGATTGCATGAGGTTCGTTAGCCGTGAACGAGCCAGACGGACCGGTCCGCTGGCGCCCCAGCCGCAAGGGCCTCCTGTGACCTGCCGGACCCACGGTTCCGACACAGATTGCCAATCCCGATAGATAATTTGTCATACGGGGCCCCCCAATTACTCTGCCAATCCAGGGGCAGTAGCGTGTATTGGCGTATTTGCGCTATTAGCGAGGCCCTCAGGGCGGGTGTGAACGAGTTCACTCGATTACGGGGCAGGCGCGCGATATTATCCGGTTCGAAAATGGGCCCCTTGTGCCACCGGCAGATTTCGTGGGGGAAGCATGGCTAGCGCAAATCTGAATTCAACTATTAATGGCGCCGTCGATTTTGCCACGCAGTACGTGGACAAGATGTTTCTTCAGTTTGGGTTCGATCCCGGCCATCTCACATACAATGCGGTGACGCACCGTCTGAGCGAGCTTGCGCTGGAAAATATCAATGCCGCAAATATGCTAGCACTTGCCGGAGCCGCGTTTTACGTCGCCACGCTGATGATGCGCACGATCGTGCCCTTGCGCGTGATCGGCATTATCAGCATTGCTTTTTTTATGGCCTATGGGCTCGTCGCTGGAGCCGTTGGGACATTCCTGCTTTATCTTCTGTCTTTGCCGGTCAACGTCATCCGCCTCCGGCAGATGCTTTCATTGGTCAAAAAAGCCAGGACATCCGCGCAGGGCGATCTGTCGATGGACTGGCTTCGCCCTTACATGACACCTCGCAAGTACCGCAAGGGCGAGGTGTTATTTCGCAAGGGTGACGTCGCCAATGAAATGTTTCTGACGGTCACCGGAAAATTTCTTGTCACTGAAATTGGCATCGAGCTTCCACCCGGTAGAATCATGGGGGAGCTTGGCTTTGTCGCGCCAAAAAATCGCCGGACACAGACCATCCAATGCGTCGAGAACGGTGATGTCTTGACAATCACCTATGAAACGTTGCTCGAGCTTTACTTCCAAAATCCGGAATTCGGGTATTATTTGCTGAGTTTGACGAGCGAGCGTCTTCTGCAAAATATTTCGCGGCTCGAAGGGGTGCTCGAGGAGTACAAAACAAAGTTGCAAACACAGGAGCCACGTCAGCCTGGCTTGGCTGTACCCAGCGCTACGCTGGCGGCTCGCTGAAATAAAGGGGCAACCGTTCGCGGTGACCTCGGGCTTTGCCTACATCGGGTCTTTAACTTGTTCAACGGGCAGCCGCTTCATATCCGGATGGTCAATATACAACTGAATAACACTGATGTTGGGATGATTTTTGAGCGCCTCGTTCACGCAATTTCTGACATAGGAGCGGCTCGAAGGCCATCTGATCTTCTTGCCTTTCGCCTCAGCCTTGCAAGACGCTGTCGCCTCGACCAGAGCTCTCTTGTCAGCCTGGGATATTTTAGTAGCTCCCGCGTACGTCGGCGGAAAGACGACACTGCTGGCGAGCAGGGTAGCAACAACACTTACGGACAAACCTCTGGCGAAATGAGACATGATGTGCTCCCCTTTAGCGTGGCCCTTTAAAAGTATGCAGTATTATCGGATTGAGACGCAAGCAACCCGCCACATTCGACATTGCGAGAGTGTGAATTGTGTGCGGTGATTGGTTTCTGCAGCACGGCCGGCAATAACAGAAAATCTCAGCGGAGAATCCACAATGGGGCGGAATGGGAAAATGATTGGCGTAATTACCATGGCGATTGCAGTGGCAGTGCTGCCGGCAAAAGCAGAGGTGCGCGACGCCGTCTATCGCGGCACGATGGTGTGCGACCAATTGCCGTTCTCGGTCGGCAAGAGCCGCGGAGCCATCGAGGTAACGATTTCACGCGGTGCCGTGCGCTACAGCCATATCGTGCGGCTGCGAGATGTCGCTGAGGCGACGCCGGAGCAGGGGACCGGGACGCTCAATGGCGACAACATAACCCTGCAGGGGTCTTGGAAGGGCGGCAACCGCCAGTATGAGGCGAAATACGGCGGTACTTTCGTGCGCCGTCACGTAGATCTAAGCGGGACACAAACCTGGAATGACAACGGGAAGACCATTACTCGCGCCTGTTCCGGGACGATCAAACGGCCCTTCAAAATTTTCCTGCCACGGGATAGATAGAAAGTAGCGGGTAAGCCTTTGACGAGATTGCAGTAGACTGCACAGATGGCGGGTGCGAATGCTTATCTGGAACCAAAACCTCCCCGTTAGCGGTTAACGCGGGACTGCCACCGTCTTTTCAACACGAACATTGAATGGGAAACATAGCCTTGCAACTTACATTCAGCCGCTTTTCGTCTGCAGTCTTGCTCGGTTGCTGTTTCGCCCTCATGGCTTCGGCTTTCGTGGTGCCGCTGCCGCCCGCATGGGCGGAAGGGGGTCCATTCGCGGATTTTGCCGGTCTGTGGTCGGGGGCGGGCACGCTACGGCCAGAAAACGGTGCGGCTGAACAAATTCGTTGCAACGCAAATTACAGTCAACGCGGCAGCAGCCAGCGCGAAGTCAATCTCCAGCTGCGATGTGCCAGCGACAGTTACAATTTTGATATGACCGGTGAGTTTAGCGCCGACGAATCAAACCAAGTCAGCGGCCGCTGGACCGAACGTACGCGCAGCGTTGGCGGTACCGCCGTGGGCAACGCGCAAGGCGATCGCTTGCAGCTTCACATAGAAAGTGCGGGCTTTGCTGCCGATGTTGTCATGGTGACGCGCAACAGGCGGCAAAGCGTGACCATCGACTCGCATGGCGGCGGACAAATCGTGAAGGCCTCGATTACACTGAACCGTAGTTGATGAGCCGCTCGATTTATCGGTGGTATTTTCCGCGGGTTGGAACGGCCATGGCCCGGTGTTACGGTAAGTTCGCGCGTTCGTTGTAATAATTTTTGGAGGCGGTCATGTCGGGTATCTATCGTGCGATGAAATGCTGTGCGGTCGTCGTGGCGGCGGCCCTCATGCTATCGGCACTCGCTTCGCCATCGAGTGCAGCGACGGGCTCGGTGCGGGTCACAGTTTCGAGGGCAGGCTTCATTATTGGTGTTGGAGGCGGGAACGGCACGTTGCGCTTTGCAGGTAGATCTTATCCGTTCAGCGTGGGTGGAGTGAGTGTCGGGACAATTGGCGTCAGCAGTGCAGACTTTGTGGGCCGCGCCTATCATCTGCGAAGTCCGGGAGACATCGCCGGTACGTATACGGCGGTCGGCGCTGGACTCGCAATCGCAGGCGGCGCCAGGGTTGCGCGCCTGCGGAATGCTAACGGAGTTGTATTAGAATTGCGCGGACGGCAGGTGGGCTTCGAGCTCGCCGTCGATCTGAGTGGCCTAACGGTGTCGATGCGCTAGTTCCGCGACGTTTCAAGTTTTTCCTGTTTTGCAATTGAGGGGCTGCACGCCGTCGATGATCGGCTGTGCAGCCTCTCTGCTGTTTGCGACCTATTCTGTTCTGCTAAATTTTTGTGTGCGGTGGCCAAATCCGACTTCCGCCGTATAAATGTTTCCTTTTGAGTCGATCGCAATGTTATGCACCCATTTGAACTGACCAGGCTGGCGGCCATGGCGACCCCACTGAGTCAGCACTTTCCCATCGTCTCGATTGATTGTAATGATTTGGCCGTTCGCGCCATCCGCGATGAAAATATATTTCTGGGCGGCGTCTTCCGACAAGACAAGATCCCAAACTGAGCCATTCTGCAAAGTCTCCGGCTCGATTCGAAACTCTTTCACGAAGGTGCCATCTTTTCTGAAGACTTGGATGCGGTCGTTGGCGCGGTCGCAAACATAAACGAGCCCATCATTCGATATCCGGACGCAGTGAACCGGATTTGAGAACTGCTCCGAAGGAGGAGCGTCGGCTTTGTAGGCCGCCATTTTTTCATCGCTCGGCTTGTGTCCGTATGCCCCCCAGTGTCGTTTATAGGCACCGGATGTCGCGTCGAATACGATGACGCGGCGATTCTTATAACCGTCAGCGACATAAACCTCGTTAGCCGGCTCATCGAGCATTATATGCGCCGGCCGCCCGAGTTTGTCCTGGCTATTCGAACCAGCGGTCTCATTAGCCTTGCCAATCTGCTGGAGAAATTTTCCATCGGCCGTAAATTTGAGAATCTGGTGATCTGTATTGTCATTGCCGGCGAGCCAAACATTTCCTTTGCTGTCGATGTGGATGCCGTGCTCTGACTTCGGCCAATCAAATCCTTCTCCCGGGCCTCCCCAGGATCTCAACAGATTTCCCTGCTGATCGAACTCGAGGACCGGCGGCGCTGCCGTGCAGCACTTGGTCTCCGGGGGATTTTTGGTCGCGCCTTTTTCGTCATCGAGTAAAGTTGAGGGACGGTGAATGATCCAGATGTGATCGTTGAGATCGACCGCGATACCCGCGACTTGTCCAAGGATCCAGTTCCCGGGTAGCGGCTTGGGCCAGAACGGCTCAGGCTGGAATTTCGGGACACCATGCGCATTCGTAGCCTGCCCCATGGGTGCTGGGACAGCGGCGGTCGGCTGCTGAGCGAACGCGGGGCCGCCCAAGCACGTAATGAAACCGGCAATGCGTAGCACTTTTATCGATGTAATCACGGTCATTCCTCCCAGCGCAGCTGGCCTTTTTCGCTCCGGCCTAAGCTTGCAGGTGTCAACCTTATTGCGGACCCACATCGCAGATCAATTCTTAGCTGGGGCATCCGGCGATGTGTAGGAGAACTGGCGTCCGTGAAGTGTGAGGGTTGGAAGAATCCCGAAATGACCCGCGCCGAACGCCTCGACGCGCCGGTCCAGTTCATCTTTTGAAATATCGAGTGGGATGTTGCACATCGAGGCATATAGTCGCCGTGTTGTCCTACGTGGGCCCCACTGGATCGGAAGTTCAGGCAATGGCTCACGTTGCTTCGCGAGCTTGCTGGCCAGGCTCCAGAAAAGCCGCGCGAGATGACTGAACGCAAGGGCCTCAAGACCGAGCGTGCTGGTGTTCGGTGGTATGGGAAACAGGTTGACCGCGACGATAGGACCCGCGTCGACTTTCTCGACCATGACGTGGGCCGTCGCACCGAACCTGGTCGCTCGGTCATAAGTGGCAAAATGCGACGGCACCCAGCCAGGATATTGGGGCGGTCCAGGATGAAAATTATAGGCACCGAAACCGAAGCAATCGAGAATTCGCTTTGGGACTACCACGGGTGTGACGAAAGCGACTAATCGGGCACGCTGCATGACGCTTGGGCAGAGCTCCTCTATGTCTGCCCGTGATTTGACGGTGAGAATGGCGAGTTGCGGATTGTGACTGTGCAGCACCGCGGTCAAAGCCGCTTCTTCGACTGGCCCTGTGAGCAAGATGATTGTGTCGAACATGGCCAATCGGGCGTGCGCGGAAACAGCGAACGTCTGCCGAAAAGCTATGGATCAGGTCATCACAATGGCCGCGTCGGTTGAGGTGGCCGGTGCCATCGGCCACGCGACAATGCAACGCCGGGTAAACCGGATGAATGAGCGGCTGTCGTCATGATACGTCTCCAGCAGAACAAATGGTCCCGCAAGAATCGCGTCGCTCCCGTGTTTGGTGGTAAAGAATTGCGATCCGCAAAACAATAATCGACTAGATCAAAAGCTGGTTTTTTATGCAAGGTTTATAGTCGTACCCTTGCGACGGGTCTTTTGCGTGGCGGCCATTCGACTTCACAAACTAGTTTTGTGAGTGTGAACCAGCTCATAAACGCTTGATGCGATCAGTCAGATTGTTGGCCGGGGGCGGGGGACCATCCAATGGAGGGCTCATGCGTCACGCAACAAACGTCGCAATTATCACCGCCGCTATCCTGACCGGTCTCGTAGTCAAGGCTATGGTTGCGCCGATTGTCAGTCATACCGGAGCGGCAGCCACCCAATCCGAGGAGTCTTCGACGGCAAAGCCGGACACCAGTTGGCTACTGGCTCCTTAGCGGCGATTTTGCGGGCCATGGGAAGTCACTATGACGCCACACGAAGCTGTGCGAGGTAGCGCTCGACTTCCTGGCGCAGCAAGTGTGACTGGCCCGCCAGTTCACCCGCTGCGGATAGAACCGTCGTCGCAACGTGACCGGTTTTGACGGCGCTGTTCGAAACTTCTGTGATATTTTCAGAGACGTCACGCGTACCCTTTGCCGCCGCGCCGGCATTGCGCGCGATCTCTTGCGTTACCGAGTTCCTGCTGGCGCATTGCCACTGAGACATCGTTGGCAACATCGCTCAGTTGTTCGATTGTTGCGGCAATCTTCTTGATGGCCTGGACGGAGCGATCTGTCGTTTGCTCGATCGACATAATATGTCGGGTGATTTCCTCGGTGGCCTTTCCCGTTTGAGTGGCCAGGCCCTTCACTTCTTGAGCTACCACGGCGAAGCCGCGGCCCGCTTCTCCCGCGCGAGCGGCCTCGATCGTCGCGTTTAGCGCGAGCAGATTTGTCTGAGCGGCAATGCTGCTAATGAGATCGCTGACCTCGCCGATTTCGTCGACAGATGCCGAAAAACTCGCGACCGCCTCCGTGATTGCCTTGGCCTCGCCGCTCGCCTGGCTTGCTACGGTTGCTGAATTCGCAACCCGCGCCGCGATGTGTTCGATCGATTGCGCGATTTCCTCGGCAGCTGTGGCGACAATTCCGACATTGGCCGTCGCCTGCTCAGACGCTGCTGCAGTTTCCAGTGCCTGCTCTTGGTTCCGTGTGGCGCTATGCGCCATGTCGCGTGCGGAACTATCCATCGCCGCGGCCGCGCGGTCGAGAGTTTGCACGATGTTGGATACGGCGTGCTCAAATTCTAGCGTAGCTGTCTCGACAAGCTGTCGTCGCGATTCGAGCGTGCGAGTTTGTTCGACTTCCTTTCGGCGGGCCGTGGCCGCTTCGGCTGTGGCTTGGCGGAAAAATAGAAGTGCTCGCCCCATGTCCGCGATTTCGTCGCCGCGAGTGTCGTGAATATCGACGTTTAAGTCGCCGTTGGCGATACGCCGCATCGCATCACTAAGAGAACCAAGGCGGCGAGCGACACTGCGGCCAACATAAAGCCATGCAACCAATGCTGCGCTCAAGACTGCGGCGATCGACAGGATGGTCAAAATAAATTGCCCAGATCGGATCTGTCGGCCGGCAAAGTTTGAGATTTCTTGGGCGGTGCGGGTTTGCTGCTCGACGAGACCATCGACGGCATATTTAAGTCTGGAAGCTTCGGACTGAGCGGCATCGAAAGCCAATTGGGCATCACGCTGCTGATTGAGTTCGTAGGCGCGTGCAGCCATGATTCCATCGTCGGCTCCGATCGAACCCAGCTGCTTGAATAGCGAGAGAAGCTTTTCTTGCTGGGTACTGTCGGGAATAGCGTTCAGGTTTTTGACAATCTTTCTTTGGGCGGAATCGATCAGGTCTCGTAAGGGCTCCAGGCGGCTCGGATCGTTAACCAGTGAAGCTTCAGTCAAAAGTCCGGCAAGGAGGTTTGATTCAGATTCCGTTTCCAAAAGCCGCCGCAGCAATTCGAGTCTCGTATCGAGGGCGGCCGCGCCCTCTTGTTTCGCATTCATCATTAGGTCGAAATTGGCGTCATCGATCGCCGGAGCGAGGCCAATGAGCAAGGCCTCGTGCGCCGCTCGCACTGAGGATGCCAAATACGACCGTTCATTCGACATGACAATGCGGTTTGATACTGCTTGATCGAGCGTATGAAGCCGTTCCGACAAGGCTTTCCGGCTAGTCTCGATCTCACCGGCATTCGCAATGCCGAGCGCTTTGAGATGCGCGATGCCATCTTCCAGATTTTTTTCTTGCTGATGGATTTCACCCATCGTTTCGTCGCGACTTTTGTCCGCCCTGGCGGCCATCAAGCGCGGCCCGGAAGATACGAGGCTACTAGCCTGTTCCGCGAGACGAAGAGATACCGTCGTTGCCGGCAAGCTGCGCGAAACAATTTCGTTGGTTGTCATGCCAATGACGGTGAATTCATAAAAGGCAATCGACGAACCGATGATTGTCAGGGCGGCGGCAAATCCAAATGCGAGGTACAACCGAGCGCGAATAGTCGAAAGCCAGCCCGAGTTTTGAGTGCCGTTAGGATCATGTCCCATCGATAATCTAGCCCACCCGATGCGCATTTTTCGAATAATCGCTTGGTGTCATCTTGCAACTGTCTTGACGAGCTTCGTCACCGGCCTGAACGAGCCATCGGCCTGAAGCACGGTGAAATAGACCTGGTTTGATCCCTGGTTTTGTGTGGGCCCAAATTCGAGCTTTACTCCGCCAAGATCGAAAGGACCGCCCTCAATCGCGTCGAGAAACGCTTCGCGTGTCGGCTCGCCGGGAATCCTCTTCAAAGCTTGGACTACGAGCTGACCGACGAAATAGCCTTCAATCGAAACAAACCCGGGTTTCGATTTCGCATTCACCGCGGTGAGGGCGCTATGATAGTTCTTCACAACGGGAAGCGACGTGTCCCATGGAAATGGGACGACTTGGCTAACGACAACGCCAGCGCCTTGATTGCCGAGCTCTTGCGCGAGCGAATCCGATCCGACGAACGAAATCGCAAGGATGGTGGCATCGACCTTGAGCTGCCGTGCGAGTTTGATGAATTCTGCGATTGGCTTGTATGGGCCGACTGTCACGACAGCCTGGGGCTGGCCCTTCATGATCTCGAGCAGCGCCGATTTGATCGCGGTCGTATTGCGCTTGAATGTTCCTTCGGCGACGAGCGCAATGTTACGCTTGGCCATCGCCTTCTTGACGCCGGCAAGGCCAGCAAGTCCAAAGGCGTCGTCCTGATAGAGAATCGCGATTCTTGTAACGCCAAGGTCCGTGGTCAGGTGTTCGATCCAGGCTTCCGTTTCCTGGAAGTACGAGCTGCGAATGTTGACGATGTAGCGGTTGAAGGGATTGCGCAGAAATTCCGCGCCGGTGAACGGCCCGATGAACGGGACCTTAGCCGCCGTGGCAATGGGCTGGCCTGCCTTAGAGGTTGGCGTTCCGACCGCGCCGAGGAGCGCAAAGACCTTGTCTTCACTGATTGCCTTGTTGATGGCGACGATGGTCTTTTCGGGTTCGTAACTGTCGTCGATGGACTTGAGCTCAAGTTTGCGACCGTTGACGCCGCCGCTGCGATTGGCTTCTTCAAACGCTGCGAGAATGCCTTCACGCATTCCTTGGCCAAGCGCCTGCGCTGGTCCATTAAGCGCCGCGACCTGGCCGAACAGAATCTTGTCTTGGAATACGCCATCCTCGGCGTGAAGCGAGGTAGCGATAAGACTGAAAGCAGCCCCGAAAATGCAGAGCCAGCTGCGTTTGGTCCGCACGGGCGAAGTCCCCACCAGCGAATGCGTGTAGACAGGCATGGTGCGCGAGCATGGTTTATGAACTGTTAAGGTTCCCGAGCCACCCACCTGGGTAGGGCGTAAAAGCGATTAAATCTGCATAAAAAAATGTAGAGCCGGGGCAGTTGAGCCTGCGGGGACGCTGGTCCGCGTACTCTAGCCGTTGATTGCGTGACCTAAAAAGACCCCGCCAAAACGGGCGGGGTAAAGGGAGGAATGTGAAAGGCGTCACGCCTTCACCTCAACAATCTGCATGAAAATGAAAAACTTGGGCGTGATCCTCTTCACACTCGATCGTGCGGAGGGGCGTTAATTTCTCCTTGGACCCGGTCCATAGCGGGGACTGCATCTGGACCGGCGGGAAATAGCGGAGGGGAGTTGTTCAATCGAACAGAGTAGGAGTGACTCCATGTTTGCGCTCATTTCTGAAAATCCCAAGATCATCATGATGTATTTGTTGATCGGAGCGATGATCGCGCTTTCGCAGTTTGGCCGCACTCCTCGCGAGCGCAACACGCGGAAATGAAGGTCGTGCCCGAATTTGATCGAGATCAATCCAAGCCGGCGCGGCGAAAGCCTTCCAGATAGTGCTTTCGGTCGGCGTCGTGCTGGAATGGAATATCGTTTCCGAGCCACGCGATCGAAATATTGGGCTGCGCCCGCCGCAATTCCAGTAATGCGGCGTTGGCAACTTCGTCCAGTCCCGCCATGCCTGCGGCGGCGGTGAGCACCCGGTGGCCACCGACGAAATCATTGCGCTGCCGAATAGCCTCGCGCGCGAGGCGCATCGCATCTTCGTAGTTACGGCCCACGAATTGGGAATACGCAGTAATTCCGTAATAAATCGCCGCGAATGGATCGCGCGGGCTAAGCCGCAGCGCGCGGCGTGCGGCCATGTCACCGTCCTGCCATCGTCCGCAATAAGAGAGCGTCAGGCCGTAATAAGCCTGTGCGAGCGAGAAGTTTGGATTGAGCCGCAATGCCAATTCGAATTCGGCCAGGGAGTTGTCGAATCGACGCGTGCAGAGATAGACGTTGCCCAGTGCGTAGTGCGCCCAGGGGTCTTCGCTGTCTGCCCGTATCGCGGCGAGCGCAGCACGCTCGGCGATTGGCAAGACGGCCGCCATGTCAGACCATCCCATGTGAGCACTGAAGGTGTGGCTGGCAGCAAGCACCCCGAGCGCCTGGCCGTAGTTAGTATCGATGGCGGTAGCCTTTTCGAGCAGGGCCTGCGCGACCACGTTGTCTTGCCGTGTCAGCCTCCAGTAGTACGACAATGCGCGCATCACCAGATCCCACGCGTCCATGCTATCGGGCGCCTTGCGTTGCGCGTGGAAATTTTCGGCGGCGTAAAGTTGCGGCTCGATAGCGGCAACAATGGCTTCGGTGATCTCATCCTGAACTGCAAATACATCGGCGATATCGCGGTCGTAGCGCTCGGCCCAGATGTGGCTGCCGGTTGCGACGTCGTTGAGTTGGGCGGTGATGCGCACGCGATCACCGCCTTTGCGCACGCTGCCTTCGACCACATAGCCGACGCCGAGTTCCTCAGCGATCTGCTTTATGTGGACGGATTTGCCCTTGTAGGTAAATGACGAATTCCGCGCGATCACAAAGAACCAACGAAGTTTGGACAACGCGGTAATGATGTCTTCGCTGATGCCGTCGGAAAAATACTCTTGTTCCGGCTCGTCGCTCATATTGACGAAAGGAAGCACAGCGATTGCGGGTCGGTCGGGCAGTGGCAGGGCGGAGCGCGAGGTCTCATGGGTCTCGGACGGCGACCTGGCGATGGCACTTGCAGACTCCGCCCCGTTTGATTCTATGCGCACATCGCCGACAAAGCGGAGGCCCTTGCGTGCAATTGTACGAATAAGCTTTTGCTTCTGCCCGCTGTCGCCGATCGCTTTGCGTGCTGCATTGATTCGGCTCGTCAGGGTCGAATCCGAAACGACGCGGCCGCCCCAGACCGAATTGATGAGATCGTTCTTGCTGACCACGCGATCGCGATTCTGCACCAGATAGATCAGCAGGTCGAAAACCTGTGGCTCGACGGATATCGGCTCGGCGCCGCGGCTGAGCTCGCGGCGGTCATCGTCAAGCACATGATCGCCAAAGAGAAATTGCACGTTTTGGCCCCCGCCGTACCGCAAAACCAGTCTCAGGAAATAATCAAGCTTCTCTCAAGGACAAATCAAGCTCCGGACAAAGTCTTTTGCGGATGACAGCGGTACTCACAACTCAATCATGTTGGAAATAGGACAGGAGTTTTCGATGCCCACCGCAACGCTAACCGCAACTAAGCCTACCGCGCAGCCAACGCCGGTGGCATTTTCCGATCTCGTCGCAATAAAGTCCCGGCAGCAGGTTGCCTGGTCGTCGGGCAACTATGCCGTGGTGGGCACAACCCTGCAGATTGTGGGCGAGGAGCTCTGTGAGGCGCTCGATCTGCGTGCCGGCCGGAAAGTGCTGGACGTTGCGGCCGGAAACGGAATGGCAAGTCTGGCCGCTGCCCGACGCTGGTGTGACGTCGTTTCGACGGACTATGTGCCTCGTCTCCTGGAGCTTGGGCGCGCCCGTGCTGCAGCGGAAGGCCTGACGATCGATTTCAAGGAGGCGGATGCGGAAAACTTGCCGTTTTCCGACGGCGCCTTCGATGCTGTCATATCCACATTCGGCGTTATGTTTACGCCCAATCAAGATAAAGCCGCTGCAGAGCTGCTGCGCGTTTGCAAATCCGGCGGTCAAATCGGTCTCACGAACTGGACACCCGACGGATTTATCGGACAGCTCTTTAGGACACTCGCCAAATACTTGCCTCCGCCGCCGGCCGCAAAATCTCCGGCGCTTTGGGGAACGCGCGCGCGTCTCACCGAAATGTTCTCGACAGGTGCCACCTGGATCAAGACCGAGCCGCGCATTTTCAATTTCCGGTACCGGTCCGCGACGCATTTTCTAGAGGTGTTCAGGACGTTCTACGGCCCGGTACTCAAAGCATTCGCTGCTCTCGAAACGGCGCAGCAGACGCATTTGGAAAGAGATATCTACGACCTCATTGCGCGGATGAACAAAGCTAACGACGGCACAATGGTTGTGCCGAGTGAGTATCTGGAAGTCGTCATGATGAAGCGCTGAGCCACCTTGGTGTTGCGCATACAGACGAACTTCTGAACCCGCACACTCTGTAGTCGAGAAGGAAACCTCGATGGTTACTATAACCTATGGACTCACGGGCGCTCCGGCCACGGACGGACGGTTGCGCACGCGCCAACGTACCCCGTTATTTGCCCGCTTCATGAAGGCGTTGAAATATTCGCGGCTTCACCAGGCGCGCCGCGTCATTAAGAGACATGCGCATCTGCTTCCGCCCGACCATCGTTCAAGAATCGACATCCAGAACGAAAAGCAAAACTATGAAACGCTATTTGATCGAACGTGACATCCCGAACGTCGGTAGCCTGAATCGTGCGCAACTCAAGGATCTTGCCGCGGCGTCCAACGCAGCTCTCAGCAAGCTGTCCGGGAAAGTGCAATGGGTGCAGTCATTCATCGCGGCCGACAAGACATTTTGCACCTACCTTGCCGAAAACGAGGATTTGGTTCGCGAGCACTCCCGCTTGGCGGGGTTCCCCGTGACCAAGGTAAACGAGATACTCACCGTTATTGATCCGATGACGGCGGTTTCCTGAGTGATGCCGCTATTGCGATGGAGGCGGTCTTGATGACACCGGTTGTCGAAAACAAAGTGTACCCGGCCGCTGCTCCATCCAATGACAACAGCGTGTCGCCCAACATTTGCCCGATCACTCGCTATCGGTGCGAGGGCGATCTCTCATATCTCTGCAAAGAGTTCGGCTGCGCCCGTAAGGGCGGTTTATCACCGTGGTCCGATGAAAATTTGTGAAACTGTCGTGTTCCGCCACGCGAGGCGCGGAACTGGAAGCGAAGTTAGCGCACCGGTTCACGGCTTATCGCAAGCGCCCTTAGATACGATATGCCCTGCGCGATTTCGCGTTGCTTTGCGTCTCGCGCCATCCGTTCGTAGTCGGCTGCAGCCTTCAACATCTGGTCGCGCGCAATTTGAACGCGGAACAGCTCCGCCATTGTGCGGCATTCGACTGCCCGCGTCCGGCACCTTCGACTCTCTGGGACTGCGACTGTCGGCGACATGGTGCACCCAAGCCTCACTAACGTTCGCTTCGAGAACCCAGCGCCGCGAAATCTGTTCCCCGAAAGTGGCAAAAATTCAATTGCTGCCGTGCGGTATGATGTAGCCGCCTAGTGCCGCTTGGTTTGCCAGATACCGTAAACCGGGTGAGAATCTGGCCCGTCGCAGCCCGCAAATTTGTTCCTATTTGCTGTCCGTCCGGCGATGGAGGGCGGTAAACGAGGTCGTTTTTTTGCTGGCAGAATCACCGTCGACTTCCTTTCATAGACAGACAATTCGTCACGGGGGCGGACATGCGCCAGGCGCCTTTGATATTTGCGCTGACCTGCGTCCTCCTTGCTGCGGGATGTGCTGGGAATTCTCTCGAATGTATGACCGGGACTGGACATACCGGCTGCTCGCCGGGCACCGCAGGATACGAGCAGGCGGCACAGCAGCAGCAAGATACCAAAACCATGTCCACGATTGACGATGCCCGCTGCCGTTCTTATGGAGCGCAGCCGGGATCGGTGGCTTATTCCGAATGCCGCCGGAAGATGATCGCGGACCGGAATATGTTTGGCACCTCGGACGTCTCTAAAACCGGGTCGATTCCAAAATCAAACTAGAATTCGCCAAGTGCGGAAGGGCTAGAGCTAGTTTAGGATGCCGACTGCACGAGACGCAACGAGTGCAATCGTCGCAAGCGAAATGGCGGACTCAGCCATCATCAGCATCTTTGCTCTCACGGTCAGTGGAAATGTGTCCGCGGGTGAAAACGCGGTCGCGTTTGTGTAGGCCAGAAACAAATAGTCGAGAAAGCCTGGAGACCAATCGGCAAAGCGCTCCGCGTCAGCAACGGGCTGTTGTTGCGTAAACAAAAAATCGCTGCCCCTGCCTGGACCCACCACATTTCCTGCCGGGCCGCCACGATCCAGCGCCCAGTACCAAAGGGCGAAAATTATAACGTTGGTCACCCAGATATTGACGGCATCCAGGAGCAAGGTCTGTCCGGTGCCGGCATGGCCGGCCAGCATCGCGGCAATCAATCGCGTCAGCGCGCCAAAGTTCATCAGCGTGACGACTGCTGTCAGGGTAATGGCGAGCCACCGGACCTTTTTTCGATCGCGCCCGACAAGCTGCAATTGCTGGTTTGTCGATGCCTTGCGGGCACGCTTCTGCGTCCAAGCAGTCGCGATCGATAAGGGAATAAGAATCGCGATTTCCATGGCTGGCGCGAGCCAGCGCGGGCCGATCATAAGATCATTTACGATGCCGATCTGAAGCGCGACGATAACCACGACCGCGCCGCGCGCGAGCCAGAAATCGGCATATTGCTCCGTCAGTCGTCTGCGGGGATGTGCCATCTTGGACAGCAACTATTGATCCCAAACCTTGGGATGTCCACAGTCCTCAGACAAAGGCGCCTTCGACTTACGGCTGCTGCGTGCCGCAGCGTCCGATTTTCAGGATTTTGCACTCATCCTTCACTTGCCGGATGCTGCCCAGGATCTTGGTCCCGAGCTTGCCGTCCGGCTTGCGAATGACTTCCATCGCGTGCTCATCGTTCACGATGTCACGCGTCTCGGGATCGATGCTGACCTTGCCGCGCGGGCCATCGCCCGACCAGTGCTTGATCTCGTTGACGAAGGCATCAGCGTCGAACTTGCCGTCGAGCTTTTTAATCGTGTGGAAGACAGCGTCAATCGCATCCCACGCGTTCGCCGATTCGAAATCGGGGTAATTGTCGGCGCCGTAGGCTTCATGCCACGCCTTGACGAATGCCCTGTTGGAGGCATTGTCGAGGTCGTTGCTGTAGGAGCTCATCACGATCGTTCCGATCGCCGCGTCACCCATGGTCTGCAGTTTGCTGTCGGGTACGACGTCCTTGGGGCCGATGAGCTTGATCCCGGCTTGCCGCAAACCAAGTTGGCCATAAGTCTTGACCACCGCCGAGGCATGGGAACCGGACGGGATAAACACAAAGAGGCAATCGGGCTTTTCGTCCTTCACGCGCTGGAAGAACGGCGTCATGTCGGGGACCTGCGCCGGATTGCCCATCGGGATCGCGTCAATGACTTTGCCACCGGCCTTCTCGAAGCTTGTCTTGAAGGCTTCCGTTGAATCCTTACCCGGGGGGAAATCGGTATAGGCGGTTGCCGCCGTCTTACACTTGAGTTTGTTCTCGGCGTACGTGCCCATCGCATAGCCGTCATGCCACATGCTGAAAGAGAAACGTACAATGTAAGGCGACAGCTGCGTAATCCACGCGGTGCCGGCGTTGGCAATGATGAAAGGTACCTTGGCTTGCGTGATGACCGGCGCCATTGCGATTGCCGACGGCGAAAACACAACACCAAGAATAAGATTGACCTTGTCGCGGGTGATGAGCTCGGTCGCGGCAGTTTTTGCGTTCGCACCGGACGGCGGACCCTCGTCGCGTTTGATGAGCTCGACCTTGTGTGGTGCGATATCCTTTGCATGGAGCTTCATGTAAAGGTCGATCGCCTTATCCTGTACATCACCAAGGTCGGCATTGGCGCCCGAATAGGGCAACAAAATTCCGATCTTGATGGTCTCGGCCTGCGCCGGCGCCGACAGTGCTATGCCCAGCGCCAAGCAGCCCAACCACGACATGGTTCTCATTGCATCCCCCCTTCGCATCAACGATATCGAACGCTTATGCGTGTCTCTGTTTGGCGAACTATAGCACGCGGGCCGGAAGCGGCTAGCGTGGGCAGCGTAGATTTCGACCCAAATTAGACACTGAAAATTCGTTGATGCGGCCGTGGCTCAGGGAGAGTCGATGTCGTCGTGAATGCGTTTTCCTTGCCGTTCACGAATAACGCTCAGGTCGGCCACGCATGAAAGTTGTTTTTCGGTCCCGGCGGAGAAACCCCACTTTGCGCAGAATGTCCGGCTTTCCTGGGCAATTTCCTGATTTTTCTTGTTTTCAAATGCAGCACGAGCCGCCTGCGCATTCTGTTCGCCGGCATAAATGAGGCCCGCAATTGCAACCACAACCGTTAGACCAATGACGGCTGGTTTTGCGTAGTCGCGGTCAAGTTTGGTTTCGGTTTCCGATGCTACAGCCATGATAGCTCTCCTGTGTGATATCCCTCGTCTTGCGAATTGGGTATCATTCGGTAGCCAACCCCGGGAGCACCAAATTTGCGTCGCGAACGAGCAGAAATGAATAACCTCGATTGGAATGATCTGCAGCATTTTCTGGCGGTGGCGCGCGACGGCAGTACGATAGCTGCCTCGAAAACACTTCGCGTCAGTCAATCGACAGTTCACCGACGCCTGACGGAATTAGAAAAATGCATGGGGCGGCACTTGGTTATTCGTCATGCAACGGGCTATCGGCTTACAGAATTCGGCAAAGAATTACGTCCGATCGTTGAGAAGGTCGATGATATTGTCTCTACGCTCAAGCGTTTCGTAACATCATCAGATGAAACCATGACGGGGTCAGTGCGGGTGACCTGCTCCGAGTTCGATCGGCTACCGGCTGATGAAGTGGCAATTGTTTGAAGAATTCAATGCGCGCTACGCCGGGCTCAATGTTGAGTTGATTATGAGTGACCGGTTTCTCGACCTTTCCAAAGGCGAAGCGGATATTGCTATACGAGCGGGCGAGCCCGACGATGACACGCTGGTCGGCCGAAAAATCGCTGACGTGTCATGGGGGCTCTACGGCAGCCGGTCATACGTCGAGCGTCACGGGCAACCGGCCAGACTCGATGATCTCGCACAACATTTTGTCGTCGAGTTCGAGGGCGATATCAAGAATCATCACGCTGCTCGATGGCTGCGGGCCGTCGCGCCGCAAGCGAAAGTCGTCGGACGCAGCAATAGTATTCCGGGGCTTCTCATCGCCGTGAAGTCGGGTGTCGGAATTGCGCCACTGCCGGTTCCTCTTGCCGCTCGCGAGACGGAACTGGTTCGCGTGTTAGGGACAGTTCCGGGACTTTTCTCTCCCATTTATCTCTTGACGCATCCTGATCTCAGGCGGACGCCACGTGTGTCCGCGTTTTTCGAATATATGCTTAGTATGACTGACAAGATCCGCGCCGGGCTGACTGAGGATATTCGTTAAGTTTCAAAAATTCTCGCGGCGGGATCGTAAATGCCAGCAGGCTAAACATGCTGACCCTCATACGCGCCTCTAGAAATAGCGAAGGCGAATGGTCAGCCGACGATTATGATGTATTCGACGGTAATCGACCAGTCGGCCGCATTGCCCTCACACCGCAGGCGCCGCCGGGTGAGCCATGGTTCTGGATCATCACGGTCCGGCCGGAAAGCACGCAAAATCGTGGATACGCGGTCAGCCGCGACCAGGCGCTAAGAGAATTCCAGGCCCGTTGGCTGAACCCGGCGCGATTTTGATGGACGCGCCGGGCAGTTTACGTTTCGATTTGGCGATTTAGGCCTTGATATCGGCGGGCAGTTTTCCGCCATTGGCAGCGAGCTTCGCCATAACCTGTTTGTGCAACCAGACATTCATAGTCGCAGAGTCATTGGTGTCGCCGGTGTATTTCAGTTCTTTCGCGAGCTCTTTTCGCGCAACCAGGCTGCTGTCCAGATTAAGAGCCTTCATCAGATCGACGATGGACGTTCGCCACGCAAGCTTCTCGCCCGTTGCCGCTGCCGCCTTGTCAACAATTGCAGCGACATCGACCGTTTGCGCTGGCGGTGTACTTGGCGCCAAGGTAGGCGAGGCGCTCGCCTGCGCTGAGCCGTGGCCGAAAATCGCACCCATAATATTTCCGAAAATACTCATCACATTTCCTCCACTGTTTGTGACAGAGGCGCTTGCATTCCAAATCTTTTCGCCTGAACGGTTCAGTGTAGCTTCACCGCGATACCGCGGGCGGTAAAATTCGCGCGACCAAGCTCTGAGTCACGCGGCCGCCATGATCTGGTCACCGCAACGTCATACCGTGATTAGGTCGGTGGAGTTCGGACAGGAGGCGACCATGGGTTTAATGGATGTTCTCAACGGAATGCAGAATGGGCCGCGTGGACAGCGTGACCCAAATAGCGGCGGGATGTCGCCCATTACAATGGCGATCCTCGGATTACTCGCATACAAGGCCGTCAAAGGCTTTACAGGCGGCCAACCGTCGACCGGCCAGTCGCCTACTCGGGTACCGCCCAGCGGAAACGCCATCAACACCGGCGCGCCGAGTGGCCGCGGCGGACTAGGCGATCTAATCAGCAGCGGGTTGGGTGGTTTGCTTGCGACGGGTGCGGCCGGAGGCATTTTAAGCGGCGGATTGAGTGATCTGCTCAAACAGTTCCAGCAAAACGGCCATGGCGAGACCGCTGGTTCCTGGGTCGGTACCGGACCCAACAAGGAAATATCGCCGAACGATTTGGCAGGAGCCCTCGGAGCTGACAAGATTAGTGCGCTCATGGCGCAAACCGGGATGTCGCGAGATGATTTGCTCCACGGCCTCAGTGAATATTTGCCGCAGGTCGTCGATCAATTGACGCCAGAAGGACGGTTGCCGACTGAACAGGAAGCCGGGCGCATGCTCTAACGCACGCACAATAGTGACGACGTCGTCGGCTAAGCGATCTTGCTATTAAAGCTAGGAGTACGCATGGGCATCATCTGGATTATTCTTATCGGCCTCGTGGCAGGGATTCTTGCGCGTATGTTGTCGCCCGGCCCGAACAATCCCCAGGGCTTTATCCTTACGTCGGTCCTCGGAATTGCAGGCGCGTTCTTCGCCACATGGATCGGTCAAGCGATCGGCTGGTACCGCCCTGACCAAGGTGCCGGTTTCATCGGCGCAACCGTCGGAGCTGTAGTCGTTTTGTTTATCTGGCACCGGCTTGTTGCCGCACGGGTGATATCGGATCCCGGGGGACCCCGCTAGCCGAAACGCTGCCGGCCGCTCGTCGTCGGTCCATTTGCATGCGGTCGACAAGTTGCTGCAGCACCTGAGCGAGCTTTTCGGTTTGGTCGAGTGGCCTCTGCGCTGAGGGAGCAAGCCGCTTTCCCGTTCTTGATTCCGGTGCAAACGGTAGGCGCGCACGAGGCTTAGGCGCGTTCAAAGCCACAACACGCGCCCACTGAGGGACGTGAAAATTGCTGGTTTCGCGCTGACGCCGGCGTTCCGTGTAGTGATGAATGGGGCCGATCACGGCAAGCAGCGCGAACACGAGCATGAGCAAGGCGAAGGTGTGATCGACCTCGGAGACCGTTTGTATCGGCGACGCTGAAGTAGCTGACCGCGCGTTTGCAAGCGGATGTGGTTCTGGCGCGTCGTTGCTTACCAAGAACGAAGCGTCGCTCACGCTCCGCGATGCACTCGCGTTCCGCGGTGAGGGCTCACCGATTGCCGAAGCATGGGTGCTAACCGGTGTGTCGAGTGTACCACTGGATCGGGCCCACTCGGTGGCTGCCGGTTGCTGGGCTGGCTGCTGGGCCAGCGACGGCGCGGGCATTTTCGGTGCGTCGGGCCAAGGCGCCATCGCCGGAGCAACGGCGTCGCGTGTGGCGTCGGCCGGCGCAATTCCAGTCGTTTCACGCTCTTGCACGTGCGGCGCCGCCGCTGATTGTGTTGCCTCTGACGCAGGCTGTCTGTCGTTCTTCGCTGCGCTCTTCTGAATTGGAAGTCCTTCGGGTCCCAGGCGCCAGCACTGCCGGTTGTTCGCGTGATCGAACCGGTAGTACCAGTGTTGTCCTTGTGGGGCGGGCGAGTTTGGCTTGGCGATGCATTCTTCTTCGGCACGCAGGCTTCGGGACGATTGTGCGAATAGAGCAGCGACTAGCACTGTCGTAACAATGGCCGAAGCCAGCATTGCCTTGCGCTCTAGCATGCGCCTCCCTCCTCAACTCGTACAAAGCAACGCGATCGAGATGCGAAAACGGGACGAGCGATGCGGATTGAAGACGGGGATTGGGGCCGCAATACGTTACAAATTCGGCAAACGCTCGCGCGCTCCGATTTGAATTTGACGGTAGCACGGTGTGCCAGCCGAGGATGGCTGGCTGTTTTTTCACCGCGATGCCGCCATCAGTCTGCCGCTGTTTGCGGAAGGCGTGAAGCTGATGTGTCGGTTAGGGAGGAGCCGGGCGTACCCGGCGTCCAATTATTTTCCCACCACTACCTTTTGCTTCTGCTCACCGAGCTTTTCGATTCCGAGCGTTACGACGTCGCCCGCATTTAGGAACATTGGGGTTGGCTTCATACCGAGGCCGACGCCCGGCGGCGTACCAGTTATGATGATGTCGCCTGGCTCCATCACGAAAAACTGTGAGCAGTACCAAACCAGATGCTCGCAACCGAAGATCATGGTCTTCGTGTTGCCGCGTTGGCGCTTCTCGCCGTTGACGTCGAGCCACATGTCCAGGTTCTGCGGATCCTTCAATTCATCTTTTGTCACGAACCACGGCCCGATCGGGCCGAACGTTTCGCAGCTCTTGCCCTTATTCCATTGGCCCCCGCTGCGCTCGATCTGGAACACGCGCTCGGAGACGTCGTTCGACAGAAAATAACCGGCGATGGCGTCCTTTGCCTTGTCCTTGGCGAGATAACGCGAACGCTTACCGATGACGATGCCGAGCTCGACTTCCCAATCAAGCTTTCCGGACTCGCGTGGGATGATGGTGTCGTCATTCGGTCCGCAGATGCACGTCGGTGCTTTGTTGAAGATGATCGGCTCTTTCGGGATCGGCATGCCGGCTTCCGCGGCATGATCGGAATAGTTCAGTCCGATGGCGATGAAGTTACGCACGTCGCCGATGCAGGGGCCGAGCCGCGGCTTACCCGAAACGGGCTTCATCCGTTTGAGGTTTGCCTTCTTGATCTTGCTAAGGCCCCCGGAGGCGAGCATCGCGCCGTCGATATCTTTCACGATTCGCGACAAGTCGCGGATTTTGCCGTCGTCACCGATGATGCCGGGTTTCTCGCGGCCGGGCGCGCCAAAGCGGACAAGCTTCATATTCAGGTATCTCCCGTGAGCGTTTGTTTTTGAATTTGGAAGGTCGGCGCCATCATGCATGGCCGCGGGCAGGGGGCAACCCTCCTTTGCAGGAGGTGCAAGGGGGCGGCTCAGCTACAAATGCCAACAGAATCTTCGACTTTTCACCAGCGGCCGCATGGTTAGCGATTTCTTGCCGTTTTACCCGTCTTTTGATGATCACTTTCACCGCCCGATAAATAGGCAGACCTAAGGTCCGAACGGCCATTTCCGTCAAACGCTGAGGCCAGCGGCTTCTCGCGGCGGTCGCGTGAACGCCGGCACCGACGGAGGCATTCATGGATGAAAGACGGAAAGCTCAACGCGCTCGCACCCTGAAAGCCGGCACCATCGCATTCAATCATGCGGCCGGCATCACCTGCCGCGTCCGCAATCTTTCGCCCGCCGGTGCCTGCCTGGAAGTCGCGAGCCAGATCGGCATCCCCGACGCCTTCCTGCTGATCATTGACTACGACAACTTCAGACAGCCGTGCCACGTGATCTGGAGGTCGGCGACTCGCATCGGTGTGGCATTCCTCGCGATCAGGGATGCCGGCGCGGCTTAAATCGGCTTTCCGGTGGCCAACCAGCGAGGTGCACAAGCCCCATCGCGAGGGTCGGCTTCGCCATGCGTGACCTCGCGGGCCCAGGTTTGCCGCAGTGCAACAAACCGCCTGTGTCATAGCCGCAACAGCTGCGGTATTTTTCTCTCAGTTCGCCTCACCCAATGAATATTTACCGCCACGATCACTATGGCTCGCGTAACCTCTCGTTTCGATCGGTTAGCGCAGTGGGAAAGCGCAATCTTCTGGGGGACGACGAAATGCCACTCCAAGGTTGGAAGAATCTCTCACGCACGGGCAGCGCGCTTGGGCTTTTGGTGATTGCGACTGCGCAGGCCAATGCCGGCGGGTTCGGCATCCGCGAGCAGAGCGCTTACGGGCAAGGCTCATCATTTGCGGGCATTGCAGCAGGTGGAGCGCTGTCGTCGATGTTCTGGAATCCAGCGACACTAACGCAGGTCCCCGGCGTCCAGGCTGAATCAGATGTTGCTGGCATTATTCCCTATGCAACACACAATCCCGCGGCGGGCAGCACACTGCTACCGGCCGGATTTGGTGGTGCAGGAAATAGCGGCATCGCTGCGTTGGTTCCGGGCAGTTACCTCTCCATGCAGCTGAAGCCGAATCTGTGGCTCGGAATGTCCATCAACGCTCCATACGGACTCTCGGTCACATTCCCCGATCGGTTTGCCGGCCGCGATTACGCGGGTGACACCACGCTGCGCACGTACAATGCAACGCCAACAATCGCCTATCGCATCAACGATTGGATCAGTGTCGGCGCCGGCGTGCAGATTCAATACGCTTCGGCAGATCTGAGCACCGGTCTTGGTGCGACGCCGGGCCTTGAGGCAAACATCAAAGGCAAGGGGTGGGGCTACGGTTTCACCGCTGGCGCCACGCTCACACCAACACCTACGACGACCGTCGGTATTGGCTGGCGCTCGGGCGTTGATCAGAAAATCAATGGCGCTCTTATAACGACGTTCCCATTGGGCCCAGCGGCAACGACAGGTTCCGTCAACACCACGCTCGACCTTCCGGATACCGTTTCACTCGGCATCAGACAGCAACTTGATCCTCAGTGGACACTTCTCGGTACCGTGGAGTGGGCGAACTGGAGCCGCATCGGTACGGCGACAATATTGCAGCCAAGCGGCTCTGCGGCGACGATTGCGGGCTCGGCGGTGGCGCTGCCCTTCCAATATCGAGATGGCTGGTTCTTCTCGGCCGGTGCCGAGTATAAATGGAATGAACGGCTGACCTTGCGCAGCGGTGTCGGTTACGAAATTTCTCCGATCGACGATCAGGTCCGTACCCCCCGCCTGCCTGATAATGACCGATTCTGGCTATCGGTTGGCGCGTCGTGGCAGGTCTTTAAAGGGCTTCACTTCGACGTGGCCTATTCACATCTTTTCGTAAAAGATCCGACGATCAATATTTCGGCGACGTCCGGGAATCCATGGTTCAACGGTGCCGTCGCCTATGTCGGCGATGTCGGGGCTCATGTCGATATTCTATCAGGGTCTCTCGTCTTTCGTTGGGATGACCCGGCGCCGGCGAAGAGCCCGTTGATTACAAAATAACCCCACGGTGGACTTGGGGGCGCGAGGCCGGCGGTAACGCCGGGCTTTGCGTTTCAGAATGCGCCGCTGAATGTTCCACCGTCGATCAGCAGATTTTGTCCGGTGATATAGCCTCCGTGAGTCGAGCATAAGAACGCACATGCCGCGCCGAACTCTTCGGGATTTCCAAATCGTTTGGCTGGAATGGTGGCGATACGGTCTGCGGCGACCTGCGCAGCAGTCTTGCCTTTTTGTTCAGCGGTTTTGTTCATCATACCGCGCAGCCGGTCCGTGTCGAACGCGCCGGGCAATAGATTGTTGATGGTGACATTCTTGTCCGCCACTGTGCGGGCAACGCCGGCGAGGAAAGCGGTCAGGCCAGCGCGCGCGCCAGAAGACAGATCGAGCCCGGCGAGAGGCATCTTCACCGAACCTGACGTGATGTTCACGATGCGGCCGAATTTGTGCTGGCACATCGGGTCAATCACCTTCTGGATCAGCTCGACCGCGACAACCATGTTTGCAATAACGCCGTCGATCATTTGTGCACGGGTGAGCTCTCGAAAATCACGCATCGGCGGGCCGGCGTTGTTGTTGATGAGGATGTCCGGCTCAGGACAGGCGGCCAGCAGCGCCTTTTGACCTTCGGGCGTTGCGACATCGGCGGCGATGGGGATGACTTTGGTGCCGCCGATGCTCGCAAGCTCTGCCGCTGTGGCCTCCAGTTTTTTGGCGTCTCGTCCATTGATCACGACTTCGCAGCCGGCTTCTGCCAACGCGCGTGCGCAGGCCTTGCCGAGCCCGCGGCTCGACGCGCAGACAATGGCCTTGCGGCCGGCAATTCCGAGATTCATGTGGTTTCCTCGTATTTAGCGGGGCGTCGCCGCGAGTGTCGGGGCCATGCGCGCGAGCGTCAAGGGTACGATCGTGTCGCCGAACTGTTGCAAACGGTTGCTACTCCGGTGCGAATTGCATTTCCGATTCGGGAGGGGCAGCGATGCTGCATGATCCGGCCAGGGACGTTATGGAAAAGGCATATGCCCGTTGGGCACCGATTTATGACGTGCTTTGCGGGCCCGTTTTTGTCAACGGCCGACGTGCCGCCGCTCGCTCCGCACGGAGCGTGGGTGGACGGATTCTCGAAATCGGCGTGGGGACTGGTCTGTCGTTCGACGACTACGATGCAACGACCGAGATTACTGGCATCGATATTTCCGAACCGATGATCGCGCGCGCCCGCGCACGCATTTCACGGGGCAACTACCCTTTTGTGAAGGAGCTTGCCGTGATGGATGCGCATGAACTTTTCTATCCCGGCGCGTCGTTCGACTGTGTGGTCGGTCAATTTGTTATCACACTCGTGGAAAATCCAGAACGCGTATTGTCTGAATGCGCGCGCGTGGTTCGCCCGGGCGGCCAAATCATTCTCGTTAATCACCTTTATTCTGAGCGCGGTCTGGCTGCCGCCGTTGAACGCGTGCTCGCGCGAAAAGCCCACAAGCTGGGCCTGCGGCCGGAATTTCCGTTCCAGCGTCTGGCGGCATGGGCACAAGCGCACGGCGGCGCCGAGTTGATTGAACGACGAAAGGTCAAACCATTCGGCGTGTACACACTGGTGCGCTTTCGTCGCGCCGAAGCGCAACAAACCGCGGCGTAATTTAGATCTTTCAAATCTGTAAACAGCACCGTCATAAAATTGAAATGGGGAGCTGGTACACGGCGCGCATGGTCATTGCATCGGAGATCGCCGAATCGTGACGGATAACGCCACGCGACGGTTTCGCGCGCTGTTTATCTCCGACGTACATTTGGGAACGCGCGGTTGCCAAGCCGACCGCCTGCTCGACTTTCTCCGTCACCACGAAGCTGAAACGATCTATCTGGTCGGCGATATTTTCGACGGGTGGGCACTGCGCTCTTCTTGGTATTGGCCGCAGGCACACAACGACGTCGTGCAGAAGCTCTTGCGTCAGGCGCGTAAGGGCGCGCGCGTCATTTATATTCCCGGCAATCACGATGAATTTCTGCGTGGTTACTATGGCACGCATTTCGGCGGGATCGAAGTCGTCGATAACATCATTCACGAAGGTGTCGACGGACGCCGTTTCTTGGTTGTGCACGGCGACATCTTTGATCTTGTGGTGACGCAAGCGCGCTGGCTGGCCCTGTTGGGCGACAAGGCTTACGAATTCGCGCTCACCGCAAATCGGATTTTCAACACATTCCGCCGCGTGTTTGGTGCCCCTTACTGGTCGTTATCCAAATGGGCCAAGCTCAAGGTGAAAAACGCCGTCAACTATATCGGCGCGTTCGAGAAGGCATTGGCGACGGAGGCCAAACACCATCGAGCTGACGGCGTCATTTGCGGCCACATCCACACTGCCGCGATGCACGACGATTTCGGCCTTCGTTACATCAACTGCGGCGATTGGGTGGAGAGCTGCACGGCAGTTGCCGAATGCCACGACGGCAACTTCGAGATCATCACGTGGACACATGATGGCCGCGGCACAGAACCGGCCGAGTTAATCCCGCATCGGCCGACAGCAAATGCGGCTTAGCCGCAAGGGCAGCATAAGCGCATGAAGATCCTTGTCGCGACCGACGCCTGGCACCCTCAGGTCAACGGCGTCGTAAGGACTCTAGGCCATGTCGCGCGTGAGGCTCCTTTGCTCGGGGCAGAGCTAGAATTTCTAAGTCCCGACCAGTTCTGGACCTTGCCGATGCCGAGCTATCCGGAAATCCGATTGGCGTTAGTGACGCCGGGTGACATCGAGCGACGTCTGAAATCGTCAAAGCCCGCAGCGATCCACGTTGCCACCGAAGGTCCAATCGGTCATGCAATGCGCCGAGTATGTCTGCGACACGGCTTACCTTTCACGACCAGCTTTCACACCCGTTTCCCCGACTATCTCGCTGAGCGGCTGCCGGTGCCCGAGCGCTGGACCAGCGAACTGACGTGGGGATGGTTGCGCCGGTTCCACGCTCCCGGTGCTGCCGTGCTCGCCGCGACGCCGACGCTTGCATCCGAGCTCTCGTCACGCGGCTTCAAGAACGTGAAACTTTGGCCGCGCGGTGTGGATGCTGACCTATTTCATCCGCGGGAAGGCGCCAACGTCAATCTGCCGCGGCCGATTTTCTTGACGGTCGGCCGGTTGGCCGTAGAGAAAAATGTTGAAGCCTTCCTCAAACTCGATCTGCCCGGCACGAAGCTCGTCATCGGTGATGGACCGGCGCGAGGCTCGCTTTCACGAAAATTTCCCGGTGCGGTGTTTATGGGCGCACGCCATGGCGCGGCGCTGGCTGAAATATATGCGGCGGCAGATGTATTTGTTTTTCCAAGCCGCACGGACACTTTCGGGCTGGTGCTTCTGGAAGCTCTGGCGAGCGGTGTGCCGGTAGCGGCATTTCCCGCCGCCGCGCCCCGGGATGTCATTGGAGCGGCGAATGTTGGAAGCCTCGACGAAGACTTACAACGCGCCTGCCTGAATGCATTGGAATGCCGGCGGGAGGATTGCCGCGAATTTGCATTGGGCATGACATGGGCAACGAGCGCGCGCATCTTTTTGGAACACGTGGCGGAAGCGACCAAGCCAGGCCACAAAAAACCGTCCCCGATTGCCGCCTGAGATCTGTGCTCTTGCCGGCGGATAAGGCGCGGCGCTAGCCTTGCTCTCATGGGCGCTATCGATAACACCATCCTTCCGACCGCAGCCGACATTGAAAAAGCGGCAAAGCAGCTCGCAGGCGTTGCGGTGCGGACGCCGTTAATCAGTGCACCGGTTCTCGATGAAGCGGTCGGTGCGCGCGTATTTCTCAAGGCGGAGACCCTGCAGCGTACGGGATCATTCAAATTTCGTGGCGCATACAATAAGGTGTCCTCTATCCCGCCGGGTCGGCGTTCGGGCGGTGTGGTGGCCTATTCGAGCGGCAACCACGCGCAAGGCGTAGCCGCCGCCGCACGCTTGCTTGGTCTTCGCGCCACGATCGTAATGCCGAGCGATGCGCCGAGAGCGAAGCGCGAGCGCACTCTGGCGCTCGGCGCGGAGGTCGTGCCTTACGACCGTAACCGTGAGGACCGCGCCGCCATCGCAAAGAAAATCGTGGCGGAGCGGGGTGCCACGCTGGTACCGCCTTATGACGATCCGCTCATCATTGCGGGACAAGGCACGATCGGCGCCGAGATTGTTGAAGATCTGGCGAAGCTTTCGCTCGAGCCCGAGATCGTGGTTGTTGGCGCGTCTGGTGGCGGGCTGGCCGCCGGCATTTCGCTTGGGATAAAGGCGCGAGTGCCTTCCACAAAGTTTTATGCAATCGAGCCGGAAGGCTTTGACGATACTTTGCGCTCTTTCCGGAGTGGCAAGCGGGAGGCGAACGCGCGCATGAGCGGTTCTATCTGCGATGCGTTGATGAGTAATACGCCGGGGGAATTGACCTTCCCAATCACGCGGGAGCTCATAGGACAGGGGACGACGGTGAGCGACGCCGAGGTTGCGCGGGCGGTGCGTTATGCGTTCAACGAGCTGAAACTCGTCGTGGAACCGGGCGGAGCCATAGGCCTGGCTGCGCTGCTCGCCGACAAGCTCGATGTGAAGGGCAAGATCGTCGTCGGCATCCTGTCGGGTGGAAATGTGGACGCTGAATTGTACGCGCGCCTAATCGGCACATAGCCCCAAGACCCTTCAGGTAAACAAAGCGAGACGCTCCTCTTCGCTCAACGCCATAATCGACGCGAGCGGATTAGCCGGTGGCACTGAACGCGTTACGCCAAAATCTTCGAGTATTGCCAGGTCGGGCTTTGGCAATTCGGCCGTAGGTGGTGCGTGCTGAATGTTAGGCGCGGCTGACGCGGGGGATGGCTCCACGAAAGACACTTCTGCCATAATCACTTCGTCGCGGACGAGAGCGATCGCCGGGGGCTGTGTGGCGTCCGGCGATGGAATTGGCAATTCGGGCTGCTCCGGCAGCGGCACCACGGTAAGATGCGCACGCTCGGCATCGTCAGCCGCCGCATTCGTGAATACGGGCGTTGGATCCACCTGTGGCGTTGGCGCCGCATGTGGCGTCGCGACAATATTTGTGATGCGGCGTTCGACGAGTGCAATCAGATCCGCAAACTTCGCAGCCTTGATCGCCAGAATGTTAGCCTGCAGTTCGGTCTGCGCTACGCGGATGTCTTCCAGCAATGAGAGCAGTTCGTTTTTGACGGAGTCTGAAGTTTCGGGACGCCCTTTGGCCATCACCACCGACTGAAGTTTCTCGAAGGCCGTGAGCAGCACCACGGTGTCTGCGTTCCGGTTGCGGCGGGTATATTCGGCAAGAAAGGCGCGGCCCCGCGCGCTCGCTGAGACCGCTGCGCAGAATGCCTGATAGTCGCCTTCAGCCGGCGTCGTCGACTGTGATTGTTCTGTCCGGACGGTAGTTTCGCTTGGCATGTGCAATCCTTGCCGGCCCGTTTATCAATCATACGGCTTGATTCGGCCAGCATTGCTGCAGCTCATTCGGGACTCATATTCTCGAAAACGCCAGCTTTAACAGCAATTTAGTGGGGGCTCGGGCGGTACGATGCGGCAGACTTCCTTACCGTCGTCCAGCTTCGTACCGCGTCTGGCAGCGCTCTATGTCGCGTTATTTATTCTGCCCGGCATCCAGATGCCGTTTTTCCCCGTCTGGCTCAAAGCCAAGGACGTCGACGCAAGGCTGATCGGCATTGTGTTGGCCGTGCCGATGGTTGCCCGCGTGCTTGCCATTCCGGTCATTGCGCGCGAAGCCGACCGACGCGACGCCGTGCGCGTAGCGTTGATCCTGGCGGGGCTGGGAAGCGTCGTTGGGTACACGCTTGTTGGGTTCTCGGCCGGCGCCGTAGCGATCTTGATCACCTATACCCTGACGTCGCTTGCTTCCACGCCGCTGATGCCGCTGGCAGAGACCTATGCGCTCAAGGGACTTATGGCGCGTGGGCGCGCATATGGTCCTGTACGCCTGTGGGGATCATTTGCTTTCATCGCCGGTAATTTCGCAGCCGGCTTTGCCGCCGACGCGATTCCGGCACGCGATCTGATCTGGCTCATGGTGGCCGCCAGCGGCTTGGTGGCGCTGGCAGCCTGGGCTCTTCCGCCACTCGCAATCGCTGCGCCTGAGCCAAACCGGTCGCAGGTGTCACCACAAAGTCCGTTGCGCGATCCGGCGTTCATCGCCGTTCTCGCCGCCGCAAGTCTCATTCAAGCCAGTCACGCGGTCTTTTACGGCTTTTCGGCCGTACAATGGCGTGCCGCGGGACTCGACGGCACCGTCATCGCCGCCCTGTGGGCGCTTGGTGTTGCTGCGGAGATCGTACTGTTCGCGTTGCAGGCGCGTCTGCCGCCGTTCTTCGAGCCGACGGTGCTCCTGATGGTCGGTGCATCCGGCGCAGTATTACGCTGGATTGGGATGGCACTTGATCCGCCAGAGCTTGTATTGCCTTGGCTGCAATTGCTGCATGCGTTGTCGTTCGGCGCAACCCATCTCGGCGCGTTGATGTTTCTTGCGCGCCGGGCACCTGCAGCGAAAGCGGCAACCGCGCAGGGCTACCTCGCGATCGCGCTTGGGCTTGCGATGGCAGCCTCCATGGCGATATCGGGGATCTTATACGGTGACTTTGGCAGCCACGCTTATGCAGCGATGGCGTTAATGGCGGTCGCTGGAGGCGCTTGCGGATTCGTAGCGCACCGGTTGCGGCATGATGCGGCGATCTGAGCGCGCTTGATAACTCTCGCCTCGATCGCAACTCGCCACGAAGCTGCTGAGTTCGCGGCCTTGCAGATAGATCATCTTGCGCGACAGGCCGCCATGCCGGCTGATCCAGCGGCGCACCGAGGACGGATAAATACTCCAGAGCGCCTCAGTGCCGAGCGGACTGGTTACCGGGCGGCCATCGCGGTCTGGCATCCAGGCTGCATGAAAGCCGAGGCGCGCGCGTTCTGTTGCGCAGATTTTTTCGTGCGGGACCAAGCCCAACACGAGCGTGCAAGCCGACAAACAATTTCCATCGATGACGACGCTTTCGCCCGAAGAGCGCACTGCCGAGAAGGTCTGCAAATAGTGACCGATCTGGCCGCCGCGATCCTCCGAGATCCGCATCGTCGCGGATGCCGACGTTACGCTTAACGCCACCACGGCGGCGCCAAGCAGCACACCACCCCGAATTCGCATATCCCCGTCCCGTTATGTCGCCCTGCCGAAAGCGGCGGCGCGATCTTGATCAAAGTCTAAGCCAATTGGCCGCAGAACGGAAAGCTTTGCTTGGGCAAAAATGGGTCCGAGCGACTAAAGGCTGTGCACATTTCATGAACGAATTCAGGCGGGTGTCGGAACTCGCATGCATGATTCTGTGGGCAATTTACGAGACTGTGAGTTCCATGGGCTGAATCTCAGCCCCACAATGATGGTGACGGCGGGTACACGAGGCTATCGACGTAACGCAGGCCGTTTGCGCGATCTTTGCTCAAAAGCAGTGGCCCATCGAGGTCGACGAATTGTGCCATTTGCGCGAGCAATACGGCAGGCGCCATTGCCAGCGACGTCGCCACCATACAACCAACCATGAGTGAAAAATTCTGCCGCCCCGCTTCGGCGGCCATTGCCAGGGCCTCGGTCAATCCGCCCGCCTTATCGAGTTTGATATTGACCGCGTCGTATTTGCCGGCGAGCGCCGGAAGCGATGCTCGATCATGGGCGCTTTCATCGGCGCAGATCGGAATTGGCCGGCGAATTCGCGCCAGCACCTGATCCTGTCCATCGGGTAGGGGCTGCTCGATGAGCGCGACGCCAGCCTTCGCGCAGGCGGCAAAATTGGCGGCAAGGTTGTGCTCGCTCCAACCCTCATTGGCATCGACAATAAGCGCTGCCGCGGGTGCAGCTGCGCGAACAGCTGCGATGCGCTCCCCATCTCCTTCCGCGCCGAGTTTCACCTTGAGCAGAGCGCGGCTGGACGCTTTTTTCGCCGCTGTTGCCATGTCGGCCGGAGCGGCGAGCGAGATCGTAAAGGCAGTCGTGACGGCGTGAGGCGCAGGAAGACCAGCGGCTTCATGCACGGCTCGGCCACTTCGCTTTGCTTCAAGATCCCAAAACGCGCAATCAAGCGCGTTCCGTGCGGCACCCGGCGGCATCGCCGTTTGCAAGGCGCGGCGATCGAGGCCGGCGTCCAGCTGTGGTCTTATGGCATTAATCTGCGCAGCTACGCTTTCGACGCTTTCGCCGTAGCGGCCGTAGGGAACGCATTCGCCGCGGCCGCGCGCTTTCCCGTCGTCCAATTCTGCGACGACGACGACCGCTTCGGTTTTGGAGCCGCGGCTGATGCCAAAGGAGCCCGCAATTGGCCAGCGTTCGGTGGCAAGCTCAAGGGTTAAAGGCATTTTGGCCTGATATTGTATCTCTATGGCTCGTTTGCCACTAACACCAAATCCATTTTGCAGACAATTGAGCCGTCGCATCCCGCACACACTGGGTTCATGTCGGCCCCGAGAGTCTTGCTTATTGACGCGCGCCGGAGCCCACTTAAGCTCGACAAAAATGGATGCCCCGCCCGGGATCGCGAGTACCCTCCGGGGGGCAGCGGGCCAAAATCACGATCCTGCTCATTGAGCAAAATGCCAAGCAAACTCTGATGCCGGAGACCGTGTCCTGATGCAGCCCAGGGTGTTGATTGGATTGATCGGCGCAAACATCATGGGATCGCTGTCACCAGCGCTGTTCGCCGACGCCTTCGCGGCTGCTGGAATCAACGGCTTCTATCATTTGCTGGATGTCGATCGCCTGCCGCGGCGACGGCTTCCGCAATTGCTTGATGCACTCAAGATTGCGGGCTTTGCGGGTGCAAACATCACCTATCCGTTCAAACAGGACGTCATCCCGTTGCTCGACGCGGTGGATCCCGAGGCAAAACAGACTGGTGCGATCAACACGGTCGCGATTGCGCCGGACGGTCGGACGACTGGCTACAATTTTGACCGGAAGGGATGGCGCCACAGTTTCGAGGAGGCCTTCGGACGCAACAGCGCGCGGGGTGCAACGGTGGTGCTGGTCGGCGCGGGTGGCGCCGGACGCGCTGTTGCATTTGCATTGATGGACCTGGATGTCGGCTGCCTTGTTATCCATGATCTTGATGGCAAACGCGCAGCTGCCCTTGCAGCCGATATTGCAAGGGATTACGGCGCCTCGAACTGCCGCGTCACGACCGACCTCGAAAGCGATATCAAGGCCGCGGCCGGCGTCGTCAACGCGACACAGGTCGGCATGCGTGGCTTTCCCGGCAACCCGGTACCCGTTTCCGCGCTGACGGCAGCACACTGGGCCGCCGACGTCATCTACACGCCAATTGAAACAGCCTTCATCAGAGGCGCTGCCGCGAAAGGTGCCCGCGTGATGAACGGTGGTGGGATGTGTGTGCACCAGGCGATTGAGGCCTTCCGGCTCTTTACCGGCATTGAGCCCGATCTCGCACGCCTGCGGCGTACCTTTGCGGCGGCACTGGCAGTGCGTGACGCGGAGGCTCGCATTTGACCGAGAACCAGTTACGGGCGCACGACCGCCGACGGCAAATCCACGCCGGCAGTTCGTCAATGCCGCATTTGGTTAGTCGAAACGCCCGGCCGCGTGGGCCAGCATGGTGTAAACCTTGCCGGTTTCTGATGTGAGATAAGTCCGCGCTACGACCTGACCCCGGTCGTCGCGAGAAACTTCATCGAGCAGGCGTTCGAATTCACTGATATAGCGGTCCACCGTCTGCTTGAATTCGCGATCCGAGCGATATTTCTTGCGGATGTCATCGAACGCCTGCTGGCCCTGCAAGGTATAGAGCCGGCGCGTGAAAACGTTGCGTTCGCCGCGTTTATAGCGATCCCAAAGATCGGCGGCAGCATCGTGATCAATCATGCGTGCGATATCGACAGAGAGAGAATCGAGCGATTCGATTGAATGACGCGGAGTGCGCTCCTCATTTCCACGCACGGGTGCGGACTCTCTCGCGCTTTCACGCATGGGCTCCCGTGGGAATTCGCGGGGGGGCAGCTCGCCATCTTCGCGTGACGCGCGGGTCAGGAGGTCGGACAGCCAGCCGCGCCCCGGGGCAGCCGGCGTTGGCGTGACCGAAGGCGTTTCGACGGGCCGGCGCGCTGGGGGAGCAAAGTTCGCGGGTTCGGAACGCTGCACGGGACGCGGCGGACTATCATTTCGCGGCGCAATCTCGCTGCGCGGTATAGTTTCGCTGCGTGACCCAATCTCATTACGCGAAGGAATTTCGTTTCGTCCCCCGACAACCGCAAGCGTCGGCTCTTCGCGGACACGGCGCACAGGCTCGACCGCGTCAAGATTGCGGCCATGACGCGCAACAATGCGATTGAGTTCCGCGAGGGCCTCGATCTGGTCGACGATGACCCTGCGCATTTGTGCAGTGCTTTCGGCCGTTTCTTGCGGCAGCTCGAAGACGCCACGACGTAGCTCGCTGCGGGTCGACTCAAGCTCGCGCTGCATTTCGGCGGCCATCTGTTTCATGCCCTGCACGGCTTCGGCGAAACGCTCGTTGGCGGTCTGGAACAATGTCTGGGTTTCGCTGGCGGTTTGCTCGTATATCGCCCGCATTCCCTCCGCCGCGCGCTGGCGCTCTTCTTCGGCATTTTCACGCACGCGCTCGTATTGGTCGCTGATGGCGCGCGTCCCCTCGGCACTCGATTCCGAGACAAGCCGGGCGACTTCGCGCGCACGCGTAGAAGCGGCTTCCAACGATTCATCGAGGAGGCCGGAGAAACGGTTGAGCCGTTTCTCGAGATCTTCAGTACGGATATCAAGCGTTGCGACGAGGGAATCGAGCTGGACGCGCCGCTCGTTCACGCTGTCCTCGGTACGCTGATTGCTGTGATCGATGACTTCCACGGCCTTCGCGAGATCGCGGCCGTGAATATCGAACTGGCGGGCAAGTTGGCCGAGATCGCCGATAACCTGGGTGGTGATGTCGCGGAAATTGGCGATGTTCGTCTCGACGCGGCCGGTTGCATCGCCGGTCGAAGCAGTGACGTCGTTCATCGCGGTAACAAACTCGGACACGCGGAGCATTAGCGTGTTTTCCAGAGCGCCCATGTTCTCATGCGCGCCGCTGAGCACTTCCTGCAGCATGATATTCGCTTCGCGCAACCGCTCGAACAAAGCGGTGGTGTCCGCGCGCAGCATCGTATGCGTTTCCAGCATCTCCGTGACAGTCGAGCTCGCGGTTTCCTTCGACTGGGAAATCGCCTTCTGCGTGACCTCATTGAGCTCGTTCATCGTCCGGGTAACAACATTGGCGGCCGCTTCGCCCGCGCTATTAATCATGCGGGAGATCTCGGTGCTGTTGTCCATCATCGTGCGCGTAAAGGCGAAACCCCGCTCTTCAATGGACTTAACGGCCTGATCGGTCGCAGTGGTGACTTCCCGAGTGAATTGGTCACTCTTCTCGGTGATGGCAGAAAGCACGCCACCGCTCTTGTCGGACAGGACGGTCGTCATTTCGGTCGTGCGCCGGGTGACGGCGGTTGCGATTTCGTCGGCCTTGCCGACAAAGCTGCGTGCGACTTCCTCGCTCACCCCGACAAGAGTGCGTTCTGCGTCGCCTGCGCTCGTGCGAATTGCTTCGGTGGTCGTGAGTGCGAGCTGGCCGAGCGAGCGTTCCGCTTCGGCAGAATTGACCTTGATTGCCTGGCTCAATTGCTCCAGACGCGCGTTGAGCGCGTCGGCAGCGGCCTTGGTACGGGTCTCGATCTGGGTGGTGACGGTTTCGGCGCGGCCGATCAATAGTTCCTCAAAGCGCCCGATACGGCTGTCGAGATTGTTGGCGACCTCGAGAGCGCGGCTGCCCAACGTCTGGTCGATCTCGCCAATCTTGGCGCCAATCGCGTCTGCTACTTCGGCGCCACGTGAATTGATGGTGCCACCGACCTCGCCGATGCGCTGGTCGAGCGCGCTGACGACATTTTTGCCGCCTTCGGTCAATGTCTTGGCAAGGTCGGAGACACGTTCGCCAAGCAAAGTTTCAAACTGCGCCAGTCGCTGGTCGAGCGTGCCGGAAATCTCGCCGGTGCGGCCAGTGACGCGTTGATCAAATGTGTCGACGTAGTTGCGCAGGGCTTCTGCGACGTCCTGGGTCCGTTGGCCCAGCCGTCCCACCAGCTCGCCACCGTAATTTTTCACGGTATGGTCGAATTCGGTGATGTGGCGGGTAATGAGATTGCCGAGATTGCTGGCATCTCGCGCGATTTTTTCGGAGAGCTCGGTGCCGCCTTGATTGAACATATCCTCGAAGGCTTGCAGGCGCGCGGCCAACATGTCTTTGACCGCCTCGCCGCGGCTGTTGAGCGCTGTCACCAGCGTGTCCGCGCTATCGCGGAATGTGTCCGCGACCGCATTGCTGCGGCCGGTAATGGTGTCGGTAATGCGGGCGCCGGTCTGCTCGAGTTTCGAGACCACATCGCCGCCGCGCAGCGAAAGATCCAGGACGAGCAAATCCCCGGTAGATCGCAGTGTTGTATTCACTTCGTCGGCGCGGGCCGCAATCGTCTCGGCCAGGCGGGCGCTCGTGTCTGTGATGGCGTCGGTAAACTCTTGCGAACGATTCGCCATCGTCTCGATCGTGACCGAAGACTTTTGCGCAAAGCCCTGGGCGACCTGGTCGAGCCGCGCCGTCATCATCTGTTGCAGGCGAGCCGCGAGGTCCGCGAACTCGTCATGGACGTGCTCGGTCTTGAAATTGAGGCTGGCGGAGAGCCGGTCGCTGGCGGACGAGATCGCGGTGGTCGCATGGTCGCTCGTCGTTTCCAGACGGTCGAGCAGGGTGGATCCACGCTCGCTCAACGCGTCAATCATGGAGTCGCCGGCGTGGCCAAGCGCCAGGGTAATGTGCTCGCCTTTTTCGGTGAGTGAGCGCGTAACACGTTGCGCCACTTCGTTGACCTTATCAGCGACCAGATCGCCGACGGATGTAATGTCATGCGCAAGGTCAAGGTGAACACTGGCGATAGCATTGCGCACATGTTCGGCCTGGTTGACCAAAGTTTCGCGCTGGTTGGTCAATTCGGTGAGCAAATCGCGGATGCGGACTTCATTGTCGTTGTAGGCGCGCTCCAGCGCGGAGACCTCGTTGTGAACCAGAGCTTCCAGTTCGGCGGCGCGGGCGAGGGCGCGTTCCACACCGTCGCCCATGGCAGCAACTTCGCGTCGGATCGCTTGACCGACGGTAACAATGGACTCGCGCGCGACCGTTTCAGGCTGGGCAAGGCGCATGGCCACTTCGGCCATAAATTCAGCGACCACACGCATGTCTTGTGCGCGGTTGAACATATGAGCGAGCACAAAGAAAAAGATTATCGGTACGACGAGTACCGCAGCGATCGCGATCAGCGCGGCAAAGCCGCCATGCGCCGCAATCTGCAAATCGGTTCCGGAAACGATGGCGAGACCGCCAGCGGCCCAGATGAATCCGACCACAGCAGCCGCGATATAGGGGCCACGCGCCGTGCGGTGGCGCAAAGTTTGCACGATTTGGCCAATACCGGCGCGGTCGTCGTTCGCAGCACGGCGCGGCGATGTCTCGCCAGCCGCCCAACTTGGCGGAACATCCTGCTGGAAGAGGTCGGAAGCAGCATCGGTCGCCAATGTACTGCCAGCATCGCTGCCGGCGCCAGCCAATGGCGACCCGATCCGCGTGTCGGGTGCGCGAACGTTGAGGGCGTCCTGGATGGCGTTGAGCGCCTCTTCCGTCGCATCTTTCGTTTTCTGTGGAATATTCGCCATTTCGGTCGTCGCCTCGTCATTACGCCGGACTGTCGCCGCGGCCCGAACCGTCACGATAACCGAAGCCTGCCAGGAAACATGGCCTCGTTGCGGCCAATCCGCCGCAAACGTCCCCGATTTATCGCCCGGAAGTCATCCTATCGCCTTGGCAATGCGAAAGAAACTACCGCTGGTAAGGACTTTTTCATCATCGTTAACCGATTGCTAACCATAGCAAACGCTGTGGCCTGGCCCGGGCCATAGGTCGATTTTGGCTGCTGAATTGAGGCCGGGTGACGGCCAAATTCCCGGGAGATAGCTGAGAGCGACCGTGCCCGGTTTACACCGCCAGTTAACCACCGGCGCGCTTGTCCGCCGCAAGCCGTCGCCGAGCGGCCTTGCATTTACCTGGATTTGGTCCCGGTCAGGTCAAACTGCTCGCCAAGAAAAAGATATGGGAGGCCGACATGGCGCAAGCCGCGGTCAGGATCGTCGAAAGCTCGCCGGAAGTAATGCCTGAGAGCGCGGTGCTCGACCGCGCCCATCTGGTCCGCATGACCTTCGGGGATCGCAGCCTTGAGCGAGAAGTACTGCAGCTGTTCGATCGTCAGGCCGAATTGCTCATGGATCGGATGCGCGCGAGCCAGCCGGCCGCGGTCGCTACGCTCGCTCACACATTGAAGGGGTCGGCGGCGGGCATTGGCGCGGGGCGCGTTGCACACGCCGCCGAAGCGCTGGAACGGACCGCAGCAGGGACCCCGAGCGAATGCAGCCATGCAGTTGATCGCCTGGCGCAATCAATCGACGAGGCCCGGAAGGAAATTGCTGCGCTGATCCGCGCGCAATGACGGGGGATGGCGCCTTCGTGGGAATGATTATATAGAAACCCCGCGTCAAATCCGGCGCGGCTATTCCCTGCTAACCCTCCTTATGGCGAAGATCACTTTTACGGACTCCAGCGGCAATGCCCGTACAGTCAATGCCGAGCTCGGCTCGACTGTGATGGAAACGGCCCTCCGCAACAATATTCCGGGCATCGAGGCAGAATGCGGCGGCGCTTGCGCCTGCGCAACTTGCCACGTCTATGTCGATGAAGCCTGGCGCGAAAAAGTCGGCGGCCCTTCGCCGATGGAAGAAGACATGCTCGATTTCGGTTACGAGGTGCGGCCCAACTCTCGACTGTCGTGCCAGATCAAGGTGACCGAGGAGCTCGACGGTCTCGTGGTGTCGACGCCGGACAAACAGGCGTAACGTACGAGCATTCTTGGCGCTGGAAGCGGGCGCGGCGCGCGCGGTTCTTATTGTGGCGACGCGGAGAGTGAGCGTGGCTTCGGTCAAAACCACCTGCTGTATCGCCGGCGGAGGACCCGCGGGGATGATGCTGGGCTTCCTGCTCGCGCGTGCAGGCGTTCCTGTCATCGTGCTGGAAAAACACCCCGATTTCCTGCGCGATTTTCGCGGCGATACGGTGCATCCGTCGACGCTCGAAATGATGTACGAACTCGGTCTGCTCGACGAATTTCTCAAGCTGCCACATTCGGTCGTCCGGCAGATTTCCATGCAGATCGGTGATGATCGTGTCGTCATCGGGCATTTCGACCACTTGCCGGTGCACTGCAAATATATTGCGCTCATGCCGCAGTGGGACTTCCTTAATTTCCTCGCCAATCACGGCAAGCGCTACCCAACCTTCGACCTGCGGATGCGTGCGGAAGCGATCGATTTGATCGAGGAAAAGGGGCGCATTGCCGGCCTGCGTGCACAGACGCCGGACGGCGAACTCGAAATCCGCGCCGACCTCGTCGTCGGTTGCGACGGCCGCCATTCCATCATCCGTCAGAAAGGAGGCCTTAAGAGCGACGACTACGGCGCGCCGATGGACGTGATGTGGTTTCGGCTCTCGCGCAAGCCGAGCGATTCAGAGGAAACGTTCGGCCATATCGAAGGCGGCCGCATGATGGTGATGCTCAATCGCACTGATTATTGGCAATGCGCTTATGTCATACCAAAAGGAACCGCCGACGAGGTCAAGCACGCCGGGCTGGATGAATTTCGCCAGACTGTAGGCGAGATGTCGCCGTTCACGCTTGACCGTTTGGATGAGATTGAAAGTTGGGACAAAGTGAAATTGTTGACGGTGACGATCGACCGATTGCGCCAATGGTATCGCGCCGGGCTGCTCTGTATCGGCGATGCCGCGCATGCGATGTCGCCGATTGGCGGGGTGGGCATCAATCTCGCAGTACAAGACGCTGTCGCTGCCGCAAATATCCTCGCACAGCCTCTACGAGATGGAACGGCGACAGTCGAAACGCTCAATGAGGTGCAGCGTCGCCGGGAGTTTCCCACGCGCTTTACGCAGCGCCTGCAAATCCTGCTTCAAAACAACATCATCAGCCCTGCGCTCGCAGGTAAGCGGCCGAAGGCACCCTTTTTCATCAAGTTGCTGCAGTGGCCGCTGTTGCGGCGCATTCCGGGCCGGGTGCTCGCGCTTGGAATACGGCCGGAGCACATCCAGACGCCCGAGCTCGCGTCTCCAGTTCGGAAGGCGGCCGCTTAAGGCTTCATTCCCGCCGGGGCGATTTGCGACGATTTGAGGTTCATTTCGTCCAGCGCCTTGCGCACGAGCCCGGATGCCTTCGCCTCTTCGATAAATTCGCTGACAAATGCGAGCGCTGCCGGCTTGCCCTTGGGCACGCAGACGGCCGTACTGGAATTGAGAAAAGCATCGCCGAGGATGCGCGAGCCGGGAATCTTGCTCACGATGCCGGACAGAGACTTCGCGCGAAAGCGCAATCGCTTCGATCTTGCTGTCGCGCATGGCTGCGACAGCAGCATCAACGCCCGCAAAATCGATATGGGTCGCGTTTGGCGTCGCCTTTTTGGCAGCGCGAAAGGTCGCGGTATTCGCAACGCCGCCAATACCGACGCCCTTGGCGTCTGCATCCTTCACCGATTGGATTTTCGAGCCGGGCCCGACCAGAAAAGTGCTTTGCAACAAATGATAGGCGTTGCCGAAGTCGACGAATTTCTTGCGCTCGTCGTCCACGGGCAGAAAAGCGACGTCCCACCGATTCTCGGATGCTGAATTCTGGATTTCGCCAGAGGCCTGATGCGGGATGATTTCGAGTGGCACGCCAAGCTTAGCCGCGAGCGCGTGCCCAAGTGTGACCGCGACACCGCGGTAGCTATCGCCATCTTTGATTGCAAATTGCGCGGATGGCGCTGGTGCCACGGCAATAGCGAGCCGCAAATTTCCATTGGGAGCGAGTTCTTTCAACACGGGTGCAACGGCCATAGTCTGTTCCAAAAAATCAGGCGGCAAATGCCGCCGTCCATTTGCGCATAGCACGCTGCGGCTATGGTTTCATACCCGCGGGCGCCACTTGTGAATTTTTCAGGTCCATGGCGTCGAAGGCCTTGCGTACCATGCCGGTCGCCTTCGCGTCCTCTACGAATTGGCTGACATAAGCGAGCGCATCCGGCTTGCCCTTTGGAACCGCGACCGCGGTAGAGGAATTCAGAAAGCCGCCATCGAGAACGTGGGAACCGGGGATTTTCGCGGTGAGCCCGGAGAGGGACTCGCGCGAGAGCGCAATGCAATCGATTTCGCCCGCTTTCATTGCGGCGACCGCGGCATCGACACCCGGCACGGTGACGAACGTAGCTTTAGGTGCCGTGCGTTGGGCGGCGCGAAAGGTCGCTGTATTGGCGACGCCGCCAATGCGTACGCCCACTTCGTTAGCGTCCTCGACCTTTACAAGTTTCGAGCCGGGCGCGACCAAGTACGTGCTTTGGAGCAGATGGTAGGCATTTCCGAAGTCGACGAATTTTTTGCGCTCTTCATCGACCGGCATGAAGGTCACGTCCCACTTGCCGCCGGCCGCCGAATTTTGGATCTCGCCAGAAGCAAGATGCGGCAAAAATTCGACTGGGACGCCTAGTTTTTTTGCCATCGCCGCGCCGAGATCGACGGTAACCCCGCGGTAATTGCCGGTAGTGCCGTCTTTGATTGCATAGAGCGCAGATGGCGCCGGCGCAACCGCGATCGCGACGCGCAGTTTCCCAGTGGGAACGAGTTCTTTCATGACCGCATCCATAGCGGCGTCAGCCATGCCCGCGGATGCGGCGCCGAAAGCCAGCGCGCCTGCCAGCAATACGGTCCGCAATTGCCCGGTCACGCGGCCCCCAAACAGGACGGTTACTGCTTCCACTGTCACTCGCCGGAGCTTAGGCGAAGTTCGGTCGCGATCCAAGGCACTCCGCTTGACGAACGCGCTGCCGAGGGCAAATTGTCACCTATGTTCGTCACCTTTTTCACAGAGCTTAAAAACGCCGGCGTGCCGGTGACGTTGCGCGAATATCTGACGCTGATGCAGGCTATGGACGCCGATCTCGCCTCGCGCCGCGTCGAGGATTTCTACTACCTGTCGCGCGCGACACTCGTTAAAGACGAACGCAATCTCGATAAGTTCGATCGCGTATTCGGCCACGTGTTCAAGGGACTGGAAACGCTCGAAGGGGTCATTGAAACCGAGATTCCAGCGGAATGGTTGAAGAAGCTCGCGGAGAAGTACCTCACCGAAGACGAGAAAAAGCAAATCGAAGCCATGGGTGGCCTCGATAAATTGCTCGAGACATTAAGAAAGCGTCTGGCCGAGCAGAAAGGTCGCCACCAGGGCGGCTCGAAATGGATTGGTACTGGAGGCACCTCACCTTACGGCGCCTACGGCTATAACCCGGAAGGCATCCGCATCGGTCAGGACAGCAATCGTAATTTCCGCGCGGTCAAAGTGTGGGACAAGCGGGAGTTCAAGGATCTCGACGACGATGTTGAACTCGGGACGCGGAACATCAAGCTAGCGTTGCGTCGCCTGCGCAAATTTGCACGCACCGGTGCTCCCGAAGAACTCGATCTCGACGGCACAATCAAAGGGACTGCGCATAAGGGCTATCTCGATATCCAGATGCGGCCGGAGCGACACAATGCCGTGAAGGTGCTGCTGTTCTTCGATATCGGCGGTTCGATGGATTGGCACATCAAGGCAACCGAGGAATTGTTTTCTGCAGCACGCAGCGAATTCAAGCATATGGACCATTTCTATTTCCACAATTGCCTTTACGAGCGCGTGTGGAAGGAAAACCGGCGGCGCTTCCAAGCAACCACAGCGACCTGGGACGTGCTGCATACCTATCCGCACGATTACAAGGTCGTGTTCGTCGGCGACGCTTCAATGTCGCCTTACGAGATCGCTGCCCAAGGCGGTTCAGTCGAACACTACAACGACGAACCCGGCGCCCAATGGCTCGAGCGCGTGACGCGCACCTATCCTGCCTGTGTGTGGCTCAATCCCGTGCCGGAGAAGGAATGGCCGTTCACCCATTCAATTGGCATGGTCCATCAGCTGATGAGCGGACGGATGTATCCTCTCACGCTCGATGGGCTCGACCGCGCAACGCGGGAGCTCGCGCGCTAGCCGTAGAGCGCAAGCCCGCCGGGGATGGTACCGCGATCGCGTTAGCGGCCGGTCGGCGTCCTGCCTGTGACGCCGTAATCCTCAGACTTGGTGCCGAACGCTGCGGCCTGGAAACCTTCCGCAGAGAGGCCCCGCTTCAAAAGCTCACGGATCGCCGCCGCCCGACTTGGCATGCGCATTTTGAAGCGAAAATCGTCGAGAACCATCAGCTCGTCCGCTGACAGCATGATCTGGAGCCGTTCACCCCTGTTATTAGCGCTGTTCGCCATGACACCCCTCGCATGACAAGTTAGAGCCTATAGCTCAGTATGAGTAATTTACTCATTCCTAGGCATTGCTGCAAGTGGGCTAACAACCTTGTTTGGATAAAATGGTTCCAAAGGGCGCGCTTGCGTAAGAAATGGTTGCAAAGAAACAGAATTGACGTCGTTTGCGCGGGCCTTACCGTGGTCCGCATGAAACAGATCGAAATCAAAGACGCGACGAGCTTGGCACCCCTTCTTTGTGGGCGCTGCGGTGGATTGATGCGTTTAATCGGGAGCGAGCCTCACCCGACCGAGGCCAAAACCGACCTTCTCACCTACAGCTGCACCGCTTGCGATGAGTTCCAGCTTCTGTCGATTCCTATCCCTGCCTGATGGCAGGCTGGAACTCCGTGGAATGCAGAAACGCCGGGCTTCGAAGCCCGGCGATCCAGAAATAGACCTTAAAATCTCGCGGTTCAGGCGGCGTTGGCAGCCCGCAAACGTGTCGGGTCGTCCGGACCAGCCTGCTCGCGCTGGAGCGCCATCGCTTCGCGCATAAGCCGCGCGAAATCCTTTCGGGCTGTCTCCAAGGCGCCTTCGACCACCGAGCACTGCATTTGCTCGCGCCGCAGCGAAGCACCGAGATCTTCAATTCTTTGCTCCGCGACCTGCTTTTCAGACGCGCGGGCGGTCTCCACCGCGGCGAGCTGTTCGCTCAACGCTGCGATCGCATCTTCGGCGCGCACCAGCGCGGCTTCTTTGGCGGTATAGGCGCGGGTGAGCGCGGCGCTGCGCTCCATGAGCGTGGCGCGCGCTTGGTCCATTTCTTTGAACTCAGATTCGCGCTGCATTCGTTCGGTCTCAAGATCGGCTATACGCGCCTGCAAGGAGTCACGCTCCAGCGCTAATTCGCCGCTGCGCCGGTCATATGTGCGGATTTCATCGGCGCGGGCGAGCAAATGCTCCCGCGCTTCGCCCAGGAGCTTTTCACTTGCCGCTGCACGGGCCTGCAACGCGTCAAACCGCATTCGTTGCGTTGTGGTCTCATGCTCATGTCGCTCGTTTGCCTCGTCGAGCGCATTAGCGAGCCGCGCCCGTTCGGTGCTGAGTTCCGCGAAGTTGCCCTCGACATGGCGCAGCCGCCCTAACGTGGCGGTCAGGCTTGCCTCGGTTTCCGCAAGCTTGCGTGAAACGCGGGCCGCCTCTGCGCTCATCTTGTCGAGTGAGATTTGCTGGGAACGTTTCTCGTCCTCAATCATCAACAGGCGCTGACGCGCCGCGTTGAGTTCGGATTCGAGAGATGCAATGCGTTTGTCAGCTGTAGAAAGGCGCTCGTCGAGACGACGATTTTCCTCGCGAAGCGCCTTGCCTTCACCCGTTTCCTGCGCGAGCCGGGCCTCCAAATCGACGATTTGCGCGCGACGGGCTGCAATATCGATAGCGATTTCGGCTCTTGTGGCTTCAAGCGAGCGAAGCAGGTTTTGCGTGGTTGCGAGTTCCTGGCGCAGCGCCTGACATTCTTTTTCGGAAAAGTTGGCCTTCTTCTCCAGCTCGGCGACTTCGTTGCGAAGTTTGCCGTACGCCGTGCGGGTATTGTTCAGTACCGTCTGAAGGCTGATCTTCTCGGATTTCTCGGCTTCGAACGCGCGCAGCGCTTTGCTGACGGGATCAACGAGTTTTCCGACGGCGCTTTTGATGGTGTCGAGCTCGCCGATCTTGGCGTTGGCATCGAGCAGCAAGTTGCGCAGCGATTCGTTCTCGCCGCCGAGCTGGGCACCGAGCGCCGAAAACAATTCCTCGTCGAGTTCAAGCGGATTGTCGGGTAAAGCAGCGTTGCTCGCCGTTGGCTCAGCCATTTTGTCGTAAAGGCCGGCTTTGCGGGCGAAAAAGCCCCCGAATTTGGTCATTGACATGATCCCCATTACGCCGATTTGCCCGGCCCGAAGCGACGCCGAATCACTGTTAATCAATCCTAACGGAATATGAATCTCGGTGGGTAAATGAAAGGTTAACGCGCCCGCGGAGCGCCCGAAAAGCGTTTGTTTTTCAGAACATTAAGGCGAGTGCGGGGGGCGGATTCCGACAAGAGCTGGGCACGGCGGACGGTCGCCCAGAGCCTGGTTATCCACCGGGTGCAAGTCGCTAGCGTCTCGGCCGTCAATGCCCTGAATCCGGGCTGTGAATAACTAGAAGAGTCTCAAAAACTGCCGCGCGGATAACCGTCGGCGTCGTTTTCCTAAACCCGTTTCGCAATAAACAAGCCTTCGCAGAGGCGGAAGGTAAGATCAGCGCCCATTCCCTGCGGCTCCAAAGTTGCTGCGACCTCCGGGGTTATCTCGGTCAGCATCGCCCGCAGGAGTGCCTGCATCGTGGCGTCATAGCGCGCGGCCCAGCTCTTGAACTCCATCGTCTTGTAAATCTGCTCGTCATGCGTCGTTTGCAGACGAGCAACATTAAGCGCATGCCGCCACTCGTCCATTGTCCAGGCGCGCAAATGGCTCGGATCGCGCAAACGTTCAAACGCGTTCACATAGTCGCCGACGCTACCTGCCGGCACGACATTGTCGACGAGCGCGAACAGGCCTGCCGTCTTGAGCACGCGTCGGACCTCCGAGAGAAATTCCGGTATCGAGTCGAAGTGATGTGGCGCGATGCGGCAGGTGACGAGATCGAAGCTTTCGTCCTCGAAAGGCAGCGCTTCCGCCTTGGCGTAGGTCGTGCGCATGTTGTCGAGGCCGCGTTTGGCGGCTTCTGCCTTCACCATGTCGAGCATTTCCTGGGTGATGTCGGTTGCCCACACGCGCGCAACATGCGGTGCGAAGGTATAGGCGACGTGACCGCCCCCGGTAGCAACGTCGAGGACGCGCCAGTCCTTTTTAGGCGAGGTCAGTTCGACTAGGCGCTCCAGGCTCTTGCCCTTTGCGTGCGGTTTGCTGGTGAGATAGTGGGCGGCGGTTTTGCCGAATTGCTCCTGGACGGCAGATTTGCTCATGGAATGTCCGATCCGTTTGACCTGCGCAATTATACATCAGGCAAAAAGAAAACCCTGCATCTTTCGATGCAGGGCTGTATTGCGATAGTCCTTCGCGGGAGCGTGCCTTATTGCACAATCATCCAGGTGAATACGTAGGCCTGGAGCATGACCAGGACGCCGACAAGACACGCGAGTGCGATTGAGTGCTTGAATACAAATCGCAGGATCGTCCCTTCGTGTCCGAACCAGTTGGTGGCTGTCGAGGCGACGACGATTGACTGCGCGTCGATCATCTTGCCCATGACGCCGCCGGACGAGTTGGCGGCCGCCATCAAGATCGGCGACAGGCCCAATTGCTGGGCCGTGATCTTCTGCAAGTTGCCGAACAGGATGTTTGACGCCGTATCGGAGCCGGTGAGGGCGACACCGAGCCAGCCGAGCAGGGTGCCGAAGAAGGGATAGAACACACCGGCACCGGCGAAGGCCAGGCCAAGCGTGGCGTCGATCCCCGACAGACGCGTGAGTGTGCCGATCGCGAGCATCGCCGAGATTGTGACGAGTGAGTAGGCGCAGATCCTGATCGTCTTGCCGTATTCGACGACCAACTTTGCCGGCGAAAACCCCATAAGGAAGCCAGAGATAATCGCCGCGATCAGCATGCCCGAGCCGGTATACGACAGCCATGTGAAAGCGAATACCGCGCCTTCCTTCGTTGGCGTTGCCACGACCGGTGCGACTTTATTGATCATGTTGTGGAGCCCGGGGACCGGGAAATTCCACGTCGCGTAGGCATTGAGGATGGCTTTGACCGCATTGGTACCCCAGAGCAGCAAGATCACACAGACGATGATCCAGGGCAGCAGCGATGCCCATACTTCCGCGGTGGTCGGCTTCTTCGCCGATTTCGCCGGCTTCTTGCTCATTGTCGCGGCTGAATTGTCGCGGGTGCGCAGGGCAGGCGAGGTCCAAATCACCTTTGGCTGCCAAATCTTCAGGAAGCCGATCAGGCAAGCCATCGATATGAGCGAAGCGCCGATATCGACAATCCATGGATTGATGAAGTTGGAAATCAGGAATTGCGGGATTGCGAAGGAAACGCCGGTTACGAGGATTGCCGGCCAAATGTCCTTCATGCCTTTCCACCCGGCGAAGGCCCAGATCAGCCAAAATGGAACGATCAGCGAGAAGAACGGCAATTGTCTTCAGACCATTGCACCTAGCAGAAATGGATCAATACCCGTGACGCTCGAGAGGCCAGCAATTGGCGTGCCCAGCGCGCCGTAGGCAACTGGCGCAGTGTTGGCGATCAACGACAACCCGGACGCCGCGAGCGGTGAGAAGCCTAATCCAATCAGAATTGCGCCGGTCACCGCGACTGGCGTGCCAAACCCTGACGCTCCCTCAAAGAACGCGCCGAATGAGAAGGCAATGAGCAGCAGTTGCAGGCGACGGTCTTCGGTAACGCCACCGATTGTGGTCTGAAGCGTTTCGAACGCGCCTTTCTCGACCGTTAGCCGGTAAAGGAAAATAACGTTGAGAACAATCCAGCCTATCGGGAAGAAACCTGTGACCGCGCCGAGCACGGTTGCACGCAGGGACATGTCGGCCGGCATCGTAAAGATAACGATCGCGACCAGGTTTGCGACAATCAGCGCGATGATCGCTGCGATGTGAGCTTTTACCTTGTTGGACGCTATCAGGACCAGCAGGGTGACGACCGGTAGCGCTGCGGCGCAAGTCGACAGAAAGGTGTTGTTGAGCGGGTTATAGATTTGATTCCACATGGTGCCTCCCCAGGCGCAAGACGCGGTATTTCTTGTTTTTGGTTCATCAGATGCAGAAGATTGCCGGCGTACTAAAGAAGCGCCCTATCGGAAAAACAAGTAGTTGGCGCATTAAATCAAATCATAATTTGGCGGTTTGCTACCAAAGTTGTAAAAGAGCCACGCTGCACGCGCTTATTTGTCAAAGCGGTTGGCCTCATCGTCGTAGCCGTGCCGGCTGCTGTAGAATACCAGCGCCATCAGACCACCACCCACCAAAAGTGACACCAGGACGCCGCCGCCAATAGCAACATAACCGTATAGCGGAATGCCATCGCCACCGAGGTGGACCCACGCGGCACCAGCGAACCAGATCGCCAAAGCCAGCAATGCAAACAAAGGCGCGATGATGAGAAACGTCCGCATCGCCGTCATATAGGGCGGGACGGCATGTCTGTCATTGTGCTTTGCGATGAAGAGGCGCGTGAACCCGCCGCCCTTTAAAACCCATAGCTTTTCGTGAAGGTGCGTGGTGCATCAGAGGCTGCTTACGAGGCCTCGACGTGCTTGCCCTTCTTGCCCTTCGGGGGCGCCTCGTCGTTGGCGGCTTCGGCCGGAGGAGCAGGCGCGTCATCAAGCGGCGCACCCCGGCGCAGCGTCGAACGCAGTGCCGCTACTTCGCTCTGGAGGCGAGAGTTGTCCTTGCGCGCCGCTTCCAACGCGCCTTCGACGACCGCGCGCTCCATTCGCTCGCGCTGCAATGCCGAATTGAGGTCCTCGACCCGTTTTTCAATATTGGTGCGGCTGACCTGGATATCTGCTTCTAGATGTCCATTGCGTTCGGTCAGCGAAGCGATTTTTTCCTCCGCGCGCGCCAGTGTCGTTTCGCGTACCTTCAAAGTCTTCGTTAAGGCACTGTTGCGCTCTGTCAGGGCTATCCGGGCTTGTTCGTGATCCTTGATCTGGCGCTCGCGTCCTTCGTGCGATGCTTCGATTTGGGCGAGGCGCTTGTCCGAGTTGTTTCGGGCGATCGTTGCTTCGACGGATTTGCGATCAAAGGCACGCACTTCTTCGGTTCGCGCGATCAGGTTTTGCCGCGCCTCGGATAGCAGACGTTCGGCAGTTGCGGCGCGTGACTGCAAGGCGTCCAGCCGCATGTTCAAGCTGTTGCGTTCGGCCTGATGCTGTTCCTTGGCCTCATCAAGTGCGGCGCCCAACCGTCCGCGCTCCGCATAAGCTTCAGCAAAGCTTGCTTCGACCTTGCCGAGCTGCGCGCGTGTTGCAGTCAACGTATTTTCGCTTTCGGTCAATCGGCGCGTCAACCGTGCGGTCTCGTTGAGCGATTGATCGACCGCGATCTGCAGGGACCGCTTTTCATCTTCCAATAGCGCCAGCTTCTCGCGCGCGGCCGCAAGCTCGCCCTCGAGCTGGACAATCCGCTTTTCAGCCGTGTCGAACTGCTCCTGGAGTCCACGCCTGGCTTCGCTCAACGCTCGGCGTTGGGTCGTTTCCTGTGTGAGCTGGCGCTCAAGCTCGGCAAGTTGAGCCCGTCGAGCATTAATGTCGTCACTGAGCTCGAGGCGGCTGCTTTCCAGTCCGCGATTGGTTTCGCGGGACAACTCGAGATCTTCGCGAAGTCTATCTACCTCGGCCTCGAGGGACGTCGCTTTTCGGTCGACCTGATAGAACTCAGTCCTGAGTGTCTCATAGGCCGCACGTGCTTCTGCAAGCATTCCAGACAGACTTAACGTCTGAGATTTTTCCTGCTCTAGCGCGCGCAGCGTGCTGTTGAATGGCGCAACCAGTTTATCGAATGCTTCCTTGAGATCGTCGAGCTCATTGATTTTGCGGCCGGTGTCGGTCAGCAGGTTTCGAAGGACCTCATTTTCCTCGCCCATCCGCGAACCGACGTCGGACAAGTTTTCGATAGAGATATGGTCGCCGCCGTTGCCGTTTCTGCTGATTGGCCGGCCCGTAAGCTTGTCGACCCCGGCCGCAACGCCTTTTCGGCCAAACAGATCCGACAACTTAGCCATGGCCCCGCCTCCAACCCCAAACGCTACTAAAAGCCCCGAACGGCGCGCGCTATCAAGGTTAAGCTATTATATACCTTGGGCGTTGGAAACACTCGTAGAGATGGGCTGTGAGTTTCATACAGGGCCGGTTCGGCCCATGGTTAATGGCCAAAACCCGGTCTGACGGTGAGTAAGGGAGAGCGCGTGGCCGACAGTCCCTCAGACGGGAAACGAGTGGATGCCGCTTACGCCTATCGGCCTTCGGTAATGGGCCCAATCCGGGCCTTCAGCCTTTCGGATGATGGAATCGATTGGGATGCGGGCATCAAGTCCGGCCACATTCCATACCGTAATATTCGGCGTCTGCGCCTGTCGTATCGGCCGACAAGCATGCAATCGCACCGTTTCGTCACTGAGGTATGGGCAGAGGGTGCGGCCAAATTGGAGATTATCTCCACATCCTGCAAAAGCATGTTCGAGCAGGAACGGCTGGATCAATCCTATTCAAACTTCGTGCGGGCACTCCATCATCGAATGTTGAATGCACCGACGGGCACGCGCTTCGAAAAGGGCAGTAGCCAATTTATCTATTGGCCCGGGGTGCTCGTTTTTGTCTGCGTAGCGCTTGGGCTCGGCGGTTTAATTGTACGGGCTCTGCAAAACGGTTCTTTGAGCGGAGCTGCACTCGTCGTCGCATTTCTTGCGGTGTTTATTTGGTATGGCGGAAATTTTCTTCGCCGCAATCGGCCTGGCTCATATCGCCCTGATGCGCTGCCTAAAGAACTCATACCCTCGCTATGATTTTGCGCGCGGAAGAGAGGCCACCGTGATAGGTGACTTCTTTTCTACTGGCGCACCACGAGGACCGAACACTTGGCATAACGCACGACGTGGCCGGCGTTCGAGCCAAGAAAATAAGTGCGCATTGCAGGCCGGTGCGAACTCATCACAATGAGGTCGGCGCCGAATGATTTCGCTTCTTCGAGCACCTCATGATAGATGCCGCCTTGGCGTACCGTCTCTGAAACATGCGCAGCATCGAGGCCGCATTCGCGCGCGATAATACCGAGCGCCTCTTCAGCTGATTTACGCTGCTGCACATCGAAGTCGGGTGGTACATATTCCGCCAGCATGACGGGCGTCATCGCCAGAACGTTCACCAAGCGCACGGACCCCCCAGATGTCCTCGCCATTTCAATGGCGGTGGCTATGGCAGGTTTGGCTAGGTCGGTATCGGCAAGATCAACTGGCACCAAAATCTTTTTGTACATAACAGCGCCCCTCGCTTTCGCTGCAACGATGCGATCATGGCATGTTTTTGCGTGGAGGTTGAGTGAGAGTTATTGCCTCAACTCGCCGCCGCATCCAACGATTTTGGGGTTATAAAGCGCTCGAGGCGGCCAGACCGGGGATGCAACTTAGCCCAGTCTTCCAATGTGAAATCGATGATAACGAGGCCTGAAGTGGGCAGTTTTTCGCGCAATCGCTCGCGCGTTTCGACATCGCCCGAAGCGACAAGCATCAGTGCGATTTCGTGAAGGCCCGGATTGTGACCGATAACGAGGAACGTCCGTGCCGTGGGGGGAGCGTGTCTAACCGCCTCAAGAATGTCATGGGGCATTGCGTCATAGAGGCTGTCGATCGTTTCTGTTTTGGGCCGGGGCCGGAACACACCGCCAGCGATCTTCCAGGTTTCCTGCGTACGCGTGGATGGCGACGCGATCACCCAATCAGGGACCAAAGTGTGGGTGGCCATATAAGCGCCTATCTTGGCGGCATCCTTACGTCCGCGCTCAATCAACTTGCGAGCACGGTCTTCCATCCCGGGCTCCGAGCGTTCGGCCTTGGCGTGACGAAATAGCAAAAGACGGCGCATGGTCATACTATGGATATCGACCGACGCGCCTCGGCGCAAATAGCGCAGCGGGATCTGATGACTGAAATTGAAAGTACGGCGGGAGGCTGGTACGAGGCGACGGGGGTTGCTCGCCCGGACCGTCCGCGCCTGAACCTCGATCTCGATGTTGATGTCTGTGTGATCGGAGCGGGGCTCGCCGGGCTCACTGTGGCGCGCGAGATCGCCCAGCGTGGGTGGTCCGTCGCGGTGCTTGAAGCAGGTCACGTGGCCTGGGCGGCGTCTGGCCGCAATATGGGCTTTGTGCTTCCGGGATTTTCTGAAGATGTCGATGACATCGTTGAACGTATCGGACTCGATCACGCCAAACAGCTCTGGGCACTGTCGGAACAGGGGCTCGAGTATGTCCGGCGCACCATTCTCGACACGCGAATGCCCGGCGTCGATTTGATCAATGGCTGGCTGCATGTATCGAAAACCGACAATACCGGCGAACTCTACGCAGAAGTCGAACGGATGCGTTGGATCGGGGCTGACGTCGAATTCTGGCCGGCAGATCGCGTACGCGAGCAATTGCATAGCCCGCACTATTTCGACGCGGTGCACTATCGCCAGGCTTTCCACATGGATCCGTATAATTATGCGCTCGGTCTTGCCGCGTTGGCGGAGAAGGCAGGCGCTCGAATCTTTGAGGAGACGCCGGCGATTTCGCTCGATCCGGCGGGCGTGCGCAAGCGCATCGTTACTCCTGCTGGCCGAGTACGTGCGGCGCAGGTCGTGCTCGCCGGCAACATCCACCTTGGTGCGCTAATGCCGCAGCTTGCGGCGACGCTTCTGCCCGTGACAACATTCGTGATGGTCACCCAACCGATTGGGGAGCTATTGCACGAGGTGGTGCGCTATCGCGGGGCGGTCAGCGATACCAATCGTGCCGACAATCACTATCGCATCGTCGGAGGGGATCGTCTGCAGTGGTCTGGGCGAATGCGTGCGTGGGAAGCGAATCCGCGTTTCGTCGGCCGGGGATTGATCAATGACGTCCGGCGGACTTTTCCTGATCTTGGGGCAGTGGAAATCGCACATTTGTGGCGTGGGACGCTGGGTCGTACCGTTCACCGAATGCCGCAGATAGGCGAAATCGAGCGCGGCGTGTGGTTGGCCAGTGGGTTTGGCGGCCATGGACTTAATACAAGTGCCATGGGCGGCGAGCTCGTTGCACGCGGTATCGTCGACGGCGACCAAAGTTGGCGATTGTTTGCACCCTACGAATTGGTGTGGGCTGGCGGTGTGGTCGGCCGCATGTTGGCGCAAGGCATTTACTGGGGAACGCGGCCGGTCGAACGAATAGAGCAGCGGGTTGCCCGATATCGCGCCGACGCGCGCGCGCGCAAGAAAACGCGTTTGGCGCGGAAGGATTCCGTGGCGGCCGAATAGGGGCGGGTGGCTTGGGCGCCTATCGGTTTTCGCGGCGCGCCATGAATGCGAGCCGCTCAAACAGGTGCACGTCCTGCTCGTTCTTTAGCAGTGCGCCATGGAGAGGCGGGATGAGCTTTTTGGGATCGCGCTCCCGCAACGTTTCCGGGCCGATATCTTCCGCCATCAATAATTTGAGCCAATCGAGAAGCTCGGACGTCGACGGCTTCTTTTTCATTCCCGGCACGTCTCGGATTTCATAAAATAGCCGCAGCGCTTCTGCTACAAGCCGTTGTTTTATATCAGGAAAATGTACTTGAATGATGGCCCGCATGGTCTCGGTGTCGGGAAATCGAATGTAGTGAAAGAAGCAGCGGCGCAAAAAGGCATCTGGCAATTCTTTCTCGTTGTTTGAGGTGATGATCACGATCGGCCGCCGGTGCGCCTTCACGGTCTCGCCAGTTTCGTAGACAAAAAACTCCATGCGATCGAGTTCTTGAAGCAAGTCGTTCGGAAACTCGATGTCGGCTTTGTCGATCTCATCAATCAGCAGCACCGGTCGTTCATCGGCAACGAAAGCATCCCAAAGTTTGCCGCGCTTGATGTAGTTGCGGATGTCCCTGACGCGCTCATCGCCAAGCTGGCTGTCGCGAAGCCGCGAGACGGCGTCGTATTCGTAAAGACCTTGCAGCGCTTTGGTGGTGGATTTGACGTGCCATTCTATGAGTGGCGCGCCGATCGCCTGGGCTATTTCGAGCGCCAGGACCGTCTTGCCGGTGCCGGGTTCGCCTTTGACCAGGAGAGGCCGCTCGAGCGTAATCGCGGCATTGACCGCGATTTTTAGATCATCAGTCGCTACATAGCCCTTGGTGCCGTCAAATCGCATGAAATCTCTCGCAACGTCCAATGGGACAACTTTCCCGTGACCCCATAGATGTTTCGCCTCGCAGCGGTCGAATTTATCTCGTCCTTAGGCTAGCGGCCCTTGATGTGAGCCGCTAGCGCTTCTTGCCTTGGGGCAAGTGATTCTTTTTGCTCTGATTTTTTTGAGGCCCTGTGCGGCGCGTCCGAAGGACTCGTAAGTAGAAAATTAGGAGAGGTTAACGAGCGGCGTGAGAACGCGCGCGAGTTAGAGAGGATTAACTTGTCTATGCAAATCTGCGCGCAGCCATGGTCGGGCGTTTGTCATCCATTCGCGATGGATGAGCCGGCAGGACGGATTTGTCGCACAGGAGTGCGTTTAGATGACTGTTATTTCGTCGCTCACGCCCAATCAGATTGCCGGGCTTTCAACGACCGCCATACAAGGCCTCTCGACTACCGATATTCAGTCTTTGAACACGTCCCAGGTGGCTGCGCTGACAGCCGCCCAGGTCAACGTGTTGAATACGACCGACATCCAAGCGTTTTTTACGACGCAGGTCGCAGCGCTTTCGCCCAGCATCATCAATGCGCTGCTCACCCTGCAAATTCAGAATTTTAAAGACACCCAGATCAGTGCGCTCACCGCAACGCAAGTCAGCAAATTGACTTCAGCGGAAGTTGGCGCGCTCACCACGACCGAGCTGCAGAACCTGTCGACGACGCAGGCCAACGCGCTGACCGCAACACAGGTCGGCACGCTCACCACGACGGTGCTCAACAACCTGACCACCACGCAGATCGGCGCCCTGTCGACGACGCAGGTTCAGGGTCTCACCACGACCCAGCTCAACGGCATCTCGACCACCAACCTGGATTCGCTCAGCGTGGCCAAGCTCACCACCACGCAGGTGGCCGGCCTCAATACGACAGCCTTCGGCGCCCTGACGGCGACGCAGATCTCCAACCTGACGGCAACCGAAGTCGCTCGGCTGAGCTCTGCGCAGATCGGTCAGTTGACCACGACCGAGTTGCATAACCTGTCGACCACGCAGGCCAACGCGCTGACCGCAACGCAGGTCGGTACGCTCACCACCACGGTGCTCAATAACCTGACCACCACGCAGATCGCGGCTCTGTCGGCGGCGCAGGTTCAGGGTCTCACCACGACCCAGCTCAACGGCATCTCGACCACCAACCTGGATTCGCTCAGCGTCGCCAACCTGACCACCACGCAGGTGGCGGGCCTCAATACGACGGCCTTCGGCGCCCTGACGGCGACCCAGATCTCCAACCTGACGGCGGGCGAGATCGCGCGGTTGAGCTCTGCGCAGATCGGTCAGTTGACCACCACCGAGTTGCATAACCTGTCGACCACACAGGCCAATGCGCTGACCTCAACACAGGTCGGTACGCTCACCACGACGGTGCTCAATAACCTGACCACCACGCAGATCGCGGCGCTCTCGAGCACCCAGGTCCATGGCCTGACCACGACCCAGCTCAACGGCATCTCGACCACCAACCTGGATTCGCTCAGCGTTGCCAACTTGACCACAACGCAGGTGGCGGGCCTGACCACCACCACGTTCGGTGCGCTCACTGCCACCCAGATCTCTAACCTCACAGCAACCGAGGTTGCTCGGCTGAGCTCCTCGCAGATCGGCCAGCTCACCACGACCGAGCTGCAGAACCTGTCGACGACGCAGGCCAACGCGCTGACCGCAACACAGGTCGGCACGCTCACCACGACGGTGCTCAACAACCTGACCACCACGCAGATCGGCGCCCTGTCGACGACGCAGGTTCAGGGTCTCACCACGACCCAGCTCAACGGCATCTCGACCACCAACCTGGATTCGCTCAGCGTGGCCAAGCTCACCACCACGCAGGTGGCCGGCCTCAATACGACAGCCTTCGGCGCCCTGACGGCGACGCAGATCTCCAACCTGACGGCAACCGAAGTCGCTCGGCTGAGCTCTGCGCAGATCGGTCAGTTGACCACGACCGAGTTGCATAACCTGTCGACCACGCAGGCCAACGCGCTGACCGCAACGCAGGTCGGTACGCTCACCACCACGGTGCTCAATAACCTGACCACCACGCAGATCGCGGCTCTGTCGGCGGCGCAGGTTCAGGGTCTCACCACGACCCAGCTCAACGGCATCTCGACCACCAACCTGGATTCGCTCAGCGTCGCCAACCTGACCACCACGCAGGTGGCGGGCCTCAATACGACGGCCTTCGGCGCCCTGACGGCGACCCAGATCTCCAACCTGACGGCGGGCGAGATCGCGCGGTTGAGCTCTGCGCAGATCGGTCAGTTGACCACCACCGAGTTGCATAACCTGTCGACCACACAGGCCAATGCGCTGACCTCAACACAGGTCGGTACGCTCACCACGACGGTGCTCAATAACCTGACCACCACGCAGATCGCGGCGCTCTCGAGCACCCAGGTCCATGGCCTGACCACGACCCAGCTCAACGGCATCTCGACCACCAACCTCGATTCGCTCAGCGTTGCCAACTTGACCACAACGCAGGTGGCGGGCCTGACCACCACCACGTTCGGCGCGCTGACTGCCACCCAGATCTCTAACCTCACAGCAACCGAGGTTGCTCGGCTGAGCTCCTCGCAGATCGGCCAGCTCACCACGACCGAGCTGCAGAACCTGTCGACGACGCAGGCCAACGCGCTGACCGCAACACAGGTCGGCACGCTCACCACGACGGTGCTCAACAACCTGACCACCACGCAGATCGGCGCCCTGTCGACGACGCAGGTTCAGGGTCTCACCACGACCCAGCTCAACGGCATCTCGACCACCAACCTGGATTCGCTCAGCGTGGCCAAGCTCACCACCACGCAGGTGGCCGGCCTCAATACGACAGCCTTCGGCGCCCTGACGGCGACGCAGATCTCCAACCTGACGGCAACCGAAGTCGCTCGGCTGAGCTCTGCGCAGATCGGTCAGTTGACCACGACCGAGTTGCATAACCTGTCGACCACGCAGGCCAACGCGCTGACCGCAACGCAGGTCGGTACGCTCACCACCACGGTGCTCAATAACCTGACCACCACGCAGATCGCGGCTCTGTCGGCGGCGCAGGTTCAGGGTCTCACCACGACCCAGCTCAACGGCATCTCGACCACCAACCTGGATTCGCTCAGCGTCGCCAACCTGACCACCACGCAGGTGGCGGGCCTCAATACGACGGCCTTCGGCGCCCTGACGGCGACCCAGATCTCCAACCTGACGGCGGGCGAGATCGCGCGGTTGAGCTCTGCGCAGATCGGTCAGTTGACCACCACCGAGTTGCATAACCTGTCGACCACACAGGCCAATGCGCTGACCTCAACACAGGTCGGTACGCTCACCACGACGGTGCTCAATAACCTGACCACCACGCAGATCGCGGCGCTCTCGAGCACCCAGGTCCATGGCCTGACCACGACCCAGCTCAACGGCATCTCGACCACCAACCTGGATTCGCTCAGCGTTGCCAACTTGACCACAACGCAGGTGGCGGGCCTGACCACCACCGCGTTCGGCGCCCTGACTGCCACCCAGATCTCTAATCTGACAGCAACCGAGGTTGCCGGCTGAGCTCCTCGCAGATCGGCCAGCTCACCACGACCGAGCTGCAGAACCTGTCGACGACGCAGGCCAACGCGCTGACCGCAACACAGGTCGGCACGCTCACCACGACGGTGCTCAACAACCTGACCACCACGCAGATCGGCGCCCTGTCGACGACGCAGGTTCAGGGTCTCACCACGACCCAGCTCAACGGCATCTCGACCACCAACCTGGATTCGCTCAGCGTGGCCAAGCTCACCACCACGCAGGTGGCCGGCCTCAATACGACAGCCTTCGGCGCCCTGACGGCGACGCAGATCTCCAACCTGACGGCAACCGAAGTCGCTCGGCTGAGCTCTGCGCAGATCGGTCAGTTGACCACGACCGAGTTGCATAACCTGTCGACCACGCAGGCCAACGCGCTGACCGCAACGCAGGTCGGTACGCTCACCACCACGGTGCTCAATAACCTGACCACCACGCAGATCGCGGCTCTGTCGGCGGCGCAGGTTCAGGGTCTCACCACGACCCAGCTCAACGGCATCTCGACCACCAACCTGGATTCGCTCAGCGTCGCCAACCTGACCACCACGCAGGTGGCGGGCCTCAATACGACGGCCTTCGGCGCCCTGACGGCGACCCAGATCTCCAACCTGACGGCGGGCGAGATCGCGCGGTTGAGCTCTGCGCAGATCGGTCAGTTGACCACCACCGAGTTGCATAACCTGTCGACCACACAGGCCAATGCGCTGACCTCAACACAGGTCGGTACGCTCACCACGACGGTGCTCAATAACCTGACCACCACGCAGATCGCGGCGCTCTCGAGCACCCAGGTCCATGGCCTGACCACGACCCAGCTCAACGGCATCTCGACCACCAACCTGGATTCGCTCAGCGTTGCCAACTTGACCACAACGCAGGTGGCGGGCCTCAATACGACAGCCTTCGGCGCCCTGACGGCGACCCAGGTCTCTAATCTGACGGCGAGCGAAGTTGCGGCCCTAAACTCTTCGCAAATTAGCCAGCTGACCACGACCGAGCTGCAGAACCTGTCGACGACGCAGGCCAACGCGCTGACCGCAACACAGGTCGGCACGCTCACCACGACGGTGCTCAACAACCTGACCACCACGCAGATCGCGGCGCTCTCGACCACACAAGTGGGCGGCTTGACTTCAACGCAACTCAACAACTTGACGACCACCAATCTGGACGCACTGGTCACATCCAAGTTGACGTCGACGCAGGTGGGTGGCCTGACGACGACCGCACTCGGCAACCTGACCGCGGCGCAAGTCCACATATTTAGTGCCGCAGACTTCGGCGCAATGTCGACTTCGCAGATCAACAAGTTGACGACAACGGAAATGGCTGCGTTGACCGCGGGTCAGGCCGGAGCGTTGACGAGCGACCAAATCAACGCCATGACGACGGCTAATTTTGATGCGCTGACCAGCACGACCGCCATACCTGCGCTTAGCATTGCTGCTATCTCTGGTCTGACGACAACTGAAATTAGCTCCTTGACGACGACGCAGGGTAATGCATTCACACCGGCGCAGATCGAGGCCATGTCGATCGCTCAGTTGGATGCCTTGGTCACTCTCGTTGGGTAACGCGTAGGTCCGAATAAGTGCCTTAGGCCCATGTGTTGGCCCGGGCACCGGACGTCGAAGATGTAAGGCGTACTGTAACGCGTAGCGCAATGCGCTTCCTGATACGGCTACGGGTGGCCGTATCGGGTTAGCACCTTCAACGCTTATGGGACGTCATCATGCTATCCGAGCCAGTCGACGCGAAAGCCGCAACGGATCTATTCAACGATTCGGTCAATCGGGCGATAGGACATCAACTTTCGATCGCAGACCTCATTGGTGTCGCAACACAGCTTGATTCCCTTGGTCAAAAGCAATTCGCCGCCGATTTGTACAAGACCTGGATCGCCCATAACTCAGGTGACGGTCTGTTGCACGCGGCCTACTTCAATTTCGGCGTCGCCCTAGCGGCTGTTGGCGATCGGGCAGGGGCGATAAACGCTTTTCAAGAATGCATTCGCATTAAGCCGGATTTTCATCCTTGCTATATCAATCTCGGTCGCGTGTTTGAGGACAGCGGGCAGGCCGGCGCGGCCGTCACACAATGGCTCAAACTTGTCCAGGATCTCTCTGCTATCAATGGCGATTCCGTAGCGCATAAAGTCAGCGCGCTGGAACAGATCGCGCGCGTGTTGGAGAGCGCAAACAACGACGCTCCGGCCGAGGATGCCCTTAAGCAAAGCCTTGATATCAATCCGCGCCAGACCAAGGTCTTGCAGCATTGGATTTCATTGCGCCAGCGGCAATGCAAATGGCCGGTGATTGCCGAATGGGATCGCGTCAGCCGAAGGGACCTTTTGGACGGTATATCATCGCTGTCGCTACAGTGCCTCGCCGACGATCCAATGTTTCAGCTAGCCAAGGCCTATCAGTACGCAAAAAATACAATCGGTATGCCGAAGGTCATGCAGCATTCCCCGGCAAGCCGCCGCGATCCGGATAGCTTGCGCATCGGCTACGTTTCGTCCGATTTGCGCGAGCATGCCGTCGGTTTTGCTATGACGGACGTGATCGAGCAGCATAATCGTGAGAACGTTGAGGTTTTTGCATATTATTGTGGGATCAATCGTACCGATGGCACGCAGCAGCGGGTCATGAAGGCCGCCGACCATTGGGTCGACATCAATAGCCTCGATGACGATCAGGCCGCGGCGAAGATCGCGGCCGATGGAATAGATATTCTGGTCGATCTCAATGGCTACACAAAAGATGCGCGCACAAAAGTATTCGCCCGAAGGCCCGCGCCCATCGCAGTGAACTGGTTTGGGTTCCCTGGCACATTGGGAACGCCGTATCATCACTATATCATTGCGGACTCCAACATCATTCCGCCCGACCACGAGATTTACTACTCGGAGAAGGTGTTACGCCTTGCGTGCTACCAGCCCAACGATCGCAAGCGGGTTGTTGCTGCGCAGCGTCCTTCACGCGCAGATGCCGGACTCCCAGAAAACGCATTCGTTTTCTGCTCGTTGAACGGTTCGCAAAAGACGACACCACGCACATTCCGACGCTGGATGATGATCCTCGGTAGCGTGCCTGACAGCGTCCTTTGGTTGCTGAGCGCCACGGACGATACCAACGAACGGCTCCGCCAGGCCGCTGCGGCATCGGGGATCGATCCAAATCGTATTGTATTCGCACAGAAGCTGCCCAATCCCGAGCATCTCGCGCGCTATCCGCTTGCGGATCTGTTTCTGGACAGCAGTCCTTATGGCGCTCACACCACCGCTGCGGACTCGCTCTGGATGGGCGTGCCGATTGTGACGTTCCCAGGCCGGACATTCGCGGCCCGGGTGTGCTCCTCCGTGGTTCAAGCGGCCGGCGTCAGCGAGCTTTGCTGCCCGACGTCGGATGCATATGTGGCGAAAGCAATCGAACTCGCGCACGACCGAGAGAAGTTGGCCGCAACAAAGGCGAAGCTGATCGCGGGCCGGGATAACGGGCTACTCTTCAACACGTCACGGCTTGTCCGCGACCTCGAGGATTTGTACCGGCAGATGTGGGGCGATTTCCGGCGTGGAAATTTGCCGATACCGGATTTGCACAATCTAGACGTTTATCACGAGATTGGCCTGGGCCTCGATCTGGAAAACATCGAGACGCTTTCCGACGAAGCTTACGTATCGCTGTATCGAGAGAAACTCGAAGAGTGGCACGGTTCATATCCGCTTCGACCGGACAACCGTCTATGGTGTATCGCGGAGAAACAAAGCCATCCTCGCGTCGGGCGGCTAGCTGTCGCGTAGCGATTCGGCCTCATTTATCTGGGTTTTCGCAGGCGGCAGCACCGTCCGCGCCTCTCCCGCGCCCAGATTGATAATTGCGCCAAGGCCGGCTCGCATCAACGTGATAGATTGGTGATGAGAAGTTGAATGGTGTTTACGCCTAAAACCTGTATCTCCAAGTTACAGAAATTGCGAGCTGGAGATGGTTAAATGACAAGCCGACGCGCTCTATTGACGGCGGGCATCGGGGTTTCAGCGCTCGCTCTCATGGCTAAATTTGGCGAGGCAGAAACAATGATCGCCAAAGGCACCGTTGACTATCGCAATCTGTCCGATGCGGACTGGCGCCAACGCCTCACGTCGGACCAATACACGATACTGCGCCAACACGGTACCGAACGCGCCGGAAGCAGCCCGCTTAACAAAGAAAAGCGCAAAGGCACCTTCGCCTGCGCCGGCTGCGATTTGCCGTTGTTCTCGTCCGATACCAAGTTCGAAAGCGGGACAGGTTGGCCCAGCTTCTATCAACCAATGGCCAATGCGGTCGAGACAAAAACGGATCGGTCATTTTTCATGGCGCGCACGGAAGTGCATTGCGCGCGTTGCCTCGGTCATCTCGGTCATGTGTTCGACGACGGACCAAAGCCGACCGGCTTGCGGTACTGCATGAATGGCGTGGCGTTGAAATTCACGCCGGAGTCCAGCGGCGCGTCTTGAGCTCGCTGAGGCAGACCCTGTTTTTTCAAATATTCTTTGCTAGCTGACCGGAATTTTGCCCGGCAAAATCTGCCGCTCGGCGGAAGAAAGAACCGCTTTGCCGAAGCTCACCCTTACCTTCGTACGAAATAACTATTTGATATTATTGAATAAAATATGTGGCACGGCTATTGCCACGGACTATCCAAGAATTCGCTTTCAGAGCCCCGGTGGGGCGACGTGTGTCTCGTTTGCGGAGATGAAGTCATGGGTTTGTTCGACGCTCTAACAACTGCAGTGAGTGGTTTGCAGGCACAATCCTTCGCCATGCAAAACATATCCGGCAACATCGCGAACTCTCAGACGACTGCCTACAAAGGCATCGACACGAAATTTTCCGATCTTATTCCGGGAGATTCAGTTCCTTCGCACCAAATTGCCGGTGGTGTGATCGCAAGCTCAGTTTCCACGAACACGGTACAAGGAACGATCCAAAGCACAAATTCCACCACGGATATCGCCATCAATGGCAACGGTTATTTCGTCGTACAAGCTCCGACCGGTTTCACCGGCAACCAGCCGCTCTTCGGTGGCATTGATAGCTATACACGTCGCGGCGACTTCAAGCAGGATGCCAACGGCTATCTCGTGAATGGCGCCGGCTACTATCTCGAAGGTATTCCGATTGATCCCACGACCGGCAATGCGGCCGGAAGCGTTGCCGCTCCTTTGCAATTCCAGGGCAACTTTTTGCCGGCCAGCGCGACGAACCAGATAAACTACGGGATCAATCTTCCGTCAAATCCAGCCACAAACGCGTTTAATCCAGCAACGCCAAATTCCGAGTTGCTCAATCCTGCGGATTTCACGCCCGGGGCCGATCCCACCGTTGCTGGGACGGGGACGGTCATCGGTACTGACGTTTCCACGTTTGTGAATGAGTCGATCGATGCCGGCTCGGTGACCGTCTACGACCCAATCGGCACGCCCGCCAATCTTCAGTTGAGATGGGCAAAGACGGATAGCGTCGCCGCTGGTGGCACGGACTCATGGCAACTATTTTATCAAACAGACTCAACGGCGACGGGGGCCACGGTCGCGTGGCAGAATGCTGGCATCAACTTTACGTTTGACGGCACGACCGGTCAGTTAAATCCGCCCGTCACGACGATCCCGCTCACCGGCGTCACGATCAACGGGACCTCGCTTGGCAATATAACGATAAAAAGTCCCACCGGCGGCATCACGCAATTCGCCAATACAAGTGGCGCGGCGACAGTCAACAATTTGCAGCAGAACGGTTACGCTGCCGGTCAGCTCAACTCAATCGCGGTCAGCGACGCGGGAGATATCATCGGGACGTTCTCTAACGGACAAAATGTTGCGTTGGCTCAGGTCCCGCTGGTCCACTTCAATAGCCCGGATAATCTTAAAAGCCTCGACGGCGGCGCCTATCAATTGACGGACGCTTCAGGACCGGCGCTCGCAGGTTCATCCGGCAAAATCGTCGGCCAATCGCTGGAGGCCTCGAATACGGACATCGCGACTGAATTCACCAAGCTAATTGTTACGCAGCAGGCCTATTCCGCAAACACTAAGGTGATCACGACGGCAAATCAGATGTCGCAAGATCTGCTGAACGTCATTCGATAACCTTACGTGAGCGTCGGAAATAATCGCAGAGTGATCGAGGCTGGAATATGAGTCTGACACAAGCGCTCAATTCCGCCCTCTCGGGCCTGCAGGTCACGCAGGCCAATATTGCGATGGTCGCGGCAAACGTCGCCAACGCCGACACACCGGGCTACACCCGCAAGGTCGTGAATCAAATCGCGACGGGTGGAAATACGAGTGTTGGAGTCCGGGTCAGCGATATCCAACGTGAAATCGATCTGTACGTACAGCGGCAGTTGCGTGTCGAAAACGCCGGCGCTTCCTATGCCGATACTCGCGCCGATATGTACTCGCAATTGCAGGACATTTATGGCCAGCCGGGATCGAGTACCGCGCTGGAGTCGGTGTACAACAATTTTACGACGGCCGTTCAATCGTTATCGACCAGTCCAGACGATCCAAGCGCGCGCAGTGCGGTTATCAGCAGCGCGCAACTTTTGACGCAGCAGCTCAATCAGTTGAGCAACAGCGTTCAGAGCTTGCGCGCCAATGCGGAACTTGGGATTGCCGACGCGGTCAATCAGGCCAACGGCGCGATGAGCCAAATTGCAGCTCTCAATCAGCAGATAGCTGCCTCTACTCCAGGCGACAGCGCCACTGCAACTTTGATGGACCAACGTGACTCTTATATCGATCAGTTGTCGAAGCTGATGGATATCAATGTCGTACAGGGCGATCGCAGTCAGGTAAACATCTTTACAAGTTCCGGGACACAGCTGGTTGGTTCGCAAGCGGCAAAGCTGACCTTTGATGCAGTCGGTACAATCACGCCGGCATCGCAGTGGAGCGCCGACCCTACGAAGCGCGGAGTCGGTACGATAACGCTTATTTCACCTGACGGCGCCCCAGTTGACTTGATTCAAGATCATGCGATCCGCTCTGGAACCATCGCGGCCTATCTGCAAATGCGCGATCAAGATCTCGTGCAGGCACAAAATCAACTCGACGGCCTCGCAGCCGGTCTGGCATCCGCAGTTTCGGACAAGACAACTGCGGGCACGCCGGTGTCTGCGCTGCCGCAAAATGGCTTTGACGTTGACATCGGCAGCCTGTCTGCCGGCAATTCAATCACTGTCAATTATAAGGACACGCTGACAAATACGCCGCATACCATCACTTTAGTGCGGGTCGACGACCCTGCGGCCCTCCCACTTTCAAATGCGGCAACGTCGACCCCGAATGACACCGTATTCGGCATCGATTTTTCCGGCGGTATGGGCTCGGTAATATCGCAGATCAACACTGCATTCACCGGCACCGGAATGGTGGCTTCAAATCCGGCGGCGACTACGCTCGAAGTCCTCGACGACGGCTCCGGCAACACGGCCGTGAATTCGGTCTCGGCCACCGCGACTGCTACCACGCTCGCCGGCGGTAGTGCGGCATTCCCGCTGTTTACCGATGGATCGTCTCCCTATACCGGGGCGATCACTTCGAACGGTCTCGAAAGTCTTGGCTTGGCCGGCCGCATTGCCGTCAATCCTTCGGTCGCGGCGGATCCATCAACCCTCGTCACCTACCAAGCTGGCACTCCCGCCGGCGATAGTACGCGGCCCGATTTCCTGTTGCAGCAGCTCACCAACGCAACGCTGACGTTCTCGCCAAATACGGGCATTGGCACCGTTACCGCACCGTTTACTGGATCGCTCACCACTTATTTGCGCCAGGTCATCAGCCAACAAGGCGAGGCGGCGACTTCGGCTGACAATCTTAAGCAAGGTCAGGATGTCGTGCTGAATTCACTACAGCAGCGTTTCAATGACACGTCGGGAGTTAATGTCGACCAGGAGATGGCAAACCTGCTCACGTTGCAAAATTCATACTCCGCCAACGCACGTGTGTTGTCGGCGGTGAAGGATATGTTCGACGCCCTGATCCAGATGTGAGGACGGCATGAGCGTCTCATCGATCGGAGTCCAATCGCAGCTTGCTATCCAGCAACTGACGCAAATGCGCGCGCAGTTTGACGATTTGCAGCGTCAGCTTAGTACCGGACAGAAATCAGCGACTTATGCGGGCCTCGGACTCGATCGCGGCGTCACCGTCAGTCTGAATGCGCAACTGTCGCAGATTGGCGGGTACGACGACACGATCGACAATGTCATGACGCGCATCAATCTCATGAACACCGCGCTAAGCAACATGACCGATGTCACCAGCACAGTGAAAGCGGCGATGGTGCAAGCTAACGGTGTCAGCGACGGCAGCGGGGCGGGCGTAGCACAGCAAACAGCGCAGTCATCACTCGACGAAGTGCTTGGATTGCTGAATAGCCAGGCCGGCAATCGATACCTTTTTTCTGGCCGCGCCACCGACCAGCCGGCCGTGGAAACGCTCGATCACATTCTCAATGGCGATGGCGCGCGCGCTGGCCTTAAACAGCTTATTGCCGAACGCAACCAGGCGGACCTTGGCGCCGACGGTCTCGGGCGGCTGGTTATCGGTGCGCCGAGTCCGACGTCGGTGTCGCTGACGGAGGATTCGACCTCTCCGTTTGGGTTCAAACTTGCATCCATCACTACGAATGCTACCGGCACCACCGTGGCGGCGCCGAGCGGCTCACCGGCCTCGATGGGGATTGATTTCTCGGCCGTTCCGAACCCCGGCGAGACAGTCACGTTGCGCCTCAATTTGCCTGACGGTACGAGTGAAAACCTGACCTTGACGGCCACGGCAAATTCGCCGCCGGGCACCAACCAATTCACTGTTGGCGCAACGCCGACCGATACGGCAACCAATTTCCAGGCAGCCCTCACCACAGCTTTGGGCAAACTCGGAGGCACCGCGCTGAGTGCCGCGTCTGCCGTCGCCGCTTCGAATGATTTCTTCAATGCTGATGCCAATAATCCGCCGCAGCGAGTGGCTGGTTCGCCACCCTTCTATGCCGCAACAAGTATGACTTCCGGGACAGCGGCCAACACCGTGATTTGGTACACGGGCGAAACGGGCGCCGACCCGGCTCGTTCGACCGCGACCGCGCGTATCGACCAGTCACTTTCTGTATCGTATGGCGCGCGTGCCAACGAAGATGCGATTCGCAACCTGGTGCAGAACGTCGCCACGCTGGCCGCTGTATCGATTACGCCGACGAATCCTAATGGCGTTGGTTTGAGCAGCGCTCTCGACCAGCGCCTGACGGTCAACCTGGGCGCGACCGGTACCCAAAGCATCGCAGATATCGAAACCGATCTCGCCAGCGCTCAGACTTCGCTAACAGCCGCCAAGACCCGCCACCAGCAGACCAGCTCAACGCTTAATGACTTTCTGCAGCAAATCGATGGCGTATCGAATGAGGATGTCGGCGCACAGTTGCTGACGCTTCAAACCCGCATGCAGGCTTCGTTACAAGTTACCTCGATGTTGTTCCAGACCAGTCTGGTAAACTATCTCAAGCCTTAGACGCAGATACGTCACGTCCCGGCGTGTTGCCAAAAACTGAAAAGACCGCGGCAAGGCCGCGGTCTTTTGCGTTGAATACTTGATGGAATGCCGCTTAGGCGCGACCGAGCAGTCCGGCGGCCAACTCGCGATTGATGGTGATCAGTGAACCTAAGCTTTCGGGCCGCGGGTTGGCCATGATTGCCAATGTGTGATTGAAAACGAATAGGCCAAGGTTGGCGACATTTTGCCGAACACCCGGCGGCAGCGGATTATCGGGGCTAGTTGCCGAGGTCACAAATATCGACCAAAGCCTGCGGTTATAGACAAGCGCCGCATCCAGCTCAGCCCACTTGGCGTCCCAGCCGTCGCGGATAGCTTGCAGACGCGCGGCAGCGTTTAGAAGCAGATCAGCTTCTAGCTCACGCGGTCTTGCGGTCTGTTTGGCGACCGCGTCGTATGTTTGTGCCGCGTGTTGCATGATCGATCAGCTCCTTTTCGTAGGCAATAAGGGCTTTGGCGCTCTTGAGCGCCTTGTAAAGTTCACCGGCTAGGATGTGATTGCTCACTGCTACAATATGGGGCCACGCGCTCGGTGCGGCCTGCACCAGGTCGCGCATCAGTACGAAGTACGTCTCGTGGTGAATGCGGGGGTCACGGGAGGTATACATCAACTGCACTGCGAGGTAGATGCGCTTGGCAGGTGTGTTGGCCTGCGCTGCGGTCATGATGTCTTTTTCGCGCAAGATTGGCGCATCGCCTTCGATAAGTAATCGAGTGCGCTGGCTTCCATTGGTGACCAGACACTCGCCGAGGATGAAGCGTTCTCCGGCCTTCAGCTCGACTTTAAGACCCATTTGATGCCGCTCCTTGCGGCCGTCTATTGAACCTGACGCGGCAACCTTTGGCGCCGCGCCCGCGGCCTACGTGAATGCGACTATTGGAAGAGTCGCAGCACGTTTTGATCGGCTTGCGACGCGAGTGATAGGGCCGTTGTCGACAGCTGCTGACGTGTCTGCAAGGCGAGCAAGTTCGCGCCCTCTTCGTTGCTGTCAGCGAGCGTAAGACTGTCCGAACCTGCGTTCAGCGTGTTGATCATCGCTTTGGTAAAGTCTTGCCGAATTTGCACGGTGGCCAAATTCGAACTTAACGACTGGGCCTGCGCCCGCAGTGTCGTCAGCGCGGTCTTCAGATTGTCACCGGCGGCGGTGATATCAGCGTTGCCCGCCCAGCTGTTCTGCGAAGCGTTAATCGCCAGATCGCCGGCGGTGGTGTCGTTGAACGAAGTGACGACCACATTCGAAGTGCCGTCTTCGTTCATCGTGATCGTTAGATCATTGCCGCCGAGCAGGTTGATGCCGTTGAAGCCGGAATCGCCAGCAAGTTGGTCGATCTGTGGCAGCAGCGAGTCAAATTGGCTTGCCAACGTAGCGCGGACTGTCGGATCGGCCGTTTGTTGCGCCTGGCTCACCAACGCCTGTGCCGACTGCACAAGTTTGGTTATTGCCGTAATGCCGTTATTGGCAGCCTGAATAGTGTTGATGCCGTTGGACATCGAGTTGAGCAGGGCGTTGAGGTCATTGGCTCGCACAGACAGGCCCTGGGCGGTGAAAAAGTTGATCGGATTATCCAGCGCTGAGTTGACGCGCTTGCCGGTGGCGAGTCGAGTCTGCGTCTGGGTGATCAGATCCGACGTCTGCTGCAATTGCAGAAGGTTCGAACGAACGCCGGGGGAGAGTACAATTTCACTCATGGCAAACTCCTTGCCTGCATAGGGCCAAATCGCTTAGCGATGATAATGAAACGTTAGGGTTGACAGACGGTTAAAGCCGAAAATTAAGTATTCATTAACCACAAGTGCGCAGGGCGCAAAAAAAACGGCGGCCTAAAAGGCCGCCGTTTTATTCGTGTTTGAAGCTGCTTATTGGAAGAGGCGCAGCACGTTCTGGTCAGCCTGCGAGGCCAACGACAGAGCTGTGGTCGACAGCTGCTGGCGAGTCTGCAGGGCGAGCAGGTTCGCACCTTCCTCGTTCGAATCGGCGAGCGTGAGGTCGGAAGAACCGGTCTGCAGCGTGTTGACTGTCGCCTTCGTGAAATCCTGACGGATCTGCACGGTCGACAAGTTCGCGCTGAGGGTCTGAGACTCTGAACGCAGCGAGGTAAGCGCGGCGGTCAGATTGTCGGTTGCTGCCTGAATGTCAGCGCTGCCGGCCCAGCTGTTGGCCGCCGTGGCAATACTCAACGGTGCCGCGGTCGCATCGGTATAGTCGACGCCGGTAACGCTGGTCGTCGAGTTTCCTGTTTCGTCGAGCGTGACGGTCAAGGTATCGCCGCCGAGCAGGTTGACGCCGTTGAAGCCGGAATCGCCAGCGAGCTGGCCAATCTGGGTAATCAGCGCGTCGAACTGCGAGCTCAAGGTCGCCCGGACCGTCGTGTCAGTGGTCTGGTTGGCCTGGCTGGTCAGCGCCTGTGCAGACTGCACAAGTTTGGTGATGGCAGTGATGCCGTTGTTGGCGGCCTGAATCGTGTTGATGGCGTTGGACATAGAGTCCAGCAACCCGTTCAGATCGTTGGCGCGATTGTCGAGGCCCTGAGCGGTGAAGAAGTTGATCGCATTGTCGAGGGCCGAATTGACCCGCTTTCCCGTCGCCAGCCGGGTCTGCGTCTGCGTGATCAGGTCAGAAGTCTGCTGCAACTGCAGCAGGTTCGACCGCACGCCTGCGGATAGAACGATGTCAGACATCTTACGTACCTTTCTGGTCTATTTGCCGTACTGGCAGTTACACACGTGTGATCCAGTGGATCGGGAAATTCATCGCATAGTCCCCACCAACGGCCCGTAAAAGTTCATGGTTAATGAGTTATCGCGTTGCCAACGGCATCGCTTGATGTCCGACCAAGCAGAAGTGCCAATAAATTCAGGCCCAATTTCGAGAAAAAATTTGGTTAGCAAATTGCTAACAATCAGACTTTCTTAATATCTTTGATCTAGTCTTTCGGAATTCAAATTGCGTTTGCCAGTATGTCAGTTATCAGCGCATCCCCAATCACCCAGGCCAGCATATTTTTAGGTGCGGACTCCGCATCGAGTTGGCTGAACGGTGCACTGACCTCCATTCAAAATCAGAGCAGCGCCGGCGGCCTCATAGGCATGCTGCAAAACTCCGGCGGCAACGGCAGCATCAGCTCGTTCCTGAGTTCCAGCGGGACTACTGCAAATCAATTTGCGATGATTTCGCAAAGCAGTGTCACGAACACGTCCAGTCTGGTCGCGCAAATAGCCGCCCAGAATGCCCAGCAAGCACAACAAAAGCAGCTCCAGGACTCAATAAATTCGCTGTCAGCGACACAGCAGATGGTTCAGCCGACGAACGTGCTCGACCCAACAATTTTTTTCGCAGACGGATCGACGCTGGATACCAACAGTAACATCTTGACTAGGTCGGACGGGACGCAAATCGATACGACGACCGGGTTGAAGGTCATAGACACATCGTCGACGATTCAGATGGCAAATGGCGCCTATCTCGACACCAAAAATAATATTTTGACGATGCCCGATGGATCCGAGATCGATACGGTAACGGGATTGAAGATATCGGTGACGGCGTAAGCTTGAACGTGCCCCGCGCGCGAACGCGACTTTCGACAAAAAATTGAAAAAATAGTTAGAGTGTTCGGCTGACCGCGAGCGGCGGGCTGGCCTTCGTGCTTGGTACTTGCGCGCGGCCAGTGGCGCCGTAGGTTGACGGGGCTTGTTTACGCGCAAGTTCGCCGGATACACCGCGGATGATCCCCTCCGACACGGCGTGCGCGGTTGCCAGCACCGTTAGATTGGTGCGCAACAAGCTTTGGAAAGAATCGTGACGCCGGCGCAGCCGATCGAGAGCCCCGGGAGATAACTGTGCGATAGCGTCCTTGGCCGCCTTCACGCGTTCGCTCTCCACGGCATATAGGCGGGCGAATTCGATTTTTATCTCTCCCAACTCCAGCGCGCTACGAAGCCGGCCAGCGCGCACGCGCGCGGTTTCTTCGGTAACAGCGTGTTCGAGTCGGTCCATTATCTTTTCAAGATCGGCAACGGCCTTTTCGGCCTGGCTTGCATCACCAATCGGTGTTCTCGCCCCATGCGGCATCATGGCCTTGCCTCCTGTTGCGCGATGAGTGTGCGATAGACCTGGTCAGCGATTCCAACGCCACCCGATTTTGCGAATGATTTGGCATATTCATCCGTGAGCATTGATCGCCAGACTCCAACGGCGCCGCCACCGCCAAAGGGGCCTTCTCCACCGATGCCAGTGAACATGTTCTGAAACATCGAATTGAGAAATACGGCTTCGAAATCCTGCGCTGCGGCGCGCGCTTTGGATTGCTTCGTCGGAGCAAGTTTTCCCTGAATGGCACCGTTCGTCAGTAAGTCGATTGGTTTTAGGCCAGGGGTGGGAAGGGCGAATCCGGTTGCCATCACATCACCTCGATGTCGGCCTGAATCGCGCCTGCGGCCTTGATCGCTTGAAGGATGGTGATCAGATCGCGCGGCCCAATGCCCATGGCGTTAAGGCCATCGACAACCTGCTGCAGGGAAATGCCTTCCCTGACAAGAAACATTTTCTTTCCGTCCTCCTGGACGCCAATGCTGGTGCGCGGCACCACCGTTGTACGCCCACGACGTGCGAACGGCGCCGGCTGACTGACCTCGGGCGTTTCCGAAACAGTCACGGTCAAATTTCCTTGCGCGACAGCGACCATCGAGACGCGCACATCGCGCCCAATCACTACGACACCCGAGCGCTCATCGATGACGATGCGCGCCGGCAGATCTGGCTCGATCTGAAGCTGCTCGATTTCGGTGAGGAAGCTGACAATGTTTGATGTCGACTTGCTCGGCAGCGTAATCACGATGGTGGACTGATCGATGGGCTCCGCCGTCGGCGATCCGATATAATCATTGATCGCAGCTGCGATACGTTTGGCGGTCGTGAAATCGGGATTTCGTAACGCCATGCGCAGCTGGCCGACGCGGTTCAAGGCAAACTCGATCTCGCGCTCAATCAGCGCCCCGTTTGCGATACGACCGACCGTGGGGACGCCGCGCGTGATCTTGGCGGCTTCGCCTTCAGCCTGGAAACCACTGATGGCCAATGATCCCTGCGCAACGGCGTAAACGTTTCCATCGGCGCCGAGCAGTGGCGTTACCAATAGTGTTCCGCCTTGCAGGCTCTTGGCGTCGCCCATGGCCGAAACCGTAACGTCCATGCGCGTGCCTTGCGTACCGAAAGGCGGCAGGTTGCCGGTCACCATCACCGCGGCGACATTTCCGGTGCGAATTGTTTGCCCGCGAATATTGACGCCGAGCCGCTCCAACATTGCTGTGAGCGACTGCTTGGTGAAGGGAATGTTGTTGAGAGTGTCGCCGGTGCCGTTGAGTCCCACCACCAAGCCATAGCCAATCAGCTGGTTTTGCCGCACGCCCTCAATAGTCGCGAGGTCTTTGATGCGCGAGGTCGCCCCGGCGCTAACCGGGACAAACAAGACCAAGATCACCGCTAGGTACGCGGCCTGCAAAGTCCTCGTCATCACTGCTCCCCAATGTGACGGTTGACAGCGTTCTCCATGCGAGTGCCGTGCCAACGCAGCGGAATCGCCCAAGAGACTGGTAATGCATCGATATTTCGATTAGCGCAGAGCCGGGTCGCTGCCGCGCACGGGGCATGAATGCTCCCAGGCGGTAAATTTTGCCGGCCCATTTACCGGGGATTAACCATACCGGCTCAGGCTTCAAGGTATTCGGGGACCGATCCGATTTCGGTGGGGACTAATCGCGATGCGCATCTACGGGCCGAATGGAACTGCACTGGCGGCGTCGCCGACGGCTGCTCGCCGCGCGGCGGGAGGCACATTCACGGTCAGTGACCAGGAGGCGCCCCGAAATGCCACGTCCGCCGGTTCCCTGCGCGCAATATCGACCGTCGATGCTCTTATTGCCCTCCAGGGGGTAGAGGATCCAACGGAACGCAAGAAACGCGCAGTCGCCAAAGGCCGTAACGCGCTCGATGTGCTCGATGCCCTCAAACTCGGGCTTATTGACGGGAGTCTCGACCAATCCACAGTCGCACGGCTCAAAGTGGCCGCTGACGGGCTAACCGACACATCGGGCGATACGGGCCTTGACGGGGTCCTCGGCGAAATCGACCTGCGCGTCGCGGTGGAACTGGCCAAGGCCGGCGTCCGCTAAATTGCCCGCCGCGGGCTTCCAGGTTCCGCAATTCGTCCCAAGCCATTGAACTGTCATCAATATCGGGCCAAAAGACGGTCCGTACTCCGATGTTGTCCGCCGCGGGGTGGACGTATATAAGCCAGCCGCGCAACAGGGCGACGCGGCGCGCCCAAGAACAAAAGAAGCAGGGAGTAGGTGGGAAATGTTGGCCAAAACCAAGAACTACCGGCCGTCAGACAAAGAGCCGTTTATGAACGAGCGCCAACGGGAATATTTTCGCGTGAAACTGCTCGCCTGGCGGGAGGATATCCTCAAGGAAGCCAAGGAAACTTTGCAGCACCTCCAGGAAGAAAATCAGAATCATCCTGACCTTGCCGACCGCGCATCGTCCGAAACGGACCGGGCCATCGAACTGCGTGCGCGCGATCGGCAACGCAAATTGATAGCAAAGATCGACGAGGCGCTGACCCGGATTGACGACGGTACCTATGGCTATTGCGAAGAGACCGGCGAGCCAATTTCGTTGCGTCGGTTGGAAGCAAGACCGATCGCGACGTTATCCGTGGAAGCGCAAGAGCGGCACGAACGTCGTGAACGCGTCTATCGCGATGATTGAGAATGAAACTTATCGTCCTCGCGTAGAAATGCCCGGCTTAACGCCGGGCATTGTTTTTTGTTTCTAAAACTCACGCGGCCTCCGACCGGGGAGCAGCCGGAGGCCGCGTCATTGACGCCGTCTACGCTCGCGCGATGCGAAACGGCGCGGGAGCCCGATAAGCTACGCGGGAACTAGAACGGAAGAAGCACATCGAACAACTGCTCACCGTACCGAGTCTGCTGCAAGTCGGTAATCTGACCACGTCCCCCGTACGCGATGCGTGCTTGCGCGATCTTGCTCGAGTCGATTGTGTTGTCGCTTTGTATATCCTCGGGGCGCACTATTCCGGCGACGATCAATTCACGCACTTCGAAGTTGACGCGTATCTCTTGCTTGCCTTCCACCACCAAGTTTCCGTTTGGCAAAAGTTGCGTGACCACCGCGGCGACGTTGGTCTGCAGCGCCTCTGAGCGGTTGACCGAACCCTTGCCGTCGCTCGCTGTGCTGGAATCTGCCGTGAAAATACGTGTCGGCACCGGTGTATTCATAATGGGTACTTTTGGCTTGCCGAAGAAATTCGTAATGCCGGAATCTTCCGTCAACGTTCGAGTTCGCTGAGTTTCATTGGCGATATTGGCTTTGTCGGTGATGTTGACCTGAACCGTGAGGATGTCGCCGACTTGATGTGCGCGCTGATCTTTGAAAAAAGCCCGTGATCCGTTCCGCCACAGGGAATTCGGATTATAGGCCGCGGGCTGCGCCGCCGGCATAGGCATCTGCACCGGCTTGTAACCGGGCCGTGTGGTTGGGTTATCGACGGACGTCAACGGCGGCTGTTGACCGATCGTCTTTATCCGGTCAATCGCGGCACAGCCGTTGAGTAGAGCGCTTGCGAGCGCGGCCAGAACCGCGTGACGCATAACCAATACGACATTCATGACTTTTCTTTCACAAGTAGCACACGGGAACCGTGTTGTTGGCGAATGAGACGCTCAGTTTGCACGTAAGCCGGCGTGAGGAGTCATGGCGCATTCGTTGGTTTGACATTTGCAGCAACTCGCGGTGCCGCCGTGTTGATGGCGACGCGGCCGGGGCCGACGATCGTGCCTTGCAGCGTGCGTTTGGACTGCTCGTTGATGACGTTGATCACGTCTCCTTCGGCGCCGCTTTCAACTGCTTTGCCTCGAAGCGTCAGCAAGATTCCCGGCATCTGGTAGATCAACGTCACGGTCTCGTTTCGCTGTATCAAGTCAGGCGTCATCAGATCGGAGATACGAAGCGGACGTCCAGGCTGCAGACTGTTGCGAGCCGCGAGCCCAGCTGCCTGCTCTCGCTTCGTGACAACATCCCGGCCAACCTCGGCGCGGGGGCGTCGTTCCATCAGTACGTCCGATTCCTTCAGCACGCCGCCGTGTTCAATCGTCCGGGCTACGGTTGCAATCTGCACTGTTGCGGTAGCGCGGCCGGACAGTCGCATCACGCTGCGTTTGCCTGGCCCTATAAAAAATTCCAGGGTGGCATCGAAGCGCCCATTGCGCGTGTCGAAGCCGATATTTGTAACTCGCGGCTGCCCTTTGGCGGACGGCTCGACATAAATCTCTCGCATGTCGGGCAGGAAATTCACTGCGATGTCTTCGGGCGGACCAAGATCGAATCGCGTCGACAGTGTCCGCGCAATTGCATCTTCAACATCTTTGGTAGGGATAGCGCGGCTGGCGCGGGTCACCGTTATTTCGCGTATGCCCGCGGTATCGATGCCGATGAGCGCGTGGCCGCGAACCGCTTCAAGCACGGCGTCGGCCGAAATCGTGCCGGTCGAACCAAGGTCCGGAGCACGGAAAATCGGCACGGTTGCTACGATACCTGAATTTTCGATGAGGTCGCCGATGCAAACGATGTCGCCGGTGACTATTGCATCTGACTTTAATACGGGCCGCTCTGGGTTCGTCTGCCTGGGCACCTCTGCGTTGGAAGCCGCCGCCAACGCGAAAGTTACGAGTGCAGAAAGGAGTAGACGGATCATGGCGAAACCTCAGCGCATTAGGTTGGATGTCGTCGAAAGCATTTGGTCGGCTGCAGTAATCACCTTACCGTTCATCTCATAGGCACGCTGGGCGGCGATGAGATCCGATATTTCGCTTACGGCCTCGACATTCGCCTGCTCGAGGTAACCTTGCTGCAGATTGCCGAAGCCGTCGGTGGTCGGGTTGCCGTTCTGGGGCGCGCCGGAAGCTGGCGTTTCCAGATAAAGGTTGTCGCCCATGCTTTGTAAGCCGGCCTTGTTGACGAAAATCGAGAGTTCAATTTGGCCAACCTGACTAGGTGTATTGGATCCCGGCACCGTCACGAATACCTGTCCCTGTGTGTTGACAGTAACCGCGGTGGCGTTTTGCGGAATGGTAATGCCCGGCTGCACGAGATTTCCTGAAGATGTCACCAGGCGGCCCTGAGCATCGAGCTCGAATGACCCGTCGCGGGAGTAGGCCGTGCGGCCATCAGGCAAAAGAATTTTGAAGAAACCTTCACCGCGAATGGCGAGATCGAAATCCTTGCTGGTCTGCGTTAACTCGCCTTGGCTCATCAGCCGTGGAGTCCCGACTGTTTTTACGCCGGAACCCAACTCGATGCCGGCGGGAAGAATGTTGCCTTGCGAGGAAGTTTGGGTGCCGACGCGGGTGACTTGTTCGTACAGCAGATCCTGAAATTCCGCGCGCTGGCGCTTGTAGCCGGTCGTTCGCATGTTAGCGATGTTGTTGGAGATGACCTGAACATTAAGTTCCTGGGCCATCATCCCTGTCGCTGCGGTGTGAAGCGCTCTCATATATTATTCTCCTGCTACCACCGTTTAGTTCGGTACATCGGCGAGCTTCTCGATCGCCGTTCGTTGCAAATCGGCTTGCTGCGACAGCAACGCAGCAATTTGGGTGTAGCTGCGCGTCACTTCGATCATGCGCGTCATTTCCATGACCGATCGCACATTCGATTTTTCGACCGTGCCTTGCAGAACTCGCGACGTCTTATCGCTTTGTGGAGTGACGCCGTCTGGTGCCTTGAAGGCGCTGCTGCCTTCCTTCTGCATCCGGCCGGGCTGATCAAAACGCACCACACGCAACTGGCCGCGCTGTGAATCGATCGCTGCGTTGTTGCCTTCGCGCACGCTTATCGTGCCGTCCTCGCTAATAGTGATTTCGCGATCTTTCGGTTGAAAGGTAATCGGCCCGGATTTACCGAGCACCTGATAGCCCTCGCTCGTCACCAACTGGCCGGTGTTGTTGATTTGCAGCGCGCCATTGCGCGTATAGCGTTCGCCGCGTGGCGTTTGCACCACCAGAAATCCGCGGCCGTCGATTGCAACATCCAATGAATTGCCGGTGCGCTCGAGCGGTCCCTGACTAAGATCGACCCAGGTTGCGCGGTCGTGAACAAAGCTCACCCGCCGGTCAGCCGTTAGAAAATTGTCGGCGCGCGCCGTGGGGCTGATGAATTCTTCGAACACCGCGCCATCGGTTTTAAAACCGGCGGTGTTGATATTCGCGATGTTATTGGCAACCACATCGAGCTCGCGCTCGAGTGCGACCTGCCGTGATAGTCCGACCAGAAGTGCATTCTGCATCGGTAACTCCCCTTGCAGTTTGGCAAGGTTCGACCCTCCCGAGGCCGGCCTTGTCCGCAGCGACGCCGCAGGCTCTCCCAAGCCGGCGGCTAATAGAGTCATTGCAGTGGCCGTGCCAACTCCGAAAACGAATTAGAATCAAATAGTTACATAAAAATTGGCCTAGTTTCTGTTCGGCAATAACCACCATTTGGGGGATAGACCCGGCAAAACATTCCTGCCGCCGGCAGGCGGGAAAGTATCTGTTAACCATACGGACCTACCTTCGACTTAAGGGGCGCGGGTCGCGCAGGCGCGATGTTTGGCTAAAAACGGCGTCACTGGCCGTTTCGCCGCAACGCCGCGAAGTGGGGTCATCCATGGCAGCCAAAGCGAAGCAGGCGGACGTCGAAGAAGAAGACGTCGACAAGCCGGAGGGTGAAGGCGAACAGGCGGCGCCAAAATCGAGATTCGGTTTTTTGAAGTTTAAGCTGCCGTCGGTGAAATGGATGATCATCGGCGGAGCCGGATTATTGGTGCTCGTCGGTGGCGGTGGCGGTGCTTATTTTTTCTTCAAAGGCGGGCACGAAAAAGAGCCACAAGTCGTCGCGAAGCCTGCGACCTTTGTCGACATGCCCGACGTATTGGTCAATTTGTCAAGCGCCGGTGGAGACCGCACCCAGTATCTCAAAGTTAAAATTGTGCTCGAACTTCCGGACTCAACACTCGTTCCGCAAATTCAACCGCTGATGCCTAGAGTTATGGATGCTTTCCAAACCTATCTGCGCGAGCTGCGGCCGACCGACCTCGATGGGTCGGCCGGACTTTATCGGCTCAAAGAAGAATTGACGCGCAGAGTCAATTCCGCTGTTGCCCCTAACCGCATTACGGCGGTCCTGTTCAAGGAAATCGTCGTCCAGTGACGATTGGATAGAAATCAGGTTGGCGACTTAAAAAATGGCGACAAAAGACCAAATCGATCAAGATGCACTCGCCGCAGAGTGGGGCCTGGCGCTGGAATCCGACTCGAGCGCAACGCCGCCAAACGGGGAAACCAATTCGCCGCCAGGTGTTGACGAAGCCGCCGCCCAATGGGCGTCGATGGTCGACGACAGCGGAGGCCTTCAATCGGCAAAAGGTGGCGCGGAGCGCATTCTCAATCAGGAAGAGATCGACAGCCTCCTCGGTTTTAGCCTTGCTGACGTATCGCTCAACGACAATTCCGGCATCCGCGCCATTATCGACTCGGCAATGGTGTCTTATGAACGCTTGCCGATGTTGGAAATCGTTTTCGACCGCCTCGTGCGGTTGATGACGACAAGCTTACGTAATTTTACATCCGATAACGTGGAAGTTTCGCTCGACCGCATCACGTCCGTGCGTTTCGGCGACTATCTCAATTCAATTCCACTGCCGGCGATTCTCGCCGTTTTCAAAGCGGAGGAATGGGATAACTTCGGGCTCGCTACCGTTAATTCGAGCCTGATTTATTCGATCATCGACGTATTGCTGGGCGGGCGGCGCGGGCAGAGCACGATCAGGGTGGAGGGCCGCCCGTATACGACCATCGAGACCAACTTGGTCAAGCGTATGATCGAGGTCGTTCTGGCGGACGCTGAGCTTGCGTTCAAGCCGCTCTCGCCAGTCAAGTTCAACATCGATCGGCTCGAGACCAATCCTCGCTTCGCCGCTATTTCCCGCCCGGCCAATGCTGCAATTTTGGTGCGTCTGCGTATCGACATGGAGGACCGCGGCGGCAATATCGAGTTGCTGCTGCCCTACGCCACGATCGAACCAATTCGTGCCGTTTTGTTGCAGATGTTCATGGGCGAGAAATTCGGCCGCGATCCTATCTGGGAAGGCCACCTCGCAACCGAAATAGGACAAGCCCGAATTGGTGTCGATGCGGTGCTGTATGAGGCGCGATTGCCGCTTCGACAGATGATGAGTTTGAATGTCGGCGACACTCTGATGCTCGAGCTCAAGCCTGATGCGATGGTAACGGTTCGCTGCGGGGACATTACATTGACCGAAGGTCGCATGGGTCGTGTCGGAGACCGTGTCGCCGTTCGAGTTCGCGAAGCCACTGCGCAAACCGCGAACAACATTTGCGATGTTCGAAAAGGCCGACGAGACAACCACCCCAATGGAGGTACCGTGAGTTACCATTACGGCTTCCTGGTCGAGACAATGGTCTCGATCCTGCTTTTGCTCACGATCCTGTATTGCGTTCGGCTCAATAAGCAACTTCGCCTGCTCAAATCCGACGAGCAATCTCTGCGCGCAACGATTTCGGAGCTCGTGACGGCCACTGAAATCGCCGACCGCGCTATCGTTGGCTTGAAGTCAACGTTGCAGGAGGGAGGGCACGCTTTGACGGAACGTCTGGATCGGGGCGAAGTCCTCACTGCCGAACTCGACCTTCATATTAACGCGGGCAACGAGTTGCTCGCCCGTCTTGTCCGCATCGCCGGCGTTTCGCGGCCGGTTGGCGAAACGCCCGCGGTCCAGGATGCCAAAGCAGTAGCAGCGGCCGCGCAGGCGTTTGCAGATCGCACGCGCTCGCGCGTGAGCAGCCACGCCGCATGAACAGACTGGCGCGCGATTTCAGGCTAATTCCGGTCGTGCTGTTCGCAACGATCAGCCTGCTCGCGCTGAAAGTGTCCGGTCTGATTTTCGACGGTGGCTATACTCTCGCTGAGCGGATGCAGGCGCGTTATAGCGACACCATGCGGGTCACCACGCGAGACAGCGTGCCCGACTATCCCAAGATTGTTATCGCTGACAAACAGAGCAAGCCCGACGCGACCGGGCGGCAGCAAGCCTGGGCTCAGGAGATGTTCAATTTCACCGAAGCCAGAAATGGTGGAGCGAAGAACAGTGACATCACCGGTTCTACGGGCGCGGAAGAAAAGCCAAGCGACCCGGCCCTGAAAGTAAGCGACAAGCCACCCGACCCACCAAAGTTGGAAGTCGCCGGCGCGGCGATCCCGCTTGAGCCTGGCCGCATCGCTTCGCCCGGCGAACGTGCGGTGCTCGAGCGTCTCCAATCACGTCGGCAAGAACTCGAAACGCGCAATCGTGAGCTCGAAATGCGCGAAAGTCTGCTCAAAGCGGCGGAAAAACGACTAGATGAGAAGTTCACAGAACTCAAAGATACAGAGGGTCGTATCAACACCGCGATGGGCACACGAGACCAGATGGAAACTCAGCGCTTCAAAGGCATCGTCTCGATGTACGAAAACATGAAGGCAAAGGAAGCCGCGCGTATATTCGAACGTCTGGATCTGAAAATCCTCGTAGACGTGTCTACCCAGATTAATCCCCGGAAGATGTCGGAAATTCTTGCACAAATGTCACCGGATTCAGCCGAGCGCCTGACTGTCGAGCTCGCCAACCGCGCAACCCCCCAGCCGAAAACGCAAAATCCGGACCAATTGCCGAAGATTGAGGGCAAGCAGACCGCCAACTGACGGCGACGGTTAACGCAACATTAAACGCCGAAACGTACGCTGTCGTGACCGGTATTTTTCGCGGGCTGGGACGGCCTTATGACGGCTTTGTCATTTAAGCTGAGGTGGGCGTTTGCGCGCACATTCGCGCCATGGCCGTCGTGCGCTCGGTCCGTCGCCGCGGCGGCCATCATTATAATACTGACCGGCCTTGTGTCGATCTCCGTTGCTCACGCCGATGAACCGATAAAGGGTGAAGTCAAAGCTGCCACCGACGGTGGCTATCTGCGGCTGTTGTTTCACTTTGATGAAGCGGTCGAAGCGACAACGCGCGTTTCCGGCGCAATTGTCATCATCACTTTCAATAAACCGGTCGCTGTCGCGATTGAAAAGCTCAACGTCAATGCCCCCGAATACATCAGCGCCGCGCGCCGCGACCCAGACGGCAGTGCAATTCGCATTGCGTTGTTGCGGCCGGTGAAAGTGAACACAATCGTCGCGGCTGAACGGCTTTACGTCGATCTCTTGCCTGAAAGTTGGAAAGGCCCGATGCCGGGCATTCCGCAGGAGGTAGTCGACGAACTTGTGCGCCGCGCGCGCGATGCTGAACGTCAATTGCATCAGCAACGTGCCGCAGAAAAACAGAAAAAGCCCCCGATGGTTCGGGTCAAGGTTGCGACGCAGCCGACCTTCGTCCGTTACGTTTTTACGATGCCCGGTACGGTCAATGTCGTGCCCGAACGCGCCGACGGAAGGCTGACGCTTAATTTCGACCAGCAGGTTGTGTGGGACCTGGCCGACGCCAAATCATCGATGCCGCCGACGTTGAAATCGATCGAAGCGGAGATCGAATTCGACACCGTCGCCGTTGTCTTTACGCTTAACGGAACGCCGGACGTTCGCGCGTTCCGGGAAGATCGCAGCATCGTGGTCGATATCGGACTCGACGGCGCGAAACAGAAGCAGTCGGAAGAGGGCCCGGGCGCGGCTGTGAAAAAAGTCACGACATCGGAAGGCTCCACGCCGATCGTGCCGCCTGAGACTGTTCCGGCGAAAAATAGTTCGGCGCCAAACGAGCCGCCAATGGCTACGCCGAAGCAAAGCGATGCTGACCTTCCACGCATTGCGCCCTCGACAGCGCCTCCGGCTGCGATCCCCACCAAGAAAGAGGCCGAACAACTGCAGCCCGCGCCTGTTGTCTCGGCTGCGCCGTCTCAAACTGCTGAATCACCTGCTGCATCCGCAGTACCTGTAGTAACTCCTGCAGTAGCCGCGCCGGCGCCGCCGACGCCCGCCGCGGCACCGCAGGCCCCCGCAAATTCCGCGGAAACGCAGTCAACTCCGGGAATGCCTTCGGTAGTTGCCGCTCCGGAAATGCCGAAACCGGCGGTACAAAGCACTACAGCAAGCGAGTCCACGCGCCCGCCGGCCAATCCGACCGCGGCGGTCGCCGCCAATGTGCATCAATCGAGCGACGGCCTCCGCATCGAATTTCCGTTCGCTACGCCGACGCCCGCTGCAGTGTTTCACCGTGCGGATACGCTCTGGCTGGTCTTCGACAGCGCAGCGCCGATCGATCTCTCGGCGCTGAAAAGCGACAGTGAAATTGGCGTACGCGAGGCAAAATTCGATCACGCCGAAGATGGCGCGGCGATTGTGCGTATCAAACTCGCGCGGCCGCGGATGAGCAGCTTTGAGGCCGATGGCCCGGCCTGGGTTCTCAAAATTGCGGACTCTGCGACATCGCCCACGCGCCCGCTTGGCGTTGCTCGCAGCATCGTCGGCAAGAATCGTGCAAGCATTGCGATTCCGTTCGAGGGTCCGCGCGCCGTTCACGATATTAAGGATCCGGATGTCGGCGACCGGCTTATGGTGATCACGGCGCTTGGGCCCGCCCGTGGATTTCTCAGGGAGCAGGAGTTCGTCGAGTTGCACGCGTTGCCTTCGACCCATGGCGTTGTCGTGCAGCCGATTGCCGACGACCTCACCGCAGAGCTTGCGACAGATAAGATCACGATCGGCCGCCCGAGTGGGCTGGCATTGTCAGCAACCTCGCTTGGCCAACAGCAAGTTTCGATCAGTTATCGTGCCTACACATTTGATACCCAGCTTTGGGGTTTCGATCGCGACGCGCCGTTTAATGCGCGACAATCGGAACTGATCGGGCTTGCGGCCGAAGCGCCCTTGACGAAGCGCCGCCTCGCGCGCCTCAATCTCGCGCGCTTCTATCTTGCGAAAGAAATGGCGCCCGAAGCCAAGGCTGTGCTCGACGTTGCACTCTCCGATCAGCGCGGCTCCGAGGATGTGACTGGAAGCGTACTGACGGCTGTCGCCGATGTGATGCTCGATCGTCCCGAAGAAGCGCTCAAGGAATTGGCCAAGCCACAGGTGGGCGACCAGCAGGATGCGCCGATTTGGCGCGCGATCGCATATGCTCGCCAGGGCCGATGGGCGGAAGCGCGCGACATCTTTAAGAACGTGGCTGCCGCCATCGGCGCGCTCCCCATTGAATTGCAGCGAATGGCGATGAAAGAGGCGCTCCGGGCGTCGGTCGAAGTCCGCGACTACAACCACGCCGCGCGGGTTGCCAATGAATTCGAGACCGTCGGAATAACGCCGGAGCTCGAGCCGATCATCAACGTCCTCATCGGCCGGCTCTACGAGGGATTAGGTCGCGCCGAGGACGCGCTCACGAGCTATCGTGCGGCTGCGTTCTCCGCCAATCGCCGCGCGGCTGCGCAAGGCCGCTTACGCGAAATTGCCCTTACGTTTGCGACGGGAGGCATGACCCGCAAGGATGTCATCGGTGAGCTTGAAACGCTCACAACGGTCTGGCGTGGTGACGAGACTGAAACGGAAGGGCTCAAGCTACTCGCCCATCTTTACACCGAAGACAGCCGATATCGTGACGCCTTTCATGTCATGCGTACGGCGCTGCTCGCTCACCCGAATTCCGACATGACGCGCAAGATCCAGGATGAGGCTGCGGTCACGTTCGAAAGCCTTTTTCTTGGCGGCAAAGGAGATGGATTGCCGCCGGTTGAGGCGCTGGGGATTTTTTATGATTTCCGGGAGCTGACGCCGATCGGCCGCCGCGGCGATGAGATGATCCGGCGGCTGGCCGACCGTCTCGTCGCGGTCGATCTCCTCGACCAGGCAGCGGAATTGCTACAACACCAGGTCGACCATCGACTGCAAGGTGCCGCGCGGGCCCAGGTCGCAACCAGGCTCGCGGTGGTCTATCTGATGAACCGCAAGCCAGATCGTGCGCTTGCCACTTTGCAATCGACCCGCGTCTCCGATCTGTCGAACGATTTGCGCGACCAGCGTCTGCTGCTTGAGGCCCGCGCAATGTCTAGTCTTGGACGGCATGACATCGCGCTTGAACTGATCGCCAATGTTAATGGACGGGAAGCAGTACGGCTTCGCTCCGATATCCTTTGGGCTGCGAAACGCTGGCAAGAAGCGGGCGAGCAGATGGAAGTTCTGTTCGGCGACCGTTGGCACGATTTCGCACCTCTGAATGATGGCGAGCGGGCGGACATTCTGCGCGCGGCAATTGGTTACGCGCTCGGTGACGAGACGATCGGCCTTTCGCGTTTGCGCGAAAAGTATCAGGCCAAATTCTCCGATGGCCCGGATCGTCGCGCGTTTGACATTGTGACCGCACCGACCGGCACAGGAAGCGCGGAGTTCAAGGAAGTCGTCAAAAAAATAGCGAGCGTCGATACGCTCGATGCTTTCCTGCGTGATCTGCGTGCGCGCTATCCGGAGTTGTCGGCCGTTTCGCCCGCTGGTGCCGCAGGGGCGGGGGGCGCCGATTCATCGGCAGCCGACAAACCGAAAACCCCGGTGGCCGATGCGTCCGCGGCCGATCAGGCCGGAAAACCTGTGCCGGAGACGTCCGGAGCGGGATCGTCACCCTTGCCGCCGAAAGCGCCTGCCAGCACGCCGATGAAGCCGGATAAAGAGCCGACCGGGTCAATCTCGCGTTTGCCGAAAGTGCGCGCGAGGGCGCAATAGGCGCACTCACCTACTTCCACCTGGGCGCTGACCGTTAACCCGTTCATGTCGCTCAGCTGACGGGACGCGGACTTGTCCTGATGCGGCGTGCCTCGATCGCCGCTTCGCCTTGTGCGCCGATAGTCATTGATATTACCGTTGCCCTGCCACCCGTCGTCGGGCAACCCGTTCACGACCGAACCAAATAATTGTACGACATAGGGCGCATTCGGTTTAATGCTATTTCAGTCGCAATATTATGTTCTCGTCTTTCTTCCTGTAGCAGCGGCGCTTTATTACGGTGTGGCCAACTCACCGGCCAGGCGGCAGTGGCTCCTTATTGGGGTGTCGTTGGTATTTTATGGTTGGTGGGACGTGCGTCTCGTTGCGCTTCCGGTTGCACAAATTGCTGCGACTTGGCTGCTGGCACTCCTTCACGATCGAATACACAGCCGCGCGCCGCTCGTCATTGGAGTGATGCTCAACCTGTTTTCGCTGGCAACATTTAAGTATCTCGATTTCCTACTAGCCGCGATTGAGACAGTTAGCGGGATTACGCTACCGCGCGCTCACGTGATCCTGCCAATTGGTATTAGCTTCTTTTCATTTCAGCTGATTTCTTACTTGGTTGATCGCATGCGCGGACAGGCCCCGATATATCCATTTCGACCGTTTGCACTGTTCGTTCTGCTTTATCCGCATCTCATCGCTGGGCCTATCGTTCGACACAACGAGTTGGTGCCCCAATTTGCAGCCGATCCTCGCCGAGACGGATTATGGCTCCGCATCGGAACGGGCCTTGTCATTTTCACCATCGGGTTTGCGAAGAAGGTGCTGCTTGCGGATAGGCTCGCGCCTGTGGTGGACCCGCTGTTTTCTCAAGCCACTACGCGCGTGCTCGATTTGGGCGAAGCTTGGACTGCCGCCTTGGCTTTTTCGTTTCAGCTTTTCTTGGATTTTTCCGCTTACACCGAAATGGCCATCGGCTCGGCACTCATTTTCGGCTTAATCCTGCCAGAGAACTTCCGCCGGCCGTATCTCTCCACCGACATTCGGGATTTCTGGCGCCGGTGGCACATTTCGCTGTCGAATTTTATGCGCGACTACCTCTACATCCCGTTTGGCGGCAATCGGCGAGGGCCCGTAGTCTACGTCTTCGCCACGATGGCGACGATGGGCCTTTGTGGTTTGTGGCACGGGGCCGGCTGGACATTCGTGGTTTGGGGTTTGTGGCATGGCATCGGACTCATTGTATGTCGTGGTTGGCAGCAGCTTAAACGGCCACTTCCGAGCCTTGTAGGGTGGGCCGTCACGATGCTGTTTGTTCTTGTCGGCTGGATTGTCTTTCGCGCTACGAATTTTAGTACTGCGGGCTCCATCCTGATGTCCTTGGTTGGCGCTGGCGGCATGGGCGGGGAATTGCAGGAGGCGCCGCTCCTCATCATCGCCGCGCTCGCTTGCGCGCTGATTCCATCCGCACATGAGGTTATGAATAGAGTAAGGCCGCTTCCGATGTTCGCATATGGTACTGCTGCTCTCGCCGTCTACTGCACGCTTGAGGTTGGCAGAACGCCGCTGCTCAATTTCATTTATTTTCAATTCTAGGAACACAAATGTTTGTCGAAATGCAAGCAACTACACCTGACAGCACGCGCGCTTGGCGTCGCTTCGTGAAACTGTTCGCGGGAACACTGCTTGCGGCCCTTGTAGCCATTTATTTTCTAATCTTGATCGTGGATCCTTACGATAGCGGCCGAGTTACGAACTATCCGGTCTTTGGGGTCGTCGACGAAAACCCCCGAACCGCCGATGTGAGTTGCGGCCGCGATCCGCGATTTAATTCGGTAGTGATCGGAAATTCTCGCGGCCAATTACTCGATCCCAAGAGGCTGTCGGACGGTATGGGACTCAGCTTCGTCCAACTCACGGTTCCGGGAACCGGACCGCGCGAACAGCTGGCGCTATTGCGCTGGTTTGCCCATAATCATCGGCAGATAGGGGCGGTCGTTTTGGTCGCCGACTCAGCCTGGTGCACGCAAGTCCCTACGCTTCCATTGCAGAATCCATTTCCCTTTTGGCTCTATGGCGAAAGCTCTTTTGAATACTTGATCAATGTCCTTCACACGCAATCACTCGACCGCGTTTGGCGGCGAATATTGCTTTGGCTTGGCTTGCGAGAGAGAAGCCGTCCCGACGGTTATTGGGACTATGAAATCGGTAGAACGTGGAGCTACCAGCCGGATATCCCGATAGGCTTCTTGCCTGCTGGAACGAAATCGAAGACTCCGAAACTTTCGTTTCCAGCGGTCAAGCAACTCGAGACTGCGCTCGCCACTCTCGATAGCGACATACCGTTCGCCATTGTGATGCCGCCGGCCTTTTTCACCGCGTTGCCAAAAAATGGCGACGCCAATGTGGACCTGATCGCACAGTGCAAAGGGGCGCTATCCGAGATTACGAGTTGGCGCTCGCGTGGGGCGTTTTTGGATTTCGAGATCGATGGAGAAATTGCGCGAGATCCGAATAATTTTATGGATAGTATCCACTACAGGGCGCCCGTGGCGCGGTCGATTGAAGGTCGCGTGGTGTCTGCCTTGTCAACTCGGCCTTTCGGCAATTGATGTCCGTTCCGCGTTTGACCCGAGGCGTATAATTCAAGTTTCGCGACCATCCTGGCGATCAAGTTGAAAGCCGATTTGAATCCCAAAAACGTTGCCGTCATTGTTGTTAGCTATACGTTGAACGACGAGGAACGCCATTACGATCAAGGTTATTCCCGCAGCGATAAAAACCGCGATGCGAGCGCGCCTAACATATCGTCCGTGGCCGGCAATCGCGCCAACAAGCAGGTAAATTCCAACTGGTAAGCAGATGATCGTCGTGTAGAAGACGGCGACGTATGAAAATCCGTCTTCGTTAGGATTGCGCCAGTTCTCGATTGGCGGGACGACGCTCCAGCCCCAGAGAGCGAGCATGATAGAGGCGGCAACGGCGAACATGGAGCGCAACCTAGGCGACGCTGTAATTTCCGTCGTATCGGCCATGTCCCGCCCCAAAAGCGATAACGTTGATGTCACCTTATCAGAAACTGTGTCCGACGTCCGAGAGGCGGGTTTGGAGAATTGAGAGATCCCCGATAACGCTACTTACCATCCGGCTCGGGCATTGCTGGCAGCATCCGGTTAAGGAGCTTGTTGAATTCGTCCGGCGACAGCTCCTTTGGTGGGGCGCGTGTCATTTCTCCGGCCTTTTCGCCGAAATGCACGAGGCCGGGCATGAGAAGAACGACCACAAGTAGCAACCACTGCGCCACCAAAAACGGAACAAGCGCTCGCAGAAACGGGCGGAAAGGCGCAGGATTTTTTGCAACGCCGCGCACCATCATGAGCGCATAGCCGAATGGCGGCAGCAGGAAGCTTGCTTGCAACGTCAGCAGGATCAGTACCGAGACCCACCGCGCATCGGCAACGCGTATCAGCAACGGCGGAATCACAATTGGTACGATCACGAAAATTATCTCGAAGGCATCGAGCACGAAAGCGCATAGTCCGATGACGCCCAGCACCACGGCAACGGCGAGACCGTCGCTGCCGGGAATGGCGCCGACAAGGTTGTTCACGAGACGGTCGGTGCCAAGAAGGCGCAGGATGAGCGTAAATGTGGTCGCTGCGAGCAGCAAAGAAAACAGCGCGCCGGTAATGGCGATTGCATCATGGAAGAGACCGCGCAAGGCGGAACCATTGAGCCGGCCAGTCACCAGACCGGCAGCAAGCAAAGTGGTGCCACCCATGGCCGCGGCTTCGACCGCATAGAAGTAACCGGTTGCGACACCGCCAAGCAGCAACACCAGCGCCGCCAGCGAGAATCCTGCAAGCAACCACTGATGAAATGTCAGCGGTTCCGGCTTCAACGTTCGCGGCGCTTTCCGACCCGCCATCCACGCCAGCATCACGCACAAAATTAGGAAAAGCCCCGCCGGCAAGAGGGCGGCGTGAAAGACATCCTGCGTATTGATGACGCGATCGGTGCGGCCTGTTTGCGTAACTGCAATCGTGTGCGCCGACAGCATCGCGTCGCTGAGCAAGATCAGGACCAGCGATGGTGGAATGAGGACACCAAGCGTACTTGCTACCGCGACGATGACGTCGCGCGTGGATGCCGGGATGCCTTCTGCGTCCAACCGCGGCGATATTACCCGCGATAAGCCCAAAACGCTGGCGCCGACGGAGCCGTTCATGGGGCCGAGCAGGGCGCCGAGCACCATGCCCGATACGAGCGGTGCCGAAGGTTTGCGAGGGAGCGCCGCGTTGCTCGCGCGATAGAGCGCATCGGCAAGCGGAAGTCGGTCGAGCAGCAGGCCCATGGTGACGTACAACGGCAAGGCTTGCAGCAGATCGTTTTCGAACAGGTTGATCAGGCGTCCGGGCAATGCCGACAGAAGGTTGGGCGGGAACGTGCCCGTGATCAGACCCAGCACTGCGCCGATAGAGGCAGCGATGATCAGGACAAAAGCGGCAGGCAAACCGGTGCCGATGATGCCGACGCCGACAAGCAGGAGCAGGGCGAAACCGCTCCAGTCCATCAAGAATCGTCCTTAGAAATGGGCCGTGAAATATCGAGGACCGCTTGTGCGAGGATAGTCACTGCCATCAGCCACAATGCGAATTTGATCACAAAGTACCCGGGGTTCGCGGTATCGGGGAACGTCTCGCGCAACTTCAGCGCTGAAAGCACAATGGGTTTGCTCGCAAACAGGATAAAAACCGCCCATGGAACGAGCCCCGCCAACGCGCCAGCTTTCTTGATGTATTGCCGAACGCGCGGTGGATAGCGGTGCGCAACGGCGTCCGCGGCCAGATGCGTACCAGCGCGGGTCGCCGCGGTAACACTCACAGCAACAAAAAGCGCGAACAGGATCTGGCCGAGGTCATTGGCTTCGCGCGAATACGAGCGAAAAAAGTCACGCAACGGCCACTGCATGAACAGCAGCACAATCAGCGGCAACGCGAGCCATTGCACGCCGTCAATCACACCGGCAATTGCACGGTCGAGTTGATATCGCCAGTCCATGGGCTTCAATGCCCCACGACCACAGAGGGCAGCCATAGTGACAATGCCGGTACGTAAGTGACCAGCATCAACACCGCGAACATCACCGCGTAGAATGGCCAGATTTTGCGCATGACCTCTTCGATGGTGACCTTTCCAACCGCGCAACCGACGAAAAGGATCGCGCCGACAGGTGGATGGCAAAGCCCGATGCCGAGGTTGAGCATCATGATCATGCCGAAATGCACCGGGTCGACCCCGAAATTGATCATCACCGGCAACAGAATGGGCGTGCAGATCAGAATCGACGGCGCCATATCGACCAGCGTGCCGAGAACGAGCAGCAATATGTTGATCAGAAAAAGGATGACGTATTTGTTGCTGGAGATGGTCAGGAAGAATGCCGTGATCTTTGCCGGCATCTGCGTCAACGCCATCACGTAACCCACGCTCGACGCGCAAGCGATCAGCGTCATCACCATGGCGACCGTGCGCAAAGTCCGGTGCACCAGCGCCGGCAAATCGCGCCATTTGTAATCGCGATAGATGAACATCGTGACGAAAAACGCCCAAACGCAGGCGACTGCGCCGGCTTCAATCGCGGTGAAGACACCGCCGAGAATGCCGCCGAGGATAATGACGAGCGTGATCAGGCCCCAGGTGGCCTCGACGGTGATTTTGACCGCGTCGCGCAATGGAACCGCTGTGCCTCTTGGGTGTCCGTCGCGATAGGCAATCACGAGGCACAGCACCATGATCGAAAAGCCAAGCAACAGGCCCGGCACCACACCAGCCATGAAGAGGCTGATGATCGAAATCGTGCCTCCGGTCGCGAGCGAATAAATGACCGCGTTGTGGCTGGGGGGAACCAGCAGCGCCTGGACGGACGCCGTGATTGTTACATTGGTGGCGAAGACCCGCGGGTAGCCACTTTTTTCCATTTGCGGGATCATGACCGAGCCGATCGCGGATGTGTCGGCGACCGCAGAGCCGGAAATTCCGCTCAGGAACGTGGTGGCCAGCACATTGACGACGGATAGCCCGCCGCGAACACGGGTGAAGCCCACAAGAACATCCGCGAAAGCGACCATCCGCCGCGCCATGCCGCCTTCCGCCATGATCGCCCCGGCGAGGACGAAAAACGGAATTGTCAGCATCGCAACCTTGCTAACGCCGTCGGAGATTTTCAGCATTACCGCTTCGAGGGGAATGCCGATCCACAGACAGCCGGCGATAGCGGCGAGAGCGAGCGAATAGGCGATCGGAACGCCAATGAAGAAGCAGAAGAACATCGTGAACAGCAGAACCGCGATGTCCATTCGCTTTTCCCGGAAGCTTCAGTGATGGCTCGCCGGCGCTGGCGGCGCCCCGCATAGAATTCGCTCGACTACAAATAGAAAGAGAATTGCGCCGCCGAGCGGAATCGGCATGTAAGTCACGCCGACCGACAGTTCGGGGAAGTCGGCGATGGAGTTGTGCCACGTCGCCATGACGAGCTTTGCGCCGTACACCGTCATGAAGAGGGACATTGCCACCATCGCAATTTCAGCCAGCCCGTCGAAGAAACGCTGCCAGAATGCTGGCATCAGCTTCACGAAGAACGATACGTTCATATGAAAGCGGAGCCGGTAGCAGGCAGCGGCTCCAAAAAAAGTCAGCCAGATTGTGAGCAGGACGGCGGTCGGCTCAGGCCACGACGCGGCGCTGTTGAGAACATAGCGCGTGTAAACGCCCCAGGGGATCACGGCCGAAATCAATACCAGCGCCGTGCCGGCAATCAGCACGCAAACGAGATAGAGCGCGTCCATCGCTTTGCGGAAGTAGCTGGCCATGGTCCCCCGCGTGCCGCAGCCTTTACGCCGGTCTATCGGTCGTCATGGCCGGGACAAGTCCGGCCATGACGTTTCGCGTCATTTCACGTCCTGGATGCGTTTGACAGTGGCGGCGTATTTCGGCCCGTATTTATCCCATACCGGCTTCACCGCATCCTGGAAGGCTTTTTTGTCGCTATCGGAGACCTGCACGATCTGGATGCCGGCGGCTTTGGCTTTGTCCATGGCCTGCTGTTCATAGACTTCCCAAAGTTTACGCTCGTCCAATTGCGCTTCCTTGGCGAACTTCACCAGCAACTCCTGGTCCTCCTTCGACATTGAATCCCAGGCCTTCTTGGAGAACACCACCATTTCTGGAACGATCAGGTGCTCATCGATCGTGTAGAATTTTGCGACTTGATAGTGGTTGTCGAACACGAAGCTTGGCGGATTGTTCTCCGCTCCGTCGACGACGCCGGTCTGCAGCGCGCTGAAGACCTGGTCGTAGCCCATCGCGACACCGTTGCCGCCCATAGAGTTTGCCATATCGACAAACATCGGATTGCCCATGACCCGGACCTTCATGCCCTTAAGGTCCGCCATGGTCTTGATCGGCTTCTTCGTGTTGTAGAAATTCCGTGCGCCGGCATCCATCCAGCACAGACCCACGAGGCCTTTGCCGCTGTTCGTCACCTTATCGAGCAATTCCTGTCCGATGGGGCCGTCGATGACGTGCTGCATATGCGTTGTATTGCGGAACACGTACGGTAGATTGAACACATTGAGATCGTCGACGACGGGGCCGAGAGCACCGACGCTCACGCGTGCAATCGCGATGGCGCCGACCTGCGCCTGCTCGATCGCTTCCTTCTCGCCGCCGAGCTGCATCGAGGGATACATCGCGACACTCAGCCGGCCATCGGTGGCCTTCTCGAGTTTCTTGCCCATGTTCTCGACCGCGACCACGGTGGGATAACCCGCCGGATGGACGTCGGAGGCTTTGAACACCATTTTTTGCTGCGCTGCGGCCGGTCCACTGGCAAGCGCGCTCGCAACGACCAGGATCGTGGTAGCGAGGAAGGTGGTGAAGGTCTTCATGTTGGCGGCCCTCCCGGTTTATGATTATCCACGTACTATAACCGAGAAAAAAGAAATGCATATCCTGATCACCGGCGCGGCTGGCGACATCGGCACGCGGCTGCGCAAGCTGTTCAAAGGCGTCTATCCGCGCATTCGTATCAGCGACATCCGCAAACCCGCGGACATTGGCCCCGATGAAGAATTCGTTGCGGCGGACCTTGCCGACTATGGCCAGGTGGAGAAGATCACCGCCGGCATTGACGGCATCGTACATTTGGGGGGGATTTCGATCGAAGGCTCGTGGGACGCGATCCACAACTCCAATATTGTCGGCTGCTATAATCTTTTCGAGGCGGCTTATCAGACCGGCGTGAAGCGCGTCGTGTTTGCCTCGTCAAACCATGCGGTCGGCTTCTATCCGCGCGCGCAGAAAATCGGCGTGAACGTGACTGTGCGACCGGACAGCCGCTACGGTGTGAGCAAGGCCTTCGGTGAGGCACTTGGTTCGCTCTATGCCGACAAGCACGGGCTCGGTGTGACCTGCATCCGTATCGGCAACGTGAATGACACGCCGCTCGACAAACGGCGATTGTCAATTTGGGTCAAGCCGGACGATCTGGCGCAGCTCATCCGGATCGGGCTTGAGCATCCCGACATTCATTTTGAGATCTTCTACGGAGCATCCAACAACGAAGCGGGGTGGTGGGACAACAGCAACGCCCACCGTTTCGGTTATCGTCCGCTGGCGCGTTCGCAAGACTTTCAAGCCCAGGCGATGGCCGCGCAGGAGAAGCTTCCCACCGATCCGATTGGCGATCGTTTTCAGGGCGGCCCATTTTGCTCGGACGAATACGACGCCGACCGAAAGCCATAGGCTTTGTGGGCAAGCCTGATGGCGCGGCGGCGCTATCCGCCGTAGCTCTGAATCAGAGAGCCCGCGACCAGGCTCCAGCCATCGACCAGCACGAAGAAGATCAGCTTGAATGGAAGCGAGACCACGACCGGCGGCAGCATCATCATGCCCATCGACATCAGCACCGATGCAACCACAAGGTCGATGATCAGGAACGGTAGGAACAACAAGAAGCCGATTTCGAACGCGCGTTTGAGTTCCGAAATCATGAAGGCAGGAACGAGTACGCGAAGCGAAAGATCTTCAGGTTTGGCCGGCTCAGCCTCCTTCGACATGTCGACAAACAGCTTGAGGTCTTTTTCGCGAACATTCTTCTGCATGAAAGCACGCAATGGCTGCGAGCCGCGCTCGAATGCTTGTTCGGCCGTGATTTCGTTGGCAACGAGCGGCTTGATGCCCGTGTCATAGGCGCGTTGTAACGCCGGGCCCATAACGAAGGCGGTGAGGAACAGCGCCAGTGAAACGATGACAGTATTGGGCGGGGCCGTTGCGGTGCCGAGTGCCGTGCGCAGCAGTGACAACACCACTACGATACGCGTAAACGACGTCATCATCACGAGAATTGAAGGTGCCAATGAAAGCACCGTCAGCAGCGCGATCATCTGGACCACGCGCTCGGTCAGCCCGTTGCCCTGTCCGAAATTGACGCTGATGTCTTGAGCGGCGGCTGACGCCGTCATCGCTCCGAGGACCCCCGCTACTCCGACCACCACCGTCACAAGACGAACACGGCGGTCGGAAGTGGCTATCACGGTTTTCCTGATGGACGGCCCAGCAAGCTGGCCATCTCCTCTTCGAGATTTTCGTAGAGATTTTTGCCGGGCGTAGCCGGGGGTTCGCTTCGAGGCTCAGCCTTGATGTCGAACCTCGGCTCTGGCTTGGCTTCGAATTTCGGTTCCGGTTTCGGCTCGAATTTCGGTTCGACGCGCGCCTTCACCTCTCGCGTCGGCGCGCGAACCGGCTGTACGGCCAGCGGATCGGTAACCTGTGGCCGAGCTTCCGGTGCCGGCGCGCGCCGCAATGCGGCTTCGAGCTGATGCGCCATCTCGGCAAGATTGTGATCGGCTTGGGCGGGCGCCGCAGGTTCCGCGGGCGGCGGCTGCATACGGGGGGCGGGGTCACTGCGCGGAACTTGTCCACCGAGATCGGGCGGATTTAGTCGCGTCGATAATTCGGAAGCAAGCCCGGTGAGGTTGTCGGCGGGACGCGCACGTGCGCCCGGTTCCGGTGCGAGCCAAGGCTCTTCGGTCGCAGCCGAACGATAGGGCCGCGGCGCCGGCGCAGGTTCGCCTACAGGCTGCAGCGGCCAGCCGTTCTCGATTGTCGCGGCGGCGCGTACGGCGGGCTCAGTAGAAGATGCGGGACGTGCCGGCTCGCGCGCAACGTCACGCGCGCCGACGACGCGCACGATATTCGGTTCAATCACCAGATCGGTCGGACCACCGATCATGAGCAGGTGTTCAATATTATCACGACGGATCAGGACCAGCCGCCGCCGCCCATCGACGGTCGCCGCGTCGATCACCGCCAGCCTCGGTTGGCGCCCACGTGTGGATGTGCCAAGGCGATTTGCGCCGAAACGACGCACCAGCCAAGCGGTCAACCCGATCAGTGCCAGCACCACCAAAAAGGCGATGAAGAACCGGGCGGCCAGCGGCATTTCCGAGCCGAACAAGCTCTCGAACATCAATGCGCTCCGTTCTTCGGGCGGCTACTCATCGTAATGAGAATCGCGCGAATGGTTAATTCAGCTGGGTACAATTTGCCGCCCTGAATACTAACAGAGCATTAACAAATATAGTGGCATTTTGCAGTCAGCTGCGAATTCCGGGCCATTTACGCTAGTAATGGCGGTAGCTGCAACTGGTTCCCTCACCACAATTTTTACCTGCCATTAACCATACGCCCGGCAAAGTCTGCCTAGCGCGACGTCGCTACGGTGCAGCACGTCGCTGGGGGAGCCGGAAATGGCGATAGCTGACATTCCGATTTTTTCCATGCTGCGAACGCGGCTGGATTGGGCTCAGGCGCGCCAGCGTCTGCTGGCCGAAAATGTGGCGAACGCCGACACACCAAAATTCCAGGCGCGGGACCTTGCGCCGCTGAAGCTCGACGATGCGCCACTCGCCGCGGGGAATACCGTCCAGACCGTGTCGCTCACGCGCACCGACAGCAGCCATATCGAAGGGGTCGGCCTCAGCCAAATTCCATACAGCGACGGAAAGGCGCCCACGTTCGAAGTGCGCCCGACGGGCAATGCCGTGAACCTCGAAGAAGAGATGATGAAAGTGGCCGCCAACCAGATGGACTTCCAGACCGCGACCGCGCTCTACACCCGCAGCCTCAATCTCATCAAGACAGCGCTCGGCAAGCGCTGAGCGTGCAAGGCGCCGCCTGAGGAGGGCAACGGTGGATTTTATCAAGACAATGACGATCGCGGCTTCCGGCTTGCGCGCTCAGGCAGGCCGCATGCGCATCATCTCGGAAAACATCGCCAACGCCGAACTCGACGCCGCAGAGCCCGGGCGCCGATCCCTATCGACGCAAGGTGCCAACGTTTCGCAGCGAACTCGACCGCACGCTCGACACCCAGCTGGTCCAACTCGGCAAAGTGCAGACCGATACGTCCGCCTTCCGATTGAAATACGAACCGGGCCACCCCGCAGCCGACGCGACTGGCAATGTCAAATACCCCAACGTCAATCCGCTCGTGGAAATGACGGACATGCGCGATGCCCAACGCTCCTATGAAGCCAACATCAACGTCATCAGCGCGACGCGCCGCATGATCCAACGCACTCTCGACATCCTCAAATCCTGAAAGGTGTAAATCATGGCCACACCGCTCACCGCCGCCAGTGCCTACGCGAGTGTCGCGCGCATCGCTTCCGACCCGGCGTCCGCACTTGTTCGCGCCCCCGGCGGCGATGCGAATGGCGACACCAGTTTTGCCACCGTGCTCAAAGAAGCAATGGGCTCGGTCGCCGAGATGGGCCGCAAGTCAGACGCCCAGACCCGCGCAGCTGCAAGCGGCAAAGGAAATATCGTGGATGTCGTGACTGCGGTCTCCGAAACGGAAGTTGCCATCGACGCAGTTGTCGCGGTTCGTGACCGCGTTATCCAGGCCTACGACGACATCATGAAGATGCCAATCTAACCCAAGTGAATCGATAATGACCGGACCTGAAGTTCTCGACGTTTCGCGCGATGCAATCTACACGCTGATCGTGGTCTCCAGTCCGGTGATGCTGGTTGGTCTTGCGGTCGGTGTCGCGATTTCCCTTTTGCAGGCGCTGACGCAAATCCAGGAAATGACGATCGCGTTCGTGCCGAAAATTCTGGCGATCTTTATTTCGCTCCTTATCGCATTACCGTTCATGGCCGAGAAAATGCACGCCGAAATGCTGCGGATCGCCGCGCGCATCGTGAGCGGGTAGGCGCGGGCAATGCGCATCGATATTTCGTTTTTGCCGGCGCTGGCGGCGGCATTTCTGCTCACGTTTGCCCGTGTCGGCGCCATGGTCATGCTGCTGCCGGGCGTCGGCGAGTTGAGCCTGCCGTCACGTGTCCGCCTCACAATTGCGCTGGTGCTGACCGCGATTCTGCTCCCGGCCCATCAGAAGGCCTATGCCGTCGATCTCAAAGCTCTTGGGCCTGTGCTCGTGCTTTTGTTTCAGGAACTCGTCATTGGCGCCGTGTTGGGCCTGACCGCGCGACTGGCACTTTCGGCCCTGCAAATCACAGGGTCCGTCGTCGCCCAGCAATTGGGATTGGGCTTCGTCACCGCGGTCGATCCAACGCAAAATCAACAGGGCCTCCTCGTTGGAAACTTCCTGTCCGTGCTCGGCGTTGCACTGGTGTTTGCAACGGACATGCATCACCTTGTGATCGCGGCGATGAACGACAGTTATTCGATTTTTGCGCCGGGCGAGCTGCCGCTCATGGGCGACGCTGCGCAACACGTGACGCGGATCATCGCAACGTCGTTCCGCATTGGCATTCAGCTCTCGGCGCCGTTTCTTGTGTTCGGCCTGCTGTTCAATTTCGGATTGGGCGTGTTGTCGCGGTTGATGCCGCAGATGCAGGTCTTCTTTATCGGCCTGCCTTTGTCGATCTTGCTCGGATTGCTGCTGCTGTTTTTGGTGATCGGGGCAATGATGGGTACGTTTGTCGGCTACCTCGAAGGCGTCCTCACCGAACTCGCACCGCACAGCTGATCGAGCGCGCGCATGGCTGAGGATCTCGGCGACGCCGATAAAACAGAAGAACCGACACAAAAGCGGCTCGAAGAGGCGCTCAAGCGCGGCGACGTTGTCAAAAGCCAGGAGGTCAATACCTGGTTTGTGATCGCCGGCGCAGCTCTCGTACTGATGGCATTTTCCGGAGCGATGGGCAGGGACCTGACGACGACGATGCGTGGGATCGTTGCCAATGCACATGATATTAGCGTCGATGGTCCGGCGTTGCCGCGGCTGTTTCAAAAACTCGGCCGCGAAATGATCGCAGCCGTCTCCCTTCCATTCCTAATCCTGATCCTGGCGGCGCTCTGCGGAAATATCATCCAGCACCGGCTCGTGTGGTCGTTTGAAGCGCTCATGCCGAAGCTGTCGAAGATTTCGCCGGCGGCCGGCCTCAAGCGGATGTTTTCCAAGCAGGCGCTGGCAACTCTGGCCAAAGGTCTGATCAAGCTTGTTCTGGTTGGGTGTGTGCTCACAGCGCTGATGTGGCCCGAGCGTGGAAGGCTCGAGGGGCTAACGCACAGCGATGCATCGTTGATTATTCCGCTTTGTCAGTCGTTGGCGCTCAAATTGTTGGGCTCGGTGGTCGCCATGCTCGCTGTCGTGGCTGCGGCCGACTACCTATTCCAGTACCGGCAATGGTACGAGCGGCAGAAAATGTCGTTGCGCGAGTTGAAGGAAGAATTCAGACAGACCGAAGGCGATCCCGCCATCAAAGGCAGGATGAAGCAGGTGCGGCAAATCCGCATGCGCCGGCGCATGATCGCTGCGGTGCCGAAAGCCGCGGTGGTCATCACCAACCCGACGCACTTTGCTATCGCACTCGAATACAACCGCGGCATGGACGCACCGGTTTGCGTCGCCAAGGGCGTCGATGCCGTGGCGCTCAAGATCAGGGAGGTGGCCGGCGAGCATTCGATTCCCATCGTGGAAAACCCGCCGCTGGCCCGCGCGCTCCATGCTACTGTCCAGCTCGATCAGAAAATTCCGCCCGAGCACTATAAGGCCGTTGCCGAGGTGATTGGTTATGTGATGCGTCTGCGCCGGATGGTGTCGGCCAGACGCTGACAATAACTAATTATCCAAAGGCCGGGATACGGCGAGGGTGGCACTTGCGCCAATAGGGCGGCTTAAGGCACTCAGGGACTATGGCAAGTCATGATCCGGCAGCGCTGACACCGGTGCGAGATCGCGCCCAGGGGCAAGACCGCAAGGCTTTCGACAAAAGCCAAAATGCTCCGGTTGGCTCGATCAGCCTGGTGTTGCTGGTGGCGGGAGCTTTGATCGCCGCCGCAGGCGGCTTGATTTATGTCGGCCGCGACTACGTGGAGGCCTACGTCCTCACCTTACTGGCGGCTCTCGGAACAATCGGCGTATTTGCAATGTTTGCCGTCGCCTCCGGTATCCTGAGGTTTGCCGGCAAGGACCAGGGCAACCCTTTGCTCAAGGCCGTGGTCGACGGAGCATTCGACGGCATCCTGGTTAGCGACCAGGCGGGCCGCGTCTACTATGCCAACGCGACCTATCTAGATCTGACAGGCGCGGCCGCCATTGCTGACGTGAAGCCGATCGAACGCGTATTCATCGGCGACCCCGAGGTTTCGGAATCGATCTATCGCCTGCTTAAGGCCGCGCGCGAAGGCCGCCGCCTGCAAGAAGAAGTGCGCGTGACCGCTGGAGCGGAAGAGGGCGGCCGTTGGTTGCGCATGCGGGTGCGTCCCCTTGGCGAGAGCCGGCGTGACGCGCGCATGACGGTGTGGTCGATCGCCGACGTGACGCGCGACCGCGAGCGCCAGGAAAATGTTTTCCAGGAGCTTCAGCACGCCATTGACTACCTCGACCATGCGCCGGCGGGATTCTTTTCGGTCGATGCAGCCGGCGACATTGTCTATCTCAATGCGACGCTCGCGGCGTGGCTCGATCACGACCTCGCGCAGGTCGGCGCGGGCTCGCTCAAGCTCGGCGATATCATCGCCGGTGAAGGCGCGGCGCTACTCACGACGTTGAATGCCGCGCCGGGCGAGGTGAAAACCGAAGTCCTCGATCTCGATCTCAAGACGCGCGGCGGCAAGCCGGTGCCCGTGCGTTTGTTTCATAAAGTTGCGTTCGGCGCCGATGGCACGCCCGGCGCTTCGCGCACGTTGGCGCTTAACCGGGCAAGAGACGATGGCAATGACCCGCAGCGCGCCGCTGAAGTGCGCTTCATGCGGTTCTTCCAGAATACACCCATGGCAATCGCGACCGTGGACAAAGCGGGCCGGATTGCGCGCAGCAATGCGCGCTTTGCCACAACTTTCGAAGGTCTCATCAAGGGCGACGAGCGCTCCATTCTGTCGGTGGTCATGGGCCGCGATCGAGGAGCGCTCGAGGCTGCAATACGCAAAGCGGCGGAAGGCCAGAGCGATATTGCGCCCGTTGAGGCGGCCCTTCTCGGCAGCGCCGAACGCTGGGCCAGCTTCTTCGTGCTGGCGGTCGAAGACGAGGATCGCGACAGTGAAGCTGCGATCGTCTACGCGTTGGAAACAACAGCGCAACGGACCCTTGAGAATCGGGTCCAGCAGCAACAGAAGATGGAGTCAGTCGGTCAGCTCGCTGGGGGCATCGCGCACGATTTCAACAACGTGCTTTCGGCCATCATGATGGCGACTGACTTTCTTCTCAATGCGCACAAGCCGACCGACCCGTCCTTCAAGGACATCATGCAGATCAAGCAAAACGCCAACCGCGCAGCTGCGCTCGTGCGGCAGCTGCTGGCGTTCTCGCGCAAGCAGACATTGCGCCCGCAAGTGCTCGATCTCGGCGAGACCCTGAGTGACCTCGGGATGCTGCTCAAGCGGCTCATCGGCGAGAAAGTCACGCTCGACATCGTGCACGGCCGCGACCTGTGGCCGGTGAAAGTGGACATTTCGCAATTCGAGCAGGTGATCGTGAATCTGGCGGTCAACGCCCGTGACGCCATGCCCGATGGCGGCAAGCTCGCAGTGCGAACCTCAAACGTCTCGGCCGAAGAATGCGGGAAATTCGCCTACAAGGGCATGCCCAAAGCTGACTATGTGCTGGTCGAAGTCAGCGATACCGGCACCGGCATTCCACCCGAAATCATCGACAAGATCTTCGAGCCGTTTTTTACCACCAAGGATGTCGGCAAAGGCACTGGCCTGGGACTTTCGACGGTCTACGGGATCGTCAAGCAGACCGGTGGTTTTATCTACGCGGATTCAGGGCCGGGCCGCACTGCATTCCGCATCTTTTTGCCGCGCCATGTGCCTGGCGCGGAAGAGGCGCTTGCACAAATTCCGGCAGCGGAAGTCCCGGCCATCGCCGGAGCTCTGGCAGCTGCCGATTCAATGGCCCGCGCCGCAGCCGCCGATCTCACAGGGCAGGGCACCATCCTCCTGGTCGAGGATGAGGAAGGCTTGCGGGCGCTCAATGCGCGCGGCCTGGCCTCGCGTGGATATACGGTGTTGGAAGCGGGCAATGGTGTTGAGGCGATCGAAGCCTTCGAGAAACATGGCAATGTCGACCTCGTCGTGTCCGATGTCGTCATGCCGGAAATGGACGGGCCGACGCTACTCAAAGAGCTGCGCCAGCGCGACCCGGACCTGAAGATTATTTTCGTTTCGGGTTATGCAGAGGAAGCGTTCAGCAAAAACCTGCCAAGCCAGGAACAATATGCATTCCTGGCAAAACCGTTCACGCTTAAGCAACTCGTCGCAGAGGTGAAAAAGACCCTCGTTCAGTGACCGCGTCTATACGCGGCCCGTCAGCGCGAGGATCAACACCACCAGCAGCAGAACGCCCACGATGCCCGAGGGGCCGTAACCCCAACCAGAGCTGTAGCCCCAGCGCGGAAATGCACCAACCAGGGCAAGGATCAGCAGAATAACGAGAATCGTACCGAGCATTGTCGCGCCCCATCAGTTGTCGCGGCCGCTGGCCGCGAGTTGAGAGTTCCTCGCAACAACGGTTTTGCCGCGCCTTAGTTCCAGCGATTGGAATTGTCAGTGGCAAGATTGTGCAAGACGCGTCTTTTCGAAAACGGTTGGCTGCAACCGGCAGGGAAAACTGCCTACACTGAATTGCGCTTGCGGCGCCTCGAAATAGTCGCGCTCCAATGTGGCTGCTCGCGGGGTCCACCGCGGACCAATGGCGATGTCCGTTTCGTTCAGCGCAAGAGCTGCGCGCGGTTCTTCGACGGGCGCAGGCTTGGCCCCCGCGACCGCGATCAACACTAAAAAGAACGCTAGGGCGACCAGGCCCTTCATTGGCTACTCTCCATTCGCCATGGGTAAGTGCCGTGAGCGCGGCACGTTCCACGGTCGAAATGATATTCCCGTGATTTGGCGGGAGGATTCGCCGCGACTTTGTGGCGCTTGTGCGGCTCTTACATAACGCCTACCGCATACATATCCTTGTGGCCGCCGATTTGCCGGGAGATCAGTTAATGACGCACCACCGCTTTTTGGTCGCGATCGCTGCGATTGCGACTGTGTTTGCCCTCATGACTGCGGATGCGCACGCCCGCGCCGGCGGCGGGTTCTCCGGCGGCAGCCGCGGCATGCGCACCTTCTCAGCGCCACCCGCGACAAGCACGGCGCCGAACGCGGCCGCGCCGATGCAGCGCACGCTTACCCAACCGGGAAGTGCAGGCGCACTCGGCCAAACTGCGGCGCGTCCAGGGTTGTTCGGCGGCGGGTTGTTCGGTGGCCTCGCCGCGGGCTTCCTGGGAGCAGGACTATTTGGGCTGCTATTTGGGCATGGGCTCTTCGGCGGCATGGGCGGCTTTGCTTCGCTGCTTGGGCTCGTGTTGCAAATCGGCCTGATCGTCATCGTCGCACGTTTGTTGTTTGCCTGGTGGCAACGCCGGACGCAGCCTGCTTACGCGGCCGCCCATCCGGCTACCGGCCAATCCTTCAGCGGTCTTGGCGGGATGTTTGGAGCCAATGCGCCCACCACGGGCGAGCCGCTAACGATCGGAAAAGCGGACTATGATGCATTCGAGCAGTTGCTCGGAGACGTCCAGGCCGCGTACTCGGCCGAGGACCTCAATGCATTGCGCGCGAAGGTCACGCCGGAAATGTTGTCTTACTTTTCCGAGCAGCTCGCTGAAAATTCGAGCCGCGGTCTCGTGAACAAAATCAGTGACGTGAAGCTGGAGCAAGGCGATCTTGCCGAGGCCTGGCGCGAGAGCGGTGCTGACTACGCGACCGTCGCGATGCGCTTTGCGCTCACCGACAGTATGGTCGAACGTGCGAGCGGTCGAACAGTTGAAGGCGGGACGCCAGGGGAGGTCACAGAACTCTGGACCTTCATGCGCGCGCGGGGAGGCAATTGGCTTCTGTCCGCGATCCAGCAGACGTGACGAATATCAGGCGTCGCTTTCGCCGTACTCGGCGACCTTCGATGCCGCATTCGCGCTGACGTCCGGCTTTTTTTGTGTTGCCCGTATACGGGCATCGAGCCACGTATCGAACTTCACACCGATTTGCCGTGGCTTGCGCCAAATCACGCGGCATTCGCGCCGGGCCGCACCGTTCTCCGCCAGTAATAAAACGAAATTTTCGGGAATGACGTCCACATCGTGGACGTTAATGCGCGCGCCCCTGTCAGAAATATCGGACACCGCACAGTCGCACCGCTCGCCGCTCTCGAGCACGAGCCATGCTTCGCGGCGCATCCGATGGCGTCTTGCCTTTCGTTTGTCTCCGCGCATGTCGCCCCACCGCCGCCAGTTCGATTGGCGCGGCTCCATTTTTCAGAATCTATTAAGACTCCATCCAAAGCTGTTCATGATGCTAACGAGTTGCTGTTACGAATTCATAAAACGTTATCTGACATTGGCAATCAGCCCCCGAACCGTTGACGTTTCGGCGAATTCCGTCTATGTCGCCGCCCGCAACCTGGTTTTCGGCCTCTACTTGCTGCCACGCTCCCGGTTTTGGGCTGCGCTCAAGTGAACTCCCAAAAACTTGGCTTGTGACCGCCAACGCGATGAGCGCGGGGGCGTTCAAAAGGAAGCGTGAAAGGAAACTCTTGATGCCTGTCGGAACTGTGAAATTTTTCAACACCCAAAAGGGCTACGGCTTCATTCAGCCGGACGATGGCTCGAAGGATGTGTTCGTACACATCACTGCAGTGGAACGTGCGGGCTTGCGTTCGCTGAACGAGGGCCAGAAGGTCAGCTTCGAAATCGTAACCGAGCGCGGCAAGCAGGCCGCCGGCAATTTGCAGCCGGTCTGATCGTCCACGATCGATTGCCAATGAAGTCGAAGCCCGGCGGCGACGCCGGGCTTTTTCGCGATTCACGCAATAAAGTATTGCATCGCGACGATCCTTGGCAGGACACTGGGGCATAGGGAGAAACCAACATGGACATTATTGCTTGCGGGTCGCGCCCCTCACGTCGGATGGGTGCGCCGAGTTTCACGGGAACTGTTTGGCAGGATCCGGTCATTCAAGCGCCGGATCCGGCGCGCATTCGGTCGGCCTGGGTGCGCTTTGAACCTGGCGCCCGTACTGCTTGGCATACGCATCCGCTCGGACAGACGCTTTGCATCACCTCAGGAATAGGCCGGGTGCAAACTTGGGGCGGGCCCGTTCGGGAAGTCCGCGCCGGCGACACTGTGTGGATTCCACCGGACGAAAAGCACTGGCACGGTGCAACCGCCGATCATGGGATGGAACACATCGCGATGCAGGAAGCGCAAGGCGGCGAGCACGTCACGTGGCTCGAACCGGTGACCGACGCGCAATATTCCGGAAAGCCCGGCTGAGTTGCGAAATCAATGGTGCGTGAGCACGGAATAGATTTTTACCGCCGGGGTTCGCTTGCCAGTGGCAAGGCGACGGGCCTTGGCCAATGCCGGGAGGTATTAAGATGAGGGTTATTCGAATTGGCGCGCCGCTTGCGGCGTGTCTGGCGGTCCTTTGTGTTGCGCCAGCGCAGGCGCAACAAGCGAACATGTCATTCTTTGTGACCAGCGCGGGCCCTGGCAAGGGCGCCGATCTGGGTGGAATTGCTGGCGCCGACCGGCATTGCCAGTCGCTTGCGCAGTCGGCGGGTGCAGGGGCAAAAACTTGGCACGCTTATCTGTCCACGCAGGGTGGCAGCGCGGTGAATGCACGTGATCGTATCGGCAAGGGGCCGTGGATGAATGCCAAAGGCGCGGTCGTCGCCACAAGCGTCGATGATTTGCACAGCGCCAACAACAAGCTCAGCAAGCAAAACAATCTATCCGAGAAAGGCGAAGTGATCAACGGCCGCGGCGACACGCCGAACCGTCATGACATTCTGACCGGCTCGACGGCCGACGGGAAAGCATTTCCGGCCGACAAGGACATGACCTGCAACAACTACACGAGCAGCGCGCAAGGCGCCGTTATGCTCGGCCATAACGACCGACAAGGTTTGCGTGATGATGACGCATCGAAGTCGTGGAACTCGTCTCATCCATCGCGGGGGCCTGATGGCGGCTGTTCGCAGGCCGATCTGCGCAGTACAGGTGGTGACGGATTGCTTTACTGCTTCGCGACCAACTAGTTTCGACACAAGAGCCACTGAGAGTTGCGCCGGCCAGTGCGTAGAATTTCTGCGCATTGCCGGCGTTTCTTGCTTTTGCAACGGGATCGTTCGTAATATCGCATGATCGGGATCCGGAAATTTCAATCGTCCGTTTCATTTCCGTGGCACAACGCCGCAAATGGGTGCCGCCATGCGCTATCAGCTCTTCTATTGGCCTGAGATTCAGGGCCGCGGCGAGTTCGTTCGCCTCGCACTTGAGGATGCGGGTGCCGCCTACGATGATGTGGCACGCAAGTCCGGCGGCATGGATCGCATGATGGCGATGATGAGCGGCGGACGCGACAAACGTCCGCCATTCGCCCCGCCATTTCTCAAGGCGGGCAAGCTGGTGATCGCGCAGGTCGCCAATATTTTGTTTTATCTCGGACCACGGCTCAAGCTTGGCCCTCGCGAAGAAGCAGCGCGGCTATGGCTGCATCAGCTACAGCTGACGGTTACCGACTTTGTGAAGGAAATTCACGACACGCATCATCCGGTCGGCAGCGATCTTTATTACGAGGACCAGAAGCCGGAAGCCAAGCGTTTTACAGCGGGTTTTCTCGACGAACGCGCCCCGAAATACCTCGGTTATTTCGAGACGGTCTTGAAAAAGAGTGGTGGCCCTTATTTGCTCGGCCGTACGATCACTTACGCCGACCTATCGATGTTTCAGCTGGTCGAAGGCATGCGCTACGCCTTCCCGAATGCGATGAGTGGCATAGAGCGCAAGGTCCCGCGTGTCGTTGCGGTTCACGATAGGGTTGCCGGGCGCGAGCGCATCAAAGCCTATCTTGCGTCGCCGCGACGGATTGCCTTCAACGAGATGGGAATCTTCCGGCACTATCCGGAGCTTGATGTCTAACCTTGCGCTGGAAGAGTCTTTCCGCCTGCCGTCACTGGTTTCGCCGAGACGAGCGTGAACGCGATCACGCAGGGCGCCGTGCCTTTGTTGACCCAGTTGTGGATGGTGCCGCGCTGAACCAGCACGTCGCCGGCTTTCAGATGCACGGTGCTACCGTCCAGCTCCATGTCGATTTCGCCAGACATCACCACCGCGTAGTCGATTGAATCGGTGCGATGGTTGCGAGGCGCTACGCCGGGCCCGAAACTGACAACGCGGAACACGCTGCCGTTGGCGACCGTGGTCCCGATCTTCTTGCCGGAGGGGTCCGTATCGCCGTCGTTGTTGACGGGAAGCTCTTCGCTCGACCAGATCACGCTGTAGAGCGCGCCGGGACGTTGTGACGAAACGTTTTTAACGGTTTCGTCGATCAGCACCTTGGCGCGGCCTTGATTGTCGTGGCCCGTAATGACGCGGCGGATATTCAAACTCATGGTTTCACTCCCTTGGAACCGCTTTCCGGTTCATGACGTATCGTTTGTGCGTTTGCAATGCGGTCCGCTTAGTCGACTGCAACCGCCTTACGGGCCGTTTCGTGCCAGAGCAGAAAGAGGCCCGAGCCGACGACGATCGCGGAGCCGCCAAGGAGCGCTGGCGTCGGCACGTCGCCCCAGAATACAAAGCCGAGGGCCGCAGACCATACAAGCATGAAATAATAAAACGGGCCGACTGCCGACGGCGGCGCAAGGAACAACGCCCTTGTCCACCAGTATTGCCCCACCGCGTTGATGACGCCGTTGCCAATCATCGCCGCTGTGTCTGGCCCCGTTGGCCACAGAAAGAAGAACGGCAACGCCAGCCCGAAGAAGAGAGTGAGAAAAATCATCTGATACATTGTGAGCGTTTCAGCGGACTCGGTGGTGGTCATGCCGCGGACCGCCGCCGTGACGCTGCCGAAAAGGACGGCATTGGCGAGCGCAAACAGTGCGCCGAGGCGGAAGCTGTCGGCGCCGGGTGCGGCCACCAGCAGCACCCCAAGAAAGCCTGTGGCGAGCGCGCCGGCACGTGCGATGCCGACCTTTTCCTTGAGCCAAAGCGCCGCGAAGAGAGTTGCAAACAAAGGCGAGGAAAAGTTGATGGCAACTGCGCCGGCCAGCGGCATCAAGGCGAACGCGATGATGATGAGGCTCTGCGCGATTGCCTGTGTGACGCTCCGTCCAAAATGGTCACGCAGGCGTCTTGTGCGCAGGACGAGAAGGCCGGTGCGCGGCAGGATCAGAACTGCGCAAGTGACCAGCGCCGCTATGGCGCGGAAAAAGAGCACTTCGACGAAGGAATAGTTCGCGACCTGCCATTTCGACAGGGCGCTGGACAGGGCGAACATCACGGTCGCGCCGAGCATGAACAAAATGCCCAGCGGGACACGGTCGGCGCGCAAGCTCGCGCGCTGGTCAAGGCTATCGGTGGTCAAGGAAGGCCCCAGCAAAATCGAATGCTTGCCTAGCACGGGCTATGGGAGGCGGGCAGGGGCAAAAACGAATGGGGGCATTGCTCGGTTGCCGGCCGCATTGGCTTGGGTCACTTTGCGGTGCGCGAACGCAGCGTACGCCGCATGCGCGCTTGCCGTGCCTTCCGCCTCTTCTTTAAGGCGCGGGCTTCTCGCTGCTTGCGCGCGCGCCGGCGGCGGCAGCGCATGCACTGGCAGCGCGAACGGCCGATCACGTATTTGAGATAGTCGTTCCCGTAATCGTAGGTGATTTCCTCCTCAGGCTTGATGTTGCGCATCGCCCGGATGAAGACGCGCCCGCCATAGGTGTAGGTCTCGGAATTTGGATTGCACGAATGGTTGGCATAACGCGCGACGTTGCTGCGCGGGGTGCCGTCGATCGTGACGCGAGGGTTGATCTCGTACAGATAGCGATTGCCGCGGTTTTCGAGTCTGACGGCTTCGGCCGCGCCGATGCGGGGGCCTTTGTATTCAGCGATTTTTTCGCGCTTTTTGATCGGCCTTGTCGCAAACAGGCCGAGGCCGGTGAATGAACGGCCGATACGGAATGATCTTCGGGGCATTGCAGGGCTGGAAGGTCACGCGAGGAAGAGAAAAGAAGAAGACGTTGCGGATGACAGATGAAGCGGCGCGCGTCAATCGTTTGGAGTGTATCGGACGACAGAAAAACCGATGCCCGCATCCGTACGGGCGATAGGACTATTAGCAGCCATCTAATGAATGTATTGGCCCGCCCAGGACAGGAGCGCGTTGAACTGGTCGGGATACACCACGAAATAAATTATGAGCCCGATGGGAGCCAGCATGAAGAGGATGTCTCTCATGTGAATCGTTCCGCCCGCGACTGACCCAATGTGGCTCCCTTTCGAAGTCATCGCGGTGAGTCCGTCAATAACGGAGGTATAAAAAAATCACCGTAAGCACAAAAAATGTAATGCCGTCGCCAACTGAGTGATGCAATCGTGTCGTGGAACTCTTATTCGGTAATTAGGTGCCAAAGGGTTTTGCGATACCTTGGAACTTGTGTTGTTTCGATCACGCTCTTCAAAAATCAAACCGGAACGCCCCGGAAATTATCTTCGCTTAATTGTCGCGCTCACTGCATGGGCGTATCCAAATGCGTAACGCGTCAGGGAGTTTCAGTCCATGCATACTCTCACCCGCATCGTTTCGGCGCTCTTCAAAAACTTGAGCGCAATGATCGAAAATCTCTTCATCGAGTTTGGGGACGGACCGACGGTGGCCGCGAGCCCGGCGCTCATTATCGTCAGCTGCAAGCTGAGCGATAATAGTGCGCGCGCCGGATTAAACGATAAATCCTACTAGCTCAGCGCATCGGTCATTGGGGCACTTGAGGCCGCCCGGGGGAGGGCGGCCTCTTTGTTTTCCGGCCGAGCAACGCCGATTGCCGGGGGCGCGGCGGGCCGTCATGATGGTGCGATGGCATCGCCTCACGAACGCTGGCCCGAGCTGCCTTACGCTGCGTGGAAAGACACGCGTGAAACGCTGCATCTGTGGACGCAGGTTGTCGGCAAGGTGCGGCTGGCACTCACGCCGTGGCTCAACCATTCGTGGCATGTCGTGCTGTATGTCACCGCGCGTGGGCTCACCACATCGCCGATTCCCTGGCGCGGCAGCAGCCTCCAGATCGACTTCGATTTCATCGACCACGTGCTGTGGGTGCGCACCAGCGGCGGCCACTTCCGCCAGATTATGCTCAAGCCGACGAGCGTTGCGGAATTCTATGAAGACGTGATGATCGCGCTGCGCGAGCTCGGCGTCGATGTGCGCATCACGACAATGCCCTGCGAGATCGCCGATTGCGTCCCGTTCGAACAAGACACGCTGCATTCCGCCTACGACCCCGACTATGCCAATCGTTTCTGGCGCGTGCTGCTCGCGGCCAGCGACGTGTTCGCGCATTTCCGCACCGGGTTTCTTGGCAAATCGAGCCCCGTGCATTTCTTTTGGGGAAGTTTCGATCTCGCGGTCACGCGTTTTTCCGGCCGCGCCGCGCCGCGCCATCCCGGCGGCGTTCCGCATTTGCCGAATTCCGTGGCGCAGGAAGCTTATTCCCACGAAGTGTCGAGCGCAGGTTTCTGGCCGGGCGGCGGCGGGCCGATCGATTACGCCGCGTTCTATTCGTATGCCTATCCCGCGCCGGAAGGCTTTGCCGCGGCGAGCGTGAAGCCGAAAGACGCGTCCTTCGACAAAGAGCTTGGCGAGTTCCTGTTGCCCTACGACGCCGTGCGCACCGCGCGTGATCCCGATGCGGCCCTCATGGATTTCCTGCAAAGCACCTACGACGCCGCGGCCAATCTGGCGAAGTGGGACCGCAAGGCGCTCGAATGCGGCCTCGGGCAGCCAAACAAGCCGCGGATATTCTAGAGGCACGTGAACCTTTCGCCGCGCCGGTGCGACAGAATGACGGCGTCTTTCATCGTGGGATTCCCGAGATTCCAATGACCAAAACCACATTGTTTGCTGCCGCCGCGCTGCTGCTGGCGGGCTGTTTCACTGCGTTTGCGCAGAACGACCCCGGGCAAACGCCGCCAAAGGAGCCTGCGCCGGTCGCCGACAAGGGCACCACGTCGCAGCTCGAGTGCGTCGACGAGAACAACAAGCACATGGGCGAGGGCCGCCACCTTTTCTTCCGCATCGCCATGACCAACAAATGCGACCAGCGGCTCAAGTGTGAGGTCTTCGTCGCCTCCTACAGCTCGAAAGGCGCCTCGATCGGCCACACGACACTGGTGCTGCCGGCGAAACCGAAAGGCGCGGCGCCGCAAACTTTCGACTTCAAGGTCAAAGGCGCCGGCGGCATGACCTCGTCGTCGCGCGAATGCCGCGTGTTTTGAAGCGCGTCCGGCGCATTTCGGGGACGAGCGGGATAACAAACGCACGCCTTACTTGCGCTCCTCCACCGTCACGATGCCGACCTGGTTGGCCAGACTGTTGGCGGTGACCGGGTTGCCATCCGGCGTCACATCCATGTTGCGCACGATGTCGCCGCCGCCCGGGATCGCCCAGCTCTGGAATTTTTCGGATGCCGGATCGAAGCGCACGATGGTGTTCGGCTTGGCGGCGGATTCGTTGTACCAGAGCGCGCCTTTGGTGAAGACGATGCCATAGGGCTCCGACTTCGGCCCGCTCGGCGATGGCCATTCCTTCACGTTGCCGGTCTTGAGGTCGAGCCGCCCCAGCATCCCGCGCGCGAAATCCGTGTACCAGATGGTGTCGTCGTCGGAGAACGCGAGCCGCCGCGGCCGCGCGCCGTCGTTCGGCAATTTGTATTCTCCGATCGCCATGGTCTGCGGATCGATGCTGGCGATCTTCGGCGCGCCGAATTCGACGAAATAGGGCACGCCTTTCGAATTGATCATCAGCCCGTAAGGCCGCGACTTCTCGGTCGGCGAGGTGACGAGCTTGATCTCGCCGCTCTTGGGGTCGAGCCGTCCGATCATGTTGCCGGCCTGCACGGTGAACCACACCGTGCCATCCGGCGCGATGTTGATGGTGTGCGGATCTTTCGCCGACTTATCGGGCAGCGGATATTCGGTGGTGATGCCGGTCTTCGGGTCGAGCTTGCCGATGAGGCCGAGATTGTTTCCGGTGAACCAGATATTGCCATCACTGTCTTCTGCAAGACCGTGCGGGCCGGTGTAGGGCGACTTCAAGGTGTATTCGCGGATCGCGCCGGTTTTCGGGTCGATGCGGCCGAGCTTGTTGGAAAGCTGCCCGGTCCACCAGATCGAGCCGTCTTTGGCCGCGCGCGGATCGTGCGGGCGCGAGCCTTTCGTCGGCACGTCCCACAGATCGATGCGCGCGTTCACCGGGCCGGAAATGATCACCGCCGAAGGCCGCTGCCGCTCGGGGAAACTCTTCATCAGGTAGTCCGCCATCGCCGGCCATTCATCGGCGGGCACGGGCGCATCCATGTTCTGCATCATGCGCACGACCGTGAGCCAGCCTTCCGGCGTGTAGCCGACGCGCACGCGGTTGATGTCGTGGCAGGCGCCGCAGGTATCGGTGAAGCGCTGCTTCATCGCGCCCTCCGGCCAGTCCTTCGCGGTGTATTGCGCGTAAGCGGGGAGAGCTTGCGTCATCAGCGCGAGCGTGAACAACGCGCAGCTTGCGATTGGCCGGGCGAAAGTCATCGGCATTTTCATTGTCATTTTTGTTTTCATTGTGCGTTCTCCCTGAGCGCGGCGTCTTCGGGCGCCTCGTGTCTCATTGTTGACGGTAGCTTGGCGCAAATTCGAGCCGGGCGCTATCGTCGGAGCCACGCAATGCGACGCATTGAACTTTTTCCGCTCATCGCCTCGCGAAAGCGGGCATCCAGCTCTTTTGCGAAAAACTGGGTTCCCGCCTTCGCGGGGACGAGCGGTGACACACTCTTTCCGCCTCATCACCCTTTCTCCAGATTCAAATTTCAAACAGCCGGCATGAGCCATAGCTCCGCCGCCCCTGTTCTTTGCGGCGTGGGGTGCGCCGTCGTCTTGTCCACCCGGCAAATGTGCCGAGGGGATGGAGCGCCGCGTGGCGCACCGTTCGTTCCGCGCTTGGCGGCGCGGAGTGCGTCCCGGTTGAGACGCACGCGCCCCGCGGCGCTCCATCTGCGGCTTTTCTGTCCCCGGAGCCGCGCTTCCGGGCGCGGACGGAAGGCCTTGCGGCCAACCGTATCCAGGCAGCTTTCGCCGCCCTTCATCCGCACCGCGTCCAGCCATTAAAGGCAGTCCCTCCTAGTGGGGACGGACGGCGAGCCAGGGCCTCCCGAGCGCGAGGTTACCAGCCTCGCCCGCGGGCGCCGCGCCAGCCGGCGTGGCTTTCGCCACTCCGGCCCAGTCAAGTTGCCCCATCATCGAGACGTCTCGCGACGACGCCCTCAGCCGAGCAAGGCAAGCGAATGATGGCGAAGGAGTGTGGCGGAAATATGGAATATAATCCTATTCATCCACAACCGGCAAACGTGTCTGATTGCCGGGAGGTCATTTCGGGGTTACTCATTGCCTCCAAAGGAAAACCCCATGAACGCCCCCGTCACCACGCCCACGCCGCCCTATCACCACACGCCGCTGTTTCCGCTCGGCCCCGACAAGACGCCGTATCGCAAGCTCGAGATCGGCGGCGTCAAGGTCGAGAAGGTGATGGGCAAGGACATGCTGGTGGTCAGCCACGAGGTGCTGCGCGCGCTCGGCGAGGCCGCGTTCACCGACATCAATCATCTGCTGCGCCCGGCGCACCTCAAGCAGCTGCGCAAGATCCTCGACGACCCGGAAGCGAGCGACAACGACAAGTTCGTCGCCTACGATTTCCTCAAGAACGCGAATATTTCCGCCGGCGGCGTGTTGCCGATGTGCCAGGACACCGGCACCGCCATCATCATGGGCAAGAAGGGCCGCATGGTGTTCACATCTGGCGACGACGAGGCCGCGCTCGCGGAAGGCGCGCGCGATGCGTATCTGCGGCGCAATTTGCGCTACTCACAGCTCGCGCCCATTTCCATGTTCGAGGAGAAGAACACCAAATCGAACATGCCGGCGCAGGTCGAGATCTATTCGGAAGGCGAGGACGCCTACAAGCTGCTGTTCATCGCCAAAGGTGGCGGCTCGGCCAACAAGGCGTTCCTGTTCCAGGCAACGCCTTCGATTTTGACGCATGACCGCATGCTGGCGTTTCTCAAGGAGAAGGTGCTCACGCTCGGCACCGCCGCGTGCCCGCCATATCACCTCGCCATCGTCATCGGGGGCACCAGCGCCGAACTCACCATGAAGACGGTGAAGCTCGCTTCCACGAAATATCTCGACGAACTGCCGACCAAAGGCAGTGAAGACGGCCACGCTTTCCGCGATCTCGAGATGGAAAAGGAAGTGCTGGCGATGACGCAGTCGACCGGCGTCGGCGCGCAATTCGGCGGCAAATATTTCTGCCACGACGTGCGCGTGATCCGCCTGCCGCGGCATGGCGCGTCATTGCCGATCGGGCTTGGTGTGTCGTGCGCCGCCGACCGGCAGGCGCTCGGCAAGATTACGAAAGATGGCGTGTTCCTCGAGGAGCTCGAGCATCATCCGGCGCAATATCTGCCGGACATCGACCAGGAAAAGCTCGGCGGGCAGGTGGTGAAGGTCGACCTGCGCAAGCCGATGAAGGAGATTCTTGCGCAGTTGTCGAAGTATCCGGTGAAGACACGGTTGTCGCTCACCGGCACCATGATTGTTGCGCGCGATCTCGCGCACGCCAAATTGCGCGAGCGGCTCGAAGCAGGGAAGGGCATGCCGGATTATTTCAAGAACCATCCCATTTATTACGCCGGCCCTGCGAAAACGCCGGCGGGCTACGCGTCAGGTTCGTTCGGGCCCACCACGGCGGGGCGGATGGACAGCTACATCGACCAGTTCCAGGCGGCCGGCGGTTCGATGATTTCACTCGCCAAAGGCAACCGCTCGGCGCAAGTGCGCGACGCATGCAAGAAGCACGGCGGGTTTTATCTGGCGTCGATCGGCGGCAGCGCGGCCAATCTCGCCGAGCACTGCATCAAGAAGGTTGAGGTGCACGAATATCCCGAGCTCGGCATGGAAGCGATCTGGAAGATCGAGGTCGAAAACTTTCCGGCCTTCATCGTCATCGATGACAAGGGCAATGACTTCTTCAAGGAATTGAATTTGGGCTAGCGGAGCGCCCAGCCCTCGCCATGACACGTCCCTGACTCTGTGCCATAGCGCGCGTGCATATCGTTTGCACACAAACCAATTGGAACTCACTGATTCCAGTTTGCGCTTGCCGACTCAAGCGCGTGCATGCCAGCGTCCGCGCTGTCCTCGTAGCGACAACGACAAAGAAACTGCTGGGGAATTGCGGAGACAACAATCCATGGCCACTGTCGACTTCAACGCGCCGGATATCGCCGCGCGTATCGAAAAACTTTCCCAGAACGAGCTCGACAACCTTTCCTTTGGCGTCATCCTGCTCGACCACCAGGGCACGGTGATGTTTTACAGCGCGACCGAAGCGCGCCAGTCCGGTTACGGCGGTTCGCCGGTAGGACAGAATTTTTTCGAGGTGTCGCGCTGTGCCGGCCGCGATGATTTCCGGGGTGAGATCATGCGGGCGTCGGAAGCAGGCCCGGTCGATCTCGAATTCGGCTGGCCGGGCGACTATGGCGATCCCGACCGGGAGCTGCGCATCCGCGTGCAATCGGCGCGGCCGGGTGGGTTCTGGATTTTCATCGAACGTGATGCGGCGCCGGCGCACCGCAACGGTGCGTTACCGCGGCGTCGCGCCGCGCATTGAAACCATCGCGTCAGCCAATCGCGGCCACTGTCACCATCAGCAGCGAGATGCCGACATATTTTGCTGTCTGGGTGAGGTCGGGGAGTTGGTCGGCGAAGCCGACGATCCACAACAGGCTGGCAGCGGCGATCAGCGAATACTTCACCGCCGGGATAGCGGTCCACTTCTTCAACAATACTAGGGGCCTCATGACGCTCCGATCCGCCGCGCCCCCCGGCATCGCGGCATTCTACAAACTAGTGCAGTGCAATATAGCCTCTTGCACTGCAAAAAAGCAAATCCGATCGCGGCCCGGATCATGCGGACAACGCGCGAAACCTGCAGGATTTCCCGCTAACAGCGTTATTTTTGTGTGAGCGGAGAGGCGGCTCAGTCGGCGGCCGCGTGGCCCGTTGCAACGACCGTGGCGGCCTGCGTGTCCATCGTTCCCTGGCGCGTCCGGAGACGGTTGAAAACAAAGACGCGGATCGCGGACGACAAATTGCAGCTGGTGCGATCGCGATCGATGTGGCCGACCAGGGTCGATAGCGTCGTGCTTTCGCGATCGGCGACTTCGCGCAAGCCGTCCCAGAACTCATCTTCCAGCGACACGCTCGTCTTGTGCCCATCAATGACGATCGAGCGCTTGATCACGGCTGACATTTTGACGTCGGGCGATTTCATAGTGAGTCCTCGCGCCCCGCAGAATCAACCCACTGCGGCGCTTTCACCCGCAATTAAACAATTCTCCACTCTGGCCGTATTGAGCGAGATCAAACCACGCAAAAAAATTGAGGTGGCCCAAATATGCCGATGCCGGGTTGATCCAGGTCAAAACGGGGTTGGAATTGCCGCTTAAACTCTAAAAATGTGGCAGTCCGTCTCGCTCGCCCCCTTTAACTGCGATTTGCAGCTCGCCGTCATCGACGACGACGGGACGCATGAGCTTATCTTTCCGTGCCGCCGTATTGCTGGGGGTTGGATAAATACAAAGTCCAAAGAGCGGTTGGATGTGCTCCCGACGCATTGGCGTCCATGGCAGCAACAGACCTGACGAATACGAGAGGCGCTATTCTGGGGGGGCTTGGGCGCGAGGCACCTTGGGTGCAGGGATCTTGGCTTCTTCCTCAGCCAAGAGACGTAGCAGCAGCTGCCGCCGCGACTTGTCGGTCTCGTCCGCGAGCAAACGCCGGTAATGCTCGATATTCAGTTGGGCCACGGATCTGTCCACGGCGCAGCTCTGTGTTCCTTACTCGCCCTGCTTGAATTCTACGCGTTATTCAACCAAGCGGCAACGAGGCAAGGGTGCGGCGCGGGATTTACCGTTGCGCTGCAGCGTGGATTTGCGGGCCGAGCTTTCCGCCTGCAGTTTTCGGCACCGCGACCAGGACAGCCATAGTCAGCAGCGCAACCATTGCTGCCAGGGACAGGACCTTGGTCATGAGCGCGTGAGTCATGGCAAGCCTCCCGATCAGGTTTTCGGTCGTGCACGCGAACGCGCACAACTAACCCATGTTCCATAGCAGCTTCGTAAAATTTTCATCGGCAGCCTGCTACCGTCCGTAAGAAAACCGCCCGGAGAGGGTGGGCTTGTGGATATCAGCGCTTTTTTCTTTTTCGCGCGGGGCTCGGTTTACACGCGAGAGGTATGACCGTCGCACTTTCACCGGCGCTCCGGCGCAGTGCTTCTTTCAGGCTGGCTGGGCGGCCGTGTTTTTTCAGCAGGTCGTTGAAGGCTTCGTCGGCGAGCTCCTGAAAGGATTTCATGCTTTCACCTGCGAGCACCTGAAGTTCGTGCCAGGTCTCCTGGTGAAATTGTACGCGTTTGCCGACCATGGATGAATTTGCTGATTCGCTCAGCCGCGCGGCGGCGTCATATCCTCTTCGGGTTTTCCCTCTTTCTGCAGCTGGCGCTGGCGCGCTGCAGCGAGTTGCTCCCAAGTCTCGGCCATCTGCTCAAGCTGTTGCCGATGCGACGGGATCGCGGTTCGCGCCATGTTGCGGCATTCGGCGGCATGTTCGCGGTATTCGTGGAGTTTTTTCACGCGGTACCTTTAACCTCCAGGCTGCCGGCGATCCTCTCCCACGTGCCTGCTATGTGTTCGAGCATGATGCGATGCGGCTCGAGCGCCGCGGATTTCGCGAATTCACGGCATGCTGTGGCTTCGGCCCGGCAGAAGTCATCGGACAATTGTTGGGTTGGTTCGGTCATGAATCCATATGGCTGTTGTGGGTAACTGCCGAGCCTAGGCCTAAGTTCGACCGAGGCCAGCACTAATTTCCATGCGGTGAATGTCAGCGGCGGAGTTAAGCTAATGCTTCCAGACGCCCGACATTTCGTGGAGGAGGAGTTCTGGCTCACAGGCAATTGCGGCCTGCCGGCATTCCTCCGCGAGCTGTTCGAGCTCGACGGCAATCGTCTCGTCCCAGGATAAACTGGCTGCTTGCTGGCACATGCTGGCATGGGCCAAGAGCCGCTCCGCTATTTTTGACCGAACAGACATGAGCAGCATATGCTCACAACCTGTCATGGGTCACATTGAGATAGATCAACTCTGGGGTGTCTGCGGATCCACAGTTCGCCTTCGTTTGCGAAAAGAACATATTGCGAACGGAGAACAAATAGTGTACATTGCTTTTCTTCAATCGATTCCGGCGGTGCGGCGGGGCCGCGTTGTCGGGGGGTCGAATCCCGGCCATAAGGAGCTCAACTATGAGTCAGCCTGCCCTGCGTCTCGTCGAAGGACCTTCCATGGATAAGTCGAAAGCCCTGTCCGCTGCGCTCAGCCAGATCGAGCGTCAGTTCGGCAAGGGCTCGGTCATGAAGCTTGGCAAGAACGACAAAGCCATGGATATCGAAGCCATTTCATCGGGCTCGTTAGGGCTCGACATTGCGCTTGGTATTGGCGGCCTGCCGCGTGGGCGGGTGGTGGAAATTTACGGGCCGGAATCCTCCGGCAAGACCACGCTTGCGCTGCACACGATCGCGGAAGCCCAGAAAAAGGGTGGCATCTGCGCATTCGTCGATGCCGAACATGCGCTCGATCCGATCTATGCCCGCAAGCTTGGTGTGAATGTCGATGAACTCCTGATCTCGCAGCCGGATGCCGGCGAACAGGCGCTGGAAATCGCCGACACGCTGGTGCGCTCCGGTGCGGTCGACGTTCTGGTGGTCGACTTCGGTCGCGGCTCTCGTGCCGCGCGCCGAACTCGAAGGTGAAATGGGCGATGTGCAGCCGGGCAGCCAGGCGCGGCTGATGAGCCAGGCATTGCGCAAGCTCACCGCCTCGATCTCGAAATCGCGCACCATGGTGGTGTTCATCAACCAGATCCGCATGAAGATCGGCGTGATGTATGGCTCGCCGGAAACGACTTCGGGCGGCAATGCGCTGAAATTCTACGCGTCCGTCCGCCTCGACATCCGCCGCATCGGCGCCATCAAGGAACGCGATGAGGTGATCGGCAACCAGACCCGCGTGAAGGTGGTCAAGAACAAGCTGGCGCCCCCGTTCAAGCAGGTCGAATTCGACATCATGTACGGCGAGGGCGTCTCGAAGACCGGCGAGTTGATCGATCTCGGCGTCAAGGCCAACGTCGTCGAAAAATCGGGTGCCTGGTTCTCTTATGACAGCCAGCGCATCGGGCAGGGACGTGAGAACGCCAAGCAATTTTTGAAAGAAAATCCTGACATCGCCGCCAAGATCGAAGCCGCCGTGCGCCAGAATTCCGGCCTGATTGCGGAAGCAATCCTGGCGGGCGAGGTCACGGACAAAGATAAGGATGACGACGACGAAGCTGCCGAAGCTTGAAAGGATGATGGGCTGCCGGACGGCGTTGTTGCGACGCTGCCGTCCGGAGCTGGTCTTCGTGAAGAAGGTGTAGCCTTCAAGAGCGAAGAGCCGGCGCAGGAGCGGTCCGAGGAGCCGCCGCCTGTCCCGCCCACGCCGACCCAATTCGTCGAAGTTAAAGCTGTTGCCGAGCCGATCGCAGAGCCAAAGGCCGCTAAACCGAGGAAGGCCGGAGCTGCGAAAGGCAAAGCCAAAAACGGGAATGCCAAGGCCGAGAGTGCGAGCGAGGCACCGAAGACCGCGGCTGCAAAAGCCAAAGTGTCGCAGGTGAAAAGCTCGAAGCGAAAAGGAAAGACCGGCCGTTCATAGCCGGAAAGCAAGTGAGGCGAAGCGGCGGCGCCAGTGATATCCGCCGCACCATTAGGTGACGCGTCTCGTATCATTGAGTGACGCGTTAGGCATTCGCCCCCGTCGGCACCCGGCTGCGTAGAGCGGCCGCCACCGAGGACGGGGGCGAAAGCGTTAGGAGCCTCGTTGCCGAGGTTGCCTTTTCTGGACTCTCGCTACCCCCGCCGTTAAATAGCCTCCTGAAAACATCAAGCCGGACGGGGATTTAAGCCCCGAAGGGACAGGGGCTCGCACGGTTTTGAAATGAGCGGCGTCAACGACATCCGCAAAAGCTTTCTCGATTTCTTCGCCCGCAACGACCATCAGGTCGTGGCGTCGTCGGCGCTGGTGCCGCGCAACGACCCGACCCTGATGTTTACCAATGCCGGCATGGTGCAGTTCAAGAACGTGTTCACCGGGCTGGAGAAGCGGCCCTATTCGCGCGCGACGAGCTCCCAGAAATGCGTGCGTGCGGGCGGCAAGCACAACGACCTCGACAATGTCGGCTATACCGCCCGCCACCACACCTTCTTCGAGATGCTGGGCAATTTTTCGTTCGGCGATTACTTCAAGGAGCGCGCGATCGAGCTGGCTTGGACGCTCATCACCAAGGACTTCGCGCTGCCTAAAGACCGACTGTTGATCACCGTCTACATCGACGATGACGACGCTTTTAAGCTTTGGAAAAAGATCGCCGGCCTTCCCGACAGTAAAATTTTGCGCATCGCCGGCGACGACAATTTCTGGGCCATGGGCGAAACCGGCCCGTGCGGTCCGTGCTCGGAAATCTTTTACGACCACGGCGACAAAATCCCCGGCGGCCCGCCGGGCTCGGCCGACTCCGAAGGCGACCGTTTCATCGAAATCTGGAATCTCGTGTTCATGCAATACGAGCAGCTCGAGGGCGGCAAGCGCGTCGGCCTCCCGCGGCCGTCGATCGATACCGGCATGGGGCTCGAGCGCATCGCGGCGGTGTTGCAAGGCACGCACGACAACTACGGGATCGATCTGTTCCGCGCACTGATCCAGACCATTGCCGACCTGACCAAGGTTTCGCCGAATGGCCGGCACAAGGCGTCGCATCGCGTCATTGCCGATCACCTGCGCGCTTCCGCATTTCTGATCGCCGATGGCGTGCTGCCCTCGAACGAGGGACGCGGCTACGTGCTCCGCCGCATCATGCGGCGCGCCATGCGCCACGCCGAATTGCTCGGCGCAAAAGAGCCGTTGATGTGGCGGCTTGTCCCCTCGCTCACACGCGAAATGGGCCAGGCCTATCCGGAATTGTTGCGCGCCGAAGCGCTGATTACCGAGACGCTCAAGCTGGAGGAAACGCGCTTCCGCCGCACGCTTGAGCGCGGTCTCGTCATTCTCGACGAAAAGAGCAAAGGCCTGCAGAAGGGCGCGATGTTCGACGGCGACACAGCTTTCACGCTCTATGACACCTACGGCTTTCCGCTCGATCTCACGCAGGATGCGCTGCGCGCGCGCGGCATCTCGGTTGATCTCGCCTCCTTCACGGATGCGATGGAGCGGCAACGCGAGAAGGCACGGGCGTCCTGGTCCGGCTCCGGCGACACGGCGCAGGAGACGGTGTGGTTTGCGCTGCGCGAAAAAATCGGTGCGACCGAGTTCCTCGGCTACGAGACCGAAAGCGCCGAAGGCGTGGTGGCTGCGCTCGTAAAGGACGGCAAGGAAGTTTCTGAATTGAAGAAGGGTGAGATCGGCGCGGTCGCCATGAACCAGACGCCGTTTTATGGCGAGAGCGGCGGCCAGGTCGGCGACACCGGCATGATGCGCCGCGATGGTCTCAAGCTCACGGTTTCGGACACGCAGAAAAAAGCCGGCGACCTGTTTGCTCATCTCGTCAAAGTCGAGCAGGGCACGGTGAAGATCGGCGATCCATTGCTGCTGGAGGTCGATCACGGGCGCCGCAGCGGGATCCGCCAGAACCATTCGGCGACGCATCTCTTGCATGAAGCGTTGCGCCAGGTGCTCGGCGATCACGTCGCGCAGAAGGGTTCGCTGGTTGCGCCCGATCGGCTGCGTTTCGATTTCTCGCATCCCAAGCCGATGTCGGCGGACGAGATCGAACGGGTTGAAGATATCGCCAACGACATCGTGCTGCAGAACGCACCGGTCACAACCCGCCTGATGGCACAGGATGATGCGATTGCCTCCGGCGCCCGCGCTTTGTTTGGCGAGAAATACGGCGACGAGGTGCGCGTGGTGGCGATGGGCGAGGGCACCGGCAATACGCTGGGCTGGTCGGTGGAACTCTGCGGCGGCACCCATGTGGGCCGGACCGGCGACATCGGCCTCATATCGGTGGTCGGCGAGTTGGGCGTGGCAGCCGGCGTCCGCCGCCTCGAGGCGTTGACCGGAAAAGCCGCCCGCAAGACCGCTAATAAACAGCTTCAAGTCGTTAAAGCGGCGGCTGCGGAGCTTAAGGTTCCGCTTGAAGACATGCCCGGACGTATCGGGGCTCTCTTGGACGAACGCAAAAAGCTGGAGCGTGAGCTCTCCGACGCCAAGAAGAAGCTGGCGATGGGGGGTGGTGCGACCGCAGGGGGCGCTGAGGGAGAGGTCACCGAAATCCAAGGCGTGAAAGTGGTGGCCAAAGAACTCACGGGGGTGAAGTTCAGTGATCTCCGGAGCATCGCAGACAATTACAAGAAGCAGCTCGGCTCCGGTGTAGTAATCCTGTCAACGAGTTCCGAAGACGGAAAGGTCAGCCTCGTGGTGGGTGTAACTTCTGATCTAACATCGTCAAATAACGCAGTTGAGATGGTCAAAGTCGGCGTTCCATTGATAGGAGGGTCTGGAGGCGGTGGAAGACCCGATATGGCCCAAGGCGGCGGGACCAATCCAGGCGGGTCAACAAAAGCGTTTGACCAAATTAAGCAGCTGGTTCGGCCAGCGTCTGCAACCTCTAAAAGCGAATAATTTTCAGCATCGCGCTGCCATTGATGCGTCCTAAATTCCGGCTAGGATTCTGCGATGGCCGAAGTTCATTTCACCAGCTGGCTGCGTCAGGTTGTGCCGGATGGTCCATTACGGGCTGAGGGTGCGACGGTCGGCGATGCGCTCGGTGCGCTTTTCTCCGAGCGTCCGCATGTGCGCGGCTATTTGCTCGACGACCAGGGCCGCTTGCGCAAACACGTCTGTATCTTCGCTGACGGTGTGCGTTTGCCGCATCAAGCTGCGCTCGGTTATGGCATTGGCAAAGAGTCGACCCTTTACGTGATGCAAGCGTTGTCGGGAGGCTAGCGCATGATCCCGAAAAGTGGGCCCCGGTTTTCGGATAAGATCATGCGCACAGGAGGTTGAGCGTGGCTGAGAGAATGCTGGTAGCGACCCGAAAAGGTCTTATCTGGTTTGTGCGCAAGAATGGCGGCAAGAAGGGCGGATGGTCGATCGCGCGCACCGATTTTCCCGGCGTCGCCGTCACCGCGACGCTTTACGACAAGCGCGATGGCGTTCACTACGCGATGCTTAAACACGGACACTTCGGCAGCAAGTTGCATCGGTCCGACGATGAGGGGAGGTCATGGGTCGAATTGCCGGCGCCAGCTTTTGCGCCTGATGCGGCCGATGCGCCCGCGTTGTTTCAGGTCTGGACGCTCGAAGCCGGTGGCGCGGATGAGCCGGGCCGCCTTTGGGTCGGCGCGTTGCCGGCCGGTCTGTTTTACTCCGACGATCGCGGTGAGACCTGGCAACAGGTGAGCGCGCTTTGGAACGTACCCGAGCGCGCCAAGTGGTTCGGCGGTGGATACGACGATGCCGGTATTCACACCATCGCACCGGACCCGCGCGATTCTGCCCGCGTGTTCGTCGGCATTTCTTGCGGCGGCGTCTGGGAGACCCGCGACAGCGGCGACAGCTGGTCATTGCTCGGCGATGGGTTGGTCGCCACCTACTTGCCGCCGGACCAGGCAGGCGCGCGTGAATCACAAGACCCGCACCGGATCGCGCGCTGTGCGGCCGCTCCCGATACGATGTGGATGCAACACCACAACGGCATTTTCCGCTCGACCGATGCCGGTGCGACCTGGACGCAACTTAAATTACCGGGCGACGATTTCGGCTTTGCAGTGGCCGCGCACCCGAAAGACCCGCGGACGGCCTGGTTCGTCCCCGCGATCAAGGACGAGTTGCGCGTCCCGCGCGATGGCGCTCTCGCCGTGACGCGAACCCGCGACGGCGGCAAGACATGGGACAGGCTCACGGATGGCCTGCCGCAGAAAGACGCCTACGACCTCGTTTACCGGCATGGCCTCGATATCGACGACACCGGTACGCAGCTCGCCATGGGCTCGACCACCGGCAGCCTGTGGGTCAGCGAGAACGGCGGCGAGGCCTGGCAGCTGCTCAATGCGCACTTGCCGCCGATTTACGCCGTCCGGCTTTACTAAGCCTTCGCCGGCCAATTGATCGAGCGCAGGTTGCAGCCCTCCACAATGTACTAGTATCCGCCCGATTCCAGCAGGACCAATGCGGCATGGCACGGACTCGCCTCAAGGAAATCCGCCGGCGCAGCTACCACGTGCTCGAACAGGGCCCGGTCGGTGACAGCCTGAGCACATGGGTTGACCGGATGCTGGTCGTGCTCATTCTTATCAACCTGCTTGCTGTTACGCTCGAATCGATGCCGACATATGAGGCGCGCTACGGCACGGCCTTTGCGGTCATCGAATTTTTCTCGCTCGTTATATTCACCATCGAATATGGCTTGCGCCTGTGGTCGTCGGTTGAGCATGGGCCAAACCAGCATTTGTCGCCGACGCAGGCGCGGCTGAAGTATGCGCTTAGCCCGGCCGGCATCATCGATCTCATCGCGGTGCTGCCGTTCTGGTTTGCCATGGTGCTGCCTGGCGATTTGCGCGTCGTGCTGGTGTTTCGCATGGTGCGCTTCTTCAAGTTTGCGCGCTATTCGCCGGCGATGCGCTCGCTCCTGGATGTGCTTTACAACGAGCGCCGTGCGTTGTTCGGGTGCCTGGTGATCTCGCTCGGCAGCGCGCTGGTCGCGGCTTCGCTGATGCACTTGGCCGAAGGCAACGTCCAGCCGTCCAAGCTCGGATCGATCCCCGATGCTTTCTGGTGGGCGATCGTGACAATCGGCACCATCGGTTACGGCGACGTGGTGCCGGTGACCGCGCTGGGCAAATTGATTGCGACCGGCACGATCTTCACCGGCCTCGTCCTGATGGCGCTGCCGGTCGGTATCATCGCAACATCCTTTGCCGAACAGATTCATCGCCGTGACTTCATCGTCACCTGGGGCATGATTTCACGCGTGCCGTTGTTCGCTGAACTTGATGCTGCGGAAATCTCCGACGTTATGGAGCTGTTGCGGGCACAGGTTGCGGAGGCGGGAGAGGTGATTGTGCGCGAGGGCGAGTCCGCCCACGCGATGTATTTCATCGCGGCCGGTGAGGTTGAGATCTCGTTCAAAGGCCGGCAGGAACCGGTACGCCTCGGCGAGGGCCAGTTTTTCGGCGAGGTCGCAGTGCTGCGCCGCACGCGACGTTCGGCAACAGTTATCGCGCTGGCCCGCACCAACTTATTGGTGCTCGACGCGCACGATCTGCACGCCTTGATGCGGCGCGATCAGCGCATTGCCAAACGCATCAAGGACGTCGTGGAAAAACGCGTCGGCAAGGCAGTCAAACGAGAAATTGCGGCGGTAGAAAAAAGCAAAGTAAATCCGAAGCAGTGAACGCCACGTGAGCCGTACGTTCACTGCGGATCAACCGCCTTTCGCGATAGAAGTCGCGAACCCCACAAGCTCCAAAACAACAAATACGGAAAGGACCCCGCCGAGCAGTGATCCGGCCCAGGCGAGGGCGGTGAACTGCTCAGGAACAGAGCGATCTTTCGATAGTCTCCTCAACGATAAAACTCCAGTCAGGAGTGCGGCGAGGGCCGACAAATTCTGAATAGCGAGCATGACCCCTTCGACGACGATGCTCGTAATTTCCAATTTGGTTCCAATCCCGCCTGTCATAAAGACGAGGAGCAGCATGGAGAGCGCTGCCAGTAAAAGGCTGGCCACACAAAGTCGCTCGGTCGAGGTCATGTGTGTCGCGCCCGCATCTTGTGGATCCGTCAAACCGAAGTGTTGCGCGCAATTTAATTGATTGGCGATCTTTGTCACCAGCGGAGGTCTGCGCAAACGAGAACCGGCGCAGGTGGACGCCTGCGCCGGTCTCAATGGAAGCCAATACGCTGAAGTCAGGCCATCGCCTTCTTCAGGTTCTCATCCACCTTGTCGAGGAAACCGGTGGTGGAGAGCCACTTCTGGTCAGCGCCGACGAGTAGCGCCAGATCCTTTGTCATGAATCCCGATTGCACCGTGTCGATGCAGACTTTTTCGAGCGTCGCGGCGAACTTCGCAAGCGCGTCGTTCTTGTCGAGCTTGGCGCGGTGGGCGAGGCCGCGCGTCCAGGCAAAGATTGAGGCGACCGAATTGGTCGACGTTTCTTTGCCTTTCTGGTGTTCGCGGTAATGGCGCGTCACCGTGCCATGCGCGGCTTCAAATTCCACAATTTTGCCGTCTGGAGTCATCAGCACCGAACTCATCAGGCCGAGCGAGCCAAAGCCCTGCGCCACGATGTCGGATTGCACGTCGCCGTCGTAGTTCTTGCAGGCCCAGACATAGCCGCCCGACCATTTCATCGCTGCCGCCACCATGTCGTCGATCAGGCGGTGTTCGTAGGTGATCTTCTTCCTCTCGAACTCGGCCTTGAACTCCTTGTCGAAGATCTCCTGGAACAGATCCTTGAAGCGTCCGTCATAGACCTTGAGGATGGTGTTTTTGGTCGACAGATAAACCGGATAGCCACGCGAGAGTCCGTAGTTGAACGAGGCGCGCGCGAAATCGCGGATCGAGTCGTCGAGGTTGTACATCGCAAGCGCAACGCCCGAGCTGGGGAACTCGAATACTTCGTGTTCGACCTTCTTGCCGTCGGGTGTGACGTAGCTCAACGTCAGCTTGGCTTTTTCCGGCACGCGAATGTCGGTCGCGCGGTATTGGTCGCCATAGGCGTGGCGGCCGATCACGATCGGCTGCGTCCATCCTGGCACCAAACGTGGAACGTTCTTGCAGATGATCGGCTCGCGGAAGATTACGCCGCCGATGATGTTGCGGATGGTGCCATTGGGCGAACGCCACATCTTTTTGAGGTTAAATTCCTTCACCCGCGCTTCGTCGGGCGTGATGGTAGCGCATTTCACCGCGACACCAACTTCCTTGGTCTTGTTGGCGGCGTCGATGGTGATCTGGTCGTCGGTCTCGTCGCGCTTCTGGACGCTGAGGTCGTAATAGAGAAGGTTGATGTCCAAATAGGGATGGATCAGCTTGTCTTTGATCAGCTGCCAGATAATGCGCGTCATCTCGTCGCCGTCCATTTCGACGACGGGGTTTGCCACCTTGATCTTCGCCATTGCGGATAGAACCTTTTGAAAATTGCGCGGACAGGAAGGAAAAAGCCTCCGGCGCGCGCCGTATAGCACCCCAAATCGTGCGGCGAAAGCCGCGATTTCACGGCATTCTTTCCCATCCCGCAGGGGGCAGGTATACCGCGCTCACGGAGGACTGTATGCCCGGTGCCGGCACCGACAAGACCAAACGCTGGATTGAGACGCCGGCCCCGATCGTCGTTCTGGTCGAACCCCAGCTCGGCGAGAATATCGGTGCGGCCGCGCGCGCCATGGCGAATTTCGGCCTGTCGCGCCTGCGGCTGGTGAAGCCGCTTCAGGGCTGGCCGAACGAACGGGCGCGCGTGATGGCCGCGGGCGCTGATCGTGTGCTCGATGGCGCAGCGCTTTACGACAGCCTCAATGACGCGATCGGCGATTGCAGCTTCGTGCTGGCAACGACGGCGCGCAATCATGACCAGGCCAAGCCGGTGGTTTCGGCAGAGGCGGCTGCGGCCGAAATGGCGCCAAGGGTGGCGGCGGGCGAAAGCGTTGCGATCATTTTTGGGCGCGAGCGTATCGGGCTCGAAAATCATGAGGTCGCGCTCGCCGACCGCATCGTGACCTTGCCAGTCAACCCGGCCTTCGCATCGCTCAACCTCGCGCAGGCGGTAATCGTGGTCGCTTATGAATGGTTCAAGTGCGCAGGCCACGGTGAGTTGCCATTTTCGATGCCGGAAAAATCGCCACCGGCGCCCAAACAACAACTCGATGCATTCTTCGCCGAACTGGAGCGCGAGCTGGAGCGGGTCGAGTTTTTCCGCCCCGAGGAAAAACGCGGCACCATGAGCGTGAACTTGCGCAATATCTTTCAGCGCATGTCACCCACCCAGCAGGATATCCGGACGCTGCATGGCGTGGTCAATGCAATCATCGAGGGCCGCAAAGGGCCGGCGCGCGGTGGCGTACTCGATGGCGCGGAGTCCCAGAAGCTGCGCGATCTGCTGGCCGAGCAAGGCGGAGCGCGCGTGCAGGGCGAGCGAAGTCCGGTACGCGGTCTGGCCAAACTGTTGCGCCGCAATCCGACGGAGGGCGAACGCATCTTGTGGCAGGCGCTGGTCAATGACCGCCGTTTTGCCGGCCGCGGCTTCAAGCGGCAGGTGCCGATCGGCCCGCACATCACGGACTTTGTGTCCTTTCCGCTCAAATGCGTCATCGATCTCGTGCCGCCGCAAGACACTGATGACGGCGCACGCACGCGGGCAGAGCGGCGGGCTTATCTCGTCGCGCGTGACTATCGCGTGTGTGAGGTGAGGGCTGAAGACGTGGAGAGGGATGTAGGAAAGGTTTTGAACGAACTTTCCGCCATCGTCCCGCGTGAGCGTTAGCCCGCCGCATTGAAATGAACCGCTCGACCCCGCGAAGGCGGGGACCCAGTCTTTTATGCCAATTGGTGTTGCCCTGGATTCCCGTTTGCGCGGGAATGAGCGGAGGGGGCGTTGCCTAACCCTTCAATGCCTTCAGCTGCGCCACGGTGGCTTCTCGCAAGGTGGTCTGGTCATTTCCGGCCACGACAAATTGGAAACCGCGTTTGGCCATGGCCAGCGCGCCTTCGGCATTTCGGCAATAGATGCCCGGGATCTTGCCGGCCTTTTTCGCTGCGACGCAGATTTTATCGATGGCCTGTCCGACCAGCGGTGCGTCGACATCCTGCGCTGCGCCGTTGCTCAACGCGGTCGCAAGATCATACGGCCCTACGAACAGCCCATCGATGCCGGGCGTTCCCGCAATCGTATCGACGTTGCCAAGCGCGGCAGCAGTTTCGATCATCGCGAAGGTGAGCGTGCCGTCGTTCGCTTCACACATATAGTCGACCGGTGCGGTGCGGCCTTGCATCGCCATGGCGCGCAACGGGCCCCAGCTGCGTTCGCCAAGCGGGGGATATTTCGCAGCCGCCGCGAAGTGGCGCGCTTCGGCGGCACTGTTGATCATCGGTGCGATGATTGCTTCGGCGCCGAAATCGAGCGCGCGCGACACCAGAGCCAAATCGTTAAGCGGAACGCGGACAACCGGCGTAGATTGCGCATGATTGACCGCGCCGGTACCGGCGATGAGTGCGGCCGTGTCCCACAAGCCGTGCTGTGCGTCGAGCACGACCGCGGGGAAACCCTCACGCGCGATAGTTTCCGCGACGATCGGCGAGCCGATCATGCACCAGGCAGAGAAAACCGTGTCGCCCGCGCGTAGGCGCCTGGCAAGGGCGAAGGCCGACACTTCAACCGCTCTTTTTGATCTGCTCGACCGCCTGCACCAGCAAATCGTTCATCTGCGCGCGAATTTGCTGTTCGCTAATGCCTTTCGGCTGCAGGTCCTTGAGCAATTTGTGCACGACATCGTTCTCGCTGGTCTCCGCAAAGTCGGCCATTACGACCTCTTTGGCGTAGGTTTCAGCGTCGGCACCGCTTTTGCCGAGAACGCCGGCCGCCCAAAGGCCGAGCATCTTGTTGCGGCGAGCCATCGCCTTGAAGCGCAGCTCCTCGTCATGCGCAAACTTCTTCTCGAAGCCTTCTTCGCGCTTATCGAACGTGGTGGTCATGTCGCCCTCGTTGCAATCACTAAGATTGCATATACCTTAGCGAGTTCATTCGCGCCTTGCATATCGCCGCAGCAGGGTCAAGGCAACATCGGGCCGCTTGTTTGCGGCGAAATTAGGAAGTGGAAAACGTGAGGGTGGCGTGATTGTGCTGCCTCTACCGATCGGCTAGGTTTCGAACGTGTCCGGACCGCTGGCGCGGCCAGCGCTCCCAGTCCGGTCCCGCAGCCGCGGATCTTGCAAAGTCGTACAAGAAGGAGCCACGGCATCCGATGGACTTTCACAAACCACGGTATACGCCCATGAGCCGCCGTCGCCGCATTTACGAGGGCAAGGCGAAAATCCTTTACGAAGGCCCGGAGCCCGGAACGCTGATTCAGCATTTCAAGGATGACGCAACCGCCTTCAACGCCAAAAAGCACGAAGTGATCGAGGGTAAGGGCGTCCTCAACAATCGAATCTCGGAATATGTATTCCAGCACCTCAACGATATCGGGGTGCCAACTCACTTCATCCGCCGTCTCAACATGCGCGAGCAACTGATTCGCGAGGTTGAGATCATTCCGCTCGAAGTCGTGGTGCGCAATGTCGCCGCAGGCTCATTGGCGCAGCGCCTCGGCATCGAGGAAGGCACCCAGCTGCCGCGCTCGATCATCGAGTTCTATTACAAGAACGACAAGCTCAACGACCCAATGGTCTCGGAAGAGCACATCACCGCTTTCGGCTGGGCTTCGCCGCAGGAGATCGACGACATCATGGCGCTGGCCATTCGCGTCAACGATTTCCTCTCCGGGCTTTTCCTTGGGGTTGGTATCCGTTTGGTCGACTTCAAGATGGAAACGGGCCGGCTGTGGGAAAACGATGTGATGCGCATCGTCGTTGCGGACGAGATTTCGCCCGACAGCTGTCGCCTGTGGGACATCAAGACCAACGACAAGCTCGACAAGGATCGCTTCCGCCGCGATCTCGGCGGCTTGCTTGAGGCCTACACCGAAGTGGCCAAGCGCCTCGGCATCATGAGCGAGGGCGAGCGCCCGCAAGGCACCGGCCCGGTACTGGTGAAGGGCTGAGCTGAGGCGGCTCATTCTCATCCGTTCGTCCCCGCGAAAGCAGGGACCCACTCTTCTAGGATATCGAGTGTTGCTCCTGGATTCCCGCTTTCGCGGGAATGAGCGGGAGAATTTTTTGCCCAGCTAACACACTCTCCGTCATGCCCGGCCTTGTGCCGGGCATCTGCGTTTTAAGAAGCTTCGCAGCGGGCAAGACTTGCGAAGCTATTTATCTGTGCGCGTCACCTGATCGAAGGACGCGCGCCCAGTTCTCGCAGCGTAAGTGGCATATCCGCAACGTTTCGTTATCGGCCGCTGTCGATTGTCGAGCGCTTCAATGAACGTCGTCGAACCCATTCTTTTCCAGGCGAGGCACGACCCGCCGGCGCCGGCGATGTGCGCACCTGGGACTGCGCTGGGCGTCATCAGTTATGCGAGACTGGCGCGGTTTATTCACAGCGTCGGGCACCGCGCCATCCGTGCCGGAATTGCGCCCAGGCATGTGGTCGCAATCCAGGTGAAAGACCACATTTTCCACACGGCGCTTGCATTGGGCTTGATGCATATTGGCGCAGCCACTGTATCGGTCGGCGAAACTTTTCCGCCGGGCCTGCGTGTGGACGTCATCGTTACCGACACACCGCAAGCGTTTGACAACGGCAAGAACGCGAAGGTCGTCCCTGTGGACATGTCGTGGATGTCCGGCAAGGGCGTCCCCGTTGACGAAAGCCGCGTTTATAACGGGAGCGGAAACGACATCTGCCGCATAGCGTTGACGTCTGGATCTACCGGCGAAGCGAAGGCCGTCGGCTTTACCCACAACAACCAGCTGGCGCGGCTCGCGCGCTACAATCACGTTTTCGGAAAGACGTTTCCCGAGTGCTCGCGGTTTTTCAGCGATTATGGCCTCGACTCCAGTGGCGGGTTTCGACACATCCTTTATGTGTTGTCGCGCGGGGGCACGATGTTCTTTCCCGGCGCGTCGCCGATGGAAACTTTACAGACGTTCGAGCTTTACAAGGTGCAAGGTTTGATTGCGTCACCCGGTGGGCTGAGCGGATTTCTGAATTTCTATGATGGCAACAGCGATTTTCGCTGCGGCTTCGACGTTATCATCTCGGCTGGAAGCCCATTGCACAGTTCATTATCGGAACGCGTGCGGGCGCGCATGTGCTCGAACCTGATTTTTTATTACGGCACGACCGAAACGTCGACCATCTCATCCGCGCCCGCTAATGCCCTGAGAGGTATCGCGGGCGCCGCTGGATATATCGCGCCGGATGTTTCGGTTCAGGTGGTTGACGACGAAGGCGTATTGCTGCCTGAAAATCGCGAAGGATCGATCCGCGTGAGGACGCCGGTCAGCGTTGACGGATATTTCGATGACTTTGGTCAGACAGAAATGCCGTTTGACCAGCGATACTTCGACACCGGCGATACTGGCTACGTCACGCCGGAGAAAATGCTGGTCATCACCGGGCGGAAAAAAGAGGTGTTGAATCTCGGTGGCGATAACGTCAGCCCCAGGATCATCGAGGATGTGCTGACGACGTACTATGGCGTGCGCGCGGCTGTGGCCTTCACTGCACCGAACGCGCTCGGCATCGACGAAGTTTGGGCGCTGATTGTGCCGACTAGGACATTGGACGAGGGTGCCTTGAAAACGCACTGCCGGGAGAAGCTGGCGGAGACACACGTGCCGGTTCGCTTTATCACCGTTGCCGAATTGCCTCGCAATGGGAATGGCAAGGTCGACCGCGTTCGATTAAGCGCTTTGGTCCAGGAACTCACGAGCCGGGGATCCTGACCCACACCTCCGCTCATTCCCGCGCAGGCGGGAATCCAGAGCCACGAACTCGGAACCTGTCGCCCTGGGTCCCCGCTTTCGCGGGGACGAGCGGGCGATTTCGATGCCACCCTGCCTTGAAATCAGCCTCGGGCGCGATGACCTGTGTGGTGTTCGTTCGTCACGGTTGAGACGGCCTGTGGCGGGTGCTAGGTCAGGTCGTAGAGACCGGAATCGCCTGAAAAACCGCTATGAAAGCTCGAGTCACCGTTACCCTGAAATCCGGCATCCTCGACCCCCAGGGTAAGGCGATCGAGGGCGCGCTGCGCTCGCTCGGGCTCGACGGCGTGTCCAGTGTGCGCCAGGGCAAGGTCTTCGACATCGAAATCGAGGGCGGGGATCCCGCTAAAGCCGAGGCTCTCCTCAAGCAGGCCGCCGACAAGCTGCTGGCCAATACGGTCATCGAGAATTACCGCGTGGACGTTTTGGGATGAAAGCTGCCGTCGTCGTTTTTCCGGGAATCAATCGCGAGCGCGACATGGCGCGCACGCTGCGGCTGATCTCTGGTCGCGAGCCGGTTTCGGTATGGCACGCGGATAAAGACCTCCCGGCCGGCACAGATCTGGTCGTGATCCCGGGCGGGTTTTCCTACGGCGACTATCTGCGCTGCGGCGCCATTGCTGCGCGCAGCTCGATCATGGATGCGGTTCGTGGGTACGCGTCCAAAGGCGGGCTCGTGCTCGGTGTCTGCAACGGGTTCCAAATTTTGTGTGAAGCCGGGCTGCTGCCCGGCGTTCTGATGCGTAATGAAAATCTGCGCTTCATCTGCCGTGATGTCTATTTGCGTGTAGAGCGTTCCGACACACCTTTCACGCGCGGTTACAACGCGGGGCAGGTCATCCGCGTGCCGGTTGCGCACGGTGAGGGCAATTACATTGCCGACGGTGAGACTATTGCCCGGCTGGAAGGTGAGGGCCGGGTGCTGTTCCGGTATTCGTCGCCGGACGGCATGATCGATCCGAACTGGAACCACAACGGCGCCATTAACGCCATCGCGGGCATCTTGAACGCGCAAGGCAACGTGCTCGGCATGATGCCGCATCCTGAAAACCACGTCGAAGCCGAGATTGGCCCGACTGACGGGCGCGGCCTGTTTGCCGGGTTGGTCGATCATCTGGCCAAAGCGGCGTGAACCTTTCCGCCGTGATCCGCAACGAAACCCCCATCACTCCGGCGCTGATCGCCGAACACGGCCTCAAGCCGGAGGAATACGACCGCATTCTGAAGCTGATCGGCCGCGAGCCGTCGCTCACCGAGCTCGGCATCTTTTCGGCGATGTGGAACGAGCACTGCTCCTACAAATCGTCCAAGGTTCACCTGCGCACGCTGCCCACCAAGGGCCCCTGCGTGATCCAGGGGCCAGGCGAGAATGCCGGCGTCATCGACATCGGCGACGGGTTGGCTTGCATCTTCAAGATGGAGAGCCACAACCATCCGAGCTACATCGAGCCTTATCAGGGCGCAGCGACCGGTGTCGGCGGCATCTTGCGCGACGTGTTCACCATGGGCGCGCGCCCGATCGCGTGCCTGAACGCGCTGTCGTTTGGCGCGCCATCACATCCCAAGACGCGGCATCTCGTCGACGGCGTGGTCGCCGGCATCGGCGGCTATGGAAACTCCTTCGGCGTGCCGACGGTGGGCGGTTCGGTGCGTTTCCATTCACGCTACGACGGAAATTGTCTCGTCAACGCGATGGCGGTCGGGATCGCGCGCAAGGACCAGATCTTTTACGCGGCCGCGTCCGGAGTCGGCATGCCCATTGTTTATTTGGGATCGAAGACGGGACGCGATGGCATTCACGGCGCGTCGATGGCTTCCGCGGAGTTCGATGAGGACTCCGAAGGCAAGCGTCCGACCGTCCAGGTCGGCGACCCCTTTTCGGAAAAACTGCTGCTCGAAGCCTGCCTCGAGATCATGCAAAAGGGCTGCGTCATCGCCATTCAGGATATGGGCGCGGCGGGGCTGACGTGCTCTGCCGTGGAAATGGGCGCCAAGGGCGATCTCGGCGTGACGCTTGATCTCGACAAGGTGCCTTGCCGCGAAGAGGGCATGAGCGCCTACGAGATGATGCTGTCGGAGAGCCAGGAGCGGATGCTCATGGTGCTCAAGCCCGAAAAAGAAAAAGAGGCGGAGGCCATTTTCCGAAAATGGGGGCTCGATTTCGCCGTGGTGGGCGAGACAACGCCGACCAAGCGCTTCATCGTGCGTCATGGCGGCGCCGTCATGGCCGATCTCCCGATCAAGGAGCTTGGCGACCAGGCGCCGGAATACAAACGTCCCTTTGTGAGTGCGGCGAAGCCCGAGGAAATCGAAGCCGACAACATCAATGCGCCGGTCGGCACCATTGAGGCGCTGGAGAAATTGCTGGCGGCGCCCGATCTTTGCTCAAAACGTTGGGTGTGGGAGCAATACGACCACGTCATTCTCGGCAATACTGTGCAGCGGCCGGGCGGCGATGCGGCGGTGGTGCGCATCGAGGACGGGCCGAAAGGCCTTGCGCTCACCACGGACGTTACGCCGCGCTATTGCGAGGCCGATCCATTCGAAGGCGGCAAGCAGGCGGTGGCGGAATGCTGGCGCAATCTCACCGCCGTGGGTGCCAAGCCGCTTGCCATCACTGACAATCTCAATTTCGGCAATCCGGAGCGGCCGGAGATCATGGGTCAGTTCGTCGGCTGCATTCGCGGCATCGCGGAAGCCTGCAAGGCGCTCGCGTTCCCGGTCGTGTCCGGCAACGTGTCGCTCTACAACGAAACCAATGGCCGCGCGATTTTGCCGACACCATCGATCGGCGGCGTCGGCCTCATCGATGATTTCAAGACATCGGCCACGCTCGCTTTCAAGCGTGCCGACGAAACGATCCTCCTGGTCGGCGAAACAACCGGCTGGCTCGGCCAGTCGATGTACCTGCGTGAGGTGTGCGGCCGGGAAGAGGGGGCACCGCCGCCGGTCGATCTCACCGAGGAACGTGAAAACGGCGATTTCGTCCGCGCATTGATCCTCGACGGAACGGCAACGGCCGTGCACGACCTTTCCGACGGCGGCCTCCTGGTTGGTCTCACGGAGATGGCGATGGCGTCCGGCATCGGCGCGCAGCTGGACGCGGCGCCCTCGGATATTCCTGCCCACGCTCATTGGTTCGGCGAGGACCAGGCGCGTTATCTTGTCACCGTTCCCGCGGCAAAAGCGCATGACGTCCTGGCGCGCGCCCGGGCCGTTAATGTTCCCGTATGGACGATCGGTAAGACCGGCGGCGACACATTGACGCTTGCGGGCGAGCGTCCCATCCTAGTCACGATTCTGCGCGAGCGTTTCGAAGCCTGGCTTCCGGCCTTCATGGCCGGAGAGCTATGAGCGATTTGCGAGGGCCGTCCGATGGCCATGCAAGCCGGTGAAATCGAGAAGCTGATCAAGGCGCATATCCCGGACGCGGAGGTGACGATCCGCGATCTCGCTGGCGATGGCGATCACTACGCCGCCACAGTCATCTCAGCTTCGTTCAAGGGCAAGTCACGGGTTCAGCAGCACCAGCTGGTGTACGAAGCCCTCAAGGGACAAATGGGCGGCGTGCTGCACGCGCTTGCCCTGCAAACCGGCACGCCTTGATGGCCGGCGTCCGAGTCCTTGTGCCGAAAGGTGCAATTTCCCCGACCGGCACGTGGAGCCTGGGCGCGCGCGCCGGCGATTTTGTATTCGTAGCAGGCATGCGCGGCATCAATCCGGCGAATAACCACCTCGTCGATGGCGACGAAGCACGCATTCGCCAGGCTTTCATGAACATGAAACTGATCGCCGCGTCTGAAGGTGCGGGATTGGTGGATTGCGTGCGGCTGACGGTGTTCGTGACCGACATGACCCGATTGCGTCCCCTCGTGAACAAAATTCAGGAAGAACTATGGGCTGGCGGGCCCTATCCGCCGCGCACCATCGTCGAAGTGGCTAAGCTCAACCAGGACGACATTTTTGAGGTTGAAGGCACATTTTACGCGCCAAAAAGCCAGTGAATTTCTTCAGATCTCTTGGGTTGGTGGTAACTTTTAGAGTACATATATTGGTGAAGAGGCGGCTGCGCCGCCCAACAGGATGGGCCATGGGCATCGAGCAATTTATCGACAACGAAGTGAAGGCAAACGACGTGGTGCTGTTCATGAAGGGCACGCCGCAGTTCCCGATGTGCGGATTTTCCGGACAGGTCGTCCAAATCCTCGACCATCTGGGCGTCGCCTACAAAGGTATCAATGTTCTGGAATCCGAAGAGATCCGGAACGGTATCAAGAGCTATTCCAATTGGCCGACAATTCCGCAACTCTATGTGAAGGGCGAATTTGTCGGGGGTTGCGACATCATCCGCGAAATGTTTCAGGCCGGCGAATTGCAGCAGGCGCTGAAAGAAAAAGGCGTGTCGGTCCAGCAGACGGCCTGACGCCGCAAATCCGCGTGGCGAAGTTTCTGCTCGTTTTAGCGACGATTGCCGACCTGGCGCTCGCGGCGCTGCTGATTGGCGTCTCGGGATTTTTATTCGGTGGCGGCCCCGAAAGCATGCATGCCGGGGCTCTGGCAGCGGCCGGTTACATCGCCGCGGTAATGGCCTGCATCGCAGCGCCGATCATCGGTTTTGTTTTAAGTCGCCGAGGAAAGGCCGCACTCGCGCTTGCCATAGCGTGGATGCCGGTTGCAGGGGCGCTGGTGGCCCTGATGGTGCCTGCGCCGTACTAGGCAGGCGCTACAAAGCGATAAGCGCCGTCCTTGCGCTCGACGATCCCAACACCTGGATAAGGGAGATGGAAGCCGATGAGCTTCGAGCGGTCGGCTGTGAGCCGGTCGAGAAGTTTGCGGCGAGTCGTCACCGCCTGGTCCGGCACATGATCGGCGGTTGGCTTCCATTCAGGGTGCTGGAAAGAGATGAGCGGATGTGTGAGGGCGTCGCCTCCGATGATCAGCCCCTCGCCACCGGCGAGCTCAAGTGACACGTGTCCCTGCGTGTGGCCCGGTGTGTCAATGATGCGCAGCCCGGTGGCAACCTCGTCGCCGGCTTTGATCATTTTGACCTTGTCCTTGATCGCGGCGTAATTTCGTCTCGCGCCCGTGACGAATCCGGCGCGCTCGGCGGGCAGGCCACGGGTCGCATTGTCGCCTTTCCAGAAATCCCATTCTGCGCCGGCAACGAAAAACGTCGCGTCCGGCAATACAAGTTCATCCAGATCGTCCACCGTGCCCCAGAGATGATCAGGATGGCCGTGGGTGAAAATCACTTTGGTGATCTTGCTCTTGTCGATGCCGGCCGCTTTGAGGTTGTCCCATAGCTTGCCAGCAGTTGGCATGAACCGGTCGCCCGACCCCATATCGATCAGGATCAAGTCGCGCGCTGTCCGTATCAACGTCACATTCGTCGGTGAGTTGTATTGTTCTCCGGTTTCGCCGGCGGCCTTCAGCAACGCTTCTCGTTCCGCCGGAGGGGCACCAGGCGCGAGAAAACTCACCGGCAACACCAAGTGGCCGTCGCTGACGACTGTCAGTTCGAAGGTGCCGTGTTTGAAAGTATAAGGTGCCGCGGCAAAGGCGGGCAAAGCGCGCGTTGCCAGGGTTGTCGCTGCGGCGGCGAGAACTGTTCGGCGGTTTAAGGTCGACATGAGTTACGCAATCGTCCCGGCGGAGATTGCGGGTTGTATGCCAACGCCAAGCGATCCGCCATGCGGGCGGCGCATGCGCGTTTTCGCTATAGTGGCCTACCGCGCGCGTTTCATGCGATTCATGATCAGGTAGATAACGCCCAAAACCAACGCCAGCCCGACCAGACTCGGCGTCGGCACACCATTGGCGAATTTTGTGACGTTATCGGCCACTGACAGCACGAATCCCCCCGACCCTTGCCCAAGGATCAGGTAGATCAGCATGATCGCGAGAACAGTAACGAAGCCAAGTTCGACGAATTCCCACAGAACTTGTTTCGCGTTGGCCATGAATTTGAGCATGGCAGAACCTCTTGATGACACATACGGCTTACGGGTGGGGAGCAGGGCCCCCCACCCGGATTGCGTCAGCAAAACTGATCAGGCTGGCCGCACGCGGGCGTCAGGCCATTTTCCGGTTCGAGAACAGCCAGAGGACGATCCCGAGAGTGATCAGACCGACGAGACCGTTCCCGCCCATGTCCTTCACCCAAGACATAATGTTCGCTGTTACGGCGCCGAAGAACGGCAAGTTGGCACCGACCAGCAGCGACAGCACGATCGCCAATGCCAGCAGCATCAGAGCTAATTCCGTCAACGCCCCGACCCACTCCTTGATGGTATCGATCCCTTTCATTGCGGAGTCTCCCTAGGCATGTCCTGTGATTCGAGGACCGCAAGTTGTTATTAGCGCTTTTCGCCTACTAAATGTAGCGAATTGTCTCAATGTCGCCACAAAATAAGCTGTGCGCTACGTCTTTAGTCGGGGATAACTCCGAAAGCGCGCCAAAACCGGCACAGGCCGAGCTCCGACACCACAAAACCGAAGGCCGGCACGACGCGCGCCGGCCTTGCATCGGATCTAAAGGTCGGCCTTCAGCAGACCGATTCGCACATCAGCGCGAGTAGTATTCCACCACTAGATGCGGCTCCATCTGCACCGCGTACGGAACGTCGGTGAGAACCGGAATGCGCGAAAGCTTGGCGGTCAGCTTTGACGTGTCGACGTCGATATAATCCGGCACATCTCGTTCGGCCAAAGCCTGAGCTTCCATGACGATCGCGAGTTGCCGCGACTTTTCCTTCACCTCGACCACTTCGCCGACCTTGACGCGATAGCTCGGGATGTTCACGCGCTTGCCATTCACGAGGATGTGGCCGTGGTTGATGAACTGGCGTGCCGCGAAGACGGTGGGCACAAACTTGGCGCGGAAAATGAGCGCATCAAGGCGCCGTTCCAGCAGGCCGATCATGTGTGCGCCGCTGTCGCCCTTGAGCCGACGGGCTTCCTGATAAATGCCGCGGAACTGACGTTCGGAGATGTTGCCGTAATAGCCACGCAGTTTCTGCTTGGCCTTGAGCTGAACGCCGTAGTCGGAAAGCTTGCTCTTGCGGCGTTGGCCGTGCTGGCCGGGGCCGTATTCTCGCCGGTTTACCGGGCTCTTTGGCCGGCCCCAGATGTTCTGGCCCATCCGGCGGTCGATCTTGTACTTGGACTCCATGCGCTTGGTCATTCGCGTCCTCGGTTGTCTTTGTTGTTGCTGAGGATCGCGCCCTCCTTTGTCCCGGCAGGGCCGGAACCGACAGGCAGAACCTCGTAAGCGCAAGGTCTTGCCACGGGTCGCGAAACGCCTGACGGGCCTAAAACCCACCGGGCGCGCGGGTTTTAGGGGCATCCCGGCGGCCTGTCAAACCGGGCGGTCCGGGATCATGGCGCCATTGTCCATTGCGCCGCAGCCGGTTTTGCTTGTCCGGAAGGCGCGCGGCCGCCATTGTGTCTCCAGGCCGGGCCCCTCTGGCAGCCTCTAGGCTGCGATGTCGGACTGATGGACCACGGAAGGGCCCGCATGGACAACCTGTTCGACTTCCCACCGGGCGCTATCGCAGCACTGCTCCAGGTCATCATGATCGACCTGGTCCTGGCAGGCGACAATGCCGTCGTTATAGGACTTGCCGCCGCAGGTCTGCCGCCGGAACGCCGCGGCCGGGTCATCTTGGTCGGCATTGCCGCCGCGACGGTGCTCCGTCTGGCGTTCGCGGCGGTGGCAGTTGAGTTGCTGGAAATCGTCGGGCTGCTGCTCGCAGGCGGAATCCTGCTTCTCTGGGTGTGCTGGAAGATGTGGCGCGAGCTGCGTGGGCAGGGAGCCCACCGCGCGGACACGACGCACTCTCCCGCTGTGCCACAGAAGACTTTCGCTCAGGCCACATGGCAGATCGTGCTTGCTGACGTTTCTATGTCGCTCGACAACGTGTTGGCTGTGGCGGGCGCTGCACGCGACCATCCTGCGGCGCTGGTGTTCGGGCTCGCCCTGTCGATTGTGCTGATGGGCGTCGCCGCCGGATTCATTGCCAACTTGCTCAGCCGCTACCGCTGGATCGGCTTTGTAGGCCTTGCGGTAATTCTCTATGTCTCACTCGATATGATCTGGCGCGGTGCGCTTGAAGTTTGGCCGCACGTATTCGGCTAAAAGCCGTAGCGTCCGAGCGCTGCAGTCAGTTCGGATGAAAGCGCGCGGCCCGATGTGAATTCAAATTTTGGCGGCGGCGATTTTTCGGCTGTCGCACGCTCACGCATCAAGTCGGCAACTCGGCGGGCGATCGCCGGTGCCGGATCGAGCCAGGTCACAGGCCAAGGTGCGTTGCTCCGAATGCGTTCGAGCAGCAACGGATAGTGCGTGCAAGCCAGCACGATCGTATCGGTTCGCCGTCCGTCCGCGTCGATGAAGCAGCCGGCGATTTCCGCCGCGATCACACGATCAGACACCGCCGCCCCAGCGAGTTCGGCTTCGGCGTAGCCGGCAAGCCGCGGCGAGCCGACCAGGTGCACATCGCAGCCGGCGGCAAACTCGCGGATCAGCGCACGCGTATACTCGCGGCCCACCGTCGCCTGTGTACCCAGGACCGAAACGCGCTTGGATACCGATTGCGCACATGCAGGCTTGATTGCCGGCACCGTGCCGACAAAGGGCACCGAAAATCGCGCGCGCAATTCGGCAAGGGCAAGCGTCGACGCTGTATTACAGGCGATTACGACCAGGTCGGGCGTGTGGACGCTAATCGCCTTGCCAATGACATGCACGATCCGTGTGATTAGTGCACCTTCGGGCATTTCGCCATAGGGAAAGCCGGCATCGTCGGCCACGTAGACATATGACGCGTCGGGCCGCACAGCCGTCACTTCCCGGAACACCGTGAGGCCACCGAGCCCGGAATCAAAAACGAGAATGGTCGGAGCTTGCGGCATAACGCTGCGGGCGCGTTCAGGCGCTCCCAAACACGCGCTTGAATATGGTGTCGACGTGCTTGAAGTGATGATCGAGGTTGAAATTGGCCTCGAGTTCTTTGTCGGAGAGTTTTGCCCGTACGTCCTTATCGGCTTTGAGCAACGACAAAAAATCGCTTTCGCCGCCCCACACCTTCATGGCGTTGCGTTGCACAAGACGGTAGGCATCTTCGCGTGCAACGCCCTTCTGTGTGAGCGCGATCAGTACGCGCTGCGAGTGGATGAGGCCGCCAAGCTTGTCGAGGTTCTTTTGCATGGCGGCAGGATAAACCACCAATTTGTCGATAATGGTGGCAAGCCGCGCTAGCGCGAAATCAAGCGTGACCGTGGCATCGGGCCCAATCATGCGCTCCACGGAAGAATGAGAAATGTCACGCTCATGCCAGAGCGCCACGTTTTCCATCGCCGGCAGGGCGTACGAGCGCACCATGCGTGCCAGGCCGGTGACGTTTTCCGACAACACGGGGTTGCGCTTATGCGGCATGGCCGAAGAGCCTTTTTGTTTCTCGGAGAAAAACTCTTCTGCTTCCAATACCTCGGTGCGTTGCAGGTGACGGACCTCGGTGGCGAGCCGCTCGATTGACGAGGCGACCACGCCGAGAGTCGCGAAATACATGGCGTGGCGGTCGCGCGGGATGATCTGCGTTGAAACCGGCTCTACGGCCAGCCCCATAGCTTTCGCGACATGCGCCTCGACGCGTGGATCGACTTGCGCGAACGTGCCCACAGCGCCGGAAATCGCGCAGGTGGCGACTTCCTTGCGTGCCGCGGCAAGGCGCTCCTTCGCGCGGGCAAATTCTGCATAGGCATAAGCGAGTTTAAGGCCGAACGTGGTGGGTTCGGCGTGGATGCCGTGCGAGCGGCCGACGGTCGGCGTCAATTTATATTCAAAGGCTCGGCGCTTGAGCGCGGCGAGGAGAGCATCGATATCGGCGATCAGAATATCTGCGGCCCGCACGAGTTGCACATTGAAACACGTGTCGAGCACGTCTGAGGATGTCATGCCGGAATGCATGAAGCGCGCTTCCGGACCCGACGATTTCTGAAACGTGTGTCAGGAAGGCGATGACGTCGTGTTTGACTTCGGCCTCGATTTCGTCGATGCGGGCAACATCGAACTTGGCACTTTTACCTTTTTCCCAAATCGTTTTGGCGGCTTCTTTCGGAATGGCGCCGAGTTGAGCCATCGCGTCGGCGGCGTGCGCCTCGATCTCGAACCAAATTCGAAATTTTGTCTCTGGTGACCAGACGGCGGTCATTTCGGGGCGGGAATAGCGCGCGATTGTCACGCCGCTTCCCCACGCGCGGTCGCCGCCGCGTTACGGATCGCGGTAATATTGGCTTTGTAGTTGCCGCCCTTAAACACGGCCGAGCCCGCGACCAACACATTGGCCCCGGCTTGCACCACTCGTGCGGTATTTTCTGACGTCACCCCGCCGTCGATCTCGATATCGATCGGCCGGGCACCAACGAGCGTGCGCACGTCGCGCAATTTATCGAGCGCAGCCGGAATGAAGGCCTGCCCGCCAAAACCGGGATTGACCGACATGACGAGAATGAGATCGACCATGTCGATGACATGCTCGATGCTCGATACCGGTGTAGCGGGATTCATGGTTACGCCGGCCTTCTTGCCGAGGGCGCGGATGGCCTGCAACGAGCGATGGACGTGCGGACCCGCTTCAACATGCACAGTAATAATGTCGGAACCGGCTTTGGCGAATGCTTCAAGATATGGATCGCATGGGGCGATCATCAGATGGACGTCGAGGGTCCTTTTGGTAAGCGGCCGGATGGCTTGCACCACCGCGGGGCCGATCGAGATATTCGGAACGAAGTGGCCGTCCATGACGTCGACATGAATCCAATCGGCCCCGGCGGCCTCGACTGCGCGGATTTCATCGCCCAGTTTGGCGAAATCGGCCGATAGAATTGAAGGCGCGACGACGAGCGGGCGGGGCATTCATGGCCTCCAGACGCCGTTCGGGTAACACGGAGTGCGCCGGGGGGCAACGCGTAGGGGCGCAAACCTCCGGGCGGCAATTTACATCAATCGTATCGGCAAAATTTGCCGTGGATAGGGATACGCAATTCAAGTCACCAGACGAGAAACTGTGGACAACCGTAAGACTGGCGCGGCTTTTTGCGCGATGTCTGGCCCTTGGCGCGACTTTTGCGTTTCCCCGTTCGGGTGCGACGACCGCCGCAGTGAGCGGAGCGTTGAGGAGTATCGTGTCATGTCCATGTCAGTAAGCGCATCCTCCAGTGCGCTGGCCTATCTCCAACAATTGTTGCAGTCCGGCTCCAGTGGTGTCGGGGCGACAAGTTCCGACCCACTTTTGACGTTGGGTCAGATGCTCCCCTGGAGCGGAAGGCGCGAGCCAAGCACAATCGGGCGCATCGCCGATCGGATCTGGCTCTGCGCCAACGTTCGAAGTCTGGCACCCTGGCGGCTCTCATCTCGTTGCAAGGTCAATCGGCCAACGCCGTGGTGGGGCAGTCGCCCTCGGACCTATTCTCAAGGCTCGACACTGACGGCGATGGCCAAATCAGCAAGACGGAATTTGAACAAGCGCTCGGTGCCGTTGGCGTCGATACCCAGAGTGCGGATGCCTTGTTTGGCAAGCTGGATGCGAATAGCGATGGCAACATAAGCCCAAGTGAGATCGCTAAAGGCCGCGGGCATCACCACCACCATCACGTTGACAATAGCGACGTATCGCAGAGTGGGGGCCCGCAACAAGACGGCCTGTCGGCGCTGCTGAATTCAACTGACATCAGCTGGCGCCACCACGCAAACTGCTACAAATTCGGACGGATCAACGACGACGACCATTTCATATGCCGATGGCACTTCGGTCAGTATGACCGCACCCGCGGCAGCCCAAAACAACAGCTTCGTCGAATGATGGTACGTCAAATAGCGGAACGGCGAATGGCGGTACGTCACGCCGAACAATAACAACAATCTGATCGAAGAACTCATTCGACTGCAGTCACAACTAGTTACGCAAGCCGCGTCCGCACTCTCGACAATTGTTTAAGCGCTCCGCGCTTTGCTGAAGCCGCTTCGCCAGCGGCTTCAGTAGAGTGCGGCAATAAATAAATTGGAAACTGGGCTAGCGCGAAATAGAGCCAGGCGACGTCGGGGACTGCAAAGCCTGTGGCCGCCAGCATCAGGCCAATATTCCGATTGCCGGCGATCAAGCCAATTGCAAAAGCGCGAGCGCGTCCGACACGCAAAAAAATAAGCCCGGTCAAGACGAGCATTCCCAGCGTTAATGCGAATGCGAGTGCGGTGAGCTCGACTACCAGCAATGGATCGGCGCGAAAATGGTCGGTAACGCCATCCATGGCGGCCACCGCGAATGTGGACATCGCGAGCACACTCAAGCCATCAATGCTCACACGCTGAGCTGAAATGAAAGCCTGTCCGGTTATTCGCCGGATAATCGCCGCTGCGAGCGCGCACCCGGCAATGATCAGGAACAATTTGATCCCAAAGCCAAGCGGCGAGGCGAGGGCAGTTCCGAGAAAAATGTGGGTGAACAGGCTCGCGGTCAGCGGCGTAATTGCGGTCGACACGATGAGCGTCGCGAGCGTGAGCGCGACATCGAGTCCGAGTAACGCGGCAAGCGCCGGCGACGACATCAGCCCGGGCGCTGACATCTGCAGCACAAGCATGAAGTAGAGTCCCGGCATGCGCTGATCGAGCCCGAAGGCGAGAAACACGACCCCGAGCACCGCCGGTACGACAAACATCGCCCACACGGTCGCTGCGGCAACGACCCCGGGCTGCTTGAGATGAAGACGTAAGTCTTTCGGGTCGACCCGAAGAAACGCGAGCGTCAGCATGACGATGATTGCTTCGCCGAGATAAGGCTTCCAGATCGCAGCGAGGCCGGGGACCGCGAGGCCAACAAAGATCGAGGCCGCCGCCACAAGGGTACCGTGGCGGCCGAAAAATGTAAGCGCGGCCGCGAGAGCACCAAGCAGTTTCATTGCAGGAAAACTCCGGCCGCTGGTAAGCGCAGCTTTGATAGCGCTCTTGCCGCCCGCAATCCATATATAAGGACCAAGATGTCAGGAGACCGGACGTGGCACGTACCGATGTAATGGTTCTTGGTGCCGGGATAGTCGGCACATCTGTGGCGGCGCATCTCGTCAAACGCGGTATGAGCGTGGCGCTTGTTGATCGGGCCGGTATCGGCGAGCAGACCTCTTACGGCAATGCAGGAATCATCGAAGGCAACACCGTATTCCCACCTGCGTTTCCTTCAGATCCGGGCGCACTGATCCGGATTGCGCTCAAAATGGCGGGGGAAGCAAACTATCATTTATCATTCTTGCCCTCGGTCATGCCCTGGCTGCTTGCGTTCCGAGCTGCATCGCGTCGCGACCGTCTGGCGGAGACCGCACGACTCATCCGTCCGCTATTTTCACGCGCAGTTGCAGAACATGAAGCATTGATGGGCGAAGCGAACGCGACCCATTTCCTGCGGAAGACGGGCTGGCTCAAGGTCTACCGTGGGGAGAAAAGCTTTGGCGCGCTCGCACCTGAATTTGATCTCGCCGCCAAATTCGGCTTACCGCTTCAATCGCTCGACACAGCGGGCGCGTTGGCGATCGAGCCATCGCTCAAGCCGGTGTTTGCGCATGCCGTATTCTGGCCGCAGGCGGCAAGCGTCAGTAACCCGCTCGGCGTAACGCGCGCCTATGCCAAACGCTTCGGCGAGCTCGGCGGTGTTACAGTAGTCGGCGATGCACGCTCATTGCATCGCGTGGGAAACCGCTGGCGGGTCGAGACAAATCAAGGATCATTGGATTCTGCTGAATGCGTTGTTGCGCTGGGGCCTTGGGCGTCCGATTTGCTGGGCACGCTTGGGATAAACCTGCCACTCGCGGTGAAGCGCGGTTATCACCGGCATTTTCGCGCAGAAGGCAATGCGGGGCTTTCGCGGCCGGTCCTCGACGCTGAGGCTGGCTATCTGATCACGCCAATGGAGCAGGGCATTCGCATGACAACTGGCGTCGAATTCGCGGCTCGGGACGCGGACCCGTCCCCGGTACAGTTTGACCGCCTTATGCCACGCGCGAGAGAGCTATTTCCACTCGGCGCACGCGCCGATGAAAACACCTGGCTCGGCAGCCGCCCATGCTTCCCGGATTCGCGCCCGGTGATAGGCCGTGCGTCGGGTCATCCTGGCCTTTGGCTTGCAATTGGCCACGCCCATTGGGGCCTCACACTTGGTCCCGCAACCGGGCGTATGATTGCGGAGACTGATGACCGCCGAAATGCCATTCTGCGATCCGGCGCCTTATCGCGCCGAACGGTTCGGCTAACGCGCCAGCGTCATCTCCCGAAAATCGTACCGATCGCGGATATAGCTGTTGAAGAAAGTACCCTTTGAGGGTGCCGACTTAAACGAAGCTGCGACTTCGCACGGAACATCGACATACTCATAAATTCGGCCCGTCAGGAAAGTGACAGTAAGCCGTTCTCGCTGGCCGTTATATTCGATATTGGCGATGGCGGTCGATGGCATATTTGATAACGCACGAACCTCGCAGACGGTTCGCAAGTTTCAGCCGAAACGATCTCGCCAGCTTGGCAAAGCGCTGGGAAAGGGCAGGGCTTTGGCTCGTACACTCCGCGAGCAATCGCTCGCGCCATAACGTTGGCCGCAACCATGCCGAGTTCGGCCAGGCCGTAAAATGCGGTCGGCGAGCGCTTTTGCTCCGGTCGCGGCGCTAAAACTACGATCACCATCGAGTGGCGTGTGGACTGGATAAATCGCGCGTGCAATCCAGTCTGCGCCATCACTGCGAGCCGTTTGCATTGCGCTTTGTTTAGTTTCGCGTCGGTCGCGATGAGAGCGATGGTCGTGTTTTGACCGCGGGACCACCTTTGGCCCGCGATCTGCGAGAGCAGTCGCCGTCATGGGAACAGGCCAGCCGCGTCCGCCGAATTCTTTTCCTTATTTCAAACGGAGACGCCCAGAAATGGGGTCCATTGCCGATGAGTCGTGCTGCCGAGCGGCGTTGACCACCGCAAGCGCGCCGACGGTGTACCGCTCACTCGTCATTGCCGACTGGCCGAGCCAACTGCCGCCCTTTAGATTGACGGTGGTGGCGCCAAGACCCGGCACCGGCGCTGCCAAGCGCAAAATCGGCCCCGCGCTCTTCGCCGCCTCGTAGGCAAGCTCGCGGTAAGGTGGGTAACGGCCCCAATTCTTGTCACCGCCCGATTAAGCAGGTCGAACATGATCGCGCCCGGCACGATCGGGACGACGGCATCGCGGACCCGAAAACCGCGCCCTTGCTCGCGCAGAAAAGCTTGCGCCCCCGAAGCGGCGTCGAGGCCGAAGGCAGAGCCTCCCGATAATACGATGGCGTCGATTCCCTCCACGGTCAGTGCCGGGTCGAGCAAGGCCGTTTCACGTGTGCCCGGCCCCGCCGCCGCGCACGTCGACGCTTCGCGACCACAGGGGCGTCGAAATACGATGGTGGTGACGCCGGAGCCGAGCTTGGCGTCGTCCGCGTGGCCGACCCGCACGCTTGAAATATCCGTGATGAGATTACGCGCCATAATATCTCCCGGTAGACTAGCCTATCACGTCCGATCACGTTCCGGCGAAACGGTTACATGGCGCTTGCAAGCAAACCCGTCGCGTCGCATGAGAGGCCCCATGAATGGCGAAGTCACCTTTTTGGCTGCGTTGTTCGCGGGTCTGGTCAGTTTCCTATCTCCTTGCGTGCTTCCGCTCGTGCCGCCGTACCTTGTTTATCTGGCGGGCACTTCGCTTGAACGCTTCGCCGACAGGGAACCAAAGCCGCAGGTCAAGCGGGAAACGGTCTCCGCAGCTTTACTATTTGTGTTTGGGTTTTCCACCGTATTCGTGGCGCTCGGCGCCAGCGCGAGCGTTATTGGGGCGCTGATCCAGGCGTATTCGGGCCCTCTCGCGATATTTGCCGGCATTGCCATTGTCGTTATGGGCCTGCATTTTCTTGGTGTCACACCCATCGCGACTCCTGCATCGCCAGAAGCGATTGGATGTTGCCAAGCCAGTTGGCTTATGGGGCGCTTATCGTGATGGGGCTTGCCTTCGCATTCGGTTGGACACCATGCATTGGGCCAATCCTCGCCGCCATTCTCGCGGTCGCGGCGTCGGAGCAGACCGTGGCGAAAGGCGCAAGTCTGCTCGCTGTGTATTCGCTCGGCCTCGGGATTCCATTTGTGGTCGCGGCCTTCGCGATCGAGCCGTTCGCGGCATTTCTCTCGCGTTTCCGCAGCCATCTACACCGGGTCGAGCAGGCGATGGGCGCGTTACTGGTGCTGACCGGAATTGCGTTTCTCACCGGGAGCGTCAACCAATTGAGCGTGTGGCTGCTCGAGACCTTCCCGGTGCTTGGAAAAATTGGCTGACAAAAAGAAAACCCGCCGGATGGCGGGCTTTCGAATTACGTTGCGAGATTGCTTACTTTATATTGCTGCAATCGGAATTCGGGCATTCGACGTAATTGATCTTGCCGCTAGGATCTTTTTTCCAGACGTACATGACGTAGTCGAGTTTAGTGATGTCGCCTTTCTTGTCGTAGGCGATGTCGCCCAGTACGGTTTTGAACTGCATGCCTGAATGCATTTTCTCCGCAACTTTCTTAGGATCGAGAGATTTCGCCGCTTCTGCCGCTTGCTTGATGATCTGCACACCGGCGTAGCTGTAGAGCGTGTAGGCTTCGGGCTCGAATTTTTTAGCGCGAAATTCCTCGACCACTTTCTTGGCATCCGGTTTGTTGCGTGGATCCGGACCGTAGGTCATCAGTGTACCTTCAACTCCCGGGCCCCCGACCGATGCAAATTCGTCGGACGTTATGCCGTCACCGCCCATCAGCGGAGCCTTCACGCCTTGGTCGCGCATCTGACGCACAATCAAGCCGCCCTCTGTGTAGAGGCCGCCCCAATAAATCAGGTCGGCTCCCGATTGCTTAATTTTTGACACCAGCGCCGAAAAATCCTTCTCGCCAGTGTTCACGCCTTCATAAAGGACATCCTTCATGCCGGCCTTGCTCATTGTTTTTCTTGTTTCGTCGGCGAGCCCTTTTCCGTAGGTGGTCTTGTCGTGAACGATGGCGATTTTCTTGCCTTTGAAATGTTTCACGATGTATTCGCCGGCAACCTGACCCTGCTGGTCGTCGCGACCACAGACCCGAAAGATGTTCCACATCTTGCGTTCGGTGACCGTCGGATTGGTCGATGCCGGCGTAATCTGGAGGATGCCGTTTTCCTGATAGACCTCAGACGAAGGAATAGTGACGCCAGAGTTGTAGTGGCCGATGACGAACTTTACGCCGTCAGCGGAAAATTTGTTTGCAACCGACACACCTTGTTTGGGGTCGGAAACATCATCGCCATACGACACGATGACTTTTTGGCCGAGGATGCCGCCAGCGGCGTTAATATCGGCGGCGGCCTGGTCGACACCGTTCTTCATTTGCGCGCCGGTTGCGGCGCTCGGACCGGTGATCGGACCGCCGACAGCGAGTTTGACTTGGGCCACGGCCAATGGCGTCGTGACCATCGTAATGCCCAGCGCGAAGCCAAGCGTAATGACTCTGTTCATTGTTGTTCCCCTCCAACTGCAGCTGGCACGGCTGATTTGCGTTTAATACTACGTCAGGGCGATTTGCGGCGCCAGCGCATCAGGCCGGCGGCTTCATTGAGCCATCGATATTGTGAGACCATTTGTGAGCGCCGCGCCGTTCTAAAGCCCAGAAATCCGAAAGCTATACAGAAAGCACTGTCGACCAAATAATAGTGCAGAGACAGCAATGTGCCGCCGAACAGACTGAAATGAATAAAGCGAACCGCGCCGCCCAGAATGAGCCCATATGCGACCACTTGCCACTGGGGCCGCCAGGTTATTGCCACCGCCCGGCCTGCAAGCAGGGATGCGCCACCACCCAAGATCATTGTAGCCAACAGGAAAACGCCCAGTGAGCGTTCCTCGTAAAGTAACTCCGGGATGGAGAAGGCGGTAGCGACCTCGTTCAATTCCGGCCTCCCTCAAGATAGGCCGACTTGATTTCTGATCGTTCGAGCAATTCGGCTCCGGTACCAGTCAGCGTAATTAATCCATTGACCATCACGTACCCACGATGAGCAAGTTTAAGCGCGTGATACGCGTTTTGCTCGACGAGAAATACCGAAAGGCCGCTTTCAGTATTGAGCTCTTTAATAGCATCGAAAATCTGACGTACGATCATCGGCGCCAGGCCAAGCGATGGCTCATCAAGCAACAATAGTCTTGGGCGCGCCATCAGCGCGCGGGCGATGGCCAGCATCTGCTGTTCACCGCCGGAGAGCGTGCCGCCACGTTGGCCGATGCGTTGTTTCAGTCGCGGAAACATCGTGAGGACACGGTCGAGGTCGCGGTCGAAATCGGAAGGTTCCGACGTTATTGCGCCCATTTGCAAATTCTCGAGGACGGTCATGCGCGAAAAGATGCGGCGACCTTCAGGGGCTTGAGCGAGCTTAAGGCGCGCAATTTCATGGGTCGGTAATTTCGTGATGTCATGGCCGGCAAATTCGACGGTGCCCTCGCGCGCTTGAGGGTTGCCGCAGACGGTCATCATTAGCGTCGATTTTCCGGCACCATTCGCGCCGATCAACGTCACGATTTCTCCCTCGTTGACATCGAGATCAACGCCCTTGAGCGCCATCACGCGGCCATAATAGGTCCTCACGCCCCGTATCGAGAGCAGCGGGGCAGTCATAATCCGACCTCCGCCTCAACTTTTGCGACATCCTTGTCGGCGACGCCGAGATAGGCCGCAATCACCTTCGGATCGTCGCGGATTGCGGCCGGCGAGCCGTCGGCAATTTTGATGCCATAGTCGAGAACGACGATATGGTCGGAAATTTTCATCACCACCGACATATCGTGCTCGATCAACAAAACCGAAATGCCGTAGTTGTCGCGAATCGCACGCAATAATTCATTGAGCTCGGCGCTTTCGCGCGCATTGAGTCCAGCCGCCGGCTCGTCGAGACAAAGTAGGACCGGATCGGTACACATAGCGCGCGCAATCTCGAGGCGCCGCTGAGCGCCATAGGGCAGGTCGCCGGCGGCATCGTCTGCGCGCGCAATGAGGCCAACCCGGTCGAGCCACGTGCGTGCTTGTTCGATTGCTGCGCGCTCGGCTGCGGCAAACGACGGAAATCCAAGGATCCCGAGAAGCGAATAACCGGAAGCCAGCATCAATCGGTTATGTTGGGCGACCAGAAGGTTTTCCAGTACGGTCATTCCCGGGAATAGACGAATGTTCTGGAATGTACGGGCGATACGCGCCTGTTGTGTCACCAGGTAGTCGGGCATCCGCTCGAGAAGATGGACCTCGCCCTGCGGGCGCACGAGACTACGTTCACCGCTATCGGTGAGTGCCTCGAGCCAATCCCAAGCCACGACATCTCCATGACGGAGCGCAATTCTACCTTCGCTTGGCCTGTAAAAGCCGGTGATGCAATTAAATACAGTCGTCTTACCAGCGCCGTTCGGCCCAATGAGCGCAGTGATGTCGCCTTCCATTGCGGTGAACGACAAATCATCCACTGCGACCAGTCCACCGAAGCGCATGGTCAAATGCTCGACCCGCAGAACCGTGTCCTTGCCGGCTGTCATTAGCCGTGACCTTCGTTGATCAAGTCTGCTGCGATGGTCTTGCGCTCCTTGAGCACTATCGAAGGCTCGCGCGTTGTGATCAGTCCGCGCGGACGCCAGATCATGATTAGCACCATTGCAAGGCCGAACAGAAGCATCCGGTATTGGGTCGGATCGAACGTGGCGCCAAAAATTAATTTGAGAAAGTCGAGTTCTCGCATGATCTCAGTACCGCCGATCATCGCAATCGCAGCGATTGCGACGCCGATCTGACTGCCCATGCCGCCAAGTACGACAATTGAGAGAATTGTCGCGGATTCCAGGAATGTGAATGAGTTGGGTGAAATGAAGCCCTGCCGCGCGGCGAAGAATGAACCTGCGAACCCGGCGAACATCGCGCCGGTCGCGAAAGCGGTGAGTTTGGTGTTGGTGGTATTGATGCCGAGCGAGCGGCATGCGATTTCGTCTTCGCGCAGCGCTTCCCATGCGCGCCCGACCGGCAATCGCCGCAGACGCATCGTCACGAATGCAGTGAGGAAAGCGAGCGCAAGAATGAGATAATACATAAAGATAGTGCGGTATATTGGCGAGAATTCAAAACCAAACCTGGCGGCAAAACCATCATCGTCGGCATTGAATGGAATTCCGAAAAATGTAGGCCTCGGGATGCCGGTGATGCCCGCATAACCGTTGGTCAGGTCTACCCAGTTAATCAAAACAATGCGGATGATTTCGCCAAAGGCGAGCGTAACGATAGCAAGATAATCGCCGCGCAGCCGCAGCACCGGAAAGCCGAGCAAAATTCCCCAAAATGAAGCAAGGATCCCGGCCATCGGGAGCAGGATCCAGAATGACAGGCCGAAAGTTTTGGCGAGCAGTGCGTATGAATAGGCACCCACGGCATAAAACGCGACGTAACCGAGATCGAGAAGTCCCGCGAGGCCGACGACGATATTGAGGCCCCAGCCCAACATCACGTAAATCAAAATCTGGATCCCGAAGTTGTCGATCCACTTTACAGCGCCTCCGAATCCTACGCTGAGGACAACGAGTATCGGATAGGCAATGACGAACCCGACAGCAAACGGCACAAACCATTTGCGCAAGTGGGTGCGCCACGCCGGTGTGTGCCCGCGCTGAGGTGTGCGTTGTCGGAGCCTTGGTTCAATTACGATCGAATAGGCGAGGCGGCCGAAGCCGACGATAGCGACCGTGGCGATCAGCAAAGGCCAACGTGTTGCCAGGATGAGATCGTTACGGACATTCGTAACGGTTTGGAATCCGATTAACGGCAGAAACAGACCGAATGCGACCAAGGCTGTGACGCCCGCATCCCGTAGAGCGCGAGTGATATCGACGCGCCCGCCATGCGCGTCATCGTCCATGTCAGACCTTTTCGACATCGGGCCGACCGAACAGCCCTTGCGGCAAGAAGATCAACGTAATTGCCAGCACGGAAAAGGCAGCGACGTCCTTGTAGTCGATGGAAAAATATGCCGACCACATCGTTTCGATCAGCCCGATCAATAGTCCACCGATTACCGCGCCCGGCAGAGATCCGATGCCGCCCAGCACCGCGGCAGTGAAAGCTTTAACGCCGGGCACGAAACCATCGGCGAAACTAACGACACCGTAGTACATGAGGTACATCGTGCCCGCGACGGCAGCGAGCGCAGCGGCGATCACAAATGTCATTGAAACCGTGCGGTTGACGTCGATGCCGACCAGAGCCGCCATCTTCTGGTCTTGCTCGCAAGCGCGTTGGGCACGACCCAGAGACGTCTTGGCGACCAAGTACCAAAAGCACGCAAGCAAGAGAGCTGTGACACCCCAGATAATGAGCTGCTTCTCAGAGAGCGTTACCGCGTAGTCGTTTTTGGTAAACAGGACGAAATCACCCTGCACCATTGGCGGGATCGACTTGTTGCGCGGTCCTTGTGTCACCTGCACGAAGTTCGACAGGAAGATCGACATGCCGATTGCTGAGATTAATGGCGCGAGACGGAATGAACCTCGCAATGGCCTGTAGGCGAGTCGCTCGATTGTCCAGTTGACCAGCGAGGTGAAAAACATCGCTATGATCAGCACCAAGAAAAGCGCGAGAGCGATCGAGGATATCCCGACAAAATTCACAAGCAAAAGGAACGCGATTAAAGCGATGAATACGGACACCATAAACACATCGCCGTGGGCGAAATTCACCATGCCGATGATGCCGAACACCATGGTGTAACCAATGGCGATCAGGCCGTAGATCGAGCCGAGCGTAATGCCGTTGATGAATTGCTGGAGGAAGACCTCCATCCCCGTCCCCCTGCGCCTTCCCAATATCAAAGGCTTAACAGGGCATGGCGGGTGCGGCAACGGCGCGCTGGGATCGTGTTACTAAGTCCAAATGCCGAAGAAGCGGCCATCGCCATGCTGGCGATGAGCGTTGGGCGCATGTGCTGCTAATGTAAAATCTCCGCGTCGGTGGCATCGACTAATGCAAGCCTCCGAATAGCCATATCAGGACCAGACTCGGAATTCGTACCCCGAGGAGCCAAAGCAACAAATAGCGTCCCATTTCAGCCCTCCGTTGTTAGCCCTGCGCATTGCGGATGCGGAACTCATCGTGGAACACCAGGTTCCAAACACATTTTCTTCAAACTTGACCGAGGGTTTGAACGGGAACGAATGCTGTGACCACGCATTATCTTTTGCCATGGAGCGCTAGCGCTTGTCTGGCGCTTCTCACCAATATTGGAGAGGAAAGATCAATGAATCAAAATCCAAACCAGAAGCCTGGCCAGCAGCAGCAAGGTGGTCAGCAACAGGGTGGCCAGCAGGGCGGCGGACAGCAGAAGCCCGGCCAGCAGCAGCAAGGCGGCCAGCAAGGCGGCCAGCAGGGTGGCCAGCAGGGCGGACAGCAGAACCGCTAAGCTCAAATTGAAGTCAGGAAAACCCCGCCGCGAGGCGGGGTTTTCATTTGTGCGCGAGGTTGTCGTTGGCCTTTGCGAGTCAGCTCACATATGCTTGGCCAATGGGCACTGTGTCGGCGTTGCCTCTGTTTCATTTGTACGGTGATCCGCCGGACGACTCCGCATTTGACTTCATCCATATTGAGACGATCGCCTCACGTTCTTCCGTTCATGATTGGACGATCAGAGCCCATCGTCATCGCAATCTTTTTCAGGTGCTGCTGATTGAGAAGGGCGGCGGCGAGATGAGTTTTGAAGCGGCAACCGCCAAATTCTCTGCGCCGACCGTCATTCTCGTGCCCGCGACCATTGCGCACGGTTTTCGGTTCACGCCGCAAATCACTGATGGATGGGTGGTGAGCTTTACCGAAGATGTCGCCGATGCGCTCGGCGATCAATCGGGCGAAGCACTTGCGCGGCTCAAAGCTGTTGCGGCTGAACCGCTGCTACCATTGGCGAATGCTGTAGAGGCAAAGCGTCTGTCTGCACTGTGTAGCGATTTGCGCGAAGAGGATGCTACTTGCACGAGAGGGATACCGTCTCGCGATGCGCGGGCTGCTGGCGCTTATCGCAATCGAGGTCGTACGGCTGGCGGCGAGTCGTGCCCGCAGTGGCGCCGTAACACTGTCGCGTTCAGACGCGCGTGTCGACGAATTGCGGCGGCTGGTGGATGAGCATTTCCGTAAGGAGCGTTTGATTAGTTTCTATGCTGAGAAGCTGGCAATGACGCCGGATCGGCTCAACGACCACGTTAAACGAGCGGCTGGAGTAACCGCTGGCCATTTGATCCGTCAGCGCGTCCTTACCGAAGCCAAGCGCCAGCTTGTCTTCACGAACCAGGCGATCCACGAGATCGCCTACGGTTTGGCATTTTCAGACCCCTCGCACTTCACCCGCTTTTTCCGCAAACAGACGGGCACGACGCCGCAAGCTTTTCGCGAGGGGCGCGGGGGCTGAAGCATTTCCCATCGAGACGTCGGATCCCGCGTCCGCCTTGGTTAACATGACGGCCTTAAAAGGCTAACCGGTAAGGTAAAGTTTCGGTTTCTTTTGAAATTCGAATTTGAAACGCTTACGCATGGAGCCTCGCGTAAGGAGGCATCCCGTGCAAAAAATTTCTTTAGCCTCAATGGCTATTATTCTTGCAATTGCGCTCTATTTCACCCTGTTCTGGGGTTACGACGGACTTCGCGTCCTGACTTCGCCGAGTTACGGCCTGGAAGAAGTTTGGCGTTCGCAATTCATATTCTCGATTGGTCGCATTTTTGGTTTTGGGCCAATCGGGCTGATTAAACTTGCAGCGTTCTTCGGAGCCCTGAAGCTGGCTGTGGCATGCATCTGCGCCATACACATCGCCGATCGGTTCCGTTGCATGACGCGCGGGAAGGCGAATTCTGAAATTTTGGAAGCAGGCCTTATCCTGGTGGTGCTTATCAGCATTGTTTCGGTTGGCCCTGCAGTTTGGTCCAACAGCACCGATCTTATGCGTGAGCACACGTTCCAGCTTCTATTTGCCGGCATTGCCGCGGCGCTTTGCATCGTCGAGCGCACCTATACCCGGACGAACGAGACGACAAATCCGGTGCCGGTTACGTCGCAAAGCCGTACTTGGTTTTCGATCTGGCGGTAATGTCGCGCCTAGCGCCTGTTATTTTGGGCGAGCTTCGTGGAGCCCGCGATCCGGCGGCTCCAACTTTCCGCTACGGCGATCCTTCACCGCCTGCACCAGGGCATGGGCCGCATTGCGTACGTCATCCTGGAAATCGGTATCTTTGTCGAGATCATCGTGGCTGGTTGCGTAAGGCGTGAGATAGCCGACATACCGGTCGATCAGGGCTAAATGGCCTGACGGGATCATTCCAATATCGGATCATCCAGTCGGTCAGAATGCGCCGAAGGTTCTCCGCTCCGGCCGCGTCTCCATGCACAATGACTGAGAACACGCGCCCAGCAAGGTGACGCGGATATGGCCAACCTTCGAGTTCAATCTCCTTGGCCTTGGCGGCATCTTTGCCGTGGGTCGTCGTCGGATCCGGGTTGCCTCCGTCGGCACAGACCAGACGATCGATCATCAACTTGAGCGAGGAGGGCGCCTGATACCAATTCACCGGACAGACGATCATGACTCCATGAGCGGCAGCCCATTTCGGATAGATCTCGGCCATCCAGTCGCCGGTCTGTCCGAGAGCATGATTGGGATAGCAGCTGCATGGCCAGTGACAGAGTGGCTGCGCCGTCGAAACGCAAGCTTTGCATGGGTAAATGACGCGGCCGTATTCCGACGTCAGGCGCGAGAGATCGAGGACCTCGGCTTCAAAGCCGTGCGTCTTTTCGACTACCTCCTTGGCCATCGTGACCAGTCGATACGTTTTCGACATTTCACCGGGGCAAGTCTGATCGCTGCGCGAAGAACCATTGACGATCAGAATGCGTGAGGGCGACTTGCGACTTTCCTGCTGCCGTTGCGCGGCTTGAATATCGGCGCGCGTGGCGAGCCATTCGACAGAGATGTCGTAGTCCGGATCGGCAAAGCCAGGCCCGGCTTTCTTTACACGCGGGGCCTTATGGTATTCGTCGTAAGTGACCCAAGCGACCTCGGCGATCTTATCGATCTCGTCTTTAAGCGGCTCAAAATCCGGGTCGTAAAATTTTGCAAGAAATCGCCGTTTAAACTCGGGCTTGTCGAGGTGAACGCTCGGCATACCGGTGCGTACTTTAATCTCGGCCATGGAAAATCCCTCGTCACGTGGGCGTTGGCTTACATTGAAGCCCTTTCAACTGGAAATGACGAGGGTGTCACCGCCGCGTGATGGCTATTTCGCCTTTGTCACTTCGGCGATGACTTCTGCGGCTTCCTTGAAGGCATGGTTGGCCGCGGGCACGCCGCAATAGATCGCTTGCTGTAAAATAATTTCCTTGATGTCGTTCTCTGTGAAGCCGCCTTCTGCGAGCGCTGCTCGGATATGCATGCGGAACTCATCCCATTTGTCGAGCGCAAGCATTGTTCCGATGACCAATATGCGGCGCGTGCGCTCATCGTAATGCGGGCGCGTCCAGACTTCGCCCCAGGCGGCGCGAGTGATAAAATCCTGGAACTCCTCATTGAAAGATGTCTTCTTCGCGTTGGCGCGATCGACCCAAGCGTTTCCTAAAACCTTGCGGCGTTTTGCCATTCCGCGTTCGTAGCGTTCCTTGTCGTCCATCGCGCGCCTCAACTCATTGGAGGAAATTAAGTACCGTCTCGGTATAGGCCTTTGGCTGCTCCATATTCGCGATATGCGCGGCGTCGAGTGCAGCAACCTTGGCGCCTTTGATCTGCTTTGCGATGGCCTCGCCGGCCGCCGGCGGAGTTGCCGGATCCTGATTGCCGACGATCACCAGGGTCGGTGCACTGATGCGCGGGTTGGAGGCGGTGAAATCCATATCCCGGATTGCCTCGCAACTGGCGATATAGCCCAGCGGACTGGTGGCGAGGAAAATTTCCTTCATGCGGGCGATCGTCTGCGGCGCGCGATCACGGAAGCCTTTGGTGAACCAACGCTCCATATTGGGATCGACCAAAGCTCCCAGACCCTTTTCCTGCACGAATTTGATGCGGTCGCTCCACGGCGCTTTGTCGGCGTAGTGGAAATTGGTGTTGGAGAGCACCAGCTTCTCGACGCGGTCGGGCGCGTTCGCGCCTAGCCATTGCCCAACCATGCCCCCCATCGACAGACCACACCAGTTGAACTTCTTGATTTTGAGTGCGTCGGCGACCGCGATCACGTCGCGTCCAAACCGCTCCATAGAATAAGGACCCTTCGGGACGCCGGATTTGCCATGGCCGCGGCGGTCGTATCGCACGACACGGAAGTGCTTCGACCATTCGGGGACCTGCTCGTCCCACATGTGCAGATTGGTGCCGAGCGAGTTCGACAGCATCAAAACAGGTGCACCGTCGCGACCCTCGACTTGGACGTTGATCGGGCAGCCGTCATCGGCATTGATCATCGGCATGAAGTCCTCCCTATGGGCAAGTTGTGGTTATTGGCCGAGGTGTGGCGGACACCCTTAATGCGCCGCGCGCCTGCTGCAAAGCTCTTTTCAGAGGGGCCGGGAGGGCTTAAGCCGGTCGCAGGGCTGATTGGCCGATTGTGTAGGGAGACGGTTGGATGGCGATGACGATGACGGGTGAGGTCCAGCTTCCCGCCAGCCGCGAGGTGGTGTGGGCAAAGCTCAATGACGCGGAAGTCCTGAAAGCTTGCATCCCTGGTTGCGAAGAACTCAACAAGACCTCGGATACCGAATTCCAGGCGGTGGCCACCACCAAGATTGGTCCGGTGAAAGCGCGCTTCAGAGGAAAGGTCCATCTTACGGACCTCAATCCGCCCAACGGATACAAGATTTCAGGCGAGGGTGATGGCGGGGTCGCGGGCTTTGCCAAAGGAGGCGCCACGGTTGCGCTCGCCGACAAGGATGGCGGCACGCTGCTGACCTATAACGTCGAAGCGCAAATCGGCGGCAAACTTGCCCAACTGGGCCAGCGCCTCGTCAATGGCGCTGCAAAGAAGATTGCTGACGACTTTTTCCAGAATTTTGCGGCCGCGGTTGCAAAGACGTGAACGGCGGCCAAACCCGGTTGGCCCTTGGAATCCCTTGACCGCGCCTATGATCGGGGTTCAGACTTATTGGTGTTCCATTCTGAAAACGGGCGGAAATCGGCTCGATTTCGAAGCGCAACTGCTACCGTCCGGGTCGACGGGGGCGAAAAGAGGGCCTTTGGCCCCGAATTGGGAGGAAGGTCATGCCTGCCGTGTCTATGACGGTGAACGGCAAAGCCGTCACCGGCGACGTCGAAGCGCGCACCTTGCTGGTGCAATTTTTGCGGGAAAACCTGCGGCTGACCGGCACTCACGTCGGATGCGATACCTCACAGTGCGGCGCTTGCGTAGTTCATATCGACGGCATCGCGGCCAAGTCTTGCACCACGCTCGCTTTGCAGTGCGAGGGGGCCAAGGTCACTACCATTGAAGGTTTGGCTGAACTGAACGGTCCTTTGCATCCGATGCAGGAGGCGTTCCGCGAGCACCACGGTCTGCAATGCGGCTTCTGTACGCCGGGTATGATCATGGCGGCCCTCGATATCGTGCGCCGGCGCGGCAACGATCTCGACGAGCACACCATCCGCGAGCAGCTCGACGGCAATATCTGCCGTTGCACGGGTTACCACAACATCGTCAAAGCTATTGCGGCAGGCGCGAAAGCGATGGCCAAGGGTGGCGCACGTCAGGCTGCTGAATAGCGATAAAAAGTTTTAACGGGAGGAGACCGCCATGAGCGCGACGGGTATCGGCGCGTCGGTGCGCCGGAAAGAAGACCTCCGCTTCATTACGGGCAAGGGCCAGTACACCGACGACGTCGTTCGGCCGGGAGAGACCCGCGCGGTCTTCGTGCGCTCGCCTCATGCACACGCCAAAATCAAAAGCGTCGACACCGGCACAGCCAAGACCATGCCCGGCATCGTTGCGGTGCTGACAGGCGCTGAACTCGCGACCGACAAGATCGGCAATCTCATCTGCGGCTGGATGATTCATTCGAAAGACGGCACGCCGATGAAGATGGCGCCGCACCCGGCGCTCGCTGCCGATAAAGTTTGCCATGTCGGGGACGCTGTCGCGGTGGTGATCGCCGAAAGTCATGCGCAGGGTCGCGACGCGGCCGAAAAAGTGAAAGTGGATTACGAAATTCTGCCGGCGGTTACCGACCTGGCCAAGGCCAAGTCCGGCCAGCAGATCCACGCAATCGCGCCAAAGAATACGATCTACGAGTGGTCGCTCGGCGATGCGAAGGCCGTCGACGGGGCATTTGCCTCGGCCAAGCATGTCACCAAGCTCGACATCGTCAATAACCGGCTGGCGCCGAATGCGATCGAACCGCGCGCAGCCCTCGCCGAGTACGAACCCGGTACCGACCACCTCACCTTGTGGAATACATCACAAAATCCGCACGTCGCGCGGCTGGTGATTTCAGCCTTTGTCGGCATGACGCCGGAGCACAAGCTAAGGGTGATTGCGCCCGATGTCGGTGGTGGCTTCGGCTCCAAGATTTTCATCTACCCGGAAGAGGTCGTCTGTCTGTGGGCAGCGCGCAAAGTTGGACGCCCCGTGAAATGGACAGCGGATCGCAGCGAGTCCTTCCTCACCGATGCGCACGGTCGCGATCACGTTACGCATGCCGAACTTGCGCTCGACGCTAGCGGCAAAATTCTCGCGATGCGCGTCAAGACGATTGCCAATCTCGGCGCTTATATGTCGACATTCTCCTCGTCGGTGCCGACATATCTTTACGCGACGCTGTTGTCCGGCCAGTACGACATCCCGCAGATTTATTGCGAAGTGGATGCGGTCTACACCAACACAGTTCCAGTCGATGCATATCGCGGCGCGGGCCGTCCGGAGGCGACCTTCGTGGTTGAGCGGCTGGTTGAGGTCGCGGCGCGACAGATGAACATCGACCCTGTCGATTTGCGCAAGCGTAACTTCATCAAGTCGTTTCCACACCAAACCCCGGTGATCATGGCTTACGATGCTGGCGACTATAATGCGTCGCTCAAGAAAGCCTTGGAGCTTGCCGACATTAAGGGATTCAACAAACGCAAGCGCGACGCGGCACGCCACGGAAAACTGCGCGGGCTCGGCTATTCGACCTATATCGAAGCTTGCGGGCTTGCACCGTCGCAGGCCGTCGGCTCGCTCGGGGCGGGCGTCGGCCTGTGGGAGAGCGCGGAGGTGCGAGTCAATCCGACCGGCAGTGTTGAAGTGCTCACCGGAAGTCACGCGCATGGCCAAGGGCATGAAACGACATTTGCGCAACTGGTGTCGGAGCGGCTCGGCATTCCATTTGAAAATGTATCGATCGTGCATGGCGACACGGACAAGGTGCAGTTCGGGATGGGCACCTACGGCTCTCGCTCAGGCGCCGTTGGCATGACTGCGGTCGTCAAAGCGCTGGACAAGATCGAAGCCAAGGCCAAGAAGGTTGCCGCCCATATGCTGGAAGCGGCGGAAGGCGATATCGTTTTCAAGGACGGCAAATTTACCGTTGCCGGCACCGATAAGTCGGCCGCGTGGGGCGACGTTTCGCTCAATGCCTATATCGCGCACAAATTCTCCGGTCAGGAGCTCGAGCCCGGGTTAAAAGAGACGAGCTTCTACGACCCGACCAATTTCACATTCCCGGCCGGTTGCCACATCTGCGAGGTCGAGGTCGATCGCGACACTGGCAAGACCGAAATCGTCAACTGGACCGCGGTCGATGATTTCGGAACGGTGATCAATCCCATGATCGTCGAAGGCCAGGTGCACGGTGGCATTGCGCAAGGCATAGGGCAGGCGTTGCTTGAAGGCGTGATCTACGACAAGGAAGGCCAGCTCGTGACCGGATCGCTCATGGATTATTCCATGCCGCACGCGCACGACCTACCATCGTTCAATGTTGGCTTGACCGAAACGAAATCGCCGTCCAATCCGCTCGGGATTAAAGGGTGCGGCGAGGCTGGCGCAATCGCAGCACCAGCAGCGGTGATCAACGCCATTACCGATGCCATCGGCAGTGAAGAACTCGCTATGCCGGCGACCGCTCAAGCGGTTTGGTCGGCGCTCAAACGCGCGCAACCTCGGCAGGCCGCATAATTACGGGAGACATCGATGTATAATTTCACTTTCCATCGTCCGACTACGGTCCGCCAGGCGGCCGGGCTGCTCGCACGAAATCCGGACGCCAAACTGTTAGCAGGCGGGCATTCGTTGCTGCCGGTGATGAAGCAACGGCTGGCGCAGCCATCGGCGCTGATCGATCTTTCACTGGTCGAAGGGTTAAGCGGGGTCGAGCAGAAAGGGCGATCGATTGTGATTGGCGCAATGACACGCCATGCGGACGCCGCAAATTCAGCAGTGCTCCAACAAGTATTACCCGGGTTGGCGTCTGTTCCGGCTTCGATTGGTGACCCGCAGGTGCGCAACCGCGGCACCATTGGTGGCTCGATCGCCAACGATGATCCAAATGCCGACTACCCGGCGGCGGTGCTTGGCCTAGGTGCAACCATTATCACCAATAAGCGCCGTATCGCGGCGGATGATTTTTTCAAAGGCATGTTTACGACCGCGCTGGAAGATGGGGAGATCATCACCAAAGTGAGCTTCCCTGTCGCAAAGAAGGCGGCCTACGAAAAATTCAAGCATCCAGCGTCCGGCTTTGCGCTGGTGGGTGTTTTTGTGTCGAAACGAGGCTCCGACATCCGTGTGGCCGTTACTGGCGCGGGCGCAAACGGCGTATTCAGGGTCAAATCGTTCGAGGAAGCGCTCAAGAAACGCTTTGCTGCGAAATCGCTCGAGGGCATGACTATTCCGGCGACTGGAATGAATAGCGATATCCACGCCAGCCCCGAATACCGTGCACATCTGGTCGGCGTGTTGGCACGCCGGGCGGTGGCAAAGGCGACGGCCTAGCGACCATCGTTTGTAAGGCGCTGTAAGGTAGCCGCTTGCCTATGACCAATATTTGATTGGAGCGGGAACACTTTCGCATGACTCGCGTTGGAGCGCGGGGTAGGGCGAAAGCGGCAGGGTCTCGTGCTCGAAAATCTTCCAGTTTTCCTCGTGGTGCTAACCGCCGCTGCGATGGCGCTCGTACGTCTGAGCGTTTGAATTCACGCTCGGGGTGGCGAGGCCAGCCGACCAGCGGGGTTATTTCTCGGGGCGGTCGAGTTCAGCCAAAAGATCATGCAAGTCGAGCGGATGCGTGAACATTTGTAGCGAGCCGTCCGGCTTCTGCGGCCACTGTTCTTTTGCCCGATCCCAATAAAGCTCAACGCCGTTGTCGTCAGGATCCCGCAAATAAAGTGCCTCGCTCACGCCATGGTCGCTGGCGCCTTCCAGCGGAATTTTGGCAACGATCAGCCGCCGAAGCGCATCGGCGAGGAGCTTCCGTGTCGGATAAAGAATGGCGGTATGGTAAAGGCCGGTGGTGCCGGGCGCCGGCGGCGCGCCGCCTTTACTCTCCCAGGTATTGAGCCCGATGTGATGGTGATAACCCCCCGCTGAAATAAAGGCGGCACCCGGCCGGCTGGTGGTGAGCGTAAAACCCAGCACGCCGCAATAGAAATCCAGCGCTCTTTGCAGATCGGCGACCTTAAGATGGACATGGCCAATCCGCACCCCCGGATCAATGGTGGGCATGCGCAGGGCGTCTTTTTCGAGGATAACGGGCTTGGTCATAGGCACATCCTGGCTGTTGGAGCCTTCGCCCCCCACATGTAAGACACACGCGTGGTAGGATAAAGTCCCCGCATGGCAGACAAGACCCTTCCAAATTCGATTGATTCAACGCTCGATCTGCTGGCTAAGGCGGACTACATCGCCGACCGCTCGCTCGCGACGGTATTGTATCTCGCGTTGCGCATGGGCAGGCCACTTTTCGTCGAGGGCGAAGCTGGTGTCGGCAAAACCGAAATCGCCAAAGTATTAGCCAAAACGCTCGGCCGTCGGCTCATCCGATTGCAATGCTATGAAGGGCTCGATGTTTCGTCGGCCGTGTACGAATGGAATTACGGCGCACAGATGATCGCCATTCGTTTGGCTGAAGCGGAAGGCGAAGGCGATCGCGCACGGATCGAACACGATGTGTTCTCCGACCGTTTTTTGATCAAAAGACCACTTTTGCAAGCGCTCGAGCCTGACCCTGCCGGGCCTCCGGTGTTGTTGATCGACGAGATCGATCGCACGGACGAAGCGTTCGAGGCGTTTTTATTGGAGGTGCTCGCCGATTTCCAAATCACCGTGCCCGAACTGGGCACCGTGAAGGCGGCGCATCCTCCGATTGTTGTTGTGACATCCAACCGGACCCGCGAGGTGCACGACGCCCTTAAGCGGCGATGTCTCTATCATTGGGTCGGTTATCCGGCCGCCGAGCGTGAATTGAAAATATTGCGCGCCAAGGTACCTAACGTTCCGAAGAAATTATCCGGACAGATCGTTGGGTTCGTCCAGGCACTGCGCAAAGAGGATCTATTCAAGTCACCCGGCGTAGCCGAGACGCTGGATTGGGCCGGTGCGCTTACCGAGCTCGACGTTGTCGCACTTGATCCGGCAACGGTGTCAGACACGCTCGGCGTGCTGCTGAAATATCAGGACGACATCACGCGGCTCGATAGCACCAAGGTGAAGGCGCTGCTCGACGAGGTGAAGTCGGAGTTACGGGCGGCGGAGTGAGGCCATGGCCGCATCCGAAGGCAAGCTCTCAGAAAACATACTCTACTTTGCGCGCGCTTTGCGGGCGGCGGGGATTCCCTTGGGGCCAGGCGCAGTGCTCGATGCCCTGGAAGCGCTCAGTGTTGCCGGCGCGGGCGCGCGTGACGACTTTTATTGGACGCTGCACGCGGTGTTCGTGAAGCGGCACGAGCACACTGTGCTCTTCGACCAGGCATTTCAGATTTTTTTTCGCAAGCGCGGATACATCGACAAGATGATCGCTTCGATGCTGCCGCAAGCCATGCCCGGTGCGCCCAAGGCCCCACCTCCCGGTGCACAGCGTATCCACGAGGCACTGTTTTCCGGGCTTAATGAGCGCGAGCAGGAAAAATCCGATCTGGAAATCGACGCGCGGCTGACGGTGTCGGATCGCGAAGTGTTGCAGAAAAAAGATTTTGCACAGATGTCCACGGCCGAGATCGCGGCCGCCAAGGATGCCATCGCCCGGTTGACGCTCCCGCTTGATGAAGTGCGCACGCGCCGGATGGCTGCCAGCCGGCGCGGCCATCTTATTGATATTCGCCGGACCTTGCGTGCGAGCATGAAAGCGGGCGGTGCGCTCATCGATCTTAAATACCTCGGTCCGCGCGTAAAAGAGCCGCCAATCGTGGCGCTCTTGGATATTTCGGGTTCGATGAGTGAATATACGCGTTTATTCTTGCATTTCCTGCACGCAGTGACTGATGCCCGCAAGCGTGTGACGACGTTCCTGTTCGGAACGCGGTTGACGAATGTTACCCGCGCCATCCGGCAACGCGACCCTGATGAGGCGCTTGCCGCGTGTACAGCAGATGTGGCGGATTGGTCGGGTGGAACGCGCATTGCCTCCTCGTTGCACGTGTTCAACAAGCAATGGGCGCGCCGCGTGCTCAGTCAGGGTGCAGTGGTGCTGTTGATCACCGATGGGCTCGAGCGCGACGCTGATGATACGCTTGCCTTCGAGATGGACCGTCTGCATCGATCCTGCCGCCGATTGATCTGGCTCAATCCACTTTTACGGTTTTCAGGCTTTGAGGCGCGAGCGAAAGGCGTGAAAACCATGCTGCCGTATGTTGACGAATTGCGACCGATCCACAATCTAGAGTCTATGGCAGGACTGGTGCGCGCATTATCGGGGGCGCCGGCAAAAGGCTACGATCCGAAACAGATGCTTAAGCAGGTCGCCTGACGGAGAACCACCATGCTTGCACGCGATGAAGACATCCTCAAAGCCGCCGAGGAATGGCGCAAGGCGGGGCGCGATGTTGCGCTCGCGACTGTCGTTGAAACTTGGGGATCTGCGCCGAGACCCGTCGGCTCAAATCTTGTGATCGACAACGAGGGCAACTTTCTTGGATCGGTTTCCGGCGGGTGCGTCGAAGGCGCGGTCGTTACGGAGGCAATGGATGTTATCGATAGCGGCAAGCCAAAGATGCTGGAGTTCGGCGTTGCCGATGAAGCTGCCTGGAAGGTCGGTCTGTCTTGCGGGGGCACCATCCGCGTGTATGTGGAGAAGGTGACCTGACGTGAAGATTGATGTCCTGCACGCCCTGAATGCCGAACGGGAAGCGCGCCGCGCAACGGTGCTTGTCACCGACATTGCGAGCGGCAGCCAACGGTTGGTGAAGACAGCGGAAGTCGCCAATGACTCGCTGAAAGATGTGTTGCAGAAGCGTCTGCGTATGGCGAAAAGCGGCATGGAAGAAACGCCGCAAGGCCGTTTTTTCCTGACGGTCTATGTGCCGTCGCCGCGTCTGGTGATCACAGGCGCCGTTCACATCAGCCAGACGCTGGCACCCATCGGGCAATTGCTCGGCTATGATGTCACCATCGTTGATCCACGCACTGCGTTCGCGTCGATCGAGCGATTTCCCGACGTAAAGGTTATCGCGGAATGGCCCGAGATCGCGCTACCGCCGCTCGGTATCGATCACTATACGGCTTTCGTTGCGCTTACTCACGATCCGAAAATCGACGATCCCGCGCTTAAGCACGCACTCGCCCGCGATTGTTTTTATATTGGAGCGCTCGGCTCCAGAAAAACGCACGCCAAGCGCGTGGATCGACTGAAGCAGGCAGGCCTGAGCGATGCCGACATTGCCCGCATCCATGCGCCGATCGGGCTCGATATCGATGCCGTGTCACCGGCCGAAATTGCTGTCGCAATCATGGGCGAGATCACACAGGTGCTTCGTCAAAAAGCGGAGGCGGCATGAAGTTTGGTGCCGTCCCTGTCACAGAGGCGATGGGTGCGACAGCGGTGCATTCGATTCGCCAGGGCGATCTTGTGCTTAAAAAGGGCACGCTGATCGGCGCGTCGGAAATTGCTGCATTGAAGACCGCCGGCGTAAAAGAAATCACGGTCGCGCGGCTCGACCCCGGAGACATTTCGGAAGATCAGGCCGCAGCCGATATTGCCTCGGTAGTTAAAGGCCCGGGCGTACGCGCCGATCACGCCTTCACCGGACGGTGCAATCTCTTCGCCGAAAAGGCCGGCATCCTTGTGATCGACAGGGAAGTGATCGACGGGCTCAATCGCATCGATGAAGCGATCACAGTCGCGACGCTTCCGGCTTACAAGCCGGTGGTGGAAGGGGAGATGATCGCGACCGTAAAAATTATTCCGTTTGCCGTGAGCGGCCATGCCCGCGATGCAGCGGTCGCACTGGCTAAAAAGGGCGCGACGATAATTCGCGTCGCACCCTATAAGGTACGCAAAATAGGGATCGTTTCTACGATTCTGCCAGGATTGTCACCTAAGGTCGTTGAGAAAACGCTCAAGATCACTGCCGCACGTATTGCTCCGGCTGGCGCTACGATCGTTGCCGAGAAACGCGTACCGCATGAGCAAGCCCCGCTCGCCCGCGCTGTCGATGAAGTGATCAAGGCCGGGGCCGAACTTGTGATCGTGTTCGGAGCTTCGGCGATCGCCGACCGCCGTGACGTGATACCGGCTGCGATTGAGGCCGTGGGGGGTGAGATCGAGCATTTCGGCATGCCGGTGGATCCCGGCAACCTCATGCTTATTGGAAAGATCCGAGGGCAAGCCGTTTTGGGCGCGCCTGGTTGCGCGCGCAGCCCCAAGGAAAATGGCTTTGATTGGATTTTGATGCGCTTGCTGGCGGGTCTTCCGGTCACGCGCGCAGATATCACCGGCATGGGCGTCGGCGGCCTTTTGATGGAAATTGTCACAAGACCGCAGCCGCGCGAGGAACCCGTGCCGGAAGCGGGCCGCCGCGTGGCTGCTGTTGTGCTTGCCGCCGGCCGTTCCACACGCATGGGTGCCGTCAACAAAATGTTGGCAGAAATTGGCGGCAAGCCATTGGTTCGCATTGCCGTTGAACAAGCAATGGCTTCCCGTGCGAAGCCGGTCATCGTTGTTACCGGGCACCAACACGAGAAAGTAGAAGCGGCCTTGACGGATTTGCCGGTGCGGTTGGTGCGAAATCCCGACTATGCAGATGGCCTCGGCACGTCACTCAAAACCGGCATCGCTGCTGTGCCTCACGACGCCGATGGAGCGATTGTCTGCCTTGGAGATATGCCTCAGGTTGATGCCGCTCTCATCGATCGGCTGGTGAGCGCCTTCGATCCGGAGCGCGGCGCGTTGGTGGTTGTGCCAAGCATCGAAGGACGGCGTGGCAATCCGGTTGTCTGGGCACGCCGCTTTTTCAACGACCTGATGTCTATTCAAGGCGACATAGGCGCACGCCACCTCATCGGGACTTATCCCGAGGCGGTCGTCGAAATACCGGTCACCGGTGCAGCGGCGCTGACCGATGTCGACACGCCCGAGTCGCTCTCCGCCGTCAAGGCTGAAATCGAGCGCGCCTAAGATTCGAATCATTGATCAACTCACCCGACTCACCCCTATCTGAGAAGGACCTCGTGTGGGGAAGGGTGATGGCCAAAATCTATGTGCCCGTGATGCGTGCACTTGTGGTTGCGGTCCTGGCGCTGGCGACAGCGACGTTAATGGTTGTCGCCGTCAATACGGCGCGCGCTTCAGGCGGAGTTACGGCCCGTAACCAGGCATCTCCCGCTGTCCGCAGCGCCGACGACACGTGCGCATTTGCGCATTCAAAATGCCGCAGTCACATCGGAACGTAGTGCTGCACTTCCGCGAAGACTAATCACCAATTTCCTATCTGAACATTGAAGCAGAGGCTTAGCGCGCGACGCTCGCCCTGTAATTTATTGATATCATTGGCTAAATCTAAGCTTGTCAATGCGAAGCCTTCGGCCTATATATGACTGACCAGTCAGTCAGTGATGTCATTATGTTGCGGCCATCGAGAACCCGGAAAGCGTCCACCCGCCGGACAGGTCGACGCAAACTTGCAGCAGAGGCGGCAAGGACGGCGAGCGTTCCCTCCAGTGCCGGTCGCAAAGCGCGGACTGCCGAACGCCGCGAAGCGATTTTGTCGGCGGCGCTTGATGAATTCTCTACGCGAGGATTTGAAGCCGCTCGGCTCGACGATGTGGCGCGCCGCGCTGGCGTCGCGAAGGGCACCATCTATCTCTATTTCCGTGACAAAGAGAGCCTGTTTCAGGAACTGATCCGCACCATGCTGACGCCGCTGGTCGGCACCATCGAAGCGCTAGGGCAGGCGGATCTTCCGCTCCCAGCACTGGCCGACAGCATCGTCGATCTATTTGTGCGTGAGGTTTACGAAACGAGGCGAAAGGATGTTGTCCGCCTCATGATTACGGAGGGGCGACGTTTTCCGAAGCTCGCCGAGTTCTACTATCGCGAGGTGCTCTCGCGCATTATTGGCGCGGTACGATCCTTGTTGCGGCGCGCTGCCGCGCGCGGCGAAGTTCCTGAAGGGCTTGCAGAGTTCCCGCAAATCATAGCGGCGCCTGGCCTTGTTGCGATCGTTTGGAGTGGATTGTTCGAACGTTTTGAGCCGCTCGACGTTCGCAAAATGATGAAGACCCATATTGAGCTGTTGTTCGCGCCGAGGAGAGCGCCATGAGAATAAAGCTCGCCGGTCTGCTAATGGCGTTGGTGTCCCTCGGGCTCGCCGGCTGCGACAACAACAATGACCATGTGTTGCAGGGCTGGGTTGAAGCCGAGTTGATTTTTGTTTCGCCCGATGAGCAGGGACGGGTTGAGACGCTAAAGGTGCGTGAAGGCGATCGTGTCCAAAAAGGCGACGTCCTCTTTACGGTCGATGATGATTTGCAAAAAGCTGACGTGGTGGTGAGAAACACCGCCGTCGTCAATGCGCAGCAAAGCTTTGATCGCGCGAAGGAGCTGTTGAAGTCATCGGCAGGCACCCAAAAAAACTACGATGACGCTGAAGCCGCGCTGCGTCAGGCCAAAGCTAATCTAGATTGGTCGCAGACGCGACTTGGACGCCGCAATGCGTACAGTCCCAGCGAAGCGACGGTCGAACAAATCTACTATCGGCCCGGCGAAACCGTACCGGCAGGACGGCCGGTTGTGGCTTTGCTGCCGCCCGGAAATCTCAAAATCCGGTTTTTCGCTCCGCAGGCAGTGCTGCCACAGATCAAATACGGGCAGACCGTGGGCATCAGCTGCGATGGCTGCGAGAATGGTCTTACCGCAAAAGTCAGCTTTATCGCGCGCAGCGCCGAGTTCACCCCACCGGTCATTTATAGCCTGGAAGAACGCGCAAAGCTTGTGTTCCTCATCGAAGCGCGGCCCGACAATCCAGAGAAATTCCGTGTCGGTCAGCCAATCACTGTTACGGTGCCGCAAGAGCCCCAGAAATGAACGCATCCGACATTGCCATTGACGTGCACGGGCTTACGAAAAAGTTCGACGGCCGCGCGGTGGTTCGCAATCTGTCGATGCAGGTTAAACGCGGGACCATCTACGGATTTCTTGGACCCAATGGCTCAGGAAAGACGACCACCATACGCATGCTATGCGGCCTGCTGACACCGGATGAAGGCACTGGCACGTGTCTGGGTTACGACATCCGTACCGAAACCGACAAAATCAAACGGCAGGTCGGTTACATGACCCAGCACTTCAGCCTCTATCAAGATCTTTCGGTGCGAGAGAATCTGGAGTTCATTGGGCGCGTCTATGGCATCGATCATCCGGCTGCGGCCGCGCGCGCCGCGGTTGAAAGATTGGGGCTCACCGGGCGAGAAGAACAAGTTGCGGGCGAACTTTCCGGCGGCTGGAAGCAGCGGCTGGCGCTTGGTGCGTGTACGCTGCCCAGCCCGCAATTGCTTTTGCTTGACGAGCCGACCGCAGGTGTCGATCCGAAGGCGAGGCGCGAATTCTGGAACGAAATCCACTCGCTCGCGGCCGACGGCCTGACAGTTCTGGTTTCAACGCATTACATGGATGAAGCCGAACGCTGTCATGAGATTGCATACATCGCCTATGGTGAATTGCTGGCGCACGGCACGGTCGATCAGGTAATCGCGGCCTCGCACCTGACGACATATTTTGTGAGCGCTGGCGCTGGCGAAAGCCTCAATGCACTTGCGGACGAGCTCTCCGACAAGCCAGGCATCGATATGGTGGCTCCTTTCGGTACGAGCTTACATGTGTCCGGCCGTGACGCAGCTGCGCTTGAGGCTGCCATCGCGCCCTATCGCAAGCGTAAGGGACTGGACTGGAAGCGCTCCGAGCCATCGCTTGAGGACGTGTTCATCGACTTGATGGGGAAGGCGCGGGATAACTTCCAATGACGCACCTTCTCCCCACGCAAGCGGCGAGCCGTCTTCCCGGCAGCGGGTTTTGGCGCAAGACATGGGCCATGCTGGTAAAGGAGTTCATTCAGCTTAAGCGTGATCGCGTGTCGTTTGCGATGATCATCATGATCCCGCTCGTGCAGTTAATGCTATTCGGGTACGCCATCAACACCATGCCGCGCAATTTGCCGACGGCCGTGTTGATGCAGGAACGCACCGATCTGTCGCGTTCAATTTTGGCCGCGCTTGAGAACACAAAATTCTTCAAGGTTACACAGCTGCCACATAGCGAAGCCGAGGTCGATCAGTTGCTCGCTTCGGGCACTGTGCTGTTCGCCATCGAAATTCCTGCCAATTTTGAACGCTCGGTCCGCCGCGGCGATAAGCCTGCGATGCTGGTCATCGCCGATGCAACCGACCCCGTCGCGTCCGGCACTGCACTTGGCGCGCTCGGCGAAGTCTTGCAGATGGCTCTCATGCACGACCGCGACGTGCCTGACAAACCGGTGATGCCATTCGAGATTCGAACCCACTCCCGCTACAACCCCGCGGGCGTGACGCAACTCAATATCGTGCCCGGCTTGGTTGGCACAATTCTCACCATGACGATGTTGATCTTTACGGCGCTATCGGTCACGCGCGAGATCGAGCGCGGCACCATGGAAAGCCTATTGTCGATGCCGATCACGCCCTTCGAAATTATGCTGGGCAAGATCGTGCCGTATATTCTTGTCGGCTTTGTACAGGCGACTTTGATCATCAGCATAGGCGTTTTTCTCTTCGGCGTACCGATCGTCGGTAATCTCGGAGTCCTTGCTGCGCTGAGTACTTTGTTTATCGCGACCAATCTTTCGATCGGTTACACATTTTCGACGATCGCGCAGAATCAATTGCAAGCAATGCAAATGTCGATGATGTTTTTCTTGCCGAACATTTTGTTGTCAGGGTTTATGTTTCCGTTTGCCGGCATGCCAATTTGGGCGCAATACATTGGCGAGGCGCTCCCTCTCACGCATTTTCTTCGCATCGTGCGCTCGGTCATGCTGAAGGGGTCCAACCTGTTCGATCTGCGCTACGACGCCCTCGCGTTGTTCGTTCTCATGCTGGTTGCTATGACCATCGCCGTCACGCGGTTCCGGCGGACTCTCGACTGATTATTGCCGTTTCAGAATGTTGAGCCGCAGATAGGGACTGGCGCGGCCTTGCGAATCCTCTGCCCAGCCTCCGGCAGCGGACCACTCAATATCGTCGGTCTTCAGGTTTGTAACGTGGGCGCCCAAGCGTAGATGGCGGTAGCGATCCGAGCCGATAAATCCGCCATGCGCAAAAGCGCTGTTGCGCCAGATGTCGCGACTGGAGAAAAGCATGACGCGTAAGTCCTCATCCGTGCCGGCCCATGCGGAACCGACCGAACCGAAAAGGAGACAAAACAAGAAGGCCACGGCGGCGGTCACCGCCGTGCATACGCGCCTCCCGAAACCCATTCAGATCAAGAACCCCGAGTAATCTCAAAAATAGCGTGATGACTTCTATGCAACCTGGACGTGATGGCAATCCTGTATTGAGAGGAGAAACGCGTAAACCTCTCAGGACAAAGGCCCATTAATGGGTATATGCATGCAAATGACTCGGGTCAGCCGAACGGAATTCCGATGATTTCGCCCAGCCAAACAGATGCGGAAGGCCTGGCCCGCCGACGGTCGATCGCCTTCCTCAATTGGGCGCATGCGCTCGACCATTATGTTCTGCTGATTTATCCGACGGTCGTGATCGGCCTCGAGATCATCTATCAGCGCCCGTATTCAGAACTGATTGCGCTCTCGAGCGCCGCCTTTATCGCGTTCGGCGTGTTCTCGCTGCCCGCTGGCTGGCTGGCTGACCGCTGGAGCCGTCGCAATATGATGACGGCGTTCTATATCGGCTGCGGTCTCTCGCTGCTCGGCGCCGGCCTCGCGCCAAATCTCGCGTGGCTGGCGGCGGCAATGTTTGCGCTCGGCATGTTCGCATCGATCTATCATCCGGTTGGGATGGCAATGCTGATCGAAGCTTCGAATGCGCGCGGCCGTACGCTCGCCTTTAACGGCGTGTGCGGAAATCTTGGCGTCTCGCTTGCTGCGGGCATCAGCGCCGCACTTGCCACCTGGTTCGGCTGGCGCGCCGCGTTCTTCGCGCCAGGGGCAGTTCTCGTTGCCAGTGGCGTTCTCTACCTTTGGCTTACGCCCGACGATCTCCACCTAGTCAAAACGCGTGTATCTGCGCCCGCAGTGCCGTTGACGCCACGGTTGGCAGTCGCATTGTTTGGCCTGTTTATCGTGATCGCACTGAGCGCCGGTCTCGCGTTCAATGTGCTCACCATTGCACTACCCAAAATCGTCGACGAACGCCTGTCGAGCGATTTGCCGCTGGTGCTCGTCGGTAGCATCGCCACGGCGGTGCTGGTGTGCGGAGCGCTGGCGCAACTGTCAGTCGGACGGCTGGTGGAATGGATTCCGCCGCATGTGATATTCGCGATCGTTACAGGTCTCGGCTTTCTCGGAAACTTGTGGGCGGCCTACGCGAATGGCGTCGCCTTGCTTGCTGCTCTCGCAATCGCGATCGCTGCAATCTACGGACAAGTGACCGTCAACGATATGATCATGGCGCGCTACACGGCCGATGCTTGGCGTGGACGGGTCTATGCGGTTCGTTATTTCCTGCTCTTTATCAGCGCCGGCGCCGCCATCGGCATGATTTCGCTGCTGCACGAAAATGGCGGCTTCAAGCTCGTTCTGGGCGTCAATGCCGTTATCGCCCTGCTGCTCTTCCTCACGACACTGGTATTGGTTGCGATGATCATCAGCGTTGAAGGCAAGCAACGTTCTCCGCAACCGGCTGAGTGAATAAAAACAGCGGCGGAATGAGATCGCGTTCCGCGGCTTTCGATTTCAGTTTGGCCTTCATTTCAGTCTTTCGATGAGCGCCATGGCTGCGGCGGGCGCGCGCACTTTGGCTTCATGGATAAAATAGATAAACGCATCGCGTGGTTGCTTCTTCGCCGACGCACTGGCGATGCGCGGCAAATCCTTGGGCTCGCCGCCCTTCGCCCAGGTTTTCGCGCGTAAGGCCCAAGCACCGAGCGCTTTCGGCGGATAACCGGCCTTGAGTTTTTCATCGCCCTTTTGCAGCCGCGCATAAACAAAATCGCCGGTGATGTCGGCAATGGCCGGGTATGTGTCGTGCTCGGCAAAAACGACAGGGATCGCGAAGCTCCGCAGCAGTGCAATAAAAGCTGGGGTCTTGAAGCTATCGTGCCGCACTTCGACGACGTGACGCAGGGGACGGCCGTCGAAAGTCTTCGGCAGCAACTCAAGGAACCCGCCAAAATCAGCTTCATCAAATTTCTTGGTGGGGGCGAATTGCCAGAGGAGAGGGCCGAGGTGGGTTCCCAGCTCCGTTATGCCGGAATCGAGAAAGCGTTTGATCGAATCTCCCGCCTCTTTAAGGACGCGACGGTTGACCGCGTAGCGTGGGCCCTTCAACGAGAAAACAAATTGCTCTGGAACTTCGGATGCCCATTTGCGAAATGTGGCGCGGCTTTGCGTCCGGTAAAATGTGCCATTGACCTCGATCGAAGTGAGGTGGGCGGCGGCGTAGGAGAGTTCGCGCGCGTGCGGCAGGCCCTTCGGATAAAAGACCCCGCGCCACGGCTCGTAGGTCCAGCCACCAATTCCGACGTAAATGTTGTCTTGCTGCTTTGTCATGCCGCTGTCATGTCGGCGGTGTAATGTAATTTGCAAGTGGCGATGTGTAATTTGGTCGCCACGACGGCCACTGCGACGAGGCGACGCCGGATGAACGCGCGCCTTTTCGTGTGTGGTCGTTCCACTTTTTAGCGACCTGCGAAATGCAAAAAGGCCCGGGGAGATCCCGGGCCTTTGCTTTTTCGCGTTGAGTGGATCGCTTAGAAGTCCATGCCGCCCATGCCGCCACCGCCCGGCATTGCCGGAGCCGCGCCCTGCTTCTTCGGCAGTTCCGCGACCATAGCTTCGGTGGTGATCAGGAGGCCGGCGACCGATGCCGCGCCCTGGATTGCCGAGCGCACGACCTTGGTCGGATCGATCACGCCCTTGGTGACGAGGTTGCCATATTCACCGGCCTGCGCATCGTAACCGTAGGAGTACTGATCCTTCTCCATGATCTTGCCAACCACGACGGAGCCATCGGCACCGGCATTGGTTGCGATCTGGCGGGCAGGAGCCTGGATCGCCTTGCGGACGATCTCGACGCCGTGCTTCTGGTCTTCGTTTTCGGTTTTGACGCGCTTGAGTGCGTCGACCGAACGCAGCAGGGCAACACCGCCGCCCGGCAGAATGCCTTCCTCGACCGCGGCGCGGGTCGCATGGAGAGCGTCATCGACGCGATCCTTGCGCTCCTTCACCTCGATCTCGGTGGCGCCGCCGACGCGGATCACCGCAACGCCGCCAGCGAGCTTGGCCAGCCGCTCCTGCAGCTTCTCACGGTCGTAGTCCGAGGTGGTTTCCTCGATCTGCGCCTTGATCTGTGAGACGCGGCCTTCGATGTCGACCTTCTTGCCGGCACCGTGCACGATGGTGGTGTTTTCCTTGTCGATCATCACCTTCTTGGCGCGGCCGAGCATGTTGATCGTGACGTTCTCGAGCTTGATGCCGAGATCTTCACTGATCGCCTGACCACCCGTGAGGATCGCGATGTCTTGCAACATCGCTTTGCGGCGATCGCCGAAGCCCGGGGCTTTCACCGCAGCGACCTTGAGGCCACCACGCAGCTTGTTGACGACGAGTGTGGCAAGCGCCTCGCCCTCGACGTCCTCGGCCACGATAAGAAGCGGCTTACCGGTCTGCACGACCAACTCCAGCAGCGGGAGCAATTCCTGCAGGCCAGACAGCTTCTTTTCGTAAATGAGGATGTAGGGGTCCTCCATCTCCGTCCGCATCTTGTCGGCATTGGTGATGAAGTAGGGGGAGATGTAGCCGCGATCGAACTGCATGCCTTCAACGACGTCGAGTTCGGTCTCAAGAGACTTTGCCTCTTCGACCGTGATCACGCCTTCGTTGCCGACTTTCTGCATCGCCTTGGCGAGGAAGTCGCCGATTTCGCGATCGCCGTTGGCAGAGATGGTGCCGACCTGGGCGATCTCTTCGTTCGACGTGACCTTCTTGGTGTTCTTTTGAAGGTCAGCAACGATGGCTTCGACCGCAAGATCGACGCCGCGCTTGAGATCCATCGGGTTCATGCCCGCGGCCACGGCCTTGGAGCCTTCCCGTACGATTGCCGCGGCCAGAACGGTCGCGGTGGTGGTGCCGTCGCCGGCGGTGTCGGAGGTGCGCGAAGCGACCTCGCGAACCATCTGCGCACCCATGTTTTCGAACTTGTCTTCCAGCTCGATTTCCTTCGCGACCGTCACACCGTCCTTGGTGATGCGCGGAGCGCCGAAGGATTTATCGAGCACGACGTTGCGGCCTTTCGGGCCGAGCGTCACCTTCACCGCGTTCGCGAGGATGTCGACACCGCGCAGCATACGATCGCGGGCATCGACGGAAAATCTAACCTCTTTAGCAGCCATTGTTTCGTTTCCTTCAGTTTCGATCCTCATCCTGAGGAGCCGCGCTGGCGCGGCGTCTCGAAGGATGGGCTGTGTTTAATTCGTCGTGCTCGTCCTTCGAGACGCGCCCTGCGGGCGCTCCTCGAGGCACGAGGATTGCCTTAAGCGGCCTTCTTCTTGGCGGTGGCACCGCCTTCGATCACGCCCATGATGTCGGACTCCTTCATAATCAGGAGGTCCTGGCCGTCGATCTTCACTTCGGTGCCCGACCACTTGCCGAACAACACGGTGTCGCCGGTCTTGAGATCAATCGGGATCAGCTTGCCGTTTTCGTCGCGGCCACCTGGGCCAACGGCGACGATTTCGCCCTGCGAGGGCTTCTCTTTAGCGGTGTCGGGAATGATGATGCCACCGGCAGTCTTTTCCTCGGCATCGATGCGCTTGACGACGACGCGGTCGTGAAGCGGGCGGAACTTCATGGCAGTCCTCCTAAATTATTGAACGATCTAGTTTTTTGGTAGCTGACTGGTTCCCCCGCCAGCACCTTCAAGCCACATGGGTGGCAATATTTTTGCCCGCAAGGGGGGTGGAGAAATTTTTTAGCACTCATTTGCGGTGAGTGCCAACAATTCTCGAAAGGCCTGTCGCTTCAATGGTTAACGGCGATGTGATGGGAACGCCGTCAGTGCCCATCACGTTACCTCTCGCGGTCGCATCCGCCGCCCGCCGAGGCTGTTAGCAGGCGAATTGTCCTGCTGCTACTGCCTTGATTTTAAACAACTTGTTTACCTTTTCGGCTTGCAATGGGGGGTGCCGGAAATGGAAACTTCAAGTCCGACTCGAACGGAGGACGCGAATGGTTTCAGAGGATTTCCGTAAACAAGTCAGTGGTTTTGGTCTGACGACCGCTCACATTTTGTATCGGCGCCCCGATCATCGCTGGCTGCTTCAGTCCTACGTTTGGCAGAACTACGATCTGTTTCCCGAATTTCCCGCGCTTCAGCGGTTCCTTGCCTTCTGGCAGGAGAAGCTCGAGGGCCCGTTGCACTCGGTCCAGGTCGCGCATTGCAAGCTGATCAAGCCCGCGGAGCTTAAGGCGATTAGCGGAGAATTTCGGCTGCACTGAGTTACGTTTTTCCATTGGATCTTCCGCTCGCGCGTGCCTGGCGGCGCGGCTACGATTTGGTTTGCATTGGTGGCGGCGTCAGTTCCGCATTCAAAATGCGAAAAATGATTGCGCGAATAGCCGGTAATTGCGCTGTTGCGGTCCCGGAAATTTCCCCAAAATAAAATTTTCGTTGCGATCTGCGAAGTCGGATGCCGCGCCTTCAAGTTCCGATTTCCAGCATTCAAATGATTGTGCGCCGGAAGGCCACTTGGGACGTGGCACAAATGCTACGATCGCATTACCACACTTATAACTTTACCTGACTTACAACTTTCCCACACGCGCCCGTCGGTCGAAACGAATTTCCCGTGAAAATGATTTTTCCTCGCATCGTGCTGATGCTCGGCAACGTCGTCATCGGCCTGACGATTTTAGGTCCGGCAGGCATGCTCGCCGCGTTGGCCGAGGGACTGCAGGTCGGCATCCACGATACCGGCCTGCTCGTGACTTATGGTGCAATCGTTCTCTGTATCGGTTCGCCGGTCATGGCATGGCTGACGACGCGGATCGACCGGCGCCCATTGTTGGTCGGCACATTGGCGTTCGTCGCGGCCGGGGAGGCGGCGTCGACATTGGCGCCGAATTACAGTCTCAATCTCATGCTGCGGCTGGCGGTATTGGCGGTCGCTGCGGTCTATACACCGCAGGCCGCGGCTACTGTGTCGCTCATTGTTGCGGATCGAGAACGGCCAAGCGCGATTGCTTTTGTATTCCTCGGCTGGTCGCTCGCCATAGCCGGCGGATTGCCGCTCGTGACACTCATTGCCACACATTTCGGGTGGCAGGCGGTCTATGGCGTCCTTGCCGCAGTCGCGGCTGTTGTCGCTGCGCTTTTGTTTGCAGTACTGCCGAAGGGCCTGCAGGGAAAGCCGCTGTCTCCGCAAAGCTTTGTGACAATCGTCCACAGCAAGCGAATTATGCTCATTTTGCTCGTGACGTTGCTGCAGACCTCGGGGCAATTTTCCGTTTTCATTTATCTCGCGCCGTTGCTCAAAGCGCTGACCGGCGCAGGCGCAGCTATCGCCGGCGGCTTCTTCGCGTTTTACGGCGTGATCGGCCTCATTGGGAATGTGGTGGCGAGCGCGATCGTGACCGCACTTGGAACGCAGAAAACGCTCGCACTGTTTATGGGCTCGACACTGACCGGTCTTGCTTTATGGGCCGTCGGTGCCGGTTGGCTGCCGGTGATGGGCGCCGGCGTGTTCTTCTGGGCCTTCGGATTTGCCGCAATCAATTCGATGCAACAGGCACGGTTGGTGGCAGCGGCTCCCGATCTCGCGAGCGCTTCGGTCGCGCTCAATACTTCAGTCCTTTACATCGGACAGGCTGTGGGCTCCGGCATCGGCGGGCTGCTCTTTGCGCACGCGTACTTCCACACGGTCGGCTATGTCGGCGTGTCGTTCGTTGTGCTGGCGTGCGCGCTGCTGGCGGTCATGTGGGAGCCTCGTCCGCGTCAGCGATAATTTTGTGCGCTCGCTTCAACGGCCGGCGGCGTAGCCCTGCATGCCGCGTGGGTTGGCGGCGGCGCGCCGGCGTGGACCCACGCGGGACGCGGCGGTCAAGCGGCCTTCCGACCAGCCTGGCCCGACTTCAACCTCGTGTCCGCGCGCGCGCAGGTCCTTGATCGTCGCATCGGATAACCGGTGTTCGACGACAAGCACACCGGGTCGCGCCGTGCGCGGCCAAAATGAAATGGGGAAATGTTCGGAGTGCCAAGCCGGCGCGTCGATTGCTTCCTGCAAGTTCATGCCGGCATGGACGTGGCGCAGGAAAAATTGCGTGTTCCATTGATCCTGCTGATCGCCGCCGGGTGACCCCCAAGCGAGATAAGGTTCGCCGTCACGCAGCGCCAAAGTGGGCGACAGCGTCGTGCGCGGCCGTTTGCCGGGGGCGAGCGCGGCCGGGTGCTTTTCGTCGAGCCAAAACATCTGCGCGCGCGAGCCCAGACAGAAGCCAAGCTCCGGAATGACCGGCGAGGATTGCAGCCACCCGCCAGATGGCGTGGATGACACCATGTTGCCGGCGGTGTCGATAATGTCGAAATGCACCGTGTCGCCACGAACCTCTCCTAGGCGGCCGACCGTCGGCTCGCCCGCACCGAGGGCGCCGACCGCAGCGCGCGCGCCTTCGGCACGACGCATTTCGACGATCGCGCCAAAGCCTTCGACTGAACCGGGTCGCAATTCGAGCGAAGCACGCTTGCCGACCAGCTTGCGGCGCTCGGCGTTGTATCGGTCGGAGAGGAGAGTCTCGATGGGCACTTTAACGAAATCAGGATCGCCATAGAAACTTTCACGGTCGGCATAGGCCAGCTTGGCGCATTCGACCTGCAAGTGGATGAAATCCGCTTCCGCAGGATCGAGACTGTCGAGGTCGAAACCTTTCAGCAGCGCCAGCTGTTGCAGGACCACCGGGCCCTGGCTCCAGACGCCCGGCTTGCAGACGGTGTAGTGGCCATAATCGTAAGTGAGCGGCGCTTCGACGTGCGCCTGCCAGGCCGCCATATCGGCACCGGTGAGCACGCCGCCGTGGGGCTCGCCGCTGACGTCCATCACCTTTTGCGTCCGGCAAAATTTGTCGATCGCCTCGGCGACGAAGCCCTGCGACCACGCTTTGCGTGCATGCTCGATCTGCGCGACGCGATCGCTGCCCGCGCTTTCCGCTTCGCGCAAAACGCGCGTGTAAGTGTCAGCGAGCGTGCGATTTGTGAATAGCACGCCGGGCTTTGGCACTTCGCCGTTCGAAAGATAAACTGCGGCCGATGTCGGCCAATGCTCGCGGAACAGCTGCGCGACCATGGCAATTGTTGCGCTGGCGCGCTCGACCAGAGGATGTCCGTTGCGCGCATACGAAATCGCGGGCGCCAGCACATCGGCCAGGCGCATGGTGCCGTAATCGCGCAGCAGCATCATCCACGTGTCGAACATGCCTGGCACGCAGGCCGCCAGCAGTCCGGTACCGGGGATCATGTCGAGCCCGAGTTCACGGTAATGCGCAATAGTCGCCGCGGCAGGCGCAGGACCCTGTCCGCAGATGACTTCGGGGCGTTTGCGCTTCACATCGTAAAGGATGACTGGCACGTCTCCGCCCGGCCCATTGAGATGCGGCTCCAACACTTGCAGAGCAAACGCCGTGGCCACCGCGGCATCAAAAGCGTTGCCGCCTTTCTCCAGTGCCGCCATGCCGATCGCGGTCGCGATCCAATGGGTAGAGGCGACAACGCCAAATGTCCCCTCGATCTCGGGACGCGTCGTGAACGGGTTCGGATTGATCTTGGAGACGTCGGTTTTCATGCGCCGGCAATGTAGTTGAGATTGTGCAGGCTCGCCACCTTGTTTCCATGCGGCGTTCGCGGCACCTTAAGGCCGTCGCGCAGTGACTGGGGCAGACCGAGGGGAAACATGTCAACAACGGCCATTGCGGCGAAAGCGCCACACCAATCCAGCACGTTTAAAGTCCTTGCCGCCGCCTCGATTGGTAACGCGCTCGAATGGTACGACATCCTCGTCTACGGCTATTTCGCCGTTACCATTTCCAAGCTGTTTTTTCCGACGGCCGACCCGACAACCGCGCTGTTACTGGCTTTCGGAACGTTTGGCGTGTCGTATTTGGTCCGGCCGCTAGGCGCCCTTGTGCTTGGCGCCTATGCAGACCGTGCCGGCCGCCGCGCGGCCATGTTGCTGTCGATTGTTGTGATGACGATCGGAACCGGCCTGATGGCCATCATGCCAACGTACGGCACCGTTGGGATTGTCGCGCCCATCGCTGTGCTTATTGCGCGGCTGTTGCAGGGTTTTGCGGTCGCCGGCGAATTCGGCAGTGCCACCGCGTTTCTGGTTGAGCACACAACCGACCGCAAGGGCTTTTTCGCGAGCTTTCAATGGTTCGGCCAGGGACTGGCCGCGGTGCTCGCTTCCTTCTTCGGAGTTGTTCTGTTCACCTGGCTGACAACCGAGCAGCTCGACAGCTGGGGCTGGCGCGTCCCGTTTTTCTTTGGCCTGCTGATCGGCCCCATCGGCCTTTACATCCGCAAACACGTCGGAGAAACGCCTGAGTTTCGCGAGCAGGGTCCCGCAAAGGCACCCGTGCGCCAGATGTTCGTCGAACATTGGGACCGGCTGCTGATGTGCATCGGCATCGTCATCCTCTCAACGAGCTCGAACTACATCATCCTTTACATGCCAACTTACGCCATCAAGCAGTTGCACTTGCCGCAATCCCTCGGCTTCACCGCAACACTTCTTGGCGGAATCCTGCTCACTTTCGGCGCACCGTTTTTCGGCCATCTGTCTGATCGCATCGGCCGCGTGCGCCTGATGGTGATCGTTTCGTCGCTATTTGCGGTGTCGGCCTATCCAGCCTTTGTCCTGTTGGTCGCCAACCCTTCGCTTGCAGGGATTGTGGGTATCGTGTGCTGGTTGAGCCTGCTCAAGGCCGCCTATAGCGGCACGCTGCCGTCGTTGATGGCAGAGTTATTCCCGATTTCCACACGAAGCACAGGCATCGCGTTGAGTTACAATATCAGCGTACCGATTTTCGGCGGCTTTGCGCCGTTCATCGCCGCGTGGCTGGTCGCGGAAACAGGTTCACCGCTGGCGCCAAGCTTCTACCTGATTGCGACGTCGGTGCTGAGCCTGATCGTGCTTGTCATCATCCATATGCGCGTCAAAACAAACTAGGCGCACGGAGGGAGATTGAAGGTGGCTCGCATTCGTTTCGATTTCGGCGCGTTGACACTCGACGCCGAATTGCTTGATACGCCGACGGCCAAGGCCATCGCCGCCGTGTTGCCGATTACTTCGGCGGTGCTGACATGGGGTGAGGAGGTTTATTTTGACGTACCCGTCAACGTCGCGCGCGAAAAGGATGCGCGTGCGGTGATCATCCCCGGCGAAATCGCCTATTGGCCGCAAGGGCCGGCAATCGCCATCGGCTTTGGTCGCACGCCGATTTCAAAAGGTGACGAAACGCGCCTCGCCAGTCCCTGCAACGTGTTTGCCAAGGCGCTCGGCAGCGTGAAAGTGCTCGCCAAAGTGAAGACCGGCGTTGAGGTCAAGGTTACGGCGCTCGACTAACGCCGTCGCGTCTGGCGGCGGACCATCGAGAGCGTCAGATCCCAGGCATTGCGGACATTGACCAGCAACAGCACAAGAAGCGCGCCGGCGAGGACGTCGACTGCAAACGCGTTTTCTGTCCAAAACAATTCGGCAGCCAAAAGCAATGCGGCATAGCTGATGGTCGGCAATAGTCCATAAGCGATGTGATCTTCCTTGTAGCGCGTCCAATCGTGCCGCATCAGCTGGATTGTCGTGAAAAGAGCAAGCGTAAGGCCGGCCAGTGCGCAGCCGCCGATCACGATCGCAAAGAAAATCGGTCGGTGGCCCGGCACAAGTGCAATTGCGGAAAGAAAAAAGATCGCGCTGAAATGAATGACTACCGGGCTGAAGAACGCGCGCGTCGCGTCGGCGCGGGACTCGCTCAGAAATCCGGCGCCAAGCGAGACCGCGACGAACAGCAAGGCAAGCAGTGTCGCGCCGGCAGTGCCGACCAGCACGAAGAAATCGTGCCAGCTCTCCAGCGCATGCATGTGCCTAGCCTCGTCCGACGAATGGCATTTTGTTCGCCATCACCGTCATGAACAGAACATTGGTATCGAGCGGAAGGCTGGCCATGTAGACCACGGCGTTGCCGACGTGATCGGCTTCCATGCGCGGCTCGATCATTTTGCGGCCATCAGGCTGCAAAACACCGTCGCCCTGGACCATGCGGTCGGTGAGTGGCGTTGCCGCATTGCCGATGTCGACTTGCCCGCAGCAGATGTCGTATTGCCGGCAATCGAGCGAGGTCGATTTGGTGAGCCCGGTCACAGCGTGTTTGGTCGAGGTATAGGCGACCGAAAAGGGTCGTGGCGCGTGCGCCGAAATCGAACCATTGTTGATGATGCGGCCGCCGCGCGGCGACTGGTCTTTCATGATCTTGATCGCTTCCTGCGTGCACAGGAACATGCCGGTCAAGTTGGTCGCCACGACATTCTGCCAGGCCTCGAACGGCAAATCCTCGAGCGGGACCGGAGGAGCGCCGATACCGGCATTGTTGAACAGCACATCGAGGCGGCCGAAGGTCGATTTCACGGTCGAAAATAGCGAGAGAATTGAATCGCGTTTGGATACGTCAGTCGGGACGGCGAGCGCCTGGGCGCCGGCGGCATTAATCTCGCCGGAGACCTTGTCGAGCATCTCCTTGCGGCGGCCGGCCAGCACGAGGTTATAGCCAGCCTTGGCGAGCGCGATGGCCACAGCCCGGCCCACGCCGGTTCCGGCTCCAGTAACGAGTGCGATTTTTGCGGTCGTGGCCATCAGCTTTCCTTTCCCGGCGGGTGCTTAGACGCCCGCATATTATGAAAACGCGCGCACGCTACCACTGGCGGTGCAGCACGTCAGCTATGGCGGGCAGGGGACGACTTCAGCTGGCCAGCGCTTGTGGCACTTCGATGGGCTGGAACGAGCTCGGCGATCGCAGCCGTGCGCTGATTTCGGCGACGGTGACCGGCCTGCCGAAGCGATAGCCCTGCATGGAATGCACGCCGGCGGCGCGCAAGAACAATTGCTGGTCGGCGGTTTCCACGCCTTCGGCGGTGACCTTCATGCCAAGGCCGCGGCCCAGGCTGACGATGGCGTGCACGATCGCCGCGGCATCGGCCGCCTTCTCGATCGAGAGCACGAAACTGCGGTCAATCTTGAGCTTGTCAAATGGGAACCGTCGCAAATACAGCAAGCTGGAGTAGCCGGTGCCGAAATCATCGAGTGCGAGCCGTACGCCCAGCATCTTGAGCCGCAGCATGGCGGCTTCCGCAGTATCGACGTTGCCGAGCAGCACGCTTTCCGTCAGTTCGAGCTCGAGCCGCGTTGGGTCAAAGTGCGTCTCGCGCAGGATGCGCTCAACCACCTCGACAAAATCGATGCGGCGGAATTGCAATGACGAGACGTTGACCGCGACTGTTAGCTCCGGCCACGACTTTCCGTCGATGCATGCGCGGCGCAATACCCAGTTTCCAAGATCGATGATCAGGCCGCTGTGTTCTGCGATTGCGATGAATTCGCTTGGCGGAATCTCGCCGCGGGTGGGATGTGTCCAGCGGCAGAGTGCCTCGACGCCAATGACGGCTTCGCCGCTCTTGTTGACGATCGGTTGATACAGGAGTTGCAGCCTGTCGTTTTCGATTGCCTCGCGCAAATCCGCTTCGAGCAATTTGCGGGTGGAAAGATCGGCGTCCATCGCGGCGTCATAGATGCACGCGCGGTTGCGGCCTTCGTTCTTGGCCCGGTAAAGCGCCATGTCGGCATAGCGCATGATGTCGGTCGCGGTGCCGCACTTGTTGTCGACCACCGCGATGCCGATCGACGATCCGATGATGATATTCTGGCTGCTGATCGAGTAGGGCGCGCAAATTGCCTGAATGATGCGTTGCGCAAGCCCCATCATCTTTTCGCTGTCGCCCGCGACTGAGGAAATTACGGCGAACTCGTCGCCTCCGAGGCGTGCCACCAGGTCACCGCCGCGCAACGTATGCGAAAGCCGCAGTGTCACGTTACGGATGAGCTCGTCACCGACATGATGGCCGAGCGTATCGTTGACGTCCTTGAAATGGTCGAGGTCGATGTAGAACACCGCCGCCGGCGGGCTGCCGATGCGAACCTCCTCAATCACGGCTTCGAGCCGCTCCCCGAAGAAGATTCGATTCGGCAAACCGCAAAGTGGATCGTGCATCGCCAGGTGGCGCAGCCGCGATTCGCCCGCTGCGATCGCCGCCGCGGTGCGGCGCATGTAGCGCAACACGAAGGCCGCGAGCAATGCGAAGCCCGTGAGGGCCACTGCGATGAAGGGAACGACGTTGTGCACGATTTCGGCGCCTGGCTGCTTCGGCGTCCAGGCGAACCGTGCGATGAGGTTACCATCCGGGCCGGTGAGATCGTAGGCAAGGTCGCCGGCCGGGACCGAGCCCTCATCGATCTTGCGGAGGTTGGCCAGTCTCAGTTGCGCAGCAATGCGTGAGAGCGCGCCGTCATCGATAAATTTCACCGACATGATGATCGGTGCAACGTCGTCGATCGAGTCCGGCGTTCCGTCGGCTGGGCCGACTGCAACCGCGGCAATCACCGCCGGCCGTCCCATTAGATTGCGAATTACCGCCATCTGCTGATGAGCGCCGCTATTGGTCAACATAGTTTGATTGAGTCGGATCGCGCCGTGCAAGTTTTGGTCGCGCCCGCGCATGTAGTCGATGACCGGCGTCAGCCCCGAGCGCGCTGAGGCGAACCATTTTGTGTCGACCGCCTGATGGGTGACCATCGACGAGATCAGTTCATCCTTGCGGTCGAAAATGAAGATGTAGTCGTGGTCGAAATAGGTCTCCAACCACATCCCAACACGCTGCTTCGTCCAATCCGGATCGAACGTGCGTCGGATATTCTGCGTTGCGCCGTCCGAAGACGCGACGCTTTCGACTTCGCGCAAGACGCGCTCGCCGTAACTGGATAGCGAGCGCGAGAACAATTGCTTTTCATGATCGGCGGCCATCACATCCGCGCGTTGGGCGGACGACAGCACGGCGACGACAATGCACACGATGGCGACCGCAACGATGACGCCAATCGGGACCACCACGCTCAGCCGAGCGCGGTCCCAACTTGTGTATTGCCGCACGTCAGAAGTGCGCGGGCGAGCCACAGCCGGCACGATGGAAGGTCCCTTAAAGCGTCCTGCCTATTAGGCTTTTCGGCCCGGACGCTAGGCGACAAAACTTGCTATTCGCTTTCGTTTTACTGCGCCAAACGCGGCCGCCCGCGCCGGGAACCTGCAATTCGCCGGGTTCTGTTAACTGGCAGTAAAAGTGTAATCGATTGCCTGAGAGGGTTAATTAATTAATTGGAAAGCTCCGACTTTCCGGATCGCGGTAACGCTGGCGAATTAGCTCAGGTGGAACTGCGATAGGGCGGGCGTGGTATCGCAATGTGTGCTGCACGCAGCGCGCCCGACCAACGCTCGCGCAAATCCTGGAAATAGGGCTCGCCCGGTTCGATCCGGTAGTTCACTTCGGCGGTGCACGAGTCCCTGCGCACGACGAGAATATCAATCGGCAAGCCGACGCCGAGATTGGAGCGCATCGTCGAGTCCATGGAGATCAGGCCGATCTTGAGCCCGTCATAGAGATCGGTATCGAAACTTATGGCGCGGTCGAGCACGGGCTTGCCGTACTTATGTTCGCCGATTTGAAGGTAAGGCGTGTCGGTCGTGCATTCGATGAAATTGCCGGCGGAGTAGATCATGTACAGCCGCATCGGCCCACCCTTGATCTGGCCGCCGAACAAGAACGCAACCTCGTGGTCAACTTCCGCGGCTTCGAGCGCTTTGCCTTCCGCCGTCTGCAAATTCCGGATGGTCCGGCCGATGCGCTGCGCGGCCTGAAACATGGTCGGCGCGTTCATCAATGTTTCGACTTCACCAGTCTCCGGATTTTCCACGCCTTCGATCAGCGTGGCGCGCACCGATTGGCTCAGCGACAAATTGCCAGAAGACGCCAGCGCCATGATCCGCTCGCCGGGCACCGAGTACACGTGCAGCTTGCGGAAGGTGGAAACGTTGTCGAGGCCTGCATTGGTTCGCGTATCGGCGATCATGACGAGCCCGGCACGCACGAGAATTCCACAACAATAGGTCATAGGGCCTTGGTTTTCTGATCTGCCAGACGCGAGTTTATAGCGACCCCGGAGGCCCTTCGGCAATGCATTACGACTGTGTTTGTCGGCCCGCCTGATCGACGCGCACAGCCACTTTCAGGCTTTCGCCGGCGCCGCCGAAACGGGTCCCGCGCACGGGTGCGGCACCGAGATAATCGAGCCCTGCCGCAACCCGAACGTGGGCCTCGGTGGTGCAAATGCCGTTGGTTGGGTCGAACCCGACCCAGCCGAGATTCTCGATGTAGGCCTCCGCCCAGGCGTGGCCCGCTTCCTGCGATGTGACACCGTCGGCGCGGTGGAAATGGCCACCGATATAGCGTGCGGGAATGCCGAGCACCCGCGCGGCCGCGACAAAGATGTGTGTCAGGTCCTGGCAGACGCCGCGCCGGATCGAAAACGCTTCTGCGGCCGTGGTCGTCGAATGTGTCGGGTCAGTGTCGAAGGCGATTTCGCGGTTGAGTCCCGTCATCAGCGCGTGAAGAAGTGCCAAGGTGTCGCCATTGGTGCCTGCACGGGCTGTTTGCGCAAAATCGACAATTGCCGCGTCGGCCTGCGTCAGCGCCGTTTCACGCAAGAAGAGCTGCGGCGGAAACCGCTCGACCGCGCCATTCACGAGGCCGTCAGTGTTCTGTGTATCGACATCGCCGTCAACCGCAACTGTCAGCTCGCGAAATGGTCCTTCGGCAGTAAATGAATGCGCGATGTTGCCGAAGGCGTCTTCATGTTGGTGCAGCAAACAATTCTCCGAGAGATCGATACGCCAGGCAATCACATGCTGGCCGTCATGATCGCGCGGCGTGAGCCGCAGCACCTGCGTCACCAGGGAGGGCGGCCTGTCGTAGGCGTAGGTGGTGGCGTGTGAAATGCGAATGCGCATGCAAAAATTTAGGTCCGCAGAGAACTAGCTGGCGATGTCTAGAAGTCTCTAAGTTGTCATGCCCGGCTTCGTGCCGGACATCACCTTCTTGCTTATTCGGTACATTAAAGACGTGGATGGCCGGGACAAGCCCGGCCATGACGAGTCATTGCGCGCATTCATGTCAGGAATTGTTCGGTCACAAGCGCGCCGAGCTGGTTATTCTCGGTGATGAACTCGCCGATGAATTCATGCAATCCGCGCTGGAAAATACCGTCCATTCGGCTGTTTTGAAGGCGGGCGCGAATGCCACGCGCCTGTCGCTGTGCCGGACCTTGCCGGCTATAGGCGCCGGCAATCGAAATCCAGGTTGCGCACGATGGCCTCGTAGCACGACGCAAGTGAGCGCGGCATCTCGTCGCGCAATATCAGCAGGTCTGCGACCAGCCATGGTTTGAGGCTTTCGCGATAGACCCAATGATAAGCGGTCAGCGCCGACACCGAACGCAGGATTGCCGCCCATTGGAAATAATCCAGCGGGCCACCGACGCGTTCGATCTCAGGCAACAGCAGGTGATATTTGACGTCCAGAATGCGCGCGGTGTTGTCGGCGCGCTCGATGTAAACGCCCAGCCGCGAGAACCAATACGCGTCATTGCGCAACATCGTCCTGTAAGCGGATCCATCGAAGCGCAACGAGCACTCCTGCACCCAGCGCAGGAAGCGCGAGAACTCCTCGCGCGAGGTTGGCCCATTGCCGTAGCGCTTGAGCTCGAGCCAGGTGCCGTTGATCGAAGTCCCACATTTCCATCGTCAGCGCGGTACGGACCGCGCGTGCATTGCCGCGCGCGAACTCGAAACATGAACGGATGGACGATGTGTTCGCGGTCGAAAAGGCAAGAAAGTCGGTCACATTGGCTTCATTAGCCTCATCATACTGCTTGAAGAAGGCAGACGCGCAGCCGGCAGTTGCAACGGCGGATTCCCATTCATTGCTGGTGCCGACATAGGCAAGAGGCAGCGCCGACAGCCGCTGTGTGGCGTCGAGAATGCGGGCGAGATATTCCGCGCGTTCGATGTAACGCGAGAGCCAATAGAGGTTGTCGGCGGTGCGTGAGAGCATGTCAGCTGTCCAACACCCAGGTATCTTTGGTCCCGCCGCCCTGGCTCGAATTGACCACCAGTGAGCCTTCCTTCAAGGCGACCCGCGTGAGGCCGCCCGGCACGATGCGCACGCGGTCGCGGCCGGTGAGGACGAAGGGCCGCAAGTCGACGTGGCGGGGCGCGACACCCTGATCGACGCAGGTCGGGCAGGTGGAAAGCGCCAGCGTCGGTTGGGCTATGAAATTCTTCGGTGATGTCTTCAGCTTTGCGCGGAATTGTTCGATCGCAACCTTGCTGGAAGCAGGACCGATCAGCATGCCGTAGCCGCCCGAGCCATGCACCTCTTTCACGACCAGTTCGTGAAGATTGTCGAGCACGTAGCTCAGATGCTCTTCCTCGCGGCAGCGCCAGGTCGGGACGTTTTTCAGGACAGGCTCTTCGCCGAGATAGAACTTCACGATGGCCGGCATGAAGCTGTACACCGCCTTGTCATCGGCGATGCCGGTGCCGACCGCATTTGCGAGTGTCACGTTCCCCGATTGGTAAGCGGACATCAGGCCTGGCACGCCGAGTGCGGAATCCGGACGGAAGGTGAGGGGATCGAGAAAATCGTCGTCGATACGGCGGTAGATGACGTCGACGCGCTGCGGCCCCTGTGTTGTGCGCATGTAGACGATCTCGTCCTTCACGAAGAGATCGCGGCCCTCGACGAGTTCGACGCCGAGTTTGTCGGCGAGGAACGAATGTTCGTAATATGCGGAGTTGAATACGCCGGGCGTGAGCAGAACGACGCTGGGGTCGTGCGATGTCGACGTTGGCGCCACTGATTTCAGCGTGGCGAGCAGTTCATCGGGAAAATTCTCCACCGGCGCGATGCGATGGCGCGAAAATAATTCCGGAAACAGCCGCATCATGATTTCGCGGTTTTCCAACATGTAGGAAACGCCGGAAGGCGTGCGTGCATTATCTTCGAGGACGTAAAACGTGTCGGCGTCCACGCGCACGATGTCGATGCCGGCGACGTGCACGTGGATGCCGTGCGGAACGGCCTGTCCGCTCATCTCGGGGCGGAATGCGGGATTACGGAAAATGAGATCATCCGGCACCACGCCGGCCTGTAAAATCTCGCGCGCGCCGTAAATGTCCTTGATGAATGCGTTGAGCGCGCTGACGCGCTGGGTGAGTCCTTTTTCGATGAGCCGCCATTCGGCGGCGGCCATGATGCGGGGGATGACATCGAAGGGGATCAGCCGTTCCTGCGCGTCGGCTTCACCGTAGACGGCGAAGGTAATTCCGATGCGGCGGAAGATCAGCTCGGCCTCGCGCCGGCGATAGTCGAGCACGTCAGGTGGAACTTCAGCGAGCCAGCGCGACAGCTCGTCGTAAGCCGGACGTACACCGCCGTTATGGCCCTTCATCTCGTCGAAGGCGGCACTCATACAGATCCCCCAGCTGGCAGCCGCTTACGCAACGCTTGTTCCTTGGCTTCGTTTCGTACCTTTCCACAGTTGCGCGTTGCAAGCTTCAGGCCAATCAAAAGAGCAGTTAAAACGGTATGTTAGGAGTGCCGTTTCAGGGCCGATGCAGCCCCTGCCCAATAAATAAGCGGCCCCAGGGGCTGGTCGCTTGAGCAGCTGCCGGGGCCACGCTACGTGTTCAATCGCCCCACTAGGACCACGCCATGAGCGCCAAGCCCGACATCATCACAGCAGCCGTGCTGGTGATCGGCGACGAAATTCTATCCGGCCGGACCAAGGACAGGAACATCGGCTATATTGCCGACTATCTCACTGCGATTGGCATCGACCTGAAAGAAGTGCGCGTCGTTTCCGATGACGCTGCCGCAATTGTGGACGCGATCAACGCGTTACGTGCGAAATTCACGTACGTCTTCACCACGGGTGGCATCGGTCCGACGCATGACGACATCACGGCTGACTGCGTGGCGAAAGCGTTCGGCGTCGCGTTGGAGTTTCATCCGGAAGCGGTGGCAATTTTGAAGGAACGCCTCGCCAAAACCGGCGGCGAGCTCAATGAAGCGCGCATGCGCATGGCGCGCATTCCGCACGGCGCCGCGCTGGTTGCGAACAAGGTGTCGGGCGCGCCCGGCTTCTGGATCGGCAATGTCATCACCATGGCCGGCATTCCGGCGGTGATGCAGGGCATGCTTGATGAGGTGGCGCCGAAACTCAAAACCGGCACCAAGCTGCTGTCGGAAACGATTCGAGCCGACGCCAAGGAAGGCGACGTCGGTACCGAACTTGGCGCCATCGCCAAGGCGCATCCCGACGCAATCATCGGCAGTTATCCGTTCATCGACGACAAGCACGGGCCGAATACCAACATCGTTGTGCGCTCGCGCGATGCAGAAAAGCTTGCAGTGGTGAAGGCCGAGGTTGAGGGCATGCTGAAAAAAATCAAAGCGCAGATCGCAAGCGCTCAATAGAGCACCATAGCAATGCCGCAAGCCGAGAAAGCGCCCAGTCCGGAAAAAATCTTTCCCGTTTCGTGGGACCAGTTTCACCGCGACTCGCGCGCGCTGGCGTGGCGTTTGCACGAGGCCGGGCCATTTGAAGCCATCGTCTGCATCACGCGTGGCGGCCTGGTTCCGGCGGCGATCGTCGCACGCGAATTGAACGTGCGAATGATCGAGACTGTATGCGTCGTGAGTTACCGCGACTACAAAAACCAGGGCGATCTCACCTTGCTCAAAGGCATTGCACCCGAAGTTGCGGCGCTGCAATCGCGGGGCAAGCGCGTATTAATCGTCGATGATCTGGTCGACACGGGAAAAACCGCGCGTGTGGTGCGTGATCTGTTGCCGGCTGCGCACTTTGCGACCGTCTATGCAAAGCCGATGGGACGGCCGCTGGTCGACACGTTCGTCACTGAGGTTTCGCAGGATACCTGGATCTACTTTCCCTGGGACACCGGCCTTGCATTCCAGCCACCGATCCGGGAAGGCGGGGATTAGAAGTCTCAGGAAAGAATGAGAAAAATATTTGGAGGAAGCCCAATGCTGACACGACGCCATGTTCTCGCGGGCGCTGCGGCCGTTGCCGCCGGAGTGCCCAAGGCGGGCGCGCAGGCAAATTATGCAAGTCAGCCGATCCATCTCCTCGTCGGCTACGCGGCCGGTGGCGGCGTCGATATCGTCGCGCGGTTGCTGCAGGAGCCGATGAAGTCGGCGCTGGGCCAGCCCGTCATCATTGAGAACCGCACGGGCGCGAGCGCGATGCTGGCGACCGGCGCCGTCGCCAAGGCTCAGCCCGATGGATACACGCTGCTCGCCTGCGCATCCGGCGAAGTCGCGATCAATCATTTCTTGTTCAAGGAGCGGATGTCTTACGATCCGGCGAAAGAGCTGGCACCGATCGCCCTAATCGGCATCGTTCCCTGTGTGGTCGTTGTGGCAGCGGCCACGCCCGTCCATACGCCGAAAGAGCTGATCGACTACGCCAAGGCCAATCCCGGCAAGCTCTCGTTCTCTTCATCGGGTATCGGCAATCCGCAGCAGTTGGCGGGCGAATTGATGAACACCATGGCGGGAATTCAGGTGTTGCACGTGCCGTATCGCGGATCGGCGCCCGCGGTGACAGATGTGGCGACCGGCGCGGTGACGATGAGTTTCTCAAGCCTCGCGGCGGCACTGCCGATGATCCAGGCGGGCAATCTGCGCGCCGTTGCGGTCACCTCGCGCGAACGTATGCCGCAGTTGCCCGATGTTGCGCCACTGAGCGAAGGCGCGCCCGGCCTTGCGGGTTACGAGTTGCTCAACTGGTTCGCGATGTTTGGCACTGCGGGGACGCCGCCCGAGATCGTCGAGCGCCTCAACGGCATCGTGAACACCGCGCTCAAGGACCCCGCGATTGCCGACAAGATGTTACCGCAGGGAATTGTGCCGAAACCGATGAAGGTTGCGGAGTTCAAGACATTTGTTGACTCTGAACGCACGAAATTCGGGAAAATTGTGGAGCAGGCCAACATCAAATTGAGCAACTGACCCGGTTTCGGTGTATTGTCGCGGTCAAATAACGCCTCGCAGGGGAGGACACCCATGAACGTCAAGCCGAACACCCAGAACGCGAAACCGGTCGCGGATTTGCTGTCGAAGGTAGTGCGCGCCAAGGACATGCCGTGGCAGAAGATGCGGTTCCCAGGCTGCGAAATGAAAACGCTGCTATTCGACCCCACCAGCGGGCTTGCGACCATGCTGATGCGGATGGAGCCCGGCGCGGTGCTGCCTGATCATGAACATGTTTTGATCGAGCAAACTTACGTGCTTGAAGGCTCGCTGGTCGACAAAGAGGGCCCCGATGCGGGGACCGAAGTTGGCGCCGGTGAATTCGTCTGGCGTCCGGCCGGCAGCCGGCACACCGCCTGGAGCCCGAAGGGCGGCACGTTTATCGCCATGTTCCAGATTCCTAATAAGTTCTTCGATGTCGCGGGCAAGGTGGTGGATGCCAGCGGCAAGGAATGGGATCCGGCCTGGGCGCATTTATTACCGGCCTGATGTAAACGCCGCCGCGTGGGCTACCGCCGCGCGCCGGCGGAGTAGCTGAAGTCCACGCGGACGTGGCGGAATGGTAGACGCAAGGGACTTAAAATCCCTTGGGAGTAATCCCGTCCGGGTTCGAGTCCCGGCGTCCGCACCAATCAAATCAAGGCCCTGTGTGCGGATATTCGGACAAGTCGATGACATGTCCACTTTTCCACTTTACTCCCGATAGCGGACATCAGACGGCGGGGCTGCAATGTCCGCTAAGTGCCAATAGCAGACATCAAGGCCTATGCCATACGGCTATCGGGGACTGCCTGTTGGGTCGACGTCGTATAGCGCGCGATTGCTGTTCGCAGGTCAATAATTTCGCGATCTCGCTCGGAAAGAGTTCGTTCAAGTCGGCCGATATTTTCGAAGAGTTGGGCGGTGGCTAATCGAAGAAAATAGAACCCAAATTTTGGATTCTGATAATAAAGCTCCTCAATTCTATCGTATGCGATTTCTAAGATCGCTCCACTCTCGGTACATTCGAGCGTTTGCGTACGCATCCGCGATGGTGCCAGCATGCCAAGCTCACCGACCACCGCGCCGGGCAGGATATCGATGCTGATCTCGCGGAGATGCAGGCGTCCAGTCACCACAAAATACAGGTGATGGGCTTCGTCGCCTTTTCGGAATAGGATTTCCCCGGTCTTTATCGGCCGTTGGCTCATGAATGGTTTGAGCCAATCCAGAGACATATCGCCTTTGCTTGCCGCCCCAACCTGTTTGATCAGGTTGAGCATCTCGCGCAGCCGGTAAATATTGAGGGGGAATAATATGCTGTGCAGTACGACGGTAGGATAGCTGCCGAAAAGAATGCCGTAAGTGACAAACGCTACATTGCTTAGGATGCCAATGACGCGCAGCGGGATCATCGTCCGCATTGATAACGTGGCAATGACGAGTGCGGCAGCGATAAATCCGATTATGGTGACATGATTCATGTCAGCACCCTCAGCTGGTTAGCCCCAGGCAGGGTAGCAACTGACGAACGAAATTTTCAAATGATTCCGGACCGGGGCAATGTCCGCTTTGGGTCAAAAGCAGACACGGCGCGATGTTCGCGCCATGTCAGCTTTACCCGCAATAGCGGACATTCCGATCTACAAACCTCAATATTACTCACTCTCGCACTATCCTTGCCGGGACAACGAACCATTTAAATAAGAACAACCTGTCAATGGCGGGAACCGGCTGCCTTGGTGGAACGTTCACTACCAATGACAAACCACGATCCACGCATGATGCGCCAAGAACTAGAGCGGATCCGTGAGTGGGCAATAGAACAGCTCGCCGAAGGGACTGAGCGCCCGTGGTCTTGGTTCCAATATACGAAACTGCGCGAAGCGCTAGAATCCATCCTTGCAGGGATAGACGTTGCTGAGCCCATGGAGGACTTGGAGAAAGCCTCGCCAGATCGGGGCGATTCTCTCCGGCTGGTGGGCGCAGTTAATTAGTAACCCCGCTAAGACCGGCCGACGATAGCTCGTGCGGTGCACTGGCGCATGTCCGCTTTGTGCCAATAGCGGAGATTTGCAAACGCTATTCACGAAACAGAAAGACCGCCGCGAGGCGGTCCTTCCATGAAGCTGATTTAAGCCGCACAAATGTGGCCGTAAGTTTTAAGCTCAACTTTAGGTCGGACTTGCGGGCCACACAGTTCGCGAACGATCCAACGGATCATAATAGGTGCCGGCGTCATCGATCTTCTTCGACTGATCGGCAAGCTGTATGTAAGTTGCACCCAAAATTTCCCATTGGGCCCTAAATTGCGCGTTTTTTTCTTCGCCTCCGCGCTTCCGAGCATTATCGGCTAGTTGTCTATATTCTTGCTCTCTATGCATCGTGACCTCCTTCTAAAACCGGGTCTTATGAGGCCAACACATGAGGCTCCTGTGCGTTCCGATGATGACGCATTGGTAATACCCACTCTGGAACTATGGAACTCATACGGCCGGACCGCGGCGTGATCTGCCGAGGCGGCTACGGGGGTCATGGGCGGACATTGCGGGCTCAAATTTTGATGTCCGCTCTTACTTCGAAAGTGGACATTGATCGACCGCTTCAGTCTCTCCGCTAGGTGCCAGAAGCGCACATCCTTTCATTCAATCACTTCGTCGGCGGTAAACAGAAGCTTCGATGGGACGGTGGCCCGAATGCTTTGGCGGTCTGCAAATCGCCAGGTCCGAAAGCGCGGTTGGGCGAACGGCGTCAATGTTCAGTTTGAGGAGCGATGGAGCGGACCTGGCCGAGTACACGCCCGCGCAGAAAGATAGGACCGGCGCGCAAAATACCTTTCGAGTGCCAATGCACTTTTATGGCCTCACTTTTTGTAAACCTTTGAAATGCAACGAATGTACTCTCCGGCGTCCCCACCAATCAGGTCTTTTTCTTCGCGGGCTTCTCGCTCTTCTCGTCCTTGTTCATGTTGAAGTAGACCGGAAGTGACCAGGACGGCAGAATCAGCGGTAGGCCATCGCGCAAGGCGCGCAGCGTATTGTCGTGCTGCTTGGCAATGTCTTCCGCCTCAGTGGCCTGTTTTGACTTTGCTTTGCCGGCGGCAAATGCCGGTGAGACGGCAAAGGCGGTGATAAAAATCAGTAAAATGGTCTTCTGCATGGAAGCCCCCCATATTGCAGTCTGAGCAATTTACCCCTGCTATTGTGCATGTACACAGGGCAGTTCATGAAATTTCTAAGCTACCCACCGGAGAATTCGCCATCAAACAGCCGATGTGCGGCCTGAGGCCAACTGCATGCAGATGACGATCAACTGCGACATGGGTGAGGGCTTCGGCCTTTATCGGCTTGGCGATGATGCGGCGATGATGCCCCACATCGACCTCGCCAATGTTGCCTGCGGATTCCATGCCTCCGACCCGGCGACGATGCGCTCAACGGTGCGCCTTGCAAAAAAGCATTCCGTCAAAGTCGGTGCGCATCCGTCGCTGCCGGATCTTCAAGGGTTTGGCCGGCGGGCGATGGTCATCTCTCCTGCGGAAGTCACGGATATCGTGACGTATCAAGTCGGCGCGCTAAAAGCGTTTCTTGATGCCGAAGGCGTCCCGCTCAACCACGTCAAACCGCATGGCGCGCTCTACGGCATGGCGGCGCGTGACGAAATGATCGCGGCGGCAATCGCCGATGCTGTGCTTCCCTATGGCGTACCCATTCTCGGGATGGCCTTTACGGCGCATGAAACGGCCTACAAGAACAAGGGCATTGAGCTCGTTCCGGAATTTTACGCCGATCTTGAATATGACGGTGACGGCAATCTGATCCTTAGCCGGGTTCACGATGCCGTGGACCCCGCCAAAGCAGCCGCACGAGTCTTGCGGGTGATGCGGGATCACGTGGTCACAACGACAGGCGGGAGAGATATCCCTGTCAAAGCGACGACAGTTTGCGTGCATTCGGATACGCCAGCGGCGGTCGCCATTGCCGCCGAATTAAGCCGGGCGCTGCAAAAGACCTCTGTCAGAACGTGACCGGTGGTGGCGGTCGCACCACGGCAATGACAGAATCATGCGATAGAGATTGGGTGATGACTGGACGCGGAGCATCCTGGATTCTGATCGCCGCATTCATGGCCGCGGCGCTGGGCGGATGCACGTCCGAAGACAACACGGCCCGCTTCCTGGTCGAGCCGGACAAATACGTTCTCTTCAACTGCGCGGAGATGGCCGCGCAGATGCAGGTCAATGCAACTCGCCAGCGTCAACTGGAAGAGTTGACCGCCAAGGCCAGTACGACTTCGAGCGGCAAAGTCATGAGCCAGCTGGCCTATCGTCCGGAATACCTACAGCTCCGCGGTGAAATGAACGAGCTGCGCCGGACATCCGTCGAAAAGAAATGCAAGCCTGTCACGATCGTGGTTCCCGGTGCCCGCGTCAGCGACGGGGTTGTGCGCTGAGGGACACGCGAGGGCGCGCACAGTCCGGGCTATCGCACACGGCTACCCAATTTGCGCTTCCGTCTGCCTGCCTTTTGCCGTCCCAATTCGCGGGTGGAGGGCATACGCATGTTGGCGGCCTGCTCATCGCGCGCCAGATTTTCGATAATTGCCAGCAACACTGTGCGGGTCGTTGCAATGTCGCTTGAACGCAAACTGCGAACGGCGATGCGGTTGACGTCTTCGGCCAAAGGCACAAGCTTTTCCCGCAGCTGGCGGCCCTTCGGCGTGAGAAAGACATAGACTTTCTTCAGATCGCCGCTGCGCCTGCGCCGGCGGACATAACCGACCCGTTCCATCGCCTTGAGTGCGGAGAATGTGGTCGGCTCCATGACGCCGGCTTGCTCGCTCAACTCGCGCTGCGTCAGGCCGTCGCCTTCCCACAAAATGCGCAGGAAAGTCCAGTGACCGAACGAAACGGCGTGCTCGGCCAGCCGCATTTGCAATGCACGCACCAAAGCGCGGGTCGCGTCCTTCACCAGATGCGCGAGACGATCGTCGGGCACGGCCTCACGCCAGTGGCGCAATATTGTCTGCGTACTGGCCGTCTCGCGTTTCACGGGACACCGACTTGATGGCGAAGTGTCACGTCGCTGCCATCGCGCGCTGAGCGCAGGATTCCCAGCACGACCTCAAGCGTCGCCATCGCCCAGGCGCCGTCGTGCAGCGGCGCCTCGCCATGAACGACCGCACGATACAGCTCGTCGATAACCTCGCCGCGCGGCACCGCAGGCGGCGCCAGCGCTTCGAGCCGCACCGCACCATTCTGGTAGACCATGACGCCGTTTGGCAGCGTGCGCAGATCGGCGCGCTCGCAGCTGACCAGCAAAGTACCGAAATGCTGGTGCGCGGCGGCCTGCGTGCCCCCTGGCGCGCGATAGGCTGGCCCGCCGTAATTGTGTGCGTTCTTGAATGCGGTCTCGTCCTGCGCGCTCGCGAAGCGTGGCCGCGGTAACCCGGCGTAAGGCTTTTTCTGCTGCCCCATCTCGCCGATCCAGCCTTGAAACTCGTCGGAGTCGAAATGTCCGTAGCCGCTGTAAGTGAGCGAGGCGAATGCGCCATTCGCAAAGGTGAGCAGCGCCGCGTATGCACCTTCGGTTGGCCGCGCCGGATCCCACGCGCCCGTCGCCGCGCGCACGCTCGCCACCTGTCCCCCGCCAATCAGCCGCACGATATCGACCTGATGCGCCGCCTGATTGAACACCGCGCCGCCGCCTTTTGCGGTGTCGAGCTCCTCCGGCCGGCGAGGGCGATAGAGATAGTCCGTGTAGTCGATGGCATTGATCATGCGCACGGCGCCAAATTCCCCGCTCTCGATCAAAGCCCGCAGGCGCTGGACCGGAGCATCGAACGAATGACTGTGCCCGACCACAACGTGCACGCCGGCGTTTCGCGCTGCATCGATGATTGCAGCGCATTCGTCGAGCGTGATGGCCATCGGCTTTTCGATGAGCAGATGCTTGCCGTTCCGCGCGGCGAGGGCGGCGTGGTGTGCGTGAAACTGGTGCGGCGTCGCCACGTAGACCGCATCGACAGCGGGATCTGCGCACAGGTCCTCAACCGTCTCGTAGCTTTCGGTGTTGAAGTCCGTGGCGAAGCGCTTCCGCGCCTCGGCGCGCCTGTCGGCCGCGGCCACCAGCGCAATCCGGGCATCGCCGGTAAAGGTCGGCAACATCACGGTAAATGCGCGGCCGAGGCCGGCCACCCCAAGACGGAGCTTGCGTTCGCTGGACTGGCTCACGGGGTGGTCTGCCTCGACAAGGTCGCGCGCATTCTCTAGTCTTATCTTAGATATCTAAGGATGGGTGCGCGAGCGAAATCTGTTACGCAGCGCCCGCGGAGGGAGATGCCGCCATGATGACTCCGGAGGAAAACGATCTGCTGTGCCGCGTCGAGGGCGATGCGCCGATGGGGCAAATCATGCGCCGCCACTGGATTGCGGCTTGCCTGTCCGAGGAAGTGGCTGAACCAGACGGCGCGCCGGTGAAGGCGCGCCTGCTCGGTGAAGACCTCGTGGTGTTCCGCGACAGCAAGGGCCGCATCGGCGTGCTCGATGAATACTGCTCGCACCGGCGCGCCTCGCTGTTGTTTGCGCGCAACGAGGAGTGCGGGCTGCGCTGCCTCTATCACGGCTGGAAGTTCGATGTTGAAGGCAACGTCGTGGAAATGGCATCGGAGCCCGAGCACAGCCTCATCCCGGATCGCGTGAAACACAAAGCCTATCCGGCGCGCGAGGCTGGCGGTTTCGTGTGGACCTATATGGGGCCGCCGGAGGAGATGCGCGAATTCGAAGCGCCGGCTTTCGCACCGACGCCGGATGCGCGCGTCAGCGCCACCAAAGTACGCGTGCGCTGCAACTGGGCGCAGATTCTGGAAGGACAGATCGACTCCGCGCATTCATCCAGCCTGCATTCGTCCGACATGGTGCCGGCCCAGGTCGACGGCGCCAAGGCGACAGAAGCAAATTGGCTACGTCCGTCGACCGACAAGGCGCCGCGCTTCCAGATCGAGCGCACCAGCTACGGATTTCGTTATGCGGCGATCCGCCGCCCGATCATGAACGAGGCGACGCACGACTACATTCGTACGACGGTTTATATCGCCCCGTTCACGGCACTCATCCCGCCAAACAACGTGCACAATGTGGCCACGTTGCTCACGCCGGAAGACGATCACAACACCATCTTCTACTTCATCGCGTGGAACGGACCCGACAAGCCGGGGATTGATGCCAACGCCTGGCGCAAATTCAACGTGCTCGAATGGGGCATCGACGTCGATCAGAATTTCGATGGTGTGCGCAATCGCGGCAATCTCTATCGCCAAGACCGCGCCGCAATGAAAGATGGAAACTTCACCGGCATCAGCGGCATTCCCAACCAGGACATCGCCATGTGGGAGGGGATGGGCCCGATCAGCGATCGTTCCAGGGAACGGGTCGGCGCCAGCGACGTCGCTGTGGTTGCGTTCCGGCGCCTGATGGTCGAGGCCGCGCGAAGTGTGCAGACAGGTGGGCCAGCAATCGGCACAGCCGAACCGCACATCACGCACGCAACCATCAGTTCTTATGAGGGTGTCGTGCCGAAAACCACGAACTGGCGAAGTCTCGGCGGAGGTAGCGAAGCTCCGCGCGAGCGAGTCAAACAGCCACAAGCCGCCAAATAACAGAAAAAATCTCAGGGGGAGGATACGATGATGAGGAAAAACACGCTCGCTTGCGCACTCGCCACGCTGACATTGATGGCGGCGGTAAACGCGGCGTCCGCTCAGGACAAGATCAAGCTCGCAGTTGGCCAGCGCGGGAACTGGGACACATCAGTCTCGGAGGTCGGCCAGCTTGCCGGCATCTTCAAGAAGCATGGCCTCGAACTTGATATCGTCTACACAAACGGCGCGGGCGAGACACAGCAGGCGGTGATCTCCGGCAGCGTCGACATGGGCATCGCTGCGGGCGTGATGGGCGTTCTCAGCGCTTACGCCAAGGGCGCGCCTGTACGCGTCATCGGAGCGGAAACTACAGGTGCCAATGATCTTTATTGGTACGTGAAAGCGGATTCACCCATCAAGTCATTGAAAGATACCGATGACAAAATCCTCGCTTACTCGACCAATGGTTCGTCGACTCACGGGATCGTCACCGCCTTCATGAAGCAGTACCAGCTTAAGGCTAAGCCGACTGCAATGGGCGGTCCGGCGGCAAACCTGACCGCGGTTATGTCCGGACAAATCGATGTAGGTTGGGCAGCGCCACCGTTCGGTCTCGATCAACTCGACCAGAAGCAGATCCGGATTATCGCCACTGGGAATGATGCCGACGCGTTCAAAGGGCAGACGGTGCGCCTCAACATCGTCAACGAGAATTATCTGAAAGCGCACAAAGATGTGGTGGATCGCTACCTGAAAGCGTATCGCGAAACCGTCAACTATATGTACACCGACCCGAATGCCTTGAAGGTCTATGCGGATTGGCTCAAGATCACCGAAGCGAAAGCCAAGCGCACGCGTGACGATTTTTTCCCGCGGGCAGCGATCGAGCCGGACAAAATCGTCGGGCTCGATACCATCGTGAAGGACGCGGTCGCCCTGAAATTTACACCGACCGAGCTGACGAAAGCTCAGCTTGATGATTTGATCCAGATTCCACCGCGGTGATTGGAATAGGCACGCATTCAAGAGCCGTGTAGCCTTTTTGAGCGATCGCGGCTTGGCGAAGCTGGCGCACGCGCCGGCTCTTAAATATTATCGCTGCGGACCGCTCACAAAGGCCGCTCATTTCATGACAGTGCTGTTTAATCAGGCGTTACAGGCGCACCAGAGCGGTCGAATTTCGGAAGCAGAGGAGCTGTATCGCAAAACTATTTCCGCCGATCCCAAAAATTTCGATGCTCTTCACATGCTGGGGATCGTTTGTTCCGGAAACGGAAAAAATCAAGACGCCGATAAATTCTTTCGTGCGGCATTGGCGATTGATTCAGGGTTTCCGCCTTGTCACGTCAACTATGGATTTTATCTCCTCAAACAGAAGCGGCTCGATGAAGCTGTTGTGAGCTTCGACAAGGCATTAGCGCTCTTTCCAAACTTCCCCGAAGCGTGGCTTGGTCGTGGCAACGCTTTGCGTGAACTTAGGCGCCCCGGTGATGCGTTTGCTGCTTACGGGAAAGCGATAGCACTCAAGCCTAATTTGGCTGAAGCGCATGCTGGTACTGGCAATATGCTTTCCGGGCTCCAACGCTATGACGAGGCAATCGTTGCATATGATAAGGCGCTCGCTCTCAAACCAGATCTAGAATTTGTGCAGAGCGAGCGTTTCCATTGCAAATTGCAAATCTGCGATTGGAAAAATTATGCGGCCGAACGTCAGCATCTTCTCGCGGGCGTAAAAGAGAATAAAATTCAGGCCCAGCCTTTCGAATTCCTCAATATTTCTTCATCGCCGCGAGACGAGCTGGCGTGCGTTAGATCCTGGGTCGCAAGAAAATATCCTGCCTCTGATACGCCAATGTGGCGAGGTGAGATCTATAAACACGACAGGATTCGTGTTGGCTATGTCTCTGCAGATTTTCGGGAACACGCGACCTCACATCTCGCTGCAGGGATGTTCGAGTCTCATGACAAATCCCGCTTTGAGGTTATGGCGATAGCATTCGGGGCCGACGACAAGTCTAAAATGCGGGAGCGTTTGAAGAGGTCCTTTGAGAAGTTTATCGATGCCGAAAAGTGGAAAGACGATGAGATAGCGTCCACGATCAAAGACGCACAAATCGATATTTTGATCGATTTAAAAGGTTTTACGCAGGATGCCCGCACCGGCATTTTCGCGCGACGTCCTGCGCCGATTCAGGTGAATTATCTCGGCTATCCTGGAACTATGGGCGCAGATTACATCGACTATTTAATTGCAGATCACACAATCGTTCCTCAAACACATCAAGCCGACTTTGCTGAGAAGGTCGTGTATCTGCCCCACAGCTATCAAGTTAACGACGCGAAGCGCGCAATCTCGGAAAAAATTATGACGCGTGCGGAGTGCGGGCTCCCGGAAAAGACCTTCGTTTTTTGCAATTTTAATAACAGCTATAAAATCGTCCCGCAGGTCTTCGAGTCCTGGATGCGAATTCTCGAGCGGGTTCCGGACAGCGTATTATGGCTCTTGGAAGACAACGAAAAAGCCGTTTTAAATTTAAAAAGCGAAGCGGAAACCAGGGGCATCAGGCCCGGACGTCTTATCTTCGCCAAGCGAATGCCGCTGGCGGATCATCTGGCGAGGCAAAAATGTGCCGATCTTTTTTTGGATACATTGCCGGTTAACGCGCATACGACGGCGAGCGACGCCCTGTGGGCGGGGCTGCCGGTTCTTACACAAATCGGCGAGACGTTTGCCGGCAGGGTTGCTGCAAGCGTGTTGACGGCGATCGATATGCCGGAACTCATTGCATTGACACCGCAAGCTTACGAAACAATGGCGATCGAACTTGCGGCGAATCCTGAAAAGTTTGCAGCGATGAAAAGCAAGCTTGAACGAAATCGGCTGACGGCTCCGTTATTCGATACGCAGCGGTTCACTCGCAATATGGAAGCGGCGTTCGCAGCAATGTATCTGCGTTATCAGACGGGGCTACCGCCTGATCATATCTCCATTCCTGCGTAAAACGGCTGTTATCCGCTGTGCAGTGGCCGCTCGCCATCGCAGGTCATTCGACGCAAAAACCCCGCCGTTTCCGGCGGGGTTGATGTTAGAAAAAGCGCCAACGACGATCAGTCGCAAACGCGAACGCGCCGCACGCGAATGTTTCCGTATCCGTCATCGAACTGTTGCCGCTCGGTGTGGCAGCCGCTGTATACGGGCTGGTAGCCGGAATCATAGTAGCCCGGGCCGCCGTAATAACCGCGATTGACCTGCGAGCCGACAATCGCGCCGACGGCGAGACCACCGACGACACCGGCGGCGATCGCGCCGCCATTGCCGCCTGCAAACGCCGGCTGCGAGGATACCGCAACCGCCAGCGCTAATGCAGACACGGCCGTGAGCGTAATGAATTTCGACATGTTTGTTCCCTTCAGTAGTGAATGTCAGTCGACGATTTGAACGATGCGCCGGGTATGCGGGTCGACCAGCACCGGATGCTCGTTCACATAAGCGTAGCGATACCCGGAGACGTGATATTCGGCGGGAACGTCGTAATACGTGACGCCGCTTTCCGGCAGCACCGCGCCGACGACGAATTCATTGCTATAACGATAAGACGGGACTCGCTCGCGAACGACGTATTCGCGGAACCGTGGGCGATCTTCGACGCCAAGTATGCCGCCGACTGTACCGGTCACCGCACCAAGTGCGCCGCCAACCACTGCACCAACCGGGCCGGCTTCGTGGCCACCTTGCGCTGCGCCCTCTTGCGCGCCGCGAACGGTGCCCTGCGCTTGTGCCGCCATCGGCAACGACAAGCTGGCAAGCAGTACGACTAATCCTAGAGATTTGGTGTGCACGGATAGCTCCTTCGGCCGGATGATTCCAACCGTTGGGGCTGGACGGCAAACCAAGCTCCAGGGCGGCCCATTCGTTCCTTCGGCGCGGGGGCTATCTTTTTGAGGGAATTATCCACCGAGCCGGCATTGGAACTTTCTGCTAGGATGGAACTTATTGGCGTGGACCCGCCACAGTCGTGGCCTTACAGGGGGCGAGCATGGGCATTTTAATCAGCATTCTCATTACCTTCCTCGTCATTGTTCTAGTGCTTTATCTGATCAATATGCTGCCGATTGACGGGCGCGCAAAACAGATCGTGCGCGTGATCGTCATCATCATCGGCGTGTTGTCGCTGCTGAAATATCTGGCGATCTATTAGCAACTACAGCTGGACGCGCCGCAGTCGCAGTGCGTTGCCGACAACGCTGACGGATGACAGCGCCATCGCGGCAGCAGCAATGATCGGCGACAGCAGCAGGCCGAACACTGGGTAGAGCACGCCTGCGGCCACGGGCACGCCGGCGGCGTTGTAGATGAAGGCGAAGAACAAATTCTGCCGGATATTGCTCATCACCGCGGCCGACAGGGCGCGCGCTTTCGCGATTCCATTAAGATCGCCCTTGAGCAGCGTGATGCCGGCGCTTTCGATGGCGACGTCTGAGCCGGTGCCCATGGCAATGCCGACTTCTGCGGCGGCGAGCGCCGGTGCGTCATTGACGCCATCGCCGGCCATGGCCACCACACGGCCTTCGCGGCGCAATTTTTCGACGACCGCGCTCTTCTGATCCGGCAGCACTTCCGCCTCGACCTCATTGATGCCGAGTTTGCGGGCGACCGCTTCCGCCGTCGTGCGATTGTCGCCAGTGAGCATGACCACCCGGATGCCGTCCGCAGCGAGTGCCTTCAGCGCGTCCGGTGTCGTCGGTTTCACGGGGTCGGCAATGGCGATGACCCCGGCGGATTTGCCGTCGACGGCAAGAAAAACGGCGGTGGCACCATCAGTCCGCAGCCGTTCAGCCTCACCGGCGAGCGCGGATGTATCGATGTTCAATTCATCGAGGAATCTGGCGTTGCCAAGCGCGAGCCGCTTGCCGCCGACCACTCCAGTGACGCCCTTGCCGGCGGGCGAGTTGAATTCGCTCACCGGCGGGACCTCCAGTTTGCGATCGGCCGCTGCCGCGACAATTGCCGCCGCCAGGGGATGTTCGCTGTCACGCTCCACGCTGGCGGCAAGTCCGAGCACCTGCGCATCATCGAAGCCGGAGGCGGGTGCGACCGCCACCACCTTTGGCTTTCCTTCTGTGAGCGTGCCGGTCTTATCGATCACCAGCGTATCGATCTTTTCCATGCGCTCCAGCGCTTCGGCATTTTTGATTAGCACACCGGCCTGCGCGCCGCGACCCACGCCCACCATGATCGACATCGGCGTGGCGAGCCCGAGCGCGCAAGGGCAGGCGATGATGAGCACACTGACTGCGGCCACCAGCCCGTAAGCGAAGCGCGGCTCAGGTCCGAATGTTGCCCATGCAGCAAATGCAAGAAGTGCAACGGCAATAACGGTTGGCACGAACCAGGCGGAGACCTGATCGGCCAGCCGCTGGATGGGTGCGCGGCTGCGCTGCGCCTTCGCAACCATCTGCACGATTTGCGACAGCAACGTGTCGCGGCCGATCTTGTCGGCACGCATCACAAAGCTTCCGCTCGAGTTGAACGTGCCGCCGATGACACGCGACTCTTTCTCCTTGGTCACGGGCATGGATTCGCCGGTCACCATGGATTCATCGAGCGCAGATCGGCCTTCCAGAACGATTCCGTCGACTGGGACCTTGTCGCCGGGCCGTACCCGCAACCGGTCGCCGGGCTGCACCACGTCGAGCGAAATCTCCTCATCGTTGCCGTCGCTCATGATGCGCCGCGCGGTTTTTGGCGCGAGATCCAGGAGGGCGCGAATAGCGCCAGAGGTTGCCTCGCGCGCGCGCAATTCGAGCACTTGTCCCATCAGCACCAATACAGTGATGACACTTGCGGCTTCGAAATAGGTGGCCGGAGCACCGCCGTGCCCGCGAAATGCCTCGGGAAAAATTCCTGGCGTGAAAGTCGCAAACAGGCTGTAGACGTAAGCCACGCCCGTGCCTATGGCGATCAGCGTGAACATATTGAGATTGCGTGTAACGAGCGATTGCCAGCCGCGCACGAAAAACGGCCAGCCTGCCCACAGCACGACCGGTGTCGCAAAAGCGAATTGCACGTCGTTCGAGAGTGCGGGAGCGACCCAGTTGTGCGTCCCGAAAATGTGGCCGCCCATTTCCAGCACGAATACCGGCAGCGTGAGCACGAGGCCGATCCAGAATCGTCGCTTCATGTCGATAAATTCTGGATTTGGCCCCGTATCGGCGCTGGCGATCTCAGGCTCCAGTGCCATGCCGCAGATCGGGCAGGCGCCGGGGCCTGGTCGCCGAATTTCCGGATGCATCGGGCAGGTGTAGATGGCGCCTTCCACGACCGGATCGGGTTCGCGGGCGCCCAGAAATTTCGGCGGGTCTGCGATGAACTTGGTGCGGCAGCCGGCCGAGCAAAAATAGTAATTGTGCCCGCGATGTTCGGCCCGGTGTTTGGCCGTATGCGGATCGACGCTCATCCCGCAGACGGGGTCGATCGCCCGGTCGGGCGACGGTTCATGATGATGGTCGTGTGTCACGCTCACATCTTGCCTCTGATACCCCTAGGGGGTATATAGCCTCTATGGCCAAAGACAACAAGGCAGCGACGCTCAAACGGCTCAACCGCATTGAAGGGCAGGTGCGCGGGCTGGCGCGCATGGTTGAGGGGGACCGCTATTGCATCGACATCGTGACGCAAATCGGCGCTGTGCGTGCCGCGCTGCGCCGTGTCGAAGAGGAAATCCTGCGCGATCACGTGGCACATTGTGTCGATCACGCGATCAAGAGCGGTGACAAGGCCGATCAGCGGCGCAAGGTTGCCGAGCTGATGGATGTGATGGGACGAGCGGCAAGATAGCGCACCCGCCGTCGTTCCCGCTTTCCTGAATGGATTACGCGAATTTCTTCCGCGCCAGCGCGGCGCCGGCACCCAACGCAATGAGTTTTGCCTCGGCGATGTCGCGCCGCATCGGTGCCATACCGCAATTGGTACAGGCGACAATCTTTTCCTTCGGCACGAACTTTGTGACTTCGCCGATGACTTGCGCCACGCGTTCCGGCGTCTCGACCTCATCGCTCGCAACGTCGATCACACCGATCAGGATGTCTTTGCCTTCGAGCAGCGATAGCAGTTTCAACGGCACGCGCGAATTGATGCATTCGACCGAGACCTGGCCGATGCGGCTTCTGGCGAGCGCGGGGAAAATCTCCTCGTATTGCCGCCATTCTCCGCCCAATGAATTCTTCCAATCGATATTGGCTTTGATCCCATAGCCGTAACAGATGTGCACGGCGGTGGTGCATTTGAGTCCGTCGATGGCACGATGCAGCGCCTCGATGCCCCAGCCCGCAACTTCACCCATAAAAACGTTGAAGGCCGGCTCATCGAACTGGATGACGTCAACGCCATCGCTTTCAAGGGCGCGCGCTTCCTTGTTCAGCAGATCGGCGAAAGCCATCGCCATTGTGATTTTGTCGCCGTAATGGGCGTCGGCGATCGTATCGGAAATTGTCATTGGCCCGGGCAGCGTCATCTTGAGCTTGCGTTTGGTGTGGGCGCGGGCGTGACGCGCCTCCGATTGATGCACGCGGCCCTTGAGCTTCAATTCGCCGCGCACGACCGGCACCATAGCTTTATAGCGATCAGCGCGGATGCCCATCTCGACCTTATGCGCGAAGTCGATTCCGTCGACGTATTCCAGAAAGCCGTGAACGAAATGCTGGCGCGACTGTTCGCCATCGCCGACGATGTCGATCCCAGCGTCCTCCTGCCATTTGATCGCCAGCAAAGTGGCGTCCAACTTGGCAGCGACGAGATCAGCGTCTTGCAGGCGCCACTGCGGCCACAGCTTGTTTGGCTCGGCGAGCCAGGAGGGTTTCGGCAGGCTTCCGGCAATGGTCGAAGGAAACATCATGCGTTGAAACTCATCATGCACGGTAACGTTCAGGCGGCCGCCAACTATAGAGCCAATCGTAACGGGTGCGCAGCCTTTCGCCGCCCATCGTCCGCATTGCCAGATTGCGCACGAGTGCTTCCGGCCCAGTCAGCCCATAAATGCGCCCTTGGCGGCGGGAGAATTGTTGGGCACGTGCGGTGCGGTGCCAACGAGCGCCTTCATACGCGCGTAATGCCTCCGGAGGATCGTCGATATATTTGCCGAGCATATCCGCAAGGACGGCCGCGTCCTCGATTGCCATGCCCGCGCCCTGCGCGAGGAACGGGAGCATCGGGTGGGCGGCGTCCCCGAGCAAGGTGACAGGGACCTTGCCGCCACGGAAAGGTGCGGGCCGGTCATACAGCGCCCATTTCAGCCAACGGTCCGGAATCGCAATGAGTGCGCGAGCTTTTTCCGACCAAGCCCAGCGTGCGAAGTGGCGGAGGATTTCAGCACGGTCACCGGCAGCCGACCAGCCTGTCTCACTCCATTCATCGTGCACGATGCCGACGATGTTGATGAGGCGGCCATATTTGACGGGGTAATGCACAAGATGAGCGTCCTGTCCAAGCCAGAGGTGCACCAAAGGCTCGCGGAATTCCGCCGGTGCTGCATCGCTCGCGATGAGCGCGCGCCATGCGGTGCGGTGGCGAAAGATGGGTTGCTGCTGTCGGCCGAGGCGGGCCGCGATGCTTGACCAGATTCCATCGGCGCCGATGAGTGCAATGCCTCGTTCATCGAGCACCTGGGTGCCGCGTTTGCCGAGCACACTAACGCCATTGCTGTGCGCGGCGAAATCTTCGACCCGCACGCCAAATTGAATTTTCACATCGGGTTCGCGCTGTGCAGCATCGGCGAGCACCGATTGCAAATCACCACGATGGATTGACCAATAGGGTGCGCCGTAGCGGCGTTCGATGTTCTCACCCAGAGGAATCCGTACGATCTCCCGGCCAGAGCCGCCGGCCATCACGCGGATGGCTTGCGGTGCAACAGCAACCGAGGCGAGGTGTTCGCGCAAGCCCAGCGCGATCAGCACACGGCTCGCGTTAGGCGCAAGCTGCAGCCCGGCTCCGGTCTCTTCCAGTTTTTCCGCTTGTTCTAATACCGTCACGCGCATGCCTGCACGCGCGAGTGCCAGCGCAGCGGTCAGACCGCCAATGCCGGCTCCGGCAACAATGACATGACGCGCGGGCGCCATGGCGGAAGGGTTCCGATCGGGATCAGGCTGCTGCGGAATGCGGCAATGCGCATTGCGGTGGCCGTGCCGCATGCGAATTGAGCGATGGATCGAAGCGGTAGAGCGTTGAGCAATAGGGGCAGATGATTTCTTTGTCCTCGCCTATGTCGAGGAACACGTGGGGATGATCATAGGGCGGAGTAGCGCCGACACACATGAATTCCTTGGCGCCGATGTCGATGACCGGGACGCCAGGGTCGTTGTGGAAATGGGGGACGACGTGTTCCGCCATGGCAACTCCTCATATGGCCGCGCGTGGCGCCAATTTCGCGCGCACCATAGCGAGGGAGGCCCGCAATGCCTAGCTCCATCGGGTCCCTTGTGATTATGCCGCCGAAACGCCTTGGTTGCGGGTCACAGCGTTACGAAGGCGCCGTAAGCCGCGGCGCGTGCTGATTCGGAGACGTCGTGTTGGAGCTACTGAAACGAAATGGTGCGCCCGGTCCGCGCGTTGCGCCGGCCTTGCTTATCGCAGCGTTGCTCTCGGCCGCCGCGGTCTACGCCGTGCCGCACGCGGCTGACGCCGTCGCGAGCCTTGACGACCCAACGCAGCTTTCCGACCGAGCGCTCGATGGCACCTTTGACGCTGCCGTCGCACAACGCGAGATCGAGGCGGCGCTCACTGCGCGCGATGCGGATCTCGCACAAAGTTTCATTGATCTTGCCGCCGACCGCCACGTGCCGATCGATCCGGCATTATCGCAGAGGGTGGCGGCAGCAACCGCAGAGGCCGCTACCACCCAGCACAAAGCTGAAAGTTTCGCGCGCGGTTTTATCACCGGCGTGCCGGATGATATGGCAGCACTTGCCGGCACGACGGTCGGAGACTTGTTTGTCATTGGCGATATCCGTGACGCGCTGCGCGAAGGAGCGCGGTACGCGACCGGAGAAGAAGCCGATAAATTGGTTTTGGGGCTCGCCTTTGTCGGCATTGCGATCACCGCCGGCACTTATGCGACCCTCGGCACCGCCGCTCCGGCGCGAGTGGGTCTTTCGCTGACCAAAGTTGCGCGCAAGACCGGAAGTCTTGGCGCCGAATTTGCCGGCAGCCTTGGGCGTATGGCGCGCGGGGTGGTCGATTGGGGTCAGCTGCGGCAGGCCGCAACCAAAGTGTCGCTCACTGAGCCGGCGCTGGCGGCGCGCGCCGTGCGCGAAGCAGTGAAGGTCGAGCGCGCCGAGGGCTTGCTCAACATTGCCCGCGACGTCGGCCGTGTCGAAAAAGCGGCGGGCGGCCGGGCAGCGCTTGATGGGTTGAAGATTGCGAAAGAGCCGGGCGATATTGCACGCATTGCCAAGCTGGCCGAGAAAGAAGGGAGCCGCACGCGCGCGATCCTCAAGATTGCCGGACGCGGCGCGATCACTCTTGCTGCTTTGGCCTTCGATGTAAGCATCTGGCTTTTGGGCGCGTTATTTGCCCTCTTCGGTTTCGTGTCCGCACTCAAGAGTGCGACCGAGCGTGCGACCTTGCGTTTCCTTCGCCGCCGCAGGGAGCGGCGCAGGCGGAGGGAATTAGAGTCATTTGCTGCCGCGCCGGCGCACGGCTAGTAATCTTCTATGGCCAGTTTCAAAAACGGCGACGTCGAGATTGCCTATCTTGACGAGGGCGAGGGCGAGCCCATTGTGCTGGTCCACGGCTTTGCCTCCACCAAAGAAGTGAACTGGGTTGCCACCGGGTGGGTGACGACGCTCAACCGCGCTGGCAGACGCGTCATCGCGCTCGACAACCGAGGGCACGGCGCGTCCAGCAAGCTCTACGACGCGCATCGCCTATCACAGCGCGATCATGGCCGACGATGTGCGCGCGCTGCTCGATCATCTCAAGATCGAAAGCGCAGATCTGATGGGTTATTCGATGGGTTCGCGCATCACAGCGTTTCTGGCCGTCAAACATCCCGAACGCGTGCGGTCGGCGATTTTTGGCGGGCTTGGCATTAGACTGGTGGAAGGTGTCGGCTTGCCCGAAAGTATTGCCGAAGCGCTGGAAGCGCCGTCGCTCGATGATGTCAGCGATCCCACCGGCCGCGTCTTCCGGATTTTTGCCGATCAGACGAAATCCGATTTGCGCGCGCTGGCAGCCTGCATCCGCGGTTCGCGGCAGACGCTGAGTTGCGCTGAGGTTGCCGCTATCCGCGCGCCAATACTGGTGGCAGTTGGCACAAGAGATCAGGTCGCAGGCAGTGCCCATGAATTAGCCGCGCTGATTCCAGGCGCTCGCGCGCTGGATATTCCGGATCGCGACCACATGTTGGCCGTCGGCGATAAAATCTATAAAGCCGGTGTTATCGACTTCCTTAACCAACGCGTATGAGCCATGCGCGGGGCGCCTGCGGGGCTCTCTTTGCAACTGGGAAATTGTGATAAAAGACCTATGTAGGGTCCGAGAGGCGCCGGGAGACTGAGGATCATGGCTCAATTCAAGACACGGCCGGTACGCGGCCTCGATAAAGTCGATCCCGTTTGGGCGCGCATTCGCACGGAAGCAGAGGATGTCGCGCGCCGCGAGCCTGAGCTTGCCACCTTTATCTACGAAAACATTCTTCATCACGATCGGCTCGAAGTTGCGATCGCCCACCGCGTCAGCCAGCGCCTGGATCATGCCGACGTGTCGGCAGACCTGATCCGGCAGGCTTATGACGATGCACTCGAAGATCAACCGACGCTGGGAGACGCATTCCGGGCTGACATCGTTGCGACCGTCGATCGCGATCCGGCCACGAGCCGATTTATAGAGCCCGTGCTCTATTACAAAGGCTTTCACGCCATCCAGACGCATCGTCTCGCGCATTGGCTGAACGGCAAAGGCCGGAAGGATTTTGCGCTCTACCTGCAAAGTCGGTCGTCGTCCGTATTCCAGTGCGACATCAATCCGGCAGCGAAAATTGGACGCGGCATTTTTCTCGACCACGCGACAGGGCTTGTTGTCGGCGAGACCGCGGTGATCGAAGACGATGTTTCGATCTTGCACGATGTGACGCTTGGCGGCACCGGCAAGGAGCACGAAGATCGGCATCCGAAAATCCGCCGCGGCGTGATGATCGGCGCGGGTGCCAAAATTCTCGGCAATATTGAAGTCGGTCATTGCGCGCGCATTGCGGCCGGTTCGGTTGTCATCAAGCCGGTACCGAACAACGTTACGGTGGCTGGCGTCCCGGCCAAGGTCGTTGGCGAGGCGGGTTGCCCGGAGCCATCGCGTGCCATGGACCAGATGCTTTACGGGATTATGCTCGATGGTTAGGTGTTGCGCCGGGCCCTCCGATCGGGCAAGGAGACGCTGCTTTAAGACAGGAGTGGCCCGTTGGACGTCCAGGAAGTCAGAAAACTCGACGGCTATCTGAAAAAGCTGTTCGGCAACACGCATATTCGCGTCGTGCCGAAGGGCTCGGACACCGCTGAAATTTTTGTCGGCGACGATGACCTTGGCGAGCTCACCGTCGACGATGAGGATGGCGAACGTTCGTACAATTTCCGGATGGTCATTCAGGTCGGCAGCGATCCGAGCATTCAGCCGGTGCCGACACTCAATGCCTATCTCCGGCACAAATTCGACAACGACAAAATTCGCGTGGTCACGCGCCCGAAGAAGACCGATTCCCTGGAAGTTTATATCGACGAAGAATTCATCGCGGTGCTGTTTCTGGAAATCGAAAAAGGGCGCCGTTCGTATATTCTTGAACTGCCCATCCTCGACGTTGATCTGGTCGACTGAGCGATCTATTTCGTCTCGGGATGCAATCGCGCGATCAAGCGGTCGATTCCGCTGGCGACGTTTTGCCAATCGGAAAGCCAGTCGCGCGGGAAACGCAAAGTTACGTCGGCACTGCCGATACGCCGCTCCAGTATGCAGACGCCTGAATTGGTGACGCCCTTGCGTGAGCAACGGGCCAGAAAATGCTCGGGCGCTGCCGATTCGAACACCAGGTCCTCGCCTTGATACGGCGTGTCGTCGCGAAATCCACGGAAGGTCAAGCCGGGCGGCCCGGCGACCGGCTCCGCGACCAGATAGCGCGGGTAGATTGTCTGCACGCGCTCGAGCAGCGGGAGGGTGGCGTCGCCCGATGCGATGGTGACGAAGAGGCGTTCGTTCAGATCGACCGGCGCATTGAGGGTTGGCTTGACGGCAGGGTCAGGCGGCACGAGCGAGGGCCAAAGATACCAAAGGTCGACGCGTTCATGCGTGCCCGGGCGCCGCTGGACGCTCATGCGGATCGCCGCCGGTTCGATATTAAAGGCCGTGCCGGAAATCACGATCGGCAGCGAAGGCGCGTCGAGGGCCACCGGCGCATCCGGCCATCGCGGCCATAAAGTGTAAGCCACATAGAGGGCGGCGATAACGACCACTGCGGCAAATACGATGAGCGGTGCCAGCAGCGGGCTATGACCAGTATGCCGCCGGCGCTGGGAGGGGCGACGGGCTGCCGGAGTGGGCCCCTGCGCGAGAATTGCCAATGCCGTCTCCTTTGAAGAACCCAGTCGGCTTGCGAGGGCTCGGGCGGGCGAATTGGGCGGATTATGCCACGCAACGCCCGGCTGGCGGCCGCGGGACCCACGCATTTACCATTCATTAAGGATTGGCTGGCGCGCGTTCGGCCCGTTTGCAACAGATGGCCTCAGGTATTGCGTTGAGGTCCCGGATGTCCCCTGAATCAATACAAATGCTATTCGCCCTGGCGTTCGGCTTTGCCGTCGCTGGTTTGTGCGGTTCCGGCTACCGGCTTGCGACCGACCGCTTGCCAAGTTTCAGTCAGCTTACGACCGGCCCAGGGGCAGCGGCGTTTGCGGCAATACCGGTCCTTATGCTGTCGGCTCCCTTTTTGATCATGCGCAACACCATTCTTGGCCGACGTCAGGAAGGCCGTCGCTTCGAATTCGTTTTTCTGGCGACCTTGGTTGCGGGCTTCTGGAGCCTGATGTCGGGGCTTGTTCTTGTGACGACCCTGCAGGCCTGCAGCTTCCTGTTCGCTTAACCGCGCTTCCCTCATCATTAGTGTTCGGGCAAATTCGCCGACGTTAACGGAGGCGGAAATGCCGATCTATGAGCTTGACGGACAGTCGCCGGAATTTCCGGGTGAGGGGCAATATTACGTCGCCGATACTGCGGTACTGATTGGTCGCGTGCGGCTTAAGGCCGAGGCGAGCGTGTGGTTCGGCGCAGTCTTGCGCGGCGACAACGAATGGATTGAGCTCGGCGAACGGTCGCAAATTCAGGACAATGCCACTCTGCACAGCGATCCGGGATTTCCGATGACGATCGGCCGCGATTGCGTGATCGGCCATAATGTTATTCTTCACGGCTGCACGGTCGGCGACAGCTCCTTGATTGGTATGGGTGCGATCCTGCTCAACGGCGCCAAGATCGGCAAAAATTCTTTGGTCGGCGCCGGCAGCGTCGTCACCGAAGGGAAAAGCTTCCCGGACAATTCGTTGATCGTGGGTGCGCCAGCGCGCGCAATCCGCACGCTAGACGAGAAGGCGGTCGCAATGATCCGTGGCGGCGCCGACATATATGTGCGGCGCTGGAAACAATATGCGAAAGGCCTGAAGCGGATTGGCTGAGCGTTAAGCCGCTTCTTTCTTGCTTTCGACTTGGGGCGTAACGCGAAACGCGATCGCAATCCGGTTCCAGGTATTGATCGCCGCCACCGCCGCCGTGAGATCGACGATCTCTTTTTCGGAAAATTGCTTGCGAACCGTTTCAAAGACCTCATCCGGGACGTGGCCGTCGGCCACCCGCGTGACAGCTTCGGCCCAGGCTAGAGCGACCCGTTCGCGCGCGCTGTAAATCGGGGCTTCGCGCCATGCATCGAGCAGGTGCATGCGCTCATCGGTTTCGCCGAGCTTGCGCGCGTCGCGCGTATGCATGGCAAGACAATAAGCGCAACCGTTGATTTGCGAGACGCGGATCTTGATGAGCTCGCGCAACTTGGCATCAAGGCCCGACTTATCGACGTAGGACTGTAGTGCCCCAACCGCCTGATAGGTCGCGGGACTTACTTTGGTGACGTCAATTCTCTGTTGCATGTGGACCTCGCAATGCTTGGCGTTTCGCCCCGCTTGCAACCTTGCACGCAGAAAATGCCAGTTGTCTGGCGGCTTCGTGACCATCGCGTGGACGATGGAACACCGCGCATCGGTTTAAAAGGTTGCGGCCGGATCTTGGGGGAGATCCGGCCGCTCGCGAACCCGGTCTGGGGACGGGGAGGGGTGGGGACGTGACCGGGAACGCGAATTCCTTTTTGTCAGCGCGACGAAACTGTCGCCGGTGAGGTGCGCGGCTCGCCGAGCGAAACCCAAACGTTGGGATCGGACTGCGACTGCCGTTTCACGAAGCGGTAGCCAGTCTTGTTCCAGGACAGGACTTCGGTTTCTTGATTGTCGAGGACGAACTCGCCGCGATCGGTCTTGACCGTCAGCACGGCGTGGCCATCGCCTTTTTTGTCACGCACGACGGTGATCAGCAGCGCCTCGCGCGGCCAGCCCGCTTGCATCAGCATGCGGCGCTTGAGCAACACGTAGTCTTCACAATCACCATAGCCGTCGTCCGGATAGTTCCAGCGTTCGACCACGCCCCAATGCTCGAGGTCGGTCATTGGTTTGATCGATGTGTTCACCCACGCATTGACCTTGACCATGTCGATCCAGGCCTTGGACGTGAGAACTACGTCGCGTGGCTCCGAGGGCTTGGTCGCGCATTCCGGCTTGTATTCGATGCAGAAATCGACCCAGCCGATCGGTGAGCGTGTGGGTTCCCCGACTGTGATGTAAATTGGGCGCTCGGCCTGCGCCAATGGCGCGCCTAGCGAGGCGGTATAGTCGCCGGCGACGGCCGGGCGCGCGCAAGCGGTAAAGGCCGCGATCGCGGCGAGGGCCAGCAGGCTGGCGCCCCGAAATCCCTGTTTGAAACGCCTCGCCATTGCGGCCCCTTCCCGTCTTCTTGGGGCCACATTTCCCACAAACCTTTTGTATTGGCGCTAAGTCGCGGAAGTCATTTTGAGTATTACTGTAGTAAAAATTGAAGCGAATACTTGTAAAACTAGAATAGAATTCGATTAAAATCTTAGACAATACAATTTAGCTAAAATTGTCGGTATTAATGTTTGGCGCGTGAAATGGTGCGTATCGGCGCGGACACACGCGCGCGCGTTTACAGTTTCAGGCTTGCGAAGTGAAACCTGTTGGCCCTAACGCAGGCGGGAATGCTGACGGCTTTGTTGCAGCGAACGCGCGCAATTTGCGGCGTCACCTTTACGTCGCGGTGACTCTATTCGCCGGTGACGTTCTCTTCGACGAAATCGGGATGCTGCAAGCGCATGAATTCGATGGCGAAGCCGTCCTCGATGTGACGCACCACGCGGCCTTGCGTTTTGCCGACGGTGACCATGACGCCAACAGGCGGCCGCAGCTCGGACGAGATTCCAATAGCCGCGCCTGATTGGGACAGATCGATGACGCGGCAGGCCACGTTGGTGCCATTTGGCAGGACCAAACGGGCCAATGCGTTACGGGGTGCAAAGCGGCCGTGCCGGCGATCTTCCGGCAGATTGAGGATTTGCCGGTTTGCGAGCCAAGTGAGTTGTGCCGCGAGTTTGTCGCGCTTTCGCAATGTTGCTGAGATGCTCATCGCAAAGCCGTTTTCGAAGGTTCGCGCAATTTTACCCTCGAGCCGGCCCAAATGATCCACGTACGCGATGATGCGTTCGCCCGGCTGCCCCGTGATCGGCGCATTGAGCGCCATGCCACCAGGCGACATGTCGATGACCTGACACGGATATTCCCTGCGATCCGCCAGCATGTAGCGGCCGAGAAGGTTAACCTTCACGCGCTGATGCCGCCGGCGTTCCTCGGCGAGAGGCAGGATCACTGGTTTGGTCTGTGGCAATGCCATAGGTATCGGGATCGGAAAGTGTTTTCCGCGATCGTCGAGCCTAGGAGCCTATCGTTAACGTTGCGTTAGCCGGTCTGTTCACCGGGAGGAATTCTCGCGCCCGCCGCTATAGACCAGGAAACCGTGCCGCGTGCGGCGCCCATCGCGCTCCTGCCCAAAACGCTGATGTCCCGTGTCAGCCTGTTCAGTTCCGATATGACGGAGCGTTCTAAGATCGAGCTCAATCACGGGCCGCTCCCCGAGCCAGTAGGGCGGTGTGAGTGGGGTTAGAATTCCAAGCGCGCGTATGCGGCTCGGGCTGTGTGCGAGCGGCAGGAGCAACAATTCCAGCTCGACTTCGGAGCCATCTTCGGTGCGTCCAACGACACCCGCGACCGCGCTAACGCCTTCGTCGATCACGGCTGTCAGCAGGTCCGCGATGTGCGCGCGATTGGGTTCGCTCCACAGATCTTTGAAGGCGTCGCCTTTGACTTCGCGGGTGAACAGCGCGCAGACCCGGGTACCGGCAAGCCGAAACCGGATGTCGTCCACGAAATCCGCAGTGAGCATAAAGGTATCGCCAAGGATATGGCGAATATCCGCCGGGTCGATTTCTGAACGGACCGGCGCCCGGCGCCGGCCTCGGCGCCAGTTCCAATAATCAAACAGCGCGCGCGTGGAGGCGTGTTTCATTGCAACACCTGTTCCGTCGCGAGACGAAACCGTGTCGTGCCTGTCCCCGATCGGGACACACACGCCGGTTTTTCTATCCCGACCTCGCGTACGGAGCAGGGGTCGTGCCGTCAGCCTGCTGGCGACTGACAGAGTGCCGTTAGTGTTAAAAAGGAGAGTCGGGTTGGCAGCGCGCGCATGTCCCACTAAGGTCACCATCGACATGTGGCGAACCGGTCGCAAAATTTGATGCGCCGGCAAGAAGAATTGGGAGCCTCGGGGAGGCGAGGGGATGTGACCGAGCCGTCAAGGCGCGGCAATAACCCCGCAAACGCGGCTCAAAGGGAGGGCGGAAGCCCTCCCTTTTCCTTTTGCGTCCGGTCTTGCGGATGAACGGCGAAGCGGCGTAACTCAGGGCCCCGGTTGGATTCCCCCTCGTGAAACGCGAACCGCTTTTCAATGTCCCGCCTGTCGTCGTCGCGGTTTTGGCCGTTCTGGCGCTTGTTCATATCGTGCGCATGCTGCTGTTAAGCGAGCAGCAAGACATCGAATTTCTACTGAACTTTGCTTTTATTCCGGCGCGCTATGACAGCGCGAATGTGCTCGAGGGTGCATTACCGGGTGGTGGCGCGGATGTATGGACCTTTGTCACTTACGCATTGATTCACGCCAGCTGGACTCACCTTGGCGTCAACGCGATTTGGCTATTGCCGTTCGGTAGCGCCATCGCGCGCCGCTTCGGCACCGCTCGCTTTCTGGCGTTTTTTGCGGTGACCGCCGCGGCTGGCGCGGCATTGCACCTAGCGACGCATGCGGGCGAGCAATATCCGATGATCGGCGCATCCGCAGCAATCTCAGGCACCATGGCCGCTGCCATGCGTTTCGTATTCCAGCGCGGGGGTCCACTTGGATTATTGGGTCGCGCCGACAATAGCGCCTATCACGTGCCGGCGATCCCGCTGCGCGGCATGGTGCGCGATCCACGCGTGCTGCTTTTTCTTATCGTTTGGTTCGGTATCAACATCCTGTTCGGTATGGGGTCATTCCCGATGATGGGCGGCGATCAGCCCGTCGCCTGGCAGGCGCATATTGGCGGCTTTCTGGCGGGGCTGCTGCTGTTTTCGTGGTTTGATCCCAAGCCTGATTTTCCGCAATTCGACAATTCTGCTGCAACGCCGCATTAGCCAATTGAGCGGCGCAGGCCTGACCTCGCGCATTTGCGACTTGACGGAACTGCCATGTCGGCAGGATCGTTGGTTCATGGCTCGGACCACGGCTCTTCCGCGAGTTGGAGCGCAAACTGTTTGCGCATGATGCCTTTATAAAAAATCATGCGCGAGGGAGGCTGCCATGAACGTAAAAGCGATTCTGGCCGCCAAGGTTCGGAACTTGGGCGGCGACACTGTTTGTATCGAACCAACCGCGGATCTGGCTGCCGCGGCGAAACTGCTCTCCAAACATCGCATCGGCGCGGTCTTGATCCGAGGCGCCGGTGAGCACCTTGCGGGCATTTTGTCGGAGCGTGATATTGTGCGCGCGCTTTCCGAACATGGTGCCGACGCGCTCGCGTTGCCGGTCGGGCAAGCGATGACCCGCAATGTCGCGACCTGTGGGGAAGATGACACCGTCGCGACAATCATGGAGCGCATGACGGCCGGGAAATTCCGCCATATGCCCGTCATGGTCAAAGGCCGATTGGCCGGGCTGATCTCGATCGGTGACGTCGTCAAGCAGCGCGTCGAGGAGATCGAGAGCGAGTCGGAAGCGATGCGTGACTATATTCGCACCGCGTAAGGCGCGATCTACGCCGTACTTCCATTTGCAGGCTGCGTCAGCGCGGTAACCGCCTCGCTGACGGAGTTGATCGCCTTTTCGGCGGCCTCTGTGCCGATGTCGATTGCATCAGAGGCGCGATGGAAATCGAACCAGCCGATCCCTCCTAGCCGCGGGCTAATCAGAACATCCGGAGGATCGCCGGCGAGCCGCGCGCGGGTGATGCGATCTTGCATGACGTTGAACGCTTCAACCATGACAGTCGGAAGGCCGGGTCGTCCGCGCCGGCCGAAAAATTGGCGGCGAAGCGAGCGCTCGCCGCTGAACATGCCGCGCAGCCCGTTAGGTTTGGGTTGCGCGCTGGCAACGTCGCTGTCGTCGGAGCCGTGATTGGCGATGATCGTGCCACGCCCAAAAAGATCGGAATTGAGATTGACCGCGATCACCAGCCGCGCGCCAAGCGCGCGTGCCGCCGATACGGGGACCGGGTTGACCAGGGCACCATCCACGAGCCACCGCCCGCCGATCAGCACCGGCGGGAAGATTCCCGGCAGTGAATACGACGCGCGCAATGCCTCACTTAGTCGGCCACGCGTGAGCCAGATTTCATGGCCGGTGTTGAATTCGGTTGCGATTGCGGCAAATCGGATTGGCAAATCGTCGATCCGACTTTCCTTGAGCCCCGTCTCCAGGCGAGTCGCCAGATGACCGCCGCTGATCAATCCGGAGCCGGACAAACTGATATCGAGATAGCTCAGCACACCGCGTACAGTAAGAGTGCGCGCCCAGCTTTCCAGATTGTCCATTTCGTTGGCGGCATAGCAGCCGCCCACTACCGCGCCGATTGACGTTCCGACAATCACGTCGGGCACAATCCCATGCGCTGCCAAAGCGCGGATCACACCGATATGTGCAAAGCCGCGTGCGGCACCTCCACCGAGCGCCAAACCAATGGTCGGGCGCACGTTGGCTGGTTGTGCTTGTGTGGTTGCTTCCGCGGCACGATCGCTCGTGCGCGATCGCGCAAATAAGCCCTCAAAAACCACGAACGGTTACTCCCTAAATTCCGGTCGTCGGGGCTGGGACTTCCCCTGGCACGACGTCGGACCCGCAACAAGCCAATGATTGCTGGCGGAGTCTTGTGACCGAAACGTGACAGGAAGCGTGCGCCTGGCGGATTACGTAAGGGTTAAATGTCGAACCCCTGCAATTGGTTCCTTAACCGCCAAATCGTGTGACGATCGCTTCGAGCTTTGGCCGGTCGCGATCTTCCGGTGCTTTCGCCGGACGTCCGATGTGCACAAATCCAGCGACGCGCTCATTCGCGGCGAGGCCGAAAGCCTCGAGCACGCGCCGATCATATGCGTACCACTCGGTGATCCAGCTTGCCGCATAGCCCATCGCATGCGCGGCAAAGACCAGGCTCATCGCGGAAGCACCAGCCGATAGCTCCTGCTCCCATTCGGGAATTTTTACATGGGGGCCTGCGCGGCTCACGACCGCGATCACTAGCGGCGCGCGCGCTAATCGATTGCGTTCGAAGTTGATCTGCTCGGGTGTGGCATCGGGATGGCCCACGCGGTACGCCGACGCGATTGCGTCTCCGGCGACAATACGGCTATCGCCCTCGAACAGGATGAATCGCCAAGGCGCGAGCTTGCCGTGATCGGGCACCCGCGAAGCGATTCGTAATAACGTCTCAATTTCGGACGCAGTAGGGGCGGGGCCTGCCAGCTCGATCGGTTTGACCGAACGGCGTGTCTTTAGCAGCTCAAGAGCGTCTGGCATTGGAGGCCTCGTGAAGAATGCGTTGCGCCTAGCACAGCGTTAACGTGGCCACAAACAAGTGGGCGACTGGCTTGAAATCGCCTCGATTTGGGCCGAAAAGAACCACGTCATGAATAAGTCGCTTGCAACCGCCAACGCGTGCGGCCGGCTATGGCCGGCTTTTGTGCTTATCGTCGCCGCCATCCATCCGTCGGTGGCTCATGCCCAAAATTCGCTATTTTCGGCGACGCCATCGACAGGGCTTATCTCGCCGGCACCGGCCACGCGCGGCGACATCTTCGGGCCAAGCAACCTTCCTTTGCCGGTGGCACCACCGGCGCAAGCTCCTTCGAATTCGGCCACGACGACTGCGTCTATTCCACCGGTGCCCGCCGGCCAGGTCGCGCTCGCGCTCAGCGCGCGTTTCGGTAAGGACGCGCAGCCGATCAGCGGCGGCCTGACGTGGCGCATCTACGGTGCCAAAGCCGATGCGACTGGAAACTTCAAGTTGGTGAAGGAAGAAAAATCACCAACGCCAACTCTCGTGCTTCCGGCCGGCGGCTATATTGTGCACGTCGGCTTTGGACTCGCCACGGCAGTCAAGCCTGTCGACCTGCGTGGCGCGAGCGTCCGCGAGGAATTCGATTTGCCGGCTGGCGGCCTGCGCATCGAGGGCAAAGTTGGTGACGTGCGTATCCCGGCCGGGCACATTTCATTCGACGTCTACAAAGGCAGTCAGTTTGAGGCCGGCGATCGCCGTCCGATTGCCGAACGCGTGATGACGAGCGATGTGTTGATGGTGCCGGAAGGCACCTACTACATTGTCTCGAACTACGGCGACGCCAATTCGGTTGTTCGCTCCGATATTCGCGTACAGGCCGGCAAACTTACAGATATTACGGTGACGCATCGCGCCGCTGCGATCACGCTCAAGTTGGTGAGCGACCGTGGCGGCGAGGCACTCGCCAATACTGCGTGGTCGGTGCTCACGCCCGGCGGCGACGTGATTAAGGAATCAATCGGCGCATTTCCTCGCGTGATCCTCGCTGAAGGCGAATATCGCGCTATCGCCCGCAATGAAGGCAAAGTCTTCGAGCGCGAATTCAAGGTCGTCACCGGAGTTGACGGCGATGTAGAGGTTTTGGCGCGCTAAAACGCGAAACGTTCTGCCGAACTTTCTTGTACCGTAAGGAATTATAGGAGTGCAGACGATTGCCGACGACCAGGTTATGGACCTTTTCGCAAAGCTTGATTTGAAAACCGTTGCTCTTTTGCTCGACGTAGACGGCACGATCATAGATATCGGTCCGTCGCCGACCGAAGTGCACGTTTCGGATGCGTTGCTCGCCTCGCTTGGGCGGCTGCTGGCCCAGACGGGCGGCGCTGTCGCGCTTGTGAGCGGCCGCCCGATCGCAGATATCGATCGATTGTTTTCGCCATTGCGCTTGCCGGTCATCGGCGGACACGGTGCGGAAATGCGCCTGGACACCAACGAGGTGTTTTATTGGGCCGAACCACTGTCGCAGGATTTGCGCCAACGCCTGGCGGATACTGCAGGCATAGGTCCGGGCATTGTGGTGGAAGATAAGAACTATTCGCTCGCATTGCATTATCGAAAAGCGCCGCAGGAGGCAGAGCGCCTGCGTCGTCATGTCGCCGCAAGCCGGACGGCGTTTCCCGGCGAAGCGACAGAATTGTTGTTGGGTAAAGGAGTGTTCGAAGTTAAGCGCCCGGGTATCAACAAAGGCGAGAGCATTCGCAAGCTGATGGCTCATCCGCCGTTCGCTGGCCGCATGCCTGTTTTCATCGGTGATGATGTGACGGATGAATCCGTTTTCGAGGTCTTGCCAGCGATCGGCGGCAAAGGCTTTAGCGTCAGTCGTTACTTCCCGGGACTGACGGGGATCTTCAAAAGTCCGGCCCACGTTCGTCTCGCGCTTCAGTCGTTGGCAGAGAATGCGCAGGTCAGCCCATGACCGACTATGGACTCGATCTTGCGGTTATCGGCAACGGCCGCACCGCGGCGCTTCTGGATCCATCTTCACGCATCGTGTGGTGGTGCCTGCCGCGCTATGACGGCGATCCGGTGTTTTGCCGGTTGCTCGCGGGAACCGAGGAGAAAGGTTTCACGGACGTCGTCCTCGAAGGCCAAGTCGAGACCCGATCAGACTACGTGCGAAATACTGCAATTGTTACGACCGAACTGATCGACGACAAAGGCGGTGCCGTAAGGATTACCGATTTCGCACCACGCTTCCAGAATTTCGGCCGTACCTTCCGTCCACCTCAGATCATGCGCATCATCGAGCCGATCGGAGGCATGCCGCGGGTCACAATTCGATTCCGCGCAACTCACCGTTACGGCGAGCCCGTAAACTCACGTTCGTCTGGCAGCAATCACATCCGGTATTGGCGCGATGAGGTGCCGGTCAGGCTGACCACAGACGCACCGCTTTCTTATATCGAGAACGAAGCCTCCTTTGTGTTGACGCGGCCTGTGCATTTGGTCTTCGGCACGGATGAACCGTTTGAGGGCTCGCTCGAGACGACCTGTCGAGATTTCTGTGACCGCACGCGCGACTACTGGCTGGAGTGGGTGAGGCGGCTCGCCTTTTCAATCGACTGGCAGGACGAGATCATCCGCGCCGGCATCACACTGAAGCTGTGTAACTACGAAGAGACGGGCGCGATTGTGGCCGCGTTGACGACGTCGATCCCCGAGGTACAGGGGTCGGGGCGCAACTGGGATTATCGTTTCTGCTGGATGCGGGACGCCTTCTTCGTTGTGCGCGCGCTAAATCGCATTGGTGCGACGCGTACGATGGAGGACTTTATCTCCTACATCCTGAGCGTCGCGGCCGGCCGCGCCGATCAGGTCCGGCCACTTTATGGAGTCGTGCACACAGACTCGCTTGAGGAACGAACCGCGCCATTGCTTGCCGGTTACGGCGGAGACGGTCCGGTGCGCATCGGTAATGCCGCGGCCAACCAGAACCAGCACGACGTTTATGGCAGCATCATCATGGCCGCGACGCCGATGTTTTTTGATCGCCGGCTGCCGCATCCGGGCGACGCAGCGCTATTTCACACGATCGAACCGCTCGGCGAACAGGCTGCTAAGCTTGCGCTCGAACCCGACGCAGGCATCTGGGAGTATCGCGGTCGAACGCGTGTGCATACTCATTCGGCTGCGATGTGCTGGGCAGGTTGCCAGCGGCTTGAGGCGATTGCAGCCCACTTAAATCTGCCGGAACGCGCAGTTTATTGGGGCGGTATCGCCAATCATATTGGCGAACAGGTCCTCAAACGTGCGTGGAATCCGAAACGCAAAGCGTTTTCTGCCGCATTTGAGAGCGACGATCTTGATGCCAGCGCGCTTTTGTTAGCAGAGCTTGGATTGGTACAGGCCGACGATCCACGCTTTGTGGCCACCGTCGACGCGATTGGCCATGAACTTCGCCGCGGTTCCCACGTTATGAGGTATGTTGCTGCCGACGATTTTGGCACGCCGGAGTCTGCGTTTTTGATTTGCCGCTTTTGGCTGATCGATGCATTGTGGGAAATTGGACGGCGAGATGAGGCGCGCGACATGTTCGTTGACGCCCTTCGATTGCGAAATCGCTACGGCCTTTTATCGGAAGACGTGCACCCGGTGACCGGAAAACTGTGGGGGAATTTCCCGCAGACTTATTCAATGTCGGGATTGACGTTGACGGCAATCAAGCTGTCGCGAAGCTGGGGAGACCGGTATTGGCGCGGCTCGTCGTAGTCTCAAACAGGGTTGGCGTTCCCGATCGTAGCACCCGGGCCGGTGGGCTCGAGGTGGCGATCCGGCCGGCACTCAAGCGGCACGGTGGCCTGTGGTTCGGCTGGAGCGGACGCGTTTCTGAAGATCTTCCGCGAGAGGTGAAATCTGTTGTTCACGACAATACGACGTACGCCACCGTCGATCTTGGCAAAGACGATTACCAGGAATTTTACAACGGGTTCGCCAACCGCGTGCTGTGGCCGATCCTGCACTATCGGCTCGATCTTGCGGAATTCACTCGCCGTGACCTCGGCGGCTATTTCCGCGTCAACCAATATTTCGCTACGCACCTCGAGACATTGCTGCGGCCCGACGACGTCATTTGGGTGCACGATTATCACTTAATTCCACTTGCCAAAGCACTGCGCGATCGTGGCCATAACAACAAGATCGGCTTCTTCATCCACATCCCGTTCCCGCCGCCGGAAATCATCACCGCGTTGCCCAACCACGATCAGCTGATCCCGGCGCTTTGCCACTACGATCTGGTCGGATTTCAGACCGAGGTCGATTCCGCCAATTTCGCCCGCTACATCGCTAACGAATGTGGGCTGCCGTGGGCGAACGGCAACAGCTTTCATTTCGCCAACCGTGTGGTGCAGATCGGAACGTTTCCGGTTGGAGTAGAGACCGAGGCCTTCGGACGCCTGGCGCGCCGTGCCATCGAAACCGAGTTTGTACGCGGGGTGCTGGAAAGTCTCTCCGGCCGGGCCATGATTATCGGCGTCGACCGGCTCGACTACAGCAAAGGCATCCCGGAACGCCTGAACGCATTCGAGCGCTTTCTCTCCAATTTCCCCGATTGGCGGGGCAAGGTCACTTACCTTCAGATCTCCCCGCGCAGCCGCACTGGCATTCCCGAATACGCGGATATGGGCCGTGTTGTTGGCGAGGCGGTGGGGCGCATCAACGGCACGTATGGTGAAGCCTCATGGACTCCCGTGCGCTATATCAACAAGGCGCATAGCCGCACAGCGCTCGCCGGGCTCTATCGTGCTGCGCGTGCCGGGCTGGTCACGCCCTTGCGCGATGGCATGAACCTGGTGGCCAAGGAATTCGTCGCGGCGCAGAACGCGGATGATCCAGGCGTTCTGATCCTCTCGCGGTTTGCTGGTGCTGCGCATGAATGCTCGGCCGCACTGCTGGTTAATCCCTACGATTCGGAGGGCGTCGGCACTGCGATCAATCGCGCTCTATCAATGCCGTTGGATGAGCGGCGCCAGCGTCACGCGGCCAATTTCAAGGTGTTGGTGCGCAACGATATTAGCCACTGGTCGGAACGTTTTCTGCGCACGCTCGAGCAGCCGCCCGGCAGTGCAGAGTTAAAGCGGACAGAGGACGCACCGCCATATATGATGATTCAACAATAACCGTTAAGGCCCAGCCATGCATCGCACTGTGCTCCTGACCGTTGCTTTGATCTTTGCCGGATTTCTGACTGAAGGCGCTATAGCGGCAGACGCTCGCAAGGGCGAAACGCTCGCCAAGCGCTGGTGCGCGACCTGTCACGTGGTCGCGTCCGATCAGCAGCGTGCCACTGGCGAGGCGCCACCATTTTCTTCGATCGGGAGCACACCTGACCTGGATGCAAGCAAGCTGGCGCTGTTCCTGCTGCTGCCGCACCCGAATATGCCGGCAATGACTTTGTCGCGGTCAGAAGCTGCGGATCTCGCGGCCTATATCGTGAGCCAAGGCAAGTAAACCTCAGGCACCTTTCGCGCGCTTCACATCCGGCGGGACCGCCTCTTCGGCTAGCGCTTTGAGCGCGGCGTCGAGAGACATGACTTGCTGGTCTTCTTTGCCAAGACGTCGGATGGAGACCGTGCGTTCTGCGGCCTCCTTCTTGCCAACGACGAGGAGGGCAGGGACCTTGGCGAGAGAGTGCTCCCGCACTTTGTAGTTGATCTTCTCGTTGCGCAGATCACCCTCGACGCGCAGGCCGAGTTTGCGTGCGGCTGCTATCGCCTCATGCGCAAAACCGTCGGCATCCGACGTGATGGTGGCGACCACCGCTTGCACCGGCGATAACCAAAGCGGCAAGTGTCCGGCATAGTGCTCGATCAAGATGCCGGTGAAACGCTCGAGCGATCCGAACATCGCGCGATGGAGCATCACCGGCGTAATTTTGTTTGAGTGCTCGTCGATATAGAAAGCGCCGAGGCGTCCGGGAAGATTGAGATCGACCTGGACCGTGCCGCATTGCCAATCGCGGCCGATTGCATCGCGCAAGACATATTCGAGCTTCGGGCCATAGAAAGCGCCTTCGCCCTTGTTGAGGGCCCAAGGCCGGCCCGATGCCTTGAGGGCGGCCATCAACGCGGCTTCGGCCTTGTCCCAGACGGCATCGGCACCTATGCGTTTGTCCGGACGGTCGGAGAACTTGATCCGCACATCCGAGAACCCGAAATCCTCGTAAATTGAAAGGATTAGGTCGTTCATTTTAAGTGCTTCTTCAGCGATCTGGCCCTCGCTGATGAAGACGTGCGCGTCATCTTGCGTGAACGCACGGACTCGCATGAGGCCATGCAGCGCGCCCGACGGCTCGAATCGGTGCACCTTGCCGAATTCCGCAATCTTGACGGGCAATTCCCGGTAACTGCGCAGCCCGTTCTTGAAGATTTGAATATGGCCGGGGCAATTCATCGGCTTGACCGCATAGACCCGCTCGTCCTCCTCACGCTTCTGCGTCAGGAAGATCATGTCCGAATAGGTCGGGATGTGGCCGGTGATCTCCCACAGTGTCTTGTCCATCAGCTGTGGCGAATTGACCTCGACATAGCCGGCAGCGGATTGCTGACGGCGGATGTAATTTTCGAGCGCCTGAAACAGGGTCCAGCCTTTGGCGTGCCAGAATACCGAACCGGGCGCTTCCTCCTGGAAATGGAAAAGGTCCATCTCACGCCCGACGCGACGGTGGTCGCGCTTCTCGGCTTCCTCGATCTGCTTGAGATAGGCGTCGAGTTCGTCCTGCTTCGCAAAGGCCGTCCCGTAAATGCGGGTGAGCATCGGGTTTTTGGAATCGCCGCGCCAATAGGCCCCGGCGACTTTCATCAGTTTGAATGCGTTGCCGACCTTGCCGACCGACGTCATATGCGGTCCGCGGCAGAGGTCGAACCAGTCGCCCTGCTTGTAAATCTTGATCTGTTGATCGGCGGGGATGGCGTCGATGAGTTCGACTTTGAAAGCCTCGCCCATATCTCGGAAGGTTTTTTTCGCCTGTTCGCGTGACCACACTTCCTTCGTGAATGGCTTGTCGCGCGCGATGATCTCTTTCATTTTCTTTTCGATCGCCGGCAGGTCTTCCAGCGTGAACGGCTGGTTGCGCGCGAAGTCGTAGTAGAAACCGTTCTCGATGACCGGGCCGATGGTGACCTGTGTGCCGGGCCACAACGACTGCACCGCCTCTGCCAGGACGTGCGCGGCATCGTGCCGGATCAGCTCAAGCGCGCGCGGATCTTCGCGTGAGATGAATTCGATCTTCGCATCGCGGTCGATCGGGTCGGCGAGATCGGCAACCGCGCCGTCGAGCGCCATCGCAACCGTGCGTTTGGCCAACGACGGCGAAATGCCTTTGGCGATGTCGAGGCCGGTAGTGCCTGAAGGGTATTCGCGGCGTGCGCCGTCGGGAAAGGTCAGCGCGACCATCAGTGTCTCCTTGCTCACTCGCTGCCTACGAATGCAGGTAAGCGTAATTTCCTGAGGGATATAACAGCCGGCTTATCCGATGCAATCGGTAATCCGTTTTCTCAAGACCGCCGCGGCGAGGCATTTGTCCCGGCCCAGCGGCCGTAGCGCCATGGAAGAAACCAGTGTGACCTGGCGGGGAGCTCAGCGGGTACGAAATCGAGCCCCGACGTTCCCCAAGGATGGCAACGCAGAATGCGCGCAAGTGCCATCCACGCTCCGGCCCATAGTCCGAAGCGGCCGATCGCCTCGTCCGCATAGTCCGAACAGGTCGGCAAATGGCGGCAGCGGGGACCGATCAAAGGCGAAAGAGTGACGCGATAAAGCGCGACCAGCCCGCGACCGGCCAGGCCGGGCAGGCGAGCCAGTGAATAGCGTCCGTCGCTGGTTTTTGGCATGCGCAAACTGAAGTTCCAGTGAAACATTAAGGACCAAAAAGTTCCAAGTCGATGGAACTGTTGGGATATTCGGGCGGTGATAGCGACCTTTTTACACTAGACCCGAATCTCGCAACTGCACTATGACTGTCTAACGCCGGGGGTATTCAGGCGCTGCCCAAGCTCAGCCAGACGTGGGTTACCACGCAAGAAGAAGGGCTCGGCAGCGAGACAGGGGAAGAATGAGCCGTTCCCTCTCGTTGGCTATTGCGCTTGCTTTGGCGGCGCCAGCCTCGATATTGCCGGCATCGGTGCGCGCTTCGGACCGCACCTTGCCGATGCACTTTGAATTACGCACGCAAGGACCTGCCGAAGTGTGCGGCGCAAACTGCAAGACGTTTATCTCGGCGTCGGGCGCGATTACGGCTGACTCGCCGCGCCATTTCGTCCTTTTCGCACAAGGGCACGATCTCACTGGCGCCACCTTGGCAATCGATTCCGACGGCGGCTCGGTGCTCGGTGCCATCGCATTGGGACGCGAAGTTCGGAAACTTAAACTTGCAACCACGGTCGGCCGCATCGTCGATCTTCCTGCGGACGGACAAGATGATCCACGCGGCGTGCTATCGCCGGGTGCCGATTGCGAATCCATGTGCGCCTTCGTGCTCCTTGGCGGCGTCCATCGCTCGGTGCCGATGGATGCTCGCGTGATGGTTCATCAGATATGGCTCGGTGACCGCCGCGAGGACCCGACCGCCGCAAGTTATTCGGCGGAGGATCTCGTGCTGGTTCAGCGCGACATTGGGCGGCTTGCCCAATACACGGCCGAAATGGGCGCCTCCGTCGATTTGCTGGATCTGGCGCTGCGCATTCCTCCGTGGGAACCGATGCATGCGATGACGCGTGACGAACTCCAACGCACGCGGCTGACGACGGAGGAATTAGACGCACCGTCGGAGGCGGCAACAGTGGCAACATCGTCAGCCATACCGGCACCGCAACCCGCATCTCGCATGACCGATGGGCTGCACGCGACAGCAATCAGCGAACAGCGGTGGTCTCTGGTCGATCGTTCGGGTGTCACTACGCTCGCTCGCCGTCACCCGCTCACGGTGGAAGGCGAGGAAATCGGAAGCTTCGATCTGGTGGTTGCTTGCGTCGCCGGCGGAGACGGCTACGAGGTGAGCTATGTCGAACGGCGCCACGATACCGATCAAACTCCGTTGCCCGATTCACTCGGCGCGATCACGTTGCGGGTGGGTAGCAACTCTGCACCGCTCAAGGTTGTTTCGTCCGAACGTCATAGTTCTCCGGATGAGCTTGTGACGTACGCCGCGGGCCGCGTGCCCGCAGCGCTCATCGGCGCGTTCGGCGCCATCGGCAGCCATTCGATTTTGATAAAGACCGAAAGCGAACATCTGGTCACCGGCATCCGTATCGGTAACACCGGCGCATCGCAGAATTTGCCGCGGCTGACGGCAGGCTGCAGCAAGCCGATCGGTGATCGCGCCGATTTGCCAAGAACGAAGATAGGCGGCCTCGCGGCGGCGAAATAGATTATTCGGCTGTCTGCGCCCGTTTGCCGCCTGATTTGGCCTCGATCTGGTCGAGGGCCGAGACCACCGCATCAAAGGTGAGCAGGGTCGACGCGTGGCGCGCTTTGTAATCGCGCACCGGCTCCAGCACGGCAATATCCGCCCATTTGCCGGTGGGAGCTGGGCCATTTTCCTTGAGCATTTTGCGCACGGTTTCCCGCAGTTCGCGCAGCTCCGTTGGCTTTGCTCCAATGACGTGGCGGGCCATGATCGAGGAGGAGGCCTGTCCGAGCGCGCAAGCTTTCACATCGTGGGCGAAATCTGCGACCTGGCCCCCGTGCATTTTGAGGTCAACGGTGACCGTGGAACCGCATAGCTTCGAATGGGCTGTCGCGGTCGCGTCAGGCGCGGGCAGGCGTCCCAAACGGGGGATATTGCCCGCCAGTTCCAGGATTCGCGCGTTGTAAACCTCGTTAAGCATTGAAGTTTTACCGATTAGACGAGATCGACCGATTGCCTCGGCCGGATAAAGGAATATATAGGTGTTGACCCAAGGGCGCGAGAAGGGGTTCTTGGCGCCGGCATGGTGCAAGCCATGCGGAATGGGAATGCAGCGTCCAGAGGCTGCGGTTGGACGAAATTTGTCCGCCCGGCGTTACTGACGCGGCCACCCCGGTGACACTCCCGGTTCTGCCCTCGCGGGCGAGCGCCGGTCGAACGGAGAGACCCGTCATGGACGTAAAGAATACCAATGTGAAGCCGTGGCCAAAGCAGGGCTTGTCTGAGCATGTGCGCGCGGCGCCTGCCCCGATCGAGCCGCGGCCATCGCGCGAACAGGCTGAAGCTGCTGTGCGCACGCTGATCGCCTACGCGGGCGATGATCCATCCCGTGAAGGTTTGCTGGAGACACCAAAGCGGGTGATCGGCGCCTACGAGGAGCTCTATCAGGGCTATCGCGAATGTCCGGTCGAGGTCCTCGATCGTACGTTCAGTGAGACCGGCGGCTACGATGATTTCGTGCTGGTTCGCGACATCGGTTTTAACTCGCATTGCGAGCACCACATGATGCCGTTTTACGGCAAGGCGCACGTTGCCTATATGCCGGTCGATCGGGTCGTCGGGTTGTCGAAGCTTGCGCGTCTTGTCGATGTCTACGCGCGACGTTTGCAGACGCAGGAGCATCTGACGTCTCAGATCGCGACCGCCATCGAGGAGATATTGAAGCCGCGTGGCGTCGCGGTAATGATCGAAGCGGAGCATATGTGCATGTCATTGCGCGGGGTCGAAAAGCCTGGTGCGCTGACCGTGACGACGCATTTCACCGGCGCTTTCCGCGAGGACACGGCCGAGCAGGTTCGTTTCATGACCATGCTGCGCGGCGGCGGGCAGCGGTAGTCGATATTGGCGGTGCGCGGCTTTGCCCGCGCACTGCGTACGTTTCACCGGGTTGGTTTCAGAACGGATTGCCGGTTCGATTCCGGCAGCAAACGGATTCGCTATGGCCGGGAAATCTCACGCCGACATCGAAGAAGGATTGGCGTTTACCCCTAAATTCGACGCTGACGGGCTGATCACAGCCGTTGCGACCGATGCCAAATCGGGCGACGTGCTGATGGTTGCGCACATGAACGAAGAGGCGCTCCGGAATACCATCTCAAGCGGGGAGGCCTGGTACTACAGCCGTTCGCGCAAGAAACTTTGGAAGAAGGGCGAGACGTCAGGCCATGTCCAGCGCGTCGTCGAATTGCGCGTTGATTGCGACCAGGACGCGCTTTGGCTCAAAGTGGACCAGCAAGGCCCAGGCGCGTGTCACACCGGCCGGCGCTCCTGCTTCTATCGTGCCGTTCCGATCGGAAATGGTAACGCTGTGACGCTCGAATTTCGCGACGCAGACAAGAGCTTCGATCCTCAGGCGGTTTATAAACAGGGACGCTAGAAAGCGTTCGTGCCCAAACTATTTGCCGAGCCGCGCCAGCAGCGCCTGCGCCCTTACCAGATGCGGCCGGTCGTACATTTTGCCGTCAATGCCGACCGCGCCCGCACCGGGCTGCGCAGCAAAGGCAGCAACCACAGCTCTGGCCTTCTCGATTTGAGTTGGGGTCGGCGTGAACACCTCATTGATAACCGGCACCTGGGCCGGGTGAATGGCCAAACGCCCGGTGAAGCCATCGCGGCGCGCGGCTTCGGTGTCGCGGCGCAATCCCTCCGAGTTGCGGAAATCGACGTAGACGGTCTCGATCGCCGGCAGTTTCGCCGCCGCGGCGGCGTAGAGGCAGACTGAGCGCGCGAGACGATATGGCTCTGTTAGCTCGCCGGTAACGTCGCGGTTTACTTCCGCCCCCAATTCCGCCGACAGGTCTTCGGGTCCCCAGGTCAGGCCAATGAGCCGCGCGCTCGCGTTACGAAACGTGCCAGCAGCAAACAAACCAGCAGAGGATTCTACAGCTTGCGCGAGAATTTTGATCTGCCCTTCCGGTACGCCGGCGATTGCTTCGCGGGCGGTCAACTTAGCATCGAGATGCACGACGCTTGCCGCGCCTTCCGCTTTGGGAAACACGATGACATCCGGCTTGCCCGCAACGATCGCGTCGAGGTCGGCATCGGTCATGCCGGTGTCGAGGCCGTTGATACGCACAAGCAAGCGCGGGCGTTGCTTGGCCGTCGCAGCGTGCTTGAGAAAATCCAGCGCCAACGCACGCGCGGTTTCCTTGCGCTCCGGCGTGATCGAATCCTCAAGATCGAGAATGACGGCATCGGCGCCGCTGGCCATCGCCTTCTCGAGCTTGGATCCGCCGTCGGCCGGAACGAAAAGAAGGGAACGCATCATTTTGGCCGCATCCGCATGAAAGCCTGCCGATGGCATTCGGCCACCAAGGTGCCGTCTTGTTTAAAGGCCTTGTGATGAAATTCGACGATGCCGGCGCCTGGCCGTGACTTTGACTCACGTTTGCTCACGACCTGTGTCGTGCAATTCACGGTGTCGCCTTCGAAAAGTGGATTGGGGAATTTGACGTCAGTCATGCCGAGGTTGGCGATGGTCGTGCCGACCGTCATGTCGGAAACCTGAATGCCGATCATCAGCCCGAGCGTGAACAGCGAGTTCATCAGCGGCTGGCCCCAGTCGGTCTCCGTTTCGCAGAAGTGCCGGTCGATGTGGAGCGGCTGCGGATTGAGCGTCATGTTGGAGAACAACATGTTGTCCATCTGCGTCACGGTGCGGGTGTACCGGTGCTCGTAAGACTTGCCGACCTCGAAATCTTCGAAATAGAGGCCGCCGCGCTTGTGCCGCTGGATTGTTTCCGCCATCGATTCCTCCGAAAACTCATTGCCTACGAGGGGTTTGCGCGCCCCGTTAACGGTTCATTTACCATAATTCCCCATGCTCGAAAGGTCCCCAGACCGTTGCGTCCGTGTCTCCACCCATAAGCCCAGAATTTCGCAAGGCGCAACATTATGGCCGTTCACCCGGCTACTGCGAGCGGTGCACCGCAGATCACCGGCGCGATTCGCCAAGCGGCGCAATCGACCGGGATCAGCTTTGAATATCTGGTCACGACCGCGCAGATCGAATCCAATATGAATCCGTCCGCGCAGGCTTCGACCTCGTCGGCGAAGGGACTCTACCAATTTATCGATCAGACCTGGCTCGGCACGATGAAGCAGGACGGGGCCGCGCTGGGGCTTGGGCGCTATGCTGACGCCATCACCAAATCGGCGGACGGACATTACGAAGTCTCGGATTCCGGAATGCGTGCGGCGATTTTGCGTTTGCGCAGCGACCCGCAAGCGAGCGCGATGCTGGCAGGGGCGCTGACCCGCAATAATTCCGCGTTGGTAAGCTCGCGTATCGGTCGTCAGCCAACGAACGGCGAGCTCTACATTGCACACTTTTTGGGGGCCGATGGCGCCGGCAAACTCATCAATGCCGCTAACGCGCAACCGCAGGCCAAAGCTTCTGCGATGTTTCCGAACGCTGCCTCGGCCAATCATAGCATTTTTTACGACAGCGCCGGCCGTGCGCGCAGCGTCGGCGAAGTCTACGGCAAGCTAACCCAGTTGTTTGACACTGCCCGTGCGGTGGCCTTCGCTCCGCAACGCGGCGTGGTCGAAACGGCGAGCCTTGCACCGCCGGCGCCTCGATTGCCGTTGGCCGCATCGGCGCCCCCTGCGCCACCATTGCCGCCGCCAGTGACCGTTGCAGCTGCACACGTGAAGTCGGTGTCCGGAGTGCGCACCACGCGGCTCGCGCGCGAGTCAATTCCGGTCCCGCCGGCTTCGATCCCGGCGCACGACACCGCTGGCGTGACCCAGGCTTTTGCGAGTGCGAGTGAGCAACTGCCGCCACCGCCCGCGGCGCGACCATCATTCCAATCCATGTTTACAGATCGTGTGCGTCAGCCTCTGGCGCAGACCGTGAGCAACCTCTGGGGGCCCGCCACGACCGGCGCGCCGCCGCCGGCGCAAGCGGTACAGGCCTTCGATTTGTTCACCGACACCCGGCCGAACGAGCGCAAGCTCAATGACGGAAAAGCCTGATTTTAGCGGCCTCGCACGGCGCTTATGCTTAACAGCGGCTCAATTTCTATGGTGAACGCTTTATTAAGCCTCCTCGACTAGGCTTGTTGATGCCGTCAGTGGGGTGGCGGTTTTCGTAGCGTCGGTCGTGCCATGATAGTTCGTCAGTTTTTGCAATGGGTACGCCAGGCTCCGGCCGGCGAGCGGGCGGAGGCCACATCCGCCCTAGCGCGCGCCTATCTTTATTCCGAATTATCGCCGGATGATCTTGCCGCCGCCGAAGGCGCGATGATCATGCTGCTGGACGATCCATCGCCTTTGGTCAGGCGGGCTCTTTCTGAAGCGTTTGCCACGGCCGAGAATGCGCCGCAGGTCGTTGTGCAAGCTCTCGCAGCCGATCAGCCAGATGTCGCACTTCCGGTCTTGGCTTGCTCACCATTGCTGTTCGAAGACGATCTGGTCGACCTGATTGCGACCGGCCACACGGACGTGCAAATCGCGATCGCGGGCCGTGTGCCATTGGCGCGCACGCTTGCCGCCGCGATTGCCGAAGTCGGCGCGGCGGAAGCGTGCCTCGCTCTTCTGGAAAATCCAGCCGCCGATATCGCAACCTTCTCTGTCGACCGCATGATCGAGCGCTTCGGTCATTTGCCGCAGATTTGCGAAAATCTCCTGGCGCGAGAAGACCTCCCGATGGCGATGCGTCAGGCACTCCTTTCGAAACTCTCGCAGACACTCGCTGGCTTCGTCGCGGCACGGCAATGGCTGGGACCGGAGCATGCCGAGTTCGCGACCAAGGACGCCTGCGAAAAGGCAACCGTCGCGCTTGCTGCCGACACCAGTTATGACGAAGTGGGCCCGCTGGTGCAGCATTTGCGGCAGAGTGGTCAACTCACAGCGGGCATGATTTTACGCGCTCTGCTATCGGGTAACGTCGTGCTGTTCGAGGAAGCGCTGGCGGAATTGTCGGGCTTATCGATTGATCGCGTCACCGCCTACATTCACGACAAGAACATTTCCGGCTTTCGCGCGCTCTACCGCGAAGCCGGTTTGCCTGAACTCGCCTATCCGGCCTTTCGCGAAGCCTTGGTGGCCATGCGTGGGGGGGCATTGATTGGCGAGCAGGGCGGTGCGGCGCGACTCAAGCGGCGCATGGTCGAGCGTGTGCTCAACGCTTGCATGGATGACCGCAGCGAAGATGCCGCTTCGCTGTTGGCCTTGCTGCGGCGATTTGCGGTGGAAGCGGCGCGCGAGGAAGCGCGTCTATTCTGTGACGACCTGGTCGCGGACGCCTGCATGATACAGGCCGTTCAGTCATACGGCGAACATCAGCAACTGGCCGCGGCGTAAGCTAAATCTACCGTTTATTCGGGTACGATCGACGGGCCCTTGAGTTGCTCGAGCACCTCTGGGTGGTCGCGGTTCTCATGGACTAGAAATTCATCCGTCACTTCGCGTAAGCGCGCCGTTAGCGTTGCAGCGAGGTCTTTGGCGTCGGAACGCGCATACTCTCGAATGATCGCGCGTACGGCGTCGACGTGCTGGTCGATGAGCTTGGACGGAATTTGCGTGATCGCGGGTGTGTGTTCGATAAGCCGGCACAGGCTGTCAGCCGCAGAGGCTACCGCCGGGTAGCCAAATGTCGCGCATTCGCCCTTGATGTCATGCGCCGCGCGGAAAAGCGCTTCCTTATTGGTATCGGTTGCGCCGTTCTTGGCGAGCTCGCGACGGGCTTTATCGAGCCGGTCGCATTCGGAATCCATCCAGAGAGCAAATTCGGGAGAAAGCTCGGCGAGGGCCTTTTCGGCGCGCGCGATCGGATCCTCGGCTCCGGTATCGGCCAGGCCTTTGGATACCGCTCCGCGCAGCTTGTTCTCCGGCGTAATCACTTCGTGATCGCCGTAGGTGACAATCGCTGCGGTATCTTTGGAGCGGGACATTTCCTACTGCCTTTGTCAGACCGCCGACCGAGCTTTTTCCAGCAAGGGGGTCTGGCGGATGACGTCGGCCTTTCCGCCTTTTCGGCGCTCCGGACCGATGTAGTTCGAAGTGATATTGCGGCGCCGGTCGGGGCCGAAATAGGTCTTCGTTTTGATGAAAGGGCGCGGATTAGCGACCACATTGATGATCCGCTGATATAGCCCCTTCGCCGATATCGGCTTGGCGAGGAATTCGGTGACGCCTGCATCACGCGCCGCCATCACGCGCTTTTTCTCGGAATGGCCGGTGAGCATGATGATGGCGACATAGGGATTCGCGTTTGCGCCGGGCTGACGGATCATCTGCACGAGTTCAAGGCCATCGAAAATCGGCATCGCCCAATCGGTAATGACAATATCGGGAAGGTAGTGGGTGAACGATTTCAGGCCCGCAGCGCCATCTTCCGCTTCATAGACTTCGCGGGCGCCAAAGCCATGCAGCAACGTACGCAATATGCGCCGCATATGCGTATTGTCGTCGATGACGAGGAAACGCAGGCGGTTAAAATCGATGCGGACCATACTGCCCCCGGGCCTCGGGCGCTTGAAGCCCGGCACCGCCTCGCCAAAGCTAAATGGGGCGCGTTAACGAATGGTTTAGGATGGCAAGGGCAGTCCGCCCCGCTATCCCTTGAGCAGCGTCGACATGATGCGCTCGCGCGTCAGTGGCAAATCCCGGATCCGGGCGCCAAGCGCATGAGATACCGCATTGCCGATCGCTGCGGCGGTGGGGCCGGCCGTAACTTCACCGACACCCAGTGGGACCTCATCCCGGGTATTGATGAGTTCAATATCGATCTGGGGGACTTCGCTGAACTTTCAGGACCGGGTACGTTTCCCAATCGATTGAAGCGACGCCATTATCGAAGCGGACTTGTTCTTTGAGAACCCAACTCGCCGATTGAATGATGCCGCCTTCGAGTTGGTTGATGACGCCATCAGGATTGATCACCAGGCCGGCATCCGTCGCACACCAGACGTGATGCAGGCGGATTTCTTCATCGACCGACAATTCGACCACCACTGCGGAATAAGCGGCGCGGTTTTTGTATCGGGCGAAGGCTATGCCGCGGCCAGTTCCCGTGGCGCCCGCTGCACCGGCTTTCCAATTTGCCATGGCCGGCGACCTTTTCGATCACGGCGCGCGCGCGCGGATCGGCGGTGATCGAAAGGCGGTATGCGACCGGATCCAGTCCGGCACGTTCGGCCAATTCATCAATGCAACATTCAAGCGCAAATACGTTCGGCATGGCGCCGAGGCCGCGCAACGCCGATGTTCGCACCGGGGCTTCGGTCACAAGGTGATGGAGAATGCGTTTGGCGGGGATGTCGTAAAGCGGTTCGGCATTGCGCGTGGCGCCACCCCCGTTTGATTCCGGCACGTCGTTTGGCGGCGGCTCGGGTGGCGGATCGGGCAGGGCGAGGGCGCCGAGCAGATTTCCGCCGGCGCCGGGCCGCAGGTTATGCGTTGGGCTCCATATTTCCTGCGTCCAGTCGACGGGCTTCCCGGCTTCGTCGAGCAGGGCGCGCACCTTGACCACCATCGCCGGCGTCTTTGGCTCATAGATGAATTCTTCCTCGCGCCGCCAACGGACGCGGATCGGCTGTCCCGGCTTCTGCATGGCGATGATTGCGGCATCGGCGGCTGCGTCATCGGCGCCATTGTGGCCGTAACAGCCCGACCCCTGGACGTGGTGGACGACGATCGAGGAGGGGTCGAGCTTGAGTGTCTTCGCCAGCGCCGCCCGCAGGGGATAAACGCCCTGGCAATGTGTCCAGACCGTCAGTTTGGCGTCCTCGATAAATGGCGAGGCCGCAGGAGGGCGAGATCGAGGCGTGGGCGAGATACCCCCGCGTGTAGGTCGCCTCGTAGCGCTCTCTGCCTTGAGGATTACCGGCGTCCGGAGCGCCGAATACCCGCTCGACGACCGGCCGTTGCAGTAACCAGCTGGCTTCCTGTTGGGTCGGTGTCGGAGCTTCAACGTTCTGCCAGGTGACGTGATCGACGGCAGCGATCGCGGCCGCTTCCACTGCAGTTTCGTCGTCGCCGATAACGGCCAGGAAATTGCCGTTGCGCACAAATTCGACCGGCCCCTTGGCGGCGCGGCGAATGGCTTTCTCGTCGATCGAACCGATCGTCGCGCCGCGATTTGGCTGGCGCACAACGCGCGCGTGCGCCATGCCGTCGATGTGCATGTCGTGAATGAAGGCGCTGGCCCCAAAAACTTTGCCAGGCAGATCGAGGCGTGGCGCATTTGTGCCCATGGTCTTGAGATCAGCGACCGGTTTGCGTGTTCCCTCTCCGGTAGCCTTGCTGGTGAGATCGACCGCACCGGCAAGCGTCCAGTAATCCTGTCCGGTCGTTTTGCCGTCTCGATAGACGCAACCATCGCGCACGGACAATGCATCCGCATTGCAACCGAGGATTTTCGCGGCCTGGTTAAGAAAAAGAGCACGCACATCGGCGCACGCCTGGCGCATCGCGACGCCGCCGAATTGAATTGATTGGCTGCCGGCTGTGTAGCCTTCGTTCGGCGCCTTTTCGGTATCGCCGGAGCGAACGGTGATCCGTTCGATCGCGACATCGAGTTCGTCGGCAGCAATCTGCGCGATCGCAGTGAGTACGCCCTGTCCCAGTTCGACCCGCCCGGTGAGCACGGTCACCTTGCCCGGCGAAGGGAATGCAACCCACCGGTCGAGGCTCGGATTGTCGTTGAGCGGTCCGGGCAGGGGAGCGTTCATCATTTCGCTCCTGCACGCATGACTGCCGCCGCTTTTTCGACCGCACGCATGATGCGATTATGTGACCCGCAACGGCAGATATTTCCGTCCAGCGCTTGCGCGATCTCCTTGCGTGACGGCTGCGGGTTCCTGTCGAGAAGCGCCTTGGCTGAAATCAAAATCCCGGCGAGGCAATAGCCGCACTGGCCGGCCTGCTCATCGAGAAAGGCCTGTTGCAGTGGATGGGGACGTTCGGCACTGCCCAAACCCTCCACCGTGATCACTTGTTTTCCAGCGACGCTCCACACCGGCTTTGTGCAGCATTTCTCAGGCGCGCCGTCGATTAGCACCATGCAGCATCCGCATTGTTCGAGCCCGCAGCCAAAGCGCGTGCCCAGCAGGCCAAGCTCGTTGCGCAGCACGTTGAGGAGCGGTGTCTCCTCATTGTCGAGTGACACGCTCACGCTTTTGCCATTGACCGAAAAGTCGAATGTTTTAGGCAAGCGCGCTCCTAGAAACCGAACTGCTCGCGCAAAATGCGTTCGTCGAGGCTATGGCCCGGGTCGAACAACATGTTGATCGATATTTTGTGATCCATCTCGATGTTGACGTTGCGAACCGACCGCACTTCGTCATGGTCGGCGACAGCAGCAACCGGCCGTTTGTCAGCCTCCATAACTTCGATCGTGACCTTCGCCTTGGTGGGCAGCAATGCGCCGCGCCATCGCCGAGGGCGGAATGGACTGATCGGCGTCAACGCAAGCAGCGGAGCATTGATCGGGATGATCGGCCCTTGCGCTGACAGATTATAGGCGGTGGAGCCTGCCGGCGTCGCCACCAGCACACCGTCGGAAACGAGTTCGGTCAGTCGCTCCTGACCATCGATCAGGATGCGTAAATGTGCAGCTTGTGCGCTCTGGCGGAATAACGAAACTTCGTTGATGGCGCGATGTTCGTGGGTTCGGCCTTGCGCGTCGCGCGCTTGCATCACCAGGGGGTGGATGACGGTGATATGTGCCGCGGCGAGCCGCTCCGCCAAATGCTCTTCTACGAATTCGTTCATCAGGAATCCGACCGTCCCACGGTGCATCCCGTAGATCGGCTTGCCGGAATTCATGAACTTGTGCAGGGTCTGCAACATCAAGCCATCGCCGCCGAGCGCGACAATCACATCGGCTTTGGCGGGATCGGTATTGCCATAGCGATTTTCGAGCTTGGCATAAGCCTCTCGCGCCTCCGGCGTCTGGCTGGCCACGAAGGCGATGTGTTTGAAACTTTTGAGCGGCGGGCTCATTTGGGGACCTGACGATGGAACGCGCGGTGCTCGTCTATACGACTTGGCCGTCAATTGTCGAGGCGGAGCGCGCGGGACACACCATTGTAGAGCGGCGGCTGGCCGCCTGCGTGAATATCCTGCCGGGAATGATCTCGCACTATTGGTGGCAGGGCAAACTCGAGCGGGCCGATGAGGTGGTTATGCTTATCAAAACCCGCGCATCGATGGCCGAATCCGTCCATAAGGCGGTGAAAGAGCTGCACAGCTATACAACGCCCGCCATTATGGATTTGCCGGTGGAAAACGTCGATCCAGACTACCACGCATGGATCGTTGGAGAGACGTCCCAATAGCATCATGCCCGGCACGAGGCCGGGCATGACATCGGTGAGACGCTCTGGCTCTGGACCTTAATAGGTCGCCTTGCCGTCAATCACGTCTTTCAGCTGGCGATATTCTTCACAGGTGGTGTTGCCGCAGATCAGCTGTACCTTTTGCAAGTCGTCCAGCGCTTTTAGACGGTTGCCCTGTTCCATTTGCCACATGCCGTAGTAGGACCATGTCCGCACGTGGTTAGGATCGGCGGCGAGCGCTTTCTCGTACCAGACTTTGGAGTCGTTGTAGTCGCCGAGCTTGCGGTAGGAATAACCGATGTAGTTGGCGACGTCCGGATGCTCGTCGTGGCCGAGTGCGTGCATCGCGGCGATGCCGCCCTGATAGTTGCCATCGAGGATCATCGCGCGCGCGGCGCGATAGTCACGCAAGAATTTTTCCTGCGCCAGTTGCTGCTGTTGTTGTTCGATGACGTTGTTATCGTTCTTCTTCTTTTTCTTTTTGCTGTCATCGGAGGGCGGCGGGTTGTCGGTGCCCATGGCGTAGACCGCCACCGGCTTGAAACTGATAGCTGTCACGAGCAGTGCAGCGGCGGCGAAGACACCTGCGTGGCGAAGGACTTTGGTGAAAGTCATGGCGGAAGCTCTCCTGCAAAATACCGACTCTGCCTGGGACGATACGACAAAACCGGCGGATATGAGAAAAACAATCCGTGATGGGGGCTTAGTCCTTTAAAATAAACAATAACGCGATCGTGAAGCCTCCCTCCAAAGAAGCGCCCGGGGAGGGCCGCTTGACTCGCCTTGGCGTTCAAGAGAACATTTTACCGTGCTGGTTCCCCGGCATTTCCGGGGACGAAAGAGGGAACACGGACACTACGAATTCGAGCATTCGAATTCGAAGGAATCCGTGGCTGCCCCCGCAACTGTGAGCGGCGAGCCTCAAGTCCAATACGGCCACTGGGAAACTGGGAAGGCCGGACCATGAGGCAACGACCCGCGAGCCAGGAGACCTGCCAGCACGGTCACCCAACCGGTGGACGGGGAGTCCATACGGAGCGGTCTTTCGCAGCGGTGACGGCAATGCCGGTGCGAAGGCCGTGAGAGCGATATCTCCCACGACATTCCGCACGTGAGACCCGCGCACCGTTGCATGGGTATCTCGCTGCGTCCTTCGCGTCGGGCTTGGTCTTCACCCGATGCGTCCGCCGAGTGCGGGCGCAAACGAAGGAACGTTGTGCCATGGGACTTAGGATAGGCAGTTGCGGCGCCATTCTGGCGCTTGCGACCTTGTATTCGCAAAGCGCAGCAGCGCAGAACAACGCGCTGGTTCTGCCGCCGATCGATGTCACCTCCAGCAGGACCGGCAGCACCGGCATTGTCGGTACCTCGACGAGCGTGATTACGGCGCAAGATATCGAGCGCTCGCCGGTACAATCCTTGCCCGATATTTTGGGTCAACAGGTCGGCGTCCAGGTCACGCATCTATCGGGCGGCCCGACCGGCACGCAAGTCATGGTCGACCTGCGCGGGTTCGGCGCATTCGCACAATCGAACGTTCTCATTTTGGTGAATGGCCGGCGCTATCAGGATTTCGACCTTCAGGGGTTCGACTTTTCCACGATCCCTCTCAACAGTATCGAACGCGTCGAAATCACCAGAGGCAATAGCGGTGCTGTCCTCTACGGTGATGGCGCGATTGGCGGTGTCATCAATATCGTCACGAAGACAGCGTCATCGTCGGCATTTTGGGGGCCGCGTCGAAGGCGCGGTCGGCTCTTATGGCTTCCAGGAAGGCCGTGTCTCTGCCAGCGGCTCGTCCGGCCCTTGGTCCACGGCGGTGTTCGGCAATATCGTGACGTCATCCGGCTATCGCCAAAACAGCGAGTTGCGCCAGCAAAACGGTGTCGGCAACTTGAGCTACCGGACGCTCGATTGGAGCGCCTATCTCAATATAACGGCCGACGGGCAGCGCCAAAATCTACCGGGCGCCCTTCAGAATTTGCCGCTGGTGTACCCGATCACGCTGGATACTCCACGCGCCTCGGTGACGCCGCTCGATTGGGCCCATAAACAGGATTTCAGCGTGACGACCGGCGTGACCCACACGTTCGGGCCTGGCCTCGACCTCATTGTCGATGGCGGTGTGCGGCGAAAAAATCAGCAGAGCCAGTTTTACAACTACTTCAATACCCCGAGCTTTTCGTTCGATCCGACGACTGCGGTGCCCGCCAACTACGTCAACACAGTGATGACGACTTCATCCGTGACGCCGCGCCTTGATGCGCAACATCAGTTGTTTGGTGTTCCGAACCGTCTGCTGACCGGCATCGATGTCTACAATACCCAATATGATTCCGACCGGCCGCAAGCTCCGGGCCTCCCGGACATTCATCGCTACAGTATCCAGCAAACGACGGCTTCTATTTACGCGATGAACACCACGTCGGTAACGCCGGCGCTGGACATTTCGTTTGGTGGTCGCCTGCAGAATAATTTGGTGAAGGGCGACGATGTCTATAACGCGGCCGTCGATCCAAATGCAGGATTTTACGCCACCAATCCGCAGGCGCTTCCTGTTAACATGCGCGAATGGCAATATGCCGCGCACATCGGTTACGATTATCGCATTAGCCCCGCGTTTGCTTTGTTTGGCCGGGTCGCGCACGCGTTCCGTCTTCCGAATGCGGACGAGCGCGTCGGCGCAGGCAATCCGTTCGGATTCCTTGCTCCGGCCAACCTCGATCTCAAAACACAAACGTCTTACGACGCGGAAAACGGCGTCCGCTTCACATGGGGCAGCTTCAATTTCCAGTCGAGCGCCTACATTATGGAGCTCAAGAACGAGATCCATTTTATACCCGCGTTATTTGTCGATGTGAATCTTGATCCCACTCAGCGCATTGGCTGGGAAAATAGTGCTACCTATCAAATTTCAAATGATGTTCGTTTGCGGGGTGGATTTGCGTATACGCGCGCGACGTTCCGTGATGGGCCGTTCGCCGGAAACGAGATTCCACTTGTGTCGCCTTGGTCCGGCTATGCAGGCGCAACCTGGAATATTTGGAAAAATATGCTCGTCCTCGACGTGACCGCCCGGTTGTTGGGTGAGCGCCGCATGGACAATGACCAGGCCAACGTACAGCCGGTCATTCCGGCGGTTGCGACAATCGATGCAAAGATTGGCGGCCAGTATGACCGCTTCTTTTGGTCGCTCGCAGTTCAAAATCTCCTCAACGCCAATTATTACGATTATGCCATCGCGAGTGCGTTCACTCAGGGCTTCTTCGCCGCTTATCCGCAACCGGGCCGAACATTTTCGGTTCGAGCGGGCGCGACGTTTTAGTTGATGTGAGTGCTTAAGCGGCTGGCGCAACGCGCCGGCCGCACTTCGCCTGAGAGCGGTTATTTGGCTGTCAAAGGCTGCCACTCGACCGGCACGAGTTCATAACCGTCCGCCGTCTTGACCATGTGTCCGCAGGCGGGGAAGGGGAAGTGATACGCTTCGACCAGCATCCGGTCAGATACAGCCCGATCAAGCATCTGGCGGCGCGCCTGCACTGCTTGCGGGCCGTCCATATCAAAGCTCGGCTGCCAATCGGGATGGCGCGCGAAAAGGTACGGGTTACGGACCGTGTCGCTCATCGCCAGCATCGATTCGGTGCCGGAATGGATTGCGAACGCTGTGTGGCCGGGTGTGTGGCCGTAGGCGGGCACCGACACGATTCCGGGCGCAACTTCCTCACCCGGCGTAAACCGCCGGACTTCCTTGGCGATGTCGCCAAAGATACGGCGCGCGTTGAGGAAATAGTGTTTCACGGCACCTTCCGCCGACCCCATTTTGGCATCGTCCATCCAAAAGGCCCACTCCGGCTCAGGGACCAGAATCTCGGCGTTCGGAAAAACTTTTGCGCCGTCTTTCGTCTTGAGGCCGTCGATGTGATCGGGGTGGAAATGTGAAATCAGAATTGTGTCGATCGCTTTGGGGTCGACACCCGCGACCCTGATGTTGTCGAGCATGGTGCCGGCGGTGTCGGTGATCTGGCCGGCGGTGCCCGTGTCGATGAGCACGAGTTTTGTGCCGGTGTTCACCATCAGCGCGGTAAACGATATTGGCAGGATGCTCGGCGGGAGGAATGCCGCGGCGAGCGCTTGATTCACCTCGGCGCCGCTGGCGTTGCGCACGAACTTGTCATCGATCGGCAAATACCAGACGCCGTCGAAGAGTGCCGTGACCTGATAGCTGCCGAGATTGTGCCGATAAACTCCGGGGCCTTGAATATTGGCCGCAGGAATCCCGACGGCCGGCAGCGGCAATGCCGCCGCACCAGCCGCAATCGCGGTTTCGGTCAGAAAAACGCGGCGGGAAATTTGGCGCATGGTCTCCCGTCTCTCAGGCGGGCAAGGCGGTTTTTGGGCAAGTGTCTCAAGCAGAAACACCGCACTCGGCGAATTATTCGCGCGCGTCAGTTCTGATCAGCCTTGATGTTGTTGTCCTTCACCACCTGGCCCCAGGTCCGCATCTGATTGCCGACGAAAGTGCGCTCGACCTCCGGCCCGCCGAGGGTCAACGAGACCTGCTGGGTTTCGACCAACTGCTTGGCGATGCGTTCCTCGCGCAATGTGGCAGCCATCGCATTGCCGAAACGTTCGATGATCGGCTTTGGTGTGCCAGCCGGCGCAAAAATGCCCCACCAGGCGTAGGCCTCGAAACCGGGGAAGCCACTCTCGGCCACGGTCGGCACTTGGTCGATAAACTGATTGCGCTCTTTTCCGGTCTGCACAATCGCGCGAATGTTCCCGGCGTCGACCTGTGGCATCGATAGCGCGGTGCTTCCGACCAGAAGATCGACATGACCGGCGATCGCGTCATTCATCGCCGGGCCGCCGCCACGATACGGTACGTGCGTGAGTTTGACGCCGGCGCGTTGCGACAGCAGCGCCATCGCGAGGTGCCCAACGCTGCCACTTCCGACCGATGCATAGCTAACCTTGCCCGGATTTTCATTGGCAGAGGCGATGACGTCAGCGAGCGTGTGGTAGGGCTTGGCCTTCGCCGTCGTAATCAAGTAAGGCGCGGTGCCAATCAGCAGCACCGGATCGAGATCCTTTTCAGTGTCGTAGGAAAGGCTCGGCAGTACGAACGGATTGGCAGCATGGTTGTCGAACACGGCCAGCCAGGTGTTGCCGTCCGGTGGAGACTTCACCACCGAAGCGGTGCCAACGCTCCCGGATGCACCCGACCGGTTCTCGATGACGATGGTGGCGTTAAGACGCTGCTGAAGCCCCGGCTGAACCAAGCGCATGATGGCGTCCGTCGAACCACCCGGAGGGTAGGCGACAATAATATGGATCGGCCCGGCCGGCCATGATTGGGCCCGCGCCACATGTGGCGTGGCCAACGGCGCGGCGATGCCGGCAAGCATGAGCGTGCGGCGTGTGAGCGACATGGCGTCCTCCCCATGAGTTATTGTTATGGACGCCAGCATATATTTCTTCGGCAGATCGCGCACCGGCCTCTCTGGCCGATCCCTCACTTATCGCTATGATTGGGTCTGGGCAGGGGATGTAGCGAATGCGGAATTCGCGAATTGCGACAACTGGCGCTATTGGTTGTCGCGCTTGCGACAGCGTCGCTTGGTGGCTGTGCGACTGAGGTCGGGCCAAGCTCCTCGGAATTGAAGGCAAATTGGGACGCGCAGAACGTTTTTCCTGAAAGATATCGGCAAGACCTGTTGGCTTTTCTGCACACTTATCTCAACGATCCGTCGCACGTACGCGATGCAGGTGTATCGCAGCCGCAGCTGAAATATATCGGGCCCGGGGACCGTTATGTCGCATGCGTGCGCTACAACGCGCGCAATACCGATGGAAAATATCAGGGGTCGAAAGACGGGGCGGCAACCTACGTCGCCGGCAAGCTCGATCGTTTCCTCGATACGCCGAAGGAAGTTCGCGAGCTTTGCAAGGATGTAGCCTTCGCGCCGTTCCCCGAACTGGAGAAACTCACGCGCTAGCATGCCGTGCTCGTTTCACGAGGCACAGGCAAGCGCCCACCACCGGGCTCAATCAGCTCGGCGGCGCCAGATTCAGACAGAACGGTCGAAAGTAGCCTCGGGCGTCGAGGTCACTTAACCTTGAGGTTCTCGGCGGACGTCTTTCCGCGATTCTCGACGAGTTCAAACTGAACGGTCTGCCCTTCGTTCAGAGTGCTCAATCCGGCGCGCTCGACCGCCGAAATGTGCACGAACACATCCTTCCCACCTTCTTGGGGCTGGATGAAGCCATAGCCCTTCGTCGGATTGAACCACTTTACGGTGCCCTGAGGCATGCTAGATCTCCGAAGTATTACTAACGCTCCAGTGTGCCACAGTCCGCGAGCGGCGAACAAGGTCCTCAGGACCGGGGGATGCCGATTTTCTGGATAATTTTGCGGGTACAACGGCCTAATTCCGGTGCCGGGTGAGGGAATTGAACCCCCGACCAACGGTTTACAAAACCGCTGCTCTACCGCTGAGCTAACCCGGCATAGTCAGGTTTCTTGCACACGAACTTTAAAATTGCCACCGGAATGAGGTGGTTTCGCGAATGTCCGTCGTGGGCACCTGCTAGACGTCTCGATCCGCGCTGCTGAACGTCCGCTTTCGGCGGCAAAGCGGACACAAGAGACGTCCCCGACTTTGCTCCGCTGGCGATTGTTCGCTAGTTTCGCACCAACAATGGCAGTGGCGGGGAAACCAAAATTTCGATTGCGAGCTGGCGCCGATGAGAGAGGCTATATTAGCCGTATCGTCTTTTGTCGCTTTGGCGGCTTTATTTTTGCTGTTCTGGTACGCCGAGCCAATAGTAAAAAATAACTACGACGATTTTGCGTATATCTGGAATTGCGTCAGCGAACACCGAATTCACTCCGCGGATAGTTGTGCTACGTGCGAAGCATCGTTTGGCTGGGGTCTTGGCCCGAGAGGAAACCGATCGATGACGTGGTATCTGGAGCATGTACCAAAAAAATAATCCGGCACCTTCAAAGTCGGCGAATGCGCCCAGTTCTGACACAACCATTTTTTGGTACGCGCACAGGGATTGTGACGACCATAGGTACAAATAGCCCTACACTCCAATCACGGTATCTCAGGGTAGCGAGGGGGTTCATGTCGGAGGTCGGCATTAAATCGGAAACTGTCGGCAAGAGGATAACCGGCGAACTGCGAGAATTTGTCGTTATCGCGGGTTATCTGTACGTCTGCTTTACCGCGCTCGCCTACCTCAAGGCCTCAATTTTGCATGACGAGGGTGTCAACTTCGCGCCCTGGGCCTTCGCGGCCATCAAAGCAGTCGTCTCGGCCAAGTTCATGTTAATCGGAAACGCATTCCACATCGGAGACGGATACAAAAAATATCCTCTCATTATCCCGACGCTTTATCGATCCGTGGCCTTTGTCGTGCTCGTCTCCGCCTTGACGGTCGTCGAAGAAATCGCCGTCGGATTTTTACATGGCCGAGCAATCATGGACGCGATGGCAGACATCGGGGGCGGCTCGCGCGATCAGCGAATCGCGACATCCGTCGTTCTGCTGTTGATCTTTATTCCCTATTTCGCCTTCCGTTCACTTGGCGATATTATCGGCGATCGAATTCTGGTTCGATTATACTTTGAACGGCGTCAATAAATCCGCGTTGCTCGCGGTCGTCGGCGCGTTTTTATGCGCTCCGTAGTAACAATCGCACATGCGCAATTGGCAGTTAGCGAACTGGGCGCCCGCGACTGTTGATGTCCGCTTTCAAAGCTAAAGCGGACATCCCGATCAGCGGGCGTGCTGTCTGCGTGTGACCGCGTGGCGCTACTGCAAGGATATCGTCAACCCGCTGACACTGAGCGAAGCCGAGAATCCAACCTGGCGTCCTTGCAATTGCAGAACGACGCCATTCGCGTTTTGAAGTGTTGCTACTTTTGCACCGGCCGCTACCGCAAGCCCAGCAGAGAGGGCCGAATAGGTACCGGCGATGTCCGCCGCGGTGCGAAGATTGGATGCGGTACCAACCAAATCCATCCCCGAAATACCAATTGTGCCTGCGCTAACGCCGCCGATGCTCAGCCGATAGTGCTTGCCCCTGAAGGTCAAGGTGCCGGAGCCGCCACCGACGCCCACGATAAACCCGACCTTCGTGATTTTAAGGCGTACCGAACCGGTTTCGGCATAGGATCGCGTGGGGGTACCAGCAAGCATTGTCGCCGCCACAATGATAGCCGCACAGAATTTTGTCGCACGAAATAGACCGAGCATTTTTGCGCCTCCCAACCAAATTTTCCAATAGGTGTGCAATTGCAGGGCACACGCTTGCTTAAATCTGCTTTCAGCACAAGCATTTTCGGACCAAGCGCGGGCTTCCCGCAGGCGAGCCGCGCCAATTGTTCGCGCCTGGTAATCCATTTTCCTTACGCGTCTTAGCGCCAGAGACGGTACCTCGATCCCCCGGCTTTCGGGTAGGGCATCTGTGGCGATCGGACGACGTCTAGCCCACCAAAAATCATGGCTGGCGCGATGATTGCGGACTGTGTTTTTACACCGCGTGATAGGTGATTTTGTTGCCCGACGGCAACTGGAACCAGGAATCCTGACTTAGGCCTAAGGGATCACGGCGCCTATCGTTGTGTTTTTTTCAATCGACTGTGAAAATGTGCGCCTTATCCGCTCGGGCCAATTTGGGCCCCTAGTGCGGGTCAGTTGAGGGGCAAAATCAATGGAAACTAAGAGTTTTCTTATCGGATGCGTGGCCGGGCTTATTGCGATTGGTGGGGCGCAAGCCGCCGATCTCCCTGTCAAAGCCAAGCCGGCCGAATATGTAAAAATCTGTAACATGTACGGCGTGGGGTACTACTACATCCCGGGCTCCGATGTTTGCCTCAAGATTGGCGGCTACGTGCGCGCGCAAGCCGAAGTAAATTCCTTCTTCGGCGTTCCGAATGGCGTCACTTACAACGCCTTCCTTCCCAAGACTGTGGGCTTTCCCATCTCGACCAATGGTCTCCTAAACAACCGGGCGACCAACAGTTTCAACTTTGCCGGCCGCGGCGTGATCGATGTGGATGCACGCAGCCAGTCGGAGTACGGAGCAATTCGTGGCTATATCCGTATCGGCGGCCAAAGTTTCGATGGCAATACGGCGGCGTCGAGCTTTTATGTTTCGCGGGCGTTTATTCAGTTTGCGGGCTTTACAGCGGGCATCGCGCAGTCGTTCTTCGACATTTTCAGCAACACAGAGCTGTTTAGTTATTCCGACGCCATGACCTCAGGGGACACGTACAACTACGGCGTCAACATGCTCGCCTACACTGCCATGTTGGGGAACGGCTTCTCGGCCACGGTTTCTGCCGAGGTCCCGCGTTACCAGGCCGGCGTTGCCAACGGAGCCAACGCTGACTTTGCGACGAATGCAGTAACGACCACGAGTACAGCCGGGCTCAATATGCCGGACTTTGTTGGCAACCTGCGCCTTGACCAGAACTGGGGCTACGTCGGCATCAGCGGCGCGGTTCACCGCGTGGCCGGCCTGTATTACAGCACTGCTCCCACGCCAGCCAACGGCGGCTTGGCTACTCATCCCGATGATAAATATGGTTGGGCTGCCGGGGTGGGTGGCCTCGTCAACCTTCCGTGGGACACGACCATCGGAGCCAGTTTCGTCGGAACGAAGGGTGCGATCGGCTACGTGACCAAAGCTGGGAACTGGCAGATGAGCAACGGCAACTCGATGGGTATTGGCTGGGTGGCCGATGGGCTATACGACGCTAATAATACGTTCGCAGGCGGCAACACTCAAATTCATTTAACCAACGCCTGGAGCGCAAACGCCGGCGTTGAACACATGTGGACACCGCAATTGCGGACCAGCCTATACGGTGGCTACACGAGGGTATGGTACGACGCGGATACCGTTAAGCTCATCAACACACACCTTCCAGGAGCCTCGGGAAGCATTCAGTGCGGTGTTCCGGTCGCTGGCTCAGTGTGGCCGCCGATCAATGTTGTCGCAGGCGGTGTCGGCAACAGCTGTAGCCCAGACTTCTCTTTCTATCAGATCGGTTCGCGCACCCAGTGGAACGTTACCAAAAACCTCTACATGGGCGTAGACGTAACCTATACGCATCTCAACACCGCATATCAGGGTGTTGTGGCTCCTCCACCTGCCTCACCTGTTGCCTCTTTTGACGACCAACACCAGGTATCGGGGATCTTCCGAGTGCAATACAACTTGGCCCCCGACGATCCGCCACCTGGGACACGCTGGCGATAAGCCAGAATCATGAAATTCGGAGAGACCGCCGCGAGGCGGTCTTTCTTCATGCGCGTTAGAAGCATTGCGTGATTGGATTAATCAAAATCGGCGTTTCAAACCCGAATGCGATTGATTGCGCTAACTTACCGCGAAGTGCGGAACCGAAAGAGAAAATCGGAGCGCCGTGCGGATAGCGCGGCCCTACACGCGGACTTATCCCCCAAATTGACGCGCCGCTAAAACAGCATTCAATCCGCCAAAAGCGAAGGAATTGCTCAAGATTGCGCGGACAGGCATTCGCCGCGCTTCGTTCGGGACGTAGTCGAGATCGCAGTCAGGATCCGGCCCGAGGTAATTCATGGTCGGCGGAACGATCCCATCACGAATTGCCATGATCGCGGCGACAAATTCCAGCGCGCCCGCGGCGCCAAGCGTGTGGCCGACGACGGATTTCGTCGACGAAATGGCAAGTTGTCGCGCATGGGAGCCGAAACTCCGATGCAAAGCGACAGTTTCGGCAAAGTCGTTGGCAGTCGTGCCCGTTCCATGTGCGTTGACATAATCGACCATGTTTGGAGACAAAGCCGAATCCGACAGCGTTGCGGTGATGGCCCGCGCCATTCCATTTGGGTCGGGAGCGGTTAGATCTTTCGAGTCGGCGCTCATTCCGAATCCGACGATCTCGGCCAAGATATCCGCGCTTCTGCTGCGGGCGTGATCCAAGGCCTCAAGAACCACTACAGCAGCTCCTTCGCCGATGACCATTCCCTTTCGGTCCTTCGAAAAGGGCCGGCAGGTATCGGGGGACATGATGCGCATGGCTTCCCAACCCTTCATCGCGCCGAAGGTGATGCTTGCCTCGGTGCCGCCGGTTACCGCGCAGGTCACACTGCCACTTCGCACCATATGGAATGCCTGGCCAATAGCATGCGTTGCCGATGCGCAAGCAGATGAGACCGCAAAGGTCGGACCTCTGACACCGCAGTACAATGAGACCTGGCTCGCCGGTGCGCTGATCATGGCTTTGGGAATGGTCAGGGGATGCAGGCGCGCGGCGCCTTCCGAATAGAGTCGATGGAAACTTTCGTCGATGGTCGTATGCCCGCCGGACCCTGTTCCGACGATCGCAGCAGTTCGATCGGCAAGCTCGCCCTGTAGCGTAAGTCCCGATTGCCTCACCGCTTGCCGCGCGGCAACGATGGCAAATTGCGACACCCTGTCGAGAAGAGGGATCTGCGATGATTCAAAATGTGCAGCAGGATCAAAAGCTTTAACCTCGCCGACAAGCTTGCCGGTCGCCTGCGCGGTGGTCCCGAGAGTTGGCGGCGCGAAGGCCGAGCGGCCCGCGATCAAGGAATCCCAATAGTCTTGCGTCGATTGTCCAACAGAAGAGACAACGCCGAGGCCGGTAATGACAACTCTGGTCAATTCGATTTTACTTTTGCGGCAACAAGCTGATCGACCGCTTGAATAAGGTCTGCCACGGTCTTGCTTTCAATATCCATATTCGCATTGATTGGAATCTGTATATCGAATTTTTCCTCAATATCAAAAATCAAGGAAATCACTTCCATTGAATCCAGTCCAACATTGTCGAGCGATTCCGACAGTTGAAGCCCGCCACCGGTGTGATTGCTTCTATTCTTGATCATCTCGACAATGTCATCAGCAACACTCGCCATACTCGTGCTTTCTCCATATCCGATATCCCCCGGATGAAGCTCGGACGGCGCGGACGATAGCAGACGGCGAGATTTGCAGGAAGCCATAGACAGCCCGTGAGCCCTCGGTTTTTGGAGGGAACAAGCGGAATTAACGTGGTAGCCCCCGAGGTAATTTTGGGCCCATTCGCCCGGCGTCGCGTGACCCCTTTCGGATTCGTTGCTATGGATTGGTGCGTTCGCGGGGGTCCAACACGTGCGTTTGTTGTCCAATCTGCTTCGGCGTTTCATTCGCGAGGGGACGCTACGAGTCCGCGACGCCGACGGCGAAGTTCATGTATTCGGCGATCGTCTGCCAGGGCCTAATGTTGCCATCCATCTGCATGATCGTAAGCTTTACATCAAGCTGTTCATCAATCCGGAGCTATATGCGGCCGAAGCCTATATGGACGGCACGCTAACTCTGGAAGATGGCGCCGCAATCCACGACTTTCTAATGCTGTTCTCGGTCAATCGCGTTGCGCTTTATTCGTACGGCTCACAGAAGCTGATGCGGCGGGTATGGCGTGGTTTGCGTCGCTGGCATCAGGCCAATCCAATCGGGCTTGCCGCCGCTCATGCCCGCCATCATTACGACATCTCGACTGAGCTCTACCGCCTGTTCCTCGACGATCAGTTGCAATATTCCTGCGCTTATTTTCGCGATCCCGAACATGACACTCTTGAACAAGCACAACGCAACAAGCTGATCCACGCCACCAGTAAATTGCAATTAAAGCCCGGTATGACCGTGGCCGAGATCGGTTCTGGCTGGGGTGGCTTCGCCATCCATCTTGCGCGTGAAACGGGTGCCCTTGTCACGGGGGTCAATGTTTCGCCCGCGCAGATCGCGGTATCACGTGCTGACGCCGAAGCTGCCGGCGTTTCCGACCGTGTCGAGTTTCGCGAGTTGGATTATCGGCAGTTCAGCGGTCAGTTTGATCGCGTGGTCTCGGTCGGAATGATGGAGCATGTCGGCATTGGGCATTTCGACGAGTATTTCATGAAAATTCGCGAACTACTCAAGCCTGACGGTTACGCCCTCATCCACTGCATTGGACGGATGTCGCAACCGGGCACTACCGGCCCGTTCATCCGCAAATACATCTTTCCCGGCGGGTACGTACCCGCGCTGTCGGAGACCTTTTCCGCCGCTGAACGTTGCGGTCTGTGGTGCGATGATGTCGAGGTGCTGCGGCTACATTATCATTACACGGTAAAACATTGGCGTGAGCGCTTTGCCAAAAATCGAGCCCAAGCGGCGGCAATCTACGACGAACGATTCTGTCGGATGTGGGAGTTCTATCTCGCCGCCGTCGAACTCGAATTTCTTCACGGCTCACACATGGTGTTTCAATTGCTGCTTTCGACCAAGCGCGATGCGGTGCCGATCACGCGCGATTTCATGATCGACGCAGAGCGAGAGGCCCACGCGGGCGCGAGCGCACCCGGAAGCTAGCCAAAACGAACATTGGCCTGGGTCCCAACCATTGAGCGTTCGCCCTTCCGGGATAACACTAACCCGGTAGGATGACTTGTTCTACGCTCCTGACGTTATTTTGGCCGCCGGCGGATCGAGCGCGAGCGCGTTGCAAGGGGTGACAGACACAATTCCGATTGTATTCGTCGGGACCAGCGATCCGGTCAATCGCTGACTCGTCGCGAGTATGGAAAAACCGGGCGGCAACATCACGGGACTTATCGAGTTCGAAGCGAACGCAGACCTGATTTAAAGTCCGCTTTTCGCAACCTCGCGGACATCAACGAGCGGGGCGTGAATGTCCCTATTCAGGATGGCAAGCGCGATCAAGTTCTTGTCGCCAAATCACAAGACAGAATTGGCATCAATACTTTAAGGGTTCCGCGCCTGGATCGGCGCGAGGCGGCGGTCCCGAAGTGTATTCCAATTTCGCATTCGATTAGTTCCGCCCGCGTTGTGGCTTTAAGCTGGGCGGGAAGGGGCCGCGCCGGAGCGCGCGATTTGGCGCGGCCCGCTAATTGGCACAACCGCACGCTCAACTTTCTAAAGGGAATAAGCATTGTGATGCTTAGCCCATACTAAATTGCATTCGAGCAGACGCGGGTCTCAGACCGGGCCAGACTAAATCGCCAATCCAAAATTGTTTCTGAATCGAAAATTTATGGGTCTTCCTGCGATTGCCTCACCGAGGTCAGGACTAAATAAAAGGGGAGTGCATCGCTTAAAGGCGTTTACGACAGCCAAGCGATAGAGAAGTCTGCTTTGCGCCGAACCAGTCTTGGCTTCATAGGTAACGCGCGCTTTGCCAAGTATTTTTCCATCTCGGGTAAAACTTAACCGAACGACCAACTCGGCCGGGCCAGAAATGTTAGGCGCCTTCCAACACGCGCGAATTGCTGAGTAAATATCAGCAGTGGTGTTGAGCTCTTTTGTGCTTTGCGCCCCGGCACTTCTTGAGAGCAGTACGAACGCAATCAGAATGATCACTCGAGCGAGTTGCATTATATTTTGACATTTAGGATGGGCCGCGCGGATCTTAGCAAGATTTTGCCGGGCCGTGAATCCACGTTACACCTATCGATATCGCCACCGTGACGCCGACAGCTTTGGCCGCTACGCTGATTTTCGCCTTTTTTGGTGGCCTGCCCAAGGGGGGACTGCCATTAGTTCCCGGCGGATGAATTTGCTCGTGTGGTGCCGACCACGAGCGGGCCTCAAAATTTAAGGTTGATGTTTTAGCTTAATGAGCGCGATTTCTTGCGACGCCGGCCTAGGAGCGTAGCATGACATTGGGCAGCGGTCCCCTGCTGTCCAAATCTCCGAAACGTGAGGCCGTCAGGCGAACCCCATCCGCCTGACGGCTTTTGTTCCCCCAGGGGCGTCGATAAGATCCGGAGACAGGTGCGAAATTATGCGTTTTATCTGGTCATTGGTGCTGCTGACGACGTTGGTATTTGTACCTGCCGTTCAGGCAAGTGCCTCCACGTTCAATCTGCCGCTCTCTGGTGAAGTCGAAGTCGTAGGAGATATTTCGGGTCCAGTTTTGATTTCTGTTTCGATGACGGTGACCCCGCTTGACGCTTCGTATTGGGTCATCGACACGAGCATTCAGCAGGCTGGCAGTGTTGGTGGCGTGTTTTCTCAGCCGCAGGGTTGCGTCGGTACTTCTTGTGGCACGCTGGCTGGCTTCTTTGTCTGCGGCGGCAGAATTGGTTGCGGGATAGATCCGTCTCAGGGCACGGTTATTTCGACCACCGGAGCGTCGATATCCTTCGATGTTTCCGATGCGTCTCGCTTTTTGCTGATAGATACGTCGGTCAGGGATGATAGTCCGATTGGTCTCGAACTGACGGCGACACTGCCGGACGGTCTTCAGTTCGTGATAATCAGCGACCCAACGCCAGAAGGTGTTGCCGAGACGCCCCTCCCAGGGACACTCCCGCTTTTTGCCACTGCACTCGGCGCCTTAAGTCTGCTCGGGTGCAGAAGGAAGAAAGTTTAGAGTGTGAGGACCACCCAGGGCCTCAGCGCTCCTGGGTTTGCTACAACTCCCGACGGCGATCTGAACATGGAAGGGCCGCGCATGGAGCGCGGCCCTTGGACCGTCTTAGGCGGGAGTCCGCGTGTGGCGCAGATCTGACCTAAGATCGATCATCTGTGCACAGAGTCATATTGAGGTTTGTTAATCTCGTGGCGGCTTTGTGGAATTTGTCGGAAATGTTTTTTTTAACGAAAGGTACTGTAGTGGGTGACGCTGCCACAAAAAAATTGCAATAGCGTGGTCATCCTTAACAATGGAACCTAACGCAGCGAAGCTAATTTTTTCGGTTTTGTTTCTTGGTTTTGTCTTTGGCTTTGGTGCGGGCTACGCCGTGCGCGCAATTATGTCCTACTACCGTCGTGTTATGGCAGAACGGAACCGAAATATTATTTGGCACGATTCGCATATTCATCGCGTGCATTGAAATAGCGCCGCCCGCGCTGTGGGCTTATCCACTAAAACAAGAGAAATAGGCTACACCACTGACTCTTCACGTCACAATTGGGTCATGATGGTGTGGCTGAAGATGCACCCGCATCCTTTAAGGTTACTTAGTCACATTGCTCGCGATTTCGTCTAGGGCGTCAGACAGCCTCACATTACAGTCTTGATAGGTATCGAGAGGGCATCACCTCGCTCGATAGCTTGCGAGGTCGTCGTCAAGCCACACCGACGACCTCGCACTCCATACAGCTGCGTTTTTTAGAGGGTGTAATGAAACTCGACAGTGTAAGTGCGTCCTACGCGCGGCCATTCGATGGTCTCGCCTCTTCTTTAAAAAGGCATGGGCCATTTGCCGTTTTGGGCTTGGGGGGCGTACTTACGCTTATTTGGATTGTTTTGATTGCTTGGGTTCCCGTGCAACTCCTTACTACCGCGATTTCGTTTGCGGTTAGCGAGATGCTTTCGATTTAGTCCTCTCGCATGCTGCGGCAACTGATATCGGTGCCGACGAAATTTCTTTGGGAAGCGGCAGTATTTTTATCTTCTAGCCTGGCTGGCGCAGGAAGCGAAAGGAGGGTATGGCTTCGCAAATAGGGCGATGGCCGATTGACCTCCAGGTTTCCAATCCCCAATGGGATTTTACGTCCACTGTGACTATCACCCGCCGCAAAGTATTAGTTGGAGGCGTCGCAGCCACATCGCTTGCCGCGATTTCCAAACCTGTTGCATCTCGCCAGCGCGGGCAACTCACTATCCATAAGCTTTTCGATGCAACGACGGGTTCGAAAGCAAGGCCCGGCCAAGCTTTTGGCCGCAATCCGGCATTAGCCAGCAATTACTTCAACGCTGTGGATGAGGCTTGCGGCAATTTTGAAAATTGGTTTTGCGCCGGAACGCCACGCACTATCACCATTCAATTCGGCTATGGTTCAAAGCACGATCTTCCTTTCACAGCCGGCGCCGCTGGCAGCAACTCTGGCGACGTCCTGCAATCATGGTCTAGATACAGGGCGGCATTGCAGGCGAATGCAGTAACGGCAATCGCGCAGTCGGCCTTCAAGTCGTTGCCAATTCCGGACCCGTCCGGCGGGCACTTCGGGCTTAAACAACTCCACGCCGTGGGACTTGGACTTCAGCCGAACGTTTCTGACGCCGCCTACGTGGGGCTAAACGCGGGCCACTCCTGGTTCTGGACGCAGGCAAATCCAAATTCAGGTTTAGACGCAGTTGGCGCCATGATGCACGAGATATCTGAATGTATGGGACGTTTCCGGAGCGCCCTGGGAAATGCCGCCGATGAGTACCCGCTCGGATACTATGCCTACAGCGCGCCTCACACGCGGAATTTCAGCCCTGGAGGATATTTTTCTTTCGACGACGGGGTGACCGGATCAGAAAACATTTTCTATACCGGTGCCGATAAAGGCGATTGGAGTGGCTTGAATGCACCCGGAGGAAAAGACGCATGTAACGGCTCGGTCGCCGCTGGCTTGCAGGTATTCACGACACTCGACAAGGTCGTGATGGATTGTCTTGGTTGGCAATGGACCGGGACGTAAGCCGCCGCGCGCTAACATCGTCTCCAAACGGCACCATGGCCGCAATTTTCAACACCCCGTTGTTTCGTTTCCTGACCCTCTTTGTATTCGTTCGCCTCGTAACCTTCTGTTCGCCTGCTTGGATTATCTGTTGAGTAGTTTTCGCACGGCGAGGACGACCCAGCTGGCCCCTTTCCGCACTCGACATAGCCCCTGTCAGTAGCATTATTCGGTGTTCTAGTTTTTGAGTAATCTTGGCGCTGTCGCCAATCATCTAATTCACGCTGCGTCTGCCAATTTCTGTTGCGCCAATCTTGGTCGATGCGGTCTTCTCGCCAACTGTTATTCCGCCAATCGCTATCGCCGCGCTGATCTCGCCACTGATATCCTGGTGCATAGCTGTTTGGTGCGTAAGGCGGTGCGTACCCGGGAACAACGGGATATTCGGGATTCGCAGGTTGGGGCACATAGGGCTGCGCGTGTGCAAGATCGACAAACGCCAAGAGGGCGAAAAACAGAACTGGGCGAGTGAACATAAGTTTTCCCATGGGCGCGCGCCTTTTGCCGGTTTAATCTACCCCGCGATGGGAAGTTCCAAGTTTTTAACGAGATTTGTCAACTGTTCGCGCTAGCAATTACGGCGATTGGTCGCCACGGTGAGGTTGCCGCTCTTTATGGGCCGCGCGCTTCTGAAACTCTTCGCCTTTTAGGATCTTAATTGTCTCTTCCTGAGTTTTGCCCCGTAGTTCTGGCCGATTTTCATGAATCCTGGCGATTGCCTTTTCACGTATTCGGGCGAAGCGTTCTTGGAGCTTTGTACGAGCGTCAACGGTCATGATGTCGGTATATCGAGCTTTCTCACTTGAGCATACTACCACGCATTGAATGCGCCAGCATCAACGCCAACGGGCTTTTTGCGCCGGGATTTTTTACGGAACTCGGTCGAGAATTTTTCCGTCATCTGGCTCAACCGATACAGCCGGAGCCGTTTCCTTGCGCGGGGCAAATCGTTGGGCTCCTGAAACCGGGGCAAAATTGATCAATTCAATGTCCTGCAGCGGCGCCGTTCGTCGGGGAAACCTTTCGCGCCGCTCGCAAACGGCGTGCGAGCCAGCGCGAAATCTCGCGCTGCGATCCGGTGGATCTACGCCTTTTTCTGCGCACACGCTGCTTAGAGCGTTGAAGCATTTTTCGCGCCCGCGGCATCGCATGTTCTCCCTTCTGTCTGGCGCGCGTTACCATAATTATTGGAAATTTATAACCAATGAACTCGCTCTAATCCGGCCGTTCCGTCAGACGAATGCGATTAAATCCATATTTTCGGCCTCGAACAAAAAAAAGGCCATCGCGTTAAAGTTGTATATAGGATTGATCTCTCGCAGACGTTACACGGTCCAACGCCAAACGCGCGCCGCATAAAAAACCCCGCACCACCGGTGCGGGGTTGGAAGTGGGAGGAGGGCGGTTCTACGCGTCCGCCCTCCAATGTGACTACATTTGGGTGATATCCCGATCCTTGGTCTCCGGCAGGAAGATCAGGCCGACCACGAAGCTCATCGCTGCGATGACGATCGGATACCAGAGACCTGAGTAAATGTTGCCCGTTGCCGCAACGATGGCGAAAACGGTGGCCGGCAGGAAGCCGCCGAACCAGCCGTTGCCAATGTGATACGGCAAAGATAGCCCGCTGTAACGGATGCGAGTCGGGAACAGTTCAACCAGCCAAGCGGCGATCGGTGCGTACACCATGGTGACGTAGATCACCAGGATGGTCAGCAAGAGGATCGTCATCGGGTAGTTGATGTCGGCTGGGTTTGCACTCGGCGGATAGCCATGCCGTGTGATTGCTTCAGTGAGCTGCTTGAGGAAGTCCGTCGTGGTCGTCGGGATGACCTGATCACCAACCTTCACACTCGCCTTTGTTCCTGCAGGTGCTACTTCGTTCTGGTAATTCACCGATCGGGAAACCAGCGCCGACTTGGCGATGTCGCACGAGGTGGTGAATTTCGCGACACCGACCGGATTGAACTGGAACGAGCATTCGGCTGGATCGGCGACGACGGTCACGGGCGCGGCCGCAAGTGCTGCTTCCAGCTTCGGGTTGGCGAAATGCGTCAACCCTTGGAAGATCGGGAAGTAGGTCACGACCGCCAGAGCAAAGCCCGCCAAGATGATCGGCTTGCGGCCGATCTTGTCTGATAGCCACCCGAACACGATGAAGAACGGTGTGCCGAGCAGAAGTGCTGTCGCGATGAGAATTTGTCCGGTGACCGCAGGCACCTTTAGCGTCAGGGTCAGGAAGAACAACGCATAGAACTGACCTCCGTACCAGACGACAGCTTCGCCGGCAGTGGCACCGAACAGTGCAAGGATCGCGATCTTGAGGTTTTCCCATTTGCCGAAAGCTTCCGATAGCGGGCGCTTGGAGCCCTTACCTTCCGCTTTCATCTTCTGGAACACCGGCAACTCATTGAGTTTGAGCCGGATCCAGATCGATACCGCAAGCAGGACCGCCGAGAGCAGGAACGGAATGCGCCAGCCCCAGGCAACGAATGTCGGTTCGCCTTGGCTAGTACGGATGCCAAGTACGAGAAGCAGTGCCATGAACAGACCAAGCGTCGCTGTGGTCTGAATCCAGGAAGTGTAGAGACCGCGTTTGTTCTTTGGGGCGTGCTCTGCGACGTAAATTGCTGCGCCACCGTATTCACCGCCGAGCGCAAGGCCTTGAACCAGACGCAGGCCGATCAAGATGATTGGCGCGATGATACCGGCTGAAGCGTAGGACGGCAGCAAGCCGATAAAGAAAGTCCCGATGCCCATCAGCGACATGGTGATGAGGAAGGTATATTTGCGGCCGATAAGATCACCAAGTCGACCGAAGAACAGCGCACCGAACGGGCGCACCGCGAAACCGGCGGCAAAAGCGAGCAGCGTGAAGATGAATGCTGCCGTCGGATTGACGCCGGAGAAGAACGTCGCCGCCAGAATTGGTGCCAGCGTGCCGTAAATATAAAAATCGTACCACTCGAATACTGTGCCGAGCGACGAAGCGAAGATGACCATCCTTTCCTCGGATGTCATCCCGCCTTCGCGGTATGTGTTCGCGGTCATTACTGTCATGGGCGTTGTCCCCGTTTCCTCGTTTATTTTGATTTCTTATTAGGGACAGCCTCCCACACAATCCGCGTCAGACTGCCCCAATTGAGAAATACGCCGGGTATCCCAGCGCGTCTGTGCATCTGAGGTCGTAGGCCTAAAGTCGTAATAGACTTTTGTAGAAGTCAGATTTTGCAAGTGAAATCAAAAGCAATTGGGGCCCACCGAGCTGGACGCAACACCCCGATCACATGGTGCTGGCGAGCTTTTCCAATATGTCGATCAGCCACGCGGCAGCCTGCAGCACGGCGAGGCGCTGTGCCAGCTTTTCCTTGCGATAGATGTCGTTGAGTAGCTTGAGCGCGCGCTTGTAGCCTGGGTGGCGCTGCGCAGCGTCACCAAGCAAATGTAACCGTGCTGATAATTCAGCGCGGCGAACCTCCAGCTCGTCGTAGCGTTGGCGAAAGCTCCGCTTTTGCGGACGCGATTTGGGGGGTGCAACGTTTGATCGGCGATGAGGCATGCTGGTTAACGACATTAGCACTGGATTTTGTGGCGGAATCGAGAATTGCCCCGCGAAACAAGCTCGCAAGGCCGCGGTCATGATTAACATTACCCGGCAATTGAACGCGGCGCCCTAAAGGCTTCGTATAATCTGCAGCTCTATTCGTTACGAACAGGAGCTGCATTGAATGCGCGTTCGTTTTGCAAGCGTGAGTCTGATCGGCGCCCTCGCGAGCTTTGTCGCGGTCATGAGCGTAGCTGCGGCGAATGCTGCCGACATATCAAATGGGCAAAACGCCGGCGGCTATGGATATGCATCGTACGGCGCGCGTATGGAGCCGGTGATAATTTACGACGATCAGCCGGGTGTGATCGTGCGCTCTTATTGGGATACGCCTTGGGACAATCGCCACTACTTCCCGCGCACGGGGCACAAACCGAAATCAGGTCGCCTCGAGCGCATCTCGGCACATCCTCGTGTTTCGAGGGCGCAAGATTATTTCCGTTATTGGTCTGCCTCGTCGGTCTTCAGAAGTGAAATCCCGAGCGGCCCCCCACCTGGATATGGAATACCGCCGAGGCAAACTATGGAGTTGCCCCGTTAGGTGGTCCGCCGTGCAAACGTCGGCTGGCGACGTAGAGTGCTAATGCTGCCGCGATCGATACGTTCAGACTTTTAATGTCGCCCGGCAGATCGATGCGGGCAACGTGATCGCAAATCTCCTTCGTCAATTGCCGTAAGCCCTTGCCTTCGGCCCCGAGTACCAATGCGAGCGGCGCGCGTAAAGTAAGCTCGGTCAGGTCGACGTCACCTGTACTGTCGAGCCCGACAACGAAAAAACCGCTCTGCTTGAGGGTGGTTAGCGCGCGCGCCAGATTTTGCACGTTGATCAGCGGCACATGTTCCAATGCCCCAGAGGCGGCCTTCGCTAGCGCGCCTGTTGCTTCTGGGCTGTGACGCTGTGTCATGACAATCGCCGTTGCCGCGAAGGCTGCGGCCGAACGGAAGATTGCGCCGACATTGTGAGGATCGGTAATCTGGTCGAGCACCAAAACTGTGCCTCGTGCCGGCAAATCCTCGATAGCAGGGGAGGGCAACGGATCGGTTTCAAGGTAAAGGCCCTGGTGCACGGCGTCCGGTAGGAGCCGCTCGGCGATCGCCGACGGCCGCACAACTTCAGGCGGCACCCGTGAAGACACGCCCTCGCTGGACAATCGTCGGGCGGCGTTTTCGGTGGCGAGCAATTTGCGGACGTAGCGGGCCGGATTTTGGAGCGCGGCGGTCACCGTGTGCCAGCCATACATGACGACTGGGCCGTCAGCATCGCTCCGCAGGCTCTCACGGCGAGCGCGCTCAAATCGCTCGCGGCGCTCGATCTGCTGGCGTGTGGCGCCCGGTTTCGCAGAGGGGTGCCGACCTGTGGGTTGTCGTGGCATCGTTGCTATCGTCCATTCCGAAGGGTGCCTTAACCGATCCGCTGCCAGCGGAATAGCCTCCATTGACTTAATGGGGGCAGCTCCCCATAAAACGGCAAATCCCGACCGGCTGGCGGACCCGATTGTCTTTCGAGATCAATACGGTGTGACGGCTTCGGGGGAGTGTCCCGAGCGGCAAAGGGGGCGGACTGTAAATCCGCTGGCTATGCCTTCGCAGGTTCGAGTCCTGCCTCCCCCACCAACCGTCGCCGCAAAGCAAAATTTCTGGCCGTCGGGAATGGCCGCGCCGTGAATCCGCTAATTTGTCTGCGCAGCACCCGGCGCGTGCATATTGAAGACGTACGTCTGAGATCTTCGCAGTTGGGCCGTCTCGTCGCCAGACGCAGTTTATCCACAGTTACACGACGTTTATAGAATCTCCGCCAACCCTACATTATAGTGCTGGCTAAGCAGGCGAGGGGACCGCCATGCAATCACTACACACGCCGAATAGGTGCGTGAGCGAATTGGCGAAGGCAGAATGCCGGGTGCCAGAACTCAATTCGCTTATAGACCACCAACGCGAGTTTATTGAAGAATTAGAACGACAGGGCGTCGATCTCGCCTCTGCGAAGATCGTTCTTGATAGTTTGCTGGTCAGCCTCTCGTTATCCGTAAGTGAGCGGCACCGGCTTCGTTTAATGTTGAGTGCTCAACGGGCCGAAGCTGCGTGATTGGCCCGCGCTAGGCTTGCATGTGGACGGGATTCGGTGTGTGGCCGGGCAAGGGCCGTCGCCAGTTAAAACTTTTCGTTCGCCTCTGGCGGCGGTCCTTCGTCTGCGAGGATTGTCTCGTAAAATCTTGGCCGAGCGATAAATAGCCGGTGGTCGTACGCGCTATTCCGCGGCGATCGGCATTTCTTCTTGCTGGTCTGATGATTCAGCGGAGGAGTTGGCATTGAGCCTCTGCAGATCGACGATCAAATCGCGAAAGCATTCAAGTGGTACCGAATACTTTCGTTCGGCGCTGGAAAATTTTGTTCGCAGTGAAATGACAATGTTATTGCTATCCGTCGTGTAGCCCTCGGCTCTCATCGCGACGACACTCACTGGCAATGCTTCGTCGTGGCTCATGGCACCCAACTCATTACTATCGCTACCTCCGGCTAGTGTATCTCAATAGTCGAATTCCTGCCAATAACCCTGAATATCGACCGCAGTTCCATTATAGCGAATTTTAAGCTCAGGCCCATCCCCTGTTTCGGAGGCCCATTCTGACTACGGCCGCCCTTAATTGCGGCAAACACGCTTAGAGGCTCGGTTTCACAGTGAATGTCGCTCATTTTAGCGTACTGAAGCTATTGACCCAATGATGCTCTGTCGTTGAGTATCGCGATGGGGCAGTTTAGCCGGGCGTTGTGGCACCGCTGCTAGATGTCATTCGGGGGATGCCACTATGAATCTCGTAGCAAGACTACTCGCGTTGGTTTCATCAGCGTTTGTCGGCATAAATCTCGTGACTTCAGTTTATGTCAGCTTAAATGGCCTGATGGTTCGATGTTGTCTGGGCGCCTGAGAGTCCAACATGCGGTCTCTTCACATTGGAATTTTGGGTGCGGTCGAGTTGGCGAAAGCAGAACGCCAAGTGGCGGTAACGAATGCGCTTGTCGAACTGCAGCGCTACCTTATTGAATACTTAGATCGATCTGGAAACGAAAGCGCTTCCGCGAAAGATGATTTTGAAAGCTTGCTTGTATGCCTAGCGTTGCAGGTAAATCAACGGCATAGGCTTTGTGCAATGTTGAAAAAACAAGTCAAAGCTGCTTGAGTTCCCTGCGAATTCAGACTGTGAACGAGCAAGATCATTAATTTAAAGTTCAGCTGCAGCCTGACTTGCGATTCGGGTTTCTGCTGCTATTTGAAGGCTTGTGGTAACTGTCACCGCTTCGTATACTTTTAAGGTGGCGGACCCCCGAGCGTTAAATTGTTCGGAAACATGGGATATTAATCCATGGTGTTGCGTCCGACCGAAATTCTTCCGCAGTGCAATATAGGCGAGGCGACCGCGGGCTCGGGAACCGGGCGAGGCGAGCTTTTGGTTGCGATCGACGATCTGGTTGCAAGGGTAAGAAAGTTAGCTGTTCAAGTGAATCGTATTGCGACTCCGGCTGATACGGCCAAGGTGACGAGCGGTGCGAAAGGGTCCGACCGTCTTGCGGTTGTGGCTGGCACCGACCTTGCCCGCGACCTGCCAGCCGGTGGCACAGCGAAAGCTGAAAACTTTCCGTTGTCCCCTCATCAAGACAGCTCGATATCCAATATCGACCCAAAAAAAATAGGCGATGAGGTCGATTCAAGTATAGAAGCTTCACAATTCGACCGGAGGGATAGCCGTTCCCGCGCAAAAAATGCCATCGCAGGGCGTGTCCTCGATCTGCATGACCGGCTCGGCGGTTTTATAAAGCCTTTGCCACTGGATCTCTTCGATCAAGAACGTTGATAGGCAGGCGGCGATCGCGTGGTTTACAAAACGCATGGGTCCCGACATCAAAGCGTGACCGGTATCGACCCTCTTCTCGGCTGAAAAACTTCAATAACGCCGCCGCAAACACCGCCAGCAAAACTGCTGTTTTATTTTGGTTAGGGTGCGGGGCCGTCGGTGTGGCATAGCGACGACCCCGCGAGCGTGAGTTGCCACTGTCGAACGGCTTCTCGATCGCCTGGAAGAATTGTATTCAGCGGCGAATGCGCGGCTCGTAACAGTTGTCAGTAACCTCACCAAGTAACGTTAAGCGGCATCACCGTCTATCATTCTGAGATATATTCAATAGCCCAAATAGGCGTGGGTTGTGGCTGATGGGCGCGCTGGAGCTTTGGCGCTGTGTTGGGAGTTATAAGTAAAGCGCACTACGGGTGCAACGAAGGTGTCCCGTGCGGACGGAGATCGTCTCGGGTGTCTTATCGTGGTCAGCGCCGCAAATTCCGCTCGACAACGTTGTCGGCGAGTGTATTCGGTTTGGAGCTCAATCAACTCCTATCGGTGCGCTTATCCTTAGGTGACTGTCGGCGCGACTAGCATCCGAATTTCCCACTTCATTTTCTGCTTCTCGGTGATTTCGAAAAATGACGACACCGACGACTCGATTATACGCAATAGGCGATATTCATGGTCGTTTGGACTTACTCGAGCGAATGATCGAATTAATTAATTCAGACATTAGAGTTCACGGTGGCGAGTGTCTCGTCGTAACGTTGGGAGACTATATCGACCGCGGTTCAGATTCTCGGGGAGTAGTGGATCGCCTGTTGAATAATCCATTTTCTGGAAATTTTATTCCGCTTAAAGGAAATCATGAGGCCTTGCTGGAAAGTTTTCTGGAAAATCCCGCCGAAGGCGCCACTTGGTGGCGATTGGGTGGCTGGGAAACCCTGAAATCCTATGAAGTTTCCGCAAAGCCACGAATGACGCGACGCGGCTTTGCGAAAGCCGCTAAGCAACTGCGTGAGACGCTGCCGCCAAAACAGTCCGAATTTCTCAAGTCCTTGAAAACGTCACTGATCGTTGGAAATTATTTTCTATGCCACGCCGGAGTTCGGCCAGGAATTGCATTAGAGCTTCAAAGCGACGAAGACCTCTTATGGATTCGTGACGAGTTTCTCGATGCCCAAATTGATTTTGGCAAGATCATCGTTCACGGCCACACGCCTGTTCGGGAACCGCACGTGCAGGCGAATCGAATCAATATCGATACGGGCGCTTTTTTGACAGGACGTCTAACTTGCATCGTGCTTGAAGAAGGGCGGCATCGATTTCTCGCAACATAGATAAAAGATTATTTCTTAGCGGCACCAAAGACTTGGGTCGAAAAAATATGGCGCTCCCATCCGCTTTTAGAATGGAAAACGACTCAGCTTTTGCCGCGGTTGACACTCAGTGACCTTTAGAAGCTCTTTACATATTCACGTTAGCGTTTGCGAAATTCGAGGCAGGACCGCGATTTTGCTGTACGCAACCATCCTTCATATGTTGGCGGGTGTCGTGACGGGATCGGTCTTTAAGATCCGTACGCTAGCGTTGTGGTTGATTGTGGTGCCGGCAGAAGCTTTGACGTTGAGCGCTGCTGGCTTTCAAATAGCGATGCTCTGGGCCACAGCAAATCTCATTGCAATTCAAGTGGGCTATTGCGCGGGTGCACTTACGCGGCTGACCATGGAACGATCAGAAGATCCAGTCGCACAAGCGAGGATGCGCGGGCGACAATGACGGAGTGTTAGGCGCCGCGGCGGCGCCTTGCGTAGGGGCATTCGACTTGCTCAATGCCGTCAGGCCCCTGGGCATAAAAACAGGCCTCCGCCCTTGTTCGGGCTTCTTCACAAGGAACCACCCAGACCTGGCCACTGGCGTTGCGGAAATAGCACCCCTCTGGTCTGATCAAATAGCCAATAACTCCGCCGGTCGCCGCACCAATTGCTGCGCCAGCCCATCCTCCCGGAGGGCCCCCAGCTGCCGATCCGATTAAAGCGCCGACCCCGGCTCCGACCCCAGCACCAATAAGCGCATTGCGTTGTTCTTGAGGAGCAGCGGCGCAACCCGACAAAATGACGGCCGTAGATAAAACTGCAATAAGCCCACGCATTTTGTCCCCCCAAACGCAGCCTATAGTCGAATGATGATAGTCAAGAAAAGGCAAGATTCCAATTAAATCGGACGAAATTCACGGTGCGATACCCGCAAAACCGAGGCAAGCAGCGTTCCGGGCGCGAAAGCTGGAAGGGGCCGGTAGTCGGCCAAGAACTGAACGCCTAGTAGGCGTTTTCCCCTTGTGCAATCTCAATAATTGTCATCAGGGTGATTTTGAAATCGAGCGCCAGACTCCAGTTATCAATATACCAGAGATCTAGCTCCAGGCGCTTTTCAATGTCAGCAACTGTGCACGTCCGCCCGCGAAAACCGTTGACTTGAGCCCAGCCGGTTATCCCTGGCTTGACGTGATGCCGATAAGCGTAATTGGCGACCAAATTGCCGAATTCGCTATCGTGCGCCAACGCGTGGGGGCGGGGCCCGATAATCGACATATTGCCTTGCAGGGCGTTGAGCAACTGCGGCAATTCGTCGATGCTCGTGCGGCGCAACCAATTTCCCACGCGAGTTACACGACCATCGTTGGGTTTAGCCTGAATAACAGTTTCGCCGTCTTCGAGTACCGACATCGTACGAAACTTCATAATCTGGAATTGCCGGCCATTGAAGCCCGAGCGCCGTTGCTTGAATATCACTGGCCCTGGCGAATCCAGCTTGATGGCGATTGCGGTCATCACGAACAGTGGCATGAGCAGCAATAATGCTGTGCCGGCGACGACAATATCGATAGTGCGCTTTACGGCCCGTTCCAACAAAGTGCGCGGGCCGCGCTGGAGCTCAACGGTTACGGTGTCGCCGATGGTATGCGTTGGGAGGCGAAACAAATCAGACGTTGAGCCGACTGGAATCAAATTGACGGGTATAGGTAACACCCTGAGCTCGGCAAGTAGCTCTTTCAAACGCGACCAATGATCAGGGTTGGCGCCCACGATAATTTCTTCAATGTCTGAGCCCCGAACCGACGATATTGCTTTGGCGATGACTCGTTTGCGACCTTGGATATCGCTTTGGTCGGCAGGCAAAATAAATTGGTGCGCGGGTTCCATTCCGTGACGCGCAAGGCCCCCGAGAATACCGGACTTGGCCGCTGCACCTTGTTCTACGATTAGAATGATTTTCCGACCCGAAAACTTATGAACGGCCAAACCATCCGCGAGAATGACTCGCCAGAGAATTCGTTCGCCGATCAATGCAACTAAACCGCAAGCGGCAAACAAGATTGTCGAACCACGCGAGAAATTTGCTCCTGCCTTCATCGTAAAGGCAGCCGCGGCAAGAAATAACAGGACACCAATCCATCTTACAGAGACTTTGACAACTTGCGATTTCAGATTCAAAAGTTCTGAAGGATTGTAAAGATCGCCATTCTTTCCAAGCGTGATGAAAAGTGCCGCAACGACGGCCGCAAGGCCGGCCCACTGTAGAATGTCGTCGGGCCTCACGAGCATGCTGTCGTAATGATAGGCGATCCCGGTAAAAACGCTTGTCAGCAAAATCAGCAATGCGTCGCAAACCATCGTGATCGGGGCGATCACGCGGTACGACAATGCTTGTTGAACCCGACTTTTGGACGAAAACTTAAATGAGTTGAGCGCGACGCTTTTCGTAGCGCTAACGCTACGCTTTTGGTAATTCATGACGCGATCAACAGCTCAAACGACACCGCCAAAGTCTTACGGAGCGTCGTGCTTTATTGCCTTTATTCGGACCGCCACGCCCTATTCATTAGAAAACTTTTAAGCAAAAGTACATCAAGACTTAATGGTAATTTTAATAGGCGACTTTCCCGGGTCCCAGGCATATTCGGTGCGCGGGAACCCCATTTGCGCGTGGAATTAAGTATATTTATTGGAGTTTCGAGGCCCGGTAGCCTATAGGCCGAGAATGCAGGCCGGAAACAGTGATTTTGTTAGGCCAAATAGAAGGAACGACGCGGAATTGGGGCAGGGCGTTAATTTAATGCTTGAACTGTATTGCCTTACGCGCACGGGGCGGTCGAATTGTCGATTGCTATTCCGACATTACTTGGGCATTGTGAAGATTTTTCAGCTGAGGAGATTGCGAGCCCTGCTATCAGGTCCAGTTCCGCCAAGCACTTCCGGATCATTAGGGTTTCCGACTAACGTAAACAAGTAAAACCTTATAGGCCTTACTCGACATCGAATCCGCAATCACGCATAAATTTTTTGACTGTCGACAGGAATCCAACGATTGGAGGGATGGTCTCGGTTAAAGCCACAAAAGCCGGGACCATTCTCCATCCTAATTCATAAAAATTGATTGATAGAGCGCCTATCCAAGTTGAATTGGCAGTCGGATTCAACGCCGAATTCAAAAAACCGGATAGATTAAGAGATAACGCCGTGGCGCTGGGCAACAAGCAATAGCCACAACGGTATCGAAAATACGCCGCGATCCAAAGCTATTTTTCGCGAAAAGCCCGAACGATCTGGTCCGATAGCGGCTTCATCAAATACGTCATGACCGTGCGTTCGCCGGTCTGCACGAAGGCGTCAACCGGCATTCCGGGAACGAGCTTTGCGTTTCCCAAGCGGGCCGTTTGGTCGCGATCCAGCGCAATCCTGATTGTGTAGTAACTCAACCCGGTCCGCTGATCGGTCGTGGTGTCTGCTGAAACGCGGGTGACCTTGCCAGAGATTTCGGGCGTTGTGCGAGCGTCAAAAGCAGAAAACCGCAATACCGCTGGTTGGCTGACTTGGACCTTATCGATGTCTTGCGGGTTAACTCTTGCCTCGACTGCGAGCTTTTCGGCATCGGGGACGACGAGCATGATCGGCTCACCTGCAGGGATGACGCCGCCCACGGTGTGAACAGTCGACTGAAATACTGTGCCGTCTTGCGGGGAGCGAATATCCGTTCGCTTCAGTTGATCTGCTGCGGCAATCTTTCGCTCGACATATTCGCCGATTTTTCCGTCCGTCTCGCGCATCTCTTTAGCGACGTCGCTGGAGGCGTCTTCGTCAACCTGGATAATTTGCAAATTGAGTTCGGCAACCTTTCCCTTAGCCTGCGCAACAGACGCAATTAACTGTCCGCGTTCGCCGTCAAGACGGGTGCCGTCCCGTTCGAGTGCTGTAACGCGAGTCATTGGCACAAGATTCTTTTGAAACAGGTCGCGAACCCCCGTGAGTTCGCGCTCTATGAGCGTAACTTCCTTCTCTTTGGAGGCCTGTTGGGAGGTAAACCCGTTAATTTCCTTTCCCAACTGGTCGATGCGTTCGCGGAGCTGTGCTTTTTGCCCAGCACGGGCCGCGCGACGAAGGTCAAAAAGCTTACGTTCAGCGGCCAGTACTGGCGCCACGTCTGGGTCGTCACTGCGCTGGAGCAGGTCGTCTGGAAAACTCACCGTATCGGCGCGATCTCGTTCCGCGGAAAGCCTTGCTTTCCTGGCCTCGAGTTCGGTCAAGCCTTTGGTGACGATGGCGAGATTGGCCCGCGCTACGGTGTCATCGAGTTGCACCAATAAGTCGCCGGCTCGGACGCGATCGCCATCATGTGCGTAAACTTGGCCTACGACACCTCCCGTCGGGTGCTGTATTTTCTTCACGTTTGAATTGACGACAATCGTGCCTGGTGCAATGAGTGCGCCGGCGATCTGCATCGTCCCCGCCCAGACGCCAACACCACCTGTTAAAAAGAGAACGACAGCACCGCCGGCGATTGTGTAGCGCCGGATTGCTTCGCGCATATCGGGGTGATCGAGCATTTTCATGCGGTTGCGCTTTCGAGCTCGGGAACGACCTTGAGTGGAGTCGGCGACGGAATTGGGCGTTGAAGCTTGGTCAGGGTCGATTCCTTCGAGCCAAAATCGATCTGTCGGCCATTGTTCATGACCATGAGGAGGTCGAGGCCTGCAATGGCGCTTGGGCGGTGGGCGATGACAATGACTATTCCATTGCGCGCACGAACGCCGAGGATCGCTCGCGTCAAGGCTTCATCGCCTTCAGCATCCAGATTTGAGTTCGGCTCATCGAGTACGACAAGAAATGGTTCGCCATAGAGCGCGCGAGCTAAGGCAATGCGTTGTGCCTGGCCGCCCGAAAGCAACATGCCTTGTTCGCCGATTGATGTTTCATAGCCTTGCGGCAGGCTCACAATTAGTTCGTGCACGCCGGCGGCGCGGGCAGCAGCCATAACGTCTTCGGCCCTCGCATTGGTCGCAAAGCGCGAAATATTATCCGCAATCGTCCCACTGATAAGTTCAACATCCTGTGGTAGATAGCCAATATGTTCTCCGAGGGCTTCTGGCGACCATTGGTCGTAAGTTGCTCCATCGAGACGAACTTTACCCCGGACCGGCTGCCAGACGCCGACCAGCATTCTTGCAAGGCACGATTTCCCGGACCCGCTCGGGCCGATGATGCCCAAGCCGCTGCCACCCTTCAGCGTGAAGTTTGCATCCTGAACGACAATTTTTTGGTCGCCAGGGGGCACAACGCTCACGCTCTGAACGGTGAGTGTCTTGGATGGTGCGTCGAGGGTCATTGGCGCGGTATATTCGGGAAAGAGAACAAGCAGCTGATTGAGCCGATGCCAGCTCTGTCGCGCGGCGATGAACCCCTTCCAGTTGGCGATGGCGAGGTCGACGGGCGCAAGCGCGCGGGCACTCAGAATCGAGCTGGCAATAATAATGCCCGCAGTTGCCTCTTGATTGATGACAAGATAGGCGCCGACGCCGAGCACCGCGGATTGCAGCAGCATCCGAAGCACCTTCGAAGTCGAAGAAAAACCTGTCGCGATGTCGCTGGTTTCGCGTTGGCTGTCGAGATATTTTTTGTTCGTTTCTTTCCAGCGCGACGCCAATCGCTGAGACATGCCCATGGCCACCAGCGCTTCAGCATTACGGCGGCTGGTTTCGGCAAGCCCACTTCGTGAGATTGCAAGTCCTGCCAAATGTTTTCCCGGATCTCGCGTGTAGACTTCGGTCAGTGCGGTCAAAACGCACAAGATGACCGCACCGATCAGGGCGGTCAGGCCGATGAGAAAGTGAAACGCGAAGCAAATAATGAGATAGAGCGGAAGCCAGGGCAGGTCGAAAAATGCGACCAGGCCGGTTCCGGAAAGAAAAGACCGAACGTTGTCGAGGTCGCGCAGCGATTGCAGTCCTTCGCCGCGGTTGCCTGCCTTGAGCGGCAGTCGCACGAGTCCGTCGTAGACGCGCGCACTGATGGATTCGTCCAGGTATGAACCGATCCGAACAAGGATGCGGCTGCGAATGAGATCGAGGAGGCCGAGCGCGCCATAAAGGACGGTCGCTATAATGATAAGGGCGATGAGAGTTGGGATGCTTCTGCTCGGCAAAACGCGATCATAAATTTCAAGCATGAAAATCGCGCCGGTGAGCATCAGGATGTTACCCATCCCACTGAACAAAGCGATCGAGATGAATGCGCTGCGACAAGATTCCAATGCGGAGGCGAGCTCCGACTTAGGAATCAAATTCCCCAAGCGTGAAGGCACACTGAATGAAGGTACGCTAAATTTTGTCATGCATTCCCAACAGATTAGTTCACCCGTCGCGAGCCAAGGTACGTGCCGACGGGTGTTTTTTTTCTTACTTCGTCAGGAAGGCAGTCTCTGACGCTTAATAAGGTCTCAATTTGGAATTAGCGCAATGTTAGCAACGAATAGCTGCGAAAAAACGTAAAGTGCAATGCTCTTTGACTTTCGCATGGTGTTGAATTGTTAAGCTCGACAGTCCGGCGCTTGAAATTTGTTAAGGCACGCGTCGGAATGGTGTCAGGAGCAACGATCTCCGCAAAACGCGGCGCGCCAATACACACCTAATCAAAGGTAAAGTTGCCGATCGCACAATTGTAAGTCCAACCATCTGTTAAAGTAAATTCTATGCACAATTGTTTTGATTAAATTGCGCACGTTTAACTAACTCGATTTTACCGGGCCAAACTTAGAAAGGAGGTACAGGGCAACGCTGCGCCAATAAAAAGGGTGGGCTGGGAAAATGCGTAAAATCGTGAGAGCGAATGACGCAGTTGCCATTGCTATAGGCGCTGCAATTGGCTCGGTCGAAAACAGCAGCGCGCACGTTTCTCTTGATCATGTCACTGACGTTGATTCCAATTTGCTTGTATCAACACCGGCAAATGTGGAGGCGCAACCCGGACACATCGACGCCAATCATTTTGATCTCTTCGATTTACACTTCACAGACAGCGCGTCAATTGCCAGTGACGCGCTGCCGGACGGTAGCCCGTCAGCTGATGGCGATGCCTTTCCATCGTTAGTGGCGTTGCTGAATGGTGATTCCAACAGCCACGATGAGAGCACCAGCACGTCGTGGGCCGGTAGTGAGTTTGTGCATGACGATGTGTTAGGCGCTGCCGCAATTGATTACGGTGTCCACCCTTTTCAGGGATCAGATAGTCATTTCGATGTACCGAGCGTGGAATTGTTCGGGGCAAATGCCAAGACCAACATAGCACCCTCTTGCGCTGGCCCTCTGGGCAGCGGTGAACCGGACCACAGTAACTCGATTAACGACGCGGCGTCGTCAGCTCCGATCTTTACGGGCGGTTGCTGCAGCACGTGCGCTCAGGTGTCAACGTGCATGGGCCCGCGCGACGCGGACGGTGATGGCGACGGTGATGAGGCAATATTATTCACCGGAAACGCAGGGGGGACCGGAGGAAGTGGGGGCACGAGTACAGGCGGCGATTCAACTGTGATCGCGGGCGGGGCTGCGGGCTCTGGACTAATAATTAACGTGACCTATGACGCGAGCGTCGCCAACGCCCCGGCAGCCTTCAAGGCCGATGTCGCGGCCGTCGTGTCGTACTTAGAAAGCAAATTCAGCGACTCGGTCACCATCAATATCAATGTTGGTTTCGGCGAAGTTGATGGCCTGTCGATGAGCGGTGGCGCGATCGGCCAGAGTATGTATTTCGTCGATCCCTTCAGCTACACGCAAATTAAAAATGCGATGACGGCGGACGCCACATCTGCAAGCGATTTGTCATCAGTTGCGACGCTACCCTCATCTGATCCGACCAACGGCGGTACCTTCTACGTCACGACCGCAAACGGCAAAGCATTGGGGCTGTTAAGCGGCAGCTATACCGATGGCTATGTCGGATTCAACAGCGGGATGGCATTTGACTACGACAACAGCGATGGCGTTTCAGCCGGAACATACGATTTCCAAGGCGTCGTCTTACACGAAATTACCGAGGTGCTCGGACGCGCCATGAATGGCGGCCAAAACGCGACGTACTATCCGCTGGATTTATTTCACTATTCGGCACCCGGCGTTCGCACGCTGTCTGGAACGACACCGGGGTATTTGTCGGTCGACAATGGCCAGACAAACCTCAATACCTTCAACTCCAACCCTGGTGGAGATTTCGGTGATTGGGCGGGAAATACGATTGATGCCGCTAATGCCTTCGGCTCAACGGGAGTGGTGTCTCCGTTTAGCGCCGCAGATCTCACGGCAATGGACGTCATTGGATGGAATCTTGCGACTGGCGGTCCAGTCGTAACGGCGACGCTGGCGACCGATACCGGTAGTTCTTCGACTGACAAGATTACGTCGAACGCGACCATTACCGGCACAGGTAACCCAAACGCGGTCGTTACGATTACCGAAAATGGGTCCGTGATTGGGACGGTGACAGCCAATGCAAGCGGGGTGTGGACGTTTGCGCCGTCGGGTCTTGCCAGTGGTGCGCATACAATTGTCGCGAGCGAGACCGATACATCTGGCAATACCGGCACAGCCTCGTTGACATTTACGCTCGACACGACCGCCCCGGTTGCGCCGAGCATCGCCTCGTTCTCGACCGACAGCGGCACGGTTGGTGACGGCATCACCAACGACAACACGTTGACGCTCACCGGTACGGCGGAAGCCAACAGCACGGTCAAGGTGTTCGATGGCGCCACGCTGCTCGGCAGCGTCAGCGCCGATGGCACCGGCGCCTGGACTTACACCACCGCAGCGCTCGCCAATGGCGCCCACAGCCTGACGGCAACAGCGACCGATGCCGCCGGCAATACCGGAACTGCCTCGGCCGCGCTGAGCGTCACCATCGATACGACCGCCCCGGTTGCGCCGAGCATCGCCTCGTTCTCGACCGACAGCGGTACGGTTGGTGATGGCATCACCAACGACAACACGCTGACATTGACCGGCACGGCTGAAGCCAACAGCACCGTCAAGGTGTTCGATGGCGCCACGCTGCTGGGCAGTGTTACCGCCAGCGGAACAGGGGCCTGGACCTATACGACTGCAGCGCTCGCCAATGGCGCCCACAGCCTGACGGCAACAGCCACTGATGCCGCCGGCAATACCGGAACTGCCTCGGCCGCGCTGAACGTGACCATCGACACGACCGCGCCGGTTGCGCCGAGCATCGCCTCGTTCTCGACCGACAGCGGCATCGGTTGGTGATGGCATTACCAACGACAATACGCTGACGTTGACCGGCACCGCGGAAGCCAACAGCACGGTCAAGGTGTTTGATGGCGCCACGCTGCTCGGCAGCGCATCGCGAGCGGAACGGGGGCATGGACTTATACCACTGCCGCGCTCGCCAATGGCGCCCACAGCCTGACGGCAACAGCGACCGATGCCGCCGGCAATACCGGAACTGCCTCGGCTGCCCTGAACGTCACCATCGACACGACCGCGCCGGTTGCGCCGAGCATCGCCTCGTTCTCGACCGACAGCGGCACGGTTGGTGACGGCATCACCAACGACAACACGCTGACGTTGACCGGCACCGCGGAAGCCAACAGCACCGTCAAGGTGTTCGACGGCGCCACGCTGCTCGGCAGCGTCAGCGCCGATGGTACGGGTGCCTGGACTTACACCACGGCAGCGCTCGCCAATGGCGCCCACAGCCTGACGGCAACAGCGACCGATGTGGCCGGCAATACCGGCGTGGCTTCAGCCGCGCTGAGCGTGACGGTCGATACCACGGCCCCGGTTGCCCCCAGCATTGCCTCGTTCTCACCCGACAGCGCTACGGTTGGCGATGGCATCACCAATGCGAATGTCCTGACGCTCACCGGCACGGCGGAAGCCAACAGCACCGTCAAGGTGTTCGATGGCGCCACGCTTCTGGGCAGTGTTACCGCCAGCGGGACAGGAGCCTGGAGCTATACCACCGCAGCGCTCGCCAATGGCGCCCACAGCCTCACAGCAACCGCCACCGATGCCGCCGGCAATACCGGAACTGCCTCGGCCGCGCTGAGCGTGACAATCGATACGACCGCGCCAGTTGCGCCGAGCATCGCCTCGTTCTCGACCGACAGCGGCATCGTTGGCGATGGCCTTACCAACGATAATACGCTGACGCTGACCGGCACGGCGGAAGCCAACAGCACCGTCAAGGTGTTCGATGGCGCAACGCTTCTGGGCAGTGTTACCGCCAGTGGCACCGGCGCCTGGAGCTACACCACGGCAGCGCTCGCCAATGGCGCCCACAGCCTGACGGCCACAGCGACCGATGCCGCCGGCAATACCGGAACTGCCTCGGCCGCGCTGAGCGTGACCATCGATACGACCGCGCCAGTTGCGCCGAGCATCGCCTCGTTCTCGACCGACAGCGGCACCGTTGGCGACGGCATCACCAACGACAACACGTTGACGCTCACCGGTACGGCGGAAGCCAACAGCACGGTCAAGGTGTTTGATGGCGCAACGCTGCTCGGCAGCGTCAGCGCCGATGGCACCGGCGCCTGGACTTACACCACGGCAGCGCTCGCCAATGGCGCCCACAGCCTTACGGCCACCGCCACCGATGCCGCCGGCAATACCGGAACTGCGTCGGCCGCGCTGAGCGTCACCATCGATACGACCGCGCCGGTTGCGCCGAGCATCGCCTCGTTCTCGACCGACAGCGGTACTGTTGGCGATGGCATCACCAACGACAACACGCTGACATTGACCGGCACGGCCGAAGCCAACAGCACGGTCAAGGTGTTCGATGGCGCAACGCTTCTGGGCAGTGTTACCGCCAGCGGCACCGGCGCCTGGAGCTACACCACGGCAGCGCTCGCTGATGGCGCCCACAGCCTGACGGCCACGGCCACCGATGTGGCCGGCAATACTGGCGTGGCCTCGGCTGCGCTGGGCGTGACGATTGATACCCATGTTCCCACGGTACCGACGATTGTCTCGTTCTCGCCCGATACCGGCACCGTCGGCGATGGCATCACCAATGCGAATGTCCTGACGCTCACCGGCACGGCGGAAGCCAACAGCACGGTCAAGGTGTTTGATGGCGCAACGCTGCTCGGCAGCGCCACCGCGAACGGGACGGGGGCCTGGAGCTTCACGACCGGCACCCTTGCCAATGCCACCCACACCCTGACCGCGACCGCCACCGATGCGGCTGGCACGGCCAGCGCGGCTTCGGCGGCCCTGAATGTGACCGTCAACAATATGGCGCTCGCAGCGCCGAGCATTGCCTCGTTCTCCACCGACAGCGGCACGGTTGGTGATGGCATCACCAACGACAATACGTTGACGCTGACCGGCACGGCCGTGGCCAATAGCACGGTCAAGGTGTTCGATGGCGCCACGCTGCTCGGCAGCGTCAGCGCCGATGGCACCGGGGCGTGGAGTTACACCACCGTGGCGCTCGCCAATGGCGCTCACAGCCTGACCGCAACCGCCACTGATTCCGCCGGCAATAACAGTGCCGCCTCGGCCGCGCTGAGCGTGACGGTCGATACCACGGCCCCGGTTGCCCCGAGCATTGCCTCGTTCTCGACCGACAGCGGCACCGTTGGTGATGGCCTTACCAACGACAATACGTTGACGCTCACCGGTACGGCGGAAGCCAACAGCACGGTCAAGGTGTTTGACGGCGCCACGCTGCTCGGCAGCGCGATTGCGAGCGGGACGGGGGCATGGACTTACACCACCGCCGCGCTCGCCAATGGTGCCCACAGCCTGACGGCAACAGCGACTGATGCCGCCGGCAATACCGGAACTGCCTCGGCTGCGCTGAACGTGACCATCGATACGACCGCCCCGGTTGCGCCGAGCATCGCCTCGTTCTCGACCGACAGCGGCACGGTTGGTGACGGCATCACCAACGACAACACGTTGACGCTCACCGGTACGGCGGAAGCCAACAGCACGGTCAAGGTGTTCGATGGCGCCACGCTGCTCGGCAGCGTCAGCGCCGATGGCACCGGCGCCTGGACTTACACCACGGCAGCGCTCGCCAATGGCGCCCACAGCCTCACAGCCACTGCCACCGATGCCGCCGGCAATACCGGAACTGCCTCGGCCGCGCTGAGCGTCACCATCGATACGACCGCCCCGGTTGCGCCGAGCATCGCCTCGTTCTCGACCGACAGCGGCACGGTTGGCGATGGCATCACCAACGACAACACGCTGACATTGACCGGCACGGCTGAAGCCAACAGCACCGTCAAGGTGTTCGATGGCGCCACGCTGCTGGGCAGTGTTACCGCCAGCGGAACAGGCGCCTGGACCTATACGACTGCAGCGCTCGCCAATGGCGCCCACAGCCTCACCGCCACCGCCACCGATGCCGCCGGCAATACCGGAACTGCGTCCGCCGCGCTGAACGTGACCATCGACACGACCGCGCCGGTTGCGCCGAGCATCGCCTCGTTCTCGACCGACAGCGGCACGGTTGGTGATGGCATCACCAACGACAATACGCTGACGTTGACCGGGACCGCGGAAGCCAACAGCACCGTCAAGGTGTTTGACGGCGCCACGCTGCTCGGCAGCGTCACCGCCAGCGGAACAGGGGCCTGGACTTATACGACTGCAGCGCTCGCCAATGGCGCCCACAGCCTCACAGCCACCGCGACCGATGCCGCCGGCAATACCGGAACTGCCTCGGCCGCGCTGAATGTCACCATCGACACGACCGCGCCGGTTGCGCCGAGCATCGCCTCGTTCTCGACCGACAGCGGCACGGTTGGCGACGGCATCACCAACGACAACACGCTGACGTTGACCGGCACCGCGGAAGCCAACAGCACCGTCAAGGTGTTCGACGGCGCCACGCTGCTCGGCAGCGTCAGCGCCGATGGTACGGGTGCCTGGACTTACACCACGGCAGCGCTCGCCAATGGCGCCCACAGCCTGACGGCAACAGCGACCGATGTGGCCGGCAATACCGGCGTGGCTTCAGCCGCGCTGAGCGTGACGGTCGATACCACGGCCCCGGTTGCCCCCAGCATTGCCTCGTTCTCACCCGACAGCGCTACGGTTGGCGATGGCATCACCAATGCGAATGTCCTGACGCTCACCGGCACGGCGGAAGCCAACAGCACCGTCAAGGTGTTCGATGGCGCCACGCTTCTGGGCAGTGTTACCGCCAGCGGCACAGGAGCCTGGAGCTATACCACCGCAGCGCTCGCCAATGGCGCCCACAGCCTGACGGCAACCGCCACCGATGCCGCCGGCAATACCGGAACTGCCTCGGCGGCGCTGAGCGTGACAGTCGATACGACCGCGCCGGTTGCGCCGAGCATCGCCTCGTTCTCGACCGACAGCGGCATCGTTGGCGATGGCCTTACCAACGATAATACGCTGACGCTGACCGGCACGGCGGAAGCCAACAGCACCGTCAAGGTGTTCGATGGCGCAACGCTTCTGGGCAGTGTTACCGCCAGTGGCACCGGCGCCTGGAGCTACACCACGGCCGCGCTCGCCAATGGCGCCCACAGCCTGACGGCAACAGCGACCGATGCCGCCGGCAATACCGGAACTGCCTCGGCCGCGCTGAGCGTGACCATCGATACGACCGCGCCAGTTGCGCCGAGCATCGCCTCGTTCTCGACCGACAGCGGCACCGTTGGCGACGGCATCACCAACGACAACACGTTGACGCTCACCGGTACGGCGGAAGCCAACAGCACGGTCAAGGTGTTTGATGGCGCCACGCTGCTCGGCAGCGTCAGCGCCGATGGCACCGGCGCCTGGACTTACACCACGGCAGCGCTCGCCAATGGCGCCCACAGCCTCACGGCCACTGCCACCGATGCCGCCGGCAATACCGGAACTGCGTCGGCCGCGCTGAGCGTCACCATCGATACGACCGCGCCGGTTGCGCCGAGCATCGCCTCGTTCTCGACCGACAGCGGTACGGTTGGCGATGGCATCACCAACGACAACACGCTGACATTGACCGGCACGGCCGAAGCCAACAGCACGGTCAAGGTGTTCGATGGCGCAACGCTTCTGGGCAGTGTTACCGCCAGCGGCACCGGCGCCTGGAGCTACACCACGGCAGCGCTCGCTGATGGCGCCCACAGCCTGACGGCCACGGCCACCGATGTGGCCGGCAATACTGGCGTGGCCTCGGCTGCGCTGGGCGTGACGATTGATACCCATGTTCCCACGGTACCGACGATTGTCTCGTTCTCGCCCGATACCGGCACCGTCGGCGATGGCATCACCAATGCGAATGTCCTGACGCTCACCGGTACGGCGGAAGCCAACAGCACGGTCAAGGTGTTTGATGGCGCAACGCTGCTCGGCAGCGCCACCGCGAACGGGACGGGGGCCTGGAGCTTCACGACCGGCACCCTTGCCAATGCCACCCACACCCTGACCGCGACCGCCACCGATGCGGCTGGCACGGCCAGCGCGGCTTCGGCGGCCCTGAATGTGACCGTTAACAATATGGCGCTCGCAGCGCCGAGCATTGCCTCGTTCTCCACCGACAGCGGCACGGTTGGTGATGGCATCACCAACGACAATACGTTGACGCTGACCGGCACGGCCGTGGCCAACAGCACGGTCAAGGTGTTCGATGGCGCCACGCTGCTCGGCAGCGTCAGCGCCGATGGCACCGGGGCGTGGAGTTACACCACCGTGGCGCTCGCCAATGGCGCTCACAGCCTCACCGCCACCGCCACCGATTCCGCCGGCAATAACAGTGCCGCCTCGGCCGCGCTGAGCGTGACGGTCGATACCACGGCCCCGGTTGCCCCGAGCATTGCCTCGTTCTCGACCGACAGCGGCACCGTTGGTGATGGCCTTACCAACGACAATACGTTGACGCTCACCGGCACGGCGGAAGCCAACAGCACGGTCAAGGTGTTCGATGGCGCCACGCTGCTCGGCAGCGCGATTGCGAGCGGGACGGGGGCATGGACTTACACCACCGCCGCGCTCGCCAATGGTGCCCACAGCCTGACGGCAACAGCGACTGATGCCGCCGGCAATACCGGAACTGCCTCGGCTGCGCTGAACGTGACCATCGACACGACCGCGCCGGTTGCGCCGAGCATCGCCTCGTTCTCGACCGACAGCGGCACGGTTGGTGACGGCATCACCAACGACAACACGTTGACGCTCACCGGTACGGCGGAAGCCAACAGCACGGTCAAGGTGTTCGATGGCGCCACGCTGCTCGGCAGCGTCAGCGCCGATGGCACCGGCGCCTGGACTTACACCACGGCAGCGCTCGCCAATGGCGCCCACAGCCTCACAGCCACTGCCACCGATGCCGCCGGCAATACCGGAACTGCCTCGGCCGCGCTGAGCGTCACCATCGATACGACCGCCCCGGTTGCGCCGAGCATCGCCTCGTTCTCGACCGACAGCGGTACGGTTGGCGATGGCATCACCAACGACAACACGCTGACATTGACCGGCACGGCCGAAGCCAACAGCACCGTCAAGGTGTTCGATGGCGCCACGCTGCTGGGCAGTGTTACCGCCAGCGGAACAGGCGCCTGGACCTATACGACTGCAGCGCTCGCCAATGGCGCCCACAGCCTGACGGCAACAGCGACCGATGCCGCCGGCAATACCGGAACTGCCTCGGCCGCGCTGAACGTGACCATCGACACGACCGCGCCGGTTGCGCCGAGCATCGCCTCGTTCTCGACCGACAGCGGCACGGTTGGTGATGGCCTTACCAACGACAATACGCTGACGTTGACCGGTACCGCGGAAGCCAACAGCACGGTCAAGGTGTTCGATGGCGCCACGCTGCTCGGCAGCGTCACCGCCAGCGGAACAGGGGCATGGACTTATACGACTGCAGCGCTCGCCAATGGCGCCCACAGCCTGACGGCAACAGCGACTGATGCCGCCGGCAATACCGGAACTGCCTCGGCTGCGCTGAACGTCACCATCGACACGACCGCGCCGGTTGCGCCGAGCATCGCCTCGTTCTCGACCGACAGCGGCACGGTTGGTGACGGCATCACCAACGACAACACGCTGACGTTGACCGGCACGGCGGAAGCCAACAGCACCGTCAAGGTGTTCGACGGCGCCACGCTGCTCGGCAGCGTCAGCGCCGATGGTACGGGTGCCTGGACTTACACCACGGCAGCGCTCGCCAATGGCGCCCACAGCCTGACGGCAACAGCGACCGATGTGGCCGGCAATACCGGCGTGGCTTCAGCCGCGCTGAGCGTGACGGTCGATACCACGGCCCCGGTTGCCCCCAGCATTGCCTCGTTCTCACCCGACAGCGCTACGGTTGGCGATGGCATCACCAATGCGAATGTCCTGACGCTCACCGGCACGGCGGAAGCCAACAGCACCGTCAAGGTGTTCGATGGCGCCACGCTTCTGGGCAGTGTTACCGCCAGCGGCACAGGAGCCTGGAGCTATACCACCGCAGCGCTCGCCAATGGCGCCCACAGCCTCACGGCAACCGCCACCGATGCCGCCGGCAATACCGGAACTGCCTCGGCGGCCCTGAGCGTGACAGTCGATACGACCGCGCCGGTTGCGCCTTCAATCATGAGCAGCGCGATCGTCAATCTCAACGACGTGGCCCTGACCGGTACCGCTGAAGCCAACGCCACCGTTAAGATCTTCGACGGGGCAACGTTGCTCGGCAGCACCACGGCCAACGGTAGCGGGGCTTGGGCCTACACCACTGCCGGTTTGAACAACGGCACGCATAACCTGACGGCAACGGCGACCGATGCCGCCGGCAATACCGGAACTGCCTCGGCGGCTGCTCCTGTAACAATAAATGTAGCGACTCCCACGACGCCGACGATTACCTCGTTCTCAGTCGATAGTGGCAACGCTGGCGACGGCATCACCAATGACAAGACGTTGACGCTGGTTGGTCTGGCTGACGTCAACACCACAATTAAAGTCTTCGACGGGGCAACACTGCTCGGCACCACCACTGCCGATGGCACCGGCGCCTGGAGTTTCCTCACCCCCGCTCTTGCGGATGGTCTCCATAACTTCGCGGCTACGGCAGCAGTTTCTAGTGGCGGAAACACATTAGCGATCAGCGCACTGTCGGGCACTTTGGCGGTTACGATTGACGCCACGGCACCCATTAGCCCGACGATTGCGTCATTCTCGACTGACAGCGGCACGGTCGGTGATCACATCACCAATGACAAAACGCCAACTCTGACCGGTACGGCGGAAGCCAACAGCACGGTCAAGGTGTTCGATGGCGCAACGCTTCTGGGCAGTATTACCGCCAGCGGCACCGGCGCCTGGAGCTACACCACGGCAGCGCTCGCTGATGGCGCCCACAGCCTGACGGCCACGGCCACCGATGTGGCTGGCAACACAAGTAACGCCTCAACCGCACTAGGCCTCACCATCGATACGATCGCGCCGACGCCTGTCATCACGAGCCAAATGGCTATACGAGGCTTCTTATCCTTAAACGGGACGTCGGAAGCCAACAGTACGGTCTCGATTTATAACAGCGCAAATGGGGCGCTTCTCGGCACAGCAGTAACAGGGGCCAATGGTACTTGGAGTTTCGTAAAGTTCGGATCGGCTGCTACGACCTTCACTGTGACGGCGGTTGATCTTGCAGGAAATGCGTCATCGACGGTCGACACCGACAGCCCCAGTCGCCCCAACGATTGCTTCGTTCTCGGCTGATAGTGGCGTCGTGGGTGATCGACGTTACTAATGATAATACCCTAACGCTGACCGGCACGGCCGTGGCCAACAGCACGGTCAAGGTGTTCGATGGCGCCACGCTGCTCGGCAGCGTCAGCGCCGACGGCACCGGGGCGTGGAGTTACACCACCGTGGCGCTCGCCAATGGCGCCCACAGCCTCACCGCCACCGCCACCGATTCCGCCGGCAATAACAGTGCTGCCTCGGCCGCGCTGAGCGTGACGATCGATACGACGGCGCCGGTTGCGCCGAGCATTGCCTCGTTCTCGACCGACAGCGGCACCGTTGGTGATGGCATTACCAACGACAACACGTTGACGCTCACCGGCACGGCGGAAGCCAACAGCACGGTCAAGGTGTTCGATGGCGCCACGCTGCTCGGCAGCGCGATTGCGAGCGGGACGGGGGCATGGACTTACACCACCGCCGCGCTCGCCAATGGCGCCCACAGCCTTACGGCAACAGCGACCGATGCCGCCGGCAATAACGGAACCGCCTCGGCCGCGCTGAGCGTGACGGTCGATACGACCGCGCCGGTTGCCCCGAGCATCGCCTCGTTCTCCACCGACAGCGGCACGGTTGGTGATGGCATCACCAACGACAACACGTTGACGCTCACCGGCACGGCGGAAGCCAACAGCACCGTCAAGGTGTTTGACGGCGCCACGTTGCTCGGCAGCGTCAGCGCCAGCGGAACAGGGACCTGGACCTATACGACTGCGGCGCTCGCCAATGGTGCCCACAGCCTGACGGCAACAGCGACTGATGCCGCCGGCAATACCGGAACTGCCTCGGCCGCGCTGAGCGTGACGGTCGACACCACAGCGCCTATTGCGCCGAGCATCGCCTCGTTCTCGACCGACAGCGGTACGGTTGGTGATGGCATCACCAACGACAATACGCTGACATTGACCGGCACGGCGGAAGCCAACAGCACCGTCAAGGTGTTCGATGGCGCCACGTTGCTCGGCAGCGTCACCGCCAGCGGAACAGGGGCCTGGACTTATACGACTGCAGCGCTCGCCAATGGCGCCCATAGCCTGACGGCGACGGCCACCGATGCCGCCGGAAATACCGGCACGGCTTCGACCGCGCTGGGCGTGACGATTGATACAACAGCGCCAACCACACCGTCGATCACGAGCAACGCGATCGTCAATCTCAACGATGTGGCCCTGACCGGTACTGCAGAAGCCAACAGCACGGTCAAGGTGTTCGATGGCGCAACGTTGCTCGGCAGCACAACGGCTAACGGAAGCGGGGCCTGGGCCTATACCACTGCCGGATTGAACAACGGCACCCATAACTTGACCGCAACCGCGACCGATGCCGCGGGCAATACTGGCGCGGCGTCCACCATTGCTCCTGTGACAATAAATGTAGCGGTTGCCACCGCGCCGACGATTGTTTCGTTCTCGATTGACAGCGGTACTGTTGGTGACGGCATCACCAACGACAAGACGTTGACGCTGACCGGTTCCGCAGACGCCAACACCACAATTAAAGTCTTCGACGGGGCAACACTGCTCGGAACCACGACTGCCGATGGCACTGGTACCTGGAGTTTCCTCACCCCCGCTCTTGCGGATGGCCTCCATGACTTCGCGGCAACTGCTGGGCTAATTAACGGAGGCAATTCGTTAGCAACGAGCCAGATGTCGGGTACCTTGGCGGTGACGATCGACGCCACCGCGCCCATCAGTCCGACCATCATGTCGTTCTCGACTGACAGCGGCACCGTCGGTGACCACATCACAAACGACAATACGCCGACCCTGACCGGGACCGCGGAAGCCAACAGCACGATCAATGTCTATGATGGCGCCACGCTGCTTGGCAGCACGGTCACAAATGGCGCCGGCGCCTGGAGCTACACCACTGCGGCGCTCAATGACGGCGCCCATAACTTCACTTCGACTGCCACCGATGCCGCCGGCAATACTGGCGCAGCTTCAATCGCACTGAACCTCACCATTGATACCTTCGCGCCGACCGCACCCTCAATCACGAGCGATGCGATCGTCAACATGAACCACGCCGCACTGAGCGGGGTGGCCGAAGCGAATAGCCTGGTCAAAGTTTATGACGGCGCGACGCTGCTCGGGAGCACCACAGCGGATGCCGGCGGCTCCTGGAATTTCGTGACGGGTGCTTTGGCCAACGGTTCGCACAGCCTGGCAGCCGTCGACACCGATATTGCGGGCAACACGGGCACGATGTCTTCGGCAGTTGACGTTGCCGTAGATGCCTCAATTGCGGTGAGCCCAAGCAACTTTACTGCGCTGGTGAGAGGGCTGGGCGTTGTGTCGGGCACCTCCGAAGCCAACAGCTCAGTATCGATTTCCGATGGCAACACCGGAGCACTGCTCGGCCAAACCACGGCCGGCTCCAACGGAGCCTGGTCGGCTTTAATGGGAAGCCTGGCACCGACCGTTCATAATTTCGTTTTGACCGCAACGGATGCGGCCGGGCACGTCGGATCGAACTCAAGCGATCTTTGGCACAACCGGTAACGACGTGATCGGCAACACAGCGGCAAATGAAGTGCTGTTCGGTAACGGCGGCGCCGATACATTTGTGTTCGGAGGAAACGTCGGAAAAGCTACAATTGCCGATTTCCAGGCAAACAGTGACGTCGTGCAGCTTAGCCATAATGCGTTCTCAAACTTCGCGGATGTACTCGCGCACGCAGCTCAGGTTGGAACCGACGTTACGATCGCGATCGACGCATCGAACTCGGTCACCCTGCACAACACGGCGCTCACACACCTCACATCCAACAATTTCCATATCGTCTAATGTGGGTTTGTGGGCGGGCAGGCGAGTTAGTTGGGAGAATGTTGGGGTTAAGCCCCTGCACACCTTAAGACTTGGAAGCAGGCGCTCGATAAGCGAAAATTTAGACGTCCGGCGTATTATGCTCGATAAGTCAGGGACATAGGCGCAGCGGGCCCTTAAGAGCCTGTTGACTACTTTCGGGGACTCGGACAAAGGTTTTGGGCGCTAAATTGTTGCCCAAATGTAACAAAAACCACTAATCCTCGAAGCTCGGCTGTAGTCTGCTTCTATGTTAACCATATTGGCGTTAGGAAGACGTATGGAGGAGCGGGGCTATGCGTCGAATCATTAGTGGACTGATCACAACGGCAGCAGCTGTTGGGCTATCGGGATCAGTATTCGCGGCTGACCTGCCTATGAAGGCTCCAGCCTACGTACCCCCGCCAATGCTGACCAACTGGTCGGGGGTCTATGTGGGCCTTAATGCGGGCTATTCTTGGGGCCATTCCTCGATCGATTATACCCAGGGTCCTGGACTTCTCTTCGGTGTTCCGCCTTTTGCCGCTGGCGGCTCGCTCTCTACGAGCGTTAATCCGGAAAGCTTCATCGGCGGCGGTCAGCTGGGATACAACTACCAGGCTGGCATTTGGGTTTTGGGCGCCGAAGCCGATATCGCGTGGCGAAATCGGACGGCTACGGCTAATTTAGTGCAAAATCCCGTCATCGTGGGCATTGGCGGCGGCGACATCCTGACACTTTCAGATGAACAAAAATGGGTTGGCACGGTCCGCGGGCGCTTCGGTGTGTCTCCGGGCACGATGAGCAATTGGCTATTTTACGTGACCGGTGGTCTCGCATACGGCGGTTTTGAGCATTCAGTTACCCAGGATTGCAACGTCGGCTGTAACCAAATACGCGTGTTCTCAGATTTTAAAACCCGAGTGGGCTGGACGGTGGGTGGAGGTGTCGAAATGGCCCTCAATCGAAACTGGTCGGTTGGGGCGGAATATCTCTATATGGACTTTGGAACCGACACTTTGACGGCGCCGCAAGCTGGCCGTTTGTTCGGTGCAACTACCTTCCCGATCACGACCACCGCATTCCATGACAAGTCGCAGGTTGCGCGTCTGAAACTGAATTATCGATTTGGCGATATGGGCCTGCACTAGCGCGTTGCACCGCGCGAACAGTAAGAGCCCCGGGTCAGTCTCCGGGCTTTTTTATTTGGCCCGACGCTTCCGTTTTTTATGCTCGCGGTACAAAGCCTCTGCATAGCGCGAATAGTACGTCGCGGGCATTTCTGCTGACTTATTCAAGACAAAGCGAACAACAGATGTCGCTTCCAAATGCTTGTTGGATTCTTTGATATCCGAGACCGTTGTTGTTCCAACCGCCGCGACAAACAATACGCAGTCGAGTTGCGGAAGGATCGTAATCACATCGTCTCCGGCTAATACCGGCGGCAAGTCAAAGATGACAACGCAATCTTTATAATCCCGCCTGATTTGCTGCATGATGGCGTCCATGGGCCGTGACGCCATCCATTCCGAAGAGTTGAGAGTAGAGGCCTCGCAGGGCAATACCGACATCGTCAGATTTTTGATGCTCGCCTCAATAATTGAGCTCGCGAAGTCGGTTTTTCCTTCAAGAACACTCAACACGCCTTGTTTGCAATTGAGGCCTAAATAGTTTGCCACCTGCGGCTTTTGCAGATCCATGTCGACCAACAGCACCGGCCGATTGTGGCGGGCAATACTCAGCGCCAGATTGGTCGATACGACAGTTTTGCCGCAGCCGGCCGTTGGTGAGGTGACACCAATCACCTGCCATTCCTTGATTTCCATTGCTTGCAAAACTTGCGTTCGCAGCATGTCGAAGGACTTCGCACGCGGGTCGGCAATATCGTGAGCAATGATCCTCTTTGATTCGAGGTAATCGCCGTTGAGCGCGACTTCTCTTCCACGAAATTGGGGTGGAGTTGGTGCGATGAAGTCTGGAGTGCGGAGCGGAGACTGCTGCTGTGAAATAGGCGGGCCCGCCAAAGCTTCCACAGGTGACGGTGGAAGCCTTGTCTCTTTGGCACGCTCAACAGCTTGTCTAATATTTTCCATCTGTCCACACCGGCATAAAGGTCGAGCTATCGCAGAATCATCTGCATGATCTTGTCGAACAGCGTATCAATCGGCGGCAATATGAAGAAGACAGCGACCGCTCCAATAAGGATTATCGTAGCCACCGCTCCGGCGACGTACATGCGCCGGCTTTTTTTGCGATGCAGCTCGTCGTCGGTAGAAATGTGCGGAATCAGCACAACGAGATGGCTATCGACCAACGAGTAGAGATCGGTGCTCCGCCGGATCGCCGGATTGAGCATTTCGGCGCCGAACAACAGGCCTCCACCTGCCATCAGGGCAAAAGCAAAAACCATCGCAAATATCTTCGGCCGGTTGGGGCTCGTGGGCTTTTTCGGAAGTGTCGGCTGTTCGAGAACTTCCAGTCGCTCTGAGTGCTGTCCTCGCTCGAGGTTCTCGCCGAGCCGAGCGGCCGCAAGTTTTTGCGTGGCGACGTTTAGCTCTTGGCGTGTGCCTATTCTTTGGGTGTAACAGGGTGTCGATGCCCAGCGCATTCGTGATTGCCGGCGATGATGTCTTTCTGGACAGCCTCTGCGTCTGAAGCCGCGCCGCCCTTCGGCCGCGGGCACGGGGCCGGCGACCTTTTCCAAGGCTTCGATCTGCCGCTTGAGAGCGCGGATGTCCGGATGCGTTTCTGAAAAGACTGCGCTTTTGACCGCCAGTTGGGCTTTTAGGGTGGCCAAATTTCTAGCGTCGTCAGTCGGGTCACCCGCCGCCGCCGAGCATACTTTTTTGCCGCTCGGCGATTTCGTTGTTGACGGATCCGAGTTGATCCTCGAGGCGCTTGACTTCTTTCTCGAGGAATTTCGTTGTCTCCGAGGCAAAATTGGTTCGCGTCCGCACGTCCTCATTGAGGATCATTGTGACCAGTTCATTGGCCACGCGTGTCGCTATTTGCGGATTCTCGTATTCAAAGCCAACGGAAAACGCGATCGCTTGTTTTCGCTCTCCATTTAAAGTCGCTTCGACTGGCTTGATCACCGTTCGCTCGCGAATGAAATCAACAATTTCCGAGCCCGACACCAGCCCTTGCCAACCCATGTTCAGGTTGAATTTTTTCGACAGCGCCAGGAGGTTGTCCCGCGTCATCGTGCGCTGCTGGATGTACGAAATGCGTTCGTTGGAGAGCGTCGAGACTGTCGGCTTAACGAGGTCGGTGGGGATTTCCTGCGACGAAATCAGAATCTTGCCCTGCGAGAGATATTTTGCAGGCCATGCGAAGGTGATCAGCGTGCCGATCGCCAGGATGGTGAGAAAGGGGATAACGAAATAAAGAATGCGCCGTTTCACAACGTCAAAGATGTGCGACAGGGAAAACCCCTCGCCATCTTCAACTTCGACACTGGATTTTGCGAACGTTTGTCTCTGGAGCATGGGTACCTAAAGTTCAGCTGGCCAAGTCGCCGATCTGTGTTCACTGATCGGCCGCCAACACTACTGACTAACCCGATGTCCCCGCCCTCGAGCGGTTTGAATATATAGAAAAAGGGGCCTTTTTGAAGGCCCCTTTTTTATTGATGTTATCGAGGGTTAATTAAGCCGACTTGGCGCGCTTGCGAAGCCGACGGAAGAGCAACCCACCACCGAGGACGCTGCCGAAGAGCGGCAGGGCGCCTGGGATCGGCGTGCCTTCCAAACCACCGGCGACAACCGACGCGATGACCATGAAGTCGTCATGGTTATCGTCGCCCGAACCGTTGTCGTTAAAGCCGAAAACGACTTCGTTGGTCTGCGTGGTCGTCAGATCCCACAGAATACCGAGAGCAACCGTGCCGTTAGTTTCCGGCGTGAGGTATGAGAAGATCATGTTCGCCGAACCGCTATTCGGGATCGGATTCGTGGTGGTCCCGTCATTCATCACCGTCGCGCCCGTGTCGGTGTCCATAAACTTGAAGCCAGGCGTGCTGATCGCGTTCGCGCCGTTATTGAAAACGGTTGCGCCCATGGTAACTGTCGGAAGGGGATTGATCCCACCGCAGCAGCTGTTGTTCCGATTGTCTTCCGCGAAAGGCACAACGCTGTTGGCTGCGATTGTCGCGCCGGTGTTGCTGATCGAGAATATGTTTATGTTGCCCGCCTCGCTACCGATGTACGTCCACTGGATCGTATAGCCCTGACTCAGGGTTCAAGCCGCTGACCGAAAGAACGGCATTCCCGTTGGCACCTGCGACGCTGCCAAGCCACGACGTTACCGGCGATGGCGCCAACCCTCATGACGTTGCACCAGGATCGTAAACAGTCGAACCCGTCACCGGAGCGCCGCTCGCGTTGATGACGTTGTTATCGCCACCCGCGCTGACTATAGCTGAAAAGTCGGGACCGCACCGCCACCGACGATATCGAATAACACTGCAGCTTGAGATACGCCTGTCAGCGCCGTGGTGCAGAGCGCTGCCAACGCAAACTTTTTCACGACTGTGTTCATAGTGAACTCCCTGTAAAGCCTTCAACCAACAAGCGCTGCAGGAATTAAATCCCGCGCGCTGTCTTAAAGTCTGCGCCACACGTCTACTTAGTCACAGATTTTTAAGCCTGTAAAGCGCTACCAGAAAGCTTTTAGGAGTGTTGTAGAAATGCAACCAGTTGTAGTGAATCACCTTAAGCCATTGAATTAAATAGCTATTCTTTTTACAGACCCAAATTGCTATTAACCAGGAACCTAAATGACCTGTGCAGGGGCCTTCGTCGCTTTAGGCGCATCGCTTTTGGTGTCAGGGAAGGGGCATGAATGTTCACCCGACACAGAAATGGCGCAAAAAATACGCTAATCTTGTGTTGCGCCTCTCAACTAGGGGGATGACCTGGGTAACCTAAAATCGCATTTGCATTGGTGCGAACCCATTTGATCGGGCAAATATACCGTCGAAGACGTGGTATTGAACCGATGTTGAGTGGCTGCTTTGGCTGGGTTATCGCAACGCCGCAATAAACGGGCGGCGCAAAAATTGTCCGATCCAGGGACGCGGGAGATAGTGGTTATTGCCGGTGGCAAGAGGCGGTATCCGTACAACAACCAATGACGATCCACCCAATTGCCGGCAATCGAGGACAACTGATGTACGAGGCGTATTACGGGCTCAAAGAAAAGCCCTTCTCGATATTGCCGGATCCGGACATGATTTATTGGGGTCAGACCCATCGTCTGGCTTTTGGCATGCTCGAATTTGGCGTGATGAACAACGCCGGCTTTACTGTCATTACCGGTGAAATTGGCTCGGGAAAAACCACGCTCGTTCGCCACTTGTTGCGCAAGCTCGACCCCAAAGTCGTCAATGTTGGTCTGATTTCGAATACGCCGGAGGGGCGCGAAGAACTCCTGCAATGGATCCTGATGTCCCTTGGACAGCCATTCGACGGCGACGCGGGCACTTTGATTAAACGCTTTCAGGACTTCTTGTACGCGCAATACAAAAAACGGCACCGGACAATCTTGATTGTCGACGAGGCCCAAAATTTACGCGAGGACGCGCTCGAAAGCCTCCGGATGTTGTCCAATATCAATGTTGATAAATACCAGTTTTTGCAGCTGATTCTTATTGGGCAGCCACAATTGAAAGATCTGCTTTGCAGACCAAATTTGATCCAGTTTGCTCAGCGGGTTTCCTCTGATTTTCACCTGCGACCCTTACCTGCGACCGAGGTTGCCAAGTACATCAATTTCCGACTCGCCGCGGTTGGTTCCCGCGTCAATCTGTTTACGGAAGGCGCCTGTAAAATGGTCGCTGATGCTAGCCACGGCGTACCGCGGGTTATCAACATCCTTTGCGATACCGCTTTAGTTTATGGCTTTTCCACCGGATCGACCAAAATCGATCGCGATTTGATGACCCTGGTCATTGAGGACAAGCGAAACTACGGTATTTTCCCCATCAACGGCCAAATGGTTAAATAGCATTTAATCGTTGACGGCTATAAAGTTGTCGACTTAGTTCAGTTTGGTGGTCTTTGAGGGAAGGGGGAGGATAGCCATGCGCGCAATCCTGGCTTTGCTATTTGTCTGCAGCTTTTTTTCGTCGGCCTTCGCGCAAGCGCCCCTACGCGCCGGTGACACTCTCGAAATCTCAGTTTGGCAAGATCCAAAGCTCGATCGCCGCGTGGTGGTCGGACCCGACGGGATGATTGGCTTTCCTTTGATTGGGCAGATCCACGCGGGTGGATTGACGCCGCACGGTTTGGAAGAAGTGTTGCGGGCGCGACTGAAGAAAAATTATACCGGCGACCTTGATGTGACCGTTGCGCGAGCGGCGATTAATCGGGAAACCGAAGACGAAACGAAACCGAAGGTCTACATCACCGGGGAAGTATTACGCCCCGGTCCTTACTTCGTCAGACCGACAATCAATGTGGTGCAGGCAATCGCGCTGGCGGGTGGTCTCGGACCATTTGCGGCTCGGCAGCGAATTCAATTGCATCGCAAGATCGATGGTGTCAATTCAATATTGCTCTTTGACTTTAACTCTTACTCTGCAGGGACCAACACCGCGGACAATATCAATCTTCGAGCAGGTGACATCATCATCGTTCCTGAAAGAGGTCTGCTTGAATGAGTTGTGCGGCCTTCGCGGAAACATACCGAACAGGACCGTGGGGTTGTGAAAACATCGGTCTTAACGGCGACTTTGCTCTTGGGTGCCGCCACTAGCGGCGCTTTCGCTGCCGACGTTTCGATGAAAGGCAGCATCAATGAGACGGGCGAAGCGAGCAATAATTATTTTTTGACTAACAAATCCATCGGGCACGACAGTCAAATCAACGACTGCGGCGACGCTTGATATTCTTGCGCAGACGCCAACCACAAGTTACCTGCTCGACAATCACTTTAGTTATTACAAATATTTTGGCCCCGGCGCCGCCGATACGTTCCCGACATGGGGCACGCCGGCAAGTTCGAATTTCAGCATCAATCACGTCACCGAGCTCGACAAATTTAATTTCGCAGCGTCCTGGAATCGTTCGGATGCGGCCCAAACGCAATTGACCCAAAGCGGGGTCGTCAGCACGCATGGCTCGATCAACACCTACAACGTAACTGGCGGCGTGGCCCATGATCTGGGTCGCAACGATATAATTTCGTGGTCCGCCAACGCCAGCACGGTATCATTTACCGATCCCAATCAGATTCCCTACAAAGATGTTACGTCGACCGTCTTCTGGCTGCATAACATCAGTCCGACGACCACTTTCACCAACTCGGTCAACTTCGATTGGTTCGCGCAGGACAATGCAGCCGATAGTCAAAGACTTATGTGGCGATTTATGAGCGGGCTGCAATCGCAAGTCACGCAACGTCTCTCTGTTCACGGAAATATTGGACTCGTATTTGCCAATGCGTATCAAAATGGCAACGCAGCGGCAGCACCTATTGTAATAGTTCCACCTTCCGCCGAGTTTCCGGTGGCGTCCACGCCATTTCAGCCTCTCGTCGGAGCGGGCCACGGCTGGATCGGGGATATCGGATTGTCATATCGCCTTACGAAAGACACAACCGTTTCATTCGCGGCAGCGCAATCAATCATTCCTTTATTCACTGGCCAATTGCAGCAATCGTCCACGCTCAGCCTGGCGGTCAGTTATGACATCAACCAATTTTCAAATTTGTCTTTCACGTCGCAGTATGCCCAGGCCAGTACTCCAGGCCAAATTGGACAATCAACGGCTACCGCCATCAGATTTTTTTTCGGCAGGAGTCAACTACTCGTATCGGCTGACGCGCGAATGGCGCACAAATCTGTCCTACACGTATCGTGAAAACGTGGGGCAGGCGAACTCGAGTACCGTATTATTTAGTTTGAGCCGAGACTTTACGTTGATGGGAAATCCCACGGCAATTAATCAAGCCGAAGCGGACAGGGGACGCCAGCGCGCACGTGACAGTGTCGGGCAAGTGTTTCCGAACTTCCAATGATTTATCGGCGATCCGGCAATCAGAAGCGCCTAACCTTTGTTCTTTTCCGACTGCGTCTGCAGCGCGGCGTCGATTTTTGCCTTCAGCTCGGCATCATTTGGCGCCAATTCACGAGCCTTCTTAAATCGGTCGGATGCTTTTTCGTTCTGTCCGGCTGCGAGGTAACTCATTCCAAGGTGATATTGCACCAAGGCCAAATTCGGCAATTTGGTTGCCGCGTCTTCAAGAAAAGTAATTGCTGCAGGATAGTCACCTTGCAAATATGCAATCCAACCGAGGGTATCCTTGAACTGAGGGATGTCAGTGTTCTTTAGCACCGCAGCAAGGTATCCAGCCCGAACCAAACTCGGCTTGTCCTTGCGATGATCGGCGAGCAAGCTCGCAAGATTGTTTGCGGCGATCATCGAACCTGGTTGGTCTGCCAAGATGCTTTCATATTCGGTTATCGCGCGCTCATATTGTCCTTGTAGCTCAAACAGGCCGGCTCTGCTTAATTGCAGCGCAAAGTTTTTAGGTTGCTGTTGAAGTCCGGCATCGAGGACCTTCTGCGCGTCCTCGATTTTGCCTTGTCGTGCATAAAGATCGGCCAAAGACCGATAGCCAGCGGCGTTTTGTGGCTGCGATTTGATAGCCGCTTCGAAATTTTTCGCGGCCTCATTTGGATTGTTTTTTATAAGCTCCACCGAGCCGAGCAGAACAAGCGCCTCGGCGTTTGTGGGATTGGCCTTAAGCGCATCCTTAAGAAAGGCCTCGGCTCTATCGGGTTGCTTGGCTTGCAGATAAACAGCAACGAGTGAAGCCATGGGCTGGACCGCGCCCGGATTGGCATCATAGGAGCCTTGAAATGCGGTCAGACTTTCACTGACCTTCTTCTCTCCAAGAAACGCAACGCCGTTAATCCGATCAGCAACATCGCCCTTGTCGCCTATTCGACGGATGGTGTCAGCGATGGCATGGGCGCCGACCCAATCTTGGCGTTCGAGCTTGGCCTGCGCCAAACTCGACAAGACGGGAATGCTGAGTGGATTACGCGTCGCGAGATCAACGAGAACGTTTTCTGCGCGCGCGGACAGTCCGCGACGCTGGAGAAATACAACATAATTGAGACCATAGTTCGGGGCAAAATTAGCAGCCCTCATCGCATCGAGATAAGCCTTGTCAGCAAGTTCGATCGACCCATTGCGTTCATACGCAATTGCGAGTGTTGCAAGCAGTTCGGGCGCACGCGGTTGGTCGTTAAGCGCTGTGCGGAGATCGTTGATCGCATCATCGATCTGGCCGCGGTTGATACGGATTGCAGCCCGCAGTCTTAAGGCAACAATGTTGCGGTTGTCGGCATTGAGAATATCGGCGATCACCGGTTCAGCCGAGGCAACGTCGTTTTTACTCATATACAGTTCGGCAAGAGTTGTTCGTGCCGCGAGGATGTCGTCCGGCGCCTTCGATTTAGAGATGATATCGTTCAACAAATCGGTACTGGCTTTGAGATTGCCTTGGGCGAAATCCAGTCTTGCCAACGCGATCTGAAATGGGAGTATGGAGCCGCCGGCGCGGATGCGTTGAACTAACTCTGTTCGAGCAGCGCCTACGCCGTTGAGCGAACCCAAAAGGTTCACCAATTGCAATTCAGCGTTCACATCAGTGGGATTTTCTGTAACGACGCGCCGCAACTCATTGATAGCGTCATCTGGGCGCTTTTGCCCCAGGTAAAACCTGATCAACTGAGCTCGGAAACCAGCTTCATTGGGATAGAGCGCAATAAGTTTTTTTAGAAGGGATTCAACCTGGGCAAAGTCACCCTGGCGTTGAAAAATATTAACTTTCAAAAAAATGACACCGAGTGCGTCTTGCTGGTTTGCAGGTATTTCCGCGATGAGCTTTAACGCGGAGTCAGAATCTCCCTGTAAAAATTTTGTTGAAGCAAGGACGATCCGCGCATCGACGTTTGCAGGATCAATTTCTAGCGCTTTTTGCGCGGCTGCGATGGCGCCATCAGTATCTTTGAGCCTGAATAGAATGGCTGCCTTTACTGTAAGCGCATCAACACTCTTGGGGTCGATCTCAGTCGCAGCGTTAACGTTCTTGAGGGCTTCATTGAGCGCGCCACCAGCGAGATAGAGTTTCGCGAGGCGAGTCCTTGAATCAATGTCTTTTGCGTCAAGCTCTGTGATTTTTCCAAAGTCCCCGACAAGTCCTGGTATGTTTTTGTCGTGTTCGTCGACCTTGGCGAGTGCTCGCCACGCCTCGATCATGTCGGGCTTTTGCTGCAAGGCGTTGCGGAGTTCAATGCGGGCTTTTACAAAATCTTGCTTTTCAAGATAACTGACACCGTTTTGATAATAGTTATGCGCGCGATCTTCGCGTGAACCGCATGCCCCCAGTGGGATCGCACCTAGGACGAGACAGGCGCAAATAAGAAGCGGTTTGACGCGAGATTGATCGATGAAATGGTTCATGTCGGTCTCTATGAATTGTTGGTCTTGGGCGAATTCATCGCCGGCTTTGTTTTAGACGACGCCTCCGGCGGCAGGTAGCCGGTGAGGCTGGGCACAACTGTTTTCGTAAATTCCTGTAGCCGCTTGTCGGCGTCACTTTCATTTTCGCCGGGGTAAATCGCGGTGGTCAGCCGCACCAAAGCCCCGTCTGTTCGATTCTTGAGCATCGCGTCCTTGAGCAAATACAACTTTGACACATACTCGTTCGCGATCTTCATGCCGCGCTCTTCGAACCAATAATAGACCAGCTGTTTTTCGGAGCCTCGTCCGATGACGACCCGATTCAGGGGCAGAGATACAGCCGCATCATTGCTTTGATAGGTCGTACGTTCGAGGTTGGTTATTTGCCAGCCATTGCCAGGGATACAAACGCTCGGCGAATGGGGTGAGAGGCCGTTTCGTTGTGAGGCGTAGTAAGCGACATACAGATTGACCTGACGTCCGTCCTTTCGAACGTAATCGGACAAGATGTAGTCGGTCAGTCCGAGAAAATGTTCCGTTTGCGGGTCTAGCGTGGATGTCTTGCCTCGCCACTCGCCCAATGTGGCAGGGAAATTGGCAAACAGCATTCGCTCGGGACGAATTTCCTGGCGCGTAGACACGAAATAGGTCGCCAACCCTGCGGCTGCCATAAGAACCAGACAAACTATCAAGGGGACAGGGCGATACGCCAGTCGGCCCTCTGCCGATGCATCCAGGGTGCCGGCAACTTTAGGCGCATAAAATACTTCGAAGAAACCTTTGCCTGATGTGAACCTGGCTAACAACGCCATTTCTGCAACGAGCACACCTGCGCAGGCAAGGAAGATGATCCAGCCTTCAAACATGTGCAAAAAGCCTTCGGCATCTTGAGGACCAAAATGATCAACCAAGATCCCGACAATTCCGATCCGCAGACTGTTCATGAAAATCGTGATTGGAATGGTCGAAAGAAACACGACCGCGCGTTGCCAGAAGGGCGCCTGGAATAAGTACGCCGCTAAAAAACCGAGACTCATAAGAGGGTAGAGGTATCGCAGGCCGCTGCAGGCTTCGACGACTTGCAGTTTATAGATTCCAAGATCGATAACATTGCCCTCAAGATAAACCGGAATTTGAAGCAGCCTAATAAACGCCGTGCCTAGCTGCGATGAGATTAGCTGAAGGCGGTACGACAAAACTGCGTCGATGAAATAAGGAAGCGGAATCGCGAAGAGAAGAAAAATCGTTGGAATGAAAGTGACTTTCAGCAACGAATAGCCGCCAACTCCCAGCGCGATGCCGAGAAGGGCGACGACAAAGCCAACTTGCGATAAGATAAAAAGAGCGCTCAATTTGCCCAATATGTGCATCACCGCGGCAAGCAAGATGAGCGCGGGGCCTAACCAAGAAGGCCGACCAATACTTGCAACCAGCGCATCGCGCCGTGCCCAAAGCAGCCAGGCAACGATAACGGGTATGAGAAATCCGTGGCTGTATTCTTCCTGGCCGATCCAGCAATTCACAAGTTCTAAGAGAGATTCACTGAACGCGAGCGCGCTCAAGAGCACGGCAGCGAAAACGAGCAACGCCAATGAAATTGCGTCTCGTTGCGTCAATCTTACTTTTGCAGATTGATCGACCTTCATAAGCATTGCACGACGCTCTGAGTTTTAGTTGCGAAGAAGATAAGCAAATCCGCTAAGACGAAAAATCCGTTTTACCCGCGGAGTGACTTCTGAAAATGCCAAATGAAGTCCTTGCTTCTTCAATCGCTTATTTAGCATGAGAAAGAGGCCTAGAAAACGGGCGTCAATAAGGCTCGTTCTGGCGAGGTTAATGATAACGGGTTTGTGAACAGCAGCGGCCCGTTGAAAGTCGGGCAGCGCTCTGTTCAGGTTTTCGGCCGTTGCAGCGCCAATAAGGCTTAAAACAACCGAATTGGGATTTTCAGTTTGGGTTACGACCAAATCTCGCGCCTGGCCGGTCAGTATTCGGCGATACCATCGTTCAAGGATGAGGTGCGGGAAGATCTGTGTCAGGAGCAGCCGAAACAACGCAATTCCATCATTGCGGTATCGGCTTTTCCAAAGTTTTGGCTCCTGGACGATGCGCCATAGCCATTCGAAGCCGAATTTTTGGACGGTTTTTGGAGCGCGTTTGAGTGAACCCGCTTGAAAATTTATGGTGGCTCCAAGATGCACTCGAATTGGAATCCGAATGCGGTCGTGATTTTTCAAGAGCCATTCCTGGCCCTTTTTTGCTCCGAGGGAGACCGCCAGAAAATCCGCATTGCTGGAATTGATCGCGTGCAGGATCGCGTCGGTGCTCATCTCATCGACGCTGCAGTAGCCGGGATCATGCCAACCGGCGCAAAACAAGCCGCCCGGCTCAGAATTGAGCTTCTCGCAAGCGGCCGGAGCCGCACCTAATGCGCCCCCAAAAAGAAAAATTTTGAGGCGGCGAGGCGGACGCTGTTCAGATTTGAGGGCCTCGAATAAATCCGATCCCGCTATTCGCGTGTTGATTGGAATTCCGAAGAGACGAGCTATCCAAACAATTGGCATTCCGTCTGCCGTGCAGAGGTCGCTAAGCAGTACCGATTCCCTGAATTGTTCGTCAGTTCTGCTCGTGATTAAAAAGTTGACGTTCGCGGTTGAAATGAGAAATGGCATGCCGCTATCAGCGGCGGCGTCAATTCGGTCGAGGGCCGTTGCCATGTTGACTGCGTCAACTGGAAGCCCCGCTATTCCATAGACCTCTCGTGAAAGGTCATCCGCTCCCGAGACCTCGGCAACTTTATTCTTTTTGAGAATATTAGCGTTAAGCGGTTGCATTGACCTAACTACAAGTCCCGCGCTGGCGGAACTGTCTGCCGAGGGGCTTTGCCAAGAAATTGCCAAGAACGGGTACAGTTGGGCGCTTGGGGAGTCAATCCGCGTAGCCCAATTTGCCTAAGTTTTTAGCGTTTACCTAAACAAGCAAGGCTAATAAAAATAATCAATGATTTTCGCAAGACTTAAAATCACTTTCTGCATCTGTAGCCGAAATATCAGCGTTTTTGACACCCCAGTTTCAAATAAAACTAGAGCGGCCTTTTATTGTTAGGTCGTAGAAACTGGAAAGTTCCGTCGAGCGGGGAACTGCGTGTCTACGCCAAAATCTCGCCAGGCTGCCAACGGCTAGGCCGATCGACTAAGGCCTGCTGCCCTCGGACGGCATCAAATGCGAACGAGGCAGTTCGCCTTTCGACATCAGCGCAGGATTTTGAACTTGTTTGACTTCGAAGCCCTTTAAAAAAACGCTGTGTCGAATTGTATCACTGAGTAAATGCGGTGGATTTGTATCCGCTTTGCCGGTGAGGATCACACGCAATTTCCATAAGCCAAGACCGATAATCATCGCTGTGTCGGCCATCGCGGCATAGAAAACTCCGTGGTTTTTGAGAAAATAGCGTCGACGAGCCTCGAATAAATAGGGCGGAAGACGCTTTGGCCCCGAAAGTCTAACGCCTGTCGCGCGCCCTCCGAGATGGACAACCCGGCTTGCTGGCACGTACCAAGTTGGCCAACCCGCCTTACGTGCGTTGAAGCAGAAATCGATGTCGTCGAAATATGTGTAAAAGCCTTCGTCAAGAAGTCCGATATCTCGGAGAACCTCACTGCGAATGATCATGCTGGCCCAGAAACCCAATCGGTTTCACACTTTTGTCTGGAGCGGGCGGTGCCACTGTTCCAGCGATTGAGCAGTCGCGTTATTAGCCCGAGCTTTAAGACTTCCTTCGAACTCGCTAATAGGAGATTGAAACCGAAATGCAGACCGTTGTGGTGTTCCGTCCGGATCTTCCAGGCGGCTTCCAGCGATCCCGACCTTCGGATGTTTGTCCATAAAATCAATAAGTGCTGCAAATGCGTTCGGCCGCACGATTGTGTCAGAATTCAAAAGCAATACGTATTCTGGGGGATCTGCAGATTGCATTGCCGGCTCGAGAATAGCGTTGTTTCCGCCAGTAAATCCTAAGTTTGGATAGATCGTTGTCAGCGTGCACCAGGTCGCCCAGCCATTCTCGTCAATCGTCTTCTGTATGCGTTCTCCGGAGTCGTCCCCGGTTCCGTTTTCGCAGACGGCAACGTGTATTTGAGGGTTGCTGCTGACTTCGGCAGCGAGCGAATGGAGGCAGTCGATCGTAAACTGTGCGACGCGATAGTTAACGATAACGACGAGGAGTTTCATTTGGATCTATTGCGTGCGGCTACGAGACATTGCGTGGGATAGCGGGCAAGGATGCGCAAGGCAATACACCGCTTCTGCCTTACATCGAACAAGTTACTGAATTCACTAGCCTATCGCGTTAACCGCGCTTCGAATTTTGGTAGTTTAATATCCCAATTGCGCATAAAACGGTGCGCAGTCCTGCTGCTCAATTGGAGCGCAGCTAAGAGTTCGAGCGGCCACCCACATGACAACTGCAAATGTTCCAGTTTTTATTCTTTGCGGGGGCCTTGGCACGCGACTTCGCGAGGAAACAGACGTTCGTCCCAAACCGATGGTGCCGGTGGGAAATCATCCCATTCTTTGGCACATCATGCGCACCTACTCCCATTTCGGCTTCAAAAATTTCATTCTTTGCCTTGGCTACAAAGCCGAGGTCATTAAATCGTATTTTCTCAATTATCCGACGATGAACAGCGATTTTACGATCGAGCTTAAAACGAATGACGTGAAAGTTCATAAAATCGATCACGATCAGGACTGGACTGTAACTCTCGCTGATACCGGCGAGCTTACAATGACTGGAGGTCGCATTGCTCGCGCGGCGGAAAAATATCTCGGTGACTGCGGAAAACTTTGCTGTCACTTATGGCGATGGCGTGACCGATGCGAATCTGGCTGACGAATTCCAATTTCATCTCAAGAATGAAAAAATGGCACGGTGCTCGGCGTTAATCCGCCTCGCGGTTTGGCGAATTCAAGCTGGCAAATGATCAAGTCATAGAATTTGCGGAAAAGCCCGAATTTGCCGACAACTGGATCAATGGCGGGTACTTCTTTTTTAAAAGGCAGTTTTTGAGATATTTGACCGACGATCAAAGCTGCGTTTTGGAAAAGGACCCCTCTGGTCAAACTTGCGCGCGATCGGGAATTGAGTATCTGCAAGCATCGTGGTTTCTGGTACGCCATGGATACTCAGCGTGACCGCGACTATCTTAATAAGTTTGGGAGGCGGGAAACGCCCCATGGGACATCAAGTAACGTCCTTCGCATCGGAGTAAACTTTGGGTTCGATATGAAAGTATTTGTCACAGGCCATAAAGGCTATATAGGCGTTCATCTCGTCGACTTGCTCAAACAGGCCGGTCACACGGTCACGGGCTGCGATCTTGGCCTATTTGATGGTTGTGCGTGGGAAAGCGTCGTCCCAGCAGACCGCGACTTGGCAAAGATGTTCGCGATTCGAGCTTTAAGGATCTCGCCGGCCATGACTGCGTCATGCATCTCGCAGCGATCTCGAATGATCCTATGGGCGAGGTGAATGCCGCCGCGACCTATGCAATTAATCGCGACGCTTCAATTCGCATTGCGCAGCTCGCCAAGAAGGCCGGCGTGCCGCGCTATCTATTCGCCGCCAGCTGCTCAGTTTACGGCGCGGGCAAAAAGCTCGATCTCGACGAAAATGATCCACTGAACCCTCTGACTGCTTATGCCAAATCCAAGATCGAAACCGAACAAGCGGTTTCGAAATTCGCGGATCGAAAACTTCAGCCCGGCTTTTCTGCGCAATGCGACCGCGTATGGACATTCGCCGATGCTGCGGATCGATCTCGTCGTCAACAATCTATTGGCCTGCGCAGTCGCCACCGGCGAAATCCGTATCATGTCGGACGGCTCGCCGTGGCGCCCCCTGATTCATTGCCGAGACATCGCCCGGGCTTTTGTTGCTTTCATGGATGCACCTAAAGCGCGAATTCACAACAAGGCCGTCAACGTTGGCGGCAACAAGGAAAACTACCAGGTTCGCGACGTCGGCGATCAAGTTAAAAAACTTATTCCTCAGGCCAAGATCGCCTATACGGGCGAAGTCGGCGCCGATCCGCGGAACTACCGGGTTAAATTCGATCTGCTGAATGAGCTGCTCCCGGACTTCAAACTTCAATATGACCTCAGCGGCCGGCATGGAAGAATTGCATCGCAAGCTGGTCGACCATGGCTTTTGCAAAAAGGATTGGGAGGGCGATCAATTCGTCCGGATCCGAACGCTGAAGCGGCCGCATCGATCGGCTCAAGAACGTCGCGTAATCGGCGTTCTACGGCCACATCAATCGAGTTTCCGCCTATGATTTTCAACGAAACACCATTAGCCGGCGCATATCTGATTGATCTTGAGAAGAAGGGCGACGATCGAGGCTTTTTCGCGCGCGCTTTTTGCGAAACACGAGTTTGGCCAGCACGATCTGGCTCGTCACTTTTGTCAGGTCAACAACTCGCTCAGTGCTCAAAAGGGTACGCTTCGCGGAATGCACTATCAATTGGCGCCCAGAGCGGAAACAAAACTCGTACGCTGCATTAGAGGTAGCCTTTATGACCTGATTCTCGATCTTACCGCAGGGTTCGCCACCTTTGGGGAAAGCTTTGGCGCGGAGTTGTGCGCCGAAAACCGGCGCATGATGTACGTTCCGAAAGGGTTTTGCGCACGGGTTTATTACGCTCGCGGAAAACACCGAAGCCTTCTATTTCGTCGACGAGTTCTATGCGCCGGAAAACGAGCGCGGCATCCGCTTCGATGATCCGCGCTTCAATCTGAAATGGCCGATTGACCCGACCGTCATTTCGGACAAAGATAAAACCCAACGGGATTTTGATCCGGCCTGGCACCTGGGCGCTGGTTGATGAAGATATTATTCACGGGCGGCAGTTCTTTCACTGGCTATTGGTTCATCAAAGAACTGGCGGCGCGGGACACGACGTTGTCGCCGTATTTCGCCGCAAATTGGACGATTACCCGGAAGAGCTACGGCGGGCGCGTATTGGCGCCCCAAAGATATCTGCCGGCCGATCTACGGCACGAGCTTTGGCGATGACCAGTTTCTGGGTCTCATAAATGGCGGCAATTGGGATTTATTCTGCCATCACGGCGCCGACGTGACCAATTACAAGAGCCCTGATTTCGACGTGACGGCCGCCGTCGAAAACAACACGCATCGGCTGCCTGTCGTGCTCGATTTATTGATGGACAAAGGTTGCCGCAAGATCGTGCTGACGGGCAGCGTATTCGAAAATGATGAAGGGGCCGGTTCGGCGGATCTGCGCGCCTTCTCGCCATACGCGTTGTCGAAGGCCTTTACCTGGCAGTTGTTTCGATATCAACGCAAGCCAGACGAATGACATTGGGTAAGTTCGTCATCCCCAATCCGTTCGGGCCTTATGAGGAACCCCGGTTTACGCATTATCTTATGAAGTGCTGGTTTTCCAAAACAAGCGCGGTCGTCAGCACGCCATCCTACGTGCGCGACAATATTCACGTTTCGCTTTTGGCCAAGGCCTACGCAAGCTTTGCCGCCAAGTTGGCGGACGGTGTCAGCAAATTTAATCCCAGCGGCTATGTAGAAACGCAAGGTGCGTTCACTGCGCGCGTTGCCGACGAAATGCAAAAGCGTCTCAAGCTACCTTGTCATTATGAGCTCAAGACACAGACCGAATATGCCGAGCCGCGGATTTATCAATACCGACTGGTCAATTCTGCTGGCCTTGGCTGGAGCGAAAACAAAGCGTGGGACGCTATGGCCGACTATTACGCGAAGCTGATAGCGAAGTGATTTCCGCTATTTTTTAGTCTTGCTCGACCAGGCTTGCATACAGCGCTTCATGATCATGAAGATACATTGACCAGGAAAAGTCCCTGGCAAGCCGTGTTTTTCGGCGCGACATAAAATCGGCGGGCAAGGAAATTGTGGATAATTCACGTATGGCATTGGCGATGCGCGCCGGTTGTCTGGCCGGAACGACACGAGCGCCAGTATCTGTGGCGCTGATCGCCTTGATCGCGCCGGTGTCTGTGCCTATCAGCAAAGGCACGATCGATGCTGCCTCTATATAAGAAAGACAAAACCCTTCTTCATGCGAGGGTTGCAGGTAGATGTCCGCATTTTGGAGCACGTTTCCTTTTCGCTGTTTGACGCATCAACCAAAAATCGAACGGATTTGCTGAGTCCAGATCTGATAATTAGTGCCTGTAGATATTGTATATAACTTTGATCGCGCGCTTCGCCGATGATTGTGTACTCCAGCGCCGGAATCGTGCGCTGAACCTCGCTGAGCGCCTTTATCGCATCATGGTAGCCCTTCGTATGTGCGATTCCGCCGACGGTTGCCAGGCGAAAGGGCCGCGTGAATCGATCGGCCGCGGTGGGTGTGTTACGCTGTCTGAAACCTCACAACCGAGAGGGATGAGGTTGATGCGAGGCCCAGGCAGCCCGTATTGACCGACAATATCCGCGACACTCTGACTATGAACGATAGCGCGAGGTATTGGGCCGCTGCGAAAAAGCCATTTCCACGCCAGCGTGTTGAGGGCGAAACGCAGGGATCGGACAAAGTAGTGAGCGGATTGATTGCCATGCAGATAGGGCAATTTGCGTTCATAGGGTGGAACTCCATGGCAGGTAATGAGCCACGGTACTGTCTTCATCCATGGTGAGATTTGCGCGAATCCGCGGCTTTCAACCCGATCACGTGAACGAGATCTGGTTTGAAGGTGTCGATGGCGCCTCTTAGTTGCTGCGAGAGAGTGCGATCGATCGGCAGCGATAGGCGAAAATGCGTTACGCCCTCTGTGCCCTCAAGCGGGATGTCGGCCATCAGCGCGATCTCGTGGCCGCGATTTTGCAACCCGCGAAGTAGTTGTCTTGTTTCAGCAGGAACGCCGCCGCGCATGTAACCCGTGACGTCACTAAAGACGAGGATGCGCATTTTGATCCATTCCGCTTTTGCGCTCAGTGATCATCACGCGGATAGTTCGGTTATCTCAGCACCTAACGAAAATGTCGCCCCAAAAGTTAGGGGCAGCGCACTTCGGAAATATGTCGATGAACTCCTTTATGGGCACCCAGCTCGGCAAAAGCCAATTATCGCTTTCCTGGCCAATTAAATTAACTTTGTAGTTGGCCAACTTTGCCAGAAGTCCCCAGGCACTCGCGCACCTTCGCGACGCCATTTTCATCGCAGTGATATTCGAAACTGAGAGCCTTTATTGGCGACGATAGACCTCGCAGAACCTCGGCTTCGAAGCCTTCGACATCGATCTTGCAAAAGACCCGGTGTTCCGAATGTCTTGATCTCTCTGTCGAGCGTCGTGACCGGTACTGTCAGCACGCCAATTTCTGGCCCGCCTTGCCAATTGGGCAGGAGACTGGCCTGGCCGCTTCCGGCCTTAAGGTGGAGATCGGCTGTGCCTTCGACGGCTCCGACCGCCTTTTCAACAACTCTAAGGCGATTGTTGCCGCGGGCGCGCGTTTCCCTGGCGCAAACCGGCTGCGGTTCGAACGCGACAACCTCGAGCACCGATTGAAAGCATGATTTCGCTCCTGACCCCCAGGTTGGCGCCGACGTCAAAGGCGAGATCGCCAGGCTGAATAAATGTGGAGAGCAGGGCCTTGTGGGTGGCGAATTTCTGGCGCTCTGAAGGAAAGAGAGCGCGATGCAGCGCGCGGGCCGACTTATAAAGACCGAGCGAAATAGAAACCTGTTTGATGGCCGAGAGGTTCATTCTCTATCCCACGGGAGAGCGCTTGGAATTACATTCAATGAACCAGACCCGGGTGGCCAGTGCGAACCGACGCTAAGGTTAATCGCGCGTCAGAACTTGGAATACGCTGTTTTGCAGTGCCCATATGTTATATCAAACGGGATTAACTCAATAACTGTTTCAATAATAATGCCGCAAAACTCTCCGAACAAACTTCCAAGGCTATTGCTCGTTGCCGAGCACGCGTCCGCCGTCTTCGGCGGCGAGGCGCTCATCCCCTTTCAGTATTTCAAGCATTTCAGGGAACTCGGCGTTGATGTGCACCTTCTTGTGCACGAAAGAACACGTAATGAATTGCAAAACGCGTTTCCTCGGGATCTGGACCGGTTACACTTCGTAAAGGACAGTCGCCTGAATATTTGGTGCGACAAGATCCGTCAGCGAATGCGCAGCCGCCTGGTGGGATTTGTATTGGGCGCGATCAGCCACGTCGATACGCAGGTTCGACAGTTTTTTTCCGCACGAAAATTGGTTCGTGCGCACCAGTTCGATCTGATCCATGAACCCATTCCGGTGTCTCCAAAGCTTCCATCCTTGTTGTTTGGCTTTTCGGTCCCAGTGATCGTTGGTCCGATGAATGGTGGAATGGATTATCCGCCTAACTATAATCTGGATAGCCGAATTGATCGCTTGATGCGGTCTTGTTTGAGGTCGACGGCGGGGATCGCGAATTTAATCCTGCCGGGCAAGCGTCAGGCTGCGCTCCTGCTCGTTGCCAACAAACGAACATTTGATG
>CAVRJW010000004.1:0-35749 GCA_963722125.1 uncultured Alphaproteobacteria bacterium | reverse complement strand
CGTACATGGTGCGCGCGTCGGCGGTGAAAGCTTTGCGGGAGTCCGGGTCGAGATAGAACATGTGGCCACCGCGATAGAGTTTGAGCTGGGTGCGCTCCTCGCCGTCGACCGGCGGCAGATGGTCGAGCACGTAGCGGCTCACCGCGTAGGGCGTGACCATGTCGCTATAGCCATGGGCGACCATCAGATGAAACGACGGCGTCAGCGCCAGCAGCACGCGCAGATCGTCGGCGACGCTGGGCTGGCCATGGCCCGCGTTGCCCTCCCAGTCCCATTTGCCGGAAATATCCGACGCCAGCAGATTGTAGGTGATGTCGGTCTTGAAGCCGAGTTCGTCGCGCGCGTAAGCGACGAAGGCGCTGCCGTAGGCACGCACGACGCCGTCGAGGATCGGATCGGGGCCACGCGCGGATGGCGATTCCGGGTAGGGGTCGTCGGATGCGAAGGTCGCGTCGTAATGGCTGACGATCTTGTGGTCGCCGAGGTGGAGATTCTTGACATAGTCGTCGCGGATGAAGCCGCGCGATTCCGCGATGGCGTCCACCGATATCCCCGTCATTTGCGCGACGCGCGCGTAAAAGCTCTTGGCCGCATCGCCTTGTAACGGCGGGCCGGCGAGCATCGACAGATAATCGGTCAAGGCGAAATGCTCGGCTTGGGCGAGCGCATCTTTGCTGAAAGTTCCCTTGCGCTCCATTTCGGCAGCCGCAAGCGAAGGCAGTTGCAACGCGGCACCCAGCGCAAAACGGTCGCCTCCGAACTGGAACGCGCCTTCGAGCAGCGGCGACAGCATCAAGATTCCCGAAACCACGATGCCCTGCTCGCTCTGCACGGTGCGCGCGACTTTAGCGGCGCGAAATCCGCCGTAGCTTTCGCCGAGGATGAATTTCGGCGAGCTGACGCGGCCGTTCTTGGCGACGTAAAGCGCAATGACCTTGGCCATCGAGCTGGCGTCGCCGTGCACGCCCCAGAATGCGCTGCCGCCATCGGGCTTGGCCGGCCGGCTCCAGCCGGTGCCGATCGGATCGATCAGCACCAGATCGGTGAAGGCAAGCCAGGTGTCCGGATTATCGACCAGGCGGACGTCGGCGCCGTCGTGCCCAGCCATGCCGAACTGGGCGATGCGCGGACCCACCACCCCGAGGTGGAGGAACGCCGAAGCCGCGCCGGGCCCGCCATTGAAGACAAAGGTCAGCGGCCGGGCGGCGTGATTGTCGTTTTTGGCCACATAGGCGGTGTAGAACACCGCCGCCGAACGATCGCCCGACTGATTGAACAGCGAGAATGTTCCGGCGGTCGCCGTATAGGCAAGCTTGCCGCTCGGCGTGTCGATGCTGTGCTCGCTGACCGCATCACCCGGCAGCAGCGAGAGGACGCCCGGGCCGCCCTGCTCGTGGTCGGAGCCACCCTGCTGGCTTTGTTCCTGACGATTGGGCCGGTCGCCGCCGCCTCGCCCCGGACGATCCTGGGCGGTTGCGGTGCCGGCCAAGGCGACCAGCATGAAGGCAACAACGACGTGACGTAGATCAATCATGTTCGTTTCCCGGAAATTTGCCGCGTGCCAATTCTTGCTTAAAGGGCAGCGTCTTACTCGAGCTCGATGGCGCCTTCGATCTCCACCGACAGGCTGATCCCTTCGACGGTGAGGACCACTTTGGCCGGCAAGGCCTCATTGCCTTTGAGCTTGCCGCCGCTGACGGCGGCCCGCACCGCTTGCTCGATCTCGCGTTGTGAGGTGATGCCGACCTTTTTGAGAAATTTGCGCACGCTGACGTTCAGTGTTTCTTCGTTCATGATCGCCTCGTGAAAGTGCCCGAAAGATGGCTGTCGTGCCTAACATTTTATCCATGTAGGCGCCGCAAGACGACGGCCAAAACGCCTGCCGGGAGCCGGTAGACAACAGCGGTCAGATCGGCAAAGTTCTGGCCCTTCCGGTCCTATGGTTACCTTTGCGGCCGGCAAGAACTCCGCCGGTCGCAACAGAGCCTGCGGAAAACCGGCGTTGGAGGCGCCCGCAATGCCCTTTCCCCGCGCTTCGAAGGCGCTATCGCGCTTCACCGTGCTCGATTTGACCCGCGTGCGGTCGGGGCCGACCTGCGTCCGTCAGCTCTCCGACTGGGGCGCCAATGTCATCAAGATCGAGACGCCGCCCGGCCTCGAAGAGCCGATGGGCGGGCCGCGCGAAGGCGGCGATTTTCAAAACCTGCACCGCAACAAGCGCAGCATGACCCTGAACCTGAAAGCGCCGGAAGGGCTGGCCGCGTTCAAGCGCATGGTGAAAAAGGCCGACGTCGTGGTGGAGAACTTCCGCCCCGACGTGAAGAAGCGATTGGGCATCGACTACAAGGCGCTCGCCAAGATCAATCCGCGCATCATCTATGCCAGCATTTCCGGCTTCGGCCAGGACGGCCCTTACGCCAACCGGCCGGGTTTCGATCAGATCGCGCAAGGCATGGGCGGGCTGATGTCGGTCACCGGCCTGCCCGGGCAAGGCCCGGTCCGCGTCGGCATTCCGATTGCCGATCTCAGCGCCGGATTGTTGGCGGCGACCGGCATCCTGGTCGCGCTGTTGGAGCGTGAGAAATCCAAAAAAGGCCAGCAGGTCGCAACCTCGCTTTTGCAAGCGCAGATCTTCATGCTCGATTTCCAGGCCGCCCGCTATCTGGTGCAGGGCGAAGTCGCCAAGCAGGCCGGCAACAATCATCCGACCAGCGCGCCGACCGGCGTCTACAAGACCGACGATGGCTACATCAACATCGCCACTGCCGGGCAGACCATCTGGAAGCGGTTCTGCGAAGCGATCGAGGCGCCGGAGCTGGCGAAGATGCCGGAATACATCGACGGCGCGGCGCGCTCGAAGAATCGCGACGCGCTCGACGTCGACATCAACAAGCATCTGATCGGCCGCACCAGCGCGCAATGGATCGAGCGCCTGAACGCGGCCGGTTGCCCGTGCGGCCCGATCTATGCCATCGACAAAATGTTCGCCGATCCGCAGGTGCAGCATCTCGGCATCGTGCAAAGCGTAACCAAGAAAGACAAGAGCAAGATGCGCCTCGTCGGCCAGGGCGTCACGCTGTCGCGCACGCCATCGCGGCTGGTGGTGCGGCCGCCGGAGCTCGGCGAGCATACCGACGCGGTGCTCAAGGAATTCGGTTTCAGCAAGCGCGACATCGCCGCGCTGCATAAGGCCAAAGCGGTGTGATCCGCGACATTCAAAAGGAAACAAAATGACTCAGACCGACAAGATGCTCTCCCGCAAGGACGGGGGCGTCGGCATCGTGACCTTCAACAATCCCGAGCGGCTCAACGCCGTGTCGCTCGACATGTGGGAGGCGACCAAACGCATTCTCGACGATTTCGCGGCCGACGACGACATCCGCGTCGTGGTGGTCACCGGCGCCGGCGGCAAGGCCTTCGTGTCGGGCGCCGATATTTCGAAATTCGAGAGCGAGCGCGCCAATCTCGAAGCCGCGCGCGCCTACAACGCCAAGTCCGAAGGCGCCTATTCCAGCATCTACGAGTTTCCGAAGCCGACCATCGCCATGATCCGCGGCTACTGCATCGGCGGCGGGCTCGGCCTGGCGAACTGCTGCGACCTGCGCATCGCCACCGATAATTCCCGTTTTGCCGTTCCGGCCGCCAAGCTCGGGCTGGGTTACGGTTATGTCGGCTTGAAGCGCCTGGTCGACGTCGTCGGCCCGGCCTTCGCCAAGGAAATCTTCTACACCGCGCGCCAGTTCGACGCCCAGGAAGCGCTCGCCATGGGCCTCGTCAATCGCGTGGTGCCGTCAGCCGAGCTTGAAAATTCCGTCAAGGCCATCACCGACATGATTTGCGCCAACGCGCCGCTCACCATCAAGGCGGTGAAATACACCGTCAACGAAATCGTCAGGGAAGAGTCCAAGCGCAACGTCGCGCGCACCACCGAAATGGTGGAGAAGTGCTTCACCAGCAACGACTACAACGAAGGCCGCTCAGCGTTCATGGAAAAGCGCAAGCCGGTTTTCACCGGGACCTAGAGCATGATCCCGAAAAGTGGGAACCGGCTTTCGGATAAGATCATGCTCAAACAAACATTCTAGGCTCTCATTCCACCTTCAGGCCCGCCGACTTCACCACCTTGGCCCATTTCGCAGTTTCGTCGGCGACCAGCTTGCCGAACTCAGCCGCGCTCATCGGCATCACTTCGCCGCCGAGATCGTGGAAGCGCTCTTTGAGTTTTGGATTGGCCAGCACTGCGTTGACGGCGGCGTTGAGCTTGGCGACGATTTCGGGCGGCATGCCTTTCGGCCCGCTGATGCCGAACCACACCGATACCTCATAGCCGGGTACGGTTTCACCGATCGTCGGCACGTCGGGAAGGGATGCCACGCGTTCCTTCGTGGTGACGCCCAGCGCGCGAATGCGGCCGGACTTGATCTGCGGCATCGAGCCCGGAAGATTGTCGAACAGCACCGGGATCTGGCCGCCGAGCAGATCGGTCATCGCCGGCCCAGTGCCGCGATACGACACGTGGGTGAGTTTTATGCCGGTCATGATCGCCAACAGCTCGCCCGACATGTGCGGCGAGGTGCCGACGCCACCGGAGGCGAAGTTGATCTTGCCAGGCTGCGCCTTGGCCATGGCGATGAACTCGGCCAGCGTCTTGGCCGGGAACGCATCATTCACGTCCATCACATTGGCGAGCTTCATGGTGCCGGCGATCGGCGTGGAGTCGCGCACGAAGTCGAATGGGATGTTGGCATAGAGCGTCTGGTTGATGGCGTTGTTCGGCGCGACAAAGCCGATGGTGTAGCCGTCGGGCGCCGCGGCCAGCACGTCCTGCATGCCGATATTGCCGCCGGCGCCGACATGGTCCTCAATGATGAATTGCTGGCCGAGTTGTTCCGAGAGGTACTGGCCGAGGATGCGCGCGATGGTGTCGTTAGGGCCGCCGGCCGCGAATGAAACGATGAAACGCACCGGCCGCGTCGGATAGTCGAGGGCGTAGCTCGGATTGATCCAGGCGAGCAGTGGCAGCAGCAGGATGAACGGGCGCAATGATTTCGCAGTGGGAATCGGCATGCGTATTTCCCTCCGCACGTAGCAAGCAATAGCTACGGTATCTTCTTCACCACCTTGGTATCGAGGCCGAACACCCGCGCGGCATTGGCGCCGAGGATATTGCGCTTGGCCGTCTCGTTGAGGAACGGCAAGTCGTAGATCACGCCGGGCGTGTCGAAATCCCAATGCGGATAGTCCGACGACCAAAGAAGCTGCGTGTCGGCCTTGATCATCTTGAAGGTCGCTTCGAGGATCGAATTATCGTCCGGCTTTTCCATCGGCTGCGAGGAATAAAACATCTCGCGCATATATTCGCTCGGCTTTCTTTTCAGCGACGGACAGTCCGACGTGCGCATCAAATAGGAATGATCGAGCCGCTGCATCAGCGCGTAGGCCCAGGTCAGCCCACTCTCGATCCACAACACCTTGAGCTTGGGGAAACGCTCGGGCAGGCCGTTGATCACCCAATTGGTCATGTGGATCATGTTGAACCACATGAAGCCGAGCGAATGCACCGAGATGAACCGGTTGGTCATCTGCAGCGCCCGGTCTTCCCAGCTATAAGCGGCGTGGAACGAGATCGGCTTGCCCAGCTCCTCGAGCAGCGCATAGGTCTTCATGTATGCATTGTCGTGCACCGGCTTGTAGCGCGGCGACGTCACCATGAAGCCGACGACGCCTTTCTTGTCGCCGAAATCCTTCACCGTCTGATAGGCGGCTTCCGGATCGTTGAACGGAAGGTAGAGCATCGAGATCAGCCGCGGCTCGACGGCGAGGATGCGTTCGCAGAGCCAGCGGTTATAGGCGCGGCACAGCGCCACCTCGATCTCGACTTGCGGATGCAGGCCGAGAAACAGCATCGGCGTCGGGAACAGGCAGGCGTAATCGACGCCGAGCGAATCCATCCACTCGACGGTCATGGCGACGTCGCGGTGCCGGCCGTCCTGCGGCACTTTCTGCAGCCGGCGCAAGTTGGAGCGGGTGATGCGGCCGCCGAGATTTTGATTGCCGACCGATGTGTTGATCATGGCGGAGCGGCCGGGGCGCTGAGCAGAATCCATCACGTCGTGGCGGATCACCGGGCTCTCGATATATTGGAAAACTTCCTTGTAGGATTCGTTCTCGTAGTGGTGCGCGTCGACGTCGACGATTAGGAAATCCTGATAATTGCGGGCGCGTGCCTGCTGCGCCGCGTGCTCGAGATGTTTTGCAGTCGAGTAATCGTCGAAGTTAAGCCTGCGGACTTCGTTCGGAGTCGTGTCCATTGTTCTCTCCCTCAGGCGACCACGTAAAGATCGTCGCCACGCCGCACCACTTCGTATTTCTTTAGTTTCAGCTTGCGATCGCCCACGCACTGGCCGGTGGTGAGCTCGTATTCATAGCCGTGCCAGGGACAAACGAAATGCACTTCGTCGGAGAACGTCTGGCCCTGATAGGTGCGGTCCGGCGCGATCAAGTCCACGACCTGGTTGATCAGAATTCCTTCGCAGGCCGGCCCACCGGAATGGACGCAGTAATTGCTGTAGGCGTAATAGGTGCCGCCGTGGTGAAAGACGCCGATCTCATTATTGCCGGCGGTCACGATGCGCCGGTCGCCGTCGGGCAAATCCGATGCCTTGGCGACGAACCATTCTGCCATTTACCCACTCCCACCTATCCGCTTGCGGCGCGCAGTATAGGAGCGCCGCGCCCGCAGCAACAAGAGCAGTCCCGGCGCGGCTATGCATTCCCGCCGGCCCATCTTATGCTTCGCCAAAACGCCAAAGCACGAGGAAGCCATGGCCGACACCCAGACCGAGCCGAAATTGCTGCTGCCGTTCCTGCGGCCGTTCTACGATGCCGCTAGACCGCTGTCGTGGCTGATCGTCCGCGTCGCGGTCGGCTGGAATCTGCTGGTGCACGGCTGGGGCAAGATCATGGCCGGGCCGACGGCGGCCTATCTCAAGGGTTACAGCGATATCGGCTTCAATCCGCCGGACCCGTGGTTCTGGAGCAGCACCGTGGTCGAAACGACCGCCGGAGCTGCACTCATCCTCGGCCTGTTCACCCGCTTTTTCGCCGCGGCTGCCGCGATCGAGTTGCTGATCATCACGCTGATCTATTGGAAAACCGGCTTCGCCTGGACCCGGCGCGGCTACGAATACACGCTGATGTGGGGGCTGATCAGCTTCGCCATCGCGCTGCGCGGCGGCGGCCCATATTCGCTCGACCGCAAGCTCGGGCGGGAGCTTTGACGGCGCGCCGCAACGTCACGCCCTTGTGTCTCGCCCCCGTCACCGCTAAATACGGCGCCGCGACGCTCAAGCCTTCTTAATTCGGAGAGGTGGCAGAGTGGTCGAATGCACCGCACTCGAAATGCGGCATACGGGCAACCGTATCGGGGGTTCGAATCCCTCCCTCTCCGCCATCAAATGTTTCTAACTCATTGTAATAGATAGATTATATGCTGTTGCTCGCCCAAACGTCCCCAAGATAGTCCCCAAAAGATTCGGAGCTTGTAGTCATGCGGTGGCCTCCCCAGTACCCACCGACGAACTGCGCGCCCTGCTCCGTCTACAGCGCGAGCAAGAGCCCAAGTCCCCATTCGTGGCTTCGCCCGCATGATCGAGCGCGTGGGCGCAGAGGCGCGGCTTGCCTTCAAGGCCCACCCGCACATGCTCAGGCATGCCTGCGGCTTCGCGCTCGCCAACAAGGGGCACGATACGCGGGCGCTGCAGGCTTACGTCGGCCACCGCAACATCCAGCACACCGTCCGCTACACCGAGCTATCGCCGACGAGTTTCAAGGAATTTAGGTCATGCGTAAAAGGGGCGGCAACGTTCAATCTCTGCAATTACTAACGTTGACACGAAGCGCCGCCCATGGGCGAGGAAGGCTATTTCAAATTGTCAACGCAATGAGCTTGGCCGGTCGGAGCATGATTAAACCTAACCGACGGAAAGTCGGGAAAGCACGCGCCGCACACTAATTTCGCGAACGTCGCCATCATGTTGTTCGCCCCGGTCCAACGCTCGATCGTGAGAGCCGCAGCAATTCGGCAAACGGTGCCGTCGCCGACGAACTCAACGTGTCGCGCACCCGCACTGTGATATGTGAATGACGCCCCAGCGAGGCGCCGGCACGTCTATGGCTTGTCGGGTAGTGCCCTAATTTGGGCGACGGATGCTGATATAAGGTCCATTGCCAATCCCTCACTGCCAGCCAAGCAAGAGCGTGGGAGTGAGATAAAGGTGGTGAAAAACCCACGAATTAAAGGACTGCGGGAGTGAGTGTTGTGGCTAATTTCTTCTGGTGTGTCATAGGTTTTTTGTAAACCTACAATGGTGCCGTTACGGCGCTCGCAACGGCCGCAATAGGCTTGTTCACTTTCGCCCTTGTCATCGTCACTAACCGCCAGGCACGCCTCACACGGCGTGCCGCCGACATTTCCGAGCGCGCCCTTACCGAATTGGAAGCGCCCTTTGTGTCCATCAAGATCAATGCGCCCGGACTAGAAATTAAAGGGCCGGCGATCACTTTCGGCATTCTGCAATATTGGGTTGCTAATTACGGCAGAACGCCCGCTACAATCCTCGAACACTTTGAAAAGGCGGAAGGCGTTGAGAGCGGAAAGGGATACCCACCAAAAATTGACCCCGATAAGACGCGAGGCTCGTTGATGCCGTATGGCATCATAGCCGCGCCCAACAGCCAATGTGATGACTTTCCCTTCATCCCAATCGGTCAATTCATTACCGAGAACCCCCGCACTCCGAAAAGTTCCATCTTCTTTCTTGGGTTCGTTAGGTATGAAGATATTTTTAGAAACCGTTTCGTTTTGGGCTTCTGTCTGGAATTTGACCGGAAGGGCAACCGCTGGGTACTCAGTGGGGACAAAGATTATAACTACTGTCGCAAAGAGAGCGGCCAATATTGGGCGGCTGATAGCATCGGCACCCCCCGTCCGTAGTAGACGGGGCTCTTTTGTCACTTTTCGTCGCCGACCTATCCCGCCGTGCCGGACCTTCACCCTCAGATAGTTCCATGCTTCACCCTGCGCCGGTGCGCCTGTCGTGAGCCGATGGCACTGTCTCACAGAAGTCCCCATACCGCGGCCAATTTTGACACGTTGCGAGACACTTCTTTCCTTACTGGTGAAAACTAAGAAAGAAGAAATAGGTGAAGACAGGAACTAAAGAGCCAAAAGGGGGATAGAATATAATAGAGAGTGGGAAATTCACTCGCCACTGCCGCACTCGTGCGGGGAGCCGCGCCAATGAGGGGTTTCTCTGATCCGGTAGCGTTTTCCGGCCTCTGGCGCACACGCGCACCTCGGGCCAGCGTACAGGTCCAAACAAGTCCGTGCGGGGAGCGCGAAGTGGCGCTGACGTGCTACAATGCGGCCATGGGCTTCCGATTGATCGCAATTGGGCTTTTCTCGGCGGCGCTTATTGTTCCCGCGGCAGCCACGTGCGGGACGCGAGGCGGTCCGGGCTATCGGGGCTCGGGGGGCAATGCGTCAGTTGGCGGGACCTTAGTTCAACGTGTGGCAACCCGCCGTCGTCTCGGTGCTCGCCTGAGCTGGTCAACCCGAGCGCCACGGCGGCCGGGCACAGTGTAGAAATCGAGGCGCTTCGCCACGGCGCACCGCCGGGGATCGACTGCGCCGGCATGGCCGACGGCGCGCAGCGGGGTACGCGTAAAGCGCAGATGGATCTTTCGAATGGAGCCGTTGAAAGGATCCGATCGTTGCGCCCCCACGGAGCCCATTCCGGGATACCTTCAAATTCCGCGCGATTTCCTTGATCGCTTTGCCCTTGATGAAATCTTCTCGCGGAATCCGGTCGATCGTCTCCACTATCAGCATTCACGAACCTCACGCTTGGAATCAACGCGAGCAGCACATCAGGCCAACCTCTTAATGGGCCAATTTGGGACGCAGATCCCCCACAATGGAGTCAAAATTACACTCCGAAATTACATCGCGGAGTGCAAGTCAAACTCAAGACACCACTGGCGTGGGCAAAACTCCTCCATGAAGAACCGGAAGCGGGACGAGTGCGAGGAGGGGCTACCGGGGATCCAAAAGTTTCCGTGCGGCTTGCGCGAAATCCTTGAAGAATATTTTTGGTTGTTCAAGCCATGGAAAATGGCCGGCGTTTGTTATTATGAATAGTATTGAGTTGGGGATGCCGCGGTGGAGTCGGGCTGCTTCAACTGGGGTGGTGATGACGTCGCTATCGCCCACAAACACCGCAGTTGGGACTCGAACATGCGCCAATTTCTCCGGGAGGAATGCAGGAGTGTTTTCATCGTACTTGTTCTTTTTGACATGATAGGTAGAGGCCGAAAAATAATGTCGAGCCTTCACGGCTGCCTTGAAATTGGCAAAGTATAAAGGGAGTGCAGCGCCCAAAAAGCTCTTTTTAAAGTCTTCATCCGACTTGACGGTTTTATTAGTTGCCTCGTTGGCGGCGGCGTACCAGCGTTGGTGTGAAATCTTCTTCGACGCAGCCGCCTGATCGTCCCTGTATGCCTTGTCGTTTATGTTTAATGTGCCGTTCACGATAAAGAGGCCGCGACAGGCCTTCGGGTGTTCGATAGCATACGCCATAGCCTGCAAACTGGCGTCAGAGTGACCGAATATCAGCCACCTATTAACCCGCAAATGCACGCGAAGCGTTTCGAGATCATCTAAAAAGAAACTAAATGCATAACCGGAGTTCTTTGTCGGAGCATCAGATCGACCGGCCCCGCGAGTGTCCAGGTAGATGAGGGTAAAGTCCCTTTCCAAAGAAGCTAAGCTCTTCATGTACATATCCGAACTTGCGCCCCATCCCGGAGTCGGCACAAGCAAAGCAGGGCCGTGCCCCGAAATCTTGTACCAAAGCGAAAGACCGTCATGGGTGGCAAACCGACCCTCCCCGCTCGAATGGCTTTTGCTACTCTTCATAGTCGCAACCCTCGGTCTATCGGGCACGGCTTTAGAACATTCAGAACACGGACCATACTATTACAAAGCTGAATGGCGTAAAGTAGCTACGACAAGCAGATCGGACTGATCGACTCCAAGTCTCCGAGTATGCTAAATCTAGCACACGGATCTATACGGAGCATCTACTCGCTGTAACAACAACATAATAGCTTGCAAGTGCCTTTCTCATGAAATGCCCCAATTGCAAAGCTAACAATCTGGTCACTGGGCGCTTCTGTACGCAATGCGGCGCCCGATTCCCGATTATTTGTCCACGCTGTGGCGGCTCCATTGTTGCAGGAAGCGAGTTCTGCGGCGAATGTGGTGCGAACCTCTCGACAGTTGCGCTACCGCAGTCCTCACATGACGTCAGCGCAGATGCAGAGTCATCGCGCTCAGTAGAGGTGCCTAACGGAATCACACCTGGGGGTGAGCGTCGGCATCTAACGGTTCTGTTTTGCGATATCGTGGAATCAACCGCCCTAGCTAAGCTGCTCGATCCTGAGGATCTCGGCGATATAACTAGTACTTATTATGAGCACTGCGGCAATGCAATCGAACATTTCGACGGGGTCATAGCCAGCTATTTGGGCGACGGAATTATGGCCCTGTTCGGCTACCCGCGAGCTCATGAGGATGATGCCGAACGGGCTATTCATGCTGCGTTAAAAATCATCGACGTTGTCAAGACATTCGTTTCAAAAAAGCATCCAGCCATTCGGGTCAGGATCGGAATTGCGACGGGCATCGTCGTCGTTGGCGAAGACAAGATTCACGCTTTGACCAAGGAAAAGGCCGTCGTTGGCGAAGCACCCAATATGGCTGCCCACATCCAAGCCGTAGCGGACCCCAATTCCGTAGTCATTTCCGATGAGACACGCCGGCTTGTTGGCGATGTCTTCGTACTGGATAGGCTGGACCTCACTAATCTGAAGGGAAGCAAAGGGCGAGCGACAGTTTGGCGAGTATTGGGGGAAAAAGAAAATTTAAGCAGATTTGCCGCTCACGCAGGCGCCCTGACTAATTTCGTCGGGCGAGACCAGGAAGTAGCCTTGCTGGTCGATCGTTGGCAGCAGGCCAGCCAAAATGAAGGTCAAGTCGTGTTGCTGGCGGGAGAAGCCGGCATCGGCAAATCGCGCATCATCGAATCCTTTCGTCAAAGTATTTCTGACGAACCGCAAATTGCGATCCACTACCAGTGCTCGCCCTATCACGTCGATAGCGCGCTTTATCCCATCATGATTGAGTTCGAGCGTGCAGCGAAACTAAACATGAACGATGCGCCTGTCCTAAGGCTGGAAAAGCTAGAGCTCCTATTGAGACAAGGGGGGGCGAAACTGGAGGAGACTGTTCCGCTCATCGCAGCGCTGCTGTCAATTCCATTGGACGATCGATATTCTTCGCCAGATATCGATCCACAACGCCGGAAAGAACGCACATTAAACGCGCTTGTCGATCGGTTTGCCGATCTGGCAAGTAGGCGCCCGGTGCTCGTGATTGTTGAGGACCTGCATTGGGCCGATCCAACGACCCTTGATCTCTTTAGTCGCGCCATGCTGCGGTTTTCGGAGATGCGGGTCCTCCTGATTATGACCTATCGGCCGGAATTCAAAGTTCCCTCGACCTTGCAGGCCCATGTAACGGCGTTACTTCTAAACCGTTTGGGGCGCCGACACTGCCGCGCGATCATCGAGTCAATTGCGAAAGGCAAGTCTTTGCCAACCAACGTCATGGAACAAATTATCGCCAAGACCGATGGGGTGCCGCTCTTCGTCGAGGAGCTTACAAAGACCGTGCTCGAATCGGGATTGCTGCAGGAGGAGGACGACGCTTGGACGCCCGCCGGACCAATTCAGGACATCGCCATTCCGGCGACGCTGCAAGATTCGCTGTTAGCGCGACTGGATCGATCTCCCATGATAAAGGAAGTAGCGCAGCTCGGCGCCGCGATTGGACGCGAGTTCTCCTATGACCTGCTTGCCGCAGTATCGCCAATGCACGAGAGCGACCTTAAGAGCGCATTAGGCAAGCTTGCTAGGGCCGAACTTGTATTCGCGCGCGGCGTGCCACCCACAGCGACCTATGTTTTCAAGCACGCGCTGGTGCAGGATGCAGCATACGAAACGCTACTGAAGACTAAGCGGCAGCAGTTGCACGGCCGCATCGCGAAGGTTTTGGAGGGACGTTTCTCCGAGGTGATGCAAACCCAGCCTGAAATTCTTGCGCACCACTACACGCAGGCAGGGCTGACCGAGACTGCGGTAACGTGGTGGGACAAAGCGGGCGATGAAGCAATTAGACGCTCGGCCAACATGGAAGCCGTTCGCCATTTCAGCCGAGCACTAAAGCTACTGCAGAATGCTCGCGAGTCGCGAGAACAGGAGGGGCTTGAACTTGCTATTCGCATCAAATTGAGTGGCCCCTTGATTGCGACTGGCGGATACGTCACCCCGGAGCTCGCCGAAAACTACGCTCGGGCTTGGTGCCTCTGTGAAAAGCTTCGTGAGGACAGGTCCGCGTTTCCTGTAATGTATGGTCAGTGGGTCATACCTTATGTCCGCGGCGACATGGCAGCAGCGCTTACGAATTCCGAGCGCTTCCTTCGTCGGGCAGAGCAGCAAAACGACACCGGACTGCTGATGATGGGACATCGTATCTATGGATCCTCACACGTCTGGCGCGGCGACACCTTGACTGGCAGTGAGCATCTGCGGCACGCATTATCGTTGTATCGTGCTCCCGAACACGATCAGCTCGCCTATATTTTTAGTCAACATCCGCGAGCTGCAGCGCTCGCTCATCTTTGCCTCGCTCTCCAACATCTCGGATTTCTCGACCAAGCTATGGATGCGGGATGGGAGGCAATCGCGGAGGCGAAGCGATTCGGACATTTCAACTCGATCGCATATTCGCTCTGCTTCGTTAGCCTTCTTATAATGTTGCGAAAAGACGTACCTGCTTTAAAAAATACTGCGCGCGAACTTATGCAATTGGCGCAGCAGCACCACGCAGCCTACTGGTCTCTCTGGGCCGAGCCAATGCTCGGCTGGATTACTGCTCAAGAAGGTAACATTGAGGCGGGCATTCGACAGATGAGTAAGAGTACTGAGGAGCTGCAGAAGCAGAAGGCCAACCTTTGGGTACCGCAGACTTTGCTCCTCGAGGCTGAAATTTTGGGCAACGCAGCACAATATCAGCGCGCCTATGCGCTCCTCGACGCTGCACAGGCTCTTATCGAACCGCTTGACCAGCGGTTTTACGAAGCAGAACTGCATCGGGTGCGCGGCGCTATTATACTTTCAGAGAGTCCGAATTCGCCTGCGGGAACGGGAAATCTCGATCGCGCTATCGAGGTGGCGCAGCAACAGAATTCCCGTTTCCTCGAACTGCGCGCCTGTGTCAGCAAGGCGCGACTATGGCGCGATCGCGGCTTGCCGGACAAGGCGCGTGAAATCGTGACGCCGATTTATCGATCGTTTTCTGAAGGATTGACGACTGTGGATCTAATCGAAGCGCGCGATTTGGTCGAGGAATTAGGCTAGTTTCAGGCAAAAACGTATGTAGCGTACATTTTTATGTTGTTATCATGGTTTATTTCGCAAATAATGCCCAGAGGTCCGGGACGCACGGGAGAACGTAATGTCCCAGGTCGACGATATTGAAAGTATCTGTTTTCTACCACCACTCGCCATCGGACGGGTCGGCGGCGGCGATACGCCGCTCAACTCCTTCGTCTGGGATAGTGATCGGACGATTCACGGCGCGCATCGAACGATTATCCGGCCTGCGATGTCGCTCGAAGTGTTGGCCGACGGATCGCTACGCCCCTTTCTGCCGAATTCGATCCAATTTCGTGACCGCGGGTTGCTGCGTCCGGTAGCCCCGTTGTTCGAGTTGTGGGCGACGCTCGTCGATGGTTCTTTCCACCCGCTGACTTCGACTTTGCTTACGCAATGCGGCGCCTCCCTAGACAATATCGAATACAAGATTACTGTCGCAAACCGGAAGGCACAACGCCGCACCGGCTCGGCTGCTTGTGCCTACATTGCGCGCGCCAGCGTCAACGCCGGCGATCATGAGCGTAAGCCGCTCCGTGCCTACAGCCCGCACACGTCGGGCCAGCAGCCACTTGTCTACAAAGACCACCCTATTCTGCTCGGCCACTTTCAGGCGATCAAGCCGGTCGACCGTGTCGCACTGAATGTCCACCTCGGCGTCCTCCGAGTGCGCTTCACACCGGCGAAGGGGCAAGTCTATGGACCGCCCGACGCAATCGCCGGACCCGCATCGCCGCTGCAGCAGGGAATTGCGCTTCCACCGGTGACGCAGGGCGGTCGGCTGCACGAGATCGTGCCGCCGGAAAACCGAATCCTCAATCCGCACACGCCGTGGTCCCGTCACATAATGGATCAGAACCACGACGATCCGCAGCCTTCCGACAGCTACGACGGGGCAAATGTCGGCGACAGCCGCTCATGGGGCGTGATCGACGATAGCTGCGACGGCATCCTCGAAGCCCACGTGGTGATCGGCAACAGGAGGCTTGTCGCCACAGCGCGCGTGCTTTCGAGCTGCCCGGACTTTGCGCCCGATCGCCGGCCATTTTATTCCATCGCCGACGACCTTGCCGACCGCGATTTTCCTCGCATCAAAATAGACGAAGAGCCGCCGCCAGGCGCCGAATATGAGATCGCGGACCTCTTTGAGCGCGCGTTTGAAACAGCATCGCTTTTCAACCTCGATGCATTGCGCACTCGAGCGGTCGACGAGAATATTTCGTATTCGCCCATGCCCCAGGATTCGAGCCTGCCCCAAATGGATTGGCGCTCTATGACGGAAGCAGATCGGGGCATCAGAAAGCAGGACGTCGGCAAGAAGATTCCACCCTATGCCGACCTCACCGGCGATCTTTTTCAATACCCTCCGCCAGGCGTGAAAGGGCCTAGTCTGCCCTACTCGGCTGCCGCGCAATTCGCGCACGCTAAGTTGTGCGACGTCGAAACGCTGATCGATTTTCTCAGGTCCAATGCGGACCGGGTCGAAAGTCTAGTCCGGCCACCGATGGGCCGGTTTTCGGAGCTTGCTGGCAAGAAACGGAAAACTAGGCCACAGCGCTTCCGCGATCCGCGGGTCAATCGCGACACCTACCATGACATGCGTATGCCGCCTTACATGCGCGAACTCCGACCAGAATCCTCTGTCGATCACGCATCGCCAACACGATGCGTTGTTACAGTTCATCGAAAGCCTGAAAAATCCGAGCCTTGTGGCGGGCCGCGCCGAGAGTCCGATCGCCCGGACTATCGAAAATTTCGGCAAATTCAAGAACAAGAAGAGGTCTACACCCTAGCCGTTGGAGGAAATGATGGTGCGGCGACCTAACAATCGAAGGCGAGACCGTAGCGCCAGTGCGGCTGGACATGCCGAGCCGCGAATACTTTCCGCACATGAACAGGCAAAACAGGAAGCCCAGCGGGCTAACAAGATATTTCCCCGCAATCTGACCGCCCAAGCGGCCTATCTGGTCCCCGGCAATCCTGTCATCACCCGGCCGGAAGACGCGGTTGCTAATTGCTTTCCCGGCCTCGAAATCGACATTCGCAATCTTGATCGGCGTTTTTTTCCGGGTCTTGTGTTCGACTTCATCGAGGACGGTGCGCGGCTTGCCTATGTCGACGCCTTCCAGGATCCCGACCTGACACAAAACACCGACGAAGCGCGGCAACTCTACCTTCAGCTTGCCAACGACGACCTGCAGAATAAGCTTTCGAAAGGCAGCTGGTATCTGGACGCAATCGAGCAAAATAGCCTGCGCATTTCGATGGGTTCTCTTGTCGACACAACAGCGTGGCGGATCGTTCGCAGTCTGGAATTGGGGCCGGTCACCATTCGGCTAAAGCAGCGCAAGACCGAACACGGAGGCATACCGCACGGCCGCAAACATATGCTCACGTTGAAGGGCTGGCGCAGACAATTCATGGATCCGAAGACCGGTGTCCTCAATGGTGCTTACCAGCCCGGTGAGCTAATGCTGGGGTTGTGCTCGCCCTGGCAGCACGATTTTCGCGACTGCGCTTGCTTCTACTGGGCAGCCAATCACCCGGACATCGTGCTGCCCGAAATCTATCCCGGCGAGTCCACGAGCGAGGCTGCTACCGATCCATCTGTTGTCAACGTGCCTATCGACTGGATGCGCGACGATCGCGCCAGCGCACTGGCGGCTCAGGCACTTCCAACGATCGGTGAGAACCGTGTGTTCCAGATCGATCATTTTCAGATCAATCGCATCTGGCAAGACCTGAACGTGGTTTTGGAGGGCAGGGAAATCAGTGGCCTTTACGTGCCGCAGACCATCTTTACTGCTAATCCCTTCGGTTCTCCGAAGGAGCTCGCTGACGAACTTCGCAATAGGCTTGGACCACTCGAGATCGCGCTGACATTTGAGTATCTTTATGCGCGCTTTTCCTTACTCGGGGAAACGGAAGCCAAAGATGAAATGCTGCGCTCGGCTGTCACTCTGGCACGCGAGCTTTTGCTGCTGATAGCGGCAAGCGAAATGCAGCATTTGCGGTGGGTCAACCAGATGCTGTGGGATCTGCTGCATGCGGGACTAATTCCCGGCAGGAGCTTGAGCCGGTTCTGACTCCGGCGACACAAATTCCAACGAGCACTGCGGCTAATCTCGATCGCGACTTCGACAGCGTCGCTGGCGCGCCGCCGGCTACGCACAATGAACGCAGCGCCCTCCGCGCCAAGACCGTGCATCAGTTCAGTTCTGAAACGCGCCAAGACAACGGCCTGCACAGTCTGGACACCTACCGGTCAGCTTCGCTTCGCCCGCTAACACCGGAGGTTCTCAAGGACTTCATCGCGATCGAACATCCGAGCTCGTATATCGACGGCGCGTATTCACGGGTTATCGCTACGCTTGATCAGGGGCGCGCGCAGAAATACCCCGCGCACATGGTCGATCTCGCCGTGCGCGTTGCCAGCGACGGCGTGCAGCACGAGACACGATTCCGCCAGATCAAGGACGCCTTGTCGCCGTTCTTCCTCGACCTCAGTTACCTTCGCAAAAATTTCAGTGAGGGAAACAAGATCGAGGCGAAGGGTGCTATCGAGCCCCTCAGCACGATCAAGACCAATCTCAGAAGTGCGTATATTTCTGCTGCAGACAATCAATTTGGTCGCATGGCCGAGAAAGTCGCAGCAGCTCGCGAAGCCATGGTTCAACTGCTTTACGTCGGCGAGGAACTGGCGACCAAACGGCACGTTGGCATCCCGTTCTTCAAAATCTGGAGTGAACTGCCGTGACCGCCGATCTCGATAGCCTACTCGCGCCACAGCCGGCATCGGCGCAACTGCCCTCTGGGCCGGATTTTCATCTTTTTTACACCGACGACGGCCCACACCTACTGCTCGTCGATGGCTCCCAGATCTTCGAGATCGATGAGGAACTGGAGCGGCAACTTGCGCACGCAATCTTGGCCGGGCGACAGGCCGCGCGGTCGGTGCTGTCGGAGCATGGTCTTGGCCTGACGCGATTCATGGGTGACGAGCCGCTCGTGGAACCCCCCGTGCGCGCGCTGTCGCTCGCCGTGGCCGAGCGCTGCAATCTCGGATGTACCTATTGCTACGCAGAAGGCGGCAGCTTTGGCGGGACACCGCGAAACATGTCTTGGGAAATCGCGGAGGCATCGGTTCGTCGTTTGTTGGCTCAGGCAAAAGCCGGCGAACGGGTCAATCTGGCGTTTCTTGGCGGCGAACCGCTGGTCAACCGCGACCTGATACGACAGGCGACGGATCTCGCGGCTCACCTCGCCGGCACCCGCGAGATACCGATCGGCTTTTCGATCACGACCAACGGCACGCTTCTCAACATCGATGACGCCGAGTTTTTCGAGCGCTACGGGTTTGCAGTGACGGTAAGCCTTGATGGCGTCGGGGAAACCCACGACCGGTTGCGCCCGACCAAGGGTGGCCGCGGTACCTACGAGCGGACGATCGCGAATGTGAAATTGCTTCTTGAGCGGCAGCGCCGCATGCAGGTTTCCGCGCGCGTGACAATAACGCCGGCAAACCTTGGACTGCGCGCGACTTTGGATCACTTCGTCGATCTCGGATTCCACTCTGTGGGCTTCTCGCCGATGCTAAGCGCGCCAAGCGGCCGCGGCGAAATGCAAGCGCCAGACCTCGGAGCCATGCTCGATGAAATGATCGCTTGCGGCCGCGAGTTTGAAAGGCGAACGCTCGCGGGACAGCGATATCCCTTTGCAAATTTGATGACAGCAATCGAGGAGATACACCGCGGGACGCATCGACCTTACCCGTGCGGCGCGGGCGCCGGCTATTTGGGCGTGTCGGCGGCCGGCGATTTGTTCGCGTGTCACCGTTTTGTCGAGGATGACGCAGCGGCCATGGGGCACGTTGTGAAGGGCGTAAACCGCGACCGGCAACGGCGCTGGCTGGCGGAGCGTACGGTCGATCGGCAGGAGCCCTGTCGCAGTTGCTGGGCCCGTTATCTATGCGGCGGCGGGTGTCATTACGAAGCCATACATCGAGGCAGACCCGCCTGCGATTACATCCGCGGCTGGCTGGAATACGCGCTCGGAGCGTATATCCGGATTTCGACCAGAAAATCCGACACATTTAAGTGCGGCATTGCAGGTTCCGGCAGATTGTCCGAGCGCGTCGTCGCTAAGACGACATAGCGGGCTATCATGCCAAATCACGAATTCGATGTCTGCGTTCTAGGCGGTGGCCCGGCTGGTTCCGTGATTGCTCGCCGACTCGCCCAGCTAGGCCACAGGACACTCATCATCGAACGCAATCCGGAGTCACGAGGGCAACGGGCAGAGTTCTCGCTCCATCTATTCTGCGGATCCTGGATTCACTGGGACTGTCCGGCGCTGTGGCGGCGGCAGCCTTTTGCCGCGAAAAGCGCGCCCTTGTGCGCTGGAATTCCATCTCGATCCAGACAAAATTGTTCGAACCTCCTTCGCTTCTTGTCGAGCGATCGATCTTTGACCAACACCTGCGTGAAGCGGCGGCGAGCGCGGGAGCCCACGTGCTCGCGCCCGCCAGCGCGCGGACGCCGCAGCGCATACCATCTGGCGGCTGGCTCATCCCAGCCAAAACCTCGAAAGGACTTGCTTACATTGCGGCGGATTTTCTGATCGATGCGCGCGGAAAACGGTGGAGGACCTCCGCCGACGTCAAAGGTCCACGCACAGTCGCCCTATCGGCGGCATGGCGCCATACCGACAGAACATGCATGGAGACCAGAATCGAAGCCGGGACCGACGAATGGTATTGGGGATGCCCGCTGCACGATGGTCTTTATTCGGCGACGCTTTTTGTCGATGCAACGCGCGCGGCAGGCCTGAGTGGAGACGCGCGAAAAGAATTGTATCGGCGTCTTCTCTCCTCTTCGGAATTGCTAAACAATTTGTTTCACGGTGCCATGGCCACGCCGATCTCCGTTCGCGACGCGACCAGCCGCATCGCCAGTGACCTCATCCAAGAAGATTTTATTCGGATCGGAGAGGCGGCATTTTCCATCGACCCATTGTCCTCTCAAGGCGTTCAGAGAGCGATCCTTTCCGCCATACAGGGCGCCGCCGCCGTTCATACGATTCGTATGGGATGCGATCCACTCGCTGCCTTGACGTTCTTTCGAGACCGCCAGCAATTTGCGGCTAATCAAGCCAGCGGCAATGCGGAGCGACTGTATCGACGTAGCTTTTGCAATGAAGGCAGTCCATTCTGGATGGCACGGTCTGGCACTACCAAAACAGTATTGCCGCAGCGGGAGATGAATCCTGACGTTCCGGGCTCTTTGCCTCCATTTGTTCGGTTGTCCGAGGCGGTTCAGATAGTGAAGGTTCCTGTGTTAAGTGGAACAATCATCGTGCAAGCGCAAGCTCTGAAACATCCCAGCCTCGATCACCCAATTGCCTATATCGGGGATATCGCGCTCGCGCCGCTAGCAGCCGATCTAAGAGAAGGTGCAGAGACGGGTCAGCTGGTGACACGTTGGGCCCAGCGCATGCCTGCAGGGACCGCTCGTAAGATCTTAACATGGATGACTACGTTAGGCGTTTTAGAAGCCGCCGCTTCGTAGCGCGGAGATCAAAATCACTGAGCGACTCGCGCTGCAGATTTGGGACGTCGTGAAATGGTATTGCGACCGTTGCGGCGCGTAGGGACGGCTGGAAAACGAGAAACACATAACTTCAGATTTATGTGCGGCGTGCGGCGGTAAGTTCATGACGGTCACGCAACTGCACATAACCCGGAATTATATGCTGATAGATCAATTCACGTTCGGCCAGGAAAGCTTATGAACTTGCCAGCAAATCATCATTTTCTAACAAGTTCAAAGCCGCGGCCAAGCCGATCGATTTGCATTACGAAAGAATATGGAACAAACACGCCGATTAGATTTTCGCTGTAACCTTAGTCCGCATCCACCCGCCCCGAAAGTGATCATATGCTGTGGGCTACTTTCTACCTAATCACGAACCAAGTGGAGCGATACTGTTGTGCTCCTCAATCAGCCCGTTATTCAGAGGTCTATGGATCATGGACATCGACCGCATCGACGAGGCCGTTCTCGCACTGCTATTTCTCGGACGTCATGACGGGGATCGGACCTGGAAATCCTTCGATTGGGCAACGATGGAACGACTCCATGCCAAAGGGCTAATATCCAATCCTGTTAGCAAAACGAAGTCCGTCGTATTCACCGACGAGGGTCTGCGCCTTTCAGAAGCGCTATTCCGTAAATTCTTCTCTGCTAAGCGCCAAAGCTAGATTAGTGATGCAACATCGGGAAGACGGCAGCCAAGCGTCAGCCGCGCGATCCAGCTGCCCGCTTCCGTTGTCCGCTATGCCCCCCAAAGCGACCGATTGCTGCGCTGCCGCGAAATGACGCGATGGGCCATAGCACTAAATCGCTGCGCGATAGCCCGCTGCGGGAAGCGGCCTGTCTGCGAGCACGATAACCTGGGTCGCGATCGTCGATAGCGGACTGGGCGTTCTGTCTTGAAGATCGAGGTGTCTTCAACCTCATCCAAGACAGGAGTTGCTCATGAGTACGGACGCGGTCAGCCCGCTGCGCCAGCGCATGATCGAGGACATGAACGCGCGCAAGCTCGGTGCGCACTCGCAGCGAAGCCACATCTCCAGCTGCAAGCGTTTTGCTGCGTTTCTCAAGCGGTCGCCCGATGCGGCCACGCCGGATGACGTTCGTCGTTTCCAGCTGCACCTGGTCGAGACCGGCATGAGCATCTGCAATCGCAACCGCATTATGACCGGAGTGAAGTTCCTGGTCCGCGTAACACTGCGGCGGCTGGATCTCACTGCCGAGATCTATCACCTGCGCGAGCCGCAGAAGATTCCGCAGGTCATGAGCGCGGACGAGACGCGGCGCCTGCTGGCCGTCGCCACCAGCCTTAAGGCCCGCGTGTTGCTCAGTCTCGGCTATGGCTGCGGCCTGCGCGCCGGCGAGGTGGTCAGGCTGCAGGTCAAGCATATCGACAAGGCGCAGAACATCATTCGCATCGAACAATCCAAGGGCCGCAAGGATCGCAATGTCATGCTGCCGGGGCAGACGCTCGATCTGTTGCGACAATGGTGGAAGGTGCGCCGGGGTTTCGATGCTGCAACGCCCGTTCCGGAACGTTGGCTGTTTCCCGGCCGCAAGCCACGTGCCGGCCCTTTTTCAGTGCGCCATCGTGGGTAGAACTGTGGGTATGGAGAGCTTCGGCAGCCTATTCTGTCGATGCTATGACCTGTTCTACAAATTTCTCACGCCGTCTCTTATCGATGTATTGAACAAGCTCTTCGTCAGTGACTTGGGAAATATCTATCAGCGGTCCACGTTCCCGTTGCAAAATAAGTTCGCGCGGGACAAGTGATCCTACAATCTTCAAATACGTTGCTGGATCGTCCGTTCGAATCTTTGCTATCGCTTCGGCCCCATGCTCGACAAAGTCGTTAGCAATGGTATCCAAAAATCGTTCGGTAAGCTTGTTGCGCGATCCATTGGGTCGGCCACCACCGCTATTCCCCGTTAGAAAACGGCCCTGTTCATCGCGTGTCGAGCCTGCATTTGGTGCAGCCATGATCGTCTGCGATTGAAAAGTGGGAGGCAACTGGTCAGTCCGATCGGTTTTCATATTACTCCTCGTCTTGTTTTGCGGTCGAAGATGGCCAAAGGTTCGCGAAGTTGACCATGTTTTCAGCGTGGCCATCTTCGGAGTTCTTGGCCGCCTTCGTGAGTTCGGGCAATCGCCATATCCATCCACCTTGAAATCCAGCTTTAATCCGTTTGGCCCCTATGTTGTCGGCTGCACGGCGCAACGTGCGGTGGGCGATACCAGCATCCAATGCAAGCTGTTTGATCCTATTTGCAGCAACGTCGCCTGCCGCTAATTCGATCCGGAGAAATTCCTCAGCTTGCCGGATTGCTCCGCCATCGGTTTGGATCGACGCTCGCAATGCTTCGTCGGCAGTGGTGCTCACGGTTCCGGTTTCGAATTCGACGAATGGTGCGACTATGCCGCTTGCAAGAATGCATTGTTTGATTCTGTAGGATAAGCCCGGTGCGCGACCCAAGTTATTTTTGCTCTCGACCAGAAGCCGCCGGTCTTCATCGGCTTCGTCCTTTGCAACAAGAAACGATGCCCGGGCAGCAGCAACGAATGCAGCGGATCCAGTTACAGCGTTAACGCTCTTGCCGCCGCCCGCTGCTTTGTTCAGGTGAGAGACTGCCACAACGGCGACGCCATACCGCGCGGCCATTGATTGCAATGGACCAAGCGCCGCTCGCACATCCGATGTGCGGTGCGTGTCAGTCCCACCAAGATAGGCTGTAATCGGATCGACCGTCACAAGGCGGACATCCGGAATCGCCTTAATTGCAGCCTCAAGCTTTTCTAGGTCCGCTGTGATACTAAAGCCGCGCGAGTGTCCCTCACCGGTTCGCACCGCTTCTATGACGTGCACTCGTTTCAGATCGGCCCCGACGGCTTCGAGTCGTGGTCGAATCGTGTCAGCAACATCATCTTCGCAAGACAACATGATCACGGTCCCAGAAGGCGATGCGCCATCGCTGTTCGGCCATACCCCCCCTGTTGAAACTTTCGCGGCGAGAAATGCCGTCAACTGTGATTTTCCCAAGCCGGGGTCACCGGAAATAAGAGTAACTTTACCCAAAGCGATGCGCTGGCGCCAAAGCCACTGGATGGGTTGTGCCTCAACGTCTGAGACACGATGCATTACAAGGCCAGCGTTGTTGTGGAACGTGAGCGCCGGTCTCGGCAATGTTGCCACACTCGAATGTTGGGATAAGCTATCGAAATACGCCTGCCCCTGTTTTGTAAATTCGCGGACACACTGCAGGATGCTATCTTGTAGCAATGGGGTAAGCGGACGTTCGATTCCCTTCCTGACACCCGATTGAAGCGTTTTCATAACTACGTCAGAACCATCTTTTGCCTCGTAGCCATTTAGACGACTAGCATCGAGCAATACCGCCTCAACCGTGGCTTGCTCAATCCATCCAGCCCCAATCATTCGGCCCATACGATATGCGATGCTGTTCAATGCGCCGTTCCGTCCGCTACCCGGCAACTTACGGCTCAGTACAGTAGCATTGTCTGAAAGCGCTTTGTTTGCGAGAGCGTTTTCATGGGCTGTGACTGGTGGAGCATCGCTTTGAATTTGTAGTTCTGATCGTGGTATTCGATCCACGGCGGTTGGTAATGGAACGGGAGCTTCAATAGCGGCGGCCACCGCTTTCAAGAACTCGACGACCGTTTCTTCCGAAACTTGGTTGAGTAGATTGTAATCGTATGTTGCAAACTCCTTCGGGCCCCATTCATACGGACTGCCATTGGGATGAATTCCAAACGCAACAAACTGTTGACCACGCCCAAGAATCTCGACTTTTCCCCGTAGCCCCGAAATCAATAGCTTCCTAGGCTCGCCGGTGGCGGCACGGAACAGCATCAGTCGTCGCGGGCTATCAGTCCGATATCGGACCGGAGCACCACCAAGAATTGATCTAGTAAGAACGGTCACCTTCTCGGCGGTCTCAAGGCAATCAATATCGATATCTATTGCTCTCAGCCCATTGCACAAAATACCGGTGTTAAGAGCATTCTCCATTGGTGGGTGGGTAACGGCGCTCGGTTCGGCACCCTTTGGACGCTCCTGCCAGCCTTTTCCAACTGGCTGTTTGCCGGGCGCGTTGACCTTTTCCTTAGGACCATAAACCGCAAGCGGCCAGTAACCCGACTTCCACAGCTGCCGTCTGACCTCCCATACATCTTCAACAGCAGGCGATGACCAATCGAATTCAATGGTGGGATCGGTATCCGGCTCAAGCATTTTGCTTCGTATGCCGTCCGTCTACTGGGGCGCTGTCGGATACCCGACGTGACATGCAGTCGAAAACTGTCATCATCACGGCAGCATCGCTCGGCACATCTGTTGCGAACAACTCAGAACCGCGCCAGAATGGTACTCGAAGATGCCATTCCGAGATGTTGACTACGAGAACCCAAAGCGGGTCATTGTTAGCTCTTGAATGTTGGCTAGGAAATTCTTCGAACATGGAGTGTCGGATATACACCTGCACTTTCTTGTTGAACTTAGCGAACTTCTTCTTATCCCAGTCGTACCACAAGCTTGAGCTATTCGGAGCATCAAGGCCGAAGCTGTTGGCGGATGGCAACCAAATTTGCGGTGGTGATGGGAACGGTCTGTTTTGTAGTGACATGTCAACGCTTTCCATTTTGGTTGGGCGATGAAACTACAATTCTGCTAGCAACAACCGGAAGCGCGGCAAGAAACTGCTGCAGGTCAGAACGCAATATCAGAGTTCTTTTGCCATACTTTTTTGCGCGCAAACGACCCTCCGCAATTGCCTTATACAGCGAGGACCGACGTAAAGATGAGGCCGCGCAGGCGCCTAAGATGCTTAGGCCTTCAATTTGATTTTCGTCGCTAATGTTCATCTTGAGACCCTTTCGTTCGCGGGCGGTCCGCGTCAATACCGAACGATCAAAGATTTGCACAGACGAGCGCCGTCGCGATAACCCGTTAAAATACAGCCGGGTGTCCGCATTAAAACAGGTCAAAGACGAGCCATCTTTGCGACCCGATAAAGCCGTTGGCCTAGATTTCCTGTGGGGAAGAAGTCGCGTGGCAATAGAGGTTCAAGCAACCGGATCGCTTTAAATAATGAGCCGCCCCAGTCGCCTTCCGCGTGCTCCGTTTTGTAAATCGTCAACTTGCCGTCGCATGAATGAGCTTTTTTGACCAATTGATATGCAAATACATCAAATCGACTTTGGAGACCTGTTGGACGACCCTTTTTTGCCAATGTGCGATGGGCATCCTCTTTGGCTGACTTTATGATAGTGCGGAGCGTCTCTAAATGCGAAATATACCGTTCGATAGACTCTATCCTGGATTTCTTCTCCCATAGCGCAGCATCAATGAAGTTAAGTACCCTATGGTCTGCTGCCACCAGACGCGCCCGAAGTTTCTCAACATCATTTTCTATTTTGCACAATTGAGCGGATATTTGAGTTGAAGATAATTTATTTTGCTTTGCGATCTTGCGTGCCTCCTTAATCATTCGCTCGATAGCGTTGCGAAAATTTGTTTTTAACGACGTTTGCACCCTTGCGAGTTTGGTTAGCTCCCAAAGTATTGTATCGCTATCACGTGCACATCCCGCGGCCTGCTCGGCCGTAAAGGAATTGGAGTCTGAGGGTTTCGTCATGGGTGCGCCACGTCATTTGGTATCGGTATTCTCGAACACTGCATGACTGTTAGCGATGTGTTTGAGCGCGTGACTTGAAAATCGAGTTGCCTTTAAGCAGGACAACATTTTGGGCTGATGTATGGGCTGTAGAATATGCGGCCCATGCATCCATTAGCTTGCGCCGTTTCTCTAGCGCATCGCTACGGCGGTAGGCTTGCTCTGCTTTATCTCCGACGACATGAGCTAATGCCGTTTCAACAATCTCGCGCGGAAAATTCGATACATTGCCAGCCCAATCGCGAAAGCTTGATCGGAAGCCGTGAACAGTCGCATCCTCGATCTTCATTCGGCGCAGGACCATTACCATCGCCATGTTGGATAGTGGTTTATTGCGGGCCTGACCGGGAAAGACGAATTCCGCAAGCTTCAGCTTCTCAAGCTTGCGTAGAATTGCGATAGCGCGCACCGACAATGGCACCCGGTGTTCGCGACCGGCTTTCATTCGGTTGGCTGGCACCGTCCATATCTTTTTGCCGAAGTCGATTTCGGCCCATTTCATTCCCAATATTTCGCCGGATCGTGCGGCAGTGAGTATGCATAGCTCCAGCGCCAGCGCACCTAATGCCTCCCGTTCACGAAGCTTAGTGATGAATGCGGCCACATCCTCATAAGGCATGGCGGCGTGGTGGCCGCGCGCAAGCTTCAAGGGACGTGGTAGAAGGTGATCCAGATGACCGCGCCACCGGGCCGGATTTTCACCATTGCGGAAGCCCTTGGCCTTAGCTGCGTCCAGAACCTTTTCAATACGGCCCCGAACTCGGGACGCGGTTTCGGCCTTTGATGCCCAGATCGGCTTAAGGACTGACAACACATCGTCAGTGGCAACAGTATCCACCGGTTTGGCGCGCAGCGGGGCGGCATAGGTCTCAAGCGTCGATTTCCACTGCGCCTTGTGCTTCTCGTTGCGGAAGCCTGCCGAAAGCGCTTCCCGGACATCGTCGGCAACCTCGCCGAAGGTGGGAATGCCACCGTCCCGCTTGCGTTCGTCAATGGGGTTTAGGCCCTGAGCGATCTTGCGACGGGCGCTAGCGGCCTTCTCGCGGGCATCAGCGAGGGGAACGGTTGAGGCGCTGCCGAGGCCCATCTCCTTGGCGTGGCCCCGCCAAGTGAAGCGCAGAACCCATTTGCGCGAGCCCGTTGCTGAAACGATCAAATAGAGATTGCCGCCATCGCTGTACTTGCCCAGCTTGGCGGTTTCGACCTTGCGTGCTGTAAGCTTGCTGACCATGTTCGTCCCCAATCTAGTCCCCAAATGTAACAGGGCTCTAGGCAAATGAGAACAGACGGTGGCAAACTACTATGAAAGAAGTCCCTTTATTTATTGGAGATCAGCGATGCAGTGAGGGACGGTGGCGAACGGTGAAGAACGAGGGTTCGTCGGACTCCCTCTCCGCCATACCAGTAAAATCAATCACTTAATAGAAGCTGTTAGCGACATTAGCGACAGTAATTAGCGACAGGTATCCGCCACCTCGAGGTTCGGCCGGACTATTTCGCGCTCGCGTCAGGTCGCAGCAGCCAACTCAATGTCCAGAAGTTCGAATGAGTTCTGAACGTGTCGGATCATGTCATGGCCGCGGCGTGGTCGCTCGTCGGCGTGTCTCGTCTACGCTACCCCGGCCTCTTCAACAGAATTGATCACGTTCCCTCGTACAAGGGTATCCTGTCTCTCGGGTGGCCGGCGAAATACGGTCGGGAAGGCCCCATTAACCATCCCGAACGAAACGATTCGCCTGGCAGAAATCGCATCCTACATCAGTGACAGCGTACAAGAGACGGGCATCGACGGATTGGCCCGCACCAGCCTGCGCTTCTCCTCGCAAGGTGGTCCGTAAACGCGGCAGGTGCCGAAGTGGCACCCGCAAACCAAGGAGATATCCATGGCGCCCGCGCGTCCGTATTGGCAAGGCTACCTCAAGCTTTCGCTCGTTTCGTGCCCGATCGCCCTCTACACCGGGACGTCATCGACCGAGCGGGTCTCGTTCCGCCAGATCAACAAGAAGACCGGCAACCGACTGCGTCAGCAGCTGGTCGACGAGGTCACGCGTGAACCAGTCGAGGCCCACGATAAGGGCCGCGGCTACGAGTATTCCAAGAACGCCTACATTCCGGTGGACGATGATGAACTCGATGCGATTGCGATCGAGAGCAACCACGCCATCGACATCAACTCGTTCGTTCCGCGCGAGCAAATCGACGAGCGATACCTGGACAATCCCTATTACATCATGCCGAACGACCAGGCTGGCCAGGAAGCCTTTGCCGTGATCCGCGAGGCCATGCGTGGCAAGGGCATGGTGGCGCTCGGTCGTGTCGTGTTGGCGAAACGCGAACGGGTGATCATGCTCCAGCCCTGGGACAAGGGGCTGATGGGAACCACACTGCGCTATCCCTACGAGCTTCGGGACGCGAAAGAATACTTCGACGACATTCCGAACGTGAAGCTTGAGGCCGATATGCTCAAGTTGGCCGAGCACATTCTCCAAAGCAAGGCGGCCGACTTCGACCCGGCACAGTTCGTAGATCACTACGAGGAAGCCGTGGTCGAGATGCTCAAGAAGAAAGAGGCCGGTTTGCCAGTATCGCGCGAGCATGCGGCGCCGCGGCCGCAGAACGTTGTCAACCTCATGGACGCGCTCCGCCGCAGCATCGCCGAGGAAAAAGCCGCATCCGCTGCGCCCAAGAAAGGACGCAAGCGCGTTGAAGGACAGGGCGAGATGCTGCTTTCCATTCCGGGCAAGAAAGGCAAGGACGCCGTGGCCAACCCCACGGAACGACAGAGCGCTCGTCAGAAAAGAACGGGCTGACTCCACGCAGGGATTTCACGCGCGACTGCAAGCGACTCCCGATGCGGGTCGGTCTGGAGTTGGAGCGCGGCTCGGGTGGAAATGTGTCCAAGCGAAAAACGAATGGCGCAGCGGCGGGTTCAGGTGGTGTAACCTCGTCCGGTGTACCTTGGTCTGAGGTGCCAGATTTTGTTCTTACCAAGGTGGAGTGGATGGACGGACGGCACGGCCCAGCAAGGGAGCCTCTGCCGTCTATTGATCAAGTCCCTATTCCTGCTGTGCTGTTCACTCTTCCTTGTCTGCACGAGGATCGTCCACGCGGATCTACGGCCATGATCGATGCTCAGGGCGCCAAGTTGCAACTTTCGAACTGTCGCCCAGGCGCCTGGGTGAAGAGCCCCATTACAGGATGGCGGTGGGCAAAATGGCCAACCGGAGAAGTGGGCTGGGTTCCAGCCAATGTTGCATTGCCAGAATCGCTTCATGTCGGACCAGGCGATGATATCCAGTAGCCTAGCCAAAGCGCACCGCAAGATGGCCCGGGGGATTCAATTCCAAATTGCCAGCCCGTGCGGTCGCAGAACCGGCCAACGCACTCCAAGCGCCGGCCGAACCGTCACCGCTCCTCGCTTGCCGTCACCAAGACCGCGGAATGACGCGCAGAAGCGTGTTCATTGGTGCGGCCGCTGCTCTGATATATGCGCCTGCAATTATTCGGGCCACAGGTCTGATGCCAATGCCCGGCTTGCCATTACAGTTCTTGAACCCGTTGGGGATCACCGCTGCTTTTATCACTCGCTCGAAAGTGACTTGAGAGCAGGCCGCAGCATGAGCACGGTTATCGACGGGAAAATAATTTCTGTGGCCGAAGCCCGCCGGATGGTCGCGTATGCTCGGGTACAAGGATGGCTGTTACCGAAGCCGCTTAAGACCATGTTGCCTTGGACATAGGGAGCAGCAGTGTCAGTGGTCATGTTGCGTTCACGCATCCCGATCGCCGGCGCGGGATTCATCGAGCCGTGCCTTCCCAGCCTCGCCACGAAGCCGCCGAGCGGCTCCGAGTGGATTCACGAGATCAAGCATGATGGTTATCGGCTGATGATCTGCCGGGACACCGCTGGCATGCGGCTGCTCACTCGCCGCGGCTACGACTGGACCGCGCGCTTTCCTGCCATCGCGAGTGCTGCGAGTGTGCTACGCGCGAAGTCGTTCTTGATCGACGGCGAGGCCGTGTGCTGCGACGACAAAGGCATTGCAGTGTTCGACAAGCTGCGCCAACGCCGGAACGAGTGGTCCGTATTTCTGGTTGCGTTCGACCTGCTAGAGCTCAACGGCCGCGATCTGCGGCGCGAACCGATTGAGATCCGCAAAGCAGGACTTGCAAGACTACTGCGCAACGCTGAACCCGGTCTGCAGCTGAGCGAGCACATCGAGCATGAGGCTGCAATCGCGTTCGAGCACGCGTGCAAGCTTGGGCTCGAGGGGATCGTGTCGAAACGCCGGGGCTCGCGTTATCAATCTGGCCGGTCGTCGCTGTGGCTCAAAAGCAGAAAATCCTGAGGCGCCCGCGGTGCGACGGCTGGTGGAACGGTAGTGGTCGTGATGAGTAAGTATCCCCCGGCCCCATGTCAGTGCCATGTCAGTGCTGCGGAATTTGGCAATCCGTGCCGGCCTCGGCTTGTCGCAAAACCCGCACGGCTAAGAGACGCGGAATTTCGCCAACGTCGCGTCCCGTGACCTACTTGACCAAAATGCAGGAGAGGAAGCGGTTCATCGCCGAGTTCGCGCGGCGCTTGCGTGAAGCGCGTCCGGGCGAACGGGTCTATATGAGGGTCGGCGATGTGTTCAAGGACGCTGACATTTATAGCCTTGACGAATGGCGGGCCGCCCGCTGGGCTGCTGTCTTCGGTGACGATGATGGACCCGAAGATACGGGCCGATGACGGGTGAATAGCCAGCCGCCTGCGGGCCCTTCGGTAACAGGATCAGCGCAGCGTCATCGCCCGCTCAAGGGCTTGCTTCTTGGGCGGGCGGGTCATTGAATTTCTCCAGTCGTTTGCGGCGCCGAAGAGTCACCGCGTCCGTGCGATACACCTTGCCCGGTAGGAGCAGCCTGGCATCAGACCGATTTCGCGGAAGCCAGAACCTACGACCCCTCGCAGTTTGTGGATCACTATGAGGAAGCCGTCGTCGCTATGCTCAAGAAAAAGCAGGCCGGCTTGCCGGTATCGCGGGAGTATGCCACGCCGCGGCCGCAGAATGCTGTGAACCTGATGGAGGCGCTCCGCCGCAGCATAGCCCAGGAAAAAGCCGCATCCGGCGGCAAGCGTCAAAGCGAGGAAGTGGAAGTGTTCGAGGAGGATTCGGTAGGCAAAAACCAAGCTTCCTCGCGAATTTCCGAGCGACACTATCGGGTCGGCGCTCAAACGCTGCCGTGAGACCTTCCACCACCTCTGCAATGCACGCGAATAACAACTCGATGGAGGTTAGATCTGATCCAATTGAATCCGCCAAATCACACTTCTTCGATACTAGCAGCTGGAGTGAATTTTGTGACGTCACCCTAACCTTGAAGCAAGGCCACCAGCCCGACAGCGGCGGTTGGGTAAAGATCGACGACTATCGATGCAGACAAGCTTTTCGGCACTTCATGAACCTCCTCAACAGAGCGGTGTATGGAGCTGCATTTCGTCGGTACGGCAAACGGCTGCGTGTATTACCTGTACTTGAAAAAGGCGAGGTCCGCGCTCGCTCATTACGTCCATGGGAGCGTGGCACGTCCGGTCGATGGCATATTCATTGTGCAATTGAATTGCCCTCGCACTTTGATGCTGTTGCTCTTGAAAGCCTGATTTGCGACTGTTGGGCGAAGGTCGAGTGGGGCCACGGCCGAATTCTAGTCCGCGACGGTGCAAACGCGGGTTGGATCAGCTATATGTTGAAAGACCGTCAGAAGTCAGAATTCGACGGTTTTCTTGATTGCATAATGATAGAGTCTTTGCACAATCCAATTGCTGACGCGTAGACGTTCGTTGGAATCGGACTCTTCGTAGAAAAGCTCAAGCCAGGGCGGTTGGTCAACAGTCGCCTTGTTTCCCTATTATTCGCGCGCGCGTGAGGGCAGCGAGTCATGGTTAACGCGGCCAATTTCCGATGATCGTTCAGTGCCGCGGTCGCCGCAGCGCTGCGCGAGCGAGAGCAAGCGCCCCCACTGTCAGTGCTGCAGAATTTTCCGATCTGTTGTCGATGACCCCGTACCTCGCTGCGCTCGCCCGCCGCGCCGCGGCGACATCATCGATCGCCCGAGCTCCATCGTCGCCCCGACCAGAATCTGCGCAACAACAATTCCGCTAAAAAGAAATGGCGACGTCGACCAGCAGCCGCAGCGCCGCCCAGGCGGCTCGAGCCGGTCGGTCTGCGTCGCGAGCTCGCTGGAATCGGCGCGCGCCTCGCGCGCGCGTGAAGGCAGCGAGTCATGGTTAACGCGGCCAAATTCCGATGATCGTTCAGTGCCGCGGTCGCCGCAGCGCTGCGCGAGCGAGAGCAAGCGCCCCCACTGTCAGTGCTGCAGAATTTGCCGATCTGTTGTCGATGACCCCGTACCTCGCTGCGCTCACCGCGCCGCCGCCGGCGGCGATCATCGATCGCCCGAGCTCCATCGTCGCCCCGAACCAGATCTCGCCGAACCAACAATTCCGCTAAAAAGAAATGGCGACGTCGACCAGCAGCCGCAGCGCCGCCCAGGCGGCTCGAGCCGGTCGGTCTGTCGTCAGAGCTCGCTGGAATCGGCGCGCGCCTCGCGCGCGCGTAAGGCAGCGAGTCAGGTTAACGCGGCCAATTTCCGATGATCGTTCAGTGCCGCGGTCGCCGCAGCGCTGCGCGAGCGAGAGCAAGCGCCCCCACTGTCAGTGCTGCAGATTTTGCCGATCTGTTGTCGATGACCCCGTACCTCGCTGCGCTCGCCCGGCGCCGGCCGTCATCATGCGAATCGCCCGAGCTCCATCGTCGCCCCGACAGATCTGCGAACAACAATTCCGCTAAAAAGAAATGGCGACGTCGACCAGCAGCCGCAGCGCCGCCCAGGCGGCTCGAGCGGTCGGTCGCTGGCTGCGGAATCGCGCGCCTCGCGCGCGCGTGACGGCAGCGAGTAGGTCAACGCGGCCAATTTCCGATGATCGTTCAGTGCCGCGCGTCGCCGCAGCGCTGCGCGAGCGAGAGCAAGCGCCCCACTGTCAGTGCTGCAGAATTTGGCGATCTGTTGTCGATGACCCCGTAGCTCGCTCGCTCGTCCAGCGCCGCCGGCAGCATCGATCGCCCGAGCTCCATCGTCGCCCCGAACCTGCGCACAACAATCCGCTAAAAAGAAATGGCGACGTCGACCAGCAGCCGCAGCGCCGCCCAGGCGGCTCGAGCCGGTCGGTCTGCGTCAGAGCTCGCTGGAATCGGCGACGCCTCGCGCGCGCGTAAGGGCAGCAGATCAGGTTAACGCGGCCAATTTCTGATGATCGTTCAGTGCCGCGGTCGCCGCAGCGCTGCGCGAGCGAGAGCAAGCGCCCCCACTGTCAGTGCTGCAGATTTTCCGATCTGTTGTCGATGACCCCGTACCTCGCTGCGCTCGACGCCGGCCGCCGCGGCGTCGACGTCATCGATCGCCCGAGCTCCATCGTCGCCCCGAACCAATCTGCAACAACAATTCCGCTAAAACAGAAATGGCGACGTCAACCAGCAGCCGCAGCGCCGCCCAGGCGGCTCGAGCCGGTCGGTCTGCTCGGAGCTCGCTGGAATCGGCGGCGCCTCGCGCGCGCGCGTGAAGGCAGCGAGTCAGGTTAACGCGGCCAATTTCTGATGATCGTTCAGTGCCGCGGTCGCCGCAGCGCTGCGCGAGCGAGAGCAAGCGCCCCCACTGTCAGTGCTGCAGATTTTCCGATCTGTTGTCGATGACCCCGTAGCTCGCTGCGCGCCGGCGCCGCCGCCGGCGTCATCGATCGATCGCCCGAGCTCCATCGTCGCCCCAGAATCTGCGAACAACAATTCCGCTAAAACAGAAATGGCGACGTCGACCAGCAGCCGCAGCGCCGCCCAGGCGGCTCGAGCCGGTCGGTCTGCGGCGCAGCTCGCTGGAATCGGCGCGCGCCTCGCGCGCGCGCGTGAGGGCAGAGAGTCAGGTTAACGCGGCCAATTTCTGATGATCGTTCAGTGCCGCGGTCGCCGCAGCGCTGCGCGAGCGAGAGCAAGCGCCCCCACTGTCAGTGCTGCAGATTTTCCGATCTGTTGTCGATGACCCCGTAGCTCGCTGCGCTCACCGGCGCCGCCGGCATCATCGATCGCCCGAGCTCCATCGTCGCCCCGAACCAGCGCAACAACAATTCCGCTAAAACAGAAATGGCGACGTCGACCAGCAGCCGCAGCGCCGCCCAGGCGGCTCGAGCCGGTCGGTCTGCGTCAGAGCTCGCTGGAATCGGCGGCGCCTCGCGCGCGCGTGACGGACAGCGAGTATGGTCAACGCGGCCAATTCCGATGATCGTTCAGTGCCGCGCCGTCGCCGCTGCGCTCGCGCGAGCGAGAGCAAGCGCCCCACTGTCAGTGCTGCAGAATTTGCCGATCGTTGTCGATGACCCCGTAGCTCGCTGCTGTCCAGCGCCGCCGGCGTCCGGATCGCCCGAGCTCCATCGTCGCCCCGACCGACCACCAACAATCCGCTAAAAAGAAATGGCGACGTCGACCAGCAGCCGCAGCGCCGCCCAGGCGGCTCGAGCCGGTCGGTCTGCGTCAGAGCTCGCTGGAATCGGCGCGCCTCGCGCGCGCGTGAGGGCAGCGAGTATGGTCAACGCGGCCAATTTCCGATGATCGTTCAGTGCCGCGCGTCGCCGCAGCGCTGCGCGAGCGAGAGCAAGCGCCCCCACTGTCAGTGCTGCAGAATTTGCGATCGTTGTCGATGACCCCGTAGCTGCTTGCTGACCGGCGCCGCCGGCGTCGGACCGCCCGAGCTCCATCGTCGCCCCGAAACAGACCAACAACAATCCGCTAAAAAGAAATGGCGACGTCGACCAGCAGCCGCAGCGCCGCCCAGGCGGCTCGAGCAGGTCGGTCTGCGTCAGAGCTCGCTGGAATCGCGCGCCTCGC
>CAVRJW010000003.1:0-31146 GCA_963722125.1 uncultured Alphaproteobacteria bacterium | reverse complement strand
TGTTCCGATTTGCGCGCAACAAAATGTGCGCGCTGGTGAGACAAGGAATAGAGGTCGACAGTACGAGCTTGCTCGATCGAATGCTCGATCCCAGCGTTAAGCTCGGTACGTCAACGCCTCGACCCTTCAGGCGATTATGCCTTTGAGGTCTTCCGCAAAGCCGAGACCATCAGACCCGGCGCCCGATCCGCGCTGGAAAAAAAGGCCCTGCAACTCACGGGGGCCTCCAACAGCCCAGCACCACCAACCGGCCGAATTGTGTACAGCTGGCATATTGCGGAAGGCCGCGCCGATATCTTTCTAACTTATTGTACCAATGCGCTCACGGCGCAGAAAGAGAACCCCGGCCAGCAGATCATCACGCTTCCCGATAATCTCGCCGTCAGCGCAGACTATGGGTTGACGGTGATCACTGAGGGCTCATCGACAGCAAAAACTTTCGCGAATTTCATCATGTCGGCGGCTGGCCAAAAAATTCTGTCAGCCCACGGCTTCGCACCGGGGGGTTCAAATTGATGGCCAAAAAAAGCGCGATTATGAGTGTAGTTACATGACGGGGAACTCCCCGGCCGTTCCGCCGTTAACAGCGGATGCTGCCGGGAGAGTTGTGATGCAAATCCTAATTGGCGCGGTTGCGGCTCTTCTGATTTTGATTTCGGGCGCAGCGCTCGCAGAGGACAAAGCAACCCTCGATCCGAATAAAATTACCGTCGAAGCCAAGCGGCCACCGTTGCAACTCAACACCACGCAAAGCGCCGCAATTGAAGAAGCGCTTGAAACTGAAAATACAGAACAGAAGACGCCACCCAACTTCCAGGCCAGCACTGGCGAAGCGGTTCCCGCCTCGATGTCAGTGGACGTGATGCCGGAATCGCTCATTCAGCGGGAGCCCTCGCTCAAGCAATACGGCTATGCGAAGCTTCCTAAAGATATCCTTGTGATCGATCCGTTGAAGAAAACCATTATCGCCGTACTGCCGCGCAAGTCGCCGACTAGCGGCAAAGATATCGGCCCCGGCGATTGGGCGGCGACCCGCGGTCGCGAGCTGACTGGTCAGGCTCCCGAGGGGAAGGGCCAACCAACAGCGCCGGAGCCCGCAGGCGACAGTGGCGATAAGAAAAACGGCAGCGAAGTTACGCCCAACGAGAAATAAAGATAATATTGGGAGGCGGCGCACCGCAGATGAATTGCAGCCACGCGCGGACGAGATCGGCTCTGCCAAGAGCGATCAATTGAACGGGGAGCAGACGGTGGCGCGCCCATGCATTCTTTCCGTCGCGCTCCTGATAGTGTCGCTGATGCCAGCTCTGGCTGACGATGGTTGCGACAAATTCGGCTGGTCGGTGGCGCGCGAACGGTCTTGGTTTGCAGCGACCAACAAGCCGGCGATTGCAGCCGGCGCGGCCCTCGCGTCGATCCCCAAGGACGCTTTTGTATTGCAGTTGCAAGCTGACACGAACGTCGCATTTACGATGCCGCCCGAGCGTAAATCAAAAGCGGAGCACTGGTTCGGCGGCATGATACGGCTGCCAGCCGTCGCCAAGCCGGGGATTTATCAAGTGACTTTATCGGACGAAGCCTGGATCGACATCGTTCAGGACGGCCGCTATGTACGTTCAATCGGGAGCACCGGCCGCAGCGATTGCCCCCGGGCTGCGCAACAGCTAAGCGGCGTTACATCGGAAACGATCGCCGTCGCGGTCAGCCGCATCGATTGATTAAATCGGGGGAATCTGAGAATTCGAGAGCGCTCGCGACAATTGCTTGGCGTTCCTGCGACTGCTGCAGATTCTCAAGCGCGGCGACAGCCTGCATATGTAGAGCATCGAAATCAATTTGGGCGGCCGCTATTTGCGGCTTGGCTGGCGCGGGTGGCTGTGGAATAGCGAGCAAACAAGCTCCGCACACAGCAAAGATGAGCGCCACAAAACTTACACGCATCGACAAGCCTCCTGGCTTGCCCCTCTCCCGGCGAGGACCATATATCGAATTTTATTTAAACCGCGCGAAGCCCCACGATGAATCCCCGGGGGGCGTCTTCAGCTTTCGTTAACCGCGGTAAAACGCTATTTCGTCGGTACGACCAGCGAATACCGACTATCGGCAGCAAGACATTCCGCCTGCGGCAGGCCGAGCTCCTTGCGTACAAGGTTAGTCCCAAGCACCATCGATACGACCTTGTAGTAGGCGTGGCGTCGACTCATGCCTTCACGACCCATGCCGCAATCAGATGAGAGCACCAGTCGCTCGGCCGGAATGTACTTGAGTGCGCGACGAATATGTTCCGCAATTTCCTCGGGCCGCTCAACCTGGAGTGAATGATGGTCGATAACGCCGATGCAGATCTTCTTTTCGGTGATGATCTTGCCAAATGCCTCGAGATCCATACCGCCTGCACTCGCCAACTCAAAAGTAATAACGTCGGCATCTACTTTGTTTAGCATCTCAAGAGCGTTCTTGTAGGTCTGTACTTCCTTGAACATGCGTTGCTGCGAAGGATTGCCCCAGCAGGTATGACACCAGACTTCCGTTTTTGCACGGAGACCTTTGACGGTGCGATTGAACACATCGACGCTGAATGCCGGGTTGATAACTTCATCCACGATATTGCGAACGGCCAGGAGATGGACCTGGGGTTCCTCGAACTGGATGACTTGGCAGCCGGCGTCAGCGAGATCGTGGAGCTCGGCGTTCAGCGCATCCGTGATCGCCAGAATACGATCTTTAATCGACTTGTAGTGCTTGTCCTGAACAGCGAACGCAACCAACTCCGGCCCGATAGTGCCGAATTTAACCGGCCTCTTGGTCATGCGCTGCGCGACCTTCCACATAGCGGCATATTGAAGGTCGCCTCGGGTAACAGGCCCGTTGATGCCGGGCATGACGCGCGATTCCAGATAGTCATGCAAAATGTGGCCGGGCGGAAACGCGAGGCCACCTTTGCCCGCAGGCGTTGGCTGTGGATTCTGATCGAAGCCACCCATGTGCCTCGGCGGATAATTCGTCCAGCTCTGGCCGCCGACGTCGGAATCAAAATGTGCATCGCCGTCGGTGACGATATCGAGCCCCGCCATCTCCTGTTCGTGCAGATAGACCGCGACCGCATCGACATACTGTTCGCGAAACTGGTTGTTCACCATCACGTCCAGAAAACTACGCGTACCAAGATTTTGCGTGTACCAACTCGGCCGCGGGAGCGAGCCGGTAATGGTGGTTGGCAGCATGGTGTCTTTGGTAGCGCGAAGCATGGCGAGCATCTCCCCCGGGATCGCTGTTTCGTTAAACGTAGTCTATGTCCGTCATACGCCGCTTGGAAACGATCTTCGTCGTTTCGTGGCCTCGGACCATGGACAAAAGTCGCTCCGCTGCCCACCTAAGTTGGGCAGTTTTCACGCTGTGGCAAAAATTCTGCTATAATTGAGCGATGAGCAAAGACCGCGACAGCTATATTATCCGGCCCGACCCGCTCGATCCGAAGCTGACCGAGCGGGTCTCGGGTGTCGACCAGGCCGGAGCGCGCATCGAGACATCTGTAACGGTCGAGAGGGCGTTGACGATCTTCCTCAATAGCCAGGAAATTGTCACCGCGATGACCATCGGTGATTATCCCGAATATCTTGCAATCGGATATTTGCTCAACCAGAACATGCTCAAGCCGGACGATGTCGTTACCGGGGTCGACTATGATGAAGAACTCGCGGTCGTGGTCGTGCGGACCAAACGCAAAACCAATTATGAGAAGAAGCTAAAGAAGAAAGCGCAAACGTCCGGCTGTGCGCAGGGCACGGTTTTCGGCGATCTCATGGAAGCGCTGGAGGATGTTTCGCTGCCGAAGGCAGAATTGCGGACGTCTTGGCTTTATGCACTCACCAACAAAATCAATACGACGCCATCGCTTTATCTAGAAGCGGGTGCGATTCATGGTTGCGTCCTGGCGCTTCGTGACGAGCCCTTGGTCTATATGGAGGACGTTGGCCGCCACAACGCTGTCGACAAGATCGCCGGTTGGATGTTCAAGGAGAAGGTGCCAGCCGCCGACAAGATTTTTTACACCACCGGACGGCTAACGTCGGAGATGGTTATCAAGACCGTGCGTATGGGAATTCCGATTCTCATCTCACGGTCTGGCTTCACGGCGTGGGGCGTGGAGCTGGCGCGCAAGGCAAATTTGACTTTGGTCGGACGCGCGCGCGGTAAACGCTTCGTTGCGCTCGCCGGGGAAGATCGCATTATATTCGATCAGGATCTCTCGTTTGTAGAAGAAGAAAGCGCTAAACATCGGCGCAAAGCGGCAGTGCATGACGATTAGCCATCCTCCCACCTTCGGTCTCGTACTTGCCGGTGGTTTGGCGCGGCGCATGGGCGGCGGCGACAAAGCGCGAATCGAAATCGGCGGTGTATCAATTCTCGACCGCGTGCTCGCGACTCTCTCCGCACAATGCCCCGGCATCATCATCAACGCGAACGGTGATCCAAAGCGTTTTGCCGATACGGGCCTGACCGTCGTTCCCGACAGCGTGCCGGATTTTGCCGGTCCTCTGGCCGGGATATTGGCCGGGCTCGACTGGCTCGCAAAGCAGAACCGTGCGGTCGAGTGGATCGTTAGCGTGCCGGGCGATTGTCCCTTCCTACCGGACGATCTTGTCGATCGCTTACACGAGGCCCGCCGCAGCATGGGTGCGGGTGTTCCGCTCGCCTGCGCACGCTCCGGCGAATGGCGTCACCCGGTGGTGGGCTTGTGGCCACTCGCGCTGCGCGATGATTTACGTAAGGCGCTAATCGAGGATGACTTACGCAAGATTGAGGTTTGGACTGCGCGGCATGGCGTCGCCATCGCCGATTGGCCCGACCAACCGATCGATCCGTTCTTCAACGTCAATACGCCTGAAGATGCGGCCCGCGCCGAACACATTGCGCTGCAGCATTCGTGAAGCTCGGCACCCGATTCTTGATCGTCGTCGCGCCAGCTCCATATTTAATGTAATTTGCGGTAGCCTTGATATGCGGGACTGTGAGAGGAGCGAATTTCATGAAGACATTCATCGTGGCTTGCATTGCGGCCATCGTCGTAGCTGTCATCGGCGGCGCGGTGCTTTACAACGTACCGGACTCGGCTGAAAAGGCCTTCAGTAGCGCGACCAGCGTACGCCTCGGTGCGTGAGAGCGAAACCTTCAGCCGATCAGCGCTGCATAGGACAAGAACCCGACGCGAGCGCCGGGCTCGACCGCGGTCACATCTTCGGGAAACTCCAGCAACCCGTCGGTTTCCGTTAGCGATGTAAGAATGCCCGCACCATCTTGCGGATGCTTGACCGCCTCGATTTCACCGTCGGCGGCACGCCTCAGCGCCACACGCACATATTCGCGGCGGTCTTTCTTTTTCTTGTATGCAAATGAAGCACGCACCGGGAGCGGCAATAATTTATCCGCATGCGCTCCGGACAGCCGCCGTATCAGCGGCTTGACCACCCGTACAAATGTGACGAATACCGCAACCGGGTTGCCGGGCAAGCCGACAAATGCAGCGCTCTCTCCTGGCTTAGCGCCCCGGATCACGCCCATCGCCACTGGACGACCAGGCTTTATTGCAACACGCCAGAACACCAGGCTGCCGACACTCTCGACCGCGGCGCGTACGTGGTCGGCCTCGCCGGTTGAAACGCCGCCCGTCGTGATGACAAGGTCGTGATTCGCAGCTTTTTTCAAAGCCTGTGCGAGCATCTCGGGATTGTCAGAAAGTATGCCCAAGTCGGTTACGACTGCGCCGAGTCGTTCGAGCAATTCCGCAAGCAAGTAGCGATTCGAATCATAGATCGCCGTACTGGCGCGAACCGAGCCGGGGTCGATAACTTCGTCGCCGGTCGAAAAAACCGCGACCCTCAGCCTACGCCGCACGACGAATTCGGTGAGCCCAAGCGCAGCGGCCAGAGCGATATGTTGCGCTTCCAACACAGTGCCCGCCGGAAACACCAAGGAATTGGCGGGCACGTCCTCACCGGCAAGACGGCGATTGGCGCCAAGCTTTAAGCCTTTCGGCACGGTGACGTGGCAGCCATCAACAGTAACATCTTCCTGCATGAAGATTGTATCGGCATTTTTGGGCATAGCCGCGCCTGTAAAAATTCGGATGGCTTCGCCGGTCTTGAGGTGAACGTCCGCGCGCGCACCGGCAGTCAATCGGCCAGAAATTGTAAGTGTGGTATCGCCATCGGCACGTAGGTCTTCGTGTCGCACCGCGTATCCATCAACGGCCGAATTATCGAATGGCGGCAGATTGTCCGGTGCCTTCATGTCGACAGCGATAACTCGGCTGCGCGCACCAAGCAGCGGGATACGCTCGGTCTCCGCCACAGGCGCAATACGCTCGCCGATTAGCCGTTCCATATCGTCAAGCCGGAGCAAAGGCCCTGAAAATGCGAAGCAATCATCGGTAAGCTGCGCCATTATCCACCCTTTGCAGAAGTGGTGTGGCCTACAGCTTCGATCGGCACCGCGCGCGAGAGCAACAGATCGGCGATAGCCTCGATATCATTGAGATCGACGATGGGGATTTTTACCTGGGGTAATTTAACGTCCGAAGCGATCGCGACAATGTGCGGGTCATCGGGATGGATGAGAGGCTTTCCGTTTACCGCCCGGTGGATTTCGAGTTTTGGAAATGCATCGCGCTTAAAACCTTCAACTAGTACCAGGTCGACGGGCGACATCTTTGCGACCAGCGTGTTCAGATCCCACTCCGCTTCCTCGCGCAGCTCGTGCAAGATCGCCCAACGCTTCGCCGATGATATAATGACCTCCGTGGCGCCAGCGGCGCGGTGGAAAAAGAATCCTTTCCCGGTTGATCCAAATCGAAACCGTGATGGGCGTGCTTGAGCGTAGACACCTTTATGTCTCGGGCAATCAGGCACGGAATCAGCTTAGTAATCAGCGTGGTTTTACCCGAGCCGCTCCAGCCGGCGAGACCGATAATGCGCATGGGATCTTTAATGGGCGCGTTCATCGTTGTTTCCTTGCGCGCCCCTTATAGCAAAACGCCCGGCCATAAAGACCGGGCGTCGTCCGGACTGGATTTATAAGCTTTATTCGGCAGGTGTCGCCATCGGCCGGCGCTGCGACTCGTTTGAACCCGTGCGCGCCAATTCTTCCTTCACCCACAGGCTATGGTGCTCCTTCGCCCAATTAATATCCACGGTGCCTTCACCCATAGCCTCGAAGGCACCCTCCATGCCGATAGTGCCGATGTAGATGTGCCCGAGCATCGCGGCAACGAATAGCATCGCCACCACGGCGTGAAACATTTGCGCGTATTGCATGGTGTCAATATCGGTGCCGTAAAACGGGAACATCAATGCGTAACCGGTGATCGCAACGCCGGTACCGCCAAGAACCACGATCCAGTAAATCGCCTTCTGACCCCCGTTGAAGCGGTAGGCCGGGGGATGATCGTCGCCCACGATGCCCCCGCCCCGCTTGAACCATTCAACGTCAACGGCATTCGGAATGTTTCCACCGATCCACATCAGGAATATCAGCACAACGCCAATGGTGAAGGGAAAGCTGAGAAAATTATGTGAATATTTCGCCCATCTCCGACCATGTCGTGAAGGCCTCAGGGCCAACGTCAAAGGCAAAACAACGGCCGTGCCGAAAGTGATATTTAGGCCGGTGATTGCCAAGGATGATGAAGCACGTTGCCGTCATCCAATGTACGAATCGTTCGAAGACATTGAAGCGGACAATCTTGCGCCCCGAACGTCCGCTCTTGATCTTCACCATGCCGCGCCACAGATAGAAGATGACGAGAAGAGCCAGCATGCCAAGGATAGCGATCCCACCGATCCAGCGCAGCGTCACGCTGTGAAATTGCTGCCAGTTGCGTCCCACCGGGTGCTCGAGCACGTAGGACCTTACGTCAGGAATGGTGCCGCGGCCCTCGAATCGTCTTGAGCTGCTGGAGCAATTGTTGCTCCTTCACCGCATCGGCATTCGGATTGACCAAGTTCGGCTGCTGGGCCGAAACCGGAGCCGCCATTGCGACAATGAATGCGAAAGCCAAACGCACCCGCGATCAAGCGCATATGCGCAACAAGTTTCGCCATGCGTTCCTCTCCCTGCATTCGAGTGTTCTTCTGAGCGAACCGGCTGTGCGGCAGGTGCCGCACAGCGCAGCTTACATCACGTCGCAATTGATTCTTTGTAGGCAGTTTGCCAGCCCCATGCGCCGGAGCCATAGCCGCGCTTCGATACGCGCTCCTTGTAGATCTGGGCAATGACATCGCTATCGCCGGCGAGCAGAGACTTGGTCGAGCACATTTCGGCGCACAACGGCAGCTTGCCTTCTGCCAGACGATTATTGCCGTACTTTTCAAATTCCTCCTTGCTACCGTCGGCGTCTGGGCCGCCAGCGCAGAAGGTGCATTTATCCATCTTGCCGCGCGAACCGAAATTGCCAACTTTCGGATATTGCGGGGCGCCGAAAGGACACGCGTAGAAGCAGTACCCGCACCCGATGCACAGGTCTTTTGAGTGCAACACCACTGCATCCGCCGTGGTGTAGAAGCAGTTCACTGGACATACCGCCGCGCATGGCGCGTCGGTGCAGTGCATGCAGGCCATAGAGACCGACCGCTCGCCGGGCTTGCCGTCATTGAGGGTAATGACCCGCCGGCGGTTGATACCCCAAGGCACTTCGTGCTCGTTCTTGCAGGCGGTGACGCAAGCGTTGCATTCGATGCAGCGGTCGGCGTCGCAGAGAAATTTCATTCGCGCCATGATCGTTGCTCCTTATGCCGCTCGAATTTCACAGAGAGTGACTTTCGGCTCCTGCATGCCAGTCGCCGGGTCGTACCCATATGAAGTAATGGTGTTCGCGCTTTCGCCGAGCACAACAGGATCCGTGCCTTGCGGATAATTCGCCCGCAGATCCTCGCCGGCGAACCAGCCGCCGAAGTGGAACGGCATCCATGCAACGCCCTTGCCAACGCGCTCGGTGACGAGCGCCTTCATCTTGGCCTTGGAGCTGTTTTCCGCGCCGGTGACCCAGACCCAGCCGCCGTCCTTGATTCCGCGGTCGGCAGCATCGGCAGGATTGATCTCGACGAACATGTCCTGTTGCAGCTCGGCCAGCCACTTGTTGGAGCGCGTTTCTTCGCCGCCGCCCTCGTACTCGACGAGACGGCCGGACGATAGAATGATCGGGAATTGCTTGGCGATTCCCTTCTCGATCGCGGCCTTTTGCACCGAGAAGCCGATATTCGGCAGCCGGAATTGCTTGGCGTCCGGCAACGTCGGATACTTGCTCACCAGATCGACCCGCGGTGTGTAGATCGGTTCGCGATGAACCGGGATCGGATCAGGCAGACCAAACGCATTCATACGAGCTTTGGCATTTCCGTAAGGTATGCAGCCGTGCTGCAAGGCGACGCGCTGAATGCCGCCGGACAGGTCGAGCGACCATGACACCGCGTCAGGCGTGGTCGGATTGACCTTATTGATTACAGCCATTTCAGCTTCGGTGAGGTCTTTATCCCAACCGAGCTTTTTCAGGACGGCGAGCGTGAATTCGGGATAACCATCCTTGATCTCGGAATCCTTGGAATAGGATCCTTCAGCAAGCAGGTTGACCTTCACAGTCGAACCGTCTGGCTTTTTCTCCTCGCGTTCTACGCCGAAGCGGGCACGGAAACAGCCGCCGCCGTCCATCGCGGCGAGATTGGTATTGTAGAGGAGTGGCGTTCCGGGGTGTTTGACCTCGGGCGAGCCCCAGCATGGCCACGGCAACCCGTAGTAGTCGCCTTTGTTCGGACCGGTGGTCGCGCGTTGGGTGAGCATGTCGAAGTCCGCCTGGTGCGCCATGTGCGACTTGATGCGCTCAGGTGACTGGCCGCAGTAGCCGGTGGACCAGCTGCCGCGATTCATTTCGCGAAGTATGTCCTCGGCCACCGGCAGATTGTTCTCGACCTTGATGTTCTTGAACATTGGATCGGCGAAGCCGAGCTTCTTGGCGACGAGGTATATAACCTCGAGATCGTCCTTCGATTCGAATATCGGCTTGACGATCTGCTCGCCCCACTGCATCGCGCGATTGGACGCGACGCGCGAGCCCTTACATTCGAACTGCGTGGCGACAGGCAGGAGGTACATGTTCTCCTTGCGCCCCGCCTGTACGGCAAGGGACGCCCAGGTGGTCGGATGCGGATCCGCCACGACCAGCAGATCGAGCGCCTTCAGTCCCTTCAACGATTCGGGAATGCGCGTGATGCTATTGCTGGCGTGGCCTTGCACGAACATCGCACGCACATTGTCTTTTTGCGCGACCTGATCCTTCGGCAGGATCGCCGCATCGAACCAGCGGGTGAGCGGGATGCCCGGTGTCTCCATGATCTGCTTGGAGTCGAACCGCGCCTGCAGGAAATTGTAGTCGACTTCCCAAACGCGTGACCAATGCTTCCACGCGCCTTCGACTAGGCCGTAGTAGAACGGCAGCGTGACGATATCGAGGCCGACATCGGTCGCGCCCTGCACATTGTCATGACCGCGGAAGATGTTGGCGCCGGTACCAGGTGCGCCGACATTGCCGGTAAGCAGCAACAGCATGCAGCTGGCGCGAACATTCGCTGTGCCGACGGTATGTTGGGTTTGGCCCATGCACCAGATCAGCGTCGAGGGCTTTTGTGTCGCGAACATCTGCGCGACTCGCTTGAGCTGCTCGCCGGGAACTCCGGACACGCGTTCGACCTCTTCCGGCGTCCACTTCTCCATTTCCTTGCGCGCGTCTTCATAGCCATACACGCGCTGCTGGATGAATTCGTTATTCTCCCAACCGTTCTTAATGATGTGCCACATGATCCCATAAAGCACGGGAATGTCGGTGCCGGGCCGGAGCCGGACATATTCGGTCGCATGCGCAGCAGTCCGCGTCAGCCGCGGATCGATGACGATGACATTCGCTTTGTTGAGCTCGGCGCCCTCCAGCAAATGCTGGAGGGATACCGGATGGGCTTCGGCAGGATTACCCCCCATGATGATCTGGGTTTTGGAATTGCGAATGTCTGTGTAGCTGTTCGTCATCGCGCCATAGCCCCAAGTGTTGGCTACGCCGGTGACGGTTGTTGAATGGCAGATACGCGCTTGATGATCGGTGTTGTTGGTGCCCCAGAACGCGCCGAGCTTGCGGAAGAGATACGCGCCCTCGTTCGTCATCTTGGCCGAACCCAGCCAATAAACCGAGTCGCCCCCGGACTTCTGACGGATCGCGCTTAGTTGATCGCCGATCTCATTGATCGCAACATCCCAGGAAATTCGCGTCCATTGTCCGTTCGTTAGCTTCATCGGATATTTGAGCCGCCGCTCGCCGGATACGAGCTCACGCACGGATGCGCCCTTGGCACAATGCGAGCCGCGATTAATGGGCGAATCCCAGCTCGGTTCCTGACCAACCCAGACGCCGTTGGAAACTTCTGCGGTAACGGTGCAACCGACTGAGCAATGCGTACACACACTCTTGCGGATGGTTGCGCCAGCGACATTGGGTCCGGCCGCTTCCGCTTTTTGCACGCTGGCGAGCGGCAACGCTCCAAGCGTTGCAAGCCCCCCGGCGGCAAGACCGGACCGACGCAAGAAACTGCGGCGATCGAGACTGCCGCGCGCGTGATCGCCAATCGTCGTCCCGAGATGGCTACGACGTGCCTGACGTTCTGCTCTCTTGATTAGCACGGCTGCGTCTCCCTCAGCTCGGATACCGGTTCACTTTGTAAAAGGTTTGCACGTCAGTGGAGTTCGGCTGATAGCGGGCCTTCCTCTTTTCAGCGTCCGATTCGGATGCAGCGGCCGCGGTGGCGAGCGGCACGGCCGCCGTTGCAGCGGCTCCCGCCCCGGCGCCCATCGCACGCAGAAAGTCGCGACGGCCTAACTTTGTCTTGTCCTGTTGCTTCATCGCCGTTCCCTCCTCAAGCGGGCAGATCGAAAGCTTCGGCTTCGATATCCATGAAAACTCGCCCAAGCGCACCTAGCCGTTTGTAAAAATCCGCACCCTCGGCGTTTTCCAGATCACTGAAAAAACGTCCGATCCAGGGCGCCATATGCCTTTCAAAGATTATACGGTCGGAGTCGGGCGGCGCCGGTAACCGGCGGCACGCCAGCCCCGACATGATCTCACATAGAATGCCGACATGATCTTCCGGTTCCACCACTCCATCGCGGCGAGCGATCCCTATCCGCGTTAAATCATCTCGAAGCCGCGCCAGTGGACGCTCGTGAAGAAACCCGGTGAGATAATAAGAACCGTAAGGCAACAGCTCGCCGCGACCCAAGCCGATAAACAAATCGAAGAACTCGCGCTCGACACTTTTGACGGTAGCCTTTTCAGCAGCTTCGGCAAGCGCCGCATGCGCCAATCCTAGCGGCGATGCATCGGCGCGCAGTTCCGGAAAGTCCGGACAGCAACGCCGCATCAGGCGCGCGCGTCAACAGCGTTGCGAGCAGCGCATACTCTTGAGCGCGCGCGGCATCGACTTCGTCAATGTCGCTGTCTATCGTTTTTGCCGCCATAGAGGTCCGGCCGCAGCACGCGTGCGATCGACACCGGTGACGGTCTCCACTGAAACGACGCGTTCAGCGGGAACACGAATCCAATTCGAAACGGACGGTTGGGAAATACCAATCTGGCGCGCGAGTTCGCTGACGCCGCCAGCGGCGCGGATCGCTTCGGACAGGCCAAGATCCCTCATCCAACTCTCTACTTTTTGAATAGGTACAATGAAAGCGTAGTGGCCCACGCAGAGAGGTGGGTCAATAGCTTCACGCTATATCTAAGGAACAATCTTCCGCGGTTTTCATTCCGGCATCGCGCCGCCATGCCGCCGTGCAATTTTCTGCTCAGGCTGATCTTGCGGTAGATTGCTTTTGCGATGCACCATTTCCGGTGCTTTGCGAGCGCCCTTTTTCTGCAGGTCACAGGCGCATCCGCTGACTTAGGCGCTTCGGGCATCTTCAATTATTTCGGCGGACTTGTCGGTCGTCGTAGGGGATACAGACGCTTCGGCTCGCTTGTCCGGGGCTCGTTTCTCCGAAAAGCTCAGACACCATGCGTTTTACGTCGAGGCCGGGGTCGAGATCGCCAAACCCGGGATTCCATCCGGGCCCACTGCATCCCAAAAGTTTTCGGTGGGACCCATGAAGTCTCGGATCGCCGGATCGGCTGACCAGGCGCGACGAAGCGCCGCATGACGAAGCGCCAACGGCACACCCGACTGCATGAAGGCCGTAAGGTCAGTACCGGGTCCAATCGACTCAATCGGCGGCAAGCTGCTCACATCAAATTCGACCGCGCCTTGGCTCGATTGCACTGAAGCGGGAACGCTCTGCGTTTGATCGCCGGCGGGCCCCGGACCGACTTGGCCGCCGTCTGTTTTTTCTGGCCGCGCATCGACGGCTTGCCGTTTACGTCGCGACCAACGGCTGAGGAAATTGTCGGGATCGTTCATTTCCGATCATCCCGCGATGAGGGTGCGCGGTGCGCCAATGCCTCGGTGTTCGCGCGGTCCCGCTTTCGTTTTACGAATGTTTGCTCGACATGGTGCTCAGCCACGAAGGCCGCAATTGCCTCACGCAACGGTTCCGGCATCGCGACCGCCTCTACAATATGAGAGCCAGCTTCGGTCATACCTTCACCCTCGGCTGGATCCGCGGTCACCGCCGCCAACTCGTATGGAGGATCGCCCTCAACCGGCCGCAAAATGATCCACAGCAGCGGCAGATCCATTCTGCAAGTTGTCGCGATAGTGCGCGGACTCAGTCCGATACAGATCGACGGGAGCTGCACCTACATAAAAAGTTGCACGCTCACCGTCCTCGGCAAGTTTTGTCCAGGGTGGCGTATCAGGTACCCCGGCAAGCACCCTGACCGGGCGCCAGTGAAAATCCGCCCATGGGCTCGCGCTCTTGCTGCGCTCAACCAAAACGCCAACAGGAAAGCTTGCAAGCGGGACTATGGCGCTCAAGTCACGGCCTCCAGATGTCGCACCGGCAACCCGATCAGCAAGTTCTGCGGCTTCATACGAATAGTCTTGTCCGGAGCCATAGCAAGTATGAGATAGACCGGCTCGCCCTTCACCTTGTCGAGCATGAGCGTTGGATCGCGGAAGCTCAACCGGAACAGGCCGACGACACGCGCCATGGTCGCTTCGTCAATATCCTCGCCGCGCCAGAGCATATCGCCGATTTTAGTAGCATCCCCGTCAAGACCGACATACCACGCGAGATTAACCTCGCTTAGTTCGGCTAGCGCTTCAATGCTTACATCGACGCCAATTACATGAGCGATCCAGCGCTGCATCGCATGGGCAAGCGCGTCGAGTCCTTCACGACCCGCAGTTAGATCGAGCGCCATGTCGAACTGGTCGCTGCGCTCCCAATAATTGTCGGCATTTTCGACGTTGATAACATCGATGTTAGCTTCAGGTGGAATCCCCAACATCGAAACCAACGGAGTGACCGGTGCGGTATTGACGCCGCCGATGGTCTCCTCATCGGCCGCAATCAGCGAGCCGTCGTGCAAGGTTACACGTTGTGTACGAAAAAAGAGTTCGGCGGCGCGTACGACACGCGCGTCTTCGATACCGTCGAGAGCATTGCGCAGAATCACATGTACGAGCTGGTTGATGAATATCGGCGGGATTTTACCCGCTCCACTACGCATCAGTTCTGCATAAGCTCCTTCCAGCGTTTCATGGCACAGAAGGTGATCTCTGAAAGCGACAAGGAGTTGCCAATTTTCACGCGCATCGGGATCGGTGATGGCCGCAATATCGGATGATGAAACAGAAATGCGAGGATCAGCAAGCAGTGCTGCGTGCAATGTACGCTCGACCACGCAGGCTTCCGATGGCGGCAGCAATTCAGGCCTGGCCAAATACAATTTCAGAAATTCATCGGTGACGTGAAGGCCGCCGCCCTGGCCGCGGTCAAGCAGGTGATGGCCACTGGAGATCCAGAAGTCATTCATTTGCGTTCCCGGTCGGCCATAGCGATCAGGTCAAGCTGTTCGCTCGTCGGCTCTTCTTCACCTTCGACCTCGAGGAAAGAGAAAGCCCGTGCCGGTTTTTCGCCGTCACGCGGACGCAAGGTTCGAAATGATTCGCGAACCGCTCCGTCTTCGAATGTTCGATGCACCGCGACCAACATGTCTTTTGCCTGCGTACATAGTGATTGGGCGAAGGCGACTTCCTCTTCCGCAGCCGCGACAGCATTCCCTAACGTGGGCGCGCCAAAATTTACTACCAACTGTTTCGCCAAAGAGTCGACCACTGCCAGCCGATCGCCTTCGCTTGCTTCGACGATCTGCACCAATGTCGACCACCCGAGTGTCGATATTCCGAGAAAGCCGCTGCGAAATGCTGCGCGTGCCTTGCCTTCGAGGAGGCCCGGATCGCGATTCCAAAACACAAATGCGCCCGAGACCGCCCATTCTCCCGGTTCAGCCGCCTTTTCAAATACAAACGTATCCGATGCATCGAGTCGTATGGTGCGGATTAGCTTCACGAACGCGGCCCCTTGCTCACCGGATCAAACCAGGCAGGTAGAGCGAGCCGCGATACAAACTCTTGGCGGACAACCTCAGAGTTGCCCATACGGCGAACCAGCAAATCGCCGTTCTCATCAATATCGCGCCGCACACCCTGCTCTCGCGGTAACCGCTCCAGATAACTTTTAGCCACAGCACCAAAGCCGTTTTCTTGCCAGGCATCGACCGCCACCATGAAGTGACGTGCAAAACTCTCGACGACGCGGTTGGACATTGCGTCGGTGAACCCTTCTTCCTCCAGTGCTGTTACGAACGGATTCAAGCCCGGTTCGACGCCCGTCATCGACACAGTGCGGACCATGCCACCGAATACCAGCCACTGCGGCGTTTCGTCTTCATCGACATTCTGCGGGCAAGCAAGCCGGCCACCGCCTACGAGACCGTGATTGACAAGGAGTGTACCCGGCCAATCGATGATGATGGAGGTTTCGGGCTGTGCGTGGGCCGCGAGGGCATCGGCCAGAGCGGTCATACCAGCGTAAAACGTGCGGCGGGCCTTAACCAATGGCTCATCTGGCTCAAGAACCACCGCAAACTCCGCGAGGTCGAAACGCCCGACATATACCAATGTCCCAGCACCTTGCTCCGGAGCGATCGATATCGCATGCGCGAAAGCGTCGCCAACCTCGCGCAAACGCACCACGGAGAACGGCGGCGGTAACACCAGTTCCGGTGCCAGACGGTGATGCGGACGGGACGTCTCGAGCGGCATTGTTCCTCGCTCTACCCATTATGTTTGAATACATATAATTATAGCCTTGGCAGGTTCCGAGGCCAGCCCTGCGGCCGTGGGAATCGATGCGCGGCCAATGCCAAGTATGCGATTTGCCTTGAATTGGCGGGAAAACAAAAAGGTTAGTGAGCCCGATGGCCGAACGGCCACGTAACATCCTAATCTGTTCTTGCGAAGACACCGTGCCGCTTGACGGCGAAATGGTGCGCCGCGCCTGCCGCGACTCTTTCGTGATTGAGGGCCGCCAATTCTGCCGCAGCGAGCTTGAGCGTGTTCGTAAAGCCCTAGCGGGCGACGAGCGGGTTATTGTTGCCTGTACGCAAGAAGCGCCACTGTTCAATGAAATTGCCGAGGAGTCCGACGGAAGCGGCGCTGTTTCTTTCGTTAACATCCGGGAGACAGCTGGCTGGACAAAAGATTCGGCGAAGACTGGCCCTAAAATGGCGGCACTCATCGCCGCAAGCGCGGAGCCGGTGTCGGAAATTCCACTCGTATCCCTCGAAAGCGATGGAGTGACGCTCCTCTACGGCAAAGATGAACGGGTGGTCGAAGCCGCGTCTTTGCTCAAAGAGCATCTCGACGTCACCGTGCTGATCAAACCGGGTGTCAATATCGCGCCAATGCGCGTGACCGAGTTTCCGGTGGTGAAGGGTACGATCCGAGCGGCCAAAGGTTATTTAGGCGCGTTTGAGATCACCATCGACGATTATGCGACGCCTAGTCCCTCCTCGCGCGGCTCATTTGAGTTCGGTCCCACGCGCAGTGGCGCCGTATCGCGATGTGACATTCTCGTTGACCTGTCCGGTGAGCCATCGCTGTTCAATGCCGCCGATCTGCGTGACGGCTACCTGCGAGCTGACCCTGGCGACTCAGCGGCGGTTCTACGTACGGTTCTGAAGGCGCGCGATCTGGCGGGCACATTCGACAAACCGCGCTATATTACATTTGCGGAAGATCTCTGCGCTCATTCGCGTTCGAAGATCGTCGGCTGCCGCCGTTGTCTCGATCTTTGCCCAACTGGCGCAATCACGCCCGCCGGCGATCATGTTGCGATCGACGCGCATATCTGCGCCGGATGCGGGCAATGTGCGGCGGTCTGTCCAACCGGCGCGGCCAGTTATTCTATGCCGTCATCCGATGCGCTGCTACGCAAGCTGCGCGTACTGCTGTCTACCTATCATGAAGTCGGCGGGAAACAACCGGTCGTCATGTTTCATGATGCTGAGCACGGTGGCGGGTTGATCGAAGCACTCGCTCGGCACGGCGATGGTTTGCCGGCAAACGTTCTGCCCGTCGAGATCAATGAAGTGACACAAGTCGGCCTCGAAGCAATCGCTGGAGCAATCGCATACGGCGCCACGGCTGTCCGCTTTCTTACTCGCGCGAAGCCGCGCCATGACGTGGCCGGCCTCTATAAGACCGTTGCACTGGCCGAACCGATTTTGGCCGGACTCGGCTTCAAAGGAACGCCTGTCGCAACAATCGAGACCGACGACCCTGACAAGCTTGGCGAAAGCTTGCGTGCCATCCATCGAATCGATGGCGTGCCTAAACCTGCAACCTTTTTGGCTACCGGCGGCAAGCGTGAGGTGATGCGATTGGCCTTGCGTGAATTGCACGCGGCCGCCCCTGTAGCGGTCGATGTGCTGCCGCTGCCGGAAGGCGCACCCTTTGGCACGATCGAGGTTAACGTTGAGGGATGTACGCTATGCTTATCGTGCGTATCAGCCTGCCCGACCGGCGCGCTTTCGGATGATCCTGAGCGACCAATGCTGCGTTTTAACGAAGACGCTTGCGTTCAATGCGGACTATGCAAGGCGACCTGTCCGGAGAAAGTGATCAATCTAAAACCGCAAATAGATTTCCGTGCGGCCACAGCCATGAGCCGCATCATCAAGCAGGAGGAACCGGCCGAGTGCATTCGCTGCGGCAAGCCATTCGGCGTGAAGAGTTCAGTTGAGCGGGTCGTCGCCAAGCTCGAAGGCAAACACTGGATGTATAAAGACTCGAAGAAGCGACTTGATGTCATCCGCATGTGCGAGGACTGCCGTGTAGTCGCAATGGCCGAAGAGCAATTTGATCCATTTGGCGCGCCGCAGCGGACGCGGGTGCGAACAACCGACGACTATCTGCGCGAACGCGAGGAAAAAGGCGAAGGTTAGTTACTTCTTTGTCGTAGCCTTGGCGAGGAATTCTACAAGCGCCTTCCGATCATCTTCCGATCCGATCGTTTGCTCCGGCATTTTGGTGCCCGGCGTGTAAGTCATGGGGCCGACCTCAAACATTTTTGATAACGTTTCCGGCGTCCATACAATGTTCATTTGTTTAAGAGCGTCCGAATAATTGTAGCCTGGCAATGTCGCGATCTTGCGGCCAAAAATACCAGCGAGGCTGGGGCCAGCTTTATTCCCCTCATCGGTGGACAAGGTGTGACACGCAACACAGGCGCGAAATACTTCGGCGCCATGGTCACCGGCAAATGCCGCCAGCGGATCGTCCGGCGCACCGACCACGACAGCACCCACCGGTTCTCCGCTTGATGCATCCCAGCGGCGGATTGTTCGATCGGCTCCGCCAGTCAACAAAGTACGGCTGTCAGGAAAAAAAGCGACCGACCAGACAGGCAAGCCTGGTCCAACTAGGGTACGTGCGAGTCTCCGTGTCTTGCGGTCGATCACCGCGACAGAACCACGAATCCCGGCGGCAGCAACAAGATTACCATCAGGCGATGCCGCGATGGCGATAACAGGTGTGGGCGCTGCCTCCACTTCGCCAAGGACGTCGCCTGTTGGTGACAAGAAATAGACTTTCCCATTGGCACCAGCCGCAATGATTTCCCCATCAGGCGCGACTGCAATAGCATTGAGCGGCGTGGGTAAACTGCGAACAATCTCACGGCTACCCTCGAGGGACCAAATGCGCACCGTCGTATCGTAGCCCGCGCTTAAGACGTTCTTGCCATCAGCCGAGAACGCGACGCCATTCACATTTTGCGCATTGCCCTCATGTACACGTGGTTCTCCGCCGTTTAGCGGCCATAACCGGACGGCACGATCCCACGACGCAGAGGCGAGAGTCGTTCCATCAGGTGAAACCGCCAGGCTCGCGATCGGTCCGATGTGGCCATCGAAAATCCTGTCGGGTTGTTGATGTGAAGGAGTCCAGATTGCGATACGCGCATCCGCGCCGGCAGTAGCGAGACGTCCGTCCTTCAGATAAGCGACGGCATTCACTGCACCGTCATGGAAACGCAACACTTGTTCCGCAGCATTGCGAGTGAGCGACCAACGAATTACCGAGGTATCGAAGCTCCCTGATATTGCTTGCGTACCATCCGGAGAAATCGCGAGTGCCCGCACCGGTCCGCCATGACCGCGTAGCTGAGCGTCGACCGCGTTGAACGTCAGTGACAGCAACACCAGGCTAATGCTGAGCCGCCTGATTAAATACGACATCGTCCCGTCCAGTTTATCCCGCCGCGCGGCAGAATTTAGTCGTTGCTCGGTTCCATACCAAGCGCGCGAATGCGGACGCGCATTTGCTCATCACGCAACGCGCTAAGGAATGCCTGCACCGCCGGACGCATGCGCCGTTCTTCAACGATGAGGAAATCATAGTGTTCAGGTGACACTGGCAGGAAGCCGAGGCCATAGAGCTTCGCCACCGGCTCGATGGCGAGACCCCAATCGGCGCGGCCCTGCGCGATCGCCGCCGCAACTGCATTATGGGATTTCGGTTGATTCGAGTAGCCAGGTGGCCGCGCGCCATCGAGCAGTTTGTCAATCAAAACACGTGTACCTGCACCAGAATTACGGTTGACCATCAGGGCGGATGTGTCAGCCAAAATGATTTTAAGTGCCTCTTGCGCACTGCGGCCATCGAAACGAACATCACCCAGCCGAAACAATATGCCCTGCATTCGCCGCCAACCCGGCACCAGCGATAGGTCGGGTGTCACCAGGTGCTTGTTATATTGTCCGCTTGACGGGTCGATCAGATGAACCGGCGCAATATCGCACTCGCCACGATTTGCAGCCGCCACGCCGCCCATGCTGCCAACTGCCAGGATTCGGGCATAAAAGCCGCGGTCGGCAAGCCCGCTCACCACCACGTCGAGCGCCACGTCATGGCTGCCCATAATGACGAGGTCGGGCGCCTGCGCCGCGCCGCTGATAAGCGTCACTTGCACCTGACTATCTGCCTCCAGCACCGATGCAAGAGCGTCGATTTCGAAAAATCCATCGGCCTGCGAGAAACTCGTCACAGCACCGGAGCCCTTCCCGATCGGGAATGCCACGGGGCCGCCCTCACCCTCGACTAATGACACAAGGACGAATTCCTCGCGGCCCAGTTCCGACGCTACTCGCACCGGTACTCGCGCGTTTATAGTTTCGGCCGCCTCCGGAGGAAACCCCGCGCGAGCGCGGATCACCGGCGCGACAAAGGCGTGGAACGTAAAGATCGCCGAGGTCGGAAAACCCGGCAACACGACAATTGGTTTTTCGTCAATGACGCCAAGGCACAGCGGCTTTCCCGGCTTGAGCGCAACCCCGTGCACGAGAATTCCCGGGTTACCCAGCTGCGACACAACGCGATGCGACAGATCGCCGGCGCCTTTCGAAGTGCCTCCGGAGATGATTACGATATCGCTCGCCGCAAGCGCTTCGCGCGCAGCTTTTTCCAATACCGCGGCATCATCGGGATAGGAGCCAAGCAGCAGCGGCTCACCACCGGCCTCAGCGACGGCGGCCGCGATAATCGCACCATTGCTGTCGTAAACGCCGGCCGGCTTGAGGGGGCTGCCTGGCTCGACGAGCTCGTCGCCAGTTGAAAGTACCGCAACTTTCGGCCGCCGCACCACTTCGACACGGTCGAGGCCGCAGGCCGCAAGCATCCCGATTTCGCGGGCGCCGATACGCGTGCCACGCCGCAATAATACCTCGCCGCGCGCAATGTCGGAGCCAGCATATGAGACAAATTGGCCCGGCATTGCAGCACGGCGGAGCTCAATACGTGGCGCGCCTTCGTCGACCAGTTCCGTTTGCTCGATCATCACAACAGAATCGGCGCCACGCGGGATAACTCCCCCGGTAGCAATCGCTGTGCATGTTCCCGTCACGACCGGTACGGTGGGCACGTGACCGCAAGCGATAACTTCTGCGTTGAGCAAGAGCGTTTTGGGATTACCGTCACCGGCACCTACAGTATCGGCCGCTCGTACGGCAAAGCCATCAACAATGGACCGGTCAAATGGAGGCGCATCGACCGCGGCTACGACGTCATGCGCGAGCACTCTCGTTCGCGCCGCAGCAAGCACCACTGTTTCGGCAGTAAGCGGCGTGAGATCGAGATGACGTTCGAAGCGCGCGTGCGCCTCCTCGGCTGACACGACCTCAAGGAATTGCTCTTGCCGCGCTGCAGCGCGCACACGCGATACCAAGTCGTTGTCGTTGCCCGTCCGTGGCTTTCGGTTTTCGCTCATTGCCAACCGCTTATATTGCTTTTTTCATGGCCACGGCCTTAACTGAACGAGCGACCCGCCAGGATATCCTTCGCTATCCGCCGGCACCAAAATCCAACCGTCTGATCGGGCAAGTAGCGACAGCGGCAGATACTTGGTTGCCAGCGGCTCAGCTTGGCCAGCGTTGCGGCGCACTGCGACCATTTCCGCCAAGCCCACCGTTGAGCTGATCTTGCGCGCGAGAGGCAGGACCTCAACCGGCTCGTTTTCACTATTTTTCGCAGCAGCAAGTCGATCAAGCAAGCGGCGGCCGACAACGAGCCAAACACTTAACGCAGCATCAAGACGTCCCGGCAAAAGCAGTACCGGCCTTGCGCCAACGAAGCCAAGTGCGGCTGTTTCACCCGGCGTGAGTGCCATGCCGTGTACTACAAGGCGGCCCTCGCGAACGAGTGTCTGGACGCTGTTGTCGTTGCGCCCGCTGCCCGTACCACCAATTGCGACAATTGCATCCGCGCTTTCCGCAGCCATTGCGACGTCGAGACCTCGGCCGCTTTCGTCAAGCTTTGCCGAACCGCCGCGGCGCTCGATATCTGTTGTTACCAGACGGGCGGCAGCGTTGATGATACCGCTGCCACGCAACGGGAGGATTCGAATGCGCGGCTCGCGCACAGTAACGCGTGCGATACCAATAGCGGAAAGAGCCGCGAGATCTGTGGCTCGCAACCGTTCTCCGGCGCGCCGCAGCGGAATTGCCGAGTCGCTGTCACCGCCCGCCGCCAACACCCCGTCTCCCGGATTCACCACAAGCAGTACTTCGGCGCGACCGTCGATGACTTTCACCGCACTGAGCGGCGCAACACTGTCAGTGCCGGCAGGCATCGATTGTCCTGCCTCGATGCGTGATGGGGTGCGCATGAGGAGCGACGGAGCGTGCCCTGTGGCACCCAGCGTCTCATCGGCGCAGAGCGCCCAACCATCCTGCAACGCTAGCGCTGAAGCCGGGCGAGCCGGCGCCGATGCATCGGCAGCAAGCGTGCGCCCGGCGCCTGCCGACACTTCGATCGTGCGCTGGGTGACTGTCTTCACTTCAGTATCGACAATTGCCAATACGTCAGCGAGCGGCGTCAGTCGCGAGATGGTCTGTAATGCTTCTGACGCTGCCATTTTTCCTGCACTTGACCTTGTTGCCCTTAGTGACTTCAGTTTACCTCAACAACGAGATACGTGCAGCGCAGCTTTCCATAGGTGAAACCGGAGAAGTACGCGTGTTTACAACCACCAAAGACAGGGCCCTTCTCACCACCACTACAGGAGCCCTTCCCCGCCCGAGCTGGTACACCGAGAACCTGCGCGGCATTCCACTATCGCAAGGATTTTCCCGCCTAGCCTACCGCGAACAGCATTTCGATTGCCTCGCCTGCCATGTGGCTGCCCAACATCGCGCCGGGATCGACATTTTCGTCGACGGGGACACACGGCTCGATGATGACGTCGCCGGCCGCGGCTGGGTGAGTTACGTCACGGAGCGGGTGGCCGGCATCGGCGCGCCGCGCGTTGAGGTGCCGCCCGCGGGCTTCATGGCGGACAAAGGTCCGGGCGATTTGATGTGGGAGGTGATTGAGACCCGCATGACGCCGCCGGTCACAGAAAACATTGGCGAGACAGCATTACAGCTCGATCGCGCCTACAAAGCCATCGCGCCGATGACCGACAGGCCAGTGAAGATCGGGTCGATCTCAGCCCAGATCCTGGCGCTGATGCTCACCAACGAACACTACAAGAATCGGCTCGACTTGCTGATGGATCTGTCGGCCGCATTGAATAAAGAATATCACGCACTCGCGGACGCCGGCGCACCCCTGGTGCAGATCGAGGAGCCCGCCATTCATCAAGTGATTGCCGACCCAAAGCAGGCAATCAAGCCGGAGCAATGGGTGGAAGCCTTTAACGTCGAGGTGAAGGGGCTCCGGGGAAAATGCGAAGTGTGGTGCCACACCTGCTGGGGCAGCCCGGCGGCACAGCGTGTTGCAAGCAAAGATCAATCTTACAAGGCCGCCCTTCCCTATCTCGACCAGCTCGACGTCGACGTGCTCACGGTCGAAGGCGCCTTCAATCGCGGCATGGATCTCGAGCACGTAGGGAAGATGATTTCGAAAGACAAAAAAATCGCGCTCGGCGTTATCAGCCACCGTACACTTCAAGTGGAGCGGCCGGAGGAAGTGGCCGACCTCATTCGCGTTGCGCTCAAATATATTGAGCCCGAGCGGCTTATTCTCACGAGTGACTGCGGCTTCGGCAGACAATCCATGAGCCGCATGCATGCGTTCTATAAAATGGTGGCGCTCACGCGTGGCACCAATATCGTGCGCAAGGAGCTCGGCATCGAAGAGGCTTACATCCCGGCGACCGACAGACGGCTGTCGATGGTCCCACTCAGCGCATGATTCCCGCGAAATGAAAACGCATGGCTGAAACTGTAATGAACCTACGCGGATTGAAGTGCCCTCTGCCGGCACTGCGCGTGCGCAAAAAGCTGGCGCAATTAAAGCCTGGCGATTTTATCGTGGCAGAATGCACCGATCCATTGACCAGCATCGACATTCCCAACCTGCTGCGCCAGACCGGCGACACACTGGAAAACAAAAGCGAATCGGATGGCCTGCTCAGCTTTCGCATCCGCAAGAAATAGCGCGGTCATTCAGTCGAGACGAAAGCCCTTGGCCCGAACGAACGCGCCAAAGTCGGCGCGCAACGGCTCGGCGTATTGGCGCGCCTTATCCTCCGACCAACCATAAAATTCAGCATGGCCGAAACGCTCGGGCTCGCGCTGATTCCGATACGGGCGCTTCGCGGCGCGCCGGCGGTCGTACGCATCTATCTCCTTTGTAACATCAGTCTCCGAAAAACTCTCTTCGTGCACCGTTGTCTCCAATGATAGCCGCGGAGTAATTCCCCCTTTCTCCGCCGGCCACCCGACACACATGCCAGCGATCGGAATGACTTTCTCCGGCAGAGCAAACATCTCACTGATGGTTGCGGCGTGATCCCGAATGACACTGATAGGGCAACACCCGAGACCGACCGCCTCCGCTGCGCGCACAAAAGTCGTCATGACGATGGCACCATCGACTGTCGCGTTGAAAAACAAATCCAGATGGTCATTAGGGAATGGCTTGCCATTCCTTTGCGACATCTGCGGCAATCGGCGGCCGTTGGCAAGAAAAACGAGAAACACCGGCGTCTCGCGAACCCATGGCATTTCCGTGAGCAAATCCGCGACAGCACGAATCTTAGCCCTATCACGCACTATGAGAATATCGGCCTGCTGCAGGTCGCTTTTCGATGGCGCCGAAAGCGCGCACGCGCAAAGCAAGCGCAACTGACTGGACGTGATGTCGCGCGCGAGATAACGCCGATGCACTCGGTGCGCCGCAATGCGTGCAAGTTCGTCAAGTCCAGACAATCCCTCGTCGACATCCAGCTGCTCACCGAAGCGCTCGGAGAGCGCGGCTTTTATCGATGAGACAGGGCTGGACATCGAGGAACTCCTTGGCCGAATGGATGCTTGCCACGCTATCGTAGCGTGGGAGATGATGCGTCAAATAGCGCCAAGAACAAGACGCCCGGGAGGGAGGACAATCGGTGATTCCGATCGCGCGGACCAGCCGGAAATGTAGGCCCATGCCCGATATCTTCAATCAGTGGCATGGCCGATGACATCCGTTTTGCTCGAGGTGGCCGGTGTAACCCTCCAATACAAAACGCCGCGCCACCTGGTGACGGCGACCTATCGAGTGGATTTCTCGGTTCATCAGGGCGACCGCTATGTGATCTTGGGACCTTCCGGCTGCGGCAAGTCTACGCTGCTGAAGGCAGTCGGCGGATTTATGCGACCGGTGGAAGGCTCGATCCACATTCGGGGTCGTGAAATTGATTCCCCCGGGCCCGACCGCATGATGGTCTTCCAGGACTTCGAACAACTAATGCCATGGAAAACCGTCTACCAAAATGTCCTATTTCCAATGAAAGTGACGAAGAAATTCAACTCGAAGGATTCTGCAGCGCGCGCGAATGCGGTGATCGAAAAGGTCGGGCTAACCAAGTTTCGCGACGTCTATCCACATATGCTTTCAGGCGGCATGAAGATGCGGGTCGCGATCGGTCGCGCGATGGCGCTGGAGCCAGATATCCTCTTGATGGACGAGCCGTTCGCCGCACTCGACGCACTCACACGGCGCACGATGCAGCAAGAATTATTATCATTGTGGGATCAGCTTCATTTCACGGTGCTTTTTGTGACGCATTCAATTGAGGAGGCAATCCTTGTCGGCTCTCGAATTCTCGTGTTGTCGCCACATCCGGGACGCGTACGTGCTGAACTCGACGCTAGCGGACTCGATCATAATAGTATTGGCAAAACCGAATTCGGCATTCTCACACAACGCATCAATGGTCTGGTGTTTGGCGGCGTGGGGGTCCCTCAGATCTATGAGGATGCCCGAGCGTGACCACGCATCGACCGGAATTCGAGACTAAACTCGCCGATACAGGCGTGATTGGCGATGTTGAGCGCCCACTAACCGTTGTTGAGCGCGTCATTAATAATGAGGCGGTGCAGCGACTGACAATTCTAGTGGTGCTTATCGTTATTTGGGAACTCTACGCACGCTGGCTCGATAACGCGCTGCTGTTCCCGACCTTCACCGAAACCGCAAAGACATTCTCGAAGGATATCGCCAACGGCGTGCTGGTTGACCGCACGATAACCTCGCTGCGAACGCTTGCGATCGGCTATGCTCTTGGGCTAGCACTCGCAACAATTATGACGACTTTTGCGGTCGCAAGCGGAATAGGCACACGTGTCCTTTCCACGCTGACTGCAATGTTCAACCCGCTTCCCGCGATCGCACTTTTACCACTAGCATTAATCTGGTTTGGACTCGGTACGCCATCGTTTGTGTTCGTCATTGTTCATTCGGTGCTTTGGGCGGTCTCGCTTAATACTCTGATCGGTTTCCGTAGCGTGCCGGAAACTTTGCGCATGAGTGGACGCAATGTCGGCCTGAAAGGCGCGCGCTATGTCGGACTTATCCTTATCCCGGCCGCGTTCCCTTCGATTCTCGCTGGACTGAAGATCGGCTGGGCCTTTGCGTGGCGTACGCTGGTTGCTGCGGAACTGGTGTTCGGCGTCTCCTCACGCTCTGGCGGCATCGGTTGGTACATTTTTGAGGCAAGAAACGATCTCGACACCGCAACCGTTTTCTCAGGCCTGCTCGCGGTAATTTTGATTGGCCTCGTTATTGAATCGGTGGTTTTTCGCTCAATTGAAGCGCGGACCGTCAATCTTTGGGGTATGCAGCGGTGACGGACATTCGTATTTCTCTCCCCCGGCACTATATCTGTCGCGACGACCAACTCGCTGCGGAATTCAGGAATGCCCAATAGTGATTTCGAGACTGTAGTTATTGGCGGCGGTGCAGCCGGCATTGCCGCAGCCCGTCGCTTGGACCAAGCGGGCGTCGATTGTCTGATTGTTGAGGCTCGAGCGCGGCTCGGAGGCAGGGCATGGACCGTTGCTGGCCCCGCAGGATCGGCGATCGATCTCGGCTGCGGATGGCTGCATTCAGCCGACCGTAATCCCTGGGTTGCAGTCGCCGAAGAGCAAGGCCATACGATCGATAAAACGCCCCCACCTTGGCGACGACGCTCATCATCTCTCGGATTTACGGAAGGTGGCCAACTCGAATTTCTTAAAGCGCAGGAAGAATTTTTTTCGCGGGTCAGCGAACGCGCTCAGAAAGAGCCGGATGTGCCGGCGGCGGCGCTCATGGCGGCAGGCTGCCGTTGGAATAATCTCATCAACGCGATCGGAACTTATATCAGCGGAGCAGAGCTTGATCGTGTTTCCGCCCGTGATTTCGACAATTTCGAAGATACCGGTGTGAACTGGCGCGTGGCTGAGGGATACGGCGCGACGATCGCTGCTTGCGGCGAGAAATATCCGGCCGCGATCAATTGTCCGGTTCTGCGGATTGATCATCACGGGAAACGATTGAAGATTGAGACGCAGCAAGGCGTCATAAGGGCCGATCAAGCGATCGTTACGCTCCCCAGTACAATTCTCGCTGAGGCGGATAATCTGTTCAGCCCCGCGCTACCGGACAAGACGCAAGCCGCCCAAGGCTTGCCACTGGGCCTCGCTGACAAACTGTTCCTCTCGCTCGAAAACGCGGAAGAATTTGAAAAAGATAGTCGCCTATTCGGATCAACAGACCGGACCGCAACTGCGACGTACCACCTGCGGCCCTTTGGCCGTCCGCAAATCGAGGTGTTTTTTGGTGGAACGCTAGCGGCCGAACTTGAACAAGCTGGCGAACAAGCTTTTTTCGATTTCGCGGTATCTGAGCTGACCGGCCTCCTCGGCAACGCTTTCTCACAACGGGTGAAGCCGATTCGCATTCATTGCTGGGCCGCTGATCCGTTTGCGCGCGGCTCGTATTCGTATGCACGTCCGGGAATGGCTGATCGCCGCGCGAAATTGGCAGCTTCCGTGAACGATCGATTATTTTTTGCCGGCGAGGCCTGTTCACCCGGCGACTTTTCGACCGCACATGGCGGCTGGATTACGGGCATAGCTGCAGCAGACCAGGTGCTATCTGTTCGATCGCTTGTGGGAAAACGCAACAAAGCTTGAAAGTCGGTCGCTGGCAAAATCGAACCGAGTTTCATCTCGTATAGGCGATGCGCCGGAACGCGGCCAGATCAAGAATTGTCAACGATCGCTCGCTGATCTTGATCAATGCCTTGCGGCGAAAATCGGACAACACTTTGCTGACATGCACGGGGGTAGCCCGACGGCATCCGCAATGTGATGCTGCCGCAATGGAAAATCCAACTCGATCGGGTCTCCGCCTGACATCCCGCGTTTCGCGAGCCGTTCGACCAGACTTAGAATCAGTCGCGCAATGCGTTCATCCGCCGTGCGCCGCCCCAGATCAACGATGAGTTGGTCGGCGCGTATCTTCCGACCCATGTTTCTGTAAGCTTATCAATCAAACTCGGCTGGTTGAAGCACATTGCCTTTAATTCGGCTCGGCTGAAGATGCGATAGTGAACATCAGTGATTGATTCGATCACGTAGTGCGATCGCGGTTCGACCATCAAAGCCGCCAAGATAACGTCGCCGGGAAGCAAGAACGATAAGATTTGTCGGCTGCTATCCGACAGCATAGCGATCGATGCCGCCCAACCACCACAAATAATCGGGACCGCATCGTGCATGTCATGGTCGTCGCAGATAATTCGACGGGCTGGAGCAAAATGCGCGAACTGACGAACGGGCGCTCGGTTTGTTGTGGATTTTGCCCATGGCGCCTCCGATGCGGCCTGGCAAACATTGACGCGAGGGCCGGACACGCCGCGCATGCCAATTGGTTTGGAACTGCTCGGGCCTCGATTGTTCTGAGTTGCAGCTGAGCGGTCATGATACGATCCGCGAGACATTTCACGACAAGTCATCGGTTTCAATCTGAGACGACTTCGAAACCATCCAAAATTCGTATCAGATGTAACGCAGCTTCATAGCGTGTTCGAAAGGACCAGGCCTACAAAAACGAATTTCGTCGTTCTTGACTTGTCGTTTGTCGCTGTTGACGGCATTTGTGTCGAACAAGCCTCCAATTTTTTCCTCAGATCAAATGGCCGATTGCCGGATTTGTTGTCCCAAATATCGAAATCGCGTTTCTCCGCGACGGCTGTCACCTAACGAATAGTGCCGCCGCGACTGGCGGCCCAGGTGGGTCATTTCCCGACATTATATGCCGAGAACGGAATATGCAGAGAACACGCGAGCTTTTGAAGGCTATTGCCAAGCGGGTCCGCGTGCTCGACATTGCCACGCATTCCAAATAAAATTTCAGCTGTGAATTTTCAGGCACCTGAATGTTAAAAACCTCGATGCGGGTTCGGTTTTGGGGCGTCCGAGGAAGCATCCCCTGTCCCGGGTCATCGACGATTCGCTATGGCGGCAATACCCCATGTATCGAGGTGCGTTGCGGTGATCGTGTGCTTATTTTCGATGCCGGGACCGGATTACGGCCGCTTGGGCATAGAGCTGCTCAAAGACAAAAGAATACGCAATGTCGACATTTTCATAACGCATTGCCATCTCGACCATGTTTCGGCTTTGCCGTTCTTTGCGCCGTTTTTTCGAGAAGGATTATCGAGTCCGCGTCTGGGCTGGAAATCTCTTGCCCGACGGACAGCATCGAACAAGTCATGCGACGGCTGATGAGTTCGCCCTGGTTTCCAGTACCGCATGGAGATTTTCAAAGCGGCGATTGAATTCCACGACTTTCAATCCGGAGACATATTGCGCCCTCACGACGATGTATTGTTGCGGACGGCGCCTTTGGATCATCCCGATGGGACCAACGGTTACCGTCTCGAATACGGCGGGCGCAGGCTTTCGCTTTGCTCAGCGACACGGAAGGGTTTCCCGGAAAGCGCGACGATGAAACTGGTCGTCGCTCGCCCGTCGCGCCGATCTCGCGGTTTATGATGCGACGTTCACAGAAGAAGAACTAGTAACCCGGGCGGACTGGGGACACTCCACCTGGACACGCGGTGTTCGGATGGCGAATGAAGCCGACGTCAAACACCTTTGTCTTTTTCATCACGACCCATCACACGACGACGATTTCATGGATACGTCTCGCGGCCGACGCGAATGACGCGCGCGCTGGAACGATTGCCGCGCGCGAAGGTCAGATCATCGATCTGTGATCTGGATCGAATGCGGCTGCAGCAACTGTCTGCGGCGCCTTCCTGATCCAGCGCGTATGATCGGACTGTAGTGGCGGGCAGTCCTCTGCGTTGACGGATTACCATCGTCCGATTGTCCGAGAACCAGCCATCCGCTGCTCGTAAGCGCACCGCTACGATGGCGTGATCGGTCTGGCGCTGCTCGTCTTGCACGATAACGAGCCGGAGGTCTTCGCTTCGGCCATTCCCAATTCGCGCAAAGCACTGCGTATTTTACAATCGCGTAATCCTCACAATCGCCGGCCCCGCTGGCAAGCGTCTGAAGCGGCGACGCCCAGAAATCGGCGTATCCATATTGGGCCCAATCGCTCGCCGGCCGTGATGGTCAGGTTTACCGCGCGATTGATCCATCCAAGTCTTGCGCGTCCTTCACCCTTCTTGCCCAGATCAATGAGCGATAGAAAGTGAAGTGTGGCCGTGTGAGCAGGCACTTTCGCCCGACCGACAATCCGCAATCGCCTTTTCGTCCGCAACAATGCGGGTCTGCAGCTCACTCCATTTTGCAGCCGATCTCTTCACGCGGTTTGTCGACAGGCGGCAATT
>CAVRJW010000002.1:0-11379 GCA_963722125.1 uncultured Alphaproteobacteria bacterium | reverse complement strand
GACGATGTTCGCTTCTGGCGCAAAACGGACATAGCAATTTAGACCTGATACGGTGTCTTGTCCTGAACCTAGGGGTGACAATGAGACGGCGCGAGCTCGTCACGCTTCTCGTATGCGCGATAGCCGTTTGGCCGATTGTTATTGCGGCTCAAGAGGCGGGGAAGGTCAGGCGCATCGGCTTCCTGCGCGTAGGATCACCGCCGCCGGCCTTCATTGACGGCTTTCGGCAAGGAATGCGCGAACAAGGCCTTATCGAAAACAAGCACTTCGTCATTGAATACAGCTTGCCACAGAGTGCGGCGCAAGTTCCCGACGCGGCAGCCGAGTTGGTACGTCGTAAGGTCGATATTATCGTCGCCTCTGGGACGCCGTCGGTGATGCCGGCCAGAAACGCTGCGGATCAAATCCCGGTAGTATTCGTGGCCACTTTGGATCCGGTCGCGACGGGGCTTGTTGCAAGTCTCGCCGAGCCGGGTCGCAACGTCACAGGAATGACCAGCATTAGCGGCGATCTTATAGCGAAGCGATTGCAGCTGACCAAAGAGCTTCTTCCCCATCTCAAAAAAATCGCAGTCTTGGTGCGCGAGGGCAGTCCGACGGCAGCGCAGTACGTGCAGGAATCCCAGATTGCAGCACGGGATTTGGGCATTGAGTTGCAAATTCTGACCGAGCGCAGTCCGAAAGATCTCGAAGGAATATTCGTCACGATGCAGGGTTCGGGCGCGCTGGTCGTGGCCGATGATGCTGAATTTACTGCCAGCCGGGCGCAGATTGCAGAGCAAGCGCTGAGGCACCAAGTGCCGATTATTTCCGGACTTAGGGAATTGGTGGAGGCTGGCGCCCTCATGGCCTATGGAGCGAGCTTCAGCGAGCTTTATCGACGTGCCGCAAGCCAGGTGCGCAAGATTTTGCAGGGCGGAAATCCAGCCTTTCTTCCGGTCGAGCAGCCAACAAAATTCGAGTTCGTGCTCAATATGCGAACGGCGAAGGCGCTCGGTATTGTCGTGCCGCCGTCGCTGCTCACCCGCGCGGATGAAGTGATCGAATGAATTTGATAATGAATGTCATTGGAGGCGCAATGCGCTTTTCATTTCTGATTGCAGGTTTGATTATTTTCGTGCCGGTTGGCCTTTGCGCCGGCTCGGCATCGGCGAATGCGGCCGCATGGTGTGCCCGGGTCGATGCCGGGGCTGGCCGCATCGAGGAGAATTGCATTTTTAACTCATTCGAGGCCTGCCGCCGGACGGTGCTCAGCGGCAATCGTGGCTTCTGCACGCAGAACCCGGCATACCGTAGAAAGAGGAGCCCTCAGGGCCAGTAAAGCGGTTGTCCGCTGTCGGTGGCGAAGTGTAAATTGGGCTCACAGTTTTTCCGGGAGACGCCGCAATGAAAGTCGAGGGCGCTTGTCACTGTGGCTTTATCGCTTACGAGGCAGAAGCCGATCCGGAAATGACCGGGATCTGTCATTGCACTGATTGCCAGACTCTGTCGGGCTCCGCATTTCGTAGCGTCGTGCCGTCGCGGCAAGGTTCTTTCAAGCTTCGATCAGGCGAACCGAAAATATACGTCAAGACAGCTGAAAGCGGCACTGAACGGCAACAGGCGTTTTGTCCAAATTGTGGGACGCCAATTTATTCTACAACGGTCGATGACGGGCCAAAGGTTCATTCCATTCGTGTAGGCACCTTGCATCAGCGCGACGAATTTGTACCCAGATTGCAGTACTGGTTTCGCTCGGCGCAACACTGGACCGATGATCTCGGCTCCATCGCGAAGACTGAAAAACAACGCTAGTTCGACGACAGTGATGGCCTGGCGTGAGGTCCGTTCGTGACCCAAAGCGGATAGGGGCATCACTTTAATGGGTCGGAGGTCCTATGCGTTTGCTCTCAGCTCGCAGACCCATGTGTATCCAATTGGGCGGACTAAAGAATATCAGAAAACCCGCGCCGTAAAAATCCGTACCATTGCAATAAATTTCATGTAACAATTCGTCGTTCACTTCTCAGCAGTGGGGGCGCTGCCATGTTGTGTTCATCGTCACGCGTGCGCGCCGTTTGGCGCGGCTCGCTCGTTCTTCTCAAAACGACAATGCCGTCAGCGCGCCCCCTGTTTGAGCGCAACGTAACGTCTAAAGGGGGGCAACCATGTCAAAACTAATTATTGTCGGTCTAGCGTTTGCGGTGTCGCTCGTCGGCACGACCGCAATGGCGAAGGAAGTTTGTAAAGAAGAAACAGTCGCAGTCAAAAACTGCGATACCAAGACCGGCAAATGCTATATCACCTATCAAACGGCGCAACGTTGCAAGCAGGTCCCGGATACGGCGGGGACTCCAAAAGCAGGAGCCGCTCAGGCAACTACGAGCGGTAGCAGCAACAAAGATAACCGCAACAGCGCGACCAAAAAGAAAGAGTAGACCGGAAGGACTTCGGCTTTCGGCTCTTAGCGGACCGGTTCCTTGCATCGGTCCGGTGCAAAGACACGCCGTGATCAAAATGGAGCGCCTCCAATGGCCAATGTGAGCCGTATCATCGGAATAGGGCTGGCCGCTTGCATCGTGTTAGCCCCAGGAATTCTGGCCGCCGAGCCCAACACGGGAACCGGCGGCGTTCATGATTGCCTGGGAGTAGGAAAAAGCTGCGGTGGTTGGGCAGCAAAGGGCGCGAACACTTGCCGGACTTGTCAGCAAGCCCAATGCAAGACTGAAAATGGCAAGGACGTTGTCGCTGGCAACAAGACGACGACTGAGTGCTACGAAGGGCACGGCAATCCACCGGCGTCGGCGCGGGGGACTTCTCGTCCGAAGGCTCCCCCGCGTGACGCCAAGGATACCCCGCGTGTGGCACCAGGCGCGCCGCAAAAAAAACCAACAACCGCACCGGCAAAGAATTGACCGAATAGGGCAGGTGACGTCTGCCTCGGGGTCTGAGGTATTTCCAACCGCGCCGCGCGCGTTGGCGAGATCAAGCATTCCTGCAGGAGTTCGCCCCAGTCCTATCTTTTGTCGCGGCAGGCCGGGATTCTGATTGTTCATTAGGCGAAAATCGAAACTTCGCAAAAAAGCAATGCAGGAGTTACAAAGATGATTGGGCTTGTACCAGCTTATAAATCGACCGGTTTACCTGCCGTGTTTGTAGCGCTCGTTACTTTGATTGCTTTGCCCGAAATTAGTCTGGCTAAAGACGGCAACGATGGCTCCAGATCTCACGCCACTGCAATCGTCTCTGAAGGTACAGTTATCGCAAGCATATCTAACGCGCCGAGCGGGCTGAAAGTGTCGTCTACGGTTCCCGGAATGATCACAATCACCAGCGGATCAAACTCTGTGAGCGTGCGCGGTGACGCCGTAACTCTGTCGGGCGCTGATGGGCTTGCACCGGAAGCTGCGGCTGGAGTTACCGTGACCCCGGACAAACAGGGCGGCTATACGGCGGTCCTTGATACATCAATAAAGTCAGACTTGGGCCGATAGGCAAGCGGATTGCACAGCGAACGCGCGGCAAGCGTGTCGTGTTGTCTGCGCGTTGCCCATAGTGGACGCCAGCGCCATGACTGTCGGCGGCTTTGCTGCGCACGCGTCCTATAAAACGCTATGAGTTAGCCGTCTCGCTGTCACACACCCGCGACATGATCCGATCGCTGGTGATTATCCAATCCAGCGATCCAGTCACCTTGCCGTGAACACCAGAATAAAATTGAGAGGACGTGAGTCTATTGGTCAGAACACGTACCAACGAAAGGATCAAAGCCATGAACAATTATATGACCAGCAAACTCGACCAGACTGAAGAGAATCTTTTCTTCGACGCAGTCGCCGACGAGGCGTTGGAGGCTGCAGGAGGCAATGAAATAGCAGCGCATTATACCCTCGGAGCCTGCAGCGGCCTGTCTGTTTGCCAGGGTTGATCACTATTGACTGATTGGCTCTAGGATTGGAGGCATCATGCCAAACGCTTTCCTGAACTGGACCAGCAGGGCCGCTATTGCAGGACGGATCGCGGAGTGCCGTCGCCCGCAAAACTGGAATGGGTTTACGATACCAGGCGATTACCACTTACCCTTCGGCAAGGCCGAGGCCCGGGCAGAAGCTGCGAGGTGGTTCTGGCAAATTTAGCGGCGCTCACTTAAAGCAGAAAATGGCCGCGCCCTAACCTGGGGCGCGGTTATTTCTTCTACGCTGCATGAGTTGGCTTTTGGCCCTTGGTGGACAATATGCGTTAAAGGCCGTCGGGATTGGACATTCTCTGAACGTCCAAACTGCCCTTTCTGAGCACCACTTGAAGTTGCTATGATCGCCTATTGAAGCCTCGGGGGCGGACATGAGGCGACGCGAATTCCTGATAGCTCTTGGTGCGGTGGCGTGCCCGGCCGTGGCTCTTGCCCAGAAGCCGGAACGCATCCGGCGTATTGGCATGCTCGTTACTCTCGACGATCCGAGCATAAAGGCATTCCATCAGGAACTCGAAAAACACGGATGGTCCGAGGGACGCAATATCCATGTCGACTATCGCGTAGCACCGGCCGCCGTTCGCGCGCAGGAGCTCGCCAAAGAGCTGGTCGCAATGCAACCGGATGTTATTTTCGCGTTGTCGAGACCGGCCACTGCTGCATTGCAGAAGGAAACCCAGACGATTCCGATCGTGTTCACTTATGTCATCGATCCGATCGGCGCAGGCTTCATCGCAAGTTTGGCAGAGCCTGGTGGCAATCTCACTGGCCTCATGGCTTACGAGCCAACCTTGGTCGGCAAATGGATCGGTATGCTTAAGGAAATGGCGCCGCAAACCGCACGCGCGGCGCTACTGGGAAATCCAAAAACCGCAGCCTATTTTGACTACTTGCTGAACGCCGCCAAGACCGTCGCGCCGGCGCTTGGAATCGAGCCGGTCGCCGCCCGCATCGAAAACGACCCTCTCGACATCGAGCGCGTCATCGACGCCATCGGGAAGACGCCAAACAGTGCGATAGTCGTACTCCCTGAAAGCACGACCAGCAGTAACAGCGATCTCATTATTACACTCGCGGCTCGAAATCGCCTGCCGGCGGTCTACAGCTTCAAGTACATGGTCCGCGCCGGTGGTCTCATGTCCTACGGGATACTCTCTGCCGACCATTACCGGCAGGCGGCGCTGTATGTGGATCGGATTCTTCGCGGCGCCAAACCAGCCGAACTGCCGGTGCAAACGCCCACCAAATACGAGAGCACACTCAATCTCAAAACGGCGAAAGCCCTGGGGTTGACCCCGCCGGCTGGCCTGATCGTCGCTGCCGACGAGGTGATTGAGTGAATACCGGAATGTCCGCTTGCAGCCGCCACCTGATTGAATCACGGTCATTCTGTATCCGCTGATAACCGTTTAACTGCTGCAAAAGCTTCATGGTTTTGTGGAACTTTGCACGCCCGCGCAGTCCGCTGCCGATACCGCCGGTTGATCTGAGAGGGCGTGCGGTTTAGACTTCTACGCGTGGCCGGCAAGAGTAGTCTGGAGTAGCCCTATGCGGTTTCGGGTCACGTGCCTCGCCGCGGCAATAAGCGGCTGCATTGCTTCAAGCAACATCGCACACGCGACCACAATCTTTACCGATTTTGGACCTGGCAACGCGTTCGATCACAGTTCCGGGTGGATAGTTGGATTGTCATCTGGCATCACTTTTTCTCCCGCGATGCCGTTCAGCTCGTCGGTCGAAGCCAATCTGACTCAAATCGATATTGCTATGGCCAATGCAAATGACGGAGCCAGCACCGTCAAGACGGCGACGCTCACTCTGTTCACCAACACGGGCGGCGCTCTCGGGCCAGCGCTGGGATCCTGGACCGTGACAAATATTCTGAACATCAATGGCGGTGGTCCGACTGTCCTGTCGGTTACCGGAATCAGCGGTGTGCATTTGAATGCGGGCGGCAATTACTATCTTCAGGCCTCGGGCTCGGGTGACGCCGATGAGTCCTGGTATGTAAACTCAATTCCGCTGAGCGGGACAATCCTTACCATCCGCAGCGATCAATCAGACCCCTTTATACAAGACGGGACATTGGGCGCCTTCGACATCATTGGCGACATAACGGCTGCCTCCGCGACGCCACTCCCGGCCGCATTGCCTCTCTTTGCCGGTGGTCTCGGCGCACTGGGCATGCTGGGCTGGCGCAGGAAAAAGAAAACAGCACGCGCCGCCTGACCAAACAAACATGAATTCGGAAAGGCCGCCGCGAGGCGGTCTTTCTGTTTGTGCAGACTGGTTGTGGATGTCCGCTTTCGGGGGGAAAGCGGACATGGCTTTTTGCACTGCACTTGTCTGCTTCTGACCCAAAGCGGAAATTTTCAAATTGGCGGCTAACTTCCTGAATTTCATTGCTTGGTTTATGACAGTTTGACCCGCTTTGGCGGGTGGCCCATTATTACGCTGTGGCGTTGTGCCTGGGGGCGAGTGTCATGAAATCGAATATTGCACGGTGGCTGGCCGGTCTGGTGGCAGCAACATGGTGCGGCGTCGCGGAGCCAAGTCACGCACTCACTTATGACGTCAATTTTAGCGACGGAACGAACAGCGTAACCGGCACGATCACCACAAACGGCCATACTGGAGTTTTGTTGCAGACGGACATTACGGGATGGAATTTGGTGCTTCATGCCGGTGGCGCCAATGGGATATCTATAGGCACAGCCCCATCGTTCTTCGGAAGTCCACTGCTGGCTAGCACCAGTGTCCTCGATTTCGAGCCGACCGGTGGCGATGTCGCTTTCGTAAACGGGGACTTCTGGCAGTTGTTAGGCACCAGTCACGGCGGACCCTTCGGAGCATCGGTTTATTCGATAAATAACGTGATAACTACCGTTCCGTTTGCGGCGCCATTCAACGACCTCCCAATAGGCGTTGCAGAATTAACGCCTCTTGATAACACGCCGCTCCCAGCGGCTCTCCCTCTCTTCGCGAGTGGACTTGGCGCGCTGGGACTACTTGGCTGGCGCAGGAAACTGAAGCAAACCGCCTAAGCCAATTTTGTATTTGTCCGGAAAGCTCTCGATGCGAAAACGCATCGGGGGTTTTCTGTTTGTGCAGACTGGTTGTGAATGTCCGCTTTCGGGTGTGAAGCAGACATGGTGTAACATCTAGCCAAGGGCCCGCTCAGCTAAAGAGAGGGGCCGCGCCGATACAGCGCGGCCTTACGTCAATGCCCCGGAGTTTCTAAATGCCGTTGGGCGTGCAGGCCATTAGCAACTTAGCCGTATTAAGAAGATTTGCTCCGGTGAGATCCACGCGGGTATCTCTTGGGAGCACGAAGACTACGTCGTCGTCAAATTCCACCGTGTATCCATCATCGTGCTCTTGTTCCGAGATTATTACGGCCCGTTTCAAATTGAATTTCGGTGCCGCCGTATTGATTGCCGTTGTGGCTTGTGTGACAGCCTCTCCCGTGGCCATCCCTTTTTTCGCTCCGGATTGAACACGATCCAGGATCTTGTTGAGGCTTGCGGCGTGATTCCATGCATCGACGATCACTTGCGCAATGCCGGGAACAGCTTCCGGCGGCATCGCAAATTCCGGGACCGTTATCTCATCGGCAGCACCCTTCTTCTTTTTGATACCACCGGGTGTCAAATGTGCCACTGTTAAGCCCTCCCTGATGAAAGCTGCCACGGCACCTGGCCGCCTGCCGGGCGCCTGACATAATCTCACACCTGCGCCCGCAAAAGCGCAAGGCCCCAACGAGGCGTCGCGCCCCAAGTCGCCGACTCCGCTTTCGGGCAAAGCCTTATGTCCGCTATTGGCACTTGGCCGACATCGGCTTGTGTGATGCAAATGTCCGCTATTGGGGGTAAAGCGGACATGCCTTTTCGCGCCGCATATGTCTGCTTTTGACCCAAAGCGGACATCGGCTGTCTTTGCGGCAGGCCACTTCCAGTGGTAGTCTGTTTGAAACGATGCCTTGTCCTGAGCCTTGGGGCTGACATGAGGCGGCGGGAGTTTATTTCTTTTCTCGCTGGCGGCGCGATCGTGTTGCCGCTTGCCGCGCGCGCGCAACCGAAGCGCATGCCGCTCATTGGATTGCTCGGCAGTACTTCAGCTGATGAATCCACCCGCGTATTGGATGCGCTGCGGACCGGCTTGAAAAAATTTGGCTTCATTGAGGGTCAAAACGTAGCAATTGAGTACCGCTGGGCTCATGGCAAATACGGTCGACTGCCGGCATTGGCGGCGGATCTGATCAACCGTCAGGCGACGGTGATCGTTACCACCGGCAGCGAACCATCGGCGCTTGCGGCAAAGGCGGCAACGAACAAAATTCCCATCATCTTTGTCATCGACGGAGACCCGGTCAGTATTGGGCTTGTCGACAGTCTTAACAATCCGGGTGGAAACGTCACCGGCATGAGTTTGATTGCTACAGCGCTAGAGGCAAAGCGCCTCGGGCTGCTGCGTGAGCTGGTACCGAAAGGTACAATGATCGGCGTGCTAGCGAACGAAGACTATCCGGATACGGACCGGCAATTGGCGGGTGTGGAAACTGCGGCAAGCGAAATCGGACAAAAGATCGCTATTCAAAACGTCCGTAGCGACCGCGACCTAGGCGGTGCCTTCACGACTCTATCCCAATTAAAGGTTGACGCGCTCCTCGTTGCTGCCGATCCATTATTCAACGAGATGTATGATCAAATCGTCGCGCTGGCGACGCGTTACAAAATACCGGCGATCTATGCGTCGCGCGAGTTTGTCGCCGGCGGTGGATTGATCAGTTACGGCGCGAGCGCAGCGGACGCGCATCGCGAGGCCGGAGTCTATGCTGGAAAAATTCTCAAAGGCGCTAAACCTGCCAGTTTGCCCGTTCAACTTCCAACCAAGTTTGATCTGGTGATCAATCTCAAGGCCGCAAAAGCGCTCGGCCTCACCGTTCCGCCTTCGCTGCTCACGCGCGCCGATGAGGTAATCGAGCAGCCGACAAATTAAGTTTCTCAATGTCCGCTATTGGCATCTAGCCGACATTTCTAGTTGCACTGCACATGTCCGCTTTCCGGTGTGAAGCGGGCATGAGTTCTGCATCGCAAAATGTCCGCTAATGACCCAAAGCGGACATGACCAAGCTCTTTCAATGTCCTAGTTTAAGTCGTTACGATGCCCCTTCGGTTGGGAGCGTGCATGAAACGACGCGAGTTCATTAAACTTCTTGGCGGGGCGGTGACAGCGTTGCCGTCTTATACAGCGTTGGCGCAGCAACAGATGCCGTTAGTAGGCTTCCTGAACAGCGCCGCGCCGGATACCTATCGCTTCAACGCCGACTTGTTTCGGGAGGGCCTGACCAAGGCGGGCTTCATCGAGGGTAAAAATGTGCGTATCGAAGAGCGATGGGGCCGAGGCAATTACGAGGCGTTGCCGGCTCTTGCCGCTGAGCTCGTAGCCATGGGCGTGATTGCTATTGCCGCCACCGGAGATGTTGCTTCTGCACGCGCCGCTCAAAGTGCGAGCAGCACAGTGCCTGTGGTCTTCACGATTGGCGGCGACCCAGTCCGTTTTGGACTAGTCAAAAGCATAAATCGCCCCGGCGGGAACGTAACGGGCATTCTTTTTAACCAAAATGTACTTGGCGCAAAGCGAGTTGAGCTTCTTCGCGAAATTGCGCCAACCATGTCTCGAGTTGCGCTGTTAATGAATCCCACCAACCCAAATGCCAAAGTTGAACAGGCCGACGCGGAGGCCGGAGCAAAGAAGCTCGGTTTGGACTCTGTGACGCTGTTTGCGACGAATGCGCAGGAAATCAACGCCGCGCTTGAGCAGTTATTAAGCGCCAAGGCCGACGCATTCGTCACTGCGACAGATCCGATCCTGCTGGACCGACGTGAGCAGATTGTCTCATTCGCTGATCGGCACAGGCTCCCCGCAGTAGGTTTTGTTCGGCAGTTCGCGGCTGTTGGCGCGCTCGCGAGCTATGGGCCGAGCATCAGTTGGATGTACCGCCAAGCCGGGGAATACGTTGGACAGATTCTGAAAGGATCAAATCCTGCGGAAATGCCCGTCCTTCAGCCGACACAATTCGAGTTGGTGATCAACCTCAAAACAGCCAAGGCGTTCGGCATGACCATTCCGGCTACTTTCCTTGCCCGCGCTGACGAGGTGATTGAGTGAATACCGGAACGTCCGCTATTGGCCCCTAGCAAACTCACCACCGCATGTACGAATGTCCGCTTTCGGGTGTAAAGCGGACATGGATTTTTGCGCTGCACATGTTTTCTTTTGACCCAACAGCGACATTGGCTGTGCACTGCGGCAATGGTTTTGATGCTGGTTTCAGCCCCTATCAAAGTACTCGTTTCGGCCGATACAATGCCGTCTCCTAAGCTTGGGGACGGACATGCGGCGGCGCGAGTTCATCACGCTTCTCAGCGGTGCGGCTGCGTGGCCGCTTACGGCGCGGGCACAACAGCCAGACCGAATGCGGCGCATCGGGGTGTTGATGGGCTTTACCGCGGACGATCCGGAAACGAAGGCGCGTTTTGCGGCCTTTCGACAAGGACTCTGAAAAGCGGGGATGGTCCGAAGGCCGCAATGTTCACATCGAAATTCGCTTCGCAGGCGGTGACGTAAATAAATATGGGTTACTCGCGAAAGAGCTCATCGCTACCCAACCGGACGTAATCCTTGCCCATACGACGCCCGTTACCATCGCGCTGCAGCGTGAAACCCGCGAGATACCGGTTGTGTTTGTCAATGTTTCCGATCCTATTAGTTCAGGCATCATCGCGAATCTTGCCCGACCGGGCCAAAATTTCACCGGCGTGCTGCAGTACGAAGCTGGCGTCGTTGGCAAGTGGCTGTTGATGCTCAAGGAAATCGCACCGCGTCTTGAGCGTGTGGCTCTCGTAGCCAACCCGAAGACATCTCCTTATGACTACTTCCTTCGTGCTGCAGAAGCCGCCGCGCCATCGCTCGCGATAAAGATAGTGCCGAGCCCCGTCGCGACAACCGGAGATATCAAGAACGCCATCGATTTATTCGCCACTACGCCGAACGGAGGCCTGCTAGTGCCGCCTGATGGTACCACCATCTCGCATCGCAGTCTCGTCATTGAGCTTGCCGCCCTGCACAAATTACCGGCGGTCTACTCGTTCCGTACCTTTGTCGCAGAGGGCGGCCTTATGTCCTATGGGACCGACCAACCCGAAATGTTCAGGCTGGCTGCGGCCTATGTCGATCGCATCCTGCGTGGCGACAAACCTGTTGAGCTTCCGGTGCAAGCGCCGACCAGGTTTGAGACAATCGTCAACGTCAGAACGGCGAAAGCGCTCGGCCTCACTGTTCCACCGGGTCTGCTGGTCGCCGCCGACGAGGTGATCGAATAGAGATTCTTTTTAGTGCGGTGCATGAGTCCGCTATTGGCACTTGGC
>CAVRJW010000001.1:0-1151949 GCA_963722125.1 uncultured Alphaproteobacteria bacterium | reverse complement strand
GTTGAGCGGCCCGAGGAAATTGCGGAACATATTCGTCGCGCACTCAAGTACATTCCGGCCGAGCGACTGGTGCTCTCATCTGATTGCGGCATGGGTCGTGAAGGCATGAGTTTACGCCACGCCTACTACAAGGTCGTATCGATGGTGCTTGGGACTAACCTTGTACGCAAGGAGCTCGGCCTGCCGCAGGCGGAATGTCTTGCTGCCGATAGTCGGTATTCGCTGGTCGTACCGACGAAATAGCGTTTTACCGCGGTTAACGAAAGCTGAAGACGCCCCCCGGGGATTTATCGTGGGGCTTCGCGCGGTTTAAATAAAATTCGATATATGGTCCTCGCCGGGAGAGGGGCAAGCCAGGAGGCTTGTCGATGCGTGTAAGTTTTGTGGCGCTCATCTTTGCTGTGTGCGGAGCTTGTTTGCTCGCTATTCCGCAGCCACCCGCGCCAGCCAAGCCGCAAATAGCGGCCGCCCAAATTGATTTCGATGCTCTACATATGCAGGCTGTCGCCGCGCTTGAGAATCTGCAGCAGTCGCAGGAACGCCAAGCAATTGTCGCGAGCGCTCTCGAATTCTAGATTCCCCCGATTTAATCAATCGATGCGGCTGACCGCGACGGCGATCGTTTCCGATGTAACGCCGCTTAGCTGTTGCGCAGCCCGGGGGCAATCGCTGCGGCCGGTGCTCCCGATTGAACGTACATAGCGGCCGTCCTGAACGATGTCGATCCAGGCTTCGTCCGATAAAGTCACTTGATAAATCCCCGGCTTGGCGACGGCTGGCAGCCGTATCATGCCGCCGAACCAGTGCTCCGCTTTTGATTTACGCTCGGGCGGCATCGTAAATGCGACGTTCGTGTCAGCTTGCAACTGCAATACAAAAGCGTCCTTGGGGATCGACGCGAGGGCCGCGCCGGCTGCAATCGCCGGCTTGTTGGTCGCTGCAAACCAAGACCGTTCGCGCGCCACCGACCAGCCGAATTTGTCGCAACCATCGTCAGCCAGAGCTGGCATCAGCGACACTATCAGGAGCGCGACGGAAAGAATGCATGGGCGCGCCACCGTCTGCTCCCCGTTCAATTGATCGCTCTTGGCAGAGCCGATCTCGTCCGCGCGTGGCTGCAATTCATCTGCGGTGCGCCGCCTCCCAATATTATCTTTATTTCTCGTTGGGCGTAACTTCGCTGCCGTTTTTCTTATCGCCACTGTCGCCTGCGGGCTCCGGCGCTGTTGGTTGGCCCTTCCCCTCGGGAGCCTGACCAGTCAGCTCGCGACCGCGGGTCGCCGCCCAATCGCCGGGGCCGATATCTTTGCCGCTAGTCGGCGACTTGCGCGGCAGTACGGCGATAATGGTTTTCTTCAACGGATCGATCACAAGGATATCTTTAGGAAGCTTCGCATAGCCGTATTGCTTGAGCGAGGGCTCCCGCTGAATGAGCGATTCCGGCATCACGTCCACTGACATCGAGGCGGGAACCGCTTCGCCAGTGCTGGCCTGGAAGTTGGGTGGCGTCTTCTGTTCTGTATTTTCAGTTTCAAGCGCTTCTTCAATTGCGGCGCTTTGCGTGGTGTTGAGTTGCAACGGTGGCCGCTTGGCTTCGACGGTAATTTTATTCGGATCGAGGGTTGCTTTGTCCTCTGCGAGCGCTGCGCCCGAAATCAAAATCAGAAGAGCCGCAACCGCGCCAATTAGGATTTGCATCACAACTCTCCCGGCAGCATCCGCTGTTAACGGCGGAACGGCCGGGGAGTTCCCCGTCATGTAACTACACTCATAATCGCGCTTTTTTTGGCCATCAATTTGAACCCCCCGGTGCGAAGCCGTGGGCTGACAGAATTTTTTGGCCAGCCGCCGACATGATGAAATTCGCGAAAGTTTTTGCTGTCGATGAGCCCTCAGTGATCACCGTCAACCCATAGTCTGCGCTGACGGCGAGATTATCGGGAAGCGTGATGATCTGCTGGCCGGGGTTCTCTTTCTGCGCCGTGAGCGCATTGGTACAATAAGTTAGAAAGATATCGGCGCGGCCTTCCGCAATATGCCAGCTGTACACAATTCGGCCGGTTGGTGGTGCTGGGCTGTTGGAGGCCCCCGTGAGTTGCAGGGCCTTTTTTTCCAGCGCGGATCGGGCGCCGGGTCTGATGGTCTCGGCTTTGCGGAAGACCTCAAAGGCATAATCGCCTGAAGGGTCGAGGCGTTGACGTACCGAGCTTAACGCTGGGATCGAGCATTCGATCGAGCAAGCTCGTACTGTCGACCTCTATTCCTTGTCTCACCAGCGCGCACATTTTGTTGCGCGCAAATCGGAACACGGGGCCGCTTTTCTTTTCGTCATGCAGAGACTGCGGATGCTCCATGTTGGCGGAGGCAAACACGTCTGCATGAGCACCGTTGGAAATCTCATTCTTCAAAAGGCCGGAAGCGCCGAATTTGGCCGCGATTTTATTACGGCTCGACGCTTCATAGGCACTGGCCATATCGGTCAAGGCGCCCTTGAGGCTGCCGGCAGCGAAAAGCTGAATCGTTTCCCCCGCCGCCGGTCCAGCCATGACAAATATCGCTAAGATCGTGAAGGATGTGCGCATTGTGCGCTCGGATCGCTAAATTCGCACTATTCTGCGCTGCCGATCCGATTTCGGTCAACGTTGGAAAATAAAACATAGATATGCTTATTAGAGAGGAGTTCGCGAGGCGGGTTGTCTGCGACCGCACCGTCGCTATAGTGCCCGCCACTTTCGGTTCTCCCGCCAGCTGTCTCTAATCGGGAAGGCTAGCAGCTGGCTGAGTGCTAAGTGCGCGCTTCAGTTCTGATGTGAGAAGGCGTGGCCGTTTTGCGGCGTATCAGGAGGGGTGGCCGAGTGGCTGAAGGCGCACGCTTGGAAAGCGTGTTTACGGGAAACCGTAACGTGGGTTCGAATCCCACTCCCTCCGCCACTCCCTCCGCCAACCTCCAACGAGGCTAATCGGAGACAGCCTGTTCCTGATTGCCAACCTAAGTCATTGATTAGTTTCGCAATCAAATATTTGAATTCGCGATACCCACAAACCTACCCACGAAATATGCGGGGGCAGGGAAAGATTGCGGTCGTTTCGCGCGCGGCTACGAATGTCCGCTTTCGGCGGTAAAGCGGACGTATCGAGAAGTCCTTTTCTGCCGAAATTCTCGTCCGATGACGATTTCAACTTCAGTCGATTAAAATTCCCTGTATTCGCGCCAAGATTCCCTGCTTCGCTCGGAACGTGGGTAGATTCATCCCATAGTGAAGGCCAGCTCTTTTGCTATTGGATCCAAATTCTCTTCCGTCAGTGCTCGGCTTGTTATTTTTCCCGGGTGTTATTCTCTGATTCCATCAAATACTGATCGAGCGGCACCAGAAGGTTCTTCGCTCTACTTAATTCTCCTGAAAGTGCTTGGGCTGCGACGACTATCTCAGAAGTTAGGCCGCGAGTGCCTGTAAGATTCTGTTTGGCATGGTTTTCGGGTGAAGGATCCAGGGTAGCAGACATCAAGAGCAGCGCCACGCCCGCGACTTTGTTTTCTTTCACGCCCTGGCCACGCACATACAACATGCCTAGATTACCGACGGCCAGCGCATCCCCCTGCACCGACGCCTTGCGATACCACTCATTGGCTTTTGCGAAATCAATCTTAGTGCCACGGCCATTCTCGTAGAGCACCCCTAAATTGAACTGCGCGGCAGCATTCCCCTGCGAGGCGGCTTTGCCATACCAAACAATCGCTTCCTTCTCATCTTTGCCGACCCCGATGCCTTGCTCATACATTAAGGCCACATTGAATTGGGAATCGGCGTGGCCTTCCTTGGCAGCGGCGAGAAACGATTTGTAGGCAAGTGGTAGGTCGTTGGCTTGATAGGCTGCGATCCCAGCCTCGAAATTGGCATTTTCCTCGGCTTGAGCATGGGTCTCGACCGTAAATGCAATGGCGGCAAGGAGGGATGCGCTCAGCGCGAGGATTAGGGGACCGAATGGTTTCATTGGACCTGACGGATTTTACCAGCGAGATTGAAAGATTATTGCATTTGCGCCGCCTGAATCTAGCGGCGTCAGAAACGCGCCCATCGTCTGTGGCGCAGGTGGTCGATATACTAGCGATGAATGCGGTCTAACCGTGTTTTAGTGTTTGCGCCATTGCTCAAGGGACGCGCTTTTTCTCTTCTGTGCGCGGTCGCGGCCGGATCGTCCGCTTTTGACCCAAAGCGGACATCGCGTGGGAATAACTACAGTGGGACTGGCGTTTACCCTAAGCTAGCTCAGGGCGTGAATGAAACAACACGGGTTCGCCAAGGCAATGAGGCGGCGCGATTTAATCAAGGTGATCGGCATCTCCGCTGCAGCATGGATAACCGCTGCTAGCGCTCAGCAGTCCGAGCGCATGCGCCGTATTGGCGTGCTTATGCACGTGACTGAAGGGGACAAAGACGGCCAAGCTCGCCTTGCGGCGTTCGTTGGAAGGTTGAAAGAACTAGGGTGGGTCGAAGGTCGCAATCTGCGCTTAGACATTCGTTGGGGCCCGGATGATCCGAGTCGTTACCCGCGCCAAGCAGTCGAATTGGTTGCAATGGCGCCCGATGTGCTTGTCGCTCCAACGAGCTTTACCTTGGCTGCGCTGCAACGGGCGACGCGCAGCATACCAATCGTGTTCATGGGTGTAATCGATCCAGTTGGTGCTGGTTTCGTCTCCAGTTTAGCCAAACCGGGCGGCAACACGACAGGGTTTATCGCCTTCGAGTACACAATTGGTGCGAAGTGGCTGGGACTTCTCAAAGAGATCGCCCCTCACACCACTCGCGTGGCTGTTCTTCGCGATGCTTTGAATGCATCAGGAATTGGCCAGTTCGCCGCTATCCAGGCAGCTGGCACAGCTGGAATCGATTTGAGCGTAATTACTATGCAAAATGCCAAAGAGCTTGAGCAGAGTATTGCGGCGTTCGCGAGCGACGCCAATGGCGGCCTTATCGTGACCGCGAGTCCGTTTGGAGCAAACCATCCGGATGTGATCGCGAGGCTGGCAGCCCAGTATAAAGTGCCTGCGATCTATCCGTTCCGTTACTTCATCCAGGCCGGTGGCTTGATGTCCTACGGCACTGAGATTGTGAACCAGTCTCCGCCCGCGGCGGATTACGTGGACCGCATCCTCAAGGGTGATAAGCCTGCTGATATGCCGGTTCAGGCGCCGACCAAATACGAACTGTTGATCAATCTCAAAACAGCCAAAGCACTAGGACTTGTCGTACCACCGACACTTCTGGCCCGCGCCGACGAGGTGATCGAATGAGAGCTTAGGTGGAATAACTCCAATTAATTAGGTGGAATAACTCCAATTAATCGGTGTTACATCGCGTGTGTGTTGTCGGGGATCGGGCAGCGTGAGGCGGCGCGAGTTTGTTACCGGACTGCAATCATGGCCATCTGGCCAATTTTTTCCCGTGCGCAGCCATCATCCAACCGGCTCATAGGCGTGTTGTCCCCCGTTTCGAAGACTGCGGCAGCACTTAATGTCGAGGCACTTCAGTCGGGATTGCGCGAACCGGCTACGTTGAAGGTCGCGACTACAAATTTGAGATAAGGTACGCAAACGGGGCGATCGAGCGGCTTACGTCCTGCCGATTTGCCGATTGAACGGCCGATCAAATTTGAGCTTGTGATCAATCTTAAAACGGCGAGAGCCTTCGGGCTCAAGATTAGTGCAGCCCTGATCGCGCAAGCCGACGAGGTGATTGAATTGACGAGGCAATGTCCGCTATTGGCACTTAGCGGACATCCTAAACGCGGCCGCGAATGTCCCCTTTCGGGGGCAAAGCAGACATACTTAGCTCAACTTGATATGATGCCCGTCCTTGGCGTCGGGCGTTGCAGACATGAAGCTTCGGATCATCTGCTTTGGGCTCGCACTGTTGTTTAGCGCTGCCAAGGCCGATTTGTGCCATGCCAATTGTGCGGCGCTCCACGCACTTGCTCAGCAGCACGCTAATGACATGGCTCACCGCAATAGTCTCGATCACGCGGGCTTTAGGGAACGCCGTGGCCCGGCGGGCGCTGTTGCCGAAAACGTTGCAGTCGGTTGCCAGAGCGAGGCATGCGCGAGGCAAATGTGGATGCAATCGCCGCCACATCGCGCGAATATGATGCTGGGTGGTTGCCAAGCCGTTGCGTCTGCGGTGTCTGCCAGTGGCCGCCGCTACTGGGCAATGGAGATTGGCGGTACCAGTCGACCTGGCGTCAGTCGCGCGCGTAACATCGGCGCCGGTCGCCGTGGCAGCAGCCATGATGAAATTGGCCACGACTTCTCCATCGACGGAAGTAACGCGCCGTGAGAAGCGCACATGCCATATAGCCGAAAGGTCCTCTTATGCCCAAACCGCATCTTGAATTCTTCAGCGTCGATATGAGTAAAGGCTGGGCTTCGCCGCCGGGCTATCCCGCTGGAATACAGCAGAAGATTCTCGCCAGCGACCTTGACGAGACCCGCAAATCCGGCAGCCGCACACGGCTCCTGCGCTTCGCTCCGGGCGAATACACCACGGCACCATTCGTGCATGATCATTGGGAAGAAGTTTATCTGCTCACCGGTGATTTGATTGTCGGCAACGACGCGCAAGGCGAAGGCGGGGAAAGCTTCACGGCCCCAACTTATGCTTGCCGTCCTCCGGGTGCGGCCCATGGCCCCTTCAAGTCGGTGGGGGGCTGCACGCTCTACGAACTGCATTACTATGAACGACCTGTGTCGTAAGTCATTTGAATTAGCAGCCCGGATTATCAAGCCGATGGAATCGAAAATGCGATCAAGGCGAGCCGTGCTAATTATCGGCGCTATTCTGACCGTCATGGCATCCTCTGCGTTGGCCCAGACGGCCTGGCCGCAAAGGCCTGTGACGATCATCGTGCCGTTCGCCGCAGGCGGCAATACCGACGGTTTTGCGCGCATGGCGGGCCAACGTTTGGGCGAGGCATTTGGCCAGGCCTTCATTGTCGAGAACCGTCCCGGGGCGAGCGGCGCCATTGCCGCCGATCTTGTCGCAAAAGCGCAGCCGGACGGTTACACGCTGTTCCTGGCCGCGCTGCCCGTGATGGCGGTCGTGCCCGCCGTCAATAAGGTTCGCTACAATTCGCTGAAAGACTTTGCGCCGATCAGCAACATCGCGACCAATCCATTCGCGTTGGTCGTCAACAAGGATCTTCCCGTAACGACGCTTCAGGGGTTTGTCGACTATGTGCGCGCCCACAAGGGCAATATGTCCTACGGATCGGCGGGTGTTGGGAGCTTAAATCATCTGTCGATGGCACTGTTTCTGAAGCAAGCCGGTCTGGAAATGATCCACGTGCCATATAAGGGCAATGCGCCGGCGCTCGCCGACGTTGTGGCGGGACACGTCCAGGCGATGTTCTCGAACCTATCGGACGCACTGCCTCAGACTAACGGCGGCAATGTGAGGATGATCGCAGTATCCAGCCAGCAGCGCTCGCCACTCGCCAAGGACGTTCCGACTGTCGCGGAATTCGGGCTATCCAACGTTCAATGTGCTTACGTGGAACGGCCTCATGGCGCCCGCGGGAACGCCGAAAGACATCATCGACAAAGTCGCCCAAGAGATTGCAAAGGCCGTCAATGAGCCAAAATTCAGGGATCAGCTTGTCAATTACGGTGCCGATCCCCTCGGTGACACTCCAGCCGACTTCCAGGCGATGCTCACGAGGGACATCGCGATTTGGGCCGAAGCGGTCGAAGTTGCGGGCGTGAAGCAGCAATAAAGGGACGGCAATGATGGATCGTCCCATCCTGATTGCAGGCGGCGGCCCTGTCGGCATCATCACTGCGTTGGCTCTGGCTCAACGAGGCGTGCCTGTGCGCCTGTTCGAAGCTGCGGAAGCGGTGAATGAGACACCGCGAGCGTCGACGCTGCACCCTGCGACATTGGAGATGCTGGCGTCGACGAGATTGTTGGACGACGTCATCGCGCAAGGTCTGGTCGCCCGCACGTTTCAGTTCTGGGATCGGCCGACGCGCCGCGTGGTTGCGGAGTTTGACCACGCTGTTCTCGAACACGATACTCAATACCCGTTTGTCGTGCAGTGTGAGCAGCACAAACTTGCCAAGCTCGGCCTCGAGCGGCTGAAATCGTTTGCCCATTCGGAAGTGACTTTCTTAGCTTCTGTCCGCGCGATCACGCCGCTCGATGATCGTGTCGAAATAACGGTCGAAACCGCGTCTGGTCCCAAGAGTGTTACTGGCAGCTACCTGGTCGGCGCAGATGGTGGCCGTTCAACGGTGCGCAAAGCTCTTGATATCGACTTCGAGGGCTATACGTTCCCCGAACGATTCCTCGTTCTCACTACGCCATTCGATTTTGCCGGCGAGCACGGGGTCGCGTTCCGGGCCTATTTTTCGGATCCCGACGAGTGGGCAAATCTTTTCAAGGTGGCCGGAGACGACCATAAAGGGCGATGGCGCGCGGTGTTCCCGGTGCTCCCGGGGCAGATGGACGAAGATATTCTCAGCCCGACCGCCACCGAGGCGCGCCTGCAGAAATTCTTTCCAAAGTCAGGCGTTTACGAGATCTTCCATCGTAACATCTATCGCGTTCACCAGCGCGTTGCCGCGGGCTTCCGCAAAGGGCGCGTCTTTCTAGCCGGCGACTCTGCGCATGTGAACAATCCAATTGGCGGGCTCGGCTTGAATTGCGGTGTTCACGACGCCATGCAGCTTGCATCGCTCCTTTCCGCAGTGGTTCTGGGGGAGCGTCCGGAAAGCGATCTTGTGCACTACGACGCCGTGCGACGGCCGATGAATATCGAATACGTCCAACAGCAGACGATCGCCAATAAGAAACGGCTAGAAGAAAAAGATCCCGTGCGGCGGGAGGCGAGTTTTGAAGCGCTACGTAAAAGTGCCGCCGACCCTACTGCGCACCGCGCATTCCTGATGAAAACGTCTCTGCTGGAGAGCGTTCGCCGACAATTCGTCACCGCATACCCTATATAATCGCCATGAAAATCGCAGTGCCAGATCTTATTTCGAACTCGTACTTCCCTGCAGTCGCGGCGGTCGAACTCGGCAAATTTGCAGAACAGGGAATCGACGCCTCCGTTGACCTCGTCTTTCCGGTAAACAAGGCTTACGCCGCATTGCGTGATGGCGAGGTGGACTGCGTTGCCGGCTCCGCGCATTCCGCGCTGGCGGCGTTCCCGCAGTGGCAGGGAGTCAAACTCCTGTGTGCGCAGGGGCAGGGTATGTACTGGTTTCTCGTCATGCGTTCGGACCTCAATTGCGCACGCGGTGATATCAGCGTCGTCAAGGGATGCACGATTGGCGCCGCGCCGTGGGTCGATTTTGGGCTGAAGCAATTACTCGTCGCTGCCGGTGTCGATACCGTTCGCGACAAAGTTACGATCGCACCCGTACCGAATACTGGCGGCGGCAGCGTCAATTTCGGTTTAATGGCGGCGAGGGCACTGGAAGAACGGCTGATCGACGGATTCTGGGCTAACGGTATGGGCACCGAAGTTGCAGTGCGCAGCGGTGCCGGCAAGGTGGTGCTCGATATCCGGCGCGGAGACGGGCCACGTGAATGCTTTAACTACACGATGGCCTCTCTCGCGATGACCGAGCACTTTATCGCGGAGCGCCCGCAAGATGCCGCACGCATGGTGAAAGCGATCGATGCCACGCATGCGGCGTTAAAGGCTGACGTGTCGCTAGCCGGGCAGGTCGGACGAAAGGTTTTCCCGCCGGACGAGGCCTTGCTCATCGCAGATCTGATCGAGCGCGACCTTCCTTATTACTCGACGGAAATTTCGCCTGCATTTGTCGCGGGCATGAACGAGTTCGCGCGGCAAGTCGGCATTCTCAACAGTTACCCTACTTATGCCGACGTCGTCGCCAAGCTCGTGTAAATAATACCGGACATGCCGAATTGCACTGCACATGTTCACTAATGACCGAAAGCGGACATCGCCGGCGTATTCAAAATTTCCGAATGAGCGACTAACTTGCGCATACTCCGTTTTCGGGTGCGACACGGGGAGGGCGCAATGAAGAAATGGCTATATTCGCTGGCGGCCGTGCTTTGGTTGAGCGCGGTATCTGCTTATGGCGAGAGCTATCCCAACAAGCCGGTCACACTGGTAGTGACGGCAGCGCCGGGCGGTGTAACTGATATTCTCGCGAGGGCTCTTGCACAGCGTCTGGGCAAGACCTGGGGCCAGGCGGTCGTTGTCGAAAACAAGCCCGGCGCTTCCAATCAGATTGGCGCGGCGTTTGTGGCAAACTCGACTCCGGACGGCTACACGATGCTGGTCACTGCCGAAGCGACGTTTGTTATCAACCCATGGCTCTACAGCAAGCTTTCGTACGATCCGGTGAAGGACTTCATGCCGATCACCGGTCTCGTCAGCATCAGTCAGGCGTTAATAACGGCCCCTTCGTTGCCTGTGCAGAACCTTAAGGAACTGATCGAGTTCGCGAGGAAAAAACCCGGCGAACTCAACTACGGAACCTTTGGCATTGGCTCGACCGGACACCTGAACATGGAAATGTTGCAGATCGCGTCCGGAGTGAAGCTCGTCGCCGTCCATTACAAAGGGGCGACGCCCGCGCTTACCGATGTGATTGCCGGGAACATTCAGATGATGTTCATCAACGCGAGCTCAGCAATTGGTCCCTGGGAAGCTGGAAAGTTGAAGTTGCTTGCCGTCGGCAGCAACAAACGAATCTCGCGATTTCCCGACATCCCAACCGTCGCCGAAAGCGGACTCCCGGGTTTCGAGGCCGTGTCCTGGTTTGGGCTTTTTGCGCCGCGCCGCACGCCCAGCGACATCATTACCCAAGTCAACGCCGACGTGCGACGCGTGTTCGAGGACGTAGAGTTTCGAGAGGGTTTTCTCGCTCCCAACATGTTCGAGCCGATGACCGGCTCGCCCGGCCAGTTTTCCGCATTCATAATGTCGGACGCGCAGAAGTGGCGCAACGTCATAAGAGACACCAAGCTGCGGCTGGACTGATAATTTGCGTCCGTCGGCACCAAAGAACGCCATGCGGTGTCCTTGCACCTTGGCCTATTATTGCTCTGACAAAGAGAGGCGATACCATGACAACATCGAGCAAAGACCTCCCTGAGGACCTCGCCCGCTTCCGTGACACTTACGTGGAGCTGTTCGGAAAGTTACCACCGCTTCCAAGCGCGCGGTTCGAGTTTTCGGGCGAAATCAACCCGGAATTTCTCAGGCTATCTGAGCGACTGCGCGCGCATGCTTTCTATTCCAAGGTGTTCGACATCAAGACGACGCATCTCATCCTATTTGGCATGCTCCTTGTCGAACATAATGCGGCGGCGCAGATGCATGCGCTGGCGGCTCGTCGCGCCGGAGCCACGTGGCAAGAGCTGCACAAGGTGGTCGAGCTCGCAGCGGCGACGAAGTCACTCGGGCCAGCCAACCAGGGTAGCTCCATGCTCAAGTCGTTGCGCGACGAGGAACCGCAAAATTAAAGCGCATTTCCTTAAGAACTCACCGATGTCCGCTTTCGGCGGCAAAGCAGACATCACGCGGAAAAGTGTCCGCTAATGACCCAAAGCGGAGATTCGTAACAGCTATAAACGGGAACCCGTGAGTGACGCTCGCCCGTTTCTTGCCTTTATTCGGTCTCGCGTCTGCCAAGTAACCGCACTATTTTGGCGTAGCCCGAACTGATTAATCGAATTGGGATTTGGCTCCAATGGCTGAGATCCAAGCCGACAAGGATGCGCTACGCGCCGAGTTCGCAATGTCGACGCGAGACGTCGAGATCACCCTCGATGAGTTAAAAAATAAGCATAGCAACGCGCTGGCTGAACTCGGCCGGAAGGGCAACGCCATCAATCGGATCAAAATCGAGCACGAGGCGCAGAAAGTCGAGTTCGTCGCACTCAAAGCCGAGGTCGTTACACTCACGGACCAGCTCGCCGCAGCGGGCAAGGAAATCGATGCGATTAAAGTTGAGTGTCATGCAGGGGATCTCGACTTCCTTGCCCCGCAGGCTTGGTGCGGGGACAAAGAGTTGCTGAACCATGCAAGTGACGGGCGCGATCTCGATCAGCGCGTCGAACTGGATGGGGACCGATCTGATGTTGGAGCAAAGTTACAACCAGCGGAGTCGTCAATCCGGGTGTCTTCATCGACCGGTATGCGAACACCCAGGCACTTCGTCCACCTTTTGATGGTAGGCTTGGTCGTTTTCGCGGCTGTGTTTGCTTGGCAGCAGTACCACGCCGAAGGAGCCAAGACGCTCATCAGGAAAGTCTCGTCGCTGGGCTCGTTCTTAACTGAGTCAACGACAAAATCGCCGCTGGATGTCGGAATCGCAGCCAAACAAACTGGTTTGACCCCCGTCCCTCCGGAGCCCGCCCATGATGATGCGGAACTGCCCCAACCAGAGCCTATCGCTCCTGCCCAACCAGCCCGCGCCGCTGCCGCAATTCTTTCTGAGCAGAGCGAGCTCGCTACCAAACAACAACAGTTGACCAATGAATTGCAGGCTGACGAACAAGAAACCAAACAGCAAACATCATCTGCTCCTTTGCAAAACGGTACGACTTCGGCCGAGACGAACCGGACGCCACTAGAGGGCTGGAGTCTTCGCGAGGTTACGGCTGGTATAGCGGTGTTGGAAGGACCTTCGGGCATCTGGAGGGTTACACCGGGAGACACACTGCCCGGGATAGGAAAAGTCGAATCCTATATTCGCGCGAACGGCCAGTGGATCGTTGCGACTAGCAGCGGACTAATTGCGATGCCCGTCACGCACAACGAGCCATTCCCGTCTTTGCAAAGCGATCCGAAACTTAATCCGACGGGTAAGACAACCCCGAAAACTATTGAAGCCTGGACGCTTCAAGAAGTTACAAATGGCACGGCGGTCTTGCAGGGTCCCAGTGGCATGCTGAGGGTCACACTTGGGGACACGGTCGCGGGGCTTGGGAAGGTTACTGCTATCGCTCGATGGGGCAAAGGCTGGGTGGTTGCGACTAGCATGGGATACTGTACGAGTGCCCGGCCGGACCACGCAGATGGAATCTGCAAACCATATCACGGAGATTAGTTGTTTACTCTGAAGTTTGCTCCGGCACTGTCCAACGAACTCGCGCTTGGGCGCACTAAGCGACGCGATGTCCGCTATTGGCACAAAGCGGACGTGTAGCGGGGACCAATTAGTGTCCGCTTTCAGAGTGCCAGCCAAAAGAAAGCACCGCTGACTGCGATAAGCAGAAGTGCTCCCAATACACTGCTCCCGAGAAGCAAATCTATTCGTTTTAGCCTTCGTGACGCTCTTGCCATGTCAATTGCCATTTAACGATCGCGTGTCGGGGCGCTAGCCAACATTTAGGACTTTGCCAACAGCCTCTGCCGCCAGTAGCGGGCACGGAGCCGCGGAGCAACCAACCATGCAAACGGCGCTGCCAAAATAAGGCTTGAGATCACGACTGCCGATATCCAGAAGCCAGCGTTCGCGCTCAGTGCGGGTACCATCAGAACAAAAATGAGACCCGCGCCGAACATAACGGCGTTTGTCATCGAATAGATCAATACGGCTATTTGCGTACGAACTCCGGTTTCCAATGTCATCACTCAATCCTTCCGTTTTTCGCAGTAACGGGCCATAGAACGCTATGAAGGCAATACCGTGCTTGGCTGATCGTTCCGGCTAGTACAGCTTCGTGAGCGCTTAATATTAGTGTCCGCTATTGTCCCAAAGCGGACATCGAATGAACTCTATTCACCCGCTTGTACGGCGCTTGAGAAGAAAACAGATGACGGAAGGTCATTCAATGATTCGAGAACCATCCGACAATTCCGCTAGGCTGCGGACGGCCGATTTCTCTGCCGATACGCCTAGTTGGTTCACGCTATTTTCGAACGAAACCGCGCGGCTTTCAGCCAAGCCTGCGTCCTTTTTCATGGCTTTGATTTTAATAAGTCTATGGGTGGTTACGGGCCCTTATTTCAAATTTAGCGCCACTTGGCTACTTGCTATTGAAACTCCGGCTACCATCGTAACTTTCGCAATGGTGTTTCTAATTCAAAATACCCAAAACCGCGACATGGCCGCACTGCAGCTTAAGCTATCAGAACTTATCTTCGTAATGGAGGGTGCGCAGAATCGCGTTGCTATCGCCGAACATCTCTCAGAAAAAGAAGTCGAACATCTCCGCAATGCACACAAAGTGCGGGCCGAATACACTGATGGTTCAACCAATCAAAGTACGGAAAGCCGATGAGAAGTGAAACGGTGCCACTGAAAGTGCCGCCGATCAATGTCCGCTCGGTGTAAGAGCGAGCGTCACGACTGTGTTTGGACATCGGGTCCAACGCATTTATATAAAAAAGACAGTCCCACTTTGTGACCCAGCACGGGCATCGATGGCCATGGTGAGCGGTTACCGCGCCGTGCTGAGCCATCAATCAACCTACGTCACTCGACTTGTCTTCTTAAGAGGCGCAGGCTTAATGATCACCGACAACGGCTATGCCTAGGCGTCGGTGGCCGAGAGCCCCGAAAGCGCTTCGGGCTTCAATGAAAGGAGTTGGCTATGCCTCAGCTCATCCCCCAACTCAAAGCGATCGACGTGCTCCCGTGCGCGCGGGTGGACGAATTTCCGGTGCCGAACACGCACTCTTTTATGAGCCAATGTGTTCAATGCGGTGCACGCATATGGGTCGCCTGTAGCAGCCCGATCGAGCCAAAACGCATGTGCGTATTTTGCAGTGCGCCGCCGCAATCAACGTCCGCCATTGGCACTTAGCGGACATTCCCAAGGAGCCGATCAATGTCCGCTTTTGACCCAAAGCGGACATGGCCGCTTACGTCAAGTTACGCACTCGCTTATGAAGGTAGTCTTCCCCGTGCACGCGGAGTCTTTCCGCATATCGTGGATAACGGTCCCGTGCATCATTGCTGTGACCGCCAGGAACACAAAACTCGCCTCGACGGCGTTGTGAAGGTTGGGAGCGAGACATAGCAATATCGTACCTACAAGTGCGAATACATATGGTACGCCGTGAACGAACGCTCTGTATTTTCGCTTCCCGCACAGCAGGAACGTCGAATACGATCCCGTTAGCTGAAAGATGAGTCCCGCCGTCGTCAATTTTGACTGGCCGTGGACATTCAGAAAGACCAGACCGACGAACACGACGATCCAGAGGCCGATGGCGATGGTATCGCGAGTGGATTCGTCGAACCCCTTGATCCTGCCGATTTTGGCCGACACTTGCTGGTCGATCATAGCAACACTCCAAATCAATCGGACAAAACTCGATACACGATAAAGTCTTTCGGAGCTGGGTATTACAGCGGGATAGTCCGGGTCATTTCGGTAACCACATTTTAATCCCGCGGTTAGGCGCACGACACATGAAGTTGTTCGCTATTGGACCAAAACGGACAGGCCGGGGTGTCCGCTAATGACCCAAGGTAAACTCGCCAGTCAGCGACAAAGGCAATAGCTCGTCAGGACGACCAGCGTAACGATGACGATAGCCTCGATGGTATCGATCGCGATGCGGAACCGCGCGGTCCGGCCAGCAGACTTCTCAACGTGTTGCATCTGACTCTTTATGTGCCGGGTGTCAGTTGTGAAACAGCGACGGTTCGCAGTAAATACTCGTCGCGCGACGAAGTTATGTGAAAAAAGTCAGTTATACCGTGCACTCCGGATCGCAGTTAAAATTCGATTTCGCAATTAGCAGACTCGACTTTTGTCGGACATACGCCGAATGGCAGATAAAATTCCAACGACGAAACGGTGACTGCCTGCCGATGTCCGCTCTGAGGGATAAGCGGACGTCGCAATTAAAGCGCATCACGTCCACTAATGACCCAGTGCAGACATTTTCAAGCTCTTCCACTATCCTTGTTTCCGCGATTACTGCCTGGGAAATTCGGGATAGACATGAGGCGGCGAAAGTTCATCTGGCTCCTGCTGATGGCCCTTATCATCAGTCTGCATTTGGTGGGGACTTCCTATGCCCGGTCGCAATATTGGTCCCCGTATGGATCCTGGTGGGGCGATCGGACATTCAGGCCAAAGCACCAACACGGACGTGAAAAACCCGATTCAACGAACCAGGATCGGTCTCAAGACACGTCAAAAAGCGCATCAAAGGATGCTACAAAGGGGCCGCTCCTTATCATTATCTCAGTCGCGGATCAGCGGATCTCGCTCTATGACAACGGCGCCCTGGTCGCACGTTCTTCAGTATCGACGGGGGTCAAGGATCATCCCACGCCTCTCGGCGTTTTCGGCGTCATAAGTAAAAGTAGGTGGCATCGCTCAAACATCTACAGCGGCGCGCCCATGCCCTACATGCAGCGTATCACTTGGTCGGGAATTGCGTTGCACGCGGGTGATTTGCCTGGCTATCCGGCGTCACACGGCTGTATCCGCTTGACGCATGAGTTTGCTATTCGACTCTGGCATCTCACAAAGCGCGGTACGCGTGTGATTATCGCGCACGACGATATTCGCCCGTCAGAGATAAAGAACGCGAATCTTTTTGTACCGAAGCTAGAAGTCGCGCTTGGTTCGCCGCAGTCTAGCCCTGCCACCCAACCAAATCACGACACGATTACCGCCGTTGCAAGGGAGGCGCCGCTCATCGCAAATGCGAAGCTGCAAGAGGGTGGCCAAGCTCCTGACGGTGCTTCTGGCGTAGCCACACCTCAAAAGGGTGTGCCGATCTCGATTTTTGTGAGCCGCAAGTTGAGCAAACTTTTCGTGCGGCAGGGCTTCATCCCTCTGTTCGATGCTCCTGTGAAAATTCAAGACGTAGCGGCGCCGATAGGGACGCACGTTTTTACCGTAATGGAAGTTCAGAATGATGGTGCGACAATTCGCTGGACTGTCGTATCGATCCCGGAAAAGTCTTCACACAGTCAATGGACTGCCCCCAAGCTGCAAAAGGTCCATGAGAAACAAACAATCAAAGCCATCTTGCCAACGCTGGAGCAGGCCAACGTCGCCCTCAATCGCCTAGAAATACCGCAAGATGCAGCTGAGCGGATCGCTAAACTGCTGACGCCGGGCTCGTCACTTATCATTTCCGACTACGGCATCAGCGATGAGACGGGACAAGATACGGATTTCATCGTGCTGACGCGTTGACGGGAAGGTTGATACCTAGGAGCGGAGCTCGTGCGCATTTTTGCTCATTTGTTAGGGGTCCTTGGACTTTGCAGCCTCGCAATTGTGGGGCCCCAGTTCGTTTCCGCCGCACTAGGTCAGCCTACCGCACTCACGCCATCGCAGTTGGAGGCGCTCAACGCCTACAACAAATCGGTGCAGGATTTCCGGTCAACGCTAAGCGAGCGGCGCGCACAGATCGATGCAAAGCAAAAGCTGCCCGACGTGCCGGGACAGGCACTCTATCTTGCTCGCGTCAACATGATGGGTGCGTATAAAGACCTGACCGACGTGCTGCCGTCCAGAATCGGGAGGCCCAATAAATACAAAATTCCTCCGGCTTACTTCGATGCAGACAATGAACCGCTCATCGACGAGTACAAGAATCTTCTCGGTCTCATGCAGGCGGCGCCCGCCAATGCGCAAAAATCCGATACGCCATTCAAGGACGTTGTCGACCTCGGCACGGCAATTGCGCGGATCAAGGGTCTCGACGTCGTGCATGCCGACGTCGCAGGCCGTATCAGTCTGGCAGTTTTCTATGCCGAGACAGATGGCCATCAGAACATCGGCAATGCGCGTTCGAATTCTTACAAGGGAAGCTTTCAGACAGGGGTGTCCGAAGACAAAATTGGTCAGAGGAAATGGGCGGCCATCAAGAAGTCCGTCGCCGCTCTTGATCCCAAACTGAATGCCCGCGACGACATGGAAGAAACGCGGGTCGGCAATTCAGACCAGCGATACAATCACTGGACCGCGGTGAGAAACGGCCTCATGAACGCGCACGCGGACCTGTTCCCGAAAATACCGGCAATCATGAAAGCGTTGCCGGACCCCATCGACCAGATGAGATTTTTCGAACTGATCCAGATCATTCCCAGTCCGGCCAAGACCGCGCTCAATTCGGGCAATTTAGTCAATTACAGGATTTCCGAGCCGCGAATCATGGGATACTTGCGCAACAACAGCATGTTTGCCTTTGGCAAGACTGACCGGGCGAAAACATCCGCAACAATGCGAGAAATTCTGGATTCGATGTGGCTCTTTAATGATATATTTGATCGCGCGCTGGCCAAATTCGGCGAAATAAAAGCGCAGCAAAAAGGTTGAGTGATCAGGCGACCGCTCTTCAAGGGGGGGGAATGTCGGTCATATCGCGAAGAGCATTCACCAAGGGTCTGGTTGCAAGCGCGTTGGTGCCGGGCCATTCCGCGATTGGGCAGCCGAATGATCTGGCGGGTATTGCCATCATCGATACCCCGAACAATGCCGCAAAAGTGGCGTCGAAGCTGTCAGCCCAGAACGTGAAGGTTGTCGTGCGGTTTTTCGCGCGAAAGCCCCAGCCGGGTCTGCGCGAGAAGGTCATGGCGTCCGACGGTAATATGATCGACGGCGTCCGTGAACCAACCATATTGATCAGAAACGGCCTTTCGATCGTTTCCCTCTACCAGTATCGAAATAACCTTCCGGAGAAATTTCTAAAAGGATTGGAAGACACCGGCTCAGCAAAAGCGGAAGTCGCCGCCGATGCCAAGGCCGCGCTGGATCAGGCCAAGTTGGTCGGGCAGCCGGAAGGGTCGGCAATTTATTTCGGTGTCGACTTCAACGTAAATCGCGCCACCGCGGAGCCGGTTCTCGAGTACTTTCGTGCCATCGGCCAGACGGTTGGCAGCCGTTATGCGATAGGCGTTTACGGGAACGGATTCGTCAACCGCATTCTCCGCGAGGAAAAACTCGCGGCGTACAATTGGATCAGCGCATCGCGGTCACACGAAGAAACCGTCGATTTCTATAACAGCGGACAATGGCATCTTTTTCAAAACCAGGTTGACCGTCGCTGGTTTGGGCCGCCCGGCAAATGCTCGACGGGCCTCGACGTCGATACAAATTTGCAAAACCCTAACGCATCTAGCATTGGTGCGTGGGGTGCGGGAGAACTTGACAGGAGCCGCAACCAAAATATTTTTGACCAGCGCCAATTCGCGATCCGCGCAACATCGGTCGTTCAGCAAACCGCCGACGGCGGAGGCGGTGGTTTGATCGACCGTCAAAGCTGCAAACCCGACAGCCGCGTGCCGCGGAATGCCAACGTCAGAATTCTTGGCCAATCCGGTGCCTGGGCCGGCGTGGACATCGACGAAGATGGCAATGTCGACGGCCAAGTGAGGGCCTCCGATTTGACGTCCAATCTTGCGACGATGCCTCCTTGGGGACCGTCATAAAACGAGATTGCGCTGCGATTTTTTCGCTGATGACCAAAGTGGGCGTCGCTCGTGTGCCTCCCCCAAATCCATCATTGAAGGAAGCTCGCATTTAGATCGCGCCATGTCCGCTAATGACCCGAAGCAGACATGTAATTCGACGGCGTTATGTAGACTTGTGAACCATCAATTGTTGGTATTTGACCACATGGGCGAACCTTTATATCATTTTGTGTCTGCACCATTAGTCCATCTCGTGGGAGGCAGTCATGAAAGCACATCAATCTTTCTGCGCGTTGAGATCAAGTGCTGCAGCAATAATTTTCTTGTCCTCATTTACAATAAGTTTCGCCGGTAACTTCGCGCCCATTCAAAAGAATAAGATCGCCCAGGGTGGTTGTGCTCTTAGCTGCCAGACGCTTTTTAATCAGTGCATACAACTTTGCGGAAGTAGTTGCGTGTCGACTAGCACCAACAGGCTGCCGGTAAGCCGTAATTGCGATGTTGAACAAGCCCTGTGTCTACAGGGCTGCCGGGGGGTACCCGGAGGCTGAGTGCGGCGAAGCCAACATCGAGTGGCTTTGTGAAACCAGGTCATTGATCTGGCCCGTGATCAATCAGCCGGTAATGACGCAAAGCCGCCATTACAGAACCCTTCCAATATGCCGGTTTGAGCCGCTACGATGCGCTGTCCTGAGCCCCGGGGAAGGCAATGAGACGGCGCGGCAAAGCAGGCGGCAAGGCAATAAAAACGCAACGCCCGAAGACGTTGACGCGCCGCGATGCACCGAAGGTCGGTCGCAGGCCTCCCGCCGCCCAGGATAACGAGAAGATTGAATTGCTCGAGCGCAGGCTGAACGAGGCGCTGGAGCAGCAGGCGGCGACGTCCGAAGTACTCAAAATCATCAGCAAGTCGCCCGGCGAATTGGCACCGGTCTTCGATGCCATACTCGCGAACGCAACTAGCATCTGCGAAGCAGCTTTCGGCAATCTGTTCCTACGCGAAGGTTTTATCTTTCGTTCGGTCGCGATCCACAGCAAGAAAGGCCACGTCAATTCTTGGCGGCGCAATCCCGCGACTGACGTGCGCGACAATCCGGGAAACCCACTCGACCGGATCTACAAGACCAAACAGGTTATTCACGTTCCTGACCTCCGGGTTGACCAGTCTTACATCAGGAAAAATGACCGCATCGTCACCCTGGTCGAAGTCGGGGGGGCGCGGACCCATCTGTCGGTCCCCATGCTCAAGGATGGTGAACTTGCCGGTTCAATTTCCATGTATCGTCAGGAGGTCCGCCCCTTTACCGACAAGCAGATTGAGCTCGTCCAGAACTTCGCAGCCCAAGCCGTTATCGCGATCGAAAATACGCGGCTGCTCAGCGAACTTCGCGAATCGCTCCAGCAGCAGACCGCAACAGCGGAGGTGCTCAATGTTATAAGCCGATCAAAATTCGATTTGGACCCAATTCTGCAGAGCGTGGTTAATACGGCGGCGCCGCTTTGTCGCGCCGATACTGCAGTTATCTTTAGGTTGGACGACGGCATATATCGGTTTGCGACCGGATACTGCGTAGATCCAAAGTATATCGAAATTGAGCGCGCAAACCCGATCACGCCTGGTCCGGGGACGGTGGTCGGACGAGCGGCCGTTCGACGAGAGGCTGTTCAGATCGTCGATGCGATGAATGACCCACTGTACGATAGAAAGCAGGACGCTGAGATTGGGCAAGTGCGGTCCATGATCGGGGTTCCACTGATGCGCGACAGCGAGCCGATCGGCGTCATCGCGCTCGCGCGACGAAGAGTTGAGCCGTTTAGTGACCGGGAAATTGAACTCGTATCCACTTTCGCCGACCAGGCGGCGATTGCGATCGAGAACGTGCGGTTGTTCGATGATGTGCAAAAGCGTACGGCAGAACTATCAGAGTCACTAAAGCAGCAGACCGCTACCTCGGAAGTGCTCAAAGTCATCAGCCGCTCAACGTTCGACTTGCAGGTCGTGCTCGATACGCTTGTTGAATCGGCAGCGCGACTCTGCGAGGCGGATAGCGCTTCCATCCATCGCCCCCAAGGAGGCAGCTATCCCTTTGTTGCAAGCCACGGCATTTCGCGTGAATACGATGAGTACATGCGAAGGCGGCCGCTCGTGCCAGGACGTGGGACGGTCCTTGGGCGGACTGTGACCGAACTCAGACCCATCCAAGTGAACGACATCGAGGCTGATCCTGAATATACCTTGACCGAGGCCCGCAACATTGCTGGCTTTCGCACGGTGCTTGGTGTCCCTCTTTTACGGGAAGGTGTTTCGATCGGCGTCATTATGCTGACCCGCAACACAGTACGGCCATTCACTGACAAACAAATCGAACTCGTTTCAACTTTCGCTGACCAAGCCGCGATCGCAATCGAGAACGTGCGCCTATTTGACAGCGTAGAGGCGCGCACGCGCGAGCTGGCCGCTTCGCTGGAGAATTTGCGAACCACACAAGACCGACTCGTCCAGACGCAGAAGCTCGCCTCGCTTGGGCAGCTCACCGCCGGTATCGCGCATGAGATCAAGAATCCGCTCAATTTCGTCAATAATTTCTCTGGGGTTTCCGTAGAACTAGTTGATGAGTTACACGAGATTCTTGAGGACGTCGGCCTTAACGAAAAGCGGCGAAGCGAAATCATTGAGCTGATGGACATGCTACGGGGCAACCTCAACAAGGTCGTTCAGCACGGCAAACGCGCGGACGCCATCGTCAAAAACATGCTGCTGCACTCGCGCGAAGGCTCCGGAGAGCACAGGTCCGTTGATATCAATGGCTTGGTCGAGGACGGTCTCAACCTCGCCTATCACGGAGCGCGAGCCGAGAAGAAAGGCTTCAACATTATTTTAGAACGATCGTTTGATCCGGCCGCCGGTAAGGTCCACGTCTTCGCACAGGACATCACACGAGTTCTCCTGAACGTAATCTCAAACGGCTTCTACGCGGCAACAAGCAAAGCGCGGGCCGGCAGCGATGGCTACGAGCCCACCTTAGTGGCAGTGACCAAGGACCGCGGTGATCGTGTTGAAATAATCATTCGCGATAACGGTACGGGCATCCCCACCGATGTGAAGGAAAAAATGTTTAATCCATTTTTCACAACCAAACCGGCTGGCGAAGGAACCGGGCTAGGCCTTTCAATCAGCCATGACATCGTGGTGAAGCAGCACGGTGGTTCAATTGAGGTCGAGACACAGCCGGGTGAATATACCGAAATCAAGATTATTCTGCCGCGGACCGGCGCGCTTCCCCAATAGCGGCATGACCGAACGCGCGCGGGAGTTTGTCACCCAAGGATGAGAGACCGATCCATGTCTGCTTTTAACCCAAAGCGACCCTGTTTGGATATTCCGCGACCGCGGTAGACCGTCCGCTGGACGGTATGTTGCTGTCACCGTGTCTCTAAGCGTATCAACTCAAATAGCTCTGATCTGAGGCAGTTCATTATTTTGAGACCAATCAGCGTGAGGAAACACGATGGCAAGCGACGATCAGAAAACTAAATCGAGCACCGCGCCCAAAAATGAGACTGCTGTAAAAAAAGAGGCCGCTTCGAAGAATAACGATGTGGGCCAGTCGAAAGATAAGATCATGTCAGAGTCAGCCCTATCCAAGGCTGAGGGCAGCGAGAAAGCCGCCGATTCACCTTCAGGCTATAGCCGGGGTGAAGGCCAAAAACCGGTTTCGCAAGCTTATAAGGATAACTGGAACGCGATTTACGCGAAAAAGAAGAAACTATAACTGGATGTCGGGGCTCTACTTCGACCTCGAACACGTTCTTGGATGCTTGGTAAGGTTAGGCGTTGCGTTTCCGCCTGCGATCATCAAGCCAAGATTGACCGCCGGTATTGATCCAACTCATCGCCTCTTCCTCGGAAGCCCCCTCAAAAATTTCTTCGGAGGGATTGCCTTCAAGTGTGGCCCATACGGACCAGACGGGGGCATGAGAGACCCGCCTGACGATCAATTTCGGCTCTTCTTGAGTCCGAGGAGCATTATCAAAAATATCAGTCATACCAACAAATATGTGATTAGATTTTCCAAACGCAAGCTTATTTCTCCCGCCTCACTTGGGGTGGGCAATCATAAATGAGCGGGTAAATATTGGCTTCTATGCCTCCTGCTCCATGGCCGTTTTTGGTGGTAACGCAGACGCGACGCGGACATCGCCTGATCAAATTGCGCCCGGAGCCGCTTTGTCGTCGATCCCAAGTCGCTTTTGCGCGTCGGCGGGCATATTCGGTACGCGCAACTGACGACCCATGAACGTCACCCACGGCTTCTCGGCGATTGGCTGAAGCTGCGCAAAATTCCAGAACTGTCGTTCGCTCATCTCAATCTCGGTGACGTCGTTCTCAAGCACCCAATTGCGAAGCATCGTCAGCCTTGGTTGATCATTTTCGCCGAACATTTTCTCCGGTAATGCCTTTTTCATGGACGCGGCTCCTGATCTGTTCGAGTGGATGCGTCCTCAAATTCTGCGTCCTTCGCTATCCAATGCCTGGAAGGCACCCACGGCGCGGCCAGTCAGATTCCAAGAACTATTAATGCGGCTTAAAGCCTTTAGCTCCTGCCGCTTAACAAGGTCTGACAACCGGTCAACCTCGCGGGTTCCAGTCATTTCGAGCTACAGTCGCGATGTCCGTTATTGGCACAAAGTGGGCATGGCAACGCCAGCAGCTGACGTCCGCTAACGACCCAAAAGCTGAAACCGGGCCATCGGTGCTACTGCTGCCCCCTACACGTACGTACGCGGGGCTTTTTTATTATCATTTCGTGCTTACGTATAGGGTGTGTAGACGCTATGGAGCCTCATTTCTGCGCACCTAGCAGCCTCAATGAACACGGCAATGAAATGGGTTGTGTCGTAAAGACGCGCCGCAAAGGAGATATTGTGACGAGTTCAAAGGAAGCACTGAAGAAACGGGCGGATGCAAGCTTCAAGAAAGAGGAGCGGACTCGAGAGGGCACGAAGGCAATGCTGGAATATGAGACTGAGGGTCGCACCGTTCGCGAAAAAACTGCAAGGTTAAGAGCGCTTCGATTGGACAAGGAGGCAGCGGAGAAAAACGAAGTGGTCGCGGCGGACCCTGGTCAGCCTTCGGTTGTCAGAAAAAAGCCGAAGCATGGCTGCTAGTCGTAAGAATACGCGAATGCAATCGCGGCTTGAGAAGGCTGCACGAGAAAATCACAATCTCAGCGTGGACTACGAAGTCCAAGCAAAGATTCTTCGAGAGAAGACCGCGCGACTGAAGGCTCTCCGATTGGCTAAAGAAGCGGCCGATAAGAAAAGCTCGGGCGCCTAAACTTTCCGCCTCAACTATGCGTACATGAAACTGGTCCCGTCACTTGCGTGCGCGGGGATATTCTCGGAACTACATTTCCAATCGCAATTGGCCCGGAATGCTACCCGGTGCTCAAGTGAAGCGCGGCCCGCAATACCGGGGATCGGGCATATCCTCGGGAGGCTCCCTTTGTTATGAACCTTCTTGTTGCACGAACAAAATTTAAAGGATCTGCGGGCAATTTTAGCGCGCACAATTGATAGAGCGGGCTCACGTACAATCGTGGACCTGATCAAAAAGGAAGAGGCAAAGATGTTCGGCGTTAATTCGCTACGGGAAAATCCGTAACTGATGAGAGAGCCGAGCCAAATCAGCGATATGACCGCGTGACTCACCAGCGGCCTTCTTTGAGTCAACGCGGGCCATTCTGGAAGGCCACCGGACCCAAAAGACATGCAAAAAGACATTCAAGACCTCAGTGAAAAAGAACTTACGAAGCTCTACGCCGAATACCAGGAAGGCCTTGGCCGTCCCGTGTCGGCTGTAGTTCATCGCCAGGGTCGCAGCATCCCCGGTTGCGTCACGGTTGAGGAGTCTGCGGCTTGGAAAGTTCGCTAGAGGCCAAGCGCCAGTCTCGGCGCGCTGGTCCGCTCGGCTAGCCTAGAAAGCGAAAGCAAGCCGCCTGATTAATTTGGTATGTGACTGAGAGACCCTCGGGCGAATTTCTCGAGGGTTTTTGTTGACGCAGATACTGCTCATGATGTCCGCTATAGGGGAAAAGCGCACATGGCTCCCGCATCGCAAGAATGTTGGTAAATTACCTGACGCAGGCTTTGTGGCGATGGGATTCGAGCAATTGAGAACGCACAAAGACAAAAGCCGTTGTGCCGAAAACTCGGCAACGGGATAATAATAAAAAGGCTTGCCCTGCCCACGAGAGTTGGACCATTTAATATAAATGGATCAGGTAGAACGAGCTCGGGATCTGTTTTTCAAAGGGCTAGATTGTCTAGAATGCCGGGAATTTGAAAGTGCCGAAAGATTTTTTTTCGAAGCGTTGAAATTTACCCCTCGTAGTATCGCTGCACTCAATAATCTAGCGATTTCGCAATTCGAACAAAATAAAATTACTGATGCCGCTACGACGGCGCAAAAAGTTAACGAGATCGATTCAAAAAATATCGATGCGCTATTTATGTTGTCGGCCTGCCAAAGCAGCAGCGGACGTTATGAGGAGGCGATTATCTCGTGTCAAAAGATTATTGACATCGATCCGTCATTTGCGCAGGCGCATTGCAATCTTGGTTGTGCTCTCAAGCAGGTTGGAAGCTATAGAGAGGCAATTGAAAGTTTTAATCGCGCGATAGCCCTCGATGCACAGTTTGCTGACGCATTTCTAAACCGAGGAAACGCATTTCGCGGCCTAAAACTATACGAGGAGGCGCTTTCGTCCTACGGGGAAGCGCTAGAATTGAAACCGGATTTGGCTGAAGCTTGGTTTGGGCGAGGTAGCACGCTTTCGAGCGTCAGACGCTACGATGAAGCTTTCGAGTGCCTTCACGAGGCTCAACGCACAACGCCTGAATTTTATGACGCGCATTTCATGGAGGCGGTTTATAGGTTACTGCTGGGAGATTACGAGCGCGGTTGGAAAAAATATGAAGCTCGATGGGGCTCGACACTGTCAGACGCTGGTAAGCGTCGCTATTCCCAGCCGTTATGGCTTGGTGACAGCTCTATAGCGAAGAAAACGATTTTGCTTCATGCGGAGCAGGGCCTGGGCGATACCATAATGGCAAGCCGATATGTGCCACTGGTGTCCGCATTGGGCGCGAAAGTTATTCTCGTAGTTCCACCGTCGCTAAAGGTCTTGTTGCGAAGTTTGGAGGGAGTATCGACGCTTATCGAAGTGGGGGTAACGATCCCCGATTTCGATCTCCAATGCCCGCTGATGAGTCTGCCGCTAGCATTCAAAACACGATTGGACACAATCCCCGCCGTTGTTCCCTATCTGACCGCCGACGTAGAAACAATTAGGAAGTGGAAATCCCGACTGGATGGCAACGAGTTCAAGGTCGGCGTGGCGTGGGCAGGCAATCCGAGTTTCAGAGATGATCGCGAGCGTTCAATATTGTTAAAAAATATCTTTCCTCTGTTTGGTGTCCCGGGCGTAAAATTCTTTAGCATCCAGAAAGATCTGAGACCGGGCGATGAAGAAATCCTGAATGCAAATCCGCAGCTTGTGCACTTAGGATCGGAGACAGCTGGCTTTCATGATGATGCCGGAGTCATGATGTCGCTTGACTTAATTATTTCCTCTGACACGGCCGTCGTTCATCTTGCCGGGGCGTTGGCCCGACCGGTTTGGGTATTGTTGTCATATAATCCTGAATGGCGATGGATGCTCGAGCGTAACGATTCACCTTGGTACCCGACGGCGAGATTGTTCCGTCAAAAAAAAGACGGCGATTGGGTATCGGTAATTGATTCGGTCTGTGAGGAATTGAAAAGAGAACTTGGACCGCGCCTTAGCGGACATTGAAGCGCGGCCATTGAACGCGTGCTTTGGGCGCAGAGTAGAAATTGCGATAAATTTGGCCGGGGCCGTAGATTTAAACGTTGTAGCGCCAAAGCGGACATCAAAAAAGCTCTTCTGCCACCTCTGTTTTAGACGCTACGATCCTAAGGCGATGCACGACACATTGTTATGAACACGATCGTCGGCGCAGCGGATGAAAAGTTCAGTACGCGAGTGCCTTTGCTCATCATCGGTGCTGGCGCCGCCGGATTGTGCGCGGGGCTCGCGGCGAAAGAATCCGGCCTTGACCCGCTGATAGTTGAACGCGACGCGGTGCCCGCTGGTTCGACCTCGCTATCAGCTGGGCTCATTCCTGCCGCAGGCACCCGCTTTCAGCGAGCCAAGGGGATTATCGACAGCCCACATTTGTTTGCGACTGACATCCACCGGAAGTCGAAAGGGGAGGCAGATCCTGCCGTCGTCGAGGCCGCCGTTCGGAGCGCCGCTCCGTTAGTCGAGTGGCTTATGGATTGCCACGGGCTGCCGTTCGATGTGGTGGACAATTTCAACTATCCGGGGCATTCGGCTCTGCGGATGCACGGTTTGCCGACTCGTACGGGCCGAGAATTAATCGACCGCCTTCGCCAAGCGGCCGAGGCAATCGGCATCGTTATTCTGACCGAGAGCGTGGCTGAAAAGTTGTTCGTGGATGGTGGTGGCATTTGCGGCATTGAGGTTTTGCGACGCAACGCAGCCCGCGAACGGATCGGTTGCGATGCCTTGATTGTCGCCTGCGATGGCTTTGGTGGAAATCCCGATCTGGTCCGCCGTTTTATACCGGAGATGTCCGACGCGCTCTATTTCGGTCATCCGGGTAATCGAGGCGACGCCATCATTTGGGGCGAGTCCCTCGGGGCCCTGACTTCGAATCTCAGTGCCTATCAGGGCCACGGATCGGTGGCGACGCCGCATAATATTTTGATCAGTTGGGCAGTCATCATGCAGGGCGGCATTCAAATTAACGCCGAAGGCCGCCGGTTCTGCGACGAAACACGCGGCTACTCGGAACAGGCTGCCGAAGTGCTACGGCAACCGGGCGGATTTGCCTGGGACGTATTTGATGAACGAATTGCCAAGGTGGCGCGACAATTCGAGGATTTCCGTCTGGCCGAACGCGCGGGTGCGTTCCGCAGCGCCGAAAGCATCACAGACCTGGCAACGGCAATAAATGTTCCTATCGCAGGTTTCGCCGCCGAATGGGACGAAGTTGAGAAATTAAAATCGGCCAATGCCCGTGATAGTTTCGGCCGCAAACTCCTTAAAGCACATCACTGCGGACCGCCGTATCACGCAGTTAAAGTGACCGGCGCGTTGTTCCATACCCAAGGGGGACTTGCAGTTGATTTAAATGGCCGCGTCAAGCGCAGAAACGGAACAAGATTTCCAAATCTGTTTGCCGCCGGGGGTGCGGCAGCTGGAGTATCGGGTTCGGCTGCGGCGGGATATCTGTCTGGCAACGGCCTGTTGACCGCCACTACCCTTGGCTACTTGGCAGGAAAGGCTGCGGCAGAACAAATATTGTCTTGATGGAATTGCGATTGATGCGAATGATGAAAGGGGCGGATGTCCGCTACTGGCAGTTAGCGGACATCCCAGCCTTCTTGACTGCCTATTCGTATGAGGGCGCGCGGAACGAAGCCTTTTGTGGTTCGTTAGGGGATCGCGATGAAAAAAATCGTATCCATTGTTACGGCGGCTGCGCTGGCACTTTCGTTGATACCGGCCAGCGCGGCGCCTATGCACCACAAGCGCCACACGAAGGCTGCCACTGCTGCACAGCCACAGATTGCTTGCACCGTCGTCGGCTGCATCCCCGTTCCCCGCGACTGCCATCCGGAGATGGGCTACACGCCGGGCGGAACACCAACCGGTTTTGATGTGGCGGTATGTCCGAACTACACGCTTTACGGAAACCACCGATAATCGAACCGCTGTGGCGGTTCACCTCCACTATTGGCACATAGCGAACATCTCTAACGCGTTCCGGAATGTCCGCTTTTGGGTGGAAAGCGGACATAGGGGCTATCTTCTCTGTAATACTCGCGCGCACCAGGCTTTTGGCTACGCGCGCCTTGCATAGCGTCCGATGGACCGTAGTTAGAGAGTTTGTTTTGCAGTATCACTCCCTCCGCCATCTTCCGAAGAGGCTCGTCGGAGACAGCCTCTTCCCAATTGTGCGAAGGTCAGGCCAGAGCGTTTATGCGTACTGGGTGCGTTATGAGGGTTCGTCAGCCCGCATGGGCTTTTAGTGCGCGGTGTCGCTTCGGCTTCACCTGTGCGGCAACATTATGATTTTGACGAATGACTTCAGCAGTTGAAAAATCGGCGTCGGATTCGGTAACGGCTGCCGTCTGGATCGGCTTCGCCATGATGTGCATCGGCATGTTCATGGCGGTTCTTGATGTCCAGGTCGTTGCAACATCGCTGGCGACCATTCAACGCGCTCTGAATATTCCGCAAAATCAAATGAGCTGGATCCAGACCGCGTATTTGATCGCGGAAGTCATTTCCATTCCGCTCACCGGGTTCCTGACGCGCGCGTTAACAATGAGATGGCTCTTTGTTGTTGCTATCTCTGTGTTTACGCTTGCATCGATCGCCTGCGCCGCAAGCGGAAATTTTTCGACCCTGATCTCGTTTCGCATCGTGCAAGGCTTTGCTGGCGGCACGCTAATCCCGGCTGTCTTCTCGGCGATCTTCCTGCTTTTTCCGGTTCGGCTCCAGCCGTTCGCGACGATGATCGCTGGGGTTCTCGCCGTTCTTGCTCCGACCGTAGGGCCCGTTGTAGGAGGCTGGATTACTGAGACTTATTCCTGGCCATGGCTATTCCTGATCAATGTCGTACCTGGAATTGTCGCAGCCTCGGTCGCGACGGTATTGCTTCCAAAAGGTTTGGCATCGTTCGATCAAATTCGGCTCCTGGACGTAGCCTCGTTGGGTCTCGGGGCCACGGCCCTTGCAGCGCTCGAAATCGCAATCAAGGAAGCACCGGAACGCGGCTGGATGGCGCCGCTCGTCAGCGCCCTCCTCAGCTTGTGCCTGGTCGCCGCATTGGGATTTGTATTTCGGACACTGCGATCACAAAGCCCGTTGGTCGACTTAAGAACCTTTCGTGATCAAAACTTTTCGATCGGCTGCGTACTCAGTTTTCTGCTTGGGATGGGGCTTTTCGGTTCTGTCTATCTCATGCCTGTTTTTCTGGCCTTTGTGAGGTCGCACAATGCACTCGAGATTGGCAAGATCATGCTGGTAACCGGGGTGGCGCAACTTGCCGTCGCGCCGCTAGCGGTGTTTCTGGTCAGGCGCGTTGACGAACGTCTCTTAACCGCGTTCGGCTTTCTGTTGTTTGCAATAGGACTGGGCCTGAGCTCCGTTCAAACAAGAGCCACAGATTTCGATCAAATGTTGTGGCCGCAATTGGTGCGCGGCAGCGCCATCATGTTTTGCATTCTGCCACCCACGCAACTCGCCCTGGGACAATTGGCAAAGACGGCCGTCGCCGATGCTAGCGGTTTGTTCAACCTCATGCGCAATCTCGGCGGTGCCATTGGAATCGCAATCATCGATACCGTAATCTACACGCGCGCGCCCGAACATGCGCGGACTCTTGTCAATCGCATTGTCGCTGGTGATCTGGATACTTTGAAAATGCTTGGAATTCCACCCGAGGCACTCGGGCCGGCGCTGCTCGATCCCGAAAAGCAGGCCCTGTTGGCGCCGCTCGTTGAAAAGGTTGCATTTGTCGATGCCATCAACGATGCGTGGGCCCTGGTTGCCTTGGCGACGCTGGCCGCGCTTATTGTCGTGCCGTGGGTAAGAGGCGTGCCAAAGATTGGGACCAGCGGCGCGGACGCGCGATTGACGGTCCGCTAAGAGGTGTCGATGGTTCAAGAGGCGATGCGTGCCGATACTGACGTCCTGGTTATCGGTTCCGGCGCCGCAGGCATGTATGCGGCCATTGAGGCTGCGCGCAGCGGCTGCCGTGTCCTTCTTGCCGACCGCAGTTTGATTGGACGCGGTGGCGCCACGGTGATGGCGCAAATGACGGTCGCTGCCGCCATCGGGTCTGAAACGCCGGATCATTGGAGTCATCATTACGAAGATACGCTCACGGCTGGGCGCGGCTTGTGCAACGAGCAGCTAGCGCAATTGTTGTGCGAGGAGGGGCCGGAGTGCATTCGCGCGATGGACGATTGGGGCATCGGCTGGGCGCGCAGAGATGGACGCATCACGCAAGTCATGGCTCCGGGCCACGATCGCGCGCGTTGCGTGTATGTGGACTTTCTCAGCACTGGGCCGGCGGTGTCTAAAACGCTGCGGACCGTGGTGAACAAGACCCATGGCATCCGCAAGGCCGGGGACCTCTGCATCATCGACCTTTTGCGCAACGACGGCGATATCGTCGGAGCCGTTGCGCTGCACCTCGGATCCGGTGCGCCGGTCATTTTGTCGGCCAAGGCAACCATTCTGGCGACCGGAGGTCTCACACGGCTTTATCGGCGTAACAGCGCATCAGCTAATATGGGCGGTGATGGCTACGCCCTGGCGTTGCGCGCGGGGGCCTCATTGGTAGATATGGAATTTGTCCAATTCTTTCCAATCGGCCATCTCGCACCGCGATTGGTTGGGATGGATCCGATTATGTGGGATCCGTTCCGTTACAAGCTCGGCGGGCGGTTGCTCAACAATCTCGGTGAGGAATTCACGCATCGCTATGGGATTGCCGAGGATGGCAAATACAAAATCACGCGCGACGTTGGCAGTTACGCGATCATTAAAGAGGTCGAGGCTGGCCGTGGCTCACCTCATGGCGGCGTTTATTTGAGCTTTCAGCATTGCTCGACGGCGGCTTTACGCGATGCTTTTGGTCCGGTCATCGACCGGCTCGCCGCTAACGGCATTGATCTCACCAACACGGCAATTGAGGTCGCGCCAATCGCGCACTATCACATGGGGGGCATCGCCGCCGACAAGCAAATGCAGACGGATGTGCCCGGGCTATTTGCCGCCGGCGAAGCAGTCGGCGGCGCCAATGGTGCCAATCGTCTATCTGGCAATGCCATCACCGAGGCTTTGGTGTTTGGTCGGCGCGCGGGCCAAAGTTCTGCCGGCTATGCGAAGCGAACGGGCGCGCTTCCCGATCACACGGATAACGCTCGCGCAGTGCTCGATCTTTTTGCCGCAAGCGCACCGGGGCGCGGTCTCAACACCGCCGAAATGGTGCAGACCCTTCAGGACACGATGCAGGATAATGTCGGCGCACTGCGCAGCGAAACTAAACTCAGGCTTGCGCTGAGCCAAATTGATCGCCTCGACCGCGATCTCGGCGATTTGCCGCCTGGCGACGGGGAAGGCTTCGACATGCGGCGGATCGACTGGTTTGACCTGCGCAATATGCTTTTGGTCGCTCGCGTTGTCGCCGAGGCTGCGATTGCGCGCACCGAAACGCGCGGCGCCCAACACCGAGAAGACTTTCCTGACCTTTCTCGGGAATGGGCGTTTAATCAATTTGCCAGGCTTCGCGACGGGCACATAGCGTTGTCTGGGGCGCCCAAGCCGGACCGCGTGGCGGCGTCATGACCGAACACGCATCGCTCACAGTTTGGCGCGGCAGCCACGGGGATACGGGTCATTGGGATACGCATGTGGTGCCGTTTGAGCCGGGCCAGTCGGTGCTCGACGCGCTGCGCTGGATTTGGGTTAATCGCGATCCGACGCTGGCGGTTCGTTTCTCCTGCATCAATGCCAATGCCTGCAAAGAGTGCATGATCGAGCGCGACGGGAAGCCGGTCTATGCGTGCACCTCACGCCTGCAACCGGGCGAAATGACCCTGGCGCCGCTTTCCAACAAAAGAGTCGTGCGCGATCTGGTCACTGAAATCGCACCGCCGACCGAGCGCTTCACGGACATCCGCTAGCGATCCCAAACGGACACGCCCGCCAGCGGCGGGGATACGCCGGGTCTCGGACCTGTTTTTTTTGCTTTCTCTGCTGCCAACGGACCGTTCGACCGGTATAGACTTGCCATCAGGCCTGCCCATCAGAAGCAGGCGGTATTCGGGAGGAATAGCATGAGCCACAAGCATGTCTCACGCCGCGCCGTGCTCAGGGCCGGAGTTGCTCTTGGCGCGACGACCGTTTTCGCTCGACCGATTTTAGCTGCGCCGCCGCCGCCGAGCGCGGTGACGCCGGCGTTGATCGAGGCTGCGAAAAAAGAGGGCAAGCTTACTTTTTACACGGCGATGGATTTGCAATTCGCAGAGCGTCTCGGCAAAGCGTTCGAGGCGAAGTATCCCGGAGTTGCCGTTCGCGTGGAGCGGTCCGGCGCCGAGCGGGTATTTACTCGCATCGACCAGGAATATTCCTCCAACATCCACACTGTGGATGTTGTCAACACCTCCGACCAGTCGCATTGCATCATCTGGAAACGCAACGGCTGGCTGACGCCGTACCTGCCGGAAGAAGTCGTGAAGTATTACGACAATGGCTATTACGACGCCGAAGGGCTCCATGTAACGACACGCATTCTGATCTCGCCGATCGCCTACAACACAACGCTGGTGAAGAAAGAAGACGCGCCGAAGGGCTTCAAGGACCTGCTCGATCCGAAATGGAAAGGCAAATTGGTCAAGGCTCATCCGGCCTATAGTGGCACGATCATGAATTCAACGTTCGAAACCGCGCGTGATCTGGGTTGGGACTATTTCGTGAAACTGGCCGCGCAGAACGTCATGCAGGTTCAGTCGGCGACCGATACGCCGAAGAGAATCGCGCTCGGCGAGCGCGCAGTCATGGTGGACGGCGCGGGCTACCTTGTCATCCGCAACAAGGAGGCCGGCCAACCGGTCGACATAATTTATCCGGAGGAAGGCACGCCACTCGCCGGCGGTCCAAGTGCGGTCTTCAAGGGCGCTCCCAACCCGAACGCCGCTCGCCTATTTCAGAGCTGGATGCACTCGCGTGAGGGTCAGCAGCTCATCGTCGACGACGCCCGCCAATATTCGGCACACACCCAGACGGTGGAAAAGCCCGGCGTTCGTAGGCTCGCGGACATCAAGCTGATGAAGGAGGACCCAGAAGGCGTCCTTGCACAGGCGGACGAGGTTAAGAAACGGTACGCCGATATTTTTAAGGTGTAACGACAACCACCGATTCAGGAAACGCCGGCCACTTTCGGAGTGCAAGGGGCGAAGGATGAAACACTGGTTCGGAGTTATTGGAGCGGTCTTGGTTGGAACCCAAGTCCATGCCCAAATCGATGCGACCAGCGGGACTACATTTTACCCAAGTTGCTTGGCGGCTGTGGATGTCGTTCAAGGCAAACGTCCGGCGGCTGATTTCAGAAGATGCCGCCAGGCAACTGCGACAAGCATCGGCGTGTTTTGGAGCTGTCACCGCAATCATGAAGCTTGAGCCACTTTTTAAGCCTGAATTTTCTGTGTGTCCGCCATCCGATGTTCTTCCAGACAGCAAAGGGATGCTCGCCCAAATGATCCTTTCGATCACGGCTTATCTAAAGAGCCATCCCGAGCAACGTTCCAACAATTTTCACCAGACCGCAGTGGCCGCCTTAGCCGCGGCTTGGCCTTGTTCTAAATAACGTCCAAACGTCGGCAGTTTCTGCGATGATTGTCACGAATAAACGGCAGCAACCTTGATCTGCCCCTCATTGCGTACCACCTCGAGCGACACGTCGGTCCCATAGCGGCGCAACCTTAAGTCCACGGCCGATTTGCCCAGCCGCAGATTGCTCAATGTCACCTCATCGAGGAACGATGGTAGTTGTGGCTTGTGCAAGATAATTTCATTGCGATCGGGATTGAACTCGAGGCCGAGGGAAGATTGCAGAAGCAGAAGTGGTGTCCCCGCGGCCCAGGCTTGAGGTGAACAGGCGACGGGATAAAGTGTCGGGCCGCGTTCGCGCCCGCGCTGGAAGCCGCAATAAAGTTCGGGCAGACGCCGCAAGTCCATATAACTTGCCGCGTCGAACAGGCCCCTGAAAACCCGATCGACTGCGTTCTTGTGTCCATAACGCGCAAAGCCAGCTGCGATGAGCGAATTGTCGTGCGGCCAGACCGACCCATTGTGATAGGACATCGGATTGTAACGGCGCTCCTCACGGGCCACCGTGCGGATTCCCCACCCGGAGAAAAACGACGGCCGCATCAGGTCGCGCATCACCGCTTCCGCACGTTCTGGCGCGGCGATCCCGCTAAATAACACCTGTCCGGCGTTCGAAGTCCGCACGCGACACGGTCGCTTCTGCCCATCCAGAGCGAGCGCATAGGTGCCAAGATCCGCGCACCAAAACGCGGCTTCAAATCGATCGGCAAGTGCCTTGGCCTGAGCCTCAAGTGTGTCGCCGAGCGCATGCTTGCCCAGCCTGTGCGCGCCGCGTGCAGCCATTTGCTTCGCCGCGTAGATATAGCCCTGGACTTCGCAGAGTGCGATCGGGCTTTGCGCGAGCGAGCCATCGGCGTGGAAGACAGCGTCGTGTGAATCCTTCCAACCTTGATTGGCGAGGCCTGTTTCATCCGCGCGACAATATTCGACGAAGCCGTCTTGGTCCGGATCGCCCGGGCCGTCAATCCAGCCTAGCGCCGCTTCGACATTGGGCCAGAGCTCTCGCAACGTTTCGACGTCGCCGGTATGTTCGACGTAAAGTCCGGCCAGCAACACAAACAATGGCGTTGCATCGACGCTGCCGTAATAAAGACCAAACGGGATCTCTCGCAACGCCGCCATCTCGCCGCCACGCATTTCATGCGGGACTTTTCCGGGCTCGGCGTCGCTCAGCGGGTCAAATGTAGTGGCCTGAAAAGCGGCAAGCCGGCGCAGGACGCCTTTGGCGATTTGAGAATCGCACCACAACATCTGCAGCGCCGTAATGATGCCATCGCGGCCAAACGTGGTGGAGTACCAGGGAATGCCGGCATACGGGTAAGGGCCTTGCGGCGTGTTGGTCGTCAGCATCGCAAGGTCGGCCATCGAGCGGCACACAACCTCGTTGAAGATATGGTTCGAGGTCGTGATCGTCGCCATGCCGCGGCTTGCGGCCTGGCGTTCATGAAATGCCGCACGGAGCCCCTTGCGAAATGGGACGATAGAACGCTCCTCGACGCTGCGGTCGCAATTCACCGTCACGTATATTGAGCGACATTCATTGGGTTGCAGATTAAAGGCATAGGCTGCGAGGCTGCCGGAAAGTTGCTGTGGCATCGGATCGAACAGAATTCTGGTGCGCCGGCGGTTGCCGTCGAGCCCATGATAGTTGAGCGCGACTTCGGCTTCGCTGATCTCCGCGCTCGCGGTGCCACGCCGTTTTCGGCGAAGTCCACGCACCTCGAACAGGTCGGCGAAGTCGCTCGCGAAGGCGAACGAAAGTGCGACGCCGAAGGGATGATCACCATGGTTTTGCAGGCGCAGGCGTTGGTAGACTGTGCCGTTCAGAAGGAAGACTGTGCGCACGACGTGCAGCATGTCCTTCGGCTGAACAAGCTTCTGATTGAAATAGATATCGGGGTTCGTCAGGTCGACGGTGAGGAATGAGTTGTCGTCGCGAACGACAGAACCCAGCAGAAGAGGCTGGCTGCCGCTTAGCAACATTTCCAGGTGAGAGAGATAGCGTGTGTCGCAAAAGAAAATGCCGTCAGGTCCGCCCGGCGTTGCTCCGATGTCTGCATGACTATCGAACACGGCAAAGCAATCGCCTTGCTTGAGCGTGCGCCGCGGTCGAGTTGAGGATCCTGTCCCTGGAATGTAGAAGGGTGTTTCCGGAACTTCCTCGACCGGCCTTGCGATCGAGCCATGGCTAAGCAACGAGAGGCCTCAGAATGTTCAAATCCTGGCCGGTTGGCGAAAGCTCGATTTCTTCCGACTCGCGCTCGGTTGGAGCTGCCAACAGTGACCGATAAATAGCGACGTAGTCTTTGGCCATCCGTGTGGCAGAAAAGCGTTGTTCGAAGCGTTGTCGCACCTTTTTTCGATCGAGCGCAATAACTTGCGGAACAGCCGCGATCGCTTCTTCCATGCTTTCGACAATAGCCCCTGTGACGCCATCCTCGACGATCTCGGGAACCGAGCCGCAGCGAAAAGCCAACACCGGGGTGCCGCAAGCCATCGCCTCAATCATGGAGAGCCCGAACGGCTCCGGCCAATCGATCGGAAACAGCAGAGCTTGTGCGTCTCCCAGGAATTGCGTTTTTTGATGGTCGTTGATCTCGCCGACGAATTCAACACCGCCGCCTTTGAGCAATGGTTCGATCTCGGTCGCGAAATAGGCTGCATCAGCGCGATCAACCTTGGCGGCGATCTTGAGCGGAATCCCCGAAGCACGCGCGATGGCGATGGCTCGGTCGGGACGTTTTTCCGGCGAAATGCGGCCGAGGAATGCGAGGTAGCCGCCGCGCGCTTCGGTGGTGCCGTGATGCAGGCGGGCAGGAATTCCGTGGTGGACCGTGCCCGCGAAGTTCGAGTTCGGGCACCGGACGACGCTGCGCATTCGAGATCGAAACCAGCGGCATGTCGCCGAAACCCAGGTAGAGGGGGAGCAGATCTGGCAGATCCTGGCGTCCGTGCAGTGTGGTTACAGTTCGCCCTGCGATCGGCCGAAAAAGCGGGAAGTGGAATTGATCGATATGAAAGTGCAACATGTCAAAATCGTCAGCGCGTTGCCGAACGCGATCGAGCATCAACATGTAGTACGGTATTGTATCGCGGACATTGGCGTCGAGCCGGAGCGCTCTGGGTACACACGGGACGAGGTCGGCTGCGGTGATTGAGTCGCCGCTGGCGAACAGGGTCACCTCGTGGCCCAAGCCCACCAGCTCTTCGGTCAAATAAGAGGCAATCCGCTCAGTACCGCCGTACAGTCGTGGAGGAACGCTTTCCATCAACGGCGCAATTTGAGCGATTTTCACTTTGTCCCTTTCTCAACACCAAACGTCAATATTCGCGCGGCCAAAATGTTCCACGCTTTTAGTTTGGATGACGTTTTGAGCATTGGGCGCCCCAATGCGCGGCGACCCGGATCAGTCAATACGCCATATGTGGCGACGCCGAAGGCAAATAGCGAGGGCAGGTCTTGCAATTCCGGGGAACGTCAACTGGCTATGTAATGCTCGGCATTATGAGTTCAGGTAGCGGCGGACGCGCTCTTGCAATGAAAATCGCATTGGTGGCCGTCGAGCAGCCCTGCGCGCGCGTGCTTGGCGGGGGGTTTTGCCAGTCCAACGCTTGAAAGCGTGAGTCAGAGAACTGACTTCCTGGTAGCCGAGGAGCCAAGCAACCTGGGAGATTGAAAGGCCGTCATCGGCCAAATAGCGATCGGCTAGATTGCGTTTCAAGTCGTCAACCACAGCTGAAAATGTCAAGCGTTCCAAGGCCAATCGCCGCGCCAACGTGCGCTGACTTAGCCCGAGATGGCTTGCGATCGCGTCAAGCGTGGCCTTGCCATGCGGCAGCAATGGCACGATGGCATTCTCCACACTGGCACGAAACGAACTCCGTTTGCTGGGCTGACGAGCAAGCGCCTCTTCACAATATGTAATCAAGAGTTTGTTGAGGTGATGGTCGGCACTAACGATCGCCATATCCTTGACGGCGTGCGCGAACGCAACTTCATCAATCGACGCACCAAATTCAACCTTACCGCCGAAGAATTCAATCAATTCCGAGTGCCTGTCATTGCGGCGATGCATAAGCCGGACGCGTACCGGCACCAAACGGGTGCCTGTGAGTTGCCGACATAAACGAACCAGCATTACTGCAAAAAATTCGATCTGATGCCGGTCGAGATGGCGGCTCACACCGACATAATCGAACCTGATGCCAATAGTTCTTCCGCCGAGATATTTGAGCGACACGCCTTCATTGGCAATCCCACTATAGCGTGCCACTTTCTGTAGTGCGTCACTTAATATGTCCGACGAGGCCGAGACATAATAGAGAAAGCCGAGCTCGCGTGGATCCGGTGACTGGGCAAGATGGTAACCCAAGTAGTCATCATGCAATGCGCTGGCGACAAGATTTAAAAATCTGATTTGATCGCGCACGTTGAGACGCAGGCTAGCGTTATTAATCTGCTGAAGCGTTATGTTGGCTTTCTTGAGGAGTGCGCGCGGATCAATTCCGCCGGCTTTGGCGTAGCCGTAAGCGAGCCGAGTTATAGTCCCATTAGCGTTGGGAAGGCTGCCGAAACGCTTGGCGTCAAAACGGCCCATGAAATCGCCCCTTCTGCCTGCCTCAGTCCAAATCGATGATCGATCGCTTCCTGCTTCGGTTGGCACGCGCGGACAAAGGTTTGGCAGATACTAACAAGACGCCGGAGGGAAGTCGCGCCTATCAAGCGCGTTCTGCCAGCATCGGCTCGTGCAGAACCTCTCACACGCTAGACAGGCAATTCGCCGCGGCCGCGATGTCGCGTTGAAGCAGCGAATGGCCACAACTCAATTGGAACGATTGCAGTGTCAAACCAGGTAAAGATTGTTGCGGTCGTCGATGATGACCCAGAAATGCGCGCCGCAATGGCTTGTCTTTTATCGTCGTTCGGATACGGCGCGGAAACGTTTGATTCCGCGGAAACGTTTCTTACTTGTGCGTCGACTTGCAAAGCGGCTTGCTTGATCGTTGATATCCAGCTTGGCGACATTTCCGGCGTGGAATTAGCAAACCAACTGGCGGCTGACGGTTTCAAGTATCCCATCATCTTTATGACCGGGCTCGACGACGCACAAATCCAGACTCAAGCCGCCGCTGCAGGCGGCATTGCGTTTCTACGCAAGCCATTTCCGGCGACTATGTTGATTGATGCCATCAAGAAGGCGGTCGGGTAGAGCGCCTTCATCAATGGAATTGGCGCAACACTGTTGGTGTTGCCGCTTGTGGCCGGGCTAGGGGCTATTCTCGAGACGCCACGCGTTCGGTCTAGATGGACCTAGGTCCTATCGACCGCTCCTCATTCTTCCGAATAGCATCGCATAAAGCCTCGCCGCATCGACGGCGGCGGGCGCTCTAAAGCGCCAAGATGTTTGAGGCCCGCACCCGTCCCCGAGGTTCCCCCTGGCCTCAATCACGCAAGCGCTGCGCCGCGGGTGAGCGTCCCACTCACCCGCGGCATTGTTTTGTGTGTATCTCAATGGAAAACGTGAGGCGGGCAAACGGTCATTCCCTATGGCTCACTATTGACCAGCTGGCAGGTCAAGTTGAGCCGTTCTTGAGCGGCTCAAGTAGGGGCATTTGCCCAAAACATCATCCCTGCAAGGGATTCGCTCTGTAGTTGCGTCTCAATGAGACACGCAGCATTCCGCCTGATATGGTCGGCACCAGTCCATAGTTCACCGAGGGCGGGCGCGGAACTGACTATGTCACGAGCTTACAATGTTTTGCTGATCTATCCGCGTTTTGCGGCAGAGACGTTTTGGAATTTTGCAGCTACGTGCAAAGTCTTTGGCGCGCGATGCCCTGCGCCGCCGCTCGGTCTGATCACAGTCGCCGCATTGCTGCCACCGTCATGGACAGTGCGGTTGGTGGACCGCAATGCTGAGGTATTGACCGACGATCAACTTGAATGGGCCGACCTCGTGATGACCGGCGGCATGTTGCCGCAACAACATGATATGCTGGACGTCATCGATCTCTGCCATGCTCACGGAAAATTGGTCGCCATCGGTGGACCTGCGGTGACATCGACGCCACATATCTACGCGTCCGCAGATTTCCGCGTACTCGGCGAAGCTGAAGGTGTCATCGACCAGTTCGTCGCGGCATGGGGAGGCGGGGCGAAATCGGGATACTTCGAGGTCGAGAAGTTTACGGTCGATGTGACGAAAAGTCCGATCCCCCGCTTCGATTTGCTGCACTTCGATTACTATCTGCATATCGGTGTGCAATTCTCGCGTGGTTGCCCGTTCACATGCGAATTTTGTGACATCATTGAGCTTTACGGCCGGGTGCCGCGCGCCAAAACGAATTCGCAGATGCTGGCGGAGCTCGACGCGCTTTATCAGCTTGGCTATCGGGGCCACGTTGATTTTGTCGACGACAATCTCATCGGCAATAAGAAAGCCGTCAGGACGTTCATGCCGGAGTTGCGTGACTGGCTCGAACAAAAAGATTACCCGTTCGAGTTCACCACCGAGGCTTCGGTCAATTTGGCGGACGATGACGATTTCCTTCAAGCCATGAGCGAGGCGAACTTCGTCGGTATATTTATCGGGATTGAAAGTCCCGACACCGATACGCTTATCGCCATGAAGAAGAAGCAGAACACGCGTCGCAGTCTTGTCGAGAGCATTCATAAAATATACGCCGCGGGCATATTTGTTACGGCAGGCTTCATTGTCGGTTTCGACAGTGAAAAGGGCTCAGTTGCCGAGGGCATGATCAAACTGATCGAGGAAGCCGCAATCCCGGTTTGCATGGTCGGCTTGCTGTATGCCCTCCCGAACACGCAACTCACGCGCCGGCTCGAGAAAGAAGGCCGCTTGCATCCAACGCCGGAGTTCTATCCGGCAGGTGTCGGCGACCAATGCACGCAGGGCCTGAATTTTGACACCCTGCGTCCGCGTCAGGAGGTGCTCCTCGACTATCAGCGCATTCTTGAGAAAGTCTACGATCCGGCGGCTTATGCCGGACGCCTGGAACGTTTGTCGAATTTGCTCGATAACTCGCATAGAAAGCATCGGACCAGCGCCAGCAACTCCCGGCACAAATTCAATGGATCCGACATGGTTCATCGGATCGTCAATAACCTGCCGGAGCCACGCGAGATATTTTGGCCGGCGTTTCGAAAATGCGTCTCGAACAATCCGCAATCGGCGCGATGGATCGTCGCGCTGACGGCGCTTTATTTGCACATGGGACCGTTTTCGAAGCATGTGATCAATCAGATCGAACAAAAGCTCGAAAACCTTGCGGGCGTTACTCTCGATCCGCACGTGACGGATAATGCGGGGCGGGTCGAAGCGGCTGCGCTTTGACCCGCCCTCCTGCCCACCCACATGTATTGTGATGGTGTTTTCCGATCCATTTCGGCGATGTGATTTATCATGCGCGATACGGGCTGCGCTATAAAAACGCTTTTGGATCCGCTATGGCAACCTTATATCGCCCACGGTTCCGCTAGTGGCAGGGTGAGGTTTGAGCGGGCTTGACAGCGATGGCTCCGTCTTAGACGCGTGCCCGCCCCACAAGAACGATCCAACAATTACCGCCATGATGGCGACTTCGAAAGCAATATCTAAAAGCCGTTGCAATGTTTATGGCTTTGAGTTGCGACGGTTACGATTGCGGGCATTAACGGGTCCAAACTGGAGAGATTTGTAATCTGACTTCTTGGACCGGATCGTCTTTTTTTGTTCGCCGCAATTTTCATCGCAGTCTGATATCAGGTGTCCATATCGACGAATAATGTCGCCGGCTTTTTTTCGCTGCGCTTTATCATGCTCAACATATAATTTGACGAAAAAATTCTTGAGCCAAACCGGGATCAAGTTGGCTGGTCCATTATTAGGGCGCTTGCACGACATGATGACTGTTAGGGCTGGCATTTAATTAAATTCCGGTGCCGCTGCATCGCGCAGCCGATTTTATGGCGGCAACGTAGATAGTTTCCGGACGAAAAACTTGGACAGAAACGTCAATCTATTGGACTAAAACGGCTAAAAGTTTCGCGATATGACAGTTGAAAGTTATCAGCGGCGCGCTCGCATGACCGCGCACCCGTGGCAATGTAGACGCGAGTTTACCGAAAACGGCATCGCTGCCCAGAGCATCTTGCTTCCGCTTGATTCGATCTCAGCGCTCGATTTCTGATGTCGCGCGGCCTAGCTCCATAGAATTTTTTGAAGGATCGGCTGAAATAAGATAGATCTCCAAATCCGACGTCGTAAGCAATTGTGCTCACCCGACTCTCGGCTAATCGCGATTTAGTCAACATGTAATGTGCACGGCTCAAGCGTTGCGTGAGTAAAAATTCAGAAAACGTGGTATCTTCTCTTTCAAACAGTCGCTGGAGGTGACGTGGCGTCACGCCGAGATGAGATGCTACGGCACCTATCGAAAGATCTCTCCGCGGGCTGTTCTCGATGATGTAGGATTTAGCTTTTCCTAGTAGTGCTGCTGGGAGCGCACGCTTCCTAGCAAGCCCTGCGGCGTCGTCCGTAGCACCGAGCGCTAGCGCGATAAGATCAAGTAAATGGCCGCCGGCAGTGCGTCTAAACTCGGGAGTGGCCAGGGCAATTTCGTTGAATAATGGAGCGGCATAACCCGCGAGCAGTTTGAGTATCTCAGTGTCGTGTGGAATGAGTTGCATCACGACGTCGTAGACGTTGGTGACAGCCGACGATATCGCCGATTGCGGGATACGAAACGATATAGATCCGCCGTGCGAGTGTCGTTCAAATACCTTGACTTCGCTGGTGCTCATCAGCAGTGCGTCACCCTCGCGCACCACAAGCTCACGACCGCGCGCGGATGCGGTAGCCGTTCCTGTTTGATTGATAATGAAAATGAGATCCTCGTTGCTATCCGCGATAAATTCATGTCGCCGGATGATGCGGGCAGGGGACATTGCAGTCGTCATAATTTGCACACCGGGCAATGCGCGGAAAGCGACAGCGCATTCAAATGAGCCTTCATTTGTGGGCTCAAAATCAAGCTTCAGTGCCTTACGCCCGTATTGCTCGCGCCATATCGCAACTCGATTCTTTTCTGGTAGATCCGCTGTAGAAAAACGGGTCGTAGAGAAGCCATCTGGATTCATCTGGTGTTCCCCGCGAAAAGGTGTTGGAAAAATTTGGGAAAATGGCAGTCGAGAGTGAAATTAGGGTTCTTCACAGGGTACCACCTGACGCAAGGCTCCACGAAAGGTGGCATTGCTCACCAAGAGTTGCCGGCGTGAGGGTAAATTGCATCGGTATGCAGCAAGCAACCTTGTCATATAGCGCAAAGGACTTGGTTGAGAGCGCAATCGGCATAAAGGGTCGCCGCGTATTTCACAGGCGTGTTTGATCTTGCAGTTAGTGCCGGCGCGGATGTATACGCTCATCGCCGCATGCAATCTTGGCCGAAAGTGCAAGCGAGTTGGTTTAGAGCGCAAAGGACGGCTTTAAGGCTACATCCCGGCATTTGCCGCGCGTGGAGGGTGGCATGGTTTCCTGGTCGACCGACACGATCAATGAACGTGATCGCTTCTCCTATTGGCGCGAGATGATTTGCAGCACGTTATTCAGCATTTCGCCTGAAGCTCCTTCTGAGCGATTTTCAGCCTGCCTCACTGTCCGCAATTCCGGTCCGCTTCGCTTTGCGACGTGCCAATCGACCAGCTACGAAATTATTCGCACCGCTCGAGATATCTCTAGGGCTCCCGCAGACCACTATACAATCTATCTGCAATTGCGGGGGCAGACATCCATAGACCAGTGGAATGAGTCGGCCACATTCCGCCGAAATGACGTTGTGATATCGGACTGCCGTCGGCCGTTCCGGGCGACGCTTTCCAATGATGGATACCGTGCGATCGCGGTGGTCCCACGCGCGATGATTAATTCACGCGCTCCTTGGTTGCGCCGCCGCGCACTTTATAAATTTTCAAACTCGCATTTCCTTGATCTCGCGCGGCGCCATATGGTTCGTTTGGTCTCCGATGATTTGACTGAGAATGAATCAAACCTGCTGACTGAGAATCTATGCAACTTATTGGCACTCGCGAGTGCGAGTGAGGTGCCATTAAAATGTATGCAAGCTGAGCTTCAGCTTGAGGGAGTGTTTGCCTTCTGTGAGCAAAACCTTCATTTCCCTGAGTTGTCTCCAAAATATGTTGCCGAACATTTTGGCATATCGGTTCGAACGTTGCATTTGCACTTCAAAAAAACTGAACAAACATTTGGTCGGTGGTTACTCGAAACGCGATTGGATGTATGCAGTAAAACTTTGAAAGATCCGCTTCAGAGAACCAGCGGTATATCAGAAATTGCCTATAGCTGTGGATTTAGCGATTTATCGCATTTCAATAAGAGCTTCCGTGCACGTTTTAATATGACACCGAGTCAATGGCGTCATGAGTTTAAGAAGTATGCATATTAAGTTGAACGGTGGCCTTGGCGCGCGGAATTTATTTTTGCCTACTTTGAGCAGGGCTGTGTACCAGAGAGCATCGCGTGATTTTCGCTCCACACTTCGGTTGGCGTGATGTCTATTTAGTAATTGGCAAAAAGGTACAACGTAAATGCGAGCTTTAGTTGGAAGTAACGAACGGAGGCCATAAGGCGCGTCGGTACTTTGCTCTGCTATTTCTTAAGTTGAAATGTTTTTCATCGCAGCCGGCGTATTCTTTTGTGCCAAGATTTATTGAATTAAGCAGTAAGATTGTTTGTAGTACCTGCCGCCACAGCCTTGTTTCGTAACGGCCAAGGTGCTCGAAGACCTCGCCGTCAAGGGTCGAGCTCAGGATAAATGAACGCGCTAGATCGGATTTCGAGGTTGGCTTTACCAAACGCGCGACACCATCTCCTTTGGCGTCATTCTGATTTGCGTCCAATTGACGGAAGTTTTTCGCTTTAGGTGCGAGGGTAGGGCTGACGGCGTATGAGAGACCGGACCTCTGGTTATTGGGTTGTGCACTGCTGATTGAACTGCGCCTGCACAAGCTCTTGGCCTCACTACTCATTATTCCGCTTTCAATCGCAACCGTCCGCCGCAGCCGCCAGAGCAGCGAAACGAGGCGGCCGACCAGCTCAAGCTCAAAATTGGTACGCGGCTGGTAGTCGGCGTAGATCGCCCTTTGGAGCGCTTTGTAGGCTGCAGGATCTTCAAGAACATCGATGACCGTTTCGGCAGTTAGGCCGTGGCGGATCGCATTGCGCCTGGAGCGACGCTTGCCGTGTTCGGTGCGCGGACCGGTGCTGCTGCTGGCGTTTTTGCGGTTTGCGGCAATCTGCTTCTCGCTCGCCATCAGATCTTCGCCGCCGGTTCAGGTTGAGGCTGCGACTGGGTCTGGTCTTCATGGGGGTGTGTCTGTTCCCACAGCTGGCGTGCTACCGGTAGGGCATCGATGTTGTTTGTTGTCCACCACGCGATCTCGTTGCCGGCCTGATGCAGCTGGCGATGATGGCCCCGACACAGGGGCACGGTGAACTCGTCGCTGACTTTGATCCCTAAGGCGCGCGGTTGCGCAAAGCGCAAATGATGCGGGTCAGAGGGATGACGTCCGCAGACGAGACAGGGCTGAGCCGCCACAAAGCGCAAGTGCGACTTGTCCCGGCGCCGTCTGGGTTCGGCCAGCGCGAGAATGCTTTTGTCGATCTTTGCTCCATCGACCTTGGCTGGTTCGAGCTTGGGTGGCTCGATCTGCACGGGTGAGGGATCTGCGATCGGCGGTGCGAGTGGAGGAGCAGGCGGGGGATAAAGGACAGGTGGGTTTGTTTGAGGGGTCGCGGGTCTTGTGTCGCGATAGTGTTCATTGAGCGGAGGAGATTGCCGGCGTCCGTAATAGCGCGACGGTCGTGGAATGGGCGTGGTGTCATCGGGGTGAAAGCCATAGCGCGTTGGTTCGATAGCGGGTGGTGCTGGCTGTAAGGGCGGCGAGGGGGAGTTCGCCGTGCGGCTTTGCCGATAAAGCTCAAGGCCAAACGGTCTGCCAAAGGTGGCAAGTGCGCGTTTGCTGGCATCGGTCTCGGCGGCTTTAAGGGCAATGTCGTGCACTTCACCGGGCGATGTTCCACGGCCTTCACCCGAACCATGGCCCTCGCGGATAACGGTTGCGCCTGCCACCTGCACCGTGATGCGCACTTTGGCGATATAGACGGCGAGGAACGTGCCGCGGGTTTCGCGGGCAAGCACGCAGCGGGTCTCGATTGTCTCCCGGCTCCAGGCATCGAAGCCGAAAATGCGATTGGCTTCCGAGATGGCAAACCAGCCCTCGATATAGGACAGCTCGCGGCCATGGGCCTCGCGGGTGCGGATCTGCCGGCCATCGAGCGGACGGCGCAGCGCCTGGAGCTGTTTTGCTGAAAAGCCCATCACCGTGTCCTCACACTTAACACTGGCTCCGGATTGGAGAGGGTAACCCCGGTGATGTCGGCGCCGTCCTTGAGTTCACTCAGGAGCTCCTGCCGCTTCAATCGCGGGGCACTGGGCTGCCAATAGATGCTGGGCACGGCTGCCTCATCGAGCACCTGCAAAGCCGGCATGCCAGGCCGGATCGAGACCGAGAAATCAGGCGCCGTGATCTTTTTAAGATCCAATTCGACCATGACGTCTTTGGCGATCTGGCGGCGTTTGGAGGCGCGGTCCTGCAGACGCTCCAGACGCCCCTGCATGTCGGCGATGCGGCCCTTAAGACCCACTGCCAAAGCTTCATCGGCCAGCGCCGAGCGGATGATGGCGGTGACGATCTCGTGCAGATCCGTGAGCCCCTCAACCGTATCGGCCAGGGTCTGTTCGTCGATGGTTGGGTCTTCGGCGCGGATACGGTCGCGGAGGGTGCGGTAGGTGATGGCGGCGAAGTCGAGGTTCATGGCGGAACTCCATACTGTAAAAGCAGGGTAGATTAACGAACTGTGAACATACGATCGCTTCTTCTCGACAGTTTCGATCTCTTGTTCGATTGAAGCAAACTTAGATGGACGAAATCATTAAATATCCCTGTGGCAATGACATAGTTAATGATGGTTACACGGCCGCGCGCAATACAGGGCGGCTCGCGCATTATTGCCGATGGAGTACCGAGGATCTCGCTGACAGGCGAATCTCAATCGGTGTAACTACAATTCGACGTGCTGAGATACGAGTTCGAGACATCAGCGGCGACGCTCATGATCGTCTTCAAACAGGCGTTCGAAACGCAGGCGTCGAATTCATCGACGAAAACGGAGGCGGCGCAGGCGTACGCCTCCGTAGGCGTCAGCGGCCGAAGAAACCCAAGTAGTCCTAAAAAGGGCCGGGGGTCCGGCAAACCATCCGAAATTAGCTTTGTAAAATTTTGGGGTAGCGGCCCGCCAATTTTAAGTATGTAAACAAAATTTTATGTATGTAGGAAGTGGTCAAAATATGCAGGTGTAATTATGGCATGCAAATCCGCACTTCCGGCGACCCCAAAATCAGTCTTTGAGTTCAAACCAATATCTTGGCCGGCGCCTCTCCTCGAGGGAGAGGATCTCGCAGACTACAATGCGCTGCTCGATCACCTCACCAACGACGTGCGGCCACGTGACATCATTGAACAAATTTTGGTCGCCGACTTTGTGTTCCACACATGGGAGATGTTTCGCTGGAGAGCATTAAAAGTGCGTCTGATCGACGTGGCAGTGCACGGCGAACTTCGATCTTTGTTAAAGCCAATTTTTGATCCGACATCTGCCCAAGCCTGGATTCACCGGTCACCAATAGGTTGCTCGCGAAATGGACCAGGCGAAGCCCCGCTGCCGTCAAGCGAGTAAAAAAGATCTTGGCAGCCAAGGGGGTAACCCTCGAACAGATCCAAGTATACGCGATGTTGGAAAAATTCGAGGATATTGATCGCCTTGATCGCCTCGCAGCAACAGCGGAGGGCCGCCGCAACGCCGTGCTCAAGGAGATCGACCGACATCGTACGTCGTTAGCCGGTGCATTGCGCGAAAAGCTGAACCAAGCCGAAGATGCGGAATTTGAAGTGGTGGCGGCCAGCGCAGATCACAGTGCGGATAAAAATGCAGCATGACAAATGCGCACAAAGTTGCAGTTAATCGCGCCAATGCGAAAGCGAGCACCGGGCCAAAATCAAGACGTGGCAAATCACGGTCGGCACAAAACGCTCAATTCCATGGATTAAGTCTATCTGTATACGCGGATCCTGTACTTTCGGCGGAGGTAGAGATTTTGGCGCGCCAGATCGCGGGGGAGGGATCTGATACCGAGGAGCTCAGGCTCGCGCGCCGCGTTGCAGAGGCGGATATCGACCTCAGGCGTATTCGTCAGGTACGTCTCACATTTCTCAACGCACACCTTAAAGATCCAAACTATCAACCGGACAAATCCCCGACAGCTCGACGTAAGAGAGGAAGACTGCTCATCCGAGCTCTCCAGATGGGCGACAGAATGATGCCGAGCGATCTTACCGCCTATGCACAAGCTTTTTGACGCCGTACCGAGAAAACCTCCCTGCGGCGTTAAAAAAATTCTCGCCATTATCGGCGAGTCCGCAAAGTATACTCGCGAGAATGGACCGCTACGAACGCCGCGCGCACTCGCGCCGCAAATTTGCCATCCGCCAACTGGATGCCGCACGCTGGCGCGCAACGGAACAGCAAAACGAGCCAGCAACCCAAACAGAAGGCGGTTCGCTAACGACCACAGAATAGGAATATAATCGTATATACTACGTGTTTTGGCAGAACGAACCCAATTGTTTGAGGAAAATCAATGAGGGTGAGCGCATGACCAAGTCAATGATCGCCGGGTGGATCCTTCTCATCGTCGGGACGGTTCTCTGGATCTATGGATACTTCGTAACTGGCCATCCGCCGCTTATTGATTGGCAGGCCCACACACCGTGGTGGATTGCAGATTATTTACCGAACATCGAATCTGAAATCGGGATGGTGCTCGTGTGGGCAAGCATGGTGCCGATGTATTGGCCGTCTGCACGGAAATAGATTGTGCAGGCCGCTCAGCGTTGTTTCGCAGGTTAACGTCATGGCCAGCAGCGCAACTCAGGAGCAGGGGCGAAACCCACATGTTGTTTTTATTTTGCTCGCAATCCTTGTCGCGATCGTTTTCGGAATTGGACTTCGTTCAATCCATCTCAACGACGTAACCTCACGAAGTCCGGATGAAAAAGTCTACACCTACTATGCCAAGCAGATTGTGGATCGGGGTATTGCCGTCATTCCAGATCTTTATTTTCAATACGTAACGCAAAAAGAATTTTGGGATGTTCCCCCGCCAACTCGTATTACGACAGTGGGCTTAGACGCCGTCGTTATGAAGATTTGGGGCGTGCGCGATGAGCGAGCGGGAGTTTTAATATCTTGGCTTTCCAGTTGTTGTTCACTTGTTCTTTTGGCTTGGATCGGAGTGCGCTTTTTCAATCCTTGGATTGCGCTTGCAGCCGTAGTGTTCATGACGTTTTCTTTGATCGACCTCGCCATGGCGCGGCGCGCTTGGCAGGATGCGAATTTTGGATTCCTTAGTTTAGTGTTGGTGTATGTGACTTGCGAGATTGCGGCGACTCCGAACCGAATATTCTGGTATCCCGCATTTTTCATAACAGGAATGCTGGGACTACTAACGAAACAAAGTGGCCTTATTACTTATGGCCTCTGTGGGCTTTGGCTAATTTGGCTTTTCGCAAATGCGCGAGCTTGGAACTTGGTCGCTTGGTTGGCCATCGGTGGAATTGTATCAGTCGCATTGAGCATGGCGGTGTGGGTCGCCGCCGCCGGCGACACTTCGCTCGCGCTGTTCGCACTCGAACGTTCGTTTAATCCGGGTGAGAACGCGGCACACTATGCTGCGACAATAATGTCAGCCCGCTGGTACCAATTCATTGCTGTTTTATTAGCGCTAAATCCATTCGCATTTTTAACGGCTCTGTTTGGGGCAGCCGCGAGCTTCCATTGTCCGATAAGACAGCCGGCGCAAATCAATGACGAAAAAGCAGCAAGGTTCATGGCGCTCTTTACAGTCAGTATCATCGCCTTTTTTGCATTATTTCCCGCGGGGCAAGACCTTCGACTTATAGCTCCGGCAACTGGGCCGTATTACTTGCTTGTCGGCACAGGCGTGTATTACTTGACTATGATCGGGATGGAGCTGACAGGGATGTTCGCAATTGTCCTGTTAGTGCTTACGCCGCTGCTCGCGTTCATCAGCATCGAGAGCGAGTATCGTCTTTTCAATTCGACCGTCGTGGCCGTCGGTATGCAAGACCTACCAGCATCGTTGTTTTGGCAACGTCTAAAAGTGTCGATCCGGCATTCGATTAGGTCGGCTCTACCACCGAATTCCGCGCGTTAGGTTTGCTCGGATGGCGCAGGAAACGAAAGCACGGTTCCTGGTCGGAATTGTTTTGTAACCGATTAAGTGCTTACCGCATCAAATTCGGTGGATTCGGAGTCGTCTGTCTCTGATGAAATATCGTGGTGCTCTTCGCGGCGGCCAAATTTCGGGACAGCAACTTTTAATGCGACTAGTAGGGCCGCGCATCCGACGACAATGAAGCCGATGGCCAAGTAATTAAATTCAAAAAAATAGCTGATGGCGGCGGCTAGCCACCAAGCCGGAAAAGCAACGATCAACAGCGCCCCGATAAAATACATTGCGACCGTCCGATTCGAAGTCTATTTCGGAACACTTACTGGTTGCAATGGTGCGATGTTCCATGGTGCACAGGAGTTTGGGTCGGCCCCTCCGGGCGGGTTGCATTGCAACATAAATTGGCGCAGTATCCCTTTGTGGCACCGCCGTGGAGTTGGCGATGCATTTGCGTTTATTTGTAGTACTTGTGGCGTTGATCGTTTGCGCGTCAGTACGAACTGATGCCGCGACGACCAATCTTCCGCCGAATGGGCCGGTCGAAGTATTGGGCGATCATTCCCAATTTCCGGTCGACCTGGCAGGTAGCCCAGCACTTGGAAATATCGAGACGAGAAATGACACGCGGGTACCGTTACCCGCGACACTGTCTCTCTTTGCTGGTGGGCTCGGCGCCCTAGGATTGTTTGGCTGGCGCCGAAAACTTCGGGACATCCATCGGAACGTTACGACATTTCTGAAAAAGGAATGGCCAATCACTATCGTAGCTTCGGGCGTGGTGATTACAATTTTTTGGATAGCTTTGCTATCTTCGTTCCCACTGCGGCTAATTGTATCGGTGTTCTAGACGCATCTGATAGAATTTCGGGGAGACCGCCGCGAGGTGGTCTTTCTTTTTCGCACGGTCCGTTTTCCCATGCCCGCTTTTGACCCCAAGCGGACATGCCTGTTCGTGTTTCGGCAAAGTTAATGTTGCCGGTAACCATTATCCAGCGCCCTCGGTATTAACCGAGATATAAAACCCTCATTTTGGCTTTGAGGTCGGTACTGACAGAGCCACGGTGCTCAAATAAAATCACTTTGGGTAGAATGCGTTGAGACTTGTTTTGAAGGCGCCCCATGTATCGACGTCGCTGAAATCATAAAGAACGACCGGGCGCCCAGTTATGTCGCCGAGGTTTCGTTTCACCCATCCGGCGCTTATTTCGCCGCTACATACGAACATCTTGATGAGGTTCGAATTTTTGATTCGCAAACTCGGAAATTGTTGCAAGTATTAGGCAATCCGGAGTCACAACTTGATCATCCACACGGAGCACTGTTTCTTGACAAATACCTCCTCATTTCAAATACGCACAGTCTTAAAAGGCCCGGCACCATAAACGTGTACCGAAATGGCAGCTCAATCACAAAACCAATACAGATATTCCAAACTCCATTTAACCACCTTCGCGAACCCCATAGTCTAGCGATACGGGGCGGCAGATTGGTCGTCACCTACACGGAGAACCTTGCACCAAGCGGGGCGGTTGTTTCCTACGGATTTGACGAAGAAACGGGCAAAATTACCGGTCCACTCGATAAGACTGAAACCTGGTTTTCGGAGTACGGCGACGCGAAAGGGATATGCTTCAATGCGGACGGCACCAAAATATTTGTAACTTTTGAATCGGATAAGGAGGTATCCGCTGCTAAAAAGATCTTTCGATCATTCGCATCAGATAGAGATCTGCCGGTGCCGGTTCAGCTGCTAAATTTTACCCGTAAAGCCATCAGAAAACTCGGAAAAATAATATTGCGAAGAGTTCAAGCTTTGAACGACACACCAAGAAAAGTTCGCAGCGAAACATCCGCTGAATTAGAAAAACCTAACCTCGAATATATGACACCAACCAAAAATGGGATAGCCACATTCACAATAAGTGAAGAAGGCAAAATTGCCCGTCGCGCTGAAAACGTCAACGTCTGGAAAGACTTTTGCCGGCTAGAAAATATCGATGTATCTAACGGCACCTGCGTTGTTACAGATCTAGTGAACCACTCTTTGCTTCTATTTGATTTGACACATGATTCAAACTTCACAAAACCAATCAAAACCATAAATCTTGGCAACGCAACGCCACATGGGGCAAAATTTTCGCCAGACGGCAAATTGCTCATCATTTCGAGTTTGGGTGTTAAGGTCGCCAATCAGGAGCCTCAGTGGTTTACTTGGCAGTCTCCACGAGAAGACAAGATAGTTGTATTCGAACGTGCAAACTGAATTTTCGCCCTTCAGCAAAATGTCGCAGGTTTCAGTTTCAGTTGTTGTTTGTACAAGAAATCGAGTGGCGAGCCTAAAACGTTGCATTGCGGCCTTTGAAAAGGTCAGCGCGAGCAATAATTTTGAGCTGGTCGTCGTCGACAACGGCTCCTCGGACGGTACGAAAGCGTTTCTTTCTTCGCTCCCTAAGACCCTCGGCAAAGCAACGATAACTGTAGTTCATGAAGCAAGACGCGGTCACGCAGTCGCTCAACACACCGGCTACCGGCATACAACCGGATCAATCATCGCGTTCACCGATGATGACTGCTACGTCGCCACAGATTATATTCAGCAGATCGAAGCAGCATTCTGCGAACCAGCGATAGGCTATATTGGCGGCCGCATACTTTTGTACGATCAAACAGACCTTCGTCTCACAATCAATGAAAGTGAAATTTATGAACCGATCCCCGCCTATTCGTTCATTCACGCTGGGACGGTTCAAGGCGCAAATATGTGCTTCCGAAAAACCACTTTGGAGACTATTGGAGGTTTTGATATAAGGTTTGCAAAGTATTCTAGTTGCGACGTTGCAACTGTCGCTCACGCATCGTGGGCTGGCATATCGGGAGCTTATGACCCGCGGCCGACGATCTTTCACCACCATCAGCGCAAAACGAAAAAACAGTCGCGCAAGCTCAGGCAGTTCTACGCCATTGGTCGCGGTGCTTATTACGCAAAGTTTATGATTCGACCGGATTCTCGAGATGTTTACTCGCGCAGCTGGTTTGATATCGCAATCAATCGCTTCAAAAATTCCACTAGTACTAAGGCGTTGGTCTTATCATTTGTGTCGCTTTTTTTTGAGTGTTATGGGTTTGTCAGTTTTATTTTCTTCAATTCTTTAGCAAACGTATCCAATGACACGCGTAAGGGCGGCGCCGTTTTTCGGTGAGCAATGTTCGCCCGAACTTACTGCCTGTGACATGCGCCTTGTTGATCCACAGTGTGCAAACTTGCTCACACGTAGGCGGCGGCTGGCCCGGAGCGCCAAAACAAAAAGGCCGTCGTCGCTAGGCGTTCTTTCTGTCATTCGAACGTGGGGATCGAAGGAAAAGCAATTTAAGAAGCAGCGATTCCGTTAAACCGTCTTCGGGAAAAGCACTATGGCCGCCGCGCAGGATGCACGTCATTGCCTGAATCAGGCCAGTATCATCGACGCCACCGATTGGGCTTATTCCAACCGACCTACAAAATGGTATAAAGTGTTTGCCGTAATGGTGAGTGTCTAAAACGTTTTGGATGATGCCCAAACAAGGTTTCAATCCGGCAGCGCGCGCTCCTTTTACGGCATTGGTGACCGAAAGTCGTTCGGGGTAATCTTTGTATAGTTCAGAAAATTGCGCGTTGGGTCGAAATATCGTCGCCATCGATTTAGCGAAATTATATTTTGCGTATTGTTCGGGTTCTAAAATCGGATTAATGGCAAGAGCGCTCGAGGCGTGGTCATAAACCGCGCACTGAATGGCACCAAATCCCGCGCCTGAATGTCCGAAGTAGACCACTCTGTTTTCAGAAACCCCAAGTTGCTGCGCAACCTGCTTGCTATAGTTTACGACTGCTGGGATTGGATCGTCGGCCTCAGTGCCAAGAAAGCAAGATGCATTTACCCAATCGCTCAGAAACAAACTTGGATCGGAAATCCGGAGAATGTGTCCGAAAGTATCTGAGCTCTCGGGCCATTCCGCAAAGACTGGTGGCGTGAATTTTTCGCGAGCGCAATAGGCATTCAATACAACGGTGAGCCGATCGGCTTTTGCGCGGCGCTCTAGTAAACCCGCGATGCGCAGAGTTCCGCTTTGAAATTGCGTTTCTGAAATTTCTGGCGATGTTCTGACGGATGACATCGTTTGCTCAGTTAGGATTGCGCGATGCATTTTAAAACCAGAGCGGCCAATGCTGCAACCTTTGCGTGCCATGGCGGCCCCCAGTCGACTGCGTTGTTATATCCGCTTTTCCCGCTAGGATTGTGCGGTTTGGACGCACGCAAGAGAGCCTCGTTGCGGCGCTCACTCGTTCCTTATCGCTGTATTCGCCCGGCTGAATTTGAACGCCGATGATCAACTCAGCTTCCATTTACGATTTCCCCGTCGACCGCCCCCTCAGAATCGGCGTGCTCTGTCTCGAGGTAAGCGGTCATTTCAATCCGATGTTTGCCATTTGTCAGGCGTTGCAAGCACGCGGACACCGACTAACCATGGTCGGATCAGTCGATGGCGAAGATCGGGTGCGAGCGGCCGGGCTAGATTATCGATCTCTAAATGCGCCGGAATTGCCCCTGGGCACTGTGGCCCTTCACCAGCAAAAACTATCCAAACTCTCGGGTTGGAAAGCCACGCTGTACTCGAGTGAAGGCGTCAAGGCGTACACGCGAATTTTGTTGCGGGACGCGCCACAAATTGTGGAGGAGCTCAAGTTAGACGGCCTGCTGGTCGACCAATACATCCTCGCCGGTCGGACCATTGCGGATCGGACCGGCATACCGATGGTCAACTTTTGTGGCGCCATGATGTTGAACTTGGACGCTTACGTCCCGCCATTCTTTTTCGGATGGCAATATCGGCGCGACGCCGTCGGCTGGGTCCGAAACCGCTTTGGGCGCTGGGTGATGGAGCGGATGTTCCAATCGGCGATGGTCGAGATCAATCGCTATCGTCGGCTGTGGAAACTGACGCCGCATCACGACATTCACGATGCCTTCTCGCCGTTGGCGCAATTGGTCCCGATCCCTTCCGAATTTGACTTCCCACGCGAAAGCCTGCCGAAGCATCTCCATTATGTTGGACCGTTACCGTCCGCTGCCGGCCGATCACGGGCCGATTTCGACTTCAGCCGGCTCGACGGTCGACCGCTGGTTTTTGCCTCGTTTGGAACGCTTCACAACGAAATCCGGCCGTTGTTTGAGAAACTGGCGGCCGCTGCGGCGCAACTACCGGTGCAACTGGTAATGAGCATGGGCGGTGGAAGTCTGCAACTTGATCGGCTTGCTGGCGACCCGATTGTTGTTCCCTTTGCGCCGCAATTGGAGCTGTTGCAGCGAGCACGGCTGACGGTCACCCACGGTGGGCTGAATACGGTGATGAAATCGTTGTACGGGGGCGTCCCCTTGGTGGCGGTTCCGATCGCGAACGATCAACCCGGTATCGCCGCTCGACTCCAATGGCACGGGCTGGGCGAAATCGTGAAGTTATCGAACCTCACGTCCGAGATGTTGCGGATAGCGATGCACAAGGTGTTAGTCGACACTCATTATCGTGAAAACGCATTGAGGATGCGATCGGCAATCGAACGCGTGCGCGGCTTGCCGTTAGCAGTCAAGTTAATCGAACAAGCCATCACCACGCGACAGCCTGTACCGCGTAGTGACCGATAATGTGTCATACAAGGTGTCAGATCTTCTTATGGCCCTAAGCGGACAGAGCTCACGCTTGTTCGCGATCTAAAAAGATTAGCACGCTCCAATTCTGCCTTTAGAGGGCGCAAAAGCGCTATTGACAGGCGTTGAGGTAGTCCAATACGTATGCGCTGGTGGCGATATGGTTGCTTTAGGGGGAGTTATGACGATCCAAAAATGCGCGGGGCTTGCGCGGAAAATTAGGTTTCCGAAAGTTTGCCACCTCCTTGCGGTCAGTGCTGTAGCTTTGGGCGCAATTTTGAGCGTCGCCCCAGCGAAGGCTGCAACGGTGAGCTATAATGTCGCGTTTTCAATTCAGGGTATCTACGACTCTGGCAATTGGTACGGTGACGGGACGGCGATTGGTACGTTCGATATTACTTATGATCCAAATTTAGCCGGAGTGGGCGGGTATCCCAATCAAAACCTAACCGGTGTGATCAGTAATCTCGTTTATACGGTTTCGGTTCCCGAACTTGCGCCCGTCAACTTAAACCCCATCAAAACCTTTACTTTTAATTACGGCACCCTCACGTTGTATAGCGACTACGCTACAGATCAGAACAAGAATTTTACTGGTGTTGCTGATCTCGTTATTGGCATCAACGGCCTTCCCGTTGTCCCTTCAAGCGGAGAGTCCGCCGCTGGCGATGTTTGGTTTTCGCTGGCTACAGATGCATATACCGAGACGGGGAGCGGTACCGCTACTTTCACAGGCATCGCAACTACTTTCGACGCCAACACACCGGTACCCGCCACACTCCCACTCTTTGCCTCCGGCCTTGGAGTCGTCGGGCTGCTTGCGCGGCGCAGGAAGCGGAAGCAGATCGCCTAATAAGTTTATTTGTGGCTGAAAACCCTCGGGCGAAATGCTCGGGGGTTTTCTGCTGAGGCGTGCAGTGTGTGACGTGGACGGAATATACGGGTACCTTCACGGCTGATACAGCCTCGACCATTCTCATGATCAATAACACCGCGGGCGGCCATAAGAACGAATAACAAAAATTTGGCTGGAAATGACAAGACAGTTTCAGGCCGGTCGTTTTAAGCAGCAATCAAAATTACAAAGCCTCTTTGGGACTGCTTGACAAGCCACAGCGGCGGCTCCGCTGTTTTCATCGCGTCCGTGTGGCGGAATAGGCGATCAGACAATGTTGTACGTGCGAAAATATAGTCCGTTCGTTTCTCTGGCCTTCGGGTTTTTATTCACAATCGCTTGGATCGCGGCAATTAGCTGGTTTCCTGTCTATTTCGTTACGTCAGCAATTTTGCAAATGCTGTCACACAACGTAGCGGAAATTACTCGAAATCTTCGCAACGCTCCCTTTCTTCGCCGCCGCCTTCGGCGCGCTGGGGCTGCTAGGCCGGCGTACAAAGCGTAAGGAAGCCGCTTAAAATAAAATTCGTGCTCGATTCAATCGGCGGCGGAGATTTTCCCGTAGCAGACATTCCATCGAATCATCACGATGGCCACCGCCTGCGGCAACGATGGCCACTGTCCGACTCTGGGCACGCTCGTACCGACGCGGGGCATCGCAACAGCCGGTCGGGAATCACTCAGCATCGGTCCGGCGCGATCGACGCGAACGGAATCCCCGTCGATGTCGTCAGATCCTGAAAGGCGGGTATGCGTGCTCGCGTCGGTATTGCATATGCCGCACGCTTTCAGCCCTATATCGACGACGATGACAAACTATCGTGTGAACTTTGCGCGAGGCGTAAAAGTATGCGTTCAAGTTCGCGACGATGGGCCTCGCGACGTTTGACGAGATAGATGATTGATAGGCCGACGACAACGCTGAGCAACGTTCCCATTGTCAACCCCCGTATGTTGCCCCCCAACACAAACAAACACGTTACTAGAATGATCCGCCGCAACGTAACCATTTTTTCAGAGGGTTAAGAAACGTCATACGCGACTGCATAGAAGCGCCGTGTGATTATACCATTTGGAGTCCGCTCGGGTGGTCGTGCCTAATCGCTAATGCGAAAAGAAAAAGAAGGAGAGCCGATAAACGCGTTGCAACTGACGAATAACAGTTCGGCAATAACAAATACCTAGTTAAATTCCGGAGAGGTCGCCGTGGCGGTCTTTCTTTCTTCGCAGTGATGTCCGCTATTGGCACTAAACGGGCATACCAACGATACAATCATTAGTATTACGTTGCGTGCAGCGAAGCCGTCTTGCGCTTACGGAAGTCCTGAGAACCCCCTTGAGCAATCGCGTGGCCGTTGCTCTGCGACACGCACGATGCGTATCGTCGAGAGAAATCTCGACCGCCGCCCTTGGCGGAATTAAATATATGCCGCGCCCCGCACGTTTCGGGGCCGGTGGTCGCGGAGATCGCGAGAAGAGGAGGAAGTATTCAATTTAATTAAAGTTCTCGGGCAAATACCTTCACCTTTAAATTGGAAACGACAAGGTGCTCATAAGTCCTCACGATAGAAATTACGATTTTGATGGTTGGATGGACTGGCGTGAGCCACGTCCGCGTTCGGGGCAAGAAGCACACATCACGTTGGTGTGCCGGAGCAAACACTTCCGAGACACAATATTAAGATTACTAGAAAGTTACAGGTGCCAGAATCGGATAAACACTATTTTGAGACCCCATAGATATCATTTCAATTGAGCGGAAAACCCGCCGCCTCACATTATCGCGCGTGGGCGACCACATGACGTCAACTATGGCCGCCATCAAGACAAGTCCATCTCAAAGCGCACCAAAGGAGCAATTGCTATCGGCTGAGGCATTAGCGATTGCCGGCGCGCCTACACCCACGCGCATTTCGTCGGTTGTGCTGGCCGGACTCTTTCGAACGGCCGAATTCGCGCTCATCGTCATACTTGGACTTGCTTTGTCTGTCGCCTGCCTTACGCCATTCGATGGTTTGATCCAGCGCTATCTTATCGTAATTATCGCGGTCGCGACGTTGTCGACCTTCACCTTTCAAGCCGCTGGCATCTATGAGCTGCGGGCTTTCCGAAGCTACAAGCAATATGTGCTCCTCGCATCGGCCTGGTCGTTTGTATTCTTGATTGTTATCGGCGCGGCGTTCTTCGCCAAGTCTGACGAGATACCCTCGCGCCTCTGGTTCGGTGGATTCTACGCTAGTGGTTTTACGGTGCTCGTTATCTCCCGCGCCACGCTGTGCTATCTGGTACGAGGATGGACGCGCAGTGGCCGCCTTACCCGGCGGACAGTCATCGTCGGCGGCGGTGAACCTGGCGCGCATCTCATTGAGGAATTGCGCAGGCAAAAGGATTCCGACATTGAGATCATCGGCCTATTCGATGATCGTGGCGACGACCGTAGCCGACACAGACTGTATCGGCGAGCGCAAACTCGGCAGCGTCGACGACCTGCTGGAGTTCGGCCGGCGTACTCGCGTTGATCTCGTGATCTTTTCGCTGCCGATATCGGCGGAGGTCCGGATCCTGCAGATGTTGAAGAAATTGTGGGTTTTGCCGCTTGACATCCGGCTGGCCGCTCACACCAACAAGCTCAAGTTTAGTCGTCGATCCTACTCCTATATCGGCAGTGTTCCGCTCATTGACATGCATGATCGACCGATCGCCGATTGGGACGTCATAGTAAAATGGCTGTTCGATAAAATCATTGGTAGCATCATGCTTGTACTTGTGCTGCCCCTGCTTGGCTTCATCGCTATAGCCATCAAGCTCGATAGCCGTGGACCGGTCCTTTTCAAGCAGCAGCGTTACGGCTTCAATAACGATCTTATCGAGGTCTACAAGTTTCGCTCGATGTACGCCGAAGCAACTGACGCCACCGCCAACCAACAGGTCACTAAGGAAGATCCGCGCGTCACCAACGTCGGGCGTTTCATCCGCAAGGCCAGCCTCGACGAGCTGCCACAGCTATTCAACGTGGTTTTTAAGGGCGACCTATCGTTGGTCGGCCCGCGCCCGCATGCGGTGAATACTCAGGCCGAGGCGCGCCTCTTTGCCGACGTGGTAGATGGTTACTTTGCACGGCATCGGGTGAAGCCCGGTATCACCGGATGGGCGCAAATAAACGGCTGGCGCGGTGAAACCGATACCCAGGAAAAAATACAGCGCCGCGTCGAGCATGATCTCGACTACATCGAGAACTGGTCTTTGTTGTTCGACCTCTTGATCCTAGCGCGAACGCCTTTTGCGCTATTCAAGAGTGCGAACGCGTACTGATTACCATCCGGGCTAACACAGCTGCACGGGTCGCGAGCCACACGCAGCACATCAGTATCCGGGCCGCGGATGTGCGACGCCCCATCTGGTTAGCTCGGGCGAATGCGCACATTTCTGTAAATAAAGCTCTTTGGTTTTCCAAACTCCGACTTAAGCGGGAATTTCCGATATTGGGGAGTAAAGCAACTTTCCACTTATACGTTTGTGGAGCTCAGCAATATGTTTGCTCAGTATTCGCGTGCTAAAAAATGGGCTGCAATAATTGCTAATAGAGCAAGGGCCCCAAGCCCCCTTCTTCCGCCCTTGTCACACAAAGAGGCTACCTTACCCCTGAGGTGGCCTCTTTGGTTCTCATTTCTTGTGCCACCGATAGCAAAAAGGATCGTTAGCTTGATTGGCCGCGTACGTCCTCGTCCGCGCGATAGGTTGGGCGATTGACAGGTCGATCTAAAGTCGTCGCCTTAACCGGCTTTCTCTGGGTTTTGGTCAATAGCTCGCCTGATCCACCGGACAGGTATCGCAGGTGAATATAATTGCAAGCGCTTAAGCCAAGTTCAGCGTGGTCAATTCAATCGTTCGCGATTAGATTGCGCATAGTATGCGGGCCGGAGGCAAGACCGCAGCCAAGGAGGTCCCTGTGTGCAATCTCCAATCGAAGATGATTAGTTCGATCCAAATCATGGTAGCGATCGGTGTGAGCTTGGTTAGTATTGCACGCGCTCAACCGCAACCATCCACTGCGCAAGCTGACCAACCAAACCGAGTTGCCATCGAATATATCGCGCCCAAAGATAATGGCCTTCAGGACCTATATGAAATCCTGAAGATCCGTGGCGCCCTTGAGAGGATCCAGAAGATATTAAGTCCGTTGCGGCTGCCAGAAGAATTGATGATTAAAACAGCCGAGTGCGGCAAAGTCGATGCCACCTACAGGCGGGACAATTCTAAGCCGACGGTCACGATCTGTTACGAGCTTTTGAAAACCCTACTGGATTCATTGCCAAAGGAGACGACCGCCGCTGGTATTACGCCGGATGATGCAAAAATAGGGCAGGTCCTCTGGCTCACATTGCACGAAGTTGGGCACGCAACATTCGATATTTTCAAGGTGCCGATATTTGGAAATGAGGAAGATGCCGCTGACAATTTCGCGACCTACGTCCTGCTGCAATTTACGGAAGCGCGAAGATTTATAGGAGGTGCTGCCTGGGCCTGGAACGCATATATGCGTGACTACAAGAAGAACCCCGTGGTGCAGGTCCGCTTGGCGAGTTTTGCGGGCAATCACGGCCTGCCGCAGGAGCGCTTCTATAATTTGTTGTGTCTCGCGTTCGGTGCCAATCCGGTGCGCTTTGCAGATTTTGCCCAGGAGGGCTACTTGCCGGCAACACGCGCGCCAAATTGCCAGCATGAATATAAGGTGATGGCCGACGCGTTTCACAAGGAAATCACACCGCACATCGATTGGGAACTGGCAAAGAGAGTGACAGAAGCAAACTGGCTTCCGGGCCCGGTGCTACGAGCTGAGCCTCAGAAGTAGTATTGGGCAGAACGTGACGACCCCGTAACCCAAAAGCGAAAACTGAGATGTTTTCATACGGTCAACGACAGTCTCTGCACTCCTTAACGTCGCCCTATGGCGTCGTCCATCACGCGCTCCACGAAGACAATAGGCCGCGCCGGCAGAGCAATCACCTGACAACGGCCGGGAGAGTCTGGAACTGACCGACCAATGTCCGCTTTCGGGGTAAGAGCGGACATCTTGCGGGAACGTCGTAATGTCTGCTTTTGACCCAAAGCGGACATCGGCTACATTACAACGAAATCGCTCAAAATGGTTTCTGCCCCTTTTTGTTAACCAACAACTCTACCAATGCATCAAGAATCCAACGCAATTGATTGCGTATCCGGAGCTTTAAATAACGAAGTCGATTAGTCAGTATGTAAGTGTAAGTTTGGGGAAATATTGCTGAGGCGTTGATAGCCTTTATCGTAAGATCATCCAGGCTGCCGGCGTCGGGGGTCCACAGTGATCTTTGTGATCTTAGCCAGACAAAGAATAACTTTTGCAAGGTAGCAACATCATTTTTGCGTATCGCCTTGTGCAAGCCGGCCGCTAATGCCGGATCCAAACGTCCGCAATGCTCGGCCCGAAAAAGAAAATGTGTCACACGGGAGATTTCGTTTTTCCATGCCTCCCAACCCCAGGCCAGATCGTGATTGAGATGAAGGAGCATTGGGGCGGGTAGGGTCTTTATCTTCAGGCCAGCGGCGTGAAATGCAAACGGCAGCCAATAATCAACCCAAACTCCGCCAATGTGCCAATGATCGTCGCGTTCAATATTCGCGAGCGACGCCGGATCAAAAAAGAATGCATCAAAACCTCCGCAGCTCAAACCGGTGGGCCGAAGCGTCAGTTCGCTTATATTAAGCCGCTCGACAATCACCACGCCGTCGGTGTGTCCCGAGAGGCGCTTTTTCAGCGCGGTGCGCGGAATCATCATACAGTCGGCATTGATGATACCCACGACGCTATTTTTGGAATTGGCGGCAGCGTCAAAAAAATCAGTTATCAGAGGGCGGTTTCGATTGGCGGGTATTTCCCGAAACTCGACTGCAGGTGCAATCTTGCCGATTGCGTCGATCTCGTTCGGAGTATTCAAACTCACGATACGAAAACCTGAACTCGGTCCAGGAATCGAGGCAGGCGGCCTGCCAAGCCCGGCCGAAGTCCTGTCCCTGAACCGGGCGTTTTATTCGAGGCGGGATAGACGTGAAAAGAGTAATTTCGGGCTGCAGTATGTGTTCCCCCCAAAGGTGCCATATTGCTCAACCTACGGTTATTTAAGCAAGCATCGATGTGATTTGGTCAGACGAAAGATGGACAGACTGATTTTTGCTAGCCATATCACGTAGTGCTAGGGCCAATTCGACAGGGTACGGTACGAGTTGCGTTTCCCGCATTGACAACCCGAGGAGGCGTGGCATCGTAAATTCGTGGCGGCGGGACTGGCCGAATGGAGTTCAAGAAAAAGCGGGCAGTTTTTGCCGGAGCCGCGCGCAATTGCTCGTGGTTTCTCCCTGGTGTTCTTCGAAATGTGTCGCGGCTGGCAGCGCTATACGAAGACGCGGCTTTTGTGATCGCCGAGAACAACTCCGAAGACGAGACGAAGTCAATCCTCCGCTCTTGGCTGCGTGATCAATCCCATGGTCATCTTATCGACCTTGATGGGCTGACGGCCGTTGAGCAAATACGCACACAACGTATTGCTACAGTGCGGAATGCGTGTCTAGACTTCATATTTTCCGGGACATATCGTCATTACGATCACCTTGTCATGCTCGATTTTGACGATGTAAACGCCTTGCCGATTCCGATTGAGGGCTTCTTGGCTGCTGTAAATTTCCTAGAGGAGACCCCGGCATCGGCAGGCGTCTTCGCCAATCAGGTATCGTCTTACTATGATATCCGTGCGCTCCGTCACGCGAACTGGTGCATGGATGACTGTTGGAAAGAGCTTGCAGATAAACCGCGCTGGATGCCGGCAGGGCTCGCCAAAATACATTATGTTTATCAACGGCAGTTTTCGATACCGGCGAACGCTCAACCAATTCGAGTACGCTCGGCGTTTGGCGGATTGGGCGTTTACAAAATGTCGAAGGTCCTCGATTGCCGTTATGACGGCCTCGCAAGCGACGGCAGGGAGGTCTGTGGGCACGTGCCATTCAATCAAAAAGTTTGCGAACAGGGTGGAGAACTCTACATCCATCCGAAACTCCTCAATCAACCCCCCAGCGAACATCTCTTCGCCCCGCATCAGGCCGGGCGGCGGGCTCTTCTTGTGATGGGGGTGGTTAGGCTGTGGCAAGCGTTTTTTCCGCCTTGGAAGAGACTAGAACGCCGGGCCAATAATTTTTGATGTGGCTTGATGTGTCCGCTATTGGCACAAAGCGGCCATGACGTAGACAAACGGCCATGTCCGCTTTTGACCCAAAGCGGGCATCGCCGAACGGTTTGGCGCGTGTGGCCGAATTGTCACTAACCTAGAATTTAATAGATCTTTTTTGGGAGTAGGACTGCCCGCGCTCTCTATTGTTCCTAATCTGCGGCTTCGGCTCGCTCGCTTGAGCCGACAAACCGCAAAGGGGTTGCGTCGGCTAGGAATACCAATTCCTTCGTTGCGGGACCGTGCCGGCTTATTCTAAATTACAAGTCGATTAGGTCTGGTTTTTTATGGGATTAGCGCTTTGCGCTTCGATCGCTGCGTCGCGCGCTCAATCGCACAAAAGCGGTTGAATGGCCGAATTGCCGCGCTGCTGGCGACAATCGCGCTTTTCGCAGCATCTACTGTTTCGACATAGGCGCAGACCAACTGGACCGGACGGCTCTCCAATGGCTGGTTTCAGTCGCAACTGGACTGCCGGTTTTCCCACGGCAGACGGATGACGCAAACATTGACACTGTGACGCCGAATGCGACGGAGATCGCGGCCCGGGCGCAATGGCCAAAAACCTCGCCGTCGGTCAAAACGGGACGGGGATGCTTACGATCCTGGCCGGCGGGACATTGAGCGATCCTTCGGGACGATCGGCAATTTACCGGGTCGGGGGGCACGGTGATCGTGACCGGCGCAGGCTCGAGCTGGACGAATGTCAAAACATCGTGGTCGGCGGCTTAGGCACGGGCACTTTATAATCCAAAACGGCGGCACGGTGAGACGGTACCCGGTGGGAAGTACCGGCGGCTCGATTGGACTATCCGCCGGCTCGATCGGTACGGTGACAGTGACCGGCCCGGGATCCACTTGGATCAACGGCCCAAGCGGCGGGCTCAATATTGGCAGTTTTGGCACGGGAACGCTCACGATCGCGAATGGCGGCAGAGTCATCGATATCACCCCCCTCGTCACCAATGTCGGTAACGGTGCAGGCTCGCAGGGTACGGTGAGGGTGACCGGCGCGGGCTCCTTTGGAGCGACATTGCGGGGATTAGGATTGGCAACTCGGGCACCGGCACGCTCACGATTGCGGAGGGCGGCATTGTTGCCGCGCCTTCTGTTATGATCGCAGCGAACGCCGGGTCGATTGGAACACTCAACATCGGCGCAAGCCCAGGCAATCCGGCGGTGGCTCCCGGCACGCTCACGGCGCCGAGCATCGCATTTGGTGCTGGCACCGGTACGATCAACTTCAATCACACGTCTGCCGACTACGTGTTTGCGCCCGCAATCACCGGCACCGGCACTGTCAATGTGCTCGCGGGCGTCACCACGCTAACAGGTGCCAACACCTACAGCGGAGCGACGAATGTCAATGCGGGCATGTTGAAGGCAGGCGCGCTGAACACGTTCAGCCCAAATTCTGCGATGACGGTTGCAAGCGCCGGAACGCTCGATCTCAACGGCTTCAGTCAGACCTTACCGACCCTCACCAATTTCGGCTCGGTGAACATGGGCACGGGCACCGCCGCGGGCACGCTCTTGACGACGACCAACTACATCGGGGCTGGCGGAACGATTGCGATGAACACGTTTCTCGGCGCCGACGGCTCGCCGTCGGACAAGCTCGTCATCAACGGCGGCAGCGCGACCGGCAATTCGTTGTTGCACATCACCAATGCCGGCGGCCCCGGCGCCAAGACGGTGGCGAATGGCATCGCGGTGGTGCAGGCAATCAACGGCGGCACGACGGCGCCCGGTGCGTTCGCGCTCGCTGGCGAGGTGCGCGGAGGCGCCTTCGATTATCTTCTCTTCCGTGGTGGTCTCAGCGGCAGCAGTCCGAACGACTGGTTCCTCCGCTCGACCTTCACCGACGGAGCCATCGGCCGACCCCTCCTGCCGACCGCCGCCGGACGCTGCCGCGGCCAGAACCGATCATCGGGCCGGAACTCGCGACCTACGGCGTGGTTCAACCAATAGCCCGGCAATTAGGGATGACCACCCTCGGCACCTTTCATGACCGCGCCGGCGATACATTGCTAAACGCGAACCCGGGCACGACATGCTCGGCCGACAGCGACACGCGGGACGGGACCGTGCGCAAGGCGCCGGTGAAGGCGCCGACCGATTGCCCGTATGCCGGCTGGGGTCCCTCGGCCTGGGGCCGCGTGCTCGGCCAGCAGATTGATAACCACTACAGTGCCTTCGCCGATCCGCGCACCTCGGGCCAGTTGCTGGGCTTTCAGACCGGTTTCGATCTGTGGCGCGGCGAATTGTTGCCGGGTCATCGCGACTCCACCGGCATCTACTTCGGCTTCGCCAATGCCAATGTCGACGTGACTGGTCTCGTCACCAACGAGGCGGCAACCGGCTATGTGCTGCGCAAGACCGGCAGCCTCAATCTCGATGCGTTGTCGGGCGGGGCTTATTGGACGCATTTTGGGCCGAGCGGCTGGTACCTCGATGCGGTGGCGCAGGTGACGCACTATATGGGCGCGGCGTCCACTCAATTTGCCAGGCTTGCGACCACCGGCTTCGGCTTCGTCTCTTCGCTGGAGGCGGGCTATCCGGCCCGGCTGCCGCAGTTCGGGTCGGGCTTCGTGCTGGAGCCGCAGGCGCAGATTATCTGGCAACATGTGTCGTTCGACGATACCAATGACGGCTTGGGCGAGGTCGCGCTCGGCACGACGTCAGGCGCGAGCGGGCGGATCGGCCTGCGCGGCGCTTGGACTATCGTCGGCGACGGCGGACAGGTGTGGCGGCCCTATGTGCGCGCCAACCTGTGGCACGACTGGGGAGCGCAGGCGACGACGACGTTTTCCGGCGCCGATCTGGTGCCACTACTGGAGCGCGCCACGCGCCTGCAGCTGGGCGGCGGCTTGAGCGCGAGGGTGAACGCTAATGTCAGCGTCTACGCAAATGCCGACTATCAGTTCGCGGTCGGCGATACCGACGGCGGCAGGCGCGATGGCATCGGCGGCACCGCTGGTGTTCGATATACGTGGTGAGATTGGCTTGCAGCTGAACGGGTTTTTGTTGACGCAGATACTGCTCACGATGTCCGCTATTGGCACTTAGCGGACATTGCCTAGTGCGCTGCACATGTCCGCTTTCGGGGGTAAAGCGGACATGACGTTTTGCACTGCATATGTCTGCTTTTGACCCAAAGCGGACATCGGCATTCAGGGATTTGCGGCGATCGTGATCATCATCGGAAACGCGACACGGGAGACGCCGTTCTAACTACCGGGATTTCGCAGAACCACGCAATCGCCGCCGGCGAGGTGAATCCTTTTGCAAACATCATTTGCAGCCGCCCGCGAACTCAGCACCGACCCTGACTTGATAGCGCGGGAGGGAACCTGGCCCGCGTTCAAGCAGGATTGGGTCGCGTCCAGCCAGAACTGCGGCGAACCTCCGCTGAAGTGCGGCGTATCGATCCAAAATTTCCGGGCGAGATCTGTCTGCCCGAGAATCGCGCCCCAAGGTTGGATCGCGCCCGTCACCACATGCTGTTGGAGCGCTACCAGGAAATTCGTCGGCGGCTGTTTGAGATTCGCCATCAGCGCTTCACAACTATTTCCGCTTTCGGCTTTGGCCTCTAGGCCTCGACCCGCCGCCCACTGGTCAACCGAATTTCCGGTCACCGCCGCCACGTAGGCGCGCGTTTGGGCAGGCATTGAGGCTGCGCCCGACATCCATGCCCGGACGCGAGCAGGCCCCGCGTTATAAGCGGCTGCTGCAAGCCCGAGGTTGCCAAACTGGCCGCGCAAATCCTTTTAGGAACTCCGCCGCCTTCGGCAAAGCCTCTATGGGATTGAGTGGGTCAAGAAGATTACGCTCGGCTGCAGTAGCCGGCATGAACTGTGCAATTCCAAGAGCGTGCTTGCCGCTTCGGGTTGATGGACCGACAGCAGCGGGCCTGAAATCGACTTTCCCGCCAAATTAATCGGACGAAAAATTCGACCGGCAGGTCGTTCGCACGAGCCGCCAATTCAAGGAGGAGACAGACTGACTGCTGCGTCTGCCGAGATGCCTCGCCTTTATTCGCTGGCGACGCAGGTTCAGGAGTTTCGGCGGCTTCCTGCGCTGGTAGGCCGGTTGCCGCCAGCAGTACAACAGAAAGGATGCTCGCAACAGAACGCAGCATGAGGCGCTCTCGACTTTTTCAATTCTGACAGGAATGCTTGATCGGCTCAACAACGACCCCCCGCTTAGGGATGCAGTGAGCGGCCGCAGAATGTCCGCTTTTGACCCAAAGCGGACATCGGCTCTGATTTTGCACTCGCCGACAGGCATCGTTCTGGCGAGTGCTCATTCGGCATTGAAGCAAGCCAACAAAAGGAGCAGCCTCACAACTGCCGAGCTATATTTTCAGAAGTGCTGAGGCCGTAACCGTTATGGTCGGCCAGGTGCAGGTTAGCGTCGCGACCCATGCAGACTGCCAAGACTAAAAAATTAACCACCGCGTCACTCGACGAGTTCCCACTTATCATTGCGGCCACGCCCGCCACCAAACAAGAGCGCAGGGTCGCGCTCGCGATCATCCTAATTTTAACGCTCGTATTTATAGCCATCGCGCCGTTCGCAAGTGTTCAGTTGCCTCGCGTTGACGCGTTTGTGCCAGCACTTCAAACGGTTTTGTGCGTTACCGAGCTGATAACGGCGGCTCTGTTGTTTTCCCTATACTCTATCCAACCTTTGCCGGGTCTTCTGGCGCTCGCAAGCGGCTACATTTTCAGCGGTCTATTCGCATTTCTACAAACGCTTGCTTTCCCGGGTGCGTATGCTCCTTCCGGTTTGATCGGGGATCAACTGAGCAGTGCACCCTATTTGTTTTTTCTTTGGCATATCGCCTTTCCCTTGGCCGTCACCGTGTATGCGTTGTCGGATGATCGCCCGCGAGCCAATGATCCCGTTGGCGGTTCGACTAAAGCGGCAATCGCCATCACTATTGCATGCGCGCTCGTCTTAACAGCAGGACTGACGTGGGCCGTCACCGCAGGAGCGCAATTCTTACCGAGCCTTTTTGTCGATCAGATCCGCCAAGCCCCCATTACGAGTTATATCGCGGGCGTATCTGGATTTTGAGCGCTGCAGCGCTAGTCCTGTTGTATTTTAGAAAGCGCACGTCACTTGCTGTCTGGTTAATGGTGACACTTTTTGCGACCCTACCCGACCTTACGTTGACAACAGTCCTAACGTCGGTGCGCTTCACTCTCGGCTGGTACACAGCGCGGAGTTACGCATTGATTGCCAGTTTTACGGTTCTGACGTGCTGCTTACAGAAACCATCTGTCTCTATGCCCGTCTTGCCCGTACCACAGTCTTACTACGACGCGAACGCGCCAATCGCTTTATGAGCTTGGACGCCGCCACGGGCGCAATCGCTCATGAGATCGCGCAGCCGCTCACTGCAATTGCGGCGTACGGAAGTACCATTCTGAATTGGCTTAAAAAAACGTCGCCTGATCTTGACGAGGTACGTACCTCAGCAATTGCCGTTGTCAATGCGAGCCATCGCGCAAATGAAATAGTCTTGAGTGTTCGCGCTCTTTTTAGGAAGACCGACGACCGTAGGAATTTAATTCAGCTCAATGACGTTGCGCGAGAGGTTCTTGGTTTGCTGCAACATGATTTGGGGTCCAGTCACGTAGCCGTCGCAACCGAGTACCTGATTGACCTGCCTCTGGTACGAGCCGATCGTATACAACTTCAGCAAATCGTCTTGAACTTGGTCAAAAACTCGATCGATGCCATGAATTCTGTTCCTTCTGGTAATAGGCATGTGCGGGTAGTTACGAGGCTAAGCGGAAATTCGACAGTTTTGCTATCCGTTGAAGATAGCGGCCATGGAATAACTGAAGAGGATCAAGGCCGAGTATTCGACCCATTTTTCACGACGAAACCTACCGGCATGGGATTAGGCCTTGCTATCTGTCGTACTGTCGCTCAGGACCACGGCGGTAATTTGCGGCTTGTTGAAACGAGTTCTCACGGCTCCATTTTTGAGATCGAGTTACCGATTGGGTCAACAGACGACATACCGAGCTGAGTGTGACGGATGTTTGAATGTCCGCTTTTGGCACATAGCGGACATCCCACTTTGCACTGCACATGTTCGCTTATGGGGGCAAAGCAGACATCTTGCTGAGAGGTTGTCCGCTAATGATTAAATGTGGGCCTCGTTACCTCTAAGGCCACTTGGGTTACCCCTAAGTGCAGTTGGGCAACCCCTAAGGACAATTGGCAGACAATCGTCCTCGACAGTAGCTTCAAAAATAGCATGGTTTCGGGAGGCTACATACCGAGGAGGTCGTGATGTCGAAAGCAGTAACTGTTGGAGCGACAGCACTCATCGCCTGCGCTTTGTGCGCAACTCCTCTCTCGGTGCGTTTGCTGCCTGAGGGAAACCTGGCGTTGTCCGTGGACAGTGCATTGGCCGAGATTGGTCGTCCCCTGACTCCGGGAAGCGTTGCCGGCGTTAATCGCAGGGTCCATCGGCGCGCGTATCGGCGCGGGTACTACGGAAACTATGGATACGGATACGGGACGTACCAACCGTCGTACGCATATGGGTATCAGCCATACAATGCGTACGGTTCCGCGTATCGGCCGTACAATCGCGGGTACTATCGCTACTGATTGCGGTTGCGACCTGGTTGGTCAGGCGAATATTCAGGCTGCGGAGTGAAGCGAGTACCAGTTTGTCTTTGAGTCCCCAATGCGAATGCCGATCTTCACCTACTTTGTGGCCGCCGGAACGGCGCTTCTCGCGCTGTTAATGTTATATAGTTACGAAATTCAAGATGACGGTTCGCCAATTAAAACTTCACAATTAGTGGGGCTGCCCAAAATTGAACCGCGGCCAGCGCCGCAGCCGTTAATGACAACTTCCAATTTCGCTGCCGAAAAGGAGAACCCGGCAACGCGAACATCCAGTACGGCCTACGCACAGGAAACAATCGCACCTAAGCAGCAGAATGCACAGCTAACCAAGCAGCGCCAATCTGCAAGCAAGGATACAAGCGCGCCGCGCGAACATCGCGTTGCAGCGTATTCGCACGAACTCATGATGAGTATTCACTGAGGCCAGCCCTCGTATGACGGCTGGTTCGGCTGATCGTAGAGAACCTAGGCCAAAGTTATCCGCTCTTGGCACAGAGCGGAGTAGGTCCAAAAGGAACCACCCTGCCAAAGCGCAGTTAAGAGGACAGGGGAATAGGGTGCTGGAGTCTTGTCAAATGCGCATCGCCAATCTCATCGCACCGTTGACCGCCGCTACTGTCGCCATGCTCGCATTTGGCCAAGCCGCACGCGCCGACCTCTTGATTGAAGTCGACAAATCTACCCAGCGCATGACTGTTACGGTCAATGGCGAGCGCCTTTACGAGTGGCCGGTGACGACCGGCGGACGCGACCACGATACGCCGGGAGGCACGTTTAAGCCCTTCCGCATGGAGATCGACCACTACAGCGACGAATACGACAACGCGCCGATGCCCTATTCGATCTTCTTCACCCAGACGGGTAATGCTATCCACGGCACCTACGAGCAACGCAATCTTGGCCATGCGGTGTCGCACGGCTGCGTGCGGCTGTCGGTGAAGAACGCGGCAACACTGTGGAAACTGGTAAAGCAGGAGAAGATGGCCAACACCAAGGTGGTGCTAAGCGGCACGATCCCCGGCGCCGGGTCACCGGCGATCGTGCGTTCTCGACCGCTGCCACTGACGCCAGAGGAGCCGCTCGATGCCGCGCCGGTGCCGTTGGCCGCAGACAATCTACGCTACCAAGCGCCATCGTCGCAGCACCAGCGGGGCTACGCCGATAAATTGCCGCTGCCGCCGTTCCCATTCTTCTTCGGACGTTAGGCGCCAGGAGCAAGACACAAAGTTAGTGAGGGTGGACGTGATCGTCACATGTCGAACGCCTGCTTTGGGGGCAAACCGGACGTGGCGAACCGAATGCAACAGTGATATATTTTACAAGTGGCTCAATCGTTGTGTGGTGAGTAACATGTCTGACCGCAGACTGGCTGCCGGCCGTAGATATAGCGAGTTAGCGGAAGATTTTTTGAAGAAGGCTCAATCATTCCAAGATCCGACCGCGCGCGCCCAAATGCTTAAGCTCGCTGACCATTGTGATCGCATGGCAAAGCAAGCAGAGGCGGCTGAAGAAAAGAGTTTTGCAGAATTGGTAAATTAGGAAGAGCCTGCGGCCGTCGTGCGCTGCATGCAATATGGACCGTCGGCGATTTAGACGGACGCCGGTTCAAAAGGCTTAAGCCGATTTCGGAGAGGCCGCCGCGAGGTGCTCACTCTGTTTCGGATGATTTAGCGCAGAGCTGTGAAGTCAAATTGGTCGTCGTTTTGACTGCTCTTTAATTTGTCGATTTCAGTAAGGATCATTTGGATATCGGAGCGGCGGATGCGTCGCGCATATTCAGCCAAGAACGCTCTGCCTCGCGCTGTCTTTTTGATTGTCAACAAAATGACCTCGTAGTCACCGTCAGGGACTTCGTTATTTGAAGTGGCCAATTCAGTTCGGGCAAGACCCATTGCGGGCTCCGGACTTAGGCAAAGTTACACTCCAAAATCGTGAAAGCGGTTTTAATGTCTGCGGTGTTGGAGGTAGCTAGGTAGCTCTTCGGATCAAAATGCTGGCTTCCCGTAATGCATTACCAATCGCAAATCGTGTGACTGGAATCACAGTGGGAATTTGCAAACGCATTTACATAGCAAAATATGATCCTCAATTTGGGAGGGAGCCATGTGGAATCGGAGAACAGCGGAAAACGCGCAAGAGGTGTTTGCAATCGCAGTCGTCGTTTGCGCCCTGGTCTTTTTGTCCGTGGTAATTCCGGCTTAAACCCGGCTTTGGCCCGAAGCGGACCAGGTATCCAGCATATCGAGTGCAGAGTTTGGCCGCACAACGCCCGCATCTGCTTTCGGCTAATTCTTCGCGAGCACGAGCCCCTGGGTAGTTGCGTGGCCGCTTCGCAGCGGTATCAAACTAACTCCGTCGCGTTTCCGAACCCCCCGTATCAAAATACGGCACATTGGGAATTGTGAGGGGTAGCTCCGTACAGTGCGGTCGGCCGTCGCTTCATACCGGCTTTTATTGCTTAGATAAAAAAACTCCAAATTGCATTAAATGAAAACTCGTCTGCTCTTGGCACTTAGCGGACATTTCAAGCGCAGCCGCGAATGTCGGCTAATGACCCAAAGCAGACAAAATTCCGGTCCGCATAATCGGATGGAACGAACGCAGACGATGCTGCTCTTATAGCGTCATTGCCGTGTCGATTTGCTGCCGGGACGCGGCACAATCCCGAAGGCACCAAACGGGATGATCAGCATTGGGCCTTGTGGATTGTCCGTGACCGTTACGGTCCATCGACGCCAGTCAGGCTCGGGGGTCGTGGCCAAACGGGAGGTCATCATCACCATTTTCGCAAGCCGCCTGGCCTTCGAATGCGCGACGGTAAGGTCAGCGAGATCGCAACCGATGTTATCTCGGAAGGACTCGCCGCAGTTTGACAAATGAAAATAAAACCTCGGCATGACCGTTCTCCCTCGGTCCCCACCGTTTTTAGACAATACACCATGACGCGTACTCGCTGTGGTAACGCGCTGGTACCTGCGCTTAACGTTGACGCGTTGAACTTGATTGAATTTGCAAATAACTCCGCACCGCCGCCTATGGCGACTTAGAAGACAATCGCTTATTGGCGGCGTTCGGACCGCGCCGTGAGCTGGTCTTTTCTCGATATCTGCTATTGGACTTAGCGGACAGTCGGGAGCAGCCGATCAATTTCCGTGAAGCGATGAGCACATCGCTTGCTGCGCCAGAGTGCAGTTTTACCTCTAACCCATTAGCTTTTACTGCTAGCCTCGCATGCAGTCTTGAGTGCAGTTACCAGCAGCGACTGATATCGGTCGCCAGAAATGCATAAAACGCCAATTCAGATTGCGCGCTCGCTGCGAGCATTTCGGAATGCTCAACGGCTGGGACTGCTCAGTCACGTGCGCATTTCGCCGGCGCGTGGTGCCTGCGAAGCGGCACACATGTTACGTGTGATCAAATATCCCGGTAGCGCCGTGCCTCGTTTGCCACTCGCTCAATGCACGAGTGACGAGTGTGAATGTAAATACGCACCCGTCGGAAGTGATAAACTCCGTCGGCTTTATGCGCCTCGGAAATCACCGCCCAAATTGCTTCCTTGAGATCGGTCTTCTCCGGGCACAAATACGGTTATGTCCGCTATTGGCACAAAGCGCGGAGTTCTAGTGCGCCGCACATGTCCGCTTCCGGGTATCAAGCGGACATCGTTGCGGGGAGTTCATTGCGCGGGTCTGATGGTATCTGGATGGCATTGTTGATGAGTGCGGTTTGGCCGATAGTGCCCTGGCGCCAATGTTACGATCCTCCACCTCTTCTGGCCCGTGCTTTGCGCGGGCTTTTTTTTATTGCCACGCGTGGGCGCCACCGGACCATCTGGCCGCGAACTTTCGCGAATGTCTGGCCTTTGATCCAAAGCGGACGTTGTTGCCCCTAGGCCCAATTGCCTGACAATCGGGTTCAGCAGCAACGTGCAAGCATCCGCATGCTTTGGAGGACGCGTCCCATGTTCCGAATAGTTATTGTTGCGTTTGCTTTAGCTCTCGCCTCGTCATCAGCGCAGGCGATCCCACTAGCGCCCGTCCCGCAGCCAGACAGCATAATTACGCAAGTCTTGGCCGCATGCGGAGTGGGCATGACGCGAGTTAACGGTGTCTGCGTGTCCAGACACCACAAACGTCAAGCTCGCAGGTGTGTACGATGGAATGGAAGCACTTGCGCGCACTATGAATGAGAGTCAGAGCGAAAACGGCCCGTGATTTGCGTCTAACTGGAGCGGCCGCTTCGATTGAAGTCAATCGAAACACGATCCTTTTCGGAGAGGCCGCCGCTAACCATTAGGTCACGTCATGCCAGCGTATCGCATTTACACGCTCGAAATAGATGGCCACGTCTGGCAGCCCTCTCACATTGCCGAATGCGAAAACGACGAAACAGTTATCCAGACCGCCAACCGGCTACTTAATGGCAACGCCATAGAGTTCTGGGAGAAAGCGCGTTGTATCTTGGGTCTCTTTCCCGCGCATCGCTGATGCCAAGGGGCATGTCTGATATTGGCACAAAGCGCACATTCCTGGTCGAGTGTTAAGGTTTCTTCCTTACGATAAATTTTAAATCCGATTGCTGCAGAGTTAGCAGCAATTATTGTGCGGGCCGAACGGTTGGTCCGCAATGCTGCGCATTATCGCAAGCAAGCACGACGTTCTTCGGATGCTCGCCCCGAAGGCACGGCCTCCTTATGAGGGGGTCTGGCATCTATGGGCGGTACTCATTCCAAGGCGATCAATTACAGGCCGCCTGTTATGGGGAACCGTTCTGCGTCGCCGTGATGACAGCAGATGGATTTACAAGAAATACGCGGAGGGTATTGACGCGATTGAACACCCGAACCGTCGCGGCCACTCATCAGAGATTCCAGAAAGACCGTCTCACAGTCTCTCTAGGAGGAGAGCATGAAGGTCGCCGCAGTGGCCGCGCTTGGTGCGCTAATTATTTTGCCGGGAGATGGCGGCCAGGTTCGCCGTCAATATGCTTTGCCAATGGCCGCCACCTGCGACAACGATGGCCACTGTGTCACTCTTAGCACGATCGCGCCGACGTCGGGCTATCGCGGGAGTCGGTCGGAAACCAGAAAAACGCCTGCTACCGCTCAGCATCGATCTCGCGCGATCGATGCGAATGGCAACCCAGCCAATGTAGTCGTATCTTCAAAGACGGGTGCGCGTGCTCGCGTTGGTGCTGCGTATGTTACGCGTTTCCAAGCCTATATCGACGACTTGGAAAACAACTACGGCGCGCGTGTGCGGTTTATGGGTGGTATTCGGCCCGGCCGGTGCTCGATTTCTAGCAAACATCCATGCGGAAAGGCCTTGGATGTGTGCCAACTCCGACGCGGCGTAGTCGATTCCCGCTGCCAACTGCCAAATCGCTTAATCCTCGGTCACATCGCCGCCTCCCACGATCTGTTCGAAGGTGGGCGTTGGTGCAACTCCGATTACGGTCACGCACAGGTAGGGGTAACTGCGGCCGCTTGTGGCGATCGTCGCACTCGCATCGTGCAGCAATAAAAAACCTGCACGAGCGGGGCGGATTGCATTTGCCGTTATGTCCGCTATTGGCACAAAGCAGACATGGGCTTGTGCGCCGCACATGTCCGCTTTCCAATACTGGGACGCCGCGCTTACGACCGCGCCCTGTCGCCCCAAAACGAAAACTCGCTTACCTTAAACATCGTCGCCTCTTTGCCTTCGTCGGTGGCAAGCCACTCATTGAGTTCCTGATCTGACTCCGGCTTGCGCCCCTTTAAGCCTTCAAAGATCTCTCGCGGCGTTTCCGCCTGGGTCTTCTCCGATTTCTTTTGTTCACTCATGGTGATTACTCCTATGAAAGAGCCCGGAAGCAGGCTTAAGGACCTCGGACCCGGGAACTTCCCACCAAAAACGAAGTTTTTAGCATTCATTGATCTGTTTCAACCCCCTCGACAAAAAATGACCGCTATTTGCACTTAGCGGACATTTCCCTCGTATCCACACAATCCACTTTGTGCGAGCGCGTTTGAGATGATTGGACAAAACCGACGGCTGCTTCGGCACAAAGCTTGGAATAAGGGCCTTGCCGCCCTTCTTACATTTGCAGAGCGTGAGGGGCATTGCGCCGTACCCCGATTTCACAAGGAAAATGGCTATCCGCTTGGCCAGTGGGTCGCCGTTCAGCGTTACACCCAAAACGACCTCGATGGCTGGCGGAAGGCACAACTCGATCGGAACGGATTTATATGGAATCAGCGAGATCAGTGGTGGGGAGAGGCATTTGAGGCTCTCAAATCATTCAAAGCTCGTGAAGGTCATTGCTACGTGCCCGCTGTCCACGTCGAAGGCAGGATCCATCTTGGCCATTGGGTAACTGTGCAGCGCCGATCTAGCAAGAAAATGGACAGTGAACGCAAACGACGGCTTGATGAAATTGGCTTTGTGTGGACCGGCAGGCGTACTAACGAAGTCGCAGCTAAGTTAGCCGCGTTGCAGCCCAAAAAGATATCCGCGTACAGGTGAGAATTCCCGCAGGCGCATAAGGGTATGTCCGCTTTTGGCACTTAGCGGACATTCTCTAACTGCCGATCAATGTCCGCTTTCGAGGGTAAAGCGGACATGGCTTGCGCATCACAAAATGTCCGCTAATGACCCAAAGCGGACATTGGTCGCCTGCGATAGGCGATCAACCCTATACCGGTGCAGACTTTGCCACGGAGCTCTCAATGCAGCTCACAATCTCGGCGGCTTTGCAGCCTGGAATAAATTGGTTTTACTTTGGCGCAGCGGCTCAGATCCACTTTGGACTACATCGAGCGATTTTATGATTTCCGGCCATTTATTTGTTATTTTTTGCCAAGTCCGTGTTTGTGCAGTGTCGCAAATTGACAAAGTAACTCGCGGCCCTCATTGAGCACGCCTGCACTGGTTCGAGAACCCTGCAGAGAGATACGAGTGTAGTGGCAGTCTCTTGCCATGACGTTCAAAAGAAGCGAAGTGGCGTCATTTCCATCTAAGGAGCGGTAATGCGAATAAATAAGTTCATAGCGATTGTTGCGCTGGGCCTGCTGGTTTTCGGCGCGGGTCAGGCAAAGGCATCTACAATGTTCGGGTTCTCTTATAGCGGAACAGTGGGTACGGATTCTGTTTCAGGGTCTGGTATCCTTTTCGGCACGGACCTCGGCAGCGGAACGTTTTTGCTCACGAGCGGCTCCGGCACCTCAACCGAGGCTGGCAATCTTACGCTGATGGCTGCAGGCACGTATATCAATACCCTTGCGCCAAGCGTCAATCTGACGTCCGATAATCTTCTCACTCCGGGAAACAACCCGACCCTAAACGGCAATGGTATTGTCTTCTCGGGCTCGTTACTCCCGGTCAATAGCCAGTACTTCAATATTTTTGGTGACGGCTCGAACTACACATACTTCAACAACTACGATAATTTTCCTGTCACCTCCTTGACCCTCGGTAGTTTCACGATATCCAATCTTGGCGAGGGGAACGACACGAGTGCCACTCCGTTGCCCGCCGCGCTGCCGCTCTTTGCCGGTGGCTTGGGCGGGTTGGGTCTGCTCGGTTGGCGCAGGAAGCGAAAGCAACACGCCTAGTAAATTTAGTTTGTGCCGATCAACCCTCGAGCGAAAGCTCGGGGTTTTTTTTGTCGAGCAGATGTCGCCCATAAAGTCCGCTTGTGGCACTTAGCGGACGTGCTGACCGGCTCAGCGAATGTCTGCTTTCGGGAGCAAAGCGGAAGTCACATGTTGGCCTTAGCCGTCCACTATGTCCAGATAGTCTCTGGCCCCGAAGTTTAAGACATAATGGTTGCGATTGCTGAAAACGGAATTGTTTTCATGCGATGTGCTGGCTGCTTGCTGCCACGAAAATTTATGTAGTCACGACCCACTGTCACCGGCTCAAATGCCTCGTGCGTCTTACCGTCCACTGTTTCGATTGTCATGCCGTGTATTGGGTCGGCCGCCTCCACAGCGCGTATGATGGCTTCTCGCAAATCGTCCTCGCTTGCGGCGTCCGTTTTCATTTTAGCCTTTCCAATTCATCACTCTGCTTTTTAGGACTAACGATAATACAGACGTACGTGAAGAGACGCTAATGCCCGAAACCATGCCACTCTTCGCCATCGGCCTCGGCGCATTGGGACTGCTCGACTGGCGCAGGAAGCGAAAAGCAATCGCGGCGGCCTAAATAAATTCGGGGTGTGGCTGGGCGGCCTTTCTTCTTTTTGCGATGTTCCTTTCTCGGAACTTTAGTTTTCAGTATGGCCATTGCGCCACACCGGAAACAAATTCCTCGCTACATGCGTGAGATGACATAGCGCTGCAATCAACCTGCGCTTTACGGTGCGCACCAGGGGGGCTGAAGGTTAAAACTCCGCTTGGGGCGGTTACCAACCGAGCGCAAGCCGCAACGCTACGGTTGGTGCCGCCACAGTGCGATGCTACCGCTCCCTTTCAATCAACTCATTCATAATCAGTGCTGGCGATGATGTGGGTGCACCTGTTGAGTGAACCGTTTTTCGACTGACAGTGCGCGGTTCATCCTCCGCCTGTGTCATCGCCACAATGCACAATGGCTGGGGGGCGCGAGGGGCGCCCAATGCAAATAGCAAACGTTTTGGTGATCGTTCTTTTGTGGCTCGCGCTGCAGGTTCCACTTGGAAGCTTTATTGGCGAATTGATGCGTTTCGATATGTCGGAGGCATGATGCGAAAGGCCGCCGTGAGCGGCCTTTCCCCGGATATGCAGCAGCTGTTGCCTCGAACGGCAGCCGCAATCCAACCCACCAATTGTTCAGACGGCCCTATGTCCGCTATTGGCACTTAGCGGACATAGGCCAGTGCACCGCAAATGTCTGCTTTTGACCCAAAGCACACATGCGGCCTACACGCGGCGTGCGCGCATTTTACCGGTTGACCCCAACGCGATTGACGCCGCCATTTGCATTGCCACCGGCGTTATGACGGACTGCAGCGCGCGCCACCGGACGAGGCCGGAGCACGACGCCGGCCCTCGCCACGCAACCTGCCGGATACTCAACGTACTGGCAGTAAACTACGGCCCCAGCCGGTGCGGGGCTGAGAGTGATACCTGCAAACGCCAACATGAGGCTGGCCGCAATTCCCGCAGCTGTCACTGACTTAGTCGAGAGACTCTTCGTCCGATGCATGGTGATCATCCTTATCGCACGCGAACCGAAAGGCGGCGGAGCCGCTTCGGGCGTGGCCAGACATACATCCATATATTATGAGTGCAAAGAATACGTTGGTATGGCTCGGCAATACGTATGTTCAGTATTTGCGCGCCAAAAAATGCGCTGCAATTGATTGCTTATAGGACAAGGGCACTAACCCCATCCCCCGTCCCAGCCCTTGTCAAACTTAGAGGTCACCTTAACCCCAAGGTGGCCTCTTTGCTTCTCATCGGTTGTAGCACGAGGGAGCAAAAAGGATTTGCGATGTCTCTCACAGCAATATCTACGGATCGCGCCGTCGAGCAGCGCGCCACAAATTCGCGTATCATCAAGCGGTCCATCATCCGCAACGGCTATAAGTCGAGCGTGTCGCTGGAAGATCAGTTTTGGGACTGTCTGCGCGAGATTGCGAAAAGCAAAATGCTTACAGTGTCGAAGCTGGTCGAGGAAATCGATCAACGCCGTAATGGGGACAATCTCTCATCGGCAATTCGACTATTCGTGTTGGAATATTATCAAAATCTTTTCAGTCTGGACGCTCGCCGGGATTAGTCGCAAGTCCTTTAATCCAATGGACAGGCCTTATTATTGCGACTATTTAGGCGTGCCGACGATCGTTGGTCAGACCCGCGCTTGGTCGTTTGTGGAAGGCGCGTGGAAAGAAATTAATCGCATTGAGGCATACACTAAGGCGCGACTTATTAGCGAGCATGATTTCCGGCAGCTTTTTGGTGGACTGCCGCCGCTGCCCCCGCCAATTCCACGACGATGAATGTCCGCTTTTAGCACTTAGCGGACATTCCAAGCGCAGCCTCTGTTAAAACTGGATATCGCCGCTACACTGCTGCTTCTATCTCAGTGTACCAAGTGAACTCATCCGCGTCAGCGACGCATCAGAATTAGGAAGCAAGCGATGAAAAAACTTACCTTTGCAGTGCTAATATTGTTTTTTGCATCGGGCTCGGCGCAGTCTCAAGTTGAATTGAAGTCTTACGCGGACAAAGACGGCCGCATCGATGTTCAGAAATTCACCTGCGCGCAATTAGCGAATACGTTTCAAGAAGACGCCGATTTGCTGGCTGCTTGGTACAGTGGGTGGTACAATGGTTTAGCAAAGGGGCACACACTTGTTGTTTCTCGGATGAAAGAAGCTCAGCACCGAGTAATTGTGTATTGTAAGGCAAATAAAGACATCACAGTCATCAAAGCGATTGATGTTGTATTTACGCAGATGCGCGATGAGCGTGGTATAAAATTAAAAGACTAAACAAAAACAGCGGCTCAGCCGAGCGTTGTTTCTAATGAAAAGAGAGGCCGCCAACATTGGCGGCCTTATTCATTTAAACTCGGCGTGTGGTGTCCGCTATTGGCATAAAGCGGACATGCCGAGTTGCGCTGCACATGTCTGCTTTCGGGGATAAAGCGGACATGCCCGACCAGCACCATACAGGACAGTTACGATAATAAGAGTTATCGGAGGTAATAAATTGCTCCGATGTTCGGTCCTCGCAAGTGGACCTTGCGCATGTAGAGTTCGAATTATCTCGATCAGTAATTGGTGTTTTGAGGCTTCACCGGCTGTTCTCGGACGACACTTGCGTCACGAGGCCGATTGAACACGCTGGTGCACGCCGGGCTCAGTTGCTGTTTTTTTTCAATAAGACATTGAGCCACGCGGCCCGGATCCGGAATTGCGTTTTGGCAAAGCCGCATCGCATCCGGCGTACATGCATCAGCATCCGCTTGCGTGTACGCCATCGCAGGGAACGGAGCCACGATCGCGGCCAACAAAATAATAGCGCTCATTTTGCCCATACGGTTCACTCCAATTCTCTTTGAAGACAATAGGTGGGACGATAGATTGTTCCGTGCCAGAATTGGGCGGATAGGGCTTTTGAGGTAAAAAGGACATTAAGCGAAGGGGGGCAGTTTACGGGCGAGGAGGAAATGTTTTGTAAGGAATACGCAAGACGACGGAAAATAGTCGTCGCGCTCGCAAGGCCTCTGCTTCCGATAACCTGGATTATCGGAGGCAATCCTCATGTGTGCGGGAAAGCGGACATGCTCATCGTCACAATTGAGGGTTAGATTGTAGCTCAGCTCGCAGGAGGAGTTTGGCGAAACTGTATCCCGCATTTCTTTTGGATGCTGGCTTGCTCGATGGCGCTCATTTGGCCCTTGAGCTGCGCCAATTGAGCGGCTACTTGGCCGTCTCCGCCAACAAGAAAGGCTGCGGGCCAGAATACGACGATAGCCACGCCGGTTGCGATCTGATCGTTCGTCCGTTTCTGATCCTGGGCGCCGGCTAACTCGGCGGCCTTCGCAGAAATGGCTTGTGCTTCCATCCCGAGCTGTTGGCAAGTGTAAGGCTGAAATGAAATGGGCGAGACGTAGGCCGCTGCGATTTCAGATGACTTTGAGGCGCAGCCGCCGAGCGTGACCGCCGCGGCGATTGTCGTCAGGATTAAACGCACAACACTCACCCCCGTGTTTCAACTATTGACTGCGACAAATGACGCACCGCCGGCCACGATTAAGGCTCGGCGGAGATTTGAAGGTTTCTCGCTTGCTTAGAGCATCGGGGGCGCAGGTTTGTCTTGTGATTTGCCGCCAAGAATTGGTGCGCGCTCACCTTGGAAGTGGGGGCATTACCAGTAAGCTTAAAGCGGCTCAAAACGCTCCACCGATGTCCGCTTTTGGGGGCAAACCGGACATGCTGCTGATGTCGTCGAGCGGTCGTTCGTTGGCTCCGATAATAGGATTTATCGGAAGTGATTTGCGAAATTAGTCGATTTAAGCGGTGAACTTGGCCGGCGCGAACGATGTTCGCTTTTGGTTGTAAAGCGGGTGTGACGTTTTGCGCTGCACATGTGTGCTTTTGACCCAAAGCGGACATTCGCCTGTTTTCACTTATGAGCTGGCTCATACTCAGATAGAAATAGTACGGCAAGAAATCGTGGGTATTGCTCATGAGCAAAGAGCGTCTAAGTTTTGTCACAGGTGCCAATGACAATTATTTTTTCATGTGCGCCATATTGTTGCAAAGCCTTGAGAAATACTTTCCTGAAATATCTTGTTTCGTGATGGATTTTGGCCTCACCGAGCCTCAAGCAAAGTTTTTTGAAACTAAAAAACAGCTACTAAAAGTCCCTCCGCATCTCAAGAAAACAGATCACTTTTTTAAATTGAAAAGCAGCGTTGGCTCGTTTTTGAAGGACCAGTCTATCGGAATACCAATATGGGTCGATTCCGATATGATTGCGGTTGCCCCCGAGAGCAATCAGCTATTTGAAATTGCAGCCAGGTTAAGTTGCCAGCGTGAGCAGATCGCTATCGGGCTCAACTTTGGCGTGAGATCCGAAATAACTAATATTAGGGAGCATCTTGAAGACGGTCCAATTCCGAAGTTAAGGGCGATCGTTGCTAATAGCGCCGAAATACTGGAGAGCCCATATTTAAACTCGGGTCTCGTATTTTTTTCAGATTTTAAAGTATTTGAAGATTGGGAGAATACAGCGAGTTTATTAGAAGGAGAGTGGTTATGGGAGCAAGATGCACTCAACCTGATATGCCATAGGAATCGAAGTAGAGTTTTGACGCTGGACTCTCGAGTTTGGAACGTTCATTGCGAACTGTTAAAAAAAATAACAATCGACGATAACAGAGTGTTTTGCGATGGACAAAAATCTATTTTTGCCCATGCGACAACACCGACTCCAGGCACTGGTGATGTCGATTATGTACGAATGACGATCTCGAAAAACGGCTACGCTTTTAATACATTCCTGCGATTGTTCACGAATCCGTTCCTCAGAAGTGCACAAGACGAGCACCTATCCGACTTTTTGTCAGCGAATTTTTTGCTGCTTAAGGACTTAAACGTATTATTCAAACAAGGCACGCGGCGGAATGAGTTCTGCCCTTGTGGCTCCGGAAAAGCATTCAAACATTGTCATGGCACCCATTTGTAGCGATAGATCCGGACAGGCGCTCTCTGCTGAAATTATTATGGAGGATCGTCATATGAACAGGTTAATCAGCACCTTTATTCTAGCTCTCGCTTCATCATCTACACACGCGATTCCGCTCGCGGCTATCCAACAACCGGGCAGCATGGTCACGCAAGTCGTCGCCGGGTGCGGAGTGGGCATGACACGAGTTAACGGTGTCTGCGTGTCCAGACACCACGACCGTCAAGCTCGCAGGTGAGCGCGATGGGACGGAACCACTTGCGCGAAATATTACTGAACTGCACCGTAACCGCAGTCTCGAAGCGCGTGCGGGGTGCATTGCGCTGCAAATGTCCGCTTTTGACTTAAAACGGACGTGGCCTACCACCCAGCAAAGAGTGCGCGCAGCTACGGTTGATTTGCAGCTGGAATTGATTGATATTGGTTGCGCATAGGTGTGACCCTCACAATAACATCTAGAGTCCGGCACGCGCACGTGTTGTGCTGAGTTCAGGAGGCCGTTTCGGCCCAGTGTTACGGGTCCGAGAGCGGCGACTTGATCAAACAATAGTGCAGGTTGAAAACCAAACTTATGACCGTGCGGCAATCCGGCATATCAACAATTTTGCCTACCTATAATCACGGGCAATATATTCGCCGCGCATTTGAAGCGATCCTGCAGCAAGATCATCCCCCCGTCGAAATTATTATCGTTGACGATGGCTCGACGGATGGCAGTCGGTCGATCATTGACGAGCTTGCGCATACGTCGCCACTCCTCCGTGTTTTCCGCAATCCGACAAACGAAGGCGTAGTCTCGGCCCAAACCAAGGCGCTGGCCGCAGCGAGAGGTGCCTACGTACATCTTGCTGCGGCCGACGACATAGTTCTTCCAGGCTTTTACGCACTGGCAATAGCAATGCTGGAGCAACATCCGCATGCTGGCCTGTTTACTGGCGACTCCTTCGTCGTTGACGGCACGTCAGGACGCCTAATGGGGATCCGGCCAATCGCGATGCCGACATTCAAGCCTGGCTATCTGGCTCCCGAGCGTGTGAAGAAGGCACTTACCCACGCCGATAACTGGATCCTCACAGGAGCATCCGTTATCAGAGCGAGCGCGGTCCATGCCTGCGGGGGCCTGGATGGCGATCTTGGCTCTTTTGCCGATGGCTACCTGACCCGTAAGATTGCGCTACAAAATGGGTACTGTTACGCAACCACGCCCGTCGCGACCTGGATCATCTTTTCCGACAGCTTTTCTAACGAGGCGGCGCTGAATATCGACCGAGCATTGGCGTTGCGCAAAAGAGCGCGCGAACGTTTGATAAACGATCCCGCGTTTCCACCTTGCTACGCAATGCGATTTGTCGATCGACATAGGTTTGCTACCGCTCGCACGGCGCTGCAGCAGAAACAGATCGATATCTCGAAAGTGATTGAGCTCGGTGAGCTACGCCGCATCGATGCGCTGGTGATCAGATTCGTCCTTGCAGTATCAGGGAGCACAGTTGGGCGGGCCGCGTCGATAGCTTGGCTGTATATGCGGCTCAGGCCGTTTCGGTTGACACGTATTGCTGCAAGCGCGGTCTATCGAAACCTATTGGGCCGCCACCATGCGGGTGTCCAGACCGCGCTGCGTTTGCGCCAACAGAAGTGAAGACTGCTTCTTGCGCCCGCAGCGATCACGACGCCCTGTCTTTCGCTGATGCACGCAGTGACTACTTCTTGAGATCATCAACGATCTGTTGTGCCCGATGGCGCCACAGATGGCTTGCCTCGATAACGACAGCGGCACGTTTTCCAACCTGGCTTCTTTCCGTTTCGTTCCGTAGCCAGCGCCTTGCTTCGTCGCGGAGAGTTTCAGGTGTGTAATCGCCGTAATGGACTCCTGGTTCGAAGGCAGTCAACATGCCGCCCGGCTTTTCGTCATGCGGCGATCGATGCATGAAGATGAACCCGCCTACCGCCATGCACTCGAGCGTTCGACTATGCAGGCCGAGACCATGCGTATTGTTTGCAAGATTGATCCGACTGTTTTGATAGATCGACAACAAAGCTTCCGGATCGTTTACAACGCCTTTGTGATATCGGCGAAACGCCTCATGCGATTTCCAGCCCGGACCGTACAGATGCAGAGACGGAGAGACTTCGAGCGCAGCGCCAATCAGGGTCACCCGGTCAAGAAGCCGCGGATATTCGCGGGCAAGCATGTTGATCCAACCGTCAACCGCCGTTCGGGTATCCGCTCCGGTCGCGCGATAGGGCGCCAGGATGCGCCCGAGCCGGCCGCGCCGAGACCAATGATGGGTGTTGGACTTTCTCTTCTCTATCTTCACATAGGCCGCCGAAGCGGCCCGCAAAACGCCAGACAACGTATCGATATCCAGATTGCCGCGCAGAGGCTGATACGTCGCCGTGGCGGTCTCCTGGAGCGATGTTGCCAGTGCATGGGGAATATAACTCCTGCTGATATAGCGGCGCAGGAGTTGAAACCGAAGATGTCGGAAGGCCCAAGCCCGCCCCAGCATTGGCAGACGATCGATGAGGTCATTAAAATACCAAACGAGATCAGACTTGATGTTTGGTTGAAATTTCAGCGGCGGCGGAATGTATCCGCACATCGAAAAATCGACACTTGTGGTTCCCGAAATCTCGCGCTCACGATGAAGCGTCGCAGGTTCGACGCCAGTCACGAGTGAACCAACGAAGCAAGGAAAGTTCGTCTTCAGCCCCAGAACCCCGGCATCACCGAGCGCGTAAACGACATCACCCTCCCGTTCACCGACCTGCGGCTGATCGGTCGTGTCCGGAAAAACGTCCTGAATCCAGGCAATGTGCCGGACCTGGGGCGGAAGTGGTGGTTCTTGTGGCCGGAAGCGGTTCACTTGGATGACGACGTTAGCGTTCGTGCTCTCAACGATGCTCGCAAGTGACTCGGTAGGGACCGGCCCACTCAAGGCGATCGCTTCGCATCCAATTTCGCGAAAGCCCGCGGCAAAGCCGTTAACCATGCGCTGGTCGTAAGGGAGTGAGAAATTGGGAACAAGGAGGAAGCGCATGGGCAATAGTGCTCTCGACGTTGATGCTATCCTGCCTGTGACATCAGAGCGTTACCATCCGCGGGAGAAATGCGATAAAGTAAATTTTCCCAATTAGTGCGGCAGCCAGGGACCATTGTTTTTCCTAACCTATTTCGTTTCATCGGGAGCAGGCGTCGGTATTTTGACGACGCGCCAATTCGGGCCAAAGCCGGGATATTCGTGCTCAATGCGGAGATCGTCGAATTCATTGTCGTTCGGAGAGGACGCAAACAAGATGTTGGTGGGTTGCTTAATGAGCTGCTTGAGATGACGCAGCGCTGCGGGAAGATCGGCGGACACGATAAAGCAATCGCAATAGTAGGTATAGAGTGCGCTCGCGATCCGGAGTGGGCCGGGCGGTGACGTGTACGAATGGAGTTTCTGCGTTTCGATAAGAACGGTGTCTTTGCCCTGAGTTCGAAGCGAGCCGACAAGCTGCATAAATTTGATGTCGGAGATCCAATCTCGGGTCGGAACGCCAAGCTGATACGTGCGGTCGCTAACGACATTCGGGTACTTCCGCAGATATTCCCGTAGGTGAGCGTCTGTCGGTAGGACGATGGCCATGAATAGCGTAATGATGCCACCAAAGCTGACGACGGCCGTACTCCATCGCCGCCATCGTAAAGCCGCGAGTAGCGAACGAAACAAAAAGAAGATCGTGGCACCAAACACAAATCCCAAAACTGGAAACAAATGCTTCGTCATATAAACGATGAAATTCAGCGTCGACTGTGGGAACAACACGTACCAAGAAATGTTTGAAGCCAACAATAACGCGGCGACCATTCCCAGTTCTCTTCTTTGCTGGCGGTCTTCGACGCCAACCACGAGGGCGACCACGAACAAGGCTCCCAACACTGCAAAAGCAAGCAGGTTGACGCCAAATCCGAGCATCAAGCCATCGCTTAACTCTGAAAGTATTTGCCATGGACTTAGCGTGAAATGGTTATAGGTTCGGAACAGGAGCGACGTCGTATAGTCGGTCCAAAAGCCATACAAACCCTCGTACAGGATCACCTGAAAAAAATGGATCGCGAGACCAATGGCAGGAGCGCTGAGCAGTATCAATGTGGTGTTTGGCGTCAGGGCGCGTCTCCACGCAAGGTATCCGAGGCCAAAAATCTGCAATCCAAATATATACTCGTAGGAATTGAGACTCTGCAGCAGCGCCGAGAAAAATGCACCTGAGAGGAATATCGTTGCCGTTCTTTCATCCTTGTCTGTTTTGCAAACCTCCTCTGCGTATCCGAAAACCGCCAAGAAGAACCATGCTCTAAATATCTCATCGTACACCTGCACGAAGGAATTGATGAAATCCAGAAATACGACCGAACCGGCAACGTAAAACAAGCCAAAAAAAGCGGCCCAATCCGGCAAGCGACGGCGAAAGAAACGGAATAGCAAGAACAAGAAGACGGCGCTTAGCGCCACATGAAATACCCTCAGGGCTCGAACATCGGCAAGCCCCAGATGAATAAGCCCTGTAATAAGTGGAATCTCGATCAACTGTGGATAGTGCAGGTAGGGTGGATAGTAGTTGGCCCCTATCTCCGTGTTCCCAAATAAACTGGGGAGCATATAATTGGTAAAAATCCCATCTCGGACGTATCGGAGGGCCGCGTTGAGTGTCTGTACATCGCTAAAGGCCCATCCACTCCATCGGTATTCGTCTTGATCGCGTAACGCGCCGTATACGAAAATGGCGAAGATGAGCGCGAGGACTAATACTTGAGAGACTGTTATCCTCGGCAAAGTACGAAATCGCATGGAGGAATGTTTCGGAAGATGCTCCATTCGTTCCTCTCGTTTTGTGGCCGACAGAAAGATCGCTGGTGGCCGCCGGATGGGCCAGGCACGGCTCCGGTCCCTTGCATTCCGATATCGAAACGGTATCCGCCTATCAATCCCAAAGTTGTCAGCGTGGCCCTCCGCTGATAAGACTCCGGGCGCAATTTTCGGGAGGATGGTTTGGAAGCGGACGGCGGCGTCACACGAAGCGTCACTTTCGTGGTTCCTTGCTACAATGAACGCGAAAACATCGCCAAGACCATCGAAGAGATCGAGGCAGCGGCGGGCGGTGCGGGGGTCTCGGAGTACGAGGTACTGGTAGTAGATGACGGCAGCAGCGACGGTACCGGCGCATTGGTAGCCGTTCTTGCGCAAGAGAAACCTCACGTCATACTCATCTCCAACCCTCAAAATTTCGGGTTTGGCGGCGCCTACAAGGAGGGAGTCAAGCGTGCCAGCGGTGCCTACGTCATCATGGTGCCCGGCGACAATGCGTATCCTCGAAGTGGAATCACCTCCATTCTGCGAAGGTTGGGCGAAGCAGATATCGTAATCCCCTATTTCGACAAGCCTGAGGCGCGATCGTGGCGGCGGCGCCTTGCGTCGCGCTGCTTCACGCTCGTGATCAATGCGTTGTTCAACATTGACGTCCCCTATTTCAATGGTCCGGTTCTGCACAAGAACAAGCTGCTACAACAGATCGAGATCAAAACGAGCGGCTTTGCGTATCAAGCAGAGGCACTTGTGAAGTTGATAAAGGCCGGCGCAACCCATTGCAGCGTACCAGTCAAGGTCGCCGAGCGTACCGCCGGCCGCAGTAGCGCCTTCGCCCCGAAAAATGTCTATCGTGTCATCACGACGATTTTTCTGTTGTGGCGCGAGATATATCGTCCGTCTTTCGGCGCCACCAAAGCAACTAAGGGACGCGAGAGCGAAGCGCGGGTCTGACGGTCGGGGAGGGAAATCATCTCAGGTTAAGGAACATGGAAGCGTAGTGCGAATGAGTGAATCATGGCCAAGCGAGAATTGCTGATCACGCTGAGCGAAATTTTGCGGTTCGGCTCTGATCATCTTATTCCGCGACAACCTATTTCGCTTTATCGATACATTGAGCTCTTGGTCCAGATCGCCTTGTTACGAAAATTTCGATTTTCGCGCGTGCTGGAGACTGGTCCAGGTTCCTCGCCGGTATTCGGCGTCTGGCCGCGCGGGTTGTACGAAAGCGGCACAATCATCGATTACAACGAAAAGGTGCTATCCTATTGTGAGCGCACGCTTGCCGGTAAGAACATCGAACGCATCCAGGTTGATTTCGACGGCAGCGATGTCCTGGCTTCGCTTGGCGTAAAGTGGGATCTGATTGTTTCCAATGCAGTTATCGAGCATTTGCGCAACGACTCCGCGCACGTGCGCGACATACATCGCTCGCTCGCTGAGGGCGGCATGGTGGTCTGCGTAACCGTGCTGCACGAGTGGTTGTTCAACGATTGGGATCGTGCCGTTGGGCACTACCGTCGATACTCGCCTCGCAGCTTGTTATCCCTATTCGACGACTTCTCGACTGTTCAATACATACCAACTTCCTACATCCAGGAATTGGTACGTCCATTGTTTTTTGGCCGCATCCGGCATTTGCTCGGCAATACGACTGAGGTCAACAATCGGTTGTTCGGTGAGGAGGTGGAGCGGTTTAGCCGTCCGCCTTACGCTAGCATCTTTGGCTTGGTCCGGTGGATGCTCCCGGTGTATTTGTGCCTCGACTGGTACATCAGTCGTCTTCTTGGTGGCATTGCCATCATCATTGCCCGCAAATAGCGCGAGTGCATCGCGCGCGATGGGTGGCGACTGCGTCAATCATCACCCGGTTGTTATTGCTTGTAACGTGCGAAGACTTCGTCAACCGAGCCCGCTGCGAGCATCCGTCCGTGCTCTAACAATAATGCCTTGCTGCAGTATTCACGAATGATGGATTCCGAATGTGAGGCAAGAACAAATATACCAGCGTGAGTGACGAATTTCTCGAGTTGGCGCTTTGCCTTTTCGAGAAATGCCGCATCGCCTGCGGCTATAGATTCGTCGAGCAGCAAGATCTCCGGCTTGATACAAGTTGAAATCGCAAATGCTAGCCGTGCATGCATTCCCGCTGAATAGGTCCTAATAGGCATTTCCAGGAACGAACCGAGCTCGGCGAACTGCGCAATCTCTCCTGTCACCGCTCGAATTTCGGCGCGGCTCAAGCCGAGATAGAGACCGCGCAACCGGATATTCTCGTAGCCCGACGCTTCGGGATCCATGCCGATGCCCAAATCGAATATTGGAGCGATCTTGCCTTCGACAATCACTCGACCCCTTGTGGGCTCGTAAATTCCTGCCATGACTCGTAGGAGGGTCGTCTTGCCGGAGCCATTGTGTCCAACCAGACCGAGCCGGTCTCCATGCTTGAGAGTGAGGCAGATATCGTCCAACGCCTGAACAGTCACATGGTTGCGCGCGTCAGCGCCGATTTCGGCCGCCTGTACTGACGACAAACATTTGCGTTCGCAGCAGTCGGCTTGAGGCATCATAGATGGGGAAACTCAGCGATACTCCTTCGAGCTGAATTGTGGCCATGGCGTAATGATCTCACACCCAGAATGCAATGCGGCTGCGGTATCGCGCCAGGAAAAACAACGCGAAGCTATAACCCGCGACGGTGGTGCCGATTGTAACCAGCCACACCGAAGCTGATGGGGCCGTGCCTTGGAGCGGCTCTCGCAAGAGCTCCAGAAAATAGTAAAGCGGGTTGAATTGGACGACTTCCGGATGTTCAGCAAGCTGCTCCGGCCTCCAGACAATCGGTGTTACGTAGAAGAAAATCTGCATAACATTCGCAACAAACTGTTGCAGGTCTCGGAAACGGGCGCTCATCGCGCCCAAAACTATACCCAACCACAATCCGTTGAGGAAGATTAGCAAGAAACCCGGCAGTGCAAGAAGAAAGGCGACGTTCGGCCGAATATCAAACAGGACCATCACCAGCAAGTAGATAACAATGTTGTGCGCGAAGATAATGGCGTTACGCCAAAGCATGCGAAAGACGTGAACACTATAGGGTGTGCGCACCTGTCGAATGATGCCTTCGGAGCCGGTGAATGCCGTGCAAGAGTTGAGTACGATTCCGGAAATTAACGCCCATACGATGAATCCCAAGGTAAGGTATGGTAGATATTCCGCCGTCGGCTGTTTGAATAGCTTGGCGTAGAGGAATCCGATTGTGGCAATCATCACACCCATGCTTAACGTCAGCCAGAAAGGTCCCAATAGCGTCCGACGGTAGCGCTGGCGGATATCGTTCCATGCCAGCGCGCCCCACAGCTCCCACATCAGCGCGCCATCGGCGACGTCTCGCAGAGCCTTTGAGAGTTGGTTATCCGAGACAGGGACATTGGGCGCAATCATTCGAACCACACGGAAATATCGTCGCCTCGAGCGTTTGTGCGGGCTGGTTGGCGGCTGTCACGCGAGATAGCGAAACCATACTTGTGTCGCCTTCGCTATGCCATCGGGATTCCACAGAGGCGCATCGCGCCAATATTCAATGTTGACTAGGACTTCTCTCACGCCTTGTTCGAACGACACGCTCGGCTCCCAGCCAAGCTCACGCCGAATCCTGGAGATGTCCGCGAATGTGCAATCTGGCTCACCAGGGCGCTTTGGAATGTAGACGGCTTCGCCCCCGAGCAGTTCGGCCAACCGATTGACCGATTGCGGGTTGCCCGCTCCTACGTTCCACACGTGGCCCGAGAGCGCGGTATCGCATGCGGCAAAGAAGGCACGCGCAACATCCGTCACGAATATAAAATCGCGAGACTGCGTACCATCTCCAACGATCGTGAAGGGCTGTCGGGCAAGCTTCTGACGCAGAAACACGCCGAACACCGCACCATACGTTCCCGAGGTGCGCGAGCGCGGGCCGTAAGCATTAAAAATTCGGATCGTGTTCGTCGGAAGGTTATAGACTTTTTGCCAATGCCAGCACGCTTGTTCGCCCAGATTTTTGCTTAGTGCATAAGGGTGCTCGGGTCGGATAGGGTGATCTTCTGTCGTGGGTACATCGGCAAGCCCATAACAAGATGATGAGGCGGCATAGACAAACTTCCTGAGTGTCCCAGCGTTAGCGCGGGCGCACTCGAGCATGTGAATGGTGCCCTGCGCGTTGACGGACAGATATTCGGTTGGCCGTTCGATTGAGGGGACAAGGTCTCCGATCCCCGCCAAATGCACGACGCAGGCCGCACCAGAAAAAAAGGGATCGTCAGGCGAGTACGAGCGGATGTCGCGGGTCTCCAGTAGGACATCCGGGTTCTTTGAGTGTTGCTTGATATTGAGCTCGCGACCACCGACCAAGTTGTCGATTAAATGCACGCGGAATCCGCGGTCGACGAACAAGTCTACGGTATGGCTGCCGATAAACCCGGCGCCGCCGGTGACCACAGCGATCGGCTTTTGCATCAGCTCACCGCGAGGTTCTGGAGCTTGCGAACATTGTAGTAGTTGTCGTCATCAAACGAATTCGGCAGCAAATTCTGTTTGAATGCGTGGCACAGATCGCGGACGGCATCGGAAATCGTTCGGCGCGGTTCAAAACCGAGTTCGCGACGAATTTTGTCGGAATTTATGTGGTAGCTCCGCTTGTCGTCGGAGTCCGTCACCGATACATGTATCGGTGCCTTCTCGGGGAATATTTGCTCGACCGAATTTTTCACTAAAATCGCGATCTCCATGATTGACAAATTCTGGAAGCCGCAGTTGTAGGTGCGCCGGTCTATCCTGCTGCCGTCGATCGACAGCATCATGAGATAGGCATCCACCATGTCGGCGATATGCAGATTGGGCCGCTTCTGCGTGCCGCCAAAAACGGTGATCGTGCCTCTGTTTACTGCGTGATTGGTTAGAATGTTTACGGAGAGGTCGAGACGGCAACGTGGAGAATATCCGCAAACGGTGGCGGGACGAAGCGTAACCCATTCAAAATCGGGGTCGAGCTTTTCCAAGATTTTCTCGCATTCCCACTTGTATCGATTGTAGTAGGTGAGAGGTACCTTAGGATGATCTTCAAGGACCTCCGGTACTTCCGAAACTCCGTAAACAGAGCTGGTCGAGGCATTGATGAAGCGTTTAATGCCTGCGCGCTCGCAAGCCCGTATCATTGGTCCGAAAGCATTGAGGTTTATGGAAGTCGAGAGTTCTCTCATCGAGCGCGAAAGATGTGTCGTTAGAGATGCAAGCTAGGTTGATGACCGCATCACAACCTCGGGCCGCGTCTTCGAAGCGGCCGGGATCGCGAATATCAGCTCTTACTCGCGTGAGGCGACGGCTGTTTGGCAATCGATCGCCAAACCAGAAGGTATCGTACACAGTAACATCATGCCCTTTTAAAAGCATCGTTGGCACCAGGACATGCCCAACGTACCCAGCACCGCCTGTGACAAGGAACTTCGGCATCTCCTAATCCCTTCGAAGTCCAAAATCTCGGCGTTGCGGCCAGTTGGTCAACTGACCGGAAAGTTCCTATACGGAATTTCGATGTTCGGCAAACTTACATGTGGGGGTCATTATCTTTCCATTTCTCCCAACGTTTGTGACCGGGGCCATGTGATTGTGCAGTGAAAGCATCTCTGATGATCGATTGTATGTCGGCCCGCCGCCTGCTAATTTTGATTGCGGAAGCAGCCACGATGCGTACGCGGGGCCGCGACGGGGCAAAAAATAGGGGCTGTCTGGTCTATGCGAAACGTGGATTCACCTCGATCGCTGCCAGAGAGGATTTATTGGGAGGCCCCTGAGACCGCGCGCGAGAAGATCCTTTCTTTAGATCAATTGTCGCATCGGGCCGAGCTTGCTCGTAAGAAAGGTCAAAGGATCGTGCTCGCACACGGCGCGTTCGACCTCCTTCATATGGGGCACGTCCGGCATCTTGAGGAGGCGCGCGCTCTTGGCGATTTACTCCTGGTTACGGTCACCGCTGAATTCCTACGTAAATAAAGGGCCCGGCCGTCCTGTCTTTCCCGCGATGCTGCGCGCTGAAATGTTGGCTGCTTTGAGATACGTCGAATGGGTAGCTGTCAACGACGCGCCCACCGCCGAGAACGTCATACGGCATGTCAGGCCTGATGTTTACGTCAAGGGTTCCGATTACGTGCAGGCGGAAGACGACATCACGGGCAAGATCGAAGATGAGCGCAGGGCGGTCGAGGCCCATGGTGGGCGTATTCACTTTACCTACGATATCACCTTCTCGTCGTCTTCTCTCCTCAATCGTCACTTCGACGTTTTCGAGCCGAAGTTGCGCAGCTATCTTGAGGCAGCTCGGAGCCGATGGGATCTCGACGAATTCGAACGCGTCGTTGACAGCGTCAAAGATAAATCTGTTTTACTGATCGGCGATACGATCATCGATGAGTATCACTATGTCTCGCCTCTCGGAAAGTCTCCCAAGGAGAATCTGATTTCCGACGCTCTATCGCAGCGCCGAGGTTTTTGCGGGAGGCGTTATTGCGGCTGCAAACCATGTTGCCAGCTTCTGTCGGGATGTCCATGTCATTACCTGTCTTGGCGACGATTCGGACGCAGAGCATCTCGTACGCAGTGCACTAAAGTCCAACGTACGGCTCACGGCCGTCAACCGTGCCGCTGCTCCGACCACACGCAAACGGCGTTTCGTTGATTCCGATTACCTTCGAAAGATGTTCGAAGTGTACTTCATGGATGACGCGCCGCTCACTGGCGCTGTCGAAGCTGGCGTGCTGGCTGCATTTGCCGATCACGCGCCGGAATACGACCTCGTCATAGCCACCGATTTTGGCCACGGGATGTTGACCGAGAAGGTGCGTCAGGAGCTGGAGACACGCAGCCGATTTCTAGCGGTCAACGCGCAAAGCAACAGCGCGAACCATGGTTTTAATCTCATAACCAAGTACCGCCGCGCGGACTATATCTGCATTGACGCGCCGGAGGCGCGCCTCGCCGTGGGCGATGCGCATGCCCAAATCGAAGTCGTGGCCGGCGAACTACTCCCGGCGCATGTGAACTGCTCGCGTCTGATTTTGACCCACGGACGCCATGGATGCGTCACTTACGACCGCCTTCGAGGTGTACATAGGATACCCGCGTTTACCGGGCAGGCGATCGACACCATGGGAGCGGGCGACGCGTTTCTGGCCGTTACCTCGCCCATGGTCGCATCCGGTCATGATTTAGAATTGATCGGATTCATTGGAAACGCAGTGGGCGCGATAAAAGTCGGGATCATCGGCCATCGCCAGTCCGTCGACAAAGTTCAGCTGCTTAAATATCTCAACACACTTTTGAAATAGGTAGATTGATTTGTAATGGCCTTACCGTTTGCAAACGAACTGGAGAATTATTTCGATACTCTTGGAAATCTAGGCCGAGAGATCGAGGCAAGCGATAACCAGGGAAACGCTGTTCCTCTTGCTGAGGCCGTGCATTGGGCCACTGAAACGGCGGAACGCTGCAAGCGGAGTCGCGGACGCATCTATTTTGTCGGCAACGGCGGCTCTGCCAGCATAGCCAGTCACATGGCGATCGACTGGATGAAGAACGGTGGCTTTGCGTCCACGAGCTTCAACGACGGCGCTTCCCTGACGTGCCTGGCGAATGACTTTGGTTTTGAGCACGTGTTTGCGCTACCGCTCGAGCGCCACGCGCGACGGGGTGACCTGCTCGTCGCAATTTCTAGTTCAGGAAACTCGGCCAATATCCTGGCCGCTTCTACGGCAGCCGCCCAGGTGGGCGCCACGATCATGACGCTAAGCGGATTTTCCTCTGACAATCCGCTACGCCAAAGAGGCGACATGAATTTTTATGTTCCGAATAAGCTGTACGGGTTTGTCGAACTCGCGCACCTATGCATATGCCACGCCATCCTTGATTTGTGCATGGGATGGCGCGCGGATGGTGGCACTCCCTCCTACATGTCGAGAGGCGCGATTTGAACGAGCACGCGCCGATCGCTCACATCCGCGGCAGTGACCTCCTTGGATTCTACCGCGAAATGCTGCGCATACGAACTGTAGAAGAGGAGATCGCGGCTCGCTATTCAGAACAGACCATGCGATGTCCGGTGCACCTGTCGATCGGACAAGAGGCAGTCGCGGTCGGCGTTAGTGCGCCTCTCGGAGTTGGCGATCAGGCGGTCTCCACACACCGCTGTCACGCTCACTATCTTGCCAAGGGAGGCAATCTCGTTGCTATGTTGTCCGAGATCATGGGGAAAGCGACCGGTTGTTGCGGTGGGCGCGGTGGGTCAATGCATCTTTTTGATCTCACTGCGGGGCTGCTTCTAAGCTTGCCGATCGTGGCGGCCTCCATTCCGGTCGGAGTTGGGGCTGCGCTTGCCTTCAGGCAGGAAATGAAGCCGAACGTCGTCGTCATTTATATCGGTGATGCCTCGCTTGAGGAGGGCGTCTTTCACGAGAGCGCGAATTTTGCCGCTCTCAAGCGATTGCCCGCGATCTTTGTCTGCGAAAACAACCTATACTCTGTCTACACCAACCTGGAGGATCGCCAACCCCGACGTCCGCTCACCGAGCTGGGTAGAGCCCATGGCATGCCGACCGCGCACGTCGACGGCAATGATGTGGCGGCAGTCTACGGCGCAACCGTAACCGCGGTCACACGCGCGCGATCCGGAAATGGACCAACCTTCATCCTCGCGGATACATACCGCTGGCGCGAGCATTGTGGCCCCAACTACGACAACGATCTTGGCTATCGCACCGTCGCGGAATTCACCGAATGGCAGCAGCGGGATCCCATCGCTCGATTGCGCGCAGGTTTGAGAGGCTCTGGCTTGCTTGATCCCGAGGCTGAGGTAGTCATGCGAGCGGACTTGCAGCGCGAGATCGGCGCTGCCTTCGCCGCCGCCGAGGCGGCTCCTCTGCCCAATTCGTCCCTCGTTGCAACTAATCTATATGCGTGAACCGCGTATCATCAGCGCTGCAGAGGCAGTCCGTGAAGCACTCGACCTGGCCTTGTCATCACGTCAGGACACTTATCTACTGGGCGAGGGGGTTAGTGACCCAAGCGGCATTTTCGGGACGACAAAGGGTTTGATCGACGACTATGGGCCCGAGCGCGTTGTGGAAATGCCGGTCGCGGAAAATGGGCTAACCGGGATTGCGATCGGTTCGGCACTGATGGGGCGCCGGCCGATCATGACGCATCAGCGCGTCGACTTCGCCCTCTTGTGCTTGGAGCAGCTGTTCAATACGGCAGCTAAGAGCCATTACGTTACCAATGGGGCGCACCGTGTCCCGCTTACTGTCCGTATGGTCATTGGCCGCGGTTGGGGGCAAGGTCCGCAACATTCGCAGAGCCTGGAAGCATTGTTTGCCTCAATTCCTGGCCTGAAAGTCGTCATGCCGTCTACGCCGAGCGACTTCAAGGGGATGTTGATCGCGTCGATCGAAGACGACAATCCGGTGATTTTCATCGAGCATCGTTGGCTACACTACGTCACTGGCGATGTTCCGGCGGGTTGGCACGTGACACCGCTCGACGGCCCGAGGAAAATGCGTGCTGGAGATCGCGCAACGATCGTCGCGACGTCGTACATGACGCTTGAGGCTTCGCGGGCTGCAAACGCGCTTGCGGATCACGGCTGCGAAACTGACGTATTCGATCTGCGCGTGTTGCGTCCTCTCAACCTTGCGCCAATTATCGCGTCTGTGCAGCGTACGGGACGTCTGGTTGTGTGCGATACTGGATGGCGTACACTCGGCTTGGGGGCCGAGATCGTCGCCGAGGTAGCTGAACGCGCCTTCGCCCACCTCAAGCGTCCGCCGATTCGCATCGCTTTGCCTGACCACCCCACGCCCTCGGCGCTGGCTCTTGCCAAGGTCTATTATCCAGGCTCGGCCGAGATCGTTTCTGCTGTGCAGAAGTTATGTGACCTGGACGAATCTATTGCACAAGCTGCTCGTGAAGAGGTTATCGCCTTGCGACAGGGAGTATCGATCGACAAGCCCGATCCGGCGTTCAAGGGGCCCTTCTAGTCCGATCAATCAGAACGAGGTTCACGCAAAATATGCGGGTACGCTATTCTTATTTGGCGCAGCAGTTCGGCGACTGTGAAGACCTGTGGCAGGAGTTGAAGGCCTTTGTACCTAGCGGGGACTTCACGCTTGGTAAGCCACTGCACGAGTTTGAACGCCGCTTTGCCGAATTGATCGGTACAAGGTATGCCATCGGGGTAAACTCGGGCACCGATGCACTCAAGCTATCTCTAAAAGCACTTGGCGTCGGCCCTGCCGACGAGGTCATTACAGCCGCCAATACTTTCGTAGCCACCGTGGGCGCCATTTGCGAAGTTGGCGCCAAGCCGGTGTTTGTGGATTGCGACGATACGTTTTGCATGGATGTAAGCCGCGCCGAGAGGGCGATTACCGATCGCACCAGAGCAATCATGCCCGTGCATTTCACCGGCTACATGACCGATATGAATGCACTCGCGCCAATCGCCGAACGCCACAAACTTCCCGTTATCGAAGATGCCTGTCAGGCCATATTGGGGGCGATTGATGGCAGGAATGCAGGGACCTGGGGCAGGGCAGGAGCCTTCTCCCTTCACCCACTCAAGAACATCAATGTTTGGTCCGACGGAGGTGTCATCACTACCGACGATCAAGCACTTGCGGAGGAATTGAAGCTGTTGCGGAATCATGGCCTCGCCGACCGCGATACGGTGGTCCGCATGGGCTATAATTCCCGGCTCGATACAATTCAGGCAGTCGTCGGCAACTGGTTGATACCAAAGGCTCACGACATCGCCAAAGCCCGAATCGAAAACGCCGCCTATTACGACAAGCATCTCGGTGCGCTCAGACAGATTCGCATTCCGCCGCGCATCTCTAATATGCGCGTAGTATATCACCTCTATATAATCTTTGCCGAAGACCGGGACGCGTTGCTAAAGCACTGCCTCGACAAGGGGATCGAGGCAAAGGTTCATTATCCGGTGCCTATCTACAGACAACCGGGTCTAGCCTATCTCGATCACCGCGAAGGCGATTTCCCGGTCAGCGATCGCCACACCAGAGAGATCATCACCTTTCCTTGCGACCAGCATCTCTCGCATTCCGAAATGGACTATGTCATCGAAACCGTCCGCGCCTTCTACAAATAGAACAGACGAATGTCGAAGCTCCGCATCCCCTATGTTGATCTAGCTGCGCAATATGCAGTGGAGCGGGAGCAGCTGCTCCCGATCATCGAAGATGTGTTGGCTTCCGGTGTCTATATCGGCGGCGAGGTCGTTGAGCGTCTGGAGGGCAAGCTTGCCGCGCTGTGCGGGGTCAAGCACGCCGTGGTCCTCAATTCGGGAACCGACGCTCTCATTCTTGGGTTGCGCGCGCTGGGCGTTGGACCAGGTGATGAGGTTATAACCCCGCCGAACTCATTTGTCGCCTCGGCAGCCGCGATCGTTCGCGTGGGCGCCAAGCCGGTTTTTGTCGATGTCCTGTCTGACCAGAATATCGATCCCGAGCAAATCGCGCCTGCGATTACGCTGCGTACAAGGGCTATCATGCCCGTGCATCTGACTGGCCGAATTGCCGACATGGATCCGATCTTGGAACTAGCGCGATCACGAGGCTTGGTTGTAATCGAGGATGCCGCGCAGGCAATCGGCTCGCGGTATCGCCATAAGCCCGCCGGAAGTTTCGGGGCCGTAGGCTGCTTCTCTACGCACCCGTTGAAGAAATCTTAATGCTATCGGCGACGGCGGCTTCATTACAAGCAACAGCGACGACATTTCCGCGTTTGTGCGCCGTCAGCGCAATCACGGTCTGGTTGATCGCGACACGGTCGAAGGATTCGGGCTGGTATCGCGCATGGACACGCTGCAAGCCGCGGTGCTAGAATTTCGTCTTGGGCGCCTCGATGAGATCATCCGCCAGCGGAGGGCCAACGCAGCTCGCTATCGAGAGTTGCTCGACTGCGGCGAAATTTACATCGCGCCGGACCGAAACATCGAGTTCAATACCTATCACACCTTTGTGATTCAGCTCGAGCGCCGCGATGCCTTGCAACGGTATTTGGCTGAAAAGGGCATCGGCACGGCAATCCACTATCCGATTCCAATCCATCTGCAGCCGGCTGCAGCTGCACTCGGCTATCTGCGCGGCGATTTCCCGATCGCAAAATCGCAAGCCGAGCGAATCCTGACATTGCCGATCAATCCTTCATTGACGGTTCAACAGATCGAAATCATTGCAACGGAAACTAAACGCTTTCTTGGGTTACGGTCGTAACCACCGACGCAGCGCAAGGTTGAAGCAGGAGTTTGGCTGCATGCGGAGGTTGATTCCGCCTTCGAAAAGTGGGATTTGGAGGTTTAGGGAATCGAACGCGGTATGTGATTGTTCGGAGGTTCCGACGTGGAAGTTCTCGATTATGAGCAACTGGTAGCTGACTTTGAAACCAAGCTTGTCACCCAGCTGCGCAATTTCGGCGCCAATGCCGAATATCTTGAAATTTGGGTTCCGGATGAAAATCGCGTGAAGAGCATCCTGAACATGGTGGAGGCAGCGGAAGCCTATGGCCGAGGCGCGATTTCTGTTCGCGTCGCCGCGAAGTCCATGCCTTCAGAGCGTATCGATGAGCTCGTCAAGCAGGTTGGAAGTTTGGGCAGCGTGGCGGTGAGACACGACGAGGGCAAGCTTTTAATCACCGTTACGAAGATCGGTGCGTGATGAGCGAAGCGGCAGCAATGAAAGTATCGGTAGGTCGCTCGCTCGCCGCGAGCGAGGTCTTGATCTTCGAAGGGGTTGAGGGTTCGGTCCGGCTCCGCGTCGGGATCGACGTGGCCAGCAGCCGCTTGATAATTCATGAGGCTACACACGTAGGCACTGCGGATCCGTTGATGAAGCGCACTCTGGATCGTTTATGCGAGATCATTGTGAGACGGCCGGTGCAGGAAGCCGCCGACCATGGCGTCATCTATGTGGCCGCCGCCAACCTAGACGATTGCTCGCCCGTCGAGGAAATCAGGACGCCGCGTAGTTCGGGCCGCGCCTTTGCCATGGCTGAACGGCTGCTACGTCAGGTAAACCGCGCAGTACAGGTCCATCTCAACGTCGGGCATCGCGATAACGCGTGGTATCTTCGCGCAAGTGAGCGATGGCTCGCGCAGAATAAATCGGCCAACAGCCAATTCGATCAAGCCGATTGTTATAGACTTTCCTGAAATCGAATGGATTGGATGATGATGCGATTTTTATCAGTCGGATTGAACGGGGCACCCGTGTCACGGTCGCCTTCAGTGAGCAAGTGAGCTATAAGATCAAGCCGAAGCTTCTGATGGCTCTCGAAAAGAGGTTGCGTCGCGAGACCGGCAACCCGCTGGAACTTTTCATGGACGAGATGAAGGACGCCGAACCAAATTCGGCGCCTGTAAGCAGGGAGATTGAAGATGACGGGGATGACCGATCATACCGAGTTGATCCTCGACGGCACCAAGATAGCCTGGCACCAAGATCGGGTACGCGCTTGGGAACGCGGCGAGCGGATCGCACCTATCACCATCGACATGGCGCTGACCCGAGCCTGCAACTACGCCTGTCACTACTGCTACGCCATGCTGCAGGAGAACGACCGTCAGCGTCATCAGCCACGAAGTGATCTTCGATTTTCTCGACGACTGCTGCCGAAATCGGCGTAAAGGGCATCTCGTTTGGTTTCCGATGGCGAGAGCACGATCTCCCCGGTGTTTGTCGATGCCTGCACGCCACGGCCATGAGCGGGGCATCTCCATGGCTGTCGGCACTAACGGTTTCGTTCTTAACCGGCGCAAGCTTGAAGAGGTGCTTCCCCACCTCACTTATCTCCGTATCAATATTTCGGCCGGCGAACGAGCGCGCTACGCCGAGATCATGGGAGTTAAAGAGGCACTGGTTCGACCGCGTCTGCCAGAATATCCGCGACATGGTCGAGATCAAGCGACGCGACAAGCTTGACGTCACTATCGGATTGCAGATGGTACTGATGCCGCAATACGAGGACCAGATTATGCCGCTCGCGAGGCTCGGCCAGGAACTGCGGCCGGACTACCTCGTCATCAAGCACTGCTCCGATAATGAGGATGGCGATCTCGGCGTCAATTACGGCGGCTACGCTCGGCTCTACGACACATTGCGCGACGCCGAGGCTTTATCGGACGAAGACTATAAGGTTCAGGTTAAATGGTCGAAGATCGAGGCCGAAGGCAAGCGCACGCTATCAGCGTTGCTATGGCGCGCCATTTCATGATCCAGATTTCCGGGTTCAGGTTTGGTGGCTCCCTGCGGGATGCTGTTCAACGAGCGCTATAAGAAATTTCACATCGGCAATATCTGCGAAGAGCGCTTCAAGGATCTCTGGCAGTCGGACCGCTACTGGGAGGTCATGAATCTACATCGCCGGCCCAGACTTCAACGCGCAGACGCATGTGTGGCTCACTGTGCCTTCAGCACAAGGTCAACGAGTTTCTTGATGGCTATATGAAGGACCAGATCAAGCTGCCGGATCTTTCGGGCCAGCTACCACCTCAGCATCTTAATTTCATTTAGAAGTTCGGGCGCGGATTCGGTATCTGATCGCGAAGAAGTGCGTCGCACGAAATCTGGTTCGCGCTGCTTAGATGTGTCGGTCGTGGGCCGTTTGGAGCAAATTGCCATCTGGAATTGGTCGGCTTGAGTGAAGCCGACGCTCTCTGGTTGTGGCGTCCATCTTCCGACAGGCATCCGTTATGGGCGTCTTCAAGTGAAGAAACATCAGAGATTTGTACGCGGAAGTTAGAATATTTCCGTCTTACAAAGGGACCACAATATGGTGAAGCGTGCCCTTGACGGGACTGGTGGCAACTCCGTGACAGAACGGAGCTACGGCGCAAAACTACGCCGCGAATTGGAGGACGACTACCGCGTCTTCTATGTAACCGCGTGGGGTTATGCAGCTGATCATTATTTCGGCTGGTTACCTAAAGCACTGAACATGCATCCGGAAATTTTCGCGCTCCTTGCTCACGAGGGTTCCCGGCCCAAATACATGAGAGAGCGTACGCGCGCCGAGCGACCGGCGCTTATTCCGTTCACCGAGTTCCTCAACGACATGGGGATGACCTACGAAGCGATCGGAGATTGCTATTCCTATCGTGCTGGACAGATGCCCGAGCTTCTCGGAAACCCGCGCTATGCCAATATTCCAGCGGCCAATCTCGTCCGGCATCCTGTTATATGGCTCGAGTTTTATATCCGCTGGCGCGCTAGCAATATGCGCATGCGCACCGGCGCAACTGATCCGCTCGCCTGGGAATGGAAGGTCGCGCATCACGGCACGTTTCGGTCTCTCGGACTTCGCTCCTATGAAAAGGATGAAGTCAACGTGTGGGCGGCGTTCCAAGGCATAAATCAACTAAACAACATCATCGGTGATGTTTCCTCTGGAATAACAACGCACATCCCGATCGAAAGCGTTGTCACTCAGCCGGAAAAATTTAACGCTCTTGTCCGCTATCTGACGAAAGGGAAATGCACCTATGAGCAGAGCGATTTGGACCGCCTCTTTGCGATGACAAAGACGCTCTTCCGCGGCGAAGAGCCGGTCGAAACCGATCCAAAGGCGTTGATTAAATCCTGGCCCGGCTGGAAAATCGACGGGTTTCGCGCGCTGCTGACGCCGACCGCGCTCGATGTGTACAAGTCTTTTGGCTACGATCTGTTCGGGCTAGACCGGCCGGCGCCAGTCCCGGTTCGGCTTCCAGGCGGGCCCAGCCGGCCTATTTTCGTTTCGTCGGTCATGAAATCGGGTACCTGGCTATTACGCGCCATCCTTGAAGATATCACCGGCCTGAAAGGACATGAGCCGGAAATCGGCCAAGGCGCGCCCGAATACGACGATGAAATGCTTATCGATATTCCGCCTGGGCACTTCTTTAGCTGGCACTCAATTCTCAATGACCGAAGCACGGCGCTTCTAAGAGGTGCCGGCACAAAAAATATCTTTCTGGTGCGCAACGTCTTTGATCTGATTGTCTCGATGTATAACCATCTCCGGCTTGATGCAGACGCATCGATCGGGCGCTCGGTGAGGGGGGCGGATTATCTGGCGCAGCTGCCGCCAGATGCCGCGATGAGCATGATGATCTCGGGTTTTACTAGTCCGGAACTGACTTGGGACGGCATAGGGCCACACATTCGGCAAATCGCAGCATTCTTCCGATTTCGTGAAGAAGGTGGCGACGCGCTGATCCTCAGCTATGAAGAGCTAACCCGCGACAAAGCCGCCACGGTTCGAAGGATCGCGCAGTATCTGGAAATTCCAATCGATGATCAGCGTGTCGCCAATATTGTCTCAGCGACGGATTTCGACACAATGAAAAAAAGGGCCAGTAAGCTGGGAGCGGACGGGCACTTCACCGATGATAATGATCGCGCAGTGAAGCGAGCTATCCAACCGTACCACGTTGCAATGGTCAGCCGGATCGCAATGACCGAAATGCCAAGTCCTTCCGAACAGTCTGCCAAGGCGGGGATGCCCTGGCTTTTCGACTACGGGGATATTAATTACAGCTCGAGCGGTTCACGGTTAGATTGAATTGAAATTTTGGACGAATGTGAATCAAGATGTGCTGGCTGGGATGGAGGCCAGCATCCGATTGTCCGACCTCTCCAATGGTCCGCGTAAGCGTGCCGTTGCGGCTGTTACCAAGGGTGAGAGCGCGAAATATTGACAAATATTTGCATAAGAGAAAATGATGAAGACGGATTCACAGCTTTCCCACAGTGTGTGGATGCAGAATCAATAATGAGTGCCGCCGCTGCCGGCTGCGGCATCAATAAACGGCGTTCGATCTGGAATGTGGCTGACCTGCTCGACACTAGCGAAGCGGTGATCCGCAGGACCTAGGGACATCACACCGTCGAGCACCCGCGCCGCTCAGTCAATGTCTGGTCGAGGCGACCTGTCAGTGCAAAAGTCTGGAGGGTTTCTTGGGCGGTAAACCGGGCCGCGAACCAGGCGATTTCGCTAAGCTATTGTCTTCGTGGTGGGCACTATCGGGATTGAACCTATAACCTCTCCCATGTGCGAATGCCCCGCGTCTGCAAGTCTCACAACGATCCACAAGATCAGCGCGACAGCACCTACCCAACGTAAGCAACCATGGGTTCACTTTCGGTCTCCTGTTTTCGTCAAGAAATCGACCAGCACGGGAGTTCTGGATTTTCCAGTATAGCAGCGTTGAGTGGGGTACGTCTTGAGTGGCCAAGTTGGTATTAACGACGGTGTGTCGCTCTTTCTGAAAACATAAGACCCGATAATTCTTGGGCTCGGTGGATTTTCCCCGAACGGGTCAATCGGCACCAGCGTCGGCACGAATCCGTGCTTATCGAGGACCGGACCAAAGCAATACGGCTGGCCGAGTTCGTAGCCTTTGCTATCGTAAAAATCGAAGAATGCGGTCGGGCTGATGCTCCAGAATCCGTAATTCGGGAACGCGATGGCGTTCTGGTGATAAATGAATCCGCCGCGCGTCAAGAGTGCGTCTACGTTCTCAAAAGCTTGGGCGATATTAAAGCAGTGTTCGAGAGTACCGGGATCGACAATGATGTCGTAGCGTCCGCGCAACGAACGCTTTATGGGGTGGTTGAGGTCGAGAACAAAATCCTCGCCGCCCCATGAGAGCGCATCGCTGATCTCAACGTCGCAGCCGAGGGCTTGATAGAGTCCGCGCGATTCGAGCATTGGCGTGTCGCCAAGCGTTACGCGGTTGTGGGCGATCCAGAGTTCCTTGGAGTTGTCCCGCTTCGGCAAACTATCCCATGACACGCGAGACTGCCAAATATCTTCGGTTACAAGCAGTTCGGGATAGCCAAGCAAGAGAATTCGCGGCCTTACAAACTTGTCGATCAGCCGTTCGATCAGCCGCAATTCAGTAGCGTTCAGGGCCATTCGTTCCCCCGGATTTCTGGGCCGACTTTAACATGGCCAAAAGCCCAAAAACTGACGGTCTCCAAAGATTGAGAGGTCCTTAATGCGCTACCTGCCAGAAGCGGACTCTGCCGTCCGTTGTGACAGTGAAGATCCAACCACAACGTCATGGATTAGGGTCCGGCCCTCAGCTTGCGCACCTTGGTGGCTGAGATGGCCTCGGTTGCCTTGTCGAGCAGAATCCGTTCGACGTTGTAGCCAACATCCCGGCCATAAAAGACATCGGTGATATTTGGTAGAGGAACCACCACGAAGCGCCCGACATAAGCCGAAAGTGCAGCCTCAATGCGCAGCTTTACTGCAAAAAATGGCAGCGGATTTTTTTCATCAATTCCGTGAGTGTCACGAACCGCAATACAGACTTGGCCGACTCTCCGGAATCCTTCTTCGACAAGCCGCTGGTGCCCTTTGTGAAACGGCTGGTAGCGACCGATGAACAATGCAGTCGGTTTCTGTGGGTCGAATGCTGGGCGCAGAAGTGTCAGGGCTTTTTCGGCCCAATATTGTGGAGTACCAGCTGCCTCGACTTGCAGGTCCGAATGCTCCGGAGGGGTAAAAATTCGGTTGGTGTCTTCAAATCGACCTCTCTTGATGCGATCGACCCAAATCGTGAAGGCATCCCCGAACACCGCGCGCGTATCCATTGTCGGGCAAATGAAATCCGCAATTACGGTCCCACCGGCCTCGACGACGCGATCACACATCCAGCCCATGCGCCGCGCGTGTTCGATCCTGTCCTCAGGGCTGAAACCAAGGTCGCGCGAGAGATTGGCGCGAACGGCGTCGGCATTGAAGACCACTGCATTGAGTAATGGGGAAAGAGCATTGGCGAGCGTCGTTTTGCCGGCGCCGGGCAGGCCCATAATGAGAATTTTTCTCTGCACATTATTTCCTTCAGCTTGGACGGAAATTCCACGAGGGTTTAGGTGTAGGTCAAGATTGCTATACCATGTTCGCTTTGGGTCAAAGCAGACATGTGCGGTGCAAAACGCCATGTCCGCTTTTCTCCCCGCTTAAGCCACCGAATTTCGGAAATTACTTCCGATAAACTGGATTATCGGAGGCCATAGTGAAGGGGCGCCACAGTCACTTTGCGAATGTCCACTATTGGCACTTAGCGGACATGCTGACCGGCTCGGCGAATGTCTGCTTTCGGGAGCAAAGCGGAAGTCACATGTTGGCCTTAGCCGTCCACTATGTCCAGATAGTCTCTGGCCCCGAAGTTTAAGACATAATGGTTGCGATTGCTGAAAACGGAATTGTTTTCATGCGATGTGCTGGCTGCTTGCTGCCACGAAAATTTATGTAGTCACGACCCACTGTCACCGGCTCAAATGCCTCGTGCGTCTTACCGTCCACTGTTTCGATTGTCATGCCGTGTATTGGGTCGGCCGCCTCCACAGCGCGTATGATGGCTTCTCGCAAATCGTCCTCGCTTGCGGCGTCAGTTTTCATTTTAGCCTTTCCGATTCATCACTCTGCTTTTTAGGGCTAACGATAATACAGACGTACGTGAAGAGACGCTAATGCCCGAAACCATGCCACTCTTCGCCATCGGCCTCGGCGCATTGGGACTGCTCGACTGGCGCAGGAAGCGAAAAGCAATCGCGGCGGCCTAAATAAATTGGGGGTGTGGCTGGGCAGCCTTTCTTCTTTTTGCGATGTTCCTTTCTCGGAACTTTAGTTTTCAGTATGGCCATTGCGCCACACCGGAAACAAATTCCTCGCTACATGCGTGAGATGACATAGCGCTGCAATCAACCTGCGCTTTACGGTGCGCACCAGGGGGGCTGAAGGTTAAAACTCCGCTTGGGGCGGTTACCAACCGAGCGCAAGCCGCAACGCTACGGTTGGTGCCGCCACAGTGCGATGCTACCGCTCCCTTTCAATCGACTCATTCATAATCAGTGCTGGCGATGATGTGGGTGCACCTGTTGAGTGAACCGTTTTTCGACTGACAGTGCGCGGTTCATCCTCCGCCTGTGTCATCGCCACAATGCACAATGGCTGGGGGGCGCGAGGGGCGCCCAATGCAAATAGCAAACGTTTTGGTGATCGTTCTTTTGTGGCTCGCGCTGCAGGTTCCACTTGGAAGCTTTATTGGCGAATTGATGCGTTTCGATATGTCAGAGGCATGATGCGAGGCATTCGGCGGCCATAAAGTCGGAACTATCGGCCGTCTGAACAATTGGTCGGTTGGATTGCGGCTGCCGTTCGAGGCAACAGCTGCTGCACATCCGGGGAAAGGCCGCTCACGGCGGCCTTTCTTTTAAATTATTCGACTACTTTGAACTCTTTCGCAAACGACCCGGCCATTGCTTCATCAGCGAAGCACCATCGGATAAGACTGCCGCTGTGATCGCGCAGTCCTTGGCCGCGTTTTGCTTCAATGCCATGTCGGCTGTGAAATTCGTACATGGCATCGGGCTTCATGCCGAGGCCGCCCGACGCCCTAAATAATATATCCACGCTTACGGTGCCCAACCTACCGCCTTGTAAGTAGAGCAACCAGGCGGGTTGAGGCGGTGGGGAAGGGCCGCTCACGGCGGCCTTTCCTTTTGGACTCTCGCAAAAAAGCAGTGACATGCGCTGTTCAACGCCCTGCCAGCCTGAGATTGCTTTACCGAGTGCGGCAAAAAATTCGTTGGCGTCGTCCCAAGCTTTAGACACGCGACGCGGTTGCGTATGGCCGCTAGGCTGCGACGTTCATCCGTCTCCAGCGAAGACGGGACGGACCCACCATGCTCACAAAGTGCGCGATATCCTGACGTCCGTAAATTTCGTGTCGCTGCGCACCCATCAGAACGGCAGGGCGGTGAAGTTGAAAAGACCACCACCTGACAACTTCATCGCGTTCTGACGCGCTGTTGATGACACTGTCTTGTACGCACACGACGGCGAACTCAACGCCTTGTTCTTTCACGAGTGCGACTTGCCACGTTTTCATCGGGGCGCTCCTGCATCACAAGTCAGCCTCCGCATTATATAATGATTCGCTAGTTTCCTGAGGCGCCACTAACACCCTGTTCTTCTATGGCAATTTGCGGCGCCGCCGCCGGCTGGCCAATTCGAGCCGCCCGAAGGCGGAGGCGATGGCGGGTGAGGGTTGCATTTTTGGCATCGCCCGGACTTGTGGCAATCTCCGCTTTTGACCCAAAGCCCGCGTCGGGAAATATTCGTCGAAGGTAAAAAATGATCCGGATAGTAATGTTGTGCGGCTTGGCGGTTGTTTGGACAAACGTGGCCATTGCCCAAAACGTTTTTGGAGCAGGCACGATTACGTGTGGCGACTGGTTAGAATACCGCGATCAAAATCTCAAAGATCACGAGTATCAAGCGCAAGCTTGGATCGACGGGTTTGTTTCGGGGTCAAACGTGTCGAGGTCGAATGGACCCGACATTCTCACCTCAAGGACCGGCGACGATATGTATGCGTGGATCGATAGTTATTGCAGGGCAAAACCGCGGGACAGGCTCGTAGCGGCCACTTGGGCGCTCGTAAAGGAATTGCAATCGAAAGCGAAGTGACGTGCCGCAGTCCGGGCTCGTACATCGCACACACCGACGAGGTGATCGCGTAGCCGGCCAACTGCGCCTATACGCGATAGGCGGGCGGGAGAATAGCGCGCCGCTCCGCGGCGTACACCCGGCCAAGGCGCGCTAGGTTTGCTGGCTGGCGCAGACGACCGCGTGCGGGACTTGCTGCCTTCAAAAAATTGCAATCAGGTGGTAATTTCCAAAAATGGGCGTGGAAATTGCAACCATTGTCTCCATAGTTTTTGCCCTAGGATTTGCTGCCGGCTACGCGGTGCGAGCGGCTATTTCGCGCCATCATCACGCCAGGGCCGAGCGAACGAGGGCGGTGATCTGGCATAATCCGCACACCCCCTGAACTCGCTTTCAAATTCGGATCGCCCGGCGACGCTATTGACGCGAGGATAGAAGGTAGTCGAGTATTGCTTCGGGGATGGTTTAGCTCGGCTTTGTGGCCCTGCGGCTAAACGTCATTTTTTAGGGGCCACCACTATGAATCCAACAACTCGATCGTTTGTATTTGCCGCCGCCGCATGCGTCTGCATAAATTTTGTGACGCCAGCTTTTGCAGTAAGCACCGTAAATCCTCTGGACTTTACAATTTCAGAGAGTGCAGGCCAGTACACTGTCGCTAACAACGCCACCGCTTGGTACATCTGGGGATTTGGTGTGTCGAACCCGGCTGCTGTTGGGGGCGCCACGGCAACGACCAATTTTACAAATTGGGTCGGAGTTGTCACGCAACTGGACTTTGGACAGAGCGTTCCGGTTTCAGCGTTTGCGTACGCGACCGGCGACGCCGATATCTCGGATATCAACAACCCGGTCTTGGTCACCGTCAATTTGGCCAACTACATAGGCCCGGGTATGACTGTTGATAAATTTCATTTTACTCCAGGCGTAGTCGCTAGCGATTTCGGCCTGTTGTTGATCGACGCTAATGGCGACCTCGCTCAAGTGAATGGAATTACAACGGACGCGACAACGCCCCTCCCGGCCGCGCTACCGTTGTTTGGAAGCGTGTTCGCGGGCGCGTTCGGTCTGCTCGGGTGGAGAAGGAGGCGCAAGCAAGCCGCCTGATCAAACTCCTGATTTGTCTTTCTGTATGTGCAGAGTCACGCTCATGGCACTTAGCGGACATGACGTTTTGCACTGCACATGTCTGCTTTTGGCACTTAGCGGACATCGCCTAGTGCGCTGCACATGTCCGCTTTTTGATCCAAAGCGGACATTCGCCGCTCGGTTTTAGGAGCGATGTCGCTGACATAGTGCCGCGTTTGGACAACGTTTGAACCGCATCCTTTCAACTTCGTCAGTGAGTTGGTGACCGCGCGTCCCAACTGTCCGATCGCTTCGTCAGTGAGGATCGTTCTCGCATTTGCGAGCCGGTCGACGCTCACATTGAGGACTGTCAGCGCCTCTTTCAATCGCGCAATCTCCAATTGAACGGCTGGGTTTTCTCCCACCTTAATTTCCCTGAGAGTATTGCCGAGCGTGCGCACTTCCTCAGTTAGGTTTCGGAGATTCCCCAGCACGTCCTTCGACGGTAGATCGATTTTTGACAGCACCGCCGCAGTCATCGTCGAAACCATCCTTCCGGCAAAGCTATCGATACGCACCATTGCGACGAGCACAAGAATTGCGGCAACGATCACGAGGATCGTTGTCGCGTTAATGAGCGCGAGCAGAAAATTTACCGGGAGCCTTCGCAGTCGTGCGGAGAGATTATTTTGATTGGGTTCGGACAAGAATGCCTCCTGTCGTATTGGGCTGAAGTACTTTGTTACCGTGTGACGGGATTGTCACGGAGAGTTGGAATTAGTCGGAGTTCCGCGCCGCGCCACTATTCCGCCACGACATCCTTCATAGTGTTAAAGCTCCGGGGACGGGCCAGGGACAGTTTTTGCGAAGCCAAGGCACGGAGGTTTGGATGACGCCACCGGGTCAGCGAGGCCGCGACGATCGCTAGCGCCAACGTTCGGGCCTGGCGTAGCGGCAAGTTTCAGGACGGTACGCCGGGAACGGCTCTCGGGGTCGCATCAGTCAGGCAAGACCCCAACTCGGCCGTTCCCGGACGCGCATTTGTTGTCCTAGATTTCGGAGAGACCGCCGCTTGGCGGTCTTTCCTTTTGCACGCCCAATGTCTGCTATTGGCATGGCGATCCGCGAGGCTCACTATTGAGCCTTCGACAATTTCTTATTTAAATACCGCCCAGCAGGAGGAATTTTCCGTTTGGGACCCTCACTGTCGCTTGTGGCTACGCTTGGCAAAGTGATTTCAAAAGTACAGCCATTTGAACCGGTTTTGGTGAGCCGCAATTCGCCGCCGAAATCCGCAATGATCCGCTGGGAAATGGAAAGCCCCAACCCCATCCCCGAAGGCTTCGTCGTAAAAAACGGATCGAATACGTGGCTTGCGTTTTCGGGACTTAGTCCGGGCCCGGTATCTTCGACAGAAAGCGTGACAACTGAATTTCCATCTTGGGTCATGACCAGCCGAAGGGTTTTTATCTCTGTGCGACCGGCGGTCATTGCCTCAATCGCGTTCTTGACCAGGTTCAGGATAACTTGTTGTAGCTGGGTGCGGTCGGCCATTATTTGCGGAAGGTCGTCTTGAAATTCGGTTGAAACGGATACTCCGTAAACATGCAGGTCGTTTTCAACCATGTTCAACACTTGCCGAACGACACTGTTCATTTCAATCAGCGTCTTGTGCTGAGCGGTCGGTTTGAACAGCGCGCGGGTACCATCAACAACTTCATTTGCGCGATCACTTGCTTCCATTATGCTCGTTAGGCAGTCGATTGCTTCCACGCAATCAGGCGGCGTTCTTTTGAGCCACCTCAAGGCTGCCGAGCAGCGTGCCGATATGACAGTGAGTGGCTGTTTAATTTCATGCGCGATTGCGGCGGTCGCTGCGTCCACACTCATTAGTCGATTGGTACGCTCGCGCCGCTGCAAAATCATTGCGCTGGCAAGTCGCGCATACAGCATCGTCGTTTCCCAGAGCAATATAACCAGCACCGTGAAGCTGGCGATCACTATATAAATCTTAGCCATGTACCAGCCGACCGAAAAACGGACGACGGGAAGCAAGAACGCCAATCCAAGGTCAGGTATTGCGACATAGACAGCCACGATGAGCCATACATCGAGGATGGTCCTCCTGCGGAGGACTAGCAGCACGATGGCTATGGCGTTAAGTAGCCACATCGCGCCGGCGAAGTATTGAACGACAGATGTCTGTTGTGTTGCATCAATGTACAGACTTGGCAGGTATCCAGCGGCGACGAGCCACGTCAGAATGGTCGTAGCCGCAAGCACGCAAGCAACGGTGATGGCAATAACCCGGCTCCGGTCAAACCTTATGATCCGGCTCGCGCTTTCATTCGCGTCCTTCAACAGGACATAGGCAATGACCGCGAGCGGAAAGGTTATGCGCCAGAAAGAAAAGAGCCAAACTGCCCCACTCGGTGTGCCACTGATAAGCCCAGTCGCGCTATAGGCGCCCGGAAAGTCAAGTGTTTGCAAAAACGCAAACAGGCCGCTGAGTACGTACCCGCTTGCGAGAGCCAGAAGCGCACGCTGAGGTTGGATAGAAAATTGAGCAAACAGAAACACCGCCGTGATGAGATCGGCAAAGAAAACTATGGTTTGAGTAACCGGAATAAAAGCGTCGATACGCGAAATCTTTGTAGTCGCGAACGGCATGGCTATGGCGAACACCACCGATAAGGAAATAACAACGCCGAACGCAGCCCTGCGCTGTTGTGCGCTGGCCGGTATGCTCGCGATTAGTGCAGGAGCCTCTTTCCCCTCATCGTGAGTTAATTCTCGTGGCGTATTCATTCGGATCAAATTCCTACACTAGACGAAAATTACCTCCGCAATCGTTTGTACGTACGAACGTACAGTTCGTTGTGCTCACACCAAGGTGGTTATACAAATGGCGTAATGTCCGCTATTGGCACTTAGGGACATTGGCTGGCGCGCTGCACATGTCCGATTTCGGCGGCAGAGCGGGTATCAGTCGGGTTTCCAGCTTCCGCATATAGTGTGGGACAAGACTTTGGCTTGAAATCACAAGACCGGAGCAGTGCTGTCGTGTTTTAAAGCAGCATGACAAACGCACACGCAATCATGATGCTCTCACTACGAACCAGATCACTGCTGCGCCTGCACGCCGAAGCCATAGGCGCGGACGAGGTCAAACTCGCCAGCGACCTGTTTGAGATGTTGGTGCAAGACGCACAAAGCCTTCACCGCGCAACGCTGGCGCCGGAAAGGTGCGGGCAGATAAAGGCAACGACATGACAACCGAGCTGGACAAGCGAATTGCTGTCGCCCTGTCAGCGACCGCCGGCAGCATCGGACCATTGGGCGGCACGGTGCAAGCCCTGAACAGAATTCACAAAGACCTCAACGCACGTCTTGCCTCTGGTCGATTGACCGAGGCGCAGTACGCGAACAAGGCCCGCGAGCTTCTGAACGTACTCCGCAACTTCGACGGCCTCATTTCGGAAGCTGCGTCACCGCGATCGTGAACGCTGCTGTGCCGTTGAACAAGACTTTGGCGTGAAATCACAAGACGCGGCCGGTGCTGCCGCTTACAGCCATCAAAATGTAAAGCGTAGTGTTGGGCGCGAATGCTTGGCACCAGCGGGGTCGTCGCAAGGCCACAACGGCGGCTCCGCTACTTTCCATGGTGCGGGTGCAAGCCGGATGCAAGCAAACAACATAGCGACCGAACTGGACATGCGAATTGCTGTCGCCCTGTCGTTGACCGCTGGCAGCAGCGCGCCGTTGGCTGGCTCAGTTAGACGCCTGAACAGCATCCATGAAAGCCTTAAATCGCAGCGTGCTTCTGGCCTGCTGACCGACGCTGAATACGCAAAGGAGGCTGGCGGGCTTCTGAACATACTCAACAACCTCGACGGTCTCATTTCGGAAGCCACCAACGGCACTTCGCAGCGATGAACCCTTAGCCCATTGGAAAAGGTCATGCGGGGGAACGCGACAAAGCGATTTGCTGCAAGGGCACTCCGGGAATTTTTGGAAGGGCGGTCGACACGGATCGCGCTGGTTATCTTGGTGCTTGGCATTGCGACCTTACTTTATTTGTGCGTCACACACTGACGACGTTGCGTTCTGCACAAGACGCACCGAGCGGCTGCGAAATCGAATTTTAACGACCGTCGATAATTTAAACAGTCGACACTTGCAATTCTGCGACAAAGAACCCCTGGCGAGTTGCCCGGGGTTTTGAATATTCTCAGCTGCGTGGTGGAGCGTGGCTCGAAGTCGCTTAGAAGAATCGATAGTTCACACCCACCAACACTGTCGGCTCTGACGGTCGAAGGGGGCGAGGCATACGGTTACGCAGAAGAACCGCGGCATCGCATCAATCCGAACTTCCTTTTTATTTTCGGTCGCTAGACACAATGCCCTGAAGAGTGCTCGCTATTGGCGTTTAGCGGACATCGGCTAGTACACCGCACATGTCTGCTGGATCGTTTGCAGTCGGCGGGACGTGCACTGGTGTCCCAGCCGCGGCAATACAAATCAGTGCCAGCCATAAGCTCAAAAAAGCTGCGAGGCTTTTCAAGGTTGTTGTTTTCAGCACGACCGTACCTCGATAGTAAAAATCCGTCGGCTAGTTCCAACCAACACCTCTTAGTGGAATGCTCTCTTATGATTCAAGGCGAACATTAGACAGGCAATCTGCTATTGGCACCCAGCAGACATGCCATTCTCTCGAGCGAGTGCTAGCTTTCCAAGGGTAAAGCGGACGTGCCGGTAGCGCAACGGGATGCTACCTACGGTGATGTTGGACTACGGTCCAATACTAGCAAAGCAATGAGAAATTTATGCTCTAACCTGCCTGGCTGGCGATCATAGCTTCGGGTCCCCCTTCGGCGGTGTGACCAAGGTCTTGCGGAGGTTACAGTCAGCATCGATGGTCATGGGGCAGGTACGCAACTCCAAGCGAAAGACGGCGCGGTCAGGCCGAGGCCGGGCTAATCGTCCCCTTAAAAATATTCCATTTTCCACCCCGCCAGAACTCCAGTGGATTTACGATACAGCACCAATTGGCCTTGCATTTCTCAGCCCCGATTGCCGCTACCTGCAAATCAATCAGCGGCTGACTGATATTTGCGGGATTTCAGTCGAGGATCATCTCGGCCAATCGGTTCGCGAGATGGTGCCGAACATTGCCGAACAAGTTGAAACACTCGTTCAATCCATCATTGCCAATGGCCAACCGGTGACCGGTATCGAGGTCAATGGTCAGCGAGCGGACGGCGTCGGTGCTGACCGTTGCTGGCTCACAAGTTGGTATCCACTTAAGAATTCGGCTGGTGACGTTCTTGGGGTCAATGTCGCTGCAGAAGAAATCACCGAACGTAAACGTGCGCAGGCAGCAGTTGTCGCCAGTGAGAAACGCTACCGAGCGCTGGTCGGAGCAACGACATCGCTGGTGTGGACCGCCACGCCTAACGGGCAGTTTATCGAGTCACCGGGGTGGTGCGCCTTTACAGGCCAGTCTCCTGTTCAAGCCCGTGGATTAAATTGGCTCAAAGCCGTGCACCCATACGATCGCGACCGCGCATTGGAAGTGTGGCGAAAATCCATAAAGGAACAAGCGCCGTTCGACCTCGAATATCGTATTCGGCGCGCAGACGGAGTTTATGTGTGGCATCAAGTGCGCGGAAACGCTGTCTTGGGTGACGATGGGTCAGTCCGTGAATGGGTGAGCGTTTGCGTCGATATCAATGAGCGAAGGCAAGCCGCCGAGCAACGAGAGCAGCTCTATCGTTCTGTTGAGCAAGCACTAGACTTAATCGTGAGTGTCAGTGCTGCGGCCAGCGCCGCGCTTACAACATCGGCGCTCGCCAGCGCCTGTTTGTCGCGTATATGCGACGCCCAGCATTGGCAGTTTGCGCAAGTCTGGTGTCCCGATCAGCGGGGCGGCCAATTATCATGTTCTTCCGACTCGGCTCATAACGCCACCGACTTTGCCGACTTTCGCCGCGCCAGTGGTGAGGCAAGGATTGAAATCGGTGCCGATCTTCCGGGTCGCGTTTACGACATCAAGGTTGCAACATGGTTCGAGGACATTGGTTTTGGTGATTTTCCCAGGCTTAGGCCCGCTCTCAAAGCTGGACTGAAGACCGCATTGGTGTTTCCAGTCATTCTCGGTGATGAAGTCCTGGCCGTCTTTGAATTCTTTTCAAGCCAGAGGCAGCACCCCGATCGAACAATCCTGCGAGCGGTCGATCAATTGGGCAGGATTCTTGGCGACATTTGGGTTCGCAAACGTTCAGAAGCGGCGTTGCGGGCAAGCGAACAGCGTTGGCGTTCGGTTTTCCAAATGTCTTCGCTAGGCGTATCGCTCGTCAACCAAAATCTGAGATTCCTGGCGACGAACCAGGCGCTTCAGGACATGCTTGGCTACTCTGGTGAAGAGCTTGAAAAGCTGTCGCCGGTCGACCTAATAGTCGAAGATGAGCGCGAATTGGCCAGAGGCCGCCTTGGAGAGCTTCGCGAAGGTCATCGCAGCAACTATGACGTCATTACGCGATATCGGCGCAAAGACGGACAGTTGATTTGGGTTAATTCATTCGTTTCAAATATTCCGGGCGATGACACCGCGCCGCCGGTTTACTTCGCGACCGCTATCGATATTACCGCCCGTCATAAGGCGGAAAGCGAGCTGCGGCGGACTGCAGCCTATCTGGCAGAGGCTGAAAAACTAAGCCGTACCGGATGTTGGGCTCGAAACACCAGAAGCAACGAGTTGTTCTGGTCGCCGGAGGAATGGAGAATATTCGGTCTCGATTCTGCCACGACGAAAATTTCTTATTCGCTGTTTCTTGAATTGATTCATCCTGAGGACCGTGCGTCATTCGAAGAAGCAAGTGCACGAGCGGCTCAGGACAAAAGAACTTACAACATTTCGTATCGCGCGGTACTGCGCGACGGAACGATCAGACACATTCACACCGTAGGAAATCCGGTGTTCGACGATTCGGGGGAGCTGGTCGAGTACATCGGAGTGTCAATGGACGAAACCGAGCGGATACGTGCCAACGCGGCCGTCCATGAAGCGCAGGCAGAGTTGGCCCGGGTTGCTCGACTGACGACAATGGGTGAGCTCACGGCATCGATCGCACACGAGATCAACCAACCGCTTGCCGCGGTGGTCGCCAATGGCAATGCCGCGCTACGATGGCTGGATCGTCCAACGCCCAACCTGGCGGAAGCCATAGACGCGTTGAGCGGCGTCGTTAAAGAGGGAAACCGCGCCAGTAACGTCATCGGTCGCATTCGGTCATTTCTGCGACATCATAAGTCTGACTTTGTCGACGTGGATATCAACGATACCATTGAGGAAATTCTCGCGCTGACGACGAATACGTTTCGTGACCGGCACGTGATAGTTCAAACCTCGTTGCCGAAGGCGCTCCCACACGTGCTTGGCGATCGCGTTCAATTGCAACAGGTGATTATGAACCTGGTCATAAACGGCGCGGACGCGATGAGCACGGTGACTGACCGTCCGAAGATTCTGCGCATTGGGTCGTACGCCGAAGACGCAGCGACAGTGCGCGTAAGCGTAGTAGATTCAGGCACTGGCATCGATAAGACGATCGCTGACCGAATCTTCGATCCCTTGGTAACAACCAAGCCCACTGGCATGGGCATGGGGCTGGCTATCTGCCGCGGCATTATCGAGGCTCACGGCGGCCGTCTGTGGGCCTCGGCCGCTCCTTCGCATGGCGCCGATTTCCAATTCACAATTCCGAGCGCCGCTGCCAGTTCGCCGTAACCGTGCTGAGAGCGCCAAACGACGTGACTATGGGATAGAGTGATGCCGAAGACGCAAGGACAATCGTCAGAAATAGATGCGATGGTCTATGTCATTGACGACGATGCCGGCGTGCGCGAGGCGCTGCAAGCCTTGTTGCGATCGGTTGGTCTTCGCGTCAGCGCGTTTAGCTCTCCCGGCGAATTCCTCGCGAGCCGGCCAGCCGATGTGCCCAGCTGCCTAATTCTTGACGTGCGCCTGCCCGGCGTAAGCGGACTCGAGTTTCAAACCGAACTGTATAAGGGTAAATTTCGGATTCCGATTATTTTCATCACCGGGCACGGGGATATCCCGATGACGGTGCGAGCGATGAAAGCCGGCGCGATTGAATTTCTTTCTAAGCCATTCCGCGATCAGGATCTGCTCGATGCGGTTCAAGTCGCATTGGATCGCGATAAAGCCAGATACAAAAATGAAAAGCTGACATTACACCTTAGCGCCAGCTATCAATCACTGACTGCCCGCGAACAACAGGTGATTGCACTGGTCACTTCCGGCTTGATGAATAAACAGATTGCGGCGGAAATTGGCGTGAGCGAGATCACTGTGAAGGTTCACCGCGGAAATGTCATGCGCAAGATGGGTGCCAAGTCGCTGGCGGATTTGGTGAGGATGGCGGATGCGCTTGGCATCCGGCGCGCAACTTCATAAAATCCATTTCTAAACCTAAGTATAGTTTCACCTACCTCATAGCCATTGAACTCTTCCATTTGCGCAGTGGCGGCGTAGGGCAGCTCCTTCCATATATTTGGGAAGGCGTCAGGATAATCCTTTGACAAAAGTTGATACGATTTCGATCATTGACGACGATGCTGCCGTCTGTAAGGCAACCCAATCGCTGCTGCGGTCTCTGGGCTATCGTGTTGCGACTTTTTCCTCGGCGGAGGACTTCCTCGCATCCGAGCAACTCCACGATACGGCTTGCGTTATCACAGACCTTCATATGCCCGGGGTGAACGGCCTTGAGCTGCAAGAGCAGCTGATAGCTGGCGGCTTTCGCATGCCCATGATCTTCATCACAGCCCATCCAACCGAGGCCGCGCGCACCCAAGCAACCAAAGCGGGCGCGACCAGCTTCATCAGCAAGCCCTACAGCGACGCCAGCCTGATTGGCTGCCTCGATAAGGCCCTCAAGGCTGCCTGATCCCGTGCATCAGAGCCCCATCTCGACGGCGCGAGCGCCCGCTCGCGGATCTAAACCTAAGTTTAGGCACCGCTTCCCTTTCGATTATGCGCGTTTACGCCCGTACAATGGAGCGCCACCGCCGGCGCAGCCTAGTCTTCCCGCCAACAAGAAGTTTTACGGGGAGACGAACAATGCTCAAGCTTATCGCAGCAGCCGCGCTTTCGGGCTACATCGTCTACGACGCCGCCACGGCTCCCGGTTTCCCGCCCACGGATGAGTTGCGCGAACTAGCGGTCGCGGCCAAAGGCGACCGCCTTCCTATTGTCGCAGCAAAACCCGACTGCTCTGACGCGGCCTGGCCGTACTACCCGAGCAATTGTCTGACGAGCGCAACGCTCCGCGCCGGTCTGGCGACGCCGGCACGCCGGGTGCGATTTGTGACGGCGCAGCGTCCACCGGCGAACGCGGAAACACCGACGCAAACCCAAGCTTTTGCCCAGTTGGAAAGACAGTGAGGACCGCCATGTCAAACACAGCCATGTCACGTATAGACACCCGGGGCATCAGCTCCGCTGCAATAGCCGTTCTGATGATTAGCGCGTTGTTCGCTGGAGCCCCAGCCTACGCCGAGCCGCTCGCCTATGCCCAATCGGCCCAATCACCCTCGGTTTTTCAGCAGATCTTTCCAGATCGCCAATATGTAAATGCCATCGAGCGGAGCAACACTGTTGATGAGACCGACAGCCTGCCGGCGGCCTTGACCCGCCATGTTGTCGTGTATCCGACCCACGAAGCCGCAGGCACCGTCATTATCGATACGCCCAACACGCATCTCTATTACGTGCTCGGTGGCGGCAAAGCCATCAGCTATGGCATAGGTGTTGGTCGGGACGGATTCACTTGGTCCGGCGTGCAGGCCGTCAGTCGCAAATCCGAGTGGCCGGACTGGATACCGCCCGCAGAGATGATCCAGCGCCAACCGTATCTGCCGCGATTTGTTGCCGGCGGCGTCAGCAACCCGCTGGGCGCCCGCGCTATATACCTTGGCAACACGATCTATCGAATTCACGGTACGAATGCGCCCGAGACCATCGGCACGCATGTCTCGAGCGGATGTATCCGCATGGTCAACGACGATGTCATCGACCTTTATAGCCGGGTCAATGTCGGCACCAAGGTCGTTGTCATGCCCGATCAGCGCCAGGCGTCAGGTCCTGCCGCTTTTGTGCGGCCGTTACCCGCAGCCAAATCGCGCATGACCACGGCGAGCACCCCCCGGGCATCGACGGTCTACTGACCAAGCAAGGCTACGCGACCCCGGTACCCACGGTTCCCCACCCGGCCAGGTTCGCGCGCGGTCGGCTCTCTCCCCGGAGCCGGCCGCATTCTTTTTTCCACTCTATTTCAAGTTGATTTCAGTGTGGTCATCGGTCTGGCAAGCGCCGCCACACCCGAGTCTATACCAAGGTTTAGTCGGCCATTCTGATTGGATAGCGCGAGCGTCCCAATGGTCAATAGAGCAGCAAATCGCGCCGAAATAGCTTTTCTTCCAACAAAGAAACAATGCGTTGCCGCACACGGCGATATTTCGAGATAAGGGAGACATCACATGGAAAGCACGCTCCAGGGCGCCAGCCGAACTACTCACTTAAAAATCGTGTTGGTGTCTCTAGTTGCGGCCATCATATTTGTCGCCGTAGGCATCAATGCCAGAGTCAGCGATGGCGATGTAAGCTCAGTCGACCGCGGCATCGTGAAGGCGGGGCAGCCGACCGCCTACGCCGGCCAAGAGCATACGGCCATTCGCTGACGCAACTACCGGCTCTTACTTGCCAATAGCCGAAAGTTGTTAAAGCCGGCACGACAACACCACTTACAAACGTAAGGGTCGATGATGAGCGAACGCGCAACCACCGGACTTTTCGGTCTGTCGTTGGCCGCAATCTTTGTAGGTTTGATGGCGTTGAACGCACTTTCGTTCTGACGCGACCACAAAGAGGCGCCGGTCATTTCGACAATGTCCGCTATTGGCACTTAGCGGACATCCCCAGGTGCAATGCACATGTCCGCTTTTGACCCAAGCGGACATGGCGGAATTGCAAAGGACCCCAACCGACTGCTTGGTTTTATGTGCGCAGACCAAAGAATCTTGCACTGTGGTGTTTCAAACACAACGAATACGTATTCCAGCACCGCTTGTCACACCAGCATACCGCGGTGAGAGAAGTTGTAAAATTCTCAGATTTAACGACTTGGAATATTGTTTGATTGGGCCCAGTCCGCTCATTGAGGGGGGATTTTCATGCGTCGTACCATTATCGGCATCGTCGGTCTTGTTTGCATCACCTCAACTGCCTCGGCTGCAGACCTTCCTATGAAGGCTCCAGCTCCGGCCCCAATGGCACCAGTCTACAGCTGGACCGGATTTTATATCGGTGCGAACGGTGGCTGGGGGTGGTCGAACTTTAATACAGATGCTGTTCCTGATCCGAACGGAGCGTTCATCGCTTCAGGAGATCTGTCGGGACCAAGATCTTTCAACGCTCGCACCAATGGCGGCATTTTCGGCGGTCAGATCGGTTATAATTGGCAAACAGGAAACTGGGTTCTGGGCGTCGAGGGTGATTTCAATGCCGCAAGCATGAGCGGTACGCAGAACCTTATCGGCGGCTCGCCAAATACCCCTGGAGTCACCAATGCGATCTCGGCGACGCAGAGAGTTGATTGGCTGGCCAGCATTCGCCCGCGCGTCGGCGTTCTCTTGGGGCCGGGCTTGGTCTACTTTACCGGGGGCGCCGCTTGGGAGGGAGTGAAACGCGATCTGATGATCAGCGTATTCGGTGATACTGCGGCTTCCAGCACCAGTAGCACGCGAACGGGATTTGTCATCGGCGGCGGCTATGAATGGATGTTCGCCCAGCACTGGACCGTGCGAGCCGAATACCTGTTCTATGACTTCGGCACGACCAACACCGACACCCTGACGCCTCCCGATTGCAACCAGAACACTCCCGGCCAATGCAATATTGCCTTCACGACCGGCAAGAACAATATCAGTGTCGCCCGCATCGGCATCAACTACAAGCTCTGGTGAAGCGTATACCGAGATTTCGCGCCGCGTAGTTGCGATCGAGATCGCCATCGTTCGCGTCCCAACGATACTCGATCCGCGCGTTACGGCCGATAGTCAAACCCAATTGCGATGTCCGCTATTGTCACAAAGCGGACCTCCAACTCAAGTTGGCTTCTGGGTCCGGCGGTGCCGAGCAGACCTTTCAATTCACCCGGCCCAATCTTTGTTTCCAGAGTTTGATTACCCCTAGCGGAAATTCACGCCTTCCGACGCCAGTGCGTCGGCAGGCTTCTGGCCACATTTCAAGTAAGATTTGATCGCGGCGGAATAAGTCGCTTTCTGAAACCTCGCCACGTTCATGATGGGGCCATCGCGCGGCTTCCATTTTCAACAATTCAAAAAGCGCAGAGATATCTTTCTCGGCTTTCGTGGCAGCCTCCTGTGAATATTTTGATCGCTGCCTTAAACCAATTGGCCCCGGCTCTGTCTTGTCAATTCGAGCCAGAATTTTAGTATTTGACGCCGCGCAGCGGTATCAAACTAACTCCGTCGCGTTTCCGAATCACTGTATGTGGATACGGGGGGCTTTGAGGTGCCCTAATGAAATCCTCTGTCGTCAAACATTCCATCACGATCGATGGACATAAGACCAGCGTCAGCCTTGAAGATGCCTTCTGGAGCGACCTGAGGGAAATTGCGCATGTCCAGCGGGCGACGCTGTCGAAATTGGTCGCCGGAGTAGACGAGACGCGTCAGCCGCACAATAGATCTTCGGCGCTCCGCGTGTTCATACTCGAGCACTTCCGCAATAGGAACGGCCGAACACCCACCGCGCCTTGAGATCCGCCCCTCGGGCTTACTGGTCGTACTGACGAGATGATAAAGAGGAATGTCCGCTATTGGCACTTAGCGGCCATAAGATTGTGCGCTGCAAATGCCTGCTTTCGGCGGTAAAGCGGAAATTAAGGATGGTGGCGATTCGCGTCCGCACATTCTTTCTTCCTTTCTTCTTGCGGATTTCCAACATGTTTAGCTCAGATAATGCAGGCCAACCCAGATGACGAATGTCATGGCGGCGGCGATCACAATGAGAATATATTCTAGATTATCACGTTTCACACGGTGCAACTTTTCATACAATTCAGCTAAGGAAGTTTGTACTCATTGGTTGTTCTTTAGCAGCTTCACGAAGGCTTCGGGCGCAGGACCGGACCCCCGTGTCATCTGAACTTTCCAGATGTCCGAGAAACTCGCCATCGGCTGAGGAGGTCACCCTCAACCATCAAGGCTACAACCGTGTTGGTGGTGACATCGCGAACCTTGCCGCTCGCGTCAGCGTAGGCGATCTGATGGCCAGTGTTCGGGTCACGAATAATACCGTTTGGCATAACAATACTCGCAGTAAATCGAGGAAGCGCACACCTTGGCGGTTAGCTCCGTTTGGCCCTCTTACTCGGGATTGATGACGCTTTTTTTGCAGCTCGGAGTGCGTCGGATTTGTCTTGGTTAGCGACACCTTGCGCAATGCGGGGCAAATGCCCGGTCACCACTAGTGACCTAATTTTCGGCTGACGACTCTTGAAGCCAATGGTCACAACACATGCGCCCAACGTCACGCAGAAGGCAGTGCTGACAAAAATCCGACTATCGACTCAGATTAACAGGGCTGGGTGAGTCATGGACCGCACAAATATGTGAACACAGGCATACGCGCGGGCAATCTAAAAAGTTATGGCCCGTTAACGCAGGTCCTGCTGCGCCCGTACGTTTCACGGTTGTCAGCTTGACGTGGCCACAGCCTAAGCCGGTACAAGGCGAAGAAAATGGGCCTCAAACTCGCAATACTCTTCTTGTTAGTTGGTATTGCAGTGTGGCTTTCTCACATTACTCGTCAAAATTTGACCGATTTTGAATAGGCTCGGCAATCGGCGTTGCCCCAAGGAACCGTCGGGGCGGCGTAGATCAAAATCTACAAAGCCACAGGGAATCCATCAAAGAAGCAATCGATCTCGATCATGAGTTGAGAGTGAGATTCCAAATGAGACTTCTGATGATAGGAATTGCGATGATGGCATTCGTCTCAGCTGCGGAAGCGCAAACGGTTGGCGGGGAAAAGGGAGGGAAACACCAACGGAATGCCCAAAAGACGGAAGATCAAACAAAAAAGAAAGTTGATGAAAAGGCATACGATGATGCACTCAAAAGCATACCCTCATCCAGTGAAAAGTCCGATCCATGGAAGGCCATGCGATGAGAGGCAGACTTTCTAATGCGTTCCATACGAAATTAATTCGGAAGTGAGCCGAAGCAGCGTGTCTCCCACTATGTCGCCCCACTCACAATTTGGAGCAAGCACGCAGCTAACCACTTGCCCGAGCTGATTGAGAAGGTGGAGCTGCCACTGGTCTATTTGCGTCATGTCCGCTTTTGGGGGTTAAGCGGACATCACGTTTTGCACTGCAAATGTCCAATTATGACCCAAAGCGGACATCGGAGGTGTCAGCTCCTCATCATTTTAATATCCGGCCCCCCAACGATACTGCCACGCGACCCCGAAGATGCTAAATTCGCTGCCGGTGCGAGTAGAAATACCAGTGCTGGCATTGAGTTTGATAGAGCTGTAGCGGTCCACTGGTAGGGCGACGGTCAAGCCCGCACGCGTATTCGCTTGCTCGTTATCCCCTCTCACGCCATTCAAGGTCGTGCGGCCGCCCGAGAAGTAAGTGCCATCCAGTGATACCCAGGCGCCCGATCTAAAATTATAAATTATATGCCCCTGCACCAGGTAAATCGGCGCCTGAGCGAAGGTGTTCCCGTTGAAGAAATCAGTATTCTCGGTGAATATTGTAACGCTGGGGGCAAGCTCCAGCGTCCACGGACCCCACGCCTTGGAGATACCCAACTCAGGTCTGAACGACCATCGATTGTTGCCGAGGTTGAGCAATTTGCTGTTGTCGTACTGTCCCAGCGGGGCCGACACTTGCGCGCTTATCCCGACAATGAGGTCCTGCTGGTAGTTCGCAAACTCCTTGACTGAAAGCGCGGGAGCGCCAAACAGGTTCACCGAAAAGCGAAATCGCGGATCGCCAAACCCCGACATTTCTCGCTCTCTGGGCTGGCCATCCACGAGGCCATGCGCTGAAAAAGACGAATAGGGGAGTATCACATCGAACTTGGCGGACTGACCCCCAACATCGAAGGATCGCACGTACGCCAAGACCCCCGTATGGGAATGAAATTGTGCGTCGGTGACCGACGAAGATGGATCGAAGGCAATTTTGCCCTCAGAGTAAACATAGCCGGCTATCAGGAAATTTAGTCCGACCGGCGTATTCGTATACGACCTTGGTTCGGCATCCTGGGCTTTCGCATTTGCGCCAATTAACACGGCCGTGATTAGGCCGAACGCCACGCGAAGCGAGAGTGGGGTTGGGACAGTCGCGCCAGGCACTTTCGTAGGTCCGGTCAAACACGGTTATAGGTGCGTGACTACAAAGGGGCACAAATCACAGCGCCAACTAGACCGCTCGGCATTGACTTGCGTCAAGCGACGGCCCGAGGCGCATTGTCCGCTTTTTGGGGCAAAGCGGACATGACGTTTTGCACCGCACATGTCCGCGTATGACCCAAAGCGGACATGCGAACCTGAACCGCGAAACTAGTAAGAGTGATTCCGTACCTCCCAGGCCGTCCGCATTTCTGGTACGTTGTGGAAAAACGGGGGGCTTTTCATGCGCTGTTTAGCGGTTGTATTGATCACGGCGATTTCGACTACCGCATTCCCACGGCTCGTCTCGGCGGCAGATTTGCCTGTCAAAGCACAGGAGAAACCTCTGGCGCCCGCGCTGTACAGCTGGACCGGCTTTTACCTTGGCTTCGAAGGTGGCGGCGGCGGGGCAGACACCCGTCATACGAACGCGATGAACGGCATAAATTCAGGCGATGTACGCATCGGTGGTGGTCTGCTCGGTGCGACCTATGGATACAATTTTCAATTTGGCTCCTGGGTGCTCGGCGTTGAGGGTGATTTTTCTTGGAGTGGCATCAAGAAACATTTCGAAGACAGCGCTCCAGAGCAGTTCTTCTGCACTATCCCCGACAGCCCTATAAAATGCGTGACTGATTTGCGTTGGCTCGGTACTGATCGCGCCCGCATCGGTTATGCCTGGGATCGCTTGCTTGTCTACGGGACTGCCGGTGTTGCTTACGGCAACGTGGGAGGCACCCTTGCCAATGCAGACTTTTTGGTCTCGGTTGGCGACAACACGCGCACGGGATTCATATTCGGCGGCGGTGTTGAGTGGGCGTTCGCGCCCGCTTGGTCGGTGAAGGCGGAATACCTGCGGACCGACTTAGGAGAACAAATCACCTACAGCATTAGCAACAGATTCCCACAGATTGTATCGCTGACGAACATTAATATCGGTCGCGTCGGCATAAATTATCATTTCCGGTAGCACACTTGGCATTGCCGACGAGCCCGACAACGCGGGGCGGCAGTGCGCGGTACGAATGGTGTTCGCCAATTGCCAATGTCGCTATTGGCACTTAGCGGACATTAGCTTGTGCGCTGCACATGTCTGCTTCTGACCCAAACCGTACATTAGTTGGCCGTTCCCAGTTGTCTTGGTTGTATTGATCTGCAATGCTACCGACGTGGCGTTCTTGGGGCGATAGGGGCGACACTGTGAAAGCGGTACAAGTCTTCGTTCTCGCATTCATTTTAGGGTGTGCGGGCAGCGCGAGAGCGACTGTCTGGAACGTTGGCGACCTAACGACCTACCCGCAAGCCTCTTGGGGCGGCGATGTGGGAGTGGATGCGGGCGCTACACTTCTTAACAGCAGCTTCAACACCGTCTATGGCGCGACATTCGGCGTAACCGTTGGCTCGTCCAGCGGGTTTACGATGTCCTTCGATAATGTGGCATCAGTGCTCGCATATATGCCCTCGATAGGTACGTTCGCGCCGCTCAATGGGAATGAATTAAATCCGAACTCAACTGCGTCCGGAGGTTTCGGTGGAGAGACACTTGGACTTCAATTCAACGTCGACTTCTCGGACGCGGGATTGCTTCCCGGAGCTTCGGGTCTTCGGTTTGGTGATCTCAAGCTCGCCAACCTCACCGGAGCCCAAGTTTCGCTTAACGGTTCAACCGTGCGCCAGTTGCTTGGAGACGTGAACATATTACTGAGCGGGGGTATTAGCGTCATCACGATTGCCGATCTCGATACGCTTGTTGGCGAGGTGAATGGTTCTTTCTTTGATGGCACCCCTAACGAGTTTGCGCAGGACCACCTTGTCGCTCCGGAGATATCAAGTGAGACGCCGCTTCCGGCTGCGTTTCCTCTCTTTGCAAGCTGCCTCGGCGCTTTCGGCCTGTTGGCCTGGCGCACGAAACGAAAGCAAGCCGCCTAGAAACGTTGTTTGTGACCGCCAAGTCCCCGAGCAATTTGCTTGGTTTTGTTATGCAGGTGCCACTGCCCAATGTCCGCTATTGGCACTTAGCGGACATCCCACTTTGCACTGCACATGTTCGCTTATGGGGGTAAAGCAGACATCTTGCTGGGAGGTTGTCCGCTAATGATTAAATGTGGACCTCGTTACCTCTAGGGCACTTGGGTTACCCCTAAGTCCAGTTGGGCAACCCCTAAGGACAATTGGCAGACAATCGTCCTCGACAGTAACTTCAAAAACAGCATGGTTTCGGGAGGCTAATGCTGATCCCGTGATCAGAACTGTCGCCAAATTGGGAAAGGTCCGTGGGCCTCCCGAATGTAGCGAGTGACAGTCGGTTTGGCTGATCAAACCGCCGCGCTCCAGTCGACATGATTATGCCAAGGACTGAACGTCTGCCCTTGGCCATTGCACGCAGTTAGTCAAACCATTCGGAGTGTAGCTATGCAAAAGTTTATATCCGCAATTGGCGCCGTCATGTTGCTCTCGACAACGTGCGCGATGGCGCAACAACGAGAGGTCGCACGGGAATGCGCCGCTGATATCAAGGCGGCGTGCGGAGACGTGTCCCCGGGCGCCGGGGCCATCAGATCCTGTCTTAACTCACATCTCGCGGACCTAACCCGGCCGTGCCAGGCCATACTGGTCAGCGCGGCGGCTATAGCGAATGAATGTCGTGGGGATGTCGGGACGATGTGCGGAGGCGTGCAACCCGGCGGCGGCAGAATCGAGGCTTGCTTGCAGTCTCACCTCGCAGAACTTAGCCCAACCTGCATAGATAGCATGGCGCGAACAGTCGGCCGCGGAGAGTAGCCTCGTCGTCCGAACGCGTGACCGACTTTGTATCAGCTAGGAATGTCCGCTATTGGCACTTAGCGGACATCGCCTAGTGCACTGCACATGTCCGCTTTTGACCCAAAGCGGACATCGGCTCCAACGACTAAGGGTTCGGGTATCCGCTGAGTTTTACACACGTACAGCCTTAGTTTTAACACTACAGCCTTAAATGAGTTTGCGTTGCAACAAGATTTCAATAATGGCATACCTCCAAAGTGGCGAGAATTAGCTAAGAGGGACAGGGGATATGCGTATGTTGAAAGCTGCAGTCGTTGCGGCGGTCTTTGGCGTTGGGGTTTTTGCTACCTCAGCCCAGGCATCCACAGTTACTTACCTGCTTACACTTCAGGACACGGTGCCGACCGGCGTGTCGGGGACCGGTACATTGACAATCGTAGCGCCGCTTCTGGCTAGTAATACCTATACGCCGGGGCCGTCCGTGACGCTTCTCGATTTCAATATTAACTCGCAAGACTTCAACGTGACGAGCACGTTCACTTCAATTCACACAAATGCTTCTGCTGTGATCGACGCGATTACAGTATTGGCTTTTACGCCAGACTTCTCCGGCAGTTTATTTACGGGCAGCCTGACGTTCACCTACTCTGGGCCGGCAGGGGCATTCGGCAGCGGAGTGATCAATCTAGTTGCAACTGGTGCAGGGACCCAAGACGCGACTACACCTCTCCCGGCAGCTCTCCCTCTCTTCGCGAGTGGTATTGGCGCGTTCGGCTTTGTGGGGTGGCGCAGGAAGCGCAAACAAGCCGCTTAGACTATTTGGTTTTGTGGCCGATCAACCCTCGAGCGAAACGCTGAAACGCTCGGGGGTTTTTTGTTGAGCCGTGTCACTTACGATGTCCGCTATTGTGACTTAGCGGACATTGGCTAGTGCATTGCACATGTCTGCTTTTGACCCAAAGCGGACATAGATCGCCGGACACGATTTGATTCCGGCGAGCCAACTTCGAGATGAGGAACGAGTCGCGGGCGAGCAGCCATCGGTAGAGGGGCCCGGTACAAGCGCGGACTATTAACTGGTTTGCCTTGACCGAGACCTTCCGCCCAGTGGAGTCCATTTGTGCCCTATACACCTCTTTTCCAAGAGCTCGTCCTTCCGCGCTGCTGCGAGATAGATTTATAATTTATAGGCGGGCGATCTCTGTAATGCGCTTGACGCTTTCAGGCGCATCCCATTGCGCGGGCCCTACCATCCTGCCAATTTCGCGTCCCTCGCGGTCTATTAGGATCGTGGTCGGAATGGCGGTTATCCTAAGCGCATCCATCACGTTCTTTGAGGGGTCGACGTAAATCGAAAGATTTTTCAAGCCTAACCTTTCGTAGAATGATCGCACGGTTAGAGCGCCGGAAACGTCGATCGAAATGGGCACAATTTTTATGTCCTTGTTCGCGAAAAGCAACGCAAGGTGATTGAGGGAAGCCATCTCGTCCTTGCACGGGGCGCACCATGTCGCCCAAACATTCACCAAAACGAGAAGTCTCGCGGAAACGGTCCAATGTATGATTGCGGCCCGATTCGTCGGAGAACGTAAAACCAGTGAGCTCACGAGGGGGGCTATAAGCGACCAGCTCCGCAGCCGGCAATTTGAGCGGAAAGAATTCGCGCAGTGCGAGTGGGAGCGCAACGAACGCGCAGACGATTATTAGGATCGGCAATAACGAACGCCGCATAGTAGCGGCCTTTCATTTATCGACTACGTTAAACTCTTTCGCAAACGACTCAGCCATTTCTTCATCAGCGAAGCACCATCGGATAACACTGCCGCTGTGATCGCGCAGTCCTTGGCCGCGTTTTGCTTCAATGCCATGTCGGCTGTGAAAATCATACATTGCATCAAGCTTCGTGCCGAGACCGCCAGGCGGTACTTTAATATCCACGAAGTGTGGAAAGGCATTTTCGATGGCTCCTGCGCTTTGTCTGCCTTTGTAACGGTTCATCGCCGGTGCCGTGTTTTTGAGAATCAAATTGCCTGCGGCCTGCTAAGGTAACGCAGGGGCAGAAAAGTTACAGGCCGTCCGGGAGATAGCCATGTCTCGACAATTAGTGATTGCCATTGCGATCGGTTCCACGCTCGGCGTCTGGCCCTGCCAAAGCGAAGCTGCGGCTGACAGTGTCCCAACTTGGGATGTGACCACGAGCTGTCGTGGCGGGAGGCCGGATATATGCAAGACCCCAAAGTGAACTTGAAACGCTGTCTCGATAGTGAACAGCACACGCGAGAAGGACTGGAAAAAGACTGGTCGACTTTCCCAGCAGCAGATCGAATAAAATGCGTTAAAACGCAAACGTTCTCGCAAACCTACTCGGAGCTTGCGACCTGTTTAGAGATGCAACGCGATCTGGAGAATGGTGCAAAGCCGGCCGCAGCCACTCCGCAGAAAAAATGATGGCACCGGTGGCGGCGCTCGGCCTTGTAGCGGTTCACCAAGGCGTCAGCGGCCGGAGCTTGGGGAGGACGGGGCAGCTCCAACGGTCGAATCCCTCGGCGTTGCGCTTCTAAGAGCACCGCCGGTATCGGGTCCCGCAGCCGGCCCGCTTGTCGCGTTCCCAGAGCCATCATTCACGCGTCCGCGTTCCGACGATGGGGCGCGGTCTACTGGGGGGCGAGTATCGATAACTGCCGCTCCTGGTGGGACTGGGGGCATGCTCGTACCCTCTGTTGGCGCGGGATACTGTGCGTGAGCGGCGCTTGCCCAACCTGTAATAAGGATTGCGGCGACTATTCCTGTTGGTCTCATGGCATCAATTCCTTTTCCGCGCTCCCCTATGCTCAACGTCCGGCGGATCGCAGAAGTTTCCTAGTCAACTTGAATACTAGTGCCTGGGGGTGGCAGCTAGTCGCCTCTCATTTGCCGTCGCAGTAGACGAGAAGCGTCCGCACGCCGCGCGGGCCGGACTTGCCGTAATTTCCGCTTTCGGGGGAAAGCGGACATGCCCTTTTGCATTGCACATGTCCGCTAATGACCCAAAGCGGACATTTAGCCCAAACGAAGGGCCCCCAAGCCATTGCCGCTGTCATCGAGGCACACCGGCCATGTGACTAGATTGCCACAGTCTCTCGTATTCACTTGTATATGGGGTCTGCACCGTTACTTCGGGTCGCATCTTTCCATATGATTGTTGGAGTTTTCAGTTGGGGTTATTGATGACGCGTTTCTCCGTTTCATTGATTACTGCTGTTTCTGCCATTGCATTCACCCAGATCGCATCCGCAGCGGATTTGCCTGTAAAGGCTCCGGTGGTCGCGCCTGTTGCAATACCGTACAGCTGGACCGGATTTTATATTGGCGGTCACCTCGGCTACGGCTTCGAGCATTCCTCGGTCGGCATCACGGGCAACACTCCGGCGATAGCTGCATTGGTTTCGCTTGGCACGATTCCGAGCTCGCTTGGCACTGACCCGAAGGGTTGGCTGACCGGCATCCAGCTTGGCTATAACTATGAAATTGGTAAGTTCGTAATCGGCGCCGAAACGGATTTTTCGCTTGCCGACATCCAGAACAAATCCTCATTCGCCCATGTCGGGCCGATCTTGCCCTTTGCGTTCTACACGGCGTCAGCCGAGCAGCGCATGCAATGGTTTGGGACATTGCGTGGACGTTTGGGCTTTACGCCCGTCAACAATCTAATGATTTACGGAACCGGCGGGCTCGCTTACGGCCGCGTCGAATACGCTGGCAATATTCATCGCTCTGCCATTCTGGTGAATTTCGACATGCCGGGATCGGATACCGTAACAAAAACCGGCTGGACGGCTGGCGGAGGCGTTGAATACGCGCTTTCGAACAGGTGGTCCGTCAAGGGCGAATATCTTTATTACGATCTCGGCAGTGAAACCTTGACTGGGCTTCAAAACCCGCGGCCGATCATCCTTACACAAAATTCTGCGAATTATGCGTTTGTGACACGTGGCAGTATCGTCCGGCTTGGGTTCAATTTTAGACTGAACTAACCCGCACCAAAAAGAGACTATTGGCGCGCGGCAGCCGCTTGATCACGACTTAGGTTTCGGAGTGGGACCGCCGTAAGGCGGTTTTTTATTTGCGTTGTTTGGTTGCGAATGTCCGCTTTCAGGGCAGACATGGCATCTTGCACCGCACAGGTCCGCTTTGACCCAAAGCGGACATCGGCCTGATCTCTGAGACCAGCAGTTTCGCCCTCGCAGCCAAGTCACAAAGTGCTACGCTGTTGTGGGGGGGCACATGCACCGGCGCGAGTTCATCACGCTTATCGGAAGTGCGGCCGCGATGCCGCTCGTGGCGCGTGCGCAGCAGGCGACTTTGCCGGTGATCGGATTTCTGAATGGCGCATCACCCAAAGCGTACGCGCAAAACATTAGCGGTTTTCTTCAGGGCCTCAAGGAAATCGGCTACATCGAAGGCCAAAACGTTACTATCGAATATCGTTGGGCGGAGGGTCGATATGCTCGTCTCCAGGAAATGGCTGCCGACCTAATACGAGGTCAAGTGTCTGTGATTGTCGCGAATACCCCCGCGGCGCCAGTGGCGAAAGCAGCCACCACAAATATTCCGATAGTCTTCCTTAGCGGTGAAGATCCGGTCGCAAATGGCCTTGTCGCAAGCCTGAACCGACCCGGCGGCAATGTCACAGGGATAAGCCTAATATCAGGCGTACTCGGTGGTAAGCAGCTGGGTGTGCTACAAGAGCTAATACCTAGCGCACGATCAATTGCATTCCTTACCAATCCGACCAATCCAATTTCGACAGAATACGTGACTGGCGCTCAGGAAGCGGCACGCAGTCTGCGCGTCGAAATGCATGTCGTCAGCGCCAGCACCGAAGCCGAAATTGATAAAGCGTTCGCTAGTTTGAGCCAACTGCGAGCCGACGCGTTGGTCGTGGCCCCCGATGCATTCTTCATTGGCCGAAGGGATCGGATTGTGGCACTGGCGGCAAACCACGCAACACCGACGATATACCCATTTCGCGAATTCGCCGTCGCAGGCGGCCTGATGAGCTACGGAGCCAACCTTCCAGACCTATTTCGCCAAGCTGGCATTTACGCGGGGCGCATTCTCAAGGGCGCCCGACCAGCCGATTTGCCCGTGACGCAGCCAACCACGTTCGAGCTAGTGATCAATCTCAAGACGGCGAAGGCGTTTGGCATTGCCGTGCCGCCAACGCTTCTCGCTCGCGCCGACGAAGTGATTGAGTAAGGCCCGCGATGTCCGCTATTGGCACTTATCGGACATCGGCTAGTGCGCTGCACATGTCTGCTATCAGGGGCAAAGCGGACATCGGAAAAGGCGCGCGGCCAGTTCCCCGCGTGGATCAACACGGCCCGACGTAATGGACGCGACAGGCGTCGTGCATCTGGCATGCCCGTTCGCCACGGCGAACCCAACCCTTTGGCGGGAAATCACAAGACGGGAGTCAATCCCCCGGAGTAATCTGGCGTCAGTTGAGCCAGAGGAGAAGACAATGCTGAACGATCTGATGTGGTTGGTACTAGCCTTGTTTGCGTTCTACGGCGTTATGGCCGTGCCCGCCGTTCTCGTGTGGCTGGTGCAGGTATTTGTAAAACGCATGAAGCCGGTTCACCGGTCGATCAATCCGACGTAGTCGATCCGACAGGTATCATGACCGAAGAAAATAATACCCACGATATCCGTATGAAGAATGCGGACGGCAACGCTATCAGCGGCGCCTATAATGTTGTCGATGACACCATTGTGGTCAGGCTATCGACTGGCCGCAGTCACAGAGAGAAGCGTGACTATCGAATGATGGCAGAGGACCACGCGAGGCGCGTGCTGCTTAGGCTAGATCGCGAAGCGAGGGGCAAATCCTGACACTCGATTTAGCAACCACGTTTAAAGCGCGATTACTCGTCACACTGTAATCATCGGTCAGCCCGACGCAGTGCACGCGGCACGCATCGTGCATCTGGCGCACCCGTTCGCATTGCGCGATCTCCTCGCGCAGATCCGGCAGCCACGCAAAATTAAAAACCGGAACATCGCCGCTCTCTTTGAAGACAATAGGTGGGACGATAGATTGTTCCGTGCCAGAATTGGGCGGATAGGGCTTTTGAGGTAAAAAGGACATTAAGCGAAGGGGGGCAGTTTACGGGCGAGGAGGAAATGTTTTGTAAGGAATACGCAAGACGACGGAAAATAGTCGTCGCGCTCGCAAGGCCTCTGCTTCCGATAAACGCCTTCCGCTATTGTTAAGCGAATAAGGCGCGCCGATTTGAGGCGCTCGGTCTGGTCGCCTGAACAAACGAAACACCGATTATCGTGTCGGTTCTCCACAACGAGCGACAGCGACGCCGAGCACCCTCAATAATGACATCGAAGCTTCCGGGAATGCCGAAGCTTGTCGACACCTGTAATGCGGCGCCTGTGTCAGTAGCATTTCTGACCGTGCAGTGGATTGTTGGCGCTTTATCACTGGTGACTATGCGCCCGGTTTTCAACAAGCGGCGTCGATGAGTGCCTCGTTTTTCAGTTATGGCCGCAAGCGTCGAAAAGTGCTTGGCAAAGGTTTGGTCTTGATCTGCTCGCACTGCGTGGATACTCCGGAAAAAGTGAACGAACCGCCGTCCTTTTAGGTCCAATCACTTTGCCCCTCGATAATCGGGGGTCGTAGTTTCAAGACATCTTAGTAAACACATTTTAATTGGTCCGTCGCGGCGCGCCAGCCCGCTTGCGCGTCCCACCTTTGCAACGAATACGGGACAGGAGATTTTGAAGACGAATATACGAATTAGGGATGAAAGATTGAACCTTTTACGCCGACGACGGTGCCGATCGAACTATTCGATGAGTGCACCCACGCGTATGCGCTTGGCAGCTTTCTTACCGATCTTGGAAGCCAACACGCCAGACGCGATGTCGTCGACGATCAGCGCGGCAAAATGCCCTCACAAAACATTGGCTTGAAATCACAAGACCGGACGGGTCGCGTCGTTTTAAACAGCAATCACAATAACAAAAACAATTTGTGTGTGCTTTGCCACTCGCGGAGCCGTTGGCAGCCACAACGGCGGCTCCGTAATTTTTCTGAGGAGACAGCATGACCAACGCAGAAACAATGAATTTAGTCACTGAACGAAAACACCGGCGGCGGCCCATTCTCACCAAGGACGTAATGGCTGGCATCCCTGTCCTGGTCCAGCAAGGCCTAAGTACCGAAGCCATCGCAGCCCGACTTGGCTGCACAGCAGGCACACTCAAGGTGCGGTGCTCACAGGCTCACATTAGCCTGCGGATACCCAAAACGGCCAAGGTGGTGCCACTGGTACCAGCACTCAAGCCGCCGCAATCAAAGCCGTTCTTTGCCTTTGCCGTACCGACCACACTGCAACTCAGCCGAGTTGCGATGGCGCGGCTGCGCCAGCGCGCGGAAGCAACCGGCATGACCGAAGCCGAGCTTGTCACGACCCTCATTGAAGTGATCGTGCAGGACGATCTCTACGATGCCGTCCTCGACACGGCAAAAGATGCTGCGTGATTAGGAGCAAGCTAAATGAACAAATTTGAAAACTTCATTCGGCGCATTGTTGGCCCCAAAACGGAAGCAAGCCGAACCTTTTGTCAGATGCAAGATGTTGTGCGCGATGTCCAGGCGGAGCGTGCCGATGATTGGAGCGATTGGCGGGCAAGGGTGCTGTGTTCTGTCGGATTTTTCGCACTGCTTTTAGTTGCCGTCATCGCAGTGCGGTGGCTGTCATGAGCGACGTTCTCGCATGGATTGCTGCCAACGCAATCGGACAAGCGATTCTGATAGTCTGCTTCTTGCCGATTGTCGGTGTCGTCGTCGGCATCGTCATGGGCCGGAGGTGGCTGTGAGGAGCGGGAGCGTAACGACCGAATTGGAAATGAGAATTGATGTCGCCCTCAGTGTATCGGCTGGCAGCATCGGAACATTCGGCCGCACAGCGAAACGCTAGAACCACATTCACAAAGCGCTCAAGGCGCAGCGTGCTTCTTTGACCGACAAGAAATACGCGAGGAAGGCCCGCGAGCTTCTGAACATACTCGCCAACCTCGACAGCCCTATTTCGGAAGCTGCGTCACAGCGAGTGTGCCACTGAACAAGACTTTGGCCTGTAATCACAAGACCCGGGTCTGCGCCGGCGTCTAAAGCAAGCGATCAAATCGCAAAGTGTAGTGTTGGGCGCGTATGCTTGGCACCGGCGGAGTTGTCGGCAAGCCACAACGGCGGCTCCGCTACTTTCGATGGTGCGGGAGCAAGCCGGATGAAAGCAAACAACCTAGCGACCCAGCTGGACATGCGAATCGCCGTCGCCCTGTCGTTGACCGCCGGCAGCAGCGGGCACTTGGAAGGCTCAGTCAGACGCCTAAACAGGATCCACGAAAGCCTAAAATCGCAGCATGCCTCCGGCCTGTTGACCGATGCGGAATACGCGAAGGAAGCAGGCGGTCTTCTGAACATTCTCAGCAACTTCGACGGCCTCATTTCGGAAGCTGCCAACGGCACTTCGCTGCGATAAACTCAGAAAATCCGGTCGTGTCCGTGCCCCCTAATTTAAAAGCGGCGCAACCCAGTCATATCAGTAATCACGTTGAAAAACGCTATGTGGAAATACGCGAGCAACGGGCTGCAAAGGAACTGCTGGAATTGCTGGAAAGACCGTCGACACGGATCGCGCTGGTGATCTTGGCGCTTGGCGTAGTGACCTTGCTTTATTTTTGCGTCATGCATTGACGGGATTGCCGCGATAACGCGACCGCCGGGATGAACGCCATCGCTTCAATGGGTCTTAGAGTGGGCGTAAAATAGCACCCGAAGTTATGATATTGGCAATACGTCTGGACCGGCGAAGCCTGGCGCACTATGAAAGTAGTCCAATGTCACAGTCTGCCCTGAAAAAGATTGCCGCAATGCGCCGCTGTGGCGGTTTGCTTTCACGGCTCGCTTACGAGTGCGGTCGGAAAGAGGGTGCTGATGTCGAGGCATTTTTACAACAGGCACACCTCACGCCTAGGGAAATAAAAAACAAAGACGTTCAGCTCGCCGTACAAAATCAAATCAAGTTCGTCGACTTGGTCGCAAACGCGACCGGCGATCCACTTTTGGGATTTCATTTAGCCTATTCTTACGATCTGCGCGAGCTTAGTTTGCTGTATTACGTGATTGCCTCCGCCGAAACTCTGCTTGGCGCTTTGCTGAGAGTGGCTCGATACAGCGATGTCGCCAACGAAGCCGTCGATTTGGAAGTAAACCAAGGAAAACTTCTTCGCGCGCGCGTGTATTTTTCAGGTGTCGCGCGCCACAGCGACGTACACCAGATCGAGTTTTGGATGGCATCGCTTGTGCGTGTCTGCCGAACGTTGATTGGCACCAATTTTAGGCCAATAGAAGTCCGGCTTATGCACGACAGGAGAGAGAACGCTCGGGAGATGGAGAAATTGCTTGGTTGTGCCGTCAAAACCGGTGCGACTGTTGATGAAATTATTTTTAGCAGGGAAAGCGGAGAGTGCCCAATCGTGACCGCTGATCCTTACCTCAACCGGCTGAGTGTACGTTTCTGCGAAGAAACGCTTGCTCGTCTGGGAAAGAAGACCAGCCCCTTAAAGGTCAAGGTCGAGAATGTAATTGCGGCGTTGTTACCGCACGGCGAAATGCATTTCGATGCGGTTGCCGTACAACTTGGCATGAGCGGGAGGACGCTTGCTCGAAAGTTAGCGCTGGAGGGACATTCTTTTACAAAAATATTAGAGGACTTGCGGTTGGCGTTGGCTCGTCGCTATTTGACCGAAAGCGAGATGTCGATTTCAGAAATCGCTTGGCTTTTGGGGTATTCTGAAGTTGCAAATTTTACACACGCATTTCACCGATGGACCGGGACAAATCCGCGAACCGCACGGGCCAAAGCACGGCGATCAATTAAATTTAACGCAAGAAAATCCAGCGTAAGACATATATCCAGCACCCCTGGCGGCAAAAAAAGTCGCGTGTCACTCACCGCATAAGTCCGCTTTTGGCAAAAAGCGGCCATACCGCGAGCCAGGGATTTACTAACTGCAAGGGCCACCAAGAGCCCCAGGCGAGATGGCGGCCCAACTCAAATTGGAGGTTTGAATTGGATCCGCCGGTAGCGGCGCTGAAATCGGGGAAGCCGCCACTTCTAAATCGTGGGGCGCTATCGATCGCGTAGTACAGGTACTCGGCTCGCACCAAGAAGTTGGACGTGGCCATCCACTCGGCTCAGGCCCCGCTCACCCATCCGAGGTTTGAAAGAGCGCTTCCTATTCGATGTTGGCCCAGACGGCATCGCCGGTGACGTTGTTCAACCAACTAGTTTGGATCTCACCGGATGCGTTGGCACAAAGCGCGACAATCCAACCGCTGTAACGAATGCCTGCTTTTGACCCAAAACGGACATAATTGGCGTGCTCGGGTCTTGTTTGGTGACGCATGGCAATAATAACCAAATTCTTGTCGGGAGATCACAAGAGAGAATCACGGGATTTCCTTTAAGTAATCCGCCAATTAGCTATGATTACAGTGATTCCACACTCTAGCTCGAATTTTGCCTTAAGTTAGTTCTGCCACAAGGCCAAGAGTTAGTTCTGCCACGAGGTCAAGGCGGGACACGGATCGTGCGAACCGTGGCCCGCTGTTTTGCGACGCGCATTCAGAGATTGGGAATACGATGAAATCGAACAAGCGGGCTTGGGCACTTGCATTCTCTGTGCTTGCAGGGTTTTACTTTTCGGCAGGTGTTTCTTCTGCAGCGACGTTTCAGTACGACAGCTACACCGTCACCAATGAGCAAACGATCGCCGTCCTAACGCCGCAAAACGTTTCCGGTGGCATGGGACAAATTATACTTCATGGCGCGGGCGCCAATGCCGGTCAGCTTCAGGCAGCCTGGTGTCTCGATATTTATGATTTTCTGACAACCTCCGGTACCTACACTGCGGGTCCACTGACGACCGCAGGTTCAGGCGGCACCAATCCGTTGTTAAACGCCTCGCAAATCAGTGAGATTGGCTCAGTGATGGTGAATGGAAGCGCTTTGATCAGCAGCGATACGAATGTTTCGGCTGCTACTCAGCTTGCAATCTGGAAGCTCGAGTATGGCGCTAGCTTCACATATTCAGGCGTATCGGCAGCAGTCGGCTCGCTTGCACAGCAGTACATAACGAATGTTTCGGCGGGAGGTATTTGGGATTGCCCCACGTGCACCGTCACGCTGCTGTCGTTGAATGGGGACCAAAATTTGGGATACGGATCGCAAGCCACGGGTCGCGGCGGTGAGAATGCGACGCCTCTGCCGGCAGCGCTTCCTCTTTTCGCTGGCGGCCTTGGTGTCATCGGCCTGCTCGGCTGGCGTAAGAAGCGGAAGAACGCTGTCACTACAATCTGATCAAACGGGCAGACGGGATTTCGGTGTTTGCCCAGATCAGTATGGTCCGGACCATAATGTGTACGCCGACGACGCGTTAGGGCCCCTGTCCAAGGAGCTCCAACCCCGAGTACCGGTACCGTCGATAAAACGGCCTAAGGTTACCCGAACAAAATAAAATCAAGAAAGGCCGGCCCTTGAAGGCGGGTTTTTTCTTGCTTTGTGCCTTTCGTTTAATTTTTCGCCGTCGGTCAGCCGACAAACCGCATTGAGGAACTAATTTGAAGGAGGGGAGTTGGTAGCGGTATAGGAGTGCCTCCATGTTTATTCCCCGTATTACCGTTTTATTGGCAATGCTTTTACCCGCAGGGGCCGCGTCCGCAGCCACGTTTCAATACGACGGCTACACAGTCACCAATGGTCAGACCGTTCAGATCCTGACGCCGAATAATGCGGCGGACGTTATGGGACAAATTGTCCTTCAGGGAGCCGGTGCCAATGCGGGCCAGTTTCAGGCCGCGTGGTGTGTCGATATCTATGATGTTCTAACACCCTCGGGGACATATACCGCCGGTCCGCTGACTACCGCTGGCTCAGGCGGTTCCAACCCGGCATTGTCGGATGCACAGATCAGTGAAATTGGCTCGCTCATGGTGCACGGGACCGCACTGATCAACAGCAGCACCGATGTTTCGACCGCCACCCAGATTGCGATCTTTATGGTCGAGTACGGCGGTAGCTTCACCTATTCGGGTATCTCGTCAGCGGTCGCGGCGCTCGCGCAGCAATACGAAAGTAACGTTATGCCCGGTGGAGAGTGGTTCTGTCCGAATTGTGCCGTCACGCTATTTTCATTGGAGGGGGACCAAAACTTGGGGTCAGGCTCTCAAACAGGCGGGGGCAACGTAAATCCGACAGGCACAACACCACTTCCAGCGGCCCTTCCACTTTTTGCCGGGGGTGCCGGTGTGCTCGGTTGGTTGAGTTCGCGTAGGAAGAAAAAGGAAGCCTTGGCGAAGGCCCGTGTGTGAAAGCCAGAAAAAGCAAGGCCAATAACTTGTGGTCTTATTGGCCTTAAAAACATCTAGGTCATAAAAAAGCAGCGGAGCGGTGATCAGCCCTTTGCGTGCAGCACTACTCGACGCTTCGCTCGATGCTTCGCGACGTGACGGCACTGCGGAATCATAACGTTTCCTGTTCCCGCGTTAATAGGCGTCGTGAAGCCAGGTCCCCCAAGACCCAAGAAGTCGCCGCTGCAAGTTGTGCGACGGATGAGATCATAGAATACAAAAAAAGCTGCAACACCAATTATCCCACCAGCAGCACCTGCACCTGCACCTGCCCCAGAGCCCGCAACGACTGGTACTGGTGGCGGCACAATTGCAAACGATTGAGTTGGGAAAACGGTTGTGGTCATTAGCGCGAGACTCAAAACTGCGGTGACGTACCTCTTCATAGCGACCTCCAAAGACCGAACTCTGTTCGGTGGAGACGCTATCGGTACCGTGAGCGCTCGCAACGAAATCCGCTGCTTAACCTCAACCATCAAGCTTAATGTTGACGAGAGAGTAAAACCTGGAACCGATTAACTTTTGCTCGCTGAGAAAAAAGCGGCGGCACGCTGCGGATTGCTACAATTATGGTGGCCGAAATCGAAGCGTCGGAAATAAATTCGATTTGACTTTGTCGTTGTAATAACTTGCTCGCGCGGACGTGTGATCGAGCACAGGTTGGTCAATGTCCGCTATTGGCACAAAGCAGACATCGCCTGGCACACTGCACATGTCCAATCTTTGGGCTTAACCAGACATGGCGATCGCACCGCATATGTTCGCATTGACCAACTATAGAGCATCGCTATTGCGCGAAAGCGAACGAAGTAGAAACCGAAATCACGGACTTGTTACGATGCCATTTGCCAGCTCATTCTAAGCTGGCACCTAAGCTCTTAGGTCAGGGAGTGGGAAGTTATGGACCAGCTCGGACACATCAAGAAGTCAACCATTAGCAAACGGTCGATCGTCATCAATGGACATAAGACTAGCGTATCGCTCGAAGAGGATTTCTGGCGCGGTTTGCATGATGTTGCCCGCTCTAAGAGCGCACCCATAAACGAAATTGTGGCGCAGATCGACCGCGACCGCGGCAACGCCAACTTATCCTCTGCAATTCGTGTATTCGTCTTCAATCAATTAAAGATGTGACCGCACTACCGAATGTCCGCTTTCGAGGTAAGAGCGGACATCGCGGCGTGCGCTGTTTTAATCGGCGCGGATGCTACTCAGCAGCTATCAAAGTAGTTTCCGACTGGCCTAAAGCATCAACTTCCTTGCCGGTATTCAGCCGATGCAGATCAACGATAAGATCGTGGAAGCACTCAAGCGGCACCAGGTACTTTCGCTCCGCTTTGGAAAATGCCGTACGCAGCGAAATTATTACGTTGCCATCCGGTGAGTAACTTTCCGCTCTCAACGCAACGATGCTCACTGGCAATATTTCATCTTGGCTCATGGTCATCAACTCGCGACAAACGCCACTGTTGCGACCTTATCAAATTGGCCGGGTGACGACTACCTCAGCGCACATAGGTAAAATAAGGGCATTAACCAGGGCGCTCGGTTGGCGCAGGAAGAAGAAGCAGCATTCGCGGCCTGATCCAACAGCATTTTTCTTTCGGGCGAGACCGCCGAGAGGCGGTTTCTCTCTTTCGTTACTTCAATGTCCGCTCTAGCGTGAACTTGTTGGAACGTCTGTGAATGACGTAAAGCCAACATCACATTTGCCAAGAGATAAAAAGGTCGGCAAGAAGCCTAATCCGGCCGGAGAGCTGGAATGGGGGAGGAAGCCGTGAAGCGCACGCTAAGGTCGAATGGCGTTGTGACTTGCGTTGTCTTCGTTGTCGGCCTGGCGCTGGCGTGGGCACATCTTGAGCCGGCGCACGCGCAGGACATATCAGGAAAGCCGATACGCATCTTGGTTGGCGTTGCCGCGGGGGGTGCGACCGATGTCACGGCCCGGTTGATTGCGCAGAAACTTAGCGCCAGCCTCCAAACAAACGTCTATGTAGAAAACAAGACGGGTGGCGCCTTTGAGCCGGTGTTTCGCGAGCTCACGAGTGCAGCTCCAGATGGTCGCACATTGTTCATGATATCTGCCGCCATGGTTGTGAATCAGCCGGCGCACAAAGATTATCCGTACGACATCCGCAAAATGACACCGGTGACAGAAGTGTCGGAAGGGCCTTTCATTCTTGTCGGCCGCAAGGAAGCGAGCTTCAAGACGGTGCAAGCCCTCATCGACTTCGGACGAAAAAATCCGGGCAAGTTGACATTCGGCTCAGGAGGCGGCACGGGCGGCTCGCTGTCTTTGACGACTGAACTGCTGCGTCTTCGAGCGGGCATCACGATCGTCAACGCGCCCTACAAAGGCGCAGCGGCGGCGCTGAACGATCTGCTCGGCGAGCATATCGACGCTATGTTTGACGCAATGCCAGTCCAGGTCGGCCAGGTGAAGTCCGGCAATGTCATCGGGCTAGCTGTCACAAGCGTCAAGCGGAACGGTGCCTTGCCGGATGTGCCGACGATGGTTGAGGCCGGCTACAAGGATTTCGTGGTGTCCAACTATTTCGGTCTAATTGCACCGCCCGACACGCCCCCGGCTATCGCTAAGAAGTTGCGCGATGAGGTCGCAAAGGCGGTTGCCGCGCCGGATGTCGTCGACCTGTTCGGTAAACAGGGTATGGCGCCTGTCGCCAACGAGCCGGCGGAATTCGGTGAGCTGATCAAGACCGATCTCCAGCGCTGGACGACGGTCATCAACGATGCTGGCATTGAGCGGCAATAAGTTCGAAGGAAACATTCAATGAGTGCGGAAAGTGCATGCGGAACCTGGCTCCAGCGTTTCCCCGGAAACGTAAAATGGAGCAACGCCATGCAGATCGTAACCGGCATGGCGCCCTGGGCCGCGGTCGCGATGGAGGAGGTTGATCGAATTGCGGAACGCATGCGGGCGCGCGCGGGCGAGGCCGATCTAGACGCGGTCTGGATCCAGGAATGGATGGCGATGGCCGACCGTGTTGCTGCCGCGGCCGATGCGGCCGCGAAGGAAGGCCGGCAGATCACAGCCGGCAACAACTATATGCGGGCTGGCAACTATTATTACAGCGCTGAGCGTTTCTATATTCCGGGCGAGCAAAAGCTCACGGTGTATCGTAAGGCGCTGCGGTGCTGGCACGCGGCACTCGAACGGATCTATCCGAATGTTGAACGCGTCGACGTGCCTTTTGAAGGCAAGGGACTGGCCGCTTATTTCATGAAGGCTCCTGGCGCCGGTGCGCGCGCGCCGACCGTGGTTGTCTTCAATGGAATGGACAACGCCAAGGAAATGAGCATCCTCTTTGCCGGCGTCGAATTTGCCAAGCGCGGCTTACATACTTTGGCGGTCGACGGCCCCGGCCAGAGTGAGACGCTGAGATTGCGCGGCCTTCATGGCCGTCCGGACTACGAAGTCGCCGGCATTGCCGCCTACAATTATGCGGCCCATCGGCCCGATGTCGATCCGCAGAAGATCGCGGTTATGGGCTACAGCTTCGGCGGTTACTACGCAGCGCGCTCGGCTGCTTTCGAGAAACGGTACGCCGCGGGCGTGTCGATGGCGACCCCGTATTGGGATATGCACGCCTGGCAACTGAGGCTGCGCGAGCGGGCGGCGGCCGACCCGAAATCGACGACGGCCAATACATTTCAATGGCGGTGGGTGATGGGCGCGGCCAACGACGACGAAGGGCTGGAAATTGCCAAGCGCTTCACGCTGGTCGATATCGCCAAGAATATCGAATGTCCTTATCTCGTCACCCATGGCGCGAACGACCGGCTGGTCAAGGTCGACCAGGCAGAAAAGCTGTTCGCCGAAATCGGGTCGAAGAAAAAGCAGTTGAAGATCTTCACCGCGGAAGAAGGCGGTGCCGAGCACGCGCATGTCGACAACAGGCAACTGGGTGTCGATTACGTCGCCGACTGGCTGGTGGCCAGCATGCAATTGCCGCCGCGTTAGGGCGCGCGGCACCTGAGGACATATTCGATCCAGATCGGGAGTAATGGTTGTGAAAAAGCGCAGCGTGATTGCGGCTTTGACCGTTTTGACGATTTTGACGTTTGGGCCGCGCGCGTGGGCACAAAGCTATCCGACACGAGTGATTACTCTGATTTCGCCATTTCCCCCGGGTGGTCCGTCCGACACAGCGGCTCGGCTGGTTATTGGCCCGATGTCGAAAGTGCTCGGCCAACAGATTATCGTCGAGAATGTAACGGGAGCAGGGGGTGTTATCGGCACAAACCGTGCCGCAAAGGCCGCGCCCGACGGTTACACCTTGATCGTGTCCGGTTCGGGCACACACGCGGCGGCCGAGTATCTGCAAAAGGACTTACCTTATCGCTCGACCGATTTCGAACAGATCGGGTTGATCAACACGTCTCCGATGATCCTGGTCGCGCGGAGCGGCGTGCCCGCCAACACGCTGAAGGAATTCGTGGCGTACCTGAAGACGAATGAGAAGAAACTCACCGAAGCGGACGCCGGTGTCGGCTCGATTTCAAATCTCGCGTGCTCAGTTTTTCACGCGCTTGCGGATGTCCACCCGACTGTGGCGTCGTACCGGGGAACGCCTCAGGCGACGATGGACCTTGTCGCGGGTAATGTAGATTTCGGTTGCAATCAAATTATAAACATAGCGCAGCACGTCAAGGCCGGCACGCTGAAGGCCTACGCGGTGACGAGCGACAAACGTTCACCAATGCTGTCCGACGTCCCGACGACCGCGGAAGCCGGCATGCCCGGCTTCAATCTGCTCGTCTGGTTCGGCCTGTCGGCGCCGAAGAACACGCCGCCCGCGATAATCGAGAAGCTCAACAAGGCCCTGAGCGTCGCGCTCGACGATCCAGACACGGTCAAGCGATTTGCCGAGCTCGGCTATGACGTTGCGTCCCCGGAAAAGCGTAGCGCCGCCTACTTCGACAAGTTCTACAAGGACGAGGTCTCGCTGTGGGCGAAGGTGCTCGGCGGCCTGAATACCGGCAAGAACTGACCGGACATCACATGCGTCTGACACGCGAGGTTGAAATTGTCGCGGGCACGCCGCCGGGCGGCGGCCAGGACAGGCCAGCGCGCGCGCTGATCGAGGTGCTGACGACGCACGGCCTCGTTGGCCAGCCCATGAAGCTCACAAATATTCCCGGGCGCGGCGGCGGCAATGCCTGGGATTACCTGCGCACGAAAACCGGCGACCCGCATGTGTTGGCGATCAATTCCCCCACCATTATCTCGAATAAATTGCTCGGCGTCAGCGACCTCGACTATGCCGCGCTGACGCCGCTCGCCAATCTCTACACCGAATACCCGATCTTCATCGTGCGCGCCGATTTAACGATCACGAGCGTGGCGGAGCTGGTGCGCCGACTGAAGGCCGATGCCGGCAGCGTGCGGATCGCGCTCGCCACCGCCTATCGGCAACACCAACCATATCGCGCTCGCGCGGCTGACGCGGCACGCCGGCGGCGACGTGAAAGCCTTGACTATCGATGTATTCGACTCGGCCCGCTACGCCATCGCGCATGTGGTCGACAACAAGGCCGAACTCGGCGTGATCACTGCGGTCAGCGCGGTGCCAGAATTGACCGCCGGGACCTTACGCACCGTGACGCTGTCAGGGCCGCAACGCCTCGGCGGATTATTCAAGGATGTCCCTACGTTGCTCGAGAGCGGCGTCGATTGCAAAATCGGCATGTGGCGCGGGCTGATTGCGCCGCCCGACCTGCAATCCAATGCGATTGCATTTTGGGAACAAACTTTGGCGGCGGCGACGGCCACCGGGGAATGGCAAGCCGAGCTCGCGAAGAAATATTGGGCGAACACGTATATGGCGGGCGCGCAGCAACGGGCCTTCCTCGACGATGAGCGTGTCCAGATGACCAGTGCGCTCGGCGAACTGGGGCTTCTGCCGACACCCGCGGGCGCATCCGCCATATGACGCAAGCCTGGCAGCCCGAAAGGACCCTGCAAATCATTGCGGGAACGCCGCCCGGAGGTGGGCTGGACCGCGTGGCGCATGCGCTCGCGAGCGCCATCGAGCGGTCGGGGTTAGTCCAGGTCGCCGTGGAGGTCATCAATATTCCGGGCGACGGCGCGCGCCGGGCCTGGACCCACTATATCGACCATCACGCGCGCGACGGACATGTGCTTGGCATCAGCTCGCCCAATTTGACCACTGACTATCTTGTGGGGATTAGCGATTTCGAGCACAGCCGTTACACACCGATCGCGACCTTGATCACGGAATACATTGCCTTCGCGGTGCGGACGGACTCCGCGTTGCGGTCGGGTGCCGATCTTCTCGGTCGGCTCCGCCGGGGCAATCCTCCGGTGATCGTTGCGCTGTCGACTTCACTCGGCAATCCCAACCACGTGGCGTTGGCCAAGCTCTCGCGTCATGCCGGCGGCGACAACAATGCGCCGGTCATCCACGTGTTCGATACCGCGCTCGACGCCGTCGCTGATGTGATTGCCGGTACGGCGGACGTCTGCGCCGTCACGGCTGCGAGTGTCCTGGCAGAGGTGAAGAATTGCCGCTTGCGTGTCATCGGTATGACCGCGCCCGAGCGTCTGGCGGGTGCATTCGCCGATGCGCCTACATGGAAAGAGCAGAGCGCCGATTGTGTCATCGGCGCCTGGCGTGGCGCGACCGGCCCCGCCGGTCTTGGCGCTCCCGAGGTCGCGTTCTGGCAGCAGCTACTCAAAGGCGCTGTCGCGCAGCCAATGTGGGTTGAGGAGCTGACACGCTTGAGCTGGTCGCCTGTGTTTCAGGTCGGCACGGCGCTCCGGGCCTATCTCGAAAAGGAACGTGCCGAATTCGTCACCGTTCTCGGAGACCTCGGGCTGCTCAAGGTCCGCTAGCGGAAGCGCCCGCAGCCCAAGGTCCCAGCGGTCGGTCTAGGATTTGCGATACACTGGATGCGATGTAACCATAGGCGAATCATCGTCCGCCGCTGAACGGAAAAAATACGGGGAGGGGCTGGTGCGCGGTCGACATAAAACGGTATTCATCATCGCGCTCGTCGCGGGGCTGGTTTCCCGCGCGCTATCCGCGCAGGAATTTCCCACGCGCCCGATTACCATTATCGTGCCGCAACCGCCCGGCGGGGGAACCGACATCATCTCTCGTCTCGTCGGCCAGCAGCTTTCCATTCAATTGGGCCAAACGGTTGTGATCGAAAATCGGGCCGGCGCAGGCACAGTCGTTGGGACTGCCGCTGCCGCCCATTCGGCGGCCGATGGTTACACATTGCTTGCGGGTCTCACGGCCAACATGGCGGTTAACCCGAGCCTGTTTGCAAAATTACCTTACGACCCGATTCGCGATTTCACCGCGGTCGGGATGATGGCGGAGTTTCCCTTCGTGCTTGTTGTGAGCAATAATTTTCCCGCCCATTCGGTCAAGGAACTCATCGCGTTGGCGAAGTCAAAACCAGGCGAGCTGAATTTTGCATCGGCCGGCAATGGCAGTGGCCAACATTTGTCGGGTGAGTTGTTCAAGCTGATGAGCGGCACCAATCTTACTCACGTTCCTTATCGCGGCGCATCCCCGGCCTATGCCGACGTGATGACTGGCCGCACACCAGTGTTTTTTGACAACCTGGCGAGTGCGCTGGGCCAGATCAAAGGCGGCAATGTCCGCGCTTTGGCGGTCACCGGCAAGGAGCGCGCTCCGCTGCTGCCCGATGTTCCGACGATCGCTGAATTCGGCATTCCCGGTTATCAAAACTATGTCTGGTTCGGCCTGTGGGCGCCGAGGGAGACGCCGCGACCGATCGTCGAAAGGCTATATGCCGAGATTAAGAAAGCGGTCGCGAGCCCCGGGGTGAAAGAACGAATTCTCGCGGATGCCGGGGTACCGATCGATATGCCGCTGGCCGATATCGAGCCATTTCTCAAGAGTGAGATTGCGAAATGGGCGGATGTCGTCAAGCGCGCTAATGTGTCTGTGCAGTAGGCATCGCGCGTCTCATTCAGGGACACGTAGTCGGCGCCGCGCAAGCAATTCGGTAAATGCGAGGAACCTCCGGCCCAGCCGAGGCGCGCGCGAACTGTCACTGCAGGCGGCGCCGCATGGCCTGTTCACTTAACTTCGTTTCCTTCCCAATCTCCAGACTGGGGCCCTGAATGGCAAAAATCCCTTCTACAGAAAATACAGAAGATTACATATATCGATTAGAAGTAAAAAAGGGAGATTCGCCGCACGACCCTGACGATCCAACTTTACTTGTATTTGAACAATACGTCGGGCCCGCAATTTCTTTCCATTCAATGGACGTCGGAGTTTTAAGAGACAGAGAGACTTCTCACGATATTGAGTTCCACAGCTTTGAGCACGTGTGTCAGTCCAACATGAATTACATTAAGTTAGCCTTCTTCGATAAAACACATCGCGTAGTTGATCATCACTATCTACTGACAATCGTATTGCGGTATTTGAAACGACATTCCTCGGAATAGGGATGAGCGCCCCTAGGATCAGTCGCAGCTGGGATAGTCTACGGAGGCGATTACGCGCGTGACTTGCGTTCGCGCCGTTTGCATTGCGATCCTCCTTGGCGGTACCGAGTTAAGCGGGGCGCGATAATCTTATCGCGCCCCGCGAAAGGTCAATGAGACCTGCGCTTCAGATGGCGGGCGAGCGAACGGAACATCGGCTCGGCCAAGACCAGCAGAACTCCAGTGTCTTTGAGTTGCCCACAAACGGTAGTACGGAAAGTTACGTTAAAAAGTTCAAGATCCACTTTTGCGTGGTGGTAGGCCGCCTCGATCAAGTCGGCCTCGCCATTAACCTCGAGTTGATGTGGAATGCATCCATCGATCGGGTGAGCCTGCACCGAGACATATCCCGACATTTCGCCCGGTACGACGAGCTTACCCCCTCCGATAAAGGACAGAAAACTGGGCACCGTTGTTCTTATCCGATCAACGAACGGTTCGTCGGAAATAAGCCGCAGAACGTTTTGAGGCTCTGGAATCAATTTAATCTTCGCGTAATGACCATTCGGATTAGAAATTTCGACGGCGAAGTTGGTTCCGTTTGGGAGCCGCACTTCCGCTTTGCCTTGTTGGGCCGCCGCAGCGATAACGTCGGGGCGGCCGGAGATGAAGCTGCCGCCGGATTCCCGCTCTAGATCGGGATGTAGGTTTAGCCATATCGAGCCCGTACCTCCGTCGGGCAAGCGGATCCTTGCGGACCCATCAATTTCGCCGTGAACAAAGTCTATAGTTGTCATTGCCGTATCTCCGATTGCAGGCGTGTTATTACAAGCCGTGTTGACGTGCTATTCATGGGTCACCCGATGAAACGTTTGAAGAATGGATTGCTATTGCCGCTGCCGACCCCGATGCCAGGAGCCTTAGGGTCAGGACTTTGACTGCTGCTCAGGTGTTCTCGGGGTTGAGAATTGAGCGCTGTGGCCACATAGCCCTGCGAGCTCATTCGTGGGTTCAGAAACTTGGAAGGATCCTGTTGTTCAACCCAGGTGAGGTACTGACTGAGCGCATCGACCTGATCGTCGGAAGCGCCGTGCGGAAACTCCACTAATTCTTCGACGAAACTGGGACAAAAAGTTCCGTCGACAGGGAGGTGAACGTGCCCCGCTACGATCTTTTCGATGTGAGGGCGAAAGCGTGCGCGTTTAGATCGGTGCGGCTTGATCTTGTAGATTTCTTTACGGCCCTTTCGTTTGAGTTCGGAAATTAAAGCGGGACCATTGGCCGTATCCTCAATGAGGATAGGAACCCCAGAATTGGTGCGAGCAAAGTGCTTAGCTTTTTGTACGAGCTTTTGAAAATCGCACCGTTCGCGGAATTGCTCCACGAGAAAGTGATTGTCCCGTTCGGGAGCCCACACTTGGATGACACTGAAGCTTCCGTCATCGCCGTCATCAATGCCAGGATCAATGCTAATGACGCGCGCCAAACCCTGAACCCGATCTGGAGTGTAAAGGGGAAAGTGGTCAGACTTGATTGAAGGCAAAGCTTGTCCATCGACGTCCTGTTGATACAGCAGGTCGAAGCACGGATTGACGGAGTTGAGCCGCAAATTGGCGATTTCATCTTCGTCATAGGAGTTCTTCCGGAGTAGTTCGTCTTTGGGGCGGTGCCACGGACCGTAAGCTGTCTTGTAGGTTTGGTCTTGCGTCGCGATTAGGGGCAGAACGACATGGGTCCACCTACCGGTTCTCAGGAGATGTGCCGACAAATCATTTTCGTCGTGGATACGGTGGCCGACCACCATGATGCCGCCCTCACTCGATGTATCGAGCCTCGAGACGACTTCGGTGTTATATGTCTCAATCGTGCGGGCAAGCTGCTTAGCATCGCGAGCGTCAGTGATGTGGTGAGGGTCATCGATGATAATGAAGTCGCCACCAAAACCGGTAAGAGCACTTTCGAAGGAAGTAGCATAGACTTCGCCGCCGTCGGTTGTTGAGAAATTCGTCGCTTTCGAGTGGCCCTTTAAAATCCTCGTACTAAAAGCACGCTTGTACCAATCAGCCAGCAGAATCTTGCGGATCAAACGCGACATGCGTTCTGCCAGATCGCGGCTGCACGCAACCACCAGGATCTTTGCATTCGGCTGATGCGCGAGAATCCATGCCGCAAGCGACACCGTCGCTAAAAGAGTTTTCAAGTGTCGGGGCGGAAGGTTGATGATGAGGCGCTTGATGCTCCCGTCGGCAAACGCGACTAGAACGGTTGCCAAATACTCAAGATATTTGTCCTTGCTGACGACGGTTCCGTCTAGTTCGCGGATCGCCTTTGTAGCGAACCAAAGGAAGTCGATAAGTCTCGTGTAAATACGCATCGTTTACTCCTGACTATCAGTTTGTTGCTGTGTTGAATTTGCGGCCTTGCCTCGAACTTTACGTTCGATGAGATCGTCCCAGGCTGCGAGGTCCTCTGGGGTCACTTGCTCAGGCCCATCGGCATCGGTGCCAATGCGCGAAAAAAACGCTAGAAGTGCAGTTGCCGCGCGAAGATTTCCACTGGTGGCCAAGCCCACAAGTTCCTTTGCGATTGCACGTGCTTTGGTTATCTCCAGCTCGGCGTCGCCGTCGCGAACACGCATGGGTTCGCCGAGTTCTTCCAATAATTCCGCGTGAAAACTTTTGACTTGCTTAGGACGGCCACTCGGATTGCCGCTCGTGCCCGGTTTAAATCGGGTGGCACGCGGTGGATGTTTGTACCCAACGCGCTCGTGCTCACTGATAGCCGAACCAGTGGGTTCAGCTGTGCTGTCGTTATGGAGTTTAGATTTCTGTGACATAGAGATAGTCCTCGATCAGGGGCGATCGAAGGACGCAATCCCGAAACACAGATTACCTAGCGTGCCCGCCCATTGCGGGAGCTACGTCTGTTCAGCGCTAGAATGTCTGCTTCCGATGTCGCGGGACCTTCGCCGCCCGTTGCTGGTTCAGTCTTTGACTTTCAGCAGGCGGCGAAAACTCGTCGGACCCCGCATCCGCCCCAATTGGCGGCACGACGCATCAGCAAACAAGGCGTGCGTAATTTGATGTATACGATAAGATGGCTTCGGCGTAAATGTTTCCGCAGATCGCCGAAGAAAAGGCAGGGCGGCCGCTAAAAATAAAAATTCCCTGTTATTTTCCCTGTTAGCAGGGAATTAGGTATCGCGAAGGCATTGCAACTGTAGGTTGGTGGTCGCAAAAATATTTCCAGCCTTTCTTCCCAGCGCGACCCATTTGCGTCCGCGGGTGTAGCTCAATGGTAGAGCAACAGCCTTCCAAGCTGATGACGACGGTTCGATTCCGTTCACCCGCTCCAGCCTTTACGCCGGCGAATCTTGCCGTCGCGGCTGGCAGCGTTTGATGAAGCGCGGGGACGGCCCAAAACCCTTTAAAACCGGCATCTCCACCCTTGCAAACGCGCCTTGTATAATGCATGACATCGCCGCGGCGGGCCTCTATGGTCCGCCGCATCTGCTTTACGGAGGAGTGTAGCTCAATTGGCTAGAGCACCGGTCTCCAAAACCGGGGGTTGGGGGTTCGAGTCCCTCCACTCCTGCCAGGTCCGAGGGTAGCCGGATCACCGGCGACGGCCTGAGCAAACGCGGCGACCGTGACTACATAGGGACTCGTTGGACAACGGCTGGGAATTAGAGCTTCATTATAATGGCAACGTCTCCGTTTAAATTTCTCCAGGAAGTGCGCGAGGAGACTCGCAAGGTGACCTGGCCCTCGCGCCGGGAAACCGCGATTACCACCGCTATGGTGTTCGTTATGGTGGCGATTGCGTCGATTTTTTTCCTGGTCGCGGATCAAGTAATCCGCATCGCCGTTACCTTCGTGCTCGGCATCGGAACCTGAAGGTTCAAGAGCAATGAACGATACAGCTACTGAAACGACGACCTCGACCAAGCCCAAACGCTGGTACATCGTCCACGCCTACTCAAATTTCGAAAACAAAGTCGCGGATTCGATCCGCGAACAAGCCAAGCAGCGCGGTCTTGTCGAACACATCGGCGAGGTTTTGGTACCCAAGGAAAAGGTCACCGAGGCGCGCCGCGGCCGCAAAGTCGAAACCGAACGCAAGTTTTTCCCCGGCTACGTGCTGGTGAAGATGGATCTGACCGACGAGGTCTACCATCTCATCAAGAACACGCCGAAAGTCACCGGCTTTCTGGGTAGCGACAAAAAGCCGATGCCGATTTCGGATGCCGAGGCTGATCGCATCCTGCATCAGGTGCAGGAAGGCATCGAGCGACCGAAGCCTGCCGTGTCGTTCGAGGTCGGCGAGCAAGTACGCGTGTCCGATGGGCCATTCGCCTCGTTCAACGGCGTGGTGGAAGAAGTCGACGAAGCCCGTTCTCGGGTGAAGGTTGCGGTGTCGATCTTTGGCCGCGCGACACCCGTCGAACTGGAATTTGGGCAGGTGGAGAAGCTTTAGAGACTGCGTTCGGGTGGTGCGCTACGCCCGAGCATCTTTAAGTATGGCGCACAATGCGTGGGAGGTGAGGCGGTCGCCAGCCGTCAATATCCGCACCACTAACGGAGTGAGACATGGCTAAAAAAGTTACTGGATTCCTCAAATTGCAGGTGCCGGCCGGCGCCGCCAATCCGTCGCCCCCGATCGGGCCGGCGCTTGGCCAGCGCGGGCTCAACATCATGGAGTTCTGCAAAGCGTTTAACGCGCAGACCCAGAAGATGGAGAAGGGCGTTCCGATCCCCGTGGTCATCACCACGTATCAGGATCGCTCCTTCACCTTCGAGATGAAGACCCCGCCGGTTTCTTATTTTCTGAAGAAGGCGGCCAAGTTGGAGAGCGGCTCAAAAACTCCGGGCCGTGAACCGGTCGGGCAGGTGAGCAAGAAGCAAGTGCGTGAGATTGCCGAACAGAAGATGAAAGATTTGAACTGCGACACCGTCGAGGCAGCAATGAAAATGATTGAAGGCTCTGCCCGTTCGATGGGCCTCTCGGTGACGGAGTAACGGCCATGACAATCGGAAAACGCACAAAAGCAATTCGCGAAGGCGTTGATCGCGACAAGTCTTATCCGATCGCGGAAGCGGTCAAACTGGTCAAAGAGCGTGCGAAGGCAAAGTTCGATGAGACCATCGAGATCGCAATGAATCTCGGCGTTGATCCAACACATGCGGACCAAATGGTGCGCGGCGTTGTTACATTGCCGAATGGCTCTGGCCGCACTTTGCGTGTCGGTGTGTTCGCCCGTGGCGCCAAGGCCGACGAAGCGAAAGCCGCCGGCGCCGATGTGGTCGGTGCAGAGGACTTGGTTGAAAAGGTCAATAAAGGCGAGATCGATTTCGACCGCTGCATCGCCACCCCCGACATGATGCCGCTGGTCGGGCGTCTCGGTAAGGTGCTCGGTCCGCGCGGCATTATGCCAAACCCGAAAGTTGGCACGGTGACAATGGACGTCACCAACGCTGTTAAGGGTGCCAAAGGTGGGTCGGTCGAGTTCCGGGTCGAGAAGGCTGGGATCATCCAGGCCGGCGTCGGGAAGGCGTCGTTCTCGGAAGACAAGCTCATCGAGAACATCAAGGCCTTTGCGGACGCCGTGCAGAAAGCCAAGCCTGCCGGGGCTAAAGGCCACTATATTAATCGGGTGGCGATTTCCTCGACGATGGGGCCGGGGGTGAAGGTAGAAATCCCCAGCCTGTTCGGCGCAGTCCACTAGCGGTGACCTAGTAAGGGCAATTTTCGCTGGTAATTTGGCGAAAAGGCCCTTGGCAACGTCATGGCAAAGGTCTAAATGAGCTCCATCGGGCGTGCCGGCCCAATTTGTCGGCACGCCTTTGCGCGTCTCTACAAACCCATGGTGAACGGAACTTATTCCTTTTGGATACCCTGCAGGGACATCTGAAAAGGGAGAGCCCGGCGCCGTTGTGAATGTGAGCCACGTAAGACCGTCCGACAATGGGCGGTCGACCTGTCCAAGACTGCCGGTGCCGAAGGCCCGCAAAGGCCGGACGCTTAATCCCTGAGATGGGGCCAGCACAGACGGGGAAGCGACCCGAGTTTGCGTACCGATACGGTGCGCCAGTTTGGTTCGAACCTCGAAGACCCGATGACGGATGCAATGCCGTTTCGGGGGGCAGGCTTTCAAACGTCGTCCTGCCGCGGTTCGCTACGCGTGAACTCTAAGCGGGACGGCTGGTAGCAACCCGGCGGTTCCCGCGCATCGCGGGCCTACCGTCAAACCGGAAAGAGCTTGCAGTGGATCGAGCGGCTAAAGCGGAGTCCATCACTGAACTGAGCGGGGTCTTCAAGACCTCGAATGTCGTGGTGGTGGCTCACTATTCCGGCCTCAGCGTTGCCCAAATGCAGACTCTGCGTAAGCAGATGAAACAGGTGGGCGCGCAAGTGAAGGTCGCGAAGAACCGTCTCGCTAAGATCGCGCTCAAGGACACCGACGCTGCTTCCATCGCGCCCTTGCTGAAGGGCCCGACTGTGTTCGCCTATTCGGGCGATCCGGTCGCAGCGCCGAAAGTGGCCATCGATTTTGCCAAGGCGAACGAACGGTTCGTCATTCTCGGCGGAGCGATGGGCAAGACTGCTCTGGACCCCAGTGGCGTTAAGGCGCTTGCCGCCCTGCCGTCACTGGATGAATTGCGCGCCAAGATCGTCGGGCTCCTTCAGGCTCCCGCGACCAAAATCGCGCAACTCACAAATGCGCCCGCGGCGAAAGTTGCGCGCGTGGTCCAGGCTTACGCTTCCAAGAGCGCGGCGGCCTGACGGCTCAACACTCATTCTCTGGTTCGAACCTATAGGAAATGAACAATGGCTGACCTGCAAAAGATCGTTGACGATTTGTCTGGCCTTACCGTCCTGGAAGCGGCGGATCTGGCCAAGATGCTGGAAGAGAAGTGGGGCGTTTCGGCTGCCGCCGCGGTTGCGGTTGCGGCTGGTCCCGCGGCTGGTGGCGGCGCGGCTGCCGCAGCTGAGGAGAAGACAGAGTTCACTGTTGTTCTCACCAGCGCCGGCGACAAGAAGATTGAGGTCATTAAAGAGGTGCGTGCGCTCACCGGTCTCGGCTTGAAAGAAGCCAAGGATCTGGTCGAGGGCGCCCCCAAGACTGTCAAGGAAGGCGTTAACAAGGACGAGGCCAATAAGATCAAGGCCACGCTCGAAAAGGTTGGCGCAAAGGTTGAGCTTAAGTAAGCGGCGCTTATCTAAGCTAAGTCCTGCGAGCGCTGGATAAATCGCGGGATCAAGGGATAACGAAATCCCCGGGTGAAAAACCCCGGGGATCTCGGACGGGAGAAAAGGTGGACGGCTTAGGCCGGACTCCGAGGCGGTCGTGAGCCGGCAACGTCTGGTCACGATGAAATGTGAAGTATGCGGCGGTTCGGGTCAGGCCCGAATCACATAGAACCGGACGGCCCCGACGCCTGTCCTGATGGTCGCGATGGATTGCGGCTGTTCGGAGAGGCGCCCGCGCCGGCCGCTGAAATCGAATCGAGAGAGAAAAAGATGGCGCAGACGTTTACCGGTCGCAAGCGCGTAAGGAAGTTTTTCGGGAAAATCCAGGAAGTGGCGGAGATGCCGAACCTCATCGAGGTTCAAAAGGCATCTTACGACCAGTTCTTGCTTGTAAAGGAGCCGATCGGCGGCCGTCCCGATGAGGGACTCCAGGCCGTTTTCAAATCGGTGTTTCCGATTTCCGATTTTTCCAATTCATCGCAACTCGAGTTCGTTAAGTACGAATTCGAGCCGCCGAAGTACGATGTGGACGAGTGCCGCCAGCGCGGGATGACCTATGCTGCGCCGCTCAAAGTGACGCTGCGTTTGATCGTGTTCGATATCGACGAAGAGACCGGCGCGCGTTCGGTCAAGGACATCAAGGAACAAGATGTCTACATGGGCGACATTCCGCTCATGACCAACAACGGCACTTTCATCGTCAACGGCACCGAACGGGTCATCGTTTCGCAGATGCATCGTTCGCCCGGTGTGTTTTTCGATCACGACAAGGGCAAGACCCATTCGTCGGGCAAGCTCTTGTTTGCCGCTCGCATTATTCCGTACCGCGGCTCATGGCTCGACATCGAGTTTGATGCCAAGGACATCGTCTTTGCGCGCATCGACCGCCGCCGCAAGATTCCGGTGACATCGCTGCTCTTCGCACTCGGCCTTGATGGCGAGCAAATCCTCAGCACGTTCTACAAGCACGTGAGTTACAAGCGCACCAAGGAAGGTTGGCGCGTGCCTTTCGATGCCAATCGGCTGAAGGGCTACAAGGCGGTCAACGATCTGGTCGACGCAGATACCGGCCGCGTTGTAATCGAAGCCGGCAAGAAACTCAGCGTCCGTCAGGCGCGCCAGCTTGCCGAGAAGGGCCTCAAGCACCTTCGCATGACTGACGAAGAGTTGATCGGCCATTACGTCGCTGAAGATCTGGCCAACGGCCGCACCGGCGAAATTTACCTTGAAGCCGGTGAAGAGATTACCGAGAAGAACCTTAAAGTTCTGATCGAGGCCGGCTACAAAGAACTGCCGCTGCTCGATATCGACCATGTCAACGTCGGCGCTTACATTCGCAACACGCTCTCAGTCGACAAGAATATGACGCGTGAGGACGCGTTGTTCGATGTCTATCGGGTCATGCGTCCGGGCGAACCGCCGACCGTGGAAACCGCGGAAGCGATGTTCCGTTCGTTGTTCTTCGATTCAGAACGCTACGACCTCTCGGCCGTGGGCCGCGTAAAGATGAACATGCGCCTCGATCTTGACGCACCCGACACCATGCGGGTGTTGCGGAAGGACGACATTATTGCCGTCATCCGCACGCTGGTTGATTTGCGTGACGGCAAGGGCGAGATCGACGACATCGATCATCTCGGCAATCGCCGTGTGCGCTCGGTCGGCGAGCTGATGGAAAATCAATACCGCATCGGCTTGCTGCGCATGGAGCGTGCGATCAAGGAGCGCATGTCGTCGGTCGATATCGACACCGTCATGCCTCAAGACCTGATCAACGCCAAGCCCGCAGCGGCCGCTGTGCGCGAGTTCTTCGGTTCTTCGCAACTTTCGCAGTTCATGGATCAGACAAATCCGCTGTCGGAGATCACCCACAAGCGGCGCCTCTCGGCGCTTGGTCCGGGTGGTCTAACGCGCGAGCGCGCAGGCTTCGAAGTGCGCGACGTGCATCCGACACATTACGGGCGCATCTGTCCGATCGAGACGCCGGAAGGGCCGAACATCGGCCTGATCAATTCACTCGCGACTTACGCGCGAGTGAATAAATACGGCTTCGTCGAGACACCTTATCGCAAAGTGAAGGACGGCCGCGTCACCGACGAGGTGGTCTACCTCTCGGCGATGGAGGAAAGCCGTCACGCGGTCGCGCAAGCCAATGCGGTGATCGACGGTCGGGGCCGCTTCACCGAAGATCTGATTGTGTGCCGCCAAGCTGGCGACGTGCATCTGGTTCCGCGTGACAAGGTCGACTTCATGGACGTGTCACCGAAGCAACTGGTGTCGGTTGCTGCGGCGCTCATTCCGTTCCTTGAGAATGATGACGCGAACCGCGCTTTGATGGGTTCGAACATGCAGCGCCAGGCGGTGCCGTTGGTTCGCGCCGAGGCGCCATTCGTGGGCACAGGCATGGAAGGCGTGGTTGCGCGCGACTCGGGCGCTTCGATCGCCGCCCGCCGCACCGGCACCGTCGATCAGGTGGACGCAACCCGTATCGTCGTTCGCGCAACTGACGAAACCGATCCGACAAAACCGGGCGTCGATATCTATCGTTTGATGAAATATCAGCGATCGAACCAGAACACCTGCATCAACCAGCGCCCGCTGGTGAAGGTCGGTGACCAGGTTGAAAAAGCGGACATCATCGCCGACGGTCCTTCGACCGATCTCGGCGAACTCGCGCTCGGCCGTAACGTGCTCGTCGCGTTTATGCCGTGGAATGGCTACAACTTCGAGGAACTCGATCCTGCTCTCCGAGCGGATCGTGAAAGATGACGTGTTCACGTCCATCCACATCGAAGAATTCGAAGTGATGGCTCGCGACACCAAGCTTGGTCCTGAAGAAATTACCCGCGACATCCCGAACGTTTCAGAAGAAGCGCTCAAGAATCTCGACGAAGCGGGCATTGTCTATATCGGCGCCGAAGTTCACGCCGGCGATATTCTCGTCGGCAAGATCACGCCGAAGGGCGAAAGCCCGATGACGCCGGAAGAGAAGCTTCTGCGCGCCATCTTCGGTGAGAAAGCGTCTGACGTACGCGACACATCGTTGCGCGTGCCGCCGGGCGTGCAAGGCACGGTCGTCGAAGTACGCGTGTTCAATCGGCATGGCGTCGAGAAGGACGAGCGTGCGCTCGCAATCGAGCGTGAGGAAATTGAACGGCTCGCTAAGGACCGGGACGACGAGCAGGCGATCCTCGACCGTAACGTTTACGGCCGTCTCGCCGAACTGCTCGAAGGCCGCCAAGGTATCGCGGGCCCGAAGGGCTTTAAGAAAGACAGCAAGATCACCAAGGCAGTCCTGGACGAATATCCGCGCTCGCAGTGGTGGCTGTTTGCTTCGCCCAACGACAAGCTGATGGCCGAGATCGAGGCGATCCGTAAGCAGTACGACGAGTCAAAGAAGCTGCTCGAGCAGCGCTTCCTGGACAAAGTCGAGAAGCTGCAGCGGGGCGACGAACTTCCGCCTGGCGTGATGAAGATGGTCAAGGTCTTCGTCGCGGTGAAGCGCAAGATTCAGCCCGGCGACAAGATGGCCGGCCGTCACGGCAACAAGGGCGTGGTTTCGAAGATCGTACCCGTCGAGGACATGCCGTTCCTCGAGGACGGCACCCAGGTCGACATCGTGCTCAATCCGCTGGGCGTGCCTAGTCGCATGAACGTCGGTCAGATTCTTGAGACTCACCTTGGCTGGGCGTGTGCCGGCTTGGGGCTCAAGATCGGGCAGGCGGTCGATGCCTACAATTTAAAGCACGACTCGCGGCCTCTCAAAGACATGCTCAAGAAGGTCTATGGCGACGACGAGACGATCAAGTCGCTGAGCGAAGAGGGCCTTATCGAGCTTGGTGGAAACCTGCGTCACGGCGTGCCGATCGCCACTCCGGTGTTTGACGGTGCGAAAGAGGCGGACATCGAGAAAATGCTCGACCTCGCCGGCCTCGATCATTCGGGTCAGGTCAATGTCTTCGACGGTCGTACCGGCGAAGTCTTCGATCGCAAGGTGACCGTCGGCTACATCTATATGCTCAAGCTGCATCACTTGGTGGACGACAAGATCCACGCTCGCTCGATTGGCCCATATTCGCTGGTTACCCAGCAGCCTCTCGGCGGCAAGGCGCAGTTCGGCGGCCAGCGTTTCGGCGAAATGGAGGTGTGGGCGCTCGAAGCTTACGGCGCCGCCTACACGTTGCAGGAAATGTTGACCGTGAAATCGGACGACGTTGCCGGCCGCACCAAAGTGTACGAGGCGATCGTACGCGGCGACGACACGTTCGAGGCGGGCATTCCCGAGAGCTTTAACGTGCTGGTCAAGGAAATGCGTTCGCTCGGCCTCAATGTCGATCTGCACAATTCTAAGCAGCAGCGGCAAGGTGGTCCCGAGACGGCCGAAGCGGCGGAATAGTCAAGAGTTGCGGAGCGGCGAGGGCGCTGCTCCGCGGATGAACGAACAACGACAGGTGGGGAAACGGCGATTCCCCGGTCGAGGAGAAGACGATGAATCAAGAGATCATGAATCTTTTCAGCCCGCAGGTTCCGGCTCAGGTCTTTGACCAGATTCGGATTTCAATCGCGAGCCCGGAAAAGATTCTGTCGTGGTCTTACGGCGAAATCAAAAAGCCGGAAACGATCAACTACCGTACCTTTAAGCCTGAGCGCGACGGACTGTTCTGCGCGCGCATTTTCGGGCCGATCAAGGATTACGAGTGCTTGTGCGGCAAGTACAAGCGCATGAAATACAAGGGCATCATCTGCGAGAAGTGCTCGGTCGAAGTGACCTTGTCACGCGTGCGGCGCGAGCGCATGGGCCACATCGAGTTGGCCGCGCCGGTTGCCCACATCTGGTTCCTGAAGTCGCTGCCGAGCCGCATTGGTTTGCTGCTCGACATGACGCTCAAGGACCTCGAGCGCATCCTGTACTTCGAATATTACGTCGTGCTTGAGCCGGGGCTGACCCCGCTCAAGGACCGTCAGCTCCTGTCCGAGGACGAGTATCTCAAGGCGCAAGAAGAGTTCGGCACCGACAGCTTCACGGCGACCATCGGCGCGGAAGCGATCCGCGAAATGCTCAAGGGCATCGACCTTGAGAAGATGCAGGCCGAGCTACGCGTCGATATGGGCGAGACCGAGAGCGACATCAAGAAGAAGAAGATCGCGAAGCGTCTCAAGCTGATTGAGGCCTTCCTCGCCTCCGGCAACAAGCCGGAGTGGATGATCCTGACCGTCGTGCCGGTGATCCCGCCTGACTTGCGGCCGTTGGTGCCGCTCGATGGCGGGCGCTTCGCCACGTCCGATCTCAACGACCTCTATCGACGCGTTATCAACCGCAACAACCGCCTGAAGCGGCTGATCGAGTTGCGCGCGCCGGACATCATTATCCGAAACGAAAAGCGCATGCTTCAGGAGGCCGTCGACGCACTGTTCGACAACGGCCGCCGAGGCCGCGTCATCACCGGCGCCAACAAGCGTCCGCTGAAGTCGCTCGCCGACATGCTCAAGGGCAAGCAGGGTCGCTTCCGGCAGAACTTGCTCGGCAAGCGCGTCGACTATTCCGGACGCTCCGTGATCGTCGTCGGTCCCGAACTCAAGCTGCATCAGTGCGGCTTGCCAAAGAAGATGGCGCTCGAGCTTTTCAAGCCCTTCATCTATTCGCGCCTTGACGCGAAAGGCCTTTCCACGACCGTGAAGCAAGCAAAGAAGCTGGTCGAGAAGGAGAAGCCGGAGGTTTGGGATATCCTCGACGAGGTCATCCGCGAGCATCCGGTACTGCTCAATCGCGCGCCAACCTTGCACCGCCTCGGCATCCAGGCTTTCGAGCCTGTGCTGATCGAAGGCAAGGCGATCCAGCTGCATCCGCTCGTTTGCGCCGCCTTCAACGCTGACTTCGACGGCGACCAAATGGCCGTGCACGTTCCGCTGTCGCTGGAAGCGCAGCTGGAAGCACGCGTGCTGATGATGTCGACGAACAACATCCTTCATCCGGCGAACGGTCAGCCGATCATCGTGCCGTCGCAGGATATCGTGCTCGGACTGTATTATCTGACGCTGATGAGCGAGGGCATGCCTGGTGAAGGCAAGCTGTTCGGCGACATGGCCGCGATCGACCATGCGCTGCATGCAAAAGTCATCAGCTTGCACACCAAGATCAAATACCGCTGGGAAGGCGTCGACGAGAAGGGCAAGTCATTCACGAAGTGGTACGACACCACGCCCGGCCGCGTTGTGCTTGGCAACGTGCTTCCAAGAAGCGTGAAAGTGCCGTTCGACGTCGTCAACCGCTTGATGACGAAGCGCGAAATTTCCGCGATGATCGATCAGGTCTACCGCCATTGCGGACAGAAAGAGACGGTCATCTTCTGCGACCGCATCATGTCGCTGGGCTTCTATCATGCGTTCAAGGCCGGCATCTCGTTCGGCAAAGACGATATGGTGGTACCGGAGTCGAAGTGGAAGATCGTCGAGGCAACGCGCGATCTCGCGAAAGAGTTCGAGCAGCAATACAATGACGGCCTGATCACCCAAGGCGAGAAGTACAACAAGGTGGTCGACGCCTGGTCGAAATCAACCGACCGCATCGCCGACGAGATGATGCGCGAGATTTCCTCCACGAAGAAGGACGCCAGCGGCCGCGACATGCAGGTCAACTCGATCTACATGATGGCCCATTCCGGTGCGCGCGGTTCGCCGGCACAGATGCGTCAGCTCGCCGGCATGCGTGGCCTGATGGCCAAACCATCGGGCGAGATCATCGAGAGCCCGATCATATCCAACTTCAAGGAAGGGCTGTCGGTGTTGGAGTACTTCAACTCCACGCACGGCGCCCGCAAGGGTCTGGCCGACACGGCCTTGAAAACGGCGAACTCGGGTTATCTGACGCGCCGTCTGGTCGACGTCGCGCAGGATTGCATCATCACGGAAGAAGACTGCGGCACCAAGGGTGGCATCAAGGTTCGCGCCATTATCGATGCGGGTACCGTTGTGGCCCCGTTGGCGATCCGCATTCTCGGCCGTACCACGGCAGAGGATGTAAAGGACCCGTCGACCGGCAAGACCTTGATCAAGCGCAGCACGCTGCTGACGGAACCGGAGGTGGAAGTCATCACCAATGGCGGCGTACAGGAACTGAAAATTCGCTCAGTATTGACCTGCGAAGCAGCCAATGGCGTGTGCGGCGCTTGTTACGGACGCGATCTCGCCCGTGGGACGCCGGTCAACATGGGCGAGGCGGTGGGTGTCATCGCTGCGCAATCGATCGGTGAACCTGGCACTCAGCTCACCATGCGCACCTTCCACATCGGCGGTGCGGCACAGATCTCCGAGCAATCCTTCATCGAGTCGAACTTCGACGGCAAGGTCAAGTTCAAAGGCAAGAACGTCGCCAAAAACTCGGATAACGAAGTGGTTGCGATGGTGCGCAACATGGTCGTCGCGGTCGTCGACCCTGATGGCACCGAGCGTGCACATCACCGTATCCCCTACGGCGCGCGTATGCGCATTGAGGACGGCGACAAGATTAAACGCGGTCAACGCATTGCCGAATGGGATCCTTACACCCGGCCGATTCTGACCGAGGTTGAAGGCTCCATCGAGTTCGAAGACCTGGTCGACGGGCTGTCGATGTCGGAAGCACTCGATGAGTTGACCGGCATTGCCAAGCGCGTGGTTATCGACTGGCGCACCGGGTCCTCGCGCAATCAGCAGGACCTGCGTCCGGCGATCCTGATCAAATCGGGCAACAAGATTCTCAAGCTCGCCCGCGGTGGTGAGGCGCGTTACCAGCTCGCTGTCGACGCGATCATCTCGGTCGATCCGGGTGGTCACGTGAAGGCGGGCGACGTGATTGCGCGTATACCGACTGAAAGCGCCAAGACTCGCGACATCACCGGCGGTCTGCCGCGGGTGGCGGAGCTGTTCGAGGCGCGGCGGCCGAAAGAAGCAGCGATCATCGCCGAGATCGGCGGCACGGTGCGGTTCGGCAAGGACTACAAGAACAAACGCCGCATCACTATCGAGCCGTCCGGCAAAGGTGATGAACCGAAGGAATATCTCATCCCGAAGGGCAAGCACATTCACCTTCAGGATGGCGACGTCATCGAGAAGGGCGATTATATCGTCGAGGGCAATCCCGCTCCGCACGACATCCTCGCCATCAAGGGCGTCGAAGAACTGGCCGCCTATCTGGTGAACGAAATCCAGGAGGTCTATCGCCTGCAAGGCGTCAATATCAACGACAAGCACATCGAGGTGATCGTTCGCCAGATGCTGCAGAAAGTTGAGATCGACGACGTCGGCGAAACCGAGCTGCTGCAAGGTGAGCAGATCGACCGGACTGAAATGGACGAGATCAACGTTCGCGTCGAGGCCGAAGGCAAGAAGGGCGCAACCGGTCACCCGGTTCTGCTCGGCATTACCAAAGCCAGCTTGCAGACACGGTCGTTTATCTCTGCGGCCTCGTTCCAGGAGACGACACGCGTGCTCACTGAAGCCGCCGTCAACGGCAAGGCGGACACGCTCGATGGGCTCAAGGAAAACGTCATCGTTGGCCGCCTGATCCCGGCGGGCACGGGCGCCATGATGAACGGCTTGCGAGAAGTCGCGGTCAAACGCGACGCGCTCATCCTCGAGGAACGCGAGAAGGACGCGGCCAAGGCTGCCGCGAAGGCCGAGGCGGCAGCGGCTCCGGCGCTGCCCGCGGCGGAATAACTCTCGCCATCCTAACAATCGAAAGGGCCGCCGCAGGGCGGCCCTTTTCTTTGCGCAGGAATGGGAGAAGATAGCAGCCCCGCACGCTGGAATTCATCCCATGCATCTCCTTGTTCTTGCCGGTGACGGAATCGGCCCCGAAATAACGGCCGCGACGCTTGCCGTGCTTCGCGCTGTTTCCGAGCGCTTTGATTTGCGATTGCGCATTGAAGAAGCAGCGACCGGCCATGCGGGTCTGCGCGCGCATGGACATACGATCCATCCCGACATCGTCGAGAAGGCGCGGAAGGCCGATGGCATTGTGCTCGGGCCTACTTCAACGTTCGAGTTCAAAGATCCGGCGAAAGGCGAGGTCAATCCGTCGATGATGCTGCGCAAGAGCCTGGATCTGTTCGCGAATATCCGGCCGGCGCGAACTTATGCAGGCTTCCCGCTGCGCTGTGGCGAATTCGATCTGGTGGTCGCGCGCGAAAACACCGAAGGATTTTATGCAGACCGCAATATGGAGGAGGGTAGCGGGGAGGTCCTTGTCACCAAGGATGTCGCTATTTCCTTGCGTCGTATCACCGCGCCTTTGCAGCGAACGTATTGCACGCGCGGCATTCGAATTGGCGATGACGCGGCGAAAACACGTCACCATCGTGCATAAGGCCAATGTGTTGAAAGTGACCGATGGGCTGTTCATTGAATCATGTCGCACGGTCGCGCGAGAATACCCGGCCGTTGCGGTCGATGATGTCATTGTCGACGCCATGATGGCGCATGTCGTGCGCAACCCGCAGCGCTTCGACGTCATCGTCACGACGAACATGTACGGCGACATATTGTCCGATTTGACATCCGAGCTGTCGGGCAGCCTTGGGCCTCGCAGCATCGCTCAATGCCGGATCAAATCATGGGATGGCGCAGGCCGCTCACGGGTCGGCGCCGGATATCGCGGGTAAGAACGTGGCAAATCCGCTATCGCTGATTCTTTCGGCCGCTATGTTGCTCGCCTGGCATGGCCGTCGCAACAAAACCAATTCTTTTGAAGCAGCCGCGGCGGCGATCGAGAAAGCGGTAGAGGCCTGCGATCGCTGCCAAAGAGGCGACGTCCGATGTGGGTGGTCGACTTGGCACACGCGAAACCGGCGATGCGGTGGCCGCGCGCGTTCGTTCGTGATGCGCTGCGACAGCCACATCCATATCGTTGGTCCTGCCGAGCGCTATCCGCAAGTGGCCGAGCGCACATATCTCGCTGATGTTGCCACGCTCAAGCAGATCGAAAGCGTCTCAGCGACCCGTGCGATAAGACGCTATGTGATCGTTCAGCCCAGTTTCTACGGCACCGACAACGGCTTGCTGCTGGAAACTCTTAATACGCTGGCCGGCCGTGGGCGCGGTGTTGTCGGTTATTGATCCGCGGGCAATATCCGCACGAGCCTTGTCTGATATGGGCGGGCAAGGCGTGCGCGGCTTACGCCTTAATCTCTATAGCCCGCTCCGCGAGAAAGCGCCGCTTGCAGAACGTTTCGCGGCGATTGCAGAACTTGCGCAAGAGCTGAGCTGGCACATTGAAGTTATTGCGCCGATTAAGATGCTGGCAGAGAATTCGAAACTGCTCGGCAGCTCAAAAGCCCCGGTGGTGATTGACCACTACGGGGTGTTTACGGGCCACACGCCTGAGCAAGCTGAAGGCAAAGCGTTGCTCGGCTTGCTGGCGATGCCGCATGTGTGGATGAAGTTATCGGCGCCCTATCGCGTGAGCGCAGATGACCTGGCGACGAAGCCAGACCGAGGCATGGCTCAAGGCTATTCTTGCGGCCGCGCCGGATCGCTGTGTCTGGGGCAGCGACTGGCCGCATACGCCGCCGCACGATCAGCAAATGGGTAGCGCCGTGCTCGCGCCTTATCGTAATCTTCGTTACGAAACGCTGGTTGATGATTTCGTAGCGGCTGTGAGCTCGGTGGAACTGGCAGAACGCATTCTTTCGGACAATCCGGCTCGGCTCTACGAATTTGAATAACGCGACGCCCGAACCAACGCGGCGATCATTCATGGGAGGGTTCCATATGCGCGCCAAGTCTGTGTTGGCCGTCGCTCTCGTTGCAGCCGCAGTTACTGTGGCAGCTACCGTGCCCGGGCGAACCCAGGCCTATCCGAGCCGCACCATTCAGTTGATCGTCGCATATGCCGCCGGTGGCACCGGCGATATCGTGGCGCGGTCCGATTTCTGATAAGCTCGGGATTGCGCTTGGTCAGTCTGTCGTGGTCGAAAACCGAGCCGGTGCGAGTGGCGCCATCGGCGCACATTCGGTGACGAGCGCCGCGCCCGATGGTTACACGTTGTTGGTGGGACAGACCGGGGAAATCGCGGTCAATCAGCACTGGCTCAAAGGTCTCAACTACGATCCGGACAAGGACTTGATGCCGATCGCGCTCGCTGCGGTGGTGCCTTTGGCGCTGGTCGTGCCGACCAAGGCCCCGTATTCGACCTTGCCGGAGTTTCTGGCGGCGCTGAAAGCAAAACCGAAGATGACTTTTGCGTCCGCAGGCATTGGCACGCCCGGTCATTTTGCGGGTGAGCTTCTCAAAGCGAAGTTCGACGAAAATCTCACTCACGTCCCGTACAAGGGCGCGGGTCCGGCGCTTACCGACGTCATCGGCAATCATGTTGATTTCTATTTTCCGGGATTTCCGGCCGCGGCGCCGCACGTCAAATCAGGGGGCGTGAAAATGCTGGCGCTGTCCTCGGCCAAGCGTTCGCCGGCCGCGCCCGACGTGCCGACGGTTGCTGAGGTGACGGGTATCAAGGACTACGATTTCACGCTCTGGGCGGGCTTTTTCGCACCGCGTGGCACCCCGCAGCCCGTCATCGACCGGTTGAACAAAGAGATTAATAAAGTGCATCGAAGACCCTGACGTGAAGTCACGTCTGGAGGCTGCCGGCGCCGTCGTGACGCCGATGTCGGTCGCCCAGTTCAAGGAGTTTGTCCAAACGTGAGAGCGCGAAATACCTGCGGGTCATCAAAGAGACCGGGGTGACGTCGCAGTAGGCGTAACAAGGTACCGTTGGTGCCGTGTATGTTAGGCATGGGGTCCGAAAGGCCCTGAATCGTCGATTTTCCAGCCATTTCCGCTTGACTTAGCGGGGTCACGCCGATACATACCCCACACTTTACGGCAGGCGGTGAGCTTCGCTTGTTCGGAACGGCCGCCCGGCTAATCCTTTGAGAGTGTTGCGTTTTTCTCGAAGCTTGGCTGGCGCATCGCCTCGACCAATGAAGCTCAAACGCTGCCTCTGACAGCCACTGTCAGGTTTAAGTGACGGCTGCGTTGCTTCACGGCAGCGCCGCCATCTGAAACGGAAAGAGCGCCTTCGCAATCGAAGCGGATGGCGCGATTTCGTTTTGCGCGTGGAGAAGCGCGCAGCGATGCCGGGGCGAATAGCCCGAAGACAATGCGGACGATGTGATGTCCGCAACACATACGGAGGGGTGGCGCGGACGATTCCGTTCTCGCGCTTAGTCCTCGAAACGAAGGTAGCGAAGGCCAACGATGCCGACGATCAACCAGTTGATTGCCAAGCCGCGGCACCCGCTCAAAGCGCGGAACAAAGTGCCAGCCCTGCAGGCTTCTCCGCAGAAGCGCGGCGTTTGCACGCGCGTCTACACCACCACGCCGAAGAAGCCGAATTCGGCGCTGCGCAAGGTGGCCAAGGTTCGTCTCACCAATGGTTTTGAAGTCATCGGTTACATCCCGGGCGAGGGCCATAATTTGCAAGAGCACTCGGTCGTGATGATCCGCGGCGGACGCGTGAAAGACCTTCCGGGCGTTCGCTATCACATCCTGCGTGGTGTGCTCGATACGCAGGGCGTGAAAAACCGTAAGCAGCGCCGGTCGAAATACGGCGCGAAACGGCCCAAGTAAGGATCAGCGTCATGTCCCGCCGCCACGCCGCAGAAAAACGCGAGATCATTCCGGACCCGAAGTTCGGCAACATCGTCGTCAGTAAGTTCATGAATGCCATTATGTACGATGGCAAGAAATCGGTCGCGGAAGGCATTGTCTACGGCGCGCTCTCGACAATCGAAGGCAAGACGAAACAGAATCCTCTTACGGTTTTCCAGCAGGCGCTCGACAACGTGATGCCCTCAATCGAGGTTCGCTCACGGCGTGTCGGCGGCGCCACTTACCAGGTGCCGGTTGAAGTTCGGACATCGCGCCGGCAAGCGCTCGGCATTCGCTGGATCATCGCGGCCGCGCGCGAACGCAATGAACGTACGATGACGGAGCGGCTCTCGGCCGAGCTGCTCGACGCATCCAATAACAGGGGAAATGCCGTCAAGAAGCGCGAAGATACCCACAAGATGGCGGAAGCCAACCGGGCCTTCTCGCATTATCGCTGGTGATAGAAAAAAAGATTCAAGGACCCCTATGCCCCGCAACCATGCCATCGAGGACTACCGCAATTTCGGCATCATGGCGCACATTGATGCCGGAAAGACGACGACGACTGAGCGGATCCTCTATTACACCGGCAAGAGCCATAAGATCGGCGAGGTGCACGAAGGCGCCGCGACGATGGATTGGATGGAGCAGGAGCAGGAACGCGGCATTACGATTACTTCGGCTGCGACCACCGCGTTCTGGAACGAAAAGCGGCTCAACATCATCGACACGCCCGGCCACGTCGACTTCACCATCGAAGTTGAGCGGTCACTGCGCGTGCTCGACGGCGCCGTCGTTGTGCTCGACTCCAACCAGGGTGTCGAACCGCAGACCGAGACGGTCTGGCGCCAAGGCGATAAATACAAAGTTCCGCGCATCGTCTTTGCCAACAAGATGGACAAGATCGGCGCCGACTTCTTCAAATGTATCGATGACATCAAAACCCGCCTCGGTGCAAAACCGGTGGCGATCCAGCTTCCGATCGGCTCCGAGCAAGCATACAAGGGCCTGATCGACCTGGTGCGCATGAAGGGCGTCGTGTGGGACGACGAATCTCTCGGCGCCAAATACCAGGACATCGACATTCCGGCCGACATGCTCGAGCAGGCCAAGGAATACCGCGAGAAATTGATCGAGGCGGCGTGCGAGCTCGACGATGATGCAACCACTGCCTACCTCGAGGGCAAAATGCCCGACGAGGCCACCATCAAGAAGCTGATCCGCAAAGCCGTGATCACCGGAGCATTTTTTCCGGTGCTGTGCGGCTCTGCCTTCAAGAACAAAGGCGTTCAGCCGCTACTTGACGCAGTGGTCGACTATCTGCCGAGCCCGCTCGACGTGCCGCCAATTCACGGCATTAATCCTGACAACGGTGAAGATGTTATCCGCGAGCCGAAGGACGACGCGCCGCTCGCGCTGCTTGCCTTCAAGATCATGGACGATCCCTTCGTCGGCACGATTACCTTCTGCCGCATTTATTCGGGGACGCTCACCAGCGGCACCGGCGTGATCAATTCGACCAAGGAACGCAAGGAACGGATTGGCCGCATGCTGCTGATGCATGCGAACAACCGTGAGGATATCAAGGAAGCTTATGCCGGCGATATCGTTGCGCTGGCGGGCCTCAAGGAAGTGCGCACCGGTGATACGCTGTGCGACCCGCAAAAGCCGGTGATCCTTGAGAAGATGGAATTCCCCGATCCGGTGATCGAGATTGCGATCGAGCCGAAATCGAAGGCCGACCAGGAAAAGCTCGGCGTTGCGCTCGCCAAGCTTGCGGCTGAGGACCCGTCCTTCCGCGTCTCTACAGATCAGGAGAGCGGCCAGACTATCCTCAAGGGCATGGGCGAGCTGCATCTCGACATCAAAGTCGACATCCTCAAGCGTACCTACAAGGTCGACGCCAATATCGGCGCGCCGCAGGTTGCTTTCCGCGAAAAGATCTCGCAGCGCGTCGAGCACGGCTACACCCATAAAAAGCAGACGGGCGGCTCGGGTCAGTTCGCGCAGATCAAGATCATCGCGGAGCCGACGCCGCCGGGCACTCCGTTCGAGTTTGAGAACGAGATCGTCGGCGGCGCGGTGCCAAAAGAATATATCCCCGGCGTCGAAAAGGGCCTGGAGTCAGTGCTTGGCTCGGGCGTTGTGGCCGGGTTCCCGGTCGTGGACCTCAAGGTCACGCTGATCGACGGCAAATATCACGACGTCAACTCGTCCGCGCTCGCATTCGAAATTTGCGCACGGCAGTGCCTGAAAGAGGCGCTGCAGATGGCCAAGCCGATTCTCCTTGAGCCGATCATGAAGGTCGAGGTGGTGACGCCGGAAGACTATACCGGCTCCGTCATCGGCGACCTCAATTCCCGGCGCGGACAAATTCAGGGTCAGGACATGCGCGGCAATGCCAACGTCGTTAATGCGATGGTGCCACTGATGAACATGTTCGGCTACGTCAACAATCTACGGTCCATGTCTCAGGGCCGGGCGACATTCACGATGCAATTTGATCACTACGCAGAGCTACCCGCGAACGTGTCAGCCGAAGTCCAAAAGAAATTCGCGTGATCGGGACCGGATAACAGAAGGATCTGAACGGAGAGTTCCATGGCCAAAGAGAAATTCCAGCGAACAAAGCCGCATTGCAATATCGGCACCATCGGTCACGTTGACCACGGCAAGACGACACTGACCGCGGCGATTACGAAGGTGCTGGCCGAAAAGGGCGGCGCTACGTTCACTGCCTATGACCAGATCGACAAAGCGCCGGAAGAAAAGGCGCGCGGCATTACCATTTCGACGGCACACGTCGAATATGAAACCGACAAGCGCCACTACGCGCACGTCGATTGCCCCGGTCACGCCGACTACGTGAAGAACATGATCACCGGTGCCGCGCAGATGGACGGCGCGATCCTGGTGGTTTCGGCTGCCGACGGCCCAATGCCGCAAACTCGTGAGCATATTCTGCTTGCCCGTCAGGTCGGCGTGCCGGCGCTGGTCGTGTTCATGAACAAAGTCGACATGGTCGACGATCCGGAACTGCTCGAGCTCGTTGAGCTCGAAGTTCGCGAGTTGCTCTCGAAGTACAATTTCCCGGGCGACAAGATTCCGATCGTCAAAGGCTCGGCGCTCAAGGCACTCGAAGGCACCGACGAGAAGCTCGGCAAGGAAGCGATTTTCGCGCTGATGAAGGCGGTGGATGAATACATCCCGCAGCCGGAACGGCCGAAAGATCAACCGTTCCTGATGCCGGTGGAAGACGTGTTCTCGATTTCTGGTCGCGGCACCGTGTGCACCGGCCGAGTCGAGCGCGGCATCATCAAGGTCGGTGAGGAAGTCGAGATCGTCGGTATCAAGCCGACCATCAAGACCGTCGTCACCGGCGTCGAAATGTTCCGCAAGCTGCTCGATCAGGGCGAGGCGGGCGACAACATCGGCGCACTGCTGCGCGGTACCAAGCGCGAGGAAGTCGAGCGCGGTCAGGTTCTGTGCAAGCCCGGCTCAGTCAAGCCGCACACGAAGTTCAAGGCGGAAGCCTACATCCTCACCAAGGAAGAGGGCGGCCGTCATACTCCGTTCTTCACGAACTATCGTCCGCAATTCTATTTCCGCACCACCGACGTGACTGGCGTGGTGCACCTGCCGCAAGGCACGGAAATGGTGATGCCGGGCGACAACGTGGCGATGGAAGTGCACCTGATCGTGCCGATCGCCATGGAAGAAAAACTCCGCTTCGCCATTCGCGAGGGCGGCCGCACCGTCGGCGCCGGCGTGGTGGCGAGCATTATTGAGTGATGTGTTGAGGCGTGATGGCCGGGTCAGTCCCGGCCATCCGCGTCTTTATCGAAGTTAGCCATTCCGTGGTTGCCCGCTCGACGGGCGGGCACGACGGACGAGAGAAACGACAATGAACGGCCAGAATATCCGGATCCGGCTCAAGGCGTTCGATCACCGCATCCTCGATGCGTCGACGCGCGAGATCGTGAACACGGCCAAGCGCACTGGCGCTCAGGTCCGCGGACCGATCCCGCTGCCGACGAGAATCGAGAAGTTCACGGTGAACCGCTCACCTCACGTCGACAAAAAGAGCCGCGAACAGTTCGAAATGCGCACGCATAAGCGTCTTTTGGACATCGTCGATCCGACGCCGCAAACGGTGGACGCGCTGATGAAGCTCGACCTCGCCGCCGGCGTCGATGTCGAGATCAAGCTGTAAGGCCGGGGTGGGATTAGCAATGCGTACGGGTGTCGTCGCACAGAAGGTCGGAATGACCCGGGTATTCACCGAGGCCGGTGAACACGTGCCGGTAACGGTGCTGCGCCTTGCGCAGTGTCAGGTGGTCGCTCACCGGACCAAGGACAAGAATGGCTATGTCGCGCTCCAGCTTGGCTCGGGCGCGCGCCGTTCCAACAATATGATCAAATCCGACCGCGGGTATTTCGGCAAACAGAAGGTCGAGCCCAAGCGCAAGCTCGCCGAATTCCGTGTGACCGAGGATGCATTGATTCCGGTCGGCGCGGAGATCACGGCTGACCATTTCATTCCAGGCCAGTTTGTTGACGTGTGCGGCATCACAATCGGCAAAGGTTTTGCCGGCGGCATGAAGCGCTGGAATTTCGCGGGGCTGCGTGCGTCGCACGGCGTATCGATTTCGCACCGTTCAATTGGTGGCACCGGCGGCCGTCAGGATCCGGGCAAGACTTTCAAGAACAAAAAGATGCCCGGCCATCTCGGTGTCGAGCGCGTAACCACGCTCAACCTCAAGGTTGTGCAGACCGACGTCGAACGCGGCCTCATTCTTGTCGAGGGCGCGGTGCCTGGATCCAAGAGCGGGTGGGTGACCGTCCGTGATGCGGTCAAAAAGAAGCTGCCGAAAGAAGTGCCCAAGCCCGGCAAGTTCCGGGTGAGCGAGGCCGCTGAGGCGAAGTCCGATCAGAAACCGGCGAAGGCCGAATCTGAACAGCCCAAGGCTGCGTCGGACCAGGCCCCCACTGCTGAACAGGCCGCAGCGCAGGCTGCTGCCGCCGCCGAACAGGCGGCCAAGGCTGCGGAACAAGCTGCGAAGGCGGCGGACAAAGCCGCCAAGGCTGCTGACAAAGCTGCTTCCGCTGTGACCAAGAAGGAGGGCGAATGATGGAGCTCAAGATCATCGCCCTCGACGGCAAAGACGCCGGCTCGGTTAAATTGTCGGACGCAATCTTCGGGCTTGAGCCGCGGACCGACATCATCCAGCGCTGCGTGAATTGGCAGTTGGCGAAACGTCAACGTGGCACACACAAGACCAAAGACCGCAGCGAAATCTGGCGGACCGGCAAGAAGATGTACGCTCAGAAGGGGACCGGTGGTGCACGCCACGGCTCCGCACGCGTGCCTCAATTCCGCGGCGGCGGTCGCGCTTTCGGACCGGTGGTGCGTAGCCATGCCATTGGGCTGCCGAAGAAAGTTCGCGTGCTCGCGCTCAAGCATGCGCTGTCGTCGAAGGCGAAGGACGGCGGCATCGTCGTGCTCGACAAGGCGACCGTAAAAGATTCCAAGACCAAGGCGCTGGCCAAGCAATTCGGCAAGCTCGGGCTCGAGAGCGCGCTGATCATTGATGGTGCCGAGATCGAAGCGAACTTCCGTAGCGCCGCGCGCAACATCCCGAATATCGATGTGCTGCCGGTGCAAGGCATCAACGTCTACGACATCTTGCGGCGCAAGACCCTGGTGCTGACCAAGGCCGCGCTCGATGCGCTGGAGGCGCGATTCAAATGAGCACCAGCGATCCACGCCATTACGACGTCATCCTTTCTCCGGTGATCACCGAGAAGGCGACGATGGCGTCCGAGCACAACAAAGTCGTGTTCAAAGTGGCCAAGCACGCCACCAAGCCGCAAATCAAGGAAGCGGTGGAGAAGCTGTTCGACGTCAAGGTCAAGAGCGTCAACACGCTAACACGGCCGGGCAAGTTGAAAGTGTTCCGCAACAGGATCGGGCAGCAGTCCGATGTGAAGCGCGCGATCGTGACTCTGGAAGAGGGTCACCGCATCGACGTGACCACGGGATTGTAAGGGAGCGTTGCGATGGCACTGAAATCTTACAATCCAACGACTCCGGGCCAGCGCCAGCTGGTCAACATCGACCGTTCGTCGCTGTACAAAGGCGCGCCGGTAAAGTCGTTGACCGAAGGTCAGCATTCGACCGGCGGCCGCAACAATAATGGTCGCATCACCTCACGTTTCCGCGGTGGTGGCCACAAGCAGGCCTATCGCCGGATCGATTTCCGCCGGACCAAATTCGATATGCCGGCGACGGTCGAGCGGCTGGAATATGATCCAAACCGCACAGCCTTCATCGCGCTGATCAAATATCAGGACGGCGAGCTCGCTTACATCCTGGCGCCGCAGCGCCTGGGCGCCGGCGATACCGTGATCGCCTCCGAGCATGCCGACGTGAAGCCGGGCAACGCGATGCCGATCGCGAATATTCCGGTCGGCACGATTGTGCACAATGTGGAACTCAAGATCGGCAAGGGCGGGCAACTCGCGCGTTCCGCCGGCAGCTATGTGCAGATCGTTGGCCGCGACCAGGATTACGTCATCCTGCGCTTGAGCACGACCGAGCAGCGCCTGGTGCATGGCCGCTGCATGGCCACAGTGGGCGCGGTGTCCAATCCGGACAATATGAATACGACGATCGGCAAGGCCGGTCGCCAGCGCTGGAAGGGCCGCATGCCGCATAACCGCGGCATCACCATGAATCCGGTCGATCACCCGCACGGTGGCCGCACCAAGGGCGGCAAGCATTGGGTTACGCCGTGGGGCTTCCCGACCAAAGGCAAGAAGACCCGCAAGAATAAACGCACCGATCATTTCATCATTGCGAGCCGGCACGACCGCAAGAAAAAGCAGCAGTAAGGACGAGAGCTATGACGCGTTCAGTTTGGAAAGGTCCTTTTGTCGACGGCTATCTGCTGCGCAAGGCTGAAGCCGCGCGCGCTTCCGGCCGTCACGAGATGATCAAGATCTGGAGCCGCCGTTCGACAATTCTCCCGCAATTCGTCGGGCTGAATTTCGGCGTCTACAACGGGCAGAAGCACATTCCGGTGATGGTCAACGAGGAAATGGTCGGCCACAAGTTCGGCGAGTTTGCGCCGACCCGGATGTTCTACGGCCATACGTCAGACCGCAAAGCCAAACGGACCAGCGCTCCCGCAGCAGGTGCACCGGCCGCCGCGCCGGCGCCGGCAGCGAGCTAAGGGACAAGAGTAAAGCCATGGGCAAGCGCCACCGCGAACGCGACCTCGCCGAAAACGAGGCAAAGGCTGTGACCAAGATGCTGCGGATTTCTCCGCAGAAGCTCAATCTTGTGGCGCAGCTGATCCGCGGCAAAAAAGCTGCGAGCGCGCTCGCCGACCTCGAATTCTCGCGCAAGCGCATCGCTAAAGATGTGCGCAAGTGTCTGGAGTCGGCGATCGCTAACGCCGAAAACAATCACGACCTCGACGTCGACGAACTCGTCGTTGCCGAGGCTCATGTCGGCAAGGCGCTTGTCATCAAGCGCTTCACCCCGCGCGGCCGCGGCCGCGTCGGACGCATTCTCAAGCCGTTTTCTCACCTGACCATCGTCGTGCGTCAGGTCGAGGCGCGGGCGGAAGCCTGAGGAGTAATCGATGGGTCAAAAAGTCAATCCGATCGGGCTGCGCTTAGGCATCAACCGCACCTGGGATTCACGCTGGTTCGCCGGCAAGGCGGAATACGGCACGCTGCTGCATGAAGACATCAAGATCCGCAAGGAGCTGATGAAGCAACTCAAGCAGGCGGCCGTGTCGCACATCGTGATCGAGCGGCCGCACAAGAAGTGCCGCGTCACCATCCATTCCGCGCGTCCCGGTGTTGTGATTGGTAAGAAGGGCGCGGATATCGAGAAATTGCGCAAGTCGGTTGCCAAACTCACCGACAGCGATGTGGTCATCAACATTGTCGAAATCCGCAAGCCAGAGCTCGATGCTCAGCTGGTTGCCGAGTTGATTGCTCAGCAGCTCGAGCGTCGCGTCGCATTCCGCCGCGCCATGAAGCGTGCCGTTCAGTCGGCCATGCGCCTCGGAGCGGAAGGCATTCGCATCAACTGCTCGGGCCGTCTCGGCGGCGCCGAAATTGCGCGCATGGAGTGGTATCGCGAAGGACGCGTGCCGCTGCACACATTGCGCGCCGACGTCGACTACGGCGTTGCCACCGCTTTCACCACCTATGGCACCTGCGGCGTCAAGGTCTGGATCTTCAAGGGCGAGATCCTCGAGCACGATCCGATGGCGCAGGACAAGAAGCTTGCCGAAGCCGACACCGGCCGGCCGCGCCGCGAAACCGCGGCCTGAAGGGACGAATAGAGTTTAAGTCATGCTGCAACCGATCCGCACCAAGTTCCGCAAGGCATTCAAGGGCCGCATTCATGGCATCGCCACGAGCGGCGCCACGCTTGCCTTTGGCCAATACGGTCTCAAGGCGCTCGAGCCGGAGCGCGTCACCGCGCGCCAGATCGAAGCTGCCCGCCGCGCGCTCACCCGCTTCATGAAGCGGTCGGGGCGGGTCTGGATTCGCGTTTTTCCGGATGTGCCGGTCTCGAAAAAGCCGATCGAAATTCGAATGGGCAAAGGCAAAGGCACGCCCGAGCTTTGGGTCGTGCGAGTCAAACCAGGCCGCATCCTGTTCGAGGTCGACGGCATTCCGCTTGCGGTCGCGAAAGAAGCGCTGGCGCTCGCCGCGGCGAAGCTGCCAGTCAAAACCCGTTTCATTGAACGCATCGCCGAGTAACGCCATGAAAGCCGCCGACGTAAGAGCGATGACGATCGATCAGCTTGATGACGAAGTGCTCAAGCTGAAGAAAGAGCAATTCAATCTGCGTTTCCAGCGCGCCACCGGGCAGCTGGAAAATACGTCACGCGTGCGCATCATCCGTCGCGACATCGCGCGGATGAAAACCATCGCGGCGCAGAAACGCATCGGGGCGCCTGAGCCGGCACCCAAGGCCGACGCCGCGCCGGCGCCTGCCAAGAAAGCCAAGACCGCCAAGCCGAAGGCTGCCGCGAAACCGAAAGCGCGCGCCAAGGCGAGCAAGACGAACAAGTCGAAGTCGAAGGAATAAGGGGTTCGAGATGCCGAAGCGTACGCTCCATGGCGTTGTCGTGAGCGACAAGCAGGACAAGACGGTGGTCGTGCGTGTCGACCGTCGTTTCACGCACGCGACCATGAAGAAGACTATCCGCCGCTCGAAGAAGTACCACGCCCACGACGAGACGAACCAATACGCCATCGGCGACCTGGTGTGGATTGAAGAACGCCGGCCGATTTCCAAGCTCAAGTGCTGGGAAGTCGTCCGCGGCGAGAAGAAACAGAAAGTTCAATGAGCGTTATGCGCGACCAGACAGTGAGAGCCGCATCATGATCCAGATGCAAACAAACCTAGACGTGGCGGACAATTCCGGCGCGCGCCGCGTCATGTGCATCAAGGTGCTGGGCGGTTCCAAGCGCAAATACGCCACCATCGGCGACGTCATCGTCGTTTCGGTGAAGGAGGCGATTCCGCGTGGCCGCGTGAAAAAGGGCGACGTGATGAAAGCCGTCGTCGTGCGTATTTCCAAGGACATCAAACGCGCGGACGGTTCGGTCATTCGGTTTGACCGCAATGCGGCGGTGCTGATCACCCCGCAGATGGAGCCGGTCGGTACCCGTATCTTTGGGCCGGTCCCGCGCGAACTGCGCGCCAAGAATCACATGAAGATCATTTCGCTCGCGCCGGAGGTGCTGTGATGGCAGCCAAGATCCGCAAGGGCGATAAGGTTGTGGTGCTCACCGGCCGCGATAAGGGCCGGACCGGAGAGGTGATCGAGGTACGTCCCGATCAACATCGCGCCCTGGTGCGCGGCATCAATATGGTCAAGCGCCACCAGCGCCAGACTGCGCAGCAGGAAGGCGGGATCATCTCCAAGGAGAGCACGGTCCACCTGTCCAATTTGGCGGTTGCCGACCCCAAGGACGGCAAGCCGACCCGCGTCGGGTTTAAATTTGTCGGTGAGGGCGAGGCGCGCAAAAAGGTGCGCATTGCCAAGCGTTCCGGAGTTGAGATCGATGGCTGAAACGCAACAATCCGCACAAGCGAAAGCCGAAGCCAAGGCGGAAAAGAAAGCGCAGGCCCAGGCGAAAGCCGCCGCGCCGAAGGAAGCCCGCAAGCCGCGCGAGCGCTCGGACTATGTGCCGCGCCTGAAGACGCATTTCGAGCAGGTCGTGCGTGAGCAGCTGTCCAAGCAGCTCAACTACACCAATCGCATGCAGGTGCCCAAGATCACCAAGATTGTACTGAACATGGGCATCGGCGAGGGCGTTGCTGACCGCAAGAAGGTGGATAACGCCGCTGGCGATCTGTCGATGATCGCCGGTCAGAAGGCCGTCATCACCAAGTCGCGCAAGTCGATCGCCACGTATAAGTTGCGCGACGGGCAGGCGATCGGCTGCAAGGTTACGCTGCGCAAGGCACGCATGTATGACTTCCTCGACCGCCTCGTGAACATCGCGCTGCCGCGTATCCGCGATTTCCGCGGTCTCAATCCGAAGAGTTTCGATGGCCGTGGCAACTACAGCCTCGGCATCAAGGAACACATCGTGTTCCCCGAGATCGATTTCGACAAAGTCACCGACTCGTGGGGCCTCGATATTACCGTTTGCACCAGTGCGCGAAACGATGACGAAGCGCGCGCGCTGCTCACCGCGTTTAACTTCCCGTTCCGGCAGTGAGGCTTGGCCTCATACGCGGAACCGCAAGGAGCGAAAGTATGGCGAAGAAGAGTTCGATCGAGAAGAATAACAGGCGGCGGAAGATGGCGAAGAAATTCGCCAATCGGCGCGCAAAGCTGAAAGCGATCGCGCACGATAAAAAGCTGCCGATGGAGGAGCGTTTCGCCGCCACATTGAAGCTGGCCGAATTGCCGCGCAATTCTTCGAGGGTACGCGTGCGCAATCGTTGCGAGCTCAGCGGACGTCCGCGTGCTTACTACCGCAAGCATCGTTTGAGCCGTATCGCGTTGCGGGAGCTTGGCTCCAAAGGTCTGATTCCCGGCCTTGTGAAGTCGAGCTGGTAGGGAGGACGCGATGGCAGTGAACGATCCGATCGGCGATATGATTACGCGCATCCGCAATGCTCAGATGCGCGCCAAATCGAAGGTCTCGATGCCGGGCTCCAAGCAGCGCGAACGCGTGCTCGAGGTGCTCAAGACGGAAGGCTTTATTCGTGGCTATGCCAGCGTTGCGCATGCCAGCGGCCGATCCGAACTCGAGATCGAGCTGAAATATTTCGACGGCGAACCGGTGATCCGCGAGATTGAGCGCATCTCCAAGCCCGGCCGTCGCGTTTACGTGGCAGTCCGCAATCTGCCGCGCATCAATAACGGCCTTGGCGTCGCAATCCTGTCGACACCAAAGGGCGTGATGGCCGACCACGACGCTCGCGAAGCGAATGTGGGCGGCGAAATCATTTGCACGGTGTTCTAATGTCGCGCATCGGAAACAAAGTCGTCGCAGTCCCCACAGGCGTCACCGCCAATGTGGAAGGTCAGACCGTCAAGGTGAAGGGTCCGAAGGGCGCCCTTCAGGTCATTGTGCATGATGACGTTTCGGTCGCGCTGGACAAAGGCACAATCAAGCTCGAGCCGCGCGGCGAGAGCAAGCGCGCGCGGTCGATGTGGGGCACCTCGCGGACCCTGGTCGCAAACCTGGTGTCTGGCGTTACGAAAGGCTTCGAAGAGAGGCTGGAGATCACCGGCGTGGGTTATCGCGCCGCAGTGCAGGGCAAATCGCTGCAGTTGCAGCTTGGCTTTTCGCACGACGTGAATTTCCCGATCCCGGAAGGCATTGCGATCGCAACGCCCAAGCCGACCGAGATCGTGGTGACCGGCATCGACAAGCAAAAAGTCGGGCACGTTGCCGCCGAAATCAGAGGTTTCCGCCCGCCCGAGCCCTACAAGGGCAAGGGCGTGAAATACGCGAATGAGTACATCTTCCGCAAGGAAGGGAAGAAGAAGTAGAGGACGCGCGATGTCGAGATTAACTGACCGAACTGCGCGGCGGACGGCGACCGTGCGCCGCAAAGTCAAGCTGGCAGCCGGCACCAGCGGCCGCGCGCGGCTATCTGTATTCCGCTCGTCGAAACATATTTATGCGCAACTCATCGATGATGTGAAAGGCGCGACCCTCGTTGCGGCATCCTCGCTTGAGAAGACGATGCGCGAGGGTGCAAAGACCGGCGCCAATATTTCGGCGGCCAAGGCTGTCGGCAAGCTGATTGCCGAACGCGCCAAAGAAAAGGGCATCAAGGACGTCGTGTTCGATCGCGGCGGCTATCTTTATCACGGACGCATCAAGGCGCTGGCTGATGCCGCGCGTGAAGGCGGCCTCAACTTCTAACGGAGCGCATCATCCCGAAAAGCGGGACCCGGTTTTCGGAGAAGATGATGAGCAAAGGAAACGGACTGGTCACATATGGCACATGAACCCCGACGAGATCGTGAGCGCGGCGGCCGCGACCGCGAAGACCGTGACAGCGAGTTCACTGACAAGCTGGTGCACATCAACCGCGTGGCCAAGGTGGTCAAAGGCGGTCGGCGTTTCGGTTTTGCCGCGCTGGTCGTTGTCGGCGACCAGAAGGGCCGGGTCGGTTTCGGTCACGGCAAGGCGCGCGAAGTTCCGGAAGCGATCCGCAAGGCGACGGATGCAGCCAAGCGCAGTCTGACGCGCGTTCCGCTGCGCGAGGGCCGCACGTTGCATCATGACGTGCTGGGCCGTCATGGCGCCGGCAAGGTCTTCCTTCGCGCCGCACCTCCCGGCACCGGCATCATCGCTGGCGGCCCGATGCGTGCGGTGTTCGAAACGCTTGGCATGCAAGACGTCGTGGCAAAGTCGCTCGGCTCGTCCAACCCGTATAACGTCGTGCGCGCGACATTCGATGCGCTCAAGCACCAGGATTCACCGCGCTCGGTCGCGGCTCGCCGCAATATCAAGGTCTCGACCTTGCAATCCCGCCGCCGCGATGGCGATGCGGAGGCGGCGTCGGCTGACTAAGGAATTTGGGAATGGCTCAGGCACAGAAAACGATCAAGGTTGAGCAGGTGGGCAGCCCGCAACGGCGCCATCACGATCAGCGCGCAACGCTGATCGGCCTCGGCCTCAACAAAATCGGTCGCACACGCGATCTGCCGGACACGCCGGCAACTCGCGGCATGATCCGCAAGGTACAGCACCTCGTGCGCGTGGTCGCCGACGCGAAGTAAGAGGACGGAAACGATGAAACTCAACCAGATCGCCGACAGGCCGGGTGCGCGAAAGAACCGAATGCGCATCGGGCGCGGCATCGGCTCGGGCATGGGCAAGACCGGCGGGCGCGGCGGCAAAGGTCAGACCGCGCGCACCGGCGTGCGCATCAAGGGCTTCGAAGGCGGTCAAATGCCGCTGCATCGGCGTCTGCCGAAGCGCGGTTTTCGTAACACCTCATTTGCGGTCAGGCTCAACGAAGTCAATCTCGGCAAGGTGCAGGCGGCGATCGATGCCGGCCTCCTGGATGCGAAGACGACAATTGACGTTGCAGCCATGGTCAAAGCGGGTTTGATGCGCCGCGCAAAGGGCGGCGTGAAGCTGCTGAGCGACGGCGAGTTGAAAACGAAAGTCGACCTCTCGGTCTGGCGCGCTTCCAAATCGGCCGTCGCGGCGGTGGAAAAGGCTGGCGGCACGGTGAAGATTCTTGCACCGGCGAAGGAAGAAGACGCCGAGCCGAAGGGCAAGAACAAACGCAAGGCGCTGGCCGCGGCCAAGGGCGGCGACAAGCCAAAAGGCGGCAAGCCCAAGGCTGAGGCGGAAGGCGAGAGCAAGAGCGCCGAATAGTCAGTCCGCCGCGTCATTTGCACGCGGGGATGTTGAAGATGCTGCGGGCTACAGTTTGGGACGATCGCCCCTATCTAGAGGGCTGTAAGGACGGGATGCCCTAAATTTACGGGGCATGACAGCGGAAGGGTCGAGGCGGTCATGGTCTCTGCAGCAGAACAACTGGCGGCCAATCTTAATTTCTCGGCGCTCGCCAAAGCCGACGAACTCAAGAAACGCATCTGGTTTACGGTCGGCGCATTGCTGGTCTATCGGCTCGGAACCTACATTCCTCTTCCAGGGATTGATCCCGCCGCCTGGGAGCAGATCTTCAATACCCAGTCCGGCGGCATTCTCGGCATGTTCAATATGTTCTCCGGTGGCGGCATCCACCGGATGGCGATCTTTGCGCTCAACATCATGCCGTACATTTCTGCGTCGATCATTATTCAGCTGATGACGACGGTTTCGCCAACGCTCGAAGCGCTCAAGAAGGAAGGCGAGGCCGGCCGCAAAATCATGAATCAGTACACCCGGTACCTCACCGTGGTGCTTGCCGGGTTCCAGGCCTATGGCATCGGCGTTGGTTTGCAAGGCACCGGCAGCGTTGTGAGCAATCCGGGCGTCTTCTTTCTGATGTCCACGACGATCACGCTCGCCGGCGGAACCATGTTCCTGATGTGGCTGGGCGAGCAGATTACATCGCGCGGCATCGGCAATGGAATCTCGCTGATTATCTTGTCAGGCATCGTGGCGCAGCTGCCATCGGCGATCGCCGGTACACTTGAACTCGGCCGCCAGGGCGCACTTTCGACGGGGCTGATCCTCGCGGTGATCGTAATGGCTGTCGCGGTGATAGCGTTCATCGTGTTCGTGGAGCGTGCGCAGCGGCGCTTGTTGATCCAGTATCCGAAGCGCCAGGTGGGCAACCGCATGTTTGAGGGGCAATCTTCACATCTGCCACTTAAACTCAATACCTCCGGCGTGATCCCGCCGATCTTTGCATCGTCGCTGCTATTGCTGCCGACGACGGTTGCGAATTTCAACGCGGGGCAGGGTCCAGGCTGGCTGACCACTGTCACAACGCTGCTCGGTCACGGTCGGCCACTGTTCCTCATTCTCTACCTTGCATTAATCGTATTCTTCGCATTCTTCTACACCGCGGTGGTTTTCAATCCGACAGAGACCGCGGAAAACCTGAAAAAGCATGGCGGATTTATCCCGGGTATTCGTCCGGGTGAGCGCACGGCCGAGTACATCGACTACGTGCTCTCGCGCATCACAGTGCTCGGCGCGCTCTATCTCGCGATCGTCTGTCTCATTCCCGAAATCCTGATTTCGTACGCCGCCGTGCCGTTTTATTTCGGCGGCACGTCGCTGCTTATCGTTGTCAGTGTCACGATGGATACGGTGGCGCAGATTTAAGGCTACTTGCTCGCGCATCAATATGAAGGGCTCATCAAGCGATCGAAGCTGCGGGGACGGTCGCGATGAGATTGGTTCTGCTCGGCCCGCCGGGGGCGGGAAAGGGCACTCAAGCGCAGCGCCTAATAGCCAAACACGGTATCGTCCAACTCTCGACGGGGGATATGCTGCGCGCTGCCGTCGCCGCCGGCACGCCGGTGGGGTTGCACGCCAAAAGTATTATGGATCGTGGTGAACTCGTTCCCGACGACGTAGTTGTGGCGATCATCGCCGAGCGGATAGACCAGCCGGACGCCAAACGCGGTTTCGTCCTCGATGGCTTTCCGCGCACGGTGCCGCAGGCACAAGCGCTCGACCATCTCCTGATGGAGCGCGGGCTTACGCTCGACGCAATCATTGAGCTGAAAGTCGATGAAGGCATTCTGCTTCGCCGCATCGAAAAGCGCGTTGCCGAGATGACCGCTCGTGGTGAAAAGGTCCGCGCCGATGACAATCCCGAAGTACTCGCGGGCCGGCTTGCAGCGTACCGGGCGCAGACTGCGCCGCTGGTCGACTATTATGCCGCCAAGAGCATGCTCAAGAGCGTGGACGGCATGGCCCCGATTGACGAGGTTACAGCCGCCATAGACCGGCTATCGCGCCCTGTAGCGGTTTCTGGCCCAGCTCGGGCAAAGCCTCGAAAGGTGACGAAATCGAGCCGCCGGAAGGGAAAATCATCCAAAAAAGCGAAGCGAAAGGCCTCAAAAGGGCGTCTCCGCCGTAAACGTCCCGCTGCGGCCAAACGCTCGAAAAATAAGGCTCCGCAGCGCAAAAACCGTACCCGACGGAGGTTGACGAGAGTGCGATGAATCCCTTAATAAGCTGCACATTCAGGAGTTTGACGCGATGCCGGGCCCCAGCGAGGCGGGGACGGGCGTCGTGTTACGCTTTGCGCTATCCCGCTCATGGGACACAGGAATTCGGCGCGCTCCGCGCTGCCGGTCGATATAGGAGAAGTTAAGTGGCTCGTATCGCGGGCGTCAATCTACCGACCAACAAGCGCGTCGTGATCGCGCTGCAGTACATCCATGGCATTGGGAACAAGATTGCCCAAGAGATCATGGGCAAGGTTAACCTGCCGCCAGAGCGCCGCGTGTCGCAGCTCACCAACTCGGAGGTGTTGCAGATCCGCGAAATCATCGACCGCGATTATATGGTCGAGGGTGACCTGCGCCGTGAAGTTCAATTGAACATCAAGCGGCTGATGGACCTGGGTTGCTACCGCGGCCTGCGCCATCGCAAGGGTCTGCCGGTTCGCGGCCAGCGCACTCACACCAATGCGCGGACCCGCAAGGGGCCGGCAAAAACGATTGCCGGCAAAAAGAAGACCCCGGGAGCGAGTTGATAACAGGATAAGCCCCGCGCCGATTGCGGCGCACGGGCGCGAAAGGACTGAGAATGGGTAAGGAAGCCACCCGCGTCCGTCGGCGCGAACGCAAAAATATCGCCTCGGGCGTCGCGCATGTCGCGGCCTCGTTCAATAATACCATGATCACGATTACCGACGCGCAAGGCAACACGATCGCCTGGTCGTCGGCCGGGACCATGGGCTTTAAGGGCTCGCGCAAATCGACGCCCTATGCCGCGCAAGTCGCTGCTGAAGACGCCGCCAAGAAGGCGCAGGAGCACGGCATGCGTACTCTCGAAGTTGAGGTTTCGGGCCCCGGTTCGGGGCGCGAGTCGGCGCTGCGGTCGCTGCAGGCAGCCGGCTTCACCATTACCTCGATCCGCGACGTGACGACGATCCCGCACAATGGTTGCCGGCCACGCAAACGTCGTCGGGTGTGATTTTTCTTCGCGCGGATTCGTAATCCCGCGCGCGTGCTTCCGCCGAGATTTTCCCCATGCGGCGGGTGGGGTGCGCTAGGCGCGACAAGGCCGCGCCGCTGAAAAGGTGAAGACGTGATCCAAAAGAATTGGCAGGAATTGATCAGGCCGAACAAGCTCCAGGTCTCCGCCGGCAGCGACGCCGCGCGGATCGCGACGGTCGTCGCCGAACCGCTTGAACGCGGATTCGGCGTCACACTCGGAAACGCGCTGCGCCGTATTCTACTGTCCTCGCTCCAGGGCGCGGCGGTACAGTCGGTGCACATCGACGGCGTATTGCACGAATTCTCGTCAATCGCCGGCGTGCGCGAAGACGTCACCGACATGGTGCTCAACATCAAGGACATCGCCATCAAGATGCAGGGCGAAGGTCCCAAGCGCATGGTGGTGAAAAAGCAGGGCCCCGGCACTGTCACTGCCGGCGATATTCAAACGGTGGGCGACGTTGTCGTGCTCAATCCGGACCTCGTGCTCTGCACGCTCGACGAGGGCGCCGAGATCCGCATGGAGTTCACCGTCAATACTGGCAAGGGTTATGTTCCCGCCGAGCGCAATCGCCCGGAGGACGCACCAATCGGCCTCATTCCGGTGGACAGTCTTTACTCTCCGGTACGCAAGGTTTCCTACAAGGTGGAGAACACGCGCGAGGGTCAGATCCTCGATTACGACAAGCTGACCATGACCATCGAGACCAACGGCGCGGTGTCGCCGGAAGACTCGCTCGCCTATGCCGCACGCATCCTGCAAGACCAGCTCAACGTGTTCGTGAATTTCGAAGAGCCGCGCAAGGCAGAGGCCGCGGAGACCATTCCGGACCTCGCATTCAATCCAGCCTTCCTCAAAAAGGTGGACGAGCTCGAATTGTCGGTACGTTCGGCAAATTGCCTGAAGAACGACAACATCGTTTACATCGGCGATCTCGTGCAGAAGAGCGAAGCGGAAATGCTGCGCACGCCGAATTTCGGGCGCAAGTCGCTGAACGAGATCAAGGAAGTGTTGGCGCAGATGGGTCTGCATCTCGGCATGGAAGTGCCGGGCTGGCCGCCGGAGAACATCGAAGAACTCGCCAAGCGCTTCGAGGATCACTACTGAGCCGCACAGCGGCCGAACGGAATGATGAAGGGGTAATACGCGATGCGTCACGGCAAGGTTCACCGCAAGCTCAACCGCACTGCGGAGCATCGCAAGGCCATGTTCGCGAATATGGCCCAGGCGCTGATCAAGCACGAGCAGATCGTCACCACTCTGCCGAAGGCGAAGGAATTGCGCCCGATCGTCGAGAAGCTGGTGACACTCGCAAAAAAGGGCGGTCTTCACGCCCGCCGGCAAGCAATTTCGCAAATCCGCGACGCTGTATTGGTCAAGAAACTGTTTGAGGTGCTTGGACCCCGGTACAAAGAGCGCGCAGGCGGCTACACCCGCGTGCTCAAGGCCGGCTTCCGCTACGGCGACAACGCTGCGCAGGCGGTGATTGAATTCGTCGACCGGGATGTTGAGGCCAAGGGTAAGGATTCCGGGCCCGTCCAAGAGAAAAAGGTCGAAGAAGCTGCAACAGCAGCGGCCTAAACTCCTAATTGTATTTCTTGAAAAAGGGCGGCACCGATGTGCCGCCCTTTTTGTTTGCCGGTTTTCAACTGGCGGCTATGATTGAAATCAACGGTCGGAATTCGCTGGGAGGAAATCATGTCAATTCGTACGGCATTGTTGGCAACGTCGCTCGCAGCGGCCTTGATGAGCACTGCAAGCGCACAGTCCGCGCAGTCCGATTTGGTCAAGCGCGGTGACTATCTCGTCAACGGCATCATGACTTGCGGAAATTGTCATACGCCGAAAGGTCCACCAGCGGCGATCGCCGGCAAGGACTTTTCCGGCGGTCTGTCTTGGGATGAACGACCGTTCAAGGTGACAGCACCGAACATCACGCCCGACAAGGAGACAGGTATCGGCGCGTGGACTGATGCCGACATTAAAAAAATGATGCGCACTGGCATTCGTCCAAACGACGTGCATGTCGCGATGATCATGCCGACAGGCTTCTATCACATCATGACCGACCGCGATCTCGATGCCGTAGTTGCCTATTTGCGAACGCTCAAGCCGGTGAACAACAAGGTTGCGGACCCGATTTACAAAATGCCGCAGACCGAGAACGTGCTTCCGGGGGGCGAAAAGCCGTACACCGAAGGGATGATGAGCGACAAGGTCAAGAAGGGTTTTTATCTCGCCACCATCGCGCATTGCATGGAGTGCCATACGCCAATGGAGAAGGGCGTGCGCCAGTGGAATACGCGTCTGGGCGCGGGCGGGTTTGAATTTCCCGGCCCATGGGGCGTTTCGGTCTCGCGCAACATCACGTCGAGCAAGACCAAGGGCATCGGCGCGTGGACCGATGACGAGATCAAGCGGGCGATTACTGCCGGCGTCAGCAAGGACGGCAGCAAGCTCAAACCGCCGATGGGCTATCAATACTATGCGACAGTGACCCCGGACGACCTGGATGCCGTCGTAGCCTATTTGCGCACGGTGCCGGCGCAGGAATAAGCGTTACCCGGGGCTGGAATAGGGGTATGACGGCCTTCATTTAGGCCGGATATAAGCCTATATCTCCGCCATTCCCCGGGAATTGAACCTATGCGTCTTAAAGCTCTGCCTGCTGTCCTGATCGGCGCCATCGCGATCGGTAACGCTGCCAATGCACAAGAGCGGCGGCTGCCGACCCCAACTGAACTGCGCTTGTCTTATGCGCCTGTGGTCCAGCACGTGGCTCCAGCGGTGGTGAATGTCTACGCCGCCAAGGTGGTGCAGAATCGCAATCCGTTTCTCGACGATCCGATCTTCCGCCGCTTTTTTGGCGTACCCGGCGGCAACAGCAACCAGCTGCAACGGTCGCTCGGCTCGGGGGTGATCGTGGAAGCCGATGGTCTGGTCGTCACCAACAATCACGTCATTGAGGGCGCCGACGAGGTCAAGGTTTCTCTCGCCGACAAACGTGAGTTCGAGGCCACACTCGTGCTCAAGGATCCGCGCACCGATCTAGCGATCTTGCGCATCAAAGACGGGCATGAGCGATTTCCGGTGCTCGATTTCGCCGATTCCGATGCCGTGCAGGTCGGCGATGTCGTGCTGGCGATCGGAAACCCGTTCGGGGTGGGACAGACGGTGACACACGGCATTGTGTCGGCACTGGCGCGTACGCAAGTGGGCATTTCCGATTATCGCTTTTTCATCCAAACCGATGCTGCAATTAACCCCGGCAATTCGGGGGGCGCTCTGGTTGACCTCACTGGCAAGCTGATCGGAATTAACACCGCAATCTTCTCGCGCTCGGGCGGCTCGCAGGGGATTGGTTTTGCCATTCCCGCCAACATGGTTCGCGTCGTGGTGGCTTCGGCCAAAAGCGGCGGCAGCGCCGTGATGCGGCCCTGGCTCGGCGCAAAATTGCAGGCAGTCACGCCTGATATAGCCGACAGCATGGGCCTCAAGCGTCCGGCCGGGGCGTTGGTGGCCAACGTCGCCGCCGACAGCCCGGCAGCGCGCGCCGGCCTCAAGGCTGGCGATCTCATCGTGTCGGTGGATGGCCAGGACGTCGACGATCCCAACGCCTTCGACTATCGGTTCGCCACCAAGGCGCTTGGCGGCAGCGCCCGTCTTGGCGTGATGCGGGCAGGGCGCGAACAGACGACGACGGTTGCCCTGCAGAAAGCGCCAGAAACGCCGCGCGATGAAATCACCATCCGCTCGCGATCGCCGTTCTCGGGCGTAAAGATTGCTAATCTTTCGCCAGCGCTAGCCGATGAGCTGCAGCTGCAAAACGTTGATCAGGGGGTCGCAATCGTTGACGTCGACGCCGGATCTTACGCCAGCAATCTTGGCTTCCAGCGCGGCGACGTAATCGAAGAAGTGAACGGGGAACGAATTACGAAAACGAGCGATCTTGAACGGCTAAGTGGTACGCCCAATCGCAGCTGGCGCATCATCATCCTGCGTGGTGGGCAGAAGATATCAGCGGTATTCAGCGGATGACCCCGCGCGCCAAAGCGAGCGGCCCGAGTCTGTTCGCCGCCGCAGGCCTCGAGAAAGACGCGCCACACCCGCTCGCCGACAGGCTCAGGCCACAGAAACTCGATGAAGTCGTCGGCCAGGACCATTTGCTCGGGCCCGACGGCGCGCTCACGCGCATGCTGGCGACGCGATCGCTGGGCTCGCTGATATTTTGGGGCCCGCCTGGGACCGGCAAGACGACGGTTGCGCGTTTGCTGGCTCAGGCAACGGACCTGCATTTTGAGCAAGTCTCCGCCATTTTTACCGGCGTCGCCGATTTGAAAAAGGTGTTCGAGGAAGCACGCCGCAGGCGTGAAATGGGGCAGGGCACGCTGCTGTTCGTCGATGAGATCCACCGTTTTAACCGCGCCCAGCAGGATAGTTTCCTGCCCGTTATGGAGGACGGCACGATCATCCTGGTCGGGGCTACGACCGAGAACCCGTCCTTTGAACTAAACGCACCTTTGCTGTCGCGCGCGCGGGTGCTGGTGTTCAAATCCCTCGACGAGAACGCGATCGGGAAATTGCTCGCCCGTGCGGAGACGATCGAGGGCCGGCCGCTTCCCCTTGATCCAGATGCGCGCGAAGTCCTTAAGCGCATGGCCGATGGCGATGGCCGCGCGTCGCTCACGCTTGCCGAAGAAATTTGGCGCGCTGCACGCAAGGACGAGATTTTTGATTCTGCGAAACTCCAGGAGATCGTGCAGCGCCGCGCACCCATTTACGACAAGAGCCAGGATGGCCATTACAATCTTATTTCCGCACTCCACAAATCGGTACGCGGTTCCGATCCGGATGCAGCGCTCTACTATCTTTGCCGCATGCTTGATGCCGGCGAACCGCCGCTCTATATCGCGCGCCGCGTCGTGCGTATGGCGATCGAGGATATCGGCCTGGCCGATCCGCAAGCGCTCGTGATCGCAAATGCCGCAAAGGATGCGTATGATTTTCTCGGGTCGCCCGAAGGTGATCTTGCGATCGCGCAAGCTGTGATCTATTGCGCCACGGCACCGAAATCGAACGCCGGCTATGCCGCTTATGGTGCGGCGATGCGCACGGCTAAAGAAGCGGGCTCGCTGCTGCCGCCCAAACACATTCTCAATGCGCCGACAAAATTGATGCAGGAAGAAGGTTACGGCCGCGGCTACGCCTACGACCATGAGGCCGAGGAAGCGTTTTCCGGGCAAAATTATTTCCCTGACGCGCTACCGCGCCAGATGTTCTACAATCCGCCCGAGCGCGGCTTTGAGCGCGAGATCAAGAAACGGTTGGAATATTGGGCCAAGCTGCGGAAAGAGCGGGGCGGGGGATGATCGACATCGATGCTTATTGCGCGCGGGTCGGCTACGACGGCCCGCGCCACGCGACCCTTGCAACCTTACGGGAGCTGCACAGCTTGCAGCCGCAATCGATCGCCTTCGAAAACCTTGATCCGCTGCTGAAGCGGCCGGTGCGGCTCGATCCCGCCTCGCTCGAACAGAAAATGCTGCATGGCGGGCGCGGCGGCTACTGTTTCGAGCAGAATTTGCTGTTCGCGCATGCCCTGCGAGAGCTTGGGTTCAAAGTGACCGAACTCGCCGCGCGCGTATTGTGGAATGTGCCGCCGGGTGTGAACACGCCGCGCAGTCACATGTTGCTGCTGGTCGATCTTGAAGGCGAACCGTATCTCGCGGATGTTGGTTTTGGCGGAAATGTCCTGACCGCACCGTTGCTGTTGGAATTTGGCAAGGAGCAGGAAACGCCGCATGAACCTTTCCAGGTCGTCAAGGACGGCGATCGCTATCTGCTGCAATTCAAAATGCGCGGCGAGTGGGTGAAGCTCTATCGCTTCGATCTGTCCGAACAACTGCAGCCGGACCACGAGCAAGGCAATTGGTTCGTCTCGACGCATCCCCAGTCGATTTTCGTCAACGGGCTTCTGGGCGCGCGTGCCGAGCCGAGGCGCCGTTACGCGCTCGCCAATAATGTGCTCTCCGTGCACGAGCTGAGTGGTGGCAGCGAAAAGCGCACGCTCAATGCGCGCGAAATGCGCGACGCGCTGGGCGACCTTTTCAAAGTCCGGCTTGACGGACTCGACGGGCTCGATGCCGCGCTCGACCGGCTCGCCAGGAGTCCGGCATGAGCCGCCGCGGCCGCAACAGCAAAAGTCCGCGGCAACCGGGTGGCGGACGGCAACAGGCCGGACCGCGGCATCGGGACTCGGGCAAAAAGCACGGTACCAGCCGTCATCATTCACAGGGACGGATCGATGGCGCCCCGCGAAGGAGAAAGCTCCCTGCATCGCCCGAGCCTCATCCGCCGCGCCCCAGCCCTTTTCAGGAGGTTGAGGCCAAAAAGCCGCCGGCGATTGCCGTGGCATCGGGGGTCCAGACCGTCACCGTTACGGCTGACGAAAACGGCATGCGCGTCGATCGGTTTTTCGAAGGGCGTTTTCCCGGTCTGTCGTTCAGCCATATCCAGCGCATCATCCGCAAAGGAGAAGTGCGAGTGAATGGCAAACGGACGCAGCCGAAGGCGCGGCTCGAGGCCGGCCAAGCGGTGCGTATCCCGCCGCTGAAAGTCGAGGCGCCGGCGCCCCGCGATGACGCACCGTCAGCGCAGAAAGATCGCGCTTTCCTGAAGTCGATCACGCTCTATGAGGATGCGGACGTCCTTGTGCTCAACAAGCCGATGGGCCTCGCCGTGCAGGGCGGCTCCGGCACGACACGTCATATCGATGGCATGCTCGGTGCCATGCGCGGTCCCGATGGCCAGCGTCCGCGCCTCGTCCATAGGCTCGATAAGGATACGGCGGGCTGCCTGCTGATTGCCAAAACACGTTTTGTCGCGGCGGCCCTTGCCAAGACTTTCCGTTCACGCTCGGCGCGCAAGGTTTACTGGGCACTTGTCGTCGGCGTGCCAAAGCCTGCACAGGGACGAATTTCGACCTACCTCGCCAAACAGGAGGTCGAGGAAGATTCATTCATGCGTATTGCCAAGCACGGCGAAAAAGACGCGGTGCACGCCGTCACCTATTACGCGGTGGTGGAGACGGCGGCCCAGCAGTTGGGCTGGTTATCGCTTAAGCCGGTGACGGGCCGCACCCACCAGCTGCGCGCGCATATGGCGCATATCGGACATCCGATCGTCGGCGACCCAAAATATTTCAATATCGAAAACTGGCACCTACCGGGCGGTATCCAGAATAAACTCCATCTCCTGGCCCGCCGTATCGCGGTACCGCATCCGCGCGGCGGGACGATCGATGTTTCCGCGCCGCTGCCGCCCCACATGCTGCAATCTTGGAATCTGCTCGGCTTTGACGCGAAGCGCTACGACCCGATTGATGAGGCGCCGGAGGAGTAGCGGCCGGGCAGCGGGGTTCCTACTTGATAGATATGATCCGCGCACCTTCAGTCATCATGCTCCTTGCTCTGACAGCAGTGTCGGCCGCGCCCGCCCGCGCGCAGGCAGGTCGGGACTACGACATCATGAGGGACGACTACAGCATCATGGTGCCGGAGAAGGGGGCCAGACCCGAATCCCCTGAACCGTGGCTCGCACCGAAATACAAATCACCGCGCGGCACCGTAGAGCACGTGACCATTCCAAAATCGACGATTGTGAGGCCCCCAACCGCTACGCTTCCGCCTCCGATTGTTGTGCCGCAGACAGGGCGGGTGCTTCCGAATTTGCCGACGGTTCCAGGAGCAGGACCTGGTGGCCGCGAGACTTTCCAGGACCGCGCCTCGCGCTGCACACATCAGGCAGGGGTTTATGGTCAGGCAGCCGGCGACCGCGGCACCTACATGGGGACGTGTATCAATCAGTGATGCACAACATCCGCGACGCGGGATCGAAATCCGCCGTTAAGGCATCACTTTAAGTTCAGGTTTCGGTCGAGATTTATCTAATCTCTTCCATGACTTGGGCGTAAGAGATCAACGCGAACAGTGCGGTGCCCCCAATCATGTTGCCGATCAAAACGGGCACCATGAATTCTGTCAGCATCTGCCACCACGCCCAATCGCTCGACAGAACAAGCAAATACGCCTCCATGCTGCCAGCAACCACATGCGTAAATCCGCCCACTGCAATCAGCCAAGTTATCAGCGTAATGACATGGAATTGGGCGCGTTCCGCACCCGGCATGAGCCACACCATCGCGGCCATCAGGAAGCCGGCGGCAACGGCCCGGAAAAGCATTTCCCACCAACCGACGGCGAGCAGGTCGCGGCTGATCGCAAGCATGCCGTCGTAGATCTGCGGTGAGAGCACCGGCGTGTAGGTGCAAAATAAAGCTGCAAATAGTGTCCCGGCGAGATTGGCCGCGAGCACGACCGTCCATAGCCGTGCCGTACGGCGCACATTGTCCCAGGTTAAATGGGCCGCAATCGGCAAGACGGCTGTGATCGTGCTCTCGGTAAATAACTGCTGACGTGACAGCACGGCCATGATGAAGCCGGTGCAGTAGCCAAAACTTACGACCAGCGACTGCCACGGGGCATCCGGCAGACGCGATTGCAAAATGGCCTGCGCCAAGAGCGAGAAGCTGATCGACAGTCCGGCCGCGACCCCCGACCACCATAGCGAGGTGAGGGGGCGCTGCATTTCCTCCTCGCCAAGTCGACGAACGACTTCGTAGATCACCGGTGTGCGCGGTGTTGCGAGCTCCTCGACATCCTCCACTTCCTGCGGGCTGATGCCGCGGGCGCGGGTTCTACGCCTGGACGGCTTGGCTTTCGGTCGTCCGCGAATGGCGAAAGAGGCTTGGGCGCGCATTTGCCATCAACGCCCCGATCATCGGTGAGTTCCGCGCGGGGAACTCACGCCCCGGAAGCATCGAGCAGCTTGATATCGCCGTCAGACAGCCTGATCTGCGGCGCTTTCAGGATTTCGGCGAGTTGCTTGAGGCTGGTCGCGCTCACAATCGGCGCAGTGATGAACGGCTTGGCAATCAGCCAAGCCAGCGCGATCTGTGCCGGGAGCGCGTCGTGGCGGACGGCCACTGCATCCAGCACCTTGAGGATCCGCATTCCGCGCGCATCGAGATAGCGCTTTAGTCGTCCGCCACGTCCCGGATGCTTAGCCCCTTCCTCGGGCGAGCGGTATTTGCCCGTGAGGAAGCCGGCGGCGAGCGAATAATAGTTGATCACGCCCAGCTTCTCCTGCTGGCAGATTGGCAAGAACTCGGTCTCGAATTCCTTGCCGGTCCGAGAGGTTGTAGAGCGGCTGGAGGCTCTCATAGCGAGGCAGACCCAATGTCTTGCTGGCGGCGAGCGATGCTTTCAACCGCGCCGGGCTCATATTGGAGGCGCCAATGGCGCGCACTTTGCCGGCCGCGATGAGCTGAGCGTAGGCCTGCATGGTTTCTTCCGGCGGCGTGACCTCGTCGTCGAAATGTGTCTGGTAGAGATCGATGTGATCGGTTTGCAAGCGGCGCAGCGAGGCCTCGCATTCGCGCAGGATGTAATCTTTTTTCAGGCTGCGGCCTTCGCCCATGTCCTCGCCGACTTTTGTGGCGATGAGGATCTTGTCACGTTTGCCGCTGCGCTTGATCCAATTTCCGATAATTGTTTCAGATTCGCCACCCGGATTGCCCGGCACCCAGCGGGCGTAGCTGTCGGAGGTGTCGACGGCATTGAAACCGGCCTCGACGAAAGCATCGAGAATTTTGAACGACGTCGACTTGTCGATGGTCCAGCCAAAAACATTGCCGCCCAGCATGATAGGCGCGAAGTGGAGATCGGATTGGCCGAGGCGGCGTTTATTCATGGCGAGGGTCGTTTTCTTCCTTGTCATGCCCGGCCTTGTGCCGGGCATCCACGCCTTCCTAATTGCCAGTTGTAAAGGCGTGGATGGCCGGGACAAGCCCGGCCATGACGCAAAAGAGAGCTTAGCGCAATGACGCGTTGAACTTTTCGAGCGCTTCCTGGCCGGGACACAGCTCCTTCTCGCCAAGGACGTTGAGCGGAGCGTCGACCGTGCGCAGATGCGCGTGCAGGTCTTCCGATTCCTTGTCCATATAGAGCAAGCCCGTCACGATCTGCCCCTTGGCGGCGTGATGCTGGAGAAAGCCGAGCGCTGCGGTGCGGTCGTGCAGTTCGTAATCGGCGGCGAGCTTGCGCAGCGCGATCTTGGAACCGTCATGTTGCTCCACCACCTCGACTGTACCGGGCTCGTATTTAACCTCGATCGGCATGCGGCTTGAAATGAAATCGAGACGGTTTACCGCTTCATTGTGCTCGCGCACGAAGTCAAAGCTCTTGGTCGATCCGGCGTGATTGTTGAAGGCGACGCAGGGCGAGATCACGTCGATAAACGCGGCGCCCTTGTGCGCAATGGCGGCCTTGATGATCGGCACCAGCTGATGCTTGTCGCCTGAGAAGGAGCGGGCAACAAAGCTCGCGCCAAGCTGGAGAGCCATCGCCACCAGATCGATTGAATTATCGGTATTGATGAAGCCGCGCTTCGATTTCGAGCCGCGGTCGGCGGTGGCCGAGAATTGCCCCTTAGTCAGTCCGTATACGCCGTTATTTTCGACGATATAGACCATGTTCACGCCGCGCCGGAGGCAATGAGCGAATTGGCCAAGCCCAATCGAGGCGCTGTCGCCATCGCCGGAAACGCCGAGATAGATCAGATCGCGGTTGGCAAGATTGGCGCCGGTCAACACCGACGGCATGCGGCCGTGCACTGAGTTGAAGCCGTGCGAATTGCCGAGGAAATAGGTCGGCGTCTTGGACGAGCAGCCGATGCCGGAGATCTTCGCGACACGATGCGGCTCGATCGAGAGCTCGAAGCAGGACTGGATGATCGCCGCCGTGATCGAGTCATGCCCGCAACCTGCGCACAGCGTTGAAACCGTGCCCTCATAGTCGCGGTGCGTATACCCGAGATCGTTCTTCGGAAGGTCCGGGTGATGGAACTTCGGCTTGGCGAGATAGGTCATGAGGTTACCTTCATCGGCTTAACCTTCAGTTGATCCAGGTGGTCGCCGATTGCTTTCGCAATGAACCGTGCGGTGATGGGGGTACCGTCATAGTGCAGGATCGGGACCAGGCGCACCGGATCGATGCCGCATTCATTGACAATCAACGAGCGCAGCTGGGCGTCGCGGTTTTGTTCGACGACGAACACGAAATCATGGTCCGCGACGAAACTGTTCACGCTGGAATGGAACGGGAAGGCGCGCACGCGCATGCGGTCGAGCGCGTGGCCACGGCCCTCGATCATATGGATTGCCTCATCCATGGCTGGCGCGGTTGAGCCGAAATAGATCACGCCGTACTTGGTCGGCTTTTCAGCGGTCGCAATCAGCGGGCGCGGCACCAGGTCTTTGGCGGTGTCGAATTTGCGGACCAGCCGTTGCATGTTGTCGACGTAAGGTGCGCCTTCCTCGGTGTAGCGCGCATAGCGGTCGCGCGAGGTGCCGCGGGTAAAGAACGACCCCTTGGTCGGATGCGTGCCGGGATAGGTCCGATAGGGGATCCCGTCGCCGTCGACATCGAGATAGCGCCCGAAATCTTTGCCGGCCTCAAGCTCGGCGGCCGTCATCACCTTGCCGCGGTCATATTTCCGCGTGTCGTCCCATGCCAGGGGTTTCGACAAATGATGGTTCATGCCGATGTCGAGGTCGAGCATGACGAAAATCGGAGTCTGCAGCCGGTCGGCAAGATCGAAGGCCTGCGCGCCGAACTCGAAGCTCTCGCTTGGGTTTTCGGGGAACAGCAGCACGTGCTTGGTGTCGCCGTGTGAGGCATAAGCGCAGGAGATGATATCGCACTGCTGGGTGCGGGTCGGCATGCCGGTGGAAGGACCGGCACGCTGGACGTCGAACAAAACTGCCGGAATTTCAGCGAAGTAGGCGAGGCCAATGAACTCCTGCATTAACGAAATGCCGGGGCCTGAGGTGGCCGTGAACGCGCGCGCGCCGTTCCAGCCGGCGCCGATCACGATGCCGATGGAGGCAAGCTCATCCTCGGCCTGGATGATTGCGTATTTCGCCTGCTTGGTTTCGGGATCGATGCGCAGTTTGGCGCAATGGCGAGTAAAGGCGTCAGCCAGTGAAGACGAAGGTGTGATGGGATACCATGCGCAGACGGTGGCGCCGCCATAGACGGCACCAAGAGCTGCGGCCGAATTACCCTCGATGAAAATACGGTCGCCGACGCCATTTGCGCGCTTGAGCCTGATGCCGAGCGGGCACTGCAAATTCAAGATCGCATAGTCGCGACCGATATGCAGGGCTTTGATATTCGGCTCAATCAGCTTGTCTTTGCCCTTGTATTGCTCGCCGATGAGCTGCTCGACCACCGCCACCTCGATGTCGAGGAGCGCCGTGAGAGCACCGATATAAATGATGTTCTTGAAAAGCTGGCGTTGGCGCGGATCGGTGTATTCGCGATTGCAGATTGCGGTCAGCGGAACGCCGATAACCGTGATGTCATCGCGGAATTTCGACGGCGGCAGAGGTTTGGTCGAATCGTAGAATAAATAGCCGCCCGGCTCGATGCCGGCGATGTCCCTGTCAAAAGTTTGCGGGTTCATCGCCACCATCAGGTCGGTGCCGCCGCGGGCGCCAAGATGGCCGGCGGCAGTGACGCGGACCTCATACCAGGTCGGCAGGCCCTGAATGTTGGATGGAAAGATATTGCGTGGGGCGACTGGCACGCCCATCCGCATGACCGCGCGCGCAAACATCTCGTTTGCGCTCGCCGAACCCGAGCCGTTGACGTTGGCGAAACGAATGACGAAGTCGTTTACGCGGCTGATCGGTGTGGCGGTCGGCATGACGTTCCTGCGTGAGTCATATCGAGAAAGAATTTCTGCATGTCCCAGGCTCCGGTCGGGCATCGTTCGGCGCACAGGCCGCAATGCAGACAGACGTCCTCATCCTTAACCATGACGCGGCCGGTCTTGAGGCCGTTCTGGACATAGAGGTCTTGCGTGAGGTTATGCGCCGGCGCGGTCAATCGCGTGCGCAAATCGGCCTCCTCGCCGTTCGGCGTAAAGGTAATGCAATCCATCGGACATATATCGACACAAGCATCGCATTCGATGCAGAGCTGGGCCGAAAATACGGTCTGCACATCGCAGTTCAGGCAACGGCCGGCTTCCTTAAGCGCGACCTCGACATCGAAGCCCAGTTCGACTTCGGCCTTGATGTCTTTCAGCGCGATGGCTTTGTCGCGGAGCGGTACCTTGTAGCGCTTATCGAGCTCGATCTCGTTGTCGTAGGACCATTCATGAATGCCCATCTTCTGGCTCATGAGCTCGACCGCGGGCAGAGGGCGGTCGGTGATGTCCTCGCCATTGAGCATCTTGTCGATTGAGACGGCAGCCTCGTGACCGTGTGCCACAGCCCAGATGATATTTTTCGGGCCGAACGCCGCGTCACCGCCGAAATAGACTTTCGGGTTGGTCGAGGCGAAGGTCACGGTGTCGACCTTGGGCATATTCCATTCGTCGAACTGGATGCCGCAATCGCGTTCGATCCAGGGGAAGGCGTTCTCCTGGCCGACAGCCACCAGCACGTCGTCGCAAGGAAAGTGCTGGTCCGGTTCGCCGGCCGGCACCAGCTTGCGGCGGCCCTTGGCGTCGCGTCTCGGCCTTCACCTTTTCGAAAGTGATGCCGGTGAGTTTGCCATTCTCGTGAGTGAATTCCTTTGGCACGAGGAAATTGTGAATCGGGATGCCTTCGTGCATGGCGTCTTCCTTTTCCCAAGGCGACGCCTTCATTTCCTCAAAGCCGGATCGCACCACGACATTGACATCTTCGCCGCCGAGGCGGCGCGCGGAGCGACAGCAATCCATCGCGGTGTTGCCGCCACCGAGCACGATGACGCGTTTGCCGATCTTGCTCACGTGGCCGAACGACACCGACGAGAGCCAATCGATGCCGATGTGAATATTTTTGGCGGCTTCGTTGCGGCCGGGGATATCGAGATCGCGACCGCGCGGCGCGCCGGAGCCGACGAACACGGCATCCCAGCCTTCCGCCAGTAGCGTCTTCATACTCTCGATGCGTTTGCCGGCGCGGAATTCGACGCCGAGGCCGAGAATATAGCCGGTCTCTTCGTCGATGACGGAGTCCGGCAAGCGGAATTTCGGGATCTGCGTGCGGATCATGCCGCCGGCTTTTGGGTCGCTGTCGAACACGACGCAGTGATAGCCGAGCGGGGCGAGATCGCGGGCGACGGTGAGCGATGCCGGGCCGCCGCCGACGAGTGCGATGCGTTTGCCGTTCTTTTTTGCCGCGGGCTTCGGCAATCGACTGCTGATGTCGTCCTTGTAATCGGCCGCCACTCTTTTCAGGCGGCAGATTGCCACCGGCTCCTTCTCAACGCGAACACGCCGGCAAGCCGGCTCGCAGGGGCGGTCGCATGTGCGTCCGAGAATTCCCGGAAACACATTCGATCGCCAATTGATCATGTAGGCATCGGAATAACGGCCTTGCGCGATCAGTCGGATGTATTCCGGAACGGGTGTGTGCGCGGGGCAAGCCCACTGGCAGTCCACGACCTTGTGGAAGTAGTCCGGCGCAGCAATGTCAGTGTTCTTCATTGACTCCTCGAAACGCGCCCCGCTACTTCGTACAAACAAAACGGTGTCGCGTTACAGCCCTTGGCGGGTTCACTTCCCCTAGGTCGGCCTTGTTTCCCGGCTCGAATCCGAGGCGGGATAATATTGGGTACGACCCCGCAAGGCTACTTATCCTTCCGTCATGGCTGAGGCCTATCAACCACAAGTCTGCGTTAAGGTTTTTCGCTCCATGAAAGCGGCGCCACCAAGGCATTGGGGCCTTTACCATCGTGATTTCGGGTAACATTTAGGGTACTGAGTTCCAGCTATTTTGCGCCGCACAAAACTGTCCCAATGCGCGAGATTTTTAACGAGATCTTCGACAACCAGCCGCTCGATCCCACCGAAGCGGCGCGCAGCTCGATTCGATCGCAATTGCGGAAACGCTTTTACGAGCACGCGCATGTCGGTGACAGCGGTGAGGGTGGCGTGTCCGTCCTGCTTGACGGGAAACCTGTCAGGACGCCCGCGCGTCGCGCGCTTGGCGCTGCCGACGCGCGCGCTGGCCGAAGCTGTCGGCGCGGAATGGAGCGCGCAGACGGATGTGATCGATCCCGCGCGCATGCCGCTCACGCGTCTCGCCAATGCCGTGATTGACGCCGTCGTCGACAGGCCGGCGCCCGTCGCAGAGGAAATCGCGAATTACCTCGGCTCGGACTTGCTGTTCTATCGTGCCGATACGCCGGCCGGATTGGTTGAGCGCCAAGCCCGCGCGTGGGATCCGGTGCTCGCATGGGCGCGCGATCAATTCGGGGCACGCTTTGTGCTCACGCAAGGCATTGTTTACGTGCCGCAGCCACACGAAGCCGTCACGGCCGCGCGCGCGGCGATCCCCGCAGAGCCGTGGCGGCTCGGTGCGCTGTCATCGATCACGACGCTGACGGGGTCAGCGCTGCTGGCGCTGGCCCTCGCACAGGATGCGCTCGCCGCCGAGACGGCTTGGGCGGCGGCGCATGTGGACGAGGATTGGCAGATGTCACAATGGGGTCGCGACGAACTCGCGCTCGCTCGTCGCGATTTTCGCGAAGCGGAGTTTCGGGCGGCTGTGACGGTGCTGAAGCTGGCGAAATAACTCCGCTTGTTCCCGCGAGCGGTGAAGGGAAACCTAGTGCCCGCTCGAGTTGCCCTTGCGGCCGGCCTCATAGAGAAACCAGACGCGCCTCTCGGCTTCGTCGATATAAACTTCAAGCAGGCTTGCGGTGGCCACGTCATTGTGTTCGTCGCACGTGTCGTGTGCTTCGCGCATGGCCGCGATCACGCGCTGATTGTCCTCGCGCAACTCAGCGAGCATGTCTGACGGCTCGACATAAGCTGCGTCGTTGTCGGCGAGCCGCTGGTGGCGCGTGATGTCGCCAATCGAGCGCAAAGTCGGTTGCCCGATTTTGCGCACGCGCTCGGCGAGGACGTCCGTGATGGCGAATATCTGGTCGGCATGCTCGTCGAGCAGCAAATGATAATCCCGGAAATGAGGTCCACTCATGTGCCAATGAAAATTCTTGGTCTTGAGATAGAGCGCAAAAATGTCGGCCAGAACGCCGTTGATCGCGGCGGCAATATCTTTTGCGGCATTGGCGCCGAGATCGGTTGGGGTCGCAAGTCGTGGCGAGCTGGTGCGGGGCGTGGCGTGGTTCATGGGAGGGATCCTTCTGGCTACCCCGCGAAACGGCGGAGGCTGCGTAAAGTTCCGTAGGCTGGAACTTATTATAGGCCCGCCGACCGGCCCGGTCACGTGCCTAGTTTTGCGGCATCACGGCGCGGGCTCCTCGGTAGCGGCCGTTTTTTTACTTGCCTCAAGTTCGGCCGCCCGGGCATCCGCCGCGCGTGCCTCGTCCTCGCGGCCGAGCGAACGCAACAGGCTCGCGCGCGCGCCGTGCATCTTGCCGACGTCACCTTTGATCTCGATTGCTTTATCGACGCTGGCGAGCGCTTCGTCGAGGCGTGAAAGTTTCCTCAGCGCAAGCGCACGGCCGAGATAGGCCTCGGCGAATTTCGGCTCCAATGCGATGGCGCGGTCGTAGCCGGCAAGCGCCTCAACGTCACGGTCGATGTCGAGCAATGCGTGGGCGCGATTGCAGTATGGCACGCAAAAATCCGGATCGAGCGCAATCGCCTTGTCGTAACTCGCGACAGCATCTGCGGCGCGGCCGGCCGCATGCAAGGTTGCGCCACGGTTGAGCCAGTCGCTCGCCGAATTCGGGTTGAGCTCAATCGCGCGGTCGAAACTCGACAGCGCTTCGTGTGTCGCGCCCAAGCTCGCTCAGCATGTTGGCGCGGTTGCCATAGGCGTCGGCGAATTTCGGGTCGCATTCGATGGCGTTGTCGAAGCTTTCCAGCGCATCCTGCGACCTTGCCCATGCGGTGCAGCGCCTGGCCGATGAGGTTATGCGCGCGCGCCTGTTTTGGCCGGAACGACAGCGAGCGGCGGGCGAGGTCGATGCCCTGCTGAAACTGACCTTCGTGGCAGGCAACCACCGCAATGTAATAAAGTGCATCGGCGTTCTGCGGGTCGTTGCGCAGGACCTGGGTATAGCGGTCCATCGCCAGCGACAGCTGGCCCGCCCGATGGTGGACCAGGCCTTGCTGGATGAGTTCGGCGGCAGTCTGTGGTTCGTTCATGCGGGCTTGTAAGCAGGCTTTGGCGGCGGTGCCAAGCCTCAATGCGCGGTCCAACGCGACGCGGAATGACGCTCACAAGCGCGGTCATGGTATGCCTTTCCCAGCCGGATTCCGTGGGACTGACGGGCAGGGGTCAATGAAAGACATCCTCGACAAACTCGAAAAGCGGCGCGAGGAGGCCCGCCTCGGTGGCGGCAAGGCGCGCATTGAGGCACAGCACAAGCGCGGCAAACTGACCGCCCGCGAGCGCGTCGAACTCCTGCTCGACAAGGGCTCGTTCGAGGAATTCGACATGTTCGTCGAGCACCGCTCCAGCGAATTCGGCATGGAGAAGATCGAAAATTCCCGGCGATGGCGTCGTCACCGGCTGGGGCACGGTCAATGGCCGTGCGGTCTACCTGTTCTCCAAGGATTTCACCGTGTTCGGCGGCTCGCTGTCGGAAACGCATGCGCAGAAGATCATGAAGGTGCAGGACATGGCGATGAAGGCGCGTTGCCCGATCATCGGCCTGTTCGATGCTGGCGGCGCGCGCATCCAGGAAGGTGTTGCCGCCCTCGGTGGTTACGGCGAGGTGTTCAAGCGCAATGTTATCGCGTCCGGCGTCATCCCACAGATCAGCGTCATTATGGGCCCCTGCGCAGGCGGTGACGTCTATTCGCCGGCGATGACCGATTTCATTTTCATGGTGCGCGACACGTCTTACATGTTCGTCACCGGCCCCGACGTCGTGAAAACGGTTACCAACGAGGTCGTCACCGCCGAGGAACTGGGTGGCGCGTCGGTGCACACGACAAAATCGGGCGTGTCAGACGGCGCTTTCGAAAACGACGTCGAGTGCCTGCTGCAAATGCGCCGGCTGATCGATTTCCTCCCCGCCAACAACGAAAGCGGCGCGCCGGAGTGGCCGGCGCTATGACGAGGCCGACCGCATCGATGAATCGCTCGATACGCTGGTGCCCGATAATCCCAACAAGCCCTACGACATCAAGGAACTGATCCTGAAGGTGGCGGACGAGGGCGATTTCTTCGAGTTGTCGTCGGCCTATGCCAAAAACATCGTCACGGGCTTTGGCCGCGTTGCCGGGCGCACGGTCGGTTTTGTTGCCAACCAGCCGATGGTGCTCGCCGGCGTGCTCGACAGCGATGCCTCGCGCAAGGCGGCGCGCTTCGTGCGCTTCTGCGATGCCTTCCGCATTCCAATTGTCACGTTCGTGGACGTGCCCGGATTTCTGCCCGGCACCGACCAGGAATATGGCGGCCTGATCAAGCACGGCGCCAAGTTTCTGTTTGCGTATTCCCAATGCACCGTGCCGCTTGTAACGGTGATCACGCGCAAGGCCTTCGGCGGAGCCTATGACGTGATGGCGTCAAAGCACGTTGGCGGCGATCTCAATTATGCGTGGCCGACGGCGCAGATCGCGGTGATGGGCGCAAAAGGGGCGGTGGAAATCATCTTCCGCACCGATATCGGCGACAAAGACAAGATCGCGGCGCGCACGAAAGAATACGAGGACCGGTTCTTGTCACCCTTCGTTGCTGCCGAGCGCGGCTATATCGATGATGTGATCATGCCGCACTCGACGCGCCGCCGCATTGCGCGCGCGCTGGCGATGCTGCGCAACAAGCATGTGGAAATGCCTGGCAGGAAGCACGATAACTTGCCGTTGTAGTCATTCCCGCACCCGGGTCGCCGCCTGAGTGCAGGCCTCCGGCGGGGACCATACGCCTGTACCGCAGCCCAAAAATCACATTTTCATGATCGGACCAGACAGGCTTCGCATCCGCATTTACGGCTGCTAATGTTCCAGTAGAGCATTAGAATTCCTGTACAGGGGGGTTAGACGATCATGAAATGCCATCGCTTACTGCTGGCTGCGTTCGGTTTGGCGGCAGCACTCTCCGGTCCTGCAGCAGCGCAGAACTGGACCCAATTGGGTACGCTTTCCTGCAAGGTCGACCCCAATATCGGCTTCATCATTGTCGGCCATCAGCCGATGAATTGCCTGTTCAACCCGTCCCCGGGACTTCAGCCGCAGGTGCCCGTCCAGTCGTATGATGGAGCCATCAACACGGTCGGCATCAGCATCGGAATTAGTGCCGGCAGCGTGCTGGGGTGGGCGGTGTTTGCGCCGACCGCAGGCCTTCCGGCGGGCGCGCTCGCCGGCGAATATGTTGGCGTGAGCGGCGATGTCGGCATTGGTTTGGGTGCCGGCGCTAACGTTCTGGTTGGCGGCTCCAATCGCACGATCGCGCTCCAGCCACTCTCGCTTCAGGGGTCGGTTGCGCTCAATGTCGTTGCGGGTCTGTCGTCGCTTAAATTGCGCTGGCACTGACTTATCACCACGACTGCAACGCTGACAAAACGTATGTCATGCGTTATGCGCGCGTGAAACCGTGCCATGGCGCGTCAGTCCGTATTTTTGCGACGATGATTTTTTGTGCATCGGGCGAATGTCGCCGGTGCACCGCTACCATTTCGGGCGTCAAACAATAATTGAATAAAAACGGCCGCAGATAACCAAGCACAAATTAGCCAGGAACCCTTCGTCTTCCTGTTGAAGTGAACACATTGCTCCGCACCGCATTTAAACTTCGGCAGGTGGGGTGACGGAGGGTTTTGATGACTCTAAGACAATCAAAAGTGCTCATCGCTGACGACTTAAATGCAGTCCACCAATTGATCCGCGACTCTCTTCCCAGCGACTACTCTGGGAACATCATTCATGCGTTCGACGGAGTAGAGTGTCTGCAAGCGCTTGATCACGGCGTCGATCTTGCGTTCATCGACGTGCATATGCCGACGATGGGTGGCATGGATGCGTTATGGGCGGCACGGATCGCCGGCAACAAGACATTTGTCACGCTGATATCCGGACGATCCAACAGGCGCTGCATCGATCTTGCGCGGCAGCTCGAGGCCTATGAGTTTTTGACCAAGCCTTTCGGGATCACCGAAATCGAATCGATCCTGGCGACACATCGGCGGGTGTCCAGTCCGTTGCAGGTGCTGCTGGTCGATGACTTGCCGATTGCGCTGAAAGTCATGCGTAAGGTGCTAGCGAGCTCTGTGTTCCGTCTCAACATCGAAGAGGCGAATACCGGGGTTGACGCAATCGCCCGCAGCAAGGCCGAAACCGTCGATGTCGTCTTTCTCGACGTCAACATGCCGGGGTTGAACGGGTACGCGACACTTGCCCGCCTGATCCAGGCGAACCCGCAGGCAAAGGTCGTCATGATATCCGGCGAGTATGATGCGCCGCGGGAGCGCGAGGCAATCAAGCTCGGGGCGGCCGCGGTGATGCACAAGCCGTTCTTCCCGACGGAGATCGATGCCGTCTTGCATCGAATCTTTGGCTTGCAGTCGCCGAAGCTCGCGACCGACGGCTATGTCAGGGATTTCGGCATCAAGATTCACGGACGCACCATTGCCGTGGAGCACGCCGAGACCGGCCACCTTTACGAATATGTCTGGTTCCGCGATCCACCTCATCTGCGGTTGCCGCTGGTCCGCGAGAACGAAATGGCGACAATTCCAGTCGCAGAACTGATGGCGAACGCGAAAAAGGCGGCGATGCTCGAATTGGAAAACGCCTGCCTGTTGCACGCGAACGACGTCAGCTGAGTCACGGCGCAACTGCGCCGGACGCGGCCGGCACGTGTTTCGACGAGTAGAAACGTCTGCGTGCGTCACGAGCGGCGCACGCAGTCGGCTGCCATGCAATCGAAAACGACCGGGCAATTTTTTTATGCAGAAATTATCCGGGTGCGTCGCGGTCAACGAGACAACAAAACGAACAGTGCATTAGGATACCGCCGGGGCGACGTTAAAAAAGAGGGAGCGGACCATGCGCAAGGAGTTGGCACTCTTGGCAGCGATTGTTGCGATGTTCACGTTTGTGACGTTCGGCGCGCAAGCCATGCCTGCGTCGAAACTCAAAGGTACAAGCAATAGTTCTGGCCAGATCACGCTGGTGGCGGGCGGTTGCGGTGCCGGTTGGCATCGCGGCCCGCACGGCGGTTGCCGTCGCAATTAATCCGTTTTGAATATTCAAAAGTACTTTGGCCCGGATCTTCCGGGCCAAAGTTATTCGTGCCACAGCGAATTGGACTAAAAAATGGCCCCGCCGAAGCGGGGCCGCAACAAATCGGTATTGCATATTGCAGTCGTCTAGTTGCAGACCATCCAGCAGCGATAAGGATTGCAAACGCGGTGCGCCCCACGGCCGCCACAAGGGCCGGGCGCTACCACGACCGGTGCTCCTACCACCACGCCCGGCGCAACAACAGCGCCACCGTAGTAGACACCGCCGTAATAGCCGTTGCGCCGGCATCCGCCATACGGGCCGCGATGCCAACCAGCGCCGCAACCGCCGGCGACAGGAATGGTGATCCCGGCCTGCGCTTTGTCGAGCGATGCCTGTGGCATTGCTTGAGCTGCTGCAAAACCAAAGATGCTAATGCCGACGATAACGAGGAGAGAATAAATAGTTTTCACCTGTTCCTCCTGTAGTTTGTTGTGCGCAATTGCGCGCCCGGTCGCCTTGCAACGAGTATCGCACGATTCTCTTATTTTATTGAGTCATCGGACTATGACAGTCGAAATGCTGTCAAGTCAGCCAAATAAAACTTCCATAACTTTACGGTCAGCGGCCATATAAAGCCGCGAACTCGGAGTTTCGGTTTTCTCGCGCGATCTAGGTCAGCAGCGTGTGATCGTAATGTCGCGAGTTCCGCCGCCCTCCGAGGGAACAGTTTTGACCTGCTGGCTCTTTGTGCAGCCAAGCGCTTGCGGGGGCTCCGCTACATAAATGATCGTAGGTGATGAGCCGGTGTAATCAACCGCGTAGCCACCCATGTAGCTTCCCATATTGTCATACGCGTAAGTCGGAAGTGCGTAGAGGCCCCCGTAAAATGGAAATTGGTTAAAAGCTTTGTTGCGGAATGCAGGCCGGAAATGATTTCCGAAATGGCCCGAGTGGATCCCAAGCCCCGTTCCATGAGGACTGGCTGCGATTTTATGCGGCGCGAATATCAACGCAGCTAAAGCTAATGCCCCAAAGATAATTCCACATTTCATTTTCATGACGATAACCCTCCCACTTCCCATATCTTGACGTGGAAGGCCTATGCCCGTCAAAGGCTATAATGCGGATCGCTGTAATGCCCGGATTGGATCACTTTTTGCGTTCCGAACAGCAAAACCTTGAGGTTGGATCAGGACAATCTGGTTAGCGCCAGCCGCCGCCGCCGTTCACATAAATCGTGTCGGCGGTCATGAATCCGCAGGCGTCGGAGCACAAGAATAAAACCAGTTCGCCGATTTCCTCTGGCTCGGCGAAACGCTTCATCGGAACGTCCTCGAGAAACTGTCTGACGAGTTCCGGCGAACTGCTGGCTGCTGCCTGAAAAGGTGTTTTGACTGGCCCGGGCGAGATCGACATGGCCCGGATGCCTTGTGTCGCAAATTCACGGGCGACGCCCATCGTCATTGTCACAACGGCGCCCTTCGCAGCTGCGTAGTGCACGGAAGAGCCGGGCCCACCTCGACGATGCGCCATGCTGCCCATATTGACGATCACGCCGAATTTATTCGCGAGCATATGCGGCAACACCGCTTGCATAGAATAAAAGGTGCCTTTGACGTTGAGGTCGAAGGTCTTGTCCAACAGGTCATCGTCGATCTCGAGGAATTTCGCGCGTCTTATTGCGGCGCCGGCAGAATTGAACAAGAATTCTACCTTACCGAAGCCGTCGATCGCGAGTTGAACCATGTCATTGACCGCTGCGCGTTTTGTTACGTCGATGGTCAGCGCAAGCGCCTGACTACCAATGGCATTGATTTGCTCGGCCGTTTTTTCAACACCGTGTTCGTCAATATCGACGCAAACGACGTTGGCTTTCTCACGAGCAAAAATCAGAGCTGCAGCACGGCCGATGCCACTTGCCGCACCGGTGATGATGATGGTTTTGCCTGCGAAGTAATCCGCTTTTTTTGGCATAAATGATCCCCGCGCGTGTTGCCGACGATCATCATGGATTGCGGGGCTACGCCCGGCAATGACAATATGGGTGGTGAAGGAGTGAACTATGCCAACACCTGCCCCCGTCGAGTATGCCGATGCTTCGCCGCAAGTGCGCGCGGTGTATGACGACATCAAGAAAAGCCGGAATGTGCCGGATGTGAATAATTTCTGGAAATACCTCGCGCGCGACCCGGCGACCCTCAAACGCACGTGGGAGAGCGTAAAAGAGGTGATGGCGCCAGGTGCGCTCGATCCCTTGATGAAAGAGATGGTCTATCTCGCGGTCAGCGTGACGAATGGTTGTGGCTATTGCATCGCCAGCCACACTGCTGCTGCCCGAAAGGCCGGAATGACCGAGGCCATGTTTGGGGAATTGATGGCCGTGACCGGCATGGCCAACGAAACCAACAGGCTTGCCAACGGCTACCGCGTCCCGATTGACCCTGCCTTCCAGACCTAAGATTGCCGGGCGGCCCGCCGCCGTGACACACATGAAAAAAAACGGGGAGGGACGTAACATGCTCGACAGTGCCACTGTGACGAAATTGCTATGCGTCGCTTTCGTCGCCGCCACTATGTTGCCGGTAGGGCACATCCTGTTTCCCTACGTCAGCCATGAATTGAGCGGGATCGAGTTTCAAGCGATCGAAGCAGTGATAAGCGCGACACTGGGGTTCGAGATCTATTCGTTTTTTGGATAGGGCAATCGCACAAGATACGGAAATATCGATTCGCGTTAGTCCCGGCGCCAACGCGACGCCGGGACCAGTTTTTCGTGAAACAAATGGATTGCGTTATTGCGTGCCGTTCTGCGCGGGCGCCAGCGGCTTCGATGGCGCCGGCGTAAACGGTTGCGGCGACGATGTGCCGGAGCCGGTCGTGGTCGGCGGTGTCGCGTTCCGCGCAGGCGTACTGGCTGTCGTCGAGGTTGCGGAACCGCTAGCCGCGGTGTTGCTATCGCTGTTCCGGCCGGCGACGACCAGGAATCCGATCAAAAGCAGCACAGCAACGCCTGCGATCCAGCCCCACATCCCGCCGACGCTTTCATCGCGTCGGATGACGGGGTCGCTCAAGCGCGGATCGCTATACCGCGGGTCGGTAAAGCGTGGATCAGTCATGACATCCTCCTTGGTTCGGGATGCTTGCGTCGTCCCGAATGGAGGAAACCCGCAGCCCGTCACTGCGGTTCCGAAATTTAGGTGATGATCGATGGAACCTGAAGGTCAGGTCACGCGGACTGCAAGCCGCCACGCGCCCCAGAAAACAATAAAAAAGCAGGCTAGAAACACCGGCAAGCTTGCCGGTGGAGACCAGTGTTCGACCGACCGGCCGATGAAATATGCGATGGCGTCGCCGATCAGGACAAAGCCGACGTAATACGCGATCAATTTCATGGCAGCTATGTCCCCTTGCAGTTCCCCACGTAACTCTACCATAGGACGATTTCGGCGGAGGGGGGAAGGCGCGGGCGGGCGGAAAGTGGTATAGGCGCGCGGACCCGCCGCATCATTTAACCCCCGTTCCGAGACAATCATGCGCCTGAGCCGATTGGCGATTGCGATTGCGCCGGTCCTTTTCGTCCTCCTGTGGAGCACGGGGTTTATCGGCGCACGCTATGGGCTTCCCTATATTGAGCCGCTGACGTTCCTCGCCGTTCGAATGGGATTCGTAGTCCTGATTATGGCTGCGATCGCGTTCATCGGACGTGCCGGCATCCCGACTCATTCGGAAATCGGCCACAGCCTTGTTGCAGGCTCATTGGTGCATGGCCTCTATCTTGGCGGAGTTTTCACCGCGATCAGCCAGGGCGTGCCAGCTGGTGTTTCGGCACTTATTCCCGGACTTCAGCCGATTCTGACGTCGACGATCGCCAACCGCTTCTTGGGTGAGACGGTCACGCGCACGCAATGGCTTGGTCTGGCGCTTGGGCTTATTGGCGTGCTGCTTGTGCTGCACGACCGAACCATTGTGCTGGCGGGGTCGACCCTCGGCTGGATCGCAAGTTTTGCATCCTTGATTGGGATCACGCTTGGCACGCTTTATCAAAAGCGGTTTTGCGGTGGCATCGATTGGCGTGTCGGCAATTTGGTTCAATATGTGGGTGCGGGTGCGCTGTTTACGCTGGGCGCTTTTGCGTTTGAGACGCGCGAAATCCACTGGAGCCCCGAACTGATCTTTGCCATTGCCTGGCTGGTTTTGGTCCTCTCGATCGCGGCAATTGGACTTATGTATTGGTTGATCCGCCGCTCGGCCACGACGGGTTTTGCGAGCCTGTTTTATTTAGTGCCGGCAGTGACGGCCTTATTCGCTTTCATTCTCTTCGGTGAACGATTGGATGCCGTCTCGATCGCCGGAATGATAATTTGCGCTGGCGGCGTGGTGCTCGCAAATCGTGGCGCGGCAAAGCCTCGGGCAGTTTGACCGCTATTTATCACGTGTCAGGACGAGTTGTGTCTGGGTGACCAAGGCACATAATTTGCCGTCACCGCGAGTGATCCGTGTCTGCCAGACCATGGTTGTGCGGCCACGATGAAGAGGCGTGCATTCCGCTTTCGCGACGTCGCCGATCGGCACGGCCGCGAAAAAATTCGTCTTGCTCTCGATCGTGGTGGTGGATTGACCGTCTTTCAGATTTGCGGTGGTGGCGGTGCCACCCAGATTATCTGCCAACGCCATGATTGCGCCGCCGTGCATGATTCCAAAGCGGTTGTTGAGCTCTTCGCGCACCGGCAGTTCAGCAGTCACCCGCTCGGGTGAGACGTGTGTGATCTTAATGCCGAGAAATTCGGCAAAGGGCGGTTGCCTGTTGGCCGCGTCGTTCATTTCAAATGCTCCAGCCGTTCCCCAGCGAACGCGAAAATCGGCATTAAAGACCCTAACAAAAGCTAAGGGCGCGGAACTTATCGTCCGCGCCCTTTGGAAGCAATCTCTTGAGTACTAATTGCGTGGCTGCGGCACAATCCGGATGTATGGCCGAGGCGCCTTGAAGCCTTGCGGCCAGATCTTCTTGGCTTCGTCGTCGGTGACTGAGCCCGCAATAATTACGTCTTCGCCCTGTTTCCAATTTGCAGGCGTGGCCACGCGATGTTTCGCCGTCATCTGCAACGAGTTGATGACGCGCAGCACCTCGTCGAAATTGCGACCGGTCGTCATCGGGTACACCAAGATGAGCTTAATCTTTTTGTCAGGACCAACGATGAAGACATTTCGCACGGTCTGATTGTCTGCCGCGGTTCGCCCCTCCGATGAACCGCCGGTTGCGGCAGGGAGCATCCCGTAGGCTTTGGAAATCTTCAGGTCAGTATCGCCGATCATTGGATAATTTGGCGCGAAGCCGACCACATCCTTGATGTCCGCCGCCCATTTTTTGTGGTTGTCGACTGGGTCTACCGACAGGCCGATGATCTTTGTATTCCGCTTGTCAAACTCGGGCTTGAGACGGGCCATTGTGCCGAGTTCGGTCGTGCAAACGGGAGTGAAATCCTTCGGATGTGAAAACAGGACTCCCCAAGATGTCCCCAGCCAATCATGAAAACGGATTTTTCCTTCGGTTGTTTCGGCTTCGAAATCGGGCGCGATGTCGCCAATAGCCAACGTCATGTTCGACCTCCACTCAAATCGTTACGTGTTGCGCTCTTTTAATATAGGGGTCCGCGTCAAGGTGGAATAGGGACACGTATAAAGAGCACCGGCCAGCCGCGGACCGTTTGTGGCAGAGAACAATGTTTTGGCTCGATGGCGAGAGGTGGAATAGCTTTCCACTTCTCGCGAAATCAGCGCTCAGCGGCTTGCAGCCTTGCGCTCGTCCATTCCGACAGTGCGGCCACGGAAGCCCGCCGCGTCGAAATAGCGCGTTGCCCCAACGCGTTGGCCTACGAGGATAGTCGCAAGCCCATCTTCGCTTGGCTTGGATTGCTCAACAAAACGCTCGACCGCGGGATTCGAGCCCCGCGGCAGCGCTTCCTCGACGATCCGGCCCATCAGTGCGCCATGGAATGGAATTTTAAGTCCGAGCACTTGGGCAATCGTTTTGCCGATATCGGCGTTGCTGACCGGCGCCTCGCTGGTAAAACCGGATTTGAAGTCCGGGCCGATCGCCGCCATGAAATTCATGGTGTCGGCGCGGTTGAAGCTGCCATGCATGCCTTGGCCCTGTTGCAGGCCGGTGTCGGCAACGTTGACCGCACACATCACAGGCTTTTCACATCCGGTCGAGTAGGAGCGGAAGTTGATTACGATCGATGGCCGTGGCGTTACCGACGAGCCTCGCAGATTGATCGCCGACAACGGCAGAGTACCGGGGAACGTGCCGAGCTCGTCATCAACGAATAACCCGCTGACGTAGTCTTGCGCCAGGAGCGCTGAAATCACCTTTTCGGCGAGCGTGCGGTCCTTGCTTGGGACATAGACAAGATCCGAGCCGCCGTTGGAGGCAACGACGACGTCAGGCTTCGCAACGTCGGCACCGATCAGGCCGTTGCCGCGTTTCGGATATTTTCCGGCGGCGATTGGCGCGTTTTTGTCGTCCGGATCCTGGAGCGGCAATCCCAGCGCTTTAGCAAGATCGATCGCGACGAATCCCGGGGGCAGCAAGTTCTCCGGGACGTCGGCATAGCTCGCCTGCGCGGCAGGACTGGTTTTACTTTCTTTTGAAATTGTGGAGAAGCCATGATCCGCGGCAACGATGATATCCGTGTTTGCGGAGAGGCCGAGCTCGTCGAGCGCCGTGCGCAACTCCGCAAGGTTATCATCCGCATTTTTAATGGCAGCGAGCGAAGTCGGCCCGTTAATGCCAGGCTCAACCTTCAACAAGCTGTCGCCCTGGTTATGCTGCGTGCCATCGGGATCGCGCGACCAGAATACCAGCACGAATGGTTTATTTCGCGCCTTGAACATCGGCAGCACAGCCTTTGCCGCGACATCAGCGAAGTACTTCTGCTGCTCGACATTGGCGACGAGCGTACCAGGCTTCTTGCCATCGCCAGCTGCGCCGTTGGCGCCACGTGTGGGGGCGGCGAGCGGCAGATTGACCGACTTCAGTGCGTCCTGCATCGCTTGTGACAACGGCACGCCTTGCGCACTGCCGGTTGCGTCATCAACGATAATCGTATTTTCAGCTTTCCGGTCGGTGTGATCGAACATCATGGTTGGTCCGACTTTACCGATCGCGGCCGTGTTAAAGCCCTGATGGCGCGCAGCGAACAGCACGGCGTCTTCGTCGACGAAATTGCCGGAGAAATGATCGTCGATGTCGCCGAGCACGGGGTCGTTTTCGATGAAAGGCGTTACGCTGTTGGCAGCGTGCGCGGTCGGGAAGCCGACATATATTGTGTTGCTAAAGACACCGGTGTCGCCGAGGAAATGTCCTGTGGACATGCCTGATGCATTGGCCATCGTAAATGTCGGGAACAGGGAATGCGGATTTGCGAAATTCACGCCTTTATCGCGCACGGCTGCCATTGCCGGCGCGGACTCTGGCGTAACAGACAGGGCCCGGAGTCCGTCAGGCACGAACAAAATTAGATTGTGTTGGCTTTGGGCGTTGGCGAGAGCGATCTGAAGTAAAGTTGCGGCACATGCGGCGAAAGGCAGAGCTTTTGACCGGAAGGACATGCCATATCTCCCCATCTTCTTAATTATGATGGCGCGGTAGATACGCTCGCTATAAGACAGTATTGTAACATTCGCCGGTTATCCGCGGCCTTTATCCTCGACGCCGAGACGCAATTGACTTTAACGCCGCAGGCCAAAAAGGCCGTTACTTGGGGCCACTGACACGGCATGTTTAAGCGTATCCTGATTGCAAATCGCGGCGAAATAGCCTGCCGGATCATTAAAACCGCACGCAAACTGGGGATCGAAACGGTCGCCGTCTATTCGGACGCCGATAGGGACGCGCTGCACGTTGCGATGGCGGATACCGCAATTGCGATCGGGCCCCCGCCAGCGGCCGAAAGTTACCTGGTCATCGACAAGATTGTTGCCGCCTGCAAGAAGAGCGGCGCCGAGGCCGTGCACCCGGGTTACGGGTTTTTGTCGGAGCGGGAGGCTTTTCCCAAGGCGCTTGCAGCCGCAGGCATTGTGTTCATCGGGCCAAATCCAAAAGCCATCGCCGCGATGGGCGACAAGATCGAGTCCAAGAAAGCTGCAGCCGCGGCAAAGGTTTCCACTGTGCCCGGCCATCTCGGCGTGATCGAAAACGAAGTTGAAGCGATCGAAATCGCCGATGAGATTGGCTATCCGGTGATGATCAAGGCGAGCGCAGGCGGCGGCGGCAAAGGGATGCGTATCGCCCGTAGCAAAGCTGAGGTCGCCGAGGGCTTCGCGCGCGCCCGTTCGGAAGCCAAATCATCATTCGGGGATGAGCGGGTATTCATTGAGAAGTTTATCACCGACCCGCGCCACATCGAGATTCAAGTTCTCGGGGATAAGCACGGCAATGTTATCTATCTCGGCGAGCGCGAGTGCTCGATCCAGCGCCGCAATCAGAAGGTTATCGAGGAGGCCCCAAGTCCACTGCTCGACGCGGTCACGCGCAAGAAAATGGGCGAGCAGGCGGTCGCCTTGGCTAAGGCGGTGGCTTACGATAGCGCAGGCACGGTCGAATTTGTCGCCGGGCAGGATAAAAGTTTTTATTTCCTGGAAATGAATACGCGCTTGCAGGTTGAGCACCCGGTGACAGAACTTGTCACCGGTATCGATCTCGTCGAGCAAATGATCCGTGTCGCTGCCGGCGAGAAACTGGCCATCAAGCAGAACGACGTGGAACTCAAAGGGTGGGCCGTCGAGAGCCGTGTCTACGCCGAAGATCCGTACCGCAATTTTCTTCCATCGACCGGGCGGCTGACGCGCTATCGCCCGCCACAAGAGGGAAGTGCCAACGGAGTTACAGTACGCAACGACACGGGCGTCTATGAGGGCGGGGAAATTTCAATCTATTACGACCCGATGATCGCAAAGCTGGTGACACACGCACCAACACGGAGTGCGGCAATTTCTGCGCAAAGCGATGCACTCGATTCCTTCGTCGTGGACGGCATTCGACACAACATTCCCTTCCTTGCTGCGTTAATGGCGCATCCGCGCTGGCAGGCAGGTAAACTGTCCACCGGGTTTATCGCGGAGGAGTTTCCGTCTGGCTTCCATGCGCAAGCCCCCGAGGGCGCGCCCGCTGAGGTGCTGGCCGCTGTTGCCGCCGCGATCGATCATGTTTTGGGCGAGCGCAAGCGTCGCATATCGGGACAATTGGGTGGTCGAAGCGTTACGCGTGAAAGTCAGCGCGCGGTTTGGCTGGGCGAACATGAAGTCAAGCTCGAGGTCAAACGCGAGGAAGGTATCATCGAGGTGAATCTGGGCGGCAAAGCGGGAGCGCGCAGTCTAAGGTCGGATTGGAAACCTGGGGATTCGATCTGGAGGGGGACAGTCAGCGACAAGCCCGTGACGGTGCAGGTGCGGACAATTTCGAACGGTTTCGCGCTGAGCTACCGCGGCGTCGAAACTAAAGCTTATGTCTATACCGAGCGTGAAGCCGGTTACGCACATTTGATGCCACCAAAGAAGTTAGCCGATACGGGCAAAAAGATATTGTGTCCGATGCCGGGTCTTGTCGTTTCAATCGCGGTCAAGGAAGGGCAGGAGGTTAAGGCGGGCGACCCTGTGGCCGTCGTCGAAGCCATGAAGATGGAGAACGTGCTGCGCGCCGAGATCGATGGCACGGTCAAAAAAATCAATGCCAAACCGGGCGATAGTCTGGCGGTGGATGCAGTGATCCTGGAATTTGCCTGAAGGACCTCGTCGCCCGGACGCTGGAGAACTGGGATGAGTGACCACGTCATCCGCCATATTATCGTTAAGGGGCGGGTGCAGGGTGTTGGATACCGGGCCTTTGTCGAGCACGAGGCTCAGCGCCGCGGCCTTCATGGCTGGGTACGCAACTGCCGCGATGGTTCGGTTGAGGCAGTGTTTGCGGGCGCACGAGCGACGGTCGAGGAGATGGTCGAAACCTGCCGGCGCGGACCATTCTCTGCGCGGGTGAGCGATCTGGCTCAACGCGATGGGATCGAGGCCGATCTTTTGGCGAGTGCGGAAGACAATGCGTTCTCGGTGTTGCCCACGATTTGAGTCGTCGTTTGCCCAAACAAGCCTTCGAACTCACGGCGCATAATGAGATCGATGTCGGAAATTGAGGCCGGAATACCAAGATCGCGAAGGCTGGTCACGCCGAAGCGTTGTTCGCTCACACCGCAGGGCACAATGCCAGAAAAATGCGAGAGGTCCGGATCGACGTTTAACGCCAGGCCGTGCAGCGTCACCCATTGCTTCACGCGGATTCCGATGGCGGCGATTTTGTCTTCGTAGCCGTCACCCTTTTCGGGTCTGCGAACCCACACACCGATGCGGTCTTCGCGCCGCTCGCCGCGGACATCGAAGGCGGCCAATGTCCGTATGAGCCACTCCTCGAGTGTGGCGACAAACCGGCGTACGTCCTGGCCGCGCCGCTTGAGATCGATCATCACGTAAGCAACACGCTGACCTGGTCCATGATAGGTCATCTGTCCGCCACGGCCGCTCTCATGAACGGGAAAGCGGCTTTCGATCAGGTCGGCGGGATTCGCGCTGGTCCCGGCGGTGTAAAGGGAAGGGTGCTCGATGAGCCATACCAACTCGGCCGCTCGCCCAGTTGCGATTGCGAGGGCCCGCGCCTCCATAAGGCTGACCGCCTGATCGTACGCAATTGCGGAATCGCCCACCCGCCATTCGACGGGGGCCGTTTCGGCGGGCTTCGGGAGCCCGACATTCAATGTGTTTCGTGCGTTAACCACTCATTCACCATACCATGGTGACCTGATGTCTGCGCTTCCAAACCGCCGAGCGCGCAACAGGAAACAAACGTGGCCACATTAGACAAAGTTGCCGTCGACATCACTGTGGTTCTGGGCACCACATCCATGCCAATCCATCAGGTGCTTCGTTTGGGCCGCGGCGCCATCATTGAACTGGATGCCTCGGAGGAGGACGCCGTCAGTATTCTTGCGAATAACCTGCCCGTGGCGAAGGGCACGGTGGTCGTGAACGGCAATCGCATTGCCGTTAATGTCGGCGAGCTGCTGCCGCGCCCGCCTGACATGCGGTGAAATCTCCAAAAGCCTGAGATCGCGACGAAATTAAGCTCGGGCCTAGCTCGCGCGGCACTTGTCCCTCAACATCCTATTTGTTACATGGTCCGCCATCATTGGGACGCGGGGTTTTCTGACCTTTACGTCCTTCCCCCATGCGGCCGTGGCGGAATTGGTAGACGCACTAGCTTGAGGTGCTAGCGGGGCAACCCGTGGAGGTTCGAGTCCTCTCGGCCGCACCAACGGGCCAATTGCAGCCGGCAGAAAAAGCCCGGGCAATGGACGGTTTAGCAGTATTGTTTAAGCGACGCTGATCGTCATCCGGGACGAGACGGTGTGGTCTCCGGTGGCCCCAAGTTGTTGAAACGTGCCTTCTGCTCATCGGTTAAAGAGGAATAGAAGTCGGCGAGGGCAGGGCGTACCGTTTTAATTGCCCCTGCCATCGCATTGAGACGTTTTCCGACAGCATCAAATCTGTCTATTGGCGTCTGCGGCGACTGGGCAGGGCAGGATGCCTGCAACTGATTAGCGGCCTCCGTCGAGGCGGCCTTTAATTTTTCCAATGCGTCTTGCTGCTGCTGCGTAGGCTTCACGGCTTGCTCCACACGTTGCATTGGCAGTTGCGTGAAACTTTCCGAGCGGCTGTTGCACAGCGCGGCCAGATTGTCGCCCGAAGCTGATCCACGGCGGTTCGAACGCGCGCGCGAATCCGGCCCCAGCGCAGCAAAGCGCTGCCTCTGCTCGTCGTTCAACGAATTATAGAAATCATCCAGCGGCGTGCGCAGCGTACCCCAAGCCTGCAACATGCCGTCGAGGCGCTTTTGCACTGTGTCAATGCGTCCCAGAGGCGTCAGCGAAAGTTCGCTTGAACAGGACGACTTGAGAGCGTCGCTCGCTTGCGAAGAAGCCGCTTTCAGCGCACTCAGCGTTTTGAGTTGGTCGTCGGTCAAGTGAAGGGACTGTTGGATGTTGTCGATCGGAAGGTCGGTCACGCCCGGCGCGAGGCCACCGCAAGACTGCGCCAGATCGTTGCTGGCGTTTGCAGACCCGGTTGTTTCAGGAGCGACGTGGCGAGCGGTGCGGGTTCGTGTCGGACCGCCATATGCATAGCCGCCATAAATGTCATCATCTGGGCCATAGGTATACTGGGGACCGGGCCAGAACATTGCATCCCATACGAACATGTTTCCGTAAGCCCAAAACGGGTCGTAGTAGCCCCACGGCCAGAACGTAAAGGCAAGAAGATCGCCGGCGAAGAAGGGCCAGAAGACTGGTCCGCGCCAACCACCCCATCCGCGGTTCCAGCCGCCCCTCCAGTTTGAATTGCCCCAGTGGTTCCAGGCGGCCCGGCCGCCCAAAGTGCCAGCGCCCAGCGCGGCAGCACGACCACCATTAATGCGAGCGAAGTTACTGCGCGATGTGCCGCCGTTAACGCGAGCAAAATTGCTGCGCGAATTGCCTGTGCGCGTGCTGCTGAAACTACGAACATTGCCGCTGCGAATGTTTGCGGCTCCTACCCGTGATGTGCCGATGCGACCGCTACTGACGCGTGCGGAACCACCGCTGAACCGCGCAGAACCACCGCCAACATGCGCGGCGCTAAAATGCCCGCCACCACCACCACTAAAATGCCCTCCGCCACCACCGTGACCGCCCCCACCTCCGCCATGGCCGCCACCTCCACCTCCACCTCCACCTCCTGATCGCGCCATGCTCGGTGCGGTTGCGAGAGTGAACGCGACAAACGCAATTGTCGCGACAAGCGCTTTGACAATCTTGATTGTCATACGGGGCACTCCTGTGCGAGACGCAGTTGTCGAGATGCAGATTGGTAGTACTCTCGGGCGAAACGCAAGTTACAACGTTTGCCAGGGAAATATTGTTCCCGAATGAGCGGGCGCAGGGGCGTAACTTCTGTATTAATGCGTACAAAAGCTGGATATCGCTCAATCCTTACTCGATCATCGGCGCGACGAGCTATTCGAAGCGGCGGGTTACTTAAATAAGAGGGGCGGAGTTATTCGCCCCGCCCCAAAGTCATCACCAATAGTGACGATGCCAGTACCGATGACGCCAGTATGGCCGAGGAGCGTATGCATAGCCGGAGTAGGCTCCATAGTAGTTAGGGCGCCACCAGCATCGACCGTAAGGGCCGCAGACCCAGCGCACTTGCTCGACGTTTGTCGCGGTGTTGGCAGAGACGGGAGCGATCGGCGCTGCGGTTGCAGCGCTTGCTGCGAGGCATCCACTAAATGCAGCGGCTGCAAGAACGAGCGTGATTTTGCTCATGGGCAATCCTCCATAGACGCGCCCTTAACGTCCAATAATACGAAGAGTTTCGGCGAGACTTTGTCGATTCACTGAACTTCCATTCAGATTCAAAAATTATTATCCGCAGGCCTAAGGCTGCGGACCAGGTTCCATGTGTTCACGGCTTCGTTTTTTTGTGGCGGAACCAATTTTGGGCCGCGAGGATTATCATCGACTGGCGGAAGCAAATCCACAAACCCTGCGAGACTTTTAATGATGCCCCTCCGTATAAATCGCATGAGCGCGATGTCTTGTCGCGCCGTTCTGGCTTTAACGATTTTGTTTTCCATCGGCCAATACGCCAATGCGCAAAGAGCCGCCACCGTGGGCGCAGCCTCAGATGCCGGCCCGTTTGGTGAATTGGCGGGAAGTTGGTCCGGTTCGGGCACCATCGATTTGTCGAAGGATAGACACGAGCCGATCAGGTGCCGCGCTTCCTACGATGTGCTGGAGGAGCAAAACAAGCTTCAGCTTAATATCCGTTGCGCGAGCGACAGCTATAATTTCGACCTGCGCGGCAGTGCGACGTACAATGCCGGCGCAATCACGGGAAACTGGAGTGAATCCACTCGAAATGCCGCCGGCACCCTATCAGGCAAAGTCGAGGGTTCGGGTTTTCAGGTGCTCGCTAAGGGCCCAACGTTCACTGCAAATTTGAACTTGGCCACACACGGCGACAAGCAGTCGGTGACCATTAAGTCGCAAGATGCGCAGGCCGATGTGAAGGGGGCAACCATCACTCTTCAGCGCGGATAGCGCGCCTGTTTATTTGCCGAATGCCGTGTCATCGCGTCAGCTACGTATGGTGGATGCACGCCACTTTTGGGAGAAAACCCCACTCAGCATTACGACAATGTCATCTAGATGAATGGCAGCGAACAACTGCACTCAGATCTCCTTCAGATCAAGCGGCGTAAATGACTCGCATGATCGTTAGGGCCGGTCTCGATCAACCAAAGCCCTGAAGGACGAATGACTATGAACAGGAAAATCGCGGCCGTTCTACTTGCGGCCACAATGCTGACCACTCCAGCGCTCGCAGCCAGCATTGCAAACTCGCCCAATGTGCCCGCAGCCCAGACGGCGGCTCCGGGGAAGATCACCAAAACGTCGGACAAAGGTGTAAAAAAACACTACGTTCATGCTCGCGTATCGCATGGTCACAGGGTCCACCATGCAAAGCATGCGAAGCCAAATCAGGTGAAACATGCCAGCAAGATCTCAAAAAAGAGCCTGACGTCGGCTGGCGTAAAAGGCGACACCAAGGCGGTTGCGGCTGCCCCTGTGAAAACGCCAATTAAAAATTAATCTCGACGGAAACAGCCCCAGCGTGGGCCCGCAGCCCGCGCTGGGCCTCTACTACGGCACTTAGAATTGGTTTTGGCGCCAGTCCTTGGTAACAGCGCTCGAGCTGTCTTCGTGCAGGCTCGCAACTGCGGGTCGACGGTGCTTTCCGGTAATGGTTTTCTTCGCCCCGTGTCGTATTGCGCCCTTGCCCCCGGTGTCCTGCGTGGCGCTGGCTGAGATCACGCGCGGCCAATTACCCTTGTTTGTGTCGGATGCAGCCGGGGCCTCGGGTAGTGATTCCGGACGTTCGCCGGCCGCGACGACCTGGACCACATGGTACCCGTGGTCCTTTAGTTCCTTGAGCAACGTTGGCAATGCAAGCGCGGTTGCGGGATGTATATCGTGCAGCAGCAGGATACCGCGGCCCCTTTCTTCGAGACGGCGCATCGCACGGCGCACGATCTCAGGCGCGCGGATGTGCTTCCAATCGTCTGCAACGACGTCAGCACTCCAGGTCACCAACGACTTAGAAGCCAAATAATCGTCGATTGCGCTGTTTCTGCCCAAGCCGGGAATTCGGAAAAATGGCGAAAGCGCTTTTTGATCACCTAGCGCGGAATCGACAGAAGCGATGCCTCCATCGACTTGCTGCTCGACACCTTGCATTGTTAAACGCTGAAATGCGTAGGGGTGGTTCTGGCTGTGTGTGCCAATTGTGTGCCCGGCATTGTAGATACGCCGGACAATGGACGGATACGCCCGCGCCATCTCGCCGACGAGAAAATACGTGGCTTTCACACATTGCGAGGCCAGCGTATCGAGGATGACATTGGAGTAGGGCGGGATAGGTCCGTCGTCGAAAGTAATCACCACTTCATGGTCGGCAAGCGGCAGCGTCTGCGAGTATTGCATGCTGCCGATTCGGCTAAATTCGCTTGGGCTGATCTCGAGCATGCGGCTCGTGCCCAGCGCGTCGGGGTTGCCCGGGCACGGCTCGCCTGCAGCCGCAGCGATGCTGCCGGCCAGCCAAAGAACGACAAACATCATACCGCGCATCAGGCCCCCGGACCGCCCGCGCCGCCCACCTCCGACTGGAGGCTCCCGACAATATGGCGCGCGACATTAATGGATGATTACGCGTTGGGAACGTAGACCACGTCGTTTTCCAACGATTTGTGGCTGACTGCGGCAAAAAAGCAACTCATCTAAAGTGGCCTCCGGCCGGAACGACTTGCACAATACTGTAACCACGATGCTTCAACTCGCGCAGGAACGCCGGCAGCATTTGGGCTGTTTGAGCCTTGGTGTCGTGAAATAGGACGATACCCCGTCCAATTTGATCGATACGGGAAAGGATCAGGCGTAATTCCCGCTCCGGCGTCATGGACAACCAGTCACTCGCCCACACGTCCGCCCCGAACACGACCAGGCCGCGCTCGTTCAAGCGGTCGAGAAGAGCGTGGTTTGAGGCGAAGCCGGGGAAACGAAAGAACGGGGTTGCCGGCTTTGTGCGCTGAACGCCGTAAAGTGCGAGCTCGTCCGCAGCAATACCTCGATCGATCTCAGCTTCCGCCCTCGCGATCGGCATGCGATCGAGGAGGGGGTGCGAATAACTGTGATGGCCGATGGTGTGACCATCGGCGAGAGCGCGACGTGCGATTTGCGGATGCGCAACAACATTGCGTCCCAAGAGGAAGAAGGTCGCGCGCACGCACTCCTGCTTGAGAGCATCCAAAATCTTTGGTGTCGTGCCGGGCCATGGCCCATCGTCAAAGGTCAACACCAGCTCCTTGGACCGCAAGGGTAGCGTTGCTGGAAACTGCTTGCGGCCTACCCTTGGCGTGGTCGTCGCATCAACCTCAATCACCCTCTCTGTCCCGAGTGCTACGGGATTGCCGGGGCACGAGGCACCTGAGGCTATCGCAGGAGCAAAAGCCAGTGTGAGTGCGAAAAGGAATGCGCGCGTCATGGTCGTGCATTTAATGCCGGAAGGGCCGTCGACCGGCAAGCTCACCGTGAAGAACGCTTTCATCCATTAATCATTGCCCGCAGCTTGTGATCGGGCGTACAAGCGTCGCGTTTTCATGCGCGACCGGCAGTCATTGATATGCTCGATCAGGAACAAACGAACGGCACGGAGACCGCGCAACTGCCGCGCAACAAAGACGGCTCCATTCGTAAGACCTTCGTGAAAAGTATCGCACGCAGGATCGAAGCGGGGGACGCCAACGGTCTACGGGCGGCAGTAGGCGACCTGCATAAATCCGATATGGGTTCGCTCATCGAAGCGCTGCCCCCGGAACAGCGCTCACGGCTTGTCGAACTGCTTGGCATCGACTTCGATTTCACTGCGCTCACCGAGGTGGACGATACTGTCCGCGAGGAGATTCTCGAAGAGTTGCCGGCCCAAGCTGTCGCAAAAGGCGTCAGTGAACTCGAATCCGATGATGCGGTCGCGATCCTCGAGGATTTGCCAAAGGATGAGCAGACAGAAATCCTCGATCAATTGCCTCAGCCTGAGCGCGCCGCATTGGCGCGCAGCCTCGACTATCCCGAAGACTCGGCCGGCCGACGCATGCAAACCGAGTTCATTGCTGTGCCGCCGACATGGAATGTTGGCCAGGCGATCGACTATATGCGTGAGACAGTAGAATTGCCGCATCGTTTTTTTGAACTGTATGTGACGAATGACGACAGCCATTTTCTTGGAACCGTCCCTCTAGACCGACTGTTGCGCAGCAAAAGACCGGTGCCAATCGCTGACCTGATGGAGCATGATCGGCCGCGCGTGAGCGCCGTCCAGGACCAGGAGGAAGTCGCGCGCTTGTTTCAGCGCTACAACTGGCTAACCGCCCCCGTCGTCGACGCCGGCGATCGCCTGGTCGGTGTGATTACCTTCGACGATGTTGCTGACGTGCTCGAGGAAGAGGCGGAGGAGGATATCCACGCCCTTGGCGGCATCACCAGCGACGAAGAATTGTCCGACTCGGTATGGAGGATTGCACGCGGCCGTTTCAATTGGTTGCTGGTCAATCTTGCGACCGCGTTTCTTGCGTCTTCGGTCCTAGGATTTTTTGAAGGCCAGTTAGAGAAAATGGTAGCGCTGGCGGTGTTGGCCCCGATCGTGGCGAGCCAAGGCGGCAATGCCACCACCCAAACCATGACGGTCGCGGTGCGCGCGTTAGCGACGCGCCAACTGAGCGATACCAATGCCTGGCGCGTAATCATGCGCGAGCTCATGGTCGGCCTGCTCAATGGTATCGCCTTTGCGGTCATAACCGGCGTGGCCGCTTATGCGTGGTTTAAAGTGCCTGGGCTCGGGTTTGTGATTGGGCTTGCGATGATCTGCAACCTGATTGCGGCTGCGCTCGGCGGAATTCTTATTCCTCTCGGCCTGCATCGGCTCAAGATTGATCCCGCCGTGGCCTCAAGCCCATTTGTGACGACAGTGACCGATGTCGTTGGCTTTTTCTCATTTTTGAGCATTGCCAGCATGTGGTTCGGGTTGCGGTAAGGGCACGATAGGGGCGGTTACGACTTATTCACCCTATTTGCTGACCAACGTTTAAAGCCCAGCCCGTAACCCTATACCCGACGCCGCAGCGTAGGCTGGGAGTATCCCGGTGCACGAAGTCAATACTGGAGCAGCGGGCTCAAAACCCGGCCGCTGGCTGCTGGCTTCGGCGTGGCGCCGGCGGGTCACGCAAGGCACTGTGGCTCGGCCGCCTGCGCCCACAAAACGCATGTTAACGGCGTCGCGGCTGATCCTCGTTTTCACCGCATTCGTCGTCGTTGCGACCGCTGTCAGCGCAAGTGCTGGCTACATGTTCGCACATCAAAGCGATGAACGTTTGACATCCGAACAGCATGCCGCCGTTCGGAACGCCGTCGTAGAAATGCGATCGTTATTCAGTCCGTCTGTCGAAATTGATCCGCATATCGTGCGCATTGTTGAACAGACTGCGGGCGTGAGTAATCTCAAATTTGAAAGCGATCCGAACACGGCAGACCGCGAAGCGCGGCCAGCGATGACCGCGGATGGCCGCATCGTAGGCTTTTTCACGTGGGATACGGCTCGTCCCATGATGCGGGCGCTCAGTCAGCTCGCGCCGCTCGTGGCCGCTGTCAACCTTTTGCTGGTTGGCTTTGCCGCTTTATCGCTGTGGCAACTCCGCAAGGCGCGTCGCGAACTTGCAATGAGAGAATTGGACGCTGCTCGAGCGGCCGACGAGGACAAACTCACTGGCCTGCCCAACCACGCCAAGACACTGGAGCAGCTGGATCTCGCTCTTGCCGAGCGCGATGACGACGACTGGACGACCTTCGCGCTGATCGAACTCGATGGCATGGAAGATGTGACTGCCAACCACGGTGTTCTGGGTAGCGACGAGCTCATTGTGGCGGTGGCCAAACGGCTCAAAGAATTCTTTGCCTGCGCACGCGATGTGCGGCCGAATTGCGAGCGATGAGTTTGCCGTCACGTTGACATCCAGCCAAACAGTCGATGCCGAAGCGATCATCCGTGCTGCGCTTGAGACGATCTCACGGCCGCACTGGATCGACACGGTCGTGCGCGTGAGCGCCCATGCGGGCTTTGCACAAGCGCCACGTCATGCGACCACGCGTGGCGAATTGACCCGGCGCGCCGACCTTGCGTTGCGCGCGGCTGCCAGGCGAGGGCCGGGTGCCGTCGTGATGTTCGATCTGTCAATCGATACCGTTTCGACCGACCAGAAATTCATCCACCGCGAGCTGCCGCGGGCGATCAGCGCGAATGAACTCGAAGTGCACTATCAGCCAATTGTCTCGTCTCACGGCGGACGAATGGTCGGTGTCGAGGCACTGTTGCGATGGACGCATGCAACACGGGGGATAATTCCGCCGGCGACATTCATTCCAGTCGCCGAGCAAATGGGCCTCATGGACACAATCGGCGCTTTCGTGCTTCGCCGCGCATTGCAGGAAGCCAAACGGTGGCCCGATGATCTCTACGTGGCCGTCAACCTGTCGCCGTTACAAGTGCGTGATCGGACCATTGTCGATTTGGTTCGCTCTACACTGGCTGAAAGCGGGATTGCGCCCTCGCGGCTCGTGCTTGAAATTACCGAAGGCGTCTTGATCGATAATCCGGACGAGATGGTCAAGCGCATCAAAGATCTGCACGGCCTTGGCGTACGCGTAGCACTCGACGATTTCGGCTCGGGCTATTCCAATCTTGGCTATCTGCAACGTTTCCCGCTCGACAAGCTCAAAATCGACAAGAGCTTCGTTGCTGCTTTGGGTCGATCGGCCAACGGCGGCGTGATTATCCAAGCAATTGTGGCATTGGGCCGTGCGCTCGGATTGTCGGTCCTTGTCGAAGGCGTAGAAACCGAGCACCAGCGCGTTCTCCTACGGCTGGCCGGCTGTGATGAGATGCAGGGGTTCTTGTTCGCCAAGCCCGCGCCAGCCAAGGCGATCGACAAGCTCCTGGCTCAAGCGAAACAGGGTGGCAAGGCTCTCCCGTCGCCCGGCGAGACGCTGACAGCGTGACATTGAGCTTATAGAGTCGAGTCGCCAACGATGCCCCGGCCGGGCGTACGAGTGGAGGGCAGCGAATGATCCCCAATGCATGGGCGGGCTTCGATTTCGGCCTCGGCTCTGACGTCGATATGTTGCGAAAGACGGTCAGCGGCTTCGCACAGGACCGCATCGCCCCGCGCGCTGATGCAATTGATCGCGACAATGTCTTCCCGCGCGACTTGTGGCCGGAAATGGGTGCGCTCGGCTTGCATGGCATAACGGTCAAGGAGGAGTTCGGTGGCTCCGGCCTCGGCTATCTTGAGCACTGTGTCGCGATGGAAGAAATTTCGCGCGCCAGCGCGTCGGTCGGTTTGTCGTATGGCGCCCACTCTAATCTCTGCGTGAACCAGCTCCATCGCAACGGGAGCGATGAACAGAAGCGCAAATATCTCCCCAAGCTTATTTCAGGAGAGCATGTCGGTGCGTTGGCGATGTCGGAGCCGGGTGCTGGTTCTGACGTTGTGTCAATGCGGACCCGCGCCGACAAAAAAGGCGACTGCTATGTGCTCAACGGGTCCAAAATGTGGATCACCAACGGGCCGGTGGCCGATACGCTCGTGATCTACGCCAAGACCGATCGCACCGCAGGCGCGCGTGGCATCACTGCGTTCATCGTCGAAAAGGGATTTGAGGGTTTTTCGCCGGCGCAAAAACTCGACAAGCTCGGAATGCGCGGCTCCGACACCAGCGAACTGGTGTTCACCGACTGCGAGGTGCCGGAAGAAAATGTACTTGGAGCGGTCGGCAATGGCGTCAACGTGCTGATGTCGGGGCTGGACTTCGAACGCGTCGTGCTCGCGGCGGGTCCCCTGGGAATTATGCAAGCCTGTCTGGATGTGGTGATCCCTTACGTGCACGAACGCCAGCAGTTTGGACAGGCCATCGGGCGCTTCCAGCTTGTGCAAGCCAAGCTCGCAGACATGTATGTGACGATGAACGCAGCCAAAGCATACGTGTATACGGTCGCGCGCGCTTGCGACGAGGGACGCACCACCCGGGAAGATGCTGCGGGTGCGATCCTGTATGCCGCAGAGCGTGCCACCTGGATGGCGCTCGAGGCGATTCAATGCCTGGGCGGCAATGGCTATATCAACGACTTTCCGACCGGCCGGCTTTTGCGGGATGCCAAGCTCTACGAGATCGGCGCAGGAACGAGTGAAATCCGGCGCATGTTGATCGGGCGAGAGATATTCGAAAAGACGCGCTAGCGCTGGGCTCCGCCGTTAACTTTTCGCCACACCGAATCAGGTAGTGCATTGGCCGACTTCACCAGCAATGGGGATCGCAGCCATGATGCGGGTCCGGCTGAAGGCGGACGGGCGGATTGTCGAAATCCTTCCCGACGGCACGGAGAATACGGTCGATCACAGCGATCCGGCACAATTTGTGCGGCACGTGCGTGCACGCTGCGGGCTGACGCAGGCGGCCTTTGCGGAAAAGATCGAGGTGCCGATCGAGACCGTGCGCAATTGGGAGCAGGGTAAGCGCCACCCGCGCGGGCCTGCGCGCGCTTTGCTCAAGCTGATTGATCAGGCTCCCGACGTTGCTTTCGCGACGCTTGGCGGCAGACGTCGCTAAACCGCTACTCGGCTGCCGCAGGAGCGTGTCGGCGCGGCGACAGGCGCGCGATCCGCATCAGCAGAAACATCGCGAATAGCGTTGCGATATAGACCAGAAGCTGCATCTCGGTCGGCTGATCGATGTAGCCGACGAGCGTGTGAAGCAGCCGGCCGAAAATACTTTTTTCCGACAATAGCCAGGACGTATCCCAGAGCGTGCGGTCGAGCGCCACCACCACGCCGGCATTGTTGAGGAATTGCACAGCTTGTGCAGCCATGCCCGCCGCGAGCAAAGCGATAAGCCAGCTCGTCACCGAGAAAATATAACGGTTCGGGATTGCCAGAAGGCCCAGGTACGTCAGTGCGGTGAATGCCGCCCCGCCGGCAATGCCGAGCACGCCGCCAATTAAGAGCGCAGAGCCCGACGTACCGGATGCCATGATGCCATACAGGAACAGCACCACCTCGGATCCTTCGCGCAACACGGCAAGCCCAACGACGATTGCAAGTGCGGTCAGGGGCTTGGCGCCTTCGCTGACGGCGGTGCCGATACGCCGCATCTCGTCGGCGATCTCGCGGCCATGCCGCGCCATCCATGCATTGTGCCACATCAACATGACGACGGCGATGCCGAGCACGCCGGCATTGAACAGCTCTTGGCCGGCGCCCTGAAATGCGTCGGAGATAACGCCGGCAAACATGGCAACAATGCTTGCGCCAAGCACGCCGCCACCGATGCCGATCGTTATCCAGCGCCCGCGGCCAACCACCCCACGCGTTGCAGCCATCACGATGCCGACGATGAGGCCGGCTTCAATTACTTCGCGAAAGACAATGATGAGTGCGCCGAGCATAATTTATTCCGCGATGACCACGCCCTTGGCGGTGGCTTCATGGTATTCGCCAATGAAGGGATAGCGGCCGGGCTTAAGCGGCCCGATGCGAACTACACCCTTCGATTTTCCGGCGACGACCTTTTCCACTTTTAGTGCGCCGCTGTCGAACTCTTCGGCGGTTGCGTCCTCGTTGACCACGGTAATCGCCACTCTTTGGTTGGCAGGCACTTTGATTTCGGCCGGTGTGAATTGATGGTCTTTGATAGTCAGTACATAGTCATCCGCGCGAGCTGGCGCAGCGCCGAAGGCGAGCAAGCCGATGACGCCCAAAACTGCAAAAACCGTTCGCATCCGACCCTCAATGTAGAGAATGGCGGTCACAAAAGCATTAAATGCCCTTGATGCAACAACTTTCTTTCACTCTTGAATTATTCCAATGTAAGAACTGGCCAGAACAGGTTGCAACGCAAAGTATTGTCTCAATTTGTGCCAGCGAAAAAATTCACGTGATCTTTCGCGGCCTGTTCCGTTAAGCCGCTGCCCGCAGCAACCCCCGTTGGCAGCGCCGTGGCGAAAAGGCATTCTTCGCGACCCCGCCTGCCGGCCCGTTCCAAAATGCTCCAAGGAGACTGTAATGCAAGTTGTTGAAGCTCATGGCGCCCGCATTCCGACCATCGGTTTAGGCACCATGACACTCAAGGATGACGTCTGCGTCCAGGCGGTGAAAACCGCATTGCAGATTGGCTATCGCCACCTCGATACGGCGGCCTTTTACGGCAACGAAAAGGAGAATGGGGAAGGCTTGCGCCAGTCGGGGATGAAGCGCGAGGACGTGTTCATCTGCACCAAAGTGCGGCAGGGCGATTTGATGCCGGATGCTTTTGCGAAGGTGCTTGAACAAAGTCTTGCCAATCTCAGACTGCCGTTTGTGGACCTGCTGTTGATCCACTGGAACAACCCAGACGTACCACTCAAGCTTTCAGTCGGCGCACTCTGCAAAGCGAAGAAAGAAGGCAAGACCAAACATATTGGCGTCGCTAATTTCACTACGACTATGCTGGACGAAGCCTGGTCGGTTACGTCCGAACCGCTCGTCTGCAATCAGATCGAGATGCACCCCTTTCTCAATCAGGACAAGGTTCTTGCTGGGTGCAAGAAGCATGGCATGGCAGTGGTCGCCTATTGTCCAATCGCGCGCGGTAAAGTCCCCGGCGCCGACGCGCTTGAGCGCATCGGCAAGGCGCACGGGAAAACCGCGGCGCAGACTTCGTTACGGTATCTCGTGCAGATGGGCGTCTGCTCAATTCCGCGAACCGCCACCCCCGAGCATTTGAAACAAAACCTTGACGTGTTCGATTTCAAGTTGTCAGACGCGGAGATGGCTGAACTCAAAAAGCTGAATGCAACAAACATGCGCGTCGTAAATCCGCCGCACGCGCCGAAATGGGACGTGCCGTAGTCGGTAGAGGCATTGCTACTGCTGGACCTGCTTTAGATGCCAAAAGTAAACGACGCATCCGGAGTACCAACTGTCGAGCCGAAAGGCTTTCGCATTCCGATGGTTGGGCTCGGCACCTGGGCGCTGCGTGGGCGTGAATGCGCGCGGCTCACCGAGCAGGCAATTCGCCTCGGTTATCGTCACATCGATACCGCTCAGATGTATGATAATGAAACTGAGGTCGGTGAGGGCGTCCGCGCCTCGGGCAAGCGCGCCGAGGTATTAGTCACCACCAAGGTGCAGCCGACGCTGCTGGCGCCGACACGATCTCGAGCGTTCGGTCAAGGAAAGTCTGGCACGGCTGCGACTTGACGTCATCGATCTTCTTTTGATTCATTGGCCCAATCCGCGTGTGCCACTCGCCGAGACGCTCGGCGCCATGGCGAAGATGAAGCGTGAGGGCTATACGCGGCAAATCGGCGTTTCGAATTTTACGGTGGCGCTGCTCGATGAGGCCAACAAGATTTCAAGCGAGCCGTTGGTCTGCAACCAAATCGAGTGCCATCCCTTTCTCAACCAGGACAAGGTCATAGCCGCTTGCCGCAAGCACGGAATGGCGGTCGTCGCCTATAGTCCGATCGCGCGTGGCAGCGCGAATGGCGATAAAATGCTCGAAAAGATCGGCAAGGCTCATGGAAGAACCGCGGCGCAGATTTGCCTGAGGTGGCTCGTACAACAGGGCATTGTGGTGATTCCGCGCACCAGCAAGATTGAGCGGCTGGAGGAAAACATCGCTCTTTTCGATTTCGAATTAAGCGACGCCGAGATGCGGGAAATTGCTGGGCTTTCGCGCCGGGGCGGTCGCATCGTCGATTGGACGTGGTCACCGAAGTGGGATTGAGGCTACAAGGTACCTGTGACCCTTCGCACCGATAAAGCTCTCGTTCTTTTTTCCGGCGGACAAGATTCGACCGTTTGTCTTGCATGGGCGCTTGAGCGTTTTGCGCGCGTCGAGACCATCGGCTTCGATTATGGCCAGCGGCACGTGGTTGAGTTGGCGGTGCGCACGCGCCTTCGCGCGCAAATGGGACAATTGCGCGCCGACTGGAAAGCGCGGCTGGGCGAGGACCACCTCGTCAAGCTCGATGCCCTTGGCGCGATTTCCGACACGGCGCTCACGCGTGAGACCGCCATCGAGATCGCCGACAGCGGTTTGCCGACGACGTTTGTTCCCGGGCGAAATCTGGTCTTTTTCTGTTTCGCCGGAGCGCTGGCGTACCGGCGCGGCGCCCGCCATCTCGTGGCCGGCATGTGTGAGACCGATTACTCGGGCTATCCGGACTGCCGCGACGACACCATTAAGGCGATGCAGGTCGCGCTGACGCTAGGGCTGGATAAACGCGTCACCATTCACACGCCGCTGATGTGGGTCGACAAAGCCGGGACATTCGCAATGGCGGAGCAGATTGGCGGCAAAGCTTTTCTTGATCTCGTGATCGAGGACAGCCATAGCTGTTACTTGGGCGACCGCACCAAACGCCATGACTGGGGCTACGGATGCGGGGAGTGTCCGGCTTGCCAGTTGCGAGCCAAAGGATTTGCCGAATTTAAGGACCGGACGAAGACATGATCGATAACGACAAGCGCAAAAACATTGAGGGCGGCATTTTTCTGGTGCTCTTCTGCCTGACGATCCCCGCCGCTAACTGGATGATCGGGCACCTGGGAACGATGTGCGTTCCGAACGGGCCTTGTCTGGTTCCGGTTGCGCCCGGAGTGATGGCGCCATCCGGCGTGCTGTTGGTCGGCGCCGCTCTCGTCCTGCGCGATCTTGTGCAGCGCCGGCTGGGTGTGGAGTTCGGACTAGGCGCCATCGTTGCTGGAGCCGCAATTTCAGCCGGGCTTGCTCCACCATCACTGGTGCTGGCATCGGCCGTCGCGTTCCTGCTGTCGGAATTCGCCGATTTTGCGGTCTACACGCCACTGGCGCGCCGTCGGTTGGTAGTGGCTGTCGTCGCCTCGAGCGTCGTTGGCCTGGTTGTCGACTCGATCGTGTTCCTCTGGCTCGCGTTCGGGTCGCTCGAATTCCTGCCCGGCCAAATTGTTGGAAAGCTTTGGATGGTGCTGCTCGCAGTGCCCTTTGTTGCGTACCTGCGCCGCCGTGACGAACGGCTCGGCCTGAATGCTGCGTGAGGCTCGACATGAGTTCTGCAATCGAAATTCTGCGTAACGTCACCACCGGCACCATCACCACGATGCTGTTGAAAAAGGGCATTCGCCGGTCCTGGATGGCCGGCGCAATGCCGTTTGGTTTTTCCGGCAAGCGCGCGGTGGGTCCGGCATTCACGCTGAGATTTGTTCCGGTCCGCGAGGATCTCGCGACGCCTGAAAGCTGGTCGAAGCCCATATCCACACGTAGCGCGATTGAGGCCATGCCCGAGAATTGCATCGTCATCGCCGATGCGATGGGCGTGACCGGCGCGGGCATCTTCGGCGACATCCTCTGTATGCGTATGGTCAAGCGCGGCGTCACGGCGCTTATCACCGACGGCGTCATGCGCGACAAGCACGGTGTGCTTGCGACGGGTCTGCCGGTGTGGTGTGCGGGTGTGGCCGCGCCGGCCTCGGTCAATCAGCTGACCTTCGTCGGGTGGAATGAGCCAATCGGTTGTGGCGGCTGCGCGATTTTTCCCGACGACGTTATTGTCGCCGACGATGATGGCGCGGTGGTGATCCCGAAAGAGTTGGTGGATTTCGTCGCCAACGAGGGTGCCGAACACGAGCTCATGGAAAGCTGGCTCGTGCAGGAAGTCGAGAAGGGGGCAAAGCTCCCCGGCCTGTATCCGCCCAACGAAGAAAACAAAAAACGTTACGAAGAGTGGAAAAAGAAACGCTGAGTGTTTTAGCGCCTTTCGCGCTAGCGCTTACGCACTTTCCGGCAAAATACGTCATAGATTGCGCCGATGACCACGCGCGCCTCTTCACTCGCCAGTTTGTAGTAAATCGCTTTGCCGTCCCGCCGCGTCGACACGAGCCCATCGGCGCGCAAGCGTGCGAGCTGTTGCGATACCGTCGGCTGGCGAAGGCTGAGCAAATTTTCCAATTCGCTCACCGATTTTTCGCCTTCTGCGAGAATACAGAGAATCATCAGCCGGCTCTCATGGGCCAACGCTTTGAGAAAATTGCTCGCACGTTTCGCGTTTTCGACCATTCGGTCGAGTTCGTTTGAACGAGCGCGGCCTTCCAACAGATGCAGTTCCATACGGACACCAATAATCGCGTTTCGAACGCAGCCTGAATACAGACGATCAACCCGTCGTGCGCAACGAATTTTCTTGTAACAACTCTTGTTCTCCACCCGTTCCGGCGCCGTCCAGCTTTTTTATCAGAACCCCGAGCAATCCCCAGAAGTGGTCCTCACCAGGATAGCCGCGGATGCGCCCAATTTCGCGGCCGTTAGCGACGAGCACGAATTGCGGCGTGATCCGCTCAATCGCGATGAATGCAAGGTCCGGTGGGACGGATTGATCGATATTTACGCGTCGCAAGGGCGCGCGTTGGCCTTCCGCGGTCTTCGGGTAAATAGGCGCGATTTCGCGATCAAATGTTTCACACCAAACACAACCTGGCTGCTCGAACATGACGAGTTCGGCCGCGTCGACAGTTGCGAGCGTTGCGAAGAAAAATGCAACGATCAGTGTCGAAAGAGAAAAATATTGCGCAATATGCGATGTGCGAGCCAATTTTATTCCCTACCGCGAACGGAGGATGAGGCCGTCGCAGAACATATTATAAGCGTCCGCTGCGTCGACGCGACCGAAATGTCAGCCGAAGCGAAACGCTAGCAAATTATCGAACGAACGCAGCTCGATTAGCACGCGATGCAAAAGATCGTTGTCGCGTGTTTCAATCGCCTTCGAAACAAGCCCCAAACTGGTTTGGGCGCCATCCACCAAACGGCGGAATTCGGGCGATTTTTGCACGGTTTCGTTAGCGATTCCGTCACATCGGGCGAGGGTGGAACTATAACCGGAAGCTTTCGCGGCGACATCTTTACGCGTTTCAGCGTTGTTCAGGTCGAGCGCCCGGTCGTCATAGGCCATGAGTGCGTCCATCGACGCATTCGCATCGCGTATACAGTCGGCCAGGACCACAATGCCACTGGCCTTGCGCAAGTCGTAAAGGTCGCCCCGAATGGCATCGAGCGAATTTCGCGCGGCATCAGGCCGTCCGGTCTTGAGCATGAGGTCAGCGCCGACCAGGCGTGCGCTCACGACAGTGAACAGCTTGCCGTAAAGTTCGCTGCCCTTGAAAGCATCGGGCCGGTTGCCCGAGAAGCGCTCGACCAATCTGGTCCAGGAGTCACGTAACCGGTCGATTTCAAGCGCCGCGAGATCGACATTGCCGGTGCGAAGGTAACCGATTGCGACCCGGTTGTGGCCGCTTGCCGATTCGATCGCAGCATTGAAGTCGGCAAGTTCGTCGGCACTGGCGGCGTACCCCGACAGGACGACGACAAAGCATGCAATTCGAGCAACCCAGAACAGCATTGGCGGTCACCGGCTATGACGCACATAGCTTTAAGGCTATGAATATACGCGTCGTCACGAGGGGCGGCGAGGTATGCCTTCCCGCGTGGTTTACGGAATGCGGATGATGGTCTCACGGCGAAATTTGCTGATTGGCGCCGCATCTTTTGCGGCATTGGCTGTGCCGCGCACGCGCGCTGACGAGCCGATTTTGACCGACGACGGCCTCTACAAGCAACCATGGTTTCTGGAAAGTTTCCTCGACCTCGCAGATGACTTCGAAGGTGCGCGCAAAGAGGGCAAGCGCTTTGTCGTCATGTGGGAGCTCAAGGGCTGCCCTTATTGCAAGGAAACGCATCTCGTCAACTTCGCGCAGCCGCGGATCTCGGATTACGTAAGGTCGAATTTCGAGGTGCTTCAGCTTAATATTATCGGGTCGCGCAAGGTCACCGATTTCGATGGAGCCGAGCTTTCGGAGAAGGCACTCGCCGCAAAATACGGCGTGCGGTTCACGCCGACCTTCCAGTTCTTTGCGGAGGACGCCGCAGCGCTCAAGGCTCTGCCCCCAGCCAAACGCGAAGTGGCGCGCTCACCGGGATATTTGCGGCCCGATGATTTTCTCGCGATGTTTCGCTTCGTCCGGGAAAAAGCGTATGAAAGCAAAAGCCTTCTCGACTACCTCAAGTCGATGTCCGGTTGAAATCTTTTGCTTCCAAGGGGTCCAGCGGCGAAACGTACATTCTTTTTTATGAATATGATTTGAACCGGGCGAGGACCGCCGCTATGGTCGACTTAATCAGGGCGACTATCAGCGCCAAGAATCAATCCGGGAGGATTTACTGATGCGAGCGGTATCTCGTCGCAATGCCTTGGCGATCGGCGCCTCAGGTGCGGCGCTCACGTTTATCGGCTGGAATGACCGCGCCTCCGCGGCAGCCAAAGAGGCGGCCGAGCAAATTGCCAAATTCACGGGCGGCGTGGCGGCTGAGAAAAGCAAAGTCTCGATCGAGCTTCCCGAAATCGCCGAGAATGGCAACACCGTGCCGTTCTCGGTTGCAGTCGAAAGCCCCATGACCCCCGACAATTACGTGAGTGAAATTCTCGTTGTGGCGGAGGGCAACCCCAATCCCGGCGTCGTGACCTTCCAGCTGTCACCGCTCTCAGGCAAGGCGGAAGCTTCGACTCGAATTCGTTTAGCGACGACGCAAAATATCATCGCGATTGCCAAGACCAGCAAGGGCGAGTTCTTCACCAATCAGAAGCTGGTGAAGGTCACCATTGGCGGCTGCGGCGGCTGATCAGGGAAATTCAGGAGATAACCAATGGCGGATATGCCGCGGCTCAAGCTTCCTAAGGAAGCGAAAAAGGGTGACGTCATCGAAATCAAAACGCTGTTGCCGCACATTATGGAGTCCGGTCAGCGCAAAGATAAAGATGGCAAGGCCATTCCACGCAAGATCATCAACAAATTCGTCTGCGAATTTAATGGCAAGCCAGTTTTTGCGGCGAACCTGGAGCCGGCGATCGCCGCGAATCCCTACATGCAATTCTTCGCCAAGGTGGACGAGAGCGGCACGTTCAAGTTCACCTGGACCGACGACGACAGCACGGTCACCAAAGCGGAAGAAAGCATCACCGTTAGCTGACGGCGGACTTTGCGCACCAAAGCGCGAAGCGGGCAACGATCATAATTCGATCGGGAGGATCCGATGAAACGTGGAGGGGTTCTGTTGGGCGTGGCCGTCGCCGCACTCTTCGCGGCAGGCACGTTTGTTGTTGTGACCGGATCAGGCGCCAACGCAGAAGCCAAGAAGAAGGAAGCGCCAATCGACATCACAGGCGATGCCTCGGCACGGCCGTGGAAACGCTATGCGGGCTGGCCGGCGCGCGATGAATTGAAGTGGAATACGCTTGCGAAAATGTCGTCACCCCCAGCTCCGAAAGCGCCGCGTAAACTGTCGGCTCCGGTGACCGGCGATGCAGCCAACGGCGCCAAACTTGTCGCCGACCGAAATCGGGGCGGTTCGTGTCTGGCGTGCCATGTGATGGGCCAGGCGGGCAACGCCGATCTGCCGGGCAATGTTGGTCCGGATTTGTCAGAAATTGGCAACGCTGGCCGCGAGGACGAATACCTTTTCAATTATATTTTCGACGCGCGCGTCTACAATCCGGACACCGTTATGCCGCCCTGGGGCGGGCATGGCATATTTAACGATCAGGAAATCGGCGACATGGTCGCATTCCTGAAGACGCTGAAGAAGCCGGCGGTGTTCAAGACCGAACTCGACAATCCTGACAAACGTCCGGCGCCGGTCGAAAAGCGGGAAAATCTCGACGCGATTGAAAATCCGGGCATGTGGGCGGTGGACAAGGCCCAGGAGCTTTGGAAGCAGGCAGGCGCCGGTGGCAAATCCTGCGCGAGCTGCCATAGCGATGCGAAATCTGCGTTCAAGACCTGGGCGGCGTCGATGCCAAATTGGGAACCGCGTCTGAACAAAGTGCTTGGCGTCGAAGAGTTTGTCACTCGCCACGCCAAGGCCACCACTGGTGCAACGTGGCAGATGGAGACCGATGAAAACCGTGCGATGTCGGTCTATTTGCACTATCTCGCCAATGGAAATCCGATCCGTGTCGATACCACCAGCGCCGCATCCAAGGCGGCGATCCAGCGCGGCAAGGTGCTGGCCAATCGCAAAGTCGGGGAAATGAATTTTGCGTGCACGGATTGTCACGGCAAATCGGCGAACCACTGGATTCGTGGCCAGTGGCTCGGCGAGCCGGTGGGCCAGTACGACCATTTCCCGACCTGGCGGACCAGTCTTCTCGCGACCTGGGATATCCGCCAGCGATTCCAGTGGTGTCAGGTCAACATTCGCGCAGACGAATTACCGCCCGATGCCAAGGAATATGGCGATCTGGAAATTTACCTCGCGTCGTTGAATGACGGGCGCAAGCTCAGCGTGCCCGGGATTAGACACTGAGCGCGGCGCGCTTCCTCTCCACGCTGGGGAGAAGGTTGGGGTGAGGGGTCTAGGATTTTCCCGGGACCGCCAAATAAGAGGCGATAGCCATGACATCAACGCAGTGGATTGGCGTGGCGATACTTGCACTGGTGTTTGCTTTTGTTGCTTTTGCCGCTCGTCAAGGCACGAAAGTGAAACCGGATCGAAACAATCGCGATAATTGGACATACGATCCGCCGCACCACGGTGGACCTCCCGACAGTCATCAGTAGAAGTGGCTCAATCCCGTGAGCAATGTCTATTGGTCCTTAGCGGACATGATGCTGTGCACTCCACATGTCTGCTTTTGACCCAAAGCGGACATCTGCAAAATACTGCTGACCCCTCCGGCTCGGAGGTCTTTACAAAGATCACGGAAATTAGGTTTTAGGGCCTGATCGACGCAGCGGGACAACGCGCTCCGGTTTTCTGCGTGGCGGACTTATACGCACGATTGCCTCAGCGAGGTCACGCTGCATGAATGGCTTCGTAACCTTGGGCAAACCTATGTCGTCTCCGGGCACACGCTCGGCATAGCCGGTCGCGAGCAAGACGGGTATATCCGGCCATTCGTTTTTGACAGCATTGGCAAGTTCCACCCCGGTCATTTTCGGCATGGCCTGATCGGTCACGATAAGATCGACGGAGTCCTCGCGCCGAAGAATTTCGAGCGCTTCTTTGGCTGAATAAGCCTCGAAAACGGTGTGACCGAGGTCTTCGAGCATTGCGACCGTGTTCATGAGAACAAGGGCGTCGTCATCCACTGCCAGAACTGTGAGCGGACGGGTCCCCTTCGCCGGTGCTGCATGGGCCGGAGCAACGGGATGCGCCAAAGTCTTGGCGACTGGCAGCCAAAGCTCGGCGGTCGTACCGTAGCCTTTCCGGCTATACATGAAGAGACGCCCGCCGCTTTGCTCGGCAAATCCGTGCACCATCGAGAGGCCGAGGCCAGTGCCTTTGCCAACGCCCTTGGTCGTGAAAAACGGCTCGGTGGCTCTGCGCAGCGTCTCTTCATCCATCCCTTCACCGGCATCAATAACACTGGTGCGGATATACTGACCGACTTCCAATCCCCTGGCTTGATCGCGGACGCTTTCTTCCCGTGCGGTCAAGATGATTTCGCCGCCATCGGGCATGGCATCTCGGGCGTTCAGGGTGAGGTTAAGGAGAGCCAACTCCAGTTGGTTAGCGTCTATCTCGACTGGCTTGAGAGCGAGCGGGAAACGGGTCTCGATGCTAAATGATGGCCCAACGGATCGTTGCAGAAGGTCTGTCATCCCGCGCACGAGCTCTGGAATGCCGATCACTTCTTGCTTGAGTTCGTAACTGCGCGCGAAAGCGAGCATACGCTTTGTCAGGCTCGTACCCCGCTGTGCGCCCTGGGCTGCATTTTCAAGCAGTGCGATACTTTTGGGGTCGTCGGGCAAGCGTTTTCGCAGCATTTCCAGACTACCAAGCACAGCTGTCAGCAGGTTGTTAAAATCGTGGGCGATGCCGCCGGTCAGCTGGCCGATCGCCTCCAGCTTCTGTGTTTGCAGCGAGAACTCCCGCGCCTTTTCCAGTTTCTCCTGAGATTCTTTTCGTTCACTCAGGTCACGGGTGATCTTCGCATAGCCAATGATCTCGCCGGTTGGCAATCGGATTGGGTCTATAATGACGAAAGCCCAAAAGCGTGACCCGTCCTTGCGGACACGCCAACCCTCCGCCTCGAACTTTCCTTCACTCCGGGCGGCCGCTAACGCCCGCGTCGGGAGGTCAATTTTCCGGTCTTCCTCAGTATAAAAACGCGAAAAGTGCTGACCGAGGATTTCGGGTGCGGTGTAGCCCTTGAACCGTTGCGCGCCGGGATTCCAAGTCGTGACGATTCCAGAAGGGTCCAAGAGATAGATAGCGTAGTCCGTCACAGCCTCAACGAGGAGACGGTAACGGCCTTCTTCCGTCAAAGACGCTAAATATCGGTCAGCTCGTTCCATTAGACCCTTGGCCGAAGCATTCCCTTATAGGTCGTTTATAGATGCGGACGTGCTGGCCCTTGAAGTCAAATGCCAATCAATCGAAAGGTTCCAATGGCTGACAAGCGCTTGGTGGAATGTCCGCTATTGGCACAAAGCGGACATCAGGTAGTGCACTGCACATGTCTGCTTCCGGGGGTAAAGCGGACGTCGCGATTGACGGAAAATGTCCGCTTATGACAACCGAGCGGACATTTCGGTGGGACTCTGCGCTAATATCTTGTGGTACTTCCTGGGACGGTTCGCGAGAGTAATCTGACTAAATCGGCGAAGCCCTCTATATGGCCGCAACCCTTCACCTGGCACGCTTCGCGCGTCGACCTCTCCCAGTCGAAGCGGGATGTTTCCGACCACGGCCCGTTATGAGTACGGAATTCGGGTAAACCCGAATTCCGATGGGAGAGGTGAAGTGAGCGCGCGACTGCCTTTGTTTCCTAATGAGACGCATGAGATCAATGATCACTCGGCGCGAAATCATGCAAGTTGGTGCAGCCGCGGCGGCTTTCGTCGCTGGCGGCAGTGCGTTCACAAAGGCGGTTGCGCAGCAAAGACTCACCGAATCTGAGCTGTTCGAGTTCGACGCGCTAGGGAATGTAACGCTGCTGCACGTGGCTGATATCCACGGCCAGCTGATGCCGGTTTATTTCCGCGAACCGTCGCTCAATCTCGGCGTGGGAGAGGCGCGGGGGCATCCGCCGCATCTGACCGGCGCAGCCTTTCTCAAGCATTTCGGCATACCGGCGAAAACAGCGGCGGCCTATGCTTTGACCGACCAGGACTTCGTGGCGCTGGCGAAATCCTACGGTCGGATTGGCGGGCTCGATCGTCTGGCTACGGCGCTCAAACACGTCCGCGCCGAGCGCGGTAACAAGGTCCTGTTCCTTGACGGCGGCGATACCTGGCAGGGCTCGCTCGGGTCAAATCGCAGCAAAGGTCAGGACATGGTCGACTGCATGGCGCTGCTGAAGCCGGACGCCATGACCGGTCACTGGGAATTCACGTATGGCGAGGCGCGCGTCAAAGAATTGGTCAAAAATCTCGGCTTTCCGTTCCTGGCGCTCAATATTCGCGACAATGAATGGAATGAGCCGGCGTTCGAGGCCATGAAATTCTTTGAGCGGGGTGGCGTGAAGATCGCCGTGCTCGGCCAGGCGTTTCCCTATACGGCGGTCGCCAACCCGCGCTGGCTGATGCCAAAGTGGTCATTCGGCATTCGGGAGGAAGACGTGCGCGCCAACGTCGAGAAGGCGCGCAAGGGTGGCGCGCAGCTCGTTGTTCTGCTGTCGCACAATGGCTTCGACGTCGACCGCAAAATGGCGACGCGTGTGTCCGGCATTGACGTGATTCTTACCAGCCACACGCACGATGCCCTACCGGAGGCAATCAAAGTCGGCAATACATTGCTGATCGCATCAGGCAGCCACGGAAAATTTTTATCGCGCCTGGATCTCGACGTGCAAAACGGCGCGATCAAGGGCTTCCGCTACAAATTGATCCCGTTGTTTGCCGACGCGATTAAACCCGACACAGAAATGGCCGCCGCCATTGCCAAGGCGCGGGCGCCTTACGTCAAAGAACTTCGTCGCGAAGTCGGACGCGCGGATTCTTTGCTGTACCGGCGTGGCAGTTTCAACGGCACGTTTGACGATCTGATTTGTGCCGCACTCCTGAAGGAACGGGACGCTGAAATTGCGTTCTCACCCGGCTTCCGCTGGGGCACCAGCCTGCTACCGGGTCAGGCGATCACGGTCGAGGACATCCACAACGCGACCGCGATCACCTATCCGCAGGTCTATCGAATATCGATGACTGGCGAACGGCTGAAGGATGTGCTCGAAGACGTCGCCGACAACCTGTTCAATCCCGATCCCTACTATCAGCAGGGCGGTGACATGGTGCGCTGTGGCGGGCTCAGCTACGCGATCGATATCTCCAAGCCAATCGGTCAACGCATTTCCGCGATGACGCATCTTAAATCCGGTAAGCCAATCGACTCGAAGAAAGAATACGTGGTCGCCGGGTGGGCCAGCGTGAATGAAGGCACCGAAGGTCCGCCGGTCTGGGACCTAGTCGAGCGTTTTACCGCCGCGGAGAAAACCGTGCGAATAGCGCCCAATACGAGCGTGAAAATTTCCGGGGGTTAAACGCGATTTCCATTACATTCAAAAAAAAGAATGTAATATGAAGCTGTCTGCGAATTGAATGCCGGGAGTTTTCGTTGACAGATCCGTCGGACACAACGGGGGCCTCGCGCCGCCGCTTTCTCGCGGCTGCCGCAGGTCTTGCCGCCGCCGGTGCAACGGCGGCGCGCGCCGACAACGCTAAAAATCTTCCGCCCAACGTTGCCGACTGGACACGCCAACTCGGTGAGGGCGTCGGAGCGCGCGGCTATGGCACGCCATCCAAATACGAAAAGAACGTCATTCGCCGCACCGTGCCCTGGCTCACCGCCACGCCTGAGTCTTCGGTCGCCTTCACGCCGCTGCATCAGCTTGACGGGATCATTACGCCGAACGGGCTGTGCTTCGAACGGCACCACGGAGGCATTGCCGAGATCGATCCCGACGACTACCGCCTGATGCTCCACGGGCTTGTCGACAAGCCTTTGATTTTCACGCTCGAAGATCTCAAACGCCTGCCGCGCATCAACAAGATCTATTTCCTCGAATGCGCGGCCAATTCCGGCATGGAATGGCGCGGCGCTCAGCTCAATGGCTGCCAATACACGCACGGCATGGTTCATTGCGTTCAATATACGGGCGTGTCGCTGAAGGTCTTGCTGGAGCAGGCCGGCCTTAAATCCAATGCGAAATGGATCATGGCGGAAGGCGGCGACGCAGCGGCCATGAACCGATCCATCCCGCTTCGCAAGGCGCTGGACGATTGCATGGTCGCCTACCGAATGAATGGCGAAATGCTGCGCCCCGAACAGGGCTATCCGGTGCGCCTCGTCGTGCCGGGCTGGGAAGGCAATGTCTGGGTGAAATGGCTGCGCCGCATAAAGGTCGGCGATCAGCCTTGGTTTACGCGCGAGGAAACCTCGAAATACACGGATCTCCTTGAAAACGGCAAAGCGCGCCAGTTCACGTTCGTCATGGACGCGAAGTCGGTGATCACGTCACCGTCTCCGCAAGCACCCGTCAGGCAGAAAGGTTTCAACGTCATATCGGGGCTTGCCTGGTCCGGGCGCGGCAAGGTGAGCCGTGTCGATATCTCGCTCGACGGCGGACGCAATTGGCGTACGGCACGTCTCGATGGTCCGGTCCTCGATCGAGCCTGCGTGCGCTTTTATTACGAATTCGACTGGAACGGCGAAGAGTTGCTGCTGCAATCGCGGGCGATGGATGACACCGGCTATGTGCAGCCGAGCAAAGATGCCTTGCGCAAAATCCGCGGTGTCAATTCGATCTACCATAACAACGGCATCCAGACCTGGGCGCTCAAGGCCGACGGGGAGGTCGAGAATGTCGAGGTCGGGTAGGCACGTCGTCATGCTTGCAGCGACATTGGTACTTGTCGTGCCGGTGTATGCGCAGGGCAAAAAGGACACGGCCAGAAACTACGGTATCGGGCACGTTGCGACGGCCGAGCAGATTGCCGGTTGGAACATAGACATACGTCCCGACGGGCAGGGCGCTCCACCCGGCCGTGGCTCGGTCAAGGATGGCGAAAAGGTCTATCTTGATAAGTGCGCGGCGTGTCATGGTGAGTTCGGTGAAAGCGCTGGACGCTGGCCGCCACTTGCGCAGGGCAAGGGCACGCTCGCCTCGCATGATCCGGTGAAGACCGTAGGCTCGTACTTCCCGTACCTTTCGAGCGTGTTCGATTACGTCCGGCGGGCGATGCCGTTCGGCGATTCTCAATCGCTCACGAACGACGAACTTTATGCGGTGGTCACTTACGTGCTCAATCTCAATGACATCGTGGACGACAAATTTGTGCTGTCGAGAGAGACGTGGGCTGCGGTGAAGATGCCGAACCAGGGCGGCTTCTATGACGACGACCGCGATACGACCGAGAAGGCCTTCTGGAATCCCAACCCGTGCATGAAAAACTGTGGTCTGCCGGTGAAGATTACAGGCCGTGCGCAGGCCGTCGACGTAACTCCAGACGAGAAGACGCAAAAGCGAGGGGTGGAGTAGCGTCCCGACGCCATTTCGAATATGACATTCCGGCAAATTCTGACGTCCAGCCGGGTTTTCTCATGTCCAAACTTAATTTATCCGTAGCGATCGGCCCTTATGACCGCACGCGCGCGCTGATTGATGGCACCGTACAAATTGACGGGGTCAAGCCGGCTTGCATGACGTTGTCGCCCGAGGAGATCTTCTTTCGCGCGTTCCGGCAGGCTGAATTTGATATTTGCGAACTGTCGCTGTCGAGTTTCACGGTCAAGACCGCACAGGGCAATTGTCCGTACGTTGGTGTGCCGGCATTCGTTTCGCGTGCGTTCCGCCATACGTCGATTTATGTGCGTACCGATCGCATCAAGAAGCCAAGTGATCTCAAGGGAAAAAGGGTCGGGCTGCCCGAATATCAGCTGACCGCAAACGTTTGGGCGCGCGCGATTCTGGAAGACGATCATGGGGTAAAACCGGCGGACATCCAATGGGTGCGTGGCGGTATCGAGGATGCGGATCGGCCGGAAAAGATCAGCATAAAGTTACCGTCTGATGTGAGGCTAGAGGACGCCCCCAAGGGCAAGTCAATTTCTGCGCTTTTGGCGGAGGGCGCGATTGATGGTTTCATCGCGCCGCGTCCCCCGTCTCTGCCCAAGGGCACACCGAATGTCGGCTGGCTGTTTCCGGATCCAGTGGCGGCGGCGAAAGACTATTTCAAACGGACCAGTATCTTCCCGATCATGCATTTGGTCGGAGTGCGGCGGACGCTTGCCGAGAAGCATCCATGGTTACCGGGAGCCGTGTTCAAAGCATTCGAACAGGCAAAAAAAGTGGCGCTGGAGCAATTGAGCGACACGTCGGCAACCAAGGTGACATTGCCTTTTATCGAAGAACGCCTGATGGAAGCGCGCGCGCTGATGGGTGAGGATTTCTGGTCTTACGGCGTTGCGGCCAACCGTAAAACGCTAGAGACCTTCCTGCGTCACCACCATTCACAAGGGCTATCGCCGCGTTTGGTAACGCCGGAGGAAATGTTCCATCCGGGAACGCTTGAGACATTCAAGCTGTAGGTGTTTCAATGGCCAAACTTCGTATTTTGAGCGGCGGTGCGCCAAAGGAAATCTTCCTGAAGTTGACGCCGCGATTTGAGCAGCAGTCGGGCAACAAAGTCGAATTTGTATTTGCGGTGATGTCGGCCTTGCGAGGCAAGGTTGCCGCGGGTGAATTGGCTGACGTCCTCGTCATGCCGACGAATATTCTGGATGAATATCAAAACGCCGGCGTGGTTCGCGCGCAGGGTCGCGCCGTCCTCGGTCTGGTCAGCGTCAATGCGGTGGTTCGAACCGGCGCGCCAAAGCCGGACCTTTCAACGCCCGACAAGGTTAAGCAGGCGATCCTCAACAGCCGCGCGATCACCCACGCCACGCCAGGCGCCACACCTAGTGGTACGCACATGGGCAAGTTGATCGAGCAAATGGGCATCGCTGACCAGATGAAGGGCAGGATCATTCATCGACCGGCCCTTGAAGGCGGTGTGCAGCTGGTCGCGAGCGGGGAGGCGGACATCGGCTTCTATCCGAAGAGCGAGGTCATCAATACGGATGGCCTGACCCTCGCCGGGCCCCTGCCGGCCTCCATCCAGCTCACGACTGTTTATGGAGCAGCAGTGACCGGTGCCAGCACCGCAGCGGATGCCAGTTCGGGATTTATTGCGTTTATGGCCGACCCGGCACATCGCGCTGCGTGGACGGCGGCCGGCTTCGACCCGCTACCCTAGACCTTGGCGGGTTTGAGCTTCACGTGGATATTCTTCTCCTGCGTGAAGGCGAGCATCTCTTCGAAGCACTCCTCCCGGCCAAGTCCGGACTGCTTGAAGCCGCCGAACGGTGCGCCGAGAAAGTGTTTGCTCACTTCGTTGACCCACACATAGCCCGCTTGCACTGCAAGCGCAGTACGATGCGCGGTTGACAGGTCGTTGGTCCAGATCGAGGCCGTCAGGCCGTATTCGACCGCGTTGACCGCTTCCAACATTTTTGGCTCGTCGGTCCATTTAAAGACGCCCAGGACTGGCCCGAAAATTTCTTCGCGCGCGATCCGGTTCTTTTCCGTTACGGCAAAGACCGTCGGCTCGATAAAATATCCGTTCTTAAGCGCGGGATCGGCCGGCGGTCCGCCGCCTGTTATGAGTTCCGCGCCTTCGCTCTTTGCGGACTCGATAAAGCTCATCACGCGATCAAATTGCTGCTTTGAAACAATGGCGCCCATCGTTGTCGCGGGATCGGTCGGGATGCCGGGTTTGTAATATTTGATCTTCTCTTTTACGCGCGCAACCACGGCCTGATAAATCGACTCGTGGATGAACGCGCGGCTCGTCGACCCGCAGGATTGTCCACACCAGGTGAAATTCATGCCGCCGATGACGGCTGCGGCAACTTCGTCCGGATCAGCGTCGCCGTAAGCGATCAAAGCATTTTTGCCGCCCAGTTCGAGCATGGTGCGCTTGACCGTGTCGGACGCGGCCTTCATGACGGCGCGGCCGGTCGGGACGCTGCCGATCAGCGCAATCATCGCGACGTCAGGATGGCTTGCGAGCCTTTGCCCGGCTTCGCGTCCGCCGGGTACGACATTAAAAACGCCCGGTGGCAACAAGCCGCCGATCAGCTCAGCAAGCCGTAGCGACGACAGAGGAGCCTGTTCGGGCGGTTTCACCACCACCGTATTGCCGGCGGCGAGGGGAGCGGCCGACTTGCCCGCGCAAAACATGAATGGGTGGTTGAAAGGAATGATGCGGCCGACGACCCCGAGGGGTTCACGCACCGAAAAGTTGACGACATCCGGGCCCATCGGGATTGATGAGCCCTTCATTTCGGTGACAAAACCGGCGAAGAATTCCATCTGTGCGGCAGCGATCATCGCGTCGCTGACCATTTCTTTGACCGGATTGCCGCAGTCGGCGGCATCGATCATGGCGAGTTCATTAGCGTTCTGACGCAGGACTTCTGCGATACGACGAAGGATTTTGGCGCGTTCGAGCGGCAGCACACGCCGCCATTCCTTGAACGCAAGCTTTGCCGCGGCCACCGCGGCGTCAATATCGTCGGCGCCGGAATCTGCGACCTTGCCGAGCGATTGGCCGGTGCCGGGGCTGATCGTGTCGATAAAGCGTCCGGCCTTCGGCTCGTGCCAGGCACCGCCATAGTAGGGGCCGCGGTTTTTGGGAAGCACAACGGCTTGTGCGGAAGCGGATTGCGGAGAAACTGCGGTGGTCATGCTACTCACCCTGACGTAATGCGGCGGGTGCCGCTTATTTGCGTGGCGGAATTTGGATCAATTCCGCGATTTGTTCTTTGCTGAGCGGCGTCGGAATGAACTTCAGATTCACCGCTTCCGGGATCAACGTATCGAGGCCATGAATTTGGTCTGGATTGACCAAACTTTTCGGAAAAAACTCGTCCCGCACGCGCTTGGCCATGGTCTCGGGGACGCCAACGAATTCTGCGTAGTCTTTGATGACTTGCGGATTGTCGGAATAAATATAGTCGATCGATTCACGATAGGCGCGCATAAAGCGCCCAAGCACGTCTTTTCGATCTTTCAGAACGGAAGCGTTAGCGACGAGAACCCTAATGGTCTGGCCGCGGACGAGGGCGGCGTCGGTCGCCTTGGCTACGATGTGAATCTTGCCATCCTCGATCTCCTTGAGACCGAACGGTGGCGAGGCCCAGCCGACATCGACCTGATCGGTCATGACTGCTGTCAGCGTCGCGCTCGGGGAGCCGGTGGTCTGGGTCTTGGCGCCGGTGAGTTTGTATTCGTCGATAAACGCGCGCACCACGCTGTGCGTCGACGATCCATTGCTCGAGTAGGCAATCGTATGTCCGTTCGTGTCTTTGAGCGTTTTGATGTCCGGATTTTTGGCATACCAGTAATCGGCGGCGCCGGTCGCCTGTGCGCCAACGATCCGCACCGGTGCGCCTTTCGCATAGGCCGCCATTGCGCCAAGAGTTCCGACCGCGAGCCCGAGATCCACGCCGCCGGCAATCACCGGCTGCAGGGTCTCGCCGCTTCCCGAAGTGTAAATCATCTCGAGTTGAAGCCCGTGTTTTTTGAAAATGCCGGCCTTTTCTCCGAGATGGGTAATCGCGGTATCCCAATTGCCGCGCTGACCAATGGTCATCTTCACGAGATCGTCGGCGACGGCCGACCCAGTGAGCGCGGTGATCGCAATTGCAGCGGCGCCGAGCATTTGAAATCGTTTCATGGCGTATCGTCCCTTTTTGCCGAACGATCTAATTTCTTTTGATAGTATGTAATCCGCCGAGACGGCCGACCAGCGCATTCGCACCGATTGCCAATACGAATAGGACGATCAGCATGGCGTACATGCGTGGCATATCGAAGGTACTGTAGGCATTGATGATCAAAAAGCCGATGCCCTTGTTCGACAATTTTGTCTCGGCGAGAAGGGTGCCTATGAGTGCGACGCCCAAACCGAGCCGGATGCCGTTGATGATGGGGTGGCGCATGGCTGGCAAATAAATTTTGACAACCATCTGTGCGGTTGAAGCGCGGAAACTTTCTCCAACGCGGACAAGCACTTTGTCGATTTGGCGCATTCCCGCGGCAACCGAGAGCGCGATCGGGAAGAAGCAGGACAGAGTGCCAAGGGCAACTTTGGATTCAGGGCCAACTCCAAACCACATGATCATGACGGGAAAGAAAATGATCTTGGGTGTCGGACCCAAATAGTAAATGTAATTTTCAAAGGCCTTCGAGAGAAACTTGTTGCTGCCGAGCAGGATACCAACGGCTACGCCGGAAATACCACCGATTGCGACCGCGGCTCCGACTTCAGCGGCGGTGACACCCAAATTGTAGTAAAAGCTTTGTCGAGCAAGCAGATCGACCAATGCACGCCCGATGGCCAGCAACGAGGGAACCACGTCTCGATAAAGCCATCCGGAGTGGGCGAGAAACTCCCATATCGACAACAGACTCAGAATGATGGCGACGCGCAGCAGCGTCACCGGGCTTACAAGTGGCGCGGCGACCGCCGCCTGTCTCAATCGACCGGTCTCAGCCATCGCTCGGCCTTCTCCAGCGCCATAAAGAATAGCACGCTGATTAAAATCACGAAGCAGATCGCGGCATAAGTGCCGGCGAGATCGTAGCGTTCGGCCAGATCATTGATGAGTTGACCAAGGCCTCCGTAGTTGATCAGGAATTCGACGCCCACGACGTTGATGAGTGCGAATATCAATCCGAGCCGCACGCCGACAAAGATTGTCGGCAGAGCCGCCGGGAACAGGATTTTCCAAAATTGCTGGGTGCTCGTCAGGTTGAAGCTCCTGCCAACGTTGACCAACACTTTGCGTGTGCTCGCCATGCCTTCGATCGTCTTCAGGATCACGGGCGGAAGCGCCGCGACGAACCCCATCATGATGATGGTCCAGGCATTGCGGCCAAAGATGACCATGAACAACGGGTAAGCCAGGACGACCGGCGCGGCGGCCAGCGCTGCAACCCACGTTTCGCAAGCCTGCTGGAGCAGGCGATAGCGGTGCATGAGCACGCCGCCGGCAACGCCGAACACGGTGATCATCACTCCGGCGGTTAAACATTCGCCTGCGGTGATCATGAAGCGCCTGAATACATGCTCCTCAACAATGACTCGCCAAAAGCTGCCACCGATTTCGGAGGGGGGCGGCACGATAAAGCGGCTGATGACGTCACCGCGAATCAGGAGCTCCATCAGCAGCAGGAACGCGACAAGCGTGCCGGCGCCCACTGCGGCGGGGGCCCATTCACGAGAACCTGTCCTGACGACAACGGCTGTCATGACGCGGTGCCTTCATGATGCAGCACGTGTGCCTCTTCGTCCTTCATGCCGCGGCTGGCTTCTTCGCGCAGGTCGCTCCAAATCTCCGCGACGTAGCGGCCGAAGGCTTCGCTTCCGACAATCTCCGACGTGCGGGGTCTCGGCAGATTAATGTCGACGATGCGTTTTACTTTTCCGGGCCGGTAGGTCATCACCAGGATTCGGTCCGACATTTGGACCGCCTCGGTGATGTTGTGCGTGATGAGGAGCGTGGTTTGCTTCAACTGTTGCTGGATTTGCAACACCTTGTCCCCGAGAAGGAGCCGTGTCTGCTCGTCGAGGGCGGCGAACGGCTCGTCCATGAGCAAAATTTTCGGCTCAGAGGCGAGTGTACGAGCAAGAGATACGCGCTGGCGCATGCCGCCGGACAATTCGCCGGGATAGCGGTTTTCAAATCCGTCAAGGCCCACGAGCTTGATGAAATGTCTTGCGCGTTCGGTGCGCTTTGCCTTCGGCATTCCAACAAGTTCGAGCGGGAAGGCGACGTTGTCAGTGACCGTGCGCCACGGAAAGGTCGATTCCTCCTGGAATACCATCCCGATCGATTTGTGAGGACCCGAAATCGTTTCACCCGCGACGCTCACGACTCCGTCGTGATTGCCGAGCAATCCGCCGATAACATTGAATAGGGTGGACTTGCCGCAGCCCGAAGGCCCAATGACCGAAAGAAACTCGCCTGGCCTGACATCGAAAGAGACGTGATCGACCGCGGTTACCACGCCTTCGGATGTCTCGAAGCGAACAGAGATATCGTCTGCCACCAGAATGGCGTCACTGGATAAGGAAGCTGGCGGCATCGCAGCTCTACTCACTCTTGCGCGTCATCGCCGCGGTTGTTGCGGCGGTGTATCCGGGTTCAACACGTACATCGACCACGGCGATAGCGCCTGCTTCGACCGCCGCAATCGCCTTCGCGAAAGTCGGCATAAGATCGGCAATCGAATTCACCGGCCCAAAACCCTGGGCGCCTTGCGCGCGCGCCATCGCAGCGAGATCGATGTCCGGCTCCGATATCCGTTGACCAACCCAACGGTTTTCGACCGGGCGATTGCGCATGCGGGCAACGCGTTCCTGATGGAGTTCGTCGTTAAAGAATGAGCGGTTGTTCGCAACGACGATCAAAAGCGGTATGCGGTAGTGAGCCGCTGTCCAAAGCGCGGTGACTCCCATCAAAAAATCGCCATCGCCGCACACGGCGACAGGCAGGCGACCACTGTCCTTGAGAGCGAGGGCGGCGCCCACCGATATCCCGGGGCCACCGCCGACACCGCCGCCGCCATCCGATCCGAGATAGTCTAGTGGATGGCGAAAATGCCAGCTGGCGCCGTTCCACGACAGGGAAATGTGAGTCAGGGACGTCGGACGCTCGCCAACTGCCCGGCGCAGCGCGTCTGCGAGGTGATCAACGGTGAGCTTGCCCTCAGCAAGCTTCGGAAACTCCTTGGTGTTGGACGGCAGGGCGCGTGGCCCGCCGGGCCCAAGCGCTGTGATCAGCGCGGGGACAGCAGCATCCGGCTCGCAGGCAATGAAAACATCGACCGGAGGAAGGCCCTGGTAGTCCATGCTCCACCCGTTATGCAGCCGATGATCGACGGAAACCTGTACGATCTTGGCGGCAATGTTTCCTCCGACCGCTTTGAACGTCCCTGCAACATCGACCCAATCGAGGCTGAGAATGACGTCCGCATTTCGAATGGCGTCAGCCGCTTCGGGTGACAGGACTGTTCCGCCCGGTGCACCCGCATGTAAGGCGTGATCGGTTGGAAACGATGCACCTATCTTGAGATCAGTCACGACACGGGCATTGAGTCGCTCTGCGAGCGAGACGCGGGCATCCCAGGCGTCGACGTTTCGCGACACGCGTCCCGCGAGGATCACAGGGTTCTTGGCATTTCGCAGAAGCTCCGAGGCCTGCTTGATCACATCCGTCGGAGCCGCACTTTCGACCACCGGCATGAATTGTTTGGCATCAATAGGCGCCACCGGCTCGGCGAGTTTGCTCTCCTGCATTTCGGCGTCGAGGTTGACGTAAGTCGGTCCGCGCGGCGCAGTGTTGGCAATCCAGTTTGCACGCAGTACAGCTTCCCGCGCGGCCACCGGTGACGCCGGTTGATCGTCCCATTTGGTGTAGTTCCGGATCAATGCGCCTTGATCGCGTGCGGTGTGGATCCAATCGATCCACGGTCTGCGTTTCGTCGCGTCAACCGGGCCGGTGGCGCCGAGCACTACCATCGGCATGCGGTCGCACCAGGCGTTGAAAAAAGCCATCGTCGCATGCATCAGGCCGACGTTAGAGTGCACGGCAGCAGCCATCGCCTTGCCGGTTACCTTGGCATAGCCATGTGCGATAGCGACCGCGCTTTCCTCATGCAGGCAGAGAAGCATCTGGGGGCGTTCATTGCCGAGATAATTGACCAAGCTGTCGTGCAGACCGCGATAACTCGCGCCAGGATTGAGGGCGATATAGGGAATGTCGGTCGCACGCAGCGCATCTGCCACCACGTCGCTGCCGAAACCAGGCGCATTGACGCCTGCGGGAACCGGCCGATCGATTTTCGACAGGCTTTCACCGGCGGAGCGTAACTGGGTGCTATCGCTTCTATTACTCGACACGTTCTGGGTCCCGACATAGCCCGCCCCGCGGGCGGATGGGCGGCATCCAACCGGATTACGAGCCCTGACGCAATCGGGAGAGCAACTTCAGTCCGGCGTAGCCGTCGGCCGGATCCATACCGACTTTTTTCTGGTAGGCAAGGACAGCCTTGATCGTGTCGCTGCCGGTGCGGCCGTCGATGCCATCGGTTTTGAAGCCCTGTTCATTGAGCCGGCGTTGGATTTCTTTAACCTCGTCGAAGGTCGGCGCGCGTTCCCCGCCGGGAAACTGGTGGTGGAACGGCGGGTCGCCGCGGATGAGATCGCAGAGATGGCAAAGTGCCAGCGTGTAGCTGGTCGAGGGGTTGTAGGAATGAACCGCTCTGAAATTTTGACCCACCAAAAATGCCGGTCCGCCCGGCACAGGAAGCCAAAGTTTGACCTGATCAGTGGGCCGCGCAAATGCCTTGCCGTCGGCGCGACGCACTCCGAGTTCTTCCCATTTAGAGTATGTGCGCATGGTTCGATTGTTGGCGAGGCGAATCTGCTTTGCGGTGAGCGTCACTTCGCAGCCCCAGGCTTCGCCGCGACGATATTTTCCCCGCTCCACCAGATAACGCGCGGTGCCGGCCAATGAATTGTCCGGTTTTCCGAACGGCGAGACGCGTCCGTCGTGATCGTAGTCGACACCCATGTGCAGCCAGACTTCCGGCATCCATTGGGTGTGACCCATTGCGCCTGCCCACGATCCAACCATATCAGTGGGCTGCGCCCAGCCCCGGTCGACAATGCTCAGCGCATTGAGCAACTCGGCTTCCCAATAAGCACGGCGGCGAGATTCTCCCCATGCCAAGGCGGCCAGTGCCGGGATCACCGGCCGCATATATTTCGGATTTGCTATGACATCGCCGAAAGACGATTCCATTCCCCAAAAGCCAAGCAAGATGTAGCGGTCGACGCCGTAGTCTTTTTCTATGCGGGAAAGCAGGCCGGCATATTCTTTCGCGCGCTCTTTACCGGTGTTAACGCGCCAGCCGGAACAACGCCGATTGATGTATTGCCACATCAGCTCGGTGAATTCGGGCTGCGAACGAAAGTCTTCGAAAACGCCGACGTCGGGTGTCAGCGTGAGCATCACCCGGTCGTAAGTTTGTTCAGAGATCCCGCGGCTGAGGGCGCGAGCGCGAAAATTTGCGACCCAGTGCGCGAAGGCAGGCGATTGCGCGCCGAAAGTGCGGCCATTAAACGCAAGCCATGCGGTGCTCGCGAGAGCTCCAGTCAGCAAGGTGCGACGCGTTGTGGTTGAGGCGGATAGGGCCGTGCAATAGATTCGTGACATCGCAACATTCTAGTTGCAGCGTGCATATTCTCAATGCGCGCGGCGCGTTAACTGTCGCGATGGCTGCGTCTTTTGCGCACATGCCGCGTTTTTTTGTGGGGCTTTTCCTTCACGGTGTGCGGCTTTTCGCTCGTTACGGCGGAGGCCTCTGTTTGCGTCGACGGTACCTGTGTATCCGCAGGCTTTTCGTCCGGATGCTGAATAACCGGCGGGACCCCAGCGAAGGCAGGGATCGGATCGCCGTCTTTGATTTCTGTTCCGCGTGCGCCGATGAGTTGCTCATACGCGGAAACCAGCGTCATATACGGGTTCACAAACACCCATCCGACTTTTGTCGGCACCTGCATGTCGAAATGGAGATGATACGTCGTGCCTCGTTCGCCGTTGTTGTAGTTACCGACTTTGCCAATCACCTCACCTGCGTGGACCAGCTTTCCGCTAACGATACCATCGGCGTCGAGCAGAGTTGGATTCATGTGCATGTAACGCACGCGCACATGCGTGTCCGCCGTGTTGACGAACAGGTAGACGGCTTCCTGCTTGCGTGCTCGTAAAATAAATCCGTCATGGGCGGCAACAATGTCATGCTGATACGGCAAGCAACGATCTGAACCGTCGTTAAAAAGCGTACAGAAACTCGGGCGAATGTCCTGGCCCTGATGACCCTCTCCACCCGGACATTGGCCAACGAAGTAGTGGCGGTGCTCGCAAAAGTTATCGCGCCACGGGTAAGAGTAATTGCCTGGGGCACTCTCATTGAAGGCCAGCGCCCGTCCATTCACATTACAGGAATATGGCTGATCCTTTCTGCGCGGATTACGAACAGAGCGACCAGTGAAATCGCAATCGCCCCAATTATTGAAAGATTGGGAATTGGCGAAGTCGGGAGCGTCTTTTAATGGAAACCGCAGCCGCGCGTAGACGGTGTAGTCGGGACGACCGCCAATGTCTTTTTTTAATCCCGTGTTGGGAATCAAAGACCCGGGACTAAAGTAGGTGAACTCCTTCGAGGTATCTTTTGGCCTGTCCAACGGAATTGTATCGGCAGAGGGGTGCGCGGCGCCGGGTCCACCGCCGGCCAGTTTGAGCGCACGCAGGAAGCGCTCCATCACGCGGTCAGCTTGCTTGCAGGTAAGAATTTTCGTGCGTGGTCGTGCATCGAGACAATAAATTGCGGCGACATAAGTCACGCCAAAGCGCTCGAAACCGTAGCGAATATACGATTCGTGCAAATAACGCCGGATGCCCGGGAAGTCGTCCTGCAGCGCCTTTACCAATTCGCCTTCTGGCAGGGCAGGGCCATCGAGCTGATACGTCGCAGCGAGACCCGAGAACAAGACGTAGACCGAGTCCGCATAGCGGATATCGGAAAGTTCGGCGACGTCCGCCAGCGTTAGGGCAAATGCCGAATTGTAGCCGGCCGGACCAGTCACGAAAAATTTCGTGGCGCGAAAGCCTGCCCGCATGAAACGGTCGGCCATCTCGGTCACTTTGTCTGGAGAAATATCTGGATTGGCCGCCCTGTCTTTTGCGAAGCCCTCGACATCAAAGGGCAAGAGGACGGGCACCGAACTATTCGCAATGCCGGGGAAGCCTATTTCGGCGGTCTTATTGAGCTCTGAGAAAGCGTCCGCCGCCGAACCTGGATGCGCGGCAAGGGTGGCCGCCGCAGCGTCCCAATCGGCCCGGGCGACGGCGATATGAGGCTCCTTCATCTCCTCCGCTGTTGCGGCGCCGGCAATGAATAGAGCTAGGCTAACAAGTACGGCGCGTTTCAATCCGGCTTCCCTCATTCCGCCCCGTCAGCCAATGGTCGATGGAATCCTGAGCCACGAGTTAAGGGCATTGAACCGCCGCATACAAGGGTTGGATCCTGGTGTAGGGTGCACCGCTGCGGCGTCCGGGCGTCGTAAAGTGTCGGAGGTTGATTAAAAATGACTGTACGCGAAGTAAATTTGACAGCGGCATCGAGTGCCGATCGCGAACCTGAAATCATTGAGAGCGGTGGCACCGCACGCGTGCATCTCACGCTCGCCACGACCGATTACGATCATGTGCGGGATCTCGTGAATGGCATCGTGCGACCGGAAGGTACTGTGCTCACCGCCTTCGTGCTTCCCGTTGAAGAGATTTTTTACAGGTTTATTAAAAATAGGGAATGGGACGTCTCGGAAATGTCCTTTGGCAAGTTCATCGGGTACGCCTCGCAAGGCAACTCTCCGTTTGTTGGGATTCCGGTCTTTCCGTCACGCGTGTTTCGCCATTCAGCATTTTACGTCCGCAGTGATCGCGGCATTTCCACGCCGAAGGAACTGGAGGGTAAACGCGTTGGCATTCCTGAATGGGCCCAGACAGCCGGCATCTATGCGCGCGGATATCTGTCAGAGACTGCGGGCGTCGATTTGCGCAAGATCCACTGGGTGCAGGCCGGCATGAACCAGGCGGGACGCGAGGAGAAAGTCGCGTTCAAACTGCCGGCCGGAATTCAATACGAGCAGCGTCGCGATACCAGCATCAGCGATATGCTATTGGCTGGTGAAGTCGATGCGGCGATTTCGGCGCGGGTACCTGATGCGTTCAGCAAAGGTGGCGGCAAAATTGTGCGTCTGTTTCCAAATTACCGCGCTGAGGAGATGCGTTACCACGCCGCGACCGGCATTTACCCGATTATGCACGTCATGGCGATGCGCCGAGCTGTATTCGAACGATATCCCTGGATCGCGATGAACCTGTTCAAGGCTTTCGATGAAGCAAAGGGGCGCAGCCTGGAGCGAATCCAGGATTTGACGGCGTCTCGCATTCCTGTGCCTTGGGCGGCGGCGATCGCCGGCGAATTGGGTGAGAATTTTGGCGACGACCCGTTTCCTTACGGCCTGGAAGAAAACCGCAAGACGCTCGATGCGTTCTGTCGTTTTGCGCATGCCCAAGGCGTGACCGAAAAGCGGCTTACGCCCGACGATCTATTTCCAAAGGAAGTGCGCAGCAGCGTCCGCGTCTAATCTTTGGCGCGCTCGGTGTAAGAACCGTCGGAAGTGCTCACCACGACGCGGGTGCCCACAGTAATGTGGGTTGGCACCATGGTGCGCACGCCGTTCGATAGCTTCGCCGGCTTGAACGATCCAGAGGCGGTCTGTCCCTTCATCGCAGGCTCAGTGTCCACGATTTCAAGCGTGACCTTCTGTGGCAGCTCGATGGCGACCGGTACACCTTCGTGCACGCTCAGATTCACCACCATGCCTTCCTGCAGATAAACGGCCTGGTCGCCAACTACATCCGCCGGCACTTGCACCTGGTCGAAGTTTTCCTGATTCATGAAGTGGAAGCCGTCGCCATCCTGATAGAGGTATGAGAAATCATGATCCTCGACATGGGCGCGTTCTACTTGATCGGTTGTCTTGTAGCGCATCTGGGTCTTCACGCCGTCGGAAATGCGGCGCATATCGACCTGGGTCGTTGGCGTGCCCTTGCCTGGATGAAAATTTTCCGCATTAAGGACGACATAGAGCTTGCTATCGAGGTCGACGATATTGCCCTTGCGGAGCGATGAAGCGATGACTTTCACGGTAACGATCCTTGACTTGTGGGTGGCGGCAGGCCGCGGTTTCGGGGCGCACCATAGCGATCTTCTCGCCCGATGCCAGCCTTTCCGGCTAGCTGTCCGATCGAGGTAAATGTGCCAAAAAGCCCACCATTCTGGAATGCCGGCTCCCACGCCGCCCGCAGGCCTTACCTCCTTGCGCGTGGTCGAATCACCGCAGCCGTGCGGGCCTGGTTCGCGAAACGTGATTTTGTCGAGGTGGAGACGGCCACTCTCCAGGTCTCGCCCGGAAACGAGACGCACCTGCACGCCTTTGCCACCGAACTGGTCGGACAAGGCGGCGAACACCGGCAGCTTTATCTTCGGACCTCGCCAGAATTCGCCTGCAAGAAGCTTTTGGCGGCTGGCGAGAGTTGGATCGTCGATTTCGCGCGCGTCTTTCGCAACCGGGAACGTGGGGCGCTGCACCACCCTGAATTTACGATGCTCGAATGGTACAGGGCGAACGAGAATTATGAGGCGTTGATGGACGACTGTGCGGCGCTGCTCGCTGAGGCAGCACGCGCCGAGGGCAAGAATGAGTTTGTCTATCGCGGCAAGACAGTCGATCCACATGCGCCGCCGGAACGCCTCACGGTGGCGGAGGCCTTTGGCCGGCATGCCGGGATTGATCTTCTCGCGACCGTAAGCGGAAATAGCGGCGAGCGGAACGCGCTTGCTGCTGAGGCGGCCAAAGCCCACGTTGCTACGGCCAAAGACGACACATGGAGCGACATTTTCAGCCGCATCCTTGCTGAACGCGTCGATCCGCACCTCGGCATTGGCCGGGCGACTATATTATATGAGTATCCGTTGCCACTCGCGGCATTGGCGCGAGCTAAGCCTGGAAATGAAAAGGTCGCCGAACGGTTCGAACTCTATGTGTGCGGAGTTGAGCTTGCGAATGCGTTCGCCGAACTCACGGACGGTGTCGAGCAACGAGCCCGTTTCGAGGTTGCAATGGCAGAAAAAAAACGGATCTATGGCGAACGCTATCCCGTAGACGAAGATTTCCTCGATGCGCTGGCGCAAATGCCGTCGGCAAGCGGCGTTGCACTCGGTTTCGACCGGCTGGTGATGCTTGCAAGTGGGGCGCAGCATATCGGGCAGGTGATCTGGTCGCCCGTTGTCGAGCCGTAACCCGATTTGAACAGGGACAAACGATGACAACTCTACGCACGCCCGCCCAGTTATGTGACCGTGGGCTGATATCGGAGGAGCGAAAGCCAGCGTTGGATAAAGTTGCTGTGCGCTATGCGGTCGCGCTTCCGGAGACTTTGGCACAGTTGGTCGACGCGGCCGACCCCAATGACCCAATAGCCCGGCAATTTGTCCCCGATGCGGCGGAACTCGAAATTCAACCGGAGGAAGCCGTCGATCCAATCGGTGACGAAGCGCATAGTCCGGTGGAGGGTATTGTCCACCGCTACCCCGACCGTGTGCTGCTGAAAGTCACTCACATTTGCGCGGTCTATTGTCGGTTTTGTTTTCGCCGGGAAATGATTGGCCCAGGCAGGCCGGTTGCACTTACGCCGAAAGTTCTAACGGGCGCGCTCGACTATATTCGGAGTCATCCTGAGATCTGGGAAGTGATCCTCACCGGCGGTGACCCACTGGTGTTGTCGTCTCGGCGGCTCCGAACCGTGATGAAGGCCCTTTCCAATATCAATCACGTCAAAGTCGTGCGGATTCATACGCGCGTTCCGATCGCCGATCCGGAGCGTATTACGTCGGGGCTGGTGCGGGCGCTAAAGGTCAGAGGCAAGCCAACTTATGTTGCCGTACACGTCAATCATCCGCGTGAACTCAGCGCGCCGGCTCGTGCGGCATGCGCGCGCTTGGTCGATGCCGGCATTCCGTTGGTTTCGCAGACCGTCTTGCTGAGGGGAGTTAATGACGCGCCAGAAATTATGGGCGAACTCATGCGAGCCTTGGTGGAATGCCGGATTAAGCCATACTACCTGCACCACGGAGATCTCGCACCCGGCACCGCTCACCTACGTACGGATATTGCTGCGGGGCAGGAGCTGGTGCGCAACATGCGCGGCCAAATTTCTGGCCTGTGCCAGCCGACTTATGTGCTTGATATTCCGGGCGGCTACGGGAAGTCGCCGATCGGTCCGAATTACGTTCAGCGTACAAGTTCGAACAGTGTCGTTGTCGAGGATTATCGTGGACTGCGGCACAACTATCCGTTGGGATGAATTCCGCTAGCGATGAGTGCGTCGTCGGCTAATGCCGGATCGACAGCACGTCGAGCAGTGCCGCCGCCACCGCGAGGCTGGCGAACCCTATGAACACCACGGCAATTACGACGTGCCAAATAAAGGCCACGTCTCGCCGGAGGGCCGCTACCACGTTCTTGCTACTGATCATCGCCCGACGCTCCCTCGAGAGCCGACTGCAGGACAGCCAACTGTACTCGCTAAGGAATCATCCGGCGCATAATTTGTATGTTAAAAAACGCGTGATCAGCGGCGCATGCACGCATAGCAGCTATGAAAAACATAGAAATAGTCGCGCGCCACGGCGATTTGGACCCCTGTTGCCTCGAATACCGGTGGTACCGGTAACAGCGTGTGCTTCGGAACCTCAGTGGACCGACTTGGCATTCGAGCTTTGATTCGCGCGAGCAGACGTCCCGGATGGCGGCGCGGCGGAAGCCGACGATCGATTTGCGCAACCTCTGTAGACGAATTAGGCCTCGGCACGATTGAGCCCCAACGTTGAGCGGCTCGGCGAGGTGGACAGTCACTTTTGACCCAATGTGTACATTACTAAGTACCCGCCGGCGGTAAGTCGGACTCCTCACCAGTCCAAATCGTTGTCGCGATAGCCCAAGTTTTCGAATGCCGTTTCGGCCAGGCTGTCTGAGCTGCGGACGTCCGCTGCTCGGCTGCATGAATTAATCGAGCAGGCAAACAGCGAAGTCCTCTCTGAACATGACCTCATGAGGAAGTTGCAATGAAAAAAACTATAAAAGCCGCGCTGCTGGTCGCAATCACCGTCTGTGCGGCCGACCCGTTTGTTTCAAGTGCACAGGCCAGCACTGTTATTCCATATCCCAACAGAGGTTTTGAAAATTCAGGGACCTACAGCTTCACTGCAATTAACGACGGCTCGGTCACCGCTTATTTTGCTGGGTCGGCCGCCGGCTTCTCAGAAGTGATCGGCATGTTGGTGAATGGGATCCCGACCGGGATTGAAGGGTTGAATGATCACAGCTCCCATATCGGGGACGCTCTTGTTCTCGGCAATGTCCATGTCGGTGATACGATTGTGTTCTACGATAAAGAGATTGAAAGGCCAGAACCCGACACTTGGTATTCCGATCCTGCATCGAACCCAGTCAAGGACGGACAGCACGTCTACTCCACTCTTTACGATGGCTTGACCGACTCAATTCTCCACGTACCTGCGGGCGTGATTCCTGCCGGCGTGTACGTGGGATTCGAAGATCTGAGAAGAGGACTTGGCAGCAACTTTGACTATCTAGACGAAACCTTTGTCGTCACAAATGTTGCAACAAATGTGACGCCACTCCCGGCCACTCTGCCGCTCTTCGCAACCGGTCTCGGCGGATTAGTGCTCCTCAGCTGGCGTAGGAAGCGGAAAACCGCAACGGGCGCTACTTGCTAAAAAAACGCGGACCGATTTGGAGTTGTTGCAGCAAAGCGCTGCTCGATTGCGGCGGTTAGCGGCCAGCGTTGGCCGTCCTCACACTTTACATAGGCGGGCAGCCACATGGGGCGGCCTGCGCGCATCGTGGCTATGGCCGCGAAGCCTGAATGTATCGGCTAACGATTTGATTTCATTGGCGCGCCCTACGGGATTCGAACCCGTGTTACCGCCGTGAAAGGGCGGTGTCCTAGGCCTCTAGACGAAGGGCGCAGCAACAGGTTCGGGGATATAAAGAGCTTCTCTGTCACCGGCAAGAGAATGGCTTACCACTTGCCCGTATTTGGCATCGACTTCCAAGGCTCCTGCGCCGGGCGTGCCGCGCCCTTCTGGAGCAGCTCGATGGAGTGTTTGTCCGGTGAGCGCACGAAGGCCATCACGCCATCGCGGGGAGGGCGATTGATAGTTACCCCAGCCTTCATCAGCCGATCGCACGTGGCGTAAATATCGTCGACCTCGTAGGCGAGATGGCCAAAATAGCGGGCTTCTCCGTAGTCTTCAGTGTCCCAATTGTAGGTGAGTTCCACTTCGGGGCCGGGCCGACCGGACTTTTTGCTCGCCTCAACCAGTTTTTCGTCATCCGAGCCGGCAAGAAAAACGAGCGTATAGCGGTTTTTTTCGTCCACACGACGGCGGGTTTCTTTCAGACCGAGCTTGTTACAATAAAAATCGAGCGCGGCATCGAGATCGCGAACGCGCAACATAGTGTGTAGATATCGCATAGGCTAAACCTCACTGAGTGGTAATAGGCAAACCTACTATATAGCAATGATCGCCGCCGATCTCTCAATTGCGGTCTCTCGCCTGCGTGAATTGATTGACGACGCGCAGGCGATCGTCCCGTTTACCGGCGCGGGTATTTCGACTGAGTGCGGGATTCCGGATTTTCGTTCGCCCGGAGGGCTATGGACTAAATATCAGCCCATCCCGTTTGATGCGTTTGTAGCAAGCCGTGAGATGCGCGACGAGTCCTGGCGCCGGCGGTTTGCCATGGAAGACAGTTTTGCCAAAGCAAAACCGGGCCGCGGCCATCGTGCGCTTGTGACGCTGTATCATAAAAGCAAAGTGCCCGGCCTCATCACCCAGAATATCGACAACCTGCACCAGGCCTCGGGCATTGCTCCGGAGGACATCGTCGAACTGCACGGCAATACGACCTACGCAACGTGCCTCGACTGCACAAAGCGCTACGAATTATCTTGGGTTTGGGATCAATTCGAAGCCTCCGGCCAGCATGCCCCCGATTGTACCTGCGGTGGATACATCAAGACCGCGACTGTTTCGTTCGGCCAGGCAATGCCGCCGGCGGCAATGCAGCGCGCTGAAGATCTGACCAAGGATTGTGATTTGTTTCTCGCGGTGGGCTCTTCTCTGGTCGTGTGGCCCGCTGCCGGCTTTCCCTTGATGGCGAAGCGCAATGGCGCAGTTCTCGTCATCATCAATCGTGAAGCTACCGAATTCGACGATGTCGCAGATTTAGTCGTGCGTAACGACATTGGAGATGCGCTCGGTCCGTTTATCGCCCCTGATTCGTAGCGCGTTGTGCTGTGTATAGAGCTGTGTGCAAGCACATTTTGCTCTTTGCCGTTTGAGGCCGGGTGTTATCTTCGATTCCACAAGATTTGTCGAAGCGCCCATTAAGAGGCGCCAGCAAGGCGGCGGCGCAGCGTCATGGCGTCGGACGGGATCGAATCGAAAATGTCTGGGACCAATCTCCGGTCAGGAACCGTCAGAGAACTCGTCGATGAGACGGCGACCGATCTCATCGAATTGACTGGCGTCATCAAGTGGTTCGATGTGGCCAAGGGATTTGGGTTCATTGTCCCCGACAATGGAATGCCCGACATCCTGTTGCACGTGACCTGCCTCCGTCGCGACGGCTTTCAAACCGCGTATGAGGGCGCGCGTGTGATCTGCGAGGTGCTGCAGCGCCCCAAGGGTCTGCAGGCCTTTCGGGTCGTGTCGATGGACGAAAGTACAGCGGTGCACCCGGCGCAAATGCCGCCGCCACGCACTCATGTTACGGTGACGCCGACCAGCGGCCTCGAGCGTGCTCAGGTTAAGTGGTTCAACCGCCTGCGGGGGTTCGGTTTTCTCACCCGTGGCGAAGGGACGCCCGACATATTCGTCCATATGGAGACCTTGCGCCGCTACGGTATTGCCGAGCTCAGGCCAGGACAGACGGTTTTGGTTCGCTTTGGACCGGGGCCGAAAGGCCTTATGGCCGCAGAGGTACGCCCTGATGGTGGCCCGCTCGGCCTCGCCTCACACTAAGCCGATTTTTCGATTGCCGCTGGGGCTCGAGCCGCGTAAAGGCGAGCATATGCGCGCGTTTAGCTATTTCGCCCTGGTACTGCTCGGCCTGTTCTTCGCAAGTGGCTCTGGCCGGTCGGCGGGTCAACAAACGATCGAGATCGCCAGCAAAACTGGCGTGCACATGTTTTCGGTCGAGATCGCCGACAATGACGCAGAGCGGGAAAAAGGACTTATGTACCGCAAAGAATTGCCGGAAGGGCGCGGAATGCTGTTCGACTTCCATCGCGAGCAGGACGTCAGCTTTTGGATGCAGAATACGTACATTCCTCTCGACATGCTCTTCATTCGTGCCGATGGAAGCATTTTTCGTATTGCAGAAGATACCGAACCTTTGTCGACACGGCTGATACCGTCAGGTGGGCCGGTGCGGGCAGTTTTGGAGGTTATCGGTGGAACAAGCCGAAAACTCGGAATTGCTCCAGGCGACCGAGTGGCGTCGCCTATATTTAAAGGTCACTAAGGCTTGCTTGCTCGGCTAATGCGAAGCATGTAACGAACGCCGGCTCCGGCGGGGTATAGCGCAGTCTGGTAGCGCGTCTGGTTTGGGACCAGAAGGTCGCAGGTTCAAATCCTGCTGCCCCGACCAAATACAACCCATCACATCATTTCTCTCCGTAAGCCCAGCGGCTGGCGTGAATTGCAATGGCAACCTCCGGTTGGAGGATTGAAACCTATTGTCGAGTTGAAATAGCATCCGAAACCAGGTCGACAGTCGACCCAATAAATCAAAAGCCTAGCAGCGAGTTACGGGAAGGTAATATGTTAATCCAAGAAGATCATAAAATACGATTTTTGTTGCTACAACTTGGGCTTTACGCGAGAGTACTGGGCCTCTGACGTTGTAACCCTCCAGCGCACAACTCGCCGCTTTCGTGGGGCCGGAAGCGGGGCATCGAATAAGCAGTAGCGTAAATGCCAATCGTCCCTTTGTCGGCGGGATTCGTGCGGCGGGTTATTTGTGACCCGGCGCGGAAAAAGGTCGACTATTTCGATGGGACCCAACGCGGGTTTCTGCTGGAGGTGCGCCAGTCGGGCGGCAAAACTTACTACCAGCGATACACGGACGAGCGGGGTCGCGAGCGGCAGTACAAAATCGGATCGGCCGCCGTCCTCACATTGGATCAGGCCCGACGCAAAGGGCGGCAGGTCGTTGCCGAGGCGCTGCTGGGCGCGGATCCGCAACAAAAGCGGCGCGAGATGCGGGCGGTTCCGCAATTCAACCGGTTTGTCTACGAGCACTATCTGCCGTACGTGCGCACGTATAAAAATACCTGGCAAACTGACGAAACGATTTTGCGCATCCACGTCCTGCCCAAGTTGGGCGCACTTGCCCTTGACGAGATCAAGACCGACGCCATTTCGGATTTAATCAACCGCATGCGGTCCGATGGCTACGCCTCCGGTACGATCAATCGCGTAATCGTGATTCTGCGCTATATCTACAATCTGGCTCGCAAATGGAAAACGCCAGGCGGCGCAGAGAATCCAGCGACCGGCTTAAGCGCCGGTCCCGATGTACAGCGCAACCGTTTCCTCAGCGAAGTGGAAGCCGAGGCTCTCGTCCAGTCGATCAACGTGGACCAAAATCAAACCGCGGCGCGCGCAATCATGCTGTTGCTGCTTACGGGTGCACGTCGCAACGAAATTACATTTGCGAAATGGGACTATATCGACTGGAAAAACAAGACACTCCTCGTGCCAAAATCGAAGTCGGGTCGCGCGCGCGTTATTGCCCTCAATCAGTCCGCGATTGCGCTACTGACGGCGGCGCCTCGCATTGAGGGAAATCCTTTTGTCTTTCCCTCCCAAATCAATGGCCGGCCGCCGGCCTCGCTTTATTTTCCTTGGGATCGCATCCGCAAACGCGCAGGTCTCACTGATGTTCGCTTGCACGACCTGCGCCACTCATTCGCAAGCTTCTTGGTAAACCGCGGCGTTTCGCTGTACGTCGTGCAGGGCCTGCTTGGTCATTTGCACGCGCGGACGACCCAACGCTATGCACATTTAACGCAAGAGACGCTGATCGGCGCTGCCGATCTTATCCAGGAAGTTGTGGCAATTCCCGGCTTCAAGATTGTCGTTGTCGACAAGAGCCGGAAAGTCGGTCTGTCACAGCCCACTGTGCGGTCTCCTACTTAACTATGCAGAGCTAGCGCAGCACGTTTTCAACTGAAACGGGCGCCAGGTAACGCGTGACGGCGCGCACGCGTGGCGTTCTTTACCAAAAATAATTTTGTGCCTGCACAACATCGTCTCCTGCACGCATATGATTTGGAGGCGTCAAACTAAATTGGCATATGTCCTGCGCTATACCTACTTGGCGCTGCACCTATGCGAGTGCGCTTCGGAATAGTTCTGTCTTCGATCAAGCTGTTGGCATTTTGGTCGACCCACGACATCCCTTGTCGGTGCCCGCGCATGATTCGATAGTTACGCGCCTTCGGGGTCAGCTAGGACGCGCAGCGATTGAATTCGCGCTCGGCAATATCTCAAACCGGTCCAGTACGTGAAGATTTGTAGCCTGTACGGCGTCGGATTCTATTACATCCCCGGCACCGACATGTGCATCAAGATGGGGGGCTGGGTCCGCGCCGAGTATGCTTATGGCGCACAACGGCAACTTTGCGTGGGGTCGGTTCAACACTAACGTCAACAACCGCGCGACCAACAACAGCGACGTGGCGCGCGCGTGGCTACATCACGGCTGATGCACGGAGCCAATCCGAATACGGTACGGTCCGCGGCTATATCGCTGTCGGCCTGAGCACGAACAATGTTGGCTTCGACGGTGCAGCCAACACGTTCAGCGCCAACCGCGCCTTCATCCAGTGGGCGGGTTTACGTTCGGTCTGGCGCAATCGTTCTTTGACTTCTACAGCGTGCCGGCGACGTCATATTGGGGCATCGTTCCCGGCGTCTGACACCGGCGACGGTGGCTGGTGGTTGCTGGTTACACCGCGCAATTCGGCAACGGCTTTTCAGCGACGACTCGCCGCTGAAATGCGGCGCATGACGCAGATGGGCAACGCTGCAGGCAATACGCTGCCCGGCGCATTTGTCGGCGCAGGCGCCGGTGAATATGGCGGCTTCCAGGCTCCTGATGTCGTCGCCAATTTGCGCGTCGATCAGGCTTGGGGTTCTGCCCAGCTCATGGGTGCTTTACATCAGGTCAACGGTACGTATTACGGCGCAGTGCCGGCCATCGGGGCATCCGGACGACAAGTTGGGCTTCGCCATTGGCGGCGGCGTTAAAATCAACACGCCGTTTATCGGTCAAGGTGACTACCTTCAGGCCCAGGTCAACTACACCCAGGGTGCTCTGCGCTATATCTTCCAAACGCCGAACACGAATTGGGGCAAGATCCAGGGAGCGGACCAAGGCTTTGGTGTTCTTAGCGACGCTGTTTATGGCGGCACGCTTGCTGGCCGGAAACGCTTCCGAACTTAGCCTGACCACGGCGTGGAATCTCAACGCGGCTTACGAACACTTCTGGAATCCGAAGTGGCGGACCTCGCTTTACGGTGGTTATGCCGCCGTGAGCTACAGCGACACTGGCAACGCCATGACTTGCGTGTTTGAAGGCGCAGGTACGGGTGCAGGGACGACCGCAACAGCAAATCCGGGCTGCGATAATAATTGGCAGACCTGGTGGGTCGGCACGCGGACCCAGTGGAATGTCACGAAGGAGTTCTACATGGGTGTCGACGTGCTGTACTCTAAGCTGATGAGCGGAGACTTGCCGGGAAATCTCCTGACAACGAGCACAACCATTGGCAGTGCGACCCGCGTCTCCGACGTCGACAACTGGCAATTCCGCTTCCGCGTCCATCGCGATTTCTATCCCTGATCGCGTAGCGGCCGTTTCACGACGAATTACCCCCGGCGGGAAACCGCCGGGGGTTTTGTTTTTAAAAGGTGGATGACGCGCCGCACACTCTGCGTCATGCGCGGGCATGACCCGCGCATCCACGTTTTTATGGCATCACAGCAGGGAAGACGTGGATGGTCGGACCAGGTCCGGCCATGACGGGGTCGTGCCATCCGTTCGAACTTTAAAAATGTCCGCTCGCCCCACGAAAGCGGAGGCCCAAAGCGGAAATATTCTGGCCCTGTGATCGCGCTCTGGATTCCCGCTTACGCGGGAATGAGCGGAAAATGACAAGCCGCCCACCACAACACGTTGCCGAAATGCAACGGCGCGGCAGTAAGTGTATCTCGGCTCACAAAATTCTGCACTTTGTCGTCTTTGACGATGCAGTCAGCGCTTCGGCCCAAGCGCTCCCGATCACAATCTTTATTTTCCGCGGCGGGTTGAGATTCCGGACACACACGAAAGTGCGCGGCTGGAAATCGGGGCCACGGGGAACGTCCATGGGTGCGCTCGCACACAGAGGACGCGGACCCTCGCAAAAAAAAGTTTTTGGAGGCGCGAAATGAATTTGGTGAAAGGTCTGCTCCTTGGCAGCGTGGCGGGTCTCGTTGCGGTCTCTGCGGCGCAGGCGGCCGATCTGCCGGTGAAGGCAGCGCCGGTGCAATACGTCAAAATCTGCAGTCTCTACGGCGTCGGCTTCTATTACGTCCCGGGCACCGACATGTGCCTGAAGATGGGTGGCTGGGTGCGGGCCGAATATGCATACAGCGACAATGGCAACTTCGCCTGGGGTTGGGCGAACGGCAACGTCAACAACCGCACCACCAACAACAGCACCTGGCGCGCGCGCGGCTACATCACGGCGGATGCGCGCAACGAAAGCGAATACGGCACCGTACGCGGTTATCTTGCGGTCGGCCTCAGCACGAACAACGTCGGCTTCGATGGCGCGGGCAACACGTTCAGCGCCAACCGCGCCTTCATCCAGTGGGCGGGCTTCACGTTTGGTCTGGCGCAATCATTCTTCGATTTCTATAGCTCACCGGCGACGTCGTACTGGGGTTCGTTCCCGGCGTCTGACACCGGCGATAGTGGCTGGATGGTCGCGGGCTATACTGCGCAACTCGGCAACGGCTGGTCGGGGACAATCGCTGCGGAGATGCGTAGGACTACACAGATCATCACTTTTGGCAGCCTTGCGCCAACCTTCGTTTCGGGCAACACAGCGATCGGCGGAGCGTTTCCAGGTGGTTACGGCGGTTTTCAGTTGCCCGACTTCGTCGGCAATCTACGCGTCGATCAGGTGTGGGGATCTGCGCAAATCATGGGAGCCCTGCATCAGGTCAATATGACCTACTACGGCAACGCAACGACTGATCCGCGCACCGGCCACGCCAGTGATAGGCTCGGTTGGGCGATCGGTGCTGGCATTAGGCTTAACGCATCGATGATTGGACAGGGTGATTATCTACAGACACAGATCAACTACACCCAAGGTGCTCTGCGCTATGCATTTCAAACCCCCAACTCGAACTGGGGTAAGGTTGACGGTTCGAGCGTAGGATTCGGCCCGCTCAGTGATGCAGTCGTCGGTGGCACCCTTGGTGGCGGAAACCCAGGCGATCTGGAGCTGACCACCTCGTGGAACGTCAATGCCGCTTACGAACACTTTTGGAACCCGCGATGGCGGACATCTTTGTACAGCGGCTATGCGGCCGTCAGCTACAACAGCTCCGCTAATGGGATACTTTGTCTGGGAATTAACAATGGGAACGGTGTTGGCGTTGGCACCACGGCCGTCGCCACTCCGGGCTGCGATATGAACTGGCAGACTTGGTGGCTTGGTTCACGCACCCAGTGGAATATCACCAAGGACTTTTATATGGGACTGGACGTGATGTACTCAAAGCTGATGAGCGCAACAACATTCAACGGTTTGAATACTGGTGAAATCACAGGAGCAGCAGGCGTTACCCATGTCGCCGACGTTGACAACTGGCAGTTCCGCTTCCGCGTCCATCGCGATTTCTATCCTTGATCGCGTAGCGACTGTTTCACGACGAACAACCCCCGGCGGGAAACCGCCGGGGGTTTTGTTTTTGTGTTCTGGGGACTCACATACTCCGCGCGTCATGCGCGGGCTTGACCCGCGCATCCACGTCTTGCGGCGACGATGCTCGTAAAGGCGTGGATGGCCGGAACAAGTCCGGCCATGACGATGAGGTAAGCAGTGCCGCACGCTCCGCGTCTTGCGCAGCTTGTCTCGGCATGCCATCCGCTCGTCCCCGCGAAGGCGGGGACCCAGGGCGGAAATTCTCTGGCCCTATGATCGCGTTCTGGATTCCCGCTTTCGCGGGAATGAGCGGAAAAACGCAACGGCGTCGGCCTGACGGTGAGCAACGCCACACACTCCGCGTCATGCCCGGCTTTATGCCGGGCATCCATGTCTTCACGATGTTGCAGCAGGGAAGGCGTGGATGCCCGGAACAAGTCCGGCCATGACTGTGTGGAAAAACAGTGCCACACCCTCGGTGGCGTACACCTAATGCATCGCGCGGTCACAGCGTTTCACGAAATCCGCGATGTGCGCGATCACATCCGCCTCAGCAAGGAGCGGCGCGTGGCCCTGATCGGCAACTTCCAGCGTTTGCAGCGTGGGTCGCCGCGCACGCATCGCGTCGATTGTCGCGGGAGACAAAATGTCGGAATTGGCACCGCGGATGACCATCACCGGAACATGCGCGAGTGCGTCGAACTCCTTCCACAGCGCCGGCATCGGCTTTTCGAAATCGATCCCCTTCAACGTCGTGGCGAGCTTGACGTCGTAGGTCGGCACCATCCGGCCCTTGTCCTCTTTGAACGCGCGATGAGCGCTGGCGAGCCAGTCGGCGGGCCCCAGCTTGGGAAAATGCCCGTGGAAAAGCCGGCGCAGGATCTCGGCGCCTTCATCGAAATTTCGCGGCTGCGGCAGCTTGCCGACATAGCCCCGGATCCGCATCAGGCCCTGCGCTTCGATCACCGGGCCGATGTCGTTGAGAACCACACCGGCGATCGCTGTCGGCCGCACGGCAGCGAGCAGCATCGAAAGAATGCCGCCGCGCGAGGTGCCGATAAAAATCGCAGGTGATGCATCAAGCGCGGTGACGACTGCCAGCACATCGGCGAGCTCAACGGGGAGCGAATAGTTGGCAGGATCACGGTCATAATCGGAAAGCCCGCGCCCGCGATAGTCGAGCGCGATCACACGGCGCGGGTGGGGACCCTCATGCGAAAGGGCGAGGGCGAGCGTCTCGAAATCGGCCGTCGTTCGCGCAAGGCCCGGCAGGCAGACCACCGGCGTCAACGATGAGGTGCGCTGGCCATAGCAGCGCGCGTGCAGCTTCAGGCCGTCAGGCGAGGTGATGAAGGTGCTGGTGGCGCCGTTCTGCATGGCGCTCTTTTAGCATCGCTGCGGCGGCCAACCTAGGCGATGACTGCGGGAGAACTACCCGTCGCCCCCGCGAGAGCGGGGATCCAGTTCTTGGGTAAAAGCCGAATGCCCGCATGCGCGGGGCATGAGCGGAGGTGATGGGCGTGCGCAATATCTACGTGTGGAGGACGGCTAAGAGCGCGCAGGATTAATTCATCCCGCCGCGCTTGATATCGGCCTCGATCAGCAGCTTGCTGCTGCCACCGAAGCGGGCGCGATAGACCTGAAGGTTTTCCATGATCCGCGCGACATAATTGCGCGTCTCGGACAACGGAATGCGCTCGACCCAATCGACCGGATCGACATTGGGGTCGCGCGGATCGCCGTAAGCCGCGATCCACTGTTTCACGCGGCCACGCCCGGCGTTGTAGCCGGCAAACGTGAGAATGTACGACCCGTTATAGCCGGTGAACAAATTGGACAATTCCGCCGCGCCCATCTGCATGTTGTAGACGGGGTCCTTGAGCAGGCGGTCGCGGTTAAATGCGACCTTGAATTTGGCGGCCGTATCAATTCCGGCGGCAGGGGTCACCTGCATCAAACCCATGGCGTGCGCGCTCGACACCACTTTCTGATTGAAGTGGCTCTCCTGGCGCGCGATCGAATAGGCGACGGCCGGGTCGATCGCCGGCGCGATCGGCTGATAGTCGGGCAGCCCCACGATCGGGTAGGCGTAATAGTCGAGCGGCAATCCGCGCCCATAGGCGGCTTCGCCCAGAAGCAGCATGGCGCGGCCATCGCCATGCTTGCCGGCAAGCTCGCATAACACGGCCATTCCCGCGACATCGGTCGCACTTTCGCCAAGCTCGGCATAAATCGAGGCCAGCATGTCGCGTTCGTCGAGCGCGTAGAGGATTTCCGCCGCGCGCACGACTTCAAGATTGCCAAGCACGCCCTGTTCCTGAGGCGTGAACACAGGCGGTCCGCGCAAGCCGAGATCCCGCAGGCCGAGGCGGGCGCGCGCCAGTTGGCCGTAATAAGTCGCGGTGTACTGCGACGCCGCCTCGTAGAACGTTTTGGCCTGCGCCTGCTGGCCCATCGCCTCGGCCGCGCGGCCCTGCCAATAGCCGCCACGAGCGAGCGCATGCGGATTCTGGGTGGCGTCTGCGATATGCGAAAAGTGTTCGGTTGCTGTCTTCGGATCATTCAGGAAACGCAGCGCAACCCAGCCGGCGGTGAAGTGCGCATCGACGCGATAAAAACCACGCATTGGCGTTGCGGCCTCGCGCGCCACGAGATACGCCGCCTGCGCATCCTGCTCGTCGAGCAGCTTGCGCACCAGCAAGCGCCGCTCCTGCCACCACTGGTCGAGGTCGACCAGGGCTTCCGGATTTTTCGGCGCGTTCAGGATCAATTTGCCGGCGTCTTCGGCTTTGTTATTGAGCCGAAGCCATTGCACATAGGCGAAGATGTACCCCGCCTGGCCATGCGCGGAGGTGGGCACCGCATCGAGCAAGGCCTTTGCATTTCCGGCCTTACGCAGGACGGCAGCGCGTGCGCGTCCAATCGCAAGATCGTCGCCGCCAAGCCGTTCGGCAGCGCGCATGCCGCCGGCGACGTCGTCGGCATAGAAACGGCGCTCCATGCGGATTTTGTGGTCGGCGGCAGTGAGCATGTTGCCGTACGTGTCGAGCACGCGTTTCTCGACTTCGGCGCTGGCGTCGTCGTAGCGCCACGCATAGCGAACGAGGGCGGCAGCGCCGTCACGATCGCCCTGCGCGAGCAACGTTCGCGCGAGCATGTAGCGGCCCTTAGCGGTGGCGGGCTGGTGTTTGGCGAAGAACGCCCGCACCGTGCGATCGTCGACGCCATCGTTCCACAGTGCGTTCTCCGCTCGACGGCGGAACAACGGCGCGTGGGGCCAACTCGGGTTGGCTTCCACGAAGGCGGCATAGCGCGCAAATGTTGGGTTGGTGTTGTCGGAGCGCAGGATCACCCATTCGGCAAGCTTGCGCGCCACCGGATCGGAGATGCCCGCCTCGGCTGCGTTCGCGTCCGCTTCTTTGCCTTTGCGCGCCGCCTCGATCACGCGCTTGACCGCGGCGATGTCGGCGGCCGAGGTCGCCGCTGTCGGCGCGATCGCGAAGGGGCCGGAGACGGGACGGGCGAGAGGTTTGAATGTGGCGCGGCTTTCAAAGAGCGCGCCGTGCAGGCCGACATTGGCCTGCGCGAACGCTGAGACGCCGGGCGTGTTTGCGGGCGGGCGCTTCTGCGGGAGCGGAGCTGCGGCGACCGGGGCCGCGGGCTTCGCAGTCTGTGTGCTGGTGGCCACCTGTTTCCCAACCTGGATTGGGGGCCGCGGACGTGGCAAGGGAACTTTCTGGACAGTGGTCGCAATCGCCTCTGCGCCCAGGCCGCACGTGGCCGCCAGCGCCAAATAAACACCCCAGCGGCTACGATTAGTCGCGTTCATTCAACCCCATGCTTCGGTCCCGGCGACCCCGATTCGGACAAGGGCCGCAAACGTTGGCTAACTAGGCCAATTTCGTTGATGAATGATACCCAAAAATTTCATCAACCGGCACACTACCTACGCAGCCGGGCGAAAACACGGCGGAAGCATGTTTGGCCCGCCGGGAGGGGCTTTCATCGCCGCCGCCGACCCGATATCTATGGCAATTGAAGCCAGCCCTCCTTGTGGAGAAGTCGTGTCATGACCGCCAAGACGAGCTTTCGAGGCTCCTTTACCGCGCTGGTCACGCCGTTCAAAAACGGTTCGCTCGACGAAAAGGCGTTTCGCGACATCGTGGACTGGCAGATTGCGGAAGGCACCAATGGGTTGGTTCCGGTGGGAACCACGGGCGAAAGCCCGACTTTGTCGCATGACGAACACAAGCAAGTCGTCGAGTGGTGCGTCGACCAGGCCGATGGCCGTGTACCGGTCATCGCCGGCGCGGGCTCGAATTCAACCGCGGAAGCAGTCGCGCTTTCCCGGCATGCCGAGGAGGCGGGCGCCGACGCCGTGCTGATCGTCACGCCGTATTACAACAAGCCGACCCAGGAAGGCCTCTACCAGCACTACAAGGCCATCAACGACGCGATCGGGATCCCGATATTGATCTACAACATCCCGGGCCGCTCCATCGTCGACATGTCCGTCGACACGATGGCCCGTCTTTATGAACTCAAGAATATCGCCGGCGTGAAAGATGCGACCGCGAATATGGCGCGAGTGTCGCAACAGCGCGCGGCCATGGGGCCGGATTTCAATCAGCTGTCGGGCGAAGATATCACCGCGCTCGGCTTCATGGCCCACGGCGGCCACGGCTGCATTTCGGTCACCTCGAATGTCGCGCCGCGCCTCTGCTCGGAATTTCAGGCCGCGTGCCTGAAGGGCGATTTCGCGACTGCAATCAAACTGCAAGACAAGCTAACACCGCTTCACATCAACCTGTTCGTGGAAACCAGTCCGGCGCCCATCAAGTACGCGATGTCGTTGATCGGAAAGTGCGCCAATACGGTGCGGCTGCCGATGGTGCCTGCGAGCGAGAAGGCGCAAACTGCCGTGCGCCAAGCCATGGTCCACGCCGGCCTGATCAACTAACGCGAAGAAGGCAGAACGCCATGTTGGCTGAATTCAAAAAGTTCGCCCTGCGCGGAAACGTCGTCGATCTCGCGATCGGTGTGATCATTGGCGCGGCGTTTTCCGGAATTGTGAATTCGCTCGTCGGCGATGTCATCATGCCGATGATCGGAGCGGTCACCGGCGGCATCGATTTCTCGAACTACTATATTCCCTTGTCTTCCAAGGTGACCGCGGGAACTCTGGTTGAGGCGAAAAAACAAGGCGCTGTGCTGGCTTGGGGTAGTTTTCTCACGATCACGCTTAACTTTATCATTATCGCGTTTGTGCTGTTTCTGGTGATTCGTGGTCTCAATCGACTGACGACAAAGGAGGCGGAGAAAGCCCCGCCGCCGACGAAGACCGAAGAGCTTCTCACAGAAATCCGCGACCAGCTCAAATCGCGCTGAACGTTCGTCGCAAGCCCATTTGGCGCATCCATGGCCGCAAAACCCGAGCGCCGCTTCAAGGTGGTCGCCGACAACCGCAAAGCGCGCTTCAATTACGAAATTGGCGAGACTTTCGAAGCCGGGATCGTTCTGACCGGCAGCGAAGTGAAATCCTTGCGCGCCGGGAAGGCCACGATTGCCGAATCTTATGCCGATGCGCGTGCCGGCGAGCTCTGGCTGATCAATTCGAATATCCCGGAATATTTGCAGGCCAGCCGCTTCAATCATTTGCCAAAGCGGCCACGCAAATTGCTGCTGCAGAAGCGGGAAATCAGCCGGCTGGTCGGGGCGGTTGAACGCGAAGGGATGACGATCGTCCCGCTAAAGCTTTACTTTAACGAGAAGGGTCGCGCGAAAGTCGAGATCGCTCTCGCGCGCGGCAAGAAGCTGCACGACAAACGCGAAACGCTGAAGAAGCGTTCGTGGGAGCGCGAACGCGGCCGGCTGATGCGGTTGAAGGGGTGAGGCGATGGCGGTTGCTACCAAGCTCGATCACTGTGTGATCCACGTTTCCGACTGGCAGCGTTCCAACAAATTCTACAGCGAGGTCATGGGAGCCGAGCTCGTGCAACGGCCCACAGGCTGGGCTTACCGGTTTGGCGATAAACAACTCAACGTGCACGGGCCGGGCGTAAAGCCTGCGGAAGTCGCGCGTCTGCCGGTCCAGCCGGGCAATAGCGATCTCTGCTTTGAATGGCAGGGGCCCATCGAAGGGGCGATGGCGCACCTGGATGCCCACGGCATCGCGGTCGAGCGCGGTCCCATGCAGCGCTTCGGAGCCAAGGGCGCAGGCACGTCGGTGTATTTTCGTGATCCGGACGGGTCGCTCATGGAGTTTATGAGCTATGGAGGAGAGAAATGAGCGAAGCACCCGGGACCCATAATCCGCAATTTTTGCCACCAGGCATTCCGGCGCCGCAGGATGACGGCGCGGCGCGCCATTTGACCGGGATGAAACTTCCTGATGTGACACTGCCCGGGACCGACGGATCGGCGGTTAATCTCTCTAAGCTCAAGGGCCGCACCGTTGTCTATGTCTATCCGCGCACGGGCGTGCCGGGTGTCGATCCACCCGATGGCTGGGACCAGATTGCGGGCGCGCGCGGCTGCACGCCGCAATCCTGCTCGTTCCGTGACCATTTTGGTGAACTCAAGCGGCTTGGTGTCGCGCAGCTCTTCGGGCTTTCCACCCAGGACACCGCCTACCAGCGTGAGGCGGCGACGCGATTACATTTGCCCTTTGCCATTTTGTCAGACGTGAAACTCGCACTCACCAAAGCGCTAAACTTGCCGACATTTTCCGTTGCGGGAATGACATTGCTCAAGCGCATGGCGCTTGTGATCGACGACGGCAAGATTACCAAGACGTTTTACCCGGTATTCCCGCCCGACAAGAACGCGGCGGAAGTCATGGCCTGGCTTCAGGCGTCAAGATAGCGGCGGACGTTGGCGAAAACATCGCAAAACATTTCCGGCGTCAGCACGCGCGTATTCGTGTTGTACCGGGAACAGTGATAGCTGGAAAACAGCGTCAGTTCGCCGAGCTTGTGTTTTCCGCCGTGGGTGAAAGGCGCGGTTGATTTCTTTGCGCCAAGCGCTGTTACAGCGCTGTCATGCGCAATGCGGCCAAGCGCGACGATTGCGCGGAGGCTTCTCATCTCAGCGATCGTCGGCACGAGAAAATCGCGGCAAGTTCTTATTTCTTCGGGCGTCGGTTTATTTTCTGGTGGCACGCAGCGCACGGCATTCGTGATGCGGCAATCGATCAACTCAAGCCCGTCATCGGGATGCGCGCCGTAGTCACCGCGTGCAAAGCCGAATTTTCCGAGAGTTCCGTAAAGCAAAACTCCGGCGTAGTCGCCGGTGAACGGGCGGCCGGTACGGTTTGCGCCCTGCAACCCCGGAGCCAGACCGACAATTAAAACGCGCGCGTCTGCCGATCCGAAGGATGGCACCGGCGCATTGAACCAGGTCGGCTCTTTTGTGCGCCAGGTCTTGCGGAACGCGGCAAGCCGCGGACAGCGCGGGCAATCGCGCCCAGGCTTTCCGTCGGCCCCAGCCATCGTGCACCGTTATTCGAAGGAATCGTCGTCGTCTTCGGCCCCGGCAGGAGCCGTGGCGCGCTGTGGCGTTGTCGGTGGCCGTTGCAAGAACTGCGGCGTGTGTTGCGGCGACTCGCGATCATCGCGGGGAGGGCGCCCTTCACGCGCGGGCCGCTCGGACGGATCGCGTCCGATCTTGGATTGCAGCGTCACGATGTCGGTGAATACGTCGGCCTGGCGACGCAACTCATCTGCCACCATCGGCGGCTGGGTCGAAATGGTCGAAACGACGGTGACACGCACACCCTTGCGCTGCACCGCTTCGACCAACGAACGAAAATCGCCGTCGCCGGAGAACAGCACCATGTGATCGATTGTACCCGCGATTTCCATCGCATCGACCGCGAGTTCGATGTCCATATTCCCTTTGACCTTGCGGCGCCCGGTCTGGTCGACAAATTCTTTCGTCGCCTTGGTGACGACCGAGTAGCCATTGTAGTCGAGCCAGTCGATCAGCGGGCGGATTGACGAATATTCCTGATCTTCGATGACTGCGGTGTAATAAAACGCGCGCAACAAATAGCCGCGCGATTGGAATTCCCGAAGCAACCGCTTGTAGTCGATGTCAAAACCAAGAGATTTTGCGGTGGCGTAAAGGTTGGCCCCATCAATGAATAAAGCGATTTTTTCGCCGGGTACGGTCATGGCTTTCTCTCACAATTCCTTACGGGTTACTTTCAGATACTCTCGGCACGCGGCGTCAAATGCGCGCGAGGTCCTGAATCGCCGTTAACAGGGCATTGTGGCATCTCCGATCAATTGAGCTGCCACCTGCGAAATCACCTGGTGCCGACAAAATCCCTTGCCATCGGCTTGCTTGTGACCGCGCAATTGTCGAGTAACAGACGGTTGCGGCTAAACCAAGACAAAAACGCTTGAAATTCTATGCGCTAGAGGATACCTAGCAGTCAAATTCAGGACAAGTTCCACCAGATGGAGTGACGAGCCAATGGCCCGTGTCACCGTAGAAGATTGCATCGATAAGGTTGAGAACCGCTTCGACCTCGTCCTCTTGGCGAGCCACCGCGCGCGGATGATCTCATCCGGATCACAGATTACCGTCGAGCGCGATAACGACAAAAATCCAGTCGTCGCATTACGCGAAATTGCCGATACCACCGTGTCGCCGGGCGACCTCAAGGAAGACCTCATTCACAGCCTGCAGAAGTACGTCGAAGTTGACGAACCGGAGCCCGAAGTGCCGCTGATTGGTGCGGGTGCGGGGGCCAGTGTGGATTCTGACGACACTGAGGTAACTGCCGACCGTATGACCGAGGAAGAGCTCCTCAAGGGCCTCGAAGGTTTGGCGCCGCCCGAAGAGCCGCCGGAAGAAGAGGCCGAATAGGCCCGCATTTCGCGATTGGCTTCCATTTTCTGCATCGGCCCGGCCAAACGCCGGGCCGTCGCCTATTTATCAACCAGATTCGCAAAGCCTTGCTGCTATGCCGCGGCCACGTGATATCGTGAGGTAGTTCGTCACCGGCAGCTGCGAGACTGTAGATATGGCGCGTACGCGCTCAGACCTTCCGCGGATGCAAAAGCAGGCCCCGATACGGGCGCCGCGCCCACCGGCTGTCGCGGTGGGCATACAGCCCGCCGAAAAGCCGGCTCCGTCGCGAAAACCACAGATGATGCGGCAGTACGACCTGATCGAGCGGGTCCGCCGCTACAACCCGAACACGAACGAAGCGCTGCTCAATCGCGCGTACGTCTACGCCATGAAAGCGCATGGCGAGCAGCGACGCGCGTCCGGCGATCCCTATTTTTCGCACCCGATCGAGGTGGCGGCGATCCTGACTGACCTCAAACTCGACGACGCAACTATTGCTGCCGCATTGCTGCACGACACGATCGAGGACACCGAGGCCACGCGCGCGGAAATCGACAGCCTGTTCGGGCGCGACATCGGCACTTTGGTTGAAGGCCTGACAAAACTGAAAAAACTCGATCTCGTCACCAAAGAGGCAAAGCAGGCAGAAAATCTTCGCAAGCTGTTGCTGGCGATTGCCGACGATGTCCGCGTGTTGCTGATCAAGCTTGCCGACCGGCTGCACAATATGCGCACGCTCGACTACATGCCGCCGGATGCGCGCCGGCGTGCCGCCGAAGAGACGCTGGAAATCTATGCGCCTCTCGCCGGCCGCATGGGCATGCATGAGATGCGGGAGGAGCTCGACGACCTCGCGTTCCGCGAACTTTACCCTGAAGCCTATGCCGTCGTGACTGCGCGTCTTAACGCGCTCAGCGAACGCAGCAAGCTTTTGATCTCGGAGATCGAAAAGCAGCTCACTAAGAAACTCGCCGACCGCGGCATCGAGGCGCGCGTCGTCGGACGGCGCAAGCGCGCCTATTCAATCTGGCGCAAGATGGAACGAAAATCCGTCGGCTTCGAGCAGCTGTCCGATATTTTCGGATTCCGCGTCGTCGTGAAAACACTGGCCGACTGCTATCAGGCGCTTGGCATCGTGCATAGCGCGTGGCCGATGGTGCCCGGCCGCTTCAAGGATTATATCTCGACACCGAAAGGGAACGACTATCGTTCGATCCACACGACGGTGATTGGCCCCAGCAAGCAGCGCGTCGAACTGCAGATCCGCACGGTTGGAATGCACGAGATCGCCGAATACGGCATCGCCGCGCACGCTCTTTACAAAGACAATGTCGGCTCGCCGACTGAATTGCTGTCGCGGGAATCGACGGCTTACGCCTGGCTGCGTCGTACCATTGAATTGCTGGCGGAAGGTTCAAATCCTGAAGAATTCCTCGAACATACCAAGCTCGAGTTGTTTCATGATCAGGTGTTTTGTTTTAGCCCGAAGGGCAAGCTGATTGCGTTGCCTCGCAAGGCGACGCCCATCGATTTTGCGTATGCGGTCCATACCGATGTCGGCAACATGGCGATCGGTTGCAAGATCAACGGGCAGATCGCGCCGCTGACGTCTGAGCTGATGAACGGCGACGAGGTCGAGATTATTACCTCGAAAGCACAAACTGCGCCGCCGGCAGCGTGGGAATCGATTGTCGTCACCGGCAAGGCGCGTGCGGCGATCCGGCGCGCAACGCGCGTCGCGGTGCGTATGCAATATGCCGGGTTGGGCCGCCGTATCGTCGAGCGTTTGTTCCAGCGCGCCAAGATTGCCTATTCGGACGAAAACCTCACGGGAGCCTTGGCAAGGTTGGCGCGGGCATCGGTCGATGAAGTGATGGCGGCGGTCGGCCGCAGCGAACTCAAGGCGTCCGATGTCGCTCGCGCCATGTATCCCGATTACAAGGAAGAGCGCGCCGCTGCGATGGCCGTCAAGCCTAAATCGGAGAGCGGGTGGTTCGGACTGAAGAAGCTCACGTCGGTCAAATTTAAAGTGCCCGACAGTGCACTGGGGCCCGCAATTCCTATTCGCGGCATCAACGGTGACCTGCCGGTACGTTTCGCGCCCAATGGGGGTGCGGTTCCGGGTGATCGCATTGTGGGGATTCTCACCCCAGGCGAAGGCATCACAATATATCCGATCCAGTCGCCGGCTTTGAGCGAGTTCGAAGACAGGCCGGAACGTTGGCTAGACGTGCGCTGGGATGAGGAGGAGCGGACCCCGCAGCGTTTTCCTGCGCGGATCGCGATCCAGTCAGTCAACGAACCAGGTTCACTGGCGCAAATCGCGCAGGTCATCGCCGAGCATGACGGCAATATCGACAACATACGCATGACAAGGCAAGCGCCCGATTTTACGGACGTAATGATCGATCTCGAGGTCTACGACCTCAAACATCTTACCGCCATCCTCGCGCAATTACGTGCCAAGCCAGTGGTAGCCAAGGCGGAACGAGTAAACGGCTAGCGCATGAATCGTCTTCGTCTTGGCGTCAACATCGATCACGTCGCAACCATTCGCAACGCGCGCGGCGGGACCCACCCCGATCCTGTTCGTGCGGCGAAGCTCGCAATTGCGGCAGGTTGCGATGGTATCACCGCCCATCTGCGCGAAGATCGTCGTCACATTCGGGACGACGACATCGCGCGTCTTATGGCCGAAATCGATAAACCGCTAAATCTGGAAATGGCGGCGACCAGCGAGATGCTGGACATTGCGATTAAGTCAAAGCCGCACGCAGTCTGCATTGTTCCGGAAAAGCGGAGCGAGCGAACAACCGAAGGCGGCCTCGACGCCGCCGGACAACACAATCATTTGGCGCCATTCGTCCATAAACTGCGGGACGCGGGCATTCGCGTTTCACTATTTGTGGCCCCAGAGCCGCGCCAGTTCGAGGCTGCAGCGAAATTGCGCGCCCCGGTGGTCGAGATCCACGTCGGCGCCTGGTGCGAGGCACTGACTGAAAAAAACCGGACGGTGGGGGAAGAAGAGTGGAGTCGCATCCGCAACGGCGCAACACTGGCACACGAATTGGGCCTGGAAGTGCATGCGGGGCATGGCCTCGATTACGGCACCGCTGAAACAATTGCCGCGCTGCCACAGGTCGTCGAACTTAATATCGGCCATTTTCTAATCGGGGAGGCGATATTCGAGGGTTTGGCAGAAACGGTAAAATTCATGCGTGCGGCGATGGACCGCGGTCGTAAGAAGGCAAAGCACGCATGATTATCGGACTTGGCTCCGACATTGTTGACGTGCGGAGAATTGCCGGCGTGATCGAGCGCCATGGGGAGCGTTTCCTCGACAGAATCTTTACGTCGACAGAACGCGCAAAGGCTGAACGGCGCGCAAATTCCGTTGAAACTTACGCCAAGCGGTTTGCTGCAAAGGAGGCCTGTGCCAAGGCGCTCGGCACAGGCCTTCGGCGCGGCGTATTTTGGCGCGATATGGGCGTGGTCAATCTCGCGAGCGGTCGCCCGACCATGACGTTAACCGGAGGTGCGCTGGCGCGGCTGCGCGCGATGACACCACCAGGCTGCGAGGCCAGAATCGATCTATCGCTGACCGATGAAGGCCCAACCGCACAGGCCATTGTCATTATATCTGCCGTGCCCAAATCCGAACCGGCGGTTGCGGGTTGAAAGCGGGAACATCAATGCGAACAGACGTTTGTGGTGAGGCCTCGGCCTTGTTGATTGCCTGTGGGGGTGCCAGCCGCTACAAGGTCGCCGGGGCGCGTAAGCCGTATGGTGGGACGAAAGGCCTATGAGTGTGACATCTGGAACAAAGAAAAAAGAGGGCGGCGTCGCCGAAACCGTGCGCGTGATCATTCACGCGCTGATCATTGCGCTCGTGATCCGCACCTTCCTGTTTCAGCCCTTCAACATCCCTTCGGGTTCGATGAAGGCGACGCTGCTTGTGGGTGATTACCTGTTCGTATCGAAATACAGTTACGGCTTCAGCAAATATTCCCTCCCGTTGTCGCCGCCGCTTTTCTCAGGACGCATTCCGGGTGATTGGTTACCGCAGCGCGGCGACGTGGTGGTGTTTCGACTGCCGAAAGACCCTTCGACCGACTACATCAAACGCGTGATTGGTCTGCCGGGCGATAAAATTCAGGTCATTGACGGCGTCGTCAACATCAACGGTGTGCCGGTCAAGCACGAACGCGCACCCGACTTTGTCGAGACAGAAGAAGGCACACGTGACGCGCCGGTCAAGCGATGGACGGAAACGCTTCCGAACGGCGTGACCTTTAACACGCTCGATCTCGTGGATAACGGATTTGCCGACAACACCCAAGTCTACACTGTGCCGGCCGACCATTACTTTATGATGGGCGACAATCGCGACAATTCGACAGACAGTCGCTTTAGCCAGGTGGGCATGGTGCCGTTCGAAAACATCGTTGGGAAGGCACAGATCATCTTCTTCTCCGTCTATGAAGGCGAGCGCGCCTGGCAATTCTGGCGCTGGCCGGTATCGGTACGCTGGAACAGGCTGTTCACGATCGTCAGATGAGCCGTAAGGCCAAGGACAGGACGGCGCTCGAGACCAGGATCGGCTATAATTTTGCCGATAAAGACTTGCTTGAACGCGCGCTCACGCACATTTCAGCCTTATCGGGCGGTAATCGCGCCTCCAGCTATCAGCGGCTGGAATTTCTCGGCGACCATGTCCTTGGGCTCGTGATCTCCGACATGCTTTACCGGGCATTCCCGAAAGCAAACGAAGGCGAGCTGTCGCGCAGGCTGGCCGATCTCGTGCGCAAGGAGACTTGCGCGGAAGTGGCACGCGCGATGGATTTGGGACCTGCGCTCAAACTCGGCAATTCGGAATCGCACGCCGGTGGACGGCGGCGAACGACGATTCTCGCCGACGTCTGTGAGGCGTTGGTTGGAGCGGTTTTCCTCGACGCGGGATACGCGGCGGCCGACGCCTTGATCGCGCGTTTCTGGAAGGAACGTATGCTCACGCCGCCGCGTCCGTTGCGCGATCCAAAAACCATGTTGCAAGAGTGGGCTCAGGCGCGCGGGCTGCCGACACCGGCCTATCGCGAGCTCGCGCGCACCGGGCCACATCACGATCCGGAGTTCCGTGTCGCCGTCGTGCTGCCGGACCGCCCGCCAGCCGAAGGGCTGGGCAATTCGAAGCGCGCTGCCGAACAGGCTGCCGCGGCGGCCATGCTCACGCGGGTCGGTGCGCCGGCGGACAAGCTTGATGGCTGAGCCGAACACGCAGAATGCGGATACGAATTGCGGCTTTGTCGCTCTGATCGGCGCGCCCAATGCCGGAAAATCGACATTGCTCAATGCGCTGGTCGGTTCGAAAGTCAGCATTATTTCGCACAAGGTGCAGACGACCCGCGCCTTGATCCGCGGGATTACCATTGAGGGTAAGTCGCAACTCATTTTCGTCGATACGCCAGGTATCTTTTCTCCCAAGCGGCGACTCGACCGCGCCATGGTCACGACGGCCTGGAGCGGGGCCCACGAGGCCGACCTTGTCGGTGTCTTGATCGATGCACGCAAAGGACTCGACGAAGAAGCGGACGATATTCTGGCGCGGCTCCGGGACGTGAAGCCCCTGAAGCTGCTGATCCTCAACAAGGTCGACGTGGTGGCGAAAGAGGCGTTGTTAACGTTGGCCAAGCTTGCGAACGAGAAATCGAAGTTCGAGGCAACGTTTATGATTTCGGCACTGACCGGCGACGGCGTTGCCGATCTCAAATCGTGGCTGGCGCAGCGGGTCCCGCCTGGGCCTTGGCTCTATCCGCCCGACCAAATGTCGGATGCGCCGATGCGTCAATTGGCTGCCGAGATCACCCGCGAAAAATTGTTTGAACGGTTGCACCAGGAATTGCCTTACCATTCAACGGTCGAAACCGAATCATGGAAGGAGTTGCGAGGCGGCGACATCCGGATCGAGCAGACGATTTATGTCGAGCGTGAAAGCCAACGCAAGATCGTCCTCGGCAAGGGCGGGCAGACGATCAAGGCTATCGGTGAGGCCGCCCGCAGGGATATCGCGGAGGTCGCGGAAGCCAAAGTGCATTTGTTCCTGTTCGTCAAAGTGCGCGAAGGGTGGGGCGAGGATCCTGAGCGATACCGCGCCATGGGGCTGGAGTTTCCGAAAGAGTGACGTAGAGATAGGCGGAGACCGTGAGTCGCTTATGCAATGGACCGATGAAGGCATTGTGATCGGAGTCAAACGTCACGGGGAAGCGAACGCTATCCTCGAATTAATGACGCGCGAGCACGGTCGTCATCTCGGTCTGGTGCGTGGAGGATTCGGCTCGCGGCTCAAGCCGGTTCTGCAACCAGGTAACAGCGTGAATGCCGCGTGGCGGGCGCGGCTCGATGAGCACCTCGGTAACTATACCGTCGAGGGTCTGAATTTGCGGGCAGCGAGTTTCTTTTCGTCGCCGCACGCAATTTACGGTGTTAGCCATCTCGCCGCGCTGATGCGGCTGTTGCCGGAACGCGATCCCCATGGCGGGCTCTACGAGGCGCTCGACGAAATTCTTGGGCACCTTGACGATGCGGTGATCGCCGCGCCGATGGTGGTGCGATTTGAATTGCAACTGTTGTCTGAACTCGGTTTCGGCCTCGATCTCGAGCGCTGTGTGGCCACCGGCGTGTCCGGCGACCTCATTTATGTTTCACCCAAATCCGGGCGCGCCGTCTCGCGCGCCGCTGGTGAGCCATGGGCGGACAAAATGATGCGGCTCCCGGCATTCTTGCGAGAGGACGATGCGCTGCCGGCCGGCCGCGACCTCACCGATGGTTTTACACTCACCGGTTACTTTCTGACTCGCCACGCGCTTGAGCCACGTGGCCTGGCACTCGGCGACGAGCGCGCGCATTTTATTGCCGCGCTCAGCCGCGCTTTGCCCAGCGTCGCCTAGTTCACCACCAATAACACCGCCGATATGGCCCACCGCGGTAGGAGGGGCACCACTGGTCCACCAGCGCCGGCGATAGACCGCTTGTTCATCGCGAAACAACCGATTAGCTATCGAGCATGGGAAAGCGACTGATTCCCCCGGACAAGGGCGCGGTTGAAGAGGTCGCGCTGCGCGACGCGCTCGAGGAGCGCTATCTCGCCTACGCTCTTTCCACCATTATGAATCGCGCACTTCCCGATGCGCGAGACGGCCTTAAGCCCGTGCATCGCCGCATTCTCTACGGGATGCGGCTGTTGCGGCTCGACCCGGGGGCCGCCTTCAAAAAGTCGGCCAAGGTCGTGGGCGACGTGATGGGCAACTTCCATCCGCACGGCGATCAGGCAATTTATGATGCGCTGGTGCGCCTCGCTCAGGATTTCGCTCAGCGCTATCCGTTGGTGGACGGGCAGGGGAACTTTGGCAATATCGACGGCGACAATGCGGCCGCCATGCGCTACACCGAGGCACGGCTCACGGAAGTCGCGCGGCTGCTGATTGATGGCATCGACGAGGATGCGGTTGACTTCCGACCGAGCTACGACGGCACCAGTGAAGAGCCGATCGTGTTGCCGGCGGCGTTCCCGAATCTGCTCGCCAACGGCTCGCAGGGGATCGCGGTCGGTATGGCGACATCGATCCCGCCGCACAATGCTGCGGAGTTATGCGATGCGGCGTTGTTCCTGATCGACAACCCCAAGGCACGCAGCCGGACATTGCTCAAATATGTCAAAGGTCCTGACTTTCCGACGGGCGGTGTCATCGTCGATACGCCGGAGACAATCGCCGAAGCTTACAATACCGGCCGCGGCTCGTTTCGCCTTCGCGCGCGATGGAAACAGGAAGACACCGGCCGCGGCACCTACGTCATCGTCATCAGCGAAATGCCATGGCTCGTCCAGAAGTCGCGCCTGGTCGAGAAGCTCGCCGAGCTGATCAATGAGAAGAAGCTACCGCTGGTCGCCGATGTGCGCGACGAGTCGGCGGAAGACGTCCGGCTTGTGATCGAGCCGCGCTCGCGATCTGTCGATGCCGAGTTGCTGATGGAATCGCTGTTCAAGCTCACCGAGCTCGAGAACCGCATTCCGCTCAATATGAACGTGCTGGTGAAGGGCCGCATCCCGCAAGTGCTCGGTCTCGCCGAGGTGTTGCGCGAATGGCTCGACCATCGGCGCGAGGTGCTGTTGCGCCGCTCCAAGCACAGGCTGGCAGAAATCGAACATCGCCTGGAGGTGCTGGGTGGATATCTTGTCGCATATCTCAATCTCGACAAGGTCATCAAGATCATTCGCAAAGAGGACGAGCCGAAGCCCGTCCTCATGAAGACGTTCAAGCTCAGCGAGGTGCAGGCCGACGCTATCCTCAACATGCGGCTGCGCAATTTACGCAAGCTCGAGGAAATGGAAATCCGAGCCGAAGACAAAGCGCTGCGCGAAGAGCGCACCAAGCTCAAATCGCTCATCGCGTCTACGCCGCAACAATGGAAAACGATCGCCGGTCAGATCAAGGAGATCAGGGAGACCTTCGGACCGAAAACACAAATCGGCAAGCGCCGCACAACCTTTGGCATTGCGCCCGCTCATGATGAGGCTGCAATCGAAGAGGCGATGGTCGTTCGCGAGCCAGCGACGGTCGTGGTGTCGGAGAAGGGCTGGATCCGCGCCTTGCGTGGCCACGTCACCGATCTTTCGGGTGTTACCTTCAAAACCGACGACGCGCTGAAATTCGCATTCCCGACCGAAACGACCGCCAAGATTTTGATCTTCGCCAGCAATGGCAAGTTCTACACCATCGAAGCTTCGAAGCTTCCGGGCGGACGGGGGCACGGTGAGCCCGTGCGTCTCTATTTCGATTTGGAGCAGGACGCCGACGTCGTAGCCGCCTTGGCATATCAGGGCGGCCGCAAATTTCTGGTGGCGAGCTATGCCGGCAACGGGTTTGTGGTGTCAGAAGACGAATGTCTGGGCACCACCCGCAAGGGCAAGCAGGTGCTCAATCTCAAGGCTCCCGACAAGGCGGCCGCGATGACGACGGTCGACGGCGACCTGGCGGCCGCGATCGGTGCGAACCGCAAAATGGTGATCTTCAAGCTCGACCAGGTACCGGAGATGGGCCGCGGGCGCGGTGTTCGGCTCCAGCGCTACAAAGAGAAGGGCCTGTCCGACATCACCACATTTAAGGGCGACGAAGGCATGACCTGGAATGACGCCGCCGGGCGCAGCTTCACACTGACGATGAAAGATTTGAAGGATTGGCGTGGAAATCGGGCCGATGCAGGCCGCATTGCGCCGAAAGGTTTCCCGAAGAACAATAAATTCCGCAGTCTGGCGAGCAGTGGAAACGGCAAGGCCGAGGACTCCGAATAAGCGTCAGCTCGCGACGAACAACAGCGAACGCTCCGATTTTTCGAGGAGCGCCGCGGCCGTATCTCCGAAGAAAAGTTTTTCACCCGGGCGGCGCCCGGCACCGATCACCACCAGATTGTATGGCTTTCGTGCGAGCTCTTTGAGGATTGCGTCCTCGGCCGCCACATCAGCACGCACCGCCGTGCGCACTTCTGTATCGTAGGTCTCAGCAAGCTTCGAAATATCCTTCAGGATCGCTTCTTCGTACTGGCGCGACCGCTTTCTGCCGCCGGGAGCGACATAAAGCGCGGTCAGTGACGCGTGGGACGCTCGCGCGACGGCGATTGCGACTTCTGCTGCGCGGCGCGAATATTCATTGCCATTGACGGGCACCAGGATGCTGAGCTTTGCGTCGAGCGGATGCTCGAGCAGCTTGTCGCGGACATCCACCACGGCGAGGGGCCCTTCGAAGCCCGTCGCAAGTTTCGTAATGTCGTCGTGGAATTCATTGCGCCGCGCGACAGTCTTTTCCAGCCCGATGATCATCAGGCTGTAACCTTTCTCGGCCTCTTCGGCGACGGCCTCCGGTTTCGGTGCCTGCTCGACGATTGTTGTTACGTCGAGTTTAGTATCGGTCTTTTCTTCAGGTTTTTGCACGCGTTCGACCTGGCCGGCGAATTTTTGCACGGTTTCGCCAACTTCTTCTGCTCTCTCTTTGGCGGCCTCTGCGGCAGCTTTGCCCGTTTTCTTGTCAGTTTTAATTTGCATCACGGTGGTCGGCATAGCGCTGCCGCCCGCGATAAGCCCGGCAATGCGCGTGGCGAATTTTGCATTTTCACTTTCGTCGACCGTCAGCAACAGCCGCTCGAGCTTCGGCACGAAACCCTTGGCTTCCATCTCCTCGCGTTCGAGCCGTTGTTTTTCATCTTTGCGCATCGGCAGGCGCGAAAGCGCCCAACGCAGCGTCGGCGGCATCGCCAGGGTGGTAATGACCGCCATTGTCACAATCATTGTGAAAAGGTTCTGGCTTAAAGCACCCATCGACAAGCCGATCGTGGCAACGATCACCTCGGTCGAGCCGCGCGCATTCATCCCGGTGCCGAGCGCCAGCGATTCACGAAAGTTGAGTCCAGCAAGCTTGCCGCCGACAAACGCTCCGCCGAACTTGCCAAGACTCGCAATCGCGATCAGGCCCATGGTCAACAGCAGAAAGTTTACGTCCTTGAGAATCGTGAGATCGGCGGAAAGGCCCGCCGTGCCGAAGAAAACCGGCATGAAGAAGGCGATGACCATGCCACGCAACTGTTCGTCAATATGGCGGGTCAGGATGGGAGATTCACCGATCAGGATGCCGGCGACGAAGGCGCCGAGCACGGTGTGCACGCCAATCAGGTCGGTGATGAGGGCCATCGCGCACATGATCAGCAGAATTGTGGTGATCACCGCAAAGTCGCTGGCGAATACATCGTTTACCCAGCGGATAATAATGAACACGATGCGGCGCCCGATCGTCAGGCTCAGCCCCATGAACGCGAGCGTGCCCAGGACGCTTTGGGTGACGCTCCAGATGTCGACATGGCCCTGCAACGCCAGACTGAAGATGACGGCGGTGATCATCCAGCCGATGGTGTCGTCGATGATCGCCGAGGCGAGAATGATCTGACCGACACTTCGGCGCAGAAAATTCATCTCGCGAATAACGGTCGCGACAATTTTAACAGACGCGATCGAGAGTGCGGTGCCGAGAAAGAGCGACGTGATCAGTCGCTTGCCAGGATCGGGTAACATCGAGTCCGGCAGCGCTTCGCCGAGCGCGACGCCGCAGGCAAACGGAATGATAATCCCGGCGATCGATGCTATGGCGGACGCAGCTCCGGTCCGGCGTACGAGCTTGAGATCGGTCTCCATGCCGGTCAGCAGCAAAAGCATCAGCACGCCGAATTGAGAGACGCCGTCGAGCATGGCCTTCTGCTCTTTGGCGCTTGGGAAAAGGGCGTGCTGCCAGTCGGGAAACAGTGCGCCCAGCAGGGAAGGGCCAAGCACCAGGCCGGCGATGAGTTGCCCCATCACGCCCGGCTGCTTGAAGCGGATCATGATCTCGCCGAGGAGGCGGCCAACCAGCATCAGGAGCGCGAGCTGAGCGACGAAGATGAATTCGGAGGGGCCGTGCTGATTTTCGGCGGCGAATGCGCATGTTGGCGCAAACGCGCATGACACCCCCACCACGCACAGCCAAACCAGCCGCCGAGCCCCAGTCATGTTCGGGTTACACCCAGTTTGCCGCCCGTAAGTCAGCGGCAACACGGTGCACGGCGGGAAAGTTCCATTCTAAATGCAATTGCAAATTACTCGCAACTAGATACTATATTTTCGCTGGCCGCACGATTCGATCGCGGCGCGAAGGACTTGCAGTTGTGGACAAGAGGACGGTCGAGCGTGGCTCGCTGAGCAAGCGCACGGCGGCAACGGCTCAGGCGGTCCTTCGCGGACGCCGCCGGGGTATCGGCGATTATTTCGCCTTCGGCGGTCCGGCTGTGATCGCCTCGATCGCCTATATGGACCCGGGCAATTTCGCGACCAACATCCAGGCGGGTGCGAAATACGGCTACGAACTGCTTTGGGTGGTTCTGCTTGCCAATCTGATCGCGATGATGTTTCAGGCGTTGTCGGCCAAGCTTGGCATCGTGACCGGGCGCAACCTCGCCGAGGTGTGCCGCGAACAGTTTTCCCGGCCGGTCACTTTCGTGATGTGGGTGGTGAGCGAAGTCGCCGCGATGGCGACAGATCTCGCAGAATTTCTCGGGGGCGCCATCGGTCTCGCGCTGCTGTTCAAGATGCCGCTGCTCGCCGGCATGGTGGTCACCGCGATCATCACTTACGGCATCCTGATGTTTGAAAGCCGTGGGTTTCGGCCAGTCGAGCTGATCATCAGCAGCCTGGTAGCGGTGATCGCGCTTTGTTACCTCGTCGAAGTTTTCATTGCGCCGGTCGATTGGAGCGCAGCCGCGTTTCACACCGTGACGCCTCAGCTCGCGGATGGCGAAGCTCTCCTGCTCGCGGTCGGGATTATAGGCGCGACGGTGATGCCGCATGCAGTCTACCTGCACTCCGGGCTGACGCAGGCGCGTATTCCTACGCGCAACGACAAAGAAAAGCGCGCGGTCGTACGCATTTCCAACTGGGAAGTATTGATCGCGCTTGCGGTCGCCGGCCTCGTCAATATGGCAATGGTTATGATGGCGTCGGGCGCATTCCACGCCGGACACAGCGATGTTGCTGAAATAGAAACGGCCTATCACACATTGGCGCCCTTGCTTGGCATTGGTGCCGCCGGAATTTTTCTTCTTTCGCTGATCGCTTCGGGAATTTCGAGCTCGGTCGTGGGCACAATGGCTGGGCAGATGATCATGCAGGGCTTTATAGGCTTTCGCATTCCGATATGGTTGCGACGCGTTATCACGATGATTCCTGCATTTGTCGTGGTGGCACTCGGCGTTAACGCCACCAACGCGCTGGTGCTCAGTCAGGTGGTTTTGAGTATTGCTCTGCCGCTGCCGATGATCGCGTTGGTTTTGTTCACGCGTCGCACCGACATCATGGGCGCTTTTACCAACACGCGGCTGACAAATGTTCTTGCGATTGGGGGCACCGTCATCATTTTGGCGCTGAACGGGGTGCTGATTTTAAATTTTTTCGGCGTATCCGTCTTCGGACGCTAGCGTCTCAACGCTCCACGCGGCTCCAGCCAGCCGGCATCAGTCGCTCCTGAGGCAGGAAGCGGCCTTTGTAGTCCATCTTGCGCGAGCCGGGCACCCAGTAGCCAAGATAGACGTAGGGCAGCCCCATACGGTTTGCGCGATCGATGTGGTCCAGGATCATGAAGGTCCCGAGCGACCGATCGCCTTCATCCGGATCGAAAAACGAATAGACCATCGAAAGGCCGTCGCTGAGGACGTCGGTGAGCGCGACAGCCAACATATCACCCGTGCCACGGCCGGTGATGCCGGTATCGGGCCCACGCCGGCGATACTCGATCAGTCGTGTATCGACATGACTGTCTTCAATCATCATCGCGTAGTCGAGAACTGTCATATCGGCCATGCCGCCGTCGCGGTGACGCGCGTCGAGATAGGCACGAAATACTGAATATTGCTCGGAGGTGGGGGCGGACGAGCGCATTTCGCCCACCACGTCGGCATTGCGTTCGGCGATGCGGCGCATGTTGCGCGACGGCACAAAATCGGCGGCGACCACACGCACCGACACGCAAGCGCGGCATCCCTCGCAAGCCGGGCGGTATGCGATCGATTGGCTGCGGCGAAAGCCGCCATGCGTGAGGAGGTCGTTGAGTTCACCCGCACGCTCGCCAACGAGGTGCGTGAAAACTTTGCGCTCCTCCTGCCCTTCCAGGTAGGGGCAGGGGGAAGGAGCAGTCAGATAAAATTGCGGCGTGTCGCGCGAGTGCTGGGTCACTGATCAGTTCAACTCGTTAATGACCGTTCCGGTTGGCGTTAGCATCGCGCGCCGGACGCTCCTCGTCAAAGCCCTTTATCCGGTCCGGACGGCTTGCATGGACGGTCGCAATGCGGTGGCGCGGGCAGCGTTATTAATGACGACAGTTCCGAGAAGGATGTCGTGCAAGAGGCGCCGCCGCTCGTTGAAGAAGGCAACCAGCAAAACAAAAGGTGTGAAGAAAGACACTGTAAACCAAAACGCGATGGCGTGCACCGAGCCCAGCACAAAATAGGCCGGCGCGCCGTACCATGTGCGCATTTCCAGATCGACCACTCGCATTCCCCAGGTGGCCGAATTCGGCCCGCCAAGAGTTGCGCCGAAATAAACGAGCGCCCAAACGACGGTCGCCGATGGCAGCAGCCAATAGAGCGCAAAACCGAGCCCTAAGGTGACGATTCCAAAGGCGAAAATAAACATCGCCGCGAGCACAACCGGTACGGAAATAATGATGAAGTCGATGACAAAAGCCACGACCCGGCGCGCCAGAACGCCTTCAAAGAGTTCCGGCTGGGTGGCCGGATCGTAAGCGTGAGGTTTGATGTCGATCGACATCTTTCGGTGCCTTGCCGGTTCGGCCGTACACACTGTATCGGTCGCCTACGAAATGGAGAAAGAATCGGGCGCGCGCAAGGGTCTGTGTCGCCCTATTTTACCAGGCTGGAAGGCCGGCAAGGCTTACGGCATGGTGCGCGCCCGGGTCCGGAGGACGAAGCGTTGAGAGTTACCCTTTCCGATATTGAAGATGCCCGGCGCGTGATCGAGGGCTCCGTGCTGCGCACGCCCATGCTTCCAGCGCCAAAGCTGTCGGCGCTGACCGGCGCCGAGGTCTACGTTAAGTACGAAAATCTGCAGGTTACTAATTCCTTTAAGGATCGCGGTGCGCTCGTGAAGCTTGCGGCGCTGAACGACGCAGAGCGCAAGCGCGGCGTTATCACCATGTCGGCGGGCAATCATGCCCAGGCGGTGGCTTACCACGCGGCCGGGCTTGGGATTCCGGCAACTATTGTGATGCCGGTAACGACTCCGTTTGTGAAGGTCGCAGCAACGCGCATGCATGGCGCGGAAGTTGTGCTGCACGGGGAGTCAGTTGCCGAGGCACAGGCGCGCTGCGAGCAAATTCAAGCGAAGCGCAATCTTGTGCTTGTTCACCCGTACGATGACCCTCGTATCATGGCCGGGCAGGGCACGATCACGCTCGAGGTATTGGAAGCGGTGCCGGACCTCGATGTGCTGGTATTTCCGGTCGGCGGCGGCGGCCTTATTGCCGGTAACGCGATTGCTGCGCGCGCCATAAATCCCGCGATTGAAGTCGTCGGTGCTGAAGCCGCGCTTTATCCTTCGGTCTGGAATGCATTGCGGGGTGAAGACCGTCCGATCGGTGGCCCCACATTGGCCGAAGGCATTGCCGTCAAGAATGTTGGGAAGCTGACGCTGCCGGTTATTCGAGAATTGGTGGCGGAAATTATCCTGGTCGATGAGGCGCATCTCGAGCGAGCGGTCAATGCGTACCTGACGCTGCAAAAAACGATGGCGGAGGGCGCGGGTGCCGCCGGCCTTGCCGCAATGCTGGCGAAGCCGGGACGGTTCGCGGGCAAAAAAGTCGGTCTAGTTCTGTGCGGAGGAAATATCGACCCGCGTGTCCTTGCGTCGATCATGGTACGCGAACTTGAACGCGACAACCGTATCGTGTCTTTTCGTCTAACCATTCCGGATCGGCCTGGCGTGCTCGGCGCAATTGCAACGCGCATCGGCGAACTCGGTGCCAATATTCTCGAAGTTGATCATCGCCGGTTATTTCTCGATGTGCCGGCGAAAGGCGCCAAGCTGGATGTGACACTCGAGACGCGCGACGGCGCTCACGCCGAGGAAATCATGGCGGCCCTTGCTGCCGACGGATATCTACCGGTTCGAATAGAAGCGGGGGCCGCGATCGAGTGAGGCCCTGACTCAGGCTGCCGATTGCGCCGGAGTTGTATTCTGTTCCAGTTGAGCCAGCGTTTTATCGCTGACATGAACAGCCAACAAGTTTATGCCCGCATCGAACACTTTATAGCCGCGCTGTTCAAGCCAGCCCCGTAGCTGTTCCCGCCCGGCCTTGATCGCTTCGATCAATAATATTGGATGATTTTTCTCGACCAATTGCCGCGCGCCTTCAAGCGCTGCGAATTCCATGCCTTCGATATCGATCTTGATCAGATCGACGCGCGGCAACGACAGCGCGTCGAGCGTGATTTTCTGGATCGCAACGGTCTTTTCATCGGAATAATCGACGGCTTGGCCGATAAATTCATTGCCGTCGCGCTTCAGGAGTTCGAGGCTACCGAAGCTTGAGGCGGTGAGATAATCCGGATTGGGAATTCGCATCGTGCCGGTTTCCGACGAAACAGCCGCATGCATTGCGATGGCATTGAAGCAGTTGTTGATCGCGATGTTTCCGGCCAACGCATAATAGATCCGCTCTTGCGCTTCGACCGCGATCACCGACCCCCAACCCGTCATCGAAGTCGCCCACTCGATGGTGTGCACACCGATATTGGCACCGCAATCGATCGCCACCACGCCGTCACCGTGGAAACGACGTCGCATGTCGAGAAGCTGAAGTGCGATCTCAACTTCTGTCGGGTCGAATGCAGCGGCTTCAAGAATTTGAAATCCGACGCCGTAACCCCGTTCGGGGTCGACCATGTGACGGTCGAAACGATTGACGATCATTGTGCCGTGATTGGATGAGGCCAGCACAAATGCGAGCTTGCGTCCGACGTTGCGCATAGAAATCTCCTTGGCGGGTGAGGACGCAGTTACCCTGCAGCACGAGGCGCAACAACACGCGCACGGGCGCCGAAGCACCGTGCGAATCGAATCACAGTGTCTAAGGTAATACCGTCGGCGGCGGTGTACAGGTTTTAGGCGGTAGCGCGTTATTTCGCCTGCATGGCAAGCCAGATTCGCTCTGGCGTTGCCGGCATTTCGATATGTTTGACGCCGAATTCCGACAGCGCATCGACAAGTGCATTGGCTACTGCCGGTAGTGCTCCGACATTGCCGGCTTCGCCCGCGCCCTTGGTTCCCAGCGGATTTGTCTTGGTCGGCACTGGGTTACTCTCGACCTCGATGTTGCTGAGATTGTGGGCGTGCGGCATCGCGTAGTCCATGAACGAGGCAGTCACGAGCTGGCCCGACGCGTCGAAATGGATGTCTTCCATCAGCACCTGGCCGGCGCCTTGCGCGACGCCGCCATGGATCTGGCCGTGCAACAGCATCGGATTGAGCACGGTGCCGACGTCATCGACGACGCTGTAACGCACGATCTCGACTTCGCCGGTCTCCTTGTCAATTTCCAGTTCGCAGACGTGGCAGCCGTTCGGAAAGTTTTGTTTCCCGGCTTTGTAGGTCGCTGTGGCGAACAGGCCGGGCTCCATCGCGGCCGGTAGCTTGGCGGGATTTGACGCGTCGATGGCAACTTCCTTGATGGTCATGGTCTGGTTGGTTTTCGGGGACGAGAACACGCCTTCAGCAAAATTCACGTCACCGGCTTCGATCTTGAGCGCATGCGCGGCGATGGCCTTGGCCTTTTCGATCACTTTATCGGTCGCCATCGTGAATGCCGCACTCGACATCGTAGACGTGCGCGAGCCACCGGTGCCTTCGCCATAGAACACTTCGTCGGTGTCGCCTTGGACGTAGCGGACTTCGTTCGGATGCAGGCCGAGGCGGTCGCAGACCAGCTGTTTGAACACGGTCTCGTGGCCCTGGCCGGCGGTCACTGACCCTGAGAACAAAGTGACCGAGCCGTTGCGATCGAAGCGCACTTCGGCACCTTCGGTACCGCCGGCAGCGGCGCGTTCGATTGTGTTGGAAATGCCCAACCCGCGAAGCTTGCCTCGCTTGCGTAACTCATCCCGCCGACGCTTGAAACCTTTGATGTCGGCCAGCCCCAGCGCCAGGTCCATGTTCTTTTCGAATTCGCCGCAGTCGTAGGTAAATGTGAGCCCGGTCTTGAACGGCATCTGGCTAGGCGCAACGTAATTGCGACGGCGTAGTTCGGCCGGATCGATTTTGAGTTCATTCGCGGCAAGATCGACCATGCGCTCAATGACGTATCCCGCTTCGGGACGGCCGTTGCCGCGGTAGGGGCGTACCGGATTGGTGTTGGTGTAGACGCCAGTAATGTCGACGTACATTGCGGGCGTGCGATAGCAACCGGCCAGCGTGCCGGCATTGAGAATGAACGCCGGCATATTGTTCTGAAGGTATGCGCCAATTGCGGCGATCGTCTTGACGCGAAATCCGAGGAATGTGCCGTCCTTGTCGAGCGCGAGTTCGGCTTCGGTGACATTGTCACGCGCTTGCGCGTCGCTCAAGAACGCCTCAGTGCGCGTGCTTATCCATTTGACGGGCCGGCCGGTGAGCTTCGAGGCGAACATCGTCAAGGGTGCTTCATTAAACACCGGCGTCTTCATGCCGAAGCTACCGCCGACGTCGATGCAAATGACGCGCACGCGGCTTTCCGGGACTTTCATAACTTTCGCGATTTCATTGCGATAAGGATGTGCGCGCTGCACTGGCGAGTGGATGACGTAGCGGTCTTCGGCCGGCAGATAGACGCCGACCGCACCGCGCGGCTCCATGGCAGCAGCGGTGACTCGGTTGATGACGAAACGATGCTTAACGATATGCGCAGCCTTAGCGAAGGCGGCGTCCGTTGCGGCCTTGTCGCCGATCAGTTCGACGAAACCGATATTATCGTCGCAACCTTCCCAGACTTTCGCCGCGCCGGGCTCCATCGCTTTGGCGGTGGATACAACTGCGGGCAGTGGTTCGTAGTCGACTTCAACCATTTCAGCGGCGTCGGCTGCCTGTGCCGCGGTTTCCGCGACAACAAAGGCCACGGGATCGCCCACCCAGCGCACGCGCTCTTGCGCCAATACCGGATAACCTGACTTGAACATCGGAGATCCGTCGCGGCGTTTGAGCCCGCCGTGCGAGGGCAGTTCGCCCAGGCCCGCCTTCTTCCAGTCCGCCGCAGTGAAGACTTCGATCACGCCCGGCGCGGCTTTTGCGGTGTCGGTCTTGATCGACAAAATTTTCGCGTGGCCGTGGGGTGAGCGCAGCACGACCCCGAAAGCCATGCCAGGATAGACGATATCGTCGATGTAGCGGCCGCCGCCGCGTACGAGGCGCGGATCTTCAAAGCGCGGCACGCCCTGACCAATTGCAAATTCACCCATTTGGAGGTTCCAATTTTTGCACGCGACGTCCCACAAACCGCTCGTCCCCGCGGAAGCGGGGACCTAGGGCAGCTTGCAAAATTCGGGCTTGTGGCTCTGGATTCCCGCTTGCGCGGGAATGAGCGGAGTGTGGAGCGATCATTGCGGAAGTTATTTCTCGGAACGTAGTTTTTCCGCAACGCGCGGGGCGAAATACGTGAGAACGCCATCGCAGCCAGCGCGCTTGAAGCTCATCAAGCTCTCGACCATGGCGCGTTCGCCATCGAGCCAGCCGTTTTGTGCCGCCGCCATAATCATCGCGTACTCGCCGGACACCTGATAGGCGAAGGTGGGCATCGCGAACGTTTCCTTCACGCGTTGGACAATGTCGAGATAGGGCAAGCCGGGCTTGACCATGATCATGTCGGCGCCTTCTTCGATATCAAGCGCAACCTCGCGCAACGCTTCATCCGAATTGCCAAAGTCCATCTGATATGTGCGCTTGTCGCCGGTGAGAGTCTTCGACGAGCCAACCGCGTCGCGGAATGGGCCGTAAAAGGCGGAGGCGTACTTTGCAGCGTAGGACATTATCGACACGTCGATGAAATTCGCGGCGTCGAGTGCTTTGCGGATTGCGCCAACACGGCCGTCCATCATGTCGGACGGCGCGATGATGTCGCAACCGGCTTCCGCCTGTACGAGCGCCTGCTTGACTAACACAGCAATCGTTTCGTCATTAAGAATGGTGCCGTCACGCAGCAAGCCGTCGTGGCCGTGGTTCGTAAAAGGATCGAGCGCGACGTCGCACAAGATTCCGACCTCGGGCACCTCTTTCTTGATCGCGCGGATCGCGCGGCAAACGAGATTATCCGGGTTCAGGGCTTCGCTTCCCGTCTCATCACGAAGCTTCGGATCGGTATAGGGAAACAACGCGATGCACGGGATGGTCAGCTTGGCCGCGCGTTCGGCTTCGCGCACCGCCTGGTCGACCGAGAGCCGCTCAACGCCCGGCATAGAGGGGACAGGCGTGCGGGCATTGTTTCCGTCCATCACGAACAGCGGCCAGATTAAATCATCGGTGGTAAGGACATGCTCGCGCACCATGCGGCGCGCCCATTCGGCGCGCCTGTTGCGACGCATCCGCACCGAGAGATCAAGCCGTCCAGTGTCGGCCGCAGGCGCAGATTCTACTGTTGTGAAGCGAGCGCGGTTTTCGATCGAACGGCCGAATTTGATCGCCATGAGGGCACTCCTGGCACTCTTTTTAGCCGGTCCAATGCAAAGCCGCTACCCGTCCGCGCGCGCGAGGAAAAGGCACTTAGTTAGGCACCTCCCGAGGGCTTTCCGGCCCGTTCTTCCATCGCCACACCCGCTTCAAGGCTCTCCTTGTCGCGATAGATCGACGCGACGGCCAGCACGCGGCCACCTAGTTTGTAGCGAACGACGCAATCGCGCTTCATGGGATCGCCCTCGATGTCGATCGTGTCCCATTTCTCCGCATGGCCGACATAGTTGATCGGCACATCATAGTGTTGGCTCCAGAAGAACGGAGCCGACCTGAACGGCGTGGGGCTGCCCATCATATTGAGTGCCGCCGCTTGACCCTGTCGCTCGGCCACCACCCAATGCTCGACACGGATGCGGGCGCCGGAAATCGGATCCGGCCAACGGGCAATATCGCCGGCCGCGTAGATGCCCGGCACACTCGTTTCCAGATATTCGTTCACGCTCACGCCTTTGTCGATGGCGAGGCCGGCCCTTTCGGCGAGGGTGAGCCGCGGACGGACGCCGACACCAATCACCACCAGGTCGGTGTCGAGCGTGCCACCGGTCTTGAGCGTCACGCGGTTGCCGTCGATTGCGGTCACGCTGTTCTCGAGATGGAATTTGACGCCGTGCTCTTCGTGCAGCGCACGAATGAAGTCGCCAAGCTGGGGTCCGAACACACGTTCAAGCGGCCGCTTCTCCGGCGCCACCACGTGGACTTCGATATCGCGTGCGCGCAAGGCTGCCGCTGTCTCCAGCCCGATGAAGCTCGCACCAACGACGACCGCGCTCTTTGCGTTCTTCGCCTGCGCAATAATCGCCCGGCAGTCGGCCAATGATCGCAACGTGTGCACATTCTTCTGGCCGGCGCCTGGAATGTCGAGTTTGACCGGCTCGGCACCTGTCGCCAGCAGCAACTTGTCGAACGGGATCGTTTTGCCGTTTGCAAGCGTGACCGTTTTTGCGCGCGGATCGATCGCGGTCACGTCGGTGCTCAATTTCAGATCGATCTTGTTCTCCGGATACCAATCGCCGCTGCGCAACGGCACCCAGTCTTCGGGTGCGCTGCCTGCGAGGTAATCTTTGGAGAGGTTCGGCCTGTCGACGGGCGCGGCAGCATCATTACTCAACATCGTGATGCTGCCGGCAAATCCGCGCCGCCGTAGCATCTCCGCCGCCGCAAAGCCCGCTGCGCCGCCGCCGACGATCACGATGCGTTCGGTGGCCGACCCGGTTTTAGTCGGCGCGCGCTGTGCAGTTTTTTCTTTGACGACGATTTTGCCGTCGCACTCCTCGACCTGCCAACACGTGAGTGGGCTAAGCGCCGGTGCCGCGATCGCTTCGCCGGTTTGCAGGCTGAAGTGTGCGTGGTGCCATGGACACCTGACTGTTTCGCCAACGAGCAGGCCTTCGGCGAGGGGCCCGTGATAGTGCGTGCAATGGGCCGCCAAGGCGAACAGTTTCCCGTTTTGCCGCACGAGCAAGACCTCGTCGTCACCGACGTGACCCGCAAGCATTGCCCCGTCGGCGAGATCACGGGCCGGGATACCGGCCGCAAAGTCTGGTCCATCCGGCTTTTGGGGTTGGTCCGCCATTGGTTCCTCCGTTCGCAATCGAGCGTAGCGTCAATAGATAGATGCTCCAGCGGCCGAAAAATTCCCGCCTATGGCATAAATGCTCCAAGGGGCGTCCGGTTGCCCCGATCCGGCACTACTTGCTAAGCGGGATAGGCCAAAGCAGGGCTTTGCATGGATTTCGAGCTTACCGAAGAGCAGCGCGCCTTTCAGTCGACTGCGCGGCAGTTTGCGCGTGATGAGATGATGCCGCATGCCCACGACTGGGACGAGGGGGAAATTTTTCCGGTCGAAAGCCTCCGCAAGGCAGCGGCCCTCGGCTTTGGCGGTATTTATGTGAAAGAAGACGTCGGCGGCTCCGCGCTCAGCCGGCTCGACGCTGCGCTGATCTTCGAAGAATTGGCGCAGGGCTGCACCTCGACCGCCGCCTACATCTCCATCCATAACATGGCCGCCTGGATGATCGACGCCTTCGGCAGCGAGGCCGTACGCAAGAAATTCCTGCCCAAGCTTTGCACGATGCAGCACTTCGCCAGCTACTGCCTGACGGAGCCGGGCGCAGGCTCCGACGCCGCGAGCCTGACGACGCGCGCGCGGCGTGACGGTGAAAACTATGTGCTCGATGGAACGAAAGCTTTCATTTCAGGCGGTGGCGTTTCCGATATCTACGTTGTGATGGCGCGGACGGGCGAAGGCGGCCCGCGTGGCATTTCCTGCATCGTGGTCGAAAAAGGTACGCCGGGACTCTCATATGGCGCGCGGGAGAAAAAGCTCGGCTGGAAAACCCAGCCCACCGCCATGGTGATGTTCGAGAACTGCCGCGTACCGGTGTCGAACCGGATCGGGACGGAAGGGCAGGGCTTCAAGATTGCAATGGCAGGTCTCGACGGCGGCCGTTTGAACATTGGCGCTTGTTCGATCGGCGGTGCGCAATTCTGCCTGGACCGGACGATTGCGTACATGAAAGAGCGCAAGCAGTTCGGCTCGCGCCTCGCCGATTTTCAGGCGCTGCAATTTCGCATCGCGGACTATGCGACGGACTTGGAGGCGGCACGGCTGCTGCTTCACCGCGCGGCGGTTGCGGTCGGGAACAAGGAGCCAGCGGCGACGCGCATTGCCGCACAGGCGAAACGCCTTGCCACCGATACGGGATTCGATGTGGTCAATGGATGCCTGCAGTTGCATGGCGGCTATGGCTATCTGCGCGATCACCCCATCGAGCGCGTCTTGCGCGACGTGCGCGTTCATCAAATACTCGAAGGCACGAATGAGATCATGCGGATGATTATCAGCCGCGCTATGCTCGGTAACTAGGCCAGGGAGGACACATCATGGAGCAGCTTCGAAGACTCTATCTCTCGCGCGAGGAAATGATGAAGCGGGTCGCCCGCTTCAAGGACCTCAAAGGTTCCGACGGCGGGCTGCCCGACAGCAAGATGCCGGGCTGCGAGCGTACGCTGTTCAACGTCATTGGCTTCCAGCCGCCGCAGGGCCATGGCGAGAATGCCACTTCGCCGGTGGGCGATCACGCTGCCCGGATGGCGGCGATCAAGATCCGCGAAGGCTTCAACCTCGGTTACTGCAAGGCCAAGCCCGGTCATGGGCCGGAAATGCACAACCATGATACGAATGAAACGTTCATTCCGATGACCGGCACATGGCGCGCCAGCTGGGAAAATGAAAAGGGCGAGGTTGAATTTGTCGACCTCGGGCCGCTCGACGTCGTGTCGTTTCCGCCGGGCATGATCCGCCGTTTTGAGAACGTGACGAAGGGTGATCCGAATGCGGAATCGATCCTGATGTTTGTGATCGGCGGCGACGCTCCGCAGGCCGAGTTTACCGACGACGCAATGCATCGGCTAGAAAAGGCGGGCGTCTGGCCGGCACACACTGCATAAGCGAGAACCGACGTGAGCGTTACAATGTGGGCGGGCGAACTGGCACTGGCGACGGCTGCGATCTTCGCCGGTGCTGCCGTCTATGTCAGTGTGGCAGAGCAGCCGGCTCGGCTGAAACTCGATACGCAAGCGCTATTGACGCAGTGGCAGCCAAGTTATGAGCGTGGCGCCATCATGCAGGCGAGCCTCGCCATTATCTCTGGCGTGCTGGGAGTCATTGCCTTTGTTTTTACCTATGATTGGCGTTGGCTCGTCGGCGCGGCGTTGATCCTCGCCCCCTGGCCGTACACGATGTTCATCATCATGCCGACCAATCGGATGCTGAAGTCGACACCGCCGGCGCAAGCCACCGCGCAAACGCGCGGCCTGATTGTGCAGTGGGGACGGCTCCATTTGGGCCGCAGCGCGCTCGGGGTGTTTGCGGTTGCCGCTTATCTTTGGGCGCTCAATTGAGGCCAGCGTGAGCGAAAGCGACATCCTCTTCGAGCGTCGCGGCGCGGCCGGCATTGTCACGCTGAATCGGCCGAAGGCATTGAATGCCGTTACGCACGCGATGGTGCTCGCCTTGCGTGCGCAGCTCGACCGTTGGGCCGACGATGCTTCGGTGACGCGGGTCGTCGTGACGGCCGCAGGCGAACGCGCATTCTCGGCCGGAGGCGATATTCGCGCGCTTTATGATCTCGGCAAGGCTGGCAAGCACGATGAAGCGCTGCAATTCTGGCGCGATGAATATCCGCTCAATGCCGCGATCAAGAACTACCGCAAACCGTATATCGCGTTGATCGACGGCATCGTCATGGGCGGTGGTGTCGGCGTGTCGGTGCACGGGTCGCATCGTGTTGCTGGCGATCGCTTTTCGTTCGCGATGCCCGAAGTCGGCATCGGATTTTTTCCGGATGTGGGCGCCACCTGGTTCCTGCCGCGCATGCCGGGCGAACTTGGCGCCTATTGCGCACTGACGGGCGAGCGTTTCGGCATTGCCGATGCAATCGGCGGCGCGATTGCCACGCATCGCATTCCGTCGGTGCACTTTGCAGCGCTGCTCGAGGCGCTCACCGGCACGGTTTCGGTCGATGCGGTCCTTGCCGCATTCAGCGCGTCTGCGGGGGAGGGACCGATCACGGCTCGCCGCCCTGCGATCGACCGGCTTTTTGCCGGCGATATGGTGGAAAATATTCTCGCGGCGATCGACACCGAAGCCATGTCTGGCAGTGGCGATGCGGAATGGGCACAAAAAACGGCTGCCACAATACGCACGAAATCGCCGCTCAGCCTCAAGCTTGCGCTGGCGCAGGTGAGGCGCGGCAAGACCTGGGATTTCGAAACGTGCATGCGCATGGAATTCCGCATAGTGTCGCGTGTGATCCATGGCCATGATTTTTACGAGGGCGTGCGCGCCGTGATCGTCGACAAAGACAACAAGCCGCGATGGCGGCCGCCGACGCTTGCCGATGTCGGTGAGGCCGAGGTCGAGCATCATTTTGCACCGCTTGCGAACTCCGAGTTGGAGCTGCCGTGAGCGACCCAGCCACAACCAAAGATCTCTACTCGCTGGAGCCTGTGCGCGAGCACGAAGGCGAGCGCTCGGTCGGCCCCTGGACAAGGCGTCTCGTTTTGTTTTTGCGATCGATGGCGGCGATATCGCTACTGAAGGGCCTCTATCACTGGGCGCAGGTGTGCGGCATCGGCTTTGGCGAGACCCAACCGTTCGAAAGTCATTCGATCGCCTGGCAAACCGCGACGGTTTTTTTTGCGGTAATCGATTTGGTTGCCGCCGTTGGCCTCTGGCTCGCGGCAGCGTGGGGCGCGGTGATCTGGCTGACAGCGGTCGCCTCTATGTTGGCGGTCGAAATATTTTTCCCGCAAGTGTTTGGCGGAGGCTGGCTGACCGGCGTGGTGGAAGGCGGATTGCTTGCGCTTTACCTGTGGTTGGCGTTGAAGTCGGCGCAGGAGCAGCCGACTTAAACAAAACAAAAAGGGGAGGGCGCAAATGGCGCGCATCGGATTTATCGGCCTTGGCAATATGGGATTGCCGATGGCGCAGAATCTGCTCAAGGCCGGCCACCAGGTGGAAGGCGTTGACGTCAACCCGGCGTCGCTTGAAAAACTCAAGGCTGCGGGCGGCGTGACCGATGAAACAGCGAAAGGTGCTGCTTCGCGCGCCGATGTTGTGATCACAATGCTGCCATCCGGCAAGGAAGTGCGCGAGGTTTATCTCGGCTCGTCAGGAATCGTTGAGAATGCCAATGCCGGCACGCTGCTGATCGATTGTTCAACTATTGACGTGGAGACGGCACGCGCCGTCGCTGCGCAAGCGGACAAAAAGGCCCTGTTGATGCTCGACGCTCCGGTGTCGGGCGGTGTCGGTGGTGCAACTGCGGCGACACTCACGTTCATGGTCGGCGGAAGCACGCAAGCTTTCACGCGCGCGCAATCGATTTTGGAAAAGATGGGCAAGACGATCGTGCACGCCGGCGGGGCCGGCAATGGCCAGGCGGCGAAGATTTGTAACAACATGATCCTTGGCGTGTCGATGATCGCGGTCTCCGAGGCTTTCGTCCTTGCCGAAAAGCTGGGACTTGATCATCAAAAACTATTCGACATTTCCTCAAAGTCTTCGGGACAATGTTGGTCGCTCACGACTTATTGTCCGGTGCCGGGGCCGGTTCCAACATCGCCTGCCAACCGCGATTACCAAGCCGGGTTCACCGCAGCGATGATGCTAAAGGATCTAAAATTGTCGCAAGAAGCCGCAAAGGCGACCGGAACCAGAACAGAATTGGGCGCGGATGCTGCGCGAATTTATTCGCAATACGTCGCGAGCGGGGAAGCGTCGCGCGATTTTTCCGGAATTATTCGCTTCATCCGCGATTGACGCGGGTTTCTAGAGTGAACGAAGCCTTGCATGGGTGCGTAGAATTTTACGGTCAAGACTCCGTTCACCGTTGCAAATAAACCTAATCTTTATGGTGTTATTTAAGCCGATTTTAGACTGCCCCTCATAGTGTGCGTCACAACCGGAGCGGGGAAAACAGGGCCTTGTAACCGGGGACGTAATTATAAACGCAAGGGGCGTTGAACATGAAAGCCGTCGCGAAGACGGTCGAGCCAGCCGGACGAGAGGCGACGCTCGATCACATTCGGCCACAGTACTTGGAAGCCTTGACGTTAGTCGAACGGCTGCATCGTCGGCTGCTCGACGTCATCAAGGACGAGTTCGATCGGCGAGGCCGCTCCGATATCAATTCGGTGCAGGCACTTTTGCTGTACAATATCGGTGATAAGGAACTGACGGCCGGCGAGCTGCGCACGCGCGGCTACTATCTCGGCTCGAATGTTTCCTACAACCTCAAGAAACTCGTCGAAATGGCGTTCCTCGACCACCAGCGTTCGCGGGTCGACCGTCGTTCGGTTCGCATCAAACTGACCGACAAGGGCCGCGAAGTCCGCGACATCATCGAGTCGCTCTATCAAAAACACGTGCGCACCGTTGAGCAGGTCGGCGGCATCAATGCCGAAGAGTTCGCGACGCTCAACAAGTCGCTGCATCGGCTCGAGCGGTTCTGGACCGACCAGATCCTCTATCGTCTCTAAATTCGACTTGCGACGGATTGCCTTACCCCTGGCCGCATCGCGGCCGGGGTTTTCTTTTGCCCGACCGGCGAAAAAGGCGACCGTCCCCTAGATATTGCGCCTGAGCGCGGTCCACAGCCCAATGCTTGGCGGGTGGCGACCGATATGCTATTGCCGGACAAATCCCGGATTTCATCTGGGCGCATGGTCTTTTTCGAAAACCGGTACCTGCTTTTCGGGATCGTGCGCTTGCCCTTTATTCGGCGCCGATCTCTACCGGCGCCAGGAGATCGTGATGTCGGCGAGCTCGAGCCCCAAGCCCGGAAGCGACGTGGAATCCCTGTTCTCGGCCAGCTTGCGCGAGGTCGATCCCGAGATTGCCGACGCGATCCAGCTGGAGCTTGGACGCCAGCGCGAAGAAATCGAGCTCATCGCATCCGAGAACATTGTCTCGCGAGCCGTGCTCGAAGCGCAGGGCTCGGTTCTGACCAACAAATACGCCGAAGGTCTTCCGGGGAAGCGCTATTACGGCGGTTGCCAGTTTGTCGACATCGCCGAGCGCCTTGCGATCGATCGCGTTACCAAATTGTTCGGTTGCAAATTTGCGAATGTGCAGCCGCATTCCGGCGCGTCGGCCAACGCCGAAGTCTTCTTCGCTCTTCTGCAGCCCGGCGACACGTTCATGGGGCTCAATCTTGCCGCCGGTGGCCACCTCACGCATGGTTCACCCGTCAACATGTCGGGCAAATGGTTCAAGCCGGTCCCCTATGGTGTGCGCCAGGATGATCACCGCATCGATATGGAGCAAGTCGCGCGACTCGCGCGCGAGCATAAACCGAAATTGATCATCGCCGGCGGCTCCGCTTACCCGCGCATCATCGACTTCCGTGGCTTCCGCGAAATTTGCGACAGCGTCGGCGCATTGTTGATGGTCGACATGGCGCATTTTGCCGGTCTCGTCGCCGCTGGCGTGCACCCGTCACCGTTCCCGCATGCGCACGTCGTGACGACGACGACACACAAGACGCTGCGCGGTCCGCGCGGCGGCGTGATCCTTTCCAACGACGAAGAGATCGCCAAGAAACTCAACTCGGCGGTTTTCCCGGGTATGCAGGGCGGCCCGCTGATGCACGTGATCGCCGCCAAGGCGGTGGCCTTCGGCGAGGCGCTGCGACCGAATTTCCGCACCTATGCGCGCAACGTCGTCGAGAATGCCAAAGCGCTCGCCGAGACGTTGAAGTCGCACGGCCTCGACATTGTGTCAGGCGGCACAGACACCCATTTGATGCTGGTCGATCTGCGGCCGAAGCGGCTGACCGGTAAGGTCGCAGAAGCGGCTTTGGGCCGCGCGCATATCACCTGCAACAAGAACGGTATACCGTTCGATCCCGAAAAGCCGACTGTGACGTCCGGCATTCGCCTCGGCACCCCGGCCTGCACGACACGCGGTTTCGGCATCGCCGAATTCCGGCAGGTCGGCGAAATGATCGTCGAGGTTCTCGACGTGTTGTCACAGAAGCAGGTTGATGAAGATTCGCTGGTTGAAGCCGCGGTACGCGACAAAGTGAAGGCATTGATCGGGCGATTTCCGATTTATCAATGAGCAAGGCGTCTACATTGACGAAGTGCAGCGGGTGAGGGCCTAGTCATGCGTTGCCCCAGTTGCGGAAGCCTCGACACGCAGGTGAAGGATTCGCGGCCGACCGAAGATTCGGCTGTCATTCGCCGCCGCCGCGTGTGTCTGACCTGCAATTTTCGGTTCACGACGTTTGAGCGCGTGCAGTTGCGCGAATTGACGGTCATCAAGCGCAACAGCCGCCGCGTACCCTTCGATCGCGACAAATTAATGCGGTCGGTGCAGATCGCATTGCGGAAAAGGCCGGTCGATCCCGAACGGATCGAACAGACGGTCTCCAAGATTGTGCGCGAACTTGAAAGCCAGGGCGAGAGCGAGATTTCTTCTGAAGCGATTGGTGAGATCGTGATGGAGCATCTGCGCGAGATCGACGATGTTGCCTATGTGCGATTTGCTTCCGTCTATCGCAATTTCCGCGAGGCTAAGGATTTCCGCGCTGCGCTCGATGAATTGTCCGGCGACGACGACGGCGAGCCGGCCACCAGCGCGCGCAAATGAACGACCAGACGACTCCCATTTCCGACGCGGCGTCTACCGACGAACGCTTTATGCGGCTCGCACTGGCGCTCGGGCGGCGCAATCTCGGTTACACCTGGCCCAATCCGGCGGTCGGCGCCGTGATTGTGAAGGATGGCGTTATCGTTGGGCGCGGATGGACGCAGCAAGGCGGCCGGCCGCATGCCGAAATCGAAGCATTGCGCCACGCCAAAAAAGCGGCCCAAGGCGCGACGATGTATGTGACGCTCGAGCCTTGCTCACATCAGGGCAAGTCGCCGCCGTGCGCCGACGCGATTATTCGCGCCGGCATCGCGCGTGTGGTTTCAGCGATGGAAGATCCCAATCCGGAAGTATCAGGGCAGGGACACGAGCGTCTGCGCGCCAAGGGCATTGCCGTGGAAATTGGTCTCGGCGGCGACGAGGCGAGACGTGTTCATGCCGGCCATGTCACACGCATTGCGCAGGGGCGGCCGTATGTGACGCTCAAGCTCGCGATTTCGGCCGACGGCAAGGCCGGTCTCGCCGGCCGAAAGCAGGTCGCAATCAGCGGCGCGGCAGCGCGCGAGCGCGTGTTTCTTACGCGGGCCGCGAGCGACGCCATACTGGTCGGCATCGGCACGGTGTTGTCCGACGATCCGCAATTGACCTGCCGCCTGCCGGGAATGTTCGAGCGCTCGCCGGTGCGTGTGGTCCTCGACGCGCAATTGCGTGTGCCACTGTCGACATCAGTTGTTGCGACCGTGCGGGAAACGCCAACATGGGTTTTCGCGTCAACGAAGGCCTCGCCGATTGCTGAAGAAATTCTCGTGCAAAGAGGCTGCAAGGTTTTTCGCGTCGATGAGCGCGGCGGAAAGCTCGATGTCGAGCAGGTCTTAAAGACGTTGGCCGAGCAAGGCATCACGCGTCTGATGGTGGAAGGTGGCCCGACCGTCGCGGCGAGCTTTGTCGATGCCGATCTTGTGGATGAGGCGATCCTGCTGCGCGGAGAAAAGCCCGTCGGCGCGAGCGGCATCAACCCACTCGAAGGCATGCCGCTGGAATCCTTGACCGGCCGGCTTGCATCGCGCGGCAGTGAAAAACTCGGCGGCGATACTCTTGAGACCTTCGAACGGCCGTCATGATGTGCACAATGTTGCAGCTATCCGTTCGTCCCCGCGAAAGCGGGGATCCAAGGCAACCGGGCTCGTCATTCCAGGTTCGGGATTTCCGCTTGCGCGGGAATGAGCGGAGTTTGGGTTGCGGTCAACGGGCTTGCCGCTAATGTTCACCGGCATCGTCACTGACATGGGCGAAGTGCGTTCGGTCAAACCGAGTGCGGACAATTTGCACCGCATTACAATCTTCTGCGGGTATCCACGCGCTGAAATCATACAAGGCGCGTCCATCGCGTGTTCGGGGGTGTGTCTGACCGTTGTCGATTCAGGCGAGGAAGACGGACGCACATGGTTTGCGGTCGATGCCGCTGACGAAACCCTGCGTGTGACGACAGTCGGACGCTGGCGACACGGCTCAAGGGTCAATCTGGAGCGGCCGTTGAAATATGGCGATGAACTGGGCGGGCACCTGGTTGCAGGCCACGTCGATGGTCTTGCGACGGTGGTCGGCCGGGAAGACATGACTGACATGGCGCGGCTTGCCATGCGCGCGCCTCGAGACCTTGCCCGGTTTGTGGCGCCAAAAGGCTCGATTGCGCTCGACGGCATCTCGTTGACGGTCAATGCGGTGGAAGGCGACATGTTTTCGGTCCTTGTCATTCCACATACATTGAAGGTGACGACATTCGGCGCGCTTCGCAAAGGCGATGATGTCAATCTCGAGGTTGACACGATGGCGCGCTACGCTGCACGGCTGGCGGAATGAAGTAGAGCCTTGTTCGGGCGGTCGCGACTTGCTAGCACGCCACTCAACGAGGAAGATCGGGTTATGGCCAAAAAGAAGAAGACCACCGCGAAAAAAAGCGACAGCCTGCATGTGCTGATCGTGGAAGCGCGTTTTTACGACACAATATCGGATGAGTTGTTGCAGGGGGCGACGCGCGTGCTGGATGCGGCCGGCGCCCGCCACGATCGCATCACAGTGCCAGGCGCGCTTGAAATTCCTGCCGCCATCGCGATTGCGATGGATGCGGCACGAAAGCGGCGGGAGCCCTACGATGGGGTGGTCGCCCTTGGCTGCGTGATCCAGGGCCAGACTTACCATTTCGATCTGGTGGCGAATGAGTCAGCGCGTGCCCTGATGGATCTTGCGGTGAATGAGCGTCTCCCCATCGGCAATGGCATTCTCGCCGTGGACAATGAAGCGCAGGCGCACGCTCGCGCCCGTGCCGAAGAGGGCGACAAAGGCGGCGCTGCGGCGCGTGCCGCGCTCACCATGGTTGCGCTCAAGCACACATTGGCCTGGCGCTGATGGGCGCCGGCCCCGCACGCGACGACAAGGACGCGCGCAAGGCGAACAAACGCGGTGCGGCGCGGCTGGCGGCGGTGCAGGCGCTTTACCAGATGGATCTGGCCGGCACCGGCCTCAACGAAATCCTCGGCGAATTTGAGAGCCATTGGATGGGCCGCGAGGTCGAAGGCGCACAATACCTTCCGGCCGAAGCGGCGTTTTTCCGCGACATTGTTTCCGGCGTTGTGCGCGAGCAGCGCGAACTCGATCCGCTCATCGACGAAGCTTTGTCGAAAGGCTGGCCGCTCAAACGCATCGAGACGGTCTTGCGCGCGGCCTTGCGCGCCGGTGCCTTTGAACTGATCCACCGCACCGACGTTCCTGCCCGGGTGGTGGTGGCCGAATATGCCGACGTCGCCGCCGCCTTCGTCGAGCGTGATGAAACCGGCATGGTCAATGCCGTGCTTGACCAGCTTGCGCGGCGTCTGCGCGCCGCCGAGTTCGGCCGCGCGGCCGGGTGACGTCATGGCTGCGGACACTGGAATGTCGGCTGAGGATCGCCTGATCGCGCGTTTCTTCAAGCCGCTCGCGACGCATCCCGGCGCGCTGGGATTATCCGACGATGCCGCCTTTCTCACGCCGCCTCCTGGTTGCGATCTGGTTTTGAAAACGGACGCGATCGTCGGCGGCGTGCATTTCTTTCCGGATGACGCAGCCCATACCGTTGCCAGCAAGGCGCTGCGCGTGAATTTGTCGGATCTGGCCGCCAAGGGCGCGCGCCCACTCGGCTTCCTGCTGTCGCTCGCGCTGCCAAAGGATGCCGGCGAGCAATGGCTCGAGGGTTTTGCGGAAGGCCTGCGTGGTGATGCCGTGCTGTTCGGCTGTCCGCTGTTCGGCGGCGATACCGACCGCACGCCCGGGCCAATCACGATTTCTATTGCGATGTTCGGCAGCGTTCCGGAAGGAACAATGGTGCGCCGCGCCGGTGCCAAAGCGGGAGACCGCGTCTTCGTGAGCGGCACCATCGGCGATGCTGTGCTCGGGCTTGCTCTGCGCAAGGGAAACGAGAAGGGCTGGAGGCTCACCGAGCCGCAACGCCAGCATCTGGTTTCGCGATATCTTTTGCCGCAGCCGCGCAACGCGCTGGCGGAAGCGGTGCGGACGCACGCAACGGCGGCGATGGACATCTCCGACGGGCTCGCCGGCGATTTTGCAAAATTGTGCCGCGCCTCGGGTGTTGCGGCGGACATCGATGTCGGTCAGGTGCCGTTCTCGGATGCCGCCAAAGCCGTCATCGGGGCCGATTCCGGCGCGCTCGAACTCCGCCGTCACCGGCGGCGACGACTACGAAATCATTTGCACCGTCCCCGCTGCAAAATCGGAAGGTTTCCGCGCTGCGGCCAAGGCGGCGAATGTCGCTGTGACGGATATCGGCGGAGTCAAAGCCGGTGAGGGCGCCCGCTTTCTTGCTGCCGACGGGCAGGTGCTCGCTTTCAAACGTGCCTCCTTTAGCCACTTTTGAAATCCGCAGGACGAATGTATTCAAGGCGGGTATAATGCAAGTTCAAGCAGTGGGACGTCGCTATGCATGACATGACGGCAAAAAAAGCGGCGGTGGCGCCGGTCGGCCAGCATCCAAATTTCCAGAAATACCACAAGCGCTTTCCGACCACGGCGTGGCTCCGCCGTCGCGCGCCGAGCAACGTGCCGCTGTTTGCCTTCGAATATGGCGACACCGGCGCGGGCAACGACGTCGGTATCGCGCATAACTGGGCAGCACTCGATGCCGTCGAGATCGTGCCGCGTTACGGTGTCATGCCCACGCTGCCACCGGTCGAGGTCAAACTGTTTGGCCAAAGCTATGCCGCGCCGATTGGCGTTGCTCCCATGGGCGGGCCGTCGCTGGTCTGGCCAGGCGCCGATATTTTGATGGCGAAGGCGGCACAGCGCGCGCGCGTTCCCTACACGCTCAGTGTTGCCGGCGGCGCCACCATCGAGCAGGCGGCGGAGGCTGCGCCCGATGTGTTCTGGCTCCAGCTCTATCGGTTTTGGCACGACGATCACAAGATCGGCTTTGACCTGGTGAAGCGGGCGCAGGCCGTCGGCGCAAAAGTTCTGACTCTCACGCTCGATGTTCCTGTGCGCACGACGCGCTCGCGTGAGACCTACGCCGGGCTTGCTCACGAATTCCGTCCGAATGCGCGCATGATCTACGAGATGATGGTGCGCCCGAAATGGCTGCTCGCGCTGATGCGCAACGGCTATCCGCGCTTTGCGACCATCAGCGACTATGCGCCCAAGGGCGCGAACACCAACGAGATCATCGCTTATGCGCGCGCGCGCATGGGCGGCGCTTTCTCCTGGGAAGAGGTCAAACGCTATCGCGATGCCTGGAAGGGGCCGATGGCCGTGAAGGGCATCCTGCATCCGGAAGATGCCCGGAAAGCCGTCGCCCTCGGAATTGAAGGCATCTGGGTGTCGAACCATGGCGGCCGCCAGATCGAGGCGCTGACGCCGTCAATCGACGTGCTGCCGGCAATCGCTGCGGCGGTTGGCAACAAAGCAACCATCGTGCTCGATAGCGGCGTGCGCAGCGGTCAGGACGTCATGCGCGCGCTCGCGCTCGGTGCCGACGCGGCCTTTGCCGGAAAATCGTTCCTGTGGGCGGTAGCCGCACTGGGTGATGACGGACCGGACTACCTGATCAACCTCTACATCGACGAATTGCGCGCTTCGCTTGGCCAGATTGGCGCGTTGTCGCCGGCCGATGCGAGGGCGGCGACCATTCGCCATCCAGGTGCATTCGTCTTTGCGGCCAAAGCACGGGCGCCAGCGACTAAACGCAGCAAGAAATGACCCATCGCGCTCGTCCCCGCGAAAGCGGGGACCCAAGTCCGCAAGCAAAGCTTATCGCCGGAGCCCCAGCTTTGCGGGAATGAGTGGATTGGTGAATACGTGATTTCAAATAAAATCATCCCTGATCTGCGCCTTCGGTAGTAGCGATTCACCCCGGCGGCCGATAAAAGGGGCGGCTTTTGCCCGGGAGCCCTTGATGTCGGCGATTGCCGAACCACTCCAGCACGCCCTGCCAGATGACAATCTGGCGCGCCGCAACGCCATGGTGCTTGCGGTCGCGCAGGCGCTTGCCGGCGGCAACAACACGGTCATCGTCAGTACCGCGAGCATCGTCGGCGCCGTGCTCGCGCCCGATAAGGGGCTCGCGACCCTGCCCATCACGGCGATGGTCTTCGGCATGTGGCTGGGCACGCTGCCGGTCGGTGCACTCGCGCGCCATGTCGGGCGGCGCTTTGCGCTGCAAACCGGTTCCGCCTTCGGCGTGCTTTCCGGCCTTATCTCGTATTCGGCCGTGATGAACGGAAATTTCTGGTTGCTCTTGCTCGGCACTTTTTGTGGCGGTCTCTACGCTGCCGCACATCAGTCCTATCGCTTCGCTGCCGCCGATACTGCCAGCGACGCTTACCGGCCGAAGGTCGTGTCATGGGTACTGGCCGGTGGTGTCTTCGCGGCCGTGATCGGCCCCCAGCTCGTCATCTTCACCAAGGATCTGCTGTCGCCGCATCTTTTTGCGGCGAGTTACCTCGGTCAGTCGGCTTGCGCTTTGGCCGCTGCGGCTGTGCTGCAATTCGTCAAGGTGCCGCCGCTGGCCGCGACGCGCCATGACAGCGCGCGCCCGCTTGGCGAAATCGCGCGGAGCTCACGTTTCATTGTTGCGGTTGCTTGCGGGATGGCGAGCTACGGCATGATGAACATGGTGATGACGTCGGCGCCGCTCGCGATGGTCGGTTGCGGTCACTCGATCACCGATGCAACGCTCGGCATTCAGTGGCACGTGCTTGCGATGTACGCGCCGAGCTTCGTCACCGGTTCGTTGATCGCGCGCTTTGGTGTGGAGCGCATCACCGGTATCGGCCTTGCTTCGATTGCGGCTGCGGCCGCCGTTGGGATCAGCGGCACGACCGTCGCCCATTTCTGGACCGGTCTGGTCCTGCTCGGCTTCGGATGGAATCTTGCGTTCATCGGCGCAACAACCATGGTGACGCAATGCCACCGCCCGTATGAACGCAACAAGGTTCAGGCGTTCAACGATTTCCTTATTTTCGGCAGCATGGCCCTGAGCTCGTTTTCCTCCGGGCAGCTGCTCGAAAAGTTCGGCTGGACGGCCATCAACGAAGTGATTTTCCCGGCCATCTTTGCAACGGCCGCGCTGTTGTTGTGGCTCACGCTGCGGCCAAGGCAATCGACGGTGTGATGAGCGGCGGCGGTCGTGGAGCACCACGCTCTGCTGTCGTCCCCGCGCCTGGGTCGGCCTGCGCGATTTTGTCGTCCCCGCGAAGGCGTCGCACACTCCGCTCATCCTCGCGAAGGCGGGGATCCAGCCCAATAAGAACTGGATGCCCGCTTGCGCGGGCATGAGCGGAGAGAGTGTCCACAATCAGGATTGACTTTAATCCTACACTGACTATAATCCTATTCGTCCGGTCCACCAGAGGGCGCTCTCATGAGGCGTCATGACGGGTGGGGCCGGATGCGGCGCCCGCGGGCGTGGTTTCGCAGCCACGCCTCCGGGAGGCCCCGGGTCGCCGTCCGCTCCAACTACGTGGGGCCGCCTTGAATGGCTGGACGCGGCGTGGATGAAAGGCGGCGAAAGCTGCCTGGATAAAGTTGGCCGTAAGGCCTTCCGTCTGCGCCCGGAAGTACGGTCCCGGGGACAGAAAAGCCGCGATGGAGCGCCGTGTGGCGAACGTGCCTGTCGCAAAGGCACGTCAACGCCGCGTAAGGCGTTGGACTGCTGGTTGCGCCATACGGCGCTCCATCCCCTCGCATATTCGAGGGGGGACGGAAGACGGGCCTTCCCGGGGCCTCGACAAAGAATACGGGTGGCGGAGCGTTGGCTGTTTGACAATTGAATCGGAGAGAGATGTCGCGAGAGCGCGACACACTCCGCTCATTCCCGCGCAAGCGGGAATCCGGCACTGGGTCCCCGCCTTCGCGGGGACGAGCGGAGAGGGGCAACAATCGCGTCCCACAGGCGACATGGCCGGACTTGTTCCGGCCGTCCATGACTTTTTGTCGTGCAAGGCAGCCAAGACGTGGATGCCCGCGACATAGGCGGGCGAAAGCACGCCGTTCTTTGAACGGCTATGCGCGGGCATGACTGGAGAAAATATGTTCTTTGGCCTCGCTGACGCTCGCTTGGGACGACAGGAAAAACAGTGCGGTTTTGGCCGCCAATAGTGGCCAAGGAGTTGCTGCAAAGAATACCTTTGTTCCAGCCTGCATTTCCGCGTTGCAGACTCCCTCCATTTTTGGCTATATCCGCGCGCTTTCCGGTCGGGGTGAAGCGCCCTTAAAGCGGCCATCCTCGACGCTCCTGGCGCCGGCGGGAGCGTTCGTCCCGCCAGCACCATTCAAATCGGGGAAAATGGCCACCATGTCTACTTTGTGGTTGATCGTCGGCTGCGGGGTGCTCGCGATCGTATATGGCATCTGGGCGACCCAATCGGTGATGAGTGCCGATCCGGGCAGCAAGAGGATGCAGGAAATTTCCGAAGCCGTGCGCGAGGGTGCGCAGGCCTATCTCAAGCGCCAATACGCCACCATCAGCGTGGTCGGCGTCGTCATCTTGCTCATCATTGGCTTCACGCTCGGCTGGCTCGTTGCGGTCGGATTCGCGGTAGGCGCGATCCTGTCAGGTGCAACCGGCTTTATCGGCATGAACGTCTCGGTGCGCGCTAACGTTCGGGTTGCGCAGGCCGCGACCAAATCGCTGGCCGGTGGGCTAGAGCTTGCATTCAAGGCCGGCGCCATCACCGGCATGCTGGTTGCAGGCCTCGCGCTGCTCGGTGTCACGCTTTATTTCGGTTTCCTTACCGGCTCGCTGCACAAAGCGCCAAATGATCGGACCGTCATCGATGCCATCGTCGCGCTCGGCTTTGGCGCCTCGCTGATCTCGATCTTTGCCCGTCTTGGCGGCGGTATCTTCACCAAGGGTGCCGACGTCGGCGGCGATCTCGTCGGCAAGGTCGAGGCCGGCATTCCGGAGGATGATCCGCGTAATCCGGCGACGATTGCGGACAATGTTGGCGACAACGTCGGCGACTGCGCCGGTATGGCGGCCGATTTGTTCGAGACCTATGCGGTGACCATCGTCGCCACCATGGTGCTGGCATCGATCTTCTTTGCCAGTACGCCGATGCTGATGAACATGATGACCTATCCGCTCGCCATCGGCGGCGCATGCATCATCACGTCGATCATCGGGACGTTCTTCGTACGGCTGGGCCGCAACAAGTCGATCATGGGCGCACTCTACAAGGGTTTCATCGCTTCGGCCGTCCTTTCGCTGATCGCTATCTGGTTTGTGACTGACTCCCTGATCGGCATGGGCCCGATCGCCGGCGTCACGTTCACCGGCCAGGCGCTCTATATTTGCGCCGTTGTCGGCCTCGTAGTGACCGGCCTGATCATCTGGATCACCGAATACTACACCGGCACCAATTTCCGTCCGGTGAAGTCGATCGCTGCAGCGTCGGTGACGGGTCACGGCACCAACGTCATCCAGGGTTTGGCGATCTCGCTCGAATCGACCGCGCTGCCAGCTATGGTGATCATCGCCGGCATTCTGGTTGCGTACGCGCAGGCAGGTTTGTTCGGCATTGCGATCGCAGTGACGGCGATGCTGGCGCTGGCCGGCATGGTGGTTGCGCTCGACGCTTTCGGCCCGGTCACCGACAATGCCGGCGGCATTGCCGAAATGGCGGGATTGCCGAAGAACGTCCGCAAGTTCACCGACGCGCTCGATGCGGTCGGCAACACGACCAAGGCGATCACGAAAGGCTACGCGATCGGCTCGGCAGGACTCGGTGCGCTGGTGCTGTTTGCAGCCTATAATCAGGACCTGCTGTTCTTCACCAAAACGTCGGCTGCACATCCATACTTCCAGGGCATTCAGCTCGACTTCTCGCTGAACAATCCCTACGTCGTCGTTGGCTTGTTGTTCGGCGGACTGCTGCCTTATCTGTTCGCTTCGATGGGCATGACCGCCGTCGGACGGGCTGCGGGCGCTATCGTCGAGGAAGTGCGTCGGCAATTCCGCGCCAAACCCGGCATCATGAAGGGCAAGGACAAGCCGGATTACGGCCGTGCTGTCGACATGCTCACCAAGGCCGCGATCAAAGAGATGATCGTGCCGTCAATGCTACCGGTGCTGTCGCCGATATTCTGCTACTTCGCGATCTATTTCGTCGCGGGCGGCGGGGCGGCGGGCAAGTCGGCAGGCTTCTCAGCGCTCGGCGCCATGTTGCTGGGCGTTATTGTCACCGGTCTATTTGTCGCGATCTCGATGACGTCGGGCGGTGGCGCTTGGGACAATGCCAAGAAATATATCGAAGACGGCCACTACGGCGGAAAGGGCTCCGATGCCCACAAAGCTGCGGTAACCGGCGATACAGTCGGCGATCCCTACAAGGACACGGCCGGCCCGGCCGTGAACCCGATGATCAAGATTACCAACATCGTGGCGTTGTTGCTGCTCGCCGTGCTGGCGCACTGATCGCGTCCGCAAAAAATGCGAAGGGCCCGCAGGTCGTCGCGGGCCCTTTTTCGTCTCGACGCGTCGCCTACAGATGCACGCCGACGTTCTTGAAGATATTGCGGATGTAACTCAGTTCCTGGCCTCCGGTCGGTGTCGTTTGCGAATAGAAGTCGAACAACTTGCCATCCTTGAGACCGTAATTTGCGAGCCGGGTCACGCGTCGTTCTTTGTCGAAGTAGACGGCGACGACACGTTGGTCGACTACTTCATGGGGCATGAACGCGGCCGATCGCTGCGCCTTTTGCGAAATGTAATAGAATGCGTCGCCGTTGACGGTCGCGACAGTCGACGGAGTGCCGAGTACGATCAGTACTTGTTCCTGTGTGGCGCCGACCGGAACTTGTTCGAGCGCACCCTCCGGAAGCACGTAACCGCGCTGCAGCGTTTCGGTCGTGCTGCCACAGCCTGCAAGCGCGAGCGAACCCGCGAGAGCCAGAATCAAATGGAAACTAGGGTGACGACGAGGCACGGTTTTTCGATCCCAAATACGACACGTTCAATTCGTCCTTGCATCGGGGAGAGCGTTGACGTAACCGCGGCAAACGCATCAGCCCCCGAACGAACGCGATGATATTTCCCCTGTTTCGCCGCCGCATGCGGCCGGACACCATTTCCAGCCTGTATGGCATGATCGTGGCGCAGGCGCGATTGCCCTGCTTTTATCGCGAATATGCGGTTGCCGACACAGTAAACGGCCGCTTTGACGTGCTGGTGCTGCACCTTGCCGCGGTCCTCGATCGTCTGGGCGAGGAGGCTGAATTGCGGGACCTGGGACAGGCACTTTTCGACCGGTTTTGCCAAGACATGGACCACAATCTGCGGGAAATGGGCATTGGCGACCTGGCGGTCCCCAAAGAGATGCAACGGATGGGCGAGGCGTTCTATGGCCGCGCGCAGGCCTACAAGGCCGCGTTGGCGGCATCCGCGGACAACGCGCTGGCCGAGGCCCTGAAGCGGAACATTTACGGCGGCGTCCCGTCGAACCCGGCTGGGCCTGCGCGTCTTGCGGCCTATATGCGGGAAGCGGTACGTGTTTTGAAAATGCAGCCGGCGGCGGCTTTCCTTGCCGGCGCCTTGGATCTGCCGGACCCTGCTGCGGTTATTGTTTAAGATAAGACCAATTCGCCAGAAGATTGAGATTTATGGAAAAAGCTCAAAATACCTGGAGCGCGGCGATCACCGCCGAGGATATTCCGGACGCCGGGCTTCATGTCGAGATCGATGCGCCGGAGTCGGTCCGGGCGGCACTCGCTGCATTGGGGGGATTGCGCGAACTGCCCCGCTTATCCGCCATATTCGATTTGACGCGCAAAGGCGCGGCCGTGCTCGTAAGCGGGCAAGTAAATGCCCGCGTTGGCCAAAAATGTGTCGTTACCCTTGAACCGATCGAAAGCGATCTGACCGAAGCGGTCGATCTGATATTTGCCCCGCCGGAAACGTTGCCAATGCAAGCCGCGGACGCCGATGAACCGCCCGAACTGCTCGTGGACGGCAAGCTCGATCTGGGCGCGATCGCGACCGAATTTCTACTCCTTGGCATCGATCCTTATCCACGCAAAGCGGGCGCGGAATTCGCGCCCGTAAACGTCGACGATGAGGGCGCCCATCCTTTTGCCGGTCTGGAAGCACTTAAAAAGCGCCTCGGCGGCGGCTAAGCAGGAACAAGCGGGCAAGGGATGAGGGGCACCGAGAACCGGCTTGTCTGCAGCGGCCCAGCGGCTATGGTCGCGGCCGTGCGCCCATTCAAGATGACCGCGCTGCCGGGGTTCAAGCTGCTGCCGACAAAGCTAACGTCCCCAAGAGCGATCCATGCCGGATAAGGTTCGTATCGCGCTTGATGCTATGGGCGGTGACCATGGCGCGACGGTGCTGCTGCCCGGCGCCGACGTTTCGCTCACGCGTCATCCCGACATTGAATATCTGTTGTTCGGAAACAGCGCGGTTGTCGCACCTGTGCTCGACCGGCTGCCACGGCTAAAAGCGAAATCGAAGCTGGTCCATACTGAAATTTCCATCCGCATGGACGACAAGCCGAGTCAGGCGCTGCGTTATGGCCGTTGGAAGTCGTCGATGTGGCTCGCTATCGATGCGGTCAAAAAGGGCGAGGCCGACGTCGTGATTTCAGCGGGCAATACTGGCGCGCTCATGGCGATGGCACGCTTCAATCTCAAAATGATCGAAGGCATCGAGCGACCGGCAATTGCCGCGCTTTGGCCGACACTCAAGGGCGAGTCCGTTGTGCTTGATGTTGGTGCTTCGATCGGTGCCGATGAAGCGCATCTCGTCAATCTCGCTGCGATGGGAAGCGCTATGGCGCGCGTGCTGTTCGATATCGAAAGGCCGACCGTCGGTCTGCTCAATATCGGGGTCGAGGAAGTCAAAGGGCTTGAGCAGGTGCGCGAAGCCGGCCGCATTTTGCGCGAGGGCCAGTTTCCACATTTCGACTATCACGGCTTTGTCGAGGGCGATGATATTGGGAAGGGCGTTGTCGACGTGGTTGTGACGGAAGGCTTTGCCGGCAATATTGCGTTGAAAACCGCCGAAGGCACCGCGCATCAGCTCGCCTCTTATTTACGCGCTGCAATGAATCGGACATGGACCGCGCGTCTGGGCTATCTGCTGGCGCGCCAGGCGTTCCGCACGTTGCGAGACAAGATGGATCCGCGCAAATCAAATGGCGGCGTGTTTCTCGGCCTCAACGGTATTGTGATCAAAAGCCACGGTGGTGCGGACGTCGAAGGCACCGCATCCGCTATTGATCTGGGCTACGACATGGCGCGTTATGAACTGCTTGCGAAGATCGGACAGTCGATGGCACGCGATCTTCAAGCTGGGACCAGCGCTTTGCTGGCGAGCGGAGCAGCCTCGTGACGACGTTGCGTTCGGTCGTGCTCGGCTGCGGAAGCTATCTCCCCGCCCGCATCGTCAGCAATGACGAGCTGGCGCGTTCAGTCGCCACGACAGATGAATGGATCGTTCAGCGCACCGGCATTCGTGAGCGCCATATTGCGGCACCGGGCGAGCTCACATCTGATCTCGCGCTGCATGCAGCGCGGGCGGCGCTCGTGAATGCGCATGTCGAAGCAAATTCAATCGACCTGATTGTGCTGGCAACCTCAACGCCCGACCAGACCTTTCCTGCAACCGCCGTTTCCGTGCAGGCCGGCCTTGGTATCACCCATGGCGCTGCGTTTGATTTACAGGCGGTCTGCTCCGGATTTGTTTACGCGCTGCAGGTGACGGATGCGCTGTTGCGCGCCGGCAGCTACAAGCGCGCGCTGGTGATCGGCGCCGAGACTTTTTCGCGCATCCTCGACTGGAACGACCGCACCACCTGCGTGCTGTTCGGCGATGGCGCTGGCGCGTTGGTCATGGAGGCACTACCGCAGGCCGGCACACGCGAGGACCGTGGCATTCTGACCACGCATTTGCGCTCGGACGGGCGGCACAGGGCCAAGCTCTATGTGGATGGCGGGCCGTCCTCGACGCAGACTGTCGGCCATCTGCGGATGGAAGGCCGCGAGGTTTTCAAGCACGCCGTCGCTATGATCACCGATGTGATCGAGGATGCGTTCAAGGCAACCGGCTATTCGGCCGCCGATATCGATTGGTTTGTGCCACACCAGGCCAACAAGCGGATTATCGACGGTTCTGCACATAAGCTCGGCATTGCACCCGAGAAAGTCGTTGTGACCGTGGATCGGCATGGCAACACGTCCGCAGCTTCCATTCCACTGGCGCTGTGCGATGCGGTCACCGATCGCCGCATTAAACGCGGTAATCTCCTTCTTTTGGAGGCTATGGGGGGCGGGTTCACGTGGGGTTCAGCCCTGTTGCGCTGGTGACGCGGCTCCGGCGACAGCCATTTGGGGCGCGGAATAGGCGGGACTATCAATCACAATCTTTAAACGCCCCGTTGACCGAGTTCCGATGATGCTAATATCGTCGATAATTCAGCGGGATACCTTCGCCGGGGGCAGGGCAGGCGATGACCGGAAAAACTGTGACGCGGGCCGACCTGTGCGAGGCGGTCTATCAAAAAGTCGGCCTTTCACGCACGGAATCCGCGGCGTTGGTAGAGTTGGTGCTCAAAGAGATCACCGACTGCCTCGAACGTGGGGAAACCGTGAAACTTTCCTCGTTCGGGTCGTTCGTCGTGCGTAAAAAAGGCCAACGAATTGGACGTAACCCCAAGACGGGCAAGGAAGTACCGATCTCGCCTCGGCGCGTTATGGTGTTCAAGCCGTCGGCGATCCTCAAGCAACGCATTAATAACGGCGCCGGCGAGCCGGCCTGAGCCATCGTCAGTCGCGTAACACGGTATTATGCAACCCAAGGAGTAAGGCCGCTTTGGACAACAAGGCGCCAGACGCTTTTCGCACCATTAGTGAAGTGGCAGACGAACTCGATCTGCCGCAGCACGTGCTGCGCTTTTGGGAAAGCCGCTTCCACGAAATCAAACCGATGAAGCGCGGCGGTGGCCGGCGCTACTACCGTCCCGACGATATCGATCTGCTGCGCGGAATACGGCATCTGCTGTACGGCGAGGGCTACACCATTCGCGGCGTGCAACGAATTTTGCGTGAGCAGGGCGCGAAATTTGTTCAGGTGGTGTGGCAGGAAGGTGCGCCGCAACCGCCGCACGGCGTTGTCGAAGACGAAGAGTTCGTTGAGGAGGCCGAAGCGGCCGAAGACGCACCACTGCAGGAAGAGCGTGGCATCCGCAGCCGGCTGTCTTCTTTGATCGGGCGCGATCTCGGTGATCGGCAGGACGATGCCGCGGCCCGCGCTGAACCGCCGCTGACCAGCGCTCCGGTTCCACGCATCGATCCGACCGATCGCGCGATCCACGGCGGTGCTTCAGTTGAGACATCCGAAGTGCCGGAACCGAGCCCGGACGCATCAGATGAGCCGTCGCGCGGCGGCGGTCTCGATCGTGAGGATCTGCGCAAACTGCACTTCGCGCTGCACGAGCTTGCGGAATGTCGCAAGTTGATCGATGCCTCGGTCACGCGGCCGCATTAGCAGCTTCCGCCATTCCAATGCATTGAACCAATCGGGCATGGTGCACGACTAATGGCCGTGTAGAATGTCTGTGTCCGGATTTTGGGCGGCTAAGGGGTAAAATGAGCGTCGTAAGGGCCGTATTGCTCGCGATTGCGGCTATCACAGGCGCGCTTGCGCCAGCTCGCGCCCAGTCTGTCGGGCCGCCCCCGCCAAATGTTTCGGTCACCACAGTAGCGCGTGGTGCCGCGATCCCGCCGCTTGGCTTTTTCGTGATGGGCACTGTCGCGGTTGCCGCGATTTCGCCGATGATCGCCTCTGCGATCCTCGGCCGCGAACTCACGATCGGTGAAGCTTACCACGTGATATTGGGGAGCACGTTGGGGCCGGTGGGATGGCTCCTGGCGGAATTGATATATCCATCCACGGTTTCGGTTCAGACGAACTCACCCGGAAAGCCGCCGCAAAAACCGACGCGTGTTTCAAACGGACGCCACATCAACATCCCACCATCGGGCGCAACGAGTTTCGTTGCGAATGAGGTGTTGCTGGAATTCGCTCCCGGTGTTTCAGCGCAAACGCGCGCGACGCTCGCGCGGAATTTGCAGTTGACGCAACTGGAGACGCAAAGCTTCGCGCTCACCGGCCGCACGATCGAACGCTGGCGGATCGATGGTTCACGGTCGGCGCCTGATACTTTGCGGCTGGTCGCGCGCAATTTCCCGGGCGTATCGGCCGGGCAGGCGAACATGATTTACCGGGGCACGCAAGCACAGACACAGCCCGCGCCAAAGCAGGACGTCGCGCCGGATGGTGCCACGCAATACGTCGTCGGCAAGCTGCATCTTTTGGAAGCTCATCGCATCAACAATGGCGACGATGTGATGGTGGCGGTCATCGATTTCAAAGATCGATTCTGCTCATCCTGATCTCGCCGGTGTCGTGGCCGATGAGTACGACGTTGTCGGCGCACCCGTGGCGGCGCACGCACACGGCACCGCGATTGCCGGCGCGATTGCCGCGCATAGCAAGCTGGTCGGTGTCGCGCCGAAGGTCAAACTGCTTGCCGTGAGAGCCTTCTCTGGCACCGGGGAAAGCGCGCAAAGCACCACCTTCAATATTCTGAAGGGTCTCGATTGGGCGGCGAGCAAGAATGCGCGCATCGTCAACATGAGTTTCGCCGGGCCCGCCGACGCCATGTTGCAAGAGATGCTGATCAAGGCGAACGCGCGCGGCATCGTGCTGATCGCTGCAGTTGGTAATGCGGGTCCTAACTCGCCCCCGCTTTATCCGGGCGCCGACGTCGGCGTGATCGGCGTGACTGCGACCGACGCCGAGGACAAATTGATGCCAATGGCCAATCGTGGACCCCAGGTTGCGTTTGCGGCGCCCGGCGTTGAAATTCTCGCGGCGGCACCCGATGGCGGATATCAGGTGACATCCGGGACTTCGGTTGCAGCGGCCCACGCCAGTGGCGTCGCGGCGCTTTTGCTGGCGGCCCAACCGAATCTTACGCCCGCGCAGGTGCGAAGCGTCTTGACCCGCTACGCTCATCGTATACCCGGCAAGCGCAATGAGGTCGGCGCCGGCGTCATCGATGCGCTCGCAGTCATCAAAGACCCGCGCAAATAGCGGCAAGGAGCTAACAGAGTCATGCCTGCTGCGAATTCGTTGATTATTGAGCGCCCCTCGGACGACATCGTCGTTTTGAAGATCAATCGTCCGCAGGTGCGTAACGCGCTCAATCTTGAAGTGCGCACACGGCTTGCCGACGAGATTACGCTCTGCGGCGGCGATCCAGCTGTACGCTGTGTCATCGTCACCGGGTCGGATGCTGCATTCGCCGCAGGCGCCGACATCGCCGAGATGGCGGAGGCCGGCCCAATCGAGGTCATGTCGCGGAATGTCCAGAAATATTGGCGCGCGATCATGGATTGTCCCAAGCCCCTGATCGCCGCGGTCGAAGGCTTCGCGCTCGGCGGCGGCCTTGAGCTGGCTTTGTGCGCGGATATCATCGTCGCCGGCGAAGGCGCAAAACTTGGGCTGCCCGAAGTGAAAGTAGGAATCTTGCCGGGCGGCGGCGGCACGCAAAAACTTGCGCGCCTTGTTGGACGGCACCGCGCGATGCTGTTGATCATGACCGGCAGGATATTTGGCGCCGCTGAAGCGCTGACCATGGGCGTGGTGAGTGAAGTTGCGCCGCAAGGGCAGGCACTCGCGCGCGCGCTCGATATTGCACGAGAAATCGCGGCAATGCCGGCGATCTCCGTAATGCAGATCAAGGAAATCGTGAATGCGGGGCTCAATGCCCCGCTTGAGACTGCGCTCATGTTGGAGCGCAAGGCGTTCCAGTTGCAGTTCGCCACGCGCGACCAGAAAGAGGGAATGCGCGCCTTCATGGAAAAAAGAAAACCGAAGTTCGAAGGGCAGTAACTCGTGGCGAGGGATCTTTCCAGATCCGATCTTGTGGTTGCTGTATTCGGGTCGGGCACGATGGGGCGTGGCATTGCGCAGGTGTGCGCGCAGGCCGGCCTCACAACATTGGTGTTCGATGCGCGCGCCGGCGCGGTTGATGAGGCGGTTGCGTTAATCGATAAGGGGCTCGAAGGCCTCCTCGTCAAAGGCCGCATCACGGGTGAAGCCAAGAAAGCGGCGCTCGATCGCCTCAAGCCGATCAGCTCGCTTGATGGCGTGAAGGGTGCCGGCATTGTTATCGAAGCAATTGTCGAAAACCTTGACGCCAAACGCGATTTGTTTCGCGAACTGGAAATGCGTCTGGCGCCGGACGCCGTAATTGTAACGAACACGTCTTCTTTGTCGGTCACCCAGGTGGCTGCAGGCTGCGCAAAGCCCGAACGGGTCGCTGGCTTGCACTTTTTCAATCCGCCGCCGCTGATGAAGCTAGTCGAGGTTGTCGGCGGATTGCGCACCGATAAGGCGGTGGTCAAAGCGTTGACGGGGTTTGCGCGCCGGATCGGCAAGCATCCCGTTGTTGCGACCGACACGCCAGGATTTGTGGTCAATCATGCTGGCCGCGCCTACGGACCTGAAGCGTTGCGTATTGTGGCGCAGGGGATCGCAACTCCGCGCGAAGTCGACATTTTGATGAAGGAAGCTGCAGGCTTCCGCATGGGGCCATTTGAGTTACTCGACCTCATCGGCGCCGATGTCACGCACGCGGTGATGGTGAGTATCTTTGAGCAATATTTCGGCGAACCGATGTATCAGCCATCGGCGGAGATGGCGGTGCGTGTCGCCGGCGGATTGCTCGGGCGAAAATCAAAGCAGGGTTTTTATAATTATGAGGGCGCCATCGCGACCAGTCCGCCGACTGTTGCAGTGTCGCCGCAGTCGGTGCCGGCCTCTGCTTGGGTCGCAGACGAGGATGGCGGCAGCGAACTTGCGGAATGGTTGAAGAGCGCTGGCGTCAAGACCCGACTCGGCGGCCGGCCCGCAGATTCGCTCCCGTGTTTTGTCACGCCTTTGGGTGAGGATGCGTCAAGCGCGGCTGTGCGGTTGGATCTCGATCCGACCTGCACGGTTGCTGTCGACATGTTCGGGCGCTTTTCTGGCCGGCGGACGCTCATGAAAACGCCGCTCACAAAACCTGAAATTCTCGGTGCGGCAGCGGCCGCCTTATCAGCCGGCGACGTGCCCGTGACCACGATCAACGATAGCCCGGGGTTTGTGGTGCAGCGTCTGCTCGCGATGATCGTCAATGTGGGCACCCACATTGCTGAACTGCGTATCGCAGCACCGGCGGATATCGATACCGCGGTCGAGTTGGGATTGAATTATCCGAAGGGTCCGCTCGCGCTGGGGGATGTGCTCGGCGCAGCGCGCGTTCTGACTGTGCTGGACGGCATGCACGCGATTACGCTCGATCCGAAATACCGAGCCACGGCGTGGCTGCGCCGACGCGCGCGGCTTGGCGTGTCGTTGCACACGCCTGATTGACGCGCTGTCTTAAACGCTGCGAGCGGAAGAATGACGCTCCAATAAAATCGCGATTTTGGTGACCTGCATCACAGAGTGCCTGCCGGCGGTGCACTAGATTTCGATGATAAAAATCAGTTTGCCTTGGGAGGCAAAATTGCAACGGGTCTCGTCGATAATGTCATACGTCGTGAACGAAGGGCGGCTGTGCGCGCTCAAGCCGTCGGAATGGTCTTTGCTGCTCGTCGGCGTGGCGCTGTGCGGTATTCTGGCGCTGCTGTGGTGAACGACGGTATGCGGTCACCTTGCGCAAATCTTGATTTGCGTGCGCCGGGCGGACGAAGCGCCGCAGTTAACAGGTGCTGTCAGTGCCAAAAAAAACGAACACCGATTTTTCGTGCAATATTTTCGGTGCGTGAGGTCATTGCCTGGCTCAGCCGGCGGTGGAGCGATAATCGCACGGTCTCTACGCTGCTGATGACCGACGTGTGTAAGCCGTCCAAATAACCGATCGCCGGAAAACGGGTACTAAAGCCGGGAAACTCCCCAGCGCAGGTACCTTTCGCAAAGATCTTTTTCAGCCGATTTTTTCTGCTCACTTAGACCTGTGCGGATTCCAACAGCCAACCGAACTGCATTGCGGTGAAAAACAAAGCCACAAAACCGTATCCGATGAGTTCCAAACCGAGCATGACCGCCTCCTGAATGGCTTGACCGCCTTGGACGTCAGACTACGGGTTGCGGCCAATGCAGCTGTGTCGGGCATCACAAAATGTCGGGTTGGGTATTCCGGCCGGGAGCCTGTGGATAACTCTCGCCCGACCCGCGCCAAGGCCGGGGCACCCGGGCCGCCCAACTGCCGCTAAGTTATTGATCTCGTTTGTAACGGGCTGAATGTGGCCCTCGGCAACCGGGCTTTTACGTGCCTGGTTCAGGCGCGCTGGCTGTGGAAACCGGCCAGAATCCAGCTGACGACAAACCAGACGAGAACGGCGCCGAGGATCGGCCCGACAGCAAGTGCGAGATGCCTGGTTAGGATCGATCCGAAGGTCGTCAGGTCGTCCATACGCATCCCCTTTTCGAAGCAATCGAAAACATTGCCAAGCGAGGGATCGGCTCTGCGGTCTTCGACGCAGGCTGACTGAACTGCGGCCAAGCGCTGCGAGACTATCGTCGCATTGTAAAAAAGCCAACCGACGAAGCCCACCCAGCAAACAGAGGCGACAATCCAAATTCGCAAAAACCCTTGTTTCCAATTCATGGTCGCTCCCCGATCTATTGAAATTCTGCCGGTACTTCACAAGCTTGCCAAGCGCCATGAAGGCTTGGCTTGGGTGATGGGTTTCAGGGAGCCGTTGTCTAGCCAGGAGAGGGATTTGACGAAAACCCTCTCAATCCAACGCCGCTTATCTAACCTTGCTCAGGCAATCGTTTAGTTTGTCAATTTGCGGTCCGATGGCCTGACCCAGACTTTCTTGGGCCAAGGCAGCGCGGGTCGAGAAATGCTCGCTCAAGGTTTGCTCTCGCCCTTTCCGCTGAACGGCCAGATCCTTTTTGTAATCTGCTTTTATTTTATTCGTCGCGCGGGTGTATTCCTTAATGCACGTATCGGCTGATGAGCATTTGGCACATTGCTGTGCCTGTGCGGGCCCGGCAAAGAGCAAAGTTATCAGCAAAAAGACGACTCTCATTTTTGTTCGATCAAAGTTTGCGGGCCGCATTGCCCGCTGCAGTTTGACAGGTTTTCTTGGTCGGGGCGGCGGGATTTGAACCCACGACCCCTTGTCCCCCAGACAAGTGCGCTAACCGGGCTGCGCCACGCCCCGACCGAAGCGGCGCGGACTATAGGGATGCGTCTATCGCAGTGCAACCTCATGCATGATCCTGAAAAGCGGCCCCGGGTTGGGGACAAGACCATGCGCCATTTCAAGACATCGCGGCGATCCGGAACGGTCCGCGTATGACATAAGTAATATAAAGAGCAGCACCCATCACATAGATCGCCGCATAGCCGCCGATAAAGCCGACGATATCGAAACGGCCCAGAACCACGAAAGCCGTCATCGCCGCCATGGCGACGACGAGAATGCTCGCAACGTGCGCGACCTCGCGGAAAAAACCGGTATGCAACAGCAAGCAGCTCGCCACGTTCTGCACGAGGTTCGCGAGAAGAAGCACGACCAAAATGAACGATGCTGCCGGGGGGATGGTTGCGGCTTTACCAAGCAGCAGCGCGAACAAACGGTCGCCGGCAAATAGCAGCACGGCGCATAGTGCCAGCGTCGGGACAGCGCAAAGGATTGTTGCGGTCAGCGTCGCCTTCTTCAACATTGAAGCGTCGCGCTCGGCGAATGCACGCGTCTGCCGTGGCACAAGCGGGTCGAGGCCGGCTGCATAAATCAGCGTAGCACCGCGGAAGATCTTGAAAACGGTGTCGAGGATAATCGTTGGCGCGCCCAGGCCGAATACAATCGGCACCACGAGATACGGAAAATTGTAGATCGTGAGTTCGCCTACCGCGTAGTTTCCGCTCCGCAAAAGTTCGGCGCGGTTGCTACGCCAGAATCCGGTCAACGTGGCCCAGAACCTAGGCACGCGTGCGGCCAATGCACCTTTTCGCACCAGACGCGCGCTGCAGATGGCAAGCAGCACGAACCACAGCAGATTGGCGAGCAGGAGGAACGCCGCCAGTGGCAAGCCGACGAGGAGTGCCAGCATGATCGCAATATGGCCACCGCGCCTGATTGCCTCCAGCGTTTCGAAACTAATAAATTCGTCGACGGCGTTGCTGACGTTCCGCAGCGGAAACCAGACGAGGTTCAATGCGGCGAAGCTGAAGAACAGCGCGAATTCGACACCTTGCCATACCGTTATAGCGGCCCGGCTCGCCATCACTGCAAAGCAAAGCAACGTGCCAGCAAGAACGATCAATGCGTAGAGAATGACGACCGCACTCGATTGTGCGGCGACGGTAGCATCGATGCGTTTCGCCAAATGGCATTCGCGCTGGCGTACGAACAGGATTTTCGCCGCGCCGAGATCGAACAGCCACAGCGATATGCCGAACGTGCCGATCAGGATGTAGATCGAGAAATCTTCCGGCGTCAGCACGCGCGCGAAAACGAAAGTCTGGATCAGTCCGCTGATCACCGCTGCTGCGGCCGTAGAGGTGCGCAGCAGGAAATATCGCAAAGATAGTAAACCGGCGAACAGCCCTGCGGGCTGACGCAAGGCATCCTTGCGGTCGACGATCGAAATGTGCGTGGTCATGGCCGAAGAACCTAACCGCGAGAGTGCTTTATTGCTTTAAAGATCATGGTGAACAATTTCTGTCGCCGGCCGCGAAAAACCGCGCGTGGTTCGAACGATCACATTAAGGGAAAATTGGCCGAAGGTTGGCAATGTAGGTTTTGTTAGCACCTGCAATCACGGCTCAAATGGAACTCACAGGCATTGCTCCGGACGCGACGAAGGCCGGGCCGACCGGCCTTTCGCAATCGCGCCCGGCAATCAGCGTCGTGGTGCCTTGTTTTAACGGCGGCCGTTATCTCGACGCGTTGATGACATCGCTGGCACGCCAGACATTCCGCGATTTCGAAATCGTCATCGTTGACGACGGATCGACCGACGGCGATACGCCGCGGAAGCTTGCACGCCTCCGGGATCGGGCGCGGGTGATTCACCAGGAAAATCGTGGTCCCTCAGCAGCACGCAATACCGGTGCGCGGGCGGCTCGCGCCGATATCCTGTTCATGCTCGATTGTGACGATACAATCGAAGCAATTTTTCTGGCCGAAACCGTGCCGTTGTTGCAAGAGGCTGCACTCGATGTCGGCATGGTGTTCACGCATCTTCGCCTCATTGGTGCGGAGACGGGAGTGGTGTCGCGCTACTTCAACCGGTTCGACCTTCTTTTTACCAACACACTGTCGTCCGGCCTGATCTTACGCAAAGATGCTTGGCGCGCGGTCGGCGGCTACGACGAGTCGATGCGCGACGGCTACGAAGATTGGGATTTTAGCCTCCGGCTGTCGAGCGCCGGCTATCGCGGCATCGAAGTTGCGAAGCCGCTTTACGTCTATCACATCGGCGACGATATGCGGCCGAGCCGCTCGTCGGGTATCGACAAGAAACTTCTGTACGGAAAATTGTGGCGCTACATTCGCAGCAAGCATGCTGAAAGTTTTCGGCCACTCGCGATGCTGCAGCTGTGGCGCGAAAGCCGGGAAGGGCGCGGCAAGGTGCCACTGTGGAAAGGCTATGCCGCTTATGGGCTGGCTCTTCTTTTGCCGGATGCCCTGTTTAACCAGCTGATCGCGCGCCTGCATCGAGGGCAACGCGCGGACACGCAACGCCCAGTCTATGACGCCACGACTGGACAGCCACGCCTTGCACCGTAACCCAATGTTAAGCGGCAAACTCTAGGGAATGCCGTAGATCGGCGAGTAAAATCATGTCGTATACGTCTGCCACACCCACGCCAGTCGTGCCCGTCAAGCGACTGAGTTTCGATCGTGCAATTCGCAAATTTTTTCCGTCGACGTCGCGGCTGACGTTCAATCCGCTGTTCAAGGCGGCAATCAACGCCTTCGACGTCGTTCCAAGACTGGTCTACCCGGAGTTCCGCGACCTGCCGCCCAATCATCTGCGTGTGCGCATCGGTGTCGGCAACCGTATCCTCAACAATCAAACGCACTTCCTGGTGCATGCCCGCGACTTCTGGATGTTCGTGTTCACGGAAGGGCTCGCCAACGCGAAGTCGAATATTCTGGACATCGGCTCCGGTTGCGGCCGCTGGGCACATTGGCTCCGCGATTACAATTTCCGTGGCCGCCGGTTCACGGGCACCTACGTCGGGATCGATATCGACGGCGAAGCGATCGCCTGGTGCGAGCAGCACTACGATCCGGAGCGCTTTCGCTTCCATCATTCAACGCATTCGAGCGTGTCGTATAATCAGCAGGGCGCGCCCGCGCAGTACCGTGTTCCGGAGCCGGATGGCACGGTGGATCTGGTCGTGTCGAATTCGCTGCTCACGCACGTTCTTGAGGCGGAACTCGAGAACTACCTCCGGGAAAGCTATCGATTGCTCAGGTCCGGTGGCGCGATCATGCACTCGCATTTTAATCTCGACTATCCGCCTGCGACCTATGGCACTCGCCACACCTTTGAGCACGCCATCGGCAATGCGCGGGTGGAGTCGCTCGAACAGCCGGAAGCAGCGGTCGCATACCGCACCGACTACCTTTTCAAGGTTGCGCGCGGCATCGGCTTCAGGGATTGCGAGATCGTGCACATGCCGGGCGGTGCGCAGCATCAGCCCATTTTACTCTGCAAGAAATAGCCAAACGCTCAGATCTCAGCGTGTAATGACGTCGGCTGCGGCGGGCACCGTGCGTTGCGTTTGTTGCGCCGGTTTGAAAGTTGCTGCCGTAAGGCCCCAGATCATCCCAAGCAAAAGAAAAAAGTGACGCCAGTGGTCGCTGTCGATCACGAAGCCTTCTGCCACTTCACCCAGAAATGCCGCGAAGGCGGCGATGATATAGGGCTGCCATGGGCTGCGTACGACCGCGGTGCGCAAGCCGACCCATAGCGTAGAGAGTAACAGCAGAAAATAGGCCATGGCGCCGGTCCAGCCGTAAACGAGGAAGGCCTGCAGGTACACATTGTGTTGTTGCAGTCCGTGGACGCGCGCAAATTCGAATGGGCCCATCCCGTTGGGATAATTCAACACAGATGACAGTGCGAGTTCCTGAAGACGGAAACGCCCGCCTTCGCCGACGTCATAGGATTGAATGAGTTGTGCGCGTTCGCGGAACATCTCTCCGATCGAAGTCAAATGACAGCAAGATCGCAAGGAGCAGAGCCAGCGCCAGAAAACTGAGCGCGCTGAGGGCGACAACACGCAGGCGCACGTGCGGTGTTGGGGCAGTGAAAAATGCGAGCGCAACAAGGACAAGGCTCGAGACCGCGAAATGAAACCACGCGCCGCGGGAGAAGCTTAATAGCAGCGCTAACAATAAAACGCCCGCAACAGTCAGGTCGCCGATCCCGATGCGGCTGGTCAGCATCCGGAAGATGACGAACATCATTGGCCAGATCAAAAACGGTCCGAATACGTTCGGATCCTTGAAAGAACCGAGCGCGCGCCCGAACGGCGCAAGACATGCGTCAGCGCGACGGCATCTCCGGGGCCGATATGGCGACGCATCGGAATTCGGCTAATGCCGAATACGAGTGAGGGGGCAAGCTCACGGAAAATCTCATCGGCGCAGGAGCCGCCGGTTTTGTTGTCCGCGATGAGCCCGACACGGTGGCCGCGCGCGATTTGCTCACGGGTGAGGTCGAGAACGTGACGGAACAGGCCGCCAACTGGCGCGCGAAAGATGTGGAGGATGTTCAAAGGCTTCATCGCGCCGAATCACCACCTTCGTCAGCGACTCTGAAAACACCTGGTAATGACGGCAAACCGAGTTCCTCCATTGCGCGAATCCCGCCAACCTTTTTGAGACGCCGCGCGGAAGTAGGCGGGGCGCATAGTTAACAAAATATGAGTTTATGTCGCGTTAAGCGCAATTAACGGCGTAGCAACCATAATCGGTTCTGATCGGGATAAGGTTTAAACGACGTGCGTTTTGACAGTAGCGTCGTCCAGCTTGTCCAAAGCGCCTAGCGTTTGGACAGGAGCGTCGTGCGTTCGGAGTCGGTATGTTGTTCCGTCGACAGTCGAAGACCGATCCCGCGCCAACGGCGTTCGCGGTGACGGAGCCGTTCGTCACTGATGGCGAACCGGACTTGCGCGGCCTTGGCCGCCACTTGTGGCGGAAAAAAACGCGGATTCTCGGCTTCACGCTTCTCGCCGCCGGGCTGGCTTTCCTCGTCGTCAACGCAATTACGCCGCGCTATCAATCAGAGTTGCGACTTCTGCTCGAAGGGCGCGAGAATGTATTTTTGCGTGCCGAAGCCGACAAGAGCGGGGATCGCACAACCATCGATCCTGAAGCAGTGACAAGCCAGGTACAGCTGCTGCTCTCGCGCGACCTTGCGCGCGAAGTCATCAATAAAGAAATGCTTGCGGACAATCAGGAGTTCGACCCAACGACGGGCAGCCTTGCCGTGTTGCGGTCGCTTCTCGGGGCGATCGGCATCGGTCGTGACCTGAGTACAATGTCGCGAGACGAGCGCACGCTGGAGGCATACTACGATCGCCTGAACGTCTATGCGGTCGAAAAATCGCGCGTGATCGTTATCGATTTCAGCTCGGCCAACCCTGATCTTGCGTCCCGAATCGCCAACACGATTGCCGAGACCTACCTCACCATGCAGCAGGTGGTGAAACAGGATCAGACTCGCGCGGCGGGCGACTGGCTGGCCGGCGAAATCGAAAAAATGCGTACGAAGGTTGCGGATGCCGAAGCCAAGGTCGAAGCTTACCGATCGAAAGCCAATCTCTTCGCGGGGTCCAACAATACCTCATTGCCGAGCCAGCAGCTCACCGAGATCAACTCACAAATTGCCGCCGCGCGCGGCCAGAAAGCTGACATGGAGGCGAGGGCGCGACAGTTGCGCGACCTGATGAACTCCAGCAAGCCGTTCGACTCTGCCGACATTGCCAACTCGGACACGATGCGCCGACTTATCGAACAGCGCATTGCGGTGCGTGCGCAGCTTGCTGAGCAATCGACCACGCTGCTCGACCAGCACCCGCGGATAAAAGAACTCAAGTCGCAGGCTGCCGAGATCGACCGCCAAATACAGGTCGAAGGAGATCGTCTTCTGCGTCAGTTAGACAACGACGCCAAAGTGGCGGGGGACAGATTGGTTACGCTGACCGCAAGCATCGATCAGGTCAAAAGGCTTGCTTCGCAAAGCAACGAGCAAGATGTGCAGTTGCGGGCGCTCGAACGCGACGCCAAGACCCAGCGCGACCTGCTGGAATCCTATTTGATGAAATATGGCGAAGCTTCAGCGCGTGACAGCATCAACGCGGCGCCACCCGAAGCCCGAATAATTTCGCGCGCGACTCCAGCGGCGAAGCCTGCCTATCCGAAAAAACTGGCAATTGTACTGATCGCGGCCTTTGCGGCTTTCGCGTTGTCGGCCGGGTTCACCGTAACGGGCGCCCTGTTGGCGCCGACCGTTTCGCCGTATGCGGCGACCTCAAGACAGGCATTTGAAAAGCCAATAGCCCCACTGACTATGGCGCTAGCGACACCATCGCCGCCGCAAGTCATATCGCCGCCCCTGGCGCCGACCGCTGCCCCGGTGGGTGCTACAACGCCTTTCAGCGTCAGCACAGTGGAGCAGATTGCGCGCGATTTGCACCGGGCAGGTGAGGCGGGGCGCCGGGTTGCCGTCGTAGGCACCGTCCGCAATGTCGGCACGACTTATGCCGCGATTACGCTCGCGCGGGCGTTGGCCGAGGATGCGAACGTGGTGATCGTCGACCTGGCCTTCAGCGCGCCCAACCTGGCGGTGATTTCTACCGATCCGAGTGCCCCCGGCATCGCCGAACTTGTGCGCGGCACGGCGTCATTCGGCGATGTCATCACCCGCGACCAATTTTCGGATGTCCACCTAGTTGCGGCGGGTAATGTGGGGAACGATTTCGCCCCGCTCGCTTCCTCGCCAATGTTGCCGACCGTGATCGAGGCGCTGGCGCACAGCTACGACCATGTTGTTATCGATACCGGCGCGGCTTCGGACGCCGCCGCCAGTCAATTCGCACCGTTGGCGGCGCGAGCTATGCTGGTGGCTGCAGATCCCGTGAGCGTCGTGACACGGACCGTACGCGAGCGGCTTTTACAAGCTGGCTTTAGCGACGTGTTGGTGATCGCGGGCGGAGCACAGGCCGTCGCCGCTTAACTGTGGTCAATTACGGCGAAGCGGAGAATCGTGCGCGGACACGCCTGGCGGTGCGCACCAGCGACCAAAGAGCTGCGCGCTGTTTGATCGAGCGCTTTATCGCCGCGCCCGTCGCAAATGTGAGCGCCATCAATCGGCCGGCAGGGCTCAGTGGAAGGTAGTTGTCGAATAGCGGCTCGGCATCGCTACAAAGCAGATTCTTGTAGCGAGCTTCTCCAGTTCCGAGATCGAAAGTCTCAAGCCCGCGTTCGGAGCAATGGCGAACCAATTTCAGGATCAATTGCTCGCCGGGACTTTCAATCGCGAACCGGCCCTGAATGATCGAATTGAACATTGCGCAAAAGCGACCACCGCCCACGATGCCGCCCATCGTGGCAACGATGATGTCGTCAACGGACAGGGCGTAAAGCTCAATCAGCGACGAGCCGTCGGCAAGCGGCTCTACCGTGGACGCTTCGATGAAACGGCGAACATCGGGCGTCGCGAATGCGTCAGGGGTACCGAGCGAGCGCATCCTGGCACTTTTCTGCTTGAAGAAGGCGTCGAGCACGCGACGAACGTCGTCGGGTTCTGTCGCGCGCTCAAAGCGCAGCTCGCCGACATCCGCCAGCGCGCGTTCTTTTTTACGCATTTTTTTGCGCGTTTCGGAGTTGGTGCGCGCTCGCAACAGCGCGTCAAAATCAGGAACCAGCGCGCCGCTGAAGCCGTAGTTGGGCGCGCGTTGATGCGGGAGTAAGGCAAATGGGTTCGTGGCACCGCCCCAGGTCAGCGGCTGACTTGCAAGCTTGATGAAATCGGCACGTCCGGCCAGGTGTGCAAGAACGCCGCGCATCTCTTCGGCGCCGATGGTCGCGGCAACATCACGCCGCCACAGCGCCATATTAAAGTTGGCATGCTTTCCACCGAGAAACTCCAGGCCACGCAACCCGCCGATGCGGCGAGAGCCAAAGGGCCACAGGAAGAGGGGTTCGTTGCTTGCATTGAAGCCAACAACGATGAAAGGCGTTACGCCCGAATTCGTCCCAACGTGGCGTTGCCAAAGGGCGAGAAAATCGTACCGTTGATAGGGCGTCGCGAGGCTGTCGGATTGGTCCAGTGCCCGCCAATGCGGTTCGGCGGCCGCCATACTGTTAAATATCTCCAGCCGCGCAATACGCCGGTCCGCAGCGGTTAGACCGCGGCCAGTGGGCAGGGACCGTATGGAGACGACATTCATAGGCTATGGAGTACTCATTTGTGCGGCCCAACTTCGCAAACAATTCTCAATAAAGGGTTGGAATAGTAAGTTGATTTGCCGCAGACCCCGGGGAGCTTGGCGAAATTGAAGAAAACCGTCATTCGCGCCAGCCTGGAGACGCTCTACTTCACGGGGATGCACCATTGGATGCGTCCGCTGGTCGCTGGCGTCGGTGCGATTTTGACGCTGCACCACGTGCGTCCGGCACGTCCGGAGGCGTTTCAGCCGAACAGCCTCCTGGAAGTGACCCCCAAGTTTCTGGAGGGGCTGCTGCGGCGGTTGGCACACGCGCGCATCGATGTCGTCTCGCTCGATGAAATGCACAGACGTTTCATCGAAGGGGATTTCAAACGCCGTTTCGTGTGCCTGACATTCGACGATGGCTACAAGGATTTTTTGCGCTGGGCTTATCCGCTTCTGCGCAAATACCAGATGCCGTTTGCAATGTTTATCGCGACGAGTTTTCCGGATCGCCTCGGCGAGTTGTGGTGGATCGCACTCGAAGCGGTGATCGCGCAGAATAACCGCATCGGCATGGTCATCAATGGTGAGGACCGATATTTTGAATGCGCCAGCGTTCGCGAAAAGCGCGAGCTATACGACGCGATCTATAGCTATTTGCGAAGCATGAAGAGTGACGAGGAGGTGCGCCGCACGGTGCGCGATCTTTGCGCCTGCTATCACATCGATGTCGCTTCGTTCTGCCGCGACCTGTGCATGGATTGGGCAGAGATCGTCGACCTCGCCACCGATCCGCTCTGCACGATCGGCGCTCACACGGTCAATCACATGATGCTCAAGAAGGTCCCGAGCGACGCCATGGTGCGCGCCGAAATGGAGATGAGCCGCGCGGTGCTCGAAGCCGCACTCGGAAAACGGCCCGAACATCTCGCGTTTCCCGTCGGCGATCCCACGTCTGCGGGCCCCCGCGAATTCCGCATTGCCGCCGAACTCGGATTTAAAACGGCCGTGACAACGCGGCCGGGCGTTCTGTTCAAGGCGCACCGCGACTATTTGACCGCGTTGCCGCGCATCTCGGTCAATGGAGAATTCCAGCAGCAGCGTTATTTGAAAGTGCTGATGTCGGGCGCGGGAACGGCGTTCTGGAACCGGTTCCGCCGCGTCAACGCGGCGTAGCATCCGGCTTTGCCATCCAGCTGATCAACGGCATTGCAGGCAATACCCAACCCAACCCGGCAACGATGTAGTAGATCGTTGCCACAAAGCCGTTGATGTTGGTCAGCACCGACTGCGCGAGCGCCATTGCTAATAGCCCCCAAACCGAGACCAGAACGAGAAGGGCAATGGTGCCGATGAATTTGCGGGCGCGGATGGACATAGGTGCTCTTTGCGCGCTCCAATTGCGATTGCAAGCGCAGGACTATATGGTCCGCGCCGCCTCCAACAAGCAAGCGTTCGATGGCCGGTTCCGATAGAACGTCAAACCTGTATCCGCGCGCGGTCCGGCTGTGGCTGCTTGCGGCGGCGGCAATGATATTTCTGACGCTGGTCGTCGGCGGCGCAACCCGGCTGACGGAATCTGGTCTTTCTATTGTCGAGTGGAAACCGGTCACTGGCGTGCTGCCGCCGCTTTCCGAAAACGAGTGGCAGGCCGAATTCACGAAATATCAGGCCATCCCGCAATACCGCGAACTCAATCGTGACATGAGCCTCAAGTCCTTCAAGGTTATTTATTGGTGGGAATGGTCGCATCGGCTGCTGGCGCGCGCGACTGGCGCGGTGTTCCTTCTGCCGTTCTTGTTTTTCCTATGGCGTGGAGTCATCCCGCACGGTTTGCGAGCCCGGCTGTGGGCAATTTTTGCAGCCGGCGGCGCGCTGGGCGCGGTCGGCTGGTGGATGGTGTCCTCGGGGCTGGCCGGCAGCGAACGGGTCAGCGTGTCGCAATACAGACTCGCATTTCATCTTTCACTCGCTTGCGCAATTTATGCAGCGATCCTGTGGATCGCTGGACAACTTACGTCCCAGCCTCGCAAAGATGCCCCGGCGCGGTTGCGCATTGGCGCCTTCATGATCGCGTTACTTTTGTTGCTGCAGATTTATCTTGGTGCGCTGGTCGCAGGCCTCGATGCCGGCATCGTTTTTAACACGTGGCCGCTCATCGATGACGCCATCGTGCCGTCGTCGGATCGGCTGTGGTTCATTCAACCGGCCTGGCGCAATCTGTTCGAAAACACCCTCACGGTTCAGTTCGATCATAGAATGGTCGCTTACGCGATCTGGGTAATTGCCGGATTGCATGCGATCGATTCTCGGCAAGCGCGGCGGGGTGCCAGCGGCGCCGTTTTGCTTGCCGCCGCGGTGACGCTGCAAGCAGGCCTTGGCGTTACGACTTTGCTTTACCAGGCTCCGCTCGCGCTTGCGCTGGCACACCAGACGCTCGCAATCGTGGTATTCACCATTGCAGTGGTCCACGCCGAGCGCTTGTCGCGTCATACGAAATCGGGCCTGCCACGAGCAGCCGTAGCGGAGCAGGGTGCATGATCGACATCAAAACAAATAACGGCATCGCGCTCGTGACTCTCAATCATGGCAAGGTCAACGCGCTCGACATTGAGTTTTGCGAAGCACTGACCGCGCGTTTTTCCGAGCTGCGGAAGTCAGACGCCAAGGCCGTGATACTGACAGGACAAGGAAAAGTTTTCTCCGCCGGTGTCGACTTAAGACGCCTGAGCGAAGGAGGGGCCGAATATATCAGCCGCTTTCTGCCGATTTTGCACCGCCTCTACGAAGAAGTGTTTTTTTATCCGAAACCGCTTGTCGCGGCGATCAATGGTCATGCCATTGCCGGCGGGTGTGTGCTCGCGTGCTGCGCCGACCGGCGCATCATGGCGGCTGACAGCGGGCGTATTGGCGTGACCGAAATTCTCGTCGGCGTACCCTTTCCCGCGCTGGCGTTCGAAATCGTTCGCTTCGCGGCGCCGCCCCGTTATTTGCCGGAATTCACGCTTTCAGGTGCGACTTACGCGACTGATGAAGCCATGCGGCGTGGCTGGGTCGATGAAGTGGCAGAGCCTGACGAGCTGATGGAGGACGCAATGGCGGTTGCGCAGGAACTGGCCACGCTCTCGCCCGCCGCGTTCGCACAAACAAAAATGCAAATCCGCCAGCCGGTCAGCGAGCGGCTGCAACAAAGTGGCGAGGCCACCGACAAGGCGGTCACCGAGATCTGGGCCGCGCCGGCGACGCTCGCTTACATCCGCGACTATGTCGCGCGTACGCTGAAGAAGAGTTAGCCCGTTACTTTGCCTTCAGCGCCTGCTCGAGGTCGGCGATAATATCTTCCTTGTTTTCAATTCCGACCGACAATCGCACGACGTCCGGGCCAGCGCCTGCTTGCACCTTTTGTGCATCGGACAGCTGTCTGTGCGTTGTCGAAGCCGGGTGGATGATGAGCGAGCGGGTGTCGCCGATATTGGCGAGATGCGAGAACAGCTTCACGTTCGAGACGAGTTTGACGCCGGCGTCATAGCCGCCCTTCAGGCCGAATGTGAAAACGGCACCGCAACCCTTCGGAACGTATTTCTTGGCGAGCGCGTGATATTTGTCGCCGGGAAGCCCCGGATAGCTCACCCAGGCGACTTCGGGTCGTTTCGACAACCACTCGGCGACTGCCAGTGTGTTGTCGCAATGGCGCTGCATGCGCAACGACAGTGTTTCGATGCCGGTGAGAATGAGGAAGGCGTTGAACGGCGACAGCGCAGGCCCAAGATCGCGCAAGCCAAGAACGCGGCAAGCGATGGCAAACGCGAAGTTTCCGAACGTCTCTTGCAGAACGATCCCCTGATATTCGGGGCGTGGCTCCGACAACATCGGATACCTGCCTTTTTTCGACCAGTCGAACGTACCGCCATCCACGATCAAGCCACCGATCGAATTGCCATGCCCGCCGATAAATTTGGTGAGCGAATGCACGATGATGTCGGCGCCGAAATCGATGGGCTTGCACAGGTAAGGTGTTGCAAGCGTGTTATCGACGATCAGCGGAACGCCGGCCTTGCGCGCGATTTTCGAAATCGCCTCGATATCGGTAATGACGCCACCCGGATTGGCGATCGACTCAATGAAGATGCATTTGGTCTTCGGTGAGATCGCCTTCTCAAAGGAGGCGATATCATCCGGATCGGCCCACACGACATTCCATCCGAAATTTTTATAGGAATGATTGAATTGGTTGATGGATCCGCCATAGAGTTTTTTCGAGGCGACGAATTCGTCACCCGGCGTCATCAGCGCATGCATGACGATCACTTGTGCGGCATGGCCTGACGCGACTGCAAGGCCAGCAGTGCCCCCTTCCAGCGCGGCCACGCGCTCTTCAAGCACGGCGCAGGTCGGATTTCCGATGCGCGTATAGATGTTTCCGAAGGTTTGCAGCCCAAATAGCGCGGCGGCATGCTCGACATCGTCAAACACAAATGACGTCGTCTGATAGATCGGCGTTGCCCGCGCGCCAGTGGTGGGATCGGGTTTGGCGCCGGCGTGGATTGCCAGTGTTTCAAATCCTGGAGTGCGTTCCGCGTCTGCCATGTGCCCCCGCTTAACAATTATAGGGCGGGCCCAATGGCCCGCGTTGAATGTGGCGGCGATTAGTGAGGCTGGATCGCGGCGACGTCAAGGCAGGAATACTCAGCGGCTATCGCCTTTATCTTTCGCCGGCCCGAGCTGCATGCGCTGCACGCCGGTCCCGAGCGTTTGCGCGCGCTTTGAGGACAGTGTTTTTGAGTTCACACCCATCCACGAAATCTCGGAGGAGAGCCGGCCATATTCAATTTTTGGGCATCGGTTCATGACAACTTTCAAACCGGCGTCTTCCGCGAGTTTGGCCGCAGCGTCATTGCGCACCGACAGTTGCATCCAGATCACCTGTGGCTTTGGATTGAGCGTCAAAGCTTCCGCAACGACCGGCAGCACGTGCTCCGAGGCGCGAAAGATATCGACCATGTCCACAGGTTCGGGGATTTCCGAGAGCCTTGCGTAGGTTTTTTGTCCGAGGACGATCTTTCCAGCTTGTCCCGGGTTGACCGGAATCATCCGGTACCCACGCTCAAGCAGATATTTGAACGCAAAATAGCTCGGTCGATTTTCTTTCGGCGAGAAACCGACCATGGCAATCGTTTTCACCGAGCTGAGAATGCCGCGAATGATAGGTGTCGGCATAGGTTTCGTGGTTCATGCCGCGACCATAAAAGCACTCATGGCGAAGCGGAAGGGCGCCGCAGTCGGCGGCGATTTGCCGTCATGCGTGGGAATCGCATAGTCGTTACAGGCCTACCCACGGCTTCATTCGGCGCCAGCCTCCATGGTCGATCCAAACGCCCTGCAATATCTCAATCAGCTCACGCATTTAACCTACGAGCTGTCATTGCACTGGCGATGGATGGATGTCGAGCGTCATCGCGCCCAGGAGCTGGCTACACCGCGCTATGCCGACCCCAAACGACTCGTTCGTCATGGCTTCAAGGTCTATTCGCAGTCCGACGAGGACGGCATTATTCAGGAAATCTTCAGGCGGGTCGGAGCGCCCAATCGCAGCTTCATCGAATTCGGGGTGCAGACCGGAGTCGAGTGCAACACGGTCAAGCTGCTGGTCGAGGGCTGGAGCGGGCTATGGATCGAAGCATCCGCACCATATGTCATGGAAATCCGTAACAGCTTTGCGCCGTTTCTCTCGAATAATCTGCTCAGGCTCAGTCAAAATCTTGCCACTGCAGAAAATATCAATTCGCTGTTCGCAGAAGCGGGCATGACGGGAGAGATCGATCTTCTCAGCGTCGATATCGACTTTAACGACTATTGGGTCTGGAAGGCGATCACCGCGGTGAGCCCGCGCGTTGTGGTGATTGAGTACAATGCAACGCTTCGGCCCCCAATGTCGCTCGTCGTACCCTACGATCCAAATCGCAGTTGGGACGGCACCAATTATTTCGGCGCAAGCCTGGAGGCACTCGTGCGCCTCGGCCGCGAAAAGGGATACCGCGTGGTCGGCTGCAGTTACGGCGGAGCCAATGCTTTCTTTGTGCGCGACGATGTGGCGGGCGATCACTTTCTCGGCCCGGCGACCTCTGAAGAGCATTACGAGCCACCGCGCTATTTTTACGCGATGCAGCCGGCGGGTCATCGGGCTCGCCCGGGCCCTTACGTCAGCGTCTAGCGCTCGCTGTCCATCTTCATATCGGCGCGCGCCGAGAGCGCAGCGCGCAAGCGCGCATTCTCTGCCTGCAATTCTTCAACCTTCTCCTTAACCGCGGCAAATGCCTGCTCGATTTCAGCCTCTGTAAAACGCGTGACGATGTGGGAGGAACAGTTCACGTCCCACGCTTCGACGGTGAAAAGGATGGCGCGCTCCGGCCGGGCTTTGTAGCCCTTGTCGAAGAGGCGCTCGATGAGTGCAGGGTCGTTCTCGACGACACGTGCACGTCCCCACAGCTTGATGCGCTGCCGCCGTGCGGGGTCGAGCAGGAATAAAAAAGCGCGGTCATTTTCGGACAGGTTGGCGAGCGTGATGTATTGGCGGTTGCCGCGAAAATCGGCAAACCCGAGCGTCCGCTCGTCGATGACTTTAATAAAACCCTTTGGGCCACCCCGGTGCTGAACATAAGGCGCACCGTCCGCGGTCGCAGTGGCGAGGAAAGCGGTATCCTGTTCTGCTATAAATTTTGCGAGCTCGTCTGTTACTCGATCGGGGAAGCCTTCGGCAATCCGCTGATCATAAGCTTTCGATGAGCCACGCTCGGCTTGCGCCTGGCGCGCGGCCGGCGTGAAGACGCGGCTTGAATTATTCATGGGTCGACGGCTGCTCCAAAACGCCTGCTCGGAACAAAGATACGCTGTCGCTGTTGCTCACGGTAGGGCCCCGCAAATTTGAATTGGGCAAGATTACGGTAGCCGGCGACATAAGATAGTCACGCTGGTTTGCTGCGATCCGGGGAGCTGAGGGGCGCCGCCTAGGTTGTGCACAAACAGGAGGCGTTCGATGTGTGACTACAGTCTTCACGACGTAGCGTCCCGACCGGCGAAAGTCGGCGACAAGCTGATCTCGACCCAATTTCCCAATGCGATCACCCGCGGCTTTTCGGATCCGTCCCAGCCGCGCGTGGCCGTCTGTCTGCTGCCCGGGACCGAACTTGCATTCGAAAAAGAAGTCGAGTGCGATGCTTCATTCCGTTTCTTGCCCACCCGGAAATCACCACACAAGGTTGCGCGTTTTCGGCAGGTGAACCTTAACCGGCCGGCCGCGCATCACGATGCGCTGGAATTTCCAGATGGTAAAATCGTGCTTGTAACCGACCTTTGTGAAGGCCAATTCGCGACTGTCCTGCAGCTGCCCAGCACGGGCCGGCCTGCCAGTGAGCAAAGCGAGCAGGAAACGAAAGCAGATGTGTCGCTGACGAGCTGACGCTGCGACGCATAGAGCCGACGGAAAGAGAGCCACCGCATCGCCGGTGGCTCTCCGTGGGTCCATTTGCGGTTCGCTGTTGCTATTATTTCTGCGCGTCGACGACTTTTTTGCAGGCGTCGCTCAGCTGGGCGTATTGCTTGCTGAGGCAGGCCAGCACGCGCCCTCCACCGGGCGCCGTACCTCTGCAGAATTTGTTGTAGTCGCCTCTGCAGGCGGCGCGCTGCTCTGCGGTGAAATCCTGGGCGAGGGCGGTCGTGAGTGAAGAAATCATGAGTGCTGCAACCAGTGAGATCGTGCGCATTGTGAAATCCTCGTTGCGAAAAATGTTTGCGGTGCGAAGTGTCCGGCGCCGGTCGTATTAATGGTCTTCCCATGTCGGCTTGCGCTTATCGATGAATGCACAAATGCCTTCTTCGGAATCGCGCGCCATCATGTTCTCCGTCATCACCTCAGATGCATAATTGTAAGCGTTAGCCAGGCTCATCTCGGCTTGACGATAGAAGGCTTGTTTGCCGATTTTCAGCACGTAGGATGATTTAGATGCAATTTGTGCTGCGAGAGCGGATGCCGCCTTGCGCTCGTCGCCAGCCGCGACGACGCGGTTGACCAATCCGATTTGCGCCGCCCGCTCCGCGGGAACCATGTCTCCGGTCAGCAACATTTCCATTGCGTGTTTGCGCGCAACATTGCGCGACAAGGCCACCATCGGAGTCGAGCAGAACAAACCGATGTCGACGCCGGGTGTGGCAAATTTCGCCGCCGTGGATGCAATGGCAAGATCGCAGCTTGCGACCAGCTGACAGCCGGCGGCGCTGGCAGGGCCCTGCACGGCGGCGACCACAGGCTGAGGCAGATTGACGATTTGCTGCATCATTGCGCTGCACGTTGTCATGATGTGGCGGAAATAGGCGCGGCCCCCATCGGCATCGCTGCGGCGGTTGGTGAGTTCCTTGAGGTCGTGGCCTGCGCAAAATGCCGGTCCATTGGCCGCCAGGATGACTGCACGCACCGACTTATCGGCAGCGATTTCCGTCCATGCGCTCGACAGCGCTATCAACATTGCTTCCGAGAGGCTGTTGCGGGCTTGGGGGCGGTTGAGCACCAGCGTGGCGACGTCTTTGTCGCGCTCGTGCAAGAGGACGGGTGCATCGGCGGTCAGCGGGGCGGTCGGAGCATTCATCGCAAGTGTTTCCGGGCTCGATGCGCCGAAGTTAGTCGGAAGCTCGGCCCATGCAAGGCGGGGGACGCGGCCTGCGAGATAAGTCGAAATCCACGATTGACCTGCTGGCGCCGCCGTCTAAGACCAAAGTGCCGGATCGGCCGGCGAGGGGGATGAGGCATGTCGGCTGCGGCGATGAATGCCGAGGAGATCGCGAAGCTGCTGCACGAGGTGTTCCCTCAGGCTTTCTATCCCGGCTGCGGATTGACGATCGAGCGCGTGGAATACGCGAACATTCGTGTACGACGGCACTTTCAGGAGCATTACCTGCGGCCTGGCGGAACGATTTCCGGCCCAACGATGATGGAGCTGGCCGATTTTGCGATGTATGTGGCCGTCTTCTCCGCCGTCGGCCCGCAGCCGCTGGCCGTCACGACAAATCTGACCATCAATTTTCTTCGCAAACCGAACAAAGGCGATCTGATTGCGGATGCTCGGCTGTTGAAGGTCGGAAAGCGCCTGGCCGTCGGGGAAGTCGCTATCTATTCGGAGGGACTCGCTGATCCGGTCGCCCATGTGACATCAACATATTCGATCCCAGCCAAAGCCAGCTAGGCTATGGTATTAAATTACCATTTTTATATGGCATTGATATTATTGTATAAATAGTACGCCAATGTCGTTGACCGGGGTCGGGCGGCTCGGCTAGAAAGTGCCGTCTTCAGCGCGCTGGAGCGCGCTCAAGTTCTCCAGGGAAAGATCATGAAAACCTATTCGGCCAAAGCCGCCGACATTGAGAAGAAATGGGTGACTATCGATGCGACCGGGCTCGTCGTGGGTCGCCTGGCCTCGATCGTTGCACTTCGCCTGCGCGGCAAGCACAAGGCCTCGTACACGCCGCATGTCGATGACGGCGACAACGTGATTGTGATCAATGCCGCCAAAGCGGTGCTGACCGGGCGCAAGCGCGAAAAGAAAGTTTATTACCATCACACCGGTTTCATTGGCGGGATCAAAGAACGCACCGCGAAGGCGATCATGGAAGGTCGCTTCCCTGAGCGGATCGTCGAGAAGGCGATCGAGCGCATGCTGCCGCGCGGACCGCTTGGTCGCGTTCAATTCGGAAACTTGCGCGTTTATCCGGGTCCGGAGCATCCGCATGAGGCGCAAAAGCCCGAAAAACTCGATGTCGGAGCGATGAATTGCAAGAACCTGAGGAGTGCCTGACCGTGGCCGAGACCATGCAATCACTGGAAGGTTTGGCGACGCTCAAGCCTGCGGTTCCAGAAGCGCCGAAATACGAAAAGAAGGTCGATGCGCAAGGTCGCGCTTACGCCACCGGCAAGCGCAAGAACGCCGTTGCGCGTGTCTGGATCAAACCGGGCTCAGGAAAGATCCTCGTCAACACGAAAGCCGTGGAAGTATTTTTCGCGCGTCCCGTGCTGCGGATGTTGATCCAACAGCCGCTCATCGCCGCCAATCGCGGTGGCCAATATGACGTCACTTGCACCGTGTCGGGCGGCGGTTTATCCGGCCAGGCGGGCGCGGTTCGCCACGGGCTCGCCAAGGCGTTGACTTTCTTCGAGCCTGACTTGCGGGGCGCGCTCAAGAAAGGCGGCTTCCTCACGCGCGATTCGCGTGTCGTCGAGCGCAAGAAGTACGGCCGGGCAAAGGCACGCCGTTCCTTCCAGTTCTCGAAGCGCTAATCGATCGGGACCGTTTGCAAATTGCAAAAAGGCGCGCGAAAAGCGCGCCTTTTTTACTTTCGTTTTGCGACCATTCAAATTGTATTCAGTTCGGTTACCACATTGAAACGCCCGAATTACAACGCTGAACGCTGTCTAAGCTCAAAATTGAATACAATTCGCAGAAGTCTTTCGTCGAAGGTCGCGGAATAGCGCAACGGTTTCCTACCACCACGGCGTTATTTTACCGCCTCGATCCGCGCGGAAGTTGTCCTCCAAACGGACGTAGGTGGGAGCTCCAATGTTGCTAGCCGGCGGCCTGCAATCCTCTGCGCTGGATATGCCGACCCTGTCGTTGGTCGCGGTCTGCATTGCGGGCCTGCTCGGGCTATTCCTCATTATCGATTGGCTGCAGCAACGTAATGTTCGCGCGCTGGCGTGGTGGGGCTCTGCATATTTAATCGGTGCATCAGCGATGGCGCTCGGCACGTTGCCAACGCCATTGATCAAGTTGCCGCCACAAGTACCCGGTGCACTGACGTTCCTCGCCTGCGGCATGATCTGGAACGGTGTGCGGCTCTTCCAAGGCCGCCGCGTTTTGCCTTTCGCGACCTTCATAGGCGCGGCCGTCTGGCTGGGGCTTGCGCAAATTCCAGGTGTGATGGAAGACGGCAATGGTGCAATCCTCGGCGCCGTGATCGTCCCCGTCTACACCTTCTTCATCGCTATTGAACTTTGGCGAGAACGGCGCAGAACACGCTACTCACGTGCGGCGGCCATTGTCGTGCCGTGTCTGCACGCAGGAATATTTCTCGTACCGCTGGCGATGCGCGCATTCTTGCCTGACGGCCACAATGCCGCATGGCTGACAGTTTTCACGCTTGAAACAATACTCTACGCGGTTGGTACCGCGTTCATTGTGATGTTGATGGTCAAGGATCATCACGTTCATGTCTATCGTACCGCTGCATGTACAGATCATCTGACGAGCTTGCTCAACCGCCGCGCGTTCATGGAAAACGCCGTCACACTTTGCACTCAGCAGGCAAAACGCGGCGAGCCGGTTGCGATGCTGATGTTTGACCTTGATCATTTCAAGTCGATCAATGACCGATTTGGTCACGCCGTCGGCGACGACGCGTTGCGCCTTTTCGGCCGAGTTGTAAGAGCCAGCACACGTGCCGACGACATCATTGGTAGGTTTGGCGGCGAAGAATTTATTGCGATTGTCCCAGGCGGGATCGAAAGCGCCAGCAAAATCGCCGAACGCGTTCGCGCGGGCTTCGAGGCGGCGGGCGTGACCATTTCCACCCATCCGGTCGGGGCGACCGTGAGCATCGGCGCGGCTATTTCTTATGACGCGGTCACGGCAATCGACTCGCTTATTGCGCGGACGGACGCTGCACTCTATCGCGCCAAGCACGACGGCCGGAATCGAATCCATATTGCCGAAGAGGAAATGGCGAATGAGCGTGCGCGCCTGATTGCGGCCGCCCGCCGCGCCCGTCCTACTCGGACGCCCGCTTTTGCGAGGCTTTCGCGCCGCGTCTAACCGGACAGCTCCGGGCTACGTGGTTTCGCAACGTCTCATTTACTGTATTGGCGCTACTATCCTCGCATGTGGGGTTCACCGAACCGTACGGATTCGCATTCACTCGAGGCCTACGCCGAGCGGGCGGGCGCCGCTTTGGCGTGCGTCTATTCGAATTCAGCGGAATTCGATGCCGCATTGATCGCGGCCCGGCGTGCAGCTGGAATTTACGGTCCGAAGCGCCATCGCCGGCATATGCTCGCGACAGCGGCCGGCGTCGCTGCCGGCCTCGTCATCATCGCTTTGCTGATCTTCTGAGACGAGCCACGCGTCCCCAAGAAAAAAGGGCGCCCCTTGCGGAGCGCCCTAAAGTTGCATCGCTTTCGCGATGTTTTGGGAGGAACGCTTACGCCGAGTAGTACATCTCGTATTCAACTGGATGCGGGGTGTGCTCGAAGCGGATCACTTCCTGCATCTTTAGATCGATGTATGAGTTGATGAAGTCGTCATCGAACACGCCGCCGTTCTTGAGGAAGTCACGGTCCTTGTCGAGATTGTGCAGTGCTTCACGCAAACTGCCGCAAACCGTCGGGATTCGTTTCAGCTCGGCCGGCGGAAGGTCGTAAAGATCCTTGTCCATCGCCGAGCCCGGATCGAGCTTGTTCTTGATGCCGTCGATGCCTGCTAGCAGCATCGCCGAGAATGCAAGATAGGGATTGGCAAGTGGATCGGGGAAGCGCACTTCAACGCGCTTGGCCTTTGGATTTGTCGTGTATGGGATACGACATGAAGCGGACCGGTTGCGCGCCGAATATGCGAGCAACACGGGCGCCTCGAAGCCAGGGACCAGACGCTTGTAGGAGTTGGTGGTCGGATTGGTGAAGGCGTTGATCGCCTTTGCGTGTTTGATGATGCCGGCGATGTAAGACAGGCAAGTTTCCGAAAGATCGGAATACTTGTTGCCCGCAAACACCGGCTTGCCTGCCTTCCAGATCGATTGATGGCAGTGCATGCCCGAGCCGTTGTCGCCGTATATCGGCTTCGGCATGAACGTCGCCGTTTTCCCGTAGATCTGCGCCACCTGCTGGATGCAGTATTTGTAGACCTGCATCATGTCGGCCATCTGTGTCAGCGGCGAGAATTTTAAACCAAGTTCGTGCTGAGCTGACGCGACCTCGTGGTGGTGCTTCTCGATCTTCGCACCCATTTTTGCCATCGCGGCGAGCATTTCACTGCGCATGTCCTGCGCCGAGTCTTGCGGCGGTACGGGGAAATATCCCTTCTTGGTACCGATGCGATGGCCCATATTGCCGCCTTCATAGTCGGTGGCGGAATTGGATGGGAGCTCGATCGAGTCAACTTTGTAACCGGTATTGTAAGGCTCGGCTGCGAATTTGACGTCATCGAACACGAAGAACTCAGCTTCGGGACCGAAATAGATCGTGTCGCCGATGCCCATGGACTTGACCAGCGCTTCGGCTTTTTTGGCCATGCTGCGCGGATCGCGATTGTAAGGTTCGCCTGTCGTCGGCTCGAGCACGTCGCACACCAATACGAGCGTTGTCTCGGCGAAGAATGGATCCACGCAAGCGCTTGCCGGGTCAGGCATCAGGTTCATGTCTGACTCGTTGATTGCCTTCCAGCCGGCGATCGACGATCCGTCAAACATAATTCCTTCAGCAAAGGTTTCCTCTTCGATCATCGTGACATCGAAGGTGACGTGCTGCCACTTGCCGCGTGGATCGGTAAATCGGAAATCGACGTACTTCACGTCGTTGTCCTTAATCATCTTCATGACTTCTTTAGCTGTCGTCATGGACTGCATTCCCCCTTGTTTTCAAAAAATTCCCGCGAGGACGTTTGCCTGCGGATTAGATTGCATCAATTCCGGATTCCCCGGTCCTGATCCGAATGGCTTCTTCGATGTTGGAAACGAATATCTTCCCGTCGCCAATCCGGCCAGTCTGAGCGGCGCGCCGGATCGCATCGATCGCTTTTTCCACCATGTCGTCGCCGAGCACGATTTCGATTTTCACTTTTGGAAGAAAATCGACCACGTATTCGGCGCCGCGGTATAGCTCGGTGTGTCCTTTTTGTCGTCCGAAGCCCTTCGCTTCGGTGACGGTTATCCCTTGAAGGCCGACCTCCTGCAGCGCTTCCTTCACTTCGTCGAGTTTGAACGGCTTGATGATGGCTTCGATTTTTTTCATTGCCTGTCCTTCCCCCAGCCCGCCGGAAATCGCCCGGAGGACCGCGCTACCGGTTTGCAGGTCCCGTGCCAAGCCGCCCGAGGCCAGGAAAATCAGTCCACACAATTGGTTAGGTGAGGGGCGTGAGGTGTGGTCACGGACTGCCTAATGTTCGACGCCTACAAGTTAAGCAAAGTGGCTAGATTATAGCCAGCGGGCAAAGACTTGTTGCACCGCAACCAATTAGGCGGAAATTGTTTGATATCGGGTCGACCGATAGTCTGGGCGTGATGGTCGAACTCCTCAGTACCGACGAAATGGCGGAAGCCGATCGGCTCGCAATCGCCGGCGGCGTTCCCGGCATTGAACTGATGGAAAACGCCGGGCGTGCGGTTGCCGACGCCGCCTGCAAAGTCGCACAGGGGTCGCGGGTCGTGGTCGTCGCCGGCCCTGGCAATAACGGGGGCGATGGCTTCGTTGCCGCCCGTTATCTGGCTGAGCGCGGATACGCCGTCCGCGTTTGCTTCGTCGGTGACCGAAATCGCGTGAAGGGCGACGCGCGCCTCGCCTCAAATCGCTGGCCCGGACCGGTCAACGACGCGTCGCCGGAGGCAATCGCCGATTGCGACCTGATCGTCGACGCACTGTTCGGGGCAGGCCTCGATCGCGACGTTGAAGGAGTGGCGCGGACGATCATCGAAGCAGTAAACGCCAGTGGCGTCCCTGTGATCGCTGTCGATTTGCCAAGTGGGGTGAATGGCACGAGCGGCGTAATTATGGGAGCCGCGGTCAATGCCGCGCGCAGCGTGACGTTTTTTCGGCGCAAGCCGGGCCACCTTTTGCTTCCCGGCCGGCTGCAGTGCGGTTCTATCGAAGTTGTCGATATTGGGATTCCTGCGAGCGTGCTGGCGAAGATCAAGCCGCAAACATTCGCTAACAGTCCCGCTCTCTGGGCTGGCTCATTTCCGCTGCCAGGCCCCCGTGGCCATAAATATACGCGCGGACATGCGGTCGTGGTCTCCGGCGGGGCTGCATCTACTGGAGCAGCCAGGCTGGCCGCGCGTGGAGCACTGCGAGCCGGCGCGGGTCTTGTAACGATCGCCAGTCCACGCGAGGCCCTGACAATCAACGCGGCAGAGAGCCTTGCGGTTATGGTCCGGGCGGTCGATGGACCGGCCGAACTCGCCGGGTTTCTCACCGATAAGCGAAAAAACGCGGTCGTCTTAGGCCCGGGAGTGGGAGTGGGCCCGGCGACGCGCGAGCAAGTCATGGTTGCCCTCGCAAGCGATGCGGGCGTGGTCCTAGACGCCGACGCCCTCACAAGTTTCGCCGGCGGGCTCGATACGCTGGTGTCTGCAATCGCCAAACGGACTGGCGGGGGCACCGTTTTGACCCCACATGAAGGAGAATTTGCTCGTTTATTCAAAGTATTATATAGAGATTCTAATCTTATTTCAAAACTTGAAAAAGCGAGGTTAGCCTCCGGATATTCTGGCGCTGTCGTCGTCTACAAAGGCGCGGATACGGTCATTGCGGCGCCTGACCGTCGTGCGGCCATTGCCGACAACGCGCCTCCAATGCTCGCCACCGCGGGTTCCGGCGACGTGCTTGCCGGCGTGATTGCGGGGCTTATGGCGCAGGGCATGCCGGCGTATGAGGCGGCCAGCGCTGGGGTCTGGCTGCATGGGGAGGCAGCGAACGAGTTCGGGCCTGGGCTTATTGCTGAGGATCTGCCCGACATCCTCCCGCGCGTTTATCGGCGCTTGTTTAACGACCTCGCTAGCCGGCGTTGAGTATGACCAAAAGCCCATATTTAGCGTGCGCGAGGCCGAACTCGCGTAGGCCTCGCTTCCCGAAGATAGCGCTGTTACGTCTTGCCTTTGCGGGCTTCGGCGCGTTAAGCCGTGCCGGATTGCGGCGCCAAAATCGTCCGTAATTGCCCCCCTGCGGGCGTGGCGGAATTGGTAGACGCGCTGGATTTAGGTTCCAGTGGCGAAAGTCGTGGGGGTTCGAGTCCCTCCGCCCGCACCACACCGAGGCTAAAGAGACGAGAGAGATTTGCGGGGCATCCCGTATCCCAACACGAGCGGCGCTTTTGGCTTAATGGTGAGCCAGTGCCACGTGAGTGCAAGCAGAGAAGTGACCGATGCAAGTTACCGAAACGTTGTCCGAAGGCCTCAAGCGCGAATACAAGGTTGTCGTTCCCGCGTCCGAACTCGACGCCAAGGTCAATGCGCGTCTGGATGAATTGAAAGACCGGGTGCGGATCAATGGATTCCGTCCGGGCAAAGTGCCGGTCACACATCTCAAGCGCATGTACGGCCGCTCGGCCATGGCCGAGGTAATTGAGGCGACGGTACGCGACACCAACAACCAGATCGTAACCGAGCATGGGTTCAAGCTAGCCGCTGATCCGAAGGTCACGCTGCCAACCGATGAAGGCGCGATAGAAGAGCTGATCGCCGGCAAGACCGATCTCAATTACACAATGGCGCTCGAGATTGTTCCGCCGATCAAGTTCGCTGACTTTAAAAGCATCAAGCTCTCAAAACTTGTCGCCGATGTCAGCGACGCCGAAGTCGAGGAGGGCATTAATCGCATCGCTGACCAGAACAAACCTTACACCGCTCGGTCGGAAGGCGAAAAAGCCGCGAAGAATGACCGCGTCACCATCTCATTTGCGGGCACCATTGAAGGCCAACCTTTCGAGGGCGGCTCCGGTGACGACGCTGTCGTCATGATCGGATCGAATACATTTATTCCAGGCTTCGAGGATCAGCTTATTGGCATCGCGAGCGGAGAAACTCGCACGCTCAAAGTGACGTTTCCTGAGCACTACATGAAGCGGGATCTGGCAGGAAAAGCGGCCGAATTTGTCGTTACCGCCAAGTCGATCGAAGCACCGGGTACAGTGACGGCAGACGATGACTTCGCCAAATCTCTCGGACTGGAGTTGATCGGCAAGCTGCGCGATGCGGTCAGGGATAACATCACGCGCGAGCACGCCTCGATGTCGCGCCAGAAGCTCAAGCGTGCGCTTCTTGATGAACTCGACAACCTGCACAAATTCGATCCGCCACCGACACTCGTCGAAGAAGAATTTGACCGGGTGTGGAAGTCGGTGCTGTCCGAACTGGAGACGGAGCGCAAGACGTTCGCCGACGAGGGCACCACGGAGGAGAAGGCCAAAGCTGAATATCGCGCTATATCCGAACGCCGCGTTCGGCTGGGTTTGTTGCTTGCCGAGATTGGCGAAAAGAACAACATCACCGTCACCGAGGATGAGTTGAGCCGGGCGGTGATGGAGCGAGCCCGCCAATTCGCCGGTCAGGAACAGCGTGTGTGGGACTATTACCGCCAAAATCCGCAGGCGGTCGGTGCGCTGCGCGCCCCAATATTTGAGGAAAAGGTGGTCGATTTTCTGCTCGAACTCGCGGGCGTGACCGAAAACAAGGTTTCGCGCGAGGAGCTTTACAAGGAAGACGATTCTGCTGCCTGAGCATCGGGCGGCTTGCGCTAGCGTCTGTGGGAAAATAGATCACCGGGTGCGCCGGCAAGGCTAATCTAGCCGGCGCGATTCGCGTCATGGAGACGAAATGAGAGATCCTGTCGATACCTATATGAACTATCTGGTGCCAATGGTGGTGGAGCAGACCAACCGTGGCGAGCGAGCTTATGACATCTACTCGCGGCTCCTGAAGGAGAGGATTATTTTCATCACCGGCCCCATCGAGGACGGGGTGGCGACCTTGGTCGTGGCCCAATTGCTTTTTCTCGAAGCCGAGAATCCGAAAAAAGAAGTGTCGATGTACATCAACTCGCCTGGTGGTGTGGTGACTTCCGGGATGGCGATTTATGACACGATGCAATTCGTGCGCCCGCCGGTGTCCACGCTCTGCGTCGGGCAGGCGGCTTCCATGGGGTCACTTTTGCTTGCGGCAGGCGCCAAGGACCAGCGGTTCGCCCTGCCGAACGCCCGTATCATGGTCCACCAGCCTTCCGGCGGGTTCCAGGGCCAGGCGACCGACATCATGCTGCACGCCCAGGAGATTCTGAACCTGAAAAAGCGCCTCAATGAAATCTACGTGAAGCATACCGGCCAGTCGCTGAAGAAGATCGAAGATGCGCTCGAGCGCGACTATTTTCTAACTGCCGAAGCGGCCAAGGATTTCGGGCTGGTCGACAAGGTCATCGACAAGCGCCCGGAGGAGACGCATCCCAAGCCCGCCTAAGTTTCCCCAGGCGGGTTCCACACCAGCCGTTAGTGTCGTGAAGTAGGCCGGTTTTGTGGCCGTGAGCGCACCGTTATCGTTAACAGAATCTTGATTATCACGTCGTTAGCATGCTTCGCTTATGGTGTAAGGGAGTGAAGGGACCGCGGGCCTTCCCAGAACAAGGGCCGCCGTGCTGGAGTAACGGCGCGAAACTTGCTTCGTTGCTTGGTGGCGGTTAAGCGAAGTCCGGCCGACCACGAAGAAGTACGAAAGCGTGTGACGGAGAATGGAATGAGCAAAGTCGGCGGCAGCGATTCCAAGAACACCCTCTACTGCTCGTTCTGCGGCAAGAGCCAGCACGAAGTGCGCAAGCTCATTGCCGGCCCGACCGTATTCATCTGCGACGAATGCGTTGAATTGTGCATGGACATCATTCGCGAGGAAAACAAATCCTCGCTGGTGAAGTCGCGCGACGGCATTCCGACGCCAAAAGAAATCCGCAAAGTCCTGGATGACTACGTGATCGGCCAAGATCACGCCAAGAAGGTGCTCTCGGTCGCGGTCCACAATCATTACAAACGGCTAAACCATCAGGCCAAGCACAACGACGTCGAACTTGCGAAATCGAATATCCTGCTGATCGGGCCGACCGGATCCGGCAAGACATTACTGGCGCAGACGCTCGCACGTATCCTCGATGTGCCGTTCACGATGGCAGATGCGACGACGCTCACTGAAGCGGGGTACGTCGGCGAGGACGTCGAAAATATTATCCTGAAGCTTCTGCAAGCTGCCGATTACAATGTTGAGCGCGCGCAGCGCGGCATCGTCTACATCGACGAGATCGACAAGATTTCACGCAAGTCCGACAATCCGTCGATCACACGTGACGTGTCGGGCGAGGGCGTGCAGCAGGCCCTTCTGAAGATCATGGAAGGCACGATAGCTTCTGTGCCGCCCCAGGGCGGCCGCAAGCACCCGCAGCAGGAATTTCTGCAGGTCGATACGACCAATATTCTATTCGTTTGTGGCGGTGCATTTGCCGGCCTCGAGAAGATCATTTCTGCGCGCGGCCGGTCCACCTCGATCGGATTCAGCGCCAAAGTGGTTGCACCTGAAGACCGCAAGCAGGGTGAAATCTTCCGCGAGGTCGAGCCGGAGGATTTGCTCAAATACGGCTTGATCCCTGAATTCGTCGGTCGTCTCCCGGTTGTCGCGACGCTTGAGGATCTCGATGAGGCTTCGCTCAAGAAGATTCTGGTCGAACCCAAGAACGCCCTCGTGAAGCAGTATCAGCGGCTGTTCGAGATGGAATTGATCGACCTCACGCTTGCTGAAGAGGCGCTTGGCGCCATTGCCCGTAAGGCTATCGACCGTAAGACCGGCGCGCGCGGCTTGCGCTCCATCATGGAGGGCATCCTGCTCGACACCATGTTCGACCTGCCCAGCCTTGAGGGGGTCGAGGAGGTGGTGATCTCCAAGGAGGTCGTCGAGGGTACGGCCCGGCCGCTTTACATCTACGCCGACCGGAGTGACCGGACGGCGGAGACCGGTAGTGCGAGCGCCTGATCGGTTGCTGCCGGAATTAAAAAATTCCGGAAAATAGGGCCGATTCGCACCTGTTGCGGGGTTGTTACCGGCAAGGGACTCGCTTTAACTGCAAAAAGCGGGGCTTCTTGCGGACCCATTTGTCCCGCCATACGTATAGCGTTCGAAGCAAACTGGCGTACGAGAGATCGTATCTGACTACCGTCTGGGCGAGGGAGCGCACCCTTCCTGAAAGTGCGCCGGTTCTCCCCGGCGACTCCTCGTCCGTCCCGACTGGCACTGCCGTGCGATGCCGCAACCGCGGGTCAAACGACAGGGGCACAACAAAAGGACCATTCCAATGACCAACAAACCACGACCCCAGCTGCAACCTGGCGAAACCCGCGCCTATCCGGTTTTGCCGCTGCGCGATATCGTGGTGTTCCCGCACATGATCGTCCCGCTCTTCGTCGGCCGTGAAAAGTCGATCAAGGCGCTGGAAGAAGTGATGCGCTCCGACACCTTCATCCTTCTGGCCACGCAGAAGAATGCCTCCGATGACGATCCGGCGACCGACGCAATTTTCGAGGTCGGCACACTCGCGAGCGTACTGCAGCTCCTCAAACTACCCGACGGCACCGTGAAGGTTCTGGTCGAAGGTGCGACGCGCGCGAAGGTTCTCAAGTATACCGATCGCAACGACTACTACGAAGCCGATGCCAGCGCGCTCGCCGATGACGTGGGCGACAGCGTGGAAGCGGAAGCGATGGCACGCTCGGTGGTCACCGAGTTTGAAAACTATGTGAAGCTGAACAAGAAAGTGTCGCCGGAAGTGGTCGGCGTAATCCAGCAAATCGAGGATTATGCCAAGCTTGCCGACACCGTCGCTTCGCATCTCGCCGTTAAAATTCCTGACAAGCAGGACATCCTGGAAACGTCTTCAGTCACCCAGCGCTTGGAAAAGGTGCTTGGCTTGATGGAGAGCGAGATCTCCGTTCTGCAGGTCGAGAAGCGCATCCGGACCCGCGTCAAGCGGCAAATGGAGAAGACTCAGCGCGAGTACTATCTCAACGAACAGATGAAGGCGATCCAGAAGGAGCTCGGCGACGAGGAAGGTCGCGACGAGCTGCAAGAGCTGGAAGACAAGATCAAGAAGACCAAGCTCTCCAAGGAAGCCCGCGAAAAGGCCACGCACGAGCTCAAGAAGCTCCGTCAGATGTCGCCGATGTCGGCGGAGGCGACGGTTGTGCGGAACTATCTCGACTGGCTGCTGTCGATCCCGTGGAGCAAAAAGAGCAAGGTCAAGAAGGATCTCACTCTGGCCGAGCAGATTCTCGACGCCGATCACTATGGCTTGGAAAAGGTCAAAGAGCGCATTGTCGAGTATCTCGCCGTACAGCAACGCGCGAACAAATTAACCGGGCCGATACTTTGCCTCGTCGGACCTCCTGGCGTCGGCAAGACCTCGCTTGGCAAGTCGATCGCGAAAGCGACCGGCCGCGAGTTCGTGCGCGTGTCGCTTGGCGGCGTGCGTGACGAGGCCGAGATTCGCGGTCACCGACGCACTTATATCGGCTCGATGCCCGGCAAGATCATCCAATCGATGCGCAAGGCCAAGACATCGAATCCGCTGTTCTTGCTCGATGAGGTCGACAAGATGGGCGCCGATTTCCGCGGCGACCCGTCATCGGCGTTGCTCGAAGTGCTCGATCCTGAGCAGAACCACACGTTCAATGACCACTACCTCGAGGTCGACTACGATCTGTCCAACGTGATGTTCATCACGACGGCGAATACACTCAATATTCCGCCGCCATTGATGGACCGCATGGAGATCATTCGGATCGCCGGCTACACGGAAGACGAGAAAGTCGAAATCGCCCGGAAACACTTGATCCCGGCGGCGGTAGCCAAGCACGGCCTGGATTCGAAGGAATGGTCGATCGACGACGAGGCCTTACTGCTCATGATCCGCCGCTATACGCGGGAGGCGGGGGTTCGCAATCTCGAGCGTGAACTTTCGACTCTGATCCGCAAGGCGGTGAAGGAGCTGATGACCTCGAAGAAAAAGACGATCGCTGTCACCGCTTCGAACCTCGGCGACTACATCGGTGTGCCGAAATACCGCTACGGCGAGATTGAAGCGGAGGATCTGATCGGTGTGGTCACCGGACTGGCCTGGACCGATGTGGGCGGCGAATTGCTCACCATCGAAGGGGCGATGATGCCGGGCAAAGGCCGGATGACTGTCACCGGCAATTTACGTGACGTGATGAAGGAGTTGATCTCGGCAGCGGCGTCTTACGTCCGCTCGCGTGCGGTCGCCTTCGGCATCGAACCTCCGTTGTTCGACAAACGCGACATCCACGTGCACGTGCCGGAAGGCGCGACGCCAAAGGATGGGCCGTCAGCCGGCGTCGCGATGGTCACCGCAATCGTCTCCGTGATGACCGGTATACCGGTGCGGCGCGACCTTGCCATGACCGGCGAGATCACCCTGCGCGGCCGCGTATTGCCGATCGGTGGCCTGAAAGAGAAACTGTTGGCTGCCGCACGTGGCGGTATGAAAACCGTGCTGATCCCTGAGGAGAACGCTAAAGATCTGGTGGAAATCTCAGAGACGATCAAAAAGGGACTGGAGATCATTCCGGTGACTCGCATGGATGAAGTGCTCGCCCGTGCTCTCGTTCGGCCGCCAAAGGCGATTGAGTGGGATGAGGCGAGTGCCAAGCTCGCCGCCGATGCCGCGGCTGCGGAACCTGCGGTCGACGAGGACGGTTCGGGCCTGACCGCGCACTGAATTGGCTGTTCTAAAAAATCCGCCCCGGAGTTACGCCGGGGCGGGTTTGCTTTTGTGCGGCGTCGGGCTCGGACGAATTGTGATGCTTGCCTGACGATCAATCAGTATCCGTCCGGCGCCGTTTTAAGCCCACACGGCTTGCATCGTCGGGCTATCACGGGATATTTGCAGGGAAGGGCGGTTAGCTCAGTTGGTAGAGCGCCTGCTTTACACGCAGGATGTCGGCGGTTCGAGTCCGTCACCGCCCACCATTGAAAAAACAGCGTTGATCTAATTGTGATTTTCGTCTTGCCGAAGCGCGGACCTAACCTTTCCAAGTGGGTTGGCGCGGATGCACGACGCCCTTGAAGGTATCGAAGCTCTTCCAAGCCGGCTCTGGCGGCTCACATTGCGGCTGTGGCGCGTAAATCGACGGTGCAACCATCTGCATGGTCGGAATATAGCGAGGGCAATTGGGAAAGATGGCACGCGCTTGGACCCGCACAATGAGTTGTGCGCCGACCGTCTCGCCAAGGAGCGGATCGCCGTCGCTCAGCCGAGCGCTACCATTGACTCGCAGGCGCTTCGGTTTGTCGTTCATGGCGATGAACAAGAGGCCGATACTCGGATTTACCATCAAGTTACCCAGGCTCTTGAACATGCCGTTGCCGTCATAGTCGGGGAAAGCCAGTTCGCACGCGCCCGTCACCCGCACAAAACCCGGCGTCCCGGCCTTAAACGAACAATCCGGCCGGCCTTGCGCGTCGGCAGTGGCGAGGAAGAAAAACACGGCGCTCTCGATGAAGGTCTTGTCATCATCGCTAAAAGCGACACGCGTCAGTTTTTCTTCCAGCCGGTCGGCGATTCGCCGGCTATCGAAGCGATCTTGCAGGTGCCGGTTGCCGTCATGGTACATGATGCTCATCTTTGCCCCTCGTGTGCTTCGGTCGACGTGGACGCTCGAGCCAGCAAAAGCGGACGAACACAAGATCAAGGTCAAAAGCAAAACGGCAAGCGTGGAGTTATCGCTCCGCGCCTGCCGTCATCCCCGGAGGGTCAAGCAGAAAGTCTTCAGATTGACTCTTTTAATTCCTTGGAGGCGCGGAATGCGACTTTCTTGCTGGCCTTAATCTGAATTTGTTCGCCGGTTGCTGGGTTGCGGCCAATGCGCGCGGCGCGTTTACGCACCTGAAGGATGCCGAGGCCGCCGATGCGGATGCGCTCGCCCTTCTTCAAGTGCTTGACGATATTGCCAACGAGATCGCCGAGCACGGTCTCCGCCTGCTTCTTGGACATCTCGTGCGTTTCGGCGAGCGCGGCCGCAAGATGTTTCAGCGTGACGGTCGGTGGTGTCGGAGCTTTTCCAGGAACCATTGCCATCAGTGGGACCCTCCTCTTGAATCCGCCGGTTTGGCAAAACGCCAAACACCATGCCCGCATAGACGATTCGGGGGCACTCTGACCATCGATTCTTCTAGGGAAATAAGGCTTTTTCGCAATTCGGGCAGCTGAAGAAGCCTTTACCTTGACTTGCAAAAGGGCGGTCTATAACTCGAACCCACGCCCGCGGGGGCGTAGCTCAGTTGGTTAGAGCGCTGCCCTGTCACGGCAGAGGCCGCGGGTTCGAGTCCCGTCGCTCCCGCCATTTTATCAATGACTTAGCCATGAGTTTCGATGGCCGAACTGGCGTGTCTGCAGGCCGAAATTTGGCTTTTTGGGCCTTTCCATGACCTCCGTTCGGGCGATGTTTTTCGACGTGTTCGGCACTCTTGTCGACTGGCGGAGCGGCGTTGCGCGCGAAGCCAAACATGTCCTTCAGCCTCTTGGGCATAGTCTCGACTGGACTGCATTTGCCGAAGCGTGGAGGGCTGAATATCAGCCCGGCATGGAGGAGGTTCGGTCAGGCCGCATTCCGTTTTGCAAGCTTGATCAGTTGCACCTGCGAAATCTCGAACGCTTCATACCGCGCTTTGATCTGCGCAATCTCTCTCACGAAGTACTGAACGAACTAACGCTCGCGTGGCACAAGCTCGACGCGTGGTCAGACGTTCCGGCTGCGCTCGCGCGGCTCAAACCAAAATATTTGCTCGCGCCCGTGTCTAACGGAAACATTTCTTTGATGGTCGATCTCGCGCGGCGCAACAAATTTCCATGGGACGCGATCCTCGGCGCGGAGGTTGCCGGGGACTACAAGCCGAAGCCGCGCGTTTACCTCGCGGCGTGCGAAGCATTCGACCTCCGCCCAGCGCAATGCATGATGGTTGCGGCGCACAGCAGCGATCTTGCCGCCGCCGCGGCGTGTGGTTTGCGCACTGGCCACATTGCGCGGCCCGACGAGCATGGGCCCGGCACCGGCGAGCGGGCGCCGACGGTGCCAGTTGATATCGCGGGGAAAGATTTAAACGACCTGGCGGATAAGCTCGGGGCTTGAACTTGTCATTGTTGCCTTGGCTCGGTTATGACGACAGAGGGCTTATCCTACATACACCGGTTGGGGCTGAGCGAAGAAACTCGCCAGGATATGATAGACAAGCATGTAGTTCTTCTGCTGGAAGCTCGCATGTGAAATGCCGGGCATCACCGCGAACTGTTTGTCGGGGTTCGGCAGCTTCGCGTAGAACTTCAACAGGTCCTCCATCGATGCAATGCCATCATGTTGCCCTCGCATAATCAGCGTCGGCACCATAATTTTCTCTGGGTTCACCACCGGCAATTTCGAACACATGTCGACGTAAGTCCCGGTCGGCACTGAATCATCAAGTGCGGTGACAGCATCTGCAAATGCGTCAATTACCTTGCGTTCGGCGGTGTCCGGATGGTCCCGGTCAAAGACCGAACGGATAAAGGCCTTGTCGATCGGCCTGCGGTTCTTGGCAATGAATTCCGGTAATTTCTTGCGCCGCTGCTCGAGGGTCGGGGAGCCTTCGCCAGTCCACACCATCGCGTCGAGCGCGAGCCTTGCTACCATTTCCGGATGGCGTTCGGCGAGCATTGCCGCGCGCAGCGCGCCGGAGGAAATGCCGTAGACCAGGAAAGGCCGCTTGCCTCGAAGTTTCTGGATGTAAAGCGCGGCCGCGTAGCAATCGTCGGCGCCTTGCGAAATCGGCGCGTTGTTGTCGCGATCCTTGGTTGAGCGCCCGTAACCCTCCATGTCGACGCACCAGCAATCATAACCGCGGCGGGCAAAGTGATCCATCGCAGATGAATTGGGCCGCCCCGGCACCTGCAGGTCGAATGTTGGCTGAGACGCCATCGACGAGCCATGGACAAAGAGGATCGTACCCACGCTCTTGGCCGGATCGACGGCATACTTCTCGAACAAAAACAATTTTACGCCGCCGTCTTTGGTCGTCCAGTGCTCCTCGCCTTTGACTACGGCGGCTGGTTTGATCATTTCGTTCATTGTTCACCCAAAAAATTTACTAGTTGATCGGCGGAATGTGGTTGGCTTTGATGACGTTGGCCCATTTGGCGATCTGCGCATCCATGAATGTTTTGAATTCAGGTTGTGTCATTACGATTGGCATCGCGCCAGTTTTTTCCCATGCCTCTTTGATGTCGGGGCGAGCGAGGATGGTGGTGATCTCGCGACTGAGCTTGTCCACGATCGGTTGCGGCGTACCCGCAGGAGCCATGAAGCCGACCCACAAGGTTGCGTTAAAATCCGGCACACCAGCTTCCGCGATCGTCGGAACGTCCAGCAATGTCGGCGAACGAGTCTTCCCCGTCGTACCAAGCGCGCGCACGAGCCCCGCCTTGATCATCGGCGCCATGGTCGGGACCGAATCAAATAGAATCTGGATTTGACCGCTGAGGATGTCGTTGCGGGCGCCGGTCGAGCCTTTGTACGGCACATGCACGATATCAATCCCGGTGAGGTTCTTCAGAAGTTCTCCGGCCATGTGATAGTTCGAACCGGGGCCGGATGAACCGTAATTGAGGGCCCCGGGCTTGGCTCGCGCCAGTGCTATAAGTTCGCTGATATTCTTGGCCGGCACAGACGGATGGACGACTAACACCAGATCTGTGTCGATCAGGGGAGCGATCGGGACCAGGTCGCGCATGAGCTGAAATTGCTTGTGGCCGTATAGCGTCTCGTTGACGGTCTGCGTGCCGGACACCATTAAAAGCGTATAGCCGTCCGGCGGCGACTTCGCGACCACTTCGGTGCCGATGGTGGTGCCGGCGCCTGGTCGATTCTCCATGATAAATGTCTGGTGCAGGGATTTGCGCAGTTCTTCTGCGATTGCGCGAGCGTAGACGTCGGTGGGACCGCCGGCGCCGAACGGAACAATGACTTTGACCGGGCGTGAGGGGTAGTCGTCCGCCTTTGTTGATAATGTGCCGCTTGTCAGAAGGCCGGCGAGCGCGATTACAGCCGCAATATGCCGTACAATAACCATGCACTACTTCCCAATCTCACAAATACGCCGCCCGTCGGCGGCGAATATCGTGGGCGGCTTGTGTCCCTGTCAATCGACCGTCGCCTCGGCTGAATTGTGGCGCCGAACGCTCGTGGATGCCGCCCAATGTCGGCTTGCCACCCTTTGTGCGCTGCGCTAAGCCTCCGCCGTTCCCGTCTTTGAGGCTATTCCAAACAAGCAAGGGCCAATTTGTGCGGGATAACCGGCGCCTTCCTGGCCGCCGAGCAGTCCAGGCGGGCGGATTTCAGGTAAAGCGGGCTGTACGCTTCGAGGTCGCCGATGAGCGCATTGCTGCTGGATTACCTGCCGCTGGTCGTGTTCATCGCTGTGGCGCTTGCCATCGGCCTTGTCTTGCTAATTGTGCCCTTCATCGTCGCCTACAAGCAACCCGACCCCGAGAAGCTTTCGGCCTACGAGTGTGGGTTTAACGCCTTCGACGACGCACGCATGAAGTTCGACGTGCGCTTCTATTTGGTCGCCATTCTTTTCATTATTTTCGACCTTGAGGTGAGTTTCCTGTTTCCGTGGGCAATTGTCTTCCGCAAGATCGGAGTTTTCGGTTTCTGGTCGATGATGGTGTTCCTTGGCGTTCTCACCATCGGCTTCATATATGAGTGGAAGAAGGGGGCGCTGGAATGGGATTGATGAACCCATGAGCGTCGTCGCACCCGCGCCGAAAGGAATCCTGGATCCACGCACCGGAAAACCGGTCGGGGCGGATGATGCCTTTTTCCGAGGCGTGAACGCTGAACTTGCCGACAAGGGCTTTCTGGTTACTGCCGCCGACGACCTCGTCACTTGGGCGCGTACCGGCTCCCTGATGTGGATGACGTTCGGGCTTGCCTGCTGCGCAGTCGAGATGATGCAAATGTCGATGCCACGCTACGACGCCGAACGATTTGGCTTTGCGCCGCGTGCCTCGCCGCGCCAATCAGACGTCATGATTGTAGCCGGCACGCTCACGAACAAAATGGCGCCGGCTCTGCGCAAGGTCTACGACCAGATGCCGGAGCCGCGGTACGTCATTTCAATGGGATCTTGTGCCAATGGCGGCGGCTACTATCACTATTCGTATTCCGTCGTGCGTGGTTGCGATCGCATCGTGCCTGTCGACATCTATGTGCCTGGCTGTCCGCCGACAGCAGAGGCGCTGTTGTACGGCGTGATGTTGTTGCAGAAAAAAATCCGCCGCACTGGCACGATCGAGCGTTGAGCAGAGTTGCAATATGGACGACACGCTCGATAGGCTTGGGCAAACGATCAAGAGCGCCCTCGGCTCTTCCGTTACCGGCTACGCCGTTGCGCGCGACGAATTGACCGTGACCGCGCTTGCTGCCGACCTCATCAAGATTGTTACTTTCCTGCGCGACGACCCGGCTTGCCAATTCATTAACATCATCGACGTGACCGCCGTCGACTGGCCATCGCGGGAGCAGCGTTTCGATGTCGTCTATCACTTCCTTTCACCGCGGCTGAATCAACGCGTGCGACTCAAAGTGATGACCGATGAGACGACCCCGGTGCCTTCGCTGATTAATGTTTTCCGCGGCGCTGACTGGTTCGAGCGAGAGACCTATGACCTCTACGGAGTGCTGTTCACCGGTCATCCCGATATGCGGCGCATCCTCACCGATTACGGCTTTGAAGGTCACCCGTTGCGCAAGGATTTCCCACTCACCGGTTTTGTCGAGGTGCGCTACGACGACGAGCAAAAGCGCGTCGTATACGACAAGGTGACGCTCGCTCAGGAATTCCGCACGTTCGATTTTATGTCGCCGTGGGAGGGGACGAATTACGTGTTACCCGGCGACGAAAAGGCCAAAGCTGAAGGCGCCGGTAGTAAACAAGCTGGCGAGCCGGACAAAAAGGTGTCGTCATGAAACCGACACTCAAACCCGGCCTGAAGCATTCATTTTCTTATAAGGTGCCCGAAAACAAGACGGTGCCGTTCACTTACCCGGAGTCGCCGGAAATAGCCGCTATGCCGAAAGTGTTCGCGACGGGCTTCATGATTGTCCTTATGGAATGGACATGTGTCCAGTTGCTTAATCAGCATCTCGATTCAGGCGAAGGCAGTGTCGGCACACACGTCGACGTGAGTCACAGCGCAGCCACTCCAGCCGGTTTTACCGTGAAGGTTGATGTCGAGTGCGTTGAGGTCAGTGGCCGCAAGGTGATTTTCAATGTGCTTGCGCATGACGGCGTGGACGTGATTGGCGAGGGCCGCCACGAACGTGTGGTCGTTGCGTGGGATAAGTTCAATGCCAAGGTCGCCGAAAAGGCGAAGGCCGCGCCGGAATTGGTGAGCTGACATGGCCGAGACCGCGCTTCGCAACTTCACGATCAATTTCGGGCCGCAACATCCGGCGGCGCACGGCGTGCTGCGCCTCGTGTTGGAGCTCGACGGAGAGGTCGTCGAGCGTGTCGACTCCCATATCGGTTTGCTTCACCGCGGCACCGAAAAACTGATCGAGCATAAGACTTATCTGCAGGCCGTACCTTATTTCGACCGGCTCGATTATGTCGCGCCGATGAATCAGGAGCACGCTTTCTGCCTTGCGGTTGAAAAATTACTTGGGATCGAGGTGCCCCGGCGGGCGCAATTGATCCGTGTGCTCTATTCCGAGATCGGACGGCTGTTGTCCCATCTGCTCAATGTCACGACGCAGGCGATGGACGTGGGTGCGCTTACTCCGCCGCTGTGGGGATTCGAAGAGCGCGAAAAGCTGATGGTGTTCTACGAGCGTGCTTCCGGTTCGCGCATGCACGCGGCCTACTTTCGGCCAGGCGGTGTTCATCAGGACTTGCCGCCAAAATTGATCGACGACATCGACACTTTTTGTGATCCCTTCCTGAAGGTTGTCGATGACCTCGACGCCTTACTCACCGGCAATCGCATCTTCAAGCAGCGCAATGTCGATATTGGCGTGGTGAAGCTTTCCGATTGCTGGAACTGGGGCTTCTCGGGCGTGATGGTGCGCGGTTCGGGCGCCGCCTGGGATTTACGCAAGGCGCAACCCTACGAATGCTATTCCGAATTGGACTTCGACATCCCGATCGGTAAGAACGGCGACTGTTTTGATCGTTACCTCATCCGGATGGAAGAGATGCGCCAGTCGATCAAAATCATGAAGCAGTGCCTGGACAAACTGCGTTCGCCGTCCGGACAAGGGCCCGTCACCGTCGACGACCACAAGATTGTGCCGCCCCGACGCGACGAGATGAAGCGCTCGATGGAAGCTTTGATCCACCACTTCAAACTTTACACCGAGGGTTATCACGTACCTGCGGGCGAGGTGTATGCCGCGGTCGAGGCGCCGAAAGGCGAGTTTGGTGTCTACCTCGTCGCCGACGGCACCAACAAACCCTACAAATGCAAAATTCGCGCGCCGGGATTCGCGCATTTGCAAGCGATGGATTTCCTGACCCGCGGACATCTGTTGGCGGACGTCTCCGCCATTCTTGGCTCAATCGATATCGTGTTTGGGGAGGTGGATCGATGAGCGTCCGCCGCCTTGCCCCGCCCGAAATCCAGCCGAAGGATTTTTCCTTCAGCAAGGACAATCTTGCCTGGGCGAAGAAGGAGATTACCAAATATCCGGAAGGCCGCCAGCAGTCGGCGATCATTCCTCTGTTGTGGCGGGCGCAGGAACAGTCGGGCGGTTGGCTGCCGGAAGCGGCAATCCGCCATGTCGCCGAATTTCTCGGCATGGCGCACATCCGCGCGCTCGAAGTCGCGACCTTCTACACCATGTTCAATCTTCAGCCGGTCGGAAAATTCCATGTGCAGCTGTGCGGCACGACACCATGCCGCTTACGTGGCGCTGACGATCTCGAGAAAGTTTGCCGCAAGCGCATCGGGGAACAAGGCGAGGTCACCAAAGACGGCAAACTTTCGTGGGTCGAAGTCGAATGTCTTGGGGCGTGTGTGAACGCGCCCATGGCGCAGATCAACTACGATTATTACGAAGACCTGACTGCGGAGAGCTTCGCCAAGATTATTGACGATCTCGCCGCGGGCAAAAAGGTCAAGCCGGGACCGCAGATCGATCGGCAGCTATCTGCTCCGGTTGGTGGCGCAACCACGCTCAAGGAAAAGGCGTGACGCAATGCTAGCTGATAAGGATCGCGTCTTTAGAAATCTTTATGGCCAGCACGACTGGGGCCTGAAAGGCGCGCGCGCCCGGGGCGCGTGGGACGGGACCAAGAAGATTCTGGAAAAAGGCCGCGATACCATCATCGAAGAAATAAAAACGTCCGGGTTGCGCGGACGCGGCGGGGCGGGATTTCCGACGGGCCTGAAGTGGTCGTTCATGCCCAAGAAGTCGGATGGCCGGCCGCACTATCTCGTGGTCAATGCCGATGAATCCGAACCCGGGACCTGCAAGGATCGCGAGGTCATGCGCCACGATCCGCATTTGCTCGTGGAAGGCTGCCTGATTGCGGGTTTCTGCATGGGTGCGAATGCCGGCTACATTTATATTCGCGGCGAATTCATTCGTGAGCGTGAACGGCTGCAAGCGGCGATCGACGAGGCTTATGAAGCCAAATTGATCGGCAAGAACAATGTCCATGGATGGGATTTCGACCTTTATGTCCATCATGGCGCAGGCGCCTACATCTGCGGTGAGGAGACCGCGTTGCTGGAAAGCCTGGAAGGGAAGAAAGGACAACCCCGGCTGAAACCTCCGTTCCCGGCAAATGTCGGTCTCTATGGTTGTCCAACCACCGTCAACAATGTGGAATCAATCGCAGTCGCACCGGACATATTGCGGCGCGGCGCATCCTGGTTCGCCGGCATCGGACGCCCGAACAACACCGGCACCAAGCTGTTCTGCATATCCGGCCACGTCGAGAAACCGTGCAACGTCGAAGAAGCCATGGGTATTCCGCTTCGCGAACTTTTGGAAACTCATGCCGGCGGCGTTCGAGGGGGCTGGGACAATTTGCTGGCCGTTATTCCGGGCGGCTCGTCGATGCCGCTCGTCCCGGCGGGCAAGGATCAGGCGGATAGCCTGCTGATGGATTTCGACGGGTGCCGCGACAAGAAATCTGCGCTCGGTACCGCCGCTGTGATCGTCATGGACAAGTCGACCGACATTGTCCGCGCCATGGCGCGCATCTCATATTTCTACAAGCACGAAAGTTGCGGCCAATGTACGCCGTGCCGGGAAGGCATGGGTTGGATGTGGCGCGTGCTCACGCGAATGGCCGAAGGCCGCGCACAGAAGCGCGAGATCGACATGCTGATGCAGGTCACGCAGCAGATCGAGGGCCACACCATTTGCGCGTTCGGCGACGGCGCCGCCTGGCCGGTGCAAGGCCTGTTGCGGCATTTTCGTCCCGAGATTGAACGGCGCATCGACGAATATTCCCGCAACGCTGACGCGCACGGCGCAGTTCGCGAGGCGGCCGAATGACAATGAGCGACGCCCGCCATCTCGCCCAGTTCAACATCGCGCGGATGCGCTATCCGCTCGATGATCCGCGCATGGCGGAGTTTGTCGACAATGTTGCGCGCGTGAACGCTCTCGCCGAAAAAATTCCGGGCTTCGTTTGGCGCCTGCACGACGACAGCGGCAACGCTATGAACATGCAGGTCTACAACGACTACGCCCTCCTGCCGAACCTGACGGTGTGGGAAAACGTCGAGGCGCTGGAACGTTTCGTTTGGCAGACGGTACATCAGCGCTTCTATGCCCGCCGTGAAGAATGGTTTCGTCCGGTCAAGACCACGCTGGTATTGTGGTGGGTTTCCGCCGGCCACCGGCCCGATATGGCAGAGGGCGTCTCGCGGTTCGATCATCTAATCGCACACGGCCCGTCGGACAATGCATTTGGCTGGCGGGAAATTGCTGGCGCGAAATTATGGCAAACGTCGCGCTGCGACAAACCGATTGAGCATGCGGCATGACCAAGGTCATCGTCGACGGTAAAGAAATCGACGTTCCGCCGGAGTACACGCTGCTCCAGGCCTGCGAAGCCGCGGGCGCAGAAATTCCGCGCTTCTGTTTCCATGAGCGGCTGTCGATCGCTGGCAATTGCCGGATGTGCCTGATCGAGGTTGTCGGCATACCAAAGCCGCAGGCCTCGTGTGCAATGGGTGTGAAGGATTTGCCGCCAAACAAAGACGGCTCACCCAAAATACTCAACACCAAAACACCGATGGTGAAAAAAGCGCGCGAAGGCGTGATGGAGTTCCTGCTGATCAATCATCCGCTCGATTGTCCCATCTGCGACCAGGGCGGCGAATGTGATCTGCAGGACCAGGCCATGGCCTATGGCGTTGATGCGAGCCGCTACCAGGAGAACAAACGCGCGGTTGAAGAGAAATATATCGGCCCCTTGGTAAAGACAATTATGACGCGCTGCATTCACTGCACGCGCTGCATTCGCTTCTCAACTGAGGTTGCCGGCGTGCCCGAGCTCGGCGCAATTGGCCGCGGCGAGGATATGGAGATTACGACCTATCTCGAGCACGCGATGACCTCAGAGCTGCAAAGCAACGTGGTCGATCTTTGCCCTGTCGGCGCGCTGACCTCCAAGCCTTACGCGTTCGCCGCGCGGCCGTGGGAACTCAACAAAACACAATCGATCGACGTGATGGATGCCGTTGGGTCCGCAATCCGCATTGATACACGCGGGCGCGAAGTCATGCGCATTCTGCCGCGGGCGAACGAAGATGTGAACGAAGAGTGGATTTCCGACAAGACGCGCCACGTCGTTGACGGGCTGCGCACGCAACGGCTGGATCAGCCTTACGTGCGCGCAAATGGGCGGTTGCAGCCAGCCTCCTGGAAAGATGCGTTCGCAGTAATCGCCAGCAGGGTGAAAGCCAGCAATGGCAAACGGGTTGGCGCCTTGGCCGGTCAGCTCGCGGCAGTCGAAGAGATGTTCGCGCTCAAATCGCTGATGGCGGCGCTCGGTTCAAAAAATATCGACGCGCGCTATCCGGGTTCGCCGTTGCATCCAAAATTTGGTCGCGCCAGCTATCTGTTCAATTCGACGATTGCCGGGATCGACGAAGCGGACGCGATCATGTTGATCGGGTCAAACCCGCGCCGCGAAGCGGCTGTCCTGAACGCCCGCATCCGCAAACGGTACCTCAAGGGTAATGTCCTCATCGGCGTAGTTGGCGAAAAAGCCGACCTTACGTATCCCTACAACTATCTCGGTGCGGGGCCCGAGAGTCTCGCGCAATTCATCGATCATCCGCCGGCGCAAAAAGAAAATCCGATGTTCATCATCGGGCAGGGGGCGCTCAACCGACGCGATGGCGCGGCGGTGTTTGGGACGCTGGCGAAAGCGGCTGGCGCGCTTGGCGTTATCAAAGACGGCTGGAATGGTTTTAATATTTTGCACAGTGAAGCGGGCCTGCCCGGCGCGCTGGATGTCGGGTTTGTGCCGGATGAGGCTGGCATGGATACCGCGGCGATGCTCGGGCCCAACGCGCTCGATGTATTGTTCCTGCTCGGTGTTGACGAGGTCGAGGTGCCGGCCGGTGCCTTCGTCGTCTATATCGGCACGCACGGCGACCGGGGTGCGCACCGCGCCGATGTAATTCTGCCCGGCGCCGCCTATCCGGAAAAATCGGCGACCTATGTCAATACCGAAGGTCGGGTCCAGATGACGAGCCGTGCGGCGTTCCCGCCGGGCGAAGCGCGTGAGGACTGGGCGATCCTGCGCGCACTGTCTGACGCTATCGGACACAAGCTTCCCTACGACTCGCTTGCCGCACTACGACAGGCGATGGTCACCGTCTATCCGCACCTGATGCGGACCGATCAAATTTCTCCGGGGGACGCCAGCGACATCAAGAAACTTGCAAAGCTCGCAGGCGCTGCAGATAAAACGCCGTTCCATTCAGCTGTCGCTGATTTTTATCTCACCAACCCGATCGCACGGGCGTCTGCCATCATGGCCGAATGTTCGGCGTTAGCGAACGCTGCTGCAAAAACGGCTGCGGAGTAGAGGCCATGGATGTGTTTTGGACATACATCTGGCCGCTGATCGTCATGGTGGCGCAGTCGGTGATGCTGCTGGTGATCCTGCTGGTCGCTATTGCGTACATTCTGCTGGCTGATCGCAAAATCTGGGCTGCGGTGCAGATCAGGCGGGGACCGAACGTCGTCGGGCCGTGGGGCTTGTTCCAATCGTTCGCCGACCTGCTGAAATTCGTGGTGAAGGAGCCGGTGATCCCGGCTAGTGCCAACAAAGGCGTCTTTCTGCTCGCGCCGCTTGTGACGTGCGTACTGGCGCTTGCGGCTTGGGCGGTGATCCCCGTCAATCCTAATTGGGTGATCGCGAACATCAACGTCGGCATTCTTTATATCTTCGCGATCTCTTCGCTGATGGTTTACGGCGTGATCATGGCCGGTTGGGCCTCGAATTCGAAATATGCGTTTCTGGCTGCGGTGCGCTCAGCCGCGCAGATGGTGTCGTACGAAGTTTCAATCGGATTCGTAATCATCACTGTGTTGCTGTGCGCAGGTTCGCTGAATTTGTCGGCGATCGTTGAAGCGCAAAATGGAAAGTACGGCTTGTTCAACTGGTACTGGCTGCCGCTGTTCCCGATGTTCGTCGTCTTTTTTATCTCGGCGCTGGCGGAGACGAACCGGCCGCCTTTCGACCTGGTCGAAGCGGAATCGGAGCTCGTTGCCGGGTTCATGGTCGAATACGGCTCGACGCCCTACATGATGTTCATGCTCGGTGAATATGTCGCGATTGGAACCATGTGCGCTATGGCCACGATCATGTTTCTTGGTGGATGGCTGTCGCCAATACCTTATCCACCGTTCACCTGGGTGCCGGGCGTGATCTGGTTCACGCTCAAGGCGCTGTTCATGTTTTTCCTGTTCGCCATGGCAAAGGCCATGGTTCCACGCTATCGCTACGATCAACTGATGCGGCTTGGCTGGAAGGTCTTTCTGCCTCTGTCGCTGGCCATGGTGGTGATCGTCGCGGCCGTCATTCAATACGGCGCGCTGGCGACAGGCGCGATGAAATGAGGATGCGATGAGACTCGATCGCGCGGCCAAAGGCTTGTTTTTGATGGAGTTCGTGACCGGCTTCGTGCTGGCCATGCGCTATTTCTTCAAGCCGAAGGCCACGCTCAATTATCCTTTCGAGAAGGGGCCGATTTCCCCGCGCTTCCGCGGTGAGCACGCGTTGCGCCGATACCCGAATGGCGAAGAGCGCTGCATTGCGTGCAAACTTTGCGAAGCGATCTGTCCCGCGCAGGCCATCACCATCGAGGCTGGCCCGCGGCGCAACGACGGCACGCGGCGCACAACGCGTTACGACATTGACATGGTGAAGTGCATTTACTGCGGACTATGCCAAGAAGCCTGTCCCGTCGACGCCATTGTGGAAGGTCCGAATTTCGAATTTGCCACCGAGACGCGCGAGGAACTTTACTACGACAAGGAACGCCTGCTGGCGAACGGGGACCGCTGGGAACGTGAGATCGCGAAAAACCTCGCGATCGACGCGCCTTACAGGTGAGCCGATGATCGTTGCTGCGCTCTTCTTCTATCTGTTTGCCGGTATTTGCGTGGCCAGCGCGGTCATGGTGATTGCGTCGCGTAATCCGGTGCATTCCGTTCTTTATCTCATTCTTGCATTCGTCAACGCGGCCGGCCTGTTCGTGATGATGGGCGCCGAATTCCTCGCGATGATTCTGATTGTGGTCTACGTCGGCGCCGTCGCTGTGCTGTTCCTGTTCGTCGTTATGATGCTTGATGTTGATTTTTCAGAACTCAAGCAGGGGATGTTGCAGTATCTGCCGGTTGGGATGTTGATTGGCGGGATATTCCTCGCCGAATTGTTGCTGGTGGTCGGCACTTGGGCGATTGGCTCGGGCGTGCCGCAGGCAATCACCGCGCCGATCCCAACAACGATTTCAAATACGGAGGCTATCGGCCTCGTGCTTTACACCCGTTATGTCTATTTCTTCGAAGCCGCGGGCATGATCCTACTGGTCGCGATGGTCGGCGCCATCGTGCTCACGCTGCAACATCGCGTTCGCGTGCGTCGCCAGGATATTGGCGAACAGGTCGCACGGATGCCGGCGGCATCGATCGAGGTCGTGAAAGTGCGATCCGGGCAGGGGCTGGGGAGCAATACATGACCATTGGCCTTGGCCACTATCTTGCGGTCGCTGCGATCCTGTTCACGCTCGGGATCTTCGGCATTTTTCTCAATCGCAGGAACGTCATCATCATCCTGATGTCGATCGAGCTGATCCTGCTTGCGGTCAATATCAATCTGGTCGCGTTCTCGACGCACATGGGCGATATCGTGGGGCAAATCTATGCGTTGTTCGTGCTCACGGTTGCGGCCGCTGAAGCGGCAATCGGGCTCGCAATTCTAGTCGTCTTCTATCGCAATCGCGGGTCAATCGCGGTCGAAGACATCAACCTGATGAAGGGCTGAAGGCGGGATGTATCAGGCGATCGTCTTTCTGCCTTTGCTTGGGGCCATTCTTGCTGGCCTGATCGCGCTCGCCGGTGCGCGTGCGCGGTTTCCCGGCAAAAGTCCTGCCGCTGGCGCGGAAAACACCGCGACCGATCACGGAATGCATCACGGTGCGCCGGGGGTGCATGGCGGTGGCGTTATTCATTCCTCACATCATGAGGAGGAAGAGCACGAACCTGCCGCAAGTGGGTCGCGCACCGCAGAGCTGATCACGACGACGCTGTTAATGATCTCCATGATTTTGTCATGGATTGCATTCGTGGACGTTGGGTTCGCCCATCACGACGCCCGCGTGCCGATATTCACCTGGATGACCGCGGGCGATCTCAAGGTCGAATGGTCACTCCGTATCGATACGCTGACCGCCGTGATGCTCGTGGTGGTGAATACGGTTTCGGCTTTCGTGCACCTTTACTCCATCGGTTATATGCACGAAGACCCGTATCGGCCACGCTTCTTCGGTTATTTGTCAATGTTCACCTTTGCCATGCTGATGCTGGTGACGGCGGATAACCTCGTGCAGTTGTTCTTCGGCTGGGAAGGCGTCGGCCTCGCTAGCTATCTCCTCATCGGCTTCTGGTATCACAAGCCGGAAGCAAACGCGGCGGCGATCAAGGCCTTCCTCGTGAACCGCGTCGGCGATTTCGGCTTTGCGCTGGGCATCTTCGCCGTGTTCATGTTGACCGGTGCGATCGATTTCGACACCGTATTTGCGCAGGCGCCCGCGCTTACCGGAAAGACGATCAATTTCTTCGGCTGGCAGGCCGATGCGCTCACGCTTACGTGCCTGCTCTTGTTCATGGGTGCCATGGGCAAGTCGGCGCAATTCCTGCTGCACACGTGGTTGCCTGATGCGATGGAAGGCCCGACGCCGGTATCCGCGCTGATCCACGCCGCCACAATGGTGACCGCCGGCGTTTTCATGGTCGCAAGGCTATCGCCGCTGTTCGAGCTTGCGCCGAATGCCCAGGCATTCGTGACACTCATCGGCGCGACGACCGCGATCTTCGCTGCAACCATCGGCCTCGTGCAGAACGACATCAAACGCATCGTTGCTTATTCAACCTGCTCGCAACTCGGTTACATGTTTGTGGCGATGGGGGTAGGGGCCTACTCCGTCGGCATGTTCCATCTCTTCACTCATGCCTTCTTCAAGGCGCTGCTGTTCCTTGGCTCGGGCTCCGTGATCCACGCCATGCATCACGAACAGGACATCCGCCACATGGGTGGGCTGAGGGATCGTATCCCTTACACCTACATCGTCATGATTGTGGGGACTTTGGCGCTGACCGGATTCCCGCTCACGGCGGGCTATTTCTCCAAAGATGCCATCATCGAGGCCGCCTATGTCGGCAAGAATCCGATGGCGCTCTATGCATTCATCTGCACGGTCACCGCTGCGCTGCTGACATCGTTCTATTCATGGCGGCTGATCTTCAAGACCTTCCACGGCGAGCCGCACGACCGGTCGCACTGGAGGGAGGCGCGCGAGAGCCCGATGGTGATGTTGATCCCGCTTGGTTTCCTCGCCATCGGTTCGGTGCTCGCCGGTTTGCCATTCAAGGAAATCTTCGCCGGGCACGGCGTTGAAGGCTTTTTCCGCGAGTTGCTCGCCTTCGCCAAAGGCAACAGCGTGCTCGAAGATATGCATCACGTGCCGCTCTCCGTCGGAATCCTGCCGACGGTGATGATGGCGCTCGGCTTCGTCATCGCGTGGCAATTCTATATCCGCCGGCCTGACATTCCGGTCGAACTCGCGCGCCAGCACGATTGGCTTTATCGCTTCCTGCTCAATAAGTGGTACTTCGACGAGCTCTACGACATCATCTTCGTGCGCCCGACGAAGTGGCTTGGGCGCCTGCTGTGGAAGAGTGGCGACGGCTGGCTCATCGACGGATTTGGTCCCGACGGCGTATCCGCACGCGTTCTCGATGTGACGCGCAACGTGGTGCGGCTACAAACCGGTTACCTCTATCACTATGCCTTTGCCATGTTGATCGGCGCGGCAGCCTTCATCACATGGTTCATGTTTGCGGCGGGGACTCACTAATGAATTGGCCAATCCTCTCCGTCGTCACGTTCCTGCCGCTGTTCGGCGCGCTGCTCATTGTCTTTCTTGTGCGCGGCAATGAACGTTTTGCGCGCGGCACTGCGCGCTGGATTGCCATGTGGGCGACGCTCGTCACTTTCGCGATCTCGCTGGTGATGGTCTGGCGCTTCGATGCGAGTTCGCCGGAATTCCAGTTCGTTGAAAAATATAACTGGCTCGGCCTTGCCTCCTATCACATGGGCGTCGACGGCATATCGTTGCCTTTTGTAATCCTTACCACCGCGCTGATGCCGATCTGCATTCTCGCCAGCTGGACCGCAATCCAGACGCGCGTGAAGGAATACATGATCGCATTTCTGGTGCTCGAGACCCTGATGGTCGGCACCTTCTCGGCGCTCGACTTGGTTCTGTTCTACCTGTTCTTCGAAGGCGGTCTGATCCCGATGTTCCTGATCATCGGCATCTGGGGCGGGCCGCGCCGTGTGTATGCGAGCTTCAAATTCTTTCTCTACACGCTGCTTGGCTCGGTGCTGATGCTGCTCGCGATCATGGCGATGTATTGGGAGGCCGGTACCACCGATATCGCAACGCTACTGCGCCATGGGTTCCCGCTGGGCCTACAGAAATGGGCGTGGTTCGCCTTCTTCGCCTCATTTGCAGTGAAGATGCCGATGTGGCCGGTGCACACATGGTTGCCCGACGCGCATGTGGAGGCGCCGACCGCGGGCTCGGTTATTCTCGCCGCGATCCTGTTGAAGATGGGCGGTTATGGTTTCCTACGGTTCTCGCTGCCGATGTTTCCGGAGGCGAGTCATGAATTTGCGCCACTGATATTCACGCTCTCGGTCGTTGCCATCATCTACACTTCGCTGGTGGCTTTGATGCAGGAGGATGTGAAAAAACTGATTGCCTATTCGTCGGTGGCGCACATGGGCTTCGTGACCATGGGCATCTTTGCCGCCACGGCGCAGGGTGTGGCCGGCGGCATTTTCCAGATGATCTCGCACGGCATCGTCTCCGGCGCGCTGTTTCTCTGCGTCGGCGTCGTCTACGACCGCGTGCACACGCGCGAGATCGCGGCGTATGGCGGGCTGGTCAATCGTATGCCGCTCTACGCGTTCGTCTTTATGGTATTCACGCTTGCCAATGTCGGGCTGCCGGGCACGTCGGGTTTCATCGGCGAATTTCTGTCGCTGATCGGCACCTTCAGGATCAACACCCCCGTCGCGACGATTGCAACATTCGGCGTCATCCTGTCGGCGGCCTATGCACTATGGCTGTACCGCAAGATGATCTTCGGCAATCTGAAGCCGGCGCTGGAGGGGATTCGCGATATCGGCCTGCGCGAGACCGTCATCTTCGCGCCGCTGGTGGTGCTCACGATTTTGTTCGGCGTTGCGCCCAAGCCGGTGCTGGACATGTCGGCGGCCTCTGTTGCCCAGCTCCTCGAAAATTACAATCATGCGATCGCCGCGGCCAAGACCGCGGCGCTGATGGCACAATAGGCGGGAAACATGACTCAAATCCCCGCCCTGCAAGAACTGATGCCCTTTTTGCCAGAACTGATCCTGGCCTTGGGCGCCATGCTGATGCTGATGGCTGGCGTGATGGTCGGCGAACGCAGTGCACCGATCGTCAACGGCTGGTGCGTGATCATTGTGATATTGGCCGGCGCGGCCATCGCTGTGATACCGCCCGGCACACAGACGATGTTCGGCGGCAGTTTCCTGGTCGACGATTACGCACGTTTCCTCAAGCTTCTGACGCTGACCGGCTCCGGTGGCGCACTCTTGCTGTCACTCGACTATCTCACCTTCGAGAAACAGCAGAAATTTGAATACGGCGCGCTGTTTCTGTTCGCGACGCTTGGCATGCTGATGTTGATCTCGGCGTCCGATCTGATTGCGCTGTACCTTGGTCTTGAGCTGATGAGCCTGCCGCTTTACGTGATAGCGGCGTCAAATCGCGAAAACATCAAGTCCACCGAAGCCGGGCTGAAATATTTTGTGCTCGGCGCACTCTCGTCCGGCATGCTGCTCTATGGCGCTTCGCTGATTTATGGCTATAGCGGCACGGTCAATTTCGCCGGTATCGCCAAGGCGACGCAGGGCGGCGCTAGCATCGGGTTAATCTTCGGGCTCGTATTTCTGTTTGTCGGGTTTTGTTTCAAGATTTCCGCAGTGCCGTTTCACATGTGGACGCCGGACGTCTACGAGGGGGCGCCGACGCCGGTCACCGCCTTTTTTGCGGCTGCGCCGAAAGTCGCCGGTATTGCCATCTTTGCCCGAGCGACAGTGGTTGCATTTCCAGCCATCACACACGAGTGGCAGCAGATCGTCGTGTTCGTCTCGATCGCTTCGATGGCGCTCGGATCGTTTGCGGCGATCGGCCAGCGCAATATCAAACGGCTGATGGCGTATTCATCGATCGGCCACATGGGGTACGCGCTTGTTGGCCTTGCCGCCGGAACGCCCGAAGGCGTGCAAGGCGTACTGGTATATATGAGCATCTATGTCGCGATGACGCTCGGCACCTTTGCCGTGATCCTTGCGATGCGGCGTGACGGCAAGCTGGTCGAAAACATCAGCGACCTCTCCGGCCTCGCGCGCACGCATCCGACGATGGCATTTTTCCTTGCCGTGCTTTTGTTTTCGCTGGCCGGCATTCCGCCGCTCGCCGGCTTCTTCGCGAAGTTCTACGTGTTCCTCGCCGCCATCAAAGCAGGGCTCTTTACGCTTGCGGTGATCGGTGTGCTCACAAGCGTGGTCGGTGCCTACTACTATCTCGCCATCGTGAAGACGATGTATTTCGACGAGGCTGTCGCAGGGTTCCAGCGCATGCCAGTGCTGTTGCGCCTCGTGCTGGGCGTTTCGGGGCTCGCCAATATCCTGTTTGCCGTCTATCCGGCCCCGCTTTTGGGCGCGGCGACGGTGGCGGCGAAATCTTTATTCTGAATGAACCGCGAAGCCACGGACCTGGCGGGGGTCCGGCACATAACCTACGAGACGCTCGGCTCGACAAATGCCGAGGCGCTGGCGCGTGCGCGTGCCGGCGAACGCGGCCCGTTGTGGATTACCGCGCAGAGCCAGACGGCCGGGCGCGGACGACGCGGCAGCCAGTGGGTTTCGCCGGCCGGCAATCTGTACGCCACGCTTTTGCTCACCGAGCCATCCCCGGCGGAATTTGCACCACAACTGTCATTTGTTGCCGCGCTGGCGCTGCATGACGCAATCGCAGAATGCGCGCCGCAGCTTGGCCCTCTGCTGAAGGTGAAGTGGCCGAACGATTTGCTGGTCGGCGAGGCGAAAGTCGCCGGGATTCTGATTGAAGGTGAAAGCGAGCCAGTCTTTTCCGTTGGTATCGGCTTTGGGATCAATTGCGCGGCGCATCCGGACGGAACGAGCTACGCCGCGACCAATCTTGCGATGCGTGGAGCACTGGTAGTGCCCGACGCGTTATTCGCCGCGCTTTCTCCAGCGATGCAACGCCGCGTCGCGCAGTGGGGGAGCGGAAAGGGCTTCGCGTCCATCCGCAACGACTGGCTCAAACGCGCGGCCGGCCTCGGCGGAACACTGCATGTGCGACTGCCCGAGCAGGAACTATCGGGGCGCTTTCAGGGCCTCGATGAGGCCGGACGCCTTCTTCTGGAAAAGGGCGGCGATGTCATCCCAATTACCGCGGGCGAAGTTTTTGGGTTCGGTGCGCCATGATCAAAACGCGCCGTCATATGCTCCGCTCATTCCCGCGCAAGCGGGAATCCAGGGCTAAGAGCTCAGTGCCGTGTTGCTCTGGGTCCCCGCTTTCGCGGGGACGAACGGGTCAAGGGATGCGAACCTCATGACGAGCCGACAGCAAGATCTGGTATTCGCGCCGCTGGGTGGCGTCGGCGAAATCGGGATGAACCTGTCGATCTATGGCGTTGGCGACGAACGCCGGCGTACCTGGCTCGCGGTCGATTTGGGCGTCTCATTCGCGGCTGAAGAACATCTTCCCGGCGTGGATCTGATTCTTCCAGACGTTCGCTATCTGGTCGAAGAGCGCAAAAATCTCGCCGGCCTCGTGCTCACGCATGCGCATGAGGATCATTTCGGGGCGTTGATCGACCTGTGGCCGCGGCTGAAAGTGCCGATCTACGCCACGCCATTCACGGCGGCGCTTCTCGAAGCGAAATGCGCGAACGAGCCCGGGGCGCCGAAAATTCCCGTAACCATCGTCGGGCTCGGCAGCCGCTTCAATATCGGGCCATTCGACATTGAGCTCGTAACGATGGCGCATTCCATCCCGGAATCGAATGCCCTCATCATCCGGACGTCGGGCGGCACCGTCCTACATACGGGTGACTGGAAGATCGATCCGACGCCGGTTCTCGGTGACCGAACGGACGAGAAAAAGCTGCGCGCGCTGGGCGAGGAGGGCTGTCTCGCGCTCGTGGGCGATTCCACGAATGCTGTGCGAGAGGGGCGCTCACCATCCGAAGCGGATGTGGCCAAAACGATTACCGAACTTGTCAAAACCGCGCGCGGACGTGTGGCGGTGACGACCTTTGCATCCAATGTCGGGCGATTGCGCACCGTTGCCAACGCTGCCAAGGCGACTGATCGCGAGGTCGTCGTGATCGGGCGCGCCATGGAACGCGTCGTCCAGATCGCGCGCGAAACCGGTTATCTCGATGGCGTGCAGGACTTCCGGCCGGTCGATGCCTATGGATATTTGCCGCCGAACAAGGTGGTGGCGCTTTGCACGGGGAGCCAGGGGGAACCGCGAGCGGCGCTTTCGCGCGTGGCGGAAGATCAGCATCCGGAAGTCACGTTCTCGCACGGCGATCGGGTGATTTATTCCGCCCGCACCATTCCCGGTAACGAGAAGGCGGTCGGTCGCGTCATTAATCTGCTGATCGAGCAGGGCATTGAGGTGATTACCGATCGCACGCACCTGGTGCATGTGTCGGGTCATCCGCGTCGGGCCGAACTCGAGGAACTGATCGGCTGGGTCAAGCCGAAGATCCTCATTCCGGTGCACGGCGAGGCGCTGCATCTGCACGAACACGCCGCGCTTGCACGCCGCTGTGGCGTGCCGGAGGTTCTGCAATGCCGCAATGGCGATTTGGTGCAATTGGCCCCGCAAGTCCGCCTCATCGATGAGGTTCCGGCTGGCCGTCTCTACAAGGACGGCAGGATTCTGGTCGAGGCCGATTCCCGAACCGTCGCCGATCGTAAGCGGCTCAGCTTTGCGGGCGCCGTTTCGGTTGCGATTGTCATCACTGAAAAAGGCGAAATGGTCGATGACCCATCCCTCGATCTGATCGGCATTCCGGAGCGTGATCGTGAGGGGAGTTCCATGCACGACGTTGTGCACGACGCCGTGGTCGAAACCTTCGATTCATTGCCGCGCAACCGCAAGCGTGACCCCGATGCGGTCGCCGAAGCATTGCGCCGAGCGGTGCGCGCTTCCGTTGCCGAACGTTGGGGCAAGAAGCCGATGTGCCATGTGCATGTTTTGACGGTATGATTTTAAAACACTCGTCATTCCAGCGTGGGCGCCGTGGGGCCGTTCCGGAATGACGAAAAGTTGGCTAGTGCCTATGATGTGGGCACCGTTATAGGAAAAAGTCATGATCGGTCGTCTCAATCACGTCGCTATCGCGGTGCGCGACATCGCTAAAGCTTCAAATGTTTATCGTGAAACACTCGGTGCCGAAGTTTCGGCAAAAGTGGCGCAGCCGGACCACGGCGTCTCCACCGTGTTTATCACCTTGCCGAACACCAAAATCGAGTTGCTCGAGCCGTTGGGCGAGGGGTCACCGATCGCCAAGTTCCTCGACAAGAACCCTGACGGCGGAATCCACCACCTCTGCTACGAGGTGCCTGACATTCGTGCCGCCCGCGACACCCTCAAGGGGCAGGGCGCGCGCGTGCTCGGCGACGGCGAACCGAAGATCGGCGCGCACGGTAAGCCGGTGCTGTTCCTTCACCCGAAAGATTTCTGCGGGACGCTGGTCGAACTCGAGCAGGCCTAATCTCGATGAGCATCAGCACGATCCTCGCGATCTATTTTCTGGTCTGGTGGCTGACACTGTTCGCTGTGCTGCCCTGGGGCGTTCGCAATCAGGAAGAAAGCGGTGAGGTGGCACCCGGCACCGATCCGGGGGCTCCGGCGATTTATCGCGTCTGGAGCAAGCTGGGCTGGACCACGCTGGTGGCCACGTTCATCTTCGCAGTTCTGTATGTAATCTATTCGCAGGGCCTCATCCCATACGACTGGCTCATGGCCATTTCCGGTCCGGCGCGCCACTAGTTGTCCCGGAAGACGCGTAAAAAAAGAGCAGGGCCAAAGCCCTGCTCGTTGTACTGATAGGTCCCTTTCCCCGTTTTATTGCCACACGGGGCGGCCGCGTTTGACGCGCCAAGGACTTGCTTAACCTCCCAAGACTTGGACCGCAGTCTGGAACCGGTCTTGCTGCCGGTATCCGCTCTTACGGACTGGAGCGACGCTAGCCGATCGGCATTGGCCTGTCACCAACGTTTCTGCTTCAGCGTGCGATCACGACCGGGGCGTCGAGCACAATCGGGTCCCCAGTCGGCGGCGTCACGATGACCCGTACGGTCCAGACGCCGGGCCCTGCAAGCTCGGCCGCGTCAACAAGCCAGCTTCCATCGATTTGTTCGACGGCAGGCCGGTCCGGGGCTTGCTGGCTTGCTTTCGGCGGCTCGAGACTAAGACGTACGTCCTTTGCCGGGAACCGCGAGAAATCTTCGCGCGATACGCGTATCGTCACCGCGGCCTGTCCGGCTCGGCCCGGATCGATCGTGACGTCCGCCATAGCTTCCGCCGTGTGGATATGAACGTACGCGGCGTCGGGGGGGATGGCCGCGGCTGCTGGATGCACATGGGCGGACGGGGGCAGCGTTCCGAGCATGCCAACGAACAGCAGGACGCACAGTCCGAGGCCGATTTCGGCGAGGCTATTGCGTTTAAGGGCACGAACGGCGCGCAAATCCGGCAGTTGCGGCGTCAGGTAAAAGCGGTTCACCGCAGCGATGGCGACCATCGCGACGAACAATCCGATTTTGAGCGCAACCAATCGGCCATATTCCGTTGCCACCAGATCGCGAGCGCCTCCGAGCAAGTTCCAGCTATTGACGATCCCGCTCGCGAGCAATGCGCCGACGCACAGAATCCCAAGAACCGAGAACTGGTGCGTCGCGCGGACCGCAAATTCGCGCCACGTATGCTCATCGGACGAAAGTGCCTGCTTCAGAGCCAAGGCGAAGGCGGTCAATCCGCCAAGCCATGCGCCCGCGGCCAGCAGATGGATCATGTCTGAGACGAGGTGAATGTCTCCGGCAATTCCGGGCGTCGCCCCCGCATGCCCAATGAGTGCGGGCAGGGCCATCAATCCTGCTGCGACCGCAAGCTGAATCGTCCCGACGGCGGGCCGTGGCATCAGCAACCCGAGCAAGAGTGCCAGGAGCAGACGCGCGCACCACACCATGCCGAAGCGCGTATCGGCGAGAACCGGCCACGCACCGCCATGCAGGCAAACATCGACGAACGATGCACCAAGAATGTCAGATGCGACGAGAACTAGCCAGGCGGCGCCTGACAGGATTGTCAGAGCGAGCGCACTCCACGTCACCAAAACGAGATGATGGCGCAGCGCCGCGAAACCCGGCGGCACGTGTTTGCGCGCGGTGGGGTCGGCCACAAGCACCAGGAACCCAGCCGTGCCGGCTGCCACGGCGGTCGCAGCGAAATGGGCCCAGCGCGCAAGCACCAGCGGGTCGGCGATCACAGCCCGTCCTCGCTTGTCGTTTCTATTGCCCAACGCGGAATGTGAAGTCCCCTTCCGTGCGATGGGTATCCACGGACATGACTCGCCAGATCACTTTGTAGGTTCCCGGCGGCAAAGCCTTGAGCGGGACGCGCAGCTGGGTGCCGTTCCCGGCAACACTGGCCTTACCAGCATTCACCGTCGCACCCTGCTCGTTGCGCACCTCGATCGAACTAAATGCCTGTTCAAGTTTTTCTGTGAACCAGAGCATTACGTCCTTCGGAGGCTCGGCCACGGTGCTGCCGACCTTCGGCACGGCGTGATCGAGATGGGCATGTGCGAAGGCGCCCGTTGCGGCCAGGAGGAGGACGATAGTTGTGATGATAGTGCGCATGGCTAGCGGCCGAAGACCGGCCTCCCTGTGTTGTTGTTGTTCGCGAAAATCGGGCGCCCCAGTGTGTTGGGGAAAATATCGTCGAGGAAAAAGTGCAGTTGTCCGATGACACCAACACTGGTGCCGCTTTGCCGGTTCACCGGGATCATCGCCTCGATGGCGACCTGATACGTGTTGCCCGCATAGATGATGCCCGGATTGATGGTGCCGGTGGTGACCGTGCCGGACGTTGCGGTATTCGAAACGGGCGTTTGCAGTGACACCTCGACGATAGGGATCAGCCGGTTCACGAAATCGGGCAAGCCGAGATCGACGACCGCAGATTTCAGATAAGGCATGCTGTACTGAAGCGTCGCGCCCCAATTGAGGATGCGCGGATTAAACTCGGTATCGATGGCTTGCTCGCCAGAATCCGGATCGATGGACGCTGTCGTGACATGCGAGACGCCGGGAATTGAATACCCGACTTGTCCAGTGATGGCGAAGGGCCGTGCCCAATTCAGGCTTGATGGCAGATCTCCGAAGCCTTTTCCAAAATAGACCGTCGGCGTGTACGCGGTGAATCTTTCCGACCCCACGTCCTGGGCGCCGCTGCCGCCCCATTCGATTTCAAGGCCGACCGACATGACGAACTCATGCTCGGCATTCTTGAACACGCGGTATTTGAACGTCGTCTCGAGATTCTGGAAGCCTCGTGCGCCATTCATTGTCGGCCCACCCGGCGCATAGAGCCGCGACCAGGTCGGCGCGAACGACACTGCGAAATCCTCGGTGATCCGTTTCGAAAACTCGCCCGAGATGTCGAGCTGCTTGAAAGACGGGTCGTCGCCGGTTTTCGAGACTGAAATGGTCGGCAGCGCAAGCTCGTCGTTCACGCCGGGGTCGTCGATGGCGAGTGTTGCCGGAAAAAACCGGTTACCGACGATTTCGTGCGCGCGCGCAGGGACGATTGCGGCAAGCGCGGTCGAACCGACGCAGAGCGCCGTGCGCAAATTGCGGGACAACATTGAAAAGATCTCCGTTTCGCTATGACTGCATAAAAGGCCGCGATAAAGCGGCCATGGCGTCACGCGAAGGACGGAGGACCACGGGCGAAATGCGAATAGACGGCGCCTGAATTGCGTCGTGCAACGTTATCCGGGCGCAGCACGAGCAAGACGTCCGCGGGCCCAAGCTGACCCAGCAAAGCGGAGTTGACGGTCGGAGTTGCGGTCGCGCTGCACAAATTACAGTGGTCGCAGGCATGAGCTGGTAGGAGGTGCGTCTGGTCCGGCGTCTGCTCGGCCGGCGAAGCATCAGCGCCGCTGTGGCAGATGATCGAGAAGGGATCGGGTACCCCTGCGGCTTGTGACGGGGCGACCGCCCCCCACAGAATTGTGTGCAGGGCGATCGCAATGACCGCTGTAACGCTGATGCCCCGCCTGATCGGCGCCTGCATAGGCTGATATCCAAACCCCGGAGATCGAAATCTCCCACCGTCTAAGAACGCCTGCAACAGCCAAATATTCCCAAAAAACAAGGCCTTTGAGGTCTTATCACCCGGGAGTTAAGCCAAATTTCACCCTTGGGTCCGTATGGTTAACCCAGTCTGAACGGGCCAGCAGCCCGAAAAATTGGGGGCGAGACATGTGCGGGATCGCCGTTGCGATCGATTGGCCTGAGGCCGAAGCCACGGTCGGGCGCCTTATCGATGGCATTTTGCATCGTGGCGACGTGACCGACCCGATTGCTGTGCTGCGCAAAGATACGGCTATGGCGACGCGCCGGCTTCGCATTGTCGATGCTGAGCACGCGGTCCAGCCACAAGTCTCATTCAATTCGCGCCTTGCGGTCGCTTTCAACGGTGAAATCTACAACTACCTCGAATTGCGACGTGAGCTTATCGACCTCGGCGTCGAGTTCAGGACCGAATCCGATACCGAAGTTCTGGCCAACGCGCTGCAAGTGTGGGGCTATCGTGCGCTCGAGAGACTTGTGGGCATGTATGCCTTTGTCGCGGTCGATCTGGCGAACGGGGAATTTCTCGCAGCCCGCGACCCGTTCGGGGTCAAGCCGCTCTACATCATTCAATCCGGCACGCGGTATCTTTTCTGCTCGGAAATGCGGCCGCTGCTGAAGACCGTAGCGGTAGGCGATGTCATGTTGCTGCCGCCAGGCTATGCGTTATCCCGCAAAACCTGCGCGCGCTTTAAGTCGCCGATTTACCCGCGTGCCGATGTGCCGGTGCATCACGACCCGCATAAGCTCGACACTATTCTGTCGGAGGCCGTGCAGTCGCGGCTGCCGGCTGGTTTGCCGGTCGCGACGTTGTTCAGCGGCGGCATCGACAGCACATTGATTGCCCATTATGCGCGGCAGTTTCGCCCCGAAGCACCCGGATATTTTGTCGGCGGAGAGGCCGCGCCGGACTATCGCTATGCGGCCGAATACGCCGACCGAACCGGCTTCGATTTGCGCATGGTCCCCTTTGAACCCGAGAGCGACGAAGTATTTTCCTCAATCGGTCACGTGGTCGAGGTTACCGAATCTTTTGAACCCAATCTTGTACGCGGCGCAGTCTGCTCGCTGCTTGCGGCGGAACACATGCATCGCGATGGTTTTCGCGTGGCGCTGTGCGGGGAGGGCGCCGACGAACTCTTCTGCGGCTACCCGCCACTTGAGGTGGCTTTTCATCAAAGCGACGCCGATGGCCGGCCCGTTCGGGACGAATGCCTCGACCTGATGCATCGCGTAAGCTTGCAACGCGTCGACCGCTGTTCGATGCGCCACCAGGTAGAAACGCGCGAACCATTTCTCGACCCGTCGGTCGTCAAATATGCTTTGAACATCGATGCGACTGCGCTGGTGCGCGAAGTCGATGGGTTGCCGCGCGGCAAAGCGGCTTTGCGCGATCTCTACGATCTGTATCCCGACACGTTGCCGGCGGCGATCCGCGACCGGACGAAAGTGCCGTTCGGAGAGGGTGCCGGTCTCGACGTCTCGCCACAGGATTCGGGCTGGAAGGCTCGATTCAATGAGGCAATTTCCGACGCCGACCTGGTCGAAGGGCAGCGGCAGTTCGACGGCTTCAATGTTCAATCCAAGGAAGAGCTTTTTTATATCCGCAAGCTGGCGCAAGCGATCGATATTTCGCGCGTGCCACATTTGCGGGACCGTGCGTGGATTTCCTTCCCCGTCTTGCAAAACCTGCAAAAGCTCAAGGCCTTCGCGCATTTCAGTCTATAAGCGGGTGGCGCGCGACAATTAAAGCCCGGGAAGCAGGCCCAAGCGCTGACCGGGCTTGTCTTTTCGCGGCCGATCCGCTTTCTCTCAACCAGTTGCCCTCGAATCCCGTAAAAAATCCATGCGCCTGTCCCGCTTTTTTCTGCCCATCCTGCGTGAAACCCCGAAAGAGGCGGAAATCCTCTCGCATCGGCTGATGCTGCGCGCCGGCATGATGCGGCAGGAAGCTGCAGGGATTTACGCCTTTCTGCCGCTCGGCTTCCGCGTGCTCCAGAAGATTTGCCAGATCGTGCGCGAAGAGCAGAACCGCGCAGGCGCAATCGAACTGTTGATGCCGACAATCCAGTCTGCCGACCTCTGGCGCGAAAGCGGACGCTACGACGCTTATGGCAAGGAGATGCTCCGCATCAAAGATCGTCACGAGCGCGATATGCTTTATGGCCCGACCAATGAGGAAATGATCACCGAAATCTTTCGTGCCTATGTGCGCTCGTATAAAGACGTGCCGCTCAATCTCTATCACATTCAATGGAAATTTCGCGACGAGGTGCGCCCACGCTTCGGGCTGATGCGCGGCCGCGAATTCCTGATGAAAGATGCATACTCGTTCGATCTCGATCAGGCCGGCGCGACGCATTCGTACAATAAAATGTTTGTCGCTTACCTGCGTACGTTTGCGCGTTTGGGTTTGAAATCGATTCCGATGCGCGCGGAGTCAGGACCGATCGGCGGAAACCTGTCGCACGAATTCATCATCCTCGCGCAAACCGGCGAGTTGGAAGTCTTTTGCCACAAAGACTATCTCGACATGGCCGTGCCTGCCGCGGACATAAACTTTGATGATGTGACGGGTCTGCAGAACACCGTCAACAAGTGGACATCGCAATATGCTGCGACGTCCGACATGCACGATGCCGCTGCATTTTCAAAAGTTTCCGCAGACAAGCAAATGTCAGCGCGCGGGATCGAGGTCGGCCACATTTTTTATTTCGGCACCAAATATTCCGAGCCGATGAAAGCCGTAGTCGCCACCCACGACGGCAAAGAGGTGCCGGTGCACATGGGTTCCTACGGCATTGGGCCGAGCCGACTTGTCGCCGCAATCATCGAAGCTTCCCATGACGATGCCGGCATCATCTGGCCCGAGCCGGTGGCGCCCTTCAAAGTCGCGATCCTGAACCTGAAACAGGGCGCCTCAGAAACGGATGCAGCCTGTGAGCAGCTCTATCGGGACCTCACTGCGAAGGGGGTTGAAGTGCTCTACCATGACCTTGATGAGCGTCCGGGCGCCAAATTCGCCACGGCCGACCTGATCGGGGTTCCGTGGCAGGTGCTGGTCGGCCCGCGCGGGCTGGCCGAAGGCAAGTTTGAGGTCAAAAAGCGCGCCGATGGTAGCCGGGAAAACCTGAGTCCAGCTGCGGTGGTCGATTTGTTGTCGCGTTAGCTTGTTATCGTCATGCCCGGCACAGGGCGGGGTATGACGCCGAAAGTGTGGCAACTTGATCCAATAATCCTGTGTGTTGACAAGGGCTTTAATCTCGCCCCAAGGGCACGAATCCGCCAAAATCATCTGAACAGTCGAGCGCGGGAACCCATCATAGATGACCGAGCCCAACGGGACGCGGCCCTTCTCCCCGTTCGAGTGGATGCTGTCGCTGCGCTACTTGCGAGCACGGCGCAAGGAAGGATTCATCTCGGTGATTGCCGGGTTCTCCTTCCTCGGCATCATGCTTGGCGTGGCGACGCTCATCATCGTCATGGCGGTGATGAACGGCTTTCGCAAAGAACTGCTCGATAAAATCCTAGGCCTCAATGGCCATTTACTGATCCAGCCGCTGGAAAAGCCTCTCACGGATTGGGAGGAGGTGGCCGCGCGCGTCGCCGGCGTGCCGGGTATCCGGCTGGCCGCGCCGATCGTCGAAGGACAGGCGCTTGCATCGTCCCCGTTCAATGCGGGCGGCGTCCTGATCCGTGGCATTCGGCTGAAAGATCTTGAAGGGCTGCCGTCCGTTGCCAACAACATCAAGCAGGGCACGCTCAAGGGCTTCGACGATGAGCAGGGCGTTGCGATCGGGAGACGGCTCGCCGACCAGCTTTCGCTGCGCTCGGGCGACAACATCACGCTCGTGGCGCCGCGTGGCGCAGTGACGCCCATGGGGACGACTCCGCGCATCAAGGTCTACAAAATCGCTGCGGTGTTCGAGATTGGTATGTCGGAATACGACAACGCCATGGTGTTCATGCCGCTGAAGGAAGCGCAGGCTTACTTCAATCGGGCCGGCGATGTCACCGCGATCGAGATTTACACCGACAATCCCGATCGCGTGGATCGCTATCGCAAGGCGGTGCAGGATGCCGCGCAACGTCCGATCTTCATGATCGACTGGCGCCAGCGCAACGCGACCTTCTTCAATGCGCTTCAGGTCGAGCGCAATGTAATGTTTTTAATTCTGACGCTGATCGTGCTTGTCGCTGCTCTCAACATCGTTTCCGGCCTGATCATGCTGGTGAAGGACAAAGGTCAGGATATCGCCATCTTACGCACCATGGGTGCCACCCAAGGCGCGATCATGCGTGTTTTCCTGATTACCGGCGCTTCGATCGGGGTGGTCGGCACCATTGTCGGCTTCCTCTTGGGCGTGGTCATTTGCCTCAACATCGAGAGCATCCGGCAATTCTTGTCATGGCTCACGAATACCGAGCTGTTCTCGCCGGAGCTTTACTTCCTCTCGCATCTGCCGGCGGACATGGATTCTGGGGAGACGACGGCAGTGGTCGTGATGGCGCTCATGCTGTCGTTGCTCGCCACGCTTTATCCGTCGTGGCGCGCGGCACGCCTCGATCCGGTGGAGGCGCTGCGCTATGAGTGAGACCTTTACGGCCGTGGAGGTGGAGGTGGCGCAGCAGCAACGGCCGCAGCCGCAGCAGGTTGAGGAAGTTCCGATCCTGTTCCTGCATGACGTCGAGCGTCACTATCGGCAGGGCGATGAAACGGTCCATGTGCTCAATGGCGTTGAGCTCGCCCTTTGGGGCGGACAATCGGTGGCGCTGGTAGCGCCGTCCGGCGCCGGCAAATCGACACTCCTGCACATCGCCGGCCTGCTCGAGCATCCCGACCATGGCGACGTCTATGTGGATGGCCGCTCGACGGCGATTCTGGCCGACCATGAGCGCACGCGGATCCGCCGCAACGAAATCGGCACCGTCTACCAATCGCACCACCTGCTGCCGGAGTTTTCCGCGCTGGAGAACGTGCTGTTGCCGCAGATGATCCGCGGCCTCAGGCGTTCGGAGGCCAAAACGCGGGCGGTGGAGCTCCTCGAGTATCTGGGCCTGGCCGCCCGCCTGAATCACCGTCCGGCCGAGCTTTCCGGGGGTGAGCAGCAGCGTGTCGCAATTGCGCGCGCAGTCGCAAATGCGCCACGCATCCTCCTCGCCGACGAACCGACGGGAAATCTCGATGTCCACACAGCCGAGCACGTGTTTAATGCGCTTTCGCAGCTCGTGAGCGCCTCGGGCCTTGCTGCCATCATTGCGACCCACAACATGGAGCTCGCGGCCCGAATGGACCGCCGGGTGACGTTGCTGGATGGGAAGATCGTCGAGATGGATTGAGGCGCGGTGGTTGCCGGGTCCTCGTCCCCCGAAGAGGCCACACGGACCCTCATAATTTGGCTGAGGATATCTCTATAAACGACTGAATCAGTTTATTTATTTCAGATAGCATTGGGCCCTTGACTCAGGAACAAAGGCTGAACTATGTTCTCTCTCTGTTCTGGGGAGAGAGCCATGTTCAAAGCAGTGATCCAAGAGGCCGCCGCACTGGCCTCTCTGTCGTTGTTTGTCGGAATGATTGCCATCTGGACCCAGGTGCTGGGAAATCTCTGAACGCCAGAAACCTGTTGCCTTTCAGGCGTCATGCCCGGCCCTGTGCCGGCATCTGCGTCTTTAGCCGCGTGCCTATCCGAAGGCGGTGGATGGCCGGAACAAGTCCGCCATGACGCAACCCGGCCCTGCGAAAAGCGGGCATAGCGGCGCGGGTGATGTCGTTCGCAGTAGACGCGGGCGCACAGTGTCCCCACTCTGGAGGCCACAAGGAATCACCAATGGCCGGCCTCGATTTCGTGCACTTGCACGTGCACTCGTCCTATTCGCTGCTTGAAGGCGCGCTGACGATTGCGCGCCTCGCAGAGCTGGCGAAAGCCGACCACCAGCCGGCACTGGCGCTAACGGATACCGACAACATGTTCGGGGCGCTGGAATTCTCCGAGAAGCTTGCGGGCTACGGGATCCAACCGATTGTGGGTTGCGCGCTCGCCGTCGATTTTGGCGACACCGAGCATGGGTCTCGCAACGCAAATGCCAAGCCGGAGCGTGCGCGCGTGGTGCTGCTCGCCGCTCACACCGAGGGTTACCGCAGCCTGATGCGGCTCAACTCGCGGGCCTTCCTCGATACTCCGTCGAATGAGCCGCCGCGGCTCAAGCTTGATTGGCTGGAAGGCGAGACTGCCGGCATCATCGCACTCACCGGAGGTCCGGGCGGGCCGCTCGATGGCGCGATCGCCGCCGGGCAAAGCCATCTCGCCGCAACGCGCCTCGATGCGTTGCTCAAACTTTTCGGTGACAGGCTTTACATCGAATTGCAACGCCACGGTACGGCCGACGAGCGCCGCGCTGAGCCGTTGTTGATCGATTTTGCCTACAGCAAAAGTGTGCCGCTCGTTGCCACCAACGAGGCGTACTTTGCGACGGCGCAAGATCATGAAGCCCACGATGCGCTGATCTGCATCGCCGAAGGCCGGCTGCTTGCCGAAAGCGATCGCCGCCAGTTGACCGCTGAGCATCGCTTCAAGAGCCGGGCCGAGATGGTTGCATTATTCGCCGATCTGCCTGAGGCGACCGCCTCGACCGTCGAGATCGCGCAACGCTGCGCGTTCCGCCCTCGCACTCATCAGCCGATCCTTCCGCGCTTCTCGGTGGGCGATAGCGGCACGGCGGTTGATGAGGCGAGTGAGTTGCGCAAGCGCGCGGAGGAGGGGCTCGAACGCCGCCTCGAAACCGCGGGTGTCGCCCCCGGACACACCGTCGACGAATACCGCGAGCGGCTTGATTTCGAGCTGGGCGTCATCGGGGGGATGAAATATCCGGGTTACTTCCTCATCGTTTCTGACTTCATCCAATGGGCAAAGAAACAAGGCATACCCGTTGGACCAGGCCGCGGATCGGGCGCGGGCTCGCTCGTTTCATACGCGCTGACGATTACTGATCTCGACCCCATTCGATTTGGGCTGCTGTTTGAGCGCTTCCTCAATCCCGAACGCGTATCGATGCCGGACTTCGATATCGATTTCTGCCAGGACCGCCGCGATGAAGTGATCCGCTACGTGCAGGAGCGCTACGGGCGAGATCAGGTCGCGCAAATCATCACTTTCGGTACGCTGCAGGCGCGGGGTGTGTTGCGTGACGTCGGCCGTGTCCTGCAGATGCCGTATGGACAGGTCGACAAGCTTTGCAAGCTTGTTCCGCAAAATCCGGCCGCACCGGTTTCGCTCAAACAAGCGATCGAAGGTGAACCACGCCTTCAAGCGGAACGTGATGGCGATGCGGTGGTCAAGCGGGCCTTCGATATCGCGCAGAAACTCGAAGGGTTAAACCGTCACGCGTCAACGCATGCTGCAGGCATCGTGATCGGTGACCGCCCGCTGTCAGAACTGGTGCCGCTCTACCGCGATCCGAAGTCCGATATGCCGGTCACCCAGTTCAATATGAAATGGGTGGAGCAGGCGGGCCTGGTGAAGTTCGACTTCCTCGGCCTGAAAACGCTCACAGTCCTGCAAACGGCTGTGGCGCTTGTAAAGAGGCGCGGCATCGATATCGATCTTGCCGCGATCCCGCTCGATGACGAAGGCACTTACGACCTTTTGGCCCGCGCCGAAGCCGTCGGGATCTTCCAACTGGAAAGCGCGGGCATGCGGCGCGCGCTTCTCGACATGCGGCCCGACCGCTTCGAGGACATCATCGCGTTGGTCGCACTTTATCGTCCTGGCCCAATGGCGAACATCCCGACATATTGTGCGCGCAAGCACGGCATGGAGCAGTCGGACTATATCCATCCCAAGCTCGAGCCGATCCTGCGCGAAACCTTTGGCGTCATCATTTATCAGGAACAGGTGATGCAGGCCGCGCAGATCCTTGCGGGCTTCACCCTCGGCCAGGCGGATCTGCTCCGGCGCGCCATGGGTAAGAAGATCCGGAAAGAAATGCAGGCGCAGCGCAAAGACTTCGTTTCCGGCTGTCTGGAGAACGGCGTCGAACGCCATCAGGCCGACGCCATCTTCGACTTGCTCGAGCGCTTCGCCGAATACGGTTTCAACAAGAGCCACGCGGCGGCCTACGCGCTGGTCGCCTATCAAACCGCCTATATGAAGGCGAATTTCCCTGTCGAATTCCTGGCGGCGACCATGACGCTCGACATGGGAAACACCGACAAGCTTGCCGAATTCCGCGCCGAGGCCGAGCGCTTGGGTATTCGCGTCGATCCACCATCGATTAACCGCTCTGCGGTTGATTTCGAAGTGGATGGCAACACGATTATCTATGCGCTCGCTGCGCTCAAAGGCGTTGGCAAACAGGCGGTGGAAGCGATCATCGCCGCACGAAACTCGCGCGACTTCGCCGACCTTGCCGACTTCGCGGCGCGTGTTAATCCGCGCGCTGTGAACAAGCGCGTGCTCGAAAGCCTCGCTGCTGCCGGCGCTTTCGATACGTTTGAGCGGAACCGCGCGCGCGTCTTTGCCGTCCTCGATGCGGTCCTTGCCCGCGCGCAACGCAGCCACGAAACCGCGGCGGTCGGCCAAAGCGAACTGTTCGGTGGTGGCGGCACGCGCGAACAGATCGCGCTACCGCAGATCGAGGCGTGGCTGCCCGCGGAGCGGTTGCGCCGGGAATATGAAGCGGTCGGCTTCTTCCTGTCGGGGCATCCGCTCGATGATTATGCCGCAGTGCTCAAGAAATTGCGGGTGCAGCCCTGGGCGGAATTTGCGCGCGCCGTAAAGGCCGGCGCAACGGCGGGCCGTGTTGCCGCGACCGTCGTGTCGCGCACCGAGCGCCGTACGCGCACCGGCAGCAAGATGGGAATCATCGGCCTCTCCGATCCGAGCGGTCACTTCGAAGCGGTGATTTTTTCAGAAGGTCTGGCCGAGCACCGCGATTTGCTCGAGCCTGGAACTGCTGTTTTGCTGTTCTTGTCGGCGGAAGTGCAGGGCGATGAGGTGCGCGCGCGCATCCAGTCGGCGGAACCGCTCGACGATGCCGCAGCCAATTTGCAAAAGGGTTTGCGCGTTTTCTTGCGCGATGGCGCACCGCTCGACGCGGTGGCAAAACGGCTGGAGCCGGCAACGCAGGGTGGGGCCGCCCGAACTGCGCAAGGAAGTGGACGCGCGACGGCGAATGCTGACGGGGAAGTGAGTGTGGTGCTGCTGCTCAAGCGCGGCACCGAAGTCGAGGTGAAGCTTCCGGGCCGCTTCAAAGTCTCGCCGCAAATTGCCGGCGCCATCAAAGCCGTACCAGGCGTGGTGCAGGTCGAGGCGCTGTAGGCCATCTCCGCTCGACGTGCTTTCCGGTCGCCCCCGCGAAAGCGGGGACCCGGTAAAGTTCTTCCGGAATGCCCGCTTTCGCGGGCATGAGCGGAGAGGCAGAATATGCCGATGCCGATACAACCCACACGCCGTGACGTCGTCAAAGCTGCCTTCGCGCTACCGCTGGCGTATGCGGCGCCGGCACGCGCCGCTCCGCCGACGGCGGCGGCGATCACTCCGGCGTTGATCGCCGCCGCGACGAAAGAAGGTCAACTCACCTGGTACACGTCGGCCGATCTGCAACTCGCGGAAAAGGTTGGTAAGACGTTTGAACAGAAATTCGCCGGCATCCGCGTTCGGGTTGAGCGCGCCGGAGGCGAGCGCATATTTGCGCGTGTCGCGCAAGAATATGCCTCCGGCCTGCACGTCGCGGATGCAGTAAGCACGGGTGATGCTGCGCAATTTCTGGCCTGGAAACGGCAGGGACTACTTGCGCCTTATGTGCCTGAGGATGTCGCCAGACATATCGCAGCCGAGCATCGCGACCCCGATGGGCTTTACGCAACGGTGCGCTCGTCGCTTTGCGTGGTCGCCTATAACACCGATCTTGTGAAGCGCGAGGAAGCTCCGAAAAGTTTTGCTGATTTGATCGACCCGAAATGGAAAGGCAAAATCGTCAAGGCACATCCGAGCTACAGCGGCACCATCATGACATCGACGTATCAGATGGTGCGCGAACTTGGCTGGCCGTACCTCGAAAAGCTCGCGCAGCAGCAAGTGCTCCAGATCCAGTCAGCGACCGACACACCCAAGAAAATCGTCCTCGGAGAACGGCCGGTGATGGCGGACGGCAACGAGTTGAATGTTCTGTTGCTCAAGGAAAGCGGCAAGCCGATCGAAGTGGTCTATGCAACCGAGGGCAGCCCATCGATTGTGCAGCCATCGGCGGTTTTTGTGGGCGCTCCGCACCCGAACGCTGCGCGGCTATTCCAGAATTATTTGTTCAGCGTCGAAGGGCAGGAGCTTTTCGTCAACGAGGGCGCCCTGCGTTCGGTGCATGCGCTGGTCAAGGACAAGCCGGGGCGCACGCCCTTGTCGGCAATCAAGGTATGGAAGGACGATCCCGCCGCGGTCGAAACGCAGGGCGAGGAACTCAAGCGTCACTACGCGCAAATCTTTCATGTGTGAGCAGCTGTACCCAAGGTGCGCGGCGAGCCGCCTCGCCGCGTCGATTTTGAGACCGGGACCCAAGTCTTAACCGCACCTGGCTCGGGTCGGGCAGAGATGCTTCCCGAGGCGCTGCCTAAAGCCTTGTCTCGCCTTGCATTCTGGAAACTGCACCTATATAAGCCCGGCATCACTCACGCGGACGCATGGCTTTAGGCCCCGACAATGGGTCAACAAGGCCGTCCGGTGGCCCAATCGGGCTCACAACCGTCCGCGGCGGATCAACCGGAGAAGATTATGGCGCTTCCTGAATTTTCGATGCGTCAGCTTTTGGAAGCTGGCGTTCACTTCGGCCATCAGGCCCACCGTTGGAACCCGAAGATGGGCTCGTACATCTTCGGCACTCGCAACAACATTCACATCGTCGATCTCGCCCAGACAGTGCCGATGCTGCACCGCGCGTTGCAGGCCGTCAGCGACACTGTCGCGAAAGGCGGCCGCATCCTGTTCGTTGGCACCAAGCGCCAGGCGCAGGACTTCGATCGCCGACGCGGCGAAACGCAGCGCGCAATATTACGTGAATTCGCGCTGGCTCGGCGGGACGCTCACAAACTGGAAAACGATTTCCGGGTCGATCTCACGGCTGCGCAAGCTCGACGAAATGCTCGCATCGAATGAGTCCGGCGGCTACACCAAAAAAGAGCGCCTTACGATGCAGCGCGAACGCGACAAGCTCGACCGGTCGCTTGGTGGCATCAAAGATATGGGTGGCGTCCCCGACCTGTTGTTCGTCATCGATACGAACAAGGAAGACATCGCGATCAAGGAGGCGCAACGCCTCAATATTCCGGTCGCCGCTATCGTCGACACGAATTGTGATCCGGCCGGCATCACTTTTGCCGTTCCTGGTAATGATGATGCTAGCCGCGCCGTCTCGTTGTACTGCGATCTCATTGCGAAGGCCGCGATCGACGGAATTTCGCGCGCACAAGGTGAAATGGGCGTCGACATCGGTGCCGCCGAAAAGCCGATCGTCGTAGAGCCGGTGCCGACGGCACCCGCGCTCGGCGATCTCGGCTTCGAGCCGTTGCCGGGCCCGCGCGGCGTCGCAGACGATCTCAAAAAGCTGCCGGGCGTGTCGCCCGCGATCGAAAAGCAACTCAACGACCTTGGCATCTTCCACTATTCGCAGATCGCCGAGCTCAACGAAAAGGCCGCCCACAATGTCGGCGAAGAGGTCGGTTTGCCCGGCCGCGTCGACGGCTGGATCACCAAGGCCAAGGAATTGACGGCGGAGTAGGTACTGCATCGTCATGCCCGGCCTCGTGCCGGGCATCCACGACCTTACGACGTTTCAAGACGTGGATGACCGGGACAAGCCCGGCCATGACGGATCGAGGAAAATAGATCATGGCAAATATCAGCGCACAGATGGTCAAGGAGCTGCGCGAGTTGACTGGCGCTGGCATGATGGATTGCAAGGCCGCGCTCAGCGAAACCAATGGCGATATGACCGCGGCCCAGGATTGGCTGCGGAAAAAAGGCTTGTCAAAAGCGGCCAAGAAAGCCGGCCGCGTCGCGGCAGAAGGCCTTATCGGTTTGCAGATCCAAGGTACAAAGGGCGTCGTGGTCGAGGTCAATTCGGAAACCGACTTCGTCGCGCGCAACGACCTGTTCCAGGGTCTCGTCAAGATGATCGCCGACGTTGCGCTGTCGGTCGGCACCGACGTCGACAAGATCAACGCGGCAAAGGCAGGCAGCATCACCGTTGCGGAATCGATCTCCGACACGATCGCCAAGATCGGCGAGAATATGACGCTGCGGCGCGCCGCGATGGTTACCGTCGGTAAAGGCGCGATAGGCTCTTATGTGCATAACTCGGTGACTGACGGCCTTGGCAAAATTGGTGTGATCGTGGGGCTCGAATCGACCGGCAAAGCCGATGAGCTGACCGCCATTGGGCGTCAGGTTGCAATGCATGTTGCGTCGGCGAACCCGTTGGCGCTTGAGGCGTCTGCACTCGATCCGGCGGTTGTGGAACGAGAGAAGAATGTGCTTGCCGACAAGTTCAAGCAGCAGGGCAAACCGGCTAACGTGATCGACAAGATCGTCGAGTTGGGGCTGAAGACTTTTTACAAGGAAGTTTGCTTGCTGGAGCAGCCGTTTATCTTCGACGACAAGAAAAGCGTCGCGCAAGCGTTGAAGGAAGCCGAAGGCAAGGCGGGCGGGCCGATTAAAGTCACCGGCTTTGTCCGTTATGCACTCGGTGAGGGCATCGAGAAGCAGGAAACTGATTTCGCCGCCGAGGTCGCGGCCGCCGCCGGTCAAAGTTGATCGAACGTCGGTCGCCTCCGCTCTCGGCGATCCCATGAAGGATCGCGACGAATGAGTGACCCGGTCTATCGTCGTGTCATCGTCAAATTGTCTGGCGAAGCGCTGTCGGCTGCCAATGGATTCGGTATCGACCAGGCGACGGTGGAGCGCCTTGCATCGGATATCGCAGCGGCCGCAAAGCTTGGGATTGAGCTTGGTGTTGTTGTTGGCGGCGGCAATATTTTTCGCGGCGTAGAAGTGTCCGCGCGCGGCGTGCCCCGGCCGGTCGGCGACACCATGGGAATGCTCGCGACCGTCATGAACTGTCTGGTGCTGGAAGCCGCAATTGAGCGGGCGGGGCGCGAGGCGCGCACGCTCTCGGCGCTCGCCATGCCTTCCGTGTGCGAGACATACAACCGCAAACGCGCGATGAAGAATCTCGGCAAAGGTCGCGTGGTGTTGCTTGCTGCCGGTACCGGCAATCCATTCTTCACCACTGACACCACCGCGGTGCTGCGCGCTGCCGAGTTGGACGCCCAGGCTGTACTCAAAGCCACGAATGTCGATGGTGTGTATACGGCCGATCCGAAAAAAGACCCGAAAGCAAAGCGTTACGACAAACTCAGTCACCAGGAAGCAATCGAGAAAGACCTCAGGGTGATGGATGGCGCCGCGTTCGCGCTTGCTCGGGAAAACCGGATGCCTATCATCGTGTTCTCTATCGCTGAAAAGAGCGCTATCGAAACCGTGCTACGCGGCAAGGGGCGCGCAACTGTCGTCGGTTAACCGGCGGAGCATTTTCGCCGCGTGGTAGAAGTGCGGCGTCCGAGGAATTGCCATGGCAAACGCTACGCACGACATAAATGAGATCAAGCGCCGCATGCAGGGCGCAAGCAGTGTTCTGAAGACCGAATTATCCGGGCTGCGCACCGGGCGGGCGTCGGCTCATTTGCTCGATCCGGTCATGGTCGAGGCTTATGGGGCGCAGATGCCGCTCAATCAGGTGGCGACCGTGAGTGTGCCCGAGCCGCGCATGATTTCAGTCAACGTTTGGGATCGCTCGCTTGTCCATGCCACGGAAAAAGCGATCGTAAATTCCAACCTTGGACTATCACCGGCAACCGAAGGGCAAACCATCCGCTTGCGCATCCCGGAACTTAACGAGGACCGGCGTAAGGAATTGGTCAAGATCGCGCACAAGTATGCGGAAACCGCGCGTGTCGCGGTGCGCCATGTGCGACGCGATGCGATGGATGTCATCAAGAAACTCGAGAAAGAACACAAGATCAGCAAAGATGATCACGATCGGTTTTCTGGCGACATTCAGAAGGCGACGGACTCCGGCATCGCGGAAATCGATCATATGTTGTCGACAAAAGAAAAGGAGATCCTCACGGTCTGAGGTCGCACTCCATGTCCGAGGCCGAGTTTCCGCATAACGCTCCGGCGGCATTCGAGGTGCCGCGCCATGTTGCTATTATCATGGATGGCAATGGGCGTTGGGCCGCAGCGCGCGGTCTCCCACGCGCGGAGGGGCACCGGCGCGGAGTTGAGGCGCTTCGACGTACGATTCGTGCTGCCGGTGAGATCGGCATAAAATTCGTCACAATATTTTCATTCAGCGCTGAAAACTGGTCGCGGCCGGCGAGCGAAATTGGCGAGCTAATGGGCTTGCTGCGGCGCTTTGTGCGCAATGATCTCGCGGAGCTGCACAAAAGCAATGTACGCGTGCGCGTGATAGGCGAGCGTGACGGGCTTGATGCCGATATCGGAAGGCTCTTGATCGAAGCAGAGGAGCTGACCAAGAACAACGATGGGCTGACGCTGGTTGTCGCTTTCAATTACGGTTCGCGGCAAGAAATCGTGCGTGCGGCCCGTAGAGTTGCAGAAGCGATCGCGCAAGGCAGCGTCAAAGCCGGCGACATCGACATGGATACGTTCAGCCGCTTTCTCGATGCGCCAGATATTCCGGACCCGGATCTCATCATTCGCACAAGCGGCGAACAACGCTTGTCGAATTTCCTTCTGTGGCAGTCGGCCTATAGCGAATTGGTTTTTGTACCGACCTATTGGCCGGACTTCGATCGCGCCGTGCTGGAATCAGCCATTCGCGAATATCAGCAGCGCGAGCGGCGGTTCGGCGGCCTCGTCGCGCAGACGGGATCCTGATCTCGTGGTTCGTGTCGACCCCGCGTCCAATTCTGGAAAGGCTGGCACGTCTTTGTCAGCGAGCAATTTGTTGCTTCGTATTCTCTCCGCGGTGATCCTGGCGCCGCTGGCGTTTCTTGCGGCCTATCTTGGCGGCGTGCCGTTCGCGATATTCTGGACTGTAGCGGCCCTTGCTGTGCTTTGGGAGTGGATCATGATGGTTGCGGGTCCGTCCTATCGTCTGATGTTCTCTGCATGCGGTGGGGCCGTCGCAATGGCGGGCTTTGTCGCATGGCTGGGGCGACCCATTGCGGCCTTGCTGATGATTGGCCTCGGCGCGCTTGCTGCCGCAATCTTTGCGCCGCGCGAACGACGATTGTGGGTGACTGCCGGCATCGGCTACGCGGGTGCGCTGCTTTTGGCTGCAATGTTTCTGCGCGCGGACGATGTCTTTGGGTTTGCTGTAATCGTGATGCTGTTTGCGATTGTGTGGACGACGGATGTCCTCGGTTACTTCGCCGGCCGCACGTTCGGTGGACCAAAGTTATGGTCCGCAATCAGCCCTAAGAAAACGTGGTCGGGTGCAATTGCCGGCACGCTCGGCGCTATGGTCGTAGCTGTGGCGATTTCGGGATTGTTTGGATCGTTTAACAAATTTGCGATTACCATTGTCGCGCTATTGCTGTCGGTGCTCGCGCAACTGGGCGACTTGTTTGAATCCTGGGTGAAACGACAATTCGGTGCAAAAGATTCGAGCAACCTCATTCCCGGTCATGGGGGCGTGATGGACCGGCTCGATGGCTTCTGGGCAGCGGCACTTGCGGGCTGTTTGATAGGTATAGTGCGTGGCGGCTTCGACGCGCCGGCGCGCGGACTTTTGGTATGGTGAGAGTATGACCGTCGCTGATGTCGTTCCGCATTCGCGTACACGTTCCGGCGCAGACGTGCGCAGCATTTCAATTCTCGGTGCGACAGGATCGATCGGCGCCAGCACGATTGATCTGATCAAGCGGGCGCCCGATGGTTACCGCGTTGAATCGATCAGCGCCCGCAGCAATGCTGCCGCCCTCGCCAAAATTGCGCGAGAGGTTGGTGCCAAACAGGCGGTCGTCGCCGATCCCGCAGCTTATCGTGAACTTAAAGATGCGCTCGCCGGTTCAGGGATCGAAGCAGCTGCCGGCGAGGATGCGCTAGTGGAGGCTGCGCAACGGCCGGCTGACTGGGTGATGGCGGCGATTAGCGGTTCGGCCGGACTCAAGCCGACGCTTGCCGCGATCGAACGCGGTGCAACCGTCGCGCTTGCCAACAAGGAATGTCTCGTCTGCGCCGGAAGTCTCTTTATGCGCCGCGCATCGAGCACCGGTGCAACCGTTCTGCCGGTCGACTCCGAGCACAATGCCGTTTTCCAGGCGTTGGGCGCTGGACACCGCGCCGACGTCAAACGTGCGATCCTCACCGCATCCGGCGGCCCGTTCCGAACATGGGCGATGGAAGAGATCAAGGCGGCGACCCCCGAACAGGCCCTGCGCCATCCGAACTGGTCGATGGGCCCGAAAGTCACGATCGATTCCGCCACGCTGATGAACAAGGGCCTTGAGATTATTGAGGCGCATCATTTGTTCGCGCTTAAATCGGAAGAAATCGACGTCCTCGTTCATCCGCAATCCGTCATTCATGGGATGGTGGAATTTCGGGACGGTTCAGTGGTCGCTCAGCTCGGCTCGCCCGACATGCGCATTCCGATTGCCCACTGTTTGGCCTGGCCGCGGCGCATTGATGGCCCCGCGGCGCGGCTGGACCTCGCCGCATTGCAAAAGCTTACTTTTGAAGCACCGGATTTGGAGCGGTTTCCGGCGCTTGCATTGGCGCGGCAGGCCATGGAGACGGGCGGAGCGGCGACGACTGTCCTAAATGCGGCCGATGAGGTCGCGGTCCCTGCGTTTTTATCTGGCCAGATATCGTTTCTGGCCATTGCGGCACTCGTCGAGGCAACCCTTGATATGGCTGCCGGACGCGGGATTTTGGCGGAGCCGGCCAATATCGACGCGGCGTTGGCCGTTGACCATGTTGCAAGAAGTCTCGCTCGGAGCCTCTTGCCCGAAATTGCCGTAAAGGCATCCTAGGTTCTTTATCGGTGCGACAACGGCCCTTCTGGGCGGGACGAGGTAGTTAATGGGTATGGAAATCTTGGGAGGCCTCAGTGCATTCGGTGGCGGCCTCATCGGCTATGTCGTGCCGTTCCTGTTTGTTCTCACCATTGTCGTTTTCTTTCATGAGCTTGGCCACTTTCTGATGGCGCGCTGGTGCGGCATCAAAGTTGTCGTATTTTCGATCGGTTTCGGCCCGGAGATAGCCGGCTTCTATGATCGCTATGGAACGCGCTGGAAGATCTCCGCGGTTCCACTTGGCGGTTACGTGAAATTCTTCGGCGATGAGAATGCGGCGAGTGCGCCTGACCAAGCTGCAGCCGCTGCCATGACGGAAGCTGAAAAGAAGGACAGCTTTATATTTCAGCCGGTCCGCTCGCGCGCCGCGGTTGTGGCGGCCGGACCAATTGCCAATTTCGTGCTGGCGATCGCCATTTTCGCAATCATTTTCACCACAGTCGGCAGACAGACCACCAGTGCGCGGGTCGATTCCGTGCAGGCTGGCAGCGCCGCGCAGACGGCGGGCTTTCAACCAGGCGATCTGGTTCTCACTATCAATGGCGAGAAGATCGAAAGTTTCTCTGACATGCAGCGCATCGTCAGCATCAGTGCTGGTGAGCCGCTAACTATCGAGGTCGATCGCGGCGGGGTTCAGATGGCCCTCAAGGCCGTCCCGCAACTCAAGGAGCTCAAGGACAATTTCGGTAATGTTCACAAGCTAGGGGTGCTTGGCATTAGCCGCTCGATGGCTCCGGGCGACATCAAAACAGAGAAAGTGGGCCTCTTGCGCGGCATCGTCATGGGCGCACAGGAAACATGGTTCGTCGTTGATCGAACTATGGCCTACATCGCCGGAGTATTTGCCGGGCGGGAAGCTGCTGATCAGCTGGGCGGCCCGATTCGGATTGCTCAGGTATCAGGTCAGGTCGCGACGGCCGGCTTTGCGGCCCTTTTCCATTTGACTGCCGTACTGTCGGTGTCCATCGGGCTGCTGAACCTGTTCCCCATCCCTTTGCTCGATGGCGGTCACCTTTTGTTCTATGCTATCGAAGCAATTCGAGGCCGGCCTCTCTCAGAGCGCGCCCAGGAGGTTGGCTTTCGGATTGGCCTGGCGATCGTCGTGATGTTGATGATTTTTGCAACCTTTAATGACATCCTCCACCTCGCGACCTCGTAAGCGTTGCTGACGGGCAACTTTTTGAGGGAAAAGGGGAAGTTAGCGCGGGAGTTCGTTTGCAGCGCACTAAAAACGCTGTAAAACGCTGGCCTCTGCCAGCCCGGATCGTCTGTCGAATCCGCAGTGGGGGCGGCCGCCGCATGGATCAAAAGGGCGCGTAGCGAATGGGAATTTGTGTGAGGGTGGTTCGGGGGTTGGCTCTAAGCGGCCTGATCCTCGGCGGTATCCTTGTCGGCGCTGGGTGCGTAACGGTTGCGTCTTCGGGCGTTGCGGTTGCGCAGACCGCAAGCTCGATCGTTGTCGAGGGAAGCCGCCGGGTCGAAGCCGACACCATCCGTTCCTATTTCAAACCCGGCCCAGGTGGTCGGCTAGGCCCCGAGCAGGAAGACGAAGCGCTGAAGGCGCTCGTTGCCACGGGTCTGTTCGCAGACGTGCGCATCAGCCACAACGGCAACCGATTGGTGGTGACCGTGGTGGAAAACCCGGTGATCAACCGGGTCGCGTTCGAAGGCAACAAAAAAGCCAAGGACGAGCAGCTATCCGCGGAAGTGCAGTCGAAGCCGCGCGGGACTTTGTCGCGCCCGACGGTGCAGGCCGATGTGCAGCGCATTATCGAAATTTATCATCGCAGTGGCCGTTTCGATGTTTCGGTCGATCCAAAGATCATCGAGCTTCCGAACAACCGGGTCGATCTGGTGTTCGAAATCAAGGAAGGTCAGAAAACGGGCGTCAAAGACGTCCAATTTGTCGGCGCGCACGCTTTTTCAAACGGTCGGCTGAAGGACATTATCAAAACGTCCGAAAGCAACTTCCTTAGCTTCCTACAGACCACTGACATTTATGATCCCGATCGTGTCGAAGCGGACCGCGATCTGTTGCGACGCTTCTACCTGAAGCATGGGTATGCCGACGTGCGTATCGTCGCTGCCGTTGGCGAATACGATCCGGCTAAAAAGGGGTTTGTGGTCACGTTCACGATCGACGAGGGCAGTCAGTATCGGGTCGGCACGGTCGATGTGGTCTCGAACGTCCATGCGATCGATCCGGCGTCGCTGCGCGCGCAAGTCAAGCTTAGCGCGGGCAGCGTCTACAACGCGGATCTCGTCGAGAAAAGCGTGGAGGCAATGACGATCGCTGCCGCGAAAAATGGATATGCTTTCGCTACTGTGCGGCCGCGGGGCGACCGCAACTTCGAAGCCAAAACCATTAGTCTCGTGTTCGTCGTTGAGGAAGGCGCCCGCGCCTATATTGAGCGTATCAACATCCGCGGCAATACGCGCACCCGCGACTATGTCATCCGTCGCGAATTCGATCTTGGCGAGGGTGATGCCTATAACCGCGCCCTGGTCGACCGCGCCGAGCGCCGGCTGAAAAATCTCAACTTCTTCAAGTCGGTCAAAATCACCAATGAGCCCGGTTCGGCGCCGGATCGCGTTGTCATCAACGTCGAAGTTGAAGAGCAACCCACCGGTGAATTTTCAGTGTCGGGCGGATATTCCACCGCTGACGGCTTGATTGGTGAGGTCAGCGTTGCCGACCGCAACCTCATGGGTCGCGGCAACTATGCCAAGGCCTCCGTGACGTACGGGCAATATGTTCGCGGGTTCGACTTTTCGTTCGTCGAGCCTTACTTCCTCGGTTATCGCATGGCTGCCGGCATCGACTTGTTTGCACGGCAGAACCTGGCGAATAACTACGTCTCCTACGATTCTCAAACTATCGGCACGAATCTGCGTCTTGGCTTTGCACTGACCGAAGAAATCGCGTTCCAGCCGCGCTATTCGTTCTATCAGCAGAAAATTACGCTGCCGGACCAGTACAATAACTGTCAATTTTCGAGCAATGCCGTGGCGTTTAGAAACGGTACCGGTCCCGGCGTAAGCCCCACCAATGAAGGCGTGTTTAGTTCATTCCAAAATACGGACACGATCGTCAATCCGGGTACGCAGGGCGGCTGTTATTGGGACGGTGAGGCTTCGCTGGCAGTCCGCAAGGAACTAGCTTCGGGGGCGGTTAATACGTCACTGGTGGGTTACACGGTTGCCTACAACACGTTGGACAACAACCGGCTACCGACCAGCGGTCTTTTCGTCGAACTCAAGCAAGACTTTGCGGGCGTCGGCGGCGACGTGGATTTTTTCCGTACGTCGATCGAGGCGCGGAAATATTACGAGCTTCTTTCGGATGTCATTGGTGTCTTTAAGGTGCAGGCCGGCAGCATCAACCCTTGGGGCGGCCAACAAATGCGCATGCTGGACCAATTCCAGATGGGGCCGAACCTGGTTCGCGGCTTTGCACCGGCCGGCCTGGGCCCGCGTGACATGACGATCGGCACCACGAATGACGCTCTCGGTGGCTCTCTCTATTGGGGCGCCAGCTTTGAAGCGCAAACGCCATTGTACTTCCTGCCCAAAGACACGGGCATCAAAATTGCGGCTTTTGCCGACGCTGGTTCGCTGTGGAACTACAAGGGGCCGACCAGTTGGAACGTGACTGGTGAAACACTTCAAGTTGGTCTCGGTAGCGCGTCGATGATTCGTTCCTCGATCGGTGTTGGTCTGCTTTGGGATTCGCCGCTTGGGCCACTGCGTTTCGATCTGGCCTACCCGCTGACAAAATATTGCGCGGCTGGGTCGGATGGCGTCACGCAAATATGCGATCATACGCAAATCTTCCGCTTCAGCGGCGGCACCAGGTTCTAACCTTGGTAAGAGCCGACGCTACGCCTGATCGGATTTCAGCAAAATGAGCGAGCCGGTCTTCTTACGACACTCGCCGGGTCTCACGCTTGATGAGATCGTCGTATTGACCGGCGCGGCGCTCGCATCACCGCCGCATTCGCGGCGTATCGTCGATATTGCTCCGCTCGATCGCGCGTCGCCATGTGATCTTACGTTTTTCGACAGCAAACGGTTCACCTCTGCGGCGGGAGCAACACATGCGGGAGCGTGCGTTACAACCGCAGCACTTGCCAAAGAACTGCCTGCCGGAGTCGCAATTTTGACGGTCCGCGAGCCGTATCGCGCCTTTGTGACGGCAGCGCGTGCGCTATTTCCGCAGGCACTTCGTCCCTCGTCGCTATCTGAACCTGGCGATTTCGCAGGTGCACATATCGACGCAACTGCACGCATGGAAGACGGAGCGATGGTTGAGCCCGGCGCCGTTGTCGGCCCGCGTGTCGAAATCGGCGGCGGCACTTTGATCAGCGCAAACGCGGTGATTGCTTCGGAGGTGAGAATTGGGCGCAACTGTTCGATAGGCTCGGGTACGATCATCACCAACACGCTCATTGGCGACCGGGTTATTATTCATCCAGGCTGTAAGATTGGCCAGGACGGCTTTGGCTTTGTGATGGGTGGAAAGGGGCACCTCAAAGTCCCGCAGGTCGGCCGCGTTATCATTCAAGACGATGTCGAAATCGGTGCCGGCACAACAATCGATCGAGGCGCCATTCGCGATACCGTGATTGGTGAGGGCACAAAGATCGACAACCTGGTTCAGGTGGGCCACAATGTCAGCATTGGCCGGCACTGTATATTGGTGGCGCAAACTGGAATTTCCGGCAGTTCGACGCTTGAAGATTTCGTGGTCCTGGGTGCACGTGTTGGCCTGAACAACAATGTGACGATCGGCGAGGGGGCGCAGCTTGCCGCGACCAGCAATGTCCATGGCGATGTGCCAGCGGGTGCGCGTTGGGGCGGTACTCCGGCCAAACCGATCAAGCAGTGGTTCCGGGAGATGACGATCCTCGCAAGACTTGCTCGCAAGGAAGGCGTCTCTGACGCGGCGGCTGATGAATGAGACAGTTGGTATGAATGAGGCCGTGACAAAACTTGAAGCGGCGGACATTTCGGTGGTGCTTAAAATGCTCCCGCACCGCTATCCATTTCTAATGGTCGATCGGGTGATCGACATCCAGGGTGACGAACACGGTATCGGCATCAAGAACGTGACCATCAACGAGCCACATTTTCAGGGACACTTTCCGGGCAATCCGGTTTTTCCAGGCGTCCTCATGATTGAAGGCATGGCACAAACGGCGGGAGTCCTCTGCATAGCCGCGACCGGGGCTCAGCCGTCGTCGGTGTTTTTTCTCACCATCGACAAAGCAAAATTCCGGAAACCGGTGCGGCCGGGCGACACAATCGAGTATCACATGAATCGAATTACGCGGCGTAAGTCGATGTGGTGGTACCGCGGCGAGGCGAAAGTGGCGGGCCAGGTTGTCGCTGAAGCGGAAGTTGGCGCCATGCTTTCCGACGCATGAGTTCTCGCATGATCGATCCCTCGGCTCGGATCGAGGCTGGGGCTAGCATCGGAAACGACGTGTCAATCGGTCCGTATTGCACGATCGGCGAGCACGTCACGATTAGCGATGGCTGCCGATTGGTGGCGCACGTCAACCTCACGGGCCATACGACCATCGGCCCGCGAACCGTAATCCATCCGTTTGCATCGCTTGGTTCACCGCCGCAATCATTCGGTTACCGCGGGGGCGCGACAAGGTTAGTGGTGGGTGCCGATTGCGATATTCGCGAGAATGTCACCATGAGTAGAGGCACTGAGGATGGCGGAGGCCTGACCGAAGTTGGTGATCATTGCTTTTTCATGGTCGGTGCCCATGTCGCGCATGATTGTAAGGTGGGTAGCCAAGTGGTGTTCGCCAACAACACGCTTCTCGCGGGGCACGTCAGTGTTGGCGATCATGTGGTGTTCGGCGGTGGCGTTGCGGTGCGCCAGTTCGTCCGTATTGGTGAAGGTGCAATGATTGTCGGCCTAAGCGGTGTTCGTGCCGACGTGATCCCGTATGGTATGGCGCACGGAAGTCTGGCCCATTTGGTGGGACTTAACGTCATTGGTATGCGTCGACGTGGCTCGGCGAAAAATGATGTGCATCGCGTCCGCGCGGCCTACCAGGCCTTGTTTTTCGGTAAAAGCGACTTTCGCACCCGCGTCGATCAAGTCGCCGAACAGTATGGCTCGGACCCGCTCGTCGCTAAAATCATTGACTTCATCCGTGCAGGAAAGCGTCCTTTTACGATGGCGATAAAGCGCGGCGAGGCGGACGAAGAGATATGAGTGCAGCAGCAGCCGCGGGCCAAATTGGCCCACTCGCGCTTGTTTGCGGTGGCGGCTCCCTGCCGATGACAGTTGCCGAAGCTGCGTCAAAGAGCGGCCGCGCCGTCGTGGTATTTGCGCTTCATGGGCACGCTGATCCAACATGGGTCGCGCGTTATTCGCATCATTGGCTGCGTTTGGGGCAGCTGGGCGCATTTACACGGCTGGCACACGCGGCGGGATGCCGCGATGTCGTGTTAATTGGTTCGCTGATACGGCCGACTCTGTGGAATCTTCGCCCCGACTTCAAAGCGTTGATGTTGCTGCCTCGCATCATGGCTGCCTATCGCGGCGGTGATAATCATTTGCTGTCGGGCGTAAGCAAAATTGTCGAAGACCAGGGGTTTCGCTTGATCGGAGCGCATGAGGTGGCGCCGGAAATCCTCGTCCCCGAAGGTGCTCTTGGACGCATTGATCCCTCGGAGCGGCATCGACAAGATATCGCTTTCGGCTTCGACTATTTGCGCGCCAGCGGTGCGTTTGATATCGGACAAGCTGTAGTGGTCGCTGGTAAGCATGTGCTGGCCGTCGAGGCCGTTGAAGGCACGGACCAGATGTTGGCGCGCGTCGCCGATTTGCGGGCCGCTGGACGGATCGGCGCTGCGGAGGGAATAGGCGTCCTGGTGAAGGCGCCAAAATTAGGACAGGACAGCCGCTTTGATCTACCGTCTATTGGTCCGAAAACTGTGAGTGGAGTTGTGCGGGCAAGGCTTGCCGGTATCGCAGTGGTGGGCGGCACAACCGTAATCGCTGAGCCAGAACGTGTGGTAAGCGAGGCGGACCGGGCCGGCATTTTTGTTGTCGGCGTACCGGCTGGAAACGAGCAATGAGTCCGCACATCTTTCTGGTGGCCGGGGAAGAGTCCGGCGATCGGCTAGGTGCTGCGTTGATCGCCGCCATCAGGCGGAACACGCAAGGTCGTGCTCGATTCTCCTGCGTCGGCGGTGCGCTCATGGCGGCGGAGGGAGTGCCAAGTCTTTTTCCTCTCGGCGATCTCGCGGTTATCGGATTTTCGGCAATCCCAGCAAGCTTGCCGAAAATTTTTCGCCGTATCCGCGAAACGGCCGATGCCGTTATCACGGCCAAACCGGATGTCCTGGTGATCATCGACAGTCCGGAATTTTCCCATCGTGTGGCGCGACGGGTCCGCACCCAGACGCGTGATATTCCGATCGTTGACTACGTCTGTCCATCGGTCTGGGCCTGGCGGCCGGATCGTGCGCCCGCGATGCGCAAATATGTGGATCGGGTGCTCGCGCTGTTCCCGTTCGAGCCTAAAATCATGGGAGAACTTGGTGGTCCGCCTTGTACCTATGTCGGGCATCCGCTGATTGAGCGCTTGAGTGAATTGCGACCAAACGATCTAGAAAAACGTCTTCGTCTGGCTGATCCGCCGCTGCTGTTAGTTTTGCCGGGCAGCCGCACCGGAGAAATTCGTCGATTGGCGCCAGTCTTTGGTTCGGCGGTCGCTTCAGTCGCCGAGCAGTTTGGTCCGATTGAGGTGGTGGTACCCGCAGTCCCACGTCTTGCCGATAAGGTTCGGGCGGCTGTTGCTTCGTGGCGCGTACCAACACGTGTGATAACCGACGTCAGCGAAAAGTATGAGGCCCTCCGGACGGCCCGCGCGGCGTTAACGAAATCTGGCACGTCGACACTAGAATTGGCGCTTGCCGGAGTTCCGATGGTGGCCGCGTACAAAGTCTCCTTCATCGAAGCAGTAGCAGCTCGTGCTCTTCTCACAGTGCCGTCGATTATCCTTGCAAATCTTGTGTTGGACGAAATCGTTGTACCGGAGTTCCTCCAAAGGGATTGCACCACTGAGAAACTTGCGAACGCGCTTTTGCCGCTGCTGGCGGAGACGCCGGAGCGCCGCCGGCAAATCGAGGCATTTGCTCGTCTTGACACGGTCTTGGAGATCGGAAAATCCGTTCCGAGCGATCGGGCAGCCGTTTGTGTGCTCGATTGTGTTGGCCCTCGAAGCCAGCCAAAGCATGAAATTATGGCCTCTGCGGCACCTTAATACGCAACTTGCCCGGCCCTGCCGGATAGGCGTATGTCATTGTTGAAACTGGACTTCGGCCTTTGACCCTTTCCCCGCGTGCTTCCATCACTGCCGTCCACGGCTACTTGCCGCCTGACCTGCTCACCAACGCAGAACTCGCGCGCTTGGTCGACACCAGTGATGCCTGGATTACCGAGCGTACGGGCATCAAGGAGCGGCACATCTTGAAAGGCGAGGGCCTTGGTACGGCGCATATGGCCGCAGAGGCGGTGCGTGGGCTGCTGCAAAAGACGGGCACCAAACCGCAAGAAGTTGATTTGTTGATCTGTGCGACGACTACGCCAGACATGCAGTTTCCTTCAACCGCCAACCTGATCTGCGACATGGTCGGCGTAAATAATGTTGGCAGCTTTGATGTGCAGGCTGCTTGTTCCGGCTTCCTCTACTCGCTCACGATCGCTGCGCAATTCATCGCCAATGGTACAGCACGCAAGGTGGTGGTTGTCGGCGCTGACAAGATGTCGTCGATCATTGATTACACAGATCGCGCGACCTGCGTGCTGTTCGGTGATGGCGCAGGTGCGGTGCTCCTGGAACCGGATGAGAGTGGTTACGGCATCATGGACGCACTGATCCGCTCGGACGGTTCCGGGATGATCCATTTGCATCAGAAAGCGGGTGGCAGCCGCATGCCTCCGACCGCAGAAACGGTCGCCAAGCGTTTGCATTACGTCCACCAGGAAGGCGCTGCGGTTTATAAGTTTGCTATTGCCAAAATGGCGGAAGTGGCAGGCGAGATCATGTCGCGTAACAATTTGCGCGCCGACATGATCGACTGGCTTGTGCCTCACCAGGCAAACAAGCGCATCATCGAGTTGACTGCAGAACGTATGGGTCTGCCGATGGACAAGGTGATGGTGACAATCCACAAATACGGCAACACCACCAACGCCACCATTCCACTCTGCTTGTGGGACTATGAGCCGAAATTAAAACGGGGCGATCGGTTGGTGCTCGCAGCCTTTGGCGGCGGCTTTACGTGGGCCGGCATCTACGTGCAGTGGGGCTATGATGGCGCAAGCGCACCAAAGCTCAACGGCAAAACAAACGGCAGAAGTGGTTAGGGCAGATTATTTCCGCCGAGAAATCGGCGCATAGTCGCGCCGCGTCGCGCCAGTGTAGAGTTGGCGAGGTCGACCGATTTTTTGATGAGGATCCTCGATCATTTCTTTCCACTGCGCAATCCATCCGACTGTGCGTGCAACGGCGAACAACACGGTGAACATCGTTGTGGGGAATCCCATCGCCTTGAGTGTAATGCCTGAATAGAAGTCGATATTTGGATAGAGCTTTTTTTCAATGAAATATTCGTCATGGAGCGCGATTTTTTCGAGCTCCAAAGCAACATCAAGCAGCGGATCATCCTTGATGCCCAGTTCGGTGAGCACCTCGTGGCACGTCTTCTGCATGATTTTGGCGCGCGGATCGTAGTTCTTGTAAACGCGATGACCGAACCCCATCAAACGATAGGAATCATTTTTGTCTTTCGCCCTTTTTATGAATTCAGGAATGCGATCGACAGAACCAATCTCGCGCAGCATGTTCAGCGCAGCTTCATTTGCGCCACCATGCGCCGGACCCCACAAACACGCGCAGCCAGCCGCGATACAGGCGAACGGGTTGGCACCCGAGGAGCCGGCAAGCCGCACGGTCGAAGTTGAAGCGTTCTGTTCGTGGTCGGCGTGAAGGATGAATATGCGGTCCATCGCGCGCGCCAAAACCGGGTTTGGCTTGTATTCTTCAGTCGGCACCGCGTAACACATGCGCAAAAAGTTAGACGCGTAGTCGAGTTCGTTCTTTGGGTATACGAACGGTTGGCCGATGGAATATTTGTAAGCCATGGCGGCCAGCGTCGGGACTTTCGCAATCATCCGGATTGACGCAATCATCCGCTGATGCGGATCGGAGATATCCGTAGAGTCGTGATAGAATGCGGACAGCGCACCGACGCAGCCAGTCATGACAGCCATCGGGTGAGCGTCGCGGCGGAAACCTTGAAAGAACCGGCTCATTTGCTCGTGGACCATCGTGTGACGGCTCACGCGATAATCGAAGTCGGCTTTCTGCGCGGTTGTCGGCAATTCGCCGTAAAGCAGCAGGTAACAGGTTTCGAGGAAGTCGCCATGCTCGGCGAGCTGCTCAATGGGGTAGCCGCGATAGAGCAGAATCCCTTCATCGCCGTCGATATACGTAATCTTGGATTCGCAGCTCGCGGTCGACGTGAACCCGGGGTCATAGGTAAACATCCCGCTCTGGCCGTAGAGCTTCGAGATGTCGACGACATCGGGGCCGATCGTCCCCGGATAGATCGGCATGTCCCAGTTGTTATTGCCGACCGTTAGGGTGCCGGTTTTCTTGGCATTGGTCTTGGCGTCCATGGTCCAGCCCTCAATTGGCCGCGAGCGGTGCGCGTGGAAACGTTTGGCCGGGCAGGCGTGATGACGCCAAGGGCGGCGCTAGGGATTCCGGCCGCTTTTTGGGTATCCCATTCATGTGTGCACTGCAAGATAGCGTGCGGCGTTGTCTGCCTTGCATATAGGCGCTGCACCGGTCCTTTGCGCGCCGTGAAACCTAAAGTGCCGCCTGGTCGCGCAGCCGCGCCAGGCTCTCGTCCCGGCCCAGGACCGCGAGCACGTCAAAGATTGGGGGCGACGTAGTCCGTCCCGTCAGGGCGGCTCGCAGCGGCTGCGCCACGGCGCCGAGCTTAAGGCCTGCGCGTTCGGCGTATGGGCGAACAACGGCCTCGGCGGTCGTTGCGTTCCAGTCGCTTACCGCCTCCAGCTCGGGCAGGAGTGCGCCAATGAGTGTCTTGGCGTCGTCAGTGAGCAGGGCCTTGGCCTGGTCATTGATATCCAGCGGACGGCTCGTCCACAGGAACCGCGATGCATCGAACAACTCGACCAAAGTCTTAGCGCGTTCCTTCAGTCCAGGCATAGCTGCCAGTAGTTTTGCGCGTAACGCCGGGGTCATTTTGCTCGCAAGTTCCTGCCCGCCGGCAATGTGCGGTAGCAATTGCTCGATGGCGGTAATCAAATCGGCGTCGTTACTTGAACGAATATAGTGACCATTGAGGCTCTCGAGCTTTGTGAAGTCGAAGCGTGCCGGCGAGCGCCCGATTTGCGGAAGGTCGAAAGCGGCAATCATCTCCTCGGCCGTGAAAATCTCCTGGTCGCCGTGCGCCCAGCCCAGGCGAACAAGATAGTTCCGCATCGCTGCAGGCAAATAGCCCATGGCGCGATAGGCATCGACGCCGAGTGCACCGTGGCGCTTTGAGAGTTTGGAGCCGTCCGGCCCATGGATGAGAGGAATATGCGCCATAACGGGGACCTTCCAGCCCAGAGCCTGGTAAATCTGAGTCTGGCGCGCCCCATTGTTGAGGTGATCGTCCCCGCGGATGATGTGAGTGACACCCATATCGTGATCGTCGACGACCACCGCCAACATGTAGGTAGGGTTGCCATCCGAGCGCAGCAGCACGAAATCATCAAGGTTCTCGTTCTGCCAAACGACACGACCCTGGACCTGATCTTCAACCACGGTCTCGCCGGTTAATGGCGCCTTGAGCCGGATCACCGGATTGACGCCCGCCGGTATGTCCTTCGGGTCAAGATCGCGACAGCGCCCGGAGTAGAGGCGGGTGCGGCCCTCAGCGCGGGCCTTTTCGCGCATTGCGGTGAGTTCGTCCGGGCTGCAATAGCAACGATAAGCGTGGCCACTCGCCAAAAGTTGTTCGGCAATTTGGCGATGGCGAGCGGCCCTCGAAAACTGAAAGACGATTTCGCCGTCCCAAGTCAGGCCGAGCCAGGTCAATCCGTCGATAATGGCATTAATGGCGGCGGCCGTTGAGCGCTCACGGTCTGTGTCCTCGATCCGCAGCAGCATCTTTCCGCCATATCGGCGAGCGTACAGCCAGTTGAACAAGGCCGTGCGGCCTCCGCCAATATGCAGAAAGCCGGTGGGCGAAGGCGCAAAACGGGTGACGACGGGCTCGCTCATCGGCGGCGATCTACCACACTTGCCGCGGAGGTTGTCAGCGCGATTGACATTGAGGCGGTCGTCCCGTCATGGCATAGCCCCCAGTCACGAGGGCTTAGCCGGATAAGGCCTGTAGCGAGATCGAGGAAGCATGGCGACCGACAGTAATGCAAGAGCCGATACAGGGGTGGCCGAGGCTGCGCGCGACTTCATTCGCGATATCGTTAAGGCCGACCTCGACTCGGGTCGTGTCAAAGGTGTTGTCACCCGCTTTCCGCCCGAGCCTAACGGCTATCTTCATATTGGTCACGCCAAATCGATTTGCCTGAATTTCGGGGTCGCACAGGAATTTGGCGGCCGCTGTCATCTGCGATTCGATGACACCAATCCGACCAGGGAAGAGCAAGAATATATCGATGCGATCGAGCGCGACGTGCGCTGGCTGGGTTTCGATTGGGGCAAGTATCTTTATCACGCGTCCGATTATTTTGAGCAGCTCTATTCGTGGGCCGAGGATCTGATCCGGGCTGGCAAAGCCTACGTCGACGATCAGAATCCGCACGACATGCGAACCAACCGTGGCACTCTGACCGAACCCGGAAAAAATAGCCCGTTCCGTGATCGAAGCGTTGACGAGAACCTCGACTTGTTTCGTCGGATGCGCACGGGCGAGTTTCCCAATGGCGCGCGTGTATTACGCGCCAAGATCGATATGGCGTCGGGGAACATCAATCTGCGCGACCCCGTATTATATCGGATATTGCATGCCAATCACCCGCGCACCGGCACCGCGTGGAAAATTTATCCCAGTTACGACTTTGCACACGGCCAGTCGGATGCAATCGAACAGATCACTCATTCGATTTGCACGTTGGAATTCGAGGACCACAGGCCACTGTATGACTGGTTCATCGCAAATTTGAACGTCCCATCGCGGCCGCATCAGTACGAGTTCGCGCGGCTCAATCTCACGTACACAGTTTTGTCGAAGCGCGTGCTGACGGAGCTTGTGCGCGACGGCCATGTGAACGGGTGGGACGACCCGCGTATGCCCACGCTTGCCGGCTTGCGCCGGCGCGGTGTGCCGCCGGAAGCAATACGGGATTTTGTCAAACGCATCGGCGTTGCAAAAGCCAATAGTATTGTGGACGTCGGCATGTTCGATTTTTCGGTGCGGGAGGTTCTCAACAAAACATCATTGCGCCGCATGGCGGTGCTGCGGCCGCTCAAAATCGTCATCGAGAACTACCCGGAAGGCCAGGTTGAAGACCTTGAAGCCGTGAATCATCCCGACGATGCCAGCGCGGGCGCACGAAAAATCAAATTTTCGCGCGAGCTCTACATCGAACAAGAAGACTTCATGGAAAATCCGCCGAAGAAATTTTACCGGCTCTCTCCCGGTACCGAAGTTCGTCTGCGTTACGCTTATTTGCTGACCTGCCGCGAGGTCGTGAAAGATGCAAAGGGAGAAGTCATAGAGTTGCGTTGTACTTATGATCCGGCAACCCGGGGCGGCAATGCTCCGGATGGCCGCAAGGTGAAAGCGACCATCCACTGGGTGTCGGCTCCCCATTCCATTTCTGCCGAAGTCCGGCTCTACAATCCATTATTCACCAAGTCGGATCCGAGCGGCGGCGAGAACTTTACAGCGGACCTTAATCCAAACTCGCTTGAGGTATTAAGCCAGGCGCGTCTGGAGCCGGCTCTTGCCGACGCGAAGCCCGAGCAGCCCGTGCAATTCGAGCGTACGGGCTATTTTTGCCTCGACCGCGATTCCGAACCTTCCAAGCTCGTGTTCAGCCGCACGATTGGGTTGCGCGACACCTGGGCGAAAGAAAAATCCACAGCCCTAAGCAAAGCCGTAGCCACAACCTGTGGCTGAGTTAAGATAAAGCCGGTTGTAACGGGTAGCGTCGGGAGGCGCGCCGCGGCTTGGCTCGGCAGAATTCCCAGAGCGGTCGACCGCGCGCAGGCGCCAAAGCTTGGGGCGCAAAGGCATGGGCGCCGGATATCAACGCCGGGCGACGCTCCACAGGACTTTTGCTGCCGGACGGGGTGGTGGACGCCGCCGGCTTGCTGAAGGAGCTGATCTCACAATGGCTGGCGGCTGAGGTTGCGCCCGGCCGGTTGATCCCTTGGCTGCCGATCGCCTTCGGCTTTGGCATCGTGATTTATTTTACTGCGGATCGCGAACCGAGCTGGTGGGCGGTTTTGCCTCTGGCGGTCGCGGGTGTCGTCGGAACGTTTCTTGTGCGGCATCGTCCCATCGCATTTCCATTAGCCTTGGGCGTTGCCGCGGCCACATTGGGATTTGCCGTTGCGACCCTGCAAACGTTGCGCATCGCGCATCCGGCTCTACAGCATCCGGTGGCGAGCGTCGCGCTCGGAGGTTTCGTAGAAATCCGCGAGGAGCGCGAGCGAAGCGACCGGGTCGTTATGCGCGTTGAACGCTCCGAAGCGACACCAATTGCGCCTTTACCCGACCGTGTGCGTGTTGCCGTGCGCAAGGGCAGTGCGCCAGCCGTTGGCGCTTTTGTTGAACTCAAGGCGCATCTGTCGCCCCCGCTGCAACCGTTGCGCCCGGGCGGTTATGATTTTGCTCGCGATATGTATTTTCAGCGCATTGGAGCTTCCGGTTACTCGCTCGGCGCGATCAAAGTAAAAACGCCGCCGTCAGCAGCGGGGTTTTGGTTGCGTTACGCCACGATCGTTGATGATTTGCGCGAGACAATCGACAAGCGCATCCGCACAGTCGTTTCCGGTGACAATGGCTCGATTGCCTCGGCGCTCATCACAGGAAAGCGCGATGCAATTTCGGCTCCGGTCAACGATTCAATGTATGTCTCGAGCCTTGCCCATGTGCTTTCCATTTCCGGATATCATATGGCCGTGGTTGCCGGCATCGTGTTCTTTTTCATTCGAGCCGGCCTCGCATTGATTCCATCACTTGCCAGCCGTCGGCCGATCAAGAAGTGGGCGGCAGCGGGCGCGCTCATCGCAGCCGCGTTTTATCTTTTGCTGTCGGGCGCGGAGGTTGCCACCCAACGCTCATTTATCATGATTGCGATTGTGCTCGTCGGCACCATATTGGATCGGCCGACACTCACCTTCCGCACGCTTGCGGTTGCGGCTTTAGCTGTACTGCTATTGGCGCCACAGGCCGTCGTGCATCCAAGCTTTCAGATGTCGTTTGCTGCGACATTAGCCCTGATCGCAGCCTATCAGCATGGTCTGCCGTGGCGCGCCGATCGCGATAGCTCAATGGCGCAACGGGTGGCGATGTGGGGTGCGCGGGAGATTGTCGGGTTGCTTCTCGCTTCATTGGTCGCGGGGTTCGCGACGATGCCCTATGCCGCGTATCATTTTCACCGGTTGGCGCCATACGGAGTGATCGCCAATCTCCTCGCCATGCCCGTCGTTTCGGTTGTCGTGATGCCAATGGGTATCCTCGGCGTCATAGCGATGCCTTTCGGTTTTGATGCTGTGTTCTGGCGCCTCATGAGCGATGGTCTCGACTGGATGGTTTGGGTGGCGCTGTGGGTCACGAGTTTGCCGGGGGCTGTGGGACGGATACAGGCCTTCGGTACAGGTCCACTGTTGATGTGTACTGCAGGCCTGTTGATCGTATGCCTGCTTCGTACTCCGCTGCGCTGGGGTGGAGCGGTCCTTGTAGCCGCGGCGAGTGTCTGGGTTATTGAGATGCCGCGCTCCGACGTGCTGATCGCCGATGACGGCCAGACGGTCGCTTTTCGAGGAGCGGATGGACGCCTTGCGGTACTTCACAGTGGCCGCGATACTTTTGCGATCAAGGAATGGCTCGCCGCAGATGCTGATGCGCGTGTTGCCAAAAGATCCGACGCTCAACAGTGGCGTGAGATGTGACGTCATCGGGTGTATCGGCAAGCTCAGGATGGTCGCCTTGTGTCGTTGGCGCTTGACGACCGAAGCCTTCGCGGAGGACTGCAGGCGGGCCGCCATTGTGGTGAGCCCACGCGAGGCTCCGGTTCGGGATTGTGCGTCCAGTCTGGTGGACCGCGAGGCATGGCGTGCCCATGGGGCCCTCGCACTGCGGTGGTCAGGGGACAGTTTCGAGCGATCCGTCACGCGTCCGGACGGTTACGAGCGACCGTGGACGCAAGAGGCCAATCACCTCGCGGGCGGACGCCCAGCCGGCGTTAAAATCGCCAGTACGCGACGCAGCGCCGCTTTCAGACGATTTGGACGCCGACGATTAGTATCTCCGGAATAGACCCACGAGCTTGCCCTGAATGCGCACGCGATTGGGGGGCAGGATGCGCACCTCATAAGCGGTATTGGCAGGCTCAAGCGCAATTGACGCCCCGCGGCGGCGGAAACGTTTGAGGGTAGCCTCCTCATCGTCGATGAGAGCTACCACGATGTCGCCGGTCTCGGCTGCTTCGGATTTGCGGATGAGCGCGATATCGCCGTCAAGAATGCCGGCCTCGATCATGCTGTCGCCACGGACTTCGAGGGCGAAATGCTCGCCCGCCGAAAGCAGATCGGGCGGCATATTGATGACATGGCTACGGGTCTGGATCGCCTCGATTGGGGTACCGGCGGCAATCCGGCCCATAACCGGCACAGCAATCGGCCGTCCGGCGTCCTCTTCGGAAACATTAGCGCGCACGCGGCCAAGATCACCCTTCGATGACGCTGGGGGTAAATCCGCGCGATCTGGCCGAGCCTAGGCCATGGCCGACAGAATCCGGCAGTTTGATCACCTCGATGGCGCGGGCCCGATTGGGCAGGCGGCGGATAAACCCGCGCTCTTCCAGAGCCGTAATAAGACGATGAATTCCCGACTTTGAGCGTAGGTCCAGGGCATCCTTCATTTCGTCGAAAGAAGGGGGGATCCCGGCCTCGGTCAGCCTCTCGTGGATGAAACGCAGGAGCTCGAACTGCTTGCGGGTCAGCATCTATTTCTCCCCGTCAGGCCGGCCCCAAAGGAGCTCAAGCCAGAAACAAATCATGAACGGACACTATCTGTTCGATATGTGTTCCGCAACTATTTAATTTGGGGTGAAAAACTTCGAAAGATGCCTAAAGGCCGAGCTTAAGGATGACACACTCTGAACCGGCCTTAGCCGACGGCGCGTGTGGTTCCCGAATCAGCAGACAGTCTGCCGCGGCGAGCGGAGCCATCAAAGAGCTGTCCTGCGATGGTAACGGGGTAGCGACCGGCCCGCCGGGCCCTGGCCGTCAACGTGGCCCGGAGATAGTCCTCGCGCTCGTCGTTTGCGGGCAGGTCGCATCCGAGGCGGGCAGCTTCGCGCATCCGCGCGATGTCTTTCCGGCCTGCTAGCCGCCTGAGGAGCGGCACCACGAACAGGAATGCACAAACATAGGACGACACGGGATTGCCCGGCACACCCAGGACCTGCATCTCACCCGAGACGTCCGTGCATCATCGGGCGGCCGGGACGCAGCGCAACGCGCCAAAACGAAAGAGCGAGGCCTTCGGCGGCGAGGGCCCGTTGCACCAGATCGTGGTCCCCGACGGACGCGCCGCCGGTGGTCACAAGGATATCGGCACCCCAGTCGCGCGCGCGGCGTACGGAGGCCACGATATCCTCGATGCGGTCGCGCGCAATTCCTAAGTCGCAAACTTCGGCACCCTCACTGCGCATGATCGCGTTGAGAGCAAAACCGTTCGAGTATACGATCTCCGCCGATTTTGGCATCGCTGCCGGGCGCGACTAGTTCGTCGCCGGTTCCGAGCACGGCTACTTTGGGCCGGCCGTGCACGCGCACGCTTGGGTGATTCATTGCAGCAGCAAGCATCAGGTCACGGTCGGAGAGACGGTGACCTTTGCGCAGAAGAACCTGATTTTGCACGAAGTCGATGCCTTGCGCGCGCACGTTGCGGCCCTTGGTGGCCGCTTTCTGAATGATGACATCGTCGCCGGCTTGGCTGGCGAGTTCCTGAATAATCACAGTATCGCTGCCGGCCGGCATCACCCCGCCGGTGAAAATGCGCGCGGCTTGTCCAGGTCCGACTTGTCCAGCAAATGGATGGCCCGCCGCAACTTCACCAATAACTTTAAGTGTGGTGGGTGCTCGAGCGACGTCACTTGCACGAACTGCATACCCGTCCATGGCCGAAACAGCAGCTGGCGGCTGGGTGCGCAGCGCGACGATATCCTCGGTGAGCACGCGGCCAAGCGCGTCATCGAGAGGCGCGGATTCTGCCGGCAGGGGCCTTGCATCGGTGAGCACCCGTTTGAGTGCTTCTGCAACCGGCATAAGCGCCATTGATCTAGGTCTCCGCGCGCCACTCGCCGGATTTGCCACCGCTCTTGTGTAACAGGCGAATGCCCTCGATGCGCATTCCGCGCTCGACGGCTTTGACCATGTCGTAGATCGTCAGGCACGCGATTGAGGTCGCGGTCAGCGCTTCCATCTCGACGCCGGTTTTGGCCGTCACCTTCACAGTCGCCTGGACCAGAAATCCCGGTAGGGAATGTTCAGGATTGATCTCGATCTCAACTTTGCTCAACGGGAGCGGATGGCAGAGTGGAATGAGGCCGTGTGTCCGCTTCGCCGCCATAATGCCTGCGAGGCGTGCGGCGCCCAGCACGTCGCCTTTCATCGCGTTGCCTTCGAGGACCAGGTCGAGCGTTTCCTTACGCATGATCACGCGGCCTTCCGCGATGGCGATTCTTTCTGTGGCGCCTTTCTCGGTGACATCGACCATGCGCGCTTCACCGCGGTGATCGATATGGGTGAGGGGTGATGGAGCGGGCGGTGCGACGGCCTTTTTTTGCCGGGGCTTCGCCTTCGCTTTGGTTTTTACTTTGGGTCGGCGTACCGAGCTTTTTTTCGGGCGCCGCACGACGGGTTTTTTTCGGCGCGCCATTGTTTTACTCCGCTGCGGCGCGCTGAGAATTGTGCGCAAGCAAAGCGCGCGTCGCAGCTGTGACATCGGCCTGCCGCATCAGGCTTTCGCCAATCAGAAACGTCGTAATGCCGATGCGTTTGAGGCGTGCAAGATCGGCCGGCATATTGAGGCCGCTCTCAGCGACGACGACGCGTTGGCCGGAGACTTTCGGCGCCAAACGCTCACTGACCCCAAGAGAGGTCCGAAACGTCCGCAAATCGCGGTTATTGATGCCAATAAGCCTCGATTTCAGCTTAAGGGCGCGGGTAAGTTCAACTTCATCATGAACTTCAACTAACACGTCCATCCCGTAGGCAAAGGCTGCATCCTCTATGTCCCGCGCCGCCGCGTCATCGACCGCTGCCATAATGATGAGGATGCAATCGGCGCCAAGCGCCCGCGATTCCACGACCTGATAAGGCTCGTAGATGAAATCTTTCCGTAGGGCCGGGAGTGTCGTTGCATTGCGCGCCTCGCCCAGGAACTCGGGCTTGCCCTGGAAGGATGGTGCGTCGGTCAGCACGGAAATGCAGGTGGCGCCGCCCGCCTCATAGGCTTTGGCTAGCGATGACGGGTCGAAATCGGCACGAATAAGCCCTTTCGAAGGGCTCGCCTTTTTGATCTCGGCAATAAGCGCATATTTGCCGCTTGTAATTTGTTGCTCGATTGCACGCAGAAAGCCACGCGGCGGCGAGCAAGCCTTCGCCTCTTGCTCAAGCGCCGCAAGCGGGCGCGCGCGCTTGGCCGAAGCGATTTCCTCTCGCTTGTAAGCTTCAATCTTGGCGAGAATATCAGCCAAGGTTACGCCTCCACGGCGTTTGAGACCGCGATCAAACGATCGAGGCGGCCTTCCGCTTCGCCGCTATCGATCGATTTGGCCGCCAATAGTGCGCCTTGTTTGAGATCCTTTGCCTTGCCGGCAACGATCAGTGCTGCAGCGGTATTGAGAATTGAGACGTCGCGGAACGGGCCCGGCTTTCCTTTGAGAACATCAAGCAGCGCCCTGGCGTTGTACTCGGCATCGCCGCCGCGCAACGCTTCAGGTTTCGAACGTGCCAGTCCGGCATCCTCCGGAGTCACCTCGAACGTGCGAATTTTGCCGTTCTCGAGGGCTGCGACGCTGGTCGGGCCAGCCGTCGTGATTTCATCGAGGCCGTCCGAACCATGGACGACCCAGATACTTTCGGAACCAAGGTTTTTCAGCACCTGCGCCATTGGCTCGACCCAGTGCTTTGAGAATGTGCCGATCATCTGCCGCTTGACGCTGGCCGGGTTCGACAATGGCCCAAGCAGATTAAAGATCGTACGAGTGCCAAGCTCGACGCGTGTCGGGCCGACGTTCTTCATTGCCGGATGATGTGCAGGTGCAAACATAAAGCCGATGCCGGCATCGCGAATGCACATACCCACCTGTTTTGAATTCAGTTCGATTCTGACGCCTAGCGCCTGCAAGACGTCGGCTGCGCCCGATTTCGAGGACAGAGCGCGGTTGCCGTGTTTGGCGACCGGCACGCCGGCGCCGGCGACGATGAATGCAGCGCATGTTGAAATGTTGAAGGAGCCCGATGCGTCGCCGCCGGTGCCGACCACGTCAACTGCATCCGCAGGCGCTTTCACGCCCAGCATCTTGGCGCGCATTGTCGTGACGGCGCCGGTGATCTCATCGACGGTTTCTCCGCGCACGCGGAGCGCCATCAATAGTCCGCCCATCTGCGATGGGGTGGCTTCGCCGGACATCATGCGGTCGAAAGCACCCGCAGCTTCCTCGCGCGTGAGGCTGGCACCAGTCGCGACCTTGGCGATGAGCGTTTTAAAGTCGTCAGCCACTGCCAGCGCCTCAGGTTGCTGCGTGCAGAGCTGCCGCTTTGCTCGCGGGCGCTGGACGTCGGCCGCGCTGTGTATTCCAGGCGGCGGCAATATCCAGAAAATTCTTCAACATGAGATGACCGTGCTCAGAGGCAATACTTTCGGGATGAAATTGCACGCCATGAACGGGCAGACTGGCATGCATCAATCCCATCACCAAGCTGTCGGTTGTCTCCGCATTGATTGTGAGTTCGCGCGGTGTGCTTGCGCGTTCAACCACGAGCGAATGATAGCGCGTTGCCTTCAGCGGTCCGTTAATGCCCCGGAAGACTCCGGTACCGGTGTGTTTAATCTCCGAAACCTTGCCGTGGAGTGGTTTTGCGCGCACGACTTTGCCACCAAAAGCCTGACCGATCGCCTGGTGACCGAGGCAAACACCAAGGATCGGAATGCTTTGCGCGGCTTTGGCGATGAGGTCGAGACAAATCCCGGCTTCGTTAGGCGTGCAGGGCCCCGGCGACAGCACGATAGCCGTCGGTTCGAGTGCCATCACATCTGCGACCAAAATTTTGTCGTTGCGATGCACGACAACATCAGCTCCGAGCCCGCCCAGGTAGTGGACCAGGTTGAAGGTGAAGCTGTCGTAGTTGTCGATCAGGACGATCATGTTCCACCGCTTTGCAAAGGGTTTAAGGTGCGCCCTCAGGGGGGTCAAGCAGCCGGCCCTGGCGGTGGTTACTGTCCGCGTTTGGCCGTGCTGGCAAAACGGCGTGCTTCCTCGGCGGCTCGAAACAAGGCCTTCGCCTTATTGATACATTCTTGCTGCTCGAAATCGGGGTCGCTGTCAGCGACGATCCCCGCACCGGCCTGCACATACATCTTGCCGCCTTTCACCAGCGCCGTGCGCAAAACGATGCAGGTGTCCATCTCGCCAGTGGCAGAGAAATATCCAACGCATCCGGCATAGAGCCCGCGTTTTTCCTTTTCCAGTTCGTCAATAATTTGCATGGCGCGGACCTTTGGCGCACCCGAGACAGTTCCAGCGGGAAATCCGGCCGCGAGGGCGTCCAGAGCGTCGCGATTGCCCGCGAGCTTGCCTTCGACGTTGGATACGATGTGCATCACATGGCTATATCGCTCGACGAAGTATTGATCGGTCACCTTGACGGTGCCGATTTCAGCGACGCGCCCAACGTCGTTGCGGCCAAGGTCAAGCAACATCAAATGTTCGGCACGCTCCTTTGGATCCGCGAGCAATTCTGCTTCGAGGGCCTTGTCCTCTTGCGGCGTTGCTCCGCGATGACGTGTGCCGGCAATTGGCCGGATGGTGACGAGGTCGCCTGAAACTTTCACCAAAATTTCCGGGCTCGATCCTGCGACTGCAAAGGCGCCAAAATCGAGGAAATAGAGATAGGGCGACGGATTGGTCCGCCTCAGCGCGCGATAGAGTGAAAAAGGTGGCAGCGTGAAAGGCGCCTCAAAGCGTTGTGCCAATACGATTTGAAACGCATCGCCGGCAACGATGAATTCCTTCGCTTTGCGCACCATGGCCTTGAATTCGTCGGGCGACGTATTCGAGGTTGCAGGCACGTCGATTGGTCCGGCGTCGCGCTCGGTCATCGACTTGTCCAACGGCCTGTCCAGGCTCTCGACAACGCCGGCGAGACGTTCGACCGCGCGTGCGAGTGCGGATTTTGCATCGACAGACTTTTCCGGGCGCACAGGGGTAACGACCGTGATCGAATCCTTCACTGTGTCGAACACGACAATCAGCGTCGGGCGAACCAGCACTGCGTCGGGAATGCCGATCGGGTCTGGGTTGGGTGCCGGCAAGTTTTCCATCAGCCGCACCGTGTCGTAACCGAGATAGCCGAAGACGCCGGCTGACATGGGCGGCAGGCTATCGGGCAATGCGATCCGGCTTTCTGCGATCAACGTCCGCAGCGCTTGCAATGGCGGTTCGGGGCAGGGGATAAAGGCATCCGCTTTTGTGCGTGCGTTACGATTGATTTCAGCTTTGCGGCCACTGGCGCGAAAGATGAGATCCGGTTCAAGTCCAATGATTGAATAGCGGCCGCGCACCGCGCCACCTTCGACCGACTCGAGCAAAAAGCTCATTGCTTTGCCGCCGCCGAGCTTCAGGAACGCGGAAACCGGCGTCTCGAGGTCGGCAACTAAAGTCGTCCACACGACCTGCGCCTCGCCCCGCCCATAGCGTGAGGCGAAGGCGGTTTCCGACGGCTCGATTTGCATGGGATCGATTTATTGTTGGGGGCCGCCGCCGATAACCTGGTTCAGCGCCGACGGGTTGACGGTGACGCCAAAATCATTCTGTAAACGTGAAATGTATTCGCTGACGAGGTCTTCACCAAAAGAATTCTGTAAAGTTTCTGCAATTGCCTTGCTGTCGGGCGCGGCCGAATCCGGTTGCGGATCGACAACGTCGGTCACGCGAAAGACGAAGCGTTCAGTTTCTTTGTTACCTTCGGCAGAGGCTGCCGCGCCTTTCGGTGTTCGGAAGACGAGTTCGACGACTTTGGGTGGCACAAAGCCGCCCTGCTTGCCGCGCTGGAGGTCAGTAGCCGTCTCTATCTTGAGGCCGGCCTCACTCGCGACCTGCGCAAACGGTGTTCCGGCTTTAAGTTTGCCGAGGATGTCGTCGGCTTTTGCCTGCAGCCGTTTGGCGATCTCATTATCGCGCCAGCGCGCCTCGACCTGATCCTTCACTTCGTCGAGCGGGCGCTCTCGAGAGGGCGTAATACCCGTAACGTCGAAATAAAGATAGCCGCCCTTCGGCAGCTGGAGGGGGTCGGTGTCGATTCCAACATCGCTTGCAAAAGCAGCGGTGAGCACGTTTGGTGTTTGCGGCAGACCAGGTGCCGGCTTGCCGTCCGGTCCGCGTCCTGAGGCGTCGACCGCCTCAATCGTCGTTGCCTTCAGTCCGAGCTTCTTGGCAGTTTCTGCGAGCGTCGAGCCACCAGCGCGCTCATCTTCAATCTTATCCCGTAGGCTCGTAATTTCGTTTCGAGACTGGCTCTCGGCGATCTCGGATTTAATTTGAGCGGCCATCTGCTCGTAAGTCTTCTCCTCGCCGGGTTCGATCTTGCCGACCTGCAGCAAAACCGTGCCGAACCGGCCCTTCACCGGCGCGCTCGTTTCGCCGGACTTGAGCGCGAAAGCGGCATCGGCGACGACAGGATCGATGATGTCGGATTTTGTCACCGTGCCCAGATTGGTGTCGGAAATGTTTATGCCACGCTCTTTGGCAACGTCGTCGAAAGTCGCGCCTTTGACGATGCGTTCGCGTGCAGCCGCGGCTTCTTCCGCGTTCGGAAACGCAATCTGGCGCAGTTCGCGTTTTTCAGGTCTGCCGTAGCTGTCTTTGCGCTGCTCAAAATAAGCTTTTGCATCGTCGTCTTTGACCGCGGCCACCTTGGCAAGATCAGCGGGCGCGAGTGGCAACAGGGTAATCTTGCGATATTCGGGTGCGCGGAAAAGTGTTTTGCGGTCTTCAAAATATGTGTTCAGCGCTTCCGGCGTCGGCGGCGGAATGTCCCCAGCCTGCGCAGCGCTCAACGCGACATATTCGATGGCGCGCTTTTCATTCCGAAACTGATTGATTGCCGCCACTGCCGTGGTCGGCAGTTTCATGTCGCCGGTTATGCTCTGAGCGAGTTCGCGCCGCAACATCGTGCGACGCTGCTCTTCTATGAAACGACCCTCGTTGAATCCAGCCTGGCGGATGATTTGTTCGAAACGCGTGCGATCGAATTGCCCGGTGGGACCACGGAATGCCGGATCGGTTGTAATGCGTTGCGCTATTTCGGCGTCCGCGAGACCGAGCTTCAATTTCTTGGTCTGCTCATCGAGCGTCGTTTCGGCGATGAGCTGCCCCAAAAGCTGGCGGTCGAACCCCCGTGCACGCGCCTCATCGGGTGTGATCGGCCGGCCGACCTGGCGCCCTAGCTGCTGCAGCCGCTCGTTGTAGAACTGCCGGAACTGCTCGATCGAAATTTCGGTACCACCAATGGTCGCAACTGCATTTTGGCCAAACCCGCGGAAAATGTCGCCGATCCCCCAAATGGCAAAACTGATCACGAGGAAGCCCATGACGACCGCCATTAGGGCTTTGCCGAGCCAGGTCGAGGAGGCTTTGTGAAGACCGCGAAGCATGCGCGCGTTTTTCGTTGCTGACGATGACTGGTTGAGTGGATGACCGCGCCTGTCTAGCCCAAGCGCAGCGGCCGCACCATAGTGACCCGGCCAACTCCTTGCAACTCAAGAAGGTTTAGCCTGTCGCGGGCCACGCTGGTGTTGCGCGAGCGGAACTGATAACCGCACGCGGAAAGGGATTTTTCGATGGCGGCCAAGATAACTCCGCTGGTCGCGGGCAACTGGAAAATGAATGGGCTCTCCGCGTCCCAAGGAGAGCTCGCCAAGATTATCTCCGGGGCAGGCAGCCTCGCGGGCAAAGCCGATCTGATGATTTGCCCTCCGGCCATCCTGATCGCAGCCTTTGCCGCTGCCGTTCGCGGCTCTGCGGTCCTCATTGGCGGGCAGGATTGCCATCCGCAGCCGTCCGGGGCGCACACAGGGGATGTCTCGGCCGAGATGTTGGCGGACGCCGGCGCGCGCGCTGTCATTGTGGGCCATTCGGAACGACGGACCGATCATCATGAAACCGATATGCAGGTCCGCGGCAAAGCTCAGGCCGCTTGGCGGGCCGGATTGACTGCGATTGTCTGCGTCGGGGAGCGACGCGCCGAACGTGATGCGGGCAAGACGGTCGACGTGGTCGGGCGCCAGCTCAGTGGCTCCCTCCCGGATAAAGCCACCGCAGCCAATCTCGTTGTCGCCTATGAGCCCGTATGGGCGATAGGGACAGGCCTTACTCCGACGTCTGCGGACGTAGCGGAAGTCCATGCCTTCCTGCGCAAGGGGCTGAACGATCGCTTTGGCAGCGAAGGTGCGCGCATCCGAATTCTGTATGGCGGTTCCGTAAAACCGGGAAACGCCAAAGAGCTCCTGATGACCCCTGAAGTGAACGGCGCCTTGGTAGGCGGGGCCAGCCTTAAGGCTGAGGATTTCCTCGGGATTGCGGCAGTTTACCGCTAGAGGCGGGAAGGGTGGAAAAGCGCCGGGCGATCGTGTAGAGACCGCGGCGAATTCCTATATGGACCAAATAACGCCGCCTGGGCGGAGAGCCGGGAGCGGCAAGGTTTGAACGGATATCTGGGCTAATGCAGCACGTCATTATCGTCATCCACCTGATGCTGGTTCTCGCCCTGATTGGGGTGGTCCTGTTGCAGCGCTCGGAGGGTGGCGGCCTCGGGATAGGGTCCGGTGGCGGCTTTATGACCAGCCGCGGGACCGCAAACGTGCTGACGCGGGCGACCGCAATCCTGGCTGGCCTGTTTTTCGTGACCAGTCTCATGCTGTCGATCCTCGCCGGGATCAACCGCAAGCCCAATTCGATCCTGCAAGGCGGCCAAAGCGCACCAAGTGCACCGGGCGCGCCCGCCCCCCTCGGCAGCAGCGGTGGTGGGGGACTGCTCAACCAACTGCAAGGTAGTACGCCACCGGCGACGCCAGCAGCGCCTGCAGCTCCCTCGGGGCCGCAGGTGCCGCAGTCGAAATAAAACGCCACAGAAGGGCCGGGGAAATCCGGCCCTTCTGCATTAGGGACCGGGAGTCGTGAAAGGTTTTGGAACTAATCCCGGAGAAAACATGCAAATCGCATCGCAAGTGTTTGGAATGCTGAAAACTTATCGATCTACACACAGGCGCAATGCGGCTCTGAGCTTTTCGCGCTCGTCGAATCGATTCTCGGAGGTTAAACGTTAGGCCCCATGGCGCGGTACATTTTCATAACCGGCGGCGTGGTCTCCTCACTCGGCAAAGGTCTTGCGTCGGCGGCGCTCGGCGCTCTCCTACAAGCGCGCGGATACAAGGTCCGCCTGCGCAAACTCGACCCCTATCTCAATGTCGACCCGGGAACGATGTCGCCTTATCAGCACGGCGAAGTTTTCGTGACCGATGATGGCGCCGAGACCGATCTCGACCTCGGCCATTACGAACGCTTCACCGGCCGGCCGGCTACGCGACACGACAACATCACTACTGGACGCATCTACCAAGACATCCTCACGCGCGAACGGCGCGGCGACTATCTCGGCGCCACGATTCAAGTGATCCCGCACGTTACCAACGCCATTAAGGATTTTATCCGCGAAGGCAATGAGGGTTTCGACTTTGTGCTTTGTGAAATTGGCGGCACGGTCGGTGACATCGAGGGACTACCGTTCTTCGAGGCGATCCGGCAATTGGGTAATGATTTACCGCGTCGTCACGCGCTCTATATCCATCTCACGCTGATGCCCTTCATCCCAAGCGCGGGCGAGCTCAAGACGAAGCCGACGCAACATTCGGTGAAAGAGCTGCGCTCTATCGGCATCCAGCCGGATATTTTGCTTTGCCGTACCGACCGCCCGATTCCGGAAAGCGAACGACGCAAGCTCGCACTGTTCTGTAATGTGCGCGAAAGCGCCGTCATCGAGGCGCGAGACGTCGACAACATCTATGCGGTGCCGGAAGCATATTCCGCCGAGGGGTTGGATGCCGAAGTATTGGCAGCGTTTGGAGTTGAACCGCGCCAGACGCCGGACCTAGAGCGATGGCGCCAGATCAATGAACGCGTACGCAATCCGGAAGGCGATGTCACCATCGCCATCGTTGGCAAATACACAGGCATGAAAGACGCCTACAAATCGCTGATCGAGGCGCTCTCGCATGGCGGTATTGCCAATAAAGTGAAAGTTAATCTCGACTGGATCGAGTCGGAAGTGTTCGAGAATGAAGACCCCGCTCCGTTCCTCGAACACGTCAATGGCATCTTGGTGCCTGGCGGGTTTGGTCAGCGCGGCGCGGAAGGAAAGATCAAAGCTGCGCGTTTCGCGCGCGAACGCCACGTACCTTATTTCGGTATCTGTTTCGGCATGCAGATGGCGGTCGTCGAAGCCGCGCGAAATTTGTGCGGTATCGAGCAGGCAAACTCCACCGAATTTGGCGCAACGACCGAGCCGGTCGTCGGCCTAATGACCGAATGGTTGAAAGGTAACGAACTCCAAAAGCGTACAGCGAGTGGCGATCTCGGAGGCACCATGCGGCTCGGCGCGTATGACGCTGTGCTGACGCGGGGCAGCCGCGTGTCGCAGATTTACGGTGCGACAGAAATTTCCGAACGCCACCGTCACCGTTACGAGGTGAATACCGGGTACAAAGGCCGGCTCGAGCAACGCGGGATGCGATTCTCGGGGATGTCGCCGGACGGGATCTTGCCGGAGATTATCGAATACGAAGACCATCCCTGGTTTATAGGCGTGCAATTTCACCCCGAACTGAAATCACGGCCGTTCGAACCACACCCGCTCTTTTCGTCTTTCATCGGCGCCGCAGTCGAGCAGAGCCGATTGGTGTAAGGGTCAGCGATGGCCCGTGGCCTTGATCATATCGTTCATGCGGTGCGTGATCTTGACGCCGCCGCGGATCTCTATCGTCGACTCGGGTTTCAGGTCGGTGCGCGTAACCGACATCCGCGCGCATGGGGAACACAGAACCACATCATCCAACTGCCCGGCGTGTTCATTGAGCTACTGGCCCTCGTGGATGAATCCGGAATTCGAGCCTCACACTCCCAGCCGTTTTTCGTTCGGCGCCTTCAATCGCGATTTCCTTATCGGCGGACAGGGGCTATCGATGCTCGTGCTCGAAGGCCGCGGCGCAGCCGACGCTGATGCGTTTCGTGCGGCGGGGATCAGCGACTACGATCTTTTCGAGTTCGAACGCGAGGGGAAGCGCCCTGATGGTAGCCCCGTCAAACTTGCATTTGCACTTGCTTTCGCGTCGTGCCCCCGTGCGGCCGACATCGGCTTCTTCACCAGTATGCAACGTTACCCGGAAAAGTTCTGGAATCCGGCCTTTCAGGTTCATGCCAATACGGCGAATGCAGTCGCTGGTGTCGTGTTAGTCGCGCAGGACCCCCACGAATATTCAAGCTTTCTTGCCACCTTTGCGGGGGTGGATAGCCAATCGGCACAAGGTTGGCTGACACTCAAGACGCCGCGCGGCGACATTCAAGTGGTGACGCCAGATACGTTCACAGAGCATTTTGGCGTGGCGGCGCCGGAAAGCACACGCGGTGCCCGGTTGGCTGCGTTACGCTTTACCGTCGCGGATGCGAGCCTGCTCGATGCCGTGCCCGCAGAGGCCGGCATAGCCGGGCTTTATGCCGGGAACGCGACTATTATCGGCCGGGACGATGCAATGGGCGCAATTCTGGTTTTCGAGCCGTCCCGTTGACCGGAGGCCTGAGCCGCTTCATGGTCCGGCCCGCGAGGATTTGAATCGTGGATCATAAGCCAAATTCCACCGTAGTGATTGGCAGTGCGCGTTTTGGCAATAAATTGCCGTTAGTGCTGATCGCCGGGCCCTGCGCCCTCGAAAGCAAGGCACATGCTTTGGAAACGGCATCAGCACTGAAAGAAATTGCCGGGCGTGTCAGCATTGGACTCGTTTACAAGACGTCTTTCGACAAAGCTAATCGCACGTCGGCAAAATCGGCACGCGGCATGGGGCTCGAACAAGCGTTGCCGATATTCGCGGAAATCCGCGACAAGCTGAAGTTGCCGGTGCTCACAGACGTACATGAACCCGCGCAATGTGAGCGAATAGCTGATGTAGTTGATGTGCTGCAGATCCCGGCATTTCTCTGCAGACAAACCGACCTGCTCGTCGCCGCCGCGAAAACCGGCAAGGCCGTCAACGTAAAAAAAGGTCAGTTCATGGCCCCGTGGGACATGCAAAACGTCGTCGAAAAAATTACCGGTGCTGGTAATGGCAACGTGTTAGTGACCGAGCGCGGTACGTCATTTGGCTATAACGCACTCGTGTCCGACATGCGTGCGCTTCCAATTCTCAAGCGCACCACGCATGCGCCGGTGATATTCGATGCAACCCACTCAGTACAACAGCCGGGCGGGCAGGGTACATCGTCCGGCGGAGAACGCGAGTTCGTTTCGGTGCTCGCCCGGGCGGCGGTCGCTGTGGGAGTCGCTGGTGTGTTTATCGAGACCCACGAGGATCCTGACAAAGCTCCTTCGGACGGTCCAAATATGGTGCCGTTGAAGGATATGGAGCCACTGTTGCGCGTGCTGGTCGAGTTTGACCAGCTGGCTAAGCGCTGATCGGCGAAGGCTTTCGTATCCCATGGGGCGCGTCCTCAATCTCATGGCGTTCGTGATATTCGCGACGTCACTGTTCATGCGCTCAGTCGATCCGGTCATCCCACAGGTCGCGAGCGGATTGCGGGTCGAGCCCACCACTGCCGCATTGCTGTCGACCGGCTTCACGTTGCCATATGCGTTGATTCAACCTGTGTTAGGCGCGCTTGCAGACATGTTCAGCAAGGCGCGGCTGATCGCTGTGTGCATGCTCATCGGTGGTATCACCACGCTCGCTTGCGGGATGGTGACAAATTTCGAAACGCTTATGGGCTTGCGCGTCCTCGCGGGGATGACCGCTGGAGGAGTATTTCCGATCGCATTTGCGCTCGTTGGCGACCGTGTCCCTGTGGCGCAGCGGCAAGTCGCATTCGGAAAATTACTATTTGCAGCCATGAGCGGTAATCTTTTGGGCGCTTCAGGCGCCGGCGTCATCGGTGATCTGATCGGATGGCGTGGGGTATTCATTGTCACCGGCGCCATCGACCTGATTGCACTGGCCGTCGCTATTCCAGGCTTTCGCAGTATGGAAGACAAACCAGGACGATTCGATTTATCAACACTGCTTCCAAATTACCGCGCGATCTTCAGCAATCCGATGGCGAAGTATTGCTTCGGCGCGGTCTTCATCGAAGCGATATTTTTATTCGGGGTGTTTCCCTACATGGCCGTCCTGTTGAGCGCTGAAGGACACGCGCGTGCTTCAATTGCGGGGATTGTGCTCGCGGGATTCGGTGTGGGTGGCGTTATCTACACATTTATGGTCGGCTGGCTGCTTGCTCATTTAGGCGAACGAAGGCTCATGGCGGCGGGTGGGATGGCGATGGGCTTATGCCTCGTCGTGATAGCACTTCGATTACCCTGGCCGGTCGAATTCGTGAACTTCATGGTCATGGGCTTTGGTTTTTATCTGCTTCACGGATGCATCCAGGTATATGTCACGGAATTGGCACCGTCAGCGCGCGGGTCAGCGACCGCCGGACATTCTTTCTTCTTTTTCCTGGGCCAAGCTGTGGGTCCGGTCGTGTACGGCATCGGATTGGCGAGCGTTGGCTTTACACCGGTATTGCTTGTCGGCGCGGTAGTGTTGACCATCACCGGCTGGACCTGCGCAATGCAGCTACGCCGGCACGTTTCGATGGTTTAGCCGCGGCCGCGGTATGGCGCGACGCCCTGATCGGGTACCCACACATTCTTGGGCAATTTTCCTCGCTGCCAAAACACGTCGATCGGCATACCGCCGCGCGGATACCAATAGCCCCCGATGCGCAGCCACTTGGGTTTGAGCAGGGCGAAGAGTTTTTTTCCAATCGCAACGGTGCAATCCTCGTGAAAGGCGCCGGTGTTGCGGAAGCTGTTGAAGTAAAGCTTAAGTGACTTTGACTCGACTAAATATTTTGTCGGGACGTAGTCGATAACCAAATGCGCAAAGTCAGGTTGGCCGGTTATCGGGCAAAGGGTGGTAAATTCCGGTGCGGTGAAGCGCGCGACATAATTGGTGTCCGCATGGGGATTGGGCACGCGATCGAGGATTGCCTTGTCCGGCGATGCGGGAATTGGGCTCGGGCGTCCCAGCTGTAGTCGTTTCATGGCCATAGGCTTTTATCGCACGATTTGTGCCCATTGGATGCCCGGTTCGTGCGGGGCATGACAAGGGGGTTGTTGATCCTGTAGAAGCCCCGCATCACAAGTCCGGATCCAGCCATGACCGCCATTACCGATATTATCGGCCGCGAAATCCTCGACAGCCGCGGAAATCCGACCGTAGAGGTCGACGTGATATTGGAGGACGGCTCGAAAGGCCGTGCGGCGGTTCCTTCAGGTGCATCCACTGGCGCGCATGAGGCGGTCGAGTTGCGCGACGGCGAAAAGGGACGTTATGGCGGAAAGGGTGTCCGTAAGGCGGTCGATGCCGTGAATGGGGAAATTTATGATGCGCTCGGTGGGATGGATGCCGAGGCACAGGCGAAGATCGACGAGACTCTGGTTGGCCTCGACGGCACGACAAACAAAGGCCGGTTTGGCGCAAATGCTATCCTCGGGGTGTCGCTCGCGGTCGCCAAGGCGGCTGCTGCTGCCAAGAATGCGCCAGTTTATCGTTACGTCGGCGGCACAGCTGCGCGTGTTCTGCCTGTGCCGATGATGAATATCGTGAACGGCGGGGTGCACGCCGACAACCCGATCGATTTTCAGGAATTTATGGTTATGCCGGTGGGCGCACCGACCTTTGCCGAAGCGCTGCGTGCGGGTGCAGAAATCTTCCATACGCTCAAAAGCCAACTTAAAGCGGCAAACCTCAATACCAATGTTGGCGATGAGGGCGGTTTCGCTCCGAATTTAAAGTCTGCCGAGGCAGCACTTGATTTCGTAATGCAGGCAATCACGAAGGCCGGCTACACGCCGGGTGACGATGTGATGCTCGCGCTCGATTGCGCCGCGACTGAATTCTTCAAAGGCGGTGCCTACGTTTATGAAGGTGAGGGCAAGAAGCGATCGAAACAAGAACAGGCGATATATCTTGCCGACCTGATCGCGCGGTATCCGATCGCTTCGATCGAAGATGGGATGTCCGAAGATGACTGGGAGGGCTGGAAAATTCTCACGGATATGATCGGAGCAAAATGCCAACTAGTCGGCGATGATTTATTTGTCACAAATGTCATGCGGCTTGCCAAAGGAATTAAAGAGGGCATCGCCAATTCGATCCTGATCAAGGTCAATCAAATCGGCACGTTGACCGAGACACTTGCTGCGGTCGAAATGGCGCACAAGGCTGGCTATACCGCGGTAATGTCGCACCGATCCGGCGAAACCGAGGACTCGACAATCTCCGATCTGGCGGTCGCAACGAATTGCGGGCAGATCAAGACCGGCTCGCTTGCCCGTTCTGACCGTACCGCCAAATATAATCAGTTGCTGCGCATCGAGGAGGAGCTCGGTCCGCAAGCAAAATATGCCGGACGCGATGCGTTAAAATCGCGGCGTTAGTGGCGTTGAAATAGCCATCTTGCATTTGCCTGCGAATTTGCAGCAAATTGCGAATGAAAACCGAACGCGAGAAGTTGCCATGGACCAGACAACTACACCGTCCTCCTATGATCGCCGCCGCGCGTCCGATCGCCTGGCAAACTCCATCGTCAAGTCGATTGAATCCGCCCGGGCGGTCGAGAAGCCATTTTTCCATCTCGAATTCGATCGCGTTTTTCCGGACGACACCTATGCTCAGATTTTGGCGTTGATGCCGCAATCCGCCGACTATCGCCCCATGCACGGCCGCAGCAAGGGGCAAGATCTCGAAGATGGCACGCACACTCGTGTGAAAATTGATTTGTTCCCTGAATATATCCGCAATCTTCCGCCAGAGAAGCGAGCATTCTGGGATATCGTTGGACGCGCGCTTTGCTCCGATCCGGTCAAGCAAGCTTTCATTCGGCGGCTGGCTCCTGGATTGTCAAAGCGTTTTGGCGAGGAATTCGCCAAGGTCGGCATGTATCCAATTCCGATCCTCACCCGCGACATTCCTGGCTATTTGATAACGCCACACACTGACACCCGTTGGAAGGGGATCACTGTTCAGCTTTACCTGCCGAAGGACGACGCCAACACGGACATCGGTACCATCTTCCATGAAAAGCTGGCCGACGGTTCGCTGCCGAAAAGGTCGCAGATGCGATTTGCACCCAACTCCGGCTATGCCTTCGCGGTTGGCGATGACACGTGGCACTCGGCCGACCCGGTGCATAACCGCGTGAACACGCGCGATTTGATCTTATTGACGTATTTTGTTGACCAAGGCCTGCTGAAAATCTTGCGCAATCGTGGCAAGCGGCTCGGAAATTTCGTTCTCAACGAGTTTCGGCACCGGATTTAGCACCTCATTAAAGACGCTTTAACTGGCTTGCCGCATTGTCCCGGGCCATGGTCTCCCATAGGCACCGCCGCACCATCCTGACTGTGCTCGGCCTTTATATCTTCGCCGCGTTGTTTATCGGCTATTTTGGGATGCACGCCTTCAGTGGGGATCGTGGACTTCGTGCGCAGCAGGACCTCGAACAGCAACTTACGGCGATGAAGGGCGAACTGGCCGGGCTCAAAGCTGAACGGGCACATTGGGAGCGCAAGGTTTCGCTGCTCCGTGCCGATGGTATCGATCCGGATATGCTGGACGAGCGTGCCCGAGCGCTCGTCGGGTATATCGACCCGCATGATCTGGTTTTGCTGGTGCGGCCACACTAGCAGCCGGTCTCGCTCCGAGGCGTTATCCACCGGTCCGGCTTGAAATTTTCGGCCAATTTCGCCGCCTTTTGCGCAATTTCGCGCGTCGGTCTCGCGCTTCCGCCGCCACGCGATTTAAGCTATGGGGGGTTTGGAAGCCCACCGACGCCCCGTCACAATTGCCGGACGCTTTCGCAGGGAGTGCCAATGGCGGTCGCCCAAAAAAATCCGAGCGCCGACACCAAAACCGTCGCCGATTTCAGTAAGGAACAGGAACTTTCAGCCTATCGGACCATGCTGACCATCCGCCGCTTCGAGGAGAAGGCTGGGCAGATGTACGGCATGGGGCTGATTGGCGGTTTCTGCCACCTCTATATTGGCCAGGAAGCCGTCGTCGTCGGCATGCAGATGGCGCTTCATGAGGGCGATCAGGTGATCACGGGGTACCGCGATCACGGTCACATGATCGCGACCGGCATGGATCCGAAAGGCGTCATGGCTGAGCTCACCGGCCGCGCTCACGGTTATTCCAAGGGCAAGGGTGGCTCCATGCACATGTTCAGCGTGGAGAAGGGCTTTTACGGTGGACACGGGATCGTTGGCGCTCAGGTGCCACTCGGCACCGGTCTCGCATTTGCGAACCACTATCGCGGCAATAACAACATCACGATCACTTATTTCGGCGACGGCGCCGCCAACCAGGGTCAGGTCTACGAGAGCTTCAATATGGCGGAGCTCTGGAAGCTGCCGGTGATTTATGTGATCGAGAACAACCGCTATGCCATGGGCACAGCGATCAACCGCGCTTCGGCCGAGGTGAACCTGTCCCGGCGCGGGCTTTCGTTTAATATTCCTGGCGATCAAGTTGATGGGATGGACGTACGTGCCGTGAAGGCGGCTGGCGAAAAAGCCGCCGACTGGTGTCGTGCTGGCAAAGGACCCTACATTCTAGAGATGCTCACCTATCGCTATCGCGGGCATTCCATGTCGGACCCGGCGAAATATCGAACTCGCGAAGAAGTTGATGAAGTGCGCACACATCATGATCCCATCGATATGGCGCGCCATCGTATTCTTGAAAAGAAATTGGCCAGCGAAGAGGCGCTAAAGAAAATCGACGGTGAAGTGCGCGACCTGATCAATCAGGCGGCGGAATTTGCCACGCACGATCCGGAGCCGGACGTGTCTGAACTTTACACCAACGTTTATCGCTGATCCTGTTGCCTGGAAAACAATAAAAAGCCATGCCGACCGAAGTCCTCATGCCCGCACTTTCGCCCACGATGGAAAAGGGCAACCTTGCGAAATGGCTCAAGAAAGAGGGGGATCAGATCAAGTCGGGCGATGTGATTGCGGAGATCGAGACCGACAAAGCAACAATGGAAGTTGAGGCTGCGGACGAGGGGACGCTCGGAAAGATTCTGGTTCCGGAAGGTACTACTGACGTCGCGGTGAACACGCCGATTGCGGTGATCCTCGGTGAAGGCGAAGACAAGGGATCGATCAGGGCGACCAAGCCAGCACAGCAACAGAAGGCTGCCGAATCCGCGCCACCCGCCAAAGCCCAGAAATCGCAAACCACGACACAAGCCGCGCCCGTGTCAAAACCAGCGACGGCGCCTGCAGCACCCGCTCTACATGCTGCGAATGATTTTGGCATTCCCGAAGGCACCGAGATGATCACCATGACGATGCGCGAAGCCTTGCGCGACGCCATGGCCGAGGAGATGCGGCGCGACAAAGATGTTTTCGTGATGGGCGAAGAGGTCGCCGAATATCAGGGCGCCTACAAGGTGACGCAGGGTCTGTTGCAAGAATTCGGCGCAAAGCGGGTGATCGATACGCCGATTACAGAGCACGGCTTTGCAGGTCTCGGTATCGGCGCAGCGCTTTCGGGACTAAAACCTATTGTTGAGTTCATGACGTTCAATTTCGCCATGCAGGCGATGGACCAGCTCATCAACTCCGCCGCGAAGACGCTGTATATGTCCGGTGGACAGATGGGTTGCCAAATTGTGTTTCGTGGGCCGAACGGCGTTGCCGCGCGCGTCGCCGCTCAGCATAGCCAGGATTATTCGGCTTGGTACTCGCACATTCCAGGCTTGAAGGTGATTGCCCCCTCAACGGCAGCAGATGCCAAGGGCCTACTCAAGGCGGCTATTCGCGATCCGAACCCTGTCATTTTCCTGGAAAACGAAATTCTTTACGGCCATTCGTCGCCGGTGCCGAAACTTGATGATTTCGTCTTGCCGATCGGCAAGGCCAAGATTGCACGGGCCGGCAACGATGTGACGATTGTCGCGTGGTCGATGGGAATGAACTATGCCCTCAAAGCCGCCGAGGAATTGGCGGCCGCCGGCATCGACGCTGAGGTGATTGACCTGCGTACGCTCAAGCCGATGGACACGGAAACAATTATTGCGTCCGTTCAAAAGACTGGTCGCGCCGTGACTGTTGAAGAAGGCTGGCAGCAGTCGGGGGTGGGAGCCGAAATTGCGGCACGCATTATGGAGCATGCCTTCGACTACCTCGATGCGCCAGTGATGCGTGTATCCGGTAAAGATGTGCCAATGCCTTACGCCGCCAACCTCGAAAAATTGGCTCTGCCGTCAGTTGCCGAAGTGGTCGAGGCCGCCAAGGCCGTTTGCTACCGGTAGGCCAGGCGATGCCCACCAACATCCTCATGCCGGCGCTGTCGCCCACGATGGAAAAGGGCAACTTGGCGCGTTGGCTGAAGAAAGAGGGCGACAAGGTCAAATCAGGCGATGTGATCGCCGAGATCGAGACCGACAAAGCCACAATGGAATATGAAGCCGTCGATGAGGGCACGCTCGCCAAGATTGTTGTGCCTGAAGGCACACAGGATGTGGCGGTGAATGCGGTCATCGCGGTGCTCGCGAACGAAGGTGAAGACGTGAAAGCCGCAGCAATTAGTGCAAAAAGCGCACCTGTAGCTGCACCGAAATCGCCGGAAACACCGAGGCCACAACCTGCGCCGGTGAGAGCCGCCGCGGCTGCCCCGGCTCCGCAGTCGTCGGCAAAAGCGCCGCCGACGCAAGTTGTCCAGGCGACACCGGCGAGCGGCGCCAATCGTATTTTCTCGTCCCCGCTCGCAAGGCGGCTCGCGAAAGAAGCAGGCCTCGATCTCAATCGTGTGCAGGGCTCGGGTCCGCATGGTCGCGTGATCGCGCGCGACGTCGAGGACGCAAAATCGGGGAGGGGCTTGCGCGGCCCAAGCGCCACGCCTTCAGCGAGCGCTGGCGCTCCAGCGATCGCCCCCGTGATGTCGGACCAGCAGATCCGCTCGTTGTACGAAGACGGCGCCTATGATTTCGTTCCGCATGACGATATGCGCCGTACGATCGCGCAGAGATTAACGGCCTCGACCCAATCCATCCCGCATTTCTACATCACGGTAGACTGCGATATCGGGCGACTCTTGGCTGCGCGGGAGGAAATCAACGCGTCTGCGCCCAAGGACAAGGACGGCAAGCCCGTCTACAAGCTTTCCGTCAATGATTTCGTCATCAAGGCGTTGGCGCTCGCATTACAACGCATCCCCGATGCCAATGTCAGCTGGACCGAGTCCGGCGTCCTCAAGCACAAACATTCCGATATTTCGGTCGCCGTGGCGTTGCCGGGGGGGCTGATCACGCCGATCATCCGCAACGCCGAGAGCAAATCGCTTTCCGCAATCTCCAACGAGATGCGCGATCTTGCCACTCGCGCCCGAGCGCGCAAACTTAAGCCGCATGAATATCAAGGCGGCACGTCGTCAGTATCGAACCTGGGCATGTACGGCATCAAGGATTTTACCGCGGTGATCAACCCGCCGCAGTCGACAATCCTTGCCGTCGGCGCCGGTGAAGAACGCGCGGTGGCGCGCAATGGTCAGATCGTACCCGCCATGATCATGAGCGTGACGCTGTCGTGCGATCACCGGACTGTCGATGGCGCGCTGGGCGCAGAACTTGTCGGCGCGTTCAAAGCGCTGATCGAAAACCCGGTGATGATGGTCGTTTAACGGTCACTCCGGGCTGCCGCCGCGGCGAGCCCGGAACGACCGACACGCGGCCGCTATGATGCCTTTGGTGCGGCTACGGGGGTAAGTCCTCTCGCCTTGAAGACGGCAGCGGCTTCAGGCGTGTGAAGGAACTTGATCAATCCATTGCCGGCTTCCACCTGTTTGGAATCTTTCCCGATACCCGCCGAATAGAGCGTGATGTTGTTGAGGTCGCCCGGTGGCGCGCCAATCACATCTACGCCATCGACAGACATCACTTCCGGTTCTTGTTGAATTGCGAGATCAGCCTCGCCTGCGACCACAAGATTGGCAGAGTTTCCGCTCGGAGGAGGATGTTTGGTCTTGGCCTTCATCTGGTCGGCGATGCCCATACGGTCGAGGCTCTTTGCGAAGAATACGCCGCTCGCGCCGCCAGACGCCGGGTCGGAGTAGGCAATTGCTTTGGCGTCGAGCAAAGTTTTCTTATATGCGTCGGGCGTCGAAATATCGGGTTTGGGCGAACCCTTCTTCACGACCACCGCCATGCCTGAACTGGCAAAGGTCGCATCGGAACCGGCTGTTGCGCTGCCATCTTTGATCAGTGCATCAAGACTTTGTTTGGTTAGCACCATCAGGTCGGCAGTTTCTCCGGCTTGCACCCGCTTGACCAGGATGGCTGCTGTTGCCCAAGTAATGTTGAGCTTGTGGCCGGTTGCTTTCTCAAATTGTGGCGCGAGCTCTTCAAGGGCGGGTTGCACGCCGATAGTGCTGAAAACTTTGATTTCGGCGGCTGCTGCGAAGCTGCTTTGCGCGAGTAGAAGGGCTGTGGCTGTCACAATAGTTCGGGTGCTCTTGCTCATGACGTTTCCCCGGGTTGAATGTTATTATTGGCGAACTTGCGGGGAATTAGATTCCTGAACGCCCTGATATTCAATGGGGATGCCGGTTGATCGGCGCGCTTGGCTGTGAGACATGGAGAGCGTCGATTGTGCGGTAACTGTGGAGTCCCGGGTGGCCGACACTTCATTTGACGTCCTCATCATCGGCTCCGGCCCGGGCGGCTATGTCACCGCCATCCGCGCCGCACAACTCGGCTTCAAGACGGCAATCGTCGAGCGGGATTACCTTGGTGGCATCTGCCTGAACTGGGGCTGCATTCCGACCAAGGCGCTGCTCCGCTCGGCGGAAATATTCCACTACATGCAACACGCGAAGGATTACGGGCTCAAGGCCGACAATGTCGCCTATGACCCCAAAGCCGTTGTGCAGCGCTCGCGGGCTGTGTCGAAACGGCTCAACGACGGCGTGGGCTTCTTGATGAAGAAGAACAAGGTGTCGATCATCTGGGGCGAAGCGTCGATCGACGCGCCGGGCAAAATCACTGTGAAGGCGTCGAAGAGTGAGGCGCCGAAGGGCGCGCTCGGCGCAGGGCAATACCAAGCCAAACACATTATCATTGCGACCGGTGCGCGCCCGCGCGTCTTGCCGGGAATTGAGCCCGACAAAAAGCTCGTGTGGACCTATTTCGAGGCGATGGCTCCCGATCGCATTCCAAAATCGTTATTGGTGATCGGTTCCGGCGCGATCGGCATCGAGTTCGCCTCGTTTTACCGCACGCTCGGTTCCGAGGTGACAGTGGTGGAAGTGTTGCCACAAATCCTGCCGGTCGAAGACCATGAAATCCAGACCTCCGCGCGCAAGAGCTTCGAGAAGCAGGGCATCAAGATCCTGACGAACGCGAAGGTGACCAAGCTCGACAAGAAGAGCGACAGCGTCACGGCGACCATCGAGGAAGGTAGTAAGTCGCAGACAATTTCGGCGGAGCGCGTCATTTCGGCAGTCGGAGTTGTCGGAAATATCGAAAATCTCGGTCTTGAGAAACTCGGTGTGAAGACGGATCGCGGCATTATTGTTGTCGACCAATTCAACAAAACGAACGTCCCCGGCATCTACGCCATCGGCGATGTGGCCGGCCCGCCAATGCTCGCGCACAAGGCCGAACATGAAGGCGTTGTGTGCATCGAGGCGATCAAGGGCCTCCATCCGCATCCGATGAATAAGGCGATGATCCCTGGCTGCACATATTGCTCTCCGCAAATTGCTTCGGTTGGGCTCACTGAGCAGGCGGCGAAAGAGAAAAAGCTCGACATTCGTGTTGGGCGGTTTCCATTTGTCGGCAACGGCAAGGCAATTGCGCTCGGCGAGGACCAAGGGCTCGTCAAGGTTATTTTCGATAAGAAGACCGGACAACTGCTGGGCGCACATATGGTCGGCGCCGAAGTGACCGAGCTAATCCAGGGTTACGTCGTCGCGATGAACCTGGAAACGACCGAAGAAGAGCTGATGCACACGGTTTTCCCACATCCGACTTTGTCAGAAATGATGAAGGAAGCGGTGCTTGATGCATACGGCCGCGTACTGAACATGTGACGCCCGTTGCGCAAAGGAGCGAGTGATGGCCAAGTTCGCAAATATTCTTGAAACAGTTGGGCGCACGCCTGTCGTGAAGATCAACAAGCTAGCGCCGAAAGGCGTCGAATTGTTCGTCAAGATCGAGGCCTTCAATCCGCTCGGATCGGTCAAGGATCGCCTGGCGCTTGGCGTGATCGAAGCCGCGGAAAAATCCGGAGAGCTCAAGCCCGGACAGACCGTGATTGAGGCGACTTCGGGCAATACCGGGATTGGGCTCGCGATGGTTTGCGCGGCGAAAGGCTATCCGCTTGTCGTCACTATGGCCGAAACGTTCAGCGTCGAGCGCCGCAAGCTCATGCGTTTTCTGGGTGCCAAAGTTGTACTGACGCCGGCCGCCGAACGCGGCTTGGGAATGGTGAACAAGGCAACCGAACTCGCCAAGACGCACGGCTGGTTTTTGACGCGTCAATTCGAAAACGAAGCGAATCCCGACATGCATTCGCGTACGACGGCGCGCGAGATCGTCGATGATTTCAAAGGAGCAAAGCTCGACTACTGGGTGACAGGGTTTGGCACGGGAGGCACGCTCAAAGGCGTTGCGCGGGTATTGGCCAAAGAAAGGCCGGACACCAAGATTGTTGTCTGCGAACCCGCCGACGCTCCGATGCTCTCCAGCGGATCGAAGCAGGAGCGCAATCCCGATGGCTCGCCGGCAAAGTCGAATCCGGCATTCAAGCCGCATCCGATGCAGGGCTGGAGCCCTGATTTTATCCCGAAGATTACCGGCGACGCCGTCGACATGGGCGTCATCAGCCGTATCATTACGATCGCCGCTCCGGACGCTATGAAATGGAGCCGCGAGCTTGCACAGAAGGAAGGCATCTTCGTCGGCATCACAGCTGGCGCAACGTTCGCCGGTGCGCTCGAAGTCTGCAAATCTGCCGCGCAGGGTTCGACCGTGCTGTGCATGTTGCCAGACACCGGGGAGCGTTATCTGTCGACTCCGCTATTTGCTGACGTCGGTGTGGACATGAATGAGGACGAGCTTAAGATTTCAAATTCAACGCCAAATCATCGAATGCCGCCTAAGGCGGCGTAAATAGTGAGCAACGACGCATGAGCATTTTAGCCTGGATTGTTATCGGCCTGGTCGCCGGCTGGCTCGCGACGCAAATCCTGGGCGGGCGCGGTGGCTTGTTCTACAATCTTGCGGTTGGTCTCGTGGGTGCCATTGTCGGCGGTTTTCTGTTCGAAAAGATGCGGCTGGAAGTCATGCCGGATTTTTGGGGCAATCTGATCACCGCGACGATAGGGGCGATCGTTTTTCTGCTGATATGGCGCGCAATACGACGAGCCTGAGCCAAAGCCTTGCGGTGACGCGGCGGCAGCCGTAAGTAGGGTCCATGGCGGTCGTCCTCGACCTTGTGAACAACCCGCGCCCGCGCCATCCGGAAAAGGCGCATAAGCCGGATTCAGCCGTGCTTGCGAAGCCGGCTTGGATCCGCGTCAAGGCGCCGGTCTCCCCGGGCTATTTTGCCACGCAGAAGATTATGCGCGACAACGGGCTGCACACTGTGTGTGAAGAGGCCGGTTGTCCGAACATCGGCGAGTGCTGGGAAAAGAAGCACGCCACGTTCATGATCATGGGCGACACTTGCACGCGTGCCTGTGCGTTCTGCAATGTGAAGACCGGGCTGCCGGGCGCATTGGATCCGAATGAACCGGCCCACGTCGCGGAAGCGACCGCAAAACTAGGCCTCGCGCATATTGTGGTCACGTCGGTCGATCGCGATGATCTGGTGGATGGTGGAGCGCGCCATTTCGCCGAAACTATTCGTGCGATCCGTGCGCGTTGTCCAAAAACGACAATCGAGGCGCTGACCCCGGATTTTCTGCGCAAGGATGGCGCTTTGGAAGTCGTAGCCGAGGCAAAGCCGGACGTCTTCAACCACAATTTGGAAACCGTGCCGTCTCTTTATCTCACGGTCCGGCCAGGCGCGCGGTATTTCCACTCGCTCCGTTTGCTACAGCGGGTAAAAGAGCTTGACCCAACGATGTTTACAAAATCGGGGATCATGGTTGGCCTCGGCGAAGAGCGAAACGAAGTATTGCAGGTCATGGACGATTTGCGCTCCGCCAATGTCGACTTTCTCACCGTCGGACAATATCTCCAGCCCACACGCAAGCACCACGAGGTGAAGCGTTTCGTGCCTCCTGACGAGTTCACGGGTCTTGAAGCGATCGCCTATAGCAAGGGCTTCTTGATGGTTGCTGCGTCGCCGCTGACGCGCTCATCGCATCATGCCGGTGAGGATTTTGCACGGCTAAAGGCGGCGCGCGCCGCTACCGCCTGACAATCGATGCCGCAATTCTCGACGAAGCGTCGCGTTCGTCATGCCGCCACTGAAATGTTCGACCTCGTGGCAGATGTCGATAAATATCCGTTGTTTGTGCCTCTGTGCAGCGGCCTGACGGTGAAGAGTCACGTCGACAAAGGCGAGGGCTCTGCGGTTTTGGTTGCGGACATGACCGTTGCCTACAAAATTATTCGGGAAACCTTCACCAGCCGCGTCACGCTCGACCGGCTCAATCTCAAAATTGTCGTCGAATACTTGAATGGGCCTTTCAAGCGAATGCAAAATCGCTGGACTTTCCTACCCGCCGGCAACGACGCCTGCGACGTCGAATTCTTTATCGATTACGAATTCAAAAGCCGCACTCTGGCAATGTTGATGGGCGCGATGTTCGATGCGGCATTTCGGCGTTTTGCGGTCGCGTTCGAGCGGCGCGCCGACGAGGTCTATGGCCCAGCGAGAACGGGCTAATGCTTGACAGGGGGGCTCTGGCAGATAGCGTCCCCACGCAACGGATCGGGTGATTCCGATTCGGAACGCCGGCAAGATAATCTGCGATGGCGAGCCCCGCAATTAAGCTACCGCTGGTTCTCGACGATGCGGTTGCAGCCTATCGGGCAGGACAATTCTCCGAGGCGGAAGAGATTTGTCGGCGGATTGTCGCTGCGCGAAGCGGTTTTTTCGACGCACTCTATGTCCTCGCTGTCGTCGAGGCTGCGTTGGGTAAGTACAACGCGGCATTGGCACATTACGATCTCGCGCTCGCATTGCAGCCACAGCACGCCGAAGCGCTTTCCAATCGCGGTAATACGCTCAAGGCCCTAAATCGGTTCGAAGAGGCCCTCGATAGTTACGATCGTGCGCTGGCTTCGCAACCAAACTATGCATCCGCCCTCACAAATCGAGGCGCGGTTTTATTCGACTTAAAACGCTACCACGACGCGTTGGCGAGCTACGATCGGGCGCTTGCGCTGCGACCCGACGATGCGGGCGCACTTTATAACCGCGCCGGCACTTTGCACGCTCTCAAGCGTTTCGACGAGGCATTAGCAAGTTACGATCGCGCAATCGTTCTGCGTCCCGATCTTGCCGAAGCGCATGCAAATCGCGGAAACACGCTGAACGAACTGGGCCGGTTCGCCGAGGCCCTCGAAAGTCTTGACCGGGCGATAGCTTTGCGGCCGGGCCTCATCGAAGCGCTTAGCAATCGCGGGAACGCGCTGAACAAATTGAAGCGATTTGAGGAGGCTCTGGCAAGTTATGACCAAGCGCTCGAATTGCAGCCGCGTCACCCAGGCGCCCACTATAACCGCGGCACGACGCTGCTTGAATTGAAGAGATATGGCGAGGCGGTGGGGTGTTTTGACCGCGCGATTGCCTTGCAACCGAACTATCCCGAAGCATTTTCCAATCGCGGGGCCGCCCTCTGTGAACTCAGGCAGCACCGAGAGGCGCTGGTTAACTACGATAGCGCGATCGCTTTGCAGCCGGACTATCCAGAGGCCCATTGGAATGCGGCCTCTCTTCGACTTCTCACAGGCGATTTCAGCCGCGGCTGGCCTGAATACGAGTGGCGGTGGAAATACGAGGCCATGGCGATTGCCAGACGAAACTTTGTTCAACCACAGTGGCAGGGTGAAGCAATCGAAGGCAAGACCGTCCTTCTCCATTCCGAGCAAGGGTTAGGCGATGCAATTCAGTTCTGCCGCTACGCTTCGCTGGTCGCCCGCCGCGGTGCTCGAGTCATCCTTGAGGTCGACAAAAGGCTGAAAGGGTTGATGTCCAGCCTTGCGGGCGTGACGCAAGTGATTTCGAAGGGCAAGGCCCCTGCAGATTTCGACTTGCATTGTCCGTTGCTAAGCCTGCCGCTTGCGTTCGGTACGCAGCTCGAGACGGTTCCCGCGGAAATTCCATATCTGAATGCCGCGCCGGAAAAGATGGCGGAATGGCGCGCGCGGCTTGGCGACAGGTCCGGATATCGGGTCGGAATAGCATGGTCGGGGAATCCGAATCACAAGCGTGACCTAACCCGGTCGATCGACCTCGGTGCATTCCTGCCGCTTCTGGATTGTGGAACAACGGTCGTCAGCGTGCAGAAGGATATTCGCCCCTCCGACGCGGCAGCGTTGTGCGAGCATTCTGACATTCATCAGTTCGGCGATGCGCTTGCCGATTTTTCCGATACGGCAGCGCTTCTATCCAGTCTCGATCTGATTATCTCGGTCGACACCAGCATTGCCCATCTTGCCGGCGCTCTGGGCCGCCCGGTCTGGATTTTGCTGCCGTATTTGCCGGATTGGCGGTGGCTGCTTAATCGCGATACCAGCCCCTGGTATCCAACCGCGCGTCTTTACCGGCAAGACGAAACGCGGGACTGGACAGGGGTCATTGCGACAGTCGGGAACGATCTGCGGGAAATAGTCGGAAGTTCTTGATCAAAAAAAGACCGGCCCCGAAGGATTTGCCCCGGGGCCAATCGTGAACATCTATGAATCGATCAGGTGCGCGTGCGCGCACGAATCTGGAAGCTGTCGAAGCCGAGTTCCGCCACCTGCAACCATGCATAGGCGTCGTTTCGATAGGGAACGAGGCTCTCATATAGTTTCTTGAAGTGCGGATTGGTCTTGGAGAGGCCTTCGTACGTCTCATTGGCCGCCTTGTAGCAGTCTTCCAGAACGGGCTGCGGAAATGCGCGCAATATCGCACCGCCCGCCACCAGCCGCTTCATGGCAGGTGGATTGACGTAGTCATATTTGGCGAGCGTCCAAAGCCAAGTGTCGTTCGATGCGGTGATGATGGCCGACTGATAGGTCTTGGGAAGTTCGTTCCACTTGGCGATATTCATGATGTTGTGGGACTGGCCGCAGCCCTCCCACCAGCCGGGATAGTAGTAATATTTGGCGATCTTTGCGAAGCCGAGCTTTTCGTCATCGTAAGGCCCGACCCATTCGGCGGCATCGATGGTCCCTTTCTCCAGCGCCGGATAAATGTCGCCCGCCGCGAGCTGCTGGGGTACGCAGCCGAGCTTCTGCAAAATTGTGCCGGCAAAGCCGCCGACGCGGAATTTCAACCCTTTAATGTCGTCAGTGGTGTTGATCTCCTTGCGGAACCAACCGCCCATCTGAGCGCCGGTGTTGGCCGCCGCAAAGCCGATGCAGTTGAAGTCCTTGAGCACGCCGTTGAGCAGCTCTTCGCCGCCACCAAAGCGGATCCAGGAAATCATCTGCCGTGTGTTGAGTCCGAAAGGCAGGGCGGTGCCGAATGTAAAGGCCGCGTTTTTACCGAAGTAGTAGTAAAGGGCGGTATTGCCCATTTCGACCGTGCCGTTACCAACGGCGTCGAGTACCTGCAGGCCGGGAACGATTTCGCCGGCGGCAAAGACTTGAATCTGAAATTTATTGTCGGTGATCTCGGCGATTCGTTTGGCAAAATATTCACAGCCGCCATACAGCGTATCGAGCGACTTGGGCCAGCTTGCGGTGAGCCGCCATTTTACTTCGGGCGACGATTGGGCGATGGCGGGCGCGGCAACGGCCGACGCAACAAGTCCACCGCTGGCGGCTTGCAGAAATTGACGACGTTTCATGGCGTTTCCCCTCGTTGACGCCGGTCCGCCGACCGAAGGAGATTGCACGCATGATTATTAAAGCTCGCCTCGTAGCGGCGGCCGGCCGGATAATCTTACGCCAAAGTGTGCAAAGCAAAAGCCCCCAATATCCCTTCTGGGGTGCAGTGCGGCGGTGTAACTCAAGCAAAATTGTCACAACAGATCGCGAAACAAAATGCCGGTCGGAGTTGCCGCAAGACTGGCGTAGCGGCATCGCCGCGAGACGGCAGAAATTTAGCCCCTGGGGATGTCCGCGCCTTTTGCTGGAGGTTTCAATAATTCTTTTCTGAGTGCTTCGTAGCAAGCATTGCGGGCCGGCACGTTCTCGATCGCACTACATTTTTCAAAACTCGGGCTGCCCACAAACCATATCGCCGCAATAAAAAACGCTAAACACAACACGAGCAATGCAGACCTGATCGCGAATTGATCGGCCAGTTCCTCCGGCGATTTTCGTCGGAGAAAATCGTGCGCATCTTTATCTGTATCGAAATCGCATGGGGAAACCGGCATGGCACACTCCAGTCATCCTATGGCGGCGTGAGGGCGCGTGGCGCTGTCAAACGGGAACCATTACGAATTTCGCCGTTGAAGTGCGAAAGCCCAATAATGGAGCCGATCAGCGCAACGAGCAGGAAGAGCTTCAAATATTGGAGAAAAAGGCCAGTCATCGAAGTCACTCGGTTCTCGGGAAGTCCGTCTGGCTTCTGCGACCTATATCTGTGTGCCGCGGCATAGGAATTCGATTGGGAAATCAAAGCGTCGCAATAAGCGCGTCATAAAGAGCGGCGGCCAAATCGAGTTTTGTGACATCAACCGGGTCGACCAAACCGATCTTTATTTCTTCTTGATGCATCTCAACTGCAATTCATATCGCTTCTTTATCGTCCCGCACTTAGTTGGACGGTTGTACGAGACAATTTATTGGAAGTTCGCTCCGACACCTTTGAAAGGGAGCAACCATGCTGGACGTAATACTGCTGGCTCTTGGTCTTGCCTTTTTCGCCCTTTCGATCGGTTACGCCTACGCCTGCGACCGGCTTTGAGGAGAGGTCCATGATCTTCGACTATTCGCTCGCCGGCCTCGTCACCGCGGGGCTGCTGTTCTACCTCACCTACGCATTGCTGCGGCCCGAAAGATTCTGAGAGGCGTGTCATGACCACGATTGGCTGGGTTCAAATCCTGATTTATTGCGCGATCATCGTCGCGATTACGCCGGTGCTCGGCGCCTATATGACGCGCGTCTTCAATGGCGAGCGAACTTTTCTATCGCCGGTGCTACGGCCGATCGAAGCTTCTATCTATTGGGCGGGCGGCGTTGAGGAAAAACGCGAGCAGAATTGGCTTCATTACACGGTTGGCATGCTGCTCTTTCATGTCGGTGGCTTTCTAATTCTCTATGCCCTGATGCGATTCCAGGCCGCGCTGCCGTTTAACCCGGCTGAACAGTCCGCTGTCGCTCCCGATCTGTCGTTCAATACGGCAGTGAGCTTCATCACCAACACCAACTGGCAGAACTACGGAGGCGAGGGCGCGATGTCGTACCTCACGCAAATGCTCGGCCTCACGCACCAGAACTTCCTGTCAGCGGCGACGGGCATCGTCCTCGCGGTTGCGCTTATTCGCGGCTTTGCGCGCGCATCTGCCCAAACTGTTGGAAATTTCTGGGTCGATATCACCCGCTGTGCGCTTTACGTGCTGCTGCCGATCTGCGTGCCATACACTCTATTCCTGGTGTGGCAAGGCATGCCGCAGACGCTCGGCCCTTATATCGACGCCACGACGCTGGAAGGCGCCAAACAGACAATTGCGGTCGGACCGGTCGCATCCCAGGTCGCGATCAAGATGCTCGGCACCAATGGCGGCGGCTTCTTCAACGCCAATGCCGCGCATCCTTTCGAAAACCCGACTGCGCTGTCGAATTACCTCCAAATCATCTCGATTTTTGCGATCGGGGCGGCGCTCACCAATGTGTTCGGCCGCATGGTTGGCAATCAGCGCCAGGGATGGGCCATTCTTGCGGTGATGGGCGTGTTGTTCATCGCCGGCGTTATCCTCGCCTATTGGGCTGAAGCCAACGGCACCACCACGCTCAACGCGCTCGGGCTTACGGGCGGCAACATGGAAGGCAAGGAAGTCCGCTTCGGCATCGTTGCGTCGGCGTTGTTTGCGGTGATCACCACCGCCGCCTCGTGCGGCGCCGTCAATGCCATGCACGATTCGTTCACTGCGCTTGGTGGCATGGTGCCGCTGATCAACATGCAGCTCGGCGAGATCATCGTCGGTGGCGTCGGTGCCGGCCTCTACGGAATGCTGCTCTTCATTATCATTTCGATTTTCGTTGCCGGCCTGATGGTAGGCCGCACGCCCGAATACGTGGGTAAGAAGATCGAGGCGAAAGAGGTCAAGATGGCCATGCTCGCCATCCTGGTGCTGCCGCTGATGTATCTCGGCTGGAGTGCCGTCGCCGCGGTCAATCCGGACGCACTGAGCCAGCTTGGCAACGCCGGACCGCACGGTTTCTCGGAGATGCTCTATCTATATACCTCAAGTACCGCCAATAACGGGTCGGCGTTCGCGGGCATCACGGCCAACACGATGTTTTTCAACATCACCGGTGCCGTCGCAATGTTCGTGGGACGTTTCCTGATGATTATTCCGGCGATGGCCATAGCCGGGTCGCTTGCAGCCAAGAAATCTGTCCCGCCGTCCGCCGGCACGTTCCCGACGACGGGGGGGCTTTTCATCGGCCTGGTGGTGGGCGTGATCCTCATCGTCGGGGGGCTCACCTTCTTCCCCGCGCTCGCCCTCGGTCCGATCGTCGAGCATCTCGCGATGCAGGCGGGCACCGTTTTCTAAGCAGATCGACATTCGGAGTTATGACGATGGACACCTCTAAATTGCGCAAACGAATGCCTGTTTCGACACTTTTCGATCCGAAGATCGTGATGCCCGCGATTGGCCAGGCCTTCGTGAAGCTCAACCCGGCAACTTTGATCAAGAACCCAGTAATTTTTGTGCTCGAGGTGGTCACCGCACTAACCACGACACTGCTCATTCGCGATCTGCTGCAAAATCATCCGGGCCTCGGATTCACTTTTCAGATCGTTTTATGGCTGTGGTTCACCGTTCTATTCGCCAACTTCGCTGAAGCGGTGGCGGAAGGCCGCGGCAAAGCGCAGGCCGACACATTGCGTCGCAGCCGCGTCGAGACGAAGGCCAAGAAACTTTCGGATCCGAAAAAGCGAACAAGTTATAGAGAGGTTCCGGCGCTCGATCTGCGAGCCGGCGATTATGTCGCCGTCGCGGCAGGTGACGTGGTGCCGGGTGACGGCGATGTGGTCGAAGGTATTGCCTCTGTCAATGAGGCGGCTATCACCGGTAAATCTGCACCCGTCATCCGGGAATCCGGCGGCGACCGCTCGGCGGTGACCGGCGGCACCACCGTGATCTCGGACTGGATTGTCGTGCGCATCACCTCATCGCCCGGCTCCTCGTTCCTCGATCGAATGATTGGATTGGTCGAGGGCGCCGAGCGGCAGAAGACCCCGAACGAGATTGCGCTGAACATCCTGCTGATCGGTCTGACCGTCATCTTTGTGTTCGCGACCGCGACTATCCCGAGCTATGCGACTTATGCCGGCGGGGCCATCTCCGTCGTCATTTTGGTGGCGTTGTTTGTGACGTTGATACCGACCACGATCGGCGCGTTGCTCTCGGCGATTGGTATCGCAGGGATGGACAGGCTGGTACGCTTCAACGTGTTGGCGATGTCCGGCCGCGCGGTCGAAGCCGCCGGCGACGTCGACACGCTGCTGCTCGATAAGACCGGCACCGTCACGTTCGGAAACCGGCTTGCGACCGAAATCATCGTGGTGCAGGGCGTCACCGAGCGCGAGGCCGCGGAAGCCGCGTTGCTGGCCAGCGATGCGGATGAAACCGCCGAAGGCCGCTCCATCATCACCCTCGCGCAGGAGAAATATAACGTGCGTCGCCAGGCCGCGCCGGCTGACGCAAAATTCATCGAGTTTTCGGCAACCACGCGGCTGTCGGGTGTCGACATCGGCAAGCGCAAGCTGCGTAAGGGGGCGATTGATTCGGTACTTAAATTCGCGCGCGAGCAAGCCGGACAAAATGTCGCCGAGCCGCCGGCGTTCCGAGCGGCCGTCGACAAGATCGCACGATCCGGTGGCACCCCGCTCGGACTGGTCGAAGGCGGCCGCATTCTCGGTGTGATCCACCTGAAAGATGTGGTGAAACCGGATGTACGGGATCGCTTTAGCGCGCTGCGTCGCATGGGCATCAAGACCGTCATGATCACCGGCGACAACCCGGTGACGGCCGCCGCGATCGCATCGGAGGCCGGCGTCGACGATTTCATCGCGCAAGCGACGCCCGAGGACAAGCTGCGCTACATCCGTGGCGAACAGTCGAACGGTCGCCTGATCGCCATGTGCGGCGACGGTACGAACGATGCACCGGCGCTGGCACAGGCGGATGTCGGTGTCTGCATGCAAACGGGCACGCAGGCCGCACGTGAGGCCGGCAACATGATCGACCTCGATTCCGATCCGACAAAACTTATTGAGGTGGTCGAGATCGGCAAGCAGTTGCTGATGACTCGCGGTGCGCTGACGACGTTCTCGATCGCCAACGACGTTGCGAAGTATTTCGCGATCATTCCGGCGATCTTCCTCACCTTCTATCCGCAGCTGGCGGTGCTCAACGTTATGCGGCTGGCCACGCCACAAAGTGCAATTCTGTCGGCGATCATCTTCAACGCACTCATCATTATCGCGCTGATCCCGCTTGCACTAAAGGGGGTCGCCTACCGTCCGATCGGCGCGGGCCCGCTCCTGCGTCGAAATTTGCTCGTCTATGGACTGGGCGGGATCGCGCTTCCGTTCGTCGGCATCAAGGCGATCGACCTCGTGGTCAACGCTCTGCATCTGGTCTGAGGAGATTTGGTCATGTTGAAAGAAATCCGTCCTGCCATCGTCCTCGTGATCGCATTAACCCTGATTACGGGCTTGGCTTATCCGCTCGCCATGACGGGTATTGCAGGGGTGATCTTCCCGTATCAGGCACAAGGCAGCCTAGTCGAGAAAGGCGGCAAGGTGGTCGGTTCTGCCCTAATCGGACAGGTGTTTACCGGCGATAAATATTTCCACGGTCGCCCATCGGCAACCAACGCGCCTGACCCGAAGGATTCGACCAAAACCGTCGATGCACCTTACAACGCCATCAATTCCATGGGGTCGAATCTCGGGCCGACCAGCAAGGCGCTGGCCGACCGCGTGAAGAGCGATGTGGACACACTGAAGAAAGAGAACCCGTCAGCGGCGGTCCCGGTTGATCTTGTCACGACCTCCGGCAGCGGCCTCGACCCCGACATTTCGCCTGAGGCGGCCTATTTTCAGGTCCCGCGTGTCGCGAAAGCGCGCGGCCTCCCAGAAGCGCGTGTCCGCTCACTTCTCGAACGTCGCATTGAAGGCCGCACTTTTGGCCTTCTCGGTGAACCGAGAGTCAATGTCCTCGAGCTCAATCTCGCGCTTGACGGGCTGAAGTCGTAGATTGGCTTCCACGAGGAGCCGAATGCCCGGAGAAGAACTCCAGCGAGCCTCACCTGATGCACTCCTTGCTCTCGCCAAAAAGGAAGGGCGGGGGCATCTCAAGATATTTCTCGGCGCCGCGCCTGGTGTGGGCAAGACCTACGCTATGCTGACCTCGGCGCGCATCGAGAAATCAGACCGACGGGACGTTGTAGCCGGCCTGATAGAGACCCATGGACGGCGTGAGACCGAGCAGCTAGTCGAGGGTTTCGAAATCCTTCCACGCAAGCCTATCGTCTATCGTAATCAGGTCATGAAGGAATTCGATCTGGATGCTGCTTTGGCGCGTCGGCCGAAGTTGCTGCTCGTCGACGAATACGCCCACACAAACGTTCCCGGTAGCCGCCATCCGAAACGCTGGCAGGATATCGATGAGTTGCTCGCGTCCGGCATCGACGTCTGGACGACCCTGAACATTCAGCATCTTGAGAGCCTCAACGATGTTGTGTTGAAGATCACTAAAGTTCGCGTACGCGAAACCGTGCCTGACATGGTGTTCGACAAAGCCGACGAGATTGTACTGGTCGATTTCCCTCCCGACGAATTGCTCCGGCGATTGGCCGAGGGCAAGGTTTATGTGCAAGACACTGCAGCACGCGCGGTGGAAAGCTTTTTCAAGCCGCAAAATCTTACAGCCTTGCGCGAGCTCGCCTTACGGCGCGCGGCTGAGCGGATTGACGCCGACCTGATCGGACGGATGCAGGCGCAGGCCATCGAAGGCCCTTGGGCGGCTGGCGAACGCATTCTTGCCTGCATAGGGCCTGACCAGATATCGCCTACCGTGGTCCGCGCCGCTAAGCGGCTCGCTGACTTGATGGATGCACCATGGATTGCCGTCACGGTCGAGCGCCCCGGCTCCGCTCTCGATGACGGTGCCCGCCAACGCCTCGACGACGCGATGAAGCTAGCGCAAAGCCTAGGAGCCGAAACCCAAACCCTGACTGGAAGTGATCTTCCGGCTGAATTGCTGCGCTTTGCAAAATTCGAGAACGTCACCCAGATCGTGATTGGACGGTCACCAAGTGGGTTCTTCAGTGAATTGCTCAGACGATCGCTCCCGCATGAGTTGGTCCGTCGGACACAGGATATCGCCATCCACCTTGTCACGCGGGAAGCCGAGCAGGCCGCTAAGGCGCCGTTGTTTCGCTGGCCGAAACATCTCGCGATCGGACCTTTGCATTTTCTGTATGCAACGCTTGCCGTTGCAGCGGCACTCGCCGTCGGTGAAGTGCTTACTCAAATTACGCCGATTCCTAATTTGTCGATTGTATTTTTGCTCGCGGTCCTCGTGACTGCGATAAGTTTCGGCATCTTGCCGGCGATCTATGCGTCGGTGTTGTCATTTCTTGTGTATAATTTCTTTTTCATACCGCCGATTTATACGTTTACCGTCGCCGAACCTTATGAATTATTAGCGTTGGTGATCTTTCTAGTTGTGGCCGTGATTAGCTCGGCGCTTGCCGGGCGGGTGCGCGAACAGGCAAGAATCTCCGCTAGCCGTATGCGCGCGATGCGGAGGCTGTATGAATTCACGCGCCGGCTGTCGGGCCTGGCAACGCTCGATGCCGTAGCAGAAGGCGCAGCGAGCGAGATTCACGCGAGCCTTGGCCGGCCAGTAGTCGTGCTGCTGGCGCAGGGCGACGACGTGTCCCTCATCGCAGCGTGGCCGCCCGAAGATACACTTGATGCTGCGGCGATGACTGCGGCGCGCTGGGCTTACAGCCATGTCGAGCCGGCGGGCGCCGATACGGGCACGCTACCAATTATCCCATGGTATTTCGTCCCGCTTCGCATTGGCTCGAAAACACTCGGTGTTATCGGTGTTGGCAAAGAGAAGGAAGCTCCACCCATTGATTCGGAAGCGCGCGCCTTGCTGGACACGCTGGTGGAGCAGACCGCAGCTGCTTTGGAGCGCGCATCTCTTGCTCGGGAGATGGTAAGTGCGAGGACCGCTACCGAAACCGAACGCATGCGCAACACACTGCTGGCTTCGGTTTCTCACGATTTTCGTACACCGCTCTCGTCGATCCTCGGGTCGGCGACGAGCCTCATCGACTACGGCGATAAACTCGACCCGGCTGCAAAGAAAGATTTGTTGGGCCAAGTCAGAAAAGAAGCGGAAGATCTAGACGAAATGGTGCGCAACTTGCTGGCAATCACCCGCATCGATGCCGGTGTGTTGGAATTGCGTCGCGACTGGGTCGACCTGCGGGAAATTACCGATCGCGTCGTGAGTGCTGCTCGGCGGCATGGAGCGCGACAGTACATCGAGGTCAACTTGCCGGACGAGCTTCCATTGGTGCGAGCTGACGCGACCTTGACCGAACAGGCGATCGGAAACGTGGTTGCCAATGCAGTCATCCATACGCCGCCTGACGCGCGTATTGATCTGGACGCCGCCGTGACGTCGGATGGGGTTGTGGTGCGCGTCTCTGACGATGGGCCGGGCATTCCAGGCGACCGGTTGCCAAAAATTTTCGAGAAGTTCGTTAAAGGTCCCGGGTCCGTTCCATCCGGCGCGGACGGCAGCCAAGGCACGGGACTTGGTCTTGCTATAGCCAAAGGCATCATGGAGGCCCATGGCGGTTCGATCAAAGGCGAGAGCCCGGCAGAAAACGGCCGCGGCGCTCGTTTCATTATGACTTTCCCACGAGAGAATGCACCGGCATGAGTGCCAAAATCCGCGTTCTGGTGATCGATGACGAAGCGGCTATCTTGCGCTTTCTTAAACCCGCGTTGGAAGCCAATAACTACGAAATGACCAGCGCCGGAACGCTCGCCGAGGGGATAAAGCGCATCGCGGCCGAAACTCCAGACGTCGTTCTACTCGATCTTGGCTTGCCCGATGGCGACGGCAAAGAGGTCATCCGGCGGGCGCGGGAATGGTCCGATCTTCCGATCATCGTGCTGTCAGCCCGCGAGCGGGAAACCGAAAAGATCGAGGCTCTCGACCTTGGTGCCGACGATTACGTCAACAAGCCGTTCAATGTCGGCGAGCTGCTCGCGCGGATGCGAACGGCCTTGCGGCATCGATTGCAGCGGAAAGCCGAAATTCCTGTGTTGCGTGTCGGCAATCTCGAGGTGGACGCAGTCCGTCACCGCGCAACCCGCGCTAACGCCGAGCTCAGGCTCACGCCAAAAGAGTTTGAGCTTTTGTCATTCCTGGCGAGGCATGCCGGGCGTGTAGTGACACACAAGCAGATCCTCACGGCAGTATGGGGTCCAGCGCATACCGAGGACACGCAATACCTGCGTGTCTATATTGGCCAGCTGCGGCAGAAGGTCGAAGAACATGCGGATGATCCGCGCATCATCCTAACAGAGCCGGGAATTGGCTATCGGATTTCGGAGAATTAGTCGGCTACCTGAAATGATAATTTATGCCCACGCGAACAATGTTGATGTTGGTCAGCGAAACGTTTTCTGGGACAGTTGTAATGACCGTGTAGGTTGTTTGGTTTCCCAAGTCGGTGTGTAGATATTCAGCCTTGACGGACCAAGCAGGGGCGAACGCCCACTCAACGCCGGCGCCGAAAATAAAACCCGCGCGCGTGTTGTCGCCACTCGTAACTAGAAATGGCGCATTGACGAGTGTGCCTTCGATCTTGCCGTAAGCAATGCCGGCGGTGCCATAGACAAGTAAGCGGTCCCACGCGTAGCCGATGCGCGCACGATCAGTGCCGAGCCAACGCAAATTAGTCACACACTGCAAAGGACTATCGGGAATACTGCAAAAGAACTGATCCGGAACGCTGTCATGGAAATTTTTCTCGATGCCACTCCATGAAAAATCGCCCTCAAGGCCGAACACCCAAGAACCCAATTGCACGTTGTAGCCATACGTGCCGCCCAGCAGACCGCCATTGATGCCTACGTTTCCGGAATGGATACCGTTGAGTGCGTTTGTGTGTCGGGTGTCTGCCCATCCACCCCCGCCTTCAATGCCGAGGTAGAAGCCGGCCCAGCTATAGGGCGCGGGCGCCAGTGTTTGCACCGGTGCCTTGATCGGCAAATCCGCGGCTGAGCTGAACTGCGTGAGTGCTGCGGTGAATGTCGCCGCAAATAATGCGACCGCGAAACAGCGCATGAGAGTCCCCCGGGATTCGCGCACAATGTATCAGGCGCGCGGACGGCACCGGAGGTATTGGGCCGGTGTAGCATTGAGCGGACATTGGCCTTGGACGGTATTATAATCTAGCATTGCAAGGCACGTTCTGTGGGCCTCGGTGCATGAGACGACGTGATTTCATTTCGCGCGGAGGCGGGGCAATGACGGCGTCGCCGCTGACGGCGCGGGCGCAACCGTCAGGCAAGCTGCCAAACATCGGGTTCTTGGGTGCAGGTACGCCTGCGGTTTGGAGCCAATGGACCGCCGCTTTTGTGCAACTTCCATGCTGCCAGTCCAAGCGGGTAGTGTGTACGGCACCGATCCTGGAGAACCGATGAGACGCCGTGACTTCTTTGCGTTTGCAGGCGGCGCGATGGCTTTGCCTTTCGAAACGCGTGCGCAGCAATCGGGAATTCCTACTATTGGATTTCTTAGCGCGCGCTCGGCGAAGGAGAGCGCTCATTTGGTGGATGCTTTCCGCAAGGGTCTCGCTGAGTATGGTGTATTCGAGGGACAAAACATCACAGTCGACTACAACTGGGCGGACAGCCATTACGAGCGTCTTGCTGGACAGGCCGTCGGGCTCGTGGGCCGCCAGATTGCGGTTCTGGTTTCGGTTGGCGGAGACATGACCGCTCATGCAGCTGCCGCGGCCACACGGACTATTCCAATCGTTGCGGTGTTCATTGGAGATCCCGTTGTTGGCGGATTTGTTGCAAGTTTAAATCGGCCCGGCGGCAACATTACGGGCGTTAGCAATTTAAATGCTGTGATCGAGGCAAAGCGTCTCGGACTCTTGCGAGAGGTGAAGCCGAAAATAACGACCATCGGCGCTCTTTTGAACCCGACGAGCCTGACTGTTACGAGCCAGCAAAGAGATATTGAAGAAGCGGCGCGAACGATCGGCCTCCATGTCGAATTTTTGATGGCAAGCACTGATCCGGAGCTCGAGGGTGCTTTCAAAACGATTGCCGCCAATCGAATTCCAGCACTTCTGGTTCCTGCGGACGCTTTTTTTGCAGCCTCACGGGATAGACTTGCCGAATTGGCGGCTCGAAATGCTGTTCCCGCGATATACTCGCTGCGTGAATCTGCCGTATCAGGTGGGCTTATGAGCTACGGAAACGATTTGCCCGAAACATACCGGCTCGTCGGCACCTACGCCGCTCGTATCGTCAAAGGCGCAAAGCCAGCTGAGCTGCCGGTTCTCCAGCCGACAAAATTTGAGTTCGTGCTCAACCTCAAGGCCGCGAAGGCGCTAGGATTGAATATTCCATCGGGTGTACTTGCCATCGCCGACGAAGTGATCGAGTGAGGCGAGGCCAACAATGAGAAGACGCGCAGTCACCAAATGACCGACCTGAACGGAACAGCGCAAGTCGATCAAGCGGCCCGGCCCAAAAACCGAAGCCGGCTGTTCCTGAAATATGCGGGGTTGTTCGTCGCGGTCGTTTCCGTAGCGCTGCTTGTCAACGGGCTTTTTGAAATATGGAGTTCCTATCGAACTCATAAAGCGACATTGATCCAGATCCAGCATGAGCAGGCGGAATCGGCGGCGACAAAAATTGGGCAGTTCGTTAATGAAATTCAAAGTCAGCTGGGATGGACTACACAGCTCCTCTGGTCGGTCGAAACGATCGAACAACGTCGCTTCGATGCGTTGCGCTTGTTGCGACAGGTCCCGGCCATTACCGAACTTTCGCAGGTTGACGCCAGTGGAAAAGAGCAGTTGCGCGTGTCGCGGCTTGCTATGGATGTTGTGGGAAGCGGTCTCGACTTGTCGAAGGAACCCAAGTTTACCGAAGCTGTGAAAAACAAGATTTATTACGGCCCGGTTTATTTCCGCCGAGAATCTGAACCATATATGACGTTGTCCCTCGCCGGCACCCGGCGTGATGCCGGCGTCAGCATTGCAGAAGTCAACCTCAAGCTGATCTGGGACGTCGTCTCCAAAATCAAAGTCGGCGAAAACGGTCATGCCTACGTCGTGGATGGGCGTGGGCGTTTGATAGCTCACCCGGACATCAGTTTGGTTCTGAGAAACACCGACATGAGTCGTCTTGCACAGGTTCAGGCGGCGCAGCGCGGGCAGGCCGGTAATTTGCCGGAAGACTCTCAGGCTGCAACCGATATCCAGGGCCGTAACGTTTTGACTGCCTTTGCCCCCGTCACCCCGCTTGGCTGGACCGTATTTGTAGAGCTACCGGTCGATGAGGCTTATCAGCCGCTTCTTGCTTCCATCAAGCGCTCAGCGTTGGTGTTGTTTGGCGCGCTGTTTCTCGCGGCACTCGCCGGGATATTCCTGGCTCGTCGGATGGTCATTCCGATCCAGGCGCTGCGTGCTGGAGCGGCTCGGATCGGCGGCGGCGACCTATCACAACGAATTTCGGTCAAGACTGGCGATGAATTTGAGGCGCTCGCAGATCAGTTCAACGATATGGCTGGGCGCCTGGAAGAATCATACACCGGCCTGGAAAACAAAGTTGAGCTGCGAACCCGTGAACTTGCGCAGTCTGTCGGAGAGCTGCGCGCGCTTGGAGAGGTGACACAAGCGGTTAATTCGACGGTCGATCTTGAAACCGTTCTCACGACCATCGTTGCGAAAGCAACGCAGCTATCCAGCACCGAGGCGGGTGCGATCTACGTATTTGACGAAACCAACAAAGAATTCCATCTGCGCGCGACCTATGGGCTCGAAGAGGCGGTCGTTGCACAAATCAAGGATCGTCATATCGGCATGGGCGATACTGCAATCACCCAAGCGATAAAAAGCCGCACGCCACTGCAGATCTCGGACATCCAGCACGATCCTAAAGCTACGCTCGATATCATCGTCCGGGCAGGCTACCGGGCCTTGCTGATTGTGCCGCTGCTCAGCGGTGAAGAGGTTATTGGCGCGCTTGTTGTCAGGCGCAAGCAGCCCGGCGAATTTTCCAAAAACACAATCGAGCTTTTGCAAACTTTCGCTGCGCAATCGGTGTTGGCTATACAAAACGCGAGGCTATTCGAACGCGTGGAGGCTCGCACGCGCGAATTGGGCGCCTCACTCGAGGAGCTGCGCGCTGCCCAGGATCGCCTTGTCCAGACCGAGAAACTGGCTTCGCTTGGTCAGCTGACCGCTGGCATAGCGCATGAAATCAAAAATCCGCTCAACTTCGTCAACAACTTCTCGTCAGTCTCGGTCGAACTGATTGACGAATTGCGGCAGGCCCTAGCCGGTGTTGAACTCGACGGCAAGCTGCGAACAGAAATCGATGAGCTCGCGGATATGTTAAAGAGCAATCTCGATAAGGTCGTGCAGCACGGCAAGCGCGCGGATTCGATCGTGAAAAACATGTTGTTGCATTCGCGGCAGGGCTCAGGTGAACACCGGCCGGTGGACATTAACGGGATTGTCGAAGAAAGCCTCAATTTGGCCTATCACGGCGCGCGGGCCGAAAAACCCGGATTCAATATCACCTTGAAAAAGTCCTTTGATCCGGCGGCCGGCGCTGTCGACTTGTTCCCGCAAGAAATCACGCGAGTATTGCTCAACCTGATCTCCAATGGTTTTTATGCGGCAACCAAGCGCAAAGAAAAGGTGAATGGTGGTGACTACGAACCAATCCTTGCCGCCGCAACCAAGGATCTTGGGGACCGCGTCGAGATCACGATCCGCGACAACGGCACGGGCATTCCACCGGAAATCAAAGAAAGAATGTTCAATCCCTTCTTCACGACCAAACCAGCGGGCGAGGGGACGGGGTTAGGCCTATCCATTAGCCACGATATCATCGTCAAGCAACATGGTGGATCTATCGCGGTTGAAACGGCTTTTGGTGAATTCACAGAATTTCGAAATCATTTTGCCGCGCGCTGCTGCGGTCAGTTCGGGAGAGCGCCGGTGAACTTGCTTATTCTCGTGGTGGACGATGAGCCTGATGTTGAGGTGCTGTTTCGCCAGCAATTCCGGCACGACCTTCGCGCCGGCCGCTATTCCATGGAATTTGCTCAGTCCGCCGCCGCAGCGCTTCAGTGCATCAACGATGCGCGGAATGCCTCGCTTATCCTTATCCTTTCCGACATCAATATGCCTGGGATGACAGGACTGGAATTATTGCCCAAAGCCAAAGCAATTCGCCCGGATGTTCCCGTGATCATGATTACTGCATATGGCGACGCAGACACCAAGCGCCAGGCCTTGGAAGGCGGCGCTGAGGCACTTCTAACCAAGCCTATTGATTTCGTGATGCTCCGCAACGAAATCGATACGCGCGTCGGTAGCCCCAATTAAATGCGCTTTTGCTCCGGAGGCGACGAAAAAATAGCCTCAAGCGTTGGGGTCGCTCGCGTTTGGATAAAACAGCTGGCGGCCTTCGATCTTGAAGCTGGCGATCGCATCTTGTCCCTCTGGCGATAACAGCCAGTCGATGAACGTCTGTGCGAGTTCCGTCTTCACGTTCGGGTGCTTGGCCGGATTGACCATGATGACGGCGAATTGGTTGAAAAGCCGCCGGTCGCCTTCCACAAGAATCGTCTGGTCGTCTTTGCTTTTGAATGCGGTCCAGGTTCCACGATCCGTCAGCACGTAACCGCCGCTGGCACCGGCAGCATTGAGCGCGGCTCCCATTCCCTGTCCAACTGATTTGTACCAAGGACCGCTATCTCTCTCGATGTCGATCCCGGCATCCTTGTTCCAAAGTGCCAGTTCGGTGAGGTGTGTGCCCGAGCGATCCCCACGCGATACGAAGATTGCTTGTTTGTTTTTGATCGCCTTTAACGCTGCGACAACGTCTTTCATACCTTTCACGCCGGCGGGATCGCCCTTTGGTCCAACGAGTACAAAGTCGTCGTACATCACGGGGTTGCGTCTAACTCCTTCGCCTTCCGCGAGAAACTTCAGTTCGGCCAACTTTGCATGGACGAACACAACATCAGCTTCGCCGCGCCGGCCGGCGTCGAGCGCCTGACCTGTGCCTACCGACGTCACGTTCACGGCAATGCCTGTCTTCTGCGTAAAAATCGGGAGCAGATAGCCAAACAGGCCTGAGTCCTGCGCTTCGGTGGTCGACGCGACAGCAATCGATTTGTCTTGCGCTGGCGCGGACGCCGCCGGGAAAACAGCAGCACCAAAGGCCAAAACGAGTACGAGTTTCCGGATTGAACGCAACTTAGCCCCCTTGCGTGCCCACCTGATTTGGCCTTTGGCGTGGGGCCATTTTATGGCTCGCGGCAGCGTTGCCGAATGGCAGCCATGCAATTTGCTCCGGCATGTCGACGCTGCGGGAGCGCGTTCCCTACGCGGTATCGGGGCCATTAAGCGACGGTTAAGGGGTTCACCCCAAGTTTGAGCAGCTTCGGCGATAGCGATTCGCCTGCGTCGTTGCATTTCCGTGCCCGAAATAACGCGTTTGCTCTTGCCTTCCAAGGGAAAGGCTCGGTTATGAAATTTATCGAACCTGCCTTTGATATAGGGGGAGAGCTTTGGCCGACGCTGTCAGCCGATCCCGGTGCCGGCATCAGGACTCTTGAGCACAAGATTGCGAAGCAATCTGCAGAGCTCAATTTGCGCGTTATCGAGATTGTAGAACTTTATAACGTTCAGCAACAGCAGGCGAACGAGCTTCAAAACGCGTACGATGAGATCGATCGTCTCAACCGCGTTATCGTGACGCTTCATGTAACCACGGAGCAGCACAAAGCGGACATTGTCGCGGCGCAAAATAAGGTCGCTATCTCTGAAAATGAAGAAGAAGCCTTGCGGGTCGAGCTCGGCTCGGCGCTCCGGGAATCAAAAGTGCTGGCCGACCGGTTGCTCGGAATGGAAGCCGCATACAACGTCAGGCAGACAAACGTCGCTTCAGCTCTGGAGCAGGTCGAATTCCTGAATTTGGAAGTCGTGTCTGCTTCGGCAGAACGGTTCAAATTAGTGGCGGCGGCCCAAGGTGAAAAACGGCGGCATCGGACGGCGCTCAATCAGCAAACGTCCGCCCTGGAAGACAAGATCAAGAAGGCCGAGACCCTGACTACAACGCAAGAGACGCAACTAAAACACCTCGAAGCGGTTCGCGCAAAATTGGACAAGCGGGTCGAAGTTCTCGAAGCCCTTCTCAAAAGCGAGCGGGAGGTTGCAGAACGAAAAATAACACGGTTGAGCGAACAGCTTCGGGGTGACTGCCCCGCCAATTCTGTTACCCGCGAGCAATAGGGCAGGAGACAACTACTGTTTCTGGCGCTGATGCGGCGCCTTCGCTGACGCCCTGTTTTCATTTTGATGGCTCATTCGGTCGGCAATCGAAAAAATGAGCATCGAAATCGCAAACGCAAGCAGGATGCCTACAACCCAGGCCAACTTGGTGTTGTCGGCATGCCGCTCGATGTCCATGAACCATTCCAATACATTGACAGCGGCGATGGCTGCGATCGAGCCAAGCAGTTTCTGTTTGAGGTCCGAAAAACCGATTTTAATCAGCCCGTCAGGCCAGTCAGGGTGTTTCGCAGGATCGATGTGCGTCAGGAAGTTTTCGTAGCTCGAGCAGATGACGATGACGATCAGGTTGGCGATGAGTGTGAGATCCACAAGTGTAAGGATGCCGACAATCACGTCAGCCGGCGGTGCCCCGGGGATTTGTATGACGAAGTCATAGAGCTTGATCAGAAATTTGAGCACGAGTGCGGCAAGGCCGACGACCAAACCCAAAAGAAACGGCGCCACCAGCCACCGGCTGTTAAAAACAATCGTTTCGACAACATGAGCCATGCGTTGCACCCGAACCTCCTGTCGAATCGTACCGGCCGATGCATTATGACCGACTATCACTAAGCCGGTATGCCTGGGCGGGCAAAAGTTATTTTTACATGCGGCTCTGATGAGTGCCGATAGCGGACGTCTTGGAAAATATTGGTGCAAATAGAAAGACCGCCTCGCGGCGGTCTCTCCGAAGCACGTTTAGGTGTTTTGATTAGGCAGTAGCGCTCTTCCGCTTCCTTCTCCACCCGAACAGCCCAAACGAGCCCACCAATGACATCATTTCATGAACTCGCGCCGCCTAAAGTCCGCCCGCGGCTATTCTGATGTCACGCTGTTCGGGCAAGAAAATTACTAACTTTTAATGCGGAACCTAACCGATCCCATGCCGTTGTTTTGTGCAATGAAACCACCAGGTGGCGCGAGCTCGAAGGCCGGGGATATTGGAAATTTTCGTCGCTGGACAACGTGGTGAGCGAGCCCACTACGCGATTAATTAGTCAGAGACCGCCCGATGGCGCTTTCTGAGATGTTTCCAAAAAGGAGATTGCGGCTATGTCTCTCGGAACAATCATCATCATCATTCTGGTCATTGCGCTACTGGGCGGGTTCAGTGGAGTCGGTGGCGGCCCATTTTACGGCACCGGCTATTATGGCGGCGGGGGTATTGGGCTCGTGCTTGTCATTGTGCTGATTCTCGTTTTGCTCGGCAAAATCTGAGATAGCTTCCGGCATGAAGGCACATGAAAATCCTTGGCTGCTCGCCTACGCTTTGGCGTTTGAATCCAACCAAGTCATTGCTCTGCGGTTGGCAAAACTCGCCGCTGGTGGATCGTCCGCGCGTGCCGAAGCCAGCAGGATGGTTACCGAGAAAATCAGCGAAGCGTGGGGGGCCGGGTTAACGTTGATGACCGGCGGGTCGAGCGCCACGGTGATTGAACAATACCGCAAACGAGTTGCAGCAAATTCGAGACGGCTCAGTCGCCCCAGGCACTAAATACCATCAGCGCATCGCGGAAAGTCTGCGCATGGATGGAACCGAGTTCCATATGCGAGGTTAGACCGCCGTCGAAACGCGGGTTGAAGGCTGAGGTCGGGAGGCGGAAATGAAAGCGTATGTCACGTGTGTATCTATCATAATTGTGTTGACGTGTGCTTCGTCCGCAGAGGCAAAGGGTTGTCTTAAAGGCGCTGCCGTCGGCGGGGTCGCCGGGCATTATACCGGTCATCACGGTTTGATAGGAGCGGCGGCTGGCTGCGTTATCGGCCGTCACGAAGCAAACAAGCGCGACCGCCTTCAAAAGAATCAACTCGACGCGCCTGACCGAGACCTACGAAAAGACGAGGAACATCTTTAGCGATACGGATGCGGCCCAGTTAGAGCGTTTGACCCTCTCTTAGCCGGAACAATCCGTCTGTCGCGGGATTGCCTCCACGACGTGGAGCGCAATGCACGCGTTCTCGTACTCAGCAAATGGAGAACGTTGCTATGGCAAAGAAAGAAGCGAAGAAACTCGACGAGTTATTCCACGACACCCTGAAGGATATCTATTTCGCAGAGAAGAAGATTCTCGCCACACTTCCCAAGATGGAGAAGGCGGCGCAATTGCCTGACCTCAAAAGGGCATTTGCCAAACATAAGACAGAGACTGAAGGTCACGTCACCCGCCTCGAAAAGGTGTTCGCCGCGATCGACAAGAAGCCGCAAGCCAAGACCTGCGATGCCATCGTCGGCATCACGGACGAAGGTGCGGAAATCATGAAGGAATATAAAGGCTCGCCCGCCCTCGATGCCGGCCTTCTTGCCGCGGCGCAGGCTGTTGAGCACTATGAAATCTCGCGTTACGGCACGCTTAAGACTTGGGCCAACGAACTCGGATTGTTTGATGCGGTCAAATTGCTCGAGCAGACCCTCGCTGAGGAAATGAAAACCGACGCTACCCTTACTGAGATCGCCGAGACCGCCGTCAATCTAGAAGCAGAAGCCGCCTAAGCGCTGAAGGTCGCTTCCGGGATAAGGAAGGCCCGGCAAAAATGCCGGGCCTTTTCGTTTGAATCAGTGTTGCTCGCGGCCCTGCTGTCCGGGTTGTTCTGCCAGCCTTGCTGTTGTTGGCCGCATTGGTGGCGCCGACCATCGTTTCACCAAGAAAGATTCCTGCGTGGAAAGGCATAAACTCACTGCATGATGTTGTGGCGCGCTGGAAGCAAACAAACGAAACACCAGACCGCAAGAGTTGCATGAAGTGCAACCGCGGGCAAAAGTAGGACACCGACCATTTTCAAGGATGCACCCCCGTATGCGAGGAGTAGCGTAGCAGCTGTGTTGTAAACAAGAATGCCGGTAAGCAAGCCAAGCTGTGCGGGCGTTCGGCTATCGTTCCTAGCTATCCAGCTAGCAACGCCAATGGCGAGCAGTGCGGCGCCTGCGAGACGCCCAACGAATAATGCATCCTTTGGTGCGTGGTCTATCCCGAGGAGAAGGGCAAGCGGCACAGCAGGAAGTATAAGAAGGCAAAGTCCGGTTGGTATCTCAACGAACGCCGTTACAGACAAAAACAACTTACAATTTTTAGCGAACATCGGCGGAGGGTCTCTCGCTTCTCGGTCGGCGACCACAAAAGTAAACAGCCGGCTGCTGAAGCGTTTTCACTTTAGGTGAAAACGCTTCAGGCACCGTTGGCAAACACTCTAGTCTCGGGCTACGGCGGCAGCTCTTTGCAATTTTTGTTGGTCATCTTGGGTCAACTGCATCGGCCCGAGTTTGACGGTAAGCTTGTTTATCTTGCCGTTGAATGCGAACGGCACCTGATAATCCTTGTCATTAACTCCCGTGCGGGTGTCGAGTCCGACGTCGAAGGTCTCGTCAGCGACTTGCAAGAATGCGATCGAGTTTGCTTGCTTTGCGGTCGCGACGACTTTGCCATCCGCCTTCAGCTCACCGCTGCCTCCCTTGGCAATGCCGGGGCCGTCATAAGTGTAGTCGAAAACAATCGTGTGCCTGCCCGGCGTGAGCGCATCCGACCCTTCCCAGTGGTACTGGGCGAGTATTAGCATGTTGTAATGGAACACCGGCTTGCCTTTGAGCAGGTACAGGCCCCATCCACCCCAGCGTCCACCCATGGTAGCGAGCATACCGTCGCCGCCACCCTCGGGCACATCGACCTCGGCGGTCATTGTGTACGACCTGCCCAGGATGTTTGGTGCGTTACTAGAGTTGATTCCCGGGTTAACGCCCGAATACGTGAAGTCCGTTTTGCCTGCTGTCGCGCTCGGGCGCGGTGCAAGTGCCCGCGCAAAAGTATCGTTGTTCAGCGGAAGGACCTGGTACTTGGCGGCCTCTTTTATAAACAGCGCCTGCATTTGCTTGAGCTTGTCAGGCATTTTTGCCGCGAGATCGTTAGCCTGGGAATAGTCCTCGCTCAGGTTGTACAGCTCCCATTTGTAATCCTTCGGGGCGGGCAATGGCGCGTTCAGAATCCACGGGCCATGCGGCGGCGTCGTGTTGGCGTACCAGCCGTCGTTATAAATTCCGCGGTTGGCGATCATTTCGAAGTACTGGGTCGTGCGCGTCGAGGGTGCGTTCGCGTTCGCCTTGTCGAAGGTATAGGCCATGCTTACGCCTTCGATCGGCTTTTGCTTGATACCGTCAACAATCTGCGGCGCCTTAACTCCCGTGGCTTCGAAAATCGTCGGCACGATGTCGATGATGTGATGGAATTGGTGGCGGACCCCGCCGGCGTCCTTGATGCGGTTCGGCCACGAGATCGCCAAGCCCTGGCGTGTGCCGCCAAAATGCGACGCGATCTGCTTGGTCCATTTGAATGGTGTGTCGAAGGCCCATGACCATGCCACCGCCATGTGTGGGTAGGTCCCCGCCGAGCCCCAAGCATCGTAGAACTTGAGTTGCTCGGCAATTGGGAAATCCAGAATGCCGTTGTATGAAGTGTATTGGTTGGGCGTGCCGGACAACGTTCCTTCCGGGCTGGTGCCGTTGTCGCCGACGATATAAATAATTAGCGTATTGTCGAGCTGGCCCATATCTTCGACCGCTTGGATCACGCGCCCGATCTCGTTGTCGGTGTATGCAGTATAGCCCGCGTAAACCTCAGCCTGCCGAGCGAACAGCTTTTTCTGGTCGGCCGATAGCGTATCCCACTTCGGCAGGCTGTCGGGCCACTCGGTCAACTTGGCATTAGGGGGAATTACTCCCAGGCGCTTCTGGTTAGCGAAAATCTCGTCACGCATGGCATTCCAACCCATGTCAAACTTACCCTTAAACTTTTCAACCCATTCTGCCTTCGGCTGGTGTGGCGAATGACTTCCTCCGGGAACGTAGTAGACGAAGAATGGCTTATCGGGTGCCGCGGAGTTTAGCTCCTTCATGTAGTTGATGGCCTCATCGGCCATGTCGGTGGTGAGGTTGTAGTCAGGTTTGCCAACCCATGGAAAAATCTGCTTGTTGTTTTGAAAAAGGTAAGGCGTCCATTGGTCGGTCTCGCCGCCCATGAAGCCGTAGAAATAGTCGAAACCCATCCCGACCGGCCATTGGTCGAACGGGCCGGCGACGGTGTACTGGTATGCTGGCGTGTTGTGGTTCTTGCCGAACCACGACGTGGCAAAACCGTTGTCTTTCAGGATTCTGCCGATTGTCGCGTTATCGGCACCGATGATCGAGTCATAGCCGGGAAAACCAGTCGACAGTTCCGTGATCACGCCGAAGCCAGCCGAGTGGTGGTTGCGCCCCGTGATCAGCGCCGCCCGTGTGGGGGAGCACAATGCCGTTGAGTTAAACTCCGTGTAGCGCAACCCCGCTTTGGCGACGCGGTCCAGTGCCGGTGTAGGAATCACACCTCCGAAAGTCCCACTGACGCCATAACCCTGATCGTCAGTCATAATGAGGAGGACGTTGGGTGCGCCCTTGGGCGGCACAATGGTCGGTGGCCACCACGGCTTTAAAATCTTTGGCATTCTCCTTGATCACGCCGCCGAATTTCAGGTCCGGCGCCGGGAGTTGATTTCCCTTAATCGTCATTGTCGCGCTGGGCGAGCCCGGGGTGCCAGTAATCTGCTGCGCATAGACTGCGACCGTCGCCATCAGAATAAACAACAGCGCGACTAGCAGCCCGCGCAAAGCGACTCCGCTATCTAACCCGATATGGCGCATCATGTGCCGTCTCCCTGAATGGCAAGTCGTTTCTCTTACGCTCGCAGCCTTTTCGCCAGACGCTCGCGAGCGTCACAAAGTGTGGTGTCACAGAACATCGGCAGTTGGGGCATTACCGCTGCGTGATAAGTGTCGCTGGCGGACGCTCGCCAATCGGCTGTCCTACTTCACTTCGATGCCCATTCTTTCGCGCATACTCTTGAACACCACGTCCATGGCTTGAATAATCCGTATCTGCGGATTTGCTTTGCAATAGACGATCACCTCATGTTCGGCTTCCTTGCCCTTGGTGATGTCCATGTAGTGCTTCTTCGCGAGCCCGTTGTACCAACCGCTGTACCAGGCAGCGAGCCGGTCGGCGTCGCCCTGCCAGGTGTTGGCAAGCTGAGCGCAGGTGAGTGCCTGAACGTCGAGGAATCCCTGAGCATCCGCATAAGCACTCAGATCAACCTGGGCTTGGGCGGCTGAGCCTGTGATTGCGAGAGCCGCGGTCGTCATAATCAGTGTCTTGCGCATCTTGTCTCTCCCTTAAATAGAAGTCCGAAACATTTTTGTTCAATCGTCTGGGGCGTACGTTGCGTCGTCATTAGGTTTTTGCATCCACTCGTCGCAAACAAATTCGTGGATCGCTCCACTTCAACACTAGAGGGATGACATTGCCTCGCTATGCAAAAACGGCGAGTGTTCCGATTTCAAAAAATAAAACGAAGGTGGTGTCGCGATAGGAAACCCGACACGCCCAACAGAACAACAAAAGCGCGGGTGATCATGCCGGGACTTTGATTGTAGGCTTTGTCTTCGTTCAAAAAGATCGGGCCGCCCGCGAGGGCGGCCCTAAGACTGCGGGGGTTGCAGTCTTTAGAATTTGTAGTTCACGCCAACCAGGGCGTTCTGAAGATCCGATTTGGCGCTGATGAGCGCGCACCGTCCTCCGACGCAGGCTGTCGTGGTCGCGCTGCGTGAGCCAAAGCCCATGAAGTTATATTCAGCGAACACCGACCAATGCGGTAAAAACATCCACTCGACACCGGCGCCTGCTGTCCAACCGGTCCGGTTGCCGCCCGAGATTTCGCCGACTTGCGCGCCTGCTGTATTGAAAGCGGTGACATTCCACGATGTCCACGCTGCACCACCTTGTCCGTAAAGCAGGACGTTTGGCTGCACGAGATAGCCGGCGCGTGCGGTCAAGGCATCAAACCAGTGCAGATGGCTGTTGATGGTGCCCGAGATCAATGGGTCCGAAATCGTTGCGCCGTTGCTGATGCTTGTCCCGTCCAGGATATTACGGACGCCAAAGACGAACTGGCTCATCTGGTAATCGCAGCCGACCTGGCCGCCACCCGCAAAGCCGCTGTTTCGCGGGGAAATGGTCGCGCCAGTTGTGACGTCGGTCGCGTCGATATTGCCCCACGCTCCACCAACGTTTGCGCCGATGTAGCAGCCGGTCCAGTTGTAAACCGGTGCCGGCGCAGCCATTGGGGCTTTGTAAGCCGGCCTTTGCGGTAAGTCGGCCGCAAGCGCATTGACGGAAGCAAGCGCCAATATAGACAGGGCCGCAAGTACGATACGTTTCATATTCTCCCCCAGTTGCTCGGTTAAGTGCGATTCAAACTCGTTGCTAGTGATCAGACGGCTTTGGCATTCGGCCTAGTTGGCCGCGCAAAGATCAATTCCCGCCGAAACGATAATTCAGACCTGCACGAATCTCGCTATGGTGCGAGATGTCGAGCGATGCCGCCGTGATGTAGAGATATTCAAGTTTTGCGCTCACATTTTGTGTGATGCCGTACTCAACGCCGGCCCCCACTGCTGCACCGACCTGTTTGCTGCTGCCGGAGCAGTTGGCAATTCCGAACGTGCTGCAGGGAACCCCGAGCGGCGGGGTGAAGCTGGACTTGGTCCCTAACATTGCGAGCCCGCCGGTTACGTAGAAGAGCCAGTTTTGCTCCGCGTATCCGAGGCGTGCCCTTGCAGTCGCTTCCCAATCAATGTTGGTGCTCGCGTTTATCGCGGCAGCATTGACCGGTACGCCGCCGACGGTTGGCACGAACGTAGCGGAGCCTTTCAGGCCCGCCCAATCGATATCGGCTTCAAAGCCGATGACGACATGGTTCGATTGAATTTGAGCGCCAGCGGTTCCACCGAACACGCCACCCGAAAAGCCAACTGAAGCACTATCGAAACGGTTTGTGATCAGGTCGAGAGGGTCCTGGTGACCCCATCCTCCGCCGCCATTCAATCCGACATAAATTCCGGTCCAATTATAAACCGGGACGGGCGACATCAATGCAGGGGCAGGTCGAGTTGGGAGGTCGGCCGCGGTCGCCAAATGAAGCGCGCCAACGGATGCCAAGAGCGCGACTGTCGTTATCGAGAATATTCTATTCATGTCGGTAGTCCCCCAACCAAATGTTATGAACGGCTCTGCACACGCAGTCCCGAGATTCGAAGCGAATATTCGAAAGACCATAGAAGCCAATGATGAGACTCGCCTATGCAAATTCGGCTAGATCGCAAAATCGCGCGACGTCCATGCGTGAATGGCGGCTTCGTGACCCCAGGAAGACGTATTTACCGCCGCTTCACTGGAAAAATGCGCGGTTGATGCACGGATAGCGCGAAGCTTCGAAAATAACCTGCGAGCCAAATTTGAAATAAGGCTGCGCCATCACTAAAAGGTGATGCGATCGCATCCGTGTCCGTCCCAACGTGTCAAATGATAATATGGCATGAGATGCACTCGCCATTACTTCGTGGACATGGCGATTGATCGTGCTCGGTCCAAACGAAAGTCAAAATGATGGCCCGCCGTCGTAGGTTCACGTTTTCAGATCCGAAATCGTACCAAGCGGCAGTACCCGCGAAATGGGAAATTCTTGTCACCAAGAAAGGTGATTTCCAAGCCAAGTTGACCCAGGTTGAAACGCCCCGGTTGTGGCTGCAGCGCGCGAGCGAAACTCTGCCGCGTGTTGTCCGCTCTTCCGTGAGCGTGGAACGACCTCCAATATTCTTCCTCACCGATGCAAATCAGCCAACATTGCGTCATAGTGGCATCGACGTATCATTTGGCGACCTTGTCGCCGTTGGCTCCGGCTCCGAACATTACCATCGGACCGAAGGGCCAAGTCATTGGGCGACCATATCGCTGACGCGCGGGGATCTTGTCACCGGCGGGCATGCCCTTGTCGGTCGCGATCTGACGGTGCCGTCGGGTACGTCCCGTTTCCGGCCGTCGCTCCCGTTGATGTTGCGTCTGTTGAAGCTTCACAAAACTGCAGAGCAGCTGGCTGAAAACAGCTCAGGTGTGACTGCGGAACCGGCACGGGCACTCGAGCATGCAATCATTCACACGCTTGCCATGTGCCTTGCCGACGGCATGCCAGCCGAAATAAATCTGGGCCGTCGCCGCCATCTGGCCGTCGTCGCTCAATTCGAAGAGATACTGGCGGCAAACCGTACCCGGCCTTTGTATCTTGCCGAAGTTTGCGCTGCAGTAGGTGTGTCTGAACGCACGCTCCGGTTCATTTGCCAGGAACATCTCGGCATGGGCCCGATCCGCTATCTCTGGATTCGGCGGATGAATCTGGCGCGGGAGGCACTCGCACTTGCAGATTCAACGAAGTCAACCGTGACCGAGATCGCAACAGAGTTTGGGTTTTGGGAGCTTGGACGCTTCTCGGTAGAGTATAGGGCCCTGTTTGGTGAGACACCGTCAGCGGCGCTGCATCGCCCCCCGGAATATCCGCAAAAATCAAACTCGGCGCTATTCGGCTTTACAAATGCCGAATTTGCATAGCCCCGATCGAGCATACCAGCAACATAGGTGCTTATCGGGCGAGTGTGCGGATCAAGAGTTGCTCCGGCTCGCTGATCAGGCACGGGCAAATGCCAAGATGCGGCACAACGACGTACACCGACGTCAATGACTACCAGGCCGGTATTCGCGCGGCAAAGTTTGATTTCACTTTCAACCATCAAAAAGATTTTAAGGCGCGTGTTACGTGGGCGAAGCTGCGCCATGTGCAGCTGCTCCGGGGTCAAGAAAACCTGCCACGCGTCGCACGAATTTCTCTCACGCCGGAATCTGTCTTCATTGCACTGCCGTTCTTTCATGGTCCACCGCTCATATGCGATGGCGTAGAGATCCAGCAGGGCGAAATGGTGTTTCACAGCCAAGGTCAACGCGTGCATCAACGGACTCGCGGGCGGAGCAATTGGGGGTTCATTTCATTGACGCCGGAGCATCTCGCCGCATCGAGCAGAGCACTCACCGGGCTTGAATTGATCCCACCCCCTTTTGTACGCATTCTGCGCCCACCACGTCGTGACGCGGCCAACCTCTTGCGTTTACACAACGAGGCATGTCGCCTTGTTGAGACCAAGCCTGAAATAATCTCACACCATGAGGTCGCCCGAGCCTTTGAGCAAGAACTGCTTCACGGGCTTGTCACTTGCATGGTAGGGGAGGATGTTAACAAGTATGGGGCTGCCGATCGACGTCATGCTGACGTCATCGACCGGTTCGAGGATTTTTCAAAGGAACGGCTCGAACAAACCTTACGCTTATCGGATCTTTGCAAAGCCGTTGGGGTGCCGGAGCGAACATTGAGGATGTGCTGTGCGAAGTTCCTGGGCATGAGTCCCAACCGGTATCTTCGACAGCGCCGTCTCAACATGGTGCGTGCGGTGCTACGGGATGCTGGCTCGCCGCCAGCGAGCGTTGAGGAAGTAGCGCGGCGCTATGGATTCTCGGAATTGGGCCGCTTCGCAGCGATCTATCGGACGGTATTCGGTGAAATACCGTCTGTGACGTTGCGGCGTGCAAATCTCAATCGTGATGGCGCGCTTGCCGAATATGCATAGCGGCGCGGGAAGAATACGCCTGATGTCAAATTTCACGGTCATTCCCTTCCGGCATCGAAAATCGGGCCGGTGAAAATGGAGTTCAGTCCATGAACTCGCATGCATCTCACTATCGCAATCGTCGCCAGTGCACTTTGCGTGCCAGGGCTGGCACTGGCACAATCCGCTCCGGCGGCCCCACCGCATGTACCGCTTCAAAAAACCATCGGTGGCACGGGCAAGACCGAAGTCGTCCCATCGCTTATCGTCTTCAATTCGCGTGGTGCGAGTTTGCAGGGCAATAAGCTGGTGCTGACCGGCATATCGCCCAACTCAATCGTGTTTGCGGACCGGCCGGTTCGCGCCGCGGGTCATGACCTCACAAGCCACATCATTGAGGATTGGGGGACGGGGAGTGACAATTTTGCGAAAGATCCTCCGAACGCAACAGTATCGGCCTTCAACAAGGAGGGTGGCACTATCCGTGATGCTGTGGTGGTGCTGAAAAGCCCGAAACTTGAAGGTGACAAACTCACGTTCGACGTCGACGTTCTTGAGGGAGAACTGACCGGTGCTGACGGCCCGGCGTCTGTTTTCATCGATATTATCGGCAGGCCGCTAACGCCAATGTCCTATGCGGGTGTTGCTCGCCGCAGCGCGTATCGCGGGGCCTATTACGCCGGCGCGGCCACCGTTGGTGCTGCGGCAGCCTACGGTGCTGCAGCAGCTTACGGAGCATACGCGGCGCCCTACTACGCTCGGCCCGCCTGCGGTTATTACCCCTATCCCCCTTGCTACTAGGAGTGAGCCCGGTCGAATCGAGTACGCGCGGAACTCTTGCCGCGGAAAGGAAGCCTCAATCCGTATTGATGTTGCCAAGCGCGGCGTCGCGCGAGCAACTCCAACTGGAGAATTCTGATGTTCAAGCAAAGTACAACTTTAGCAGCACTCGCTCTCTTAACCGCGCTCGTCACAAGCGCCGATGCTCAATCACCTGCGTGGACCCAGGCGGGTATGCTGAGTTGCAGGGTTGACCCAAGCATCGGCTTCATCATTGCCGGCCATCAATCGATGCAGTGCCAATTCACGCCAAGCGCGCCTAATCTTCCGCCGCAAGCTTATGAAGGTGCGCTCAATATGATCGGGCTCAACATCGGCATCACCGCGGGTGGTGTGTTCGGCTGGGCCGTGCTCGCACCGACGTCCGGACTACCCGCCGGGGCACTCGCCGGCGAATACGTTGGCGCCTCAGGTGACATTGCGGTCGGCCTTGGTGTCGGTGCCAACGTTCTGGTCGGGGGGTCCGGGCGCTCAGTTGCCTTGCAGCCCGTTTCGCTCGAGGGCTCGGTCGCCGTAGATGTCGCGCTTGGCGTCTCTTCGCTCAAGCTGCGGTCGGTGTTCTGAGGCCGCGTCCCCGTGGCAAAGCTGATGTAAGATTTGCGTCAAAACGCATGGCTAACAACGCGCTCGATCGCACGCGTCGCAATTGCGTTGCGGTCGCTATCTATTTCACTTTATCGCCAGATCTTAGATCGACAAAAACTTTCACAGCATCACTTTGTGCCGCCACGACCGCTATGTTTGCTGCTGAAGAAAGTGCGCTGTAATCATCAGCCAAGTCGGGATGGAGCATTGCCATATAGTCAATAAGTGATTTGAAAAACCACCCCCGCTCTTGGCTGCAGATTTTTTTTACGGACAAGGAAAACTCTTGGACCGATATATTTGTCGGCTGTTTTTCTACAATGTCAGTCGCTAAACACTTCCAATAGTTGTCCTTAAAATAATCTTTTGATTTTTTCGCCTTCTCTAAGTCAGCTTGGGTGAACGCAGACAGCACGAATATCGTCGCCGCCAAAATTGCGAAGCGAAGGATCATTGCTCGAACCGTCATTGCCGTTGCTCTTGGTGTCAAGATTGCCGCTTATTGCGGAGTTACCTGGGCTGCCGCGTTCGCCGCGTCCTTATAGGCGCGCTTGACGCTTTCCGCGAGTAGTCGCTTCGGCCGTTGATATCTTAGCCGCCCGATCAGCGGTAGTATTCTATGGTCTTGCCCCAATGCCCGTATCTGTTTTGAGCCAAAGCGAATAGTTGAATAATTATTCGAGCTTGATCTTTGCCGCTTTGATGATCGGCCACCACTTTTTTATTTCTGCATTATGGAATGCACGAAGCGCTTCCGGCGTTTGCATATCTCTTGGAAAAATATCCTGCTGGATATCGGCAAACCGTTGACGTGCTGCCGGGTCTGCCAAGGCCTCCGTCACGGTCGCATTGAGTTTGCTTATCACATCTTTTGGCGTGCCATTCGGTGCCCATAACGCATACCAAGTGGAAACATGCAGCCCGGACGCGCCGGCTTCGTCCACCGTTGGAATATCAGGCGCGTTTTTCAGGCGCTCGCGCGCCATGACGGCGTAAGCTTTGATCTTTCCGGTATTTACGAATTGGACCGCCGACGCCTGAGGGAATAGGAGATCTATCTGTCCCGCGAGAAGTCCTTGCAGTGCTTCAGCGGCGCCGCGATAGGGCACGAATTCGAAGGTTGTGGCCGTCTGATTTTGAAAAAAGACACCGGCGATATGTGGCGGACTCCCAATCCCCACTGTGCCCTGGAATGCTTTGCCCGGATTGGTTTTCAGCCATGTAATCAATTCTCGCAAATCTTTTGCGGGTAGTGAGGTTTTCGAAACAATCAGATGCGGCGAATTCGAAATCAGCGCGATGGGATCAAAATCAGTGAGCACATCATATGGGAGTTTGTAAATCGCAGCGTTGTTTACGTGTGTACTTGAAACGCCAAGGACGATTGTGTAGCCGTCCGGAGTAGCGCGCGCAACTCGACCAACCCCCGTGATGCCGGCGGCACCGGGCACATTCTCAACAATGACAGGCTGACCAATTGACGCCTGCATGCGGTCAGCCAGAATTCGGGCAATGGAATCAGCAGGGCCACCAGCGGCCGCCGGGACCACGAGGTTTATGGCACGCGACGGATAGACGACTTCGGCCCGGACACCAGCTGTGGCTGCAGCCAATGCGAGCACCACCAGAAGCTTTGTCATGCATCCCAAACAATGGAGGCAGTCCCGGCTAGGCGGTTACTGTTCGGGGGGCGGGCGCGTCAATTAACATGTCCGTTATCGGGCATAGCCAAATAGTCTCAGCTTGGCAGGATCATCGCGAGGCCTTGGCAAAGCAGCTGTTTGGCATAGCGGCCACGGCATCTATGGCAGCGATATAACCTTGGGGCCCAAGGCCACAGATCACACCCGTCGCCGCTGTCGATGTCATAGAATGGCGATGATGTTCGTCGCGACGATGAATGTTTGAAATGTGCACTTCAATGATCGGGCCTTCAAACGCCTTTAGCGCATCAAGGATGGGCACAGAGTGAAACGAGTATCCAGCTGGGTTGAAGATGATAGCGTCCGCCTTCGTTCTCGCGTCTTGAATTAGGTCGACAAGAACACCTTCATGGTTCGATTGGAAGAAAGAGATCGAAATACCCTTCTGTGCCGCATGTCCTTCACACTGTTTTTGCACCTCCGCTAAAGTCGTGGTGCCGTATATATCCGGCTCGCGGATACCGAGTAGATTGAGATTGGGGCCGTTAAGGACGTAGGCGCTACGGTTCATGTGCTTTCACTCCGAGCAACGCGGGGGACTAGTTCGCAGGTAGAATTTCCCCGAGGAATTTGCGGGTTCGCGCGTGCTGCGGATTTTTGAAAAACTCGGCAGGCGGCGCCTCCTCGACGATCGAACCCTCAGCCATGAAGATCACGCGATCAGCGACCTGGCGGGCAAACCCCATTTCATGCGTGACGCAAATCATTGTCATGCCGTCCGTCGCCAGGTCGATCATGGTTTCGAGCACTTCCTTCACCATTTCTGGATCAAGTGAGCTGGTTGGTTCGTCGAACAGCATCGCCCTCGGCTCCATGCAAAGGGCACGCGCGATCGCGACACGTTGCTGCTGGCCCCCTGAAAGCTGCGCGGGATATTTGCCGGCCTGATCTGATACTTTTACGCGCTCCAGCAGCCGCCGTGCTGTTGCTTCGGCCTGGAGCCTATTGATCCCGCGCCCTCGCATCGGCGCCAAAGTGCAGTTTTCTAAGATCGTAAGATGGGGAAATAGATTGAACTGCTGAAACACCATCCCGACTTCTCGGCGAACGGTGTCGATCGTTTTCTTGTTATCATCGAGATGGACGCCATCGATCACGATGCGACCTTTTTCATAACTCTCCAAATGATTGATGCAGCGGATCAGCGTCGACTTGCCCGAACCTGACGGCCCGCACAGAACGATCCTTTCCCCCGCGTTGACCGTCAGGTTGATGTCGGTCAGGGCCTTGAAGTCGCCGTACCATTTTTCGACGCCTTCCATGACGATCATGGGTGGCGTGGAACCGCTGCGCACTTTTGACATGCCGTTCACAGCTGTGACGTTCCCGCGGTCTTGTTCAGCTTGCGACAAACGGGACACCTTCGATGCTCTCTGGCATCTGCGGTAGCGGCCTCTTCATCCACTTTTCGTGCGCTTTCGCGAGTTCACCATTCGCTTTGATCTGGTCGAGAAACATATTTGCCGAAGCGTTCATCTCTTTCTCGCCCAGCCGTGTACAGGCGCCATTGTAGATGCGCTGGAATTCGATCTTGTTTTCCCAGTATCCTGGTTTCGCTTCATTCAAGCGGTCTATGTAGAACATATTGCCGCCGAGTCCTTCGACTTGGCCGGAAACGAGCGCCTGAATCGACGCAGCGTCACCGTCGAATCGGAGAATATTGGTGCCGGCGGGCGCGTTCTTGGTCACTTGCGTATCTTGCGCGGCAGCGCGCGCGACGCCGATGCTTTTGAGCTTCGCCATATCGGCATTGGATTTGATCTCCACTGACTTAGGCGCGATGAGAAGGATGATGTTTGCGACATACGGCTTGCTGAACTGCACCGCCTTTGCCCGGTCCGGAAACATCGCCATCGTTGCAAAGAGGATATCAACGCGGCCCGAGGTCAACGCCGGAATGCGGTTGGCAACCTCGAGCGGCATGAACTCAACCGGTACACCCAGATATCTTCCGTAAAGCTCTCCAATATCGGCATCCAGACCTTGCTGCTTGCCGCTTGAGTCGACGTATCCCCACGGCGGATTGTCGCCCTGAATGCCGATATTGATCTTACCGCGCTTCTTGATCTCATCCGGCGTGATTGCGAAAGCCGGCGTCATCAAAAATGCCGGTGTGGCCAAGGCAGCCGCACCGGTCAGAAGAATTTGGCGTCGATCCAGTTTCGGTCCTTGGTCCTTCATGTCACTGCTCCCTAGGGTTTCCTATTGGTAGAAACGTTTTGCGTGGGCCCGATCATCGCGTGGTTGCGGCAAACTTATTTTCCAGCCGACTGCCGAAAAACGACAACGGCCAGCAAATGGCGAAGTACATCATTCCGACAATTCCGAAGACGAGCAGCGGCTTGAAGATTTGGTTTGAAACCATCGTTCCGGCTCGCGTCAATTCGGTGAAGCCGACAAAAGCGGCGAGCGACGTGCCTTTGATCAGCTGGACAAGAAAGCCGATGGTCGCGGGAAGCGAGATGCGCAATGCTTGCGGCAGAACGATATCTTTCATTCGCCAGAAGTAGCTAAGGCTCAGCGCTTTGGCGGCCTCGACCTGACCTGGTGGGACGGCCTCGATTGAGCCGCGCCATATCTCTCCGAGGTAGGCGCTGGCGTGCAACGTGAAGCCGATAGCAACTGCAATCCAAGCGTCGATCTTGAGGCCATACAGCGCAAGCGCGTAGTAGACGACAAACAGCTGCATCAGCAGGGGCGTGCCCTGGAAGAGAGCAATGTAACCGGCCGTAGTGCGTTCGACCGCGCGGTAACCAGAGGTGCGGAGGAGGGCGATAGCGAGACCTGCCCCGGTGCCGCACACGAAGCTCACGACGGCCAGCACCACCGTCCACTTAAGGCCCTTGAGGAGAAAGAGGAGTTCGCCTTCGCTCATGTGCTATTTCACCGGATAGCTGAAATAGCGCGAGGAGACGAAGCTCAGGGAATTCATCACGAGCCACGACATCACGAGGTACATGAGAGTCACGACCCCGTAGACCTCGAAGCTCCTGAACGAGTTCGGACTCGATGCGTTTGGCTACGGAGGTTAGCTCGTACGCGGAGACGGCAGAGGCGATGCTGGTGGTGAGCGTAAGAAGAACGAACTGGCTGGCGAGCGAAGGAAAAACGGCCCGGAGGGCCGGCTTCAAAACGATAAACCGGAAGACCGAGAGTTTGTGAAGCCCAAGGGCCAATCCTGCTTCGACCTGGCCTTTGTTGATGGACTGAACGCCGCCCCGAATGATCTCGATCGCGTAGGCGCCGCCGTTTACGCCCAAGGCGACGATTGCAGTCGGCGTTGGATCAAGCCGCACGCCAGCGAGCGGCAAAGCAAAGAAAATGAAATAGATCTGGACAAGGAACGGCGTGTTCCTGATCAGCTCCACAAAACCAATCACGAACCAGCGCAGCAACTTCACGTTGGAATCGCGCAGGATTACGCCGCCAATCCCGATAACGATGGCGAGCGCCATACCCGATAGGGCCAGCCAAAGTGTTCCCAGACACCCCAATAAAAGCGCCGGGAGTCCGTCGATGACTGGCGTGAAATCGAGCGTGTAATTCAACCCCGCCCCCACGGATCTGCCGCGCGCGGCCGCGCGGCCGCTTCATTGGCGCTTCCCAGGCCAAACGTAGGTCAATGATAATCAGAAAGTCAAATGAGACTTTCACCTTCATCTGATGATATGGTATTTGTCTGATGCACTATTTTTATAACTGCGCGCTGGAGAAAACTCGTGCTTGAAACGGTTCGCGACACTGAAACCGTCGGCGATGACGGCTATCGTCGCATTCGTAGCGACATTATTTTCGGACGCTTGCAACCCGATAAAAAATTGAGGCTTGAAGCACTTAAAGAGCACTACGGCGTCAGCATTAGTACGCTACGCGAGATTCTCAGTCGGTTGTCTTCGGAAGGGTTTGTTGTTGCGGAAGCGAGGCGAGGTTTTGAAGTTGCACCGGTGTCGACGGCCGATCTCAGGGAACTGGCCGAACTCCGGATTTTATTGGAAAGCCATGCCATAGAGAGATCCTTCGAACGCGGCGACACGGAATGGGAAGGCCGGGTCGTATCAGCGCATCACAAGTTGGCAGTGGTTGAGCAAAGGATGGGCTCTTCTAAACGCGAGAATACCCTCTGGAAGCGCTACGACGAGGAATTTCACCAGGCGCTAATTTCAAACTGCGGCTCGAAGGCTCTAATAGAGGCACATCGGCAGGCATTCGACCGCTACTTCCGATACCCGATGATTTCCGCAGACCGTCGCGGGATCGAACCGATAAAACAACATCGGCAGCTGATGGAAAGCGCGTTGGATCGCGACTCCAAAAAAGCAAAAACGATTCTAGTTGCCCACGTAAACAACTGCGTTGAGTACGCCATCGCCGCTGGGAAACTCCGTTAGCATGATCGCAGCGGGACGCGCCCGCTGACTCTTCCCCGCGGTCGATATCGCCATATTTGCGATCACGCGGCCGCCGCACGAGGCAGCACAAAACGACGGGCGAACTCAAAATTATGAGAATTGCCGAAATAAAAAACCTCGGGCATTGCCCGAGGTTTTGCTACGCGCGGCTTTGAGTAACCGGCAACCTGAATAATAGTCGCTTAAGGGAATCTGTAGTTGAAGCCAGCCCGGACGATATTATCGGTAATCTTCGTGCTCCATCCAACGACTCCGCCAAGCGGGTCCGTAGAGCTCCCGTTGATCGATCCAAGATCCATGTAGAGGTATTCAACCTTCCACGTCCACGCGGGTGCGTTCGGTATCATGCCCTCAAGACCAAAACCTGCTGTCCAACCAACCCGTGTTGTCGACGTGCTAGATGTCGCACTGCTCAGAGTGCCGAGGTTGTTGACGGTAATTGTATCGGTCACCTTGACGTTGCCGTAGGCAAGTCCGCCGGTTCCATAAAGGAGGATCGTCGGGACGACCAGTACACCCGCCCGAGCTCGGGCTGTGCCAAACCACTGAAGCCTTGCTTCAACGTTTTGGCCGACGATGCCGGACGGCCCCTCGAAAATATTGAAGGGCATGCTAAAGCTGCGATTGCTTCTTTGGTTGGAACCTTGGAAATCTGTTTCCAGTCCCAAGACGCCGTTGCTGTTCTGCCAATTGCAACCGACCTGTCCACCGCCCGCAAATCCGCCGTGATTAAGTTCGGTGGAAAATTGCGTTGGCAATCCAAGCGTGCCCAAACCTGTTGCGTTGCCGTCAACAGAAGTCCGTCCCCAACCGTAACCGGCGTTGAGACCAACGTAACAGCCGCTCCAACTGTACACCGGCGATGCCGCGAGTGCGGGCGAATTGACCGCCACAGCGGCGCCGAAGAAAGCAACACTCAACAACAATTTTTTCTTCATGACGTCCCCAACCATCAACGAAATGAATTGCGCCCTCTACAACCAGAAATAACAATTAATTACTTTGCTATTTCTCGCATCATAGTAATGGACGTAATTTTATACTGCTATTGTATTTCTGCCACAGCCGGCGGGATTCGCGTTGTTATCGACAGTTTGGAAGTCTTAGGAAATAACGTAATTTCAAATACTTATCGAGCTGAGAGGATCTGAACTGCCTCTATTTTATGCGCCGCGCCGAGTGGTCGAAACTACGCAGAACTTGTTTGCGTAGAACACAACTGAGCAAAGTCAGTCCATGTGGGCAGTGACCTCTTTTTATAATCCGGCCCGGTTTAAACGGCGTTTGGCCAACTATAAAATCTTCCGTGCCAATCTCGAAATTCCGCTTGTAACAGTGGAGCTCTCTTTTAATGGCCATTTTGAACTTACCGAAACTGATGCCGATATTCTGATCCAAATCTCTGGCGGTGCGATTCTTTGGCAAAAGGAACGGCTTCTCAATCTTGCGATCAAGTCAGTGCCGTCGGGTGTGAAGAATGTTGCGTGGATCGACTGCGACGTCATTTTCGACAGAGGGGATTGGATGGATGAGGCGGAACTGCAGCTCGAGAAAGTCAATATTGTTCAGCTCTATTCCGAGGTCGTGGATCTCGAGCCCGAAGGCCACAACTCGAGCTTCAGAGAGCGCAACTCGACCGGACGCGGTCTGATCAGCCTGATCGATGGCAATGCCCGTGAGCAAATCGACGCGGCCACGGCTTCGTGGGGCAGTCTTGAGGCATCGAACGGAAAAAACCGGTCATTCCCGGTCGGGATTGCTTGGGCTGCGCGAAGGACAATTCTTGAAGAGTTTGGTCTATATGATGCGATGATTGTCGGCGGAGCCGATCGCGCAATGTTGCACGCAATATTCGGACAATTCGACAAGGAAATACAATTGCACCATTTGAGCAACTCACACAAGGAACACTATCTGAAGTGGGCTCGACCATTTCGGCGGGTCATTGCGGAAAAGGTCGGTCATGTGCCTGGGCGTATCTATCATCTCTGGCATGGCGAATTTTTTAATCGCAAATATAGCAGCCGCCATCGCTTGTTCGCGGACTTCGCCTTTGAACCCGACGCGGATCTGATGGTGGGTCCCAATGGGGCCTGGCAATGGGCTCGGCCTCGACCCGAATTAGAGCGTTTCCTGGTAAATTACTTTGCCGGCAGGGCTGAAGACGAATAGATGCAAATCTGTCGACGTGACTGGAGGCTTTCAAGAAGCCGTTTCGTAAACGACACCGCTGAGCGTCAACACAACAACGTTGTCGACGGGATTGTCATATGTTCTCTGATCTAGCCGGGAGACATCTCAACACAAACGCGTTTAGCGACTATCCGTTTTCGTTTCTGGATCAATCAGCGCAGATTGATATTGCCACGATCACGTCGATCAATCTCATCGAGAACGGCGATCGAGAGGCGCGCGAACGTTGGCAAAACCGACAACTGACAAATCTCCTTAAGCATGCGCAAAGCCAATCCAAGTTTTGGCGACAAAGAATGCCATCACGCATGATCAACCAAAGCGTGATGAAGTACTTGCCAATTCAGACCCGCGAAGATGTGGCAACTCAGTACAAACTCGATGGCTCCTTGGTAGTGCGCGACGGCAAAACTCCAAACTCAAGTTATGCATCGACTGGTTCAACCGGCATACCGGTTCAAGTGTATACCTGCCCGGAAAACGGCTACTACAACACCATCAGGAGCTTGGCTCAGTTTTTCATTTACGATCTGAGTCTTGAGGAAAACTGCGTTCATATTGTTCCCACCACAAGTCTGGCCAAGCTGGAAAAAGCGTCATTGCCTGCGGCATTGACCAATTCCTGGGCCGGGCCGTTAAGTGCGGTCTTCCGCAATGGTTTGGGAAAAAAAATTACTCACCGATATAACGATGGTGCGTTGATAAAGGAGCTACTGAAGGATCCGGTAGGATATTTGGTCTGCCCAAATCGATATCTGGACATTTTAATGAATAACGGTGGTGTCGAGCTGATCAAAAGGCTTGGTATTAAATTGTGGCTGCACAATTCAGATTATCGTGACCCAGAAATCGTCAAAACGTTAGAGGGCATTGGGGTGCCGTCGTTATCGAATTACTCTGCCGGCGAAATCGGGCCGATAGCGTACGAATGCCAGAGCAATCGAGGACACTTCCACATAGCTCATACCAACGTCATTGTAGAGTGCGACAGAGACGTGACGGTCTCGTTTAACGGTGCACCATTAGGCCGTTTACTGGTTACTCATTTGCACTCGTATGCAACGCCGATCATTCGCTATGACATCGGCGACTTCGCTCAACTGGAAAGTCAGTGTCGATGTGGCCATGATGGACCGACGGTTTCCAATATTTTTGGGCGAGGAAAGCATTTTGTTCGTCGTCCCGACGGCAAATTGCTGCCGTTCTATCTCTCGACGCGAACCGTATTGGAGGCCATTCCGTTTAAGGAGTGTCGCGTACGACAAACTCAAATTGATGCGATTACAGTAGAAATAGGTGGTCGGGAAAATATTACTGCCGATGAAGAGGCGAGGCTAAAGATGCTCATCATCAAAGCCACCGACCCGGTATTCGATATTAGAATTGTGCCGGTCAAAGAAATTGATTGGGCTGGAAATCCGAAGCGCCTCTTTTTTTCGAGTTCCGTTGCTTAGAAGAGGCAAAACTTTAACGCGACGGGCGACGGTAAAGCCGGTCCACTCACATTCCCTTCCATATGATGTCTGCACTACCCGTCTTCCCGGCGCGACGAAAAATAGTCGCGGACATAGTGATGCATATCATGCTTCTCGGTATTCCAGCGCCAGCAGCCGTTTAAATCTATTGCGATGTCGGCGAATGGATCGAACTGAAATCGTTTGAACCCTTCGTATCGCGAGCGCGTGCGCCGTTCGCTAATGTCTCCGTGCCAGAGGTGAAATATTTCCTCCTCGAGGTATCCAACCTCACCCCGCACGGCTTTATAAAAGGGGTCGGCCCAAGCGATATACCCGTCTTGTTGGCGCTTGTTCATGTATTGACGTGTCGTGAATTCGTCGAAGCAACGGTTGGCTGCGCAAGCCAACCCACGATCCGCACCTCCAAGAATGCAAGCGTCGAAGAATCCATGCTGGTCCAGCAGCTCGCGACGCGCCGCCCATGCGAAGCCGGGTGCGGCAGTGCCTTCCCGGGTGTCGAGAGAATGGCCCAGGCACGTCGCCGCTGGTATGCCGCTTGAGATGGAAAAAGCGGCAGACGGCCGGATAAATTCGACTTCTGTTGTGCAGTCTTGTGTAGGCGTCCAATTCGGGGAGAGATAATGCACATGTTTGAATAATTGAATTATGGCGTATTGATCCAGCAGGGAGCTGGCAGACTGGGCCCACTCAGGCGCGTCGAATATGAGGTCGCAATCAAGCCACGCGACTTTGCGGCAACTCGCCGGTAGGGCTTGCAGAGCCAAATTCAACAACCGCTCTTTTTGCCATAGAACAGCCTCGCCACGCAGCTGAACGAGAATTTCAGCATCTGATTCTTGAAGTTCGAAGTCGGTTCCGTAAGCAAGCTCCACTGCGACGAGAGGTACGTTCAAGCGCTCGCGAAAAGTCCGAAAGTTTAAGGATCTTCGCCTGTAGCGCATTGGATTGAAGTACGACGTGATGGCCCAAAGGTCATTTGCTTGTGAGCGGGTTGGCGATGTCATCGGTGAGTTAGGTTTTCCTGTTACGATTTGATCACCCGCCGGCGCGACGCTTGGCCGGGAGACTTATCAGATCGGATGTCGGGTCGAGGCCGATGACTCTTGCTGTCCTGAGATTAGTGACCGGCTTAAATTGTGTTAGCTGTACAACCAGAAGATCGCTAGGCTTCGCGCCTGTGAGAATGTAGGCCGGGCCCGACATCGTTGCCACCCTGACTAAAGGTGCTCAAGGCGAAGCGCGATGCTGAAACCTGAACCGACGCGTAATTTGTTGATCATACAGACCGCGCGACTTCAAGATCCTGCCGACTGGATTGCTATCAAACAACGAATAGAACGTGACGCGCCTGATATTGAGGTCGGTATTGCCGATAACCTTCATCGCAACTCCGTGACCGCGCGTTGGCAGGTACGACGCCCTTCCATACTGTTTTCACCTGTCCGTTTAATCAATTTCGTCCCGCGCGGCGGCGCTGTATTTTGTGGTTGTATATTAGGCAAAGATGAGCAGGCGCGTCGGCTATCTTCGATTGATATCTCGACGCCAAAGACAGCGATGCTTTCTTCCGCGGGCTCCTTCGATCCTTCGGAATGGGGCGAGTTCGTTGTAGTTAAGCCAAACAATTCAAATTCAGGTGAAGGTGTAAAACTCGTTCGTTGCACGGACCTTTCGGCCCGCTACGACGAATTGACCGCCGTCACCAATGATCAAGTTCTGGTTCAGCCGTACATAGACCATGCCGAGGATGGGTATCCGACGGTGTATCGGGTCCTGACCATGTTTGGACGCGCCCTATATTCTGTCATGAACCGCTGGGGCAACAAGCGCCCATCACTTGCTCAAATTGCCGCCGACCCGCTTGGCGTCATCGCAACAAATAACAATTCAATGGGCGGTCACGTACGTGCGCTCTGTAACGATGCCGAGATTGTCGCTCTCGGTGAGCGTGCTCATAGCGCATTCCCCGAATGTCCCGTGCTTGGCGTTGACATTATTCGCGACGTCCAGACCGGGCAACTCTCTGTATTGGAGGTCAACCCGCACGGTGATGTGTGGCACTTGTCGTCACCGTTCGTAAAAAAGGTTGACCCAGAATATGTTCGCGCTCGTTATGCTCAATTCAATGCGTTGGATCGAGTGGCTGACCTCTTGATCCAAAAAACTCGTACCGATGCTCGCTGAAAATCGAACCCTGGCCGCAATATCTTCGCAAGGTCCTGAGGTCGCACCGATAATAGCGGTCCGGCTTTGGGCTCTGATTGACGGATTCGATCGTCAAGGGCATCCTTTGTCAGGCTTGATGATGTTGCCAAATGTTTGCGGGCTTGCACATCTAATTCCACCCGACGCCTTGAGGCGTCAGCGAGCTTTGAATGTCTGAAGTCGCATTGCGCAAATTGTTGGACGATGACCTGCCTAGGGTCATCGAAATTCTTTCGTACTGGAATATGGCTCCCGTCGCGCCGACAGCGACTGTCCCTATACCCGAAACGACTGGGCTTGAGCCTGACCTCACCACGGTCGCGATCGTTCAACAGAACTTAGTAGGCGTCGCGAGTTATATCCTGTTGGGAAATGGGTGGGCCGAAACGACAAGTCTCGCAGTCGATCCCGCTTGGCTGGGCCACGGCATTGGTGAGAGATTGCAAATCGCGCGGCTCAAGGAAATGAAGGCCATCGGAATACAGAATGTGAAGACCGAATGTGATCGGCCCGAAGTGATTGATTGGTACATTCGAAAATTCGGATACCGGGTTATGGGCACGACACCAAAAAAACATGACTTTTGCAGACACGATGTGGGGCACTGGACTGTGCTCAATCTCGATCTTCGAACGTGGCAGGCACTCGGGGCATCTTTTACAAATTCGCCAGCGAGCCGGTAGCTAGCGAAATGTCTGCTTGGGGTCATTGGCGGACATGACGGTAGATGCGCGTGGAAGCAGGACGAACCGCTAACTTTTTCCCGCAGGTGGGCTCGGCTCTTCTTTTTCCGCCAGTTCCTGCAACATCGCCAGTGCTTGCAACACGGATTCACGGCGAACATTGGCGCGGCCGATATCACCATACTTACGGTCATGGGCGATCACACGGCCGCTGCGCGAGGCGGCACAAAAAAAGACGAGGCCGATCGGCTTGCCGGGCACAGCGCCGGTCGGGCCGGCAATGCCGGTGATCGAAACGGCAAGATCGACCGAGGCGTGTGCGAGCGCGCCTTTCGCCATTTCCTCGGCGCATTCGCGGCTCACCGCGCCGTAAACATCGATTGTCGCCGGCGTCACGCCGAGCATCTGTTGCTTCGCGGTGTTCGAATACGTGACGAAGCCGCGATCGAGAACCGTCGATGAGCCGGCAATTTCGCTGATCGCGCCGGCGACCAGCCCGCCGGTGCATGATTCCGCCGTCGCGAGCGTCAGCTTTTTCTTCGTGCAGATATCGAGCAGGGCCTTTGCGGCGACAATTGCGGCCTGGTCCGGCATTCGATCATTCCCACGGGAGACGAATCGTCGCGGTCGCATAGGCCACAATGCCTTCGCCGCGGCCCGTGAAGCCAAGCTTCTCACTGGTGGTGGCTTTCACACCAACGCGATCGATGCCAATGCCTGCGATTTTGGCGATGGTTGCGCGCATGCGGTCGCGATGTTCGCCGATGCGGGGAGCCTCGCACACGATCGTCAGATCGAGATGAGCAATGCGGCCACGGCGCGCACGCACACGGTCGACCGCGAATGTGAGAAAGCGGTCGGAGGATGCGCCGCGCCATTGTGCATCGCTCGGTGGAAAATGCGCGCCAATGTCGCCATCGGCGAGTGCGCCGAGGATGGCATCGGTCAACGCATGCAGCGCAACATCGGCGTCGGAATGGCCGGTGAGGGCGTGCGTGTGCGGGATACGAACTCCGCCAAGCGTGACGTGATCGCCGGGCGCGAATGCGTGCACATCCAGGCCCGATCCCGTGCGTATATCGCCAAGTGCAGCGGACTGGGTCGCTTCGGCGCGGGTGAAATCGTCCGGCGTGGTGAGCTTGATATTGCCGGGCTCGCCGGCGAATACGGTGACCTTCATGCCGGCCCATTCGGCGAGCGCTGCATCGTCGGTAAAATCGTCTCGGCCTTGCGCGGCGGCGCGCCGGTGAGCCTCGAGCAGAGCAGGGAAGGCGAAGGCTTGCGGGGTTTGCACGAGCCGGAGCGCGCCGCGGTCGAGCGTTGCCTCGACTGTACCGGCGTCATCGACGCGTTTGACCGTGTCGGTGACGGGCAGCACCGGGATTGCGGCGCCGGTTTTTTGCGCAGCCGCGATGGCGCGTTCGATCAGGCCGGCGCTGGCGAAGGGGCGCGCGGCGTCGTGGACAAGCACGATGTCGGGTGATCGCGGCAAGAGCGCCTCAAGTCCGGCGCGCACGGAGCTCTGCCGCGTCGACCCACCGAATACCGGGGTAAGGATGTCGAGCGCGCCGGTGAGCGAGCGTACCAATTCGGCATCTTCCGCGCGTATGACGGGCTGTACGAGAGCGACGTTTGGGGCTTCTACGAAGCTGACGAGCGCGCGGCGAAGGGCGGTTTCCCCACCGATGTTGCGGAATTGCTTGGGCAAATCGCCACCCGCCCGCACCCCGCGTCCTGCCGCCACCACGACGGCTGCCACTTGCGCCATGTTATTGCTCCCTTACCGCATGCCTTTACCGCGTTCCTCGAGTTGCGGAAATGCAAACAACGGCGCAGCGATCTTAAGAATAAACAATTTTTTTGCAGTGCAGCACTTGCGCTGCGGAATCATATGGCTAAACTATGAGCATCGAAAAAGGGCAGCCTAAATGGTAGGCAACGATATTTCCGACAATGAAGACGGTGGGTTAATCGGTCCGGCTGTCGCTATCGGTTCAATTGCTCTCCCAAACCGGGTCATTTTGGCTCCGATGTCGGGAATCACCGATGCGCCTTTTCGCCGGCTTGCCGAGCGATTAGGTGCGGGGTTGGTGGTTTCCGAAATGACCGCGTGCGCGGGCTTGGTACGTGGCGAACGGGAAGCTCTGGTCCGCAGCGAGGGGAAGGGCGTCGGTATCCATGTAGTGCAACTCGCAGGTTGTGAAACACGTTGGATCGCCGAAGGCGCGCGCATCGCCGAAGCGCAGGGCGCCGACGTTATCGACATCAATATGGGCTGTCCTTCGAAGCAGGTCGTCAATGGGGCTGGGGGTTCGGCCCTTATGCGCAATCTTGATCACGCGCTCACGCTGATCGATGCGGCCGTGTCTGCCGTGCAAATTCCGGTCACCTTAAAAATGCGGCTGGGCTGGGATGCGTCCACCATCAATGCGCCGGAACTTGCGCGTCGCGCCGAGGCGTCCGGGATCAAACTTATCACGGTTCATGGGCGAACCCGCTGTCAGTTTTATGATGGAACGGCGGACTGGATTGCCGTCCGTGCGGTGAAGAGCGCCGTTTCTGTTCCGGTGGTGGTCAATGGCGATATTCGTTCTTTCGACGATGCGGTTCGGGCACTGACAACGTCCGGTGCGGATGCGATTATGATCGGGCGTGCTGTGCAGGGACGCCCGTGGTTTCCAGGGCAGGTTGCCCGTTATCTCGAGGGTGTAAGACATCAAAAGTCGCCGCCTATTGGTGAACAATTCGCGTTGATTGACGCACTCTATGAGGAAATGTTGGACCATCACGGCAAGGCGATTGGTCGCCGCCACGCTCGCAAGCATCTTGGCTGGGCGCTCGACTCTGCAGCCGCCTTCACCAAAGCGCCAACTCACGTACTCAAGTCACACCGAAGCCGCGTGTTGACCGCCGAGGAGCCAGTCCAGGCGCGTCGTTATCTCGCTGAAGCCTACGATGATTTTGCCTGGAGAGCCGCTGCATGACTCGCGCGCAGGCTTTCTCGCCAATGGTCAACTCGTCCGCCGATGCGATGCTTCATGCACTACCGCATCCGGTGATCATGGTAGCGCCCGACGGCAAAATCGCGGATGCCAATGTAGCGGCAGAACAGTTTTTTGAAGCTTCTACCGCGATGCTACGCCGTCATATGCTTCGTGAGCTTGTGCCGTTCGGCTCACCTTTACTGACCCTAGTCGAACAGGTTCGACATCGGGGCGCGCCGGTCAACGAATATAAAGTCGATCTGGCAACACCGCGCAACCCAGGCGAAAGGCTCGTCGACCTTCATGTCGCGCCGCTGCCGGAATATCCGGGACACGTCGTTGTCATGCTGCAGGAACGCACGATCGCCGACAAAATGGATCGACAGCTCACCCACCGTGGGGCGGCGCGCTCCGTGATTGCGTTGGCTGCCATGTTGGCGCACGAAATTAAGAATCCACTGTCGGGTATTCGTGGCGCCGCTCAACTTCTCGAGCAGTCGGCGGCCGATGACGACCGACCGCTTACCAAACTTATCTGCGATGAAACGGACCGCATCGTGAAGCTCGTCGATCGCATGGAGGTTTTCGCCGACGAGCGTCCGATCGACCGTGAGCCGGTAAATATTCACGTCGTCCTCGACCATGTGAAGCGGCTGGCGCAAACGGGATTTGGGCGCCATATCAAATTCATTGAAGAATACGATCCTTCGCTGCCGCCGGTGCTCGCCAACCGTGACCAGCTCGTTCAGGTATTTCTTAACTTGTTGAAGAACGCAGCCGAAGCGATCGGCGAAACTGCGATCGACGGAGAAATCCAGCTCACGACCGCTTTCAGGCCCGGCGTGCGCCTATCGATGCCAGGGAGCAAGGCGCGAGTTTCGCTCCCACTGGAATTCTGCGTCAAAGACAATGGACCGGGAGTTCCAGAAGACTTGATGCCGCATTTGTTCGATCCCTTTGTGACCACAAAACAAAGCGGAAGCGGTCTTGGTCTTGCGCTGGTCGCGAAGATCGTGGGCGACCACGGCGGCATTATCGAATGTGAGTTGCAGCCGCGGCGGACAATCTTCCGTGTGCTAATGCCCATTTACAGCGGCGACGGCGAAATTACTGACGACGCGCCGCCTGTCCAAAGCCCGTGAGAGAAGACATGCCGACGGGAAGTATTTTAGTTGCCGACGACGATGCAGCGATCCGCACCGTCCTCAATCAAGCCCTTTCGCGCGCTGGTTATGAAGTGCGTTCAACCGGCAATGCCGCGACGTTGTGGCGCTGGATCACCCAAGGCGACGGCGATCTGGTCATCACCGACGTCGTTATGCCCGACGAAAATGCGTTCGACCTTATTCCACGCATTCGCAAGGCGCGACCAGATCTCCCGATTGTTGTGATGAGTGCACAAAACACATTTATGACCGCCATCCGCGCCTCGGAGCGGGGCGCCTACGAGTACTTGCCGAAACCATTTGATCTCAAGGAGCTTATTGCCATCGTTGGCCGTGCGTTGTCCGAGCCGAAGGACCCACGACCGGCGCTCGCCAAGAACGAAGACTTCGAAGGAATTCCGCTGGTTGGCCGTTCGCCGGCCATGCAGGAAATCTATCGGGTATTGGCCCGGTTGATGCAGACCGATCTGACGGTCATGATTTCGGGCGAATCCGGCACCGGAAAAGAATTGGTGGCGCGCGCGTTACACGACTACGGCAAACGGCGTGCCGGCGCCTTTGTCGCCATCAATATGGCGGCAATTCCACGCGACCTGATTGAGTCAGAGCTGTTTGGACACGAGAAGGGCGCCTTCACGGGCGCCAATACCCGCAGTGCGGGACGCTTCGAACAAGCGGAAGGCGGCACTTTATTCCTTGATGAAATTGGCGACATGCCGATGGAGGCGCAGACGCGATTGTTACGCGTCCTGCAGCAGGGCGAATATACGACAGTCGGTGGGCGCACTCCGATCAAAAGTGATGTGCGCATCATCGCCGCCACGAACAAAGATCTTCGGCTGTTGATCCAGCAAGGTTTATTCCGAGAGGATCTGTTTTTCCGCCTCAACGTAGTGCCCCTACGGTTACCGCCGTTGCGTGAACGTACCGAAGATATTCCGGACCTGATCCGGCATTTCTTTACACAAGCGCAAAGGGAAGGCTTGCCGCCGAAGCAAATCGATCAGGCGGGCCTTGATCGCCTCAAGCGACATCGTTGGCCGGGCAATGTACGCGAGCTGGAGAACCTGGCTCGACGGCTTGCCGCGCTTTATCCGCAAGAAACCATCACAGCCGCGGTCATGGATGCGGAATTGTCGCAGCCCGCGCTACCTATTGGTAGCGACGAGCCGCGTATCGACGAAAACCTCAGCGCATCTGTCGAGCGCCACCTGACTGCGTATTTCTCCGGATTTGAAGACGGGCTGCCACCGGCGGGGCTATACCATCGCATCCTGCGCGAGATCGAATATCCATTGCTGACGGCAGCTTTGGCGGCGACCCGCGGCAATCAAATTCGCGCGGCCGATTTATTGGGGCTTAACCGCAACACTCTGCGCAAGAAAATTCGCGACCTCGATATTCAGGTGTTTCGCGGCGGCAATTGAGTCCTACGCGATTATTTTGATGCCCAAATCGCGCCGCTGGTTGTCTCAATTCGGCATTCGGGCTGGTTGAATTCTTCGCACGCGTGGGCGCAAGGTTTTGCCAGTAAAAGGAAACATCCCCATCCGAAGGCCCCGAACCAACAGTGCTCAACCAAAGCGGATTCCCCGAAGCTCGCATATTTAAGCCCGCACCCCCGGATGTGTCGCAAAAAGAACACAGTGCCGGCAACATTGTTGTATAAAAGCATCAGTACCCGGCCGAGTGACTTTAGCCCCTTCCTAATGGCTATTTTGCTGCGGCTGCCCTCGGAAGGCCTTTCCGGTACCGGAGGTTTATGAGCGTAGAACAGGCCGCTGCTGCCGAAGCCGCGCTATCCGCCCCATCCGCGCGGCGCATGGAGGCGCGCGCCCTTGGGCCGATCGTCGTAGGGCTCGCTCTACTGTCGGCCTTCCTTACCTTTATTGTTCTTGCCGATCTCACCCCCATTTCACCAACTCACTACGTCGTGGTGACGCTGCTGCTCGCGAATGCGGCCGCCGTCTTACTCCTGCTTGGAATTATTGTGCGGGAAGTGTGGCAGGTGGTGCAGGCCCGCCGCACCGGGCGCGCTGCCGCGCGGCTGCATGTCAGCATTGTAGGGTTGTTTTCTATCATCGCCGCCGTCCCTGCGATCATGGTGGCGATCGTCGCTAGCGTGACGCTCGATCGAGGCCTAGACCGTTTATTTTCCACACGCACGCGCTCGGCGATAGAGAATTCTCTGATCGTCGCGGAAGCTTACTTGCGCGATCACGCACAGATCGCGCGGTCGGATATAATGGTGATGGCTTTTGATATCGCCCGCACCAAATCGGTTTTCGATCAGGATCCTGAGAAGCTCCGGCAATTTCTCACCTTCCAGGCGTCTGTTCGCGGACTTGCGGCTGCCATTGTGCTCGATAGGGACCTCAAGGTCATAGCGCGCGCCGACGTCAACATTAGTCAGACTTTCGCATTGCCTCCACGCGATGCATTAGATCACATCACCGAAAAAGACCCGCAAATTGTCCTGTTGCCGGACACGAATTATGTGGCAGCAATAATCAAGATTCCGCAATACAGCGACTACTATCTTTATTTGACACGCTTGCTCGACCCGCGAGTGGTCCCACAATTACAAGCGACTAGGGCGAGTGTTACTGAATATGCCTCGTTGGAGGCACGACGCGTCGGCGTACAAGTTGCTTTTGCGTTGATGTACACCGTTATCGCCCTAATTGTTCTGTTATCAGCGGTCTGGATTGGATTTAATTTTGCAAATCGTTTGGTTGCGCCAATCCGACGATTGATTGGTGCCGCCAATGCGGTGTCAACCGGAAATCTGTATGTGCGCGTTCCCGTTCGCCGATCCGAAGGCGATCTTGCACAACTCGGCGAGACCTTTAATCGCATGACACAGGAATTGCGCACGCAGCGTGACGACATCATGCATGCGCGCGACCTTATCGACAGCCGCCGCCGTTTCACCGAAGCCGTCCTTGCCGGTGCCAGCGCCGGCGTTATCGGGGTAGACGGGAACGGTGCGGTGAGCATTCTCAACAGATCGGCTGAAAAGCTGATTGGTAGAACCGAAAGTGAGGCGCTGGGCCGTCCTTTGACTGAGGTCTTGCCCGAACTGGCAGACATCATGGCTGGAGCGCAATCAGGCGCGCGTACGCAGGACCAGGTCACGATCAGTCGCAACGGCCGGGAGCGCAATTTGTCGGTGCGGATCACCAGCGAGCAGTCGGGTGAGTCCGACCGAGGCTATGTCGTAACGCTCGACGACATCACTGAATTGGTCACCGCCCAACGCACGTCCGCTTGGGCAGATGTTGCACGTCGAATTGCACACGAGATCAAGAATCCGCTCACACCTATTCAATTGTCGGCAGAACGTCTGCGTCGCAAATACGGGAAAATGATTGGCGAAGACCGGGACGTCTTCGAACAGTGCACTGACACTATTGTTCGGCAAGTTGATGACATCAGGCGAATGGTCGATGAGTTTTCACACTTTGCACGAATGCCGAAACCTGTCATTGGCTCGGAAGATGTTGCGGATGCGGTTCGACAGGCGGCATTCCTCATGCGCGTGGGGAATTCAGAGCTTGAGATCAATGTTGATATCGCAGAAGACCCGATGCCGGCGCAATTTGACCGCCGGCTGATCTCGCAGGCACTCACGAACATTATCAAGAACGCGACCGAAGCGATCGCGGCGGTTCCTCCCGCCGAGCTCAGCAAAGGTGTGATCGATGTCCGCGCGGCGCGCGATGGTGACGACATTGTGATCGATGTCGTCGACAATGGCATTGGTTTGCCCAAGGCAAATCGTAACCGGCTACTCGAACCGTACGTCACAACCCGGGAAAAGGGCACTGGGCTTGGCTTGGCCATCGTCGGGCGCATTGTTGAAGAGCACGGCGGGAGCATTGAATTGCGCGACGCTGCTGAGAAAATCCCAGGTCAACGGGGGGCCTGGGTCCGGGTTCGCTTTACAGCGACTGGCAAGACCGAAACCGCCGAATTGGAAAAGCCGAAGACTGCAAGTGAGCGAACCGATGGCCGCTGAAATTCTCGTAGTTGATGATGAAGCCGACATCCGCGATCTCGTGGCCGGGATTCTTCAGGATGAGGGTTACAGCGCACACACCGCTCGCAATAGTGACGACGCGTTGGCCGCAATAGCGGCGCGGCGACCAAATCTAGTTTTTCTCGATATTTGGTTGCAAGGCAGCAAGCTCGACGGTTTGCAGTTGCTTGACGCAATTAAGCAGGAACAACCGGAGCTTCCCGTGGTGATGATCTCCGGGCACGGGAATATTGAAACTGCAGTCGCCGCGATAAAGCACGGCGCTTATGATTTCATCGAAAAGCCGTTCAAGGCCGATCGGCTTGTACTGGTTGCTGATCGCGCTCTGGAAAATTATCGGCTTAAGCGCGAAGTCAAACAACTCAAGCAACTGGCACCGGCCCCATCAACGTTGGTTGGTCGATCAGCTGCCATCGGGCAATTGCGTCAAGCGATCGAACGCGTGGCACCAACCAACAGTCGCGTTCTTGTTGTTGGCCCATCGGGGGCGGGCAAAGAGCTCGCCGCGCGTACGCTCCACCAAATGTCAGGTCGGTGTAACGGCCCCTTCGTGGTTATCAACGCTGCAGCGATCACCCCAGAACGTATGGAAATTGAATTATTTGGTGTCGATCAGTCCAATGGGTCGGAAAGCCGCAAGTCTGGTGCGCTTGAAGAGGCACACGGCGGCACACTGTTTATCGATGATATCGCGGATTTGCCGCGTGAAACCCAAAACAAGATCTTACGTGTCCTCGTGGACCAGACATTTCAGCGCGTCGGTGGAAGCGCTAGGCTTGCGGTTGACGTGCGCATTGCGTCATCAACTGCACGCAATCTCGAGACGTTGATCGCCGAGGGAAAATTTCGAGAAGATCTCTATCACCGTCTCGCTGTCGTACCGATACGCGTGCCGCCGCTGGCTGAAAGACGCGAGGACATTCCCGATCTGGTCGACTATTTTATGGACCAGATTTCATTGGCGACCGGGCTGCCAAAACGAAGAATTGGTGAGGACGCTATGGCCGTCCTGCAATCGCATAATTGGCCGGGCAATGTGCGCCAGCTGCGCAATAACATAGAACGTCTTATGATCCTCGCGGGTGGGGACCCAGATGCGGTGATGAATGCCAGTATGTTGCCGCCCGATGTCGGCTCAATGGTGCCTAATATGCCGAACGATAATGGTGGAGAACATTTGATGGGTTTGCCCCTGCGCGATGCTCGCGAGGTGTTCGAGCGCGAGTATCTCGTTGCGCAGATCAGCCGATTTGGCGGAAATATTTCGCGGACGGCCGAATTCGTCGGCATGGAGCGTTCGGCGCTGCACCGGAAGCTTAAAGCCCTCGGAATAGACTAAAAATCCATGTCACGTATCGCTTACGTCAACGGCCGGTATTTGCCGCCAAGCGACGCTAAGGTCGCCATAGAGGACCGCGGCTACCAGTTTGCCGACGGTGTATACGAAGTCTGTGAGGTGAGGGGAGGCCACCTGATCGACGAGCGTCGTCACATGGCGCGTTTGGAGCGATCTCTTGGCGAGTTGCGCATCGCGCGTCCGATGTCAGCTAGCGCATTGGCTGTTGTGTTGCGAGAAACGATTCACCGCAATCGTGTTCGTGACGGTATTGTCTACGTACAAGTAACCCGCGGTGTCGCACGGCGAGATTTTCCTTTTCCGTCAGCCGACACCCGCCCGTCGGTGGTCGTGACTGCCCGCAATAATGATTTGGAGCAACTCGAACAAATTGCCGCTGAAGGGATATCCGTTATCACCGTGCCCGACATCCGTTGGGCGCGCGTGGACATCAAATCGGTGGCTTTGCTTCCCAATGTGTTGGCAAAACAATCAGCACGCGAGCAGGGCGCACGTGAGGCTTGGCTTGTCGATAGGGAGGGCCGCATAACGGAGGGTGCGTCGTCGAATGCCTGGATCGTCAGCCGCGATGGCAAATTGATAACCCATCCGCTCGGTCAGGACATTTTGCCGGGAATTACACGCTCAGTCGTGATTGATGTCATCAAGGCTCAAGGGCTCCCATTTGAGGAGCGCACCTTTACGGTCGAGGAGGCCCATGCCGCACGCGAAGCGTTCATTACTTCGGCAAGCCAGATCGTTCTGCCGGTCGTAAGCATAAATGGACGGCCGGTAGGAAATGGTGCCCCTGGGCTCATCGCAGCGGCCCTGCGGCGCGACTATCACCATCACGCCGAGGTCAGCAAATAGGCACTGCCTTTGATCGAAGTGACATCAAATTAGCCGCTCCCGCGCGTCGCTAAAGGCGTAAAAATCCTATTTATTTCAGCCCCTTGAGGCGGTCCTGTCGAACTTGTGCTTGCACAGGAACTGCGCCTGCCATCTAATAGCGGCCTCCCGGGCCTCGCACCGCTTTGCGTGGGGCAAAGTGGCGCATGCGCTTCCTAACTCGCATGCGGATGGACTTGGGCAAAGAAGGTCTCGCGCGCTAGACGCGAGCAAAAAATGGAAAAACGGCCATGGCAGCCGATCGTGCGCAAAACCTGCAAGATACGTTTCTCAATCACGTTCGCAAAAGCAAAATACCTCTCACCATTTTTCTGGTGAACGGGGTCAAGTTGCAAGGCGTGGTAACCTGGTTCGATAATTTTTGCGTGTTGTTAAGGCGAGATGGACATTCCCAGCTCGTCTACAAGCACGCAATCTCGACCATTATGCCGGGGCACCCAATCCAACTGTTTGAAGGGGCTGAAGAGCCACCGGCCGGAGATAAGGTCTAGTTGGAAGTACGTCGCCGCGATCAACGTGCCGATCTGCTGAGCCCAACGACGTCGGGCGCTGAAACCGGCCGTGCGATTGTTATTGAGCCTTGGGTAAAAACTCTCGCGCGCAAGAGCGAGAGCCGCGCGAGCGTGCGCGCGCCCGAAGCGCGCCTCCAAGAGGTTGTCGGTCTGGCTCGCGCGATCGACCTAACGGTCGTTCAAGCGGGGCTCGTTACGCTCAACGATATTCGACCAGCGACATACATCGGCAAGGGCAAGGTCGATGAAATTGCGGGTCTGGCGAAAAGTCTGTCGGCGTCGGTTGTGGTTATGGATTGCCCTGTCTCGCCCGTGCAGCAGCGAAATCTCGAGAAGTCGTGGAATGCGAAGGTCATCGATCGTACCGGGTTGATCTTGGAGATTTTCGGACGTCGCGCACGCACGCGCGAGGGCGCATTGCAGGTCGAGCTTGCGCACCTCAACTACCAAAAGGGGCGTCTGGTTCGCTCATGGACACATCTTGAGCGCCAACGCGGTGGATTTGGATTTCTCGGCGGGCCCGGGGAAACCCAAATTGAAGCAGATCGTCGGCTGATCGAGGAGCGCATTGCCCGTATCGAGGCGGATCTCGAAAAGGTGAAGCGCACCCGCAAATTGCACCGCGATAGCCGCAAGCGCGTGCCTTATCCGATCGTCGCCTTGGTTGGCTATACCAACGCCGGAAAATCGACACTGTTCAATCGAATGGCGACAGCGAGCGTGCTATCGGCCGACATGCTCTTTGCCACGCTCGATCCAACATTGCGTGGGGTTGCGCTTCCGCACGGCGCGCGAATGATCCTGTCCGATACTGTTGGATTCATTTCCGATTTGCCGACCATGCTGGTTGCGGCATTTCGTGCAACTTTAGAAGAGGTCATGGAGGCCGATGTCATTCTCCATGTGCGCGATATGTCGCACGACGATTCCGAAGCACAATCGCACGATGTAGGGAAAGTGCTCACCGAACTCGGAATCGAAACCAGCGATCCGCGAATAATCGAAGTTTGGAACAAAATAGATTTGCTCGAACTCGGATGCGCGCCCACGTGTTTTTAACGCTGCCGAGCGTCAGCCGCATCAAAGCCATCCGTTGCTTGTCTCGGCACTCAATGGGGAAGGGATCGAGGCTCTCCTCCTCGCAATCGAATCGCGCTTAGGTGAAAAGCGCCGGACCCTCGAATTGTCGATAGACCCTTCCGACGGTGCGGGGTTGAGCTGGCTCTATCGCCACTCGGAAGTTCTGTCGCGAGAGATGCGCGAAGATGATGGACGCCTAGTGCTCAGCGTGCGTGCTGACGCGAAAAACGCGGAAATGGTGAAGCATAAATTTCCGGAAACGACTGAGGCCAAACCGCCGAGTTGAATTCCGGAGGTCAAAAGCCGCGCGGCCGCACGGCGGGTTCGGTTCAATTCTTGGGGGAGGAGATCTTCTCAGCTGCTTTTGCTTCGTCCCACAGGGCATCCATTTCGGCCAGAGTCGCATCCTTGGGTGATTTACCGCGTGCGACCAATGCCTGCTCGATAAAGCCAAATCTACGTTCAAATTTAAGGTTGGCGTTGCGCAGTGCGCCCTCAGGGTCGGCACGAATATGCCTAGCGAGATTAACAACCGCGAATAGTAAATCGCCGACTTCCGCCGCTATCCGGACGTTGTCCCCACTGTCGAGCTCAGCTTCGATCTCATCGGCTTCCTCCCGAATTTTGGCAAGGACGGCGCGGGGATCGTTCCAGTCGAACCCAACTCGACCGGCTTTGTCTTGCAGTTTGAGCGCGCGGGTTAATGCGGGTAGGGCTAGCGGCACGCCCGCCAGCGCTCCGACCGGTGCCTTCTCGCCGCGCTCGGCCTTCTCGTCGGCCTTGATCTGCTCCCAGAGGCCCTCGACGGCCTTAGCCGTCTTCCCATCGGCGCCTGCGAACACATGCGGATGCCGACGGACGAGCTTTGACGTGATCGTCTCAACCACGTCGGCAAAGTCGAAGGCACCTTGCTCTTGTGCCATGCGCGCATGGAATGCGACCTGCAACAAAAGATCGCCCAGCTCGTCTTTCAGGCCATCCAGATCGTCGCGAGCAATGGCGTCGGCAACCTCATAGGCTTCCTCGAGCGTATATGGGGCAATCGTTCGAAAACTTTGCTCCAAGTCCCAAGGACACCCACTGCCGGGCGTGCGGAGCGCCGCCATAATCTCGATCAAGCGGGAAATGTCACGGGAGGGCTTCACAGGGGCTAAACGTGAGTTGGGGTTTGTTTGTCGATGGCACGACCGTACCAAAGCAGGCGGACGCCTGCGATCGCACACCAGGGATTCGCATAAGGTATATTATGGAATATAAATAGATAAGGTGACTGAGCCTCCATTGCTAAAAAGCCGCCCAATGGATTTCGATAAAATTCGATATTTCAGGCAAGTCAGACAAACATCGCCTCAAACACGTCAGGAGCACTGGAAGCTCATACCGTCGTATGCGGGCTCAACCGCCGGCGGCAACTGGGCGCGCAATGAGGCGTAATCCATGTCGGTGTGCAAGTTGGTCAGGATGGCCCGCTTTGGCTTGATGCGGGCGATCCACTCCAGCGCTTCATCGAGATTAAAATGGCTGGGGTGCGGTGCCTTCCGCAACGCGTCGACAATCCAGACGTCGAGACCACTTAGCGCTGCAACGCTCTCAGGCGGCAGTCTTTTGATGTCGGCCGAGTAAGCCAGGTTGCCGAACCGGATGCCGAGTGAAGGAATATCGCCATGGTTTTGCAAAAAAGGTAGCGCCGGGAGCGATCCTCCCTGCCCCTCGATAGTCACCTGTTCGCCCGCTACCAAACGTTTTTCAGCGGCGATGGGCGGGTATTCGCTGCCCGGCGGCGTCATAAAACAATAGCCAAAGCGGGCATGCATGGCCCGTGAGGTTGCCTCATCAAGGTAGACGTCGACGCGACGACGCTTGTGCACGAACAGCGGCCTCAGATCGTCAATTCCGTGCGTGTGATCGGCGTGCTCATGGGTGATCAGTACGCCATCGACCCAGTCAACTTCGGCGTCCAAAAGCTGCATGCGAAGGTCAGGGGAGCAATCGACGAGAACGCGCGTTCGCCCGCCATGCGCATTCGCGCGCTCGACCAAAAGCGAGCAACGCCGACGCCGGTTCTTCGGATTGTTCGGATCGCACGCCCCCCAGCCCAGTGCTACGCGCGGCACGCCCATGGATGATCCGCAGCCGAGAATGGTGAACGTTAAGCTCATGCGGCGTTCGCCGCCACGCGGGGCACTTTGCTGAAAAGTCGGAAAAAGTTCTCGGTCGTCTGATGCGCGATGTCGTCGGCGCTTACGCCACGGACATAACCTAAAACTTTAGCAGTTTCGACAACGTAGCCGGGTTCGTTGCGTTTTCCACGATACGGCAGCGGCGCAAGGTACGGTGAATCGGTCTCCACGAGAATCCGGTCGGCCGGCAAGGCGGCGGCTATTGCGCGTAAATCGTCGGAACGCTTGAACGTCAGGATGCCGGTGAACGAGACATAGTGCCCAAGCTCGATCGCGGTGAAGGCCAAATCGCGCCCGCCGGTGAAGCAATGCAGAACAGCCGGGAAGGCGCCCTTCCCGCTTTCCTCGCGCAGAATTTGTGCCATGTCGGAATCGCAATCGCGCGAATGAATGACCAGCGGCAGCTTTGTCTCACGCGCGGCGGCGATGTGTTGCCGGAAGCTCGTCGTCTGTGCGTCTCGGGGGCTGTTGTCGTAATGGTAGTCGAGCCCGGCCTCACCAATCGCCACAATTTTCGGATGCTTTGCGGCCGCAACCAACATCTTGGCGTCGATTTCCGGCTCCTCAGCTGCATTATGCGGATGCGTGCCGATCGAGCAAAAGACGTCAGGATATTTTTCAGCGATTGCAAGGACCTGTGCGTGTTTCTTCACGCGCGTTGAGATCGTGACGATGCGGCCGATGCCGGCCTCGCGTGCGCGCCCCAGCACCGCGTCGATTTCCGACGCAAAATCTGGAAAATCGAGGTGGCAATGGCTGTCCACGAGCATGGTCAGGCCTTGTCCTCAGCATCGACAAAGCGCGGAAACACCGGTGCTGGCGGCGGCAGCGTCGCTCCGGCCTTAATCCGCGACGTCGGCTTAAGGCGATCAAAACCGCAATCATCGGGCCCAATCGCCAGAAGCGAGAGCAATTTCGCCGCCGAGGCCGGTACAAATGGCTGCGCAAGGATGGCGACCTGTCGCAACACTTCAGCGGTGACGTACAAAACCGTGCCCTGACGCTCGGGATCCGTCTTGGCGAGAGCCCAAGGCGCCTCCGAGGCAAAATAGCGATTGGCGTCAGCCACAACGGCCCAAACGCAATTGAGCACCTGATGCAGCTGCTGCGTTTTCATATGCTCGCGCGCGGTGCCGATCATCGCGTCAGCGGCGGCCAAAATGGTCTTATCCGCATCGCTAAACGCGCCAGGCTCCGGCAATTTGCCGCCGAATGCTTTGCCGATCATCGATAGCGAGCGCTGCGCGAGATTGCCGAGATCGTTTGCCAGATCCGCATTGGTGCGATTCACGATCGCCTCATGGCTGTAGTTTCCGTCCTGGCCGAACGGCACCTCCCTCAGGAAGAAATAGCGGAACTGATCGACGCCATAGGTATCAGCCATCGTAAACGGGTCGATCACATTACCGACCGATTTCGACATTTTTTCCCCGCGATTGAAAAGAAAGCCGTGCGAGAAAATCCGTTGCGGCACCTCGATGCCGGCAGACATCAAGAAGGCCGGCCAATAAACCGCATGAAAACGCACGATGTCTTTTCCGATGACATGAAGTGACGCCGGCCAATAACGTTTGAATTTCTCACTGCCGGTGTCCGGGAAACCGACGCCGGTAATGTAATTGGTCAGCGCGTCCACCCACACATACATGATGTGGCCGTCGGCGCCGGGCACGCGGATGCCCCAGTCGAACGTGGTGCGCGAGATCGACAGATCCTGCAGGCCGCCACGCACGAAGCTGGCAACCTCATTCAGGCGTTCCTTCGGCAACACAAAATTCGGTCGGGCGTATAGATCGAGCAGTTTTTGCTGATAGGCGGACAGCCTGAAGAAATAGCTCGCCTCCTCTACCCACTCGACAGGTGTGCCGGTTTTCGTTGCGACGCGAACTTTCTGTTCGTTCAGCTGTGTCTCATCTTCGGCGTAGTAAGCCTCGTCACGTACGGAGTACCAGCCGGCGTATTTGTCGAGGTAGATGTCGCCATTTTGCTCCATCCGCTGCCAGATCACTTCGGATGAGCGGTGATGGCGTTCTTCGGTTGTGTGGATGAAATCGTCATTTGAACAATTCATCCGCTTCACCATCGCCTCGAAGCGAGGAACGTTGCGATCGAGCAACTGGCGCGGCGTCAGCCCTTCTTTCGCAGCAGTTTGCTGGATTTTCTGGCCGTGCTCGTCGGTGCCGGTGAGGAAATAGACGTCGTATCCATCAAGCCGCATGAAGCGCGCGATGGCGTCGGTGGCGATCACTTCATACGCGTGCCCGATATGCGGCGGGCCGTTCGGATATGAGATCGCAGTGGTAATGTAAAAAGGCGTCTTGGCCGGCATTTCACATGTTCATTCAAAGACGTGGATGGCCGGGAAAGCCCGGCCATGACGAGTCTGGGTCTAGGTATCAATGGTGCGCGGCTGGGGCAAGCGGCGCCGGGCTGGCCGCTTACCATCCAAACCCGTCCGGCGTCGCCCTACTTCGTGACCATGCGCATCGACGGAGGCGGTTCAGCCTTCCCGGCGGGTGATATTGCGAAGGTGAGCCACACGTTCCAACCGTCCGGACGGTTTTCTGAGGCAAATTCCTTGTAGCCTTTGAGGTTGATATAACCCTGATAGTCCTTGCTGAGCGGGATCACGTATCCGATCTGTGGACCGATACCGGCCACGCGGGATTTCAAAACAGCCAACACGATCGCCGGATCCGCTGTCGCACGAGAGCTGGTTATAGAGATAACCGATCAAACCGATCTGCAGTTGCTTGGTTAGGAACTGTGACGCTCCCCAATCCAGATGCATGTCAACGCCATTTTGATATTGCGTGTGCACGTTTTCGAAATTGCAAGTAAAGCCAAGTGTGGCTGAAAACTCATGCCCGGTCTGCGGATTGAAATAAGTGTAGCCGCCGCCGGCGTCGATCGCATTGTGACCGATGCCAAGATTAGCAAGCCGCGTGGGGTCGTATCTGCCGGTTGTCAAATTGCCGGTGATGTACGTCATGAAATTATGAACACCTTGATTCCACCGAACGTTAAATTGCGGGACAAGGTCGCCAAAACCGGTCACTGAATCCTCTATGCCGCCTGATCGGGTAAAGCCGAACGGACCTAAACTGGCTGCCAAGGTGGCGTCCACCGACGCTTGGCTGCGTCCGTACGGCACCAACAAAACCATCGCCGCCTGTCCCCCGAGGACCGGCGTTGCAAACACGTAACTCGGTGCCGCCATGACGAGATCCGCTTTGGCGTCCAAGTTCGCAGTTAGGTTTGCGGAGACGTTCGTTGAAAAGTTGCCGCGGGTAACCTGGCGGGCGAACGCAACATTGCCTCCGGCCGATACCGACGTGTGATAATAAATCGTCGCAAATGAAAACCCGGGCTGCTGTGGAGTTGACGCGAGGCTTCCGAAGAATCCCGGTACCCAAAAACTTACGCCGCCCTCATCAGCGAAAGCTTGATGGGTTGTCATACAAGTGGCGCTACAAGCTAGCATTGACGCGAATAGTGCGAAGCGTGCTCGCATTGCGAGTTGTGCATTTGCCCTTTTTTTCACCGTCGCTCCCCAACAATTAAATGCCAACAAACAGGATCGCGTTCGAAAGCGCGATAGACGCAAACGTATCAACAGCCTAATTCGCCGCGTCAAAAAAGACATCGGTCGTTTCGACGGTTACACAACTATCTACGCGAGCGTGGCCGCGACGCCACAAACGACTTGCTTGGCAAAAATAGATCGATGCTATGCAATCGAATACCGTCAGAATTTTTCAGGCCTGTTTGAGCGAAATAGCTTTCGAGTGCTCGGGCGGTATTGGTCAGCATTCCTTACATATCGTTTCGGCCATCACGGCTTCGTCAATTGATGGGGTGCGATATCGGAAGCAACATGTCGTTGGCCACATTTGCCGTCGATGACGCCGGCTGAGCGCGTCAAGGCACGAAGCAGTGAGAACCTAACTTCAATATTCATAGGCGACTTGAGGGAGGCTCATCATGTCGGGTGCAGTGATCAATCTCATCGTTCAACTTATCGCGGGCGTCCTCGGCGGTAATGCTGCAGGCAGCGCGCTCAAGGATTACAACCTTGGCACTCTTGGCAATTCAATCACGGGTGCTCTCGGCGGTGTTGCCGGAGGACAGATACTTCAATCTCTCATCCCCATGCTTGCGGGTGTCGGCGGCAACGTCGACGTTGGTGCGCTGGTTGGGCAAGCAGTCGGTGGCGGCGTCGCAGGCGCCGTTCTCACAGCCGTGATTGGCGCTGTGAAGAACATGATGGGTGGCCAGCCAGCACGTTAAAGTTGAAGCTGGCGCAGTCGGCGTCAACGAGGCAGTGTTTTAGAAGCAATGTCCAAGCGCACCCTTTCGGGCGCGCGAGGTCAGTGAGTTTGCTCGCGAGAAAACTTCCGATTCGTCATTCGTCAATGGAGTACGGCATGAAACGGGCTGCAGTTCTTTTGTCATTGGGCCTCTTCGCTGCATTTGTGGCGACCCCACCGACGCGCGCGCAAAACAGCGCGCCTGCGATTACCGAAGAAGAGGCACACGCCATCGCCGTCGAGGCATATTTGTATTTCTATCCGCTCGTCACCATGGACCTCACCCGCAAACAGCTCGTCAATACTCCGCCGGGCAAAGGTCTCGGTGGGCCAATGAATACGTTCGATAACATCCCTGCTTTTCCGGCAGCGGACATGAGAGCGGTTGTTCGGCCCAATTTCGACACTCTGTATTCGAGCGGCTGGTTGGATCTCACGCGCGAGCCGATGGTCGTGTCGGTGCCCGACACCGGCGGCCGTTATTACCTTCTTCCCATGCTCGACATGTGGACCGATGTTTTTGCTTCACCAGGCTGGCGCACGACCGGCACAAAAGCGGGCAATTTCCTGCTCGTTCCCCCCGGCTGGAACGGAAAAGTACCGGCAACATTCACACGTATCGATGCGCCGACGCCCTATGTCTGGATCATCGGCCGTACGAAGACCGATGGCCCGGCGGATTATGAAGAGGTGCATGCCATTCAGAAGGGCTACAAGATTACATCGCTGTCAGCGTGGGGTAAGCCAGCCGTTGCTGTGAAGGCGAGCATCGATCCGGGCGTCGACATTACTACGCCGCCAAAGAAGCAAGTCGATACGATGGAGGCCGGCAAATATTTCGCCTATGCGGCCGCGTTGCTCAGGCTGCACCCTCCGCATTCGACCGATCAACCCATCATCGCGCGGATGAAACGGATCGGAATGGAGCCCGGCAAAGGTTTCGATATTGCCAAGGTCGATGCGTCTGTGAGGAAGGCGATCGAAGGCGCTCCTGCCGATGCTCAGAAGCTGATGGCCTGGAAAATCCCGACGCTGGCGCGCGTTGTGAACAACTGGTCGATGAATACGGACACGATGGGCGTTTATGGAAATTATTATCTAAAACGCGCCATCGTGGCGCAACTTGGCCTTGGCGCGAATCTTCCCGAGGACGCGATCTATCCCCTCAATCTTGCTGACGATACAGGCAAACCGCTCGATGGCGCGAATAAATATTCCATCCACTTCGCTAAAGACGAGATTCCGCCGACCAACGCGTTTTGGTCAATCACTCTTTACGACACGGAAGGCTTCCAGGTTGCAAACCCACTCAACCGTTTCGCGGTAAGCAGCTGGATGCCCTTTGAACGCGACGCCGACGGTTCGCTGACCCTGTACTTCCAAAATGAAAGCCCGGGCAGCGACCGGGCGAGCAACTGGCTCCCCGCCCCTAAAGGGCCATTCAACCTGACGATGCGCCTCTATGCGCCGAAGTCGGAGGCGCTGACGGGCCTGTGGAATCCGCCGTCAGTCACGCTAGCCAAGGATCGGGCCAGCACCGGCGCCAATTGAATAGATTGAGTGCGCGCAGCCACATCATTCGCAAGGTCATTCCGCGTCAGATTGCGATCTTGAATTACGTCAATCCATTTTGAGAGTCGACGAGATCCAGCATGAAAATCAGCTTACCGATCCCAGTACTTGCTGCTGCGCTGATTGCGACGGGTGCTGCCCACGCGCAATCGTCTGCCGGGAGCAAAACGGCCCCCGTCACTGCCGACAACTTCAACCGCGCCGAATCTGATTTGTACATTGGCAACATCGTCAAAGACGGCTCTTTTGGAAAGTTTTTTCACCGCCGCGAGCCAGCGGCGATCGATAACCAATCCGTCATCCGGCTTAATCGTGACACGCTGTATTCTTCCGCGGTGTTCGACCTTGACGCCGGACCGGTCGTGATCACGCTGCCCAATCCGGGAAAGCGCTTCATGTCAATGCAAGTGATCAATGAAGACCATTACATCTTTGAGGTGGATTATGGTGCCGGGCGCTACAATTTCACCAAGGCGGAGGTTGGCACACGCTATGTTGTGATGGGCCTGCGCACTTTCGCCGATCCGTCCAATCCACAAGATCTCAAACAGGCCCACGCCTTGCAGGACGCTGTGACAGTCCAGCAGCGCAATCCCGGACGTTTCGAAGTGCCCAATTGGGATCCCGTCAGCCAGAAAAAAATCCGCGATGCGCTGCTGATCCTGAATGAGTCACTGCCCGATCAAAAAAGAGCGTTTGGAAGTCGCGTCCAAGTCGACCCGGTCCGCCACTTGATTGGCACCGCGGCGGGATGGGGCGGCAACCCGGAACGGGACGCCATCTATCTCAACGTCACCCCAAACAAGAACGATGGCGCAACAATTTATAAACTCAGCGTTCCTGCAAAGGTCCCGGTTAATGCCTTCTGGTCGGTCACTGTTTACGATGCTCAAGGCTATTTGAAGAAAAATCAGTACGACGCGTATTCCTTGAATAACGTAACCGCTAAAAAAGGCACAGACGGTTCCGTTGCTATCCAGTTTGGCGGCTGCGACGGAAAAATTGCGAATTGCATACCGACCATGCCGGGCTGGAATTATCTGGTACGCCTTTATCGCCCGCGCGATGAAATCCTGAACGGCAAATGGAAATTCCCGGAGGCGCAGCCAGTTAACTGAAATGCCGGCCGGCTGCTCGGCGACCTCCGACGTGTTGGCGGGCGCTGATGTCGTGCGCTATTGCCGTTTGTGGGCACGCTGCCTACAACGACAACATGAAACCATCCGGTGATTCTCGCGCGTCGGCATCCGTGACGCGGAATATCATTGTAGTCGTGGCCACTTTAGCTGCCATTACTCTACCCCGCTTCCAGCCGTCTTTTGCTGCCCCTATGCGCTGCAGCGGCGAGGAGACCACCTGCATTACTGGATGCAAGAAAAGCGCCGATCGCGCGGCAATCCCGACTTGCATTACAAATTGCGGTCTTCGCCAATCCGTCTGCAAGAAGACCGGCTGCTGGGATAGCGGCATTCAGAAATATTGCGGGCTTTTGAAGCAATAGCGCCCACAGACCATAGCATTCGCCGAAAGCAGGTTAGTTTACGTACGGCAAGCGCCGCCCCGGAACGGCCACCGGTCTTTACGAATTGCTAAACTCCCATCGCGTACACTCTAAATGGACGTTAACCAGTCGATAGTGCCAGTTCCGTAGCCAACCAGAACGGTTTTCCAAGGCTTATGGGCGCCCCGCTCGAACTCATCCAAGAGCTCGACAGCTCGATTACGCACAGCACGGACCAACGTCGTTCGGCCATGCTGCGGCATCTGACCGACCTCTTCCTCGTCGGCTCCGACCAATATTCTGAAGATGAAATCGATCTGATCGATGACGTCTTTGTGCGGCTGATCGCGACCGTGGAGCATTCGTCCCGGGCGCTTCTTTCGATTCGTCTCGGGCCGGTATCGAATGCGCCACCGAAAATTCTGCGTCACCTTGCGTGTGACGACGCCATCGAAATTGCGTCTCCGGTTCTGAGCCAGGCCGAACGGCTCGACACAGAGACGCTGATCGAGTGCGCGCGCACCAAGCACCAGGAGCATTTGCTCGCGATTTCGCGCCGTAAAGTTCTGCCGGAGCCTCTCACGGAGGTTCTGGTTGAGCGCGGCGATCAGCAAGTTGTCTTGAGCACAGCAAAGAACGCGGGTGCAAAGTTTTCCAGCAAAGGCTTTGGCATATTGGTCAAGCGCTCCGAGGGGGACGACCAGCTCACCGCATGTGTAGGCCTACGGCCAGATCTGCCACCCCAACTGTTCGAGCACCTATTGCAGGCCGCGTCCGATACCGTACGGGCCAAACTCGAAGCGGAACGCAAACACTCAAAACCTGAGATCGACAGTGTTGTTAGTGAAGTGACCGACCGGCTTCAGACGGAATTGGCGACGCAACCGTTGAGCTACGCGGCGGCGCAAGTCCTCGTTGAGTCGATGCACAAGGCAAACCTTCTCACATCAGCAAAACTGCAGGAATTCGCTCTGTCTGGCCGGTTCGAAGAAATGGTTGCCGCTCTTTCACTGATGTCAAACGTTCCGACTGCGGTGATCGAGCAGAATATGCGGGACACTCAGGCGCAGTCGCTGCTGGTGCTGGCCAAGGCAATTGGTTTATCGTGGGAAACCACGCGCAGCATAATGGGGCTGGCGGCGAAGCGGTACCGCCGGACCGCGAGCAGCATTGACCAGTCCATGCCTGCGTTCCACCGGCTAAAGCAATCGACTGCCCAACAAATTCTGGAATTCCACCGCATGCCGGCGCGCCCGGCGCGCAGGCACTAAGCCGCCTCTATTCAATCAAGCAGTAACGTTGAGAAGAGACGCGGTCATTTGGGCATCAGCCCGGATTACCGCCGCGTTGGCGGCGTAATTAAGACGGGCAACCAAAAGCTGCACGAACTCGCTCGCCAAATCCACGTTCGGGCTTGCCACCATGCCGCTGCTATCGGCAAACGGTGCCGTAGGATCAAAAGTTGAAATAGTCGCGGGTGAAATCGCACCGATCGTCGCGCTGGTCCCACCGCCGGCGACATCGATCTGGTTGACACGCAACGGAGTGTACGCGGCCGGAAAACTTCCGGCATTTGCAATGTCCGGCAATGGCCCTTCGGAGCGCGAGTTGGCGATGTTACTCGCGGCCACCTGCAGGCGCAAAGACGCTGCATTCAGGCCGGATATGGCTATCGTGCTCGCAATACTCATAGCCGCCTGTGATAGGGCCGGCTCCAGAACACTTTGTTCCGCAATTCTGTAAAACTTGAAAGATACTCAACGAACGATGGCGGGCCGCTGACGTGGGCAAGCCATGGCGACGGTATGCCACTCGCACATGCCGTGCTGATCGTGGTAAATTTCGATCAACCAAAATCAATACCGGGAGGATTTCGCCATGGCTGACAGTTTGAAACGGGTCAAGGTCGCACCCAAGGGTATGGGTCTCAATGACTTCGTGGCGATGCAGGAGGGTTTCTTCGCAGCCGAAGGGCTCGATGTTGAGTTCGACTGGAAGACATTTCGCGGTACGCAGTCGAGCTGGAAGGGCCTCGATTATTTCCAACGCCCGCAGGATCGTCCTTACACCGCGGACAAGCAGGACGTTGTTCAGGGCGCCTGCCTCTGGGGCACGATTTGTAATGCCAGTGCCGGTATGGGACGTGTCGTCACCGAAGGTTATGGCGATTCGCCTTGGGCGATTTTCGTAAGGCCCGATTCAAAGGTTCGTAAGCCAGAGGATTTGAAAGACATTCCAATCTCGGTCGGCATGCGCGCGGGTAGTCATTTCAATGTGCCCTACCGCCTGGAGAAGTATCTTCCACTCGAACACATCAAAACCGTCAACACAGGCGGCTTCGGTGCACGATTAAAGGCGTTGCTCGATGGTGAGGTGGAAGCTGCCAGCCTGCTGCCGCCGCAAATCGCTATGGCTGAACAGCTGGGCCTGCGTAAGATCATAGAAGATCGCTTCAAGACGCTTTGGTGGGTGCCTGCCAGCGCCACGCCAGAAGTCGTGCACGGATATATGCGCGCGCTCAACCGAGCCGAACAAGCGCTGGGGGCCGACCTGCCGAAGTACTTACCGATGTGGAAACTCGCCGTCCCGGCGGAATTCGAGAATTATCACACCTGGGATTTTAGCAAGTTTGGCCGCGGCGAACGCTTCGTCAATGAGCCGTTGCCACGCGCAGAGTTCGACGAAGTCTTCTCGCAAGTCGCGCGCTGGGGCCTCGATCAGTACGTCAAGGACCGCAGCCCCGACACGCTGTCGTATCCGGTCTGAACAACCGCCGGCGATCTCAGCCGAACGAAGATCGCAGGGTTACGGCGTACGCTGCCGCACGTCAGCTCTTCATCGGCGGATAGTCGCGCGAGAACACGGGCTGCGCGAGGAACGCCTTCGGGTCCATGGTCCAGAATTGGCTGACCTTGTGGTAGGTCTTGATGGTCTTGTTGACCATCTTTCCATTCTGCTTTTCGGCGCGCCGCACATAAACGTCGATGACGGCATTCCCGTAGTTATCGAAGCTCAACGGCCCGCGTGGAGTGTCGGCGAGCGTAACCGCCCGTATCGCTTTCACCAGTTGATCGGCATTGTCGGACTTGCCATTGGTTTTTGCGAGCGCCGCCTCAATGATCTGGCCATTCGCGTAGAAACACGCCGCATAGTGACCAATACGTACGTCCTCACCGTAGTTCTTCTTCATCGCGGCAACAAAACGCTTGTTGGCGTCGCTCTCGCGGTCGAGTGCATATGGATTTGTGTTGATGAGCCCGGCCGCACTTTCGTCATGCGCGCCAATAATTGTGTCATCAGCGACAGTCGCGCCGCCAACCAGCGGCTGCTTCATGCCGAGCCCGCGCGCCTGTTTTGTAAACTTCACCGGATTTGAGCCGGCAAAAACCTCGCAAACCACGTCGCACTCCGGAATTTGCGCAACGTAAGGCGCATAATCCGCCGTATTGAGCGGCGCCCACAGCTTCTTCACGATCTGGCCGCCATGCGCCTCGAGCACGCGCTGAAAACCGCCGACCTGCTCGTACCCGAATGCGAAATCGTCACCCAAGCTGGTTGCGCGTTTGAGCTTCATCTCGTTGAGCACATAGTCCGCAAGTGGGTAGAGACATTGTGCGGACGTGTAGGACGTGCGCGTGAGGTAGTCGTTCGCTTTGCGCTGGGTTACATCTTCGGCGCCCGCAAATGCGAGTGTCGGCATCTTGGCCTGGGCGAGATAATCGACAGTCGCGAGCAGTTCGAAGGCCGCGAAGGGCCCGAGCACGATCTCAACTTTGTCGCGCTCGACCACTTCCTGGGCCTTGTTCTTGGCGCCGGCCGGATTGCCGCCGGTATCTGCGACAATCAGATCAATCTTGCGTCCCGACAGCGTGAAATTTTTGTCCTTGAGGAACGCGGTAATGCCTTCCTCGAAATGGATGCCGCCCGCCGCAAGCGGCCCGGTCTTTACCGTCAACAGGCCGATTTTTAGAGGCGCGGCCTGTGCAATCGCCGGCATCGGAAAAGAAGCTGCGCTGGCTGCAGCCGCGCAACTGGCGAGAAACTGACGGCGATTGGTCTTGTACGTCACGGTATCCTCCCCTTGTCGGACAAGGCATCCCCCAAACTTACGGCCCTTTTTGTCGACCGGGCATTTGGACGCAATGTGCCGTACAAATTCAATCATAATGCGCCTGCCAAGCGAAGGGCCCGCTGCCCAACACGCCCACGAAAAGTCTGCAAGCGGTTGTAGCGAAATCAGGCCCGTGCGGCTTCCGCCAGTGCGCCGAATACCGCGAAAACGAGCGGTTTGCGTTCGAGGTTGTAGGTCTCGACGTCGCGCGCAGCGCGATTGACCTTTTCCCAGGTTTCCGCGACCCGTGCCATTTGCGCCTTGGCGTGAGGCACCTCTCCGAGGCGCGTCGACAGCCAACCGTTGACCAGGTCCATGAAGGCTTCCAGCGTTTTTGGATCGCTGCCGCCGATGGCTTCGCCGAGAGCGTGCAGCGCCCGGGGATCGGGATTTGGCAGCTGCGCAAATAATTCGAGCACGCGCTGGCGGAGCGCTAACGCCGTATCGTCGAGCAAACTGAGTGCGCGGCCAACGCTGCCTTCGGCGGCTTCCGCAACCTGTCGGATTTCGGGGTCGTCTCCGGCGCGGCCTGTTGCGCTGGCCAGCGCGCGGGCGACATCATCAATCTCAAGAGGCCGCAGCAGGAGACGCCGGCAACGGGAGCGGATCGTCGGGAGTTCGCGCCCGGGCGCGTGACTAAGGAGCAGCAGAAGTGAGCGCTGCGGCGGTTCTTCCAGCACTTTGAGCAGCGCATTGGCGCCCTCGCGCTGCAGGTCGTCGACCGCGTCGACGATAGCGATGCGCCAGCCGCCCTCGCCCGCCGTCGAGCCGAAAAACGATACCGTCCGCCGTACATCATCGACGCGGATCACCGTATAGAGCTTGCCGGTCTGCTCATTGATGCTGCGTTCAAGGACCAGCAAATCGCCTTGCGCTTGCGCAGCAATGCGGCGTGCGACCGGATGGGCTGGATCGACCGCAAGCGACGTTGCATTTTGCACCTCCGCAGCCTTCGGGTCGGGGTGCGCCAGCACAAACCGCACCATGCGATAAGCCAATGTCGCCTTGCCGATGCCTGGAGGGCCGCCGATCAACCAAGCATGCGCGATGCGTCCGCTTTTATATGCATCGAGCAGTGCGCGCTCGGCCTCCACATGACCGAACAAATCGGTGGTTTCGCGCGGCAACTTGCTGTCGCGGTCATCGATGTCGTCACTGGTCACGGCGTTACAGTCTCCGCAACGTCGCGGCGTTCTGAAGGGAGCCGCTCCTGCACGATCGACCATATGCGATCTGCAACGACATCGCGCGGAGCGCGGCCGTCGATCACAACGCAGCGCGCGGGTTCTTCGGTGGCCAATGTCCGGTACGCCTGCCGAAGTTTCTCGTGAAACTCCAGCGACTCCGCCTCAAATCGGTCGGCCACGTCTTGCCCGCGGCGGCTCTTGGCGCGCGCCAGCCCGATTTGCGCGGGAACATCGAGAATGAATGTCAATTCCGGGAATGCGGTACCAACCGTCACACGTTCCAGACTGCGGATGAGGCGCTGGTCGACATTGCCGAGCGCGCCTTGATAAACGCGCGTGGAATCGATGAACCGGTCGCAGATGACCCAGCTCCCGACTTTGAGTGCGGGCAGGATGGTATTGCGCACATGGTCGTCGCGCGCAGCCGCGAATAAGATCGCTTCCGTCTCGGCGCCAAGCGGCTTGGCGATGCCGGACAGCAGAATATGCCTGATGATCTCGGCCCCGGTTGAACCGCCCGGCTCGCGCGTCAGGACAACATCCAGCCCGAGCGACTTCAGCCGCTGAGCGAGCGTTGCTGCGTGGGTCGACTTGCCGCTGCCTTCGCCACCCTCGAAGGTAATGAAATGTCCGCGCAAACGAGCAAGCCTTTTCCCAGTCATCGCCGATGTGTGGCGTGCCTGACTATTATAGCCGCTCGGCGCCTGCCCGGAACAGTGCGATGACCATTTCGGTCACGGCATCGAAGGCGCGCTGTGACATATTCCCTTTTCCGACATTTTCGGCGGCCTTTAGCGGCGCCGTCAGGATGAGGCTGTCATTGCGCCAGACCTTGAGATTGCCGATCGCCGTCCCTTCCGCGACAGGGGCCGGCACCGGACCATTATAGACGATGCGCGCGATCAGCTTCTCGGCGCCCGATTTCGGCAGCATCACCCGGATGTCGCCAGTTGCCACAAGCGGGACGTGGCCAGTGGCTCCGCCATAGACCTTCGCCGTACCGATCGTCTGCCCTTCAGCGAACAGAACGCGCTGGTCGAAATTCCGGTACCCCCACTCAAGTAACTTTTTGGCTTCGTCTGCGCGCTCCTTTGGGGTGCTCACGCCATTGACGACCACGATCAGCCGCAATCCATTCTGCACCGCCGAGCCCACCAGGCCGTAACCCGCTTCCTTTGTAAACCCGGTCTTGAGCCCGTCAGCACCAGTCATCGCGCCTAAGAGCGGATTGCGGTTCTGCTGACGAATTTTATTCCACGTGAAGTCCGCCTGGCCGAACAGCGTGTAGAAATCCGGATAGTTACGAATAATGTGGCGTGCAAGGATAGCCAACTCGCGTGTCGTAACTTGTTCACCAGGATCCGGCAGCCCGTTCGAATTCGTGAAAACGGATTTCTCCAATCCAATTTCGCGCGCGCGCTGCGTGAGTTTGGCGCCGAAAGCTGTCTCGTTGCCGGCGATCGCTTCTGCCAACACGATGCAGGCATCGTTGGCCGACTGGATGATCATCCCGTGCAGCAGATCGTCGACAGGGATTCTGCTGTAGATTGCCGCGAACATGGTGGAACCGTGCGAGGGTGCCCCACCCTTTCGCCAGGCGTTCTCACTGACCATGTACTCGTCGGTGAGCTTGATCCGGCCTTCTTTGATCTCGTGGAATACGTATTCCGCCGTCATCAGCTTGCCGAGGCTGGCGGGAAAAATCAGCTTATCCGCGTCGCGCTCGAATAATACGCTACCGTGTTCGGCATCGATCAGAATGGCGTGCGGCGCCGTGATATTCGGCTCGTCTTTTTTTGGAGCTTCTTTTTTGGGTGCGGTTGCGGTGGGAGCAGGTTTATTTGCCGGAGGTGGTGCAGCAAATGCGACTGCACCCAAGGTCGCACCTAGGGCCGCGGTCATTGCCGCCGCCACCAGCCACCCGTTGTATGAATTGCGCAGGGCCATTATCGAGGCTCATCCACCGGCATTGCTTCTCGAGGCAATGGTGTCGCCGTCCCGCTGACCTGTGGCGATAAAATGCGGCTCAGTAAAGGCCGCGGCCACTCATGAAACCAGTGCGGCCATCATAACGGGTCGGGACGTATGCGGAAACCGGTGATGTGGTGGCTGCGGTCTCAGCCGTCGGCCCACCGTCGCCGGGATCGCTACGGCGGGGCCGTGAAGCCGCGGCAAGCTCGGTTGTCGGCGCGCCCATTGCCGGCACGTCCCGCGCACCCTCACCCAACCGATAAGGCCGACCGGGCGGTGAAGGAATGCCCGCCGAGGAGAAAGTCTGAATTGGGCGGCCGTCGAAATAGGCCGGCGCAAAAGGCTTGCTCGATGCGACCTGGACAGGCGCGACCGCCGGAGCGCCTTCGCGCAAAGTCGCAACCAATTTGCGATCGTCGGAGCCTTCAAGTGGCGCCCGGCCAATGTATTCAACCTTCACGCGGGCGAGACCGTGACCGTAGAAACCCAAAAGTTCAGCCGTCTTGACCGAGACGTCGATGAGCCGATTGCCGACATAAGGCCCGCGGTCATTTACACGGACGATGATCGAACGGTTGTTGGCAATGTTGGTGACCCGCGCATAAGACGGCAGCGGCAGCGTCGGATGCGCAGCCGAGATCGAATGCATGTCGAAGATTTCGCCGTTGGCGGTGTAACGACCATGGAAATCGTTGCCATACCAGGAAGCCATCCCGACGGCGCTGTAGTCGATATTTTCTTCCGGAGTGTAAACCTTGCCCGCAACGGCATAAGGCTTGCCGAGCCGATAGACGCCCCCGCCTTTCGGCACGGGCTCCCCGGGTTCGACGACGCGCGCACTGGCGGCAACGCCGTAACGTGGATCCACCTTGCCCGCGAACTGGCCATTCGAGCAATTGGCCAGCGCAAGGCACCCCGCGCCGAGAACAAGCAGGCGCGTGCCCTGGTGAATATTAAAGTTGGCCCCCAACAGACCCATCCCGCGTACGATCCCCAATCGCGTAGTTGCCAGAATAGCCTGTCACGAGGCCGCCGGGAACCGCCCCTACGCGAGAGTGGTAAATGGTTGGTTCCAACCGGTTATCCGAAGCAACCAGCCACTGGCGACTTAGCCAAGGGAAACGACGGCCCACAAGGGCAGTGGAATGAGACCATTATCGGTTGGGCCGTGACCGGATTGTGGGTCTAACGGTCGCGCGAAAGGAGGCTGGCGCCACTCTTGGGTCGGCTGAGGCCGCCGGTGACCGAAGATCGCTGCACTGTGCCCTCGTAGGAAATGCCAATGCGAAAACCACGTGTCCACGCGAGGGTGCAAAACCGTCCGGGTGCTTCCGTGAAGGAATTCGAATCGCTTTGGCAGATCATAAGTGCGCTGCAGCTCGAGACATGCCCCACCCGCCGACATATCGACGACACGGCACTCGATAGGTGTCGTCTTGGGCCCGAGCAAAAGCTTTCCGGTCCTGGGGACCAGCCCCCGCGGCGTTACCCGGAACCAGCGTCGTTTGTCGGACCCAACCATGTGACAAAATCCTCGGATTTTATATTACCCCTTGATTACCGATCTCTTACGCCTTCGACCGTGGTATCCCTCTGAAATTGTGAGATATTCAGTGTGGAAAAGGTTCCACAACAGGTCTTAAAGCGGTGGCACCGCTGCGCGGACCATTGGTTCGGCTGTATACTGCCGAAAAGGCAAGGATGATCCCGTCATGCCGCGTTTCTATTTCCATCTCACCGATGGCAAGCATGTTCTGAACAACCACAAGGGCATTGATCTGTCCGGCAACGCGGCCGCGCGCGAAGACGCGCTGGCGCTCGCACGGGACCTCAAACACGGGGCGGTCATGCCGGGCTGGAACTGGGCGGGGTGGTTTGTCGCCATTGTCGACCAACACGGACATAAGGTCGACGAGGTGCCGATTGCGGATGTTTGAGTGCTCTACCGCTCTCGCCGGCCACACCCAACGACCCGGGGTAATTATGGTGCGGTGCACGGACGTGCCCGGATCGTTAGCCCCGAAACTTGGATTGAGACGCCATCTCCCAATGGCCGCTTTTCGTCAACAGTCCCGTTGATAATCAGGGGTCTACCTAGTTCCCTACTCCACGAAGGTCGGGCAAACTTAGCAGCACACGATTCGAACGCATGAAGGAGGCATTGACCAAAATGATGTCGAAGTCGCAACTCATTCAAAAAATCGCTGAACAGCACCCGAACAACATGTCGAAAAAAGACGTCAAAAACGTCATCGAGGCGCTCGCTTCGATTGGATATAAAGAGCTCAAGAAATCAGGGACCTTTCTTGTGCCCGGGTTTGCCAAATTTGTTGTGATCAAGAAGCCGGCGACTAAAGAGCGAGCCGGCATCAATCCGTTCACAAAAGAGCCCACGATATTCAAGGCCAAACCCGCCCGGAAGATCGTCAGAGCGCGGCCGGTAAAGGCAGCCAAAGACGCGGTCGCATAGCATCCATCGTTCGGATGCGGGGCGGCACTTCAATCGCTATTCTTCGCCGAGTTGGCCGTCAGCGCAGCTGCGGATTTTCACGTTCATTGTGGATCTCGATCTGATCGAATTTGGACGACGCTCGTTCAAATTTGTCAGTGAAGAGCCACATTGCGTCGAGAATTTCGCGGAATGTTGCTGACGTTTTTGCTCTGTCAGCCTTCCCGAAGGTGAAGATGCTATTGTTTCGCAGGTATCCCATAATTCTCGCGTCGGAAATTTTATAGGCGGTCAAGTTGTCTGACTTGAGAGCCGCCCTGGTCGGAGTGGGAATTATCTGGATCAATTCAAATAACTTCATTTGGTCGACCGGGTCTGGCAGCGTTTTCACGAGCGCTGGTATTTGCTGGAAAAGATCGGCGTGTGACATCACAAGGGCATCTCTCACGGCGGTCCAGTGATTGAGCCGATGATCTAGATTGCCGACCCTCGCCTCTTCCATGTCGTCACGAGCGCCCAATGCAGGGTTGAAGGCTATGATCGACTTTTTGATTGCTGCCCACTTTTTTTGACCGCTTCGGTCTTCAGTTGGACCCGTTTGCAGACTTCCTTTGTATGTATTCGACCGCGCATTTCCTACATTTTGCTTTCCATTGGTTTCAGCAAAGAAGAGTCCAAGGCTGATACGGCCCGCCACTTCAGCATTGGTTGGATCGAGGCCTTTGGCACGCGCAATAGCAATTCCCAGGTCGATCACGTCCTTGAATGGAGTCTCCGAATTCTGCGCGTTGGCGGGCGGCGCCTCCATGACATCAAAGAGAGAGCGATATTCTTCAATCAGCGGTTCAGTGTCGGCGTCGAAATATGCTGACGGAATTCCGAATTTATTCGGCCGTCCAATTTTTGACGGAAGAGCATCGGTGAGATCTTTGTATGTGCTCATCATGTTGATACGAGCCAGGTAGAGTGCCTGCCCCGGCAAGTTCGGCAGCGGTTGCTTCGAATTGATTTGCGCGCGCCGCTCGCTCAAGATGAGCCGAAAGTTATTTACGGCATCGTTGTAGGTATTGAGCACATCCACCTGTGATTTTGTGAGCACGGTTGCCTGTGGCGGTTGCTGTGCGCCCACGGCGAGCGGCCACGCAGCGATCGTGCTGCCAAGAAGGGCTATAAACTTGCGCCGCCGGACGTCCATTATTGCGGTTATAAGTGCCATTGTCGTTGATCAATTGTATTCATTTGGGCTGTGATCCGGTGGCAATTTTGGCTTTCACGGCTCACTCGCCTCTGCTAACTGACGGGAATCCCAAGACGGAAGGGTGGCCGAGTGGTTTAAGGCACCGGTCTTGAAAACCGGCGTACCCGCAAGGGTACCGTGAGTTCGAATCTCACCCCTTCCGCCAACCGATGTTCGCAGATGTTCGCGGACGTTCGACAACCCAAACAAAATCAGGGATTTGCACGCGCGGAATCTTTACGCGTTCGCCGTGATCCGTCAGAATCCGCATTCGCCATGTGGGTAGCCTTGTGGGTACGAGTTCGGATCCCGGAAGTGCCCGCTTGGAGTGAAACATTAAGTCGGCGACGGAGCGCGAACAGAAATGGCCAGAACTAGCGAACGTCTCAGTGCGCTGAAGATCCTGCGTGCGCGCAAGCCCGGCCTGCTCGCCGACGGCGACGGACTTTATCTCCAGATCACGAATGCGAATGCCAAATCCTGGATCTTCCGCTACACGCGGAATGGCAAGACGCGTGAAATGGGTCTGGGATCCTTGAAGGCAATTGGCCTCGCCAAGGCGCGCGCCAAGGCCAGGGAATGGCGCGCCACGCTTGCCGACGGGATTGATCCACTCGCAGCACGCGCCGCAGACCAGGCGCGCCGCGCGATCGATGATGCGCGCACCATCACCTTCGACGAATGCGCGGCCGCCTACATCAAGACGCACGCGAGCTCCTGGAGAAACGTAAAACATCACGCCCAATGGGAGGCCACGCTCGCGACCTATGTCAGTCCGGTATTTGGCTCGCTTCCCGTGCAGGCCGTTGACGTCGGACTGGTGATGAAGGCTCTCGAACCGATCTGGACAACCAAGTCAGAGACTGCGTCCCGAATTCGCGGCCGCATCGAGCTGGTGCTCAACTGGGCGAAGGCGCGGGGATATCGCACCGGTGAAAATCCGGCGCTGTGGAAAGGCCACCTCGACAACCTGCTGCCGGCGCCCAGCAAGATCAGGAAGACCAGACATCACGCCGCCGCACCACCGTGCTTGCTGAGACACTTATGGCGGACGATGCCGAAGGCGTTGTGCGCAGCGTCATCGAGACTGCCAAAGCCGGTGACATGACCGCCGCCCGGCTGATCCTCGATCGGATTGCCCCAATGCGCAGAGGCAGGACGGTATCATTCAAGCTGCCGACCATAGAGACGGCGGCGGACATATCGAAGGCATTGAGCGCGGTGATGGCCGCGGTCACTTGCGCTGAACTGACGCCAGACGAAGCGACTGCAATAGCTGGCCTGGTCGAAGCGAATCGGAGTGCGATCGAAACTCAAGAACTTGAAAACCGCATCATCGCTTTGGAGCGCGCCAAACAAGAAAGAGAAAATAAATGACGAGCGCATTGGAGCGGCGGATCGAGCAATTGGAGGCGAGTGCGCATACTGGCGCTGAGGTCGAAAGGGCGCGCACAATCTGGCGCGCCTATAACCTGGTCAGAGACCATCCCGAACAGGCCACGGAGGAGGACCGTGTCTTGGCTAAGAACTGGCAACACGCTTTCGCGATTTTGATTGATGCGGTGGGCGAACTCGAAGCCGCAGTGCGAGCGTCATATGAGATCGCGGCGGAGCGGCTTGTCCCACCTTTGCACTGATGGCGGAGTCTGGCTCCGCCATTGGTTATTGATGCCACAGCCGGATCTGCAATGCCGGCGGCGCCGCCCATAACCCTACCCCCGCGCCCAGGCCAGACATTCCAAAGGCTAGCACGCGTACGGAAGGCCATCAGCACCATGTCCGCTTTACTCCCGAAAGCGGACATCCATAGCCACGGTCCAGATGTCCGCTAAGTGCCAATAGCGGACATCACATGACAGCTCGTTCGGCCAGTGAGTAACGAGAGACACCCCCATTGGCTTTGTGCTGCATCTCTCTAAACTCGCTACGGGCTATTGGAACGATACAAGGGGCGGGTATGAGGAAGCTCGGCGCATTTGCGTTGCTGGCGTTGCTATTAACGGCTTTCAATCCGCCTTCCGCCAAGGCCATCTGTTTCAACTCCTGTGTAATTCCCACACCACCACCGAGGGCTGTGCCAGTCGTTGGGCCTTGGGTTGTCGGCGCTATCGGGCTTTCAGCTCTGAGCGTGATTATTCGCGCCGCCGTTGTCAGCCATAACCGACACCGCGAGCTAACTTCAAAGGAAGCAGCCGACGCGATACTTATTCCGTTTGTTTGGATTTTATCTCTCCAAGACGCGGGCAAAGACGACCTCAAAAACGTTATTGACGGCGTCAAAGTCATAAATAGCTCGAAAGAAGGCGCGCAAAAAGACCTATTGAGGCCGATGCAACGATCAAATGCACCGAGCTCACATCCAGACCTCACAACAAAGCGGCCCTAAACCACTGTCCCGGGATGTCCGCTTTGGGTCATTAGCGGACATTCCGACAGATCCGGGCGATGTCCGCTCTACCCCTGAAAGCGGACATTGATCGGCGGCTCATGGATGTCCGCTAAGTGCCGGTAGCGGACAACAGCTACGTCCATAAGGAAGGTAAATCTCTTCACACCTTTGGCGTTTGCGGACCGCCAGCGCCTGCAGCGGCCGCCGCGGGCCGGTTGGCAACGAAAATGGCGCCGATCACAAACACAAGCCCGGCAATCAGCACCGGCGTCACCGTTTCACCCAGGAAGAGGCTGGCGAGCAGGATCGCCACGATCGGATTGAGCGTCAAATAAATGACGACGCGAGACGGCGGCAGCCAGCGCAGCGCCCACGTGAAAAGCGAGAATTGAATAGCGGCGCCAAGCGTGCCGAGAAATATCACGGCAATCCAGCCACTTCGACTGAACGTCGGCCAGCTCGTCAGGACGCCGCTGGCGACGGCGAGCAACGTCAGCGTCATCAAGCCAAAGACGACTGCCAGCACAATGACAAACATGGCGCCATACTTGCCGAACATCGGCCGGCCGAAGACGGAATAGATCGCTGCACTCAGTCCGCCGAGGAGCATCAGCCCGTCGCCGAGCCAGTGGCGCGACACTTCACCGCGATACGCCTCCGGGCCGAACACAATCGCGATGCCGGCAAATCCGAGAGCGACGCTGAGAAGATTGAGGCGCGTCAACTTCTCGCGGCCGAAAATCGCTGCAACGATCAAGGTCTGGATCGGGATGGTGGCAATGCCGATCGCGCCGCGCGCTGCCGTCGTGTATTGCAACGCCGCGCTGAAAGCCCACGGAAAGAACCCGAAGAACACCGCGCCCAGCAGCGCGATGGTAATGACGTCCGCGGCCGGAACGCGCGCCTTCGGGCAGACGAAAGGCAACACGGGCAAAAGGCAGATCATCGCGATCGCGTAGCGATAAAAGGCGAGCGTGACAGGGTCTATTTCGCCCACGGCAAAACGCGTCGCCACGACGCTGGTGCCGGCGCACAGCGCGGCGCAGCAGGCCGCGACGTTCGCCAGAAGTGATCTGTTCATGTCAGCTGACCGTCGGGGCAGGCTTTAGGCCGAGGCTAGGCGGCGGTCTCGGACGTTACAAGCGCCCCTACTACCCACTCAATCGTGCGCAGTTGCCGGCTCGTCACTCCGTAGACCACGCGACTGCCCCCCTGAGCCGGTTGATGATGCGGGTTGCCACGGCGCGTGAAAACCAGCTGCGTTAGATCAGGGAAGATAACAAAGCCAACATTGAACAGCGGCATACTCGCCGCCCAATTTGCAGGATCCTAACGCTTGGAACGGCAGCTGAAAGGGGCCGCTCGTTGTCCGTCATGGGTCATCATCGGACATCACGCACGTTAATTGCGACGCCCCTTCACCCTCGAAAGTGGACATAGAATTATTGCTAAGTATGTGTAGTCGTCCATTCTTCCGCACTGGCGCCGGCTAAGGCGCGAACTCGTTCTTCATCCTTGGCGAATTCGGCGGCGGCGCCGGAATAGACCCCCTTGCCGTCGTCGAGGACATAGGCGCGGTCGGCGATTTCGACTGCGGCGCGCACGTTCTGTTCGACCAGCAGCACCGAGACCCCCTCCTGACGCGCGGCGGTGACGACCCTGAAGACTTCCTGGACGATGAGCGGGGCGAGGCCCTGGCTGGGCTCATCGAGCATCAGCAGCTTCGGGTTCAATAGCAGCACACGCGCAATGGCCAGCATTTCCTGCTCGCCGCCCGAAAGCTGCCGGCCCTTATTGCTTTTGCGCTGCGCCAATCGCGGAAACAGATCGTAGACGCGCGGAATGGTCCATGGGCCCGGCCGATCAACCGGGACCTTGAGGTTTTCTTCTACCGTCAAGTTCGGAAAGATGCGGCGGCCTTCCGGCACGTAGCCCACGCCCAAGTTTGCGATGCGATAGGGCGGCCAATCGGTGGTGGCATGGCCTAAGATGCGCACCGCGCCCTCGCGCGCATGAGTGAGGCCCATGAGGCTGCGCAAGGTGGTCGTCTTGCCGGCGCCGTTGCGCCCGAGCAGCGTGACGATCTCGCCCTGGCGCACCTCGAGGCTCACGCCATGCAAGATGTGGCTCTTGCCATAGAAGGTGTGCAGGTCTTCCGCCTGAAGGACGACGTCGCTCATGCCGCAGCCTTCCCAAGATAAGCGGCCTGCACCGCCTCGTTGGCGGCGATGTCCTTCGGCGTGCCTTCGGCCAGCATCTTGCCTTCCGCCAGTACCATAATGCGGTCGGCGAGGTGGAAGACCACGCGCATATCGTGCTCGATCAGCACGATCGTCAGTTTCTGATCGTGGTGCAATTTCCGGATCAGCTGTGTGATGTCATAGGTTTCCTGATCGCCCATGCCCGCCGTAGGCTCATCGAGCAGCAGCAGCCGCGGCTTGAGGGCGAGCGCCATCATGATTTCGGTAGCGCGCTGGTCGCCGTGCGACAGCTCGCCCACCAGCCGGTCCGCATCCTCGTTCAGTCCACCCATTTGCAGGAGGTCGACGACCCGCGCCTTGACCTCCTCGTCGGCATCCGCGGTCTGCCAGATGCGCGTGCGATAGCCGCTGGCCACCTCGACCGCAATACGCAGGTTTTCGCTCACCGACAGTTCCGGGAACACCTCGGTGATCTGGAACGTACGGGCAATGCCGCGCCAGACGCGTCGGGCCGGCAGCTGATTGGAGATATCCTCGCCGTCGAAAATGATCTTCCCGGAAGTCTGTGTGAGAAAGCCGCTGATCATGTTAAAAAACGTGGTCTTGCCGGCGCCGTTCGGGCCGATCACTGCGCGCAACTCGCCGGGCTCGACAGTCATCGACACGTTGTCGACAGCGACGAGGCTACCGAAATGCTTGGATACGTTCTCGACCTTAAGGAGGCTCACGACGTTAGCCTCCGGCGGACCATTCCGAGCAGGCCGCGCGGGAAGAACATGACCACGACGACGAAGATTAAGCCGACAAACGACATCCAGTTCTCGGTGTGGCTTGATATGTAATCGCGCAGCACGATGAAGATCGCGGCGCCGAGCAACGGGCCCCAGAAGCTGCGCATGCCGCCAAGCACCGCCATGATGACGAAATTGCCCGACTGGTCCCAGCGCAATGCGCGCGGATCGACGAAGTCGTTAAGCAGCGCATACATCACGCCGGCAAGGCTCACGAAGGCGCAGGAAACGACCCAGGACATCCAGATGTGACGATCGACCGGAATGCCGAGGAAGCGCGCGCGCCGCTCGTTCTCGCGGATCGCAAGCAGTGTGCGGCCGAACGGCGAGCGCAGTAGGAACGCCATGAGGCCAACTGCAACCGCGAAGATCGCGAGGGTGAAGAAATAGAGAGCCTTGCCATTGTTAAGAATGTCGAGTGTGGCAAAGCCGAAATGCAGCGGCTCACGGTGCCAGGCCGACAGGCCATCGTCACCGCCGGTGAAATCGCGCCACTGGAAGGCGATGAAATAGAACACCTGGCCGAAGGCGATGGTGCACATAGCGAAATAGACCCCGCGCAAGCGAACGATCAGCGGCCCGATGATCGCCGCAGCCACAGTGCCGAGCACGACGCCGAAAGCCATCGCGAGCGGAGTGCTTTCGTAGACGTATTTCATGATCACGGCGGTGCCGTAAGCGCCGAGACCGAAATAGGCGGCATGCCCGAAAGACAGCACGCCGGTGTAGCCAAGCAGGAAATTGAGTGCCATGGCCGCAAGCGCGTAGACCAGGATTTCAGTGCCCAGTTCGACATAGCCGCCGGTCAGCGGCAGCCAGAACGGGGCGGTGAGCAGCAGCAGCCAAACGATTGCGTCGCCGGTGCGGGCGTTGAGGTTCGTCATCAGAAGCGCCCCTCTTCACCGAACAACCCGCGCGGCCGCACCAGCAACACGGCAGCCATCATCACGTAAATGACGGCCTCGCTCGCCTGCGGCAAGAACACCGTGGTGATGCCCGAGGCAACGCCTATGAGAAGGCCGCCGAGCAGCGTACCAGGTAGGCTGCCGAGACCGCCGATGATGATCGAGATGAAACTCGGCATAATCAGCGAGTCACCGATGGTCGGCTGCAGGCCGAGCATGCCGGCCGCGAGAACGCCGGCAAGACCGGCCATGTAGATGCCGAGGCCGAAATTGAGGTTGCGCAACACCCGCACATTCACGCCAAGCACAGACACGGTTTCGAGATCGAGCGTGCCGGCACGGATGCGCAGGCCGAGCCGCGTATAGTTGAGGATAAAGAACAGCCCGGCAACGATGGCCGCGGCCATGCCAACCATGAAGACGCGATAGCCGGTGAGGAAGAACAGTGAGCTGCTGAGCGGGCTCTGCAGCCAAGACGGGATCTCGTATTGCAGGCCCTGTGCGCCCCAAATTAAGCGCGTGGCGTCTTCGATAATGAAGGCGAGGCCGAAGGTGAGCAGCAGGCTGTAGAGCGGGTCGCGGCCGTAGAGCCGGCGGATCAAGACGCGCTCGACCGCAAGACCGATCACCGCGGTCAATATCGGCGACACAATCAGCGCGCCCCAGAAGCCAATGTAAGGAATCAGCATGTAGGCTAGGTAGGCACCGATCGCCAAGAAGCCGCCATGCGCAAAATTGATCACGCCGGACAGGTTCATGATGAGCGAGAGGCCTAGCGCCATCAGCGCATAGAACGCGCCGATGATGAGCCCGTTAAAGACGTTGAAAAAGAGGAGTGTTGCCATCTCTCTTTAAGTTCCCCCAGAAACGTCCGACATCGTCATACAACAAGGCGGCCCGTCACCATTGCGGGCGGGCCACTGTCGCAGGATAGACCGGCGATATTCGTAGGCCTAGCGGCAAAAAGTTCGGGCGCCGCGGAATAAACCGCGACGCCCAGCCTTTCAATCCGATCAGCTCGGCCACACCATCTTGCAGCCGGTCTCCTGCACCGACAACGCGGCGTCGGTGCCCTTCACCAGTTGCGTGACCTGGTAGAGGTCTTCCTTATCGCCGCCCGCCGGCGCGGGCTGTGAATGGCCGACAAACAGTGTCGGCATCAACTGATTGTCGCCTTCGCGGTAGAATGGGTTATTCGGCATCAAGGCGACTTCCGGAGGCAGGACAAGGCCCTGCATCGCCTTGGCGAGCTTGATCGCATCGAGCGACTTGGCCTTCTCCGCAGCGAGCTTGCAGGTCCAGGCAGCGGCATAGCCGAACCAGGTGCGCGCGGTCGGAACGTGGCCGCCACTCTTCTTGCGGATGTCGGCGACGAACTGCTCGACATGCGGCACGCCCGGCTGCTTCCAGTACCACTCGAAGCACCAGTCGCCGAGCAGCGCTTGTGGCGGCAACGCCAGATTCACTTCCAGCTCCTGCTGGGCGCCGGCGATATGCGTCTTCTTGTCGATGCCGAACTGTACCGCCTGCTTGAGGCAGTTCACCATGTCGTCACCAGCAAGCAACAGAATGAGCGCGTCAGGATTGGTCGACTGCGCCTTGATTAGATTGGCGGAGAAGTCGGTAGTGCCGAGCGGCGTATAGTCGGCGCCGAGCTCGGTGCCTTCGGCCTTCTTCAGGCTCGCCTCGAAGCCTGCCTGCAAGCTGCGGCCGAACGCGTAGTCAGTGGTGATGAAGTACCATTTCTTGCCGTAGCTTTTGAGCAGCAACTGCGACACCGAGTTGGTTTCCATGCGCGTCGTGTTGCAGACGCGGAACACGTTCCAATGGCACTGCGTACCGGTGACCGAGTCGGTGTGACCGCCGGGCACGATATGAAACACCTTCTTCTCGAAACTGACGTTGGCCATGGCCTGCGCGAGCGCCGAGTTGATGTTGCCGAGCAGGAAGTCGACCTTGTCGCGCTCAATCAGCTTATTTGCTTTTTGCACGGCGACGGCGGCTTCACCGCTGGTCGAGTCTTCCACCAGAAGATCGACCTTGCGGCCGAGAATCCCACCTTTGGCATTAATTTGTTCAACCGCCAGCTGGCAACCGATCAATTCATTCTTGCCGACCGCCGCGAAGGTGCCAGTCAGCGGGTTATCAAGACCGATTTTGATTGGCTCATCACCGAGCGCCTTGATAATGAACGGCGACGCGACTTGCGCAACGCCTGCTAATGCCGTCGCCTTGATTAGGGTACGGCGGTTTACCTGAGCCAAGAATTTAGGTTGGTGCATTTTGTTATCCTCCCTCTGACTTCGTTTTTTTATTTTGGTGCCACCAGTTAGGTTAGTGGAACCGCGGCAATTGACAAACCAGATTAATGCCCCGCGCGAGCTCTCACTACGAAAGTCTATTTAGCCATTATAAGTGATTGAATCACTTATATGTCCGGCAGATAAATCAGAATGAAAGCGGCTGTCGAGTGCTAGAAATCTTTAATCTCGCGTGATGCGCCGCGCGACTAACCGACGAAGAGCTTTGAACGAAATCGGTCGGAAGTAATCGATAGAAAAAGCCCCGCGTATTTCAACGCGGGGCAGTTCTGCTCTGGGTAGACTTGCGATGCCTCCGAAGGGAGGGCGCAATAAACGCATTAGACTGTGTTCTTCGATGCTCGCAACAAAAAACCCGTCGGAGGACAATCGCAAACGGTGAATTACAGTCCCATCGTCATCTGCTCGAGTATGTCTATCAGCCATGAAGCGGCTTGCAGTATCGAGACACGCTGCGCCAGCGATCCCTTCCGAAAAGTTTCATTAAGAAGGGTAAGCGTCGTTTTATAGGCCGGAAATTTCTTTGCTCGCTGGCCAAGCGCGACCAACCGTTTGGTTAGTTCGGCGCGGCGGACTTCCATCGCGGTATAGCGATGGCGGAAGGGCTTGAGTGCGGGTTTTGGCGCTTTGGCGCGCCGATTGAACCCTATAAGGCGACGGGGCATACCTAACCTATTCTATCTACGCCACCGCAAATTTCAATTTCGGCCTAGAAACGGCCAGCGTATTGTCGTCGGTTGGGAGAGACCGGACGCCCTGTGCATACCGGACAAGAGCGGCCCGATGTCGGCTTTGGGTCAAAGCGGGCACGCGGACGAGTTAGAACGTCCGCTCTACTCCCGAAGCCGACATTTGTTAGCGCGGTTCGGTGCAAATGACCTCGGCCTCTCCTTTAGATGTTATCGGTGCCTCCAGCGCGCCAGCGCAAAAGCTCCCCAAAAGAACATCGCGCCAACCACCGCAGCGAACCAAGCAGGTGGCCCGTTGTCGGGAGGACTTCTAAAGATGCTAATCGCCCCAACGCAAAGCGCCAAACCAATGCCAAGGCAAGTAAATGGAAGGATATATTTCCATACCATCATCGTCGCCTCCAAAGCACTCCAATTCACCGTCGCAATGTGGGCAAGGTCCTAGGTCGGATCGGGGCAGGTTGCACCGTATTCCACTTCAAAGTGGATACTCAGCCAGTGGCCATATGGTTCAATCAACTTAAATGGAGCTGTCCCCGGAATTAATAGGGGGTACGTTTGTAGGGATGGGTCGAAAGGGACCGAATGTCCGCTTTGGGGCCGAAGCAGACATGACGGCCTCAAGTTACGATGTCCGCAATGTGCCAATAGCGGACATTCTGCCGCGGATTTATAGTGATCAACCAACGCTCTGGCCGCCAGGGTAGCAAGCCGATTGCGGATTTTGCCGAGAACCTGGCAAACCACGCATTCTGGAGATCGCTATGAAAATCCTTCTCTACTACGCACCGATAGCCTGCTCGCTCGCGCCCTACATTACCCTAACTGAAGCCGGTGCCGACTTCGAAGTGCGTAGCATCAATCTAAAAAAGGGCCAGCAGAAGTCGCCCGAGTATCTGAGGATCAACCCCAAGCACAAAGTGCCGCTCCTTGTCGTTGATGGAAAAACGCTGAGCGAGAACGTCGCGATCCAGCAATGGATCGACATGACTTTTCCCAAGGCGAATCTATTTCCGAATGATCCCTGGCAGCGGCTCCAGGCAGTATCACTGCTATCGTGGTGCTCGTCTGGTATTCATCCCTACTTAACACGGATGAACTCGCCGATTGCCGTGTGCGACGTTGCAGGCACCGAGGAAAGCGTATTCAAGATTGCCAAGTCTCACCTATTCGAGAATTACAAGCTTGCCGATGAGATGTTGGCTGGGCGCGAGTATTTCTTCGACCATTTCACTGCGCCGGATTCGCACTTCTTCTGGTGCTTCCGCCGCGGAACTCTGTTCGACATCGACCTTTCGCAGTTCAAGAACTGCACGGCGCACTTCGAGCGCATGAAGACACGCGCGAGCGTTCAAAAGCTTCTTGCTTTCGAAAAATCGGTGCAGACAGAGTTCGCCAAAGTGGCCTAACAGCAAATGGTCGCTCATTTGAACGCTAGGATCTACCGGCAGTGCAGCAATTCCGCCTTCACGTCGGCTTTGGGTCATTAGCGGACATTGACGCTTGCCCGGATGATTTCCGCTTTACCCCCGAAAGCGAACATGCAGCCCGCAATCACGACAGATCACTGGTTGATGGCGGATTCTGGCTCCGCCATCATTGGCTGATGCGACAGCTCAATTTGCGAATTCGGCAACGGCACCCACAGCCCTACCCCATGCGCCACAGGCTAGGCCTTCCAGAATCCAGGGTGCACGGAATGTCAGCGTCATGTGCGGTGTGCCCCCAACAGGGGACCTTTCGTGCGGCAAATGTGATGTCCGCTTGGTGCCAATAGCGGAGATCAGCGACGTGTCCGGTGCTGCTGCTACTGCGCGCGAGCGTGGCGTTTCGCTGAACGCGTGAGGTCTGCAGCGTTGGCGACATAGAACGGGCTCGGGTTGCAGAAGCCACGATTGCCTCCCAAAATATTGCCTCTGCGGTAGCAGTCGTCGAACGAGCTATACTGGCAATCCCAATACACGCTGCTTGTGCCATTCTGAATTGCCGCGCACCAGGGGGCCTCGTAAGCTTGAACCGGCTGGAGCCCGAAAACCGCACCGGCAAGAACAGCGATAGCAATTAAAACAATGCGGGTCATCGTCAACCTCCCTGCTCCCCGAATCCACCGATTTTCACGTGAACGCGCCGCGAAATACATTGCCCTTTGGGGCACCAGGTGGACAGCCTTGAGAACACTGAAGGAAAGCTAATGTCCGCCTTGGATCACTGGCGGACATTTACAGCGCACTGTCGGTCATCCAGGTCCTAAACCGGTACAAGTGTATCGGGTGCAGTCCTGGTAAACATCCCGACACTCGGACGATGGCAACTGGTGCGCGCGACGACAGTCTCGATAGCGTGCACGACAGGTGTTCATACATTGCTGTTTTGCAGTCTGAGCAGCCGCGAAGCTGCGAGAGGCAAGATCGGCGTCGCGCGCATCGAGTGCTCTGATACCCGCCGACAGAAGCACTGCAAAGAGGAGGGAGACGATGGCAAACGGCCGCATGCTGCATTTCATGGCCTGGCCCCTTAGTGCGAAAAACACCGCGAGTTTGGAGTAACTCGCAGCCAGGCATTAAAGTACAGCCTTTATTCGTCAGCAACAGCCGCGTAAGGGCTGATTGATCGGAAAGCCGCTTGGGCGCGGCGAGAGTTGTCGTGTGTTCACAACCATCGCCGCTTAGCGGGCGGTTTGGCCCCTTAGGGCTGTTACGTCCTTTGCGAAGAGCTTGGACGCGGCACTGCCAAACCGACCGGTAACGTAGTTGGCGACCGCCGCGATCTCCGTGTCCGTGTAAGTGCTGCCAAATGCAGGCATCGATATCGCGCCCGGCGTGAGGCGTCGCGTGCCGGAAATGACGATCTGCGCGACATTGGTCGCGGTTGGGTCATTGACCGCGCGGCTGCCCGAGATCGTGGCGAAGGGTGAGAGCGCGCTGACGCCGGTCCAGCTATGGCAGCTGACGCAGGCCTGCTCGAACACCTTGCGGCCGAGCGCATCGGAAGCTGCACCACCCTCTTTTGGCGATGCCGGTGCCGGCGGTGCGATCGTTGCCGCCTCGGATGAGGCAACGGCAGGAATGCTACGCAGATAGTTTACGAGGGCCCGGATATCTGCCGGCTCCATCTGACTCAGGCTGTGATCGACCGCCTCGCCCATCGGCCCGGACGCAGTGCCCCGGCCTACGGAGTGACCTTTGGTAAGATACGCAAAGATCTCATCGTCGCTCCATGATCCAATGCCCGTGCCTTTATCGGATGTAATGTCATAGGCACGCCAACCGGCGGTGACAGCGCCGCTGAATTTCCGGCCATTGTCCAACGCAAAGGCGAAATTGCGTGGGGTGTGGCAGTCGCCGCAGTGTGCCAGCGCTTCGGCGATATAGGCGCCCCGATTCCACTCGGCACTCTTTGCGGTATTCGGCGCAAAGCGTGTGTCGGGATTGAACGCCCAGGACCAGAAGGTCATGGACCAACGCTGGTTAAAGGGAAATTGCAGCGTGTCGGGGCGATTCTTCCTCTGCACGGCAGGCAAGCTGAAAAGGTACGCCTTGATCGCCAGCACGTCGGCGTCCGTCATGAAAGTGTAGGACGTGTAGGGCATGGCCGGATAAAGCCGCGCACCGTCCTTGCGGATCCCGCGCTGCACGGCGTTGAGGAAATCCTGATCGCTGTAATTGCCGATCCCGGTGTCCTTGTCGGCCGTGATGTTGGTCGAATAGAGCGTGCCGAACGGCAGCGGGAAAGCGAGACCTCCGGCAAAGGTCGCGCCACCCTGCGCGGAGTGGCAAACCATGCAGTCAGCAGCCGTGGCGAGATATTCGCCACGTTTGACGATGTCAGCAATGGCGAGCTGAAGCGGGACGCCGGTCGGATTGGTCTCGTGATAGTCAGCAAGCGCAACCGTAGAGCCACCGGCAAACGTGAGTGGCCCGCGGGTGAACGTGCGCCATGCGAAGACGCCGACGGCAATGACGACAACAGCTGCAACGACGGTGATGCGGCGCATGGCGGTTACGCCTTCTTGATCGCAATGGCGGCGCGATCAATCGGCAGGCGGCGCAGGGGTACGCCGGTTGCCGCATAGATCGCGTTGCGCAAGGCGGGCGGCCCGGCGGTGGCACCTGTCTCGCCAATGCCACCGGGATGCTCCGCGCTCTTGATGACGTGGACATCGATTGGCGGAGTCTCGTCGATGCGCAGCATTCGGTAATTGTTGAAATTCGACTGCTGCACGCGGCCGTTTTCGATCGTGACCTCGCCCCACAGCGCCGCTGTCAGGCCGAAGATCAACCCACCCTGGAGTTGGGCAATGATGGTGTCGGGGTTTACGGCGATGCCGGCGTCAACCGCACTGGTGACGCGCCGCAGATGCACGGCGCCGACGTCATCAACTTCGGCCTCGATGACGGTGGCAATGAAGCTGCCGAACGAGGGCTGGACGCTGACGCCACGGCCGACGCGAGCCGGCAGCGACGAGCCCCAACCGGACTTTTCGGCGACCAGCTTGAGCGCGGCTTTCAAGCGCGGCGTACCGTCGAGCATGCCGAGACGGAAAGCAACAGGGTCCATGTTCGCTTTGCGCGCAAGCTCGTCCATGAAGCTTTCGATGGCGAAGACATTGTTGTTCGGTCCGACGCCGCGCCAGAACCCGGTCGTCACCGCAGGTGGCTCGGAGCGCACATATTCGACGCGCTTGTTCGGGATGTCGTAGGGCATGTCCACGGCGCTATCGACGGCATCGGGGTCGATACCATTCTGGAATGCGGGTGGAATCCAGCGAGCCATCACCGACGAGCCTGTGACACGGTATTTCCAGGCGACGATCTTGCCATTCGACAAGAGAAGCCGAAACAGTATCGCGATAGGACGGCCGATAAACGTCGTGCTGCATATCCTCTTCGCGCGTCCATACGACCTTAATCGGTGTCGAAACCTCTTTGGCGATGCGCACCGCGCTCTCGACCATGTCCGGCTCAAGCCGGCGGCCGAAACCGCCGCCGATGTAATGGTTGTAGACAGTCACCTTGTCGATCGGGAGGCCCGCGGCCTTGGCCGCATATTCCTGCGCCCGGCTCTGCACTTGCGTGCCGGTCCAAATTTCACAGGCGCCCGGCGTCAGCCGCACCGTGCAGTTCTGCGGCTCCAGTGTGGCGTGCGCAAGGAACGGCAGCTCATAGTCGGCATCGAAGCGCTCGCCTTGCGTGAGGCCTGCGTTGACATCGCCTTCGGCCTTGGCGACGACGCCATCCTTCTCGCTCGCCGCACGCAGTTCGTTCCAGATGTCGGCGGAGTTGATCTTTGAATTAGGTCCTTCGTCCCACGTCACTTTTAGCGCGTTGAGCCCTTGCCAGGCTGCCCACATATGATCGCCAACGACGGCAACGATATCGTCGAGCACCACGACCTGCCGCACACCCGGCACCTTTTTGGTGGCGCTGTCGTCGACATGCTTCACCTTGCCGCCGAGGACCGGGCATTGGGCAAGCGTCGCAAACTTCATGCTCGGCACCATGGCGTCGATGCCGTAGATCGTCTTGCCGTCGGATTTGTTCGGCGCGTCAAATCGCTTCAGCGGCTTGCCAATCAGCGTGAAATCCTTCGTGTCCTTGAGCTTCGGCTTGTCCGGCATCGGCTGCTTGCCGGCGGCACCGGCGAGTTCTCCATAAGAAAGTGTACGGTTGCTCGCGGCATGGGTGACCCTGCCAATTGAAGCGCTGCAGCTTGCCGCATCGACCTGCCATTGCTCGGCCGCAGCTGAAATCAGCATGGCGCGTGCGGCGGCGCCTGCCTCGCGCAACTTGTCCCAGAACGCACGGATCGAGTTCGAATTTCCCGTGACCTGAATGCCGAAAAGCGGGTTGCCGTAAAGCTTATCGCTTGCCGGCGCATGCTCAATTACGACCTGCGCGAAGTCGGCGTCGAGTTCCTCGGCGAGGATCATCGCGATCGCGGTGTAGACGCCCTGCCCCATCTCAGCTTGCGGGATGACCAGCGTGGTCTTGCCGGCGTTGTCGATGCGGATGAAGGCGCTCGGCGCAAATTGGCCATCGGGATGGTCGGCAGGCTGTTCGGGCTCGTTGACGGGAGCTGCGCGCAGCGGCCAGTGAAAGGCGAGCACGAGACCGCCGGCAATGCCGCTTTGCAGGACAAGCCGACGCGAAAGTCTGGAGTGCGTTGACGGCATGATGGCCTCCTTACGCCTCGCCCGCTGCGCTCTTGATGGCTTCGCGGATGCGCACATAGGTGCCGCAGCGGCAGATATTGCCCGCCATAGCCGCGTTGATATCGCCATCGTCGGGATGCGAATTCTTGGCGAGCAGCGCCGCCGCCGACATGATCTGCCCTGACTGGCAGTAACCGCACTGAATCACTTCGAGATCAAGCCAGGCCTTTTGAACCTTAGCGCCCGCCTCGGTTGCTCCGACACCCTCGATTGTGGTGACGGCGCGACCGCCAATCGCTCCGACCGGCAGAAGACATGAGCGCAGCGGATTGCCGTCAATATGCACCGTGCAGGCGCCACACTGGGCGATACCGCAGCCGTATTTCGTACCGGTCATGCCAAGCACGTCGCGCAACACCCAGAGCAGCGGAGTATCGCCATCGACGTCGACGTTGTGGTTGGTTCCATTGACGCTAATCGAGAAGGTCATGATGTTCTCCCGACGAGGTGGGGCCGCAACCCAGCCTCCGTGTTTTCAAGATACAACGAATGGTAGGCTCGCTCGCGAGAATTGTCCGTTCGCAGCGGCCGCCGACTGTGCCGACGCAGGCACGCTCGAAGAGCGTGCCGGCACAAGTGCGAACGCGACAATCCCGAGAACTGTTCTGTTGATCATGCTCGGCCTCCCAGATGATCAATCTTGCGGGAGCAAGCTCCACCCTCTCATGCTAACTGGGCGCAGTCGCGTGATCGAGTTGGCCCTTGGTCCCGATGTCCGTTTTAATCGCCCTTCGCATACCTGTTCGGAATTGAAAGGGGTCGCCTATTGGCACTTAGCGGACAATCCGGCGAAAATTCCGTCTTCGCGTTCACCGACCCTTTGAAAATTCTTGATCCTGCGGATATTCACCGCGCAGGCGCGGCCGTGTGTGGCGGTCCCACATAGGGAAACTCGGTGAGCAGATCGCTATGGGCTCCAACTCCGTCCGTCGTCACCTTTCCATTGGTGATGATGGTGAGAAAGTAATCGAGGACGTCGTCGGTCAGTGCCCGACCATTGCTCGGATAGGACGCCGTGCGCGTGGGGTCGAAGCGCAGGATGTCGGGCAACAGGGTCCCTGCTACCCGCCGTGCTTCCTCCAAAGAATACCCACCTATGTGCTCCAATGAGTGCGCAAAGACAGCGATGAAACGGGCGTCGTCCGCCGGTGCTGCAGCGAGATAAGCATTTCTCTCGCCGCCGGGAAGGAAGACAGCTTGCGACGGTCGTGCACCACGATCTGCCTGAACCCAGCTGCCGCTCGCGCCGTCTAGAATTCGAGCCCAGAGGCCAACCTCTTTGGTCCCCAGCGCGGAGTTGGGTACTTCCAGCACGATACTGCACACGTTTTTGTCGGTGAAGAAATCTCGGCCGGTGAACTGAAAGTTGTTCAAGGCACCCTCCACGTCAAAAAAGAAGGGATCACCACGCCAGCCGGCGAAAAACCGGTGATCACCGGCTTCCGTCACGCGCGCCTCCCGATCCAAAGAGACCGGCGCTCCTTCGACGACTATCTGGCCGTCGTCGCCAGTTCCGGCAGCTTGTGCGCCCTCAATGCGGCGCAAGGTTGCGGTCTGCGCTCCGCGCGTGAACGGAGAGAAACGTACGCGGTATGCAATATCGGCAACATTGTCGCCGTTGGTGTCAATCTTAAACTCGTACAATGCGTCTGGCGCGAAGGGATCCTGCCGGGTGGGTCCCGGCGGATTGAAGCCTGAGGACGGATGCACGTCCATGATCAGGATAGACTTGCCTGTGCTGCCCGGCTTTGGGAAGGCATAGAGGTCGGTCAAGTCAAGACGGGCATCTCCGTGGGGGAAACTAACGTCCGGTCCGGAATAGTGATGTGACATGGATTGGTCTCCGCGCGATCGGCCGTTGTCCGCCACGCATACCGAAAACACGAAGATAAATGCAACAAGAAGAGGTTGTCGATGCCGCCGGACCGGTCGGCGGTACGAATGTCCACTGTGGTTGTCCGCTAAGTGCCACAGCGGACATGAAGCCTTGGCGTAGTCAGGCCAAGCAACCGGCATTCCGAACTGCTAGGCCACCGGACCTAAGCACATTGCTCAACGACTATTCGGCTGTTGTGGGATCGATCACCGAACGCACGCGCGCAACGGAGGTCGCCGGAAAGCCACCCTTGTGGGCGTGCGCTTTCACAGCAGTTTCATCTGGGGCGATGTATACGCAATAGATTTTGTCATCTGTCACAAAGCTTTGTATCCACTGGATCGTTGGGCCCATACTATGCAGAACGCTGCATGACTTCTGTGAAATCGCTTGAAGTTCCGATTTCGGTAGCTTTCCAGCTCCGACGATGTCGCGCTCTATAACGAATTTTGGCATACGATTTTCTCCAACTTGGTCATGCGTATGCATGACCTCAGAGGAGACTAAGACGCGCAAAATTTATGTATTGAGGCCAAAGCCCTTGCTCGGCAGTTATATTGCGTGAAATATCAGGGACAAATATCCCGAGTCACCGGGCGGTGTGCTTACTTTTCATCCCAAGGCCCGCTTCGCGAGCCATCACAATTGCTTGGTACCGGTGATCAACGCCAATCTTATCGAATACCCGAGTAATATGATTGCGAACCGTTTTTTCCGAAACCTTCAACGATGAAGCAATCTCCCCGTTGTCCAGGCCTTCGGCAATACCTTCGAGAACGTCGCGCTCGCGTAGAGTCAGCTCACTAAGCGGCAAGCCTTTGGTAGTAGGAGCAGCATTCGGTTCGCCGAGAAATCGATGCACCTCGTCGACCAGTCTCGGCCATGCCGGTTCATCGGCGAGCGGCATATGATTTTCACTGTCGATCTGAACGAACCGGGCGTCAGGAATAAGACTCGCCAGCAACCGACCCTCCTCAATTGGCACCACCGCATCGCGCTCGGGATGGACGATGAGGACAGGACATTTGATCTTGGAAGCCGCGGCCCTCACATCCACGTTCCAACCGATACGAAGCAGGCGAACGGCGGTCTCAGGAGAAGTTGCGGCGCGCTGCTGGTTGCACCACGATCGTAAATGCTCAAGCGTGCCACCAGGTTGGAATTGGGATGCCCAGACCTGCTGAAATGCGTGGTTCTCGCGTCCCCAGCCGAGACGAGTAAGGTCGAGCAGCACTTTTGCCTTTTCTGTCTCTTGCGGCCGGTTATTCCATCGCATTCGGCCGCGAGCATAGGTGCCATAGAGTATTAAACGATCAACCCGCTCAGGATGCCGGGCCGCGTATTCAATTGCGATCGGACCACCCCAGCAGGTGCCTAGCAGGGAAAACTGCTTTAAGCTGGACGCCTCGATAACGCATTCTAAATCCTTGAGCCAGTTCTCGAATGAGAAATTATCGGTGACGCGGTCCGACAGCCCGCAGCCACGTGAATCATAGCGCAAGAGCGTGTGGCCACCGGAGCAGAAATCCAACCATGGCCGCCAAGCCATGCTCTGCCACTGATGCTCAAGATGCGTGAGCCAGGTCGCCGACATCACCAGCGGTGGGCCCTCGCCACTAACCGCATAAGCGAGTTTCACGCCGTCGTCAGTTGTGCAAAAGCGGATGTCCTGATTCATGGTGCTCGAAAGCTGTATGCGCCCAACCGGTTTATGGACCGGCGAGAACCTACCACGTCTCATTTTTTGCCGCACGTTTGGCCGGCATGTCCGCTTTAGGTCGTTAGCGGACATAGATCCGCCGCTTCCTAATGTCCGCTAAGTGCCAATAGCGGACATTCGAAGACGCGCTACCGCCCCTTAGTCGACGAGTTCGTCAACGATGGCCAGTAAGGTTGGCGGGATGGTGAGGCCAAGCTTTTTTGCCGTGCTTAAGTTGAGGGCCAACTCAAATTTCGTCGGGCGGATGACCGGCATATCGGCGACATTAGCGCCCTTGAGAATGCGTCCCGCTTGAATGCCCATTTGATTGTAGGCATCAACCAAATTGGCCCCGTAGCTCATCAATCCCCCAGCCGCTGGAAACTCCCTTATGTGATAGATCGCCGGAATTGAATGCTGGGCTGTCAAGCGGATGAGGCGTTCGCGTTGGGAGTCAAAGAATGGGTCGTTCTCGACGACTAGTCCTGCAGTGCGTTTCTGAGCCAATTGCAACAAAGCGGTATCGATTTCCGCATCAGTGCTGGCGCCAGCAACCAATGGTTCTCGTCCCATTCCGGCGGCCGCGAGCTTAAAGTCTTCGGATCGCAAGCTGCTCGCAACGCCTTTGGTGTTGGTGAGAAAGGCAATAACTCCACCGGGCGGCAGTACTTGAGACAACAATCCGAGGCGTTTTCCTGTGAGTTCGCCACTCATCAGATCGACGCCGGTGATGTTCGCACCAGGTCGGCTAAGGCTAGTAACAACCCCTTCGCTCACAGAGTTGCCCGCAACAAATATGATTGGAATAGATGCTGTAACGGACTTTGCTGCGCGTGCTGAGGGTGCACCGCCGCCGGCGACAATGATAGCGGGGTTTAGAGCGGCCAATTCTTCGGCCAATTTTCTGAGTTGATCGTAGTGCCCCTCAGCCCAGCGATATTCGAACTTGACCGTCTTGCCATCGACATATCCGAATGCCTCAAGACCACGAAGAAACCCTGCTACGTGCGGTTTCGACTCCTCGGGCGATCGGCTACTCAGGAACCCAATAGTCGGAGTTTCTGATTGTTGCGCATGCAATAAAGGTGTCGATGTAAACGCACCCAACCCAGCAATTGCCTTTATGAAGTCGCGCCGTTTCATCTTCATCCTCTTGGGCAAGTCTAGGACAAACGCAGGTCTATTGAAATTAATCCAGCGCGATGTCCGCTTTGTGCCAGAAGCGGACTCATGCACTGCGATAAGACCGGGAAGAAGTTTAGCTAATCGTCGCCAGCATTGTCCGGCGCGGCGGTTGGAAGCATGATACAAAAACTCGATCCATTCGGTCTGCGCGGCGAGACCGAAAGACTACCCCCATGAGATTCAACGATTGAGCGACAAATCGACAGCCCCATCCCCATGCCCTGAGCCTTCGTTGTGAAGAACGCCTCAAAAACGCGGTCCACATGGTTCGGATCAATTCCGGCGCCCAGTGTCTTCCACCGTGATCTTGACGTCACCAGATTCTCCAATTCCGGATTTCACGATTAAGACGCGTTTTCGATTGATGACTGAACTCATCGCGTCAATGGCATTCATGACGAGGTTGAGAAGTACCTGCTGAAGTTGTGTCTGCGCCGCCAATACTGTTGGGAGCCGGTCGCTTAACTCGCTTTGCAGCGAGACCTGATGATCGACCAGCTCCCCACGAACGACCGCTAGAACCTCGCCGATAAGGTCGTTCACGTTCACAGCGCTCCTTGCTCCATGATCGTTTCGGAACATTGAGCGGATACCGTCAAGCACCGCACTGGCGCGGTGTCCGTCATCGACAATATCTTTCAATACCGCACGCGCATCGTCCATATCGGGCTTTGCTTTGGCGAGGAATCGCAAGCCGGCACTTGCGTTCAGTATAATGGCCGCCAGCGGTTGGCTGACCTCATGCGCGATTGAGGCAGCCATCGCTGCCATCGTCATGTACCGACCTACCTCGGAAATTTCCCGGCGTGAAGCATTCCAGATGCGGACCCGCTCCTGAGCTTCTGCCACGACGCGCTGCTCCAGTATTTCATTTAAATTTAGCATACTATTGGCGAGTTCGCGCGACTTGGCCTCACTTGCAGCAAGTGCCGCTTCCATCCGTTTTCGTTCGGTAATTTCCTCGGATGCGACGTTGATACCGAGAATGCGGCCATCTGTCGTAATAAGAGGATACCAGTTGGTAATCCAAATGCGTTCCGCGTTTCTGCCGTCCGGTCGCTGGCCGCGGACTTCTATTCCTGTGATTGAATTTCCAGTCCGCAAAATCGTCTGAACGATATTTTCGACCTGTTCGGCAACTTGCGGAACCGTCTCTCGCACTGACCGGCCAATATGATCGTCGACAGAAATGCCGCAAATCTCGCACAAACGTCGATTGATCTGTTGATAGCGGCAATCTGGAGTGAGAAATGCGAGACCGATCGGAGCGGTTTCGTAGAGCAGCCTCAACTCGGGCGTCTGCGCGCCACTCTGAATGCCGCCCAAAGAAACGGCTAGTTTGTCGTCGATCATTAGGGCCCTACAGCGTATTGTGCGCTACCGTATGCCGATGGCCGCTTTGGGTCAAAAGCAGACATGATGCTTTCTGATCAATCATTTTTGCGCTGAATAGCGCCATTTATTGCCAGTGTTAGAGATTGCTTTGCGATCGAAAACTAACCGACCTAATCGGATCTGGCCGCGACCGCGCACATGGTTCGAATAGATTTTGGTCACTCTTTTTCCGAAACCGGAACTCATAGGTTGTCCTCGCGCGGGATATAAGTTGGGCCAGAAAGTCCGAGTGCCGATGTCCGCTTTGGGTCATCAGCAGACATTTGCAATGCAAAACGTCAGGTCCGTTTTGCCCCAATAGCGGACATTGCAGCTCAGTTTAAAATAAAAGAGGCCGCTAACCGAAGCGGCCTCTGAAGCTGCGAGAAACATTGGTCTATTGCGGCAAGCCCTCGACGGCATAGAGACGGAACGTTCCATATTTGCTGCCAATCGTCCTCGCTTCTTTGTAAGCCGGTGAATTATACGCTGCCACGGCCGCATCCAGGCTCGGGAAGCTGTTGATGACAATGCGCGACTTAGGTGGCGTGCCCTCGATAGCGACAACCTTGCCGCCGCGGGCAAGGGCTTTGTTGCCACTATCGGCAAGCGCCTTCACCGCAAGTGGCGTAAATTCTTTGAGAAAGGCCTCTTGATTGGTCACGTCGATTTCGGCAACGACATAGCCCGGCGGCTTGGCCTGCGCATGAATTCCCTGGATTGCTGCAGCACCGAGTGCCGCGCCTGCGAGTAATGACAACGCCACTGTGTAACGAGTTTTCATGATTTTTCCCCTCTGAGTGCCGAAAATCCGGCGTCGGTTAGAACACTCCACCTAAGGATCTTATTCCAATCGCCGGGGCTAGTCGCTGTACGAATTTAGTAGGTCAGCAGCGTTTACCAACCACGAGCATCGCTCGCGCCGCGCAATTTCCGAATTAGGTCAAGCCGGTACGGCAGCTGGCTATCGCGACGACCGCTAAGTGCCAATAGCGGACATTGACGGTTCACGCGTTCTCACGCCCGCGGGCAGGCGTAAGTCTGCGCCGAACAATATCGATGTGACCGCGTAGATCGTAGAGCTGGTCCGCGAAAGATAGTGGAAATCGGGTGCGGCTGACCGCGCCTTCAATTCGCTCAACCTCGGCCTGCTTCGCAATGAGATTTTGCTCGGTTGGATTGGTATCGATTGATAATTCCAACGCTTTAAGTTGGCCATACCAATCGACCAAACGCCGACGCATGTTCCATCTGTAAAGCATCGGAAAATAGTGAAGCATGGGAACGCCCACTGCTATGAACGTCACGACCGCAGCTATCGCTCGTTGGGCATGTACGGTTAGCCACAACGGCAGATGACGCTCCAAAAATGAAGGACCGTTCTTATAAAAATCGATGGCACTCGCTGCAACGGGATAGTCTGTATCCGTCGGCCGAGGAAACTCCCCAGAGCGTTGGAAAATGCCTGCGCGACCATGCACTTGTTGCATCGTTTCCAGAAGCAAATTAACAACAGCTGGGTGAAGGTCGCTACGAACCAACACACGATTTGTAGTCGCTATAAGTGTTACATCGTTTGGCGGGATGTTCCTGTTGATGTCAAACACACCTTGCGGCAAATCCAGACGAACTAAATTTGGAAAAATACGGGTGAATGCTTCCGCCCTCGGAAAGCTCATCAGCCGAACATGAGGACTTTGGAGCAGCGATTGGACTGCTGGTGTTTCTGGCCCACCCAAGATGAATGCGACATCAACCTTCTTATCGTTCAGCGCATCGACCGCGCCGTTGCCAGCTAAAGGCGCTAGTGTCGCATTTTCGGACGTAATACCTGCTTTGCCGAGGATTTGTTCGGCGGTGTATCGCGTGCCGCTGCCTATTGGCCCCACTGCGATGCGTTTGCCCTCAAGCTGTGAAAGCTGCTGAAGTGGTTCTGTCGAATTATAAAATAGCCAAACGACAAGATAATCGATGGTTCCGAGCGACAGGAGCCCCGGTGAATGTTCACCGTCGGAAACACCCCCCGTCATAAAAGCAATTTGCACGCCGGAGTTTGGATCCTTCAAAAGCTGGAGGTTCTCGATTGCCCCCTTGGTCTCGCGCAAATCCAGGTTCACGTTTGCGAGTGCGAACTTCTCTTTGTATAGCCGGCCGTAAAAGTCAAAGCTCGCCCCTTTGAAAGCGGTAGCCATCGTGATTTTGGAAGGCGGAGCGGGAAAGAAATGGCTCAATGCGAGTGAAACAATTCCAAAAACACAGATAAGAGCAACAAGCGTTACGAGCAAATGCCTGCGGCTAAACCCCAACATATGTCCCGCCCCCGCGGATGACCCAGACCGGCGGCCGAAAATACTACATCGGAACTCGCTCTCGCTACTCGAATAACAGCCTGGCTGGCGGAAAGTTGATTATCACTCTAAGTGCCAATATCGGACATGATGAGCATTTTAGCTCGGCGTATAGCTAATCCGGGCGCGCGTTCAACAGGCCTTGCAATGTGAAGACAAGTTTTTCTGGCGTGTACGGCTTTCCTAAGAACGCGGAATTCTCGACGAAAAGGTCCTGCATTCGGTCCGTTATACCTTGGCCGGTCGTGTATACGACAGGTAGCGCTGGCACGCGTTTAACGGCTTCTTGCGCCACTCGAAGGCCGCCGTAAATGTCACCATGCAAAACTAGATCAATGAAAAGCGCGTCGATCTTTTCCCCACCATCGAGAATTGTAATTGCTTGCTCAACTGTACCGGCCGAGAGAGTTAAAAAGTCATTTTCCTGAAGAATGCCTTCCGCGAGTAGACGGACTTGGTCATCATCTTCCACGACAAGAATTAGCGGCATACGTCAATCAAAGTTCGGTGCGCGCTTGGCCAATCGTTATACCGCTTGGCTCTCATTAGTGATGGGTCCGGGTCGACGGCGCCTCAAAACCTACCGTAAGCCCGGGATTCTGCTCTCCATCGGCAAAGCGAATATAAGCGTCCGCTACGCTTTTTAACTGCGCCGACATCAAGGGATCTCGGTCGGCTTTCGCCAGCGCGAGATATTTGATCGCCTTCGCTCGATATTCGCACCGATCCATTGCCGCACCCTGTCACAGAATCGAGTCCATCGCGAGACAATAACGATCTTTCGATTTTGCCGGTCCTATAGCTGACACACAAGCACCAAATTGAAGTTAATGTGCAACAAGTTCCATGTCCGCTTTGGGTCAAAAGCAGACATAACGGCCTCCAATCTTGATGTCTGCTAAGTGCCAATAGCATCGCATTTGCCGCGCTAACGATAGCTTCCCACCTTGCACGGGTCTCTCCTACGAAGCACAATCATCAAACTTCCAACGATAAGGGGGCGAATGTGAAACGGCAGTTATTGGGAATATCCGCAATTGTTGTCTCAGCGCTCTTTGTCGGCGCCGCGCACGCCGACAGTAAGGATCAGACCCAAGGCCAAAAGGACGCGCACACTCTCGCGTGCGCGCAAAAATTTTACGGCTGCCTTGGCGGTTGTTCACAGGCTGTCTCTGCTCCGTTGTCACAAGCTTGCAGCGCAGGGTGCGACCGCAGACTTAGTGCCTGTCAAGCTGAGGCGGCAGTAAGTGCTCCGCCACTCAACAAAGAGCTGCCGAAACCAAAGTAAACCAGGATCGGTTGCGTGGATGAAAGGGAGCACGTCATGATTTCACGCGTTAGAAGTCGGCCGTTGTTAGCGATCGCGTCAATATTATTTTTTGCGTTCGTCGCGGGTGCGGCGAATGCCGAAACAAAGAACCAAACTCAGGGGCAGCAGGACGCGCATCGTCTTGCTTGCGTAAATGGTTATTATGCCTGCGTCGGCAAGTGTTCCCAGGCTGTGTCGATTCCTCTAATGAATGCGTGCGTGGGGGGATGCGAGGGCAGGTATAATAGCTGTGCGGCCCAGGCATCTGTGACCGGCGGACTGACACCGCTCAGGATGAAACAGTAAGAGATTGCAGAAGCTACCGTCGGCTGCATTTTTTTGGGGCGAGGATTGCGGACGGTAGTTTGTAAATCCATTTCTACGAGTGCGGCTCTTGATGTCGGCTCCGTCCTGAACGCGCGGGTCAGGCTTACCAGCCGCAGGTCCGCTTTGGATCAAAAGCGGACATGTGCAGCGCAGTAGGCAATGTCCGGTAAGTGCCAAAAGCAGACGTGACACACCCAGCCGTCATAGCGCACCCAGCATGATACTATCGAGCCTGAACGGCCCCGGTCCCGCCAGTACAACCACCACCAGCATGACCAGATAGAGAACTTCGGGGAGATACAGCACGTCATCGAGATAGTCAGCTCGGTCGATCGGCAAGGAAGAAGTGACTCGACGTTTTCCGCCGGTGTGCACTGCGACCAGACAGATCACCAACAATCCTAGCGCAGCCAGAGGAGCGAGCATTCCGGTGATCAATGCCAGGCCGCCGAGGAACTCAATGCTGGGCACGAACCACTGATTGAAGCCAAGTCTCGGTACGCGATCGGTCACCAGCTCATGCACAAACACCGCATGACGCTGGCGGTTAAACAACTTGTGGAAGCCAGAGATGGTGAAGAACGCCCCTAGCGCGATGCGGTTGATGAAGAGGGCAATTGCAGTGAGATCAGCGCCGCCGGTTAGATATTGTATCATGGCACCATCTCCGAAGCCGCCCCATATTCATGAGCAGGGTTTGCCACTTTGACGGCCGGCCCCGAGTGAAAGCGTGAAGCTTCGGATCGGGTGACCGCAGCAATGCCCCCGGTCAATGAGGACCCGTCCTTCTACCGCTTAGCCGTACGTGAAGTCCGGCTTGCTTTGCCCAACTTCTATAATATAGCCGTCGGGATCGCGAATGTAGCAGCGCGTCTCGCCGTACTTGTCCTTTGGCTCTGTGATGAACTCGGCTCCTCGACTTCTCCAAAGCTCATAGCAGGCCTGAATATCTGCAACGCGGATATTCATAAAGCTGCTGACTGCATCGGGGTCGGCGGGAACGCTGAGCGTTACCGACGGCTTGTCGGGTGTCGGACCGCCGCCGACATTGACGATGAGCCACGTGTTCGCGATCTGGATGTAACCCGGTGCGCCCTTGCTATCGCCCCTGCTCAGAATGCGACTACCGAACACCTTTTCGTAAAATCGAAGAGATCGCTCGATGTCGGCGACGGTGAGAAAGTGTGCGATGGTGATGTCGTCCTTCGGCGGCATCTGATAGCTTTTGTGTTCGACCTGTACTTGGTTCATAGGCACCTCCGTGAACGCTTTCGACTTTACGCGACATGACGCTGCATCGTCGGCCTGACAGCACACAGTTACGGCGCGGCGACACCGCGCAACGCATCGATCGAATATTTTCCCGCGCCAGTAACGTACAGCAGCAAGAAGCCTCCCATAATGCTCAGGTTTTTGTAGAAACCATCCATACTCGCGACTTGATCCGCGCCTGTCAGTGTCCAATAGCGATGCCCTATAAGAGCGGTTCCCAGCGTGTATAAAAACATAAGCAGAGCCGAAGGACACGTGAACGCGCCAACAAGGACCGCGAAAGCGACCGGAAGCTCCATGAAAATCGCTACGCCGGCACCCAGCGTTGGCATCGGAACGCCAAGCTGCGCGAGTTGATTTACTGTGCCCGAATAGTCTCTTAGCTTTCTCCAGCCAAAAATCAGAAATAGTGTCGCGAGAAGAAGACGGGCCGCAAGAATGAGCTCATCGTTGATGTCGCTTGTCATAACGCTTAGCAGTGTCCATTTCGCGACAGCTTGCGACGATGCGAATGCTATAGTGAAATTTCCGGTTGACGAATTAAGCAGCCGTAAAATCGGGGCGTTACGAGAGTGACAAGACTCAATCTACTTTAGACTAGCGCTCCCGTCCTTCTATCTGAAATGCCGACATAATTGATGGCCCAATCATGTCGTGAGATACTCCGGCAGCAGTGGCCGCTTGGGGTCAAAAGCGGAAATTTGGAGTGCAATACGCTATGTCCGCTTTACTCTCGAAAGCGGACATAGTTGCCCGGCACTATTCGATTTGCGCGGACTGCGGAAACGAGCCGCCGCGTGCCTAACCGGCCGTCGGTCCAACTTCCACCATGCCGTTCCCTGCCGGTGGGTTCTCAACTTTAATAGCTTGTTCCAGGTACTCTTCACTCATGGCAGCAAGTAAACATTTGCTCCATGGATTGAGCGCGCTCTTGGCATGCTCTTCGTAATCGCGCGCCTTTGCGCGAAGTTCATCTGCTTCGGTCATGTAGCACACACGGGCCTCGATTACCTCACTGCGGCAGCAATTCCGTCGGAAAGCTTTTCATGTCACTGGGCACCGCTATGCTGATCCCGTTGGCGGGTGCCGCGTAGTAAAAATGATGCTTAGGGTCGATTGTCCTTGCCCCGGCGGCAACGACCTCAACTACAGTGGCGGTGAGTAAGGTGGCGACAACCGCTAGGTACACTGCTTGGCGCATGGCGGCCTCCTTCTTCATGTTCTAACGCTAAGGCCGACCACGCTAGCGCGCTGTGATCATCGTCACAAATTTCACCTTTTTACGCCGACCGCGACAGCCGAGCGGTCGAACGCGCCAACGGGCTGCTATCTTGGGAACGGGGGCTTTTGTCGCCCTGTTCTTTCCACGAGCATCCGGCGCAGCTTAGCGCTCCCGACTGGCTGGTATTTGCACTCGCATTGCGCGCTCATGCATTTATCTAGCGGCAGCCGAGGCACGGCGTCGCCGGGAAATTCAATGTCGCGCAGGATGACCGCAGCTTCACAGGCGTCTCGTCCTGGAGAAATGCATACATGCCGCAGCAGCCCTAGCCTCTGGGCGTTCTTAAACGCTCGCAGCGTGCGGGCGATTTCCTTTGGTGTTTTATGCATTGGTGCTCTAACTAACGACAGCAATATCAGTTGCCGCCGCGAGCTCGCGGCCAAAATAAAATTCACTCTAATCGTTAGGGCTAACGCCTTAAGGTGGTTTATTCAGGCTGCACGCCCGTTAATTGCAATGTCCGCAAAATGCCAATAGCGGACATGCCTGCCTACATACCATAGCCGTCCACGATTGCGTGGAACCACGCCTCTTCCCACTGTTGGCTTTCAATATAGTCGTCGGTATTGGACCTTTGTGGTACCGGCGGCATGATAAATTCGTAAAATTCTTGTGTCGTAGGATTAGTTAGGCTCCAATTCCTCATTCGCGCATTCTGAAGATCAACGACCACGAGCTTAATGCCGACTGGGATATCCAATTGGTAGTCCCTAAGCTTTGCCCTCACGGCATCTTCAGTGGTGCTCGGAGCAAAAAACCAATCGCGAAACGGTCCGTTGCTTGGGTCAAAACAATCTCCAAAGAATTTGTAATTGTGCTGAACTACCTCTCCAACTTTGTACTCGTTATACGGCTTGGTGGGTGGCATTGTTTGCTCCCTCGGATGGGGCCGAATAAAAGAATATTGCCTTTAAGTAGATCCACGATGCAACAAGGAAAGAAGGGCGAATGTGAAGTAGCTCACTGAGTGTCTAAGGAACGACTTGTCCGCTTGCGTCAAAAGCAGATATAGCGTGGTGTTGCGGGTCACATGAATGTCATCAAAACGTGTTGTGCGGCGCTGACCGACGTCCGCTGTGGGTCATTAGCGGACATGGGGGCAAGTTCGCGGCGCGTCCGCCTTGCCCCGAAAGCGGACATTCAATCATAAAAGCATTCACGCGTTTAGGCCGGCGCAGCCACGCCTTTCCTTAACCCCGCCACCATCGCCTTCAAGGCGTCCTCATCATTCACTTTGTCGCTCGTTGAATGGTGTTGGATTAAATTGCAGACGTAGGCGAGCTTCACGATGATCGACGGACTTAGTAAAAACGGATAGAGGTCATTCAGGCCCATACTCCGATTGATAGAGTTGAACGCGAAAGTTAACGGCAACCAGGCATCAATCAGCTTGTCGACGGCGGCTGAGTAGGGATCGAAATTCACTGAACCTTCTAAGGCCGAGCTATTCGTCACTTGCGGCCCAGTGCGCACTCTAAATGCCCGCGCAATCTCTAGCGTGTCTATGATGTGAAAATAGTGCGCCCACGTTTCCGCAAAATCTTCCCATGGATGAGAGCTCGCGTAGGCCGTAACGAAGCTATTTGACCAATCGGCCGGCGCGCCTCGCGAATAGTGTTGCCTAATCGCTTCTCCGTAGTCAGCGCGCTCGTCTCCGAATATGTCGCGAAATCTTTCTATCGTTGCGTGATCGCGCACAATGCGATCCCAATAGTAGTGCGCGATTTCGTGACGAAAATGACCAAGCAGCGTGCGATAAGGCTCTCCCATTGCGCCGCGCTGCTTTTCGCGCTCGGAATCATCCGCTTCGGCAAGATTGATGGTGATAACGCCGTCGAGGTGACCCGTCATGATCTGCTTGCTGTCTGGCGCGAGAAAATCGAAGGCAAGCCCGGTCGGATCTGACATTTTAGTGACGAGCGGCAGTCGCAATCGAAGAAGACTGTAAAACAACCTGTGTTTGGCGACCTCGATCCGCCGCCATAAAATGAGGTTGCGCTTGTCTGACAGGTCCGGGATGGTTCGATTGTGTCTGCACGCTACGCAGAAAGTGTCACCACTGTCTGCCGGAATCAGCCAGTTACAGCTCTCGTAGATGACGTTGGCGCAGGGGATATAGCGGGCCTGCGGATCGGCTAACGCTTTGCACTGCCCGCCATCTGGTTCCAGTGCTGTAATCGTCGTCTTCTCAGGCAAATAGCCAAGACGACGCCCGCAGCTGCCACACGCGACGTTTTCGAAATAGAGAGGCTGACCGCACGCTTGGCACTCGAAAAGCTGCATAGAAATCTCATTTGACGCCGCGCCGGAGAAATCAATGAGCAAGTCAACTATGGAATATTCAAGAGTCCAATCGTCTCGGTGATCCCGTTTGCAGTTCCGGGATTGATCGACGTGATTTCCTCGGTGACCACTTTAAAGCTACTGAGGGTGCATTGACCAAATGAAGTTAGGATCGCGACATCGGTCGCATCCCTCCCACGTGCCATTAAGACGCGTCCAATACGAGGTTTGTTGTGACGCGCATCAAACGTGTACCAGCGTCCGCCAAGATAGGCTTCAAACCATGCGCTGAAATCCATCGGCGCGTCGTCGAGCGGCACGCCTATGTCACCTAGATAGCCGGTGCAGTAACGCGCCGGAACATTCATACAACGGCAAAATGTGACTGCGAGATGGGCAAAATCACGGCACACACCGCTTCGCTGATTGTGGACGTCCCATGCTGTTTTGAACGGGCTCGCATGCTCATACCCGAACGTGATGTGACTATGCACGTAATCGCAAATGGCTTGGACTAGCAGCCAACCTTTTGGGACATGGCCGAAAAGTGACCATGCCGTATTGGACAGGCGATCAGTTTCGCAATAGCGGCTTCCAAGAAGGTAGATCAAGACTTCTACTGGCAGGTCCCCCAATGCATGTTGCTGGGCTTGCGGAGCGATGGTGTCAGGTCTGCCATCATCGTGAATCACAAAGTCGGCGGACATTGTCAGTCGGCCTGGAGGAGCGGTTATTACGTGGCAGAAATTTTCGAAGCTGTCGTGATAAGTATTAACAGGAATAGGCGGGTCAAGCTTGATGCGATCCAAGCTAAGGAGATCAGGAACGCGGGAAGGATGAACGCTCAAAGTCAAAATCATTGGAGTGGACTGCGGACATTCGTAGGAAATTTCGTATCCTGCCCTGATCTTCATCAAAGACCCTCTAAGTGGAGCGCTGCGCTTGATACGTGGTAAGAACGCGCAGGCAGAAAAGTTCCGATTTTAGGCATCACAAGCATTTTCTGCGCCAAGCAAGGCTGGTGTTTTATGATTACAGGGCCCGCAAATTGAGCATCCGATACCAGGGGATTGGACCGTGTTGACGGCTGAAGAGATAGCACCGGTGTATGTGTGCAATGAGCGCGGTTCGTCACCGTTTCTGATCGTCTCAGATCACGCCGGCAATTCCATCCCTAGCTGTCTCGGCCGTCTTGGCGTCCCCGAATCCGAAATTGAACGCCACGTTGCCTGGGACATCGGCATTGCCGGGGTTTGTCGGGTATTGGCAGATGCGCTCGATGCGACTTTAATAATGCAGAACTATTCACGTCTGGTAATCGACTGCAATCGGCCTCTAGATTCAGACGCATCCATTCCAGAAATCAGCGAGCTAACCCCAATACCCGGGAACATCGGCTTGAGCGCTGGTGAGAAAGACACCAGGGCTCGAGAGATTTTTCATCCATACCATGATCGCATCGACGCTCAACTTACCCGTGGTCAGGCCCACCGACCCAGGGCGCTTATTGCGATGCATAGTTTCACACCAGCTTTCAAGGGCGTGGCCCGTCCCTGGCATGCAAGCGTGCTCTATAACCGGGATGCGCGCTTAGCGCGCCTATTGATGCCGTTGTTGAAAGGCGAGAACAACTTCGTCGTAGGCGAAAACGAGCCATACGACGTCTCCGACGAGTTGGATTACACCATTCCGGTCCACGGCGAGCGACGCGGCGTGCACCACGTGGGAATTGAGATCCGTCAAGATCTCATTCTCGGTGTCGAAGGTCAGCAGGAATGGGGTTCGCGACTCGCGCGGCTTCTATTACGTGCCTATCAGCAAGCCACTTCTACGGACACGTCCGCCAACGCAAGGATTGATCGACAGTCTGTCTAAGATTTTCCCCACACCGGCGGGCGGGGAATGTCCGCTGGGCGCCATGAGATGGCGAGAAACCCCTACGCCGGTTGCCCGTTTCATCAATGAATTGGGCACGCTCGGAACGAGCGCATATACCGGGCCAGCACTTGTTTTCATTCGGATGCCTAAAACTTAGGCTTATTTCGCCTATTGTATGCAATTCGGGATGATTGCTTCCCCCAGCGTAGTTCTCACTTCATCGATTATTTCCGCGTCGAACCAATCGCTTATCGAAATTGTGCGCTGCCGCGAGGTTTGGCACGACCCTTGCGGATAGCTTCTCAGACATATTCGGGGAGGTTTTTATGCAGCGTCGTGATTTTCTCAAATCTGTATCCGCTTTGGCGGCCAGCACTGCAGTAACTGCACCGGCCGTGTTCTCGTCGGCGAAGGCGCAGTCGCGCCAGGAAACGCTGCTGATCGTCTCGGAAAGCGGGCCCAACAATCTCGACATTCACGGCGTGGGCACCAATGTGCCGGGATACGAAGTGTCGTGGAATTGCTACGACCGCCTGATCAGTCACGAAATGAAAACCGGACCGAACGGCCAACCCTACTACGACAAGAACAAGTTCAAGCCCGAGCTCGCCGAAGACATGAATATCGGCGACATGTCTGTCACCTTCAAACTAAAGAAGAAGGCAACCTTCCAAGACGGCGCGCCGATCACAGCCAAAGACGTGAAGTGGTCGCTCGATCGCGCCGTCAGTGTCGGTGGCTTCCCCACATTTCAGATGGGGGCCGGCTCGCTCACCAAGCCTGAACAATTCGTCGTCGTCGACGACAACACCTTCCGCGTAGACTTTGCTCGCAAGGATCGGCTTACCGTTCCCGATCTCGCGGTGATTGTACCCTGCATTGTCAATTCCGAGCTCGTGAAGAAACATGCCACCGAAAAAGATCCTTGGGGCATGGAGTTCACAAAGCAGAACACAGCCGGCAGCGGCGCTTACAAGGTTGCGAGTTGGGTCGCCGGCACCGAAGTTGTACTCGAGCGCAACGACGCTTGGATGGGCGGCCCGCTTCCGAAGACAAAGAAAATCATCTGGCGCATGGTGCCGTCGGCCGGTAACCGGCGAGCGTTACTCGAGCGAGGCGACGCCGATATTTCCTATGATCTGCCAAATAAGGATTTCGTCGAACTCAAGCAGGACGGCAAACTCGCAATCGTTTCGACGCCATACTCAAACGGTATCCAGTACATCGGAATGAACGTGAAGAGTCCGCCGTTCGATAACCTCAAAGTCCGACAGGCAGTTGCCTACGCGATCCCCTACCAGAAGATCATGGACGCAGTTTTGTTCGGCCTCGCAAAGCCGATGTATGGCGCGTCGCCGGACGCACCAACCCAGGTCGCGTGGCCACAACCGCACAAATACAACACCGACATAGCCAAAGCAAAAGCGCTGATGGCGGAAGCCGGCTATCCCAATGGCTTTGACACCACACTGTCGTTCGATCTCGGATTCGCTGGTGTCAATGAGCCACTCTGCGTTTTGACTCAGGAGAGCCTTGCGCAAATCGGCATCCGCACCACGATCAACAAGGTGCCGGGCGCCAACTGGCGAACAGAGCTCAATAAGAAGACCCTGCCGCTCTACACCAATGTCTTCTCCGGCTGGCTCGACTATCCGGAATACTTTTACATTTGGTGCTATCACGGAAAAAATTCGATCTTTAACACGATGAGCTACCAGTCGAAGGCGATGGATACATTCATCGATGGCGCCGTAACGGCGGCCGCAACCGGCGACATGGCATCCTATGACACCGACGTTAAAGGCTTTGTTGACACCGCTTACGCAGACATGCCGCGCGTGCCGCTTTACCAGCCGTATGTGAATGTCGCGATGCAGAAGAATGTGTCCGGCTACGCTTACTGGTTCCACCGCCGGCTCGACTACCGCACGCTCGTGAAGGGGTAGCCCGAGTAGCCGGGCGATCGGATGTAACGGCAGGGAGGCAGCATGCTTGCTCTGATCTCAAAGCGTATGATGTTGGTCATCCCGAACTTGATCGGGGTAGTCATCATCACCTTTCTGCTGACGCGCGCGTTGCCCGGAGATCCTGCGGCCTATTTCGCCGGCCCCGCCGCAGACAAGCAGGCGATCGAACAGATCCGTGTAAAACTCGGTCTCGACAAGCCACTGATCGTTCAGTTTGGCAGCTATGTCGCCGACCTTGGCCATCTCAACCTCGGCACTTCGCTCACCACCGGACAGCCCGTGCTCACCGAACTCAAGAACCGGTTGCCCGCCTCGGCAGAACTCACTTTATTTGGCCTCATCCTGTCGATGGTGATCGCCGTGCCGCTGGGCATTCTCGCCGCTGTAAAGCAGGGCTCCTGGATCGACCATACCTGCCGCGTGGTGGCGACTGCAGGCGTGTCGTTGCCGGTATTCTTCACCGGACTGTTGCTGGTTTATGTGTTCTATTTTCTGCTCGGTTGGTCTCCGGCACCACTTGGGCGACTGGATGTATTCTTTTCGCCTCCACCTCAAATCACCGGCTTTTATCTTATCGACAGTCTGCTCAACCGCGATCTCGCGACCTTCCGCGCCGCCTTAAGTCAGTTGCTGCTGCCCGGCCTCACGCTCTGCATCTTCTCACTAGCGCCGATCGCACGTATGACCCGCGCGTCTATGCTCGCCGTACTCGCCTCCGATTTCGTCCGCACCGCTCGCGCCAGTGGCCTCGACAGCCGCACTGTCATCCTCACTTACGCTTTCCGTAATGCCATGCTGCCCGTCGTCACCACCCTCGGCATGGTGTTCTCCTTCTTGCTCGGGGCAAACGTTCTCGTGGAAAAGGTCTTTGCATGGCCGGGTATTGGCTCTTACGCGGTCGAGGCGCTCATCTCATCCGACTTCGCGCCCGTGCAGGGCTTTGTTCTCACGATGGCGGTGCTCTATGTGGTGCTCAATCTGATCATTGACGTTCTGTACGGCGTCATCGATCCGCGCGTGAGACTTGAAGCATGACCGACATCTCGCTCAGTCCACAGGGAACGGTAGGCAAGGCACCGAGCAATTCCATTTTCCGCCATGCTCGGTATGTGATTGCGGAGAACCCGGTCACTGGACTTGCCTTTGGCCTGTTCATTCTAATTGTGCTCTGCGCGCTGATTGGCCCGTATATTGTGCCGCATGATCCGTTGGCGAGCGACACTTCGGCGGCACTAGCGGCCCCGTCGCTCAGACACTGGTTCGGCACCGATCAGCTGGGCCGCGACATATTCAGCCGCGTGATAGTAGCGACGCGCCTCGACCTCACCATCGCAATTACCTCGGTCGTGCTGGTATTCGCCATGGGTGGATTCGCAGGGATCGCCGCCGGCTTTTTCGGCGGCTGGACCGACCGCATTATCGGCCGCATCTCCGATACCATCATGGCATTTCCGCTGTTTGTGCTCGCCATGGGCATCGTTGCCGCGCTCGGCAATACGGTGACCAACATCGTCCTCGCCACCGCAATCATTAATTTCCCACTTTACGTGCGCGTCGCCCGTAGCGAAGCGAACGTGCGGCGCAATGCCGGTTTCGTGCAGGCAGCGCGGTTGTCCGGCAATGGAGACTTTCGCATTCTGCTAATGCACATCCTGCCAAACATCATGCCGATCATGATGGTGCAGATCTCACTCACCATGGGTTATGCAATCCTCAATGCGGCAGGCCTCTCGTTCATCGGCCTTGGCGTTCGGCCCCCGACGCCGGAATGGGGAATTATGGTGGCCGAGGGGGCCGGCAACATCATTTCTGGCGAATGGTGGATCGCGTTGTTTCCCGGCGCGGCGCTAATGATAGCGGTGTTTTGCTTCAATCTTTTGGGCGACGGTTTGCGCGACCTCGTTGACCCGCAGCGTCGGACTTGAGCTATGGCCAAAAAGCCGACCAGGACCGAAACGTTGCTGCGCAACTCCGACAAGAGTCTGCCGCTGCTCGAGGTGCGAGATTTGACAGTCGAGTTCGCTACGCGGCGCGGCATCGTGCGCGCAGTGCAGCACATAAATATTTCTGTCGCAAAAGGTGAGTCGCTGGCGATCGTTGGGGAATCTGGCTCCGGAAAGTCTGTAACCTCCTACGCGGTGATGCGCATCCTCGACCGCGCCGGACGCATTGCCGATGGCGCAGTAATGTTCAGTGGCGTCGATTTGCGGGCCACGCCGGAAAGCGAAATGCGCGAATTGCGCGGACGTGAAATGTCGATGATTTTCCAGTCGCCGCGGCTGGCGCTCAATCCAATCCGCAAGATCGGCCGCCAAATTGAGGACGTGCTGCTCCAGCACGCGCAAGTGGACAGCGCGCAGGCGAGCGAAAAGGCCATCGAAATGCTTGAGCATGTGCGCATCGCAAGGCCGCGCGAGCGTTATCATGCCTATCCGTTCGAGCTGTCCGGCGGCATGTGTCAGCGGGTTGTCATCGCGCTGGCACTCGCCTGCAAGCCGCAGCTCTTGATCGCCGACGAGCCGACAACGGGGCTCGACGTGACCACACAGAAAGCGGTGATGGATCTCACGGTTGATCTCACCCGTGAGCGTGGCATGTCGATGATCCTTATCACTCACGACCTTGGTCTAGCCGCCGCCTATTGCGATCGTGTTGTGGTGATGGAGAAAGGCCATGTCGTCGAAACGGCGCAAGCGGAAACGATATTCAAGACGCCGTCGCACCGCTACACACGCAAGCTGATGCGAGCAACTCCCCGCCCCGGCGTAACGCTACGTGATCTGCTGCCCGAGGAAGAAGCAAAAAGCGCCAAACCCATCGGCCACGCCGGCGCGGGTAAACCGCTGCTGGTCGTTGAAAAACTGGTCAAGGAATATCCTCGTAACGACCCGGGCGGTTCGCTCAAGAAGCTGTTCGGGCCGAAGCCGGCGGTAAAGCCGGATCATTTTCGCGCTGTAGACGGCATCAGCTTCACAGTCGGCCGCGGCGAGAGCGTTGGTCTCGTCGGCGAGTCAGGCTGTGGCAAATCCACCACGTCGACGATGGTTATGCGACTCATCGACAAAACCTCAGGCACCATTGTGTTCGACGGTGAGGATATCGGTGAAATCCCGGCACGGAGATTTGCCACGCTGCCGCTCCGCAAACGTATCCAGATGGTGTTTCAGGACCCAACCGACAGCCTCAATCCGCGGTTTACCGCGGCCCGCGCAATCGCCGATCCAATTTTACGCCTCGGCAACGGCGAAAAAGCGGTTGTACGGGAACGCTGCGAAGAACTGGCTCGGCAGGTCGGTTTGCCGGTCGAGCTACTTGACCGTTTCCCGCATCAACTCTCCGGCGGCCAGAAGGCGCGTGTCGGTATCGCCCGTGCAATCGCGCTCAAGCCTGACCTTATCATCCTCGACGAGCCGACCGCCGCGCTCGATGTCTCGGTGCAAGCAGTGGTCCTCAACCTCTTGCAAGACCTCAGGGACTCTCTGGGGATGAGCTACCTCTTTGTTTCCCACGACCTCAACGTTGTGCGGCTGTTGTGCGACCGTGTCATCGTCATGCAGACAGGACAAATAGTCGAGCAAGGACCAACAGAGCAGGTTCTCGTAGCGCCGCAAGCGGCCTATACCCGCGACCTGCTGACCGCGATCCCGCATCCGCCAATGTAACGAGTGAAGATCATGACCGACCCAGATCCACTCGACGATTTCATCACCGCTTCGGCCCAGACGCTTGGTCTGCCGATGAAAGCGGATTGGTTGCCGGCGGTGAGAGCCAGCCTTCAAGTTACACTTAAACACGCGGCGGTGGTCGCCGAATTAGAAATGCCGGACGATGCCGAGCCCGCACCCATCTTCTCGGCCTGAGCTCGCGTCGCTCGACACGTCGTGGTCAACGGCGACCGAGATCGCCGCGGCGGTCACGTCGGGTAAGACGAGCGCAGCAGCTGTCGTCGACGATGCGCTGACGCGCATCGGTGAACACAATCCGGTACTAAACGCGTTCACCGCCATTACCGCGGAACGGGCGCGCGCCCGCGCCAAGGCAATCGATGCAGTCGCCGCTAAGAAACAGAAACTTGGGCCGCTCGCAGGTGTGCCCTTCGCCGTCAAGAATTTTTTCGACATCGCCGGGATCACAACCGTTGCCGGCTCGAAGATCAACCGCACTTATCCTTCCGCGAAACGTGATTCTCCGCTGATCGAGAAACTGGAAGCGGCGGGCGCGGTCCTCGTGGGCGCTCTCAATATGGGAGAATACGCTTACGACTTCACGGGCGAGAACGTGCATGACGGCGCCTCGCGCAATCCGCACGACCCGACGCGCATGACCGGTGGTTCCTCCGGCGGCTCAGGCGGTGCTGTCGCAGGCGGCTTGGTACCGCTCGCGCTCGGGTCCGACACAAACGGCTCAATCAGAGTGCCGTCGTCGCTATGTGGAATTTTCGGCCTCAAGCCAACATACGGGCGGCTGTCGCGTGCGCGCAGTTTTCCATTCGTCACAAGTCTTGATCATCTCGGGCCCTTCGCGCGCTCAACGCGCGATCTGGCGGTTTCATATGATTTGATGCAAGGCGCCGATCCGGACGATGCGGCCTGCGCCGCTCGTGCGGTTGAACCCGCATTGCCAGAGCTGGCACGCGGGCTCGAGGGTCTGCGTATCGCGGTGGCTGGCGGCTATTTCCAGCAAGGCGCATTTCCTGAGCCGCTCGAGGCACTCGATCGCGTCGCCCAGGCGGTCGGTGCAAGCAACGAAATCGAAATTCCGGAAGCGCAGCGCGCGCGTGCCGCAGCCTATGTGATTACCGCCACCGAAGGCTCTGCGCTGCATTTCGACCGTCTGCGTAACCAAGCGGACAGATTCGATCCCGCCGTGCGCGACCGCCTGCTCGCCGGCGCCATGATTCCATCGGCGCTGGTCGTGAAGGCGCAGAATTTCCGGCGCTGGTACCGCGCCCGTGTGCTCGAACTTTTCAAGTCCTGGGACGTGATTTTAGCGCCGGCGACGCCTTGCACCGCGCCGAAAATCGGCCAGCAAACCTTTAAGCTCGGCGGCGTGGAAATGCCGGTGCGCCCCAATTTGGGTATTTACACCCAGCCAATCTCATTCATCGGCTTGCCGGTCGTGGCGGTCCCGGTGCCCTCGCAGCCACTGCCGATCGGCGTGCAGATCATCGCAGCGCCTTGGCGCGAAGATATCGCCCTACGTGTCGCGTACGCGCTTGAACAGATGGGCACGGTAGCTGCACCCAGGCCATCGTTCAAGGTCCCTGCATGACGCTAACCGCCCCTGAGGCCGAAGCGCGGTCCGTTGGCTGGCAGCGCAAAACTCGCGCCGAAGAACTGAGATCGCAACTTGCCGATGAAATCGTCCGCGGCGCGCTACTGCCCGGCGCTGCGCTCGACGAAATCACGCTTGCGGACCGATTTCACGTTTCCCGGACACCTGTACGCGAAGCTATCCGTATGCTGGCGGCGAGCGAACTCGTAGAAGTGCGCGCGCACCGTGCCGCAATGGTGGCACAGCCGAGTGCGGACCAGCTTGCAGGCATGTTCGAAGCTATGGCTGAACTTGAGGCGCTTTGTGCTGGCTTTGCCGCTGAACGTATGGCCAGCGTCGAGCGGCGCGGACTTGAGGATATCCATGACGAACTGCGTGTGATGATTCAGAGTGGTGACCCCCAGCGCTACCATGAGGTTAACGAGGCTTTCCACGGTCGTATCTATGCTGGCGCGCACAACACTTATCTTGCAGAGATAACGCTATCAACGCGTGCAAGGGTGCAGCCGTTTCGGCGTGCACAATTCCGCAACCTTGGCCGGCTCGCCAAGTCACATAGTGAGCACGACCGCGTGGTGCAGGCGATTTTGCGTGGCGAGCAATCGGTCGCCGCGTCGGCGATGTATGCGCATATCGTCACCGTGCGTGACGAATACGAAGCTTACACGGAGTCTCTTTGAAGGGGCTACGCCGGCGGATGCTCATTCGAAAGGAATGCGCGCCAGCCGCCAAAGGTCGAGATGTCCTGGGCGTCGATGGTAGCAGTAGGCTCTACCAGGAAGCCTTTTACGCCACGGCCGTCGGAGAGCTTAATCGTACCGATTGAGAGCGGTATTGGAACGCTCGCGACTAGGCGACCGAAGGCTTCGATTGGAAGACCCCAGACTTCGACCTCAATCGCCACGCCTTTGCCGCTACCCACGCGCAACAGGCCTGGCTTCGGTGGCGTTGTGCCGGCTAGCGCGTAAAGCCGATATTCGGGGGCGCTTTTTGCAGCTTCAAGCAGGCGACCGCCGAGCGCGCGCAATTCGCCATTCAACGGGAGGCCGGACAAATGTGCGCCGACGACCGCCAGCGCGACCTCGTTATCAGTGAGCGGCATTGATGCCGATGACAAAGGTGGCTGGGGATGTTTCAGCGCGCCGAGCGCCAGTTCGGTATCGGCATGGGACGCGCGACCGATCTCGGCAAGCCGCGCGTCGGCACCGCCAGGCGCCAGCAGCGTGATGCCGAACGGCACGCCGGCCTCCGTCATGGACGCCGGGACTGCTAACCCACAAAGATCGAGCAGATTGACGAAGTTCGTGTAGGTACCGAGTCGACTGTTGAGCTGGATTGGATCGGCCAGCACTTGTTTGACGGTATAGGCAGTGGGAGCGGTCGGCAAAACCAGTGCGTCGATCTGCCGGAAAGTGTGGTCGGCCACGCGGCGCAACGCTTCGAGCTCGTAGAATGCCGTGAAGGCGTCGATTGCCGAGGGGCGCAATCCGCTCAGTATAATTTCACGCGTCACTGGATGAATAGCGTCGGGATCGGACGACAATATCGAGCGCGCTGCGATGGTGCGCTCGGCCACCCATGGGCCTTCATAAAGCAGGCGCGCGGTTTCATAAAACGGTTCCATATCGATCTCGACAAACTCGCAACTGAGTCGCACTAACCGTCCGAGCGCGGCGGTGTATTCGGCTTCGTATTGCCGGTCGCCGAAAAACAGGAGCTGGCCGGCGCGTGGTACGCCGAGCTTCACATGCGGGGGCATAACCCCGATTTTTCCAAGCGGTCGATTACGTGAATAGGGATCGGCGCGATCGGGCCCGGCCATCGCTCCTAGCGCCGTCCATGCGTCGTCGACCGTGAGTGCGAACACCGACACACAGTCGAGTGTTCGGCACGCCGGCACAACACCAAAAGTCGAGATCAGACCGAGACTCGGTTTCAGACCGACAATGTTATTGAGGCCAGCCGGTACCCGGCCCGACCCAGCGGTGTCGGTGCCGAGTGCGAGTGGTACCAATCCGGCAGCAACGGCGACTGCCGAACCGGAGCTCGATCCGCCCGGGATCAATTCTGAATTAAATGTGTTGCGCGGGACACCAAATGGCGAGCGCACCCCAACCAGGCCGGTAGCAAACTGATCGAGATTGGTCTTGCCGATGATAATGGCGCCAGCCGCTCGCAGCCGAGCCACCGCGGTTGAATCCTGTGACGGCTTATAGCTGAATGCCGGACAGGCTGCGGTTGTTGGCAAACCGGCGACGTCGATATTGTCCTTTACCGCAACCGGAACGCCATATAGCGGCAGTGCAGTATTGCGAGCCGCGCCAAGTGCGCGCGCATCGGCGATCACATCGGCTTCCGGTCGCAGGCTAATGAAGATCGCGGGATCGTTATGAGCACGAATGCGAGCGAAGCTCCGCGCCGCCGTGTGCTCCGGCGTCGCCGACCCGCTCCGGTGCGCTGCCACGATCGCGGCGACGGTCTCAGCCAAAACAACCCCCAAATGCAACCGGGCTAACGGCTCCGCACGGCGGAGCGGAAGTACTACGAACGGTACGACGGCTCTGGAGTGCCCCTGCCCCAGCGACTAGAGACATGACGCTTTTTGTCGCCAGCTTTCACCATCCATTATGCAACGTCCGCTTTACCCCCGAAAGCGGACATGTGCGGTGTACCAGGCGATGTCCGCTAAGTGCCAAAAGCGGACTTCGGACAAATCGCCAGCAAGCGGCTTGCTTCGCGGATGGACTTAACAGATTCCAGCGTCCACTGTGATCCGCTGCGGGCTTGTGACGATTGGAAAGGGCAAAACCCATGCTGCTAATCGCCTGGTACGTGCTCTTTATGATAGTCGGCGATTTCGTCGCTTATTTCATTGGGCTCTTAATTGAACACGTATGGGGGTTACAAGCGAGCTTGGTGGCGTTTCTCGCGCTTTACTTTTTGTCTCTCTGGGTAGCGTGGGTCCTATCGGTATGGATGACGAATCCAAAAAAGAGCCATGCGTAGTCCGCTTTGGGTCATTAGCCGACATGGTGCCGGTTAAACGCGATGTCCGCTTTAGCCTCGAAAGGAGACGTTGGTTGGTCGCTGTCGCATGTCCGTCAAGCGCGGCGCGCGGATATAAATTTACGCCCCACCTTAAGCTTTCAAGCAGATCGTCGCGACAGCACCTGCGAGAGCGGCTAGAATAAAAAATAGGATGGCTTAGCCGTCCGTTTTTGGGGAAAGGGAGGGATATTATGTCGGGAATGCTCATCAATCTCATAATTCAGATTATAGCTGGTGCACTCGGCGGCAATGCGGCCGGTGCGGCGTCGAAGGACGTGAGCCTCGGTACGGCGGGCAATACCATCGCGGGAGCAATTGGAGGCGGCGTTGGAGGTCAAATCCTTACCGCACTTCTGCCGATGTTAAGCGGTGCGGCGGGCAGCGTGGATGTCGGTACTCTTCTGGGTCAGGCGGTTGGTGGCGGCGTCGCTGGGGCGGTCGTTACAGCGGTCGTTGGGGTCATAAAGAATAAGATGGCCTAGAAAGGAACTGCCCCGCCTTTGTGGCGCGTGCCGCCAGGTGTGACCTTTCACAGGAGCGTCCGCATGCGTTTAGCTTTCCTGATGACTGCCGTAATAATGTTCGTCTCGCCCGCGTTCGCGGAGTGGCAGGTCAGCAGCTATATCGATCCAATGACCGATCGCACAACGACCGTTGCAACGCTACCGGCGGTTACAGGGCAAGGCACATTGCGGGTTGCCTGCCTCAATGGCCGCCAGATTCCGGAGATCAGCTTTCCCACGCAGGTCTCCTTCCTCCGCCTCAAAACAGAACATCGTTTCGATGACGACCCTGTTGTGCTGCGCACCGCGCCTATGTCGAGAGACGGACGTGAATTGTGGCTGTGGAGCGGCGACCCGGCATCTGCTGCTAGACGTCTCGTCAAGGCAAAGAGATTGCGGGTACGGATATTTCCTGTTGGCGCCGCGACGGCGTTTGTGGATTTTGACACGACTGGAGCTGATAAGGCGCTTGGCCAAGTGAAGTGCAAATAATCATGGTGGCCTGACTTTGCTTTAATAGACCAACTGTTGCGAAGGAATGGCCCGAACTATTGACCAATGTCCGCTTTGGGTCGAAAGCGGACATGTGCAGTGCACCTCGGCGTGTCCGCTAAGTGCCAATAGCGGACATTCACGCAATGGTCGGCGGCAAGCAGAAAGACCGCCTCGCGGCGGTCTCTCCAAAATACGATCTGAGGAATTAATCAGGCTGCGACAGGAGCGGCGTTCTTCCGTCTCCTGCGCCAGCCCAAGAAACCGAGCAGACCGCCACCGCTGGCAAACAGGGGAAGCGCGGCGGGCAACGGGGTGGCTGATGTCTCCGACGCCGGTGTAAATCCAATAGACCCAGAATTTCCCGAGGGGGCGGTCGATGCAAACACAACAGCACAACCACTCGAAGCAGGATCGGATGCGTTGCACCCTGTTGCTGACTGCAAGAACGCGAAACCCCCTGTGGTCGAATTCCAATTGAACGTGAGCAGGGATACCCCACCAACAAAATTTGCAACCGTCAGTACACCACCGGCGCTCACCGTGAAGGCATTTGTCGCACCGGCTAGACTGTACGAACCTGTGAATAGCCCGGACCCGGACGGGACGCTCAATATGTCAATTGCAGACGCCGCCGATGTAGCGCCGGCCGTCAGCCCGACGATATCGCCTGTGACGCTGCCAGCTACGCCGGAGGGGAACCCCGGGGGCACAAAAACTGTGTTGTCGATTGTAAAGTTGAAAGTCAGTGCATTGGCCGGCGCAGCGAAGATAAACGAAACACCCATCGCTGCCAGAAAAGCGCCCCTTAGATACTCAAAGCGGCTCATAGTAACTCCCCTCACTTCAACTGACGCCACATCTGAATTTAAGCACGGCGGTAGCGGCGAAATCATCCGTCGTTATTCGGGTGACCTCATTATTTACGCGAAAGATATGTTCATGACTTACGTGTGACTAAGTTAGAGCCAGCGTGCCCATAAAATCGGCCGTTGCGTCGCTGCCCGAGCGGACTTAATGCACCGAGACCGCTCAGCGATGTCCGCTTTGGGTCAAAAGCAGACATTTGCAGTGCACCAGTCCATGTCTGCTAAGCGCCAACAGCAGCCATCCTTTGACCGGTGCACATCGTTAGTCGACCAGTAGCGGCTCGGAAGGCACCGCATCACGCGAAATGCCTGCAGGCGCAGCGCAAGCGCCGCTAAGCCCGTTGGCTTCCTCTATCAGATCGTAGAAAATCATGACGGGATGCGTGGTCATCGGCACATCGTAGGTCGCACTCTCCTCGTGGCGCTCACTCTCTGGGCGCTGGCGATGATTATTCCTGATTTCTATCGGCTGTATCAGCCGCTGGGATCACTCGGTTTTTACGCCAATAACGACGGCGTTATCACCGATGTGCAGGGGCCGTTTCTCCAACAGACGGACTCCCCCGCCTTCCAGGCTGGCCTGCGTGCCGGCGACATGCTTGATCTCGAGCAGATGCGCTGTACTCGCGTTAATACCCTCAGATGCGCGAGTACGATGGCCGCCCTAGGAGGTTTTCGTCTCGTCACCAACCAACGGCGCGCCGAGCTGATAGTCGCCGCAGCGGCAAACCGACCTGCGCGAGTAATCGACATCATTGCAAAGCAACGGCCATACAACGGATGGGTACTCGCGGTTTTGCTGCTGGATCAGATTGCAGCGACGCTCGTTATTCTGGCCGCTGCCTGGCTGATCTGGACAAGACCAGGAATTATGACCTGGGGGTTTTTCCTATACGTCATCTGGTTCAATCCAGGCCAGTCCGCACAATACTATGCGCTCTTGCAACTCTACTCACCCGTCGCTCTGCTCACGCAGAATTTAGTGGGCGCCATAGCGCAGGGCGTCGGCTTGGCAGGTTTCATCTGGTTCGCGCTCAGAGCACCGACAGATAAAACTACGCCGCGGTGGCAGCCGGTCGAACGGAGCCTGCCCTTTGTCGCCACCTTCTTGGTTATGTTGCTGGCGCTCAGCTATGCCAATCTCATAGGCTTTCCTACTGAGACGATAACAAGAACCGGTGTGATAAGCGGCCTCGTTGTTGCTGTGTGCGGATTCGTTATTCTGCTCGCGCGCCAGCATGAGCTACCGCCGCAGGACTACCAGCGCCTGCGCTGGGTGATCTGGGGCTGCGTAATAGGACTGCCGGCACTTGTGTTCGCCGATGCCGGCACAACGACGACACTGCTTAATTTTCTATGGCCCAATTATTCCCCGCCCGAGCAATTATGGGGCCTGCTGTATCTCATCAACGGTGTGCTCTGCCTTCTCGTCAGCGAGGCAATCCGAAAACCTTACGTTGTGAAAGTAAGCATTCCTCTGCGTCGTGTGACCATTCTTGGCCTTCTTCTGAGTTTGCCAATTCTTTTCTTGCACCAGAGTATTGATCACATTCGCGAAGGGATTAGTGAGAAAGTCACATTGCCGGCTTGGACTTGGGTCGGAATCGCCGCAGTTATTCTTTTCTTGACCTCGAAACTTCACGACACTGCCGTCCACTACTTGGAATGGATATTCAATCGTTCGGTCGTGAGAGCGGGAGAACGCCTCGGCGACGCTGTTTTGAAGTCAAAAAGTTATGGTGAGATTGAAGCGCAGCTCGTTCAGGGAGTGCATGATGCTCTCAGGCTTGCTTCAGCAGGGATTTTTCGCGAACAAGACCACGTTTTCCAGCTCACCGCAGCAGATCACACATGGGATGAGGCAACGCGGATACTCGATCCAAACGATCCGTTGCTCAAACCGGCACATGCTCATCGGCCATACGACGTTGACGTGGCAGCCGCCGCGCGAAATCGCCTTCCCGATGGTCTGATGCGGCCAATCCTGGCCGTTCCCGTGGGCGACCGGTTGCGTTGCTTAGGATTAGCGCTTTATGGGCCGCATGCGACCGGTAACGCTCTGAGCCATGAAGAACGTTCTATGCTGGCGGAGCTTGCCGACAAGGCGGCAAGTGCGTTCATGCAGATCGGCGACGCTCAGCTTCGCCGTCGAATTGCGGCGCTGGAAAGCGAGCTTGCGACAACAGCCGCGGATCCGCGCTCCTCAAGCTCCTTTAGAGCCGCCCCTGGGACTGGGGGATGATAAAAATTCTTGGGAGCGGATCTATTACGCTGTTGAATTTCCGCTTTGGGTCATTAGCGGACATTGTGCCTGCCAGTCTTGATGTCCGCATTGCCTGTGTATGGGCACCGTTGGAACGTCCGCTAGGTGCCATAAGCGGAGCATGCGAACGAGTATTACGAGACCCGCAAAGTTTTCAGTCCGAGAAAATATCGTGCCATCCCTAGTTGAGATGTAAGAGAACGCTCTCAAGCGGACATACCAATAACCATTTCTTTTGCGAGGCACATCGCAAGTGTGAAGTAGCTCACACCAGCATTAAAAAACACCATTGAAAACTGCCGGTTCTGTCTCATGAGGACGACCGGTGGCGAGCGAAGGCAACTTCATTGTTTGTGATTTATGCGAAAGAGGACGGCTCTCTAGTTCCATGAGAGAGCTGAGAGTTCGGCAAGCGAGTGACAAGGGCTATGTCCACTTTAATGCGACGATAGAAGTCCGTGTTTGCGATTTTTGCGGCGCTAAATCCCTTGGGCCAGGAGCCGATCATATTTTAGATGAAGCCTTTCGGTTAGAATATGACAAGTTGACGTAAAGCATGCGGCAACAATCGATAAGTTGCCAATTCGACCGATGCCTTTGTACAATTTGCTACTGACTGCCGACCAGATAGAAATTGCTGAGAACCTCGTCAGTCACAATGTCCGCTTTACCCCAAGAGCGGACATATGCAGTGCATCACCCCATGTCCGCTAAGTGCCAAAAGCAGACCCGCGATTGCCGACGTTGCCCAGAACGTACCGACAATCGCGTGCGCTCCAGTTCGGTTAACAAACCGGCCCATAGCTACACGGAAGGTTTTTCAGATCAGGATGATTCCTCAGCACCTCAGGCACGTTTACCTGAGGACGGTCCTTAAGAGCTTGAACGCAGTCGATTACGTATTGCCGTCGCGACAGCAATTTGACTTTTTTTGCCTTCGCTTCCGACTTACAGGAAGCGATCGCATGCTTGAGCGCAACCTGATCGGCTTTTGACAATTTATCTTCCTGGGCGAAGGCAGGCACCATAGCAACGCTGCCGATGATCGCCGTGGCGACGATGCTCACGAACGACAGCCTGGCGAAACGACACCCGACACAAAACATGGTCCCCCTCCATTACGCTTTCGCAGTGATTATGCGTTTTCAGGGACCCAGAACAAGGGAACGCCCACTATTGTGACTGCACGATCTCGTGTCCGCTTTGGGTCAAAAGCGGACATGTGCAGCGCAAACCGTCATGTCCGCTTTACCCCCAATAGCGGACATTCGGTTACGTATTCGCCGTGTCAGCTAAGGGCCGATTGTTGCCGTAGAGGTTCGGTCACCAATTCCAGGTAATTATGATCGTAAGGAAGGCGATTGTCGCTAACGCGGCGGTAACGAGCACGATAATGCGCTCAATCGGTTCGCCTTTGTGCCGTGTCTGCGGGCGCTCACCTTCGCGCGTACGCCAAGTGCCAATCTCAATGCGATAATGGTCGAGGATCGCGAACGGATAGGCAGCGATCAACAACGAAGCGGCAGCGCAACTACCGGCCGCGACCGAATAGGCCAGTCTCCCCGGCTGCTCTATTGCCACTAACGGTAGGACCACTAACAGCAGCGACAACACGATAGATGCGAGAATGAGGTAGTCGGCCCAAGCCAACCAGTTCGGCCATTGCGGGTGCTCATCGCGTACACGAAGCTCACGTTGTACGCGAAACATGAATACGGAAATGCCGAACCCGGAAAGAATGCTGGCAACGGTGAGATACGGCTGCGGAGTCGGCATGCTGGCACCTCCGCTTTGAGTTAGAACCAGTAGAGACCCTCTGTCTACCCAATGACCGCTTTACGCCCAACGGCGGACATTGATGGGCGGTTCGAGACTGTCCGCTTTGTGCCAGAAGCGGACACCTGCGATTAAATCGCGCCGCTAAGTCCGTCGCTATTTGGCGTTTGGATTCTTCATTCTGCAGTTCGGCACACACTTACTCATGCAGGCATTCATGGTGTAGGCCACATTGCCGGCAGTGCATCGCTTTTCTCTACAGAACTGTTCGCACGAGCCCTTAAAATTTTGGGCAAGAGCAGAAACTGACCCGCTCAATAGGCTAATCGCGACGGCTACTACGACCGGTCTGAGCATATCCCCCTCCCCATGATAGATTTCATAATCTAAGCCGTTTCTCCAGTCAGGACCAGATGTCCGCTTTGGGTCAAAAGCAGACATTCGACGGGACCGAATTCCGCTATTTAATGGATGACATCTAAATTTGAACTCAGGTCAGTCCGCAATGCTTTTTCACGTCGTCTGTGTTGGCACAAACGTTTCCATCGTCATCTTCAATCCATGCCGTAGTTGCGCCGCCTGTCTTAAGCGACAATCCGGCAACTTGCATTGCGGCTGCTAAGGTGGGGTACGGCTTCGCATCACTTACGAGACCGTCTGTGTCGGTGGTTATTCTAACGTGATAGGGCATATTTTGCCCTCCTTCTAATTTGACGTTAAGCGCACAGCCATGAAGGACTACACGGAAATGTCGTAAGACGTAAATGGAGGGCGCGTCCGCTCCGCTAAGTGCCAAAAGCAGGCATCTGGCGTGGGGGCCTTATCCGCCGCTTAATGTTTTCAAGTGGCTACCAACGCCCGCCTCGCCGGATCAACCTGACAATGACGAGCAGCAGCACGGCGCCGATGGTGGCAGCGATGATTGCGGCAACGATGCCGACACCGAGATGAACACCGAGCTGAGGAAATAGCCAACTGGCAATGAAGGCACCGACAATTCCAATGATGATGTCGCCCAGCAGGCCAAAACCCGTTCCTTGCACAATTTGCCCAGCGAGCCAGCCCGCAACAGCTCCGACAAACAATATAACGATCAGACTTTCAGAAGACATATGCATTTCGGTTTCTCCGATGTGCGCGACTTCGTGCGATTGTTAGCTGATGAATTATTTGAGGAGAAGGCTTGATCACCTCTACACAAGAACATTATCCGCTTTACCCGCGAAAGCGGACGTGTGCGGGCACCGTCGGAATGTCCGCTAAGTGCCAATAACGGACGTTTCGGCGCTCATGGTTGGTAATTTGCTGTCGATTGCTCCGATTTGAATTGTTCTATCGCCGCATACAGATTGGGTGCTCTATTTTGCGTGCCGCGGATTGCCTCGATGTGGCCGCAGTCGCGGAATGCACAGCCGTCGTAGAGGCCCGCTTCATTGACCAGGTCGTTCATGTGATAGACGAACGCTGGTCCGCGATTCCAACCTGTCTGAATATCGCACGCCGCGCCGATATAGTGGTTGGAGCCTGCAACATGTGTGCCCCGCGGAGCCCAGCACTTTGTGATTTGGGCTGGCACCTTATAGCCACGTTCTTTCAACAGAACGAAGAGTTTCTGAAACTTGCTTGCGAAGGCCGGGTGCACCGTGATGTTGAAACCATAGGCTGTTTTCACCGTCACCATCACCGTGTTGCCATTAGCATCGACGGCGCGGTGAGGTTTACGTTTCAACGCGTACGAGCTTGAGTTGTTACTCGCTTTAGATGCGACCACTCCGCTGCAATCACCGTCATCGTCACAAAACGACGAAATTTTGTGTTCGGGATCAGGCTGCCCGGCCTCAGCCGAGAGCGCCAAGAGAGTGCTGAACGCGACAAGTGTGGCGATCGTTATGCGGTACATCAGCACTTGAGCTTATTTTCAGCGTCGATGAAACGCGCAATGGCAGTGTCGGTTCGACCCATGCTTGCCCCCGTCTGACCGGGAGCCCCGCCACTATCTAAAGGGGGCAATGGGTGACAGGGCGGGACCCGCCGGACAGGAACTAATATTTTCCGATAAGACGCCTCCTAAATCTGTTCAATATTGGACACTTTTATTGCCCTGGTTCAGTGCACAAACATGTCCGCTTTGGGTCATTAGCGGACATAGACGCATGTAACCGTGGCGTCAGCTTTGCATCCGAAAGCGGACATTCATTGCGTCAACCTGCGTGTGTGCTTCCCTACGAAAGCGGATCTTGCATAGGCGCTCGCGTGTGAACTTGGCATGGAAGCTTCGTCGTCATAGATTTCGTGAGGCGGCGATCGCGCACACAAGATTTCCCGCGTGGGTACGCGTGTGGGTACGGAAGACAAGAGTGCCGAAAAACTAGCAAATACATAGGGGTAGAACGGACACCTCTTCCGCCAGTCATTTTAACCCGAAGCAAACTCACTGAGGTTCGATTATGGCTATTCTTGTCCAGGATCTCCCAGCACATTGGGCACGCGGGCTTTGCCGTCTCGCCATGGCAACGTTTCTTGTCGTGGCAGCGGCATCGGCGAATGCGCAGCAATACCCGACGCGGTCGATCAGAGTGATCAGCCCTTACCCGGCTGGAAGTGCCTCGGACACGGTCACGCGTGTGGTCGTCGAGCAGGTTTCGCAACTCATCGGGCAGCCAATGATTATCGAAGCGCGGCCTGGCGCTGGAGGAAGCGTCGGCTTCGGCTTTGTCTCAAGATCCGAACCAGATGGTTACACCCTTGTGGCCAGCACATCCTCAATGGCCACCGAAAGTGTGCTGCACAGGACCCTCCCCTATGACCCCGTCCGCGACTTCATTCCGGTGGTTCTGATCGGAACGTCGCCAAATTTGCTGGTCGCCTCGAAAGATAGCGGCTTTAAGACAGTCGGCGATCTCGTCGCAGCCGCGAAGGCTAAACCTGGAGCGATCACTTTCGCGTCCGCGGGTATTGGCTCGTCCTCGCACATGGCGGCTGAGCGTTTTCGTCTTGCCGCCAAAATCGACGTTCGCCATGTGCCGTTTCGCGAAGGCGGATTATTGGAAGTGATGGCCGGACGCATCGACTTCTATTTCATACCCCTCGCGGCGGCGGCCTCCGCACTCAAAAGCGATAAATTGACAATCTTGGCCGTGAGCTCGCCGAACCGCGTGCCACTTCTGCCGGACGTACCCTCGATCGTCGAGGCGGGATTTCCTGATGCCGTATTCCGTTTCTGGAACGGATTGTCGGCACCGACAAAAACGCCGCACGACATTGTGCAGAAGCTGCATGACGTAACACTAAAAGCGCTCAGCGATCCGGCGTTGGTAGAGAAACTGGCAAAGCTGGGTGTCGAGCCCAAGTCGATCAGCGTGGATGAATTCGGCAAATTCTTTAAAGATGATCTCGCTGCGACTGTCGATCTCGCAAAGCAGGCGGATATAAAGCCGATCGACTAAACAAAGGTTGCCGCCGCGCCTTAGCGTCTTCATTTCAGGAACCTCCAATGACAATTGTCCCGCCGCGCGTCGGCCCGCAGCCTTGGGAAGTCGTACGAACCAAACTCGACCAGTCGCTGCCATTCGCCAATATGCGTGACACGCCCTATTACAGGGACGCCGTATGGGAGCAGTTTTCAAAGGTCGAGTACGACCGCCGCTATCGGGCACTTCGCGAAAAAATGCGCGAGCACAAGCTGGACGTGGTGATAGTTCCCGGAGGTCCAAGTCATTGGAGCTTTGGTGGCGGGATGCTGTGGCTGACCGGCCATTGGGAATGGCACGCTCTTTCGAGTTACGTCGTCGTTCCACTCGAAGGTGAGCCTACCTTGATCTATTCGATGGGCGGTACCCACGCGGAGGCTGTGCGCCGACAGGTGGATGTTGCCGTCAAGGACGTCCGCCATAGCCGTAACGGCCGCTATGCCGACATCATGGTCGAGCGCATCCGAGAGCTAAAACTTGAGCGCGGACGAATCGGACTGATGGAGATTGATCCGCGGCACGCCGACTATCTCCCGGTAAACCAATACAATGTGTTGCGCGAGAACTTGCCGGACGCCGAGCTGGTATTCACTAAGGGTTTTTTGCACGAGCTACTGTCGATCCATAGTGCCGAAGAGCTCGACTGCGTCCGCAAAGCCGGCATTTTATGCCGGAATGCAATGGATGCGATGGTGGCGCGTGCTCGCCCTGGCGTGAAAGAATATGAACTACGAGCGGCGGCAGGCTCCGCAATTCTCGAGGGCGGCGGCGATATCGACTTTCTGATCATCGGCTCGACGTCGATGACGAATCCGACAATGATCTTCGGTAATCCGCGTCCCTCCGCCCGAGAACTAAAAAAGGGCGACATTATTAATATGGAGCTTGCTGCCGGGTATCGCGGTTACACGGCGCAGATTGGATCCCCGATTTGCGTCGGCGAGCCTACCGAAATGGTAAGAAAGTTCTGGAGCGAAATCACACTGCCAGGCTATCGGCGTATAATCGCCGAGATTGCGCCTGGAAAACCGGTCGAAGCGATGCGCTCCGCGAGTAAATTCTTCCGCGATAAAGGCTACCAATCACGGCCGACACAATGTCACGGCATCGACCTGGTAACCGACAAGCCACATGTTGTTGCCGAGCATGTCGCCGCAGAAAAATTCGAAGAGGTACTAAAACCTGGCATGGTGATCATGGCAGAGCCCAATCCAATCACGCCCGACGGTCTTTTCGGCATTTTTCTCGGTCACACATTTATCGTGACCGGCACCGGACACGAAGTCGTTGACGATTTTCCACTAGAGATTGCTGTTGCGCACGGCTGAGCGGTACCTGAGCAATGTCCGCTCTGCCCCGAAAACGGACATGCCGTCCTCGGGTCCTCGTTATTAATCTACTAACATCTTTTGATCTTGTGGAATGGCAACGTGCGTGGCGGAGGATGGCTTTGATCCCCGAAAAACGCCTCCGGCCAAATAGTACAGAAATCTTAGTAACCTCCATTACCGCCGTTTGGCTGGCTGCTTTGTCGCTCCACCATCGTTGTGGCAGGAGTTCACCACCAGATCGGACGATCAGACATCTCACATTCGGTAAGGTCCGTGTGAAGATTAGCTTCGTCCTCAGTCCCTCATAAGGCGAGGCAACGACAAGAATGGTTGCTGACTGGCCACTCAAAAACATTCGAAGGGCCTCAGCCTCTTCAGCGGTCGAAGCGAGATCTTCCCCAAAAGTTGTTACGGCGTCGACCGGTACCCCGGAAGCTGCCAAAATATCCACTGGAAGGTTCGTCGACTTAGGCGGCTCGAAACTGAGTGAAGCGAGCGTCGCTCGTTGACGGATTTCACTGCTTAAAATTATTTTCGGCGCAAAACCGGTATTGTAGAGCTGGGCAGATTTTTTAAGTCGCTGCAGATCGCCCGCTAGAGGAAATATGAAATCAGCGCCTTCTGCTTTGTCTTCGTACTGAAGCAGGGCAGTCAGTTGATAAAACGCGACGGTTCCGATCAATAAGGCGATGACCGTAAGGAGTCCAAGGCCCTCAAGGATCCAGCGCGTAATACGCAACATGTCAAAATCTCCGCCTCGGGGCACGGAAGAAATGTTTGGCGGGACATTAAGTTCCATTTGCCTAATCGACAACGGCGGTATGCGACGGCGGAAAGAGTGAAGCCTCCCAGCGGACGGAAATTGCAGATAGCCGAATAGATCAATGACCGCAGTTTTGACTACGTGGTTTGTATCAGCACGCTGTTGCGGCAGCGTCCTTCGACTTCCTGCGCCCCTGAGCAGAGCCAACGCACCGAGGCCAGAGACGAATAGCGGGAGGCCGGCAGAAACGGGTGTTTCGGACGTCGGCGTCAGCAGACGAAGCGCGCTCTTTCATGTGCGCTCTGGGTAAAAAGCAGACTTTTGCAGTGCACAAGCGGATGTCCGCTTTGTGCCAAAAGCGAACATGTGCAGTGGACGCGGCGATGTCCCTAATTGCCAAAAGCGGACGTTCCCAAAATTGTGCTGAAAAAGAAAAATCGCTTCACGGTGGCCTTCCTGAAATTTTAAGTTGCTGACCTAAGCAGCAGCTGTTCGAACCCACACTCACAAATTTAATGGCTGATGGTAATCCAGTAGCAGCGTGTTGACCTACATCAACATCACTTATCCTTTGCCAATGTACGTTTGGCCGCGCTTGAAGCGGCTCCATCACCTTTCGGGTCGCGTGCGACAAGGAGGATCACCATGCATCGGACAAAGAGTCTCTCGACTAAGTCAGTGACATTTGCGGGCATTGCGGCCAGCCTCATGTTGGCGTTTGCAGGTGTCACTCTCAGCCCAGCACCGGCTGGGGCCGTAGTTTACTGTCAGTACGTTGAGTATCCGGCCGGTTGCGTAGCGAGGGCCGGCGTCGTGCTCCGGCCTCGTCCCGTGGCGCGCGCTGCGGTCCGTCATAACGCCGGGGGCAATGCAAATGGCGGCGTCAATCGTGTTGGGGTGAGCCGGTAAAACCCGCACCCGGAGTGTAGGCCTTTGTGCCAGAAGCAGACGTGGCCCGATGTGCGCGTGACACTCCCTGACAATTTGGCGGCCCCTTGGCAGAAGCCAAGGGGCCGGACATCTGGATGTCTGCGGCGCTCGCGGATGGAGACGACACCCAAATGCTCAAAATCGCAGCTAATGAGTTTTCACGCGGTTGTCCACTTTGTCCCCAATAGTCGACATTAAGAAGTGGCGCCGCCGCGCCCGCTAAGTGCCAAGAGCGGGCATTGGTGCTTTTATTCGATTACCTCATCGGCGAGCAGTAGAAATGACTCACGAACCGAGAGCCCAAGTGCTTTGGCCGTCTTAAGATTGACGGCGAGTTCAAACTGGGTCGGCGATTGTACGGGCAAATCTCCCGGCGATTTACCTTTGAGAACACGATCAACATAAGCGCTTGAACGTCGGAAGATATCGGCAGTATCGGGCCCATAGGACATCAAACTTCCCTCAACGACAAATTGCCTATAGGGGGAAATGACTGGCACGCGGTGTTGCTCCGCCGATTTCATAATCGACTTGCGCAGTCTGACGATGAAAATGTCCGAAGCAGCGATCAGACCACTACCCGGATTACTCCCTAGCTCAGCGACCACCATATCGGCCTCGGCGGCACTTCGTATGTGCGCTGCTTGTACATCGACCGAGTTTTGCTTTGGCAATGCTTTGAACGACCGAAGGTAGGTGTCAAAATATGGTGAGGTATCCGGATTAAACATCAAGGCGACCCGCGACAAATCCGGTTTTACGTCGGTGAGCAGGTCGACCCATTTACCGACGATTGCGAAATCGAGGAACGTGAAACCGCTTATTTTGCCTCCCGGGTGTGCAAGGTTTGGAATGAATCCTTGCCCAACCGGATCGTTCACCATCGCAAATATGATTGGAGTCGTGCTCTTCGCGGCCCGCAGCGCAGCAATGATCGGAGTGCTGTTTGCGACAATGACATCGGGTGCCAATCCGATCACTTCCGCTACATGCTTATTGATTGACTTAAGATTGCCCCCAGCAAACCGATATTCGATCTGAATATTGCGTCCTTCGATCCAGCCCAAATCGCGCATACCTGCCCGGAATGCCTTGACTCGTCTTTGCGCTTCTGAGTCTTGTTCATCAAGGCCTACCAGAACGGTGACCCGGCGTGTCCGCTCGCCCTGCTCGGCGCGCGCAACAAGTGGCCAGGTGGCGGCTGAGCCGGCAACGACTTTGATGAAATCTCGCCGCTTCATGTGTATTCTCAGACTTCAAAGCAGCATTATATCGGCTCAAACAGGCGTACTGGAAGACCGTTAATATCCACGCTGAGTCAAAATCAGGAATGTGCAGTGCACTAGCTGATGTCTGCTAAGTGTCAAAAGCGGACGTTGCACCCGGCCTTGAACGTCCCCAGGCCAAGAACGAACGCCAATGATAACCCCGCCACTCGGCACATGGGCACACTCCGGGTAAACTTTACGCTCGATCTTGAACGCAAGAATTAGGAAAAATGAGGCACAAAATTGGATTGTCGCGCCCGAAGCCCAAAGACCAATGTCAGGGCAAGCCAGCTACCGCGCGGTCGTAATAGGTCAGATCAAGATATTTTTCCGGCCGGATTTCCGGCAATCCGCCGATCATCTCTGCTCGGAGCGCGAGCAGGTTCCGAAATCCAGCCATGTTGAGGTGGGCGTCTTTATCGAGGCCGCCATGCGGGCCGACCGCCCCTTCAACGCTTTTTTCCGCAACGTCCGGCGCCACCTTGAGATATTTTGCGACGATGGTCGCGGTCTCAGCTCTGTTCTCCGGGCGTGACGCCCACCGCAGCGCCTCGACGATTGCCTGCAGATAATTAACGAGAGTATCGCGATGCTGCTGCGCCCACTCACGCATGACAAATGCACCATCGGCCTGATATGCGCCCAACGCGTCGGCAGCAGAGCCCCAATTTGGAAAACCTTCGCGTTCTGCTAAAATCGTGCAGGGAAAATTCAGCAACACGGCAGCGTTTTTGGGGTCGTTGCGGATTCCGTTCAAGCGCCGCATGCAGTCGCCGCCCTGGAAAAGATCGTACTCGCTTCGCTTGACCCCTTTCAGCGCTAGCATTTTGTAAAGCACAAGCGCGTAGGCGGTGTCCGGGGCGTCGACAACCACCGCCTTCCCACGAATATCGTCGTAAGAGTTCACCTCCGGCCGCACGAACAAGCTCAGCATTCCGTTGCTGCCGCCCGACACAATGACGACGTCCTTTTTCGCGCTCTCGACCATGGCGACGGCGTTGTCGACGGCAGCTTGCGCGATCTGTACGCGCCCATCCGCGAGCGCGTCTCGTTGAGCCTGCGAGGTTGGCGTGAATTCAACGTCGACCGAAAGGCCGCGTTTGGTGAAGAGGCCTTTATCTTTCGCAACGTAAAGCGCGAGATGCTGCGGACCCGGGAAAACGTTGACCAGCAAATGCTCCTCAGCCCACGCCTGGGCGGTCATGGCGACGGCGCCTGCGAATGCAATAGCGGAAAGTCCAGCGATCCGTTGCATCAATACCTCCAAAATTCCGGTGGAATGTTTCGGCTTTGCGCACCATCAACCCTTAAGATGCTGATCGAAGAACTCCAGAGTCAAATTCAACGCGCGGTCTGCTTCCGCCTTGCTGTATGTTTTGCCCCCGTAGCGCGCAAAGGCATGATCGGCGCCGGGATATTTGTGAATGGTCACATGTGGATTGGGTGACAGCCGCCGTTCGAGAAGCTCGTTCACCTCGGCCTGCACCCAACGGTCCTTCATGGCCATATGCAGCACAAATGGCCGATGCAGATGCGGCGCTTCGCGAATTCGGTGTTCGATATACGTGCCGTAGTAGGCAACAGCACAGTCGATATCCGTGCGGCAGCACATCAGATAACACAGCTTGCCGCCCAGACAGTACCCAACCGCGCCAACCTTCCCGTTGCATTCGGGAAGCTGCTTCAGGTAAGCGCGCGTGTCCTCCATGTCCTGGACCGCGAGGTCATAATCGAAATCGTAGTAGAGATCGAACGCTTTCTTGACGTCCTCCGCGTTCTTGTCGGAGAGCTCGACACCGGGCTGCTGCCGCCAGAAGAGATCGGGCACAAGACAAACGAATCCGGCTTCGGCAAATTCGTGGGCATGGTGGCGCATGGTGTCGTTGACGCCCCATATCTCCATGATTGCGATGATCGCGCCGGCCGGCGTTTTGTCCGGTATCGCGACATAGGCCCCCATTTCGCCATCCCTGAGCCGTATCTTTACGTTTCGCGCTTGCATGAATTGCCTTACTGAAGCTTGAGAAGCGTGCGGGCATTCCCGCAGAAAATTCGGATTTTTTCCTCGGCGTTGATGTCGAGCGCCTCGACGGCCGAAATAGTTTTGGCGATCAGGCCTCGCCCTTGCTCCGCATCGAAAGGAGCATCGGTCGCAAACAAACAGCGTGACGTGCCGAAGTAAGCATGCCCGCATGCTGTCGCATCGGCGTCGCCGTTAAGGGCTGTGTCGGCATAGAGCATCTTGAAATAATCGCCGGGCGGCCTTTTCAGGGTTTCAGCGCCCGGATTTCGATCGGGTCCACCGAAAAAGATTTGCCGGAAGCCAAGCGCGATACGGCCCGCAAAATAAGGGATCATCCCTCCCATGTGGTGGGTTATGATTTTTAATTTTGGAAGTTCATCAAACAGGCCTGAATAGATCAGTCGTGTCATGCAGGCTGTCGTCTCGTAGGGCCATCCGAAGGTGAACCAGATCTCGTTTTCCGACGACTTTTCCGTCGCATAGTCCGAAAATTGCGGGCCTCGCATCGGATGCACCCATACCGGCAAATCGTGTTGCACCATGCGCGCAAAAATCGGCCGGAATTCCGGCGCACTGAGCGGCTTGCCCGCGACATTGGTGAAAACCTGAATGCCTTTCGCGCCAAGGTCATTCACTGCGCGGTCGATCTCCTGGAGCGTGGCATCGATATTGTTCATCGGCAGTGAAGCGATGAACGTGGGAAATCGATCCGGATAGCGTCGGCAGATTTCCGCCAATCCATCATTGGCCATGCGCGCATAGTCCGGTGTCTGTACTGATGACGGCAGCAATTCGATTGGCGGATTGGCAAGCGACAACACTTGCTGATAGTCGCCAAATTGCTCGAGCAAACGGAGCCTCGCATCAAGATCCCACAAGGTGCGCAGGCGCGGAAATGCTGTAGCCGCCGGAAGGTCGGGCACAATTGTTTTCAACCGGTCAAAGTAAGGCACCGGCATAAAATGATTGAATATGTCGATGATCACAACTGCGTCCCGGAAGAGGCTTAAACTTACGCGCTATTGTGACGCCATTTCAAGTCGGCGAAGTGACCGCCTCCCCGACAGCTTGTCAGAGTTTTCTTTTCGCTATTAACTGTTTTTGCGACGCACAGCCTCTGCGCTCGCCTGCCGCTTCAGCAGCCAAAAACAATGGGGCGTGTCCGGGGGGACATTCATGCAAGCCAGTGACAGCAAATCAGCCGAATTGTTGGGTCGCCTCGAACGCCTGCCATTTTCCCGTTGGCATCGAAATCTGTTCGCGCTCTGCTTCGTCGGCGTGATGTTCGACGCGTGCGACTTCGCACTTTTCGGCATGGCGCTCCCCCCGGTGGCACGCGAATTCGGATTAAACCAGGCGCAGGCCGGCTTGCTTGCGACAGTTGGCCTCGTCGGCGCGTTCCTTGGCGCACTCTTCTGGGGCACGATCTCCGACTACATCGGCCGGCGTACCTCATTCGCCGCAACCATCGGGATATTTTCGGTCTTTACGGGCCTGGTAGCCACGTCGTGGAACGTGCTTTCGCTTTCAATCTTCCGCTTTATTTCGAATTTCGGATTGGGCGGCGAAGTCCCGGTCGCACTCACTTTAACGGCCGAATACAGCCCCAGCCGAATCCGGGGACGCATGACAGGTTCGATGATGGCGGCGTTTCCGCTGGGTCTCGCGCTGGCGGCCATGCTCGCCTACTTCATTATCCCGACTTATGGATGGCGCATGGTTTTTATCATCGGCGTCATCCCGGCATTGCTGCTCTTTTTTGTGCGGCTCGTCATGCCGGAATTGGTGCGCTACCTGGTAAGCCGCGGTCGCGTGGCGGAGGCTGAACGGACAGTGGCAGATATCGAGGCTAAAGCCTCGGAAGGAAAGCCTCTGCCGCCGCCGTCAATCGTTCCGGCTGGCATTGAAGAACGCGGCGTGACCGTATTTGAACTGCTTACCCCCGAGCGCCGCAGACAGACCATCCTGTTGTGGATCGTGTCGTTCTGTTTCCTCTGGTCTTCGAACGGCATCATCTTCATGCTGCCGCAGATCCTCGTCCAACGCGGATTTGAACTCAAACAAATTTTTGTTTTCCTGTTCGTGCAGGCGATTGCGGCCTTCGTCGGTTACACTGCGTGTGGCTTTCTCATCGATCGTTATGGCCGACGCCCGGTGCTGTTTCTATATTATTTCGTCGGTGCGTTCTTCCACCTTTGGTTCGCGCAGGCGACGGGCGTCTGGATCTACTTTGCAATTGCAGCGGTTGGCTGGGTAAACCCAGGTGTGTATGGCTCGAACGGAGTTTACGTCAGTGAGCTATATCCAACTCACCTTCGCGCAACGGCTGTCGGATGGTTCTTCGGAATCGGTCGCGTGGGTTCGTTCCTTGCACCAGCGGTGGTAGGTTTCATGCTCCAGTACGGCCTTGGCGCATATGTGTTGCACACGTTTGCGCTGACATTCTTCATTGCGTCCATTGCCCTCTGGATGGTTGGCGTTGAAACAAAGGGTCGCGTACTGGAACAGATAACCGCGAACGTAAAGCCGGCTTGATTGAAAAAGGCTGCGCGGACGCGCTTGGGCCCGGCAAGCCCGTCGCGCCAACGGCCGCAGTAAAACTCTCATATCAGACGTCGGCCACCAGGCTCGCCAAAGCCATTTCGCCGTCGGTCACATAATGGTTGACGGGTTCGATCGGCATTTTCTGGCCCGATCGATATTGCGTCACCTCCCCGATGACTTTGTTTTTGCTCAACTCAGCGACGATAAAATCGCGCTCGGCATTCGTGTCCGAGTCAGTGGCGTGGGTTACCTGGAATGTGAGCCTGGTGAGGGAGAAGCCGGTATCCCTGGTGCCGGCGCCGACCCAATAAACGCACGCCTGATTCGGTGGACGGTCGGTGTTGAGCCAGAATTTTGCAGTTCCTAGTGTCGCCTCGGCACGTGCAAGGCTCAAAGCCCAGAAGCGAATGTGATGGCGTTTCCGCGGGCTGTCATTTATCGCTTTCTGAAAGCCGATGTCCTGGCCTCGCCCGAAAAGATAGAGGGTGCTGAAAGGCGCAGTCGGATAAGGCGAGTTCAACACGAATGCCCGAACCATGCGCCACGAGCTTGCCAGCCCCAATCGATCGGCCTCCAACCAGCCGGCAGTTGCAAAGGCGGCATGAAGTTGCTGAAGCGTTCCTATGAGCACGAGATTGACGGGATCGCCAGGCAGCCCATCGCCGGTAATCGTGTAGCGCGGCACTCTTTTGCGCTGAAGGATTTTAAGACCCATGCGGACGGTGCGCGGAAGGACAATATAGGCTGCGATACCGTAGGTAACGGCTAACGCCAGGACCCATGGGAGCCTTTGGTCCGCAAAATCGAAGACAACAAAGGCGATCAACCAGACGCTAAAGACACCCAGCCCGAAAATGAGCAGGCGTTGCAAAAGACGTTTTAGAAATCCCATAATTTATCCATCGATACGCTGTGTTCTCTCGAAATCTGGTCGAATATTCTATCAAGCGGCGGAATAGTTGCTTAAAAACATTTTGTCACCTTGGGGTTAGGAGCCGATATTTCAATCGCGCATCAATCAAGGTCCCCGCAAGGGGCGGCAAACCCGCTATAAGGGCTGATGAAAGCAATCGTTTTTGTGCTCGTTGCTACGGTGTTTTCGAACTGGATCGCGGCTGCTCAGCAGTCCACTCGTCCGTCGAAACCTACACAAAAGTCTGGTGCCCTGCACCCCGTTACGAAAAATCCTTGCGCCCAGTATGGCGTTGGCTTCGCTAAGGTCGCCGGCTCGGATACGTGCGTTAAAATTGGCGGCAGCATCAGGGTCGAAGGTGGTGGCAACGGACAGCGGTAGTTCGTTGTGCACTGGTAAATACATTTACGCCCACAGGAGGTACCATTGCGCGTCTCATTTCTGATTGGTGGTTTGATTGTTGCTTCAATGGCCCTCTGTGCGAGTTTGGAGCCGGCAAACGCGCAAGGCGCATGGTGCGCTCAAACGAGTACCGGGGCCGGCCGGGTCGAAGAGAATTGCATATTTAATTCGTTCGAAGCATGCCGGCGTACAGTGATCAGCGGCAATCGTGGCTTCTGTACCCAGAATCCAGCATTCGTCGGAAACCGCAAAAAGAAAAGCTATCAGCCTCAGTAAGCCGTCAGTGGACGCGTGAATTTCCGTTAAATGCCGATAGCGGACATCTAGGCTATTGCGCATATGAAAAGAAAAAGGCCGCCAACTGAGGCGGCCTCTCACCAAGCGGCAATTTTACTGAGATCAATTCGGTACTCCCTCGATTACCCATGACCTGGCTTTGATCGCTTTGTTGCGTTCCTCACTAAGTGCGGTCCAGGCTGCCGAGTTACGTAATGCCTGGGCCTTTTCCAGGCTATCAAAGACGATTACGGTCGCGCGCTTCGGCGCGTCGCCTCCTTCAAGCGCAACAATTTTCCCGCCTCGCGCTAAATAAGCTCCGCCACCCGACTTAATCAGCGCCCCGACCTTTGGCAGATATGCATTTTGCGCGTCTTGGTTGATGACCTCGATCTCCGTGACGACATAGGCTTTTGGTGTGGATTGTGCGTGAAGTCCTTGGATGGCCGCAGCGCCGGTAGCGGCGCCAGCAACGAGAGCAATCGCTAACTTGTAATTTGATTTCATTGGTCGCCTCCCAATTTTGATTGACGGAGGATCATAGGCGAACCTACGACCGGAGGGCGTAAATTTACCCTCAATTCCGAGCTGGCCATTCGTTTGGAAGAAACAATGTCCGTTTTGCGCGCTTAGCGCATCGGCTATTCTGATCTACCGTGGCAATGTTTGTATCTCTTGCCCGAGCCGCAATGGCACGCCTCGTTACGGCGGAGATTACGCCGACGATAGATGGAGCCGACGGTGAGGTGTCTTTCCATGATTGGGCCGTTGCGGAAGTAAGGGGCCATTGCGGCGCGAATCGCGGCGCTCATCTCGTCTATTTCGGCGGCGCTGAGCATTGCCCGAGACGTGTTGGCCGTGCCAAGAGCGCGGTACACTAGATGTTCCAACTCCAGCGGCTTCTCGCCATGGACAACGACGTGCTCGACCATGAAGAAGTCGGTACCTTGGAAAAACTGGTCGGCGCTAAGCCGCGTCATTTCTCTGAGGTTGCCGCGGACCCAATTGTCTCGCGTGGCCGAATACACCCTATGCCACTCGGCGTCGTCGGGGTTTTTCACCGGAAAGCAAACCAGGATCGCGCCGCCCGGCATCAGCCATTCATTGAGCCGGACAAGGGAGGTCGGGCTGTGCATAAACCAATGGGCGCGACCCATGGTGATGAGATGGAAGCGACCCAAGTCCGGCGGCGCGTCCTCCACTCTGGAATGAATCACCCTCACGTTGACGCCCATGGCCAGCGCCCGATTGCGCAACGCGTCGAGCATGGGCTGCTCGAGATCCATGCCGGTTAGGTTGGTAACAAAGGGCGCAAAACCCAGCGCCACCTCGCCCACGCCGCAGCCCAGGTCGAGGAGATCTTCCGTGCCACTAAGAGGGATCGCTTCCGCCACGCCGCGAAAGAAATCCGGCAAGTAGGGCTCCCGGTACTCTCGGCAGCCGATCGTCTCGGACCACATGGCCTATCTGCCCGCCCGCCCCGTCACCTTCACGCACACATAGGCCGCGAACATGTGGCTGCGCCAGAACGGCTCGATGGCATCAACTGAGAATCCGCTCTCGGTCAAGAGCCGGATCAAATCGGCCTCGTGGCCCGGCTTCATCTTGTCGCGGAGCGATTTCTCCTTGTCCATGATCTCCTCGTCGGAAAAATGGCGACGCTTGTAGTGCAAGTACAGCGACATCAACATGTCCTGTGTCCTGGGTATTTTCGCAAAAGTCTTTTCGGCCACGATGAACGCTCCGCCCGGAACCAAGCCTTCATATATCTTGCGACAAATCTCTTGCCGGTGGCGTTCAGGCAGGAACTGCAAGGTGAAAATGCTGGTCGCCAGCGATAGCTCGGCAAATCCGTCGAAGGCGAGCACATCTTGTACTAGGAATTGGATGTCTGTCCCTTCGTACTTCGCCCAGTGCTGCTGGAAGCACGGCTCAATGTCGAGGCCGATATAGCGGGCGGACGGTGCGCGCTCGCAGCTGCGGGTGCGAATGGCGCCAAGCATCCGGCCGGTCGAGCACCCGATGTCGCATACGGTGGTGTCGTTCTCGACGAAATACTGGGAGAGTTCAATGCAGTCGTCGATCAGATTGGCGTAGCCGCGGATACTCAATTCAATGTGGCGATCGAATTCATCCGCATAATTGGCGAAGGAGAAGGGAAGTTTGGTGTGCTGATCGGTCAAAGGCGGACTTCTCGCAAGGCCGTCAATGCTCCGGGGGCTTCCTGCTTACAGCGTAAACTTGATCGAGGACTTGGGCCAAGCCCCACACTTGGGCCCAACGGCGCGCATCGTATCTGCTTAAGCCAGCGCACTGGAAGGGGGGTGCTTCGCGGGCAATCCGATCACGCGGGGGCAGATTGTCGATGTTTGATTGAGCTAACGGCGTCCGGCCTATAGGGAGAATTCGCAACGCTGCCCGATTACGCGGCTTATCGCGGAGCCTACGACAGCGGTTTACTCGACAAAGCTGAGATATGAAGCGAGGGCTTCAATTTGGTCGGCGGACAATTTTTTGGCAATTCTAGGCATCGGAAGCTTTGCAGTCGCGTGAAATCCTTCGCCCCATTGTTCGAGCCGCCGTTTCAAGTATGTGTACGCAAGTCCTCCCAAACGCGGAATTTCACCAACCCCCTCAGCATTTGGGCCATGACAGGCAACGCAGGCAACAATGTTGGAATCCGGCATTCCAAGTTGATAGATCGATTTGCCCTTCTCTTTTAACTCTCTGACGCCGTCGTTGGCCGCCTTAGGCGATAGATTTGAAAAATAAGCCGCCAATCCGTGTGCGGTCGAAGGGCTGAGGTTTGCGGTGGCGCCCCACATGTAAAGTTTTGAAAATGGGTTGTCTCTTGTGTGTTCGCTAAAATTCATAAGCTGGTTTTGTATATATTCGCGTCGCTGTCCGGCCAATCCGGGCGCGGGAGTATAACCATGTGCGGATACGCCATGGCACCAAGTGCAATTGCGGATAGCCGAGCTTTCCGCATGACCTGTCGAAGAAAAAACGGCAGCGAAAATAATCACCGGGATCGCTCGTCTTAAGCTGATTTGTTTCATGTTTTGCGCTTCCACGCCATATGTTCCCGAATGATCCGATGAAGGACTTACCTGAGGTAACTCACATAGGCTGCGACCGCCTCGATCTGCGATTTTGTCAAACTGTGCACGACTGGCTGCATGACAGCGGACGTGTCTGGCCTTCCCGGAATTTGACCCCGTTCTTTGCCCCAATTCGTCAATGACTTCACGACGTAGGGATAAAGCTGGCCTGCCAAACGTGGAAATTCGTCTTTGCCGGCACCATCCGGGCCATGACAGGCAGCGCACGCCACAATATTCGCACCGGGAACGCCGTCTTCAAAAATTTGTCGTCCGGCGGCCACGAGATTCTTTGGGGCGCCACCGATGGGCTTGGGATTGAAGTGTCTGAAATTGGTCGCAAGAGCCCTGATCAAGGTCGGACTCAGATTGTGAGCGACGTTAAACATTATATTGTTCGTCCGTCGATGCTCGACGAAGGCTCGTAACTGGTTCTCTAAGTACTCAATTTGCTGTCCTGCAAGTCGTGGGATCGGATAAAATCCACGATACCCCTGACCGGACGGACCGTGACAGTCTTGGCAATAACTTATTTTTGCCTCGAGAGTTTGTTTCGAAACGACATCCGCATGCGCTGTCGCCGCTATACTAAGGGGCAGCACTAACAATTTGAGAGTTGCTTTGATGAGCTTCATGATTTGGACCGAAAGAAAAAGCTACTCCAAGTAATTGACATAGGCGGCGACGGCTTTGATTTGTGGTTCGGTTAAACCGTGAGCGATCGGTTCCATGATTGCGGATGTGTCGGGTTCTGCGGGCTTTTGTCCCCGTTCTTTGCTCCAGTTCGTCAATTTATTGAAGATGTAGTCATGGAGTTGACCTGCTAGCCGAGGAAACTGTTCGTTGCCTTTGGCGTCGGGACCGTGACAGGAAGCGCAGGCCGGAATATCGGCACCGGGAATTCCCTCCTCATAAATTTTTTTCCCCGCGGCAATAAGGTCCTTTGGGGCACCCCCGAGAGGCTTCGGATTGAGGTCGTGAAAATTTGTGACGAGAGCCTTTTGCATTGCCGGGCTTAGAACGTGGGCTACGTTAAACATAATATTGTTGGTGCGACGGCGCTCAGCGAAGGCCTGTAGCTGATTGGTCAAGTAGTCGGGTTGCTGTCCCGCGAGGCGCGGCATCGAATAATATGCGTGTAAGCCCTGCCCTGATGAGCCGTGACAGGTCTTGCAATAATCCATTTTGGCCTGCAGCTCGTGTTTGGAAACGGTGTCATCGGCACGCCCGGCAGTGGTGATGGCAATTAAAAGGAATGCCGTTTGGGGCAGCACTTGCAGGTTGATCCGGGCACGCGCCCATTTTGCTCTACCCCGAGCGTCCTCATGACGACCTTGAACCAACATTGTTTCACCAATTCGCGCTGATCTCAGGCGCTACATTGCAAACCACGCGTGGAGAAATATTGTGTTGTTGTCGTGTGCGTTTTGTGTCGTGCCATCGAATTTGTTGTAGTAGGTGTATTGCAATGCGACGCGCACGTTGGCCCAAGGCCATATGGGAGCGCTGCTGCTCACGAACGGAATATATGCGATTTCGGCGATGAACCCGTTGGTATTCGGATTGCAATCAGTATTTGGCGGTTGGCAGCTGGCTAGATTGGCGTACAGAAGCGGATCTGATGATCCTCGAGTATCGAAATATTGGCCACTCAGCACGACCCTATTGTCATTGCCGTATGCGAGCGATGCATACAATTTCAGTGTATTCAAACTATTGGTCGGGTTTGCTGACAAGCCATTGTTGAAGCTGGCGTCGAGCTTCTGATTCTCGTGAATATATGTGCCCCGCAATGTGAACCAGTAGTTCGGACCTTGATATTGGTACTGAGTGTCGAACGCGATATCCGAGAATCGATCCGATTGCGGGAAGGTCTGATTTATCAATATGCCATTATCGTCCGTCGCACCTGTAAACGGATGAACGCGCGCCGACATACCAAAGGTGCCGAACTCAAACCAATGATTGCCCCAATGCGGCTCGATCGCGAGCCGCCAATAGGGTGCTACATCTTGGAACGGCGAGACGCTGAATGGGTCTACCCCTAATCTGGGAAGTGCTTTGAAATTGAGGGTCCGGTAGCCCGACAGTTCCAGATACACCAAATTGTTTATGAAGGCATATCCGCCGACGCCGCCCACGGCCGCCGCGTACGTCCCATCGATGAGCGTTGCTGCTGCTGGGCCCGGCGCTATGGTCGACGCAGCATAAGGGAATCCCCAGGCGGGGGTTGTATTCCAAGCATCTTGGACACTCGGATTGTTGTTAGCTGTAATGCCATAAATTACGTCCAAGTTTCCAATTGTGATCGTATTTGCATAGCGAATATCGATGTTGTCCCATGACCATTGAAAAGTCGCGTAGGGATTGGTCGGATCGGGCATGCCGAATGGCGCGCCGCTGTAAGTGACCTGCGCAAACGCACCAATATGATCGGTGATTGCTCCGCCGTAAAAGAAACTGAGCGGGGCAACAACGACATTGTTGTTCGAGTGATATGGTGAGCCGGTCGGATCTTGGCCTACTTGCGTATGCGTTAAGCCCACGATCGCCATCATCGAAATTGGCGGCGCGTATGGAATGCTTTCACTAGTGTCGGACGGCGCCTTCGTAGGAAGATCCGAACTATTTTTTTTCGCGTACGCCGCGAGGTCTTTCGTCGGATCGCTTTGAGATGGAAAAAGTGTTGACCGATATTTGCCGCCACCTGCCGTATATCCGTTCAGCTTGAAAAGACGACCGTACGGCGTCAACCCAGGGTAATCCGTGTGGCACGTACCACACGGCTGTCCTGTCTGTCGCGCAAAGCTTGGAAGCGCCTGCGCTGGCAGGTTCAAACTAACCGTCGCGACTATTGCTGCCGCCACGCTTCGAATTACGACGAAAAAACTTGGTGCTAAGAATCGCGTTCGTTGCGATTTTGCGCGGTAGGATCGCGGTAAAAGAAACCGGCCGCTTCGCGCGTGAAGCACCTCACCCCCCATAAAAACTATCGCCCCAGAAGTGATTACGGCTCGCAAGAATTCCCAAATTCAAACTTGATGGATTCTGCTTACGCCGCCAGTTCACTGTAGATATTGTAATGCAACCAAGGCTGGTAAAGGAGGTATGTATATATAACGTGGCGACTATTTCGACGTCAGTGATCAGCGCGCGCGAACGATGAAGTCGTCTAAAATTTGAACAGGAGGATTGCTAAATAACTTTTGCGTTTCGACTCTTTCACAACACCAAGTCTGCCGTTCATGCGTGCACAAACGATTTGGGTAAGTCCTGCGGACTAAATCGCCAAGCTAGCTTTACACCGATTATATTTGATTTTTATGCCGCGTTTGCAGCAAAAACTCAGGACTGCGACGGACGAAATCCTGAAGTTGCGGAATTGTGAGCGACGAAGCTGTCGCCCCGCGTTGGTGCGTAAGAGAGACGCTTAAGATGACAAAGACTATCGCCCTGACTTTTTATATATCACTGCTCGCGGCGGGACTTTATTTGTGGATTTTTCATTCGGGGGCCGTTCCCAAGACCTGGCCGCAGGAAGCTTCCTAATATCTTTTGGCGGATATTTACTCTGGCTGCATTTTTTGACCGCTAGTCGAGAAAGACCCTGAGCGGCCGAAGTGATGCGTTGCATTGGCACTTAGGGGCATCGCGACCATGCAGCCCCACTCTGTGCGGGTGGAACAAAATTGAGTGAGTACGGGACGGTCCGCGTAGATTCCGCGTCATTTCTCCAAGTCCTGTTTTCCGGCCCGTTTCGTTGTCTTGGTGCCTTGCACTTGCTTGGTGGCATCACTCTTATCGTGAACCACAACGATCTGCGGTTCGGAGGGCGGAGCCTCAGCTGTTGCATGCTCAGCGATATCGGGCACGCGCGGATTCCGCGGTGGCAATGGGATCTCGTCCGGTCCGTTCCAGGCGAGCAGGCCAACGGCGTCTTGGCAGGGTGCCGCTCGCGGTAGCTTAAGCGCCGGGCTGCCGGCTTGGGCGGCGGTCCAGACCTCCGCAGGCCAACCAGTGATAGCCTTTACGTAGTCTTGCGTCTCCTGCGGCAGTTGGCCCTTGTTCGCGAGCCAATCGGTGATGCGTCTTGGGCCCGCATTGTAGGCGGCAGCGGCGAGGCCAAGATTGCCGAATTTCTGATACAGATCTCGCAGGAGGCGCGCCGACGCAGGTATCGCTTGCGCCGGGTCGAACGGATTATCGAGCCCTCGATCGGTGGCGGTCTCGGGCGTGAATTGCGCTATGCCAAGCGCACCGGCCGAGCTGATGGCGCCCGGTCTAAAACTACTTTCCTGGTACAACAGACGGATGAAGAAATGTGCAGGCAAATCGTTGCCGCGGGTTGCCGCAGCTAGCACATCGCAGATTTCTTCACGCGATCGGTAGACAATCGGTTTAAGAAGCGGATGAAGTGGCGCAAGTGGCAGCACAACCGGCTCGTAACGTGGCTCCAGGTCAGTGCTAACGTTTTCTGCTGGACTGCTCGGCCACAATCTGAATGCCGTTCCATCGCGCCATGCCAGCGTGACCATATTTGCGACGAAGACAACGCCAATGCCGACAGCAATATCTCTGATGATTCCGATGCGTGTTCGCTCAACGAGCGTGCTTGGCAGCAAGCCTGCAACCAGGCCAACCATCAGAATGATCAAAATGTTTTCGACTGAGAATTCCATCGGCCCCGCTCGGCTCGCACAGGGGACGATCATGAATTGGAGTGACGAATATGAGGCAGAGCCCGCCCCAACCCCGGCGCGCCGACCGGCGGCGATGAGCCATAAGCCGACCTTACGGAGTTCACATGGCTTTGCCGTAAGTGGAGACGCAAAAAATTGGCAACGCACTTGTGAGTGCTTGTGTGCGTAGGGCCGTTCAGCCGCCAGAAAGGTGAACAAATACAACAGGGTCCTACGGTCGTACCTTTGGTCATGCAAGAGTTTTTGACCGCTGATTCGTGGCTACCCCACGAGAAACGCTCGCTTTTTTGCCTGCACACCCATTCGGTCCCCCAATTTTGGCGCTTGCGGTGAGCGCGCGGCTGGCCGCGCGGCCACGAATCTCATAGGGCTAGTGGCAAGGCGCATAGCGCGCACAAGGAGCAAACGGCCCATGACAACCACCCCGGTTACCACGATCACCACAAAGCATTTGGCCGCTGCGTTGGCGGAACAGCATCAGCTGTCCAAGAAGCAGGGTTTGGAAATGATGGAAGAGCTCATCGGGATGATCACCAAGCACCTCAAGAAAGGCGAGCGGGTGAAGATTGCTGGGCTCGGAATTCTGCAGGTCCGGAATCGTGCGGCACGCATGGGCCGCAATCCGGCGACCGGCGAGCAAATCCACATCAAAGCCAGCAAGAAGGTTGCTTTCCGCGCCACTAAAGAACTCAAGATGGCGATCTGATCGCACGGCACCGTCTCACATTTGCGAAGACAAGCCCGCGGAAAAGCGGGCGATGGTGCTCGTATTCTTTTGAGTGGTATGATTGCCCGGCGCGTCAATCGCGGCTGGTTAAGGCGTGCTCGACACCCCACATGAGGGTATCAACGGCACGGCTCAGCGATAGGCGTCGATGACTGAGAGTCAGGGACTCCCGCCTAGTAGCTAGAGGGAGAATCCTGGTGATCACTTATCAGCCAGCCACCACGCACTCCGATTTAATTACCCCACCGGACTGTCCGAGTTGCGGGATGCGTATGAATTTATTTGGCATAGAGCCGGAAAAGCCGGGGCATGAACTGCATACATTCGTATGCCCTCGGTGCTATGAAATTGAAACGGCCGTAGCGAAGATTCCATGACAGAATAAGCCGCCTCCCTTGGCGGCGATTTTTTCTCTATCTGCGCTAACATTCCCAGCCACCGTATTTTCGGGAGCTAACGTCTCATGCCGATCGATCTGGCAACTGTGAACTGGCTCTATGTTGCTGTGCTAGCTGGGCTTGTCTTTGTTGCTGCGCTGGTGGGCAACTTGTTGTCTTTCGGTCGTAGCGTGAGAGCCGCCGTGCTTTCTGCAGTGCTGTTTGCGGGACTTTTTGTGTTTTGGACCTATTACCCGCATGGCTTGCCGCTGCCTACAACTCTGACAGTCCAAAAGGCTGCGATCCCGGCAGCTGTGCCGGCCAGCCCTCCAGCAAATCCGCAGTGATCTGGCGCAGCACCTATTTCGCGGTCGCGGCTTTCAGGATTGGCGTTAACCGGGCGACTTCGCTTTTCACCAACTCAGCGAGCGCTTTTGGTCCGCGGCGGCTCGGCTCTGCGATATCGGCACCGAGATCAGCCAGCCGTTTGTGAACAGCGGGCTCATCGAGGCCCTTGTTTAGGGCATCGGCGAGTTTGTCGATAATCGGCTTCGGCGTGCCTTTCGGTGCGAACACAGCGTAGAAAGGCGCGCAGTCGAATTCAGGCAGGCCCTGCTCATATGAGGTTGGCACGTCCGGTAGCAGCGGGCTCCGCTTTTTTGTCGCAATGGCAAGCGCCTTAACCGTACCGGCGCGAACATGGGCCAACGGTCCGAGTACCGGGTCGCAATCATAGTCGATCTGGCCCGCGAGGATCGCATTCATCACCGGCGCTGTTCCGGTAAACGGCACCATCGTCGGCTTGATGCCAATCGCCGAATTGAGAAGAAGACAGCCTACATAGGACACAGAACCCACTCCTGCGTGGCCCATATTGAGCTTGCCCTCGTTTGCTTTGGCGTAGGCGACGAATTCCTTGAGGTTATTCGCGGGAAAATCCTTGCGGACTGCCAGCAGCTCCGGCTGCTCAGCGATCAATCCGATCGGCTCGAAATCTTTCTCCGGGTCATATCCCAGGTTTGGGTAGAACGAAGGTGCCGCGGCATGCGTGCCCATATGGCCCGAGATGATCGTGTAACCGTCGGGAGCTGCACGCGCCGCGCGCAGCGACCCAAGGGTGCCCCCGGCTCCTCCAACGTTCTCGACTACAAATTGCTGGCCAAGATGCCGAGAGAAGATGTCTGCCACGATCCGACCAGTAACATCGGCCGGTCCGCCTGCCGCAAAGGGCACAATTATCGTGACGGTCCTCGCCGGGTAGTCTTGGGCCTGCGCACCACTCATCCCGGCGAATGCCAAAAGTGCCGCCCCAATCCATCGCGCTTTCATTGTTCCCTCCCCCGGACCAAGGGTACGTCCGACGTATGCGTCGCTTTTTGTTTCTCTGGCAACGCTATCAGAAGCCAACTGGCAAACATGCAGCTTAGTACCTAGATCGCTTCTGTCCCAGAATATCGAGTTCAACCCGCGAGAACACTTGATGTCCCCTGTTTCTCTTCTTCTCAACGTATTGTGGATCGTCGTCGGCGGCCTCTGGATGGCAATTGGCTGGTTTATCGCCGCCATTCTCATGGCAATCACCATCATCGGGCTGCCTTGGACGCGCGCCGCTTTCAACATCGCGGCTTACACCTTGTTGCCCTTTGGTCAAAAGGCGGTGTCACGCGCGCAAGTGACCGGAAGTCATGATTTAGGCACTGGTCCGCTAGGCTTTCTCGGCAATATCATATGGTTCGTGCTCGCCGGCTGGTGGCTGGCGCTGGGGCATTTGATTACTGCCATTCTCCTAACCTTCACTATCGTGGGTATTCCATTTGCATGGGCACACTTGAAGTTGGCTGGAATAGCCCTCTGGCCAATCGGCAAGGTCATAGTACCGGCCTAGTGATCGATGGCGGCTTTGGGTACAAAGTAGGCTACGCCACGATCACAACCGGCCACGCATGAGTATCGTCCGTCTCTATGGCCGCGTTCTCGCCCTGCTCGGATCCGAGAGTCGTTTGGCATGGGTGTTGGCGCTGGCGAATGTCGCGCTTGCCTCCGCGCAGTTTGCCGAACCGGTCCTGCTTGGCCGCATTATCGACACCCTCACCAGCATTCGGCCAGCCGGTGGGTCACCATCATGGTCAAAATTGGGATCGCTACTGGCCGCTTGGGCCGGGTTCGGCATTTTTACAATTGCCTGCGGCACCTTGATTGCTCTCTATGCCGACCGCCTTGCACACCGGCGTCGCCATGTCGTTCTCACTGGCTATTTCGAGCACGTGCTTCAGCTCCCGCTTTCCTATCACGGCAATACTCATTCCGGCCGGCTGATGAAGATGATGTTGCAAGGCACGGATGCGTTATGGGGACTGTGGGTGGGCTTCTTTCGCGATAATTTATCGTCGTTCATTTCGCTGCTCGTGTTGCTCCCGATTTCGCTTTTTATAAATTGGCGCCTTGCATCGTTGCTGATCGTGCTGTGTGCGGTCTTTGCGGTGCTTACCGCCTTGATTGTACGCAAGACTGAAACCTTGCAGAGCACTGTCGAGCGCCATTATTCTGACCTTGCAGAACGCGCGTCCGATACCTTGGGTAACATTGCGCTCGTGCAGAGCTTTTCCCGGCTCGATGCCGAAGTCGCAGAGTTACGCCTCATCGTCGAGCGGCTGCTAGCCGCACAAATGCCGGTCCTCTCGTGGTGGGCACTGGCTGTTGTGTTAACCCGCACAGCGACCACATTGACCGTTCTATCGATCATCATCGTCGGCACGCTGCTTAACATCAACGGTCAGGCGACCATCGGAGAGATGGTAACCTTCATGAACTTTGCCGGCCTCATCATTACCCGGCTGGAACATAGCGTCAGCTTCATCAATGACCTGGTTTCCGAAGCGCCGCGCTTGCGCGAATTCTTCCAGGTCTGGGACACCGTTCCGACCATTCGCGACCGTCCCGATGCGTACGACCCTGGTCGGCTTCAAGGTCGTGTTGAGTTTAAAGACGTTTCGTTCTCCTATGACGGGGAGCGGATGGCGGTCGAAAACCTGAACTTCAAGGCAATGCCTGGCCAAACTATTGCCCTCGTCGGCGCAACGGGGGCCGGAAAATCGACTGCAATTGCGCTGCTTCACCGCGCCTTTGACCCGCAGTCCGGCTCAATTGAAATAGATGGCGTCGACATTCGCAAATTTAAGCTATTCGCGCTGCGTCGGAATATTGGCGTCGTGTTCCAAGAAGCCCTGCTGTTCAACCGTTCAATTGCTGAAAACCTTCGAATTGGGAAACCTGACGCGACAGAAGCGGAGATGCGCGCAGCGGCGGCCCGGGCCCAAGCATTGGAGTTTATCGACCGGAAATTTGAAAGCTTTGACGGCAGCGTCGGTGAGCGCGGCCGATCTTTGTCCGGTGGCGAACGTCAAAGATTGTCGATCGCGCGGGCGCTCCTTAAAGATCCGCCTATCCTCATTCTTGATGAAGCGACGAGTGCGCTTGATACGGACACAGAGGCCAAAGTTATGCGCGCACTTGATGAGGTCATGAGAAATCGAACGACTTTCGTCATTGCGCACCGATTGTCCACCGTGCGCAACGCGTCCCGCATCCTCGTCTTCGATATGGGAAGGATCATTAGAATCTGGAACATTCGATGATCTCATAAGAGCCGGCGGGCGTTTCGCGCGGCTCGCCGAAACTCAATTCATCTCGGCAGTGCCCGCCATTTCGCCTGCGGAAAGCATCTAAACCTCAGCGATAGACATTTTCGCGTCAATCTTACCCGCGTCGTGCTCTGGAAGATTGTGGTCTTCGGCGCGGTGGATTTAGGGGAAAACCGGTTTTCGCCCGCCGATGACCGGCTATGATCAGTTTATGGTCAGGTCTCCCACCAATGCCGACGTAATCCGCCTTCAGCAATTTTTAAAGGCGTTGGAGGCCGACGCGGAGATTAAACTCGGGGACATCGATCTTCGTGCTGGCGAAATTGCACGGTTGAAACGCGAGATTTCCTATCTCGAGAGTGTCGTAAACGTGGGGCCGTCGAAAGCCTATTTATTCCAGATTGCAATCGATTACGGCGCTTCCCAACCCGCTCATTCTGCTTAAACGAAGCGTTTGTCACTGATCATGGAAGTTTAAGCAACTTTCGCGCGTTTTCGCCGAAAATCAGAGCGCGATCACGATCGGCTACCGGCGCTTGGTCCATCCACGTCCGGCCGGATCGATTGTCCATGAATGGCCAATCGATCGAAAACAAAATTCGCTCCACACCCATCTCGGCGATCGCGCATGTCAGAGCCGGGTCGGAAAATGCCCCGCTTGTCGTCAGCCAGAAGTGCTCACGATAATAATCAGCAAAAGCACGTGGCATCGGCGCTCGCTCACCGAGAATATTATCGGTCCGCCACAACAGAAATGGTGCGGTTTCTCCGAGATGACCAACGATGATTTTAAGAGTCGGAAACTCGTCGAAAAGGCCGCTGACAATGAGCCGAAAGGTGTGCGTCAAAGTCTCCAGCGTAAAACCAAGCGGTGCGACCGCTAGCACTGGGTATTCTTTGAAATATGCTTCGTGTACGGCCGGGTGCGGCGGGGTCGGGTGGATATACATTGGCACATCGAGACTGACCGCCCGCTCGAAGATCGGACGGAATTGTTTGTCGTCCATGAAGCGGCCGTGGGTTAGGCCCATGATCATGGCCCCTTTGAAGCCAAATTTGCTCACCACGCGCTCTAGCTCATCGGCCGCCGCCTTCGGGTCTGGTGTTGGCAACGTTGCGAAGCCGGCGAAACGCGTGGGGTGCCGACGCACGGCTTCGTGCAGCGCGTCATTAGAGGCGCGCGCGAGTTTTACAGCCGTTTCGGCATCGAGATTTTGCGTGGCCGGATTGTTCTCCGATATAACCTGAAGATCAATTCCCGCGTCATCCATCTCACGGATACGTAATTCGCCGAGGTCATCGAGCTTGCGTTGGACTGGTGTATCCTTTTCACCCCGCAAAGCGCGCAGCATTGGCGAGGTGAAGTGCTCTTCGAGAGCGATGACCTTTGGTGGCATCATGATCAACCTTCCAATGCGACCGCCTCGATTTCGATTCTAAAACCGTAGTGCAGTTGAGGCACCGGTACGACTGCGCGCGCGGGTTGCGACGACCCGATCCACGCTGCATACATCGTGTTAAAGGCAGGCCACGACGCTATGTCGGTGACATAAACCCGGACCTGAACGAGCCGATCGACCGAACTTCCCGCCGCCTTAAGTGCTGCGGCGACATTGTCGAGGGTTTGCTGGGCCTGCTGCTCGAACGATGCGTCGGCGAGTTTTGTACCATCACGGCCGATCGGCAATTGACCGGAAACGAACACAAATCCATTGGCCTTTACCGCGTGGCTATAGTGGCCTCCAGGTTTGGCCATCGTTTCGGGGTTCGTCAAAACGATATCACTGGCCATAGCCTCACTCCTTATTGGTGAACATAAAAACAAGCCGGCGGTACAGCTTGCGCTGCACCGCCGTTTGTAACCGCATTTACCCAAACATCAGGCTGGTAAGGGCTTTCCCTTTGTCTCCGGTAAGAACGGGACCACGATAAAGCCGAGGATGTAGATGAACGAAAACGCCACCGCCATTCCGCCGAAGCCACCGAATTGAGCGATCAGCATGCCGGCGAAAAGCGGCCCCAAGAATGCAATAAAGCGCGGCGCATTGAACGTGAACGCCATGCCGGTGGCGCGCATTCGCGTCGGGAACAGCTCCGGCAGCCAGACTGACATCCATGAATACTGGCCGAGCGTGAAGAAGCCATTGAGAGCGGCCACTACCAACAACAGATTGAGATCGGTCGTCCACCTGTAAAGTGCGAACGTCAGCACTAACGATGCGGCAAAGAAAATCATGACGATCGGCTTGCGTCCGAACCGGTCGGCGAGGAAGCCGAGGCCGATATACCCGCAGATGGCGCCGAGGTTGTAGCTCATGCCCGCATAGCTCGCCCAGGTTTGCGCCGGCAGGCCAGCTTTACCGGCAACGCCAGCGATGAAAGGCGGCACCCACGTCGAAATTCCCCACCACGCAACCGTCGTTGTTAGCGACATCAAAAAAACAATGATGGTGCGCTTCCGTATTTCTGGATCAGCGAACAGATCGGCAAATGTGAAGCGGGTTAGCGCATGATCTTCCGCGCTGAGCGTAGCGCCGCTCTTTTTCCGCGCTTGAGCTGATTTTCGTTTTTCGTTGCTGTGTTCCCATTTCTGCAACTCCGGAACACCCGTGCGCAACCAAAGCGCAAACAGCGCCGGGATAACGCCGATGAAGAACATAATTCGCCAGGCATGAGGTCCGTATCCGCTGACGAACAGCCAGGTGAAGGACGCCAGGAAAAACCCGATCCCGAGCCCGCATTGCATCAGACCGGCCCCACGGCCACGCGCGTGGTCTGGCCAAACCTCTGCGGTCAGCGAGGCGCCTGTTGACCACTCAGAGCCGATCGCGATTCCGACAAGAAAGCGCAATAGCGCAAATGACACCCAGTCCCAAGCGAATGCAGAGAGCCCCGTCGTGATTGAATAGGCGAGGATGGCAAAGATCATGGTGCGTCGGCGGCCGATGTAGTCGGCCAGTACGCCACCGATGACGCCGCCTATTCCCCATCCCAGCAGAGTGATACCGATAACTGTGCCGGCAAATGCCGGAATCTGAGAAAATTGCGAAGGATCGAGCAGATCGCGAAGCGCCACGCCAACCACCAGGATCAGCGCGAATGTTTCATAGCCATCGAACATCCAGCCAAGATTCGAAGCAAAAACGGTCTTCCATTGTGTCGCAGTGAGGCTGCGATACCAAGGCTCCGAAGCGGCTATCGTTGCCGTCGTCATGGATCAGTCCCTCCCTCTAGATCGCGTTTTAAATCTGACCGGTTGATCCGGTCTTGATCTTTCGCGCGGCCATTTTGACCGCATTTACGATTTCTGGATAGGCGGCACACCGGCATAAATTTCCGGATAAGTAATCCCGAATTTGCTCGTCATCGGGTTCGGGATGCTGCCCGATAAGCGCCTTGGTCATCATCACAAAACCGGGCGTGCAGTAACCGCACTGAAACGCGCCACATTCGATGAAGGCCGCCTGAACCGGGTCAAGTTCGCCCGGCCCGGACAGATGTTCGACCGTGACTACCTCGGTTCCGTCGAGAAAAACCGCAAGATGAAGACAGCCTGAAACAGGACGTCCGTCCACCATTACTGTGCAGCATCCGCACAGGCCCTGCCCACAACTTTCACGCGCGCCGAACAAGGCAAATTGCGTTTGCAGCATTTCGACGACGTTATGGTGCGGTCTCACATCAGCCGAGACCGGACGCCCATTTAGAGTGAAATTAATCGTTCTTTGGCCCGCGCTCATTTCATTCGCCCCCCAGCGGCCGGTTGTCCCGCGCGCGCAAAGCCCGGTACACCGTTTCGGCAGTCAGCGGGAGTTCCGTAACGCGGACGCCAATTGCGTCATCGATGGCATTAGCGATTGCAGGCGAGACGCCGAATGTTGCGAGCTCACCCACGCCTTTGGCACCGAACGGGCCATTGGTTTGGAATGTATCGATGGTCTCATTTTCCATCACCGGCGGTACATCATGAATGCCGGGGATTTTGTAATCGGCGAGCGAGGCGTTAGTGACCTGACCTCCATCGATATGCATCTTCTCAAACATGCTGAAGCCGAGTTGCATCAGGGATGCGCCCGACAACTGCGTTTCGACAATCCGTGGGTTGATAGGCTTGCCAACGTCAGCAACGTTGATGAGCCGCGTGATGTGCACGTGACCAGTCTCTGTATCGACCTCGAGTTCGACGCCGCTACCCGCCGCCATCCAGAACGGTGTCGCATTGGTCGTGAGCCCGTCTGCGTCCGGGGGGATATAATCAGGCTTGTAGGTTCCGGTGCCGACGATGTTGCCGGCTTGCATGCCGTATTTTTTGCGAAACAGCTCTGCCAATGGAGCGTTACTGCCTTCGGGTTCGCCGAGTTCTTTCCGCATCGCGGCTATCTTGGCGCGAGCCTCTTCCGCCGCGAGACGGACAGCGTGACCCATGTGAAAGAGTGAACGCGAGCCGAGCGTGCCCATATCGTACGGCGTCACATCGGTATCGCGGGGCACCACACGCACTGACTCTGCAGGCATGTTGAGAACTTCGCCAACCATCTGCGCCATCGCGGTATCGGAGCCCTGCCCCATATCAACGGTGCCGCAATACAATGTCGTGCTGCCGTCCGCCGAAATGTTTACGATGGCAACCGAAGTTGTCGGAGAGATCACGGCTTTGAGCGCAACCGCTAGGCCGCGCCCCCGACGTACCGTTCCGGTGCCGCGATCGAACGGCTTCGTCCAGTTGAGCCGTTCCGCAATACGGTCGAGGACCTTCTCGATTGCCGCATCTTTGAGAATTGTGCCAGTTGCCTGGGGTCGTCCCTCTCGCAGCAGATTCTGCTTGCGAAACTCCAGCGGATCGCGCTTGAGCGCACGCGCGATCATGTCGGTATGGCTCTCATAGGCCCACACCAATTGCGGAATACCGAAACCGCGCAAAGCCCCTGCCGGTGTCAAGTTTGTATAGAGCGCGTATAAATCGACCGACACGTTATCGATGTCGTAGGGGCCCGACGCTGTGAAGCCCGATTTCTGTGTCACGCGCGGGCCGATATCTGCGTAAGCACCGCCATTCCACCACACTTCGCATTTCCGCGCCGTGATACGTCCCTCCTTGTCGAGGCCGGTTTTGATGCGGAATGTGCTCGGATGTTTGGTGATGGTGTAGAAATGCTCTTCCATCGTATGCGCGATCTTCACCGGCCGGCGGGCCAACATCGACATCGCGACCGCGAGCGCTTCCAATTTGATGTAAAGCTTGCCGCCGTAGCCTCCGCCCAGATACGGCACTTTGATACGCACACGATTTTCAGGCCATCCCAAGAGACGCGCAATCTCGGTGCGTACAAAGGACGGCCCCTGTGCCGATGAATAGATGGTAACGCCGTCGTCGCGGTAATCCGCGATGGAGGCATGCGGCTCGAGGGGCAGGTGCAAGACCTTCTGGGTACGAAATGTATGTTCAAAAACATGCGATGCCGCCGCGAACGCCTTATCGACATCGCCGCGCCGCAATCTAAAGTCGAGCGCGATATTGGTCCCTTTGCGGCCTTTAAGATGTTTGAGATCGGCGAAGGTGCCGGCGGGTTTGAGTTCGTCGTGAACCAGTATTTTGTTAGTTGCTGCTTCGACCTCGTCGAAAACAGCTGGCAGTTCCTCGTATTCAGCGACGATCAGTTGTGCGGCTTGATCGGCGACGTGCGGGTCAGTTGCGAGTACGACCGCGACCGGCTCACCGACAAAATGCACCTTGCCAATAGCCAAAATCGGTTGGTCGTGGAATGCGGGGCCGTAATAAGGAACGGGAATAACTTTGCGAACGTCATCGCTTGTATAAACGGCAAAGACGCCAGGGGTATTGCGGGCTGCTCCGGTGTCGACCGATTTAATTCGACCGTGAGCGACGGTACTGCGAAAGATTTTGGCATGCAGCATGCCCGGCAGTTGCATGAGATGCGTGTATTCGGCACGGCCGGTTACCTTGTCGCGCCCCTCCAGCCGCGGAAGCGAGCGGCCGACCTGCCCTCCCGATACGGTCGTCGTGGCCATCAGTACGGCGCTCCGCTGGTCTGCATTGCCGAGTGCACCGCTCGCGCGGCATAGACCCGCAACAGTTCACGTTTGTATGACGCCGATCCACGGAGGTCGGCGATGACGTCGGCTTCGGCGGCGGCCGCATCAGCCATTCGCTTTATGGTCTTTTCATTCACGGCGGCGCCAATCAGCTCTGCTTCTGCGGCTGTGAGGCGCATCGCCTTAGTCGTCGCCGCACTCACGACGATGCGCGCGGACTTGATGGTCTCGCCTTCCGCGTGCATTGCGACGGCTACGCCCAGCGCCGGCCAGTCGTCCGCCGAGCCGGCCGTGACCTTGAAGTAAACAGACCGCGTTGCGCCCTGTGCCGGAATGCGCAACTGCGTGATCAGTTCGTTTTTCGCGAGCGATGTTTCGTAATAGCCCGTGAAGAGATCGTCCATTGTGATGACGCGCTCGCCCTTAGGACCAGCGACGGCGACAGTTGCGCCGAGAGCCATCAAGACTGGTGGCAGATCCATATGCGGATCTGCATGCGCCAATGCGCCGCCCACTGTTGCGACATTGCGTACGCGTACATTCGACAAACGCCGCATCGTGCGAACGATTACTGGAACACTTCGAGCCAGCACTGATGAGTGTTCAAGTGTGCTGAGCGAAGCCATAGCTCCAATGGTCAATTCGCCCGTGGGGCCAGTGGCTATGTCAGAGAATGATTTGGCCAGTTTGTGCAAGCTGACGAGCCGTGTCGGCCGAAATACACCAGCTTTCATCATGAGCATCAGGGCCGTGCCGCCGGCAATAGGCCGTACGTCCGGATCGATTAGCGATATGGCTTCGTCGAGAGAACTGGGCTCTATTAATTCGAACGGCGTCATTGCGAAGCCTTGTCGCCACCGGGTGCGAAGGCTGTCGCGATCCGTTCAGCGAACTGACGTTCCATTTCTTTGGCCTTCGCCCTGAGCACAGGTTGGCCCATGCTACCGAGTTTACCAGTCAAAGTAGCGTCGATAACATAGCGGATGACGGTGCCTCCGCCCGCCTCGGCAAGATGCGTCGTCGCAGTTGCAGTGAGGCGGCCAACGATACCCATTGGTGTGCCCTCGACCTTTGCCTCGATTTCATCGGGCGGGGCCACGCGGCTCATTTCCACCGCGACTTTGAAGTTAAACCGCATATAAGCAATGCGGGTTTCAAGCACGGCGTCGTAATGGGTCGCGTCAATCGACTTGAGATCTCGCACGCCGTCGATGCACGACGCAAAAAATGGCGCGTCGCTGAGCGCTTTGAAAACCGCCTCTCGCGGCGCACCAACCGTTATTTCACCGCTGAAATTCAAAACACAATTTCTGTGAGATTTGGGATCGGATCGATGTGGAGACTGCGTTCCAAACTATACGTTTGCATCCGGGGCGGACACAATGAGCAATCGAGCGCACTTGCAACGAGTGACAATCAGTTAAGGCGCGTGGAGCGTGGCCTACTCTGGTTTGAACCCGCGAAAGGCCCACCCAGCCATGAGTCCGAACAGAAGTAGGGCGATCGGTGGCCCAATCAGGAGGACGGGAATTGCGGTGAACTCGCCAGAGCTGCGGAATCCGCTTTCGAGTTCCATGCAGGATCAAAAAAACGATCCACCCCATAATCCACGCGGCGGATGCCAGCAGCCATACCCGTAACAAACCACGCCGCCACTGCACCTGCGCAACTTTTGTCTTGTTTCCCTCAAGTCCACTATTCGCATCAAATCCCCTACGTGGAACTCCAAAATGGTGCATCGCGGACGTCCCTTACACACCGGTTCATGTGAGGCAGCATACCCCACGATGTCTGCGCTGTTCCCGCCAACTCACGAAAGTGATGCCTGTTCCGAAACCCCATTTAAACACAGGCTTCACACTACTCCGGTAGCCGCCCGAGCGACAATTCCATCGGATTGACGCGATCGTGGCCTATTGCAGCCGGAATTGAATGCTACCTAAATCGGCATGTTTGGCAAAGTGCCGTTTTCGCGCTGGCTTATCGCAACGGCAGTTCTGGCAGCAGCCGAAACTGTTTGCGTAACCGCGGTCGAGACCGCCCTGGTTTCTCCCGCCCATGCGCAATTTTTCTTCGGCGACCAGCAGTCCCAAAACAAGCGCCCTCGTGCTCATTCCGGCGGCTTTTTCGATAATTTTTTTGGAACGCCCAATTCAAAACCCCGCGACGATGAATTCAACCCGCCACGGCAGCAGGGTCAGCAACATATAGAGCAGCCTAGCGACAGTTCGCGTGCGCCGCCGCCGCGCAAAGTTGATTCGAAAAACGAACGAACGACGTCGGTCGTCGTAATGGGCGACAGCATGGCTGACTGGCTTTCGTATGGTCTGGAAGATGCGTTTTCGGATTCGCCAGAAATCGGCATCGTCCGAAGGATCAAGCCGTACTCAGGTCTCTTGCAATACGACGCAAAGGGTGACTTGGACTGGTGGCATGCCGCGCATGACATTTTGGCGCAGGAAAAAGCGGACTACGTCGTCATGATGCTTGGCTTGGCTGATCGCCAAGACATTCGCGAAAAGGATCTTGCAAAGGAGGCCGCGAGAAAAGCTAAAGATCAGCAAACCAAAAACGACTCTGAAATAAAAGGCACACAAAATCCAGCCGGTGCAGACAATAAAGACGGGAACGCGGCCCCGACGCCGGACAACGACAAAAAAGGAAACGGCGTCGTTGAATTTAGAAGCGAGCAGTGGGAAAAAATTTACTCTCGGCGCATCGATGAAACGATCGCTGCGCTCAAGTCCAAAGGTGTGCCGGTGGTATGGGTTGGTTTGCCGTCGATCCGAGGGACACGATCCACAGCCGATGCTGCCTATCTGAACGATCTCTATCGCTCTCGGGCTGAGCGCGCTGGAATCGTCTATATCGACCTGTGGGATGGATTTGTGGACGAATCCGGAAAGTATTCTAATTATGGTCCTGACTACGAGGGACAGACGCGGCGCTTACGTTCGAGCGACGGTGTCTTTTTTACAAAATACGGCGCTCTCAAGCTCGCGCACTACGTCGAGCGCGAACTCCAGCGCTTTATGAGTAATCGTACGACCGTCGCGCTACCTTCCGGACCAGTTGAACCGGCACCCGAAGAGAAGCGTGCCGTTCGGCCTTTGGCGGGGCCGATGCTACCGCTAACGACAGCACCACAGAACTCCGACGACCGGTTGCTTGGCGCCTCTGGCGGCAGCTCTGACCAAAACGACGCGTTAGCCGCGAAAGTCTTAGTGAAGGGTGAGTCGCTGGCTGCTCCGCCTGGCCGCGCTGACGACTTTGTGTGGCCGCTAGGCAGCGACTTCAAAACGGTCACGGCCGACCCTGCCGAACTCATCTCCGCCGGCCACAACGCCCTCCACAACGGCAGGCGCTCTAGCATCGGCTCCCGCTGCAAGAAAAAAGGAACAACGGAAAAATGGCAGCGCCGAAAAGTACACGCAGAAAATGACAGCAAAACCAGCTCCGGCGGAGGAACCCAAGCCTAAGTCATATCGAGACGATGTACCGCGCCCCCCGCTGCCGATTGGTCCCTCGCATGGCGCCCTTACCGGGGTTCGCTAACCTGAACCCTGGTCTCCGAGACTGCTCGGGCGATTCCTTTGGTCCCTTGAAACTTCCCCGGAAAGCAAAGTCATTGATACGCCTTCACCGGCGCTGTGAGAGTTCTGTATGATAGTACTGTGCCCGCAAGACGCTTTTTCAAATGACAAACAGCGCGCCTCTTCTCGTTGTCGGTGGCGGCATTGGCGGCCTTACCGCTGCGCTTGGGATTGGGCGCCTGGGGTGGCCTGTTAAAGTTCTCGAAGAAACACCGGAATTTGGCGCGATCGGCTACGGCATCCAACTTGGCCCGAACGTCTTTCATATGTTCGAGCGTCTTGGCATCAGCCAGGCGGTGCTTGAGAAATCGATCGTTCCTAAAGCAGTCACGATGCTCGACTCGGTCGACAACGGGGTGATTGTGCGGATTCCAACTGGAGCCGCCTTCAAACAACGATTCAAACACCCGTATGTCGTATTGCACCGCGTAGACCTTCATCGCGTGCTGTTGGAAGCATGCAAGGGTATCCCGTCCATTGAGCTTTTACCGACAACCAAAGTGCATGGGTTCGAGGATACCGATGATAAAGTACGACTGTTTACCAATAACAATACGATTGAAGGCGCAGCGATCATTGCCGCTGACGGCCTTCGTTCCGTAGTGCGTCAGCAGCTCTTTAATGAGGGCGAACCGCGTATGGTAGGGTATGTGGCGCATCGGACGATCATTCCGATGACACAACTCGGCGTCGACGTGCGTCGCGATGAATTGGTCTTGTGGTCGGGCCCGGGCTTTCATCTGGTGCACTACCCGCTTCGCGATTTCACGCTGTTCAACATTGTCGCCGTTTTCAAAACGCCGACTTACGCGGAAAGGGGCGACGCCACGGCCTATCGAGCTGAGGTCGATCGGACCTACCGCAATTCGCATCCGGCCATGAAGGCGCTCGTTGCCATGATGGACGTCAGTAGGCGGTGGGCTATCTCTGACCGGGACCCCATTCGGCACTGGAACGTCGGTCGCGTGGCGCTGCTCGGTGACGCGGCTCATCCAACCTTGCAATCGCTCGCCCAAGGCGCCTGCATGGCGATTGAGGACGCTGTGTGCCTCGCCGAGCTAGTCGGTCAGTCGCGAGGGGATTTTTCATCCGCCTTCGAGCAATACTCGAAAGCTCGCTATATCCGGGCCGCTCGCGTCCAATACGAGTTCGCGCTTTATGTGGGATCACCTCTATCACGTCGACAATGTTGCCCGCGACGTCGTGCGGACATCGTATGCCAATAAAACGGACGATGACTTGTATAACTGCATGGCGTGGTTGTACGACGGCTTCCCGCTGCCAAAAGTAAATTAACGCTTGTCACTCGAACCCGAGTTAGCCGTACGACCGGCGCGAACGAATTATTTTAAAAACTCCTACTTCTGCCGACAACTCACTATGGCTGCTGCCCCGTGACTGGAAACTTTTTGCGCGAAGAACCAGAGTTTACGCATCAGATAACTCAATTTGGCTCTCCGCCTGAACCAAGTACCCCCGCAATTGCCTTCCAGGCTTTGTTTTTCAAGTCCACCATGGGCGGATTTGCCAGCTCAACCGCGTTCTCAGCTTTCGAATTGCAGCCTCTGACAAGGCGTGAAATCTCAATCTCGCCGTCGGTGTAGTACCGATCGCCTTCTCCATTCCGGCCATTGACAGTCGGCCCAATGCCGGAAATCTCATATATTGCCTCAACAACTTTCGCGTTTTTAAGATCATTGGTGAGCCCGTCGCGCTCTGCATCAATGTTGGCTCCGATGTGATGCGTTACTTGTCCGGTGTAGCGGCTTAAGCCCACGTCCCGATCGAAAGTCACCGAGCCAAGCCAGACCGGCCGACCTTCCTCTCCTCGCTCCGGGACCTTCCAAAATCGGACATGGTGACGCCTGTCGGCACTCGTGCCCACGGGCTTTTCGAACGCAAGATCTTCGCGTCGACCGTCGTAGAATAGACTGCTCACGGGCGCATCGCGGTATGGCCTACGCAGGATAACGCTGCCGACAATCTCTACGCTGGACCGGAATGTAATTGGGTCCGCAGGGTACCAGCCTGCGGCATGCATAGCGCATAAAACATCTGCTTTGTCGCCGACCAAACCCACATTAATCGGATCGCCTGGAATGCCCTGGCCTGTATGCGTCACCATCGAACGTCCGGCGAGACCTTTTTGATGTTCGTAGTGGGACCAAGTCAGAGGGGCGAGAAGGTATGCAATAATCCCGTATGCGGCGAGAATCCCCACCACAACGACTAGTGTCGGTTTCAACCGTGAACGGCGGGAGGCCATCGCGCTAATGCCTGTCCAAGAGCTCCGATTATAAGGGCCGCCAACCAATCGAACCCGACGACAAATGGGCGGTGCTGGGGCAGAAAACCGCGCTGCCAGTATTTCGGCTTGGCGGCGTGTGCCCTCTACGCAATCTAAAGTCGCGTCGAACACCGAGATCGAAACGTGACTATTGAGCCACGATACAGGCTTTGTGCCAATAGCGGTCCACGCGTGCGTACTATAACGACGGCACTAAGCTGGCATTCGGAAGATTCGCGAGCTATTCATCGCTGGTTCAGCCGTAATTAGACACTATAAGACTCGCGCATGCTTTGGAAAAACAGCCCCGCCGTTTCGAAAGTGCCGCCCCAGCGGTCTAGCTCGGTAGATTTTACCGCTCTGCAAATTATTGCGCTTTTTGTAGCCCTTATTCTCTTGATATCAATTCCGATCTGGACCCACCCGCTGCCGCCGCTTTCTGATTACGTAAATCACCTTGCCCGTATGCAAGTAATTGCTGATTTGAGTGCCAATCGATCGATTGCAACGTTCTACGAACTCAATTGGCAAGTGATCCCCAATTTGGCGATGGACATTATTGTCTCGCCGCTCGCACGCGTCGTTAATGTCTATCTCGCGGGCCAGATATTTCTCGTTTCAACGTTTGTACTCATAATTTCCGGCACGCTGGCCCTCAACAGGGCGCTGGTTGGGCGTGTCACCGTCTTACCGTTGTTCGCGATACCCCTGCTCTACAACTATATTTTCCTCGTCGGGCTGATGAATTACATTTTCGGTATTGGCGTCTCGATATGGGCATTAGCTGGGTGGGTTGCTGTGCGGGAGCGCGCATGGCCGATTCGATTTGCACTATCGACACTCTTTATTGTCGTGCTCTTTTTCTGCCATCTCTCAGCGCTCGGTATCTACGGACTTGGTTTATTTTCTTTCGAAGTCTTGCGCCTTTGGGAACAGCGGTCTCAGCCGTGGCCTAACAGAATTATGCAATTCGTGTTGAGTGGCGCGCCGTTTCTGGTTGTCCTCCCTCTGCTATACGCCAGTCCGACGATGAAACTTGTTTCCGCCACTTCTTGGGATCAGCGCGGCAAGCTCGACGGACTGCTCTATATCGTTGCCAACTATTCCGACTTTGCTGCGTTTGCATTGATCGCAATCATGGTCGCCGCCGCGGTCTGGGCGATCCGTCACCGCGTCTTACAATTTCATCCGCTGGCATTGGTGCTTCTTATTATCGGAGGCGCCGTTTACTTCGAGCTGCCACGAGTAATGTTCGATACTTATATGGCGGATCAACGTGTCCCCCTCGGCATTGCCTTCATGATTTTCGGATGTGGCAATCTGGACGCGCGCCGCCGCGTGGTGCGGCGCGGATTTCTGATCATTCTTATTGTTTTGATTGGCGGCCGGCTGCTCGAGATTGATTATAACTGGTCACAATTATCCGATTCGACCAGTGAGTTCCGTTCCTCGGTTCGCCGCATCATGCCGGGGTCAAAAGTATTCGTCGCGTATGCGAATGCCTCATCGGGCGAAGATGTGCGCGACCTCGGCCTTGTTCATGCAGCATGCATCGCCACCATCGAACGGGCATCCCTCGTTACGACGCTGTTTACAGTCGAGGGCAAGCAAATTGTGCACGTTCGCCCGGAATATAGCGACTTTGCCGATATTCACGACGGGACGCCGCCTTCGACAGCGCAGCTCATTGTTGCTGCCGAACACCCCTCGCCAGGCACGCCAGCATTCTGGCTCAATTGGACGAAGTTTGACTACCTTTACGTCCTCTTTACAGAAGACGACGCTCCAAATCCCGACCCTTCACGTCTGCGGCTGATTGCGGATGGCGATCGTTTCCAACTCTATCGCATCGTAAAATCGCAATAGCACGTCGCGATTCGAGAAATCGCGGCCCGCGAAAAGCCATACCCGTCAGAATGTTGCCGGCACAAATCACCGCCAACGTAAACGGCATAAAAAGGGACCGCCGCCACGGCAATGGCCAGCGATCCCTTCACGATTCGCCGAACCAGGGGACACCCTCGTGTGAGGATAAGTTCGGAGACCGTTGCGTTAACATTGCTCGGTTGCACCGCTTCGTCTGTGATCCAGCGCACACGCCGCAGAACAAGGAGCCACAGATCGGCGGAAAAGCGCCTTTTTGTGATGGCCATCACAGCTGGCGGACCTGACCCCTTTATCGTCTCAATCTGCGGTAATCCGCCCAGGGGAAGGGTGATTATGCGAATACTACTTTTTTGGATAGCACTGGCCGCGATTTTCGCCCTGCCTGTTGGCAGTCATGCACAACAGCAACGCGACCCGGTTATCGTCGGACCGCAGCAGGTGACCTGCACCGATATTCTCGAATTGCAAAAAATAAACATCAACTCCGAACGCAACATAATCCGATTGGACTATCTCCACCCTCAGCGTGGCGCCGACTACATGGCAGTCGTCGGCTGGCTTCAGGGGTTCTTTTCGGCACGAAATCTTTTCGATGTGTCTATCGATGGCGATTTTACACAAGGCTCAAAGTCAATTGAGTGGATGGATTGGATGTTTGGTTTTTGTCGCGACCACCCGAGCAAGACACTCTTTGATGCCGGAATTGGGCTATCCAATAAGTTGGCAAAAGCCTACAGAGAATCCAGACGCAGCGAGCATCGCGCGGATGGTAGCGATGATGAGCGACGTATCCCGCCCCGCTAGGTCGTCCGCCTACTGCGGTTGAGTATGACGCTTTCGGGCATGCTTGTGACGTTCCGGTGCAGATAAGGCGACAAAGTTCGGATTTGGATTGCACCAGCCGCGGTTGCCGGCCAAGACGTTCGGGCGACATTCTTCAATTGTGCGGTACTCGCAGTCCCACTGCATGTCACCGTCGCCCATTGCAATCACCGCGCACCAGGGTTCCGAATAAAAGTCGGCCGCGGCAGGGCCTGCGCCGAAGGAGACATAAGCGACACTTGCGACAACCGCGACAAAAGATATGCGTGTCATGGCAACCTCCATGCTCGATGACCGTAATAACACCGAATGGCGCGGAATTATTCCTCGTCGCCCGAGCGTCTCAACGAAAAATATGATTTGAAGTGCAATTTCCGCTTCTGAACGCGGACTATTCCCAGGGAAATTCTATCGGCAGAAGCGGACCGCCCAAGGTCCGGCATTCGCGCTGACAATAACGATCGCATTTGTCTGTAAGTTTTAAACAGCCGCCTTGGGAATCTTCCTTAAGACAGCCAGCCAATCCCCACGCACAATAAGAACCGCACTCGCTCCAGCAGGCGCCTGACGCCCAAACTGATTCTGCGCGCTTGCCGCGCGGAAACGGCGGGTCGGAACTATGGGCATTGTAACGCCAGGGTGGCGCCTTCTCGTCGGCAGCGATGGCCGAGCCGGTGGCCACAAAAGTGCCGGCTAACAATACTGCTAAGAGGATCCGCTTCATGCGATATGCATCCTATCCGAGCACGATAGCGCTGCAGGTGCCTCTTCGCCAATGATCAATTAGCGGGTTGTGGGAACATCGACGCGGCTCGTTCGGATATTGTTGTGGCAGTGGATGTTGTGCAATTCCCGCGGGGCGCGAGATAAGGACGAAGGCCGTGCGTGGCGGCGTACAAAAGCAGCTCATCACCGCCAAAATTCCACCTGGAGATTCGTCCCATTCCCGTCGGGTGCTGTTCGTCGACTTCCGGAAGTCTCCCTATTCTCCTGCCAATTTTATAAACCGGCTATTGCCGCATTTGGTAGTCTTCACGCCTTTTATCCACGAAGGCGTGGACAATCAGGAGGCCTGGAAAAGACATCCTACGCGGAAGCCGGGGTTTGGCGGCATCGATAAGGCCAGCTGGCGCGCGTACGGGTTGCTATTCGGCGCAATCACCATTAGCTCCTTGCCGGAGTGCGTGATCCCAATATGAAAACAGATACCACCGCGCCGAAGGTGAGTTTCGTCTCCCTTGGCTGTCCGAAAGCGCTTGTAGACAGCGAGCGCATTATCACGCGCCTCCGCGCTGAAGGATACGAGCTTTCGCGTCAACACGAAGGCTCCGATCTTGTCATCGTCAACACTTGCGGGTTTCTTGACAGTGCCAAAGCCGAATCTCTCTCCGCCATTGGCAGCGCGCTAAGGGAAAACGGCAAAGTCATCGTTACCGGCTGCATGGGTGCCGAGCCCGAGACCATTTCATCCGCCTACCCTGATGTGCTTGCGATCACTGGTCCCCAACAATACGAGAGTGTGGTTGATGCGGTGCATAAAGCGCTTCCGCCCAAGCACGACCCGTTTCTCGACCTGGTGCCGCCCGAAGGCATCAAGCTCACACCGCGGCATTACGCATATTTGAAGATTTCAGAAGGTTGTAATAACCGCTGCACCTTCTGCATCATCCCGCGTTTGCGAGGCGACCTCGTATCCCGGCCCGCCGCCGACGTCCTGCGCGAGGCCGAAAAACTAGTCGCCGCCGGCGTGAAAGAATTATTGGTCATTTCGCAAGACACATCGGCCTACGGACTCGATATCAAATACGCCGCGAGCAAATGGCGCGACCGCGATGTTCGCGCAAAATTCATCGACCTCGCAAGCGCGTTGGGCGAGCTCGGTATTTGGATTCGGCTGCACTACGTCTACCCCTATCCCCACGTTGACGATGTCATTCCATTGATGGCCGAGCGCAAGGTGCTGCCCTACTTGGATATCCCGTTCCAGCACGCGTCTCCCGACGTTCTGAAGCGCATGCGCCGTCCCGCCGCGCAGGAAAAGACACTTGAGAGGATCGCGCGCTGGCGTGAAATCTGCCCGGATCTGACCCTCCGTTCGACATTCATTGTCGGTTTCCCCGGCGAGACGGACGACGATTTCGAATTCCTCATGCAGTGGCTAGACGAGGCCTCGCTCGATCGCGTCGGTTGCTTCAAATACGAGCCGGTCCGGGGCGCCGCTGCCAATGACTCCGCCTCTCCGGTCCCCGACGACGTGAAAGAGCAACGGTGGCATCGCTTCATGCAGGCGCAGCAGAAAATCTCCGCCCGGCGCTTGAAACGCAAGGTAGGCACCCGTCAAAAAGTCATCGTCGACCAAGTCGGGCCAACAGTCGCCAAAGGCCGCTCGATGGCGGATGCCCCAGAAATCGACGGCGCTGTGTACGTCGCAAGCCACCGTCCGCTCCGCGTAGGTGAAATTGCCACCGTCAAAATCGAACGCGCCGATGAATACGACCTGCATGGCGCTGCGGTCGGCTTCTAGCAGTTAAATTCGATAGAATTTAACTGCGTTATCGTGAAGCACCGCGCGCTGTTCGGCTTCCGGATATTCCGCCAGAACCGTCCGGTAGACCCCAAAGAAATCCGCGTAGCTTGCGTGCAATTTTTCCAACGGAAAATTGCTACCGTAAATCGTGCGTTCAATGCCGAAAATCTGGATGGCATCACGGATCACCTGCCGCGCCTGCGGCAGCGTAATGCCATTGCTGTACATTCCGAGGCCAGAAATCTTGATATGAAGGTTCTGAAACGCAGCCATCATCATGAGCGCTGTCCGCCACTCATTGATCGCGGCCGGTGTGCGGGCTGTTAGCATGCCTGCGTGCACTAAAATCATGGGCACTTTGGGAAAGGCCTTGATGAGTTCTACGGCATGGACGGCCTGCCCTGCATAAACTTGCAGTTCAAAATGCAGGCCGTATTTTTCCAGGAGGGAGAACCCGCGACGGAAATCAGGCGAATTGCACAAATCGGGGCGCGGCGCTCCTTGCCTTACCGGGTCACTATCCCAATAGAGCATCTGACGCACGCCGCGCAGGTTCGGATATTGTTTTTGCGCCTTCAGTGCGGATTTAACGTCGGTACTGGCAAGATCGGCATTGCAGACGATGCCGTGGGGATACCCGTGCTTGTCGGCGACGGATTGTAACCAGCGTGTTTCGTCAAGGCCGCGGTTTGGACCCCACATGGCAGTAACGTGAACGGATTTAATCACCCCTTGCGGCTTGACGTCGTTTATAAATTCTTCGACCGGGTAGTCGCGCCGGATGCCGAAATAATTCCCAAACATTCTTGGTATTGGCGGATCGGCCAGCCACGCCACATCCTTGCGCAGCCAGATGTGATGGTGAGTGTCGATCGCCGGGCCGCTGTAAACCAATTCTTCCTCCTACCTTTTTAACTCTTGTGCGGTTTTCACAACCGCCGTAGTCAGTGTTTTGAGTTCTGTCGCTGAGATCGTGAATGCGGGTGTGAGATAAATGACGTTAGCGATCGGACGAATGAAGACGCCTTGTTCAATGAACGCTGCCCGCAAGGCATCAAGATCGTCGATCCGATCCAATTCGACGACGCCGATAGCCCCTTTGACGCGGACATCTTTTACCCTTGGTAAGTCGCGGCAAGGCGCAAGGTCCTCCTCCATGACGCGCGCAATCTCGGAAACCTGCTGCAATCGCGGTTCGCACTCGAAGAGGTCGAGAGAGGCATTGGCGGCAGCGCACGCCAGAGCGTTGGCCATGTAAGTCGGGCCATGCATCAATCCTTTTTGCGGATCATCCGACCAAAAGGCGGAAAACACATCATTCGTTGCAACGGTCGCCGCCAGAGGGAGTGTCCCGCCCGTTAATGCCTTTGACAATGTGATGATGTCAGGTACGACGCCGGCCTGTTCGCAAGCGAACATCGTTCCAGTGCGGCCAAAGCCGGTGAATATCTCGTCGAAAATCAATATTTGTTCGTACGCATCGGCGATACGCCCGAGCGAATTGAGTGTTCTCTCATTACCGAAGACCATGCCACCGGCGCCTTGGACGAGCGGTTCAATGATGATACCGGCGTAATCGGCTCCGTGCCGCTCGAGAAAGACTTCGACCTTGGCGAGATCAGCGGTGGCTTCCTTTCCGAGATCGATAATCGCGTGCTGAGGAATAGAACCTTGGAAAATATTGTGCATGCCGACACCACCATCGCTGACCGACATCGCGCCTTGGGTGTCTCCGTGGTAGCCGTTCTTGAACGCCAAGAATTTGGTTTTTCTCGGCCGTCCTTTGTTGATCCAGTATTGAAGCGCTATCTTCATGGCAATCTCAACCGCGACGGAACCCGACTCAGAAAAGAATACGCGGCTCAAATCACCGGGGAGCAACGCTGATAACCTTGTCGCCAGGGTAAATGCCTGTTGGTGAACTAGCCCGCCGAACATCACATGCGGCATCTGGACGAGTTGCGCTTCAACAGCCTTTCTAATGTGCGAGTGGTTATAGCCATGACAGGCCGTCCACCAACTTGCGATGCCATCGATCAATTCACGGCCGTCAGCCAAAACGATACGGCTGCCGTGGGTTCCCTTGACCGGCAAAGGGGGTGACATTGTTTTCATCTGGGCATAGGGCATCCAGATGTGCTCAAGGCCGGTGGCATAGCGGCCCGCTGTCGTGCCGTTTTTGCTGGTTGGGTCCGCCATTTGACTCTTTCCTGCCCCGTTCGTGCTAAGCATCTAGGCTGACGTCTGGCAAGATCACCCGATGCATTCGCTCGACCGCTTCGCGCAAGACAAACTCGACGAGCTCAAACGTCGGCACCTATACCGCGCGCTGAATGAGACTGCGCGCGAGGACGGCATTTGGGTGGAGCGCGACGGACGGCACCTTTTGTCGTTTTCTTGCAATGACTATCTCAACCTGACCCAGCATCCGGCGATCAAGCAAGCGGCAGTTGCTGCGATCGAGAAATACGGGGCTGGCTCCGGCGCTTCGCGGCTGGTGACAGGTAATCATCCCCTTTACACGCAACTCGAAAGCCGACTGGCCGAATTCAAAAGAACCGAAGCAGCCTGCGTCTTCGGGTCAGGCTATCTCGCCAACACCGGCATCATTCCGGTTCTGTCAGGCCGCGATGGGCTCGTGTTGCTTGATGAACTGTCCCATGCCTGCATCTATGCAGGCGCGCAGCTATCCGGCGGAAAAGTAGCAATTTTCCGCCATAATGATATTTCTCACGCGCGCGAACTCCTTACGAGACATCGCGGTGAGCATGATCGTGCATTGATTGTCACCGATGGCGTATTCTCAATGGACGGCGATCTGGCACCGCTTGCCGAATTGCGTGCGCTCGCAGCCGAATACGACACCTGGTTGATGTCGGACGATGCACATGGAATTGGTGTCGTGGGTGGCGGGCAAGGATCGAACTTTGTTGGAAATTCTCAGATCCCTGTGCCACTACAGATGGGGACATTGTCGAAGGCAATCGGATCCTATGGTGGTTATCTCTGTGCATCCAAATCAGTCATCGATTTGATGCGCAATCGTGCACGCACATTGATTTATTCGACCGGTCTTCCACCAGCGTGTGTTGCTGCGGCAATTGCCGCGCTCGATCTTATCGAACGGGAGCCAACCTATGCCGCGCTACCAGTCGAGAAAGCAAAGGCTTTTACCAGGCGAGCCGGTCTCGCCGAAGCACAAAGTCCCATCGTACCGGTCGTGATCGGTGACGAAGAAACGACGCTGGTCGCGTCGCGTTTTTTGGAAGACGAAGGTTATCTTGTGGTGGCGATCCGCCCACCCACCGTGCCCGTCGGCACCGCGCGGCTGCGACTGACGTTCACGGCGCAGCATCCGGATGAGGATGTGGCGCGCTTGGCGGACATCGTGCGCGATAGGATATTGGCCTGACCCGTGGCTGCTTATTTCGTCACCTCAACCGGCACTGATATCGGCAAGACGTTCGTCACCGCCGGCCTCATCCGGTATTTGCGCGAATCCAGCCAGCCCGTGGGTGCGCTCAAACCTGTTGTGAGCGGATACGACTCGTCAGTGGCCGAAACCAGCGACCCGGCCGTCCTGCTGGCGGCTCTCGGTCGCCAGGTTACGGCTGACGAGGTCGATCGCATCGCGCCTTGGCGTTTTCGGGCCCCGCTGGCGCCCGATCTTGCAGCTATGCGAGAGGGTCGCACGATCGACTTCGACAAACTAGTTTCGTTCAGCCGCGACGCGATCGACGCCGCAACGGGCCCTCTGTTTATAGAGGGTATCGGCGGCATCATGGTGCCGCTCGACGCGCGCCGCACCGTGCTCGACTGGATGGCCGCGCTTGATATTCCGATAATTCTTGTCGTTGGCGGCTATCTCGGCACCATCAGCCACACCCTCACCGCGCTCAATGTGCTGGCGCAGCGCAAACTCACGCTCGCTGCAATCGTTGTGAGTGAAAGCGAAAGGCACACTGTGGAACTTGATGACACGGTTGCCAGCATCGAGCGATTTTCCGGTGGCGTAGAGGTTATTGGCCTCCCCCGGTTGCCGGCCGGCATCAGGCATCACCCTGCGATCGCGCGCATCGCATCGCTTCTCTAGGGCTGCTTGAGCCGTTACCCGTTTGCGCTCAGCACGGTTTCGATCACTCCCTCCAGATTGACCAGGCCATGAAGCAACATGGTCAAGATTGTCGAGCCGGTCGCCCACCGTATCCAACCGAAAAAAACACCAAAAACGAACACCTGACACATCAAAAACCAATCGTATTGAACATGGATCACAGCAAAAAGACCGGCGGTGATAGCGATGACAGGCCACGCATGATTGGGAGCCCGCAGCCATCCGCGAAATAAAAATCCACGGAACAGGCTTTCTTCGGCAATCGGAATAAACACAGTGATGGCAACAAGCAGCAATAAGAGAAGATTTGCACTCTTCGCCGCTTGATAAATATCACTCTGAAAACGATCGACTATGTCGCGGCCTGCGAGCCAGCTCACTGTGTCGCCCACAACCAACACGACAACCAACGCAGCAACGCTAAATACCACTTCGCTAAACCGCGGCCACTTGTAGCCAAGGTAGGCCGCAGCATCGCCTTTATAGGCCGCGGCAACGATCAGAATCCCGACCTGAACGGGCGCCGATACGAAGATAAACAAGACGATCGCCCCACCGTCCCGGCTGACATTGGGCACCTGGCCCAGGTCAAGGCCATACAATCCGCTCAGCGCCGCAATCCCCGAAAGCTGTCCGGCCAGCAACGCAAGCGCGCCAAGGGCAAACGTCGCAAAGATTCCCCACGGCTTTACCTCGCCAGTCATGGCAGTTCCTTTAGCCATTGACCAAGCCTTGCTCGCTCATCATCGGTCATGCTTGTTTGATTGCCGAGAGGCATCGCCTGAGTCTTCACCGTTTGCGCATAAATGCTCGCGGCATGGGCCTTCAATTCGGGAATAGTTTCCAGCACGACGTTTTTGGGCGCCTCCTGGAAGCTTTCATGCGAAGGCTTTGCGGCGTGGCACATCACGCAATGCTTGTGCACCAGCGTCATCATTTCAGTATCGGAAGCGGTACCGCCAATTGCCGGAGGGGCGACGGCGATGGACAACAACATTGCCATCGCCCGCAAAGCCATGCTGCCGCCCTTTAAGGAACCAGAATCGATGAACCTGTCGTGTCGCGGCCCTCCAGTTCCTTATGCGCTTTGGCGGCATCTTTGAGAGCGTAAGTCTGATTGACCGGAATCTTCACCGCGCCCGAGCCAACCTTCTCGAACAGATCCTTGGCGCATGAAATCAGATCTTCGCGCTTGGCCACATAGTGGTTGAGCGTCGGACGGGTCGCGAACAACGAACCTTTTGCCTGGAGAATGTTGATGTTAAATGCTTCGATTTGACCCGAAGCGCTCCCGAAGCTGACGAAATATCCCAGAGGACGCAGGCAATCGAGCGAAGCCGGAAATGTCGTCTTGCCAATGCCATCGTAAACCACGTCGCAGAGCTTTCCGCTGGTGATCTCTTTCACTTTCGCGACGAAATCTTCATCACGGTAGAGAATTGTATGGTGGCAGCCATTTTTCTTTGCGAGTGCGGCCTTTTCTTTTGAGCCGACCGTGCCGATGACAGTTGCACCAAGATGGTTCGCCCACTGGCACGCGATCAGCCCCACCCCGCCTGCGGCGGCGTGGATAAGGCAAACAGTGCCCTTCTCAACCTTGTAGGTGCGATTGACCAAATACTGCACGGTCATGCCCTTCAGCATCATCCCGGCAGCCTGTTCGTACGAAATATTGTCAGGCAACTTCACGGCTCGGTCGGCCGGAACTACGCGCTCACCGGCATACCCACCGAGCGGACCCACGAAAGCGACGCGGTCGCCCACTTTGATGTCGGTGACCCCAGGCCCAACGGCAATGACCTGGCCTGCACTTTCGTTGCCGGCAATGAAAGGCATCCCGACCGGAGACGGATACATGCCCATCCGAAAATATGTATCGATGAAATTTATGCCCGCCGCATGCTGCTTGATCTTGATCTGGCCTTGGCCGGGCGCCGGAATTTCGATGTCCTCATAGGTTAGAACTTCGGGACCGCCGTGCTTGTGAACGCGTACTGCCGCGACCATGATATTCCCCTTCGATTTGTTTGGATTGAGCGAAAAAATCTTCGGCGGCGATCATAGGCAGCCGCCCGACAAGCGCAAGGCGTTCAACGCGCGCCAGAAACGCGCAAGTTTGCACCATTGATATAGGAGGCTGCGTCCGAAAGCAGAAATAATACCGCTTCCGCGACCTCGTCCGCCTTGCCGGCCCTGCCCATTGGCAACATGGGAGTGACCCGATCGATACGCCCGGGCGGCTGGATATCGGTATCGATCACCCCCGGCGTAATAGCGTTGATGCGCATCCCCTCCTTGGCGACCTCACGGGAGGCGCCGATCACCATCGAATCCACACCGGCTTTGGCAGCCGCATACCATACACATTCGTTGGCACCGCCCAGCGGAGCGGCCATCGACGACAACATCACGACCGCGCCCCCTTTGCCGCCATGTTTCGTCGACATCCGCATTACGCAGGCGCGCAGGCATAGCAGCGCACCGAATGTATCGACATCGAGCACCTCGCGGATCGTTTGTGCGCTGGCTTCGTCCAGCCGCGAATTGTCTCCGATAATGCCTGAGCTGTGCACGAAATGGGTTATCGGTCCCAGCTTTTTGCTGACGTCGTCGAAAACGCGCTCAATGTCGTTCTCCAACGCCATGTCGCCCTGGACCGCGAGCGCTTTGCCGCCGCATTTCTCTACGGCTTTGACGACCGCAGCGGCGGCGTTCGAATTGGTCTTATAATTCACCGCAACATCGTAGCCGCGTTCGCCAGCAAGTTTGGCCGTGGACGCTCCGATGCCTCTGCTTCCGCCGGCGACAAGCAAGACTGGTCGAGACATGGATTACTCCTGGCTTCGCGGTGGCGGATCGAACACGATCAGGCGGGTGTGCGCAACAATCCAACGGCGAAAAAATACACTGCGATCGCGCACAATGGCAGGGTCACGTAGAGACCCGGTTCCAGATTTTGCACGACGGCGACAAAAGCCAGCAAGGCCCATGCCGCCAACAGAGCGATATTAAATGGTCGCCAATGTTGCACGCGCAGCGGATGAAGAAATCTGATGGGCGCAAAGCTTAAGGCGGCAAGGACCACAACCCCAATAGCGGCTATCCACTCGGGGGGTTCAAGCAAATACAGATAGAAAGCTGCCAGATTCCAGGTGGCAGGAAATCCACGGAAGTATTTGTCCTTCGTTTTCATCTCCCGGTCGGCGAAATAAAGGGCGCCCGTGATCACCACAACGATACCGGCTGGAATTGCAAGGACTTGCGGCAGCAGCCCGCTGGCGGCGATCGCGTAGGCTGGCACAAACACATATGTCGTGAAGTCGACCACCAGATCGAGCGTTTCGCCCGACCAGCGTGGCAAGACGTTCTGAACATCAAAAGCACGAGCCATCGGTCCATCGGCGCCATCCACGACCAATGCCGCCCCAAGACAAAGAAACATCGCGGCCCACTGGCCGCCGGTCGCCAGAATCAAAGCAAGCAACGCAAGCGCGCCGCCGGTCGCGGTGAAAATATGGACAGTAAAAGCGCGAAAACGCTCGAAGCCCGGCACTTAGCTATTGCCCCAATCAAGCTTGACGATCTCCGCCGACCGACCGGCCAAGTTCCAATTTCGGCCAAAGCCGCGAAAGCGTGATTTATCTGCACGCGAAACGATCACGTCGGGACCAATCCAGTATTCGCTGTTTCGAATGACGACATTTTCATTTGTGTCCTTGCCCCGGACCGGAGTAATTGCGCCGTCGACGTATTTTTCAATTTTGATAATGCGGGTCTCGCCTTTTGTTTCGTATGTGATGGGCACCTGGCGCACCCCAAGAAACTGCCCAACCAATATCGACAGCAAATGCGTTGTGCCACCCACTCGGCCGGTAAAAATGCGCGTCAGCCCTTTCACTGCGTGCACAGAAGCTCCATCGTCGACGAACAATGCAGCCGTCCAGTTGCCGCGCGACATGATACCGGGCAAGTCCATCATCAGACCAACTTTGATCCCCGACAGATCGACAGTATCAAAATGCCCATCGTCGATGCGAATGCCGGCCCAGGTTTGACAGCGGTCTTCTGTCGGCGGGTGCTCGCCGAGCGACAGCACACACGGACAAAATACTGTGCAGCTGCATGACAGCGCCATTTCCCCTTTCAGGCTCCAACTTTCCGTCAACGCATCACTCCCACTTTTTGCAGCTCAATTTCTCACACCGGCCAATGGGACACAAAGGCCGATATAACGATCCCAATCCCGGCGGCGATTAGTAGCAGGCCGATCATATGGGTGAAGCGTCGTCCGGTGAGCATCTTCTCGATTGTCATTACAGCCCCGAGCACGACCATCCAAACAACGTTCATGACGCCGACCGCAAACATGACCATCATCATCGCCCAGCAGCAGCCGACGCAATAGAGGCCCTGCTTGACGCCCAACCGAAACACCCCGCGCCCCGTGGTCGCCCAGTTAGCGAAGAAAAATGGGAATGGCTGCTGGCAGCGCGTAAGACAAGCATGTTTCAGTTTCGAGAACTGATAGGCGCCCGCAGCGATGAAGATCGCGCCAGAAAACAGCCCGCTTGCGGACGCCATGCCCGCATCGATCAGCCCAACGTGTGCGAATACAATTTGCGTCATTGCCGCTCCAGCAGAAAACGCAAACCACACCGCCAGATAACCGCCGGCGAGCACGAACGGCGAGACAATGCGTTCGTTTTTTCGCGCTGCGGTATCGGCAATACCCGCATAGGTCATAATCATCGGTGCTGCGCTCGGGACCATCATCGCGAGTGTCATTGCGGCCCACATCAATGCAATAATTGCTACGCCGCCTGTACTCAATGATCCGTCAGGAAGTGGGCGACAAATCAAGGACAAGATCCCGTCGCCAGAGCCGCTTTGCGAACCGCTCTTGCTGGCGTACAGAAGCCCGAGATAGAGCCACCCCAGACTGGCAAGCGCGACTACGCAAAACGCAGCCAGCACTCTTGGGCGTGCAAAAATATAACCAAGCCCGGCAGATGCGGGTGATAGGTGACCAAAATCGGGGCCGGCAGTCTGGCTCATGATAGCCTTGTGCATAGCGCATCAGGCGCGGTCGGGATATCGCAAGCCTTCGCCTTGGTTTCCGTGCCCGCCCTGCACGTGCTAGTGCGGTTAACGCCGAATAGAAACGAGCGCTTTGATGTTGGACAAATATAGCGAAAGCGCCATGGCCATCGTCGTCGGTGGTGGACCCGCCGGGCTGACGGCCGCGATTACACTCGCAACCGGTGGTATCCGCGCCGTGCTCGTCGGCCGTCGGCCGGCTCAGGCTGACAATCGCACCACCGCGCTTTTGGCCGGTTCCGTTACCGCACTCGAAACACTCGGGGTCTGGGACTCGTGTGCCGCCCGCTCAGCACCGCTCAAAGTCATGCGGATCGTCGATGACACGGGTCGGCTGTGGCGCGCCCCGGAAGTCAAATTCGAGGCAAATGAAATTGGTCTCGAGGCCTTCGGTTACAACATCGAGAACCGCGACCTGGTCAAAGCACTGGAAGATCGCGCGGGCACTCTGTCAAACATGACGATTGTTGAAGACGACGTTCTCGAAGTCGAACCAGGGCTTGAAACAATTTCCGTCAGGTTGAAGGGCGGGACGGTCTTGCACGCTGCACTTGTAATCGGCGCGGACGGTCGTCGATCGATGTGCCGCGCGGCGGCGGGCATCGACATTGAAGACCGGAAATACGCTCAGGTTGCCTTGACTCTGTGCTTAGGTCATTCACGCGCGCATCGCGATGCGTCAACCGAATTTCACACGCCAAACGGTCCGTTCACTCTGGTGCCATTACGCGGCTCTCGCTCAAGTCTCGTTTGGGTCCTCGACCCGGCTGATGCAGACCGGCTCGTTGCACTCAACGACGCCGACCTTGCCGACGAAATCGAACGCGTTTCGCATTCAATTCTGGGCAAGATTGAGCTCGAGCCCGGGCGCGGTATTTTTCCTCTTCACGTCGCAACGGCGCGCCATTTCGCCGCACATCGTATCGCTTTAGTTGGCGAGGCCGCCCATGTCCTTCCCCCTATTGGTGCTCAAGGCCTTAATTTAGGACTGCGGGACGCCGCTACAATCGGCGAACTTGCGGTCGCTGCCCATCGTGCCGACCATGACATCGGCGATGTAGAAGTGTTGGCACGCTATGACACGAAGCGCCGCGCCGACGTTGTCACCCGCGCTCTCGCCGTCGATCTGCTCAATCGCACCCTGCTGAGCGATTTCTTCCCCGCGCAGGGCGCGCGAGGGTTGGGTCTTTATCTCATTGATCGCATTGGACCGCTGCGCCGAGCCGCGATGCGCGAAGGAGTAGCTCCAGCTGCCGCACAGCCAAGGTTGATGCGGGGAGAAACGCTCTAGCCGAGTGGCGGCGCTTTCTTGGCGCGTGGCCGCTCACGAAACTCGCGTACAATCGGCAACGGCAAAGCCGGCAATGTTTTGTCGGATGCGGTCGCTACTTGATGCTCAAACAATCCGCGTTCGATGAAATGGGGATCGCGCATCGCTTCCTCTAGCGAGGCGACTATCGTCGTACAGCAGTCTGCTGCGGCGAAAATCGGCCGCCATTGGTCGGATGATCGGGCAGCAATCAGGTTAGCGACGGCATCACGTGTCGATTTCGGATTGCGCAGGTCGTCGAACAGCTCAGCGGGCAAAGAAATTGCCTTGGTGAAAGCCTGCCAGAATTTTTGTTCGATGGCGCCGCACGCAACCAGTTTTCCATCTTTTGCCGGATAAATTTGGTAGCGTGGTGAGCCCCCAACGAGCCACATTTCTCCCGCCTTCGGAAATCGGCCTGTTGCTGCGCCAAGCGCCATCGCCGCCCAGGTGAACGTGAACATTGCGTCGGTCATCGCAATGTCTATGTGGCAGCCCTGGCCCCCTTGATCGCGCGCTCGCAAGGCCAGCAAAATATTTATGACGGCTGGGAAACTTCCACCGGCGATGTCCGCTGCAAGCATTGGTGGCACGACAGGACTGCTGTCTGGTCCAGGCTGCAGGTCGAGCAAGCCGGTATTTCCGATGTAGTTAAGATCGTGGCCAGCCTCGTGCACACGTGGACCGCTTTGGCCGTAGCCGGAAATTGAACAATAGACCAATCGCGGATTAACTTTGCAGAGCTCCTCGTACCCGAAGCCGAGGCGCGTCATCACGCCTGGCCGAAATTGCTCGACGAGAATGTCAGCGCGCGCAATGAGTGGAGCAAGTGTGGCGCGATCCGTCTCGTTTTTCAGGTCGAGAGTCATGCTTTTTTTGCCGCGATTGAGCATAAGGAACGCTGCGCTCTCACCATCGATCATCGGCGGAAAGCGGCGGGCATTTTCCCCTCCGGGCTGCTCGATCTTCATCACCTCGGCACCGGCTTCAGCGAGCATCAATGTCGCAAGCGGACCCGGCAACAGCGTGGTGAAATCCAAGACAAATAGCCCGGACAGCGGCTGCATGAGTTCACCTGAACAGTGACAGAGGCAACGTCTGAGTTTTGACCATCCACATGACGGATGTCAGCGTAACAACCGAAATCAGCGTTCCGATCAGCACTGCACCCGATGCTTGTTCAACCCAGGTATCGTATTGTCGCGCGAACACGAAAACATTGAGCGCGGGTGGCAGCGCCGCCATGAGGACTGCCGTATAGACCCAGCTCTGATCAAGCGGCCCGAATAACGAGAGCAATAACAGCACCAAGGCGGGGTGCAGCACGAGTTTGACCGCCACCAGGAACGGCACTTCCCAAGGCATTTTCTTCAGCGGCCGCAGCGCCACTGTCACGCCAAGCGTAAACAACGCACATGGCGCTGCTGCATTCTGGAGAAACTGCAGTAAACGATCCAAGGCGACCGGCGGTTGAAACCGCACCGCCGCCGAGGCAACACCAACTGCGGTAGCGATGACAAGCGGATGGGTCAGGATTCTCTTGGCAACATCGAACGCTGTGGCACCTATACTCTTCGGCTGAGGATTGGCGAACGCCATCAAGAAAGGGACCACCGAAAATAACAAGAGCGTGTCAAAGCAGAATATCAGTGCCACCGGCACCGCCGCTTGCGCACCGAGCGTCGCCAAGGCAAGTCCGGGCCCCATGTAGCCAATGTTTCCATACCCGCCGGCCAAGCCCGCGATGGTCGATTCGCCGATATTGCCGCGCCTTATCACCATCCCGATCGAAAACGACACGGCAAATGCCCAGAACGTCGCCAATGTCGTAGCGAAGATGAAATCGAGTTGTGCGAGCTGTTCAAGCGGGGTCTGGGCGAGAATGCGGTAGAACAACGCCGGGAGCGCCACGTAGACGATGAAAAAGTTCATCCAGGCGAGCGCCGTGTCGGGAATCTGCTTGAGCTTCCCGCAGGCAAAGCCAATGAAGATGAGCCCGAAATAGGGCAGCGCGAGATTGAGGACATCAATCATTAACGGGGCTCCGGTCGCCCCACTTGGCGCGGCCTTTGCATTGCTCTAAACGGCAGAACTATCTTTTGGAAGGTCCTATGAAGCTGCCGCGCCAGTTCTTTTCCTCGCTCGCTATCGGCGCGCCCGCGCCTTTGCGGGAGCTCCCGCTGCGTCTTGAGCGCATGGTGCACTTCGTTCCGCCGCACAATGAAAAGGTGCGCAACAAGGTCCCGGAGTTGGTGCACCAAGTGGATGTGGTGCTCGGGAATCTGGAAGACGCCATACCGGTCGATGCCAAAAAGGCCGCGCGCGACGGTTTTATCGAAATGGCAAAAGCGGTCGACTTCAAATCGACCGGTCTTTGGACGCGCATCAATGCGCTCAACTCGCCATGGGCACTCGACGACATCACCGAAATCGTTGGCTCGGTTGGGAGCAAGCTTGACGTCATCATGCTTCCGAAAGTCGATGGCCCCTGGGATATCAATTTCCTCGATCAACTGCTGGCGCAACTTGAAGCGCGGCACACATTGAAGAAACCGATCCTGATCCATGCCATTCTCGAAACTGCGCAAGGCGTCAACAACGTCGAGGCGATCGCGACGGCGTCACCGCGCATGCACGGCATGAGCTTGGGACCGGCCGACCTCGCCGCTTCGCGTGCGATGAAAACCACGCGCGTTGGTGGTGGCCACCCGGAGTACAAGATCTTGGCGGACGCACAAGGCGACGCGACGCGTCCCGCGTATCAACAGGATCTGTGGCACTACACGATCGCGAAAATGGTCGATGCATGCGCCGCTGCCGGCATCAAGCCATTTTACGGACCGTTCGGAGATTTTTCGGACCCGGCCGCATGCGAAACACAATTCCGAAATGCCTTCCTGATGGGTTGCCTTGGCGCATGGTCGCTCCACCCGTCGCAAATAGAGATCGCAAAGAAGGTGTTCTCACCCGATCCGGGCGAGGTTGCTTTCGCAAAAAAAATCGTGACGGCAATGCCGGACGGCGCAGGTGCGGTCATGATCGACGGGAAAATGCAAGATGACGCCACCTGGAAACAGGCCAAGGTGCTCCTCGATCTTGCCAAGTTGGTCGCCGCCAAGGATCCGGCGATGGCAGCGCGTTACGCTTTGTAAGCGTTCTTACCGAGAGTTAGACATGGATAAAATGCGCAGCGCCAAATTCAAGATCGGTCAGGTGGTCAAGCACCGCCTGTATCCGTTTCGCGGCGTTATTTTCGATATCGATCCGGTGTTCGACAACACCGAGGAATGGTGGCAGGCGATCCCGGCTGAAATCCGACCGCGAAAGGATCAGCCGTTCTATCACCTGTTCGCCGAGAATGAAGAGAGCGAATACGTTGCCTACGTCTCCGAGCAGAACTTGCTGCCCGATACGTCGGGGGCTCCAATCCGTCACCCGGATGTCGCCGGCGCATTCGACCAGGATGAAAGTGGCGGTTACCGACCGCGTCATAGCCAGATGCACTAGGCGCGCTAAGGCATACCGAAAATGAAAAGGCGCGGCTTAAGCCGCGCCTTTCGCATTGAGTGGAACGTGCCGGAATTTATTTCGGCGCTGGTGCCGCTGGTGCCTGGCTTTGCGCGCCTTCCAGTTTTTTGCGCGCTTCTTCGGCTTTCTTCTGCAGCTCTTCTTGAAGTTTGCGCTGCTGCTCTTCAAATGCCTTCGGGTCGGTCGGTGGGCCGTCATAGGCTTTGGCGAAATCGGCCAACGGCAGCGGCAGGCTGATCGGCGTGCCCTGCATGTTGATCGCCTGTACGACGATGTTTTGACCCTTCTTCAATTTCGCAACCAGATCATCGGCTACCGGATAATCCGCCATGCAGCCGACCGGGAAGCAAATATTGTAAGGCGCTTGCGTGGGCTGGCCCTGATCGATGAGCAGGCGCGTCCCGTGCGCTAGCTGCATGCCGAGCGGAACCGTTACGCGCAGAACTTTCTGGCCGCCTTCTGGCTCAAACAGCTGCACGATGGCAACCGGCATGCCATTTTCCAGCCGGCCATCCTTGGTGATGACGCAAACCTGCTTGTTGTTGGTGTCAGGTCCCTTGCCACAGACTTTCATCCAGGGCGAATACATCAACTGAGGCTGCTCAGCGGCCTGCTGCTGTCCGGCGGGCGCTTGCGGAGCCGGCTGCCCCGGTTGCGCCGCAGGAGCCTGTTTCGGCGCCGCGGGTGCCGGTTTCTGGGCGGGCGGTTTAGGTGGCTGCTGAGCAAATGCGGGCGCGGCCATAAGTGCCGCTGCCAACGTACCCGCCAAAGTGGCGGTCAGCGCTCGACCCAGCGGCCGGGCCGTTGCGATCCGATGATCCATTGCGATTTTCCCTTGTTCTTCCGTTCGCGGCCCAAGGCTCCCGAACGACGCCTGACAACCGGCTCTCTCCGTGTGAAATACGGCAGGAGCGTGACCCTTGACCGCTGCCTGATAGCCGAATTCGTCTCTGCAATAAAGCCACGAATGGGTCGAAAATGCCGCCCGGCCGGGATCCATGCCCTGTGATAAATTCGCGCGAAACCGGGACGAATCGCATTCGAGCCTCAACCACGCCCACAACCCCTTTCCCTGCGCTGACGCAATGGCGAGCGTCGCGGCGTACGGTCATGCTTGGGGCGCTGTTCGCGGCTTCGGGCGTCAATCCGCGTGCGGATGCGCAGCCGGTCGACCACGCGATAGCCATGCATGGCGATCCGGCTTGGGGACCAAATTTCGTCTATCCGGCCTATGCCAACCCGGCGGCACCTAAAGGTGGCCAGCTCGTCCAGGGCGTGCTCGGCACGTTCGACTGCCTAAACCCATTCATCGTGAAAGGCCTGCCCGCCGCAAATATCCGCGGCTATGTCATCGAAAGCCTGCTCGCCCGCGGCTATGACGAGCCGTTCACTCTTTACGGTTTGCTTGCGGAAAGCGTCACGACCGATGCGGCACGCAACTTTGTCACCTTCACAATTAATCAATCGGCGCGGTTTGCCGATGGAAAATTGGTCACGCCGGATGATGTTGTTTTTTCCTGGGAATTGCTACGCGATAAAGGGCGTCCGAATTACCGGACGTATTACACCAAAGTTGTGAAAGTCGAAGTTGTCGACAAGCGCACTGTCCGTTTTGACCTTACCGGTGCCGACGACCGCGAATTGCCTCTGATCATCGGCCTGATGCCAATTCTGGCGAAACACGCGGTCAATACTTCGACCTTTGAGGACACCAGTTTCCAACCTCTTCTTGGCAGCGGGCCTTACACCGTCAGCGCAGTCAGGCCGGGCGAAACGGTCACGTTCAAGCGCAACCCGAATTATTGGGGGCGCGATCTGTCAATCAACCGAGGCCTGTGGAATTTCGAAACCATCCGCTTCGACTACTATCGCGATGGCAACACGCATTTCGAGGCGTTCAAAAAGGGGCTTTATGATCTACGCGTGGAAACAGATCCCGGCCGCTGGCAGACCGCCTACGATTTTCCAGCGCTGCGCGACGGTCGAGTCGTCAAAGAAGGGCTGCCCTACGGCCTGCCCAAAGGCATGCAGGGTCTGGTGTTCAATACACGGCGGGCCATTTTTTCAGACATTCGCGTGCGCGAAGCGATCCTTCAGTTGTTTGATTTCGAATGGATCAACCACAATTATTTTTTCGATCTTTACAAGCGTACCGCGAGCTATTTCGACGGCTGCGATCTGTCAGCACACGGCGTCGCAGCCGACGCCCATGAGCGAGCATTGCTGGCGCCGTTTCCGGACGCGGTACGCGCTGACATTATGGATGGCACATGGTCGCCGCCGATCACCGACGGATCGGGTCACGACCGCAACACGCTACGGCGCGCATTCATTCTCTTCAAAGCCGCCGGTTATGAGCTCAACGGTACACAATTAGTTCACGTTGCCACCGGCCGGCCACTATCGTTCGAGATCCTTACGACAACGCGCGATCAGGAGCGCCTCGCACTTGCCTTTGTGCGCAACCTGAAGCGCGCGGGACTCGAAGCGCGCGTGCGCACCGTCGACGCCACACAATTCGAGCGGCGACGGATTGGTTTCGATTTCGACATGATGGAATATCGTTGGGAGCAATCGCTTTCGCCCGGCAACGAACAATTATTCTACTGGGGCTCCGCCGCCGCCGATCAGCAAGGCAGCCGTAACTACATGGGCGTCAAGTCGAAAGCCGTCGATGCGATGATCGCCGCCATGCTCGGCGCTACAAGCCGAAGCGACTTTGTCGCAGCCACACGCGCGCTCGATCGCGTTCTGCTCTCCGGTTTCTACGTCGTGCCACTCTATTTCCCCCCAGTGCAGTGGGTAGCCCGCTGGACGCGAATCGAGCATCCCTCACGCACGTCGTTGTTTGGCTATTTGCCGGAGACTTGGTGGCAGAAGGACCTCAGGCCTTGAGGCTTTACCCATGATCCTGGGCGACGGCAACCGATTAACGGAAACAAGTGCCACGCTCGACGAGCTGTTCCGGCGCGCCGGCGTACGCCACCCCGAAGCATTAGCGCTTACCGACCCGCCTAACCGGGAAGTGGTTACCCACGGCGCCCCCCGCAAATTGAGTTTTGCCGAGGCCGATCAGGCAATCTCGGCGCTTGCAGTACGACTGCGCGGGCTTGGACTACAAACCGACACTGTAGTGGCAATGCAGTTGCCAAACACCGTCGAAAGCGTGATCGCTTTCCTCGGTGTATTGCGCGCCGGAATGATTGCGGCACCAATGCCGTTGCTCTGGCGTCGCCACGACATCGTGGCGGCGCTCCGCAAGATCGGCGCTAAGGCCATCATTACCTCGGCCCGCATTGGATCAGTCGCCCATGCAGACATTGCGATGCAAGCCGCGGTCGACCTTTTTTCGATCCGCTACGTGTGTAGCTTCGGGCGCGATCTGCCTGACGGCATCGTGTCACTCGACGACGTGTTTGACGTCTACAGTGGCGGTTTCTTTGCGACACCGAGCCGCACGGGGCCGGCCGCTGCACATATTGCAGCTGTCACTTTTGGTCTTGATGCCAGGGGGATCATTCCAATCGCACGTAACCATGCCGAGCTGATGACGGGCGGATTGGCAGTTTTCCATGAGGCCGGCATCGCCGCGGACACATTGCTGCTGTCGACAATTCCAACCGGTTCGTTTGCGGGTATCGCCCTCACGATACTGCCGTGGCTATTGTCCGGCGGCGCGTTAAATCTTCACCACGGATTTGATCCCGATACGTTTGCGGCACAATGCCGATCGCTGAGGCGCAGCGTGGTGGTGCTGCCAGAAGCAGCACTCGACCCGCTTGCGGCCGCCGGCTTTCTCGGTGACGAAGTCCAGACAATCATTGCGCTGTCGCGCGCGGCAGAGCGATTGGCATTGGTGGGACCGTGGGAAGGCGCGACGTCCGTAGTCGATGTCACCAGTTTCGGAGACATCGGGTTAGTCGCGGCACGACGTGGCGCAGATGGTGTGCCGGCGCCACTCACACACGGGCTCATCACTGCGCCGTACCAAACGGTCGGCGCAATAACAGTGATCGAAACTGCGCGCAGTGATTCCGGCACGTTGGCACTGCGTGGCCCCATGGTCCCGAGTTATGCATTCCCGCCCGGAGCGGAACGTGGCCAGGATGCTTACCTCGCGACCGATGCCGCTAGTTATGTCGACACCGGCTTTGCCTGCCGGCTCGACCGCGCCACACAAACGTTCATCGTCACGGCCCCGCCACCCGGCACAATCAGCATCGGCGGCTACCGCTTTCATCAGCGCGAGGTAGATTCCTTGATTGGGCACGCAGATCGGGACGCAACTGTCGTGACGCTGCCGGATGCCGATCTTGGCCAACGGCTCGCTGGCGCCACGGCTAACCGTGCGGCCTTGCGTGCGGAATTGCAGGCGCGAGGCGTCAATCCGCTGATATCCGGGGCATTCCAGCCGCGCGGCGCGCCCGAAGCTGCGTAATTTCAGCTTGTCGTTGACGCCGTATTAACAGCGGTCATCTAAACTTCCGCGCATTCTGCAAACCGTGCGTGCGCATCGATGTCGCTTCAAGGTCCGCTCATCGTGGTCGCCGAGCAATCGGTCACTGGACTCGTCGAAGCGCTCAGCGCCGCGGGCGCTTTTCCTATCGTTGAAGCCAAATGGGCTGATGCACCCACGGCATTCCTAACGGTCAAACCATCCGCTGTGCTGATCGCCGAGCCCGGGCCGCCGGCAGATGAACCCGCCGCACGGATGCTTTGTTTGCAAATCGCGACGGTGAATGGGCCGATCGTACCGGTCATTGCGCGCGTGCACGGTGACGAAGATGCCGCTGTTCCGATCGCCCTGCCAGCGGATGCCGCGCTGCCGATCGAACGTCTGCTCGCACGCCTGCAGTCGGCTATGCGCGTACGCGCGCTTCATGCCACCGTGCTGCGTCGGATCGAAATGTTCACTTCTCATAACGGGCAACTGCCGATGCTGCCGGTAGGCGACGCGCTTGACGACGCCACTGTGCTCATTGCCGGCCGAGGTCCACTCTATCCGGCTCTGACCGTCGCTATGGGCGAGCGCGTCAAATTGGCCGGCGCGCTTAGCGTCGAAGCCGCCGCCAAATACCTCAACACTCGAGATATCGACGGCATCGTCGTCGGCGATGGCTTTTCACTTCGCATGGTCGAAGCATTTCTCACCGTGCTGGCGCAAGAGCCGCGCTTTCGAGACATCCCTGTCGCGGTCATCGGCGAAGCCCCGCCGGAATTCGCCGAGACGTTGCCCAATATCGACCAGGTCGCCGCGGAGCCGGGGCGATTGGTGGCGCGCATGGTGCCCCTGGTGCGCATGCGCGCTTTTGAGGGGCGCCTCAAGCGTATGCTCAAGTCGCTCGACACCGAAGGCATGTTCGACCCCGAGAGTGGCCTGCTGACGCGCGACTCGTTCTGGCGCGACCTGGGAAAGGTCGCGGCCGAGGCCGCCGACCGCAGCTTGCCACTATCAGTCGCGCGTTTTTCGTTCGATGGCGCACGCGACGAACGGGCCAGCATGGACGCGGCACGACTGATGACCCGCCTTATCCGCAACATCGATTTTGCAACCCGCGACGAAGAGGGTGCGATCCTTGTTGCGTTCACGCAAACAGATTTACGCGGGGCCCACGTCATCGCACGCCGGCTCGCCGGAACCCTCAAGAGCAACATGCTCACGCCACAGCGATCCAACCCGCTGACGGCCAACGTGACGCTGGCAACGCTCAAGGCCGGAGACACGCTCGACACGTTGATGATGCGGGTGATGGGCAGCCGCATGGTTGCGGCGGAATAACCAGCGGCCTAGGCTAGCTTCGAACAGGAGCTTGCCATGTCAAATTACCAACCTGTCCGTATCGACGTCGTGTCCGACGTGGTCTGCCCGTGGTGTTTTATCGGCAAGCGGCGGCTTGAAAAAGCGATCGCACTAAACCCCGATATTCCAGTCGAGGTGCACTGGCGCCCGTATTTTCTCAATGACTGGATCCCGCGCGAGGGCATTTCGCGCGAACAATACCTCACCACCAAATTCGGATCGCCAGAGCGATACAAAGGCATCGCCCAACGCGTATCAGCCGCGGCATCAGCCGAGGGCCTCACCTACGCAATTGACAAGATTAGCCGCCAACCCAATACGCTCGATGCACATCGGCTAATCCGTTGGGCAGACGGCATCGGCAAAGCCGCCGATATGAAACAAAAGCTGATGGACCTTTATTTCACCGAAGGCGCCGATCTGACCAACCATGCCGTGCTCGTGCAGGCAGCGGCCGATGTAGGGCTCGACCCCGAGGATATTCGCGCGGCACTAGAGAGTGACCGCGACGTCGCGGAAGTCGAACGCGAAGCACTTTCCGCCAAAGAGGCAGGCATTGAGGGCGTACCCTGCTTTATCTTCAGCGGAAAATTCGCGGTATCAGGCGCCCAGGAACCCGAATATATCGCCGAAGCGATCGCGCGCATTGCGCAAACCGCTGACGCCGCCGAGTAGTCCTGGACGCACATTATGAAGATCACCGCCGCCGTCGTGCACGAGCGCTCGGGTCCGTTTAACGTCGAACAAATTGACCTCTGCGATCCGCGGGCCGATGAATTGCTGGTCGAGGTCATCGCTTCCGGCATGTGCGCCACCGATTTGCACGGCCGCGACGCATATTATCCGACGCAATTTCCGAAAGTTTTCGGTCACGAAGGCGCCGGTATCGTGCGTGCGGTCGGCAGCGCAGTCAAAGATTTCAAGTCCGGAGACCATGTCGTGATGGCTTACCCCTGGTGCGGGGAATGCCCGAACTGCAAGACACAGCGCCAAAGTTATTGCCTGCACGCGTTTGACCTAAAGATGAACGGCACCCGCGCTGACGGCTCGACGCTGCATTCGAAGGGCGGCAAACCGGTCTACAGTGCATTTTTCCAACAGTCGTCATTTGGCAACTTCACAATCGCGAACGAGCGCTTTGCCGTAAAGGTACGTAACGACGCGCCGGTCGAACATATTTGCGCGCTTGCTTGCGGTGGACAAACAGGCGCCGGTGCCGTGCTCAATGTCATGAAGCCGAGGGCCGGAGATAGTTTCGTGGTGTTCGGCGTTGGCTCGGTCGGTCTGTCGGGCTTGATGGCGGCTAAAATTGCAGGTTGCGACCCGATCATTGCGGTCGACGTACACGAGCATCGCCTCGCCCTCGCCCGCGAACTTGGTGCGACCCATACGATCAGCCATAGCGAGCGCGCCGACGTCGTGGAGGCAATTCGCAAAATTACAGGTCTTGGCGCGCGCTATACGCTCGAGACATCTGCGCTGCCCACCGTCTTCCGAGAGGCAGTCGACGCGTTGATGCCGGCCGGAACCTGCGTGTTGCTTGGAAGTGCGCGCAAAGGCACCGAGGCAACATTTGAAACACCGTTCCTGCAAAATGGCCGCACAGTGCGTGGCGTGATTCAGGGCGACAGCGTGCCGAAGGACTTCATCCCCCAGCTGGTCGATTACATTATGGCCGGTCGCTTTCCGGTCGAGAAGATGATCACGTTCTTCCCGCTCTCCGATATTAATCGGGCCGCATCGGAGTCAGCTGCCGGTAAGACTATCAAGCCCGTTTTGAGGATGCCGCACTAGGCCGCCTCAGCCTGTTCTGCAATCGATACAAGCTTGCGCAATACGGCCGCCGTGCCCTTCAGGCGGTCCTCTGGACGTGGCCAGTCCTCAAAAAACACAAGCTGCTGACCCTTGGCGTTTTTCGGGTCGTTGCGCATCCGCACGGCACGCCCCTGCTCTCGGATGAACGCGATTAAACCGTCGGGGTTGGCAAATATGTTCTCTCGGAACGAAAGTACGATCCCCTTGGGTCCGGCTTCGACTTTCTCCACGTTGGCGCGTCGGCTTAGCGCCTTGATCGCAACCACCTGCAAAAGGTGCTCGACCTCTTGAGGTAGCTTGCCAAAACGATCGACCAGTTCTGCCGCGAAACTCTCGAGCTCGCGCTCGTCTTCGATTTCCGCAAGCCTGCGATAGAGCGCCAGCCGGACTGACAAGTCGGCGACATAGTCTTCCGGGATAAGCAGCGCCGTTCCGACCGTAATCTGTGGCGACCAACGGTCGGCCACTGGCGCCGTGATGCCTGCTTTCAGGCTCATCACCGCCTCTTCAAGCATCTGTTGGTAGAGTTCGAAGCCAACCTCCTTGATGTGGCCGGATTGCTCTTCACCAAGCAAATTGCCGGCCCCGCGAATATCGAGATCATGCGAGGCGAGCTGGAAACCCGCTCCGAGGGTATCGAGTGATTGCAGCACTTTGAGTCGCCGTTCAGCCTGCGGCGTGATCTTTTGCTGTGTCGGCAAAGTGAGAAGTGCATAAGCGCGAATCTTGGCGCGCCCGACGCGGCCACGCAGCTGATAAAGCTGCGACAGCCCAAACCGGTCGGCGCGATGAACGATCAGCGTATTGGCGCTCGGAATATCGAGCCCGGATTCGATAATGGTTGTCGAGAGCAATACATCGTATTTGCCGTCGTAAAAGGCCGACATAATGTCATCCAATACGGTCGGCGGCATTTGCCCATGGGCGACCGCCACACGCACTTCGGGAATATTCTTGTCCAGAAAGTCTTTGGCGCCGGCAAGATCTTCGATGCGCGGACAAACATAGAATGCCTGGCCGCCGCGATATTTCTCGCGAAGCAGCGCCTCGCGTACCGTGATCGGGTCGAACGGAGACACAAAGGTCCGCACAGCCAGGCGGTCGACCGGCGGCGAAGCGATGATGGAAAGATCGCGCACTCCTGTCAGCGCCAGCTGTAACGTCCGCGGAATAGGCGTTGCCGTCAGCGTCAGCACATGAACTTCCGAACGCAGCGTCTTGAGCTTTTCTTTGTGGGCGACACCAAAATGCTGCTCTTCGTCCACAACCAAGAGCGCCAGGTCCTTGAATTTGATGTTCTTGCCAAGCAACGCATGCGTACCGATCACAATATCGACGCTGCCATCCGCAAGCCCCTCTCTGACCTTGGTCAACTCGCCAGCAGGCACAAGGCGCGACGCCTGAGCGACGTTGATCGGGAATCCGCGGAAGCGCTCGGAAAATGTCTTGAAATGCTGGCGCGCTAGCAACGTGGTCGGCACAACGATCGCGACCTGTTTCCCACCGACTGCCGCCAGGAATGCGGCGCGCAGCGCAACCTCCGTCTTCCCAAACCCGACGTCGCCGCAGATCAGCCGATCCATCGGGCGCCCTGAACCCAAGTCCTTGATGGTCGCATCGATGGCAGCGAGTTGGTCGTCGGTTTCTTCGTATGGGAACCCCGCACAAAACTCGTCATAGGCACCAGGGCCGACGGTCAGCCGCGGCGCCTCATGCAATTGCCGCTCTGCCGCGATCTTGATCAACTCACCCGCAATCTCACGAATGCGACTTTTCATGCGCGCTTTGCGCGCCTGCCAGTTGCCGCCGCCTAGGCGATCAAGGTCGACGGCTGTTTCTTCGGATCCATAGCGGGACAGCAGGTCGACGTTTTCGACCGGCAAGTAAAGTTTGGCGCCTTCGGCATAATGAATTTCCAGGCAATCATGTGGTGCGCCGACGGCCTCGATTGCCTGGAGTCCCTCAAAACGCCCAATGCCGTGGTCGACGTGCACAACGAGGTCGCCGGGAGCCAAGCTGGTGGCTTCAGCGATGAAGTTTTCCGCACGCCGGGCTGCGCGCCGAGGCCGCACGAGGCGGTCGCCAAGAATATCCTGCTCGCTGATGATTGCTGCGTCTTCAGTCTCGAAACCGGATTCTATGCCGAGCACCGCGAGCGATATCGTCGGTTTGGGGAGGCTCAGCGCCTGTGGCCAGTTCGCAACCGGTGTTAGATTGTGGAGTTTATGGTCGACGAGCACATGGCCCATGCGCTCGCGCGCGCCTTCGCTCCAGAGGGCGATCGCCACCCGTTTGCCAGCCGTTTGCAATGCCGACGCATGCGCGCTCACCGCCTCGAAGACATTCGCACCGGGCTCGGCCCGTTCAGCAGCGAAATTGCGCCCCTGTCGCGCTCCAACATCGATCGCATTTGTCTCTGGCACCGCAAATGGCGTGAGTCGGACAAGTGCAGACGTTCCCAGCCGGTTCTTCCATTCATCCTCACCGAGATAGAGGCGTTCGGTGGGCAAGGGTTTATAGGACGGCGTTACCCCCTGCTTCAAAGCTTCGCGGCGAGCGTCGTAGTAATCGGCAATCTGTGTAAACCGCTCATGAGCAGCATCTTCCGACAGGTTTTCCAAGGCCACTGCCGTACCGGGAAGAAAATCGAAGATCGTTTCCAGTTTCTCGTGAAACAATGGCAACCAGTGCTCCATTCCTGGATAGCGGCGGCCCTCGCTTGCCGCCTCATAAAGGAGATCGTCGGGTGTCGTGGCCCCAAATTGGGCCACGTATCCGGTTCGGAATCGCCGAATCGTCTCGGTCACAAGTTGAAATTCCGCGACCGGCACCAGATCCAGCCCACGCAATTGATTTTCGCTGCGCTGAGTCTGCGCATCGAAGGCACGAATGGTTTCAAGCGAGTCGCCGAAGAAATCGAGCCTTACCGGCGTATCCATGCCCGGCGGGTAGAGATCGAGAATACCCCCACGTACGGCGTATTCTCCCGGCTCGCGCACCGTCGACGCACGAATGAACCCATTAAGCTCCAGCCAGCCGATTACCCCCTGCATTCCTATGAGATTGCCGAGGGCGACAGAGAGCGCGTGTGTGGCGACAAAGTCTCGTGTCGGAACGCGTTGGAGCGCCGCATTGACCGTCGTCAGTAATATCGACGGCTTCTCACGCCCTTTTACGCGCGCGAGCCGCGACAGTGTGGTCATCCGTTGGGCAATCGTGGCGGCGTTGGGTGATACCCGGTCATAGGGCAAGCAATCCCACGCCGGAAATTCCAGCACCTCGATGTCGGGACCGAAAAATGACACCGCACGCGACAGCGTCGCCATGCGCTGGCCGTCCCGGCAGATTACGGCAATCGAGACTGCCGGAGCGGCTTTGGCTGCGGCAATCGTGCGCGCCAAATCAGCCAGCACCAAACCTTCGGCGCCGTCGGCGACTTGCGCCAGCACGAGTGCCTGACCCGGCTTAAGTCGTTCAGCGGGTGATTTGCTCGCCGTGGTCACGCCTCACCCGTGCTATGAAATTCACGCAAACTGCGAAACAGAGCCGTGTCGAATTCAGTGGGAGTCGGCTCCATGCCGTTGACCCACGCGAAAATTTGCTGATCCGGCACGTCGAGCCACCGCTCGACTTCGCCGAGGTCGCCGTCGTTTAACGACGCAAGTTTGGCATCGGCGAAGCGGCCGAGAACCAGATCCATCTCGCGGATTCCACGATGCCAGCATCGGAATAGCAGCCGGCGCCGGCGCGCATCCAGGCCTTCACTCGACAGGTTCGTTCCGGTACTCACCGCGTTTCTCCAACGCCAAAAACCCGGACGGGCCGGGCGGGGCTTATATAGAGGGCGCTCCGCCGTTTGTCATGGGCGGCTTCATAAAAAGGAAGACGTGAATGCCCGTTCCAAATCCCGGCACGACATTGAAAACTTTGCAATGATGACGTTATGCGACCACCTTTGCTCAATCCCCTGTTCGCATCGCTCACCAGCCTACCCGGCGTTGGCCCGAAGCTCGGTAAGCTCTATGCACGGCTCTTCGACCGAGAGGCGCCACGCGTCGTCGACATTTTATTTCACCTGCCGTCGGGCGTGATCGACCGGCGGGCACGGCCAAAACTTCGTGATGTCCAGCCCGGTCAGGTTGTTACGGTGGCAGTGACAATTGGTAAGCATCGCCCCGGCCCGCCCCGACGTTCACGGGCGCCGTACCGGATCTACGCAAGCGACGATACTGGCGACATAACGCTGACGTATTTCAATCCGCGTCGCGATTATCTGGAAGATATGCTGCCCGAAGGAGAGCTCCGGTACGTATCCGGCACCGCAGAATTCTATGACGGGATGTTACAGATGGTGCATCCCGATCGAGTTGTGGACGAGGCGGGTGTTGCAGCCCTGCCCCTGGTCGAACCGGTCTATCCACTGACGGAAGGCCTTGCGCTCGGCAACCTGCGCCGTGCTGTCGATGGAGCCCTTGGCCACTTGCCCGAGCTGCCAGAGTGGCAAGACGAAGCCTGGGTCGCGCGCGAGCGTTTCCCCACATTCGCCTCCGCACTCCGCCAATTGCATCGGCCGGCGCAGCCGCACGACATCCAACCGGAAAGTCCCGCATGGACGCGGCTCGCCTACGATGAATTGCTTGCCGGACAGCTCGCATTGGCGTTGATGCGCGCACACATGCGCCGCCAATCCGGCCGCGGAAGTGCGAGCGAAGGCCGCCTTCGGGCGCGCATCCTGAAGGCGCTACCCTACGCGCTGACGCATTCACAGCAGAAAGCGGTCGACGACATCACCACGGACCTCGCTCGGCCTCAAAGAATGTTGCGTCTTCTGCAAGGCGACGTCGGGTCCGGCAAGACCGTCGTTGCGTTGGCTGCCGCGGCTGCTGTTATCGAAGCCGGACGGCAAGCGGCATTCATGGCGCCGACCGAAATTCTTGCCCGGCAGCACTTAGCAACCATTGTACCGCTGGCGGAGGCGGCTGGCATTCGTGTCGCAATCTTGACGGGCCGGGAACGTGGGCCGGCGCGAAAAGAAGTGCTGGATCGACTCACGCTCGGGGATATCGATCTTCTGATCGGAACGCACGCATTGTTCCAAGAGGATGTTGCATTTCACGATCTCGCATTGGCCATCGTGGACGAGCAGCATCGCTTCGGCGTGCATCAGCGTCTCGCATTGACGCAGAAAGGCGAAGCGGTGGATGTGCTGGTCCTTACCGCTACGCCTATTCCACGTACTCTCGTACTTACTTATTTTGGCGATATGGATATTTCGGAACTGCGTGAGAAGCCGCCCGGCCGGCAACCGATCGATACCCGCACGATTCCCCTTTCCCGCCTCGAAGAAGTCGAAGATGCCGTCGGACGCGCACTGGCCGAGCACAAGCGCGCCTATTGGGTTTGTCCGCTCGTAGATGAATCGGAAAAAATCGATCTCGCTGCCGCGGAAGCGCGTTTCGAGGAATTGCGCAAGAAATTTGGCGACCAGGTCGATCTTGTGCATGGACGCATGAAAGGCGCCAACAAGGACGCCGCCATGGCGCGCTTCGCGGCCGGCGAAACGAAGTTACTTGTCGCCACCACGGTGATCGAAGTTGGCGTCGACGTTCCGGAAGCGACCATCATGGTCATCGAACACGCGGAGCGATTTGGGCTCGCCCAATTGCACCAGTTGCGCGGGCGTATCGGCCGCGGGGCCGGCGCATCGACTTGTCTGCTGCTCTACAAGGCGCCCCTTGGAGAAACCGCCAAGGCGCGGCTCGCCATCCTGCGCGAAACGGAAGATGGGTTTCGCATCGCCGAAGAAGATTTAAAACTGCGAGGCGAAGGTGACCTTTTGGGGACACGCCAAAGCGGCCTGCCAGGGTTCCAGATCGCGCGGCCGGAGGTGCACGGAAAATATCTTGGTGCGGCGCGAGATGATGCAGCACTCGTGCTCTCCCGCGACGCAAATCTCACCACGCCCCGCGGTGATGCGTTACGCTTACTTCTCTATCTTTTCGGAAAAGACGAAGCGATCAAACTAATCCGCGCAGGCTAGCCTACTCGGCCGGGACGGCTCTCTCGGCTTTACGCTTGGCGCGCGCCGCCTTGGCTGTCGCCGCAAGCGTGGCCAGCTTTTTCTGGGCGTCGGCATCGGGTTGGACCATGCCGGCCGAAATCAGCAGCGTCATCGCGTTTTCCACTGTAATATCGAGCTCGATGAGATCCTTGCGCTTCACGTAAAAGAAAAAGCCGGTGGTCGGGTTCGGCGTGCATGGCATGAACGCGGAGACATGTTCCCCCTGCGGCAATTTCTTTGTGAGGTCGGCACTCGGCGGTTGCGATAAAAACACCAGCGACCACATGCCCGGTGCCGGAAATTCAACAAGCGCAACTTTGCGAAAACTCGAACCGGTCTTCGAGAACAAGCTCTCAAAGATCTGTTTCATTGTCTTGTAGATAGGACGCACAATTGGCATCCGGTTGAGCAAGCTCTCGCCCAATTCCACCAGCGTGCGCCCGACCAGGTTTGCTGTGAGAAAGCCGAGCAACGTCAGCGCGATAACGGCGATGATGAGGCCCGTACCCGGAATGGGCCATGGCAGGTAGCTCTCGGGCCGATACAACGGTGGAATGATAGGCCGCACGAAATCGTCGACCCAGGTGACGATTGACCAAATCAGCCAAACTGTAATCGCCAACGGGCCTGCGACCACCAGGCCGGTCAGAAAATAATTGCGGATACGGCTCGCCACGCTTGTTTGTGGAGCCACTACCTTTGCCACATCAGAGGGCAACGCCTCATTGGGCATCTGGTCAATTTCGGTCATAGGACCAGTCTATTCCACTGTGACCGATTTCGCGAGGTTGCGCGGTTGGTCAACGTCTGTGCCGATAGCGGCGGCGGTATGATAGGCAATCAATTGTACCGGAATTGCGTAGACCAACGGCGTGACCGTTGAGGCCATTTCCGGCAGCGTTAATGTCTCAACCAACTCGATTGTGGCCTCTTTGGCGCCCTGCGGGTCCGTCACCAGAATGATTTTGCCGCCTCGCGCTGCAACCTCCTGCATGTTGGAAACTGTCTTTTCGAAGACGCGGTCATGAGGCGCAATTACGATCACGGGCATCGTTTCGTCAATAAGTGCAATAGGTCCGTGCTTGAGCTCGCCGGCGGCGTAGCCTTCTGCGTGGATGTAGGAAATTTCCTTCAGCTTGAGCGCGCCTTCCAGCGCGATTGGGAAACTGGTGCCGCGGCCGAGATAAAGGACGTCACGCACCTTGGCGAGGTTTTGTGCAAGTTTCTCGATTTGCGGTTCGAGCGTCAGTGCCGCCGCCATTAGGCGCGGAACCCCGACTAATCCGTGCACAAGCTTTTGCTCGTCGCCTTCCGACAGATATCCGCGCGCACGTCCGGCTGCAATCGCAAGACAAGCGAGCACGCTGAGCTGGCAGGTAAAAGCCTTTGTGGATGCAACACCGATTTCGGGGCCAGCAAGCGTTGGCATGACCACATCGCTTTCGCGCGCGATGGTCGACGTTGGCACGTTCACCACTGAGAGAATGTGCTGCTTATTTTCTTTGGCGTACCGCAGCGTCGCAAGGGTGTCCGCCGTCTCACCCGATTGCGAGATGAAGATTGCGAGATCTCCGGGCTCGAGCGGCGCGCCGCGATAGCGGAATTCCGACGCAATATCGATCTCGACGGGCAATTTGGCAAAACGCTCGAACCAATACTTGGCGACGAGCCCCGCATAGAACGCCGTGCCACAAGCCGAAATTGACAACCGTTTAAGTTTTTTCCAATCGAACGGTAGCGTGCCCGGCAATGCGACCCGCTCGTTCACCATATCGATATAATGCGCGAGCGTGTGGCCGACGACTTCCGGCTGTTCGTGGATTTCCTTCCCCATAAAGTGCTTATGGTTGCCTTTGTCGACCAATTGCGCCGACGCAGTCGATTTCACGATAGCCCGCTCAACCTTGCGGTCTTGCTGATCGTAAATCTGTACGTCTTCGCGCGTGAGCACAGCCCAGTCGCCGTCCTCGAGGTAGCTGATGGTGTCCGTAAATGGCGCGAGTGCAATCGCATCGGAGCCGAGATACATCTCGCCTTTGCCATACCCGATCGCGAGCGGTGACCCCTTGCGCGCACCGATCAGCAGGTCATCCTTCCCTGCAAAAATGAAGGCAAGCGCAAATGCGCCGCGCAGTTGCTTGAGCGCAGCCGCCACGGCATCGGCCGGAGTTTTGCCGCTTTTCATCTCTTGCGTGACCAGATGCGCGACAGCCTCCGTATCGGTCTCGCTGACAAATTTGCAGCCGAGCTTTGTCAGCTGTTCGCGCAATTCGCGGAAATTTTCGATAATGCCATTGTGGACCACCGCGACCAGATCAGTCGCGTGCGGGTGGGCGTTGTCCTCAGTCGGCCGACCGTGCGTCGCCCAACGCGTATGACCGATACCGATAGTCCCGCCGAGCGGCTCACGCTCAAGCCGGGTTTCAAGTGCGCGCAACTTACCTTCGGCCCGCCGGCGGCCAAGCACACCGTGATCAAGCGTAGCTATGCCGGCAGAGTCATAGCCGCGATATTCGAGGCGCTTGAGCGCGTCGACGAGCTGGCCGGCGACCGGCTTAGTTCCGAGAATTCCGACGATTCCGCACATCCGCTTGGATGGCCCCTTTGCCCATCGCTTATCGTTTAGCCGCCCACGGCAAGCTCAAGGAAATCAAAACGCATTTCGCCGTGTGACAAAGCCACTTTGGCGGAAATGTAGCTACCCCGGCTTTCAGGATTTTTTCGGCTTCTTTCCAGACAGGTTCTTGCCCAAGGCCTTCACCTGCTGCAAGCGTTTTGCCCAGCCTTCCTTAACCGTCTGTTTGGTGCGCGCCAGCGCCAGCGCGCCGGCGGGAACATCCTTGGTAACGACTGTCCCTGTGCCCACATAGGCACCGTCGCCGATCTTAACAGGGGCGACCAACGCAGAATTCGAGCCGATGAAGGCTCCCTTGCCGATATCGGTGTGGTGCTTGGCGACACCATCATAGTTGCAGGTGATCGTACCGGCGCCCACATTTGCGCCCTCACCCACCCGCGCGTCGCCGATGTAAGTTAAATGATTGACCTTCGCGCCGGTCTCGATTGTCGCCTGTTTTATTTCGACGAAATTTCCGATGTGCGCGTCTTTGCCGAGGTCCGCGCCCGGTCGCAATCGCGCGAAGGGGCCAACGCGCGCGCCTTTACCGACACGGGCTCCTTCGAGGTGCGAGAACGAGCGGATTGTTGCACCATCCTCGATCGAAACGCCGGGTCCGAATACAACGTTGGGCTCAATCGTGACGTCCTTGCCGAATTTTGTATCGGCCGAGAGAAATACGCTTTCCGGCGCTGTCATGGTGACCCCCGCCTCCATTGCCGCCGCGCGGAGTCGGTGCTGCAAAACGGCTTCGGCTTCGGCAAGCTGTGCCTTGGTGTTGATACCGCGCACGTCGTCCTCCGAGGTTTCGACCGCTACCGCCTTCAAGCCCATATCCCGGGCAATGGCAACCGCGTCGGTGAGATAATACTCGCCTTTGGCATTCGCATTGCCGATACGGTCGAGAATGGTGAGCGCATGTGCACCGGCAAGAGCTATCAGGCCGCCGTTGCAAAACCCGATTTTCCGTTCATCGGGTGTGGCGTCACGCTCCTCACGAATGCCAACCAATTCGTCGCCGCGCATGAGAAGCCGGCCATAGCCGTGCGGATGAAGTGGTTTGAAACCGAGCACGGCGACAGCGGCACCTTCGGCAATCGTACTTCGCAATTTCGAAAGCGTCTCTGCGCGCACCAACGGTGTATCCGCAAAGATCACCAAGATATCGTCAGGGCCTTCCGCGATCGCCTTGCGCGCCGACAGAACCGCATGAGCGGTCCCGCGCCGATCGCGCTGTTCAAAAATCTGCGCCTTGGGCGCGCGTTTCTTTGCCTCCTCGGCGACTGCCGCGTGGTCCGGGCCGACCACGATCGCAAGATTCATTCTCCCAGCCGCAGTGGCCGCGTTCATCGCGTGTGCGAGCAGTGAGATGCCACCGAGTCGATGCAATGCTTTCGGCATCTGCGACCGCATGCGCGTGCCTTCACCGGCGGCGAGCACAATCGCAAGGCAGCTTCGTGTAGGCATTTGTGTTGAACTCAGACGTGTTGCTGGGTTTCGCCGAATCCCATAACCCAGCGTGCCAGTCGGCAAAAGACCCGTAGCATTTCCATGCAGCTCGGGGTGGCAGCAGCCTTTGCCGGATTCTGCTAATGTTTTCAATGATTCGCCCGTCGAGGACCCCATGGCGATCGAGCATGCGCCGCAGGAACCCGATTTGCGCGAGCCTCGCAGACCGGCCCGCGACTTTACCACGCTTTTGTGGCTGGGAGGCTGGGGCGGAGCCGCCGCGCTTGCCCTGACGATCCTCGCAATTACGACCCAAACGGAAAACGCGACCGAGCGCTTGCGCCGGCTCTTCGCAATCAATGAACCCGCCGCCATCGCACAAATGCCGCCGCGCGTTACGCAGCTTGAATCCGACGTGCAGCTCCTCTCTGGCCAGGTGCGCGCACTCACTGTCGATCGCGAGCGATTGCTCGGGCGTATCGCGCTACTCCAAAGCAGCATTGACGACATGACCGGCGCAATCAAAAAACAAGCAGCCACCACGGCGGCACTCGCAGCGAAACCGGCGTTGACCGGTCCCCCCATTTCAACGCCAACAGTCATAGCCAGCCCTCCAACTGTGAATACAGCCAACGTCGGGATACCGACGCCGATTGCTACGCTGGCCATAAGGCCCGACGCGCCGAGCGCAGACGCGGTGCCGCTGCCGCCGCCGCGCATTGCGACCGCGCTGCCGTCTGAACCCGACGTGCCCGCGACAAACCCAATCGAGTTCGGCCTTGATCTTGGGGGTGCTGCGACGGTGGACGGCATCCGTCAGCGATGGACAACTGTGAAAGCAACTTTCGGTCCATTGCTGAGCGGCATGTATCCGCTTGCTGCCCATGAACGCCGTCCGGGCGCTACCGGCTATCGACTGGTAGTCGGCCCGCTTCCGAATAGCATGGCAGCGACCGGTCTCTGCGCGCATTTCACCGCTGCTCGCACGCCGTGCCGCGCGGCCAAATACGATGGCGAACAAATCGCGCAACATTGATTGTCGTCGCGCAAACGCAGCGGCATACTAATCCTATGAAGCTTTTTCTTCCGAGCGCGCGCGCGACCAATTACCTTCTGATTGTAGGCTTTTGCTCGCTCGGCTATGCGCTCTACATGCGCTACCTCGCGGTCGAACAATCAAATGTTGGACTTGCGTGTCAGGCGGGATTGAACACGTGGCTGTGTTTCACGCGGCAGATAACAATTGCGCTGTTTACTTATTCGGTATTTGGCTGGTTCGCATTGATTGTCGCCGCACTGAACTTCATCCGTCCGTCTCTGGTGCTCTTTGCCGTCGCGCTCGCGGCTGCGTCCTGCGGGATCGTGCTTTACAATATTGGATTGTCGTCGCTTGCAATCGCATTGCTGGTCATCAGCCTTGCGCGTCGCGTGCCCGAGCCAGATTAATAGCGAGCACCGCCAGGACCGCACACACCCAAAGCGACTGCCAATTGGCGAAGCCTTCGTTGAACACGATGTAGCACGCCGACAGCGCAAGGATTAAGGCACCCACGATTTCGGCTACGCAGCGCGATCCCTTCGGACGCGCGACGCTAAAACTGTGCACGAGAAACGGCACGACTGCCGCCGTGAGCGGCGCGAATGGAAAATCGCGATAGCGCGGGTCGAAGACGAGCCCAAGCGCGACGACGAACGCCAACATCATCACGGCAACGAGCGTTGCACCGACCAACGCAGCAAGCGGGTCCCGAATACGCTGATCCTTTGGTCCAAACATGCGACCGAAGCTGGGCACGGGTGTTCCACGCATGATCGCAATACTGAGGGCAACCGGCGCGACCGCCGCCACAGCCGCCAGCGCGAGTGAGCGGGTCCAGCCACCGACGCCGAGACTTTCGATCGGTATATTTTCGATGGTCCAGCCGATAAGCGCCCCGCCAGCGAATGCATTTGCACTGATTGCGACCCAGAGCACCGGCGGAGTGTCTTTGGTGCGAACCGATATCGCCGCGCCAAACACGATGATCGCAAATACAATTCCGCCGCCGATCTGCCAAAGCCAGAGCGGGTGGTTGGAGACCGCCAGGGTGCCGGCAAATTTCGGTGCACGCGTTGTGGCGTCGAGTAGTCCCCAATGGCCGCCGACGGTGCCCTCGAGCGCGCGCTTCCACGGCTGGTCGAACGCCTCAATGATATTGACGCGGAAATTCGCACGCTTGCTAAGCGCAAGGACATCCTGCACGACGCGCGCCTGATTGACCGGCGACGGTAACGCAGCCTCCCGCATGCGGCCGGCGCTTGGCCAACCGACTTCGCCGATCAACACTTCCTTGCCGGGAAAAGCATTCACGACCTGGCGGCGGATTGTTTCGACGTGCGAAACGGAATCGCTCGCTGCGACCGGAAGGTCTTCCCAGTAAGGCAAAATGTGGATGGTGATGAAGTCGACGGCGTTTGCCACATCGCTATTGCGTAGCCAGAATTCCCAGACGTCGGCATAGGTCACCGGGACGTGGACGCGAGCCTTGACCGCACGGATGGTGCTAGCGAGATCGATCGCGGTCATGTCGCCGCGCAGCAAGACCTCATTGCCAACGACAATTGAACGAACGGTGCCCGGATATTTATTGGCAACTGCGACTGCCGTTTCGACCTGGTAGCGGCTTTTTTCCAGATTGCTCGACAGCCACAGGCCAAGCATGACCTTGAGCCCATGCTTGGCCGCAATACCTGCAATTTGGTCGAGCCCGAAATCGACCGAGTAAGTCCGCACGCAATCGGAAATTTGAGCCAGACGAACCAGGTCCTCCTCGATCTGGGCGGCCGGGATCATGGTGGACGGATCAAGCGGCGTCTGGCCGCCACGGAAGGGGGTGTAGGACACGCAATAGAGCTTTTCGCCGCGCCCAAGCTGGAATTGCTGCATCGGCAATGGGCTGCCGAGCCAGGTCCAGAAACCGGCTATAGCCAGCGCGGTCAGAGCGAGGCAGGCGAGTGCATTGCGCATCGAATACTCGATAGGACACCGGCAAAAGTCGAGGGACCGGCTTATCGCGCGTTCCAGCCGCTGCCAAGCCGACCCGTCTTAATCAAGGGATGCGGTTAAGCTGGACAAAATCGGCTGGTTAGGGCCAAGTCGTGCGTGGGGGATTTCCACTTTAGACGCGCCGCCGGAGACGGAGGCACAGATTTACAAGGTAAATCATCGCCGTATTAGCGTCCCAATCCGGTCGCACACAAAGCCGAAGAGCGGGCAGACGGGCTAAGATCAAAACATCCGACGGGGAAAATGCGGTTTACTCTCGAGTTGCGTCAGCTCCTTGCCACGCTGTGTTGCGTGGCCGCCTTAGGCTTCACCGGCCCCGCCCACGCGCAAAGTGGCGGCAATGGCAACGGCAAGCCCCCTGAGCCGCCCAAACCGCCTGCCGACACGGCCAAAGAGACCCAGAAAAAGATCGACGAGATCGCCGAGGCATCACGGCTCCTAACCGGGCCGGCTGGCAATCCGGAGTGCGTTTGGCTCGGTCGGCGCGTGGTCAGCCTTCTTTGGCGAGATGATCTGGACACGGCATTCCGCCATCTCGACCTGTACGACCGTTTCGGCTGCCCCAGTGCCCATATCCAAGCCACTTTCCGTTGCCTTGTCCGCCAGGGAAACATCGATCCAAAGGCCCAAGAGACCCTTAACGGCCGGGTGCATGCTTGCTGGCTAAACCCTGGGCTCGAGCCGACGCCGGCAACCGCTGCAGCCCCGCCCGCCCCGGCTACAACTTCCGGCGGAACAACCCCACGCTAGTCGGCGTTTCCTATTGAGAATTCATCGGGGCGCCATGCGGCCGCCAAGGATTTGCCATGTCGGCTAATTACTTGAATTTGTACCTTAAGCCGCGCTACGCTGCATCCCTGCAGACGGAGTATCGGCTGAGCCCAGGGGACGGGTTCGAGGGTCTGCCATCCAGCCCCAGTTGGTTTTGAGTTCTATGCGCACCGTAGCTGCCGTCGTCGCCCTAGTGGCGTGCGTGCATGCCGGGTTGTGGGCCTTAATGCGCGACAATGTTCGCGCCCCCAACTTCGACGGCCAGCTTGCCAGCGTTTCTTACGCACCGTTCGAAGGCTCAGCGCACCCGGACGCCGGCGGGAAAGCGCGCACGGCCCAAATTCGAGCCGACCTTAAGCAACTCGCGCCGCTCACGCGCGCCATCCGCACATATTCCGCCACCGGCGGCGTAGAACTCGTTCCTGGCATCGCGTCCGAGTTTGGATTGCGGGTTACGGCAGGTGCATGGATCGACAAAAATCAGGATCGCAACGAGCGCGAAATTCATTCTGTCGTCGAACTTGCGAAGCGCCACAGCAACATCAACGGAATCATCGTCGGAAACGAAACAATCTTTCGCGGCGAACAGAAAGTCAGCGACCTCATCCCGATGATTCAGCGCGTGAAGCGCTCAACCAACGTTCCGGTCACGACGGGTGAAATCTGGCATGTATGGATCGAGCATCCCGAGCTAGTGTCTGCAGTCGATTACATCGCCGCGCACATTCTTCCGTACTGGGAAGGTTTCTCCGAGCAACAATCCGTTGACCAGGCAATTCTGATTTACGACAAACTGCGTCAGGCTTACCCCGGCAAACGAATTGTCATCGCCGAATTCGGCTGGCCGAGCGCCGGATACAATCTCAAGAACGCGAATCCGGGACGAATTGAGCAGGCAGTCGCGTTGCGCGATTTCGTGACGCGCGCCGAAGCCTATGGCATCGACTACAACATCGTTGAAGCAATTGATCAGCCGTGGAAAATCTTCGAAGGCGGCGTCGGTCCTTATTGGGGCATCTTCGACGCGTCACGTCAGCCGAAATTCGATTGGACCGGACCAATCACTGATCCCGATCATTGGCGCCTTGCAGCGATCGCACTTCTGGTAAGTGTGCTGCTGTCTCTGCCTCTCCTTGCAATGAGCGCCGTAACCGTATGGCAGGCCGCGATGTTGGCTGGTGCTGCGAACATCGTTGGGGCTTGGTTCGCGGCCGTGTTTGGCTATTGGAACGGACACTATTTTGTGCCCGGTGCCGCATTCGCTCTTGGGCTCGGAATGATACTGCTCATTCCGCTGATCATCATCGCGCTGGCGCGCATCGAAGAAATTGCAGCGATTGCCTTCGGACGCAAGCCGCTGCGGTTGATCGCAAGTCCGCCACTCGCACCGGATAATGCTGCGCCAAAGGTCTCAATTCACATTCCGGCGCATTGCGAACCGCCGGAAATGCTGAAGCAGACGCTTGATGCTGTCGCGCGCCTTGATTATCCGAACTATGAATGCGTCATTGTCATCAACAATACGCCCGATCCGGCGTTATGGCTGCCGATCGAGGAGCATTGCCGCGCGTTGGGTGAAAGATTTAAGTTTGTACGCGCCGACAACCTCGCTGGATTTAAGGCCGGCGCACTGCGTCTAGCCCTCATCCACACCGCTGCCGATGCCGACGTCATCGGCATCATCGATGCGGACTATGTCGTGCAGTCGGACTGGCTCAAAGATCTTGTGCCGCTGTTCCGTGACCCCACCGTTGGCCTTGTTCAAGCGCCTCAAGATCACCGCGACAGCGAGCGGAGTGTCATGCACTTCGCGATGAACGGCGAATACGCCGGATTCTTCGACATCGGCATGGTTCAGCGGAATGAGTTCAACGCAATCATCGTCCACGGCACAATGTGCCTGGTTCGGCGCGCAGCGATCGAAGCGGCAGGTGGGTGGTCGAGCGACACCATTTGCGAAGACACCGATCTCGGTCTTACACTGCTCGAGCTCGGCTGGCAGACCCACTACACAAACCGCCGTTACGGCCATGGCTTGTTGCCAGACAGCTTCGAGGCTTACAAAAAACAAAGACATCGTTGGGCCTATGGCGGATTCCAGATCCTCAAGAAACATTGGCGTCGGTTCCTGCCGGGCGCGAGCCGCCTGACACGCGAACAGAAACGCGAGTTTACTCTTGGCTGGCTCAACTGGCTCGGCGCCGAAAGCATCGGTGTCGCAGTTGCAATACTCAATATTATCTGGGTGCCGGTGGTTGCATTCCTCGACATCGCTGTACCCGACCGCATTCTAACCGCGCCCATCATCGTAAGCTTTATAGTGTCGGTCGCGCATTTTGTGACTCTTTATCAGCTGCGCGTCCGACCTCGGAAAGGTCAGTTGCTGGGATCAGTTTTCGCGGCAATGTCGGTGCAGTGGACAGTCGCCCGCGCGGTCGGCTTTGGGCTTATCAAGGATCACTTGCCGTTCGTCCGTACATCGAAGGGCGGCATGCGGCGTTCGACAGATTTCCATGCGTTCTGGGAGGCAATCCTTGCGGGATTGTTGATCATCGGCTCGATCGTATTGATTTCGACGAACTACAAAGAAATTCGCGAGATCAATTTGTTCGCGGCCGTGTTGCTCGTACAGAGCCTCCCGTTCATTGCAGCTGTCGGTCTGGCCGTTATCGAACGTACGCGGCTCAATGAATTCGTTTACTGGCGCAGTCTCGAGGCACGCGTTACCGAGCTGCTGCCCAGTGGGCGCCGCAATGCCTCTATGGCCGAAGTGACGACCACCGCTCCGGTCCCGAAGCCAGGTGAACTCGTTCAATAGCGATGGCGGCTACGCGGTCAGCGCCGTCTCAACCAATTTTACCCAATACGAAGTCCCGAACGGGATCACGTCGTCGTTGAAATTGTAGGACGGGTGATGCAAGCCGGCGCTCTCGCCATTGCCGATCCAGATGAATGCACCCGGGCGCGCGTTTAGCATAAACGAGAAATCTTCCGCGCCCATCATTGGGGGCAAAGACGTATCGACCTTGTCTTTTCCGGCGATTTGCGACGCGACTGATGCCGCAAATTCAGTTTGCTGCTCGTGGTTGACGAGTACCGGATAGCCCCGCCGATATGTAAGCCGCGCCTTGGCGCCGTAGGCTGCCGCCGTGCTCTCGACGACAACGTGTAGCCGCTTCTCCAGCAGATCACGCACGTCCGCTGTAAGGCTGCGCGCTGTGCCCCGTAACTGCACGGTCTGGGGGATGACATTGTCTGTGTTCCCGGCACGAAACATGCAGATCGACACAACCGCCGATTTCAGCGGATCGACATTGCGTGAAACAACCGACTGAATGGCGTTGATAACCTGTGCACCAACCAGGACCGTATCGATCCCAAGGTGAGGACGCGCCGCGTGAGCGCCAACACCCTCGATGTCGATAGTCAGAGCATCAGCTGCAGCCATCATCGGGCCTGGGCGAATGCCAAACGCACCGACAGGCATGCCGGGATAGTTGTGCATGCCGTAGACCTCGCCAATGCCAAAACGATCCATCAGTCCTTCGTCGACCATCTCTTTGCCACCGCCGCCGCCCTCCTCTGCCGGCTGGAAGATCACAACGGCTGTCCCGGCAAAATTTCGCGTCTCGGCGAGATAACGTGCCGCACCGAGCAGCATCGCGGTGTGGCCGTCATGTCCGCAGGCGTGCATCTTGCCTGGTACAGTCGACTTATAGGGCAGCTCATTCGCCTCCTCGATTGGCAGCGCGTCCATGTCGGCGCGCAACCCGACGGTCTTGTCTGAAGTGCCCTTACGCCCGCGAATAACGCCGACCACGCCGGTTCGCCCCAGGCCCGTCACAACTTCATCACATCCGAACGCCTTCAACTTTTCAGCGACGGCGCCTGCGGTGCGATGCACGTCAAACATAAGTTCCGGATGGGCATGAAGATCGCGCCGCCACGCGGTGATATCGCTGTGCAAGTCGGCAACGCGGTTGACGATGGGCATTGGACTCTCCTGGCGGCATTGGTCACGGCAATAGTTTAGCAAATCTCGTGCTTTGCGCGAGATTAAGAAGGCAGCACACGCCTATTGACCGGGCAAGCGGCCACCCCTACACAGCCCGCAACCGCATGATCCCGAAAGGCTTGCCCTTCGGGCTTGATCCAAGGGCGCGGGGCAACAAAACGCAACGGTCGTGAGATAGTTAGGTCGCAAATTTGACTGAACGAAACAGGAGAACTAAGGGCGCGTAGCTCAGTGGTAGAGCACTTGACTTCTGTAGGAGCCATCGGAGGGGAAACCGCCGATGGGATGGTGTCAAATTCGGGGAACTCGTCCACGTCACGGTGACGACAATCCCGAGCCAAGCCCAGCGATGGGAAGGTGTAGAGACTTGACGGCACCCACCTAAAGCGAAAGCCACGGTGAAGGGAAAGTCCAGACTGCAAACTCTGCGAAGAGGCGGCGAAAGTCGTAGCGGTACGTTAATCAAGTGGTCGATGGTTCGATCCCATCCGCGCTCACCAATTCAAATCCTATTCATGAACGACGATCGTCTGTTATCCGAACTTTTGCCATATCGCTTGCAAGCCGTCGCTATCTTAAATCGTGCGCTAAGCTTGCGGGGGCGAATGTCCGCTAAGTGCGATAAGTGGACAGTGCGCCACTGAAGAATTTAGGCATGTCAGAAACGGCAAAATCGATCATCGACACGCGACGCCACCAGATGTTTCCCGTTCTGGAGCCGCTGGAAGTCGATCGATTGTGTCGGTTCGGAACGCTTCGCTCTTATGCTGCGGGCGAAGCGCTGGCCAAAGTCGGCACTGTTAGCGAGGGCCTCATCGTAATCTTGAGCGGACGGGTCGATGTGACCCGGCACGCCCAATCGGACAGTCGTGAGCGCATCGTCAGCCACGGTCCTGGCGCATTCATGGGTGAGTTGGCGCAACTGTCGGGGCGGCCGGCCCTGGTCGATGCCCACGCGAGAGAACCAGTTGAGGCCTTGGTCATCGCGCCACATAAATTGCGCGCGCTGTTCGTCGCGGAAGCAGAACTTGGCGAGCGGATTATGCGTGCGCTCATACTGAGGCGCGTTGGCCTACTTGAAACTGGTGCCGGAGGGCCGGTAATCGTCGGCCGCGCCGAGAACGCCGACGTGCTCCGGCTCGAAGGCTTTCTCTCCCGCAATGCTCACCCACACCAAAGGTTGAACCCTGAAACCGATCCGGACGCGATGGCGTTGATCGAGCGTTTTCATGTCGACCCCAGCCAAATGCCAATCGTACTGTGTCCGAGCGGACAGCTTCTGCGTAATCCGAGCGAATCCGAGCTTGCCCGATGCATCGGACTAGTCGGTCCTATCGATCCAGCCCACGTCTATGATGTGGCCGTGGTGGGTGCCGGACCGGCGGGCCTTGCAACCGCAGTTTACGCAGCATCGGAAGGCATTTCCGTCCTGGTTCTCGATTGCCGTTCATTCGGCGGCCAGGCTGGCGCCTCGGCTCGGATCGAGAATTACCTCGGCTTTCCGACTGGGATCACTGGGATGGCCTTGATGGGGCGCGCCTATAGCCAGGCTCAGAAATTCGGCGCCGAAATGGCGATCCCGGATGAGGTGGTCGGGCTCGATGCTGTCAATCCCTCGGGCAACGGACACTTCGTGTTGAAACTTTCCAATGATGAGCGTGTCAGCGCGCGATCAGTGGTCGTCGCAAGCGGTGCTCGTTACCGGCGTCTCGCGGTGGAGAACTTGGACGTTTATGAAGGCTCAAGTGTGCATTATTGGGCATCGCCGCTGGAAGCAAAGCTTTGCACTGACCAGGAAGTTGCCCTTGTTGGCGCCGGCAATTCGGCGGGTCAGGCCGCCGTCTATCTCGCAAGCCAAGCCGCAAAAGTGTGGATGTTGGTGCGCAAGCCCGATTTGGAATTAACCATGTCGCGCTACCTCGTCGAGCGAATCCGCGCACTTCCCAACATCGAGGTGCTGGCGCAAACGCAGGTTATCGGTTTGGAAGGCCGTGACGGCATGCTGGAAACGGTTCGGTGGCGAGAAAACACTTCAGGTAAAGAGACGCGGCGCCCTATCCGCCATCTGTTCCTATTTATTGGCGCGGACCCCAACACGAATTGGCTGTCCAACTCCAGCGTGGCGCTCGATGCAAAGGGGTTCGTATTAACAGGCGCTGACACTGCTCAGAACAACCGGCCCCTCGAAACCAGTCGTCGCGGCATCTTTGCCATCGGTGACGTCCGGTCGAATTCGATCAAGCGCGTCGCGGCCGCCGTCGGCGAAGGCGCGCAGGTAGTCGCAGCTCTGCACACATTCCTGGCCGCCGGCGGACGGCCACCATTATCGCGCGCAGATCAAAAGTGACCGTCGACGAATGGCGTGAGCGTTTGTCCAAAATCGTCGAAAATTTGTTCGCTGCAGTGCACCAAGCGTTGGCCTACCATTACGCGAAAGAGTCGAAAGCCCGCACATATTGCTGGCATAGGTTCACATAGCCGTACGTTATGTGTCGTAAAAGTTTAGTGGTTCAGCCACTACAGTTTCATCAAAGCGTCGCGCCCTCGCCACGATGCCTCGCTACCCAGCGATGGAGGTTCGGGAAAGACAGAGGAGGCCGTAACATGCAGCTTCATGAATACCATGAGAAGCTCTCGGCCATTCGCGCTTTAGCCAATCCGATGCGCTGCCCCCATTGCGATGACTTGATGGTCGCCCCGATTTCGTCGGAATTTGTCGAGGGGGGTGAGATCAGACACCACTGGGAGTGTGATGCCTGTGGTGAACCCTCCAGCACCTCCGTCAAACTCGCATCCTGTTGAGACTGAACCTGCCGAACCGCCGGAATAGGTGATAGAGTGCGGTGTTCGCAGTATGGGTGCACATAAGCACTCCTAGGAGGAGCACATATGAGAACGACGATTTTTCGGTCCAGCCTGACCGTACTTGCCTGCACCGCCCTTTTTGCACTTGCTACGCCGGTTATGGCTGCCAGCGTCAATATGAAGGCCGACCTGAAGGCCGCCAGCGAAGTCCCACCCACCGATAGCAAGGGTACGGGCTCCGTAACCGCGACCTTCGATACGGCCAGCAAGAAACTGTCCTGGAAGGGCACGGTTTCCGGATTGTCCGGTCCGGCAACTGCGGCACACTTCCATGCCGGCGAAGTCGGAAAGAACGGCGGTGTCGCAGTGCCGATCGCCGGCGCCGACAAGGGCTCATTTGAGGGCTCAGCCACGCTGACCGATGCCCAGGCCGAAGAGCTGATGGCCGGTAAGTGGTACGTCAATGTCCACACCGCCGCCAACAAAGGCGGAGAAGTTCGCGGCCAGGTGACCAAGTAGACAGCCAAACAATGCCGGGGCCATTATTGGCCTCGTTCGGCTTTACCAATAGCCCGCCGGCGGCTTGCCGGCGGGTTTTTCGTTTGTCGAGCCTTGCACGAACTATCCGAGGTTTTATGGTCGGGTACAATTTGGTTTGGCCGGCGTGAATTGAGGAAACAACCATGGCTCGTACGAATGGCAGCTCCGCCCCATTTCTGATTTCCGGAGGCGGCATTGGCGGCCTGATCACAGCCTATGCGCTCGCTTACCAAGGCTTCCCGGTTCGCGTGTTCGAACAATCGCCTGAATTCCGTGAGGTCGGGGCTGGGATCCAGCTCGGCCCAAATATATTTCGGGTGCTGGAAAAGATCGGTTTGAAGGACGCTGTGCTGGCCGACGCCCATCGCCCCCCGGCACAGGAGTTTCGTAACGCACTCACCGGCGAGCTCGTCACAAATATCCCGCTCGGCGATGCATTTATAAAGCGGTTCGGCCAGCCTTACGGCGTGACCCATCGTGCCGATATCCATGGCGCGTTCCTGAAAGCCTGCCAGGATAGCAATCTAATCACGCTGGAAACGAGCCGCCGTGTCGATGCATTCAAGGATCACGGCGACCGTGTCAGCGTCACGCTTAACAACGGGGAAGTGGTCGAAGGCTCCGCGTTAATTGCCTGCGACGGCATGTGGTCAAAGATCCGCGAAAGTTTGGTTGGCGACGGCAAGCCGCGGGTATCGGGCCACATTGCTTACCGAGGCGTACTCAAGCGCGAGGATGTCCCGCCTGATCTTTGGCGTCCTGACGTCGTCCTATGGGCCGGGCCGCGCACTCATTTTGTGCACTATCCGTTGCGGCGAGGCGAGCTCTACAACCTCGTCGCCGTATTCCATTCCGATCATTATGAGGAGGGCTGGAACGCGGAGGGCAGCAAGGATGTCATGTGGCAGCACTTCAAGACGCAAGTGCCGCAAGTGTTGCGAATGCTTGAACGCATCGAAACCTGGCGCATGTGGGTCTTGTGTGATCGCGAGCCAATCAAGAATTGGTCGAGCGGACGCGTGACATTACTGGGCGATGCCGCCCATCCGATGTTGCAATATCTCGCGCAGGGCGCGTGCATGGCGACCGAAGACGCCGTCGTGTTGGCGGAAAAAGTTGCGGCGTCTCCCGACGATCCGGCCGCTGCCTTCAAGGCCTATCAACAGGAACGCTATCTGCGCACCGGCCGCACGCAGATTATGGCGCGCGTCTACGGTGAGTTTTATCACGCGCGTGGTGTAGCAGCCGAGCTACGCGAGCTTGCGCTTGCGGGTCGCACAGCTGAACAGAGCTACGACAGCATCGCTTGGCTTTACGGCGGCCCCTGATTAAGCCGCTTCGCGGCGCGGATGAGCGGCTGGTTGATCGAGGTTCGCGTTCCAGGCGTCGTAGCCATAGAGCCAGGTGGTATCGCCTGAACCCTCCTTCATCCATGTATTCGCACTCGAGATTGCTTGCACAACCGAGGTGCGTGGCTTGCGGTGCGCCTCGTAGCGCTTGAAGGCGCCTTCGATATCCTCGCCATTCACGGCTTCGAGGCACCGCGCCAAAATGGCTGCGTCCTCGATTGAGGTGGCGGCCCCCTGTGCCATATAGGGCGTCATTGGATGCGCGGCATCGCCGAGCAAGACTACCCTTCCTTCGCTCCAGCGTGGCAGCGGCTCGCGTTCGAGGATCGCCCATTTGTGGCAATCCGGACAAGCTTCGAGGACATTGCGCACGTCCTGGTGGAAACCTTCATAGGCCGCGCGCAATTCCTTTACGTCGCCCTTGGCCGACCATGATTTGCGCGTGAGCCACTCCGCCGGCTCGGGCACACTGGTGACAAAGTACACTTCGCTCTTCGTTTTCGTTGTGTAGTAAATGACAATGTGACGATCGCTGCCCCACCATTTGGTACGTGACGGGCCGATGTCGAACCCACCCATGAGCTTCGCAGGAAATACCGCCCGATATGCAATCCGGCCTTTGTGAATTGGTTCGTCCGGTCCTACGACGATATCTCGCACAATCGAGTGAACGCCATCCGCACCGACCACAGCATCGGCAGTGGCGCTGGTCCCATCTTCAAAGCGCAAGGTGACGGTTCCACCACCCTCGAGCCCGATAAGTTTTTTCCCGAGATGCACAATCTCAGCAGGAACCGCAGACGCAAGGGCGTCGTGCAAATCGGCGCGATGCATACAGAGATAAGGCGCGTTGTAGAGGCTTTCCGGCATCGGCAGCTCGCGGGTCATCTCGCCGGTATAGCCATCGCGGTTGAGGTGCGAATAAGGAGCGAATGCAATCTTGCGCAGCCGGTCCTCGATGCCGATGCCGCGGAGCACCTTCATCGAATTCGGCATCATCTGGATGCCGGCGCCGATACGGCCGAAACGTGGCGCCTGTTCGTAAACCTGCACGTCAATACCGACACGTCGCAGTGTGGCGGCGACTGCCAGACCACCCATGCCAGCACCGACCACGGCGACTGATAGTTTCTTTGTCATTGCGTGATTATGCTCACTCGCAGATCGCCATTTGTCACTTGCGCGGAATGCCGGCCTTGTCGACCACGGCGTTCCATTTCTTGATGTCCGATGTGAGGCGCGCCATCAGTTCAGCCGGGGTGCTCGCGATCGCGATGACGCCGACTTTGGCGAGTTGCTCTTTGACATCCGGCATCGACAACACTTCGCGCATCGCTTTGTTCATCGTATCGACGATTTCCTTCGGTGTATCCTTCGGCGCTCCAACGCCATTCCATGACACCACTTCATAGCCTGTGACGCCGGCTTGATCCGCCGTCGGAACGCCGGGGAGCAACGGCGATGGTTTCGGACTGGAAGTGGCGAGGATACGAAGCTTATTGTCGGCAACCTGCCCGGCCACTGCAGGCGGAAAATCAATCATGATCTGCACGTCGTTGCGCAGCAAAGCGACCACGATATCCGGCGAATTCTTGTACGCAACGATTTGGACATCGATACCCGCCATCGATTTAAAAAGTTCGCCGCCGAGGTTTTGCGTGCTGCCCGCCGCGATAGTTCCGACGTTGAGCTTTCCTGGACTGGCTTTTGCCGCCTTGATGAAATCACCCAACGTCTTGTATTCGGATTGGCCATTGACCACGAACACAAGATCGAACGTGCCGGCCATCGAGACCATCGCAAAATCCTTCGTAGGATCGAACGGCAGGCTTTGGAATGTCGCGACACTCGTGGCAGCGGCGTTTGTTATCCACGCCATCGTGTAACCGTCAGGCGGTGCGGAGATAACGGCGCGCGCAGCGGCGATACCGCCGGGCCCGGGCATGTTTTCGATCACAACGCGCTGGTTGAGTTTCTGGCCGAGCCGGTCAGCCAATATCCGGGCGGTGACATCTGCCACGCCGCCCGCGCCAAACGGCAGTACAATTTTAATTGGCTTTTCCGGCCATGCTGCCTGGGCGAAATTCAACGGCAGAAGCACCAAAAGCGCCGCGAATAGTGCGCGACGGCGCGTGCCCCGAAACATTCCCTTCTTCATTTGCGTCTCCTCCAAGCGTTTCTTATTATGAGCTGAAACCATAAAGAGCGGCCGGATTGTCCACCAAGAGACGCTGTTGCGCCAGCGCGTCAGACGCGAACAGCGGGACGAGATCGACCAGATCGGCTTCGTCGGCCTCGTGTGTCGCGTTAGGATGCGGAAAATCGGTGCCCCACAGAACACGCATCGGCGAGGCATCAACGAGAGCTTGAGCAATCGGCACCGCCGCAGCGTAAGGAGGCATGGATATCCGCTCAGAGCCGCACACCTTGATCCAGCAATTTTCGAGGCGCGAAAGCTCGATGAGCGCGCGTAACGGCGGCTGGTCGACACCCGATGCCGAGGGAACGCGCCCCATATGGTCGACGATAAATGGCAACGGCAATTTCTGCATCATCTCTGAAAACGGAATGATATCGGGCGCGTCGACATGCAGGACGACGTGCCAGCCACGGCCTTTGATGCGATCGATGACCCGATTGAAAACGGCCATGTCAGGTGCACCGCCGAGATGTTTGACGAAGTTGAAACGCACCCCTCGGACGCCACCCCGATCGAGCGCATCAAAATCTTTATCGGTGAAGCCATCGTTTACAATGGCGACGCCACGATAGCGTTTGGGGTCGGATGCAATGCAATCCAGCATGGCGGCATTGTCGGATCCGTGGCAACTCGCTTGCACGATCACCGCCCGCTCGACACCGAGATGGGCGTGCAACGCGGCCAGCATCGCTTTCGGCGCGTCCTTGGGCGTATAGCGCCGGTTGGGCGCGTACGGAAACCGCGCCGCGGGCCCGAACACGTGGCAATGAGCGTCACAGGCTCCGGGAGGAAGCTTGAACCGCGGCTTGCGCCGGTGAGTGAGAAAATCTGGTTGGATGTTCATGGGGTGGCTTTAGCCAAGTGCAGCCGAGGCGACAACCCTCTCGCTTGTTCGCCACGCTGACCCAGAGAGCCGGCCCGGATTGCCGACAAAATTAGAGCGCCGAAATATCCCCCCGCGCCCAACCCTCTTCACAAGCAGCTTGAAACTCCGCAAACCCGGCCGCGGCAATTGCGTCACGCATTCCCTGCATGAGGGCCTGATAGTAGGCAAGATTGATGGTCGAGAGGAGCACCGCACCGAGGATTTCATTGGCTTTGGCGAGATGGTGCAGATAAGCGCGGGAATACGTCCGCGCCACCGCGTGGACACTTTGCTCATCAAGCGGCCGCGGATCATTGGCGTGGCGTGCGTTTGTGAGATTGATCGCACCGAACCGCGTGAATGCCGTGCCGTGGCGGCCATTACGGGTCGGCAAAACACAATCGAACATGTCGATGCCACGCTTGACGGCCTCGATCAGGTCGTGCGGGGTCCCCACTCCCATGAGGTAGCGCGGACGTTCAACAGGAAGCACGGGTGTCGTTTCCGCGACGACCTTCAGCATTACGTCCTGTGGCTCGCCGACCGCGAGCCCTCCAATCGCATACCCCTCAAAACCGATATCCGAAAGTGTGCCTGCACTTTCCGTCCGTAATTCAAGATCGTCGCCGCCCTGCACAATACCAAACAACGCAAACCCATTGCGTTCTCGACCCTCAAAAGATCGTTTGCTTCGTTCGGCCCAACGCAGTGAAAGCCGCATCGCACGTCCAATTTCATCGCGTGACGCCGGCAGCTTAAGACACTCGTCGAGTTGCATGGATATGTCGGCGCCGAGCAAAGCCTGGATCTCGATAGCGCGTTCAGGCGTAAGCTCGACCATCGCCCCATCGAGATGAGAGCGAAACGTGACGCCCTTCTCATCAAGCTTGCGAAGTTCCGACAACGACATCACCTGGAAGCCCCCGGAATCCGTCAGGATTGGCAGCGGCCAGTTCATGAAATTATGCAGCCCGCCGAGTGCCGAGATGCGCTCGGCGCCGGGCCGCAACATCAGATGATAAGTATTTCCGAGAACAATCTCTGCGCCTGTCTCACGCACGTCATCTGGCATGAGGCCTTTGACGGTTGCCTGTGTTCCAACCGGCATAAAAGCAGGTGTCTGCACGCTCCCATGGGGCGTGACGAATTCGCCGCTGCGCGCCGCACCGTCAGTGGCCTTGAGGCGAAAGACGAAGGGATTGCTCATCGGCCGGGAGCATAAAGCAGGCAGGCATCGCCGTACGAATAGAAGCGATAACCGGCGTCGATCGCATGGGCATAGGCCTGTTTCATCGTGTCGAGCCCGCTGAAGGCCGCGACAAGCATGAACAAAGTTGATCGTGGCAGATGGAAATTAGTGAGCATGAGATCGACGGCGCGAAATTTATAGCCGGGCGTGATGAAGATCGAAGTTTCTCCGGAAAACGCCTGCATTTTACCATCAGTCGCGCGCGGCGCTTTCCAACAAGCGAAGTGCAGTGGAGCCGACGGCCACGAGCCGGCCACCCTTTGCACGTACCGAATTAAGCGCGTCCGCCACCGCGTCGGAAACGCATCCAAATTCCGCATGCATTTGGTGTCCTTTGGTGTCGTCCGATTTCACGGGAAGAAATGTGCCGGCCCCCACATGCAAGGTTACTTTGCACAGTCCAATCTCACGTTCCTGGAGCCTTGCCAAAAGGCTCCCGGTAAAGTGGAGCCCGGCCGTCGGTGCTGCGACCGACCCTTCGTCTCCGGCAAAAAACGTCTGGTAGTCAGACCGATCCTGCTCATCCGGCTCCCGGCGGGCGGCGATATACGGCGGCAGAGGCATTTCGCCCCGTTCCGCGATGGCCTGATCTAAAACTGGACCATTGAAGGAAAATGAAAGGGTTACCTCGCCTCCTTCGTCTTTATGTGAAACTTGAGCATCTAATTCGCCAAGGAAACAAACTTGGCCCTCGGTTCCAAATCGAAGCGTATCCCCAACCTGGATCTTCTTGGCCCCGAGAATGAAGGCGCGCCAACGCGACCCATCCAACCGTTTGTGAAGGGTGGCCTCAATCCCGGGCTCAGTGCCGCCCCGGCCGATGCGACGCCCCCGGAGGCGAGCCGCAATCACCCTGCTGTCGTTGACGACGAGACAATCACCCCGTTGCAGCAAATCCGGAAGGTCGCGAATGACTCGATCTTCCAAGCAGGGGCACCCCCCGGCTTCACGACCAAAAGTCGCGCGGCGTCCCGCGGGCGCGCAGGCCGCAAGGCAATGCGATCAGCAGGCAGGTCAAAGTCGAATAAGTCGGTGCGCATGCGAAATCGTTAGTCCGGGGCGCGCGCGCAGCACAAAAACCGGACCCCGTTTCGGTGCCTGTTTTTTGCTTCCAAACCCGTCGCTGCGCGACATCCGGAATGACGGGCCTCACGCCCCCATCGTCGCCTTTACGATTTTGTCGGGGTTACTCACGGGTTCGCCGCGCTTGATTTTGTCGACGTTCTCCATGCCCTCAATCACCTTACCCCAGACTGTGTACTGGTTATCGAGGAAGCCGGCATCGTCGAAGCAAATGAAGAACTGGCTGTCACCGGAATCCGGATTGCTGGCGCGGGCCATCGATACCGTGCCGCGCACGTGCGGCTCGCGGTTAAACTCGGCCTTCAACTTTTTACCCGAGCCACCGGTCCCAGTCCCGTGCGGGCAGCCGGTTTGCGCCATGAACCCATCGATCACGCGATGGAAAACGATCCCATCGTAGAAGCCGTCTTTAACCAGTTCCTTAATGCGCGCGACGTGGCCGGGTGCGAGATCAGGACGCATCTCAATCACAACATTGCCCTTGGTCGTTTCCAACGTGAGCGTATCTTCCGGCTTGGCCATATCACTCCCTTTCACAAAACAATACGCGCAGATTAGCGCTCGATTGTTGCCTTCTTGATGTAATCCATACGCGGAAACTCTTTCATCAGGTAAGCATTGCCTTCGCTTTGCAGTCGGCTTTGGTCGGGACCGCGTCCGCGCGGCGCACCCTCGCCGTATTCCGGATTTAGCGCGTCGACCACATTCATCCCTGACACCACTCGGCCGAACGGCGCGAAGCCCATACTATCGAGATTGCTGTTGTCGGTGAAATTGATGAAGACCTGACTCGTGCGCGTGTTGGGGCCGGCCGTTGCGAATGTAATGGTGCCGCGCTTGTTGCTCTGCGTCACTGGATCGTCCGGCATCTGCGCCGTGCGCCATTTCGCCATGATCGCAGGATCGCCATTGATGCCAAACTGCACCATGAACCCCGAGACGACACGGAAGAAACGAACATTGTCATAAAATCCGTTCTTCACCAGGTTGTAGAAACGGTCGGCGGCCTGCGGCGCCCAGGGTCGCGTAACCTCCACAACAAACGCGCCCTTGCTGGTGTCGAAGCGAACTTTGTAAGTCGCAGGCGCCTGCTCGCGCAGTGAGGAAGGATTGCTCAGCGCTGACTGGCCAAATGCTGGCGGTGCAAACACCGCGAAGGTTAGGGCGAGTGTGAGTATCGCTCGACGGAAGATCATAGATAACCTCGCTTCAAATTCCGCATCTTAGCGCGTGAATTTTTTCTTCAGGCGCGCGGCGATGGACGCAGGCACGAAAGCAGAAATATCTCCACCCATCCCCGCGATCTGCCGCACCAATGTGGCAGTGATCGGGCGCGCCATCGGCGAGGCCGGCAGAAATACGCTCTGAATTTCAGGCGCCATCGCCTCGTTCATTCCTGCCATCTGCATCTCGTAGTTGAAATCCGTGCTGTCACGAAGACCGCGGATCAGAATTGTTGCGCTCGCTTTCCGCGCGGCCTCGATCACCAGCCCAGAAAAAGTGACACAGGAGAGTTCGCATTTGGCCTGGCTCGCCAACGGGCCGCAGACCTCCTGCAGCATGGCCAGCCGATCTTCGGTCGAAAACAGCGGTGCCTTGCCAGGATTGACGCCGACCGCAATCACCAGCCGATCGGCGAGGCGAACCGCGTGGCGCACCACGTCGAGATGGCCGTTGGTGACCGGATCAAATGACCCCGCATAGAGGGCGACTCTCGGCATGGCCCGGGGTCTAACCCGCCCCTTTAGGCCCCGCAAGACCGACCCTTTTGGGTTTGAACCTTTTTCCCCGGCCGGACGACCCATTATCGAGGACGGGTAATACGCTGTTTTGTGACCCCAGTCACAGCAGCGCGAAGGACCCGCCCCTACCGTCATCATCGCTGAGAGCGAATGCTCCGGCTGAGGCCTAAACAGGGGACTGTCATGCTGAAATCTCTCGCCGCCGTCATGGTCGCTGCCACCATTGCCGCCGCGATCACCCTATTCTCCGCACCCACATCCGATGTCGTCGCAAGCCCGCTGCCGCAACCTGCCGCAGACGCGATCACAGCCTGCAAGCAGCAGCCGTGGCCCTATCTCAATTGCGTCGGTACCGAATTCGGCAATCCGCGCGTCCGTTTGATCAGCATCGATCGCACAACCCGCTAGTTGCCCTTACCCGCCGCCGATGTCGGCGCTAGTCTCACTCTGAGGGATGGTTTCGTCAGGGGAAGGATTATGCGCCGGGTCGCAATCGTCACCGCAGCGCTTTTATTTGCGGTCTCAGCTTTCGCTCAGGATTACCCCACTCGGCCGATCCGCATCATCGTGCCGACGCCCGCCGGCGGTCCAGTCGACGTCATGGCGCGCGTGTTGGCGAACGCTTTGCCGGCGGTGCTCGGGCAGAACGTGTTCATCGAGAACAAGCCCGGTGCGGGCAATACCATCGGGTCACGCCAGGCAGCCGCAGCCGATCCCGACGGCTACACGCTAATGGTGTCGGCCGCGAGCGGTCTCATCATGAGCCCGATGATCGTCAAGAGCGCCGGTTATGATGCCTCGAGTTTCGCGCCGATCGCACTGGTCGCCGAAACCCCGCAAGTCCTGGTGATCAATTCGCAGCTGCCGTTCAAATCAGTCGCCGAACTCATTGCTTACGCCAAAGCCAACCCCGGCAAGCTTAACTATTCGACGGGCGGCGTCGGCACGCTGCCGCACCTCAATGCCGAACTGTTCAAGTCAGTCAGCGGCGCCAACATTGTGCACGTGCCTTACAAAGGCGGCGGCCCTTCCCTCACCGCTGTCGTTGCGGGCGAGGTGCAGATGACCTTCGATACAGTGAGCACCTCGTTGCAATTGATTCAGGACGGCCGGTTGCGGGCCCTCGCGATTGTCGGGCCGAGACGCGCACCGGAATTGCCAGACGTACCGGCCATGCCCGAGGCCGGATTTCCCGCCGTGACCAGTGGCGCATGGACCGCGTTGCTGGCACCACGCGATACGCCGCCCGCGATCATCGACAAGCTTAACGCCGCAACCAACACCGCACTCAAAGGCGAGCCGATGAAAAATGCCCTTGCTAAACTCGGCGCGCAGCCGCGCGGCGGCACACCGCAGGATCTCACCGATCACATTCAGCGCGAAATCACCAAGTGGAAGCCGATCGTGACCGCGCTCGACCTTAAAATCGATTGATCGGCGGCAAAAACCTATTCGTCGGCTTCTTCGCTCAGGCGCTCGACCGAAACAACACGTTCGTCGTCCGCCGTATTGAGCACAATCACGCCCTGTGTCGATCGGCCGGCGATGCGAATACCGGCCACCGGCGTCCGGATCAGCTTTCCGGCATCCGTGACCATCATGATTTGGTCTGCTTCTTCAACCGGGAATGACGCCACCAACCTTCCGGTCTTTCCGCGAATTTTTTTCGCACCCTTTTTGCCGTCAAGGATCGACATCGCGACAATTCCTTTGCCGCCACGGTTCGTAATTCGATATTCGTATGACGAGCTGCGTTTGCCGTAGCCCTTTTCTGAAATCGTCAACACGAACTGCTCAGCCGCCGACAATTCGACATAGCGTTTCTCGCCGAGCTCGATCGAGCCGGCAGCCTCTTCGACATCGGCATCCTCATCGGCTTCGATGACCTCCTCGTCGCCGCCGCGGCGAACCGCGCTTGCGCGCTTGAGATACGCCACACGCTCCTCAGAAGAGGCATCGGTATGAGTGAGGATGGCCATCGAGATCACCTTGTCGCCTTCAGCAAGGCTGATGCCGCGCACACCGAGAGAGTCGCGCCCCGAGAATACCCGCACATCCGGCACCGCAAAGCGAATGCACTGCCCGCCTTGTGCTGTGAGAAGGACATCGTCCTTCTCGGTGCAGATGTGGACGTCGACGATCGCGTTCCCGTCTTTCAGCTTCATGGCGATGATGCCGGAGGGACGCACATCGACGAAATCCGACAATTTATTGCGTCGGACGGTGCCACTGGTGGTCGCAAACATAACGTCAAGCGCCGCCCACGACGCCTCGTCCTCCGGCAGCGGCATGATGGTGGTAATCGTTTCGCCCTGTTGCAGCGGCAGAATATTGATGAGGGCCTTGCCCCGCGCCTGTGGCGCCGCAATCGGCAGCCGCCAGACCTTCTCTTTGTAGACCTTGCCACGCGATGAAAAATACAGAACCGGCGCGTGCGTTGACGCAACGAACAGCCGCGAAACAAAATCCTCCTCACGCACCTGCATGCCGCCGCGGCCTTTGCCGCCGCGGCGTTGTGCGCGGTAAGTCGAGAGCGGTACGCGCTTGATATAACCCTGGTGCGAGACGGTGACGACCATCTCCTCGCGCGTGATCAGGTCTTCCTCGTCGACCTGTCCTGTCGCTTCCGCAAATACGGTCCGGCGAGGTGTGGCGAATTCCTTTTTTACCTCCGCGAGCTCGCGCTTGATGATTGCTTGGATGCGCGCGCGTGAGCGCAGAATCTCCAGATAGTCGGCAATTTCGGTTGCGAGCTTGTCCAGCTCTTCCTTGATTTCGTCGCGACCGAGCGCGGTCAGCCGCTGCAGACGCAAATCCAGAATCGCTCTCGCCTGTTCGAGCGAAAGCCGCGCGGTGCCTTTCGAACTGACTTTATGTCGGGGATCGTCGATCAATTCGATCAAGGTTGCCGCTGTGGTTGCTGGCCATTCGCGCTTCATCAAGCCTTCGCGAGCTTCGTTAGGATCCTTGGCCGAGCGGATAAGTTTGATGACCTCATCGATGTTGGCCACCGCAATCGCAAGGCCGACCAGCACATGGGCGCGGTCGCGTGCCTTGCCGAGCAGATGCTTGGTGCGCCTCGACACGACCTCTTCGCGGAACGCGATGAATGCCGCGAGCATATCCTTCAGCGTCATTACGAGCGGACGCCCACCATCCAGTGCAACCATGTTGCAGCCAAATGAGGATTGCAGTGGCGTGAACCGATAGAGCTGGTTAAGGACGACGTCCGGAACGGCGTCACGCTTGAGTTCAACAACGACGCGATAGCCCTGCCGGTCGCTCTCATCGCGCAGATCGGCAACGCCATCGATTTTCTTTTCGCGCACCAATTCGGCGATGCGCTCGACCATCGAGGCCTTGTTCACCTGGTAAGGGATTTCCGTGATGATGAAGGCTTCGCGTTCCTTGCGGACGGTCTCGATCTCGACCTTGCCGCGCATGACAACTGAGCCGCGCCCTTCTTTGTAGGCCGAGCGAATTCCGTCGCGGCCGAGGATAATGCCGCCGGTCGGGAAATCAGGGCCGGGCACAATCTTGATCAGGTCGTCAATTGTGAGCGCCGGATTGTCGATGAGCGCGGTCGCGGCATCGATCACTTCACCGAGATTGTGCGGCGGGATGTTGGTCGCCATGCCAACTGCGATGCCACCTGCACCGTTGACGAGCAAATTCGGGAACCGCGCCGGCAAGACCACCGGCTCTTTTTCGTTGCCGTCGTAATTCTCCTGGAAGTCGACGGTGTCCTTGTCGATATCGTCGATCAATGACATCGCCGGCTGCGCCAATCGGCATTCGGTGTAGCGCATGGCCGCCGGTGGATCGCCATCCACCGAACCGAAATTGCCCTGCCCGTCGATCAACATCAGGCGCATGGAGAAATCCTGCGCCATGCGCACCAAGGCGTCGTAGATCGCCTGGTCACCGTGCGGGTGATATTTGCCCATCACGTCGCCGACGACGCGCGCCGATTTGACGTATTTCTTGTCGGGCGTGTGGCCCTGTTCGTGCATCGAGTGGAGAATTCGACGATGCACCGGCTTGAGGCCGTCGCGCACGTCCGGCAACGCACGCGACACGATTACGCTCATGGCGTAGTCGAGGTAGCTGCGCTTCATTTCCTCGGTGATCGAAACCGGACGCACATCGGAAGGTGTTGCGTCCCCCGGTTTCGGAGGTTCGGTATCGGCCAAGATGACGTCCTGCGTGGAGTTTTTCCTGCGATTTTTTTAACTGATTCAGGGTGGCTTGGCCACCCGAATTGCGAGCCTATACAGGTTAATATCCCCATTTAATTCAATATGTTACGGCGCGCTGGCGGTCGGTTTCCGCGCGCTATTTTCGCACACAAAGTTGCCTTCAAACCGGCTGCGTCGACGCGGTGTTTCACATGCCTGACGCCGGCGTGAATAAAGGCTGTGGTAGCGTCAATATCCATGCCGATCGAGTTTTTGGTCTCTGCATTTGTCACTTTGGCCGTGGTGGTCGACCCGATCGGCCTGGTGCCTTCGTACCTGGCCGTCACTCAGGGTTTGCCCAAAGCGGCCCGGCGCAGCGTTGCGTGGCGCGCCGCCCTGATCGCTGCATTGATCCTCGCCGGCAGCGCGCTGATCGGAGACTGGTTGTTGCGCACGTTGTCGATCGGCTTGCCGGCGTTTCGCATTGCCGGCGGGTTGCTGCTGTTTTCGATCGCATCGGAAATGGTCTTCGGCGTGCGTATCGAGCGTCAGTCGCGCCAGGCCGAGGAAGCAATCGAAGAGCATGTGCGCAACGTCGCTGCTTTTCCGCTCGCCATTCCATTGATGGCCGGTCCTGGCGCGATCACCGCCACGGTCTTGCTCGCCGGCCGCGCCAATGGCGATCCGATGATGCTGGCAATCTTGCTCGCCGTCATCGCGGTCGTGCTTGCACTCTGCGTCGTTGTATTCACGCTCGCCTCCCGCATCGGCAAACTGCTCGGCGTAACTGCCAATATTGTTATCTCGCGTCTGCTGGGCGTACTGCTCGCAGCGCTCGCGGTGCAATTCGTCATCGACGGTACGCGTCTCGCTTTGGCGGGCTGACGCCGCGCGTGACGTTGCCGCGGTTCAGATATAAAATTGGTATAATATTTATCGTGCAGCAGGGCGACGCGTCACGAATTTACTGGTCGATAACCGAGAATTGATAGACAACGCGGCGGGGCGACGCTCATTCGCGGGATGTATTTCCCGACAGGATTGGGTGTCATGACAATTTCTGCAATTTCATCAGCAACTGCGTCTCCAGTTTCAAATTTTCAGACGATCCGCCAGGCCTTCAGCCAGCTCACCAGTGCGTTGCAGTCGAATGATCCCGCGGCTGCACAAAGCGCCTTCGACACCTTATCGTCATCGCCGCTGGCGCAGGGCAACGATGCATTCGCGCAGGCGATCCAGCAGATCGGCCAGGACCTGAAATCGGGCAATCTCGCCGATGCGCAAAAGGTGCTGCAAGCCCTGCAACAACAGCAACAAGCGCATGGCCATCATCACCACCATGGCGGCGGCGGGGCGCAAGCCGTATCCGATCCGTCGAACACATCCGGCACGAACCCCAGCGATCCAAATAGCGACGGCAATACCAACAATGAGACCGTCATCAATATTCAGATCACTGTCTCGCCCGGTTCCGACAACACGATCGACATCAAGGCCTGAACGGGAACGGTCTATCTCCGCGACACTTTTCCGCTCATTCCCGCGCAAGCGGGAATCCAGAGCGACGAGCCGCAATATTCATAATTTTGCGCTGGGCCCCCGCATTCGCGGGGACGAGCGGAGGGCAGAAATTGACGTCGGACTTGCGGGGATACCCGCTCAGAACGGAATTTCGTCGTCCATGTCGTCGCGCTTGCCACCGCCGGCGGCTGCCATGGCAGGCTTGCGCTCGCGCGATGCGGTCGGCCCGGCTGAGCCAAAATCGCTGCTCTCCGCCTCTGCCCCTGCCCCGCCACCCCCGCCGGCGCGATCAAGCATTGTCAGCGCGGAGTTGAAACCTTGCAGCACAACCTCAGTCGAGTAGCGGTCCTGCCCCTCTTTATCCTGCCATTTGCGCGTCTGCAGCGCGCCCTCGAGATAAACCTTCGAGCCCTTTTTCAGGTACTGCTCGGCGATCTTGGCGAGGCCTTCGCTGAAGATCACCACCCGATGCCATTCGGTCTTCTCGCGGCGCTCGCCGGTGTTTTTGTCGCGCCATGATTCCGATGTCGCAACCCGCAAATTGACGATCGGGCGGCCGTCCTGGGTGCGGCGGACTTCCGGGTCGGCGCCGAGATTACCCACGAGAATAACTTTGTTGACGCTACCCGCCATGATGCTCTCCGCGTGGCGATATTGCGCGTGCCGCTCCGAAAGAAGCCACAGGCGCTCGCCGATTGAGGGCGGCGTGCCGCGCGCGCCCAATGAAAACGAAACTCACCCTAGACCTCAGCCGAGGGGCGGCAAGCGCGTTTGCCCCTAATCCACAGGGCATGCGCCGCGCCGATGCGCTGAATTGCGCCAATCTCCTTAAATCATCGTTCCTGTTATGTTCTAATCGCTTTCACCAGGGTTTTCAACTGCTATCGACGACCTAGACTGGCAAAAGCCCCCCGTTCTTACTACGTTCCCTGATAACAGGCCCAAACGGCCCCGCATCTGCGGGTCCGGAGGGGTGGCTTTGCCTTATCAGTCCCAATTCAGGTCCTAATGGCCGAACGATCTGCCAAATCTGTCCGCGACGCCCGCCAAATCACAATCCGAGGGGCGCGCGAGCACAATCTCAAGAACGTCGACGTCGCCATTCCGCGCGATCAGCTGGTGGTGTTCACCGGCCTGTCCGGCTCGGGCAAATCCTCGCTCGCATTCGACACGATCTATGCCGAGGGCCAGCGGCGTTACGTTGAATCGCTTTCCGCCTATGCGCGGCAATTCCTCGAGATGATGCAGAAGCCCGACGTCGACCAGATCGACGGCCTCTCGCCTGCAATCTCAATCGAACAGAAAACCACGTCGAAGAATCCGCGTTCGACCGTCGGCACCGTCACCGAGATTTACGACTACATGCGCCTGTTATGGGCGCGCATCGGCGTTCCCTATTCGCCGGCGACCGGGTTGCCGATCGAAAGCCAGACGATCTCGCAGATGGTCGACCGCGTGCTGGCGCTTCCCGAAGGCACGCGCATTTATGTGCTGGCGCCGGTCGTTCGCGGCCGCAAGGGCGAATACAAGAAAGAGCTCGCCGACTTCCTGCGCAAGGGCTACCAGCGTGTGAAGATCGACGGCGCGTTTTACGAAATCGGCGACGTCAAGCCGCTGGACAAGAAATTCACCCACGACATCGACGTCGTGGTGGATCGCCTCGTTGTGCGCAACGATATCGGCACGCGGTTGGCGGATTCACTCGAGCAATGCCTAAAACTGGCGGACGGCCTCGCGGTGGTCGAGCTCGCCGACACCAAGGCGACCGGCGCGGCCGCCAATCGCGGGCGCAACGCGAATGCCGAACGTCTGATGTTCTCCGAAAAATTCGCCTGCCCGGTGTCGGGCTTCACGATTTCGGAAATCGAGCCGCGGCTGTTCTCGTTCAACAATCCGTTCGGCGCCTGTCCGGAATGCGGCGGCCTTGGTGTCGAGCAGCACATCGATGCCGATCTCGTCATCCCGGATCGCGACGCCACGCTGCGCAAGGGCGCCATCGCGCCCTGGGCGAAATCATCCTCACCTTATTACATCCAGACACTCGAAGCGCTGGCGAAGCATTATCGCTTCCCGCTCGACAGCAAATGGAAAGACCTGCCCAAGAAAACGCAGGATGCGATCCTCTACGGTTCCGGCGAAGACGAAATCAAATTCGTCTACGACGACGGCCTGCGCGGCTACACCACCAAGAAGCCGTTCGAGGGCGTCATCACGAATCTCGAGCGCCGCTTCAAGGAAACCGAGAGCGAGTGGGCGCGCGAAGATTTGCAGAAATACTTCACAGACGTGCCCTGCGCGGCCTGCAAGGGCGCGCGCCTGAAGCCGGAGGCGCTCTGCGTCAAGATCGCGACCAAGAATATTTCGGAAATCGCCGAGCTCAGCGTCAAGCGCGCCGGCGAATGGTTCACTGACCTCCCGAAGGACCTCACCAGCAAGCAGAATGAAATCGCTGTGCGCGTGCTCAAGGAAATCCGCGAGCGACTCAAGTTCCTGGTGGATGTCGGGCTCGATTACCTCACGCTCTCGCGCGCATCCGGCACGCTCTCGGGTGGCGAGAGCCAGCGCATCCGCCTCGCCTCGCAGATCGGGTCCGGCCTCACGGGTGTCTTGTATGTGCTGGATGAGCCGAGCATCGGTCTGCACCAGCGCGACAATGCGCGCCTGCTCGAAACGCTCAAGCGTCTGCGCGATCTCGGTAACACGGTAATCGTCGTCGAGCACGATGAGGACGCCATCCGCACCGCCGACCACGTGCTCGATATCGGCCCCGGCGCCGGAATCCACGGTGGCCACGTCGTCGCCGAAGGCCATGTTGATGATCTCATTGACGCACCCAAATCATGGACGGGAAAATATCTCTCCGGCGAATTGAGCGTACCGATCCCCGAGCGGCGCGCGCCCAACAAGCGGCGCACGCTGAAGGTCGTTAACGCGCGCGGGAACAACCTGAAAAACATTACGGCGGAAATTCCGCTCGGCCTCTTCACTTGCGTCACCGGCGTGTCCGGCGGCGGCAAATCCACGCTGCTGGTCGATACGCTCTACAGCGCGGTCGCGCGCAAGCTCAACGGCGCCTCGCTCGCGCCCGCCCCGCACGACCGCATCGAGGGGCTGGAGCACATCGACAAGATCATCGACATCGACCAGTCGCCGATCGGCCGCACCCCGCGATCGAACCCGGCGACCTATACCGGCGCCTTCACGCCGATCCGCGAATGGTTCGCCGGCCTGCCCGAGAGCAAGGCACGCGGCTACGAGCCCGGACGTTTCTCATTCAACGTGAAGGGCGGCCGCTGTGAAGCCTGTCAGGGTGACGGCGTCATCAAGATCGAAATGCACTTCCTCCCCGATGTCTACGTCACCTGCGATGTCTGCAAGGGCAAGCGCTACAATCGCGAGACGCTCGAGGTCCTCTTCAAGGGCAAGTCGATCGCCGACGTGCTCGACATGACGGTCGAAGAGGCACTGGAATTCTTCAAGGCAGTGCCGCGCGTGCGCGACGTGCTGGCGCTGCTGCACCGTGTCGGCCTCGACTACATCCACGTCGGCCAGCAGGCCACGACGCTCTCCGGCGGCGAGGCGCAACGCGTGAAGCTCGCCAAGGAGCTGAGCAAGCGCGCGACCGGTCGCACGCTTTATATTCTCGACGAGCCCACCACTGGGCTGCACTTCCACGACGTCGCGAAGCTGCTCGACGTGCTGCATGAGCTGGTCGAGCAAGGCAACACGGTGGTCGTCATCGAACACAACCTCGAAGTCATCAAGACCGCCGACTGGGTGATCGATCTAGGCCCCGAAGGCGGCGACGGCGGCGGCGAAATCGTCGCCAGCGGTACGCCGGAAGACATTGTGAAGGCAAAGCGCAGTTACACCGGGCAATTTCTGGCGCCGGTGCTGAGCCGTGCCGCGCAGAAGCGGAAAAAGGGCGTGCAGGCGGCGGAGTGACATGACCGCCCCACCCGACATCAAATCGATCTCCCGCGAGGTCCTCACCTCGCTCTCCACTCATAACCAAATCCCGACCTTCTCATCCCGCCCGGGCGGATTGACGCTTGATGACGCCTATCGCGTCACGCCTTTGCTCCGCACCGCCTTCGAGGCGCGAGGCGAGACAATTGTCGGGCGCAAGATTGGCTTCACCAATCGCGAAATGTGGAAGGTCTACGGCGCCAAGGCGCCGGTCTGGGGCTATGCGACCGACCACACGACCCGCCCGCTTTCGTCGACGCCAGGACAGCGGGTCAAAGATTTTGCCGAGCCGCGCATCGAGCCGGAAATCATATTCGGGCTGAAGGCGCCGCCATCCGCGGGGATGAGCGAAGCGGCGCTGCTCGATTGTATCGAATGGGTGTCGCTCGGCTATGAAATCGTGCAGTCGATCTATCCGGGCTGGAAATTTACAGCAGCCGATACTGTCGCCGCCAATGGCGTACACGGCGCGCTGCTCGTTGGCGAGCGGCACGCGATCGCGCCGCGCAAAGCGCAATGGCTCCATGAACTCGCAACATTCAAGGCCGGGCTATATTGCGACGAGCACCTGAGCCAGCGCGGCGGCGGCGCGCTCGTGCTCGACAGCCCCCTCCTCGCCCTGCGGCATCTGGTTGAACTGCTTGGGCACGACCCGCACAATCCGCCGCTCGCTGCCGGCGAAATCATTACGACCGGAACGTTGACGCTGGCCATGCCGGTCAGCGCGGGCCAGGTCTGGACGACGAAGGTCTCAGGCATCCCGCTCGAGGAAATCAGTGTGCGCTTTGAGTAGTTGCCGCCGCGAAAGACGTTGCTACTGCCCGGGCAGCGTATTCAGGCATTGCGCGAGGCTCATGTAGGAATCCCCCGCAGCCTTGAGGCAGGTTGCCCTCGCGTCGGCTGAAATATGGTCCCAGGCTTTGCCGACGACTTCCTTGGTCGATTCCTCGCTCAACAGGCAGACAGCTTTGGCGATATCGCCCATGTTGCCGCCGCCATGGGTCTGGGCGAAATCGCCACAAAAATGATCCGTGTTGAATTCCGGCGCCGCCGCGTGTGCGGCGCCGGAAAACACGATAGCCACAGCGAGTATCAAAGTGTGTCGCATGTCGGCTGGAACAATACAGACCAGCCTTTTAGAATTTTTTGGCCGACTGCCGCAAAATTATTTCAAATTGTCCGCGTTTTGGCGGCTCGTCTTGCTCACAGCCAGCGCCTCATAAACTCGCCCGCCTGCGACAACGCCCGGCGCCCTTCCGCCAGCTTCGCGTTCCACATCGACCATGCATGAATCATATGCGGCCAGATTTCCAGCGTGACGTTGACGTCGACAGCGCCGGCCGCTTCTGCAAAGCGCGTCGCGTCGTCGAGCAACGTCTCCGACGATCCCACCTGGATGAGTGTTGGCGGAAAGCCTCGCAGATCTGAAAACAGCGGCGAGATCAGCGGATCGCGCCGTTCGGCGCCACCTGCGTAAGCGCCCGCAAGCTCTTCGAGATACGGCTTGTGGATGAGCGGGTCGACGGCGTCCTTGGTCGCAAGCGACGCGCCCGACATCGTCAAATCGGTCCAGGGCGAAGCGAGCCATGCGCAGGCCGGTTGATCCTCGCCCGCGCCACGCAGGCGATTGATCAATGTGATCGTGAGATTGCCCCCGGCGCTGTCGCCCCCGACCGCGATATTGCGCGCGGAAATGCCCTGCTTGCGCAGAAAACGCCACGCGATCATCGCGTCTTCGTGCGCAGCCGGATAAGGATGCTCAGGCGCCAGCCGATAGGCAACCGCAAGCGTCCGCGCGCGTGCGGCGCGGCCCGCCTCCGTCACCATCCGGCGATGACTGACGACTGAGCCCGAACAATACCCCCCGCCGTGAAAGAACATCAGGACGCGCGAGGCGTCGCTGCCGGGCACGATCGACCATTCGCCCGGAACGCCACCGAGGTCTACGGGTTCGAGCCGGACGTCATCAGCTACCGGCCAGGTTGAGCCGATCTCATCGATCCTTTGCCGCCGCTCGCCCCAGCCGACCGGACGTGGCTTTGACGTGAGCAATGTGCGGATCGCATCGATTTCGTTTTCGCTCACGGATCAGGGTCCCCACCTCAGTGACCTTCAGGCTTATGATATAGCAAAACGACCGCAATCTGGGCTCACGATAGTTTCAATCGCGATCGGGCGAACGCTTGCGAGATTGCTTGGCCGACGCCTCGCTCTCCTGCTAGTTTCCACATCAAATTCGGGGCGCGCCTTCGCGCGAAAGGGGTTTTGCAATGCGGTCTTCGCTGGCTTTTGTCTCGGCCTTGGTCACTTTGGTTTTGTTTGCCGGCAGTGCTGCAATGGCGCAAACGAGCGCACCCCTGAGCAAACGTGCGTTGCGTCAGCAAGACCGCATGGAATGCTCCAAACAGGTCAACCGGACACAGGCCGATCTCTTTTTGCAATGCATGGCCGACCGGCAAGCCGCGCGAAAAGCAGCCGCAAAAGCGGAAGCCGCTGCGGCGAAAAAGAAGGCGGCCGACGAAAAGGCGGCCAAACGGGAAAAAGCCGAACAGGACTGGAAGGCTTCGGAAAAGACCCGCGTGGAGTACAATGAAAAACGGCTCGAGCTGGCCAAACAAACCGCCGCCAAAGAGGCCGATTGCAGAAAACAGGCAACCGATCAGAAGCTCCATTTTTTGAAACGGCACCGCTTTATCGAAAATTGCATCGGCAAATAGGCGTTGGCTCAGGCCTGTGGCCGGGCCTCGGCCAGGGCACGGAGCTGTGACCGAACCAAAAGGGTAGCTGCGGGTTCTCCGGATGCGACGAACGGAGATTGAACCATGACGTTAAAGACAACCCTTGCGTCCCTCGCGGTGCTCTTGAGCGCGACCACCGTCTCGCTGGCGCAAAGCATGCCCAATTACGGCCCGAACGCTCCATCGACTGGCGACAGTTTCGGCAAACCGCCGAGCGGAACCAGGCCGCCGGGCGTGACCCGCAACGGATACCGTGCCTATGCCTATCAGCGGCGCAATTATCACCGGCACTGGCACGCGCACCCGTACGAATAAAGACGATCGTGGCCTAGCCGCAACGCAGCCGATCAATCGGGCGCGTTTACCGGCGCCCGAGAAACCAGCTTATCGCCAGCAGCAGCACGCCGAGGCCGCCGGACACCATGCCGTGCTTGGCGCGGATCCGCATCAGGCCAGTCTCGTGCCCGGGAAAGTAACTTGGCAGCGAGTCCGCCGGCACCAGGAAGTACATCGCGGCGAGAATCAAAAGAAGAACGCCGAGGATGGTCACAATCGCTTTCATAGGTCTTCCTCCCCTTGACGTGGGAGCATACCGCATAATGTCATTCGGCCCATCCCCGTCTCAGCCTGACGGGCAAAGAGCATCCTCACCAGTGATGCAGCGCGTCGAGAACGATCATGATCGTGCCGAGAATGGCGGCGACGTGCGAAATGATCGGAAGCATGTGAAGCAGCACGCCTCGCAGATATTTTCGTTTATTCTTGTGCCGATGACGCATTCGATTGGGACTCTCGCGCCATCATTGTCCACATCTCGCCTCTTGACAATATTCCTATAGGATAATATACCCATAGTTGTCCGCGCCCCCTGAAGGCGCGAACCGGTTGCGCCCGCCGCCATGCGGCCCGAGCTTGCGAAAATCCGCCGCCCTCTCGCGCGTTCGTGAGATTCTTTGATGCAAAACCTTAGTGTCTTGGAATTGCCTTGGCGCTAGCATGACTGCGGTTTTGGGGGGTCTTCACGTATCACACGAGGAGCAAGACCCATGAGAAAAACAGTCGTCGCGGCATTGTTGCTCGCCGCTCTTCCCGCCGCTGCTTTTGCGGCTGACGACCACATGGCCGTTCAGCCGGGCGCCCTGAAATGGGGCCCGCCGCCTCCGGGGCTACCGGCCGGGGCACAAGTCGCCGTGGTTGCCGGCGACCCTGGCAAAGACGGCCCCTATGTTGTGCGGGCCAAGCTGCCGTCAGGGTACAAGATCGCGCCGCACACGCACCCCACCGACGAAAACGTCACGGTGTTATCCGGAACGTTCCATATCGCCATGGGCGACACGTTCGACGCCAAAAAGGGCGATGCCCTGAAGGCCGGCGGCTTCTTCAGCGCGCAAAAAGGCATGCAGCATTACGGCTGGACGACAGCGCCAACCATCATCCAGATCCACGGCCTGGGTCCGTTCGCAATCACTTACGTTAACCCCGCCGACGATCCGCGCAACAAGACGTCGGAGAAAAAATAGAAATAGTCACTTAATCGCTGTCATGCCCGGCCTTGTGCCGGGCATCCACGTCTTGAAACGCGTTAAGGCGTGGATGGCCGGGGCATAGGCGAGCGAAGGGATGCCGTTCTTCGAACGGTTATGCCCGGCCATGACGGCTAAAAATGACGGAGAAAATCACCATGCCGGGCCAGACCATCCAGATCCACGGGCGCGCGGACAGCGATTTCGACTGCTACCTTGCGCTGCCGGAAACGGACCGGCCTGTCCCGGCAGTGGTGCTCGCCAGCGCGGTACATGGCGTCGACAAAGACCTGCGCGACCTTGCTGATGAATTCGCAGCGCATGGATTTATCGCCGCCGCGCCCGATTTGTTCTGGCGCACAATCCCCGGCCCCCTCACGCGCGCCGATGGCGAACGCACCAAGGAGCGTTCGCAACCGCGGCCGGAAAAAATCAAGACCGGCGAAGCCGACATCGCCGATACGCTGGCGGAGCTGCAGGAGCTGCCGCAATTCAACGGCCGCGCTGCGGTCATGGGTTTCTGTTACGGCGGCCCTTACGCCATTCTCGGGCCCAAGCGTCTCGGGTTTGCCGCCGGAATTTCATGCCACGGCACGCGCATGCAGGATTATATCGGCGAGCTTGCGGGTGTCACCGCGCCCGTCTGCATCATCTGGGGCGATGAGGACAACCAGGCGCCGCCAGAGGTGCTTGAGGCATTTCGTGCCGTGCCACCGCGCATGAAAAATGTCGAGCTCCACATTTTTCCGGGCGTCAAACACGCCTACATGATGCCCGACGCCGGCGCCGCATTCAGCGCAAAGTCGCGCGAGGTCTCGATGGCGCGCGCCCTCGCCATCCTCAATGATTTACGCGGCGGCGGCGAGCGGTTGCAAAGGGCGTCTTAGCAGTGAAAGCGCTATTCCGGCCGTCGCGGCGAAGGAGGGATCGCGCACACCATTTCATCCGGTCATCCCCGCGAAAGCGGGGATCCATAGGCCGTGCCTTGTCGATAGGCTGCGGAGTATGGGTCCCCGCTTTCGCGGGGACGAAAACTAGCAACGGCACGACATTCCGATCGCGGACCATTAACATCGGCTGCAATGGATTCGCCGCCGCGCTTCAAACTCACGCGCCTATTCTGGATCGGCCTGACAATCTTGATCCTTGGTACCGGCCCCCTGTTCGCCATCATTGTCGCGGCTGCGCTTGGATTGCTGAAAGACCCGAACCCCAATCCGATCGGCCCGGGCATGCTTGCCGCCGTCACGTTCTGGCCGGCGGTCATCATGATTGTCTGGGGATTGATCGCGTCGATCCGCCGCTATCCGCGAACATAGACCAATTTCGGACGTCGCCGCGGAAAAGCGAGGACTCTACTTGCCATTTTTATCCAGTCATCCCCGCGAAAGCGGGGATCCATAGGCCGTGCCCAGTCGATAGGCTGCGGAGTATGGGTCCCCGCTTTCGCGGGGACGACACTCTGTGGTGGCGAGCAGACGCTACGCCGCTTTCGCGGCCAGCTCCTTGTCCTTGGCTTCGGCCCGTTGCGCGGCCGGCCGCGCCGCAATGCGCGCGGCGTAATCGGCGAACTCCTTCCGCTCGGGAATCATCTTGAACATCATGCCCCAGCGAATGTTCGCCCCAATCACCACATCGGCGGCGGTGAACTGGTCGCCCATCAGCCAGGGGCCCTTCGCAACGGCTTTGGCGATAACGTTCATCGTCGTGTCAAAATCGCCATAGCCGAGCATGGCGCGGCGCGCCTCTTCCTTGCGCGGAGCCGCGCGATCGATCACGGCAGGCTCCAGGCAGCCCGGCCCGAAGAACAGCCATTTCAGATATACGCCGCGTCGCGGCGTCCCGATCGGAACATTGAGCTTCTTGTCGGGAAATTCGTCGGCGAGATACGTGCAGATCGCCGCCAGTTCGGTGATCACCGTATCGCCGTGTTTCAGCGCGGGAACCTTGCCCATCGGATTGATGGCGAGATATTCGGGTTTCATGTTGTCGCCAGCGCTGAGCGTGATGAGTTTGAGGTCATAGGGCTGCCCGATTTCTTCCAGCATCCACAGAGCGACCGAGGAGCGCGACGGCGAAGCGTGATAAAGTGTGAGATTGGCCATAGATCACCTTGCAAAATGTGCGGCGGGAACCGAACTAGCAATAGACGATGATTGTGCAGAGACCGTGACCATGGCCAGTAACGTTCGCGACAACACGGTACTCCACCGCTTCGAACTCGATGCCGGGGGGCATATTGCCTTTTCCAATTACAAGCGGAGCGACGGCGTGCTCACGATCCTGCACACCGAAGTCCCCAAGGAGCTCGAGGGCCACGGCATCGGGTCCGCGCTCGTTCGCGGCGTGCTCGACACCGCCCGCGCCGAGGGCCTGAAGGTTGTTCCCGTTTGCCCGTTCGCGAAGGCCTATATGGACCGGCACGCGGAATATGCCGATTTGCGGCAATAAGCCCCCGCCCCCGCCGCAAAAGCCCGCGATTTCCGGCCTTTTTCGTATCCCGACCTAACGCAATATTTACCGCGCAATCAGACATTTAGTCCTGTAGCGACGCGCCGTTGGCCTGTCGCGACGGGAGGCCTCGTTGGATTTTACGCCCGGCATTGCGTTTATCTTCGGACAGATCAGCAAATTGCTGTTCTCGCTCGGCTCGCATTTTTCGCTGACGTCGCTTGCGGCGGCGTTTCTCATCGCCGCGTTGTATTTCGTCTGGCGGCGCATGAAACGCGGCCGGCGCGTTCGCATCAAAACGATTTTCCGCGCGTTGTTCCCCAAACGAATTTTGCACAGCCGTTCGAACCAGGCCGACATCGGCTATTTGATCTTCAACGTCTTTGTTTTCGGCGTGATGTTCGGCTGGGCCATCCTGTCGTATCAGTTCATATCGAACGGTATCATCTCGGGGCTCGTTGCAGTGTTCGGGCCGGTTTCGCCGTCCACATTGCCCGTTTATGTGACGCGCTCGGTTATCACGCTGATGCTGTTTCTCGCCTATGAGCTCGGCTACTGGTTCAATCACTGGCTCAGCCACAAAGTCCCGGTGCTGTGGGAATTCCACAAGGTGCATCACAACGCGGAAGTGCTCACCCCACTCACGAATTTCCGCGTCCATCCGGTCTACACGTGGGTGTTCACCAATATCCTCGCCTTTTCGGCGGCCGTCGCAAACGGCATTGGCAACTACATGTTCGGCGTGACGGCCTTTCAATATGCCTTGTCGGACACCAACATCATCCTCGTGCTCTTTATCCACGCTTACGTACACCTGCAGCACTCACACATGTGGATCTCCTTCCGTGGTGTACTCGGACGCATTTTCGTGAGCCCGGCGCATCATCAAATACATCATTCGTCCAACCCGAAGCACTTCAACAAGAACTACGGTTCGTGTCTTGCGCTTTGGGACTGGATCTTCGGCACCCTTTACGTGCCGGGGAAAGAACGCGAGCCGCTCACCTTCGGGTTCGGTGACCATCCGGATGCACATTCAATGAAGGCCGAGCTGGTCGATCCACTCCTCAATGCGGCCGGTCATCTCAAGCCGCTATGGCCAAAACGCGCTGCGGATATCCCGGCCGTTTCGGTTGCGGAGCGCAAGCAAGCCTAGTTAATTGCGCTGATGCGCAAGCGCACTGTTATCGTCAGCGACAAAATGCAGAAGGGCTATCGTTACGTGTTGAGCGTGGCAGCCGGTCGTGCATTCGATCCGGAGTTCAAGCCGCAGCTGACCCCGGCGCAAATGCTTCAGCTCGGCGTCTTCGGCGGAAAATACATGACCGACTGCCAGCGCGAATTTCCCAAGAGCTGGTTTGCGAACGCCAAATTGTCGCCGCGCGGGCGCGATATTTCCCGTAACTTCTTCGGTGTTGGCGCCAGCCAGCCGCTCTCCGAATGGAAACGCAAAGGCTGGATCCATCCGGACGACCCGCGCGGCTGGTTTCAATGGTACTGCCGCTATTACATGGGACGTCGCCTGCCGGGAGAAGACCAAAGGCAAATCAAGCGATGGAAAGCAATCCACCGGCATGTCCGGCAGGTTCAAAAACATTGCGAGCCTGGCGATTTGCTTTGCCGGCGCCGCCAACGCCAGGCGCTGCTGCATTGGGCCTACGACAGTCGAAAAATCTGAACCCAATTCTATTCGGCCGCCACGGCCCGCGATCGCGGCGCGCGGCCTTTCCAACGCGCCATTGCGGCGTCGATGACGACAACCGCAAGGCCGGCTGCAAGAACCTGCCAGCCCGGCCGGATGCCGGCATCGAAATTAAACATCGTTCCCAACACCCGCAGCGGCGAAACGTGAAATGTGAATGCGATGCCAACCGCCTCCCCGACAAACGTAATCGCGGATACTGAGACCGCCAGCCCGAGCAAACTAAAAGTGGACAGTTCGCTCGTCTGCTGCCACCAGGCGAGCAAACGGTAAGCGACTAGCCAGAGAAACAAGCTCGCAGCGAAGGTCGGAACTGTCACGTCGGCTTTGGTCTGCTGGAAGTAGTGGATGAGCGCGAGAAATGCGATCGCGTAAATTATTTGATGGAGCCGTCGCCAACGCGGGCCGCCAAGGCGGCGCACCATGCCGTCGGTCGACGTCGCCGCCAATGCGGCAAGCCCCAGCCATGCTGTCGCGCCGACAATCAGATAAACGCGGTGCGTAATCTCGTGGATAGCCTTGCTGGGGTCGTAGCTCTGATCGGCGAAGAACAGGGCGAGATGCGCGGCGATATAGCAGAACGTTCCTACGCCCAGCATGCGCCGCACGTCGATGAGATTGCCGTAACGAAAAATGCGCCGGAATGGCGTCACTGCGAGTGTTACACCCAGGAATACCAGCGCCCAGAATCCGGCGCGATGGATCAGTTCATTGAGCGGGCGCGCACCATGCGCAATGTCGCTGGCCTGAAATATCGCTTTGGCGAGCGGCGCACACAACAATGCCAGTACCGCGATCCGCAGCGGCGATACCCGACCTCGCCTGTCGCGCCAAAGCTGCCACCTATTCAGCATTGCGAATTTTTCCCGGCGCACGCCAAGCAGGCAAACATTTCAACTCCGAGCAATTTGCGACTTACGAGTCATCCAATTCGTTTATTGCATGACAGGCATACCGCGCCGCACAATTTACACCCATAAACTGTATGTTCGTGCTAGCGTTTTTAGGTTCGCTCGATTCGTTACAACTCATCGAAAGCTTGCGTGCAAACAAAAGTCGCCGCAACGGAACAACTTCGGGCGGTCGACACATACGGGAGACTAAGGAGGAGCGGTTCAAACGCCACAGTAACGCTGCGCCGGAGGGTTATCATGGAGGCCACCGATGTTGCGAGCTTTGGGACGCTTACTGCTTGTCTTGCTACCCGCGCTCTTCGTAGCCAGCACTGCGCTTGCGCATGACAGCTGGGTCAATCGTGGGGCCTTTAAGAATGGCGCCGGCGAATGGTGCTGCGGCGACTACGATTGCAAGAGCTATACGCGGACGTCATCCACAGCGAGCGGCTGGATGATCGACGGCGAACTGGTGCCGTTTGATGAAGCAATGCCGGTTGCGCCGCCCGATGGCCAGCTCACGATATGCCGCCGCCCTGATGGAACGCGGCGCTGCGTGTTCGGCTTAAAGCCCGGCCTATAGAGACAATTACGGGTTAATTCGCGGCAGGGTTTGAGGTCGTGGCGGGTTTCCGTTCGCTTTGCTTTGCCCGCCGGTCGCAGGCTCGACGTGGAGCACAAGCGCGATAATCCCGGCAGCGCCAATCAAAATGCACGCAGCGCCGATGTTGTCGCTACCTGCTATGTCCGCGATGGCCGCAAGCACGAGTGCGCAAAACCCAAGCGACAGAGCCCAAAGTGCGAGCCAATCAGTAGGCGTAATTGTCTGATGCTTGCGGTGCTGGATTGCTTTTGCGCGCGCTTTTGGGGGCAGCATAATTGGCATGGCGATGTCTCCACAGTTGCTACGACCCTCCCTCGCAAATTCCGTGCCTATCCAAGATCTAACGCAACTTTTTCCTTTCAGTTCCCTTCACACGATCACGCAAAATCTTTGATCATTGACTCAAATTCGCGGCAGCGGACGGCCGCCCGCCTCCTTTGACGGCACCTTCACCCAAGCCTCTCCGTCGAGGACAACGTCTCTACCGACCGAACATGTACATGTCAGCCGTGCCCGACACTTTTCGGGCACAAGTTCAGCAACTGCGACAGTCACGTCGACGGTGTCTCCAATTTTCACCGGGGCACGAAAATTTAGCGATTGCGAAATGTAAACGGCGCCTGGGCCAGGAAGTCGCGTGCCAAGAACCGCGGAAATAAGGCTCGCAGTATAAAGACCGTGGGCAATGCGGGTGCCAAATGGAGTTTTGGCTGCGAAATGCTCTGAAAGATGGATCGGATTGCGATCACCTGTAACCTCCGCGAAACCGACCACATCCGAGGAGGCGATGACCTTCGACAGGGTTTCGGTCATCCCGAGCGAGAGATCTTCAAAAAAAAGCATTCGCAGCAGCAACATTTCTGTATCCCGAGCGTTATTGGACCGGCGGGCTGGCTAGGACGATGTTCATATCGAGCATCATTCGATGACGACACGCCATTCGACGCCACTGGATGTCATTCGTGTCATGCTTCTCATTCGCCTTGCCATAAGCATGTTTGCGTTAACGCTGCTCGGATTGGCGTTTTCCCTAAGTTCGGCGCAAAGCCAGCAAGAGAACCAACCGGCAGAAGCAGTGATCGTCAGCCATCCATAGGCGACCTCCGGCAGAGCAGCCAGAGACCGCCAATCAGCAGCACATTGATGAATGCGAGCATCGTCAATACGGCGATGGTCGCATTGGTGCCATTGGTTTCAATAAAGAGCGCACCAACCGAGGGCGCGAGCGCCTGAACGATCAAACTCGGGAAAGCGAGTTTTCCCATCAGCCGCGGAAATCGAACAGGGCCAAAGAGTGCGAGAGGCAGTGTCCCACGCCCAATCCATGAAATGCCGTAGCCGGCGCCATAAAGCAAAATGACGAGAACCAGTGCTGGGATTGCAGTGAGCAATAACAGCAAACCGAGAGCCATCAGCGAACAGGATGCGATCATGGTCCAAATCGGATGATATCGGTTGCCAAATATACGCTCCACAATTCGCGCGCCGACCTGTGCCGGGCCGAAAATCGTGCCGAGACTCACAGCGAGCGCGAAGTCGACGCCCCTCGCCTGCAGGAAGATCAACAGATGCACGACAACGATCGAGCCAACACCGGCGGCGATGGATAGAACAAGCGCGAGTAATGAGAAGATAACCGCCTCATTTTCGATAGGTGCCGTTTCGCGGTGAACGCTTTGCGTGTCACCCGCGCTCTGAGGATCTATTTTCTTCGGCGCGCGAAGTACCGCCATTTGCAGCGGCAACGCGATGAACAGATGCAGCGCCGCATAGATAAAGCATGCGCTCCGCCAGCCGACATGATCAATCATGAACGCGCTGAGTGGCCAGCAGATGGTGCTAGCGAAACCGCCGAACAAGGTGAGATTGGTGATAGGACCCCGCGCATCGCTACCGTACATTCGTCCAAGGGCCGCGAACACCGCATCATAGAGGCCGGTCCCCATTCCGATGCCAATCAGCACCCAGGCAAACAAGTAAATAGGCAGCGCAGGCGCAAGGCCCACGCCGATCAAACCGGCGGCATAGAAACATGAACTCGCAAGTAGCACCGGCCGGCCGCCGCGCGCAGCGATAATTCGCCCGACCTGGGGTGAAATCAGCCCGGCCGTAAGTAGACCGATCGACGTACCGCCGACCACGAATCCAAGTGACCACCCGGTTTCAGCGACAATCGGCGTAGCAAACACCGCCGGAAAATAAAATGACGTTCCCCACGCCAGAATCTGCGCAAGGCCCAGCGCGGTAATGACGACCCGCCGATCTGGCAGATTCGGCTCTGTTACCAATTCCAAAATTTGCAGTCCTTAGCCGGCCGGCTCCATGCCTTTTGATTTGAGAACCGCGGCGGCTGCAGGGCTTGAAAACGCTTTGATCAGGGTTTGCGCTGCATCCTTGTTTTGCGTCGAAGCACTCAAACCCGCGGCATAGGTGGTGGTATTCTGGATTTCCTTCGGAAACGGACCCACCAATACAACGCCCTTCACCGGCACGATTTCACTAATCTGATGTAAGCCAAGTTCAGCATTCCCGCTGGCGATAAGTTCGGCGACGTAGCCGCCCTGCTTAAGTTTCGCCTTCGGTCGAATTTGATCGGCGATGCCGAGCCGCTCCAGCAATTTGTCGATGTATATCCCGCTGGAGCCGCCACTGGCTGGGTCTATGTAAGCGACCGATTTGGCGGCCAGCAACGCACTTTTGAACGTCTCGACCGTACTGATGTCCGGCGTAGGCGCACCTTCTTTCACGACAACACCAATACCGACGGAAGCAAGATTGATGCGGCTCCCGGCGGCAATCTTACCGGCGGTGGCGAGTTCATCGACGAGCGCCGGCGTGATGATCGCGACATCGAAGGCTTCACCACTTTCGATCCGCTTCTTCAGGCCGCCGGCGGTGTCGTTGTCGACGATGACTTTATTGCCGGTTTGTTTTTCAAAATCCGGGACCAGGGCAAGCACGACTTGCTTGAACGCTCCAGCCGTCAGCACCTTCATCTCTGCGGCTGACACTGACGAATGGCCGGCGAACGCGAACACGAGCCCAATCGCTAGGGTGCGCGAGATATGCAAATTCATGGGTCGTTTCTCCCCTTTTGATCGTTCAATTTACACAATCCGTATCGATTCACATCGCGGATGCGTCCATTTTGCACCGCCGTAATGAAACGCGCTGCATTTCCCTCTGAACTAGACAAAAAAACCAAATTCCTCTTGATCCACAGATGTTTTAGCTATGCGTTTAACGCCTAGCTGCAGCGCAACATTATTGCTTTTCATTCGGCGGAACATCCCTATTTTCACAACGAAATCGCTGCCCGGCAGAGGCCGGAGCCAAAAGAAAGAAGGACACCATGTTTGCTGCACTCGTGCGCTTTATCCAAGAGTGGAAGCGTTACAATCAAAGTCTGAGCGAGCTTTCTCGCCTGGGCGATCGCGAACTTGCCGACATTGGCATCAGCCGGTCGGACATTGCGCGCGTCGCTTGGAATGCCGCGCACCGCGACTAATTCCATTCGCGCCAATTGTGAAACCGAATAACGCCCGCGGGTCACCGCGGGCGTTTCGCTTTGTCGCGAAGAGCAGAATTTCGTTCAAAGTCTTCCGTCGTGCAAACGTCGTCGCCACAACGCCGATAAAACTAACGGTGATGCGACATCAAAAATCCGGAACCCCTTACAACCGTTGCAGACCGCCCCCCGTCAGCTTAAGGATCATTGAATGACATCGGGCCAATTTCATGACGTTCATATCGTAGGGGGTGGCCTCGCCGGTTCAGAGGCGGCCTGGCAACTCGCGCAAGCTGGCGTTCCGGTTGTTCTGCACGAAATGCGGCCGCTGCGTGCGACGCCGGTGCACAAAACAGACGGCTATGCGGAACTCGTTTGCTCCAACTCGTTTCGCTCCGATGATCGCGAACACAATGCGGTCGGGCTCCTGCACGAAGAAATGCGTCGCCTTGGTTCTCTGATTATGCGCGCCGCTGACGCCAACCAGGTGCCGGCAGGCGGCGCGCTCGCGGTCGACCGGGACGGATTCTCAACCGCCGTTTCAACGACGCTGGCGGCTCACCCACTCATCACGCTTGAGCGCGGCGAAATCAGTCTGCCACCGGGCCATTGGGATAACGTCATTATCGCCACCGGACCGCTCACATCGCCCGACCTTAGCGCGACCATTGCAAGGCTAACCGGAGAACAGCATCTGGCGTTTTTCGATGCCATTGCACCAATCGTTCATCGCGACAGTATCGATCTCGAACAGGCGTGGTCTCAGTCGCGATACGACAAAGCAGGCCCAGGCGGCTCAGGCGCCGACTACATCAATTGTCCGCTCACGCGCGAACAATACGACGCATTCATCGCCGCGCTGCTCACAGGCGACAAGACCACCTTTCACGAGTGGGAATCATCAACGCCCTACTTCGACGGCTGTCTCCCAATCGAAGTGATGGCCGAGCGGGGCGGCGAGACGCTACGGCACGGTCCGATGAAGCCCTTCGGCCTGACCAACCCGCGCGCGCCGGGCACAAAGCCATATGCCGTCGTGCAACTCCGCCAGGACAACAAACTCGGCACTCTTTACAACATCGTCGGCTTCCAGACGAAACTGAAACACGGCGAGCAGGTTCGTATTTTCCGAACGATCCCTGGCTTACAAAATGCAGAATTCGCCCGGCTCGGCGGGTTACATCGCAATACATTCCTGAATTCGCCCAGGCTGCTCGATGAGACATTGCGGCTGAAGGCAAACTTGAGTTGGCGGTTTGCCGGCCAGATCACCGGATGCGAGGGCTATGTGGAATCCGCAGCCGTCGGCCTCCTCGCGGGACGGTTTGCCGCCGCCGAACGCCGTGGTGAAAAGCTCGCATTGCCGCCGCCGACCACTGCGCATGGCGCATTACTTGCGCACATCACGGGCGGTCATATCGAAACGATTGACGCTGGGCCCACTTCGTTCCAGCCCATGAACGTGAATTTTGGGCTATTTCCACCGCTTGCCGAGCCCGCGCCCTTTGACCGGAACAGCAAATTGGGCCGCAGCGCTGCTAAGGCGCTCGCGCGCAAGAGCGCCCTCGCCCGCCGGGCGCTTGCTGATCTCGACCTTTGGATTGCAGGCGAGCCCCCGGCGGTCGCCGCCGAGTAACACCTACTTTCCAATTCGCTGCGGGTTTTTCGCCGCCCGCCAAATACGCCATTGCCGGCGCCACGGCGCAATGTCCGGAGGCCGGAATGGATCGTAATCGGAACGCTCCATTGCCAGCAGCCAAAGCCGCAAAGGCGCTAACGAAAGAAATACCGGTTGCACCCGCGTTGGGACTTTTGCCAGGGTCTCGCCGACACGTTTGAGATGACGGCGCGCACGCAAGCGCAACTCCGCAAGCACAGCGCGCAGTTCGCCCGTGGCACGCAAAGCGAACACGTCTTCAGCCGTCGCACCGTAATGTCGAAGCATTTCGAGCGGCAAGTAAAGCTGACGACGCGTAGCGTGCCGTGGCAGCAATGCCAGCATATTGGCGGTCGTTTGCGCCAACCCCGCCTCGAGGGCAAGCGGAGCAATGGCCGGCCCAATTTCAGCGTGGAGAATACGCGCCGCGGCCTCGAAAATCGTCCCTTCGGTTTTCGACGTGTAAGATTGCAGCTCTGCAACACTCGCCATCGGTTCATCGTAGATGTCGAAACGGTGCGCCTCGATCAGATCGACTAGTCGTTCACTTGATAAGTTGTATCGCGCGACCGTATCCAACAGGCCCGCCGCAATAGGGTTCGCGGCAGATTCGCCACTTCGCTCACCCAGCAACACCTCGCGCCACCATTGCAGCCGAATTTCCCCCGGCAGGGGCTCGCGCGCCAAATCGCGGATGCGCGCTATCTCCGCGCCAAAAGCGTAAAGCGCAAACAACGGGCCGCGCATCTCCTCCGGGGCAAATAGCGTAGCCAGGTACCGATCGCGATCAGCGTCGCGCACGAGACTGGCGCAATGCTCGAAATGACCTTGCATCGAAATAGTCCAACTCGAACTAGGCAACCGCTATCAAGCCGGCACCGACGCGCCGGTTTTCAGCAAGGAGAATGTTATACGTCCGTATGGCCGCGCCCGTCGCCATGGTATCCACCGACAGAGACAACTGGCGAAAGCGCGATTGCAAATGCTCGGGAAGCGGCCACGGGTCGCGACCACAGCCGATCAGAAAAAAATCGAGGCTTTCGGTACGATCAAACGCTGCAGCCAGAGATGCCGCAGTTAGTTCACCAACATTCGTCACACCCCACGCCCAAATGCCGTCCGGAAAGCACAGAAGCGAGCCGCGGTGTGACATTCCCTCAAAACGGAAACCACCGTCGCCGTAAGCATCGATGAGCGCAGGGCGCGGAAGATGCGGACCGTCGGCGTTCCCGCCGATCACGGTCTACTTGTCCCGGTCTGGCGCGCTGAGGGAATTGCGGCCGGTTCCCACGCCGAGATAGATCAAAATGGGCGACGCGATGAATACCGACGTGTAGGTGCCAACCAGCACAACGCCGAACATCATGGTTGCGGTGAAACTATGGATCGCCTGCCCGCCGAACAACAACAGCGCCAGCAACGCAAGCGACACCGTAACGTGGGTAATGACCGAGCGGGACAGCGTCTGGTTCACCGATGCATTCAACAGCTCCGGCATCGGCAGCTTGCGGTACCGCCGCAACATTTCTCGAATTCGATCGTAAATAACAACCGTATCGTTGAGTGAATAGCCCAATATCGTCAACAAAGCCGCGATGCTGGTCAGGTCAAAGTCGATCTGCGTGATCGACATGAAGCCGATCGTGAGCACAATGTCGTGCACGTTTGCGATCATTGCGCCGAGCGCGAATTGCCACTCAAAGCGGAACCAAAGATAAATCAGGATCGAAAAGATCGCGAGCATCAGCCCGACCACACCGTAGGATAGCAGCTCGCCTGATACACGCGGGCCAACGACTTCGACGCGGCGGTAGTCAACCTCGTCTCCCAGCGCACCGCGGACTTTGGTGACCGCCTGTTGTTGCGCCACCTCTCCGCCGGGCTGTTCCGCGATCCGGATCAACACGTCGTTCGGCGCACCAAACTGTTGCAACTGCACTTCGCCAAGGCCGAGCGCGCTCAGCGACGCGCGCATTTTTGCGAGATCCGCTGCCCCTGATTTCGACTGAACTTCAATCAGCGTGCCGCCTTTGAAGTCGATGCCGAAATTCAATCCGTGAAAGAAATAGAGCGAAATTGCCAAAATCGACAAAAGCGCCGACACCGGAAAGCTGATGCGCCGAAAGCGCATGAAGTCGAATTTGGTGTCGTCGGGTACAATACGTAGCAGGCGCACGGCACGGCCTCCTAAATCGGGACACGTTGCGGGCGCCGCCAGCGCACCCAATAGGCCACAATAAGCCTGGTCAGGGTGAAGGCGGTGAACACAGTCGTAATGATGCCGATGCCGAGCGTTACGGCAAAGCCGCGTACTGGGCCGGTGCCGATATAAAACAGCACTGCGGCCGCAATGAACGTCGTAATGTTGGAGTCCAGAATAGTGGCGAGCGCTCGACTGAATCCCGCATCGATCGCGTTGATCGGCGTGCGGCCCCCTCTTACCTCTTCGCGAATACGCTCATAAATCAGCACGTTCGAATCCACCGCGATTCCGACCGTGAGGACGATGCCAGCAATGCCCGGCAGTGTAAGCGTTGCATTGAGAAGAGACAGTACGCCGAAAATCATAGCCACGTTGATCGCCACCGCGATATTCGCGAAAAGCCCGAACAATCCGTAGGTGAGCAACATGAATATGATCACCATTGCGGCGCCGACATACGACGAAATTTTACCTTTCGCGATCGAGTCCTGCCCAAGCCCGGGGCCAACCGTTCGCTCTTCGATGATCGTGAGCGGCGCCGGCAAGGCGCCGGCCCTGAGCAAGATGGCAAGATCATTCGCGCTTTCCACGGTAAAGCTGCCGGAAATTTGGCCGGAGCCGCCAAGGATGGGCTCGCGAATAACTGGTGCCGATATCACCTGATTGTCGAGAACAATCGCAAAAGGTTTGCCGACGTTTTCTTGCGTCACTTGGGCAAACTTGCGCGCGCCCGAGGTGTTAAACCGGAATGAAACGATGGGTTCGCTGGTTCGCTGATCGAACCCCGGCTGCGCATCGGTCAGATCGCCGCCGGAAACAAGAATCCGCTTTTCAACGAGATATGGGGTTTTCGGCTGCGTTGTGCTCTGAAGAATTTCGTCATCCGGAGGCACCCGCCCCTGCGCGGCCTGCTCTGCGGGCATTGAAACGTCGACCATGCGAAAATCGAGCTTGGCCGTCTTGCCGAGCAGCTCTTTTAACCGCGTCGGGTCCTGAAGGCCCGGCACCTGTACCAGAATACGATCAGTGCCCTGGCGCTGGATCAGCGGTTCGACGGTGCCGAGTTCATTCACGCGCCGTTCGATGATTTGGATTGATTGTTCGACCGATTGACGCACCCGCTCGATGAGTGCGGGATCCGTAACGGTCAACTTCACAAGATTGCCGGCCTCAGTCGTTATATCGAGGGTGCGTTGGCCGGTACTGCTGCCGAGAATGCCCCCGAGTGGTTGCGACAATTCCCGCAATTTATCGACCGCCTGATCAAAATTGCTGCCTTCTCGAATTCGCACTTCGACGGTGTTGCCGCGAACGACAAGGCCGGTATAGCCAACCCGCGCATCCCGCAGCACCCGACGCACATCGTCGCGGAGAGATTCCAACTTCTCTTTACGTACCGCGTTGGTGTCGACTTCGAGCAGGATGTGCGAACCGCCTTGCAGGTCGAGACCCAACACGACGTGCCGCTGCGCCCATTTCGGCCAGCTCTGAACCATCTTTTCAGGCAGGAAATTGGGAACGGCAAATAAACAGACGACGAATGCCGTAAGTACAATCGCCGTCGCCTTCCACCGCGTGAAATAAAGCATGACGTCCCGACTTGCGGCTTGAAGGCCAAGGCCGCCGGCGTTTAACCGGCCGCGGCCTCTTCCTTGACAGGTTCACCCTTGGCGCGAACGTCGGTCACCATCTGCCGCATCTGGCGAATGCGCACGTCGTCCGCAATCTCGATTTCGAGTTGGTCGTCGTCAATCACCTTGGTCACTTTGCCGATAAGTCCGCCATTGGTGACGACGGTGTCGCCCCGCCGTACGTTTTTCACCATTTCCTGATGCAGCTTCACGCGCTTCTGCTGCGGGCGCAGGATCAGGAAGTACATAATGACGAAAATCAGCGCGAATGGCAGGAGCGACATCAGCATCCCGCCATCGCCGCCCGCTCCGCCGCCGAAAAGTGACCCAATAGACCCTTGCGCAAACGCAGGCGTTACGAACATCGAAGCTTGTTCCTTGCTTGGTTTCCCGGGACGCCCTTGATTTTCGCGCGGACTATAGCGGCCGCCCGCCCAATTGCAACGCCGCCTCAGCGGCGAAAAGCGGCCATTTTCGGCCCTTTCCTTACGAGCCCGCTTGCAGGGGCAACGGCGCCCCGCTAAGAGCAGCGCGATTGCGGAAACACCCGATGGCCAAATCAAAGTCGAAATTACGGCGACGATCTTCGCCCAAGGCGAAAGCGGGCGCCGGCCCTGCGGCACAAAACGATGTACTGGAGCGGATCGCCAGCGCGCTTGAGCGCCTGGCGCCCCAGCGCTCGAGACTACCGGATCTCAGCACAGCCGATGCCTTCGTGTGGCATCCGGACGGACGGCTAGCGCCGATTGCGCACGTCAACCGTGTCGAGATGTCGCTGCTCAAAGGCATCGACCGCGTACGCGATGTTCTGGTCGAAAACACCGAGCGTTTCGCAAAAGGCCTGCCGGCGAACAACGCGCTACTCTGGGGCGCCCGCGGCATGGGTAAGTCTTCGCTGGTGAAGGCTGCGCACGCCGGCGTCAATGCCGATTTCGCCCGCAGGAGCAAAAACGGGCCCCTCAAGCTGATCGAAATCCACCGCGAAGACATCGACAGTCTCCCGGCACTGATGGCGCTGACCCGCGGCTCGTCCTTTCGTTTTATCGTGTTCTGCGATGATTTATCGTTCGATGCCGAGGATACCACCTACAAGTCTCTTAAAGCAGTACTTGAAGGCGGCATCGAAGGTCGGCCCGACAACGTTATCTTCTACGCCACATCGAACCGCCGCCATTTGATGTCGCGCGACATGATGGAAAACGAACGCTCGACCGCGATTAATCCGGGCGAGACGGTTGAAGAAAAAGTGTCACTGTCTGACCGGTTTGGGCTGTGGCTCGGCTTCCACCGCTGCAGCCAGGATGAATACCTGGCGATGGTCGACGGTTATGTTTCCCACTTCAAGATTCCCGCGCAGGGCGAAGATCTGCATCGCGAAGCGCTTGAATGGTCCACGACGCGCGGCTCGCGCTCAGGCCGCGTGGCCTGGCAGTTCGTGCAGGATCTGGCGGGACGGCTCGGTGTCGCGCTGAAGAGCTAGGCGCCACCGAGGAATTGCGTTGGATCGACCGGCGTCGACCCCTTGCGGATTTCGAAGTGCAATTGCGGCGATGTCACACTGCCGGTCTGACCGGCGTGCGCGATCACTTGTCCGCGCTTGATTGTGTCACCGCGTTTGACCATCAATTCGCTGGCATGCGCGTAAGCCGACACGTAGCCGTTGGAATGGCGGATCAGCACCAGGTTGCCATAGCCCTTGAGCTCATTGCCGGCATAGGCAACAACACCGTCATCGGCGGCCTTGATTGGCGTACCTTCCGGCACCGCCAGATTGATCCCGTCATTCTGTGCGCCGTTCGTCTTGCTTCCGAAGCCGGCAATCACGCGGCCGCGAACCGGCCAACGAAACGCCGGCATCGCTCCGCTGGGCTCCGCGGTCTTGACGACAGATTCCGTTGTGTGCGGCGTCTCTTCCTTGGCGATGCGCGCGTTTTGCACGGGAGCGGCGCTCGCCACCTTCACGGGGACGGCACGCGGCTGAGCGGCAACCTGCGGCGCGGGGGCAGGCGCGGGTGCGGCAGGCGCTGCCGCCACCCGATGGCCGCCGCCTGGAATCGTCAGCCGATCCCCTATGTTGAGCTTGGTCGAAGACTGAAGATGGTTCGCATGCGCCAGCGCCGTCAACGTCACGCCATTGCGCCGCGCGATATTCATCAGGGTGTCGCCCGACTGCACGACGTGAATGTTTCCGCTCGTCGCCTGCGACGGCGCATGCGCAGCCGCCGTTTGCGTCCCACCAGACACATACCGAGGAATGACGAGACGTTGGCCCGGCCTGATCTGGCTCGCGTCGCGAATGCCATTCGTCTGCATGAGCGCCGCTACAGGAACCTTGTGCTTGTGCGCTATGGTGTCGATTGTTTCACCGTAACCGACGACCACCGCAGAGCCCCCACTCCATGTCCAGTGGCCGTGCGCCGGGGCACTCGCGACCGATCCGGTGATGTCTGAATTTTGGCTGGTCGGTCGATAATATGCCGGGCTCGGCGAGCCGTAATTTCCTGGAGCGAAAGACGCTGGCTGGCTGACAGCCGGGAGCGGCTGCGCTTCGACGCGCGCTGGCGCCGGAGGCGGTGCGGCGACGCTCGCGACGTTCTGCGGCGGCGCCGGACGATCGCTGACATAAGAACTGGAGTTGAAGCGCGCGGAGTCCGCGCAACCTGCTGCGGCAATACTCACCAACGCGAGAACGACGATGCCCGGCCAAGCACGCGGGACAAGCTCCACCTTGAGACGCGGCATTTGGTTACTCACTCACACGCATGAAACGTAGAAGTTGAAATAAACCAGCCGCGAGTAAACAAGGCTTTAATTATTAATGAGCCGTTTGACCCGGCTCGGAGTTCCTCCAGAGGTATGAAAAAATCACAATTCTTGCGCTTGTCCCGGTAACATCGGCACGAAACGTACCGGAATGAGATTCTCGCGGCGGGTTCCCGTTACCGACTTGGTAAGCTTGATGAGATGTTGTGTGCCCTCATGCGAGCCGAGAGGCAAAATCATGACGCCGTCGTCGGCCAACTGATCGAGGAGCGTCTCGGGCAGCACCTCCGCGGCGGCGGTGACGATGATGCGATCAAAGGGCGCCCTGCCCGGCACTCCGACGAAGCCGTCGCCGACAACGACCTCGATATTGCCATAGCCGAGTGACTTGAAACGCAGGCGCGCGTGATCTGCAAGCGTGCGATAGCGCTCGATGCTCACGACCTCCCGGGCAAGCCGCGAGAGCACCGCCGCCTGATAACCGGAGCCTGTGCCAACCTCGAGCACGCGGTGGTGCGAAAGCACCCGCAGATGCTCGGTCATATAGGCCACGACATAGGGCTGGCTGATCGTTTGCCCGCAGGCGATTGGCAACGCCTGGTCTGCATACGCGCTATCGGCGAAGCCTATTTCGACGAATTGCTCACGCGGCACTTCGTCCATTGCCCGCAGTACCGCCTGGTCCGCAATGCCCCGGCGACGCAGCGTCAGCAGGAATTCCATCCGGTCATCGTCGCGCTGATCGGGCGGCGTTTTAGACACGTTTAGGCCCCTTTGCTCGCGTTATTAGCATGTTTGCGGCGATTTGAGTTAAGGTGGAACTCTGTGCTTGTGATTGAGTTGTAGGGCGGGAGACAGCAATGACAGATATCTCGGCAGCGGCACCACGCGTTCTCGTGGTCGAGGACGAGTATCTGATCCGTATGCTGCTCGAGGACATGCTGGACGAGCTCGGCTACGGCGTGGCCGCGGCCGTCGGCACCATTTCCGAAGCGCGCCAATTCGCCACCGACGGGCAATTCAGTGCTGCAATTCTCGACGTCAATCTGGATGGTCAGGAGATTTATCCAGTCGCTGATATTTTGGCCAAGCGCGGTTTGCCCTTCGTCTTTGTCACCGGCTACGGCGAGCGCAGCCTGCCGGAAGCCTATCGGGGTCGGCCTGCCCTTCAGAAGCCATTCCAGTCCGAACAGCTCAAAAGCACCCTCGCCGGACTCCTGGCCTAGCCAAGCACCGCTGCCAACTTGGTCATGAACGGCTCGTCGGTGAGATCGAGCCGCAGCGGCGTCACGGAAATACGGTTGTCGATCAGCGCTGCGAGATCGCTTCCTGGTGCTGCACCCGCAATTCCGCCGCGAGCGAATGCAATCCAGTAATAAGGATTGCCACGTCCATCGTGGCGCGGATCGATGCGCAACAATTCCTGGTCGCGCTTGCCCTGCACTGTGACGGAAACGCCGGCGACCTCATCGGGCATGCAGTCCGGAAAATTGATGTTCACCAAAACATCGCGCGGCATACCCGTCTCGAGCACGCGCTTGATGAGATCGGGCGCGAATTTGGTCGCCGTGTCCCAGTAAGGATGGTGTTTGGTCGTAAATGCATAAGCTTGAGAGAGCGCAAACGACGGGATGCCGAGCACAGCACCTTCCATCGCACCAGCAACAGTGCCCGAATAGGTGACGTCCTCGGCACAGTTGCGGCCGCGGTTGACGCCGGACAGCACAAGGTCCGGTTTGTCTTTCATGAGATGGCGCACGCCCATGATGACGCAGTCTGTCGGCGTGCCTTTGACAGCGAAATGCCGCTCGCCAACGTCGCGCATGCGCAACGGATCGTTTAACGACAGCGAGTGCGAGACGCCGGACTGGTCGCTTTCCGGCGCAACGATCCACACTTCGTCAGATAGCGCGCGGGCGATTTTCTCGCAGGCAGCAAGCCCCGGCGAATGAATGCCGTCGTCATTGGTGATCAGAATACGCATTACACTTTTTTCTCGTCATGGCCGGCTTTGTGCCGGGCTGACGGTCTATTGCCGGAATAACGGTCATGCAACCCGCTCGATCCTGGTTATCCCGCCCATATAAGGCTTGAGCGCTTCCGGCACCGCGATCGCACCATTTTCATCCTGATATGTTTCCATTACCGCAATCAGGGCGCGGCCAACCGCCACGCCGGAGCCGTTGAGGGTGTGAACGTGGCGGACGCCCTCTTTCGACCGATAGCGCGCGTTCATGCGCCGTGCCTGGAATTCGCCGCAGACCGAGCAGGACGAAATTTCACGATAGGCGTTCTGGCCGGGCAGCCAGACTTCGATGTCGTAAGTTTTCTGCGCGGCGAAGCCCATGTCGCCGGTGCAAAGCGTGACAACGCGATAGTGCAGATCGAGTTCTTTGAGCACTTCTTCGGCGCAGGCCAGCATGCGCTCGTGCTCTTCTTTCGATTTTTCCGGCGTTGTGATCGAAACAAGCTCGACTTTTGTGAACTGATGCTGGCGGATCATGCCGCGCGTATCTTTGCCGGCCGCACCCGCTTCTGCACGGAAGCATGGCGTGCAGGCCGTCAACCGCATCGGCAATGCGGATTCCTCAACGATGGATTCGCGCACGAGATTAGTGAGCGGGACTTCGGCGGTGGGGATGAGCCAACGACGCTGATATTGCGGTTGTTTCGCGTACTCGTTCATCAACAGATTTCAGACAGCGTTTCCCGATTGGCTGGGTCTTCAAAATCGATGCCGCGCTCTGCGGCACGCTTAGAAACCTCAGCCCACGTAGCGATATTAAGAAGCTCGCGTTTGTTTAAGCGATAAAAACTGATCCTCTGAAAATTTTGGCAACTGTCCCGTGCCGAACATCACGTCGTCGTGGACCATTAGTGGCGGACTGACTTCCGTATATCCGTGCTGCTTGCCTGTATGCACATCGAGCATGAATTGCCCGAGCGCGCGCTCAAGCCGCGCCAATCCCTTTTGCAAGACGACAAAACGCGCACCGGATAATTTCGCGGCCAACTCGAAATCCATCATGCCGAGCGCTTCGCCCAATTCAAAATGCTGTTTGGGCTTGAACTCGTAAGCGCGCTTCTTGCCGACCACGTGATGTTCGACGTTTCCGCTCGCGTCAGCGCCGTCCGGAACGTCGTCGAGCGGCATATTCGGAATTTGTGCGAGTTCTCTATCGAGTTCGGTGGCGAGTGTCTTTTGCTCGTCTTCGAGCGCGGGCAACGAAACTTTGAGATCGTTGACCTCGGCCATCAGCTTGCCGGCTTTGGCGTCGTCTTTGGCCTTTTTGGCGTCGCCGATTTCCTTGGAGGCAGCATTCCGCCGCGCCTGCGACTGCTCGAACTTTGTGATCGCCGCGCGCCGCTTCTCATCGAGCGCAATGAGCTTTTTTGACAGCGGCTCCAGCCCGCGCCGCTTCAGGCCGCGGTCGAAGGCGTCGGGATGCTCGCGAATCCATTTGATGTCGTACATGGCGGGCGTTTCTTAGTCGGAATCGCGAGAAAGTTAAAGCGAAGGTATCTCCCCGCTCATGCCCGCGAAAGCGGGCATCCAGTTCTTGCGACGAGACCATAAGCGCTGGGTCCCCGCTTCCGCGGGGACGAACGGGATGAGGTTATTCGGCCGGCTTTGCGGTCGCCGAGGCAGCGTCGGCGGCAGCTTTCGCGGCCTCCTCGGCCTTCGCCTTTCTCTCGACCACACGCACCGACCAGATCGACCCCTCATAGAGAATGAGCAGCGGGACCGCGAGCGACATCTGACTGATGACATCTGGCGGCGTGAGCACCGCGGCGAGCACAAACGCGCCGACAATGAAATAGCGCCGCTTGGCCTTGAGCTGCTCGGACGTGATGACACCGATGCGGCCGAGCAAGGTCAGAATAACCGGAAGCTGGAAGGCCACGCCAAAGGCGAGCACGAGCGCCATCATCAGCGACAGGTATTCGCCGACTTTCGGCATGAGCGCGATCGATGCATCGGTGACCGAACCCGGCTGCTGCATGTGCAGCGAGAAGCGCACCAGCATCGGCAGGACCAGGAAATAAACCACCGTCGCACCCAGAGCGAAGAATATCGGCGTCGCAATCAGGTACGGCAGAAACGCATTGCGTTCGTGCTTATAAAGGCCGGGCGCAACAAACATATAAAGTTGCCCGGCCACGATCGGAAACGACAGAAAGGCCGCGCCGAACATTGCGAGCTTGAGCTGCGTGACGAAGTATTCGAGCAGCGCGGTGTAAATAAATTTGGAATTTTCCGCCCCCGCTACCCACACGAATGGCCATACGAGAATATTGTAGATGTCTTTTGCGAACACAAAACAGATCGCAAACATCACGCCGAAAGCGATCAGCGCCTTGATCAGCCGCGAGCGCAGCTCGATCAGGTGGTCGAGGAGCGGAGCCTTGGTGGCTTCGATGTCTTCGTGTGTCATGCGCCACTCCCGGCCTGCTTGGCCGATGGAGTCTCGACAGTTGCAAAATCTTTTTCACTGATCGGTGACGGCGGCTCCGGCAATGGCACATTCACTTGCGGCTGCTGTTCCGGCTCGGGCAATGCCGCAGGCGCGGGTTCGGCGGCGACCTCAGCCGGCTTCCCCGGCTCCGGTATTTCGAACGCGCGCTCGATTTCCTTCTGCGTGCTCGCCATTGGGTCGAAATTCGTGAGATCGCCGACCGAACTCTTGATGTCTTCGGCGTGCTTTTTCAGATCCGCCATTTCGGCTTCGCGCATGGCTTCCTGGAATTGACCCTGGAAGTCCGCGGCCATGCGGCGAATCTTGCCCATGTATTGGCCAAGCGTCCGCAGCACGGTCGGCAGCTCTTTCGGCCCGATCGCGATCAGCGCGACGATGCCGATGACGACGAGCTCGCCCCAACCAATGTCGAACATGGATTAGCTAACTCCAGCGCATCGGATACGCGGCGGCCGTCCCGACGCTCACGTCGCCGGCGCAGCGATCAGGAGCGAACGCCCTCGGCGCGTCGCTCGGCTTCAGTCTTCGACGTGGCACCGCCAGCTTCGATCGTCTTGACCGGCTCGCTCTTGGCGTCCGCCGTTTTTTCGTCTTCGGACATGCCTTTCTTGAAGGCCTTGATGCCTTGGGCAAAGTCGCCCATCAGCGACGAAATTTTTCCACGGCCTCCGAACAGGACCATCACAACCAGCAGCACGATGATCCAGTGCCATATACTTAGGGAACCCATCGGCAAATCCTCCGCAGCGACGGGCTTTTTGGCTCGTCCCGCCATGATTTGAATGAGAAACTAGGCCCCGCAAGAGGCAAAAACAAGGACTTCAGCCCGGTCAAAGCGCCGCGCAGCCCGTTGAAATCGCGGAATTTACCTTAAATCGGCTGCCGTCACTTCTCGGTACGCGACGGCGGTGGCGCCAGGCCCAGATCGAGATCACCAGGATCAAGCGGATCTTCATCCTCGCGCAGCGTCAAATCGTCGGACGGAAGCGGAACCGCAAATCCGGGAGGCAGATTGCCCTCAATGAGGCCTGCGCCCTTGAGCTCGTCGAGACCTGGGAGGTCGCCAACTTCCTCAAGGCCGAAATGCGACAGGAATGTTTCTGTCGTTCCATAGGTGATTGGCCTGCCCGGCGCCTTGCGGCGACCGCGCGGACGAATCCAGCCGGTCTTGAGCAGCACATCGAGTGTGCCAGCTGCCGCGACGACGCCGCGGATTTCTTCGATTTCAGCGCGAGTCACCGGCTGATGATAGGCGATGATGGCGAGTGTCTCGACCGCAGCGCGCGAGAGCTTGCGGGTCTCGACAATCTGTTTCGTCAACAGCCACGACAGATCGCCGGCCGTGCGAAGCGTCCACTTTTTGCCGACGCGCACGAGATTGACGCCGCGCGTCGCGTATTCGTCCTTGAGTTGGGCGAGCGCAGTCTTCACGTTAACACCGTTGGGAAGGCGACGCCCCAGCGTTGCTTCATCAAGCGGCTCACCCGCCGCAAACAGCAGCGCTTCCAGCAACCGCAGTTCCTCCGGGCGTGCGACCGGCTGAGGCGCGGCTTCGGGCGCCGGCTCATTGTTTTGCACCACCACGAGCTTCTTGGCCACGCTCGGCATGGACTTTTTCTCCTTATGCGTTTTCTTGCGCGTCATGCGTCGTAGCATTTCCAATCGCACCGACGCGTTTGCGCATGTAGAGCGGTGCGAAAAACTCTTTCTGATGAATCTCGGCTACTCCTTCGCGCACCAGCTCGAGCGCGGTGGCAAATGAGGAAGCAAACACCGTCGCCGCAAACGCCGGCTCGACGACATAGCTGATGAGGAACTGATCGATGCGTGACCAATCGGCTGATTGTCCGATCAGACGTTCAAGCGCAGCGCGCGCTTCGGCGAGCGACCACACCGTGCGCTGCTTGAAGCGTACACGTGAAAGCGCACTGCGCGAGCGTTGCGTCGCATAAGCTGAAAGCAAATCATAAAGCGTCGCCGACCACTCGGACTGTTTGATCTCGGCGATCGGCTCGGGCAACCCGCGTGCGAACACATCGCGATTGAGCTGCGGCCGCTCCATCATGCGCGTTGCCACGTCGCGGATGGCCTCCAGCCGTCGCAGACGATTGGCCAGCGCGAGCGCCATGTCCTCCGCGCTCGGCCCCATTCCGGGCTCGGACTCCGGAAGCAATAAGCGGGATTTGAGATAGGCAAGCCATGCGGCCATCACCAGGTAATCGGCCGCCAGTTCGAGCCGCAATTGGCGCGCCGCTTCGATGAAAGACAAATATTGGTCCGCAAGCGCCAGAATGGAAATCTTCGCCAAATCTACTTTTTGATTGCGCGCGAGCGTCAACAGCAGGTCGAGCGGGCCTTCGAAGCCCTCCACATCGACCATCATTGCCGGCTCGGTCGTGCCGCGATCAGCACCCAGCGTTGTGTCGAACTCCTCGCTGCTCATGATCCGGTCTTCCGTTGCGGCGGCGTTCGCTCGTCGGCCACCATTTGTGTGAACACTTTTCGCGCAGCGTCGGCATCGAATTCTTCCGGCGCAGATCGTGCTGCGAGTGCAGCGTCGGCCCGCTTGGCGGACTCGCCCGAAAGCTCCGGTGCTTCGCTGGCAACGGCCTCCATCTCGCTCAGCTCGCCGTTGCAATGAAGCACGACATCGCATCCGGCCGCCAGCGAGGCGCGGCTGCGCTCGGCAATCGTGCCGGAGAGGGCTTTCATCGAGACGTCATCGCTCATCAGCAGACCCTGGAAACCGATAAATCCGCGAATCACTTGCCTCACCATTGTGACCGAAGTCGTGGCGGGCGCGACGGGGTCGATGGCAGAAAACACAACATGTGCAGTCATGCCGAGCGGCAGCCCGGCCAGGGGGCGGAAGGCCGCAAAATCGGTGGCCTCGAGGGTTGCTCGGTCGGTATCGACCACCGGCAGCCGGTGGTGGCTGTCGGCGGTTGCGCGGCCGTGCCCGGGCAGGTGCTTCAGCACCGGGAGGACGCCGCCGAGTTGCAGGCCTTCCGCGATGGCCTTGGCGATGGCCGCGACCTTGCCGGCCTCAGTCCCATAGGCACGATCACCTATGACCTCATCGCCACCTGCCACCGGCACGTCCGCAATCGGCAGGCAGTCAACGTCGATGCCAAGGGACCTCAGGTCCGCCGCCAACAAGTGGCCGGCAAGCCGTGCAGCGGCAATCCCGGATGCTGGCTCCCGGTCGTAAAGTTCGCCGTAACGCGCACCCGGGGGATAGACAGGCCAGTGCGGAGGACCCAGGCGCTGCACGCGCCCTCCTTCCTGATCGATGAGAACTGGCGCCTCCCACCCCATTATTTCGCGGAAAGATCGAACGAATTCTGTAAGCTGAGCCGGCGTACTCACGTTCCGCTTGAAGATTATCAAGCCCCATGGCTGAGATTCGCGTAGAAAAGTGCGCTCATTGGCGGAGATGGTAAGCCCCGCCAATCCCGTGATGAACGCGCGCGTTGCCATTGGCGCGGATTAGCCCGCGCCCGCAACGACGGTCAAGTTTTGGCCTGTTAATTCCTCTGGACGAGGCACTGCCCGCCCGCCGCTTTCAGGCTCGAGCACAGCTCCGCAGCCTCGTTGGCATTCGCGAAGGGGCCAACCATGGCCCGGTAGTAGGTACCCTTGGCCCCGAGGTCGGCTTTATGGACTGACGCCTGGCGTCCGCCGAGCTGGGTCGGGAACTTGGCTTGCAAACCGCGGAAGGCAGCTTGAGCTTCGGCTTCGCTCCGCTGAGAAGAAATCTGGACATAGCTGCCAGCCCCACCGGCACTCGCCGCAGCCGACGCAACCGGCGCGGCCTGAGCAGGAGGTACGACCGCGGCAGTCCGCGTTGCCGCTGGCGGTGGCGCAGCGCGCGCTGGCGCACGCGAAGGCGCCGCATCCGGGTTGAGAGATAAAGGTGCATTGCTCGGTGCTGGTGCCGGACGCGATGGCGACACGGAACGCGGCGCAGGCGGCGGCGTATCCACTTCCGCATCAGCGGTCGTGGTGTCGGCGGCAGCGCGAGCCGGCGCTGGCGAGGGTTTCACAGGCTGCGCGGGGGGCGCGGGTTGTACGGGCGGTGGCGCCTGAACGGCGGCCCGAGCGGCCGGCGGGAGTGCGAGCGGCGGCGCTGACGGCGGCTGCGCGTCGGCTGTGAAGGGCTGATCGGGACGAATTGCAATGGTGCGAACCTTCTTCGGCTCGCTTGCAATCACACCGCTGCCAGACGCTGATTGTGGAGCGACCTGCGACATCACAACGGTTGTCGGCTTGTCGACCGGTTGCTCCTCGCGAGAAACCAGCTTCTCGCTTTGCCCCCGTTCGTTCACGCGATCGGTAATGAGTTTGTTGGACTGCGCATCTTTGCCGGCCGCAGCGGGCACGATCTTGCTCGGCCCCGCATCCGCTTTGATAACCGGCGGTGGCTGGTTCGAGCTTGAGGACCCAAACAGCGCCCGATAACCGAAGGCCCCAGCTGTGCCGATCACCGCAAGCGCGAAGACTCCGGCGATCGCCATGACGGCCAGCCGACGCCGCGAAGGCGGGACGTCATCATAATATTCGTCTTCGGGCTGCTGGAGCGTATCGTGGTCGTACGCATCCTGCGCGTAACCGGCCTGGTTCGGCGGATATCCGCGAGCCTCCTGCTCGGCCTGATAAAGGTCGTCGAAGGTTTCCGTCGGGGTGGAACTATAAGGCTGGCGTCCATAATCCTGCGTCGGAGCCACCGGCTCGTCATCGGGTATCGACCGCGTGGGATAGTAGCCGTTTCCACCAAGCCTCTGGGTCGCCGCCGGCGAACGAATATCGGCGCCTGTCTGACCGGCATACGCAGTGCTGGCCGGCGGCGCGTTCCAATCGGTAGGTTCCTCGGGTTGTGGCGCGGGAGTACGACGCGCACTCTCGCGACCAAACTCACCAAACGGATCCGTCTGCCCGATGAGTCGTGCAAGTTCGGCAAGTGGATCGCTGCCCTGTGCCTTAGCGGGGCCGCGTACTGGCGGCTCACTGGCACGATAAGGTCTTTGGCTTTGGTCGTCCGCCATTCGGTCCCCGGTTACTAAACTCGCCCCTGCCTTGGTTTAACGGTCGCCTTCGACCTATACCAAAACGCAAATCTTCACGGACGAGACTATCGCATTTCTTCCGGCGCGCTGACCCCGAGCAATGCGAGACCCGAGGCGAGAACTGTGATGATCCCCTGCACCAAAGCGAGCCGCGCTGCCGTCGTTTCTCGATCATTCTGGATAATGAAGCGTAAATGAGGCAAGTCTTTTCCTCGCGTCCATAGCGCGTGGAATTCACTTGCCAATTCATAGAGATAGAAGGCAATTCGGTGGGGCTCGTGGGCGGACGCGGCAGCCTCGACCGTGCGCGGATAGAGCCCGATCCGCCGCAGCAAGGAAAGTTCACCCGGATCGCTGAGCCGATCGAGCGGAGCGTCCTTGAGGAGCGCAGCGCGCGCCGCCGCATCTTCGGGAAGATTTGGCATTTCCTCCCGCGCATTACGGAAGACCGACTGACCGCGTGCGTGGCCGTATTGGACGTAAAATACCGGATTGTCCCGCGAGTGTTCGATCACCTTTGCAAGGTCGAAATCAAGCGCAGCGTCATTTTTGCGATAGAGCATGTCAAAGCGGACGGCGTCGCGTCCCACCTCATCCACGACCTCACGCAAAGTGACGAATTCGCCTGCGCGTTTCGACATCTTCACCGGCTCTCCGGCCCGAAGAAGGCGAACAAGCTGGACCAATTTCACATCGAGCACAGCCTTTCCACTGCTGACGGCCTTCACCGCAGCTTGCATGCGCTTGATGTAGCCGCCGTGATCGGCTCCCCACACATCGATCAAATTCGAGAATCCGCGATCGACCTTCGACCGGTGATAGGCGATGTCTGACGCAAAATAAGTATAGCTGCCGTCCGACTTCTTGAGCGGTCGATCGACATCGTCGCCAAAATCGGTTGAGCGGAAAAGTGTCTGCTCGCGGTCTTCCCAATCCTCAAGGTTGCCGCCTTTGGGCGGCGGCAGCCGGCCTTCGTAAATCAAGCCATCTGCTCTGAGCTTTCGAAGTGTTGCCTCCAAATAATTTGGCTGTCCGAGTTCACCATCGATAGGCGCCGAAGAAAAAATACCCGATAGAGGCACCTGATGCGCGGCCTTAGCATCCCTTATTTCCTGTGTAGCCAAATAGCTTCGGATGCCGCCCGTAGGCCCCTCAATCAAATCATAAGAAGTTTCGGCACAATAAAATTCAGGAACTTTGCTCTCCGGCCGAAATTTCCTAACCCTTTCAGTCATTGCTTTTTCCGAAAAGAATGCTTGAAACTTGATATCTAATGCCTCCAAATCTTTGATAATCATTACGAGCATCATTTCGACAGCCGTTTGCCGAACTAGAGGCAGCCATTCCTGTTCGGATTGCTCTCGAAGCGCGTCGCCGTGCGAAGATGCTAGTTGTTGGCCCACTGGTTTGAGATAGTCACCAGGGTAGAGCCCCTCAGGGATCGGGCCGATGTCTTCGCCCAGTGCCTCGCGGTACCGCAGATAGGCCGAGCGCGCGAGCACGTCGACCTGTGCGCCCGCATCATTGATGTAATACTCGCGCGTGACATCGAAACCGGCGAACGCGAGCAAGTTCGCCAACGCGTCGCCGAACACTGCACCACGGCCATGGCCGACATGCATCGGGCCAGTTGGATTGGCAGACACGTATTCGACGTTGACCTTTTCGCCCTTGCCCATACCACTGCGGCCGTAGTCACGGCCCTGCTTTAGCACCAGCCGCAACTCTTCAGCCCAAACACTATGCTTGAGAGTAAAATTAATGAATCCAGCGCCGGCGACGTCGACCGATTTAACTTTGTCGTCGGCCCTTAATTTTGTCGCGATGGCTTCGGCCAGTTCCCGCGGCTTCTTTCCGGCGTTCTTCGCCAACACCATCGCGGCATTTGTTGCCATATCGCCATGCGTCGGGTCGCGCGGGGGCTCAACCACGATGCGTGAGAGGTCGCTCCCTGGACCGGCCACAACGGCGGTCGCCGCGCATACGCGCGCAAGCATGTCGGCAAAAAGATGTTGGGGCTTTGTCGAAGGGGTCATTGTCGCGCTGCCGCTAACGCAATTCGGCGGGGGAGTTAAAATGTCGCCGGTAAACCGAGCGAACGGCGCACAGCTCGATGCGCATAGGCTCTACCAAATCGTTGCACCACTATCGACAACCATGATCTGTCCCGTAGTAATTGCCGCTTCGTCCGACGCGAGGTAGACGGCCATATCCGCCATATGGATTGGCAGGCCCAGACCGAGCAGATGCATGTTGGCCAGCTTCTCGATGTCTTTGGAACCCTCCAGCAGCTTCTTGACGCGGTCTGACAATGTGACCGACGGCGCGATCGCGTTTACACGGATCTTGTGCTTCGCATATTCAACTGCCATCGATCGTGTCAGAGCGGCGATTGCGCCCTTCGCGGCCGTGTAGCAATCGCGGCCCGGGACCGCGCTCAACGCAAGAGACGATGTCATATTGATAATCGCACCACCGCCCGACCGGATGATGTGAGGAATGCCGACTTTCGAACAGAGAAACGTGCCGTAGAGATCAAGTTTAATCACGCGCCAGAATTCTTCTTCCGGCGCTTCGGTTACCGCACGGTCCTCCGGCGTCGACCCGCCCGCATTGTTGTGTAGGATCGTCAACTTTCCGAAACGCGCAATCGTTTCAGCGAAGGCGGCATCGACGTTTGCCTTGTCGCGAATGTCGCAATGAATGAAGTGAGCGTCCCCGCCGGAATTATTAGCTCGCGAACGCGCGGATTCCGCAGCGGCCTTGCCTCGCTCGACATCGATCTCCGCGATAATGACTTTGGCGCCCTCCTCCGCAAAGCGTTCGGCAGTCGCGCGGCCGATACCACCGCCGCCGCCAGTGATAAATGCAACTTTCCCTGCCAGTCGCGCCATGAAGCCTCCCGAAAAGAAAGATAACTAAAACCGTCAAGTGGACATTACGCGGTCAAGGCTTTTTTCGTTGAAGGAGTCATTTTTCGCGCGTCCATTGACCTTGGCGTGCATAGCGGCACGATAAGCAAACACGATGCCCGGGCCGAGCGTCGTGCCGGGCCCAGGATAACTTCCTGCCATGACGGACGCCATGTCATTGCCGCACGCGTAAAGACCCGGAATTGGCTGTCCATCACTGCTGAGGACGCGTGCATCGGCATCGGTCGCAAGTCCGGTGCTGACCGCAATGTCTGCGGGCCAGACCGCGACCGCATAGAACGGCGGCGAAGCCATGGCGCCGATGCAGGGATTGGGTTTGTGGGCGGCGTCGCCGTTGAAGCGGTTGAGTTCGGTTTCACCCTTACCGAAATCAACATCGATCCCCGTCCCGGCAAAGCCATTGTAGCGCTCCACCGTCTTGCACAATTGAACAGGGTCGGCGCCGATCCTGCCGGCGAGTTCGTTGAGCGTTGGCGCGCTCACAAGATAGCCGCTGTCGACGAATTTTCCCGGATTGCGGTGGCCGGGGTAGACGATGCCGAGACCATATTTTCGAAGAAAGGCAGCATCACAAACCAGCCAAGCCGGGATCGACGGGGTGGTCTTATGACTCTCGAACATCGCGAGTACAAAATCATGATAAGACGCCGCTTCGTTGACAAAACGAAGGCCGGCCGAATTCACGGCGATCAACCCGGGCTTAGCTCGGTCGAGCACGAGATGCGGGAACAGGCCGCTGCCTCCCTTGGCTCGTGGCACGATCGATACGGGCGACCAAAGCCCGCTGGTGCATTGGTCGGGCGTGATCGCGGCGCCCAGACGCTGACCGATCTCGATCCCGTCGCCACGATTGCCCTCGAAACTCATCGAATGAGCGGGAACTGGCTGAGGCATAAACGCCTCGCGGAAGCGCTCATTGTGTGCGTAGCCACCCGTCGCCAGCACGACGCCTTTGCGAGTCTTCACCAGGATTTCTTTGCCGCCGACATTGAGATGCGCGCCGGTGATGCCGCGCCGGTCGCCGACCACATCGACAATCGACGTATTGAAGAGGATTGGTACTTGGCGTTTGCGTAAACTTAGTAATAGCCGGCCGACGAGTGCGTTGCCCATCATAATCCGTGTGCCGCGCGGATATCTCAGACGGTCGACGAGATAACGTGCGAACAGCTTTGCGGAATAAATGAAATTGGAGAGCGAGTGGAAGCGGCCGATGAGCCGGGGGATATCCGCCTTGCCAACCATCATGCCGCCGAAAAGCATAAACTCTGGCACCGGCGGGCGGACACGCCAGAAGTCCGACCCTAAGTGCCGGCCGTCAAAAAGCTCGGGCATGATGGCGCGACCGGCGATCGCAGCGCCCGGCATGTTGCTGCGATAGTCGGGGTGCGTTGCGCAGGGAATGAATTGCACGTCGGTGCGCGCACACAGATAGTCAATCGCCGCTGGTCCTGATTGAAGGTACGCGGTCCTGAGTTCGCGATTGGTCGCCTCCCCGACCAGCGCGCTCAGGTAGATGTCGGCCTGTTCGCCACTGTCGTGAAAACCGGCAGCTTTGCTCTGACTATTTCCCGGAATCCAGAGCGTGCCGGCGGAGGTCGCCCCGGTGCCGCCGACTTGATCGGACTTTTCGCACAAAAGCACATCGAGTCCCTCGAGCGCGGCAATCAGCGCCGCCGCCATTCCGGCCGGCCCCGCGCCTGCAATTAGGAGATCAACTTCCCGGGCGCTGTCGGTCCGAGCATTTTCCGCCGCATGCGGCATCGCACGTCCTCCCAATGGATGATGTCACGCTGCAGCAGGCCTGTCATCCGTGTTCGGCGTGGCCGCTTTTCATCTGTTCGGAGGATAAGCGTGCCGGAATCTGTCAATCAGATTGATTTGCAGTTCACCCCGAGTTCATCGGCTCGGTTTTAACTTTTTCGAATACAGCGGCCGCATTTGTCGCCAACAATGGAGCGAAGCGATGACCAAACGCAAAACGATCCCCAGCCTAGCCTGTGTGACTGCCGCGCTTGTAGGCGGGATTGCTCTGGTGACGACCGTGAATGTCGCCAACGCAATCGGCAACCATAATGCCGCCAACGAAATTCATTCCACGCCTGTCAATCACGGGACGAATGGATGGCTTAAGAACGAATTCAAAAACACTTCTGGCAAACAGGCTGACAAGAAGCTCGTGAAAGAGTGTCTTACCTTTAGCGCTGATGGTAAGCGCTGCGGTGGCGGCGCCGCAACCACTCCGCACCCTGCGCAGCCAGGTGGCACCACGGCCGGCAGCAATTTAACGACAACTCAAACCCGTAGCTCGGGATTCGTGATCAGCGGCCAACCCACGAACGTGAAGGGTGTGGATCGCGGCAATGGTATTGCCGGTATATCCAATGGCGTGACCACTTCAGCTATCGGTAATGGCAAGACGCTGACCGTGACGACCAACAGTCCAGGCATGATCACAGTCACAGATGGCACGACCACGGTGACAATGTCGGGCGGATCACTGACTTTGACCAATGCTCCATCAATCTTGGCCGGCAGCAACATGGACGTCTACCGGAACCCAAATACCGGCGCCGTTACATTTGCCATTAAGGCGACGGCGACATACGGATCCTGAGATTATTTTAGCTTGCCGGCATTGATCTTTTTTCGCGCGGGCGGCGAAACATTTTGCTGCCCGCGCTTCTTTTGAAGCCGCGGCTACCGCAATTCCGGCGTCGTATCGAAATACTTCGCGTGTTCGATAAGGGCATACCTATCGGTCATTCCCGCAAGATAATCTCCGATGCGGCGTGCGCGTGCGCCAACATCGCCTTTCTCGAATCCTTCACCCCACTCCGCAGGCAATTCCTCCGGCGTCGCCATGTAGCGCACGAACAGATCGCTCACTACACGTTCCGCGTCGGCCATCACGCGCATCACCCGATCATGGCGATACATGCGTGGGTACAGAAAACCCTTGATGTCGCGATCGGCCTTTTCCATCGCCGGCGAGAACCCGACAACCAGCCGCGGCGCCTCTCGCACGTCCACTGCCGAACGCGGCTTAACCATTGCCACGCGCCGCCCGGTTTCTGAGATGACGTCTTCGATCATGCGCGTGATAAGCGCGCGCACCGTTTCGTGCACACGACGGCCCAACTCGATGCCGGGATGCGTCGCATCAATCGCATTGAGAATGTTGCCCACCAGCGGAACAGCCGCAATGTCTTCGAGCGTGAACAGATCGGCGCGCAATCCGTCGTCAATGTCGTGCGCGTCGTAAGCGATGTCATCGGAAAGGGCCGCCACTTGCGCCTCGGCGCTCGCATAGGTCCACAATTCCAGATCCTGAATTTTCGAATACGCCATGATGGGTGCCGGAGCGCCATGTCTCACATAACGCCCGACGGCAATACCTGCGCGGTCGACCAGCGGCCCATTGTGTTTGACCAAGCCTTCGAGCGTTTCCCAACTCAGGTTCAGTCCATCGAAAGCAGCGTACCGGCGTTCAAGATCCGTCACGATACGTAAAGCTTGCGCATTGTGATCGAAGCCGCCGTAGCTCGTGAGGCATTCATCGAGCGCACGCTCGCCGGCATGTCCAAATGGCGGATGCCCAAGGTCATGAGAAAGCGCGAGCGCTTCAGCGAGGTCCTCGTCTAACCCAAGCGCGCGTGCAAGCGCCCGCGCGATTTGGGCGACTTCAAGCGTGTGAGTGAGCCGCGTCCGGTAATGGTCGCCTTCGTGATAGACGAACACCTGGGTCTTATGGGCCAACCTCCGAAATGCGGCCGAATGGATGATCCTGTCGCAATCTCGGCGAAACGCATTTCGGGTCGGACTTGCCGCCTCTGTGTAGCGACGACCCCGGCTTTGCGCCGGATCGGAAGCATAAATCGCCCGCTCGCGCCCTGTTTCAGCCGCCATATCTGGCCCACATTGACGTTGTTGGTGCGCGCACTTAACTATCCGTTGGGCCATCTGCCAATAGGATAGGTCTCAAAAGGCGGACGAATGAGCGCAAGCGTCACGGTCAGCGAACGGGCAGCGCGGCGGATCGGCGAAATCCTCAAAGGGGAGCCGACCGGCACAATGCTGCGTGTCAGCGTTGAAGGCGGCGGCTGTTCCGGCTTTCAGTACAAATTCGATATGGAGCGCGCCAAGGCCGACGACGATCTCGTGATCAACCGCGACGGCGCCGTTGTGCTGATCGATCCTGTTTCTGTGAACTATATGGCCGGTTCGGAAATTGATTTCGTTGACGATCTGATCGGCGCCTCATTCAAGGTGAAGAACCCGCAAGCGAAAGCCTCTTGCGGCTGCGGCACCAGCTTCACGCTTTGATATTTATTCTGCCGCAACGGCCGGCGGCGCTTCCGCAACTTCCGCAAGCTGTGGCTCGAGCCGGCGCTTGATCAGACGGTCGAAGCGATCGAGATAGAGATAAATCACCGGCGTGATGTAGAGCGTCAGCAGCTGCGAGAGCACGAGGCCGCCGACGACCGCAACGCCGAGTGGCTGCCGCAATTCGGCGCCGGCGCCGGTACCGAGCGCAATTGGCAGCGTCCCGAAGATCGCTGCGAAAGTCGTCATCATGATAGGGCGAAAACGCAAGATCGCCGCTTCGCGGATCGCCGCTTCTGCCGAAAGGCCCACACGCCGACGCTCGATCGCGAAGTCGATCATCATGATCGCGTTCTTCTTCACGATGCCGACCAGCATCACGATGCCGATCATGGCAATTACTGACAGATCCATGCGGAACAACATCAGCGTCAAAATCGCGCCAATGCCCGCCGATGGCAGACCCGAAATGATCGTGATTGGGTGAATAAAGCTTTCGTACAATATGCCGAGCACAACGTAGGCGGCAAAGATCGCGGCTAAAATCAAAATGCCCTGCCCGCGCAAAGAATCCTGGAACACTTGCGCCGTGCCCTGGAAGCCAGTGGTAATTGTCGCCGGCAATCGCTCCTCACGTTCGAGGTTTTGAATCGCGTCCACCGCCTGACCGAGCGAGAAGCCAGGCGCAAGGTTGAACGAAATTGTTACCGCCGGCTGTTGGCCCTGGTGGTTGACTTGCAAGGGGCCGACCGTGCGTTCAAACCGCGTGACGGCCGAAAGAGGCACGGTCGTGCCGTTCGATGTCTTCAGATAAACTCGCGCAAGGTCATCCGGACTGACTTGAAATTCCGGCTGGGTCTCGAGGATGACCTGATAATAGTTCACCGGACTGTAGATTGTGGCGACCTGGCGCACGCCAAACGCGTCATAAAGTTCCTGCCGGACCTGGTCGACAGTTAGGCCATAGACGGCCGATTTCTCGCGATCGACTTCGATGGTCACCTGCGGATTGGTGACATAGAGATCGGTAGTGACGTCAAGCAAACCATTGATCTTTGAGATTTTGTCCCGCAACTCCGGCGCCAAACGGTAGAGCGTGGTCGTATCATTCGATTGCAGCGTGTACTGATATTGGCTCTTGGCGAGCTTGCCGCCGAGATTGATGTTCTGAATAGGCTGGAAGTAGATCGCGAGACCCGGCACGACGTTGGCCGTACGGCGCAAACGCGCCAAAATGGTCGCCTGGTCGTCCCGTTGTTTACGCGGCTTGAGCGCCACCAACATGCGTCCGCTGTTACCGGCCGAGTTAGGGCCGCCCGCGCCGGCCGTCGAATTTACGTAGTCCACGGCCGGATCGGCACGCACGATATCGGCGACCTTACGCTGAAGCTGCGAGATTGCCGGGAACGATATATCGGTCGCCCCTTCGGTAATGCCGATGACGTAGCCGGTATCTTCGGTGGGAAAAAAACCTTTGGGCACGATGACGTACAGAGCGATGGTGACGAAAAAGGTTGCGATCGTGATCATCAGCACGATCGATTTGAACTCGAGTACGCGGTTCAGCGTCCATTGGTAGGTGTTGAGCATGCCCTCGAAGAGTCGCTCGAAAATGCGCAATAAGAAGAATTGCTTCTTCTCATCTCCTTCGTGGTGACTGCCGAGCACGCGCGCGCACAACATGGGCGTCAACGTCAACGACACGAAGCCTGAGACGATGATCGCGACCGCAATCGACACCGCAAATTCGCGGAAGACGCGGCCGACCATGCCACCCATTAACAACACCGGGATGAACACTGCGATCAGCGAGAAGGTGATCGACACGATTGTGAAACCGATCTCGCGCGAACCTTTGAGTGCGGCCTCGAATGGGCGCATGCCGCCTTCAACGTGACGCACGATGTTTTCCAGCATCACGATCGCGTCGTCGACAACGAAGCCGACGGAAAGCGTAAGCGCGAGCAGCGTCATATTGTTGATGGAGAAGCCGAACGCGTACATCGCCGAGAAAGTGCCGACCAGCGACACGGGCACCGCGAGCGCGGGGATGATGGTCGCAGATACTTTGCGCAGGAATAGGAAGATCACCATGATCACGAGCGTAATCGCAATCGCAAGTGTCTCCTGCACGTCGGTCACTGCCGCGCGAATCGAGAGCGACCGATCGAACAAAGGCTCCATCTGGATCGATGGCGGCACCTGTGCGCGCATGGCCGGCAGGCTTTGGCGCACGAGGTCTACGACCTGCACGGTGTTGGCATCCGGCTGCCGCTGGATCGCCAGGACAATCGCGCGCGCATCATTGAACCAGGTCGCGATCTTGTCATTTTCGACGCTGTCGATTACGCGCGCGATCTGGCTCAGTTTGATTGGAGCGCCGTTGCGGTAGGCCACAACGACGTCACGATAATCAGCCGCGTGCGGCATCGCGCTGGTGGCCGCGAGAGTGACGCTTTGTTTCGGGCCCGTCAGAACGCCAACTGGCGTGCTCGAATTGGCTTTGGCAACAACACTGCGCACGTCTTCAAGCGCAATGTTGCGGGCAGCCGCCTCAACGGGGTTGACCTGGACGCGCACCGCGAATTTTTGCGCCCCATAGACCAGCACCTGCGCTACGCCCGGCAATTGCGAAATTTGCGGCGCCAAAACGGTCTCAGCGTATTCATCAACCGTTGAAAGTGGCACGGTGTCAGAGCGCAAGCTGACGTATAGCACCGGGAAATCGCCCGGATTCACCTTTCGGAATGAAGGCGGAATTGTCATTTCGATCGGCAACAGGCGCGCGGCGGTCGCGAGCGCCGTCTGCACGTCGAGCGCTGCACCATCGATGTTTCGGCCGAGGTCAAATTGAATGGTGATCTGCGCCAATCCCAACGAGGACGACGAATTCATCGACGAGATGCCGGAAATCGTCGACAGCTGACGTTCAATCGGTGATGCGACCGAAGACGCCATCGTTTCCGGGCTGGCGCCCGGAAACTGCGCTGTAATCTGGATGGTCGGAAAATCGACGGCCGGCAACGCCGCTACCGGCAGCAGCCGATACGCGAATACGCCGAAGACGATCAATGACGCCGTCATCAGCGTCGTCAGCACCGGGCGGCGAATGCAGGTTTCCGAAATATTCATGGTCAGCTACCGGCGACCTTCGGCGTTCGAACGTTGACGCGCGTGCCGCGCGACAAAAGCAGCTGACCTTCCGTTACAACGGTCTCGCCGCCGCTAAGGCCGGACGCAATCACACTTTCTGTGCCGATCTGGCGCTCGACCGTCACCTGCTGAACTTGCGCGGTGCCGTCTTTAACGACAAATACAAAAGTACCGGTTTGGCTGACCTGCACCGCATTCGAGGGCACGACGACGCCCTCCTCGTTTCGCAAGGTCATATCGGTGGTAACCAGCGTACCGGGCCAAAGAGTTTCGTCCTTGTTCGGCATGGTCGCGCGCACCGTCGCCATGCCGGTCGCCGGGTCAACTGTGTTCTCGATCATGGTGACTTGGCCACTGGCGCGCTTCTGGTCGCCGGGCACGATCGCTTCCACGGTGGCGGTCTCCGCCGCGATCGCTTTGCGGATGTCAGGCAAATTTTTCTGCGGCACCGTGAAAGTTACGTAGACCGGCACCATCTGGTTAATGGTGGCCATCGGCGCCGTGTCGGCCTGCCGCACGAAATTTCCGATTTTTACGTTGGCCATACTGATGCGACCGGAAATCGGCGCGCGGATTGAACAGAAGCCGAGCTGGACTTTCAAATTATCAAGCTGTGCACGATTCAAATCCGCGGTCGCGCGCGAAATGTTGACCGCGGTCTGCGAGTTGTTGAGCGTGACGATCGGCGTCGCATTCCGCGCCGCAAGATCGGTGTAACGTTCAACATCCCTTTGCGCCTGTTCCAGCGATGCTTGCGCACCGTCAATCACCGCCTGAACGCGCTTCATGTCGGCTTCGATTTGCCGGCAATCAAGCGTAAAAAGCAGGTCGCCCTTTTCCACACTGGCGCCATCGCGGAAGTGCACCGCAGTGATTGTCGTGTCGACTTGGGTCTTGATTGCGACGCTGGCGATCGGGGTGACGTTGCCGAGGGCCGTGAGGCGCACCGGCATGGTCTTGCGCTCGGCGGTGGCGGTCTCGACTGGGACTGTCCTCTGCGCTTGCGAACGCGCGGCGGCGCCGTCCGTGGTCCACAGACCGCGCACGAGCACAACGACCGCGATCAGGGCGAGCACCGCCCCCCCAATGAGCCATTTTCGCTTGATCATCGGTAATTTCAGGTCCGGACTCATGTGCGCCTGCCCGGACGCTCCCTAATCCGCGGAATGGCTTGTTTCTCACACCAGTTTGGAGGCCGCGTTGACGGCTTTCCTAGCATATAAACGTTTAGCAGTGCATATACCTGCGCTTGCAGATAAACACGGTGAATCCAGCCTTATTCACCCCCGCCCGGACGCGAAAACCATGCGAATTGCGACCTGGAACGTCAACTCAATCCGTCAACGCATGGACAACCTGCAGGCGTGGCTTAAGGAGAGGCAACCTGACATCGTGTGCTTGCAGGAAATCAAATGCACGGACGATGTTTTCCCTCGAGAACCGTTAGAAGCGCTCGGCTACAACGTCGCGGTCCATGGCCAGAAAACCTTTAACGGCGTAGCGCTGCTGTCCAAACTTCCGTTCGACGAAGTCGCGCCCGGTTTGATCGGGGACGTGGCCGACGTGCAAGCACGTTTTCTGGAAGCGCTCGTCTCCACCAAAACCGGCGCGCTCCGCGTCGTCAGTCTTTATTTGCCCAACGGCAATCCACCGGACACCGAAAAATACCCGTACAAACTCAATTGGATGAATAGGCTCATTAATTTCTCACGTGAACGACTTAAACTAGAAGAACCGATGGTGCTGGCCGGCGACTACAACGTCATTCCTACCGCGTCTGATGCTCGCCGGCCCGAGGCCTGGAAAAACGACGCGCTATTCCTGCCGCAAACGCGCGAGAAATTCCGCACGTTGATCAATCTGGGGCTGACTGACGCAATACGCGCGGGAAGCGACGCTTCAGACCTGTACACATTTTGGGATTATCAGGCCGGCGCCTGGCCCAAGGATGACGGCATCCGTATCGATCACCTGCTGCTGTCACCTCAAGCCGCGGATCGCATGATCGGCGCCGGGATCGATCGCCACGTGCGCGGTTGGGACAAACCGTCCGATCATGTTCCGGTTTATGTCGACCTGGATATCGAGGCGCGCTAGCGGCAAAGGCGAGAACCAGGGACGCCGCCTATTCCCTCCGCGTTTCGAGCCATTGGCGGAGATAAACCGCAGCAAGCGCGCGTTCGTCTTCGCTCGCTTGCTGCATGGCGCTGTCATACAGCTTGGTGATCCACGCCTGATCGGCGCGCGCGCTGTCCTTGGCGAGCGCAAGCCACATTAAGCCGCGCGCAGCCTGCCGCGGGACGTGATCGCCCTCGAATAACATCGCCCCAAGCATCGCCTGCGCTTCGCATTGGCCCTTCTGCGCAGAAAGACCGAACCAGCGCGCGGCCTGGCGCGGATCATGCGGCGCGCCGGTACCGTTGAGGTAGAGCCGAGCCAGAAAATATTGCGCGTCGGGATCGCGAAAATACGAGGCCGCATAAGCGAACATTTCACGTGCCCGCGCCGGGTCCGGCTTCACGTCGGTCTTCGGAATTCCTTCAAGATAATAGTGACCGAGCGCAACGAAAGCGTTCGCCACAAACCGCGCCTGCGGCGTGTCCGGATTGTCGTCGGCATGACTATCGGCAATGCTTCGGAAATATTCGAACGCCTTGAGATTGTTTTGCGCAACGCCATCGCCTTCGGCGTACATGCGTCCAAGCTTCCATTGTGCGAGCGCATGACCTTTCTCGGCCGCGTATTCAAGCGAGTTGACCGCCTTGACGGTATCGCCGGCCTTGAGCCAATGCGCACCGGAACGGAAAGCTTCCATCGGCGTCATCGGCGGCGGCCCCATGCTGCCGTCGGTCTTGCTGCCGTCGAGCGCAAACGCAGGTGCTGCGGCCAGCAGGCCGGCGCCGATCAACAACACGCGCAACAGGGTCTCAAGTGTCCGCATAACACTCTTTCTCAGCCGCGCCCCCCGGATGGGTCACGGCGCCTTTGACGGCGGGACCGACCTGCTGAGCGTATTTCCACAAATATCCGGACGCGAAGTCGTTCTCGCGTGCTTTCCACTGGCTCTTGCGCTTGGCGAGTTCTTCGGCAGAAAGTTTCACGTCGAGCGTGCCCTTCACCGCGTCGATCTCGATGATGTCGCCGTCGCGGATCAATCCGATGGGGCCGCCAACTGCCGCTTCCGGCCCAACGTGGCCAACGCAGAAGCCACGGGTCGCACCGGAGAAACGTCCGTCGGTGATCAGCGCAACTTTCTCTCCCGCGCCCTGACCGTAGAGTGCGGCTGTCGTCGAAAGCATTTCGCGCATGCCAGGGCCGCCACGCGGTCCTTCGTAGCGGATCACCAACACTTCGCCTTCTTTGTACTTGCGGTACTTGACCGCGTCGAAGCAGGCTTCCTCGCCGTCGAAGCAGCGCGCCGGCCCACTGAATTTCAGCGTCTTCATGCCGGCGACTTTCACGATCGCACCATCGGGTGCGAGATTACCTTTGAGCCCGACCACGCCACCGGTCGCCGACAGCGGCTTGTCAGCCTGACGAATGACGTCTTGATCCGGATTCCATTTCACGTTTTTCAAATTCTCGGCGATCGTGCGGCCGGTGACCGTCAAGCAGTCTCCGTGCAGGAACCCATGGTCGAGAAGTGTTTTCATGAGAAGGGGCACGCCGCCAGCTTCGAACATATCCTTGGCGACATAACGGCCACCTGGTTTCAAATCTGCGACATAAGGAGTTTTTTTGAAGATTTCGGCGACATCGAACAAGTCGAACGCGATACCGCATTCGTGCGCAATCGCCGGTAGATGCAGCGCAGCATTTGTCGAACCGCCGGTCGCCGCAACAACCGCAGCGGCATTCTCAAGCGCTTTGCGCGTAACGATGTCGCGTGGCCGAATTCTTTTCGTGATCAAATCCATGATCATTTCGCCTGCAAGCATGCAGAACTTGTCGCGAATTTCGTACGGCGCCGGGGCGCCGGCCGAATAAGGCAGCGCAAGACCGATGGCTTCCGATACCGTCGCCATGGTGTTGGCGGTAAATTGCGCACCGCATGCGCCTGCAGAGGGGCAGGCATTCTGTTCGAGAATATCGAGATCCTCGTCCGACATCTGTCCGACGGAATGTTTGCCGACAGCTTCGTAGACATCCTGAATAGTGACGGGCTTGCCTTTGAACGTGCCGGGAAGGATCGAGCCGCCGTAGATATAGATCGACGGCACGTTGAGACGACACATTGCCATCATCATGCCGGGCTGTGACTTGTCGCAGCCCGCGATGCCGATCAATGCGTCATAGGCGTGACCACGCACGGTGAGCTCGACGGAATCGGCGATTACTTCACGCGAGGGCAACGACGACTTCATGCCGGCGTGGCCCATCGCGATACCATCAGTGACCGTGATGGTGCAGAACTCGCGCGGGGTTGCGCCACCGGCGGCAACACCTCGCTTCACGACTTGCGCCTGGCGCATCAGTGCGATGTTGCAAGGAGCGGCTTCGTTCCAGCAGGTCGCGACGCCGACGAATGGCTGATGAATTTGTTCCGTCGTCAGGCCCATCGCATAATAAAAGGCGCGATGTGGCGCGCGATCCGGCCCTTCAGTGGCGTGCCGGCTCGGCAAGTTCGATTTCAAACTGGTCTTGGCGTCCATAGTACTCAACCCCCGCCCGTTACCGTGCCGCATGCGGCCGACCGCCTTTCAAGGCGATCAACTTCGGCTGGGCGGCCCCCGATGTCGTTGAAGGGTATGGCCGAATCGCGGCGCCGAGAGGGTGATCGGGCGTTAAGGCTTAAATGTTCTAAAAGTGTTGCAGACTGGACACAGGCGTTGCTGCAGTGCATCGCCCCTGCTTCTGTCAAACCACTTTCCCGCCGTCCATCGAACAGGCTAGCCAACGCTCCGCCACCCGTATTCTTTGTCGAGGCCCCGGGAAGGCCCGTCTTCCGTCCCCCCTCGAATATGCGAGGGGATGGAGCGCCGTATGGCGCAACCAGCAGTCCAACGCCTTACGCGGCGTTGACGTGCCTTTGCGACAGGCACGTTCGCCACACGGCGCTCCATCGCGGCTTTTCTGTCCCCGGGACCGTGCTTCCGGGCGCAGACGGAAGGCCTTACGGCCAACTTTATCCAGGCAGCTTTCGCCGCCTTTCATCCACGCCGCGTCCAGCCATTCAAGGCGGCCCCACGTAGTTGGAGCGGACGGCGACCCGGGGCCTCCCGGAGGCGTGGCTGCGAAACCACGCCCGCGGGCGCCGCATCCGGCCCCACCCGTCATGACGCCTCATGAGAGCGCCCTCTGGTGGACCGAACACATAGGATTATAGTCACGTGTAGGATTAAAGTCAAGACGCTTTTCTTCTGTCGTCCCGGGCGAGGGTGAGCGAGGCCCGGGACCCATACACCGCAGCCCATGGATTGGGCACGGCGTATGGGTCCCCGCTTTCGCGGGGACGACAGCAGAGAGAACGATATCCACTGCTGTCGTCACCGGGGCGAGGCGCGGTGATCCCCCTGAGGAGCGCGGTGCCTGCATAAGCGAGATGGCCGGAACAAGTCCGGACATGACGCCTCATTGTGGGCTGCAACGGTGCCCCTCTCCGCTCGTCACCGCGAAGGCGGGGACCCAGTGCTGGATTCCCGCTTGCGCGGGAATGAGCGGGGTGTGTGAAAGCGGAAAACGACGCAGGGTTCGGGGCAAGATGCTAAATGATCGGTCCGCATGCCTCATCCTCCTCGCCTTCGCCGCACATTCTTTGACCGCCCGGTCCTCGATGTCGCATCCGAACTGATCGGCGCAACTTTGCTGGTCGATGGTGTCGGCGGCACGATCGTCGAACTTGAGGCCTATCACCACACGGACCCGGCCGCGCATTCCTACAACGGCCCCACGGAGCGCAACGCGGTGATGTTCGGCCCAGCCGGCTACGTCTACGTCTATCGCTCGTACGGCATCCACTGGTGCCTCAACTTTGTATGCGAAGAAGAAGGCAGCGCCAGTGCCGTGCTTATTCGCGCGATCGAACCGACGCACGGTTTAGCAACGATGCGCCGTCGCCGCGGACTGCCCGAGGCGCGTGCACTGTGTTCCGGCCCCGGAAAATTGTGCGAAGCGCTGGGTGTCACTCATAAACATAACGGTTTGCCCCTCGACCGCGCGCCGTTTGAATTGCGCGCACGTACCAAGACACCGGAGATCGTCACCGGTGTTCGCATCGGCATTACGAAAGCAGTGAAGAAGCCGTGGCGCTATGGACTGAAGGGCTCGCCGTTTTTGAGCAAGCCGTTCAGGACCGCATCCTAATTCTGGACTGAGGGTCGAAATCGAACGCCTGTTTGGCTTTTTCGCTCGACACCGCATCGCCATCCTCTGCGATATTGTAGATGCCGGGCTTTGCCTTCGTGAGTGCTTGCACTGTTGCTCGCGCCGCCGCATCGATGTGAACCGACGGCGCACGTGCGGCCGTGTCGGACCATGTCCCCGGTCCGTAGAAAAAGCCGAAGCGCAGCACGATGCCTTCCGGAAGTCCGAGGACGGCCTGCTCAAGCGCTGCAACCGCTTCAGCACTCCGGCCGGCAATGCCTGCGGCACCCAGATTGAGCGGATCGCTCTCGACACGGGCGCCGTCACCGGGCGCATAAACGAACGCAACACTTTGAGCAACCATGCGCTTCACATTCGCCGCACGCGCTGCGGCGACGAGGTTGCTCGTTCCTTCGACGCGCAGGCGGGCATTTCGCTCGAGACCCTCTTCGTATTGCGGCGTACCCGGCGCGAAGGCGAGATCTGTGAGTTGGTGGATAATCGCCTGAGGGGCCGCAGCCTTGACCGCGCGCGCGAGTGCGTCCGCATCAAATACATCGACCACGACCGGTTCGGCGCCAAGAGCACGCAAGGCATCGGCCTTGTCAGCGGACCGCGTGGTGCCGACGACGGTGTGTCCAACCACACGCAACAGAGGCGTGAGCCTCCGCCCGATTGCCCCACCCGCGCCTGCCAGAAATATTTTCATTGTGCGCTCAGTAAGAGATGATGAACTCGCAGCCGGCCGCCGTTGGGAACTCTCGTCTCACGCGGGCACTCGCCATATCGAACTCGAGTACGACGGCAGCATCGTGGCAGCACAGGAACGCGTGCTTGCCGTTAGCCGCAAAACCAAAACCCATGGGTGCCTTCGGGGTCGCAAAGCCGCCGAGCTGTTTCAGCGTGGCGGCGTCATAGACCGCGGCAAAGTTGTCGACGTGAGACGATGCACAAACATATCGTCCATCCGGCGACACGCGCACGCGACGTAGCTGGTTCGCCTCGCCCGGCGCCCCCTCAATCGCAACGGTTTTGCGCAGCGCATGGGTGCGTGCATAGAAAACATGCACGACACCCTTCCAGTGCGCACACACAAAGAGTGTTTCGCCATCGGGCGACACTGCAATGCCTTCGGCACCGTGTTGAATATCGAGGATGCCAAGCACCTTGCGTGAGGCAATATCGAGTATCGCCACCGCTTCCCTGGTCTTGAATGAAGCAAAAAGTTTTCCCGTCGTATGGCTGATTGCGATCCAATGTGGCGAGCCGCCAATATCGATGCGGTCGACTTTCCCCGTTGCCGGATCGATGGCCAGAACGGCGTTGCCAAGCTCGGCCGTCGACCACAGCACGCCGGATGCATCCATCATGACGCTGTGCGGAGCGATATTGGCGCCCACATCAATAGTGCGCTCGAGCGATTTCAAGGCCGGATCGATCACCGCGATGCGGCGGTCAGGGTCCTTGTTCTTGCCGAAGATGCCGCCGCCGTAGACCGATGCATAGATTTTGGTGCCGTCTGGCGAGCGGATGAGTTCATGGGTCGACGCCGGCATATCGAGGTCGGCAAGATGCGCGAGCGTGCGCGCATCAAACCATTGGATCTTGTTGGCGCTTTTGGCGGTGAGGATCAGCGTCGCGCCGCCGGGCCGGTTGTTCGGGTCGATGGTCATTGATTGTGTCGCCCCCGCGGGACCCATACTCCCTACTCTGACAACAGCAGAAACCTACACCGCACCCTTCAGCCGCTCCAACGCTTCCGCGATCTTGGTTTTGCGACCGATTGCTTCGTCACGCTTTTCTTTTTCTTCCTCAACCACCTCTTCTGGCGCGCGCGCGACGAAATTGGCATTGCCGAGCTTGGCATCGACCCGCGCGATGTCCGCATCCGCCTTTTGCATCTCTTTGGCGAGACGCGCCCGCTCGGCAGCAAGATCGATCACGCCCTTGAGCGGTAACGCCGCGACCTCCCCGCGAACGACGAGCTGCACTGAGCCTTGCGGCGGGGCGGCCGCAGAAGAAATCTCGGAGACGCGTGCCAGCCGCTTGATGAATTCGGCCCAGCGCTCGGCGCGCGCTTTGGTCTCAGTAGAAGCGCCAGCGAGCACAAGCGGGATCGCTGCGGTGATATTCATCTCGGCGCGGATCGAACGGACAGCGGTGATCAGCTCAATCACCCAGCCGATTTCGGCTTCGGCTTTGTCGTCGGTGAGGCCCACAAGCTTTGGCCAGTCGCTCAGCGCGAGTAGCTGGGAACGCTTCGGCCCCTGCTCCGCCGTCACCGCCCACAATTCTTCAGTGATGAAGGGCATGAAGGGATGCAGCAGCTTGAGAATCTCATCGAGCGCCCACGCGGCCATCGCGCGCGTTTCATTCTTTGCCGGACCATCCGGACCGGTCAGAAGCGGCTTGGATAATTCGACGTACCAGTCACAATAAACATTCCAAACGAAGCGAAACGCCGCACCGGCAGCATCGCTGAAGCCGTAGGCTGCGATTGCTTGCGTGATTTCCGACGCCGCTTTCGCCGTTTCGTGCGCGATCCAGCGGTTGAGCGTTTCCTTCGCCGATTTTGGATCGAAACCTTCGACCCGCGCCGCGCCATTGAATTCGACAAAACGGGCGGCGTTCCAAAGCTTGGTCGCGAAGTTGCGGTTGTTCTCGACGTCTTGCGGACCGAGCCTGATATCATGACCGGGCGCGACATTCCGCGCCAATGTAAAGCGCAACGCATCGGCGCCGAACTCGTCGATAACGCCGAGCGGGTCGACGACATTGCCTTTCGACTTCGACATCTTGGCGCCGGACGCATCGCGCACAAGCCGATGGATGTAGACATCGGCAAACGGTGCATCGGGCATGAAATGGAGACCCATCATCATCATGCGGGCGACCCAGAAGAAGATGATGTCAAAGCCTGTGACCAGCGTGGACGTCGGATAGAAGCGCGCAAGTTCCGGCGTCTTGTCGGGCCAGCCGAGCGTCGAGAACGGCCAAAGCGCGGACGAGAACCACGTATCGAGCACGTCCTCGTCGCGCCGAAGTTTTGTCTTGCTGCCGTAATGCTTGTCGGCTTCAGACTGGGCATCGGCCTCCGTCAGCGCGACGAACACTTTGTCGTCGGGCCCATACCACGCGGGAATCTGGTGGCCCCACCAAAGCTGGCGCGAAATGCACCAGGGCTGGATGTTCTCCATCCAATTGAAGTAGGTCGTTTCCCAATTCTTCGGGACGAATGTGGTCTTACCCGCGCGCACAGCGGCGATGGCCGGCTTCGCAAGCTCCTTGGCGTTCACGTACCACTGGTCGGTGAGATACGGCTCGATCACGACATTGGAGCGATCGCCGTGCGGCACGACATGCGCATTCGGCTCGATCTTTGCGACCAGGTTCATCGCTTCCAGGCGTTCGATAATCTGCTTTCGCGCGGCAAAGCGATCCTTGCCGTGCATTGTCAAGGTTTCGTCGAGATTGGCAGATGCCGGCACGCCTGCACTGAAGTCTGAATTATCCTTGAGCGCGAGCTTGGCTTCGATGCTGAATATATTGATCTGCGGCAGGTTATGCCGCTTGCCGACTTCGAAGTCGTTGAAGTCGTGCGCGGGTGTGATCTTCACCACGCCACTGCCCTTTTCAGGATCGGAATATTCGTCTGCGATGATCGGGATTTTGCGCCCGACCAGCGGCAGGATCACATTCTTCCCCACAAGTTTTTTGTAGCGCTCGTCGTCCGGATGCACTGCCACCGCGGTATCGCCCAACATCGTCTCCGGCCGCGTCGTCGCGACCACGATGAACGTTGACGGATCTTCCGGATTAAAGGTCTTGCCCTCGATCGGATAGCGCAGGTGCCAGAGATGTCCCTTGGTCTCGACCTGCACCACTTCGAGATCGGAAATGGCGGTGAGCAGCTTCGGGTCCCAGTTGACCAGACGCTTGTCCTTATAGATGAGCCCCTCGCGATGAAGTTCTACAAAAACTTTAAGAACGGCCCGCGATAGCCCCTCGTCCATCGTGAAACGCTCGCGCGACCAGTCGCAGGACGCGCCGAGCCGCTTGAGCTGATTGACGATGGTACCGCCGCTCTCGGCCTTCCAATCCCACACCCGCTTGAGGAACGCTTCGCGCCCCATCTCGCGGCGGCCCTTCTCCTGCCGCTCCATGAGCTGGCGTTCGACCACCATCTGCGTCGCGATGCCGGCGTGGTCGGTGCCCGGCTGCCAGAGCACGTCCTTGCCGCGCATGCGCTCGAACCGGCACAGGATGTCCTGGAGCGTATTGTTGAGCGCATGGCCCATATGCAATGAGCCGGTCACGTTCGGCGGCGGAATGACGATAGAGTAAGGTTTCGCGCCGGCGCGCTCGGGCCGGCCGGCGCGGAAGGCACCCGCCTGCTCCCAAGTCCGGTAAATTCGGCCCTCGACGTCCGAGGGTTGGTAGGTCTTATCAATCATCGCCGATTTGCTTCGATCACTTCGCTAAAGGATGTCATGGCGTTGAACCGTGCACCGCTCATTCCCGCGCAGGCGGGAATCCAGCACTATGACGACGAAGCCACGCTGGGTCCCAGCTTTCGCGGGGACGAACGGATGAATCTTATAATCGCGCGGTAGAAAGCCCGCCGAGCCCGCCGGAGTCAACTTTGGCCCCCACCCCGACCGTTTCGCGCGGCAGCGCGACCAGCGCGATCACGCTGCTGGCGCTGGCCTCCTTTGCCAGCCAGTCGATGGTGCGGGTGTCGGATTCGCTGTTGCCGCAGATTTCAGCCGATCTCGGGGTCACGGTCGGCGCGGCATCGATCGTGGTCACCGCCTATGCGCTGGCGCACGGCTCCGTGCAACTCATCATCGGTCCGGTCGGCGACCGCTTCGGCAAATATGCCTGCATCATCGCAGCCTGTGCCATGTCGACGGTTCTGGTGCTGCTGTGTGGTCTGGCAGGCTCGCTGCCGACACTGGTGGCGGCGCGGCTTGCCTGCGGGCTTTCTGCCGGATGGATCATTCCACTGGCCATGGCCTTTCTCGGGGATGTCATTCCTTACGAGCGCCGCCAGCAAGTACTGGGCACATTCTTGTCCGGACAAATCCTCGGCCAATTGTTCGGCCAGGCGGCCGGCGGCGTCCTCGGTGACTTTTTCGGCTGGCGCCGCGTTTTTTATTTTCTGTCGGCGCTGTTCGCAATTTCGACCGTCGCGCTGATTATCGAATTCATTCGCAACCCGATCACCCACGCCGGACACGCCACCGCCACGCGTTCGCGCGGCTTCATCACCGATTACGCCACTGTGCTGCGTTCACCATGGGCACGGTTGATTATCGCGCTGGGCTTCATCGAGGCGGCGTTCATGTTCGGCGCCTTCACCTATGTCGGCGCCGACTTGCACCTGCGCTTCGGTGTTAATTTTGCCGTGGTCGGGCTGTTTGTCGGCGCCTTTGCGATCGGTGGCCTGATCTACAGTTTATCCGTAGGGAGGCTGGTGAACAGATTCGGACAAACCGGACTCGTCACCGCCGGCGGGCTGATGCTCGCAATCGCTTACGTGACGATCGCATTTACTCCGCACGTCTCTCTCGCGCCGTTTGCAATCACCGGAATTGGGCTCGGCTATTACATGCTGCACAACACCTTGCAGACCAACGCAACGCAAATGACGCCGCAAGCACGCGGCACCGCGGTGGCGATTTTTTCTTCGGCGCTCTATCTCGGGCAAACATTGGGCGTTGCCGTCAACAGTTTCATATTCGACCGTTTCACTGCGGTGCCGGTTTTCGTAATTGCGGCGGCGGGTCTGTTGGGACTTGGTCTTTGGTTTGCCCGCGTGCTGAGGCAGCGACGGGAGTGCGGCGCTTGAGTAGTACCTCCGCTCGTTCCCGCGCGAGCGGGAATCCAGCGAAAATACAGACGCCGAACAAATTGCTTTGGACCCCCGCTTTCGCGGGGGGTGAGCGAAATATTCGTTGCGTTGAGACGAGTGCGCTTACGGACGGCCGCGCGATACGCGTTCGATTTCTGCACGGACAATGCGTTCGACCAATCCCGGCAGATTATTGTCGAGCCACGACTTGAGCATCGGCCGTAGCATCTCACGCACGAGATCTTCGAGCGTGCGTGCATTTTGACCGATCACGGTGTGCGCAAGCGAGTTGAACGCACTATCAACCGCCGCGATGGTCTCGTTTGAGATCAATGCGCGGTCGACAGGCGGTTCCGGTCTGGTTGTAAACACCACGTCGGATGCCCCATCGATGGTGCGGAAATTTGGCGCCGGACCTGGCGGCGGCGTTGGCGCTGCCATGGCCTCCGTCAAATCGAGCACCTCAGCAGCGGGCGCTGGCGCAGACACAGGAGATTGTGCAACTGCTGGCTTCGGAGCAGCCTTGGGTGGCCCATCAAGTTCCGCCAGCATGGCATCCACCTCATCCTGACTGTTTGCAGCGGCAGGCGGCGGCGCTGACGGCAGCGGCGCTGCAGGCTTTGGCGGTGGAGCAGCAGGAGGTGACTGTGGTGCCTTAGCCGCCGCGGCGACTTCGGGCGCCTTGGCAGGCTTGGAGTCGTCGTCGGCAATGATGCGCCGGATGGAGGCCAGGATTTCCTCCATCGACGGCTCTTGCGCCTTTGCCGTTTGCGTCATACCCCGAAAATCCTGACACACTCCCTGCGTTCCGCGCGGCGATAGTTAGGCCAATCGCCGACGCGAATCGCTGTCGCATACCGTTTATACGCTAGAGGGGTAGAAATGTGGCAGGTGGAAAGTCGTGACCGCGCAATGAGCTGTGGACACGAGCCGTATGCAGCCCACAAGTGATTCGGCTTACCGCCCGTCGGGGGTGCGCACGCCGGCCCAGCTGTCGCGGATTTGCTGGTAGTGCACGTTGGAGTCATAAACCGGCACGCGCAGGCCGAGAATCTGCGGTGACAAGCGGCCCACCGCGGCAAGCAGCGTATAGGAGGCCACGACCCGGTCGCGCTGCGCGCTCACCAGCGCCACGCGTGCATTCACCAGTTCCTGCTGCGCGTTAAGGACGTCGAGTGTGGTGCGCTGACCTACGCGGGCCTCCTCGCGCACGCCGTTAAGCGCGATTTCGGAGGCCTGCACCTGCGCCTGCGTGGCATCGATGTTGGCTTTGGCCGCGTCGAGCTGGCCCCACGACTGCACCACCGTCTGGCGCACCTGGTCGCGTGCTGTATCAAGATCGAGCCGCCGTTGCCCCAGCGTCTCCTTGGCTTGGCGGATCAACGAATATTCCGCACCGCCCTGGTAAATCGGCACGCTGAGCTGGCCCAGCACCGAGGCATTGAAAGTTTTTAGCTGGAGCAAACTGCTTTCGTAACTTTGCTGCACATTGCCCTGCAACGACAATGTCGGATAAAGCGCGCCCTCGGCAACTTTCACCTGCAACAGCGCCGCATCGACATTGTATTGCGCTGTGGACACCGCCGGATGAGTCGCCGTCGCAACGCCGATCGAGCCGGCCAGATTGGGTGGCGAGAAGCGGTCAACCGGTGAGCCGGGTGCGAGCTTGCCCGGTTCTACCCCGATCACCTGTCGATAGGTCGCAACCGATGCCTTGTAGATCGCCTCGGCGCTGAGCACCTGCGAGCGCCCCGACGCCAGCCGCGATTCCGATTGGGCAACGTCCGTCCGTGTCACCTCGCCGACATTGAAGCGATCACGCGTTTGCCGCAGCTGTTCTTGTAACACCTCGACGTTGCGGCGCTGCAGATCCAGGATCGCGCCATCGCGCAACAAATTCATGTAGGCCGTCACCGCGTTGAGCAGCACCGTTTGCTCGCCCACCCGCAACGTCTCGCGCGCTGCCTGCACCTGACTCTCCGCCTGGCGCGTGCGATTGGCTGTTTGAAAACCGTTGTAAAGCGTCTGCGTCGCCGTGATGCCGAAATTGCTCGGCGTCATGGTGCCGGAAAACTGCGAGTAGGTAGCATTCATCGTCGACGAGCGCGTGGTCGTGTCCCAATATTGCTGACCGATCGAACCGTTCGCGGTCACCTTCGGCCGATATCCCGACAGCGCCTGTGGCACACCTTCGTCGGTCGCGCGCACCGAGGCGCGTTGCGCATTGAGTGTCGGGTTGTTCTGATAGGCTTGGACCAATGCCCCATCCAGGCTGTCGGCATGGACAGACACGGGCGCCAATGGCCATGCGGTGCAGGCGATCGTGCCGATCGCAAGCCCCCAAACCCAATTCTTACGGCCCCGCCCCGTCATTCCAATTCCCGTCCACCACGCGTCCGGCATGGTGCCAAATTCGCGCCCCAATAACGAACCGGGAACCATATGCGCCCCGGCCCGGCCTTAAAACCCCCCGGACCCCCCTTCCGCGCAAAATGCGGACGAACTGGGGTATTTCCGCAACGTTCGGAACACCCCCTGCAATCAAAAGGCGAAGGCGGGGGCCTTTGCAAAACCCGGCAGTAATGGGCCATTGGCGTCAAATATCGGGCGCCCGCCCAGGTCGTCCCCGCTCCGGCAATAAAGCATCGCCTTGGCTCCGGGCCCGCTCCCGAGGATGCAGGCCAGCCGCCCCCCGTCCTTAAGCTGGCGCAAGAAAGCCTGGGGCGCGATTTCGGTCGCACCCTCAAGAAGGATAGCGTCATAAGGTGCGCCTTGCTGCCAACCGGCAGTCAGCGGCCCGCTCACCAAGCTCACGTTCGGTTGTGTCGCGAGCGACGCGCGCGCTGCCTGTGCAAGGCCGCTGTCCTCTTCAAGGGCGACAACCTGCCCAGCCACCTGGGCAAGCACCGCAGCCGCGTAACCGGTGGCACAGCCGACATCCAATATGCGGTCGCTCGAGGCAAGGTCGGCCGCCTGAATCAACTTGGCGAGCACCATCGGCTTGAGCAGCCGGCGGGATCCCTTCGCGCCGACAGATAAATCGAGATCGAGATAGGCAAGACCGGCGGATGCGGGCGGCACGAATCTCTCGCGCGGCGTTTCCAACATCGCAGCCAAGATCCGGAGATCGGTCACATCGGCGGTGCGGACCTGCCCGTCCACCATATGACGGCGCGCAGTAGCGAAATCGGTCATCACGGCCCTCAACCTGAAAGCGCTTCAGGCGGGTTCTTGTGCGGCAATGGGGCGCAAAACGCAAGGTTCCGCTTGTGATTGTCGTGAAGCTTTCGCTCATATATAGGCTGGGGGCCGAAACCGACGCCCTTTTTCCCGTGATTGGCCACGTGGCGGAGTGGTTACGCAGCGGACTGCAAATCCGCGTACCCCGGTTCAATTCCGGGCGTGGCCTCCAACCCTCGCTCCTCACGCTTTGCAAAGCGGATGGGCTTTGTTATAGGCCCGATGGAAATCCCGACTTATTCCCTGGTAGCTCAGCGGTAGAGCGTTCGACTGTTAATCGAAATGTCGCTGGTTCGATCCCAGCCCAGGGAGCCAAATCATCATCGCTTTTCAGGAACCCGCCGGGGATGGCGGGATTTTTTTAACCCGCTCTTCGGCCTGTGTGACCGGCAACACAGCAAGGGCAACCTGGAACGCCTATCCTCACCATCGGCAAGACCAAAGCCTACCCAAGGGAGATGAATGATGCTCGGGCTAGAACTCATCGCGTTACCTCTCCTGGCCGCGTGTTTCACCGTCATGCAATTTGGTTGGCTAGTAAACTCAGCCAAGATCTGAAAATCGCTGAGGTTATTTTCCGGAGTCACGCCATGGGCGTGCTTCTCATCAAGTGCCCCAAAACTGGCCGGCAATTTTCGACCGAAATTTATGTCGACGCCGAAACTTTGGCGCGCGTGCCCCAGGAATTTACCCGCACGCGCTGCCCATATTGCAAGTCAGACCACACGTGGCTGCCGCGCGAGGCGAATTTGGTCGACGCGATCCCGCCCGCCGATTGGATCGAGAATCAGAATTAGGCTTAGCCCCCGCTAACGAGGTCGACAGGCCTCCGATCCGCTTTTAGTGTAGGCTACCTTTCACAAGTCATCATGACCCCCCTCACCAGCCCGCTCACGACCGACCTCTACGAACTCAACATGGTCCAGGCCTACCTGGATCGCGGCGAGGACAAAGAGGCCGTGTTCGAATTTTTCGTGCGGCGGCTTCCTGAGCGGCGTGGCTTTTTGCTCGCGGCGGGCCTTGAAGACGCCCTCGCTTATCTGGAGACGCTGCAATTTTCGAGCAGCGATATCGATTGGTTGAAAAATACAAAGCGCTTTCGCAATAATCTGATCGACTATCTTGCGGCTTTGCGGTTCACCGGCGACGTTCATGCAATCCCGGAAGGCACTGTGTGTTTTCCCAACGAGCCGCTTATCCGCATCACGGCGCCGCTGCCGATGGCGCAGCTGGTCGAGACGCGGCTGATCAATATCTTGCATTTCCAGACCCTGATCGCGTCGAAGGCGGCGCGCATGGTGCTGGCGGCGCCTGGAAAAATTCTCTCGGATTTTGGTTTGCGAACGGCGCACGGCGCTGAGGCCGGGTTGTTCTCTGCCCGCGCGAGCTATCTTGCGGGCTTTGCCGGCGCAGCGAATGTACTGGCCGGCGAACGCTACGGCATTCCCATTGTCGGCACGATGGCGCACTCTTTCGTCCAGGTGCACGACAACGAGATGATGGCCTTCGAAAATTTCGCGCGCGCGCGGCCCGACGGCGTAATCCTCTTGATCGACACCTACGATACGGAGGCTGGCGCCCGCAAAGTGGTTGAGCTAGCGCCGAAATTGAAAGCCGATGGCATCGCGATCCGCGGTGTGCGCATTGACAGCGGGGACCTGGCCACGATGGCCCGCAAGGTGCGTTTTATTCTCGATGCAGGCGGGCTGAAGGACGTGATCATTCTCGTCAGTGGCGGCATCAATGAGGATGTCCTGCAGACTTTTACCGCGGCTCAAGCGCCGATCGACGGATATGGCATTGGCGTCAACCTCGATGCCTCAATCGACGCACCGTCGCTCGATTGCGCCTACAAGCTTCAGGAATATGCCGGAAAGCCCCGCCGTAAATTATCCGAGGGCAAAATCACCTGGCCCGGACGCAAGCAAGTCTGGCGCAGTTACGATACCGACGGACGCTTGCGAGGCGATGTTCTGACGCTTGAAAACGACATGCAAAGCGGTGAAGCGCTGATTGTCCCTGTGATGCGGGCCGGAAAACGTGTCACACCCGCACCGACGCTGGCGCAAATCCGGGAGCGCACGGCGCGCGAACTCGCGCGATTGCCGGAGCCACTACGCAGGCTTGAAGCGGGTACCGAATATCCGGTGGAAGTTTCCAAAGCGCTCAGGACGCTGGCCGAACAAACGGGGGCGCGGGGGCAGAGTTGATCGCTGGAGCAACCGCACTCTCCGCTCATTCCCGCGAAAGTGGAATCCAGAACTTGCTCTTCTGGGTCCTCGCTTTCGCGGGGACGAGTGGAATTTGATCGTTATTTCCCCGCCCTGTTCCAGCCGCGCGCGCCTTCGCCATAAACCTCGTGACCTGTATCGGTCACAACCACCGTGTCTTCGAGCTTGATGAAGCCGCGGACAGGATGCATGAGCGTTGTCTCCACCGAAACAACCATACCGGCTTCGAGCGGACGCTCTGCATATTCCGCCGGATACGGCACCGGACCATGATCGGTCAGGCGCGGCGCCTCGTGGCTCACCATGCCCATTCCGTGCGCGAGGAAATCGAGGTGATTGTGGTGCTTTGACTTCGCGCGCAGCGGCTCACCGGCAGCGTAAATTTCCCGGCCCATGGCGCCAGCCCGCATCGGTTTCATTGCCGCGCGCTGGATGGTTTCGATCTCGGCCAGCAAATCTTCAAGCTCGGCGTCCGGCTCGCCCTGAATCGCCATGCGGCAAACATCGCCGATGTAGCCGTGATTGTTGCCGCCGGAATCGATCGACATGATTTCGCCCGTCTCCCACCGCGTATCTGAGGGAGCGCGGTTCATGCTCGTCCCGCTGGTAATCAGGCAATATTCGAAGGTCAATCCACGGTTCGTCTCTTCGCGGCGGAGTGCCTCGACGACGTCATTCTTTGTGACGCCAGGCTTGCTCGCAGCGATGACCGATTTCATCGAGTCGATGACCGCTTCCGAAGCGTATTTCAGCAATTTCAATTCCTCGGGCGATTTCTTCGCACGCTGACGCTCCAGCACAAACAACGCATCGACCCACTCCGCATCGGGAAACGCTTTTCGCAGCACCAGCGAGGAGTCGTAGGGAAGAAATCCGTATTCGACCGCGATGCGCTTCGGCGTCAGGCCACTTTTGCGAATGTGATCGACCGCTTTCTGCATGGCATCGACCGAGCCCGCCGACGACGTCTGCGTCTCCGGCGTCCACATCGGCTTCACGTCCCGTTGGAACTTCTCAAGCCGATGGCCGATATAGGCCGCCTTCTCCGGTTTGCCCTTGGGATAGACCAAGACGGGCAGATATCGCGTGACGCCGGTCGCATCCATGTAATCGAAGAAGTTGGCGCGGTGGCCGCCGAGCAAATATTGCGCATTGTGCTTGGACGTCGCGATGACGACATCGATGCCGGCTTCATCCATCAGCCGATCGAGGCGGTGGTGATCAAACGGGATCGCTAATCCGCTGGCGGGTTTCGCGTTGATGTTCATGATCGGCACTCCGGCTTCCGACGACAGCCAGAGTCTAGGACCAGAGTTCCTTACTCGCAAGCCGGGCGCCTTCGCTCAACGCCTCCAGTTTCGCCCACATCACCGAGGGATGCACGCGGCGATAGAACGGTCCTTGTGCAAAACCGCAATCGGTGCCCGCAATCACGTTTTCGCGTCCGAGCACTTTTGCGAGACGCACAATTCGTTCGGCCACCAGTTCGGGATGCTCGACCACGTTGGTCGCGTGGCTGATGACGCCGGGAATCAACACCTGGCCCGGCCCGAGCTTGGCGTCTTTCCACACCTGCCATTCGTGCTCATGGCGCGGATTGGCACCTTCGATCACGTAAGCGCCGACCTTCACCTTCAGGATCAGATCGACAATGTCTTTCAACGGCACGTCGCTGGTGTGGGGGCCCGGCCAACTCCCCCAGCACACATGATAGCGAATGCGATCGGCTGGGAGGCCTTCAATCGCGTGATTGAGGATGTCAACCTGCTGCGACAGCCAGCGCCGGTAGTCGGGAAAGCTCGCCGGCGGGACCATGCGATCATAAGTGACCGCGCTGCGGGCGTCGTCGAGTTGCACTACAAAGCCTGCATCGACGATCATTTTGTATTCGGTGCGCATCGCCTCGGCGATCGCCGCCTGCAATTCTTCGTCGCTCTTGTAGTATTCATTCTTTCGATCAGGGATCACGCTCGCCGGTGCGGCAACCGGAAGGAAGCCCTCTTCGACCTTCACGTTTTTGAGCGCGGCTTTGAAGTTGTCGATGTCGCGCTGCAACTCTGCCTGGCCCGTGTATTTGATCGGGCCGACGCAGATGGCCTCGGTGGTCGTCGATACCGCCTCCTTGGCATCGAGCTCGGCGTAAAATTCCGAAAATTTGGTGCGATCCGCGCCGCGCTTGAACGGGTTGGCAGCCTCCTGCTTGATCGGCCGCCGCTCGAATCCCGAAAGCCGCTCCAACGCGTATTGCGCCCAGCTGATCGATTTTCCGAATTCACCATCGCTAACTACATCGATGCCGGCTTTCGCCTGCTCACCAACGATGTCTGCCACGGAATCCGTCAGACATTTCTGATAAGCCTTTTCATCGTAAGGCTTGCCGCCTTGTTTCGCGCGCAGGAAGTCCTGCAAGGCATCGGGCCGGATCAGGCTGCCGACGTGGGTGCTGAGAATACGATCGGTGCTGCGTTTCATGCGCGCTCTATGCCAGCGGCGCGCATGGAACACAATGCATTGGCACCTGGGTGGGCAGATGCCCGCGCGATGCCCGCCATGTGCGCGCCGACTATATCCTAGGCTTTTACGACGCCGATGAGCTGCTCGAGCTTGGCGGGATCATTCCGCAATGTTTCGCTCGGCCCGTCGTAGACGATCCGGCCGCGGTCCATCACCACCGCGCGGGGCGCGATATCGAGCGCAAGACGCGAATTTTGCTCGACGAGTACGGTCGCGAGGCCGCCGGCTTGCGTCAGGCGCTTCACAGCCCGCGCCAATTCCTCGACGATCACCGGTGCAAGACCCTCCGATGGCTCGTCCATCAGAAGCACGGTCGGATTGCCGATCAGCGCGCGGCCGATGGCCAGCATCTGCTGCTCACCGCCCGACAGTTGATTGCCACGATTTTCCGCCGCGTTCGCCCAACCGCGGAAAAAGCTCGAACACCGTTGCCATCGACCATGGTCCAGGCCGCGCCGCGACCTCGAGATTTTCGCGCAACGTCAGCGAAGGAAAAATCTCGCGCTCCTGCGGCACGTAGCCAAGCCCGGCCGTGACACGACGGTAGGTCGCGAGCCTCGAAATATCCTTGCCATGTAGCGACACACGGCCACCATGCAGCGCGGTATGCCCCATGATGGTCGCAAGCAGCGTCGTCTTCCCGACGCCGTTACGACCGATGATCGACACGGTCTCGCTGGCGCCAAGCGCGAAGCGTATATCCTCCAGCACCACCGTCTCGCCGTAGCCGGCGCGGACATTGTCGAGCTCGAGCGCGCGCTCAACCATGATGACCTCCGCGGTGGCCTTCCTGGCCGAGATAGACCGCCCTCACCTGCTCGTTATTCATGATTTCTTTGGGCGTGCCTTGCGTGAACACTGCGCCCTGCACAAGCACGGTTATTTCCTTCGCGAAACGGAACACGACATCCATGTCGTGTTCGATGATCAGCACTGCGATGTCGGGATCGAGCGCCGCGACTACGTCGAGGATGAGATGGCTTTCCGAAGACGGCACGCCGGCCGCAGGTTCATCGAGCAACAGCACGCGCGGCTTTTGCGCAAGCGCAATTGCGATTTCGACGAGGCGCTGGCGCCCGTAGGGTAACTCGCGCACCAGTTTGAGTGCGTCGTCGATCAAACGCAGTGAATCCAGATGATCGAGCGCTTCATCGATCACCGCGCGTTTGGAACCCGCAGAGCGCCACAGATTGTTGCAGTTGCCGTCGCGCTCGCCGATCGTCATGCAAAGATTTTCGAGAACGGTAAGCCCACGGAAAAGCTGATTGATCTGGAAGGTGCGCGCGAGGCCGCGCCGCGCACGGTCAGCCTGACTCGACGCTGGTGATGTCCTCGCCGTCGAGGAAAACCCGTCCAGAGTGCGGTTTCAGCGCGCCGGTTATCAAATTCACCAGCGTTGTTTTGCCCGCGCCGTTAGGACCGATCAGCGCACGGCGCGCCCCGCGTTCGAGCGTCAGATTGACGTCGCGCGTCACCGGCAAGGCGCCGAATGCGCGGTTCAACCCCTCGACCTGCAGTGCGGCGGTCATGGCTTGCTTCCTCTTTGCGAGATACTCAGCAGCATCTTCAAACAGGCCGAGCATCCCGCGGCGCGCGAACAGCACGGCCAGCACCAGCATCAGGCCAATGCCGAATTGCCAGAAGGTCGGGCTCAACTTCGAGAAATAATCCTCAAGCACCATGTAGACGGCCGCGCCAATGAAGGCGCCGTAAAGCCGACCGGTCCCACCCAGGATCAACATCACCATGACCTTGGCGGAATTGTCGAAGTCGAACACCGTCAGCGTGACGTAAGCATTGGTCTGGGTAAACAGCGCACCTGCAACGCCGGCGATCGCTGCCGCGATCGTGTAGACGGTCACCAAACGCCGATGCACGGGAGAGCCGATGGCGTGCATCCGCCGCACGTTTTCGCGGATGCCGGTGAGGGCCTGCCCGAACGGCGAATAGACAACTCTGCGGACGAAATAAAAAACGACTGCCAGCGTCGCGAGCGCGTAGAGATAATACGTGTGCCCGTAGAGATCGTAGTCGAACATGCCCAACAGCGGCTTGAATGTCAGCCCGGGCAAGCCGTCATAGCCGCCGGAAATATCCGAGCGCAGATTTCCGGTTTCCTGCAGCATGATCGCGGTCGCGAGCGTCAGCATCAGTAGCGTCAGGCCGCGATAACGCAGCAGAAACCATCCGGTGATGAAGCCGATAATGCCCGCAACAATCGCAGCCGCAAACAGGCCGCTGATCGGTTCGGTCCATTGCAGCCGCGCGGCAGCCAAGCCGACGGTATAGGCACCGATGCCGAAGAACGCGGCGTGACCAAGGGTGACGATGCCGGCATAGCCGAGGATCAGATCAAGCGAGAGCGCGAACATCACCATGACCAGCACCTGGCTGCCGAAGGTCATGCGGTCGGGAAAAACGAAAAAGACACCGATCGCGATCAGCCAAGGCAACGCTTCAGTCCAGCGAAAGCGGTGGCGCCTGAGCAAATAATCCGCCGCGCGCTCGCGCGCTTGGACGCGTCCGGTCACTTTTGTTGTCACTCGCGGCCATAGAACCCCGCAGGCTTGATCAGGAGGACCACAACGGTAACGGCATAAATGAAAAATCCGCCGGCATCGGCGAGCAGATATTTTCCGGCGGTGTCGAAAACGCCGAGCACCAACGCCGCGAGCAAAGTGCCCTTCAGGCTGCCTAGCCCGCCGACCGCGACCACGATCAGGAACAGCACCAGATAGAGCACCGCGAAACTGGGCGAGAGGCCGAACAACTGGATGGCGAGCCCGCCGCCCAGTGCGGCAAGCCCCGAACCGACCGCAAAGGTCAGCGTGAACAGCAGGTCCACATTGATGCCAACCGATTCCGCCATGCGCCGATTGTCGACCGCGGCGCGGATCTTGGCGCCGATATTGGTGCGCTCAAAACCGTACCAAAGCACCGAAATAAGCACGGCGCCGAGCACGATCAGAAAGGCGCGATAGCTCGGGAAATAGCGGAAGCCGAGATTGACGTCGCCTTGCAGCCATTCGGGCAGCGGCACCGATTTCGGGATCGGCCCGTAGAAATAGGTCGCCGTGGCGATCGCCATGAACGCCAGGCCGATGGTGAGCAGCACCTGCTCCAGATCGGTCGATTTATAGAGCCGCCGATAGAGTACACGCTCGAAGACGACGCTCACCGCGCCGACCAGCACCGCGGCGATGACGAGCGAGGGAACGAAGTCAATTCCGAGTGTGCGCGTGAGCGTGACGACGAGATAGCCGCCGGCCATGGCAAACGCGCCATGCGCCAGATTCACGAAGCCCATCAGCCCCATCGTGACCGAAAGGCCAACGGAGGTGATGAACAGGAACATGGCGTAGGCCAAGCCGTCGAACAGAATGCTGACGGCAATGATGGCGAAATGCGGCACGAGCCCCACCCCGTGTTGAAGAAAACGCCGCCGCGTCTTTATGCGCGGCGGCGCCGTTGAGTGTCAATTCGTCGCTAAACGATCAGGAGCCGCAGCGGCCGACTTTGAGCTCCTTGCACTCGTCTTTCACCGCGTTGGTGGTGCCAAGAACCTTGATGCCAAGTTTGCCGTCCGGCTTGCGGATAACCTCCATCGCGCGCTCATCCTGCACGATGTCACGCGTGGCCGCGTCAATCGAGACCTTGCCGCGCGGGCCGTTGGCGGACCAGCCCTTCATGGCGTCGATCACCTTGGAGCCGTCATCGACCTTGCCATTGAGCTTTTTAATGGTGTCGAAGATGGCGTGCATGGTGTCCCAGCCGGCCGCCGACATGAAGTCCGGATATGAATCCTTGCCGTACTCCTTGTGCCACGCAGCGTTGAAAGCCTTGTTGTCGGCGTTATCGAGATCGACCGCGTAGTTGCCCATCACGATGGTGCCGATGGCGGCATCACCCATGTCCTGCAGCTTGTTGTCGGGGATCAGGTCCATCGGGCCGATCAGCTTGACGCCGGCCTTGCGCATGCCGAGTTCGCCATAGGCCTTCATCACGCCCGCCGCGTGTGCACCGGACGGAATGAAGACGTACATGCAGTCAGGATGCTCGTCCTTGATCTTCTGGAAGAACGGCGTGAAGTCCGGCACCTGCACCGGGCTGCCCATCGGGATCGAGTCGGTGATCTTGCCGCCGGCCTTTTCGAAGCCGGTCTTGAAGGCTTCGGTCGAATCCTTGCCCGGCGGGAAGTCGGTATAAGCAAGCGCCGCGGTCTTGCAGCCGACCTTGCTGAAAGCATAGGCACCCATCGGATAGGCGTGGTGCCACATGCTGAACGAAAGTCGCGCGATATAGGGCGACAGATTGGTGATCCAGGCGGTGCCGGCATTTGCGATCACCATCGGCACCTTGGCCTGGGTGATCACCGGCGCGAGCGCGATCGCCGACGGCGAGAAGACGAAGCCGGCAACGATCTGCACCTTATCGTTGGTGATGAGTTCGGTTGTGACGGTCTTGGCCACCGCGCCGGTCGGCGGCCCCTCGTCACGCTTGATGATCTCGACCTTGTTTGGCGCGATGTCATTGGCGTGAAGCTTGACGTAAAGATCGAACGCCTTGTCGATCTGATGACCGAGGTCGGCATTGGCGCCGCTGAACGGCAGCACCACGCCGATCTTGACGGTTTCGGCCTGGGCCGCCCCGCCCACTGTGAACGCCAGGGCGGCTAACCCAAGCCAACCAAACATACGCATTATCATCCTCCCTACATCTTTGAATTAGTTTGGAATCCCACTAATTCGTGGGCCGGCAATTGCGGCCCATTCGTCCTAAACTGGACTAATTCGAAGGCCGGGGTCAATTGGGACTGCCGCGGCAGCGCGTCACGCGGCGCCGCGTCCGTTCAGGCCGCGCTTTTCGCCGCCGTTTTCGAACCGACGGCGGACTTGCCATCCGTGTCCCTGCGCTCGAACGCCATGTCGAGCGAGGCAACCTCGACGCGATTGCGGCCGCGCTCCTTAGCGTAATAAAGTGCGTGGTCGGCCTGAGCGAGGAGTTCAGTCACATCGAGCGTTCGTTCTTGCGAATGAACGAGCCCGATACTGACCGTTGCGCAAACCGGGCAGCCATCGACCTCTTGCGCCATTTGGGCAAAGCTCTCGCGAATTCGCTCGGCCACGGCCATGGCTTTTTCGCGGCTGGTCTCGGTCAGCATAGCCGCAAATTCCTCGCCACCGAGCCGCCCGAACAGATCTGAACCTCGCATCGATTTTCGTGCAGCGTCGGCAAAGATCGCCAGGACGCGGTCGCCGAGTGCGTGGCCGAAACGATCGTTGATCGACTTGAAGTGATCGAGATCGATCAACAGAACGGCGGTTGGATGCGGATTGCCGATATGGCGTTTGGCGAGCATGCGCGCGTCCTGCAGAAACGAGCGCCGGTTTGCGATGCCGGTGAGCGGATCGACCATTGCCGCAGTACGGTGGCGCAATTCCGTCCGCTCCTTCGCCATCGCGAGCAGGATGAATGCGGTTGAGATGGTGAACAGAAGGGACTCAAAACTCAGCACGGTCATCCAAACGCTGCCAAACATACTGTCGTTTGCAGGTGACCCTCGCAGGACCCCGACCATCGGTGTGCGCAGCAAGAACAACGCGCCTTGAGCGAATAGCATGATCACGGCCGGCCAGCGCGAGACCAACGGCTCATCGCGGCCCCGCCAAAATTCAAAGGCCGTCAGCCAGATATAGCCGGCGATGATGGCGGACGCGATCAGCGAGCGCGTATCCATGTTTTCGGTCAACAACGGAAGCCGGCAGACCAGCAACCAAATCACCGCGCCCGTCACCAGATAGACCGGCTCAACAGGGCGCCCATCGAAAACCCGTGCACCCGTCCATGTCACTGCGAAGGCGGTGAACAGCAAGGCGTTGGCGAGATCGATGCTGATAAGATCGGGCGCCTCACCGTAGGTCCCGAACAGCCCGATCGACGCGAGGCGGATCAGGTGGGCGAAGCCCCACCAGCATACGGCGCGAAGCGCCATGTTCTGCGCCCAGACGAACAGCAGCAGCAGGCCGAGAATGGCCTCCACATAGATCGTCACCATGAAAAGCGTATGGACGTCGAGGGTCATCGGTCGCTGAACTAACTGCCGGGTCCGAATTTCAGTTAAAACCCAAGTGTTACGAATAGACCCAGGCTGGAAAAAACTGATGAATGTGGTCGTTCCATCTGGACCGATGCGGCTCTATGGTTTCGAAGAACTTTCCGCGACAGAGGCAATTGGATTGTCCTGAACGCCATTCGGCGGGAAATCGGCCCAAATCGCCTGCAATTCGGAGTTCCCCCGCCCTTGTCGCGCGATTTGGGCTCCACTACGTTGAAATGCACCCACCATTCTCCGGAACCGGGCATGCAAATCCGCGACGGCATCATCGAGGCCATCGGCCACACGCCGCTCATTAAGCTTGAGCAGGCCTCCAAAGCGACCGGATGCACCATCCTGGGCAAGGCCGAATTCATGAACCCCGGCGGCTCGGTCAAGGACCGCGCGGGCCGGCAGATGATCCTGGAGGCTGAGAAGCGCGGCGAATTGCGCCCCGGTGGGCTTGTCGTCGAGGCAACTGCCGGCAACACCGGCATCGGGCTGGCGCTCGTCGCCAATGCGCGCGGCTACCGCACGCTGATCGTCATACCCGAGACGCAGAGCCAGGAAAAAAAGGACATGCTGCGCATGTGCGGCGCCCAATTGGTCGAGGTGCCCGCCGCCCCTTTTCAAATCCAAATAACTACCAGCACGTCGGACGGCGGCTGGCCGAACAATTGAAACGATCTGAAAAGAACGGCGTCATCTTCGCCGACCAATGGAATAACCTGGACAACCGCAAGGCGCACTACGTCTCGACGGGTCCGGAAATTTGGGACCAGTGCCAGGGCGCCATCGACGGTTTCATATGCGCGATCGGCACGGGCGGCACCATCGCCGGCGTGTCGTCGTTCCTTCGGGAGAAGAAAAAGGACATTGTCATTGGCGTGGCCGATCCGCGCGGCGCCGCAATGTATCACCTGTTCAAAGACGGCCAGGCGAAAGCAACTGAAGGCGGCTCGATCACCGAAGGCATTGGACTCGGGCGCGTGACGCCGATCATCGAGAGATATCAAAGTCGACAAGGCCTACCTCATCCCTGACGAGGAAGCCCTTCCGATCATCTTCGATCTGCTCGAGCACGAGGGCCTCTGCCTCGGCGGATCGTCCGGCATCAACATCGCAGGCGCTATCCGATTGGCGAAAGACCTGGGCCCAGGAAAGACGATCGTCACGATCCTTGCCGACTATGGGACGCGCTACCAATCGAAGCTGTTCAATCCGGAATTTCTACGCTGCGAAGAAACTTCCTGTGCCCGAATGGCTCGAGCGCAAAACAGACATCAAGCCGCCGTTCGAAAAGGCGTGATGATGCCAACCGATTGCCTGTTTCGCGAAGATTCGTATCTCAAAAGCTGCGCTGCGCGCGTCCTTGCCCTGACCGACCAAGGCGGCATCGTGCTGGACCGAACGGTTTTTTATGCGACCTCGGGTGGACAGCCGGGCGACACTGGAGCGCTTGTAACGGCGGATGGCGCGCGCATCCCGATCGACACCGCCATTTACACGGACGCCGCCAAGAGCGAGATCGCGCACATTCCAGCGGCCGGCTCGGCTGCGCCAAAAATTGGCGACACCGTGACTGCAGAGATCGACTGGGACAAGCGCTATGCCCGCATGCGCATGCATACGGCACTGCACTCTGCTGTCCGCAGTGCTGCCGTACGCGGTCACCGGCGGCTCTGTTGGCGAGAGCGAAAGCCGTCTGGACTTCGACATTCCCGAGGCCGGTCTCGACAAGGACGCTATTACAGCCAAGGTCGCCGAGATGATCGCTAGCAATGCCGTGGTCTGCAGCCGATGGATCACCGACGCCGAACTCGAAGCCAACCCCGGCCTGGTCAAGACGATGTCGGTGATGCCGCCGATGGGCACAGGCCGTGTACGCTTGATCGAAATTGCCGATCTCGACCTTCAGCCCTGCGGCGGCACACATGTTCGTGCAACAGGAGAAATCGGCGCGGTCCGCGTGACGCAGATCGAGAAGAAGGGCAAACAGAACCGCCGCGTGCGGCTGGCCTTTGCGTAGTTGCGATGACGGAACGATTGCGCGATGGTGCGCATTAATGTCCTTTGATCGGCACAAACCTATGAACACTACAGATATGAATGCTACAAACTCGACAAGTCGCTGGCTCAAATCCACGGAATGGCTGGCAAGCCAGCTCGGCAAGCCCGGAGTCGTCGTGGTGGATGGGTCGTATTATCTGCCGGCGCAAAAACGAAATGCCCGGGCGGAATATCTCGCCGCGCATATTCCGGGAGCGGTCTTTTTCGATATCGACGTCGTCGCCGATCATTCCACCGATCTACCGCATATGCTGCCCGGACCGGACCAGTTCGGCACGGCGGCGGGTGCACTCGGCATCAGCGAGACAGACACCATCGTTGTCTACGATGGGCTTGGCCTTTTTTCTGCGCCACGCGTGTGGTGGACGTTCCGCATTTTCGGCGCGAAAAACGTGTTCATCCTCAATGGCGGCCTGCCGGCATGGACTGCCGAAGGGCGCAAGACCGAAGCCGGCGCTGCACCCCGTTCAGTCCGCAAATTCAATGCCGAAATGGACACTGGCGCCGTCGCGATGCAAGGCGATGTCCAGATGGCAATCAATAGCGGGAGCGCGCAAATCGTCGATGCGCGTCCGGCCGGCCGTTTCGTCGGCCGCGATCCCGAGCCGCGGCCGGGCTTGCGGGCGGGCCACATGCCGGGCGCGATCAATGTCCCATCGTCCGAGCTTGTCGAGAACGGACAGCTCGTCGCGCCCGAGCGCATTGCACAGGCCTTCAAAAAAGCCGGCGTCGATACCGAGAAGCCGATTATCACGAGCTGCGGCTCCGGCGTCTCCGCGGTGATCCTCGCGCTTGGGCTTGACGCCCTCGGAAAGTCCCCAGCACGCGTCTATGACGGCTCTTGGTCAGAATGGGGCGCGCGCCCCGACCTCCCCGTCGCGAAAGACTGACAGCGCCCTTCAAGGATAAGCGGGCTCTTCATCGCAAAATCTGGCTGAGGAAGAGTTTTGTGCGCTCGTGCTTGGGATGCGCGAAGAATTCGTCCGGCACATTGGCCTCGACAATTTGTCCCTCGTCCATGAACACAATGCGGTTGGCCACCTGGCGCGCAAAACCCATTTCGTGGGTGACGACCAACATGGTCATTCCATCCTCCGCAAGCTCCACCATTGTGTCGAGAACTTCCTTGACCATCTCGGGGTCAAGGGCGGACGTCGGCTCATCGAACAGCATGATTTTCGGATTCATGCATAGGGCACGTGCAATGGCGACCCTTTGTTGCTGACCGCCAGACAATTGGCCGGGAAATTTGTTTGCCTGCTCTGGAATCTTCACGCGTTGGAGATAGTGCAGCGCCACCTCCTCGGCATGCTTCTTCGGCATCTTGCGCACCCAGATCAAAGCCAAAGTACAATTATCCAAGACCGTCAGATGCGGAAATAGATTGAAATGCTGGAACACCATTCCGACTTCACGCCGCACCTCGTCGATTTTCTTCAGGTCCGCGGTCAATTCCACGCCGTCGACGAGAATGCGGCCCGCCTGATGCTCTTCCAGGCGATTGATGCAACGGATCATGGTCGATTTGCCTGACCCGGATGGCCCGCAAATAACGATGCGTTCACGGCCCATGACTTTAAGATTGATATCGCGCAACACATGAAAGTCGCCGTACCATTTGTTCACGTCGACGAGCTCAACGGCAACCGCCGTGTTGAGCTTCGCCGGCTTTAGCAACGATCCATGGTCTCCCGCGGCGCTCATGAATTTGCCTTATCGTCGGTCACTTTTGGCGAGCCGGGCTTCCATCGCGCGCGCATAGCGCGACATGCCATAACAAAAGATCAGGTAAAACATTGCTGCAACCGCATAACCGGTCGTGCTGGTGACCGGCGTCGCCCACTTTGGATCGATCCGGGATACCTCGATCGTTCGCAGCAGATCGAAGATCCCGACAATGAACACGAGCGTCGTGTCCTTGAACAGGCCAATATAAGTATTCACGATGTTCGGTATCGTTATTTTCAGTGCCTGCGGCAGAATGATCAGCCGCATCATTTGCGAATAGCGCAAGCCGACTGCCATGGCGCCTTCGTATTGACCCTTGGGGATAGCCTGCAACCCGGCACGCACGACTTCCGCCATGTATGCGGACGCAAACATAGCAATGCCGACAAGCGCACGTACCAATTTATCTGGCGAATACTGTTCCGGCACGAACAACGGCAGCATCACGCCGGCCATAAACAGCACGGTCACCAGTGGCACGCCGCGCACGAACTCGATGAAAATGATGGATAGCGACCGCACTGCCGGCATCCTTGATCGCCGGCCAAGCGCAAGAAGGATTCCGAGCGGCAGCGAAAATACGATACCGACGGAGGCGACGACGATCGTTACGAGCACACCGCCCCACAGCACCGTGTCCACCGGCTGCAAACCTATCGCCGACCACCCAGTGAGCAGGACGAATGATGAAATCGGCAATATGAGGAAAAAATAGACGGCGCCGAGATCGCGCCGTGGTGCGTTGAGCCACAACAGCCAAACGACGCCGATCGCAAGCATCCCGAAGAAAACATCCACGCGCCAACGTTGCGGGATCGGATAAGACCCGTAGATAAAATAAGGCAGCCTTTCCCAGACGAAAGGCCAGCACGCGCCAATTTCGCGATGTTGAACGGACTCAAGGCAGGCATCACGGTCGCTCCCGCTCCATACGGCGTCGATCAGCAGAAATTTGACCAGCTCCGGAACGACCCAGGCGAAAAGAAGGACGAGCACCGCCGTGAGCGCAATATTGAACGGCGTGGACAAAAGATTTTGCCGCAGCCAGCCGATTGCGCCCGTCATCGAAGCAGGCGGCGGCCGTTGCGCAATTGTGGCACCGCGCACGAACGCAATTTCGGTCACTGCAAGGTCGCCTTCGGCCATTGTCATGGGCGCGCTATCGCTCCACCAAGGCTATTCGGCTGTTGTAGAGATTCATCAGCAGCGACGTCGCAAGGCTTATGACGAGGTAAACCAACATTGTGATGGCAACGACTTCGACTGCCTGGCCTGTCTGATTCAGGACAGTGCCGGTAAAAACCTGCACGAGATCGGGGTAACCGATCGCCACCGCCAGCGAGGAGTTCTTGGTCAGATTGAGATATTGGCTGGTCAGTGGCGGGATGATCACCCGCATGGCCTGCGGTATGACGATCAATCGCAAGGTCAGCCGTGGGCGCAGCCCGAGTGAATACGCCGCTTCGGTCTGTCCGTGCGACACGGCCAGAATTCCAGCGCGCACAACTTCGGCAATGAAAGCTGCTGTGTAAATCGACAGGCCAAACAGTAACGCGGCGAATTCCGGCAGGATCTCGAGGCCACCGGTCACGTTGAAGCGGCCTGCTTGCGGAAATTCGAAACTAAGCGGAAAGCCGGCGAGAAAGAACACAGCGAGCGGCAAACCGAAAATCAGCGCCAGTGCCACCCGCAAAACCGGCGCTTGCTGGCCGGTCCGCTCCTGACGCATGTGCGCCCATACATAAAACACCACGGCGCCGACAACGCCGGCAAGCAAGGCAATCAGCACCGAGCCGAAACCGCTCTTAAATATCGGCTCCGGCAAAAAGAGGCCGCGATTGTTCAGATAGACCGCCGCCGCCAACGACTATGCTTTCGCGAATGTCCGGCAGCGCTTTGAGCACGGCGTTGTACCAGAACAACAATTGCAACAAGAGCGGAAGATTGCGAATAGTCTCAACGTACCCGCCTGCAACTTTCGCCAGCAACCAATTGCGCGATAGCCGCGATATGCCGATGACAAAGCCGAGAATGGTGGCGATGATGATGCCGACCCCGGCAACCAGCAACGTGTTGAGAAGGCCCACCCAGAACGCACGCCCGTAGGTGGAGCCGCGGGCCGAATATTCGATCAGAGTCTGGCTGATATCGAACCCGGCGGTGTGGTTCCAGAATCCGAACCCGGAAGCGATGTTGGCCCGTGCGAGATTGTCGATCGCATTTCGGGCCGCGCCATAGACGAGAAAGCCGACCACCACGCAGAGGGCGATCTGATAGGCAATGCTGCGGATTTTAGGGTCGTTGTAAAACACGACCTGCGCCGATCGCGTCGGCGCCGAAAGCTCACTCGACATGCACCCCTCGTCAAGCTCGCGGCGTCGACAACTCCTCCTGACCCAAACACCGCGGAATTGACTGCCGCGGCTCCCCGTCTAAGCCCAGGTCAGCGGATCGGCGGCGCGTACTGAATGCCGCCTTTGTTCCACAATTTGTTCAAGCCGCGTTCGATTTTCAACGGTGAGCCTTGACCAATATTTCGCTCGAACGACTCGCCGTAGTTGCCGACGAGCTTGACGATGTTCACTGCCCAATCCTTGTTCAGCCCGAGTTGTTCGCCGTAATTGCCTTCCGTGCCGACGAAACGCTTGATCTCCGGATTGGCGGATTTCATCGCCTCATCAAGATTTTTCGAAGAAATGTTGAGTTCTTCCGCATCGAACATCGCGAACAATGTCCACTTCACGATGTCAAACCATTGGTCATCGCCGTGACGCACCACCGGACCAAGCGGTTCTTTCGAGATTATTTCAGGCAGAATTACGTGGTCATTCGGATTGGCGACGCGCAACCTTTCGGCATAGAGAGCCGAAGCGTCAGTGGTGTAGGCGTCACAGCGGCCGGCGTCGTAAGCCTTCACCGCTTCGTTGGCAGTCGCGAAGGTCACGGTCTTGAGCTGCATCTTGTTGGCGCCAAAATAATCCGCGAGATTGAGTTCAGTGGTCGTGCCTTGCTGCACACACACTGCCGCGCCATTGAGTTCGAGCGCCGAGTTTACCTTGAGCGCCTTGCGCACCATGAAGCCTTGGCCGTCATAATAATTGACACCAACGAAGTTGAGTCCGAGTGACGTGTCGCGTGATGATGTCCACGTCGTGTTACGCGCAAGCACGTCCACTTCACCCGACTGCAAGGCTGTAAAGCGGTCCTTGGTCGACAGCGGCACGAATTTTACTTTGGTGGCATCACCTAAAACGGCCGCGGCAACCGCCCGGCAAAAATCCACATCGAGACCGGTCCAGCTCCCCTGCGCGTCGGGAAGCCCAAAGCCGGCAAGCGTTCCGTTAGAACCGCAATTCAGCATGCCGCGATCCTTCACGGCCTTCAGCGTCTGAGCGGATGCGCCCTGCGCGGCGACGGCGAGGATTAAAGCAAGAATAGTGGCAAATCGCTTCATATGGCGGTTCCTTCAATACTGGTCGGATGCTCGGTCTTACGTGGCGGCCAAGCATACCGCCGCCGAACGAGTGTCCAGCGGTGACAATTGTCTGAATTTGGCCGTCTGTCGATGGCCCCTTAACTTCCGGCATCTCAGAACGATCGGCCTGCCGGGTCAAGGGGTTGACGCTTGCGGATTATGCGGACGTATATGTCTGCCGCGCGGTATTACGCGTTACCACTCCCCACCCCGGCCCCCGTTAGTATGACGAAGAAAATCAAAGCCCCGATCAAGCCCAATACCCGGCTGGTCACGTCCGGCCGCGATCCTCAGGCCTATCACGGGTTCGTCAATCCGCCCGTCTATCACGCCTCGACCCTACTTTACCCAAACGCCGAAGATCAGGTTGCCCATCGTAGCCGCTACAGTTATGGCCGGCGGGGCACGCCCACCTCGGAAGCGCTCGAAAATGCGCTCCGCGAGATCGATGGCGAGGGTTGCGCGGGCGTGGCACTCCTGCCCTCCGGCTTGGCCGCAATCTCCGCCGCGCTACTCGCTGCCGCGGGCGCGGGCGATCACATCCTGGTCACCGACACCGTCTACCGGCCCACCCGCAATTTCTGCAACAGCGTGTTCAAACGTTTGGGTGTTGAAACAACCTATTACGATCCAATGATCGGGGCCGGCATCGCAAAATTGATCAAGCCCAACACACGTGTCGTCTTCGTCGAAGCGCCTGGATCGCAGAGTTTCGAGATGCAGGACATTCCAACCATCGCCAAAGTCGCACACGCGAGTGGTGCAATCGTGCTGATGGATAATACATGGGCAACGCCGCTCTATTACCGCGCCTTTGAAAAAGGCGTCGATATGCAAATCCAGGCGGGCACCAAATATATCGGTGGCCACTCCGATATCATGTTCGGATGCGTTTCAGCCAACGCCTCGACGGTAGCAGCACTCAAGGACACAGTTTACACGATGGGTCTGTGCGTTGGACCTGACGACATGTATCTCGCGCAGCGCGGTTTGCGCACGCTCGGCGTACGGCTTGAGCGTCACTTTCAATCGGGATTGCAGGTGGCGCGATGGCTCGAGCAGCGACCAGAGGTCTTGCGGGTCATGCACCCGGCGCTTGAGAGCGATCCCGGTCACGCTATCTGGAAACGTGATTTCACCGGCGCCTGCGGATTATTCAGTATTGTGCTTAAACCGACCAGCGAAAACTCGGTGCACGCTTTTCTCAATGAGCTCACACTTTTTGGCCTGGGCTATTCGTGGGGCGGCTTCGAAAGCCTCGCAATCCTGTTCGACTGCTCGGAATATCGGACCGCCACCAAATGGGCGCCGGGTGGCCCAACGGTCCGTTTCCACATCGGCCTCGAAGACCCAGACGATCTGATCGCCGATCTTGAGCGCGGATTTGCAGCACTGGCGAAAAGCGCAAAATCTTAGCCAGCGAGCTAATGTATGCCGCGCGAAAACCCCGCCGATTCATCGGCGGGGTTTCCGTTACAATACTACAATTGACTATTTTTGCTTTTCGCTGCCTTCAGCCGGCGACGCCGGGCTGGCATTCTTCTCTTGTGTCTCTTTTGCATTCGAACCCGGAGTCGGACTGTTGAGACCCGAGCCCGTGGTTCCGGGCCGCGCATTCATTGTGCCGCGCGCCGGAGTCCCTTTTGTGTTTCCGCTCTCGCCCGCTGTCGATGGATCGGTTGGCGAAGGAGTCGTGGCACTTACGCCACCACCCGATTGATTGGCCGGCGCCGGGGAACTTTGCGCGAATGCATAGCCGGTTCCGGCTGTGACAATCGCTGTCGCTAGGATAAGTTTGCGAATCGTCATGACATTGCTTTCCTGTTTTGCGGTCTGGAGTTCCGTAAAGAGTTTCGGAGTTGCGTAAAGACACAACAACGGAACAACGCAAGCCGCTAACCGGAGGTTCCGGCACATGCGCGTTTAAAACGCGGTCACGATATTGCAAAGGCGGATTTCTATTGCAGCGCGATGGTAGCACCGCTTCCGCTAAGCGGCCGCAGCAGCGCCTCCGCTGCGGATGACGAATTGCAAATTGCGAAGATATACAAATACGCCGAAAGCTTGCCCGATAATAAAGACCGGATCCTTTCGATAAAGCGCATAACCCAGCAGCATTATCCCCCCGCCGATCGAGAAAACCCAGAACGCGGTCGGCACAACACTACGGCCAGCGCGTTCGGAAGCGATCCACTGAACGACAAAACGCATGGCGAACAAAAGCTGGGCAATGTACCCGATCAAGATTCCCCAATCGACGTTGCCGAGAAATACGTCGTGCAGGTAACCGCCGACGGCATGAGTGATATCGACCAGCATTTACTCCTCCGAATAGTCAGGAATTCTTTTCTTGCGGCGGATGAGCCACCACACACCCGCGAGATCGAGGATGCCGACCCACAGCCGATCCCACATTCCATAATTCGACACACCGTGGGCGCGCGGCCTGTCGACAACGTCGACGTAACCGACTGTGTAACCCTCTCGCCGCACCAGTGCCGGAAGGAAGCGGTGCAGCCCGTCGAAATAAGGAAGTCGCAGAAATACGTCCCGGCGGAACGCTTTCAAGCCGCACCCGGTATCCCGGGTCCCATCGCGCAGAACCGCGCCGCGCACAGCATTCGCGATTCGCGACTGCAACTTCTTGAACCCGCTCGCCCTGCGGCCAACACGCTGACCAGCAACGAGGCCGATGCTCGGCCTACCTGCCTCCAGCGCACGGATAAGCGCCGGGATGAAGGACGGATCGTTTTGTCCGTCGCCGTCGAGCGTCACCACGATCGGCGCGCGCGCCGCAGCAACGCCGGTTCGCACGGCCGCCGACTGACCGCAGGATTGCCTGTGGCGGATCCGGCGCAGCCACAGGTTTTGCCCCATCAGCGCTTTGAGTTGCGCGGCGGTGCCATCATTCGAACCATCATCGACGTAGACGACCTCGAAATGCCATTGGCCATCGACTGCCTTGGCGATTTCCGCCACCAATGGCGCAATATTGTCGGCTTCATTGCGCACGGGCACCACGATGGAGACCGCCGGATCGATACTGTTCATGCGCGATGTCTTATGAGGCCAAGAGCCCGCGGGCAACCGCTTTGATGCGCCTCAGAGAAGGGCCGGGATATTGATGGATTGTACCGTCGCCGGTGATCCCGAACCCAAGGCCACGCAGCGCGAAATACCGCCGCACCAGTACTGCACCGCCGATGCCGACCAGCGCACCGGCGAGCACATCGCTCGGATAGTGCGCGGTCACTAAAACCCGGCTGATTGCAATGAGCATTGCGTAGATCAGGAATACCGTACGATAACGTGGCCACAACGTGCCGAACGCAACGAGCACTGCGAACGCGGTCGTAGCGTGACCCGACGGCATGCCAGCATAAGAGGCGCGCCAGACGAACGGACTGTACAAAAATGGGTCGAGGCTACCCCCGACCATTGGCCGGGCGCGCCCGATCATGCGTTTGATGATGGTCACAAACAGACTTGGCACGGTTATCGCGGTAAATAGGAAACCGATGCGGACCATTATTGTTGCCAAGACACGCTGCGAGAACGGCGTCAGCATCGGCGGACACGCCGCAAGCGCCAAAAACAATATGCCGAGCGGCCACAAGAACCAGCCTGACTTTCCAAAATCTGTAATGACATCGAAAATCTCAATGATCCAACGCGGCACATGGCTCACGCCACGTGTCGCGGCGGCATCAATGGTCAACATCAATAGCAGAATCGCGCCAACGCATAAGGCGGCCACGATTGACAGAGTCCCGAAGCGTGAGCGGCCAAAGCCCCGGCGCACCCGTTCGCGCAGGCCGCGTCAGCACTGTAACGGCCGTGATGACATTGGCCACGCAACGGCGCAGCGCCGTCACCGCTTCACCCTCCATGCGACTGAATCCGTTAGCTACGCTCATGGGTTCGCCTGCGAACGGAAGACGGTCAGCGCAACCGGCTTTCCAACACTAACATTATAGCCCTCAACACGCTGGCTGAACGAATAGCGCAATCCGGTCGATTCTGCGCGTTGCGCGAAGCTGCGTTCGCTACGCGGATCGACCAATGCGAAATGGCACGACCCTGTGCGCAGGAAATCGGCAGCGCCAGCGCCGTCCGTAAAACGGGTGTCCGTGCCGAGCAAAAAAACCAAACTGGGTTCCTGATAGGCGAATGTTGACGCTACCTGCGGCTGCACACAATCGCTGGCACGAATTTCGTCGGCAATCATGGCGCTCGGAAACAACGAAGGCAGCGACGGGAACGTCACCGCATAAACAGTGATCGCAACAAACGCTGAAGACACCATGCCGCGCAGTAATGCACGTTCAGCACCGTCAACGTCGTAGAGCCACCAGGCGAAAAGGCCAAAGATAACAGCCACCGCTGCAAACGGCCAAGCAATCAAACCGAGATCGCGACCAAACATGATGAATGCGACCATCACGGCAATCGCAATTGCGGTGGGAAACAGGAACCAGCCGATCGTACCGCGGACGATCCAGCGCACTTTCGATAGGCCGCCCGGTTCGAGTATCCCGGCGATCAGAATGGCGATGGCGGGATACAAAGGCAGCACATAATGCGGCAGCTTGGTCATAACGACTTCAAAGACGACCCATGATGGAATCAGCCACGCAAGCAAGAAACGTGCGCCCGGCTCGCGCCGCGATTTCCACACCATCGGCGCCGCCAGTCCTGCCAAAACCGAGCCCGGCCAGAACGTCACCCAGAACAAAACGAAATAAAATCCGGGCGGCGCGCCGTGTGCCTCCTGCCCGCTCGCAACTTTGTCGAGCATGTCATGGCCCAGCGCCTGCACGAAAAAACTGTCACCGGACTTGAAGACGATGGCCACAAACCATGGCAGCACCAAGAGTATCATCCAGGCAAATCCGGTGATCGGTCGCAATGCCCAGAGCCAGCGCGCCGAGCGGTCGGCAATCGACAGCGGCGCCGCCGTCAGGGCGACGAACATTAAAATCAATGGGCCTTTGACCAACACACCACCGGCGAGCGCCGTCCAAAGGATGGCCTGTCGCTTCCAACCGATGTCTGCATCGGGATCGCGGCGGCATGCGAGATAGATGCGCGCCATCGCACCCATTGCCGCAACCGAAGTAAACAGCAACACGGCATCTGTCTTAGCAAGACGCGCCTCGACGCCCAGCAAGACCGAGCTTGCCATCATCAGTGCGGCAACGAGTGCGGTGCGGCGCGCGACGAAGGCAAGCGCGGCCCAATAAGTCAACAGAACGGCCAGGATTGCACCTGTAAGCGAAGGCAAACGGTACAACCATATGGTAGTCCGCGCCTGCGGCACGCCGAGCGCTTCGCCTGCCGTCACAGCCGCCGCTTGTAGCCAATAGATACCAACCGGTTTTTTGTAGCGAACTTCGTTTTGAAAACGAATATCGACAAATTCACGCGTTTCAAGCATCTGCTTGGTGGCTTGCGCAAAACGGGCTTCATCGCGATCAATGGGAGGAAGCTGGAAGAAGCCTGGCAAAAAGGCAAAAAGCGAAAATGCCAGAAGCAGAGCCGTCGCGCGGCCATGCGAGCCGACGGCATAATCCAGCGCTGCCGCAAGCCCTCGCGCGGGAAAAGGCGAAGTCCGTGTCTCGTCGGTCGTAATGCTCACGCTATTGAGCCCTGAATCCCCAGCGATGCCCGGACAATAGTGCCAACGGCAGGTGCTGTCATTCGCCGCTACTGCAGCCGCACTGTAACGCTATCGGTTGCGCCGCGGGCATCCATCACGGTTAGACGGACGAAGCCGGGGCCGTCGGGCTGAAAGAACAATGTATGACGGCCACTCTGTACAGTTTGGGGCACGCCGTTCACCACGATGGTAAGCGGCGCGCGGCCGCCAGCGATCTTGAGTGCAATAGGATCGGCCGGCCCGCTCATTGCGATTTCTAGCCTTGCACCGTCCGGTGGAAACATAATGCGCGGCGGCTCTGCGGTTTGGCCGCGCTCATTTGCCCCAAAGCGTTGCAGCGGCGGCGGGAGCTTGTTGCTCGCGGCAAAAACGACTCCTCGGGGCGCGCGCGGAAGCGGAGCAGACGCAAATCCCGAGCGCGCGAATGCGTCAAACAGGATTGGCGCGGCGGATACGCGACCAACTAAACCCGGCACTGGGCCGCCATCTGGCCGACCAACCCAGACACCGATGGTCATTCGCCCGTCGAAGCCGATCGCCCAGGCGTCGCGATAACCGTATGATGTGCCGGTTTTGAAGGCGACGCGCCCTTGCGGCGCATTCTCTGGCGGCGGCGCACCAATAAGAATGTTGCCAATGTACCAGGCTGCGACCGGATCCAGGAGGCGACGAGGATTTTCCAACGGGGAACCTTGCCGCTCCGATAGCGGCACGACTGCTCCGAGCCGAGCGAGCCCGCTATAGAGCATGACCAGATCGGAAAGGCGCACACCGACACCGCCAAGTCCCATGGCGAGGCCCGGCGCCTCACCCTGAGGCAATACGAGCGCCGCTCCGGTCTGCGAAAGCCGGGCACTTAGTCGATTGACCCCCACTTTTCCGAGCACGGCGATCGCTGGAACGTTGAGGGACAGTTGCAGCGCACGGCGCACGGTGACCGTTCCCTGAAACGTCTGGTCGAAATTCTCCGGCGTATAGCTGCCGTAACGCGCCGGTATGTCGTCAATCAGCGTTTCCGGATGAATGAGGCCATCCTCAAAACCAAGCCCGTAGATGAAAGGTTTCAATGTTGAGCCGGGAGAACGCAATGCCGATGTCATATCGACCTGGCCTGCGCGGCGCGCATCGAAATAGTCCGCAGAGGCGACGCGCGCCCTCACCTCTCCGGTGACATTGTCCACCGCGAGGATGGCAACCGATATATCCGCGCCAAGCGAGCGAGCACGTTCACGAGCGAGGTCTTGCAAACTCGACTGCAGCGGGCGATCGATCGTGAGGCGATGCACGCGACGATCGGGCTCCCGGGAAACAACCTGGTCGGCCGCGTGCGGCGCCAGCATCGGCAGCTGCTTGCGTTCGCGCGGCACAGGCTGGAACTTGGCGCGCTCAATTTCATCGGCCGGCATTATTCCCGCCGACGCAGCTCTAGCCAACACGCGATCACGCGCGGCGCGCGCGACGTCAGGAAATCGATCAGGACGGCGCAGCTCCGGTGATTGCGGAAGCGCGACCAGCAGCGCGGCTTCTGCGAGCGACAATTTCAGCGGCTCTTTGCCGAAATAGGCGAGCGATGCGGCGCGGATGCCTTCGAGGTTGCCGCCGTAAGGGGCTAGCGTCAGGTAGAGGGAGAGAACGCCCTCTTTGCCGAGTGTGTGTTCGAGCTCAAGCGCCCGCACAATCTGCCGTAACTTTGCAAGCATGCTGCGGTGCTCGCGCGGCTCCAGCAAGCGAGCAACCTGCATGGTGATGGTAGAACCGCCGGAAACGATATGGCCGCGCGTTGCCCATTGGACGGCCGCGCGCGAGAGCGCGACAAAGTCGACGCCGTAATGCTCGTAGAAGCGCTTATCCTCGTAGGCATACAGCAACCTGAGGAAGCGAGGATCGACGTCTTTCACCGTTACCGGCAACCGCCAGCGTCCTTCATTGGTGGCATAAGCGCGCAGCAACCGACCCTCGCGATCGAGCACCACATGAGAATATTCGAGAGTGTTGCCATTCGGTGTGGGCCCGAGCGCATAGACCCAGGCGGCAAAAACCGCGCAGGCGACGACCGCACCGACCACGGCCACAAAGCCGCAACCTGCGGATGGTCGGCCTGCGTCTCATTTTGCGGAAATCTCGATTGTGCCAGTCGCCGTCCGCCCGAAGCGGTCCGGCCGGTACATGTCTTCAACTTTCGCCTGTGGCAGCACATAACTGCCCGGAGAGACAGCGCGCACCACATAAGCCACCGTGAACACAGGTGGCGAATCCTGATTGCGCTCGAACGCCGCCGTGAAGCGGTCATCGCGGAATTCGGTGTTCACCGGCTCGGCGGCATCGGCAATCCAGGAGAGCGTGCCGGTTTCACCGGAAGACACCAGCCGTGGATTGTCGATCTCGAAACCGGCAGGCAGGTAATCAGCGACGATCAGCCGCCCGAATTGCGGCTGCGGCTCAGTCATCTTGAGCACCACCACGAAACGTTGGTTCTGTTTGGCCTTGCTGGGGTCGAGTTTGTCGCCATCGAGGGTGTGATAGGTCCGCTCGATCTTGAACCCCTGCTCGACCGCTGGCTCGGGCGTCAGCGGGGCGCCGCTCACCGACACGACCGCCTGCACGTTGCCCTCGCCACGATTTGTCACCGCAAAAGGCACGGAGAGTTCGTCGGGCCGCAGATTTCTATAGAACGCCCCTTGCCGCGCATCGTTATTCACAGCGAGCGAGATGGCGTTGACTTGTTTAGCGAGGGCGCGCGCAGCAAGCACCAGCCATGCGTCCTCTTGCGTTGAGGTGCGCGAACTTGACCCTCGTGCGGCATCGATCCGCAGCACCGCATCGTCGATGGTCTTTTGCGGGGCACGCCCTTCCGACGCAAGCGTCACCAAAGCCGCCGCATCGCGCAAAGCCGAGCCAAAATCAGTCCGCTGCAGCTCGAACTTCGGTTTCGGCGCGATCGAGTTGAGTGCTGCCAGATACACATTGTCGGCACGCGCCTTGTCGCCCACCATAGCAAGCGCCGCGGCAATCTGCGCTTTCGCGATCGGAGTTGAAACGTCCGACAGTTTGACGTCGGCGATGTAACGCAGATCGCCGATGGGGGCTGCGCCGTTACGCGCGAGCACATAGAGGGCGTAAGCCAGTTCGGTGCCGCCCGTTTTGTTTGGCTCCGGGGCGGCCGCGACGTAATTGCGGAGGCGATCCACCGCGAGCGTATAAGCTGCCGCTGGCACTTCAAATCCGCGTTCGCGTGCGCGTGTCAGGAAATCCGTCACGTAGGCATCGAGCCAGGGATCCTCACCCCCGACCGACCAGAGACCGAATGATCCATTCGACCCTTGCCGCGCCAGCAAACGCGGAATCGCGTCTTTGATGCGCTGGTCGATCTCGCCGTCGGGAGCAAGCCGCGCCTGTGCCGCGAGCTCGTTAACGTAGAGCATGGCCATGGCTCGGCTGGTGATCTGTTCCGAGCAACCGAACGGATAGCGGTCGAGCGCATTGAGCAGCGTCGCGGCATCGAGCGATGTCGAAACTGCAATCGAAAGCCCTGCACGGCCGGTGCCCGGCACAAAATCAGCGAAGAGGTCATTCGACAACGAGAGCGTCTCGCCTTTCGCCAGCGCACGCACACTGCGACGCGTCAGAATTTGCGTCGCCGGACGGACGTCGAGCGGATAACTCCGTTCGAGCGCGAACTTGTCCGGACCGCTGACCTTCACTGTGATCGTGCTCGGGCCAGCACCGGAGGCCGTTATCGGAAGTGAGACGTGCTCGCGCTGTTTGGCGGCTAGCTTGAGCACTTGCGGCTTGTCGCCATCGAATTCGACGACGCCGTCTGCTGCGACTGCAACATTGTATTCGCCAGCGGCCCCCTCCACGTTATCCAGCTCGAGTTGCACCACGCTTTTGTCGCCGGTCCGCACAAACCGTGGAAGCGTCGCTGTCAGGACTACGGGATCGCGCACAATGACATCGCCGGACGCTTTGCCGACTTTGTCTTTGCTCCACGCCACCGCCATCACACGAACGGTTCCGGCGAAGGCCGGTATGTCGAACTGCACCTGCGCGGTGCCGTCGCGGCCAACTGTGACGATCCCCGAATAAAGTGCGAGTGGTGCTTGCGTTGGCGGCGAGCCGGACAATTCCCCGCCGCCCGCATCGCCTCCGGAGCGGATTTGCCCGCGCACGCCCTGCATGCCGTCGATCAATTGGCCATAGAGGTCGCGAATTTCAGCGGTCAGCCGCCTCTGCCCGAGATAGTAATCGTCCGGCGCCGGCGGCTTGTAGTTGGTCAGGTTGAGAATGCCCACATCGACGGCTGCGACGACGACGCGCGCTTCTTCACCGGATGTCAATCCGGCGAGCTTGATCGGTACTGTCAATGGCGAGCTTGGACGCATCGTCGCCGGCATTTTCATGTCGACCGCGAGTGTCCGTGCCGCCTTGTCGATTGAAAACCATTGCACGCCGATGGCGCGGCCGGGCATACGCTCTGCAGGCGCATCGAGCGGACGCCGCAGCGTGGCCACCATGTAGGCACCGGTGCCCCAATCACGGCCAATGGTCATGCTCACACGTGCCGGACCAGGCTTGACGTCCTGCGACTGGCTCGCAACCAGCCTGTCGGTAAAAATGTTGATCGTCAGGCGGCCGGCAGTGCGCGCAGTTACAGCGACGTTCATTGCATCGCCGGATTTGTAGTCGGGCTTGTCCAACGCGACCTCAAGTAAGTCAGGGGTATCGGCGTTCGATTCGGCGTAGAACCCTGCATCGAAGCTGAGCGACGTGATGAGGCCACTGGCTTCCCCGCTGGACACTTCCAGTTGATAACGACCCCATTTGACCGGCAGCGAAATTCGCGCGGGCTTGTCGGCAAGCGCATCGACCGTGCCATCTGCAACACGTTCGGTACGCTTGACTGGCTCGAACTCCCACTGACCGTTTTGCCGATACCATTGGTAACTGCTGTCGACCTTGAGCAGCGCGTAGCGTAGGCCGCTTTTTGCAAGCATCTTCCCGTCGGGCGATGCCACGACAACGTCGAAGTCAGCATTGGCCCCGTCAGCAAGCGAGCGGCCCGCGAACGCGGGCTTCACGCCGATCATGGGGGCGTCAGGCGTGACAGGCAGTGTGAGCTTGCGCTCAACCGCACGCCCGCCGGATTCCGCCATGTTGACGGTGATCTGAGCTTCCAGGGGACGGGTGGTTGTCGGTGCACTGTCGAGTTTCACCGGAAACGTTGCCTTGCCGGATGCATCTGTGCTCGGGAGGTCTTCAAGCTCTTGGCGGACTGCCGTCACGTCGTCATCGAACAGCCCGAAAGCGTAGCCCGGGAAGCCGGCGCGCTCCTTGGCGCCCGCAATCGTTATCTGGCCGGAGAGTTCGAGACTCGAAGCGGGCGCCCCATAAAGAAAATGACCGTCGACGCTGAGCTGCGCGGGGGCGGCGCGCGAAATTCCTTTGGCAGCCGAGGTGATGTCGAATTCAATACGATCGGCCACATAGTCTTCGACCATGAAGGTTGTTTCACCGACCGGCGGACGCTTGGGATCGGTATAGGCGATCACCCGCCACGTGCCGGTCGACGCTGAAGCAACGATCGGCACGCTCATCGAGCGGCCCCCGAGGCCCTGGTCGGTCACGACCGCGCGACGATATTCGACACCGTCTGGCCGCTCGACCACAATCGTGAGCGGAACGTTCGTTACCGCCACGCCGCGCGGATCGCGCAGCAGCGACGTCACCGCAACCGTTTCTCCGGTGCGGTAGACGCCGCGTTCCGTATAAACGAAGGCATCAAGCCCGGTCGGAACCGGCCGGCCGGCCACACCACGATCCGACAAATCGAATGCAGGCGACTTCAAACTCAGGAAGGCATAATCGGCCTTCTCGCTAGCGACAATTGCGGCCGGCGCAAGACCGCCCTCTCCCCGCGCAAGTCCGGCCTCGAAATGGATGAACCCGTTGCGGTCAGTCTGGCGAACGGCGAGCACCTCGTTGTTGCGCGCGACCAGCCGCACCTCGACGCTGCCGCGCGGTTCGGCGGTTGCCAACGAATGAATGAAGACGTCGACGCCGTCATGCGCCGTATATGCGGTGAGGCCGAGGTCGGAAACGATGAACCATTGGGTCGCCTGCTGGCCGTACTCGTTGGAAACAACATCCGTTGGCTCCGCCGTCATCGCGTAGACGCCGGGACCAAGATCCTTGACCGCTTGATCGAGGGGAAATGCGGTTGTCACTTCGACATTGAGCTTTGGCTCGACGGCAAGTTCGCCGCTCCAGACCTTGGCGCCACGTTCGTTGGCCAAGCGGTCGGCCTGATAGCGACTTAAATTGCGCTGGAAGTCGTAGCCCAGAAGCGTATCGACGAGATTGCGATCGCCGATCCGATATATCGATAACGCGACGGCCTTGGTGTTGACGCTCAGAACTGGAATGCCGCGTTGACCGGTGCGCGGCAAAACATAGGCCTTGCCGGAAAACCGTACGAATGGCTTACGGTCGCGAACGAAGATCGTAAATTCGGCAGACTTGGCGAGCGTCTCTTTGACAACCGAGGGCAGACCGGCTCGCAATGTTACCGAATAGCGTTCGCCGTGCTTGAGCCCTTCCACGCAAAGCTGCTTGTCGCTTGCCGAAATCGCCGGCCGGTCCATGCCAGCGACGACGACATAGGGAGAGAAGTCGGTGCGACGGCCAGGCAATTCTTCAGAAAACTGGAAGCAGGTGCGTGGTGAAATCGAATCCGAGTTCGACTGTGTAGTCGAGCAGCCGGAACCCGTGCTCGACCCGCAACTTTTCATATTGGCCACGCAGCTCGGCCGTCTCGCGTAATTCAAGTGATAGACGCATGGAATCGAGCGCCCCCCGCCATTGCTGACGGTCGGCGAGCGCCCGGCCGAGGACCGACAGGCTGTCGGCTTCCAGATTACGATCGCCTGCCCGCTGATAAGCGATGTAAGCCGCAGTCGAAGCGCGATCGAGCAGCAGCGTCTTCTCGCGGTCGTCGCGCGGCTTGATTTGCAACACGGTGCGAGATAACCGCAGCCAGCTTGTTGCATCCTCTGGAGCAACAGCGGCAAGCTGCCCGAGAACGACCATGCCTGTGCGGAAGTCATTCTTTTGAAAAGCGACGTCAGCATCACGGCGCAGTGCTGCCGCAGGCTTAGTCACGGCGCCGGCATCGCTCTTGATCTGGGCCTCCAGCTTGATCGCCGCCTCGTCGAGCGCCCCCTGCTTGAAAGCCTTTTCGGCCGCCGCGACCGGATATAACGCAAGGGCAAGAAACGCGGCCGCAAGGACGGCGCGAATGACGCTGAGCATAGAGTGAGGCCTCCGGAGGCAGGTGGGCGCCGAAACTATCATTCCAGCCGCCGATGGTGTCGAGGACGTGACCGTGATTGCCACAGCCACAAGCATGCCGCGGTGTAATCGAGATTGATACGATGATCAGACCTTTCGGCCAGCATCCTCAGAATTAAAGTGAGCTGATAGAGGAAATTAATGTAAGACATTAATTTAACAACAGAAAAGACCTAGGCCAACCTTCCTAGCCACCGCGCGACGTTCATGGGTATTCAACGAAAAGCGCCTAAGAGGGCCCGGATGGGAAGGCGCGGGCCCAGCTTTGCGCCTGGTGTGTTGGACAGTTAAACCATTGCGTACCGACCCCGTAGCTCAGCCGGATAGAGCATCAGCCTTCTAAGCTGAGGGTCGCTGGTTCGAATCCAGCCGGGGTCGCCAACATTTTCAGGGGCTTAGCTGTCGGGCTGAGCCCTTTTTCACGTCGCGCCATGTCGCACCAGTTCTCCTTACGTTTCAACGACTCCCAACCGCTCCCGGCAGCTCCATGCAACATGCTTGCGACATGGGCCTGTTCGCACGACTGCGGCAACACGTCAGGCTGGCGTCGCACAATTCCTTGGAACGCCGGTAGGTGGGTGGAGTTACTTCACTGCGAACGTGCGACGGTCCCTGATCCCCCGATCCCCGCCGTCGCGCATAGCGCTCATCGGACCAAGCCTCTTCCCCGGGGCTTGGTCCGTTTCTTTATGAATCTTTCTGAGCTCGGGCACCTACGATGCGATCACTAGCCGCAACAGCGCTAATATGCATCGGCGCCTTGTGCCTCAGTGCGTGCGCTTCCCATGGTGTTGCGCCTACAGAAGAGAGCGCGGGTTGCGCAAAATTGAGTGAATTAAAAATCGGCATGACGATGCCGGAAGCTTTATTGGCGTGTGGGCGAAAGCCACTCCGTACATCAGACGCAATTGTAGCGGGCGGCATACAGGAGATAACTCTGGTCCTATGTAGGTGCCTACCTTCATTTTGTGGACGGGAAGCTCAAAAGTATCCAAGACGTTCGGTAATTTCGTGGAACACCCGTTCCAATTTGAATAGTGCCACACCCCCAAAAGCAGACATCGAAACTTCGCTGCCACGTGTCTGCTAAGTGCCAATAGCGGACTCACGCGCTGCAAATCGACCGGCGAATATGGCTCGTGTTGTTACAAATGCGTGCCATGACAATGCTTGAACGCTTTTCCGGAGCCGCAAGGGCAGGACTTATTCCGTCCGTGCCTTGTTTGAATAATACGTTTAAGTCCTTAAGCAGCACAAAATTCGCTGACAAAAAATCGGATAGGTGCTTGTCTTGTGCCATTCTGAGGAACGGATTTGTAAATAGTCGCAGGTATGTATTACAAGCGTAGCCATTTTTAGAGATCGTCATTCGTACATAATCGACATCACCAGTGCCTGGAGTCGGTGTTGTCGCATGGGCAAAAATAGATTTTTGTCCGTCGCAATACACTCTGTTATCGTCAATTGTTATTTTTTTTAGCAGTTCGCAATGAGCATTCCAAACTCGAGAGTCGAGCGTCAACACTCTACTTCGATTTCTATGGCATATAAGGTTGAGTGCATTTTGCTCCCACAACCACTCTCCTTCTAATAAACTCGCTGTATTCTCCCAATCGTCAAATACTTTAAAATCCGAAAAAAATACTAGACCCGAGTTTAAATATGGGCTCTCCAGTATTTCGGGGCTATTAGCGACGGTCGCCCTTAACTTAGGAGTTGGGCCATCTTCAAGATGTTCCCTAATGTTGGTTATTTTTGATCTGACGCCAAAGTTAACCCCGATAGCAATTTTCTCTCGCTGGCAGCTTAACCTATCTGCAATTTCAAATAGCTGATTGCTCTCGGGGGCAACTGCAATGATATCGGAATCGATCCATATTGGTATTCCGATAGACTGGTCCTTCAAAAAGGAGCCAACGCTGCTTTTCAATTTGAAAAAATGATCTGTTTTCTTGAGGTGCGGAGGGACCTTTAGTAGCTGTTTTTTGGTTTCAAAAAACTTTGTTTGAGAATCGGTAAGGCCAAAATCCATCACGAAACAAGATATTTCAGGAAAGTATTTTTCAAGGCTTTGCAGCAATATGGCGCACATGAAAAAATAGTTGTCATTAGCACCTGTAACAAAACTTAGACGCTCTTTGCTCATGAGCAATATCCACGATTTCTTCACGAAGTATTTCTATCTGAGTATGAGCCAGCTCATAAGTGAAAAACAGGCGAATGCCCGCTCTGCGAAATGAGTTGCGGGAAAGACCGCCCCGCGGCGCGGCTGGAAGTGGCGTTGCCACCCAGGTGCCATTTATTTTGGCCTAAGGATCATCCAAGACATAAGTTTTGGTCGGCCCTCGGAGCAAATTAGCCAGCGGTCCGAATCGCTAATAATATCCAATTCCGGAATTGACGATAAATCACGCGCGGATGTTTTGACGGTCGATACTTGAAACAGTTGCTCGCTATTAGATATCAAGCTCTGTTCCAAAGCGTTGCCATTCGCATGCATATATCCATGAAGCTCGATAATAAGATGAGCCCCCTGTAGGCTGGCCAAGCATTGATCCGAAAAAATAGAAAACTCTGCGCCTTCGATGTCGCAAAGGATCAGGCAGTCATTTGATTTGAATCCAAGATCCCCAACAACCTTAGCAAAGTCTGGCCCTGCTTGACCCAAGATATTTACCCTGTCAATTACTCCGTTTTTTAGTGCGACTCTTCTTATTGCGTCTCGCCCTTTTTCAGAAAGCTCAAAACAAATCGACCGTTCGAAAAATCCTGCCGCAACAAGACCGACGCCATAATAGCCATCGCCCGCGCCCAAATTTACAAGTACTCGATGCGTCCCGCGCAGTTCGGTCAAAAGGGTCAAAATTTCCTGCTCGTATAACCCTAATAACTTTGGCGCCAAATCGGCAGGGCCCCACGTCGGATCATCGTCGAGCAAAGTTCCCTTGAGGGGTCCGTAGCGGACAATACCGTCGAAGTTTGCATAAAAATGGCGTGCGATAAAAAGCCGTCGTGCTTCGATAGTTGTTGCCGCGACTTGATCGAAAAGGTCATCAATCCGAATTGTTTTCATTTCAATAAACCATACGGCTCAGATGCCGATAGTCAGTTTTTTTTATTTTAGTTGCAAGGCAGACCCATGCTGGCCCTTGCAGGCATTGGGTTGCCCCACATCATCACTTGATTGATGTCTACCTTGGGTCATAGCGGACATGAGGCCGTAAAACCGAGAGGTCCGCTTTACCCCGAATGCCTGGCGTCTTGGACATACAATAATGCGGCCACGGCCAGAATGAGCATTCGCGGAGAGTGAAATGCACACTCGGGGCCTGTTGCAGAGTAGCTACCAGTAAGCGAGTGAATTTGAGCATAAAGTGGAGATAGCTGCTACTGGTTTCAAATATTTTCATTTGCTAAAGTCAAAACTCTTCATCTGGCTAGTTATCGTCGGACTAGGTTTTCGGTACACACAAGACGAACCTTATCAGTTGCTATTTTGAGTCAATAACCGACGTCACGACGCGCCGGTCTAGTGAGTTTGGTAGTTGTTGCGGACAATTGAATGAATGCCAAAATTGAGCCTGGTCAGGGCCGTGCATCGCCAAATGAGTTGTGGTCTCTTACCGCTGCTTGGCTAACATCCCGAGTTTTTTTTCCTACGAGCTGGGCTGAAGCAGGATCTGCTCTCCTCTTCTATCCAGTTCGAAATGAGCGGCCAGATCAGTGGTTATAACCATAAGCACGTGGTCGCTTGGCGGATTGAGAACGGAAAGCTCGCCGTGTTCGATGCTAACGGCTTTCGATCCTGCATCGCGATACCGACAAGTAACGCCGACGGGACGCTGTCCCTCATCGGCTACTTTCTCCTTGGTTCTGGTATGGTAGTTCATCGCTTTGACGAGAACCCCAGCGTCGAGAGGTTGCCGAAATTTGAGACCGCCACAGAGCTGCCAGAGGTAAATAGTTTCGATCTTTTCGACACCGTAGTCGCAAGACGCTGCTACGATCCGATAGCGATCTTTCGGAACGTAGAGGCAAAGGTCCGCGTACCTGACTTCGCCCGATTGCGCCAGACGGTGGAGAGCGGCCTTTGGAGAAAGGGAGACTATACCTTCGATCACATTTACACGGCACTCGGCGCTGGAACCGGCTGGTCCGGTCAGAGATTAAAAACGCTGCGAATGATGGAGCTTGCCGAGGAATGGGACAATCTCTTTCCTATCCGCGAGATGGTGGCGCGTGTTGGTCCGGCAGATATAGTTGTCTCCGACATGTACCTTCCATTGAGCTTCCTACGTCGCGTCGTCGACGAGAAATGTGGGCTCGAGGGTCGTAACATTTACCTCAGCAGTCACGGCAAACATCACGGCACTGCTTGGACGAAAATACTTTCTACGCACCGAATTAAAAGCCACTATGGTGATAATTACCGGAGCGATGTCGAAGGTGCAAAGCGGGCGGGAATAGACGCCAAACATGTAACCGCCGCGGCCTGGACACGCGGGGAGCAGATCCTCGTAGAGGCGGGTCTAGATGCCTTCGCTAAGGCCGTTCGAGAAGCGCGACTGCGAAGTTTTAATAGCAACCCACTGTTGCGCCGCGCGCAACTCGTTCAGTTTGAGGTCAATCTTCCGCTACTTATCTTGGCAAGCGTGGATGTCTTGCGAATAGCACGCGAGCGAGGAGTAGACACCCTGCTTATGTGCTCACGGGATTGTAATCTCTGGATGCCACTCATGCGATGGATGGTAGCGGATTCCTTGCAAACGCCAGCTGTCCGGTATCTGCGATCTTCTCGCGAACTCTTCGTTTCCGGAAGTCCCGAATACGCTGCTTATTTCCAACGAATGTCCGGGCTTCGCAATATCGTCGTTGACGTCTCTGGAACCGGACGAACCCCAGCCCATTTCATTGCGTCGGTTGGTGGGCAGGCCCAGACCAGTGTCTACTTGACCGTGTATTCGCAGCACGTTGCAGAGTTCATGGAGAGGCTGGCGCCGGCCCGGAGCGATGTTGATATTGCGTTTTTAAGCGAACAGTCATCGTGGGGCAAACGCAGCGCGATCGAGAAAATTAACATGTCGTTGGAAGGCCGCGCGTCAGGGATCACGTTTACCGGCGAGTACCTCGAAGTCCAGCAGGCGCCGAATGAGTTCGGGCCATTGGAGCGGAAGGTTATCGATACAATGCGCAGCGCGTTTGTCGGTGCAATCACCATCCTTCGACGTTCTGACATTCGGCAAGTCCCCGAGGGGATATCTCAAGAAACGTTGCGAAACGCTGCAACAGCCGTGATCGGTGGTGTGAGTGCTTACGAAGACATCGCGGCGCTTATCAGGTTATAGAGGGGCCATACATCCGATTTTCGGTCGCCAGCCGGCGCCAAACGGAAAATAATTTGATACGAAAGGGTTTTCACAACGGGTTAGATTTGGAGTAAAACGTCAATGCTTTTCGCCACAGTGTGCAAGCTGATTTCATTCTTATGCCCGATTCGCCACGAAACGAACCGTTCAACCACGGCGAAAAACTATTTCAAGACGCCATTAAGTTTTTGAAGGTCGGAAAGCTTTCCGACGCGGAGCGGCTTCTCAAAAAGTTACTAGAAAGTGAGCCAAAACATTTTGGCGGATTAAATTTGCTAACAATCGTACTCATGGGCATGCAGCGGAATGAGGAGGCGGAAAGAATTGCCAGGTCGGCAATCGTCGTAAGTCAAAGGTCGGGCATTACTTTCTATAATTATGGTCTCATCTTAAAGTCACTTGATCGACCAGATGATGCATTGTTGCAGTTTAACAAGTCTTTGGAACTTGACGCCTCGGTCCCAGAAACATGGAATGCTAGAGGCACGATATTTAACGAATTAAAGCAATTTGATAACGCAATTTCAGATTTTGATAAATCGATATCGTTGAACCCACACTATGCTGATGCCTTTTACAATAAAGGCAAATCACTATGCGAACTCCAACGTTATGATGAAGCCTTAATATCTTTCCGCGAAGCACTTGCCCTGAAACCTGGTCTCGCTGAAGCATGGCTAGGCCGCGGGAATATATATGTTTCGCTCACACGTTACGACGAAGCGATTGATTCTTACGACAAAGCAATAGCAATAAACCCGCGCTTGGGCGAAGCGTGGCGCAGCCGCGGCGATTTATTGGTCTCTCTCAATCGCTATAGCGACGCGATTTCCGATTACGGACAGGCGTTGGATATAAGGCCCGATTTTGCCGAGGCATGGAAAGGACGTGGCAATGCATTTGCGTTGCTCAAACGCTACACTGAGGCATTTGCGGACTACGACAAAGCGTTAGCGATCAGTCCAAGTGCTGGGGCGTGGCTCGGTTGCGGCAATATATACACCGAACTCAAGCGGTTTGATGACGCATTAGCGGCGTACGACAAGGCGTTAACGCTCAATCCTGCCTCGGCTGAATTATGGCTCGGCCGCGGCAACGTGTTTAGTTACCTTGAGCGCTACGAAGAGGCATTTGCGAACTACGACAAAGCACAAATGCTGAAGCCTCATCTTGCCGAGTTGTGGGCTGCACGCGGTGCGGCATTTCTTGCACTTAGTCGGTACGATAAGGCATTCGTAGCTTATGACAATGCGTTGAAGCTGAAGACTGAACTAAGCCAGGTAGAGGGACTTCGACTTTTTGCCAAAATGCATATGTGTGATTGGAACGACTTTGATACAGAATGCGCGCATCTGGTTTCGTCAGTGGAACGTGGAATTGAAACCGTACCATTTCCGTTTATCGCGATTTCAACGTCAGCAAATGCACAACTACAGTGCGCACGATATTTCCGAAAAAGTATAATTTTCTCCTCTGACAGGTCCGTACCGCAAGCTTACCGATACAATCACGATCGAATTCGCATTGCGTATCTTTCCGCTGATTTCCGTGCTCATCCGACTGCTAATGCGATTGTGGGCGTGCTCGAGCACCATGATCACAAGCGGTTTGAGACAGTGGCTATTTCATTTGGTCCCGACGACTCGAGCGAGATACGATCACGAATAAAACATTCGGTTGACCGGTTCGTAGATGTTAGGGACCAAAGTGACGCCGATGTCGCGAAATTACTGAAAACTTATGAGATCGATATTGCTGTGGACTTGACGGGTTATACGACACACATGCGCACTGCGATTGTGGCCCGCCGTCCCTCTCCAATTCAGGTAAGTTTTCTTGGCTATCCGGGCACAATGGGCGCAGATTACATTGACTATCTGCTAGCAGATAAAATTTTGGTTCCAACGTCTCACCAGTCTTTTTATGACGAAAAGATTGTCTATCTACCGAATTGTTACCATCCCACCAGTCACAAACAAACTCCTTCCATATCTGAGGCGGAAAACGTTTTTACGCGCGCACAACTAGACCTACCGAAGACTGGTTTCATCTTCTGCTGCTTCAATAATTCTTTTAAAATTACTCCTCATGTATTCGATACTTGGATGCGGATTTCAAGCATGTGGATGGGAGCATACTTTGGCTTTTAGAAACTAATGATAGAGCTATGTTTAATCTGAGAAGTGAAGCTCGCGTTCGTGGAGTTGATCCTGAACGTCTTTTTTTTGCCAAGCGAATGTCCTTACATGATCACTTGGCACGGCTGCGATTGGCCAACTTAGTTCTCGATACGCTGCCATACAACGCCCATACAACCGCTGTTGATGCGCTATGGGCAGGCGTGCCAATCATCACGCAAATCGGCGAGACATTTGCGGCTAGGGTCGCAGCAAGTTTATTGAGTACCATCGGGCTACCCGAACTCATTACATCGAGTTCACAGGCGTATGTAGAGCTCGCAACTGAGCTTGCCACCAATCCAGACAAATTAGCAGCTATCAAGCGTAAACTGGCGAACGATCGGCTCACTGCGCCCTTATTTGACGTCCAGCTTTCCACGCTCCATATTGAGGCGGCGTATTTCGCTATGTATGAGCGTTATCAAGCCAATCTCCCACCTCACCATATCTACTTGCCAAATTAGGCATTGTTATATTCGTTCGTTTGCGTTGCCGAGAGCGAACGGATCTGCAAATGTATTTTATTGCGGTGCTCACTGTGACTGGTTTAACCGCACGATGACGGCTGTATCATGCTACACTCATCGATGAAAACCGTACTTCATGTCAAACGTTTCCAATGACCGGTCTTGGAAACAACCATCGGCTAATTATTGTAGGAGCCGGGTTTTCCGGCGCAACGATCGCCTATAAGGTTGCTAACGAATTGGCGATGCCGGTGCTTGTGATTGAACGTCGAAGCCATATCGGCGGCAATGCTTATTCAAAAACCGATAGCGAAACGGGAATCGAATATCACGAGTATGGTTCACACCTTTTCCATACGTCGAACGAAACAGTTTGGAAATTTATTAGGCAGTTTTCTTCTTTCAACAACTACAGACATCGAGTTTTTTTCAAGCATCGAGGAAAACTTTATACGATGCCAATTAATCTGATGACGATTAACTGGTTTTTCGGTTGTGACCTCGATCCGGTGGGAGCTCGTAAATTTATTAAGCAGCAAGCTGCAAAAGAGAACATCGTCTCACCGCGCAACCTTGAAGAAAAGGCGATTTCCCTGATCGGCCGACAATTATACGAGGCATTTATCAAAGGTTATAGTCTCAAACAATGGGAAACTGACCCCGCATCGCTGCCTGCAGAAATTATTTCGCGATTGCCTGTGCGCTTCAGCTTGAACGATTTCTATTTTTCAGACCGGTATGAAGGCCTTCCGACAGATGGCTACACCGCAATATTTGACAAGCTGCTAAGTCATCCAAAGATACAAGTGGTAAACAACTGCGACTATTTTGACGTGCGCGAGCAATTCGATCCGCACGTTTTGTGTGTTTTTACCGGGCCTGTGGACAGATATTTCAAATATAAATTCGGCGAGCTGGGATGGCGAACGCTCGACTTTGAGATGGAAAGGTTAGACGTAGAAGACTTCCAAGGCGCGTCAGTTGTGAACTATCCAGACCTTGATAATGCATTTACGCGAATACATGAATTTAGACATCTTCATCCAGAGCGCCATTACGGAAAAAAAACAATTATATCTCGAGAATATTCCCGGTTCGCGAAGCGAAATGACGAGCCTTATTATCCAATCGGTCGCCAAGACGATAAGCTACGCTACAACAAATACAAAAAAATGGCTGAGTTGGAAGCAAACGTCATTTTTGCAGGGCGTCTAGGAACCTACCGATATTTGGACATGCATCAGGCAATTGGAGCGGCCTTAAACATATATGAGAAAAAGATCGCGCCGCTACTTTCTGGGGGAAAGGATGAAACGGGACGGAACGACCTCTGAATTATTCAATGTGAAATCCTCCACGGCTAATGTAGCCGACAACCCTAGTGGACTAGACCAATCAGGCATAGTTTCCACCGTGAAGGGTACCAGGCGAGTGCGATTTAAGTTTCTTTTTCAACTCTTCGCAGACCGAAGCAATGACTGTTGCCCAATCGCCGTCTTTTGTACGCCTAAACAATCTTGCAGTCGGATACCAAGGCGAATTGGTGCGGCCGAGCAACCACCTCCAGTCGGGATTAAATGGCAATAATACCCAAACGGGTCTCGCTAACGCACCAGCAAGATGAACGACGGCGGTATCAACGGAAATAATCAAATCAAGCGACATCATAATCGCGGCAGTGTCCTGAAAATCGGTTATCTCCTTTCCTAAGTGCAAGATTTTCGGATTGGCGTTCAGGATTTCTTGATCACCGGCACGAAGATCTCTCTGAATGCTTATGCATTTTACGCCGGCAACTTCCGATAGAGGAAGAATATCCTCTAACGGAATCGAACGTTCACGGTCATTTATGAAATTCGAATTGCCCGCCCACGCAACGCCAACCCTAAACTCAGCTCCGCCTATTCGAAATTGCCATTTTCGAACTATGTCCTTTGATGGTGTCAGATAGGGCACCTTGCTGGGGATTGTGCTCAATCGCGTGTTAAATGCCAGCGGTAAGCTCAAGAGAGGACACTGCACATCAATTTCGGAAGGTTTCTCTCCCGTAACAATGATTGCCGACACTCCGTCCAGACTTCGAAATAAGGACTTAAGCGGCGCCTGAACTTCCAGGGCAACTCTTGCACCTAGCTTTGCAACCATTGGCACGTATCGACTGGCCATTATGGTATCGCCGAGGCCTTGCTCGGCGTGGAGCAAAATTGTTTTGTTCGTTATAGAGGTAGTGCCAAGCCACAATGGCCTAGTATTATTGTTCTCAATATTGTGTGGCGGCCGCAAATTTCGCCGCGCTTCATATTTTTTCCACCCGCCCTCGTAATCTCCCAACAGCAATTTATAAATACCTTCATTGTAATTCGCTTCGCCAAGTTGGGGAGCAATATCCTGCGCCTTTAAAAAGCATTCAAATGCTTCGTCATAACGCCTGGTGGCCGCGAACACATTACCGCGCCCAACCCACGCTTCAGCTAAATCCGGCTTCAACCTGATTGCGCTGTCATAAGATGAAAATGCGTCCTCATATCGTTTCAGAGCACAAAACGCATTTCCACGATTTAGAAACGCGTCAGCAAGCTGAGGATTGAGGCCTATCGCACGATCAAAGCTTTCAATCGCCTCTCGATATTTTCCAGTCTGTTTTAGTGCGTAGCCAAGATTGCAGTGCGCCTCCGCAAATCCTGGATCAATCGCAATAATTTCCTGGCAAGCGACGAGTGATTCCTCATATTGTCCTTGAACGTTCTGACAAGTTGAAACCATTACAAGCGCATCAATATTTTTTGAATTTACGATCAACACCTTTCTCGCCGTTATCGCGGCGTCGGCGAACCTCTTTTGCTCAAATTGCGAAATCGCGAGGTTATTGAGTGCGGGTATACTACGTGGGGTGAGTTTCAACGCTTCAGATAAATACCGTTCCGCATTTTCAAAATCTCGATTCTCGAGAGAATCTAGCCCGTTGAAAAATAACTTCTTAGCGCGCTCTACCTGATCCATCCTTAAAAGGCCCAACTTCTCGATTGAGGCACTATAGCTTGTCTCGGCATCAGATGTCCCCGTCGAGTTGGGAGCGCACATGACGTCATCTCATTGGTCCAGCCCAGCGCCCACAAGCAATCGTAGCATCAGGCGAATAGTCCGTCAGGCGCTGGACGGCAGGTATTTCGAGTGGTGACTAAAACGCGATATTTTGGCACAATTTGCGGTGCGGAAGAGTTGCGCTGCTTGTAATATGGTCTTGGATTGAATTTGAAAGCGGAAGCCGGATGTCGGAGACCAAGAATCATCAAAAACTACAAACGGCAATTCGTTTACAGCAGAATGGAAACCTAAGCGAAGCCGCTAAACTTTACCGCCAACTGATAGAAAGCGATCCTAACAATTTCCAGGCGCTTCATTTTCTTGGTCTAATCGAAGCGACGGCTGGAAATTTTGAGCAGGCCAAACATCTCATGGCGCGCTCATTGTTAGTTCGGCCGCCTAACATTCAATTCGTAGAAAACTATGCCGCGATTTTATTCCAGACCGGCGACTACAAATCGGCCATCACAATCTGCGAACAAGGACTTAAACTTAACGACAAGAGCGTGTCGTTGTTGTATATCAGTGCTGTTTCTTTGTTTCAGCTCAGTGATTTTAATAGCTCGGTTGCGTTATTCGACAAAGTTCTTCTGCTTCAGCCAGGCAACATTGCGGCGCTCAATGAGCGTGGCTCAGCGCTCGCGGAGCTGACGCAATACGATGCGGCGCTTGCAAGCGTCGAAAAAGGCCTCGCGCTTGATTTACAAAATCCAGAAGCGCACCTAAACAAGGGCAATGTCCTCTACAAATTGAAACGCTATGTCGAAGCTCTCGCAGCTTTTGAAAGAGCAATTACTCTAAGGCCCGATCTTGCGAATGGATGGCTTGGCCGCGCCAACGCCTTCCGAGAATTAAAGCGTTACGACGAGGCTCTAGCCGCCTACGATAGAGCGCTAGCAAAAAAGTCCAATTTGGCCGGCGCTTGGCTTGGTCGCGGCACCGCCCTATTTGAACTCGCGCGCTACAACGAGGCTCTAGCCGCCTACGACAAAGCGCTGGGACTTGGGCCTGATTCTGCGTATGCCTGGCTTGGGCGCGGAAATGCCTATGGCAAACTCAAGCGTTACGATGACGCATTTGCGGCATATAAAAAAGCAGTCGCACTCAAGCCTGATCTAGCGGAAGCGCATTTCAACGAGGCTTTCTTCCGTTTGTTACTCGAAGATACGGAATGCGGCTGGGAAAAATATGAATTTCGTTGGGACACGAAAGACTTCCAAGATATAAAACGCAACTTTTCACAACCTTTGTGGTTGGGCGATTTCTCTATAGCGAACAAGTCGATCTTGCTTCATGCCGAGCAAGGCTTAGGCGACACATTGTTGATGATCCGTTATGTACCAATGGTCGCCGCTATGGGCGCAAGCGTAATTCTGGAAGTTCACGCCTCGCTTAAGACTTTATTTCAGGATCTGAAGGGCGTCTCAACTCTCATCGTGCACGGAGACGATATTCCGCAATTCGATGTGCATTGCCCCGTGATGAGTTTGCCATTGGCGTTCAAAGCCCGGCTCGATGCGATTCCCGCCCCTCCTTATCTAACAGCGCGTACGGACATTATAGAGAAATGGCGCGCGCGATTAGGCGAGGCGTCGGTTAAAATTGGAGTTGCTTGGGCCGGAAGTCAAACTTTCAGAAATGACCTTGAACGTTCGGTTCTTCTACAAAATATTTTGCCTGTATTCTCAATTGGCGTCGCAAAATATTTCAGCATTCAAAAGGATCTCCGCGCGGGAGATCAAGAGATTCTCGACGCCAACCCGCAAATTATACAGCTAGGAAATGAAATAGAAGACTTTCACGATACCGCTGCAATAATGATGTCGCTCGATCTAATAATTTCCAGCGACACATCCGTTGCCAATCTTGCTGGCGCATTAGGTCAGCCGGTGTGGGTGCTGTTGCCGGTTAATCCCGACTGGAGATGGTTGCTTGGTCGCAGTGATACGCCCTGGTATCCAACGGCACGCTTATTTAGGCAGCCAAGGGACGGTGATTGGCAATCAGTTGTGAATGAGGTTTGCGCTCAATTAAAATTGGAAGTTGCGAGGTCGAAGCGCGGGTGCGTTTCCTCCTAGGCTAGCCGTCTTGAAAACATGGCCCAAATTGTAATCTCAAAGAGTAATCCGCTTTAGATGGACATATATACAACCCGTTCGGGGCGACCGCCGTCGGGACTTGGTAGCGCAGAAGGTTCGGGCCGCCCCCTAACTGACCAAATTGGCGCGCGTGGATTTCCGTTGACACACCCGCGCTATCAATCTTTGGGAAGCGTTTTTACGTCCTTTGCGGTTTGCAGGCAGGTTAGCAACTCGACGTAACTTTGATCCCCGGGAATGTCGTTTTCGAGCTGACTGCACCTTGCCCTGCTTTCCGCTCCAAACTGGGTCCACTGACTGACGAGAGTGTCCCGGGCCCGCTGTTCGTCTGCCAGGCAACCGGCCGCACTGCCTCCCGTCGGATAAGCCTGAACGTCGGCGTGGCAGCTTTTTTTAACATCATACGTCGGTACCTCGTCAGCAACTGCAGCAAGTGGCTGCATGCAAAGGCAAGCCGCCGCAGTTGTCATGAGCATTACAAACTTGGTCATGATCAGCATTCCCTTAGTTCTGGCGCGAGTGCGCTGTCCGGCGCTTCTTGAGCGCAACCTTCCCTGGTGTGTACCAAGGACTTGGGTTGCAGAAACCGCGGTTTCCGCCCAGCACATTCGGCACGGATTCCTCAACCGTCCGGAATCGGCAGTCCCACACGACGTTGCCGGTGCCTACCGATACTACAGCGCACCAAGGTGCATCTCCATAGTCGGCGCGGCTGACAGGAGCGGCAAGGCACAGCCCCACCAATATGGCAGCGGTAACAAACATCAGCTTTGTAACGAAATTCATCGGTTTCACCTGATGGTTGCTTAGCTATCAGCCCTCCCCTACCTGTGGACACGGATCAAAGCCGGCACAACAATTCGCCTCTGCTGTTTTTTTGGTCAAAGCCGGCGACTGTTGCTTGCTTTCGACGAAACGACGGGCGAAGAAGAACGGCAAAGCAAACGACCGTGCCGCAGACTCAGTCGCGTCAATTGTTCGGTATTTCCCTACTGACCGGTTGCCCCGCGCATAACACGGAATCCGCGGCGCTTTAAAATTATCACACAAACGTGACACGCTAGAGCTATACGTTAGGCGCTACATTTTGGTCGCTGGGGGTCGTAGGTTTTGCTTTGGCTTTTCTTCGTTCTCCCCGCCATTTCGTTCTCTTTGCTCCGCATCGCGTGAATACCAGTCGCGTCCGCACCTAGGGGGTACAAGTCTATGCGCGTACATCAACTTGCCATCGCCTTCGTGATTGCTCTGTGTGTCGCCCTGTTCGCTACCGGCACACCCGCATCCGCTCAACAGCAACAAAAGCCCAACATCTTGTTCATCATGGGTGATGACATCGGCATAATGCAACCGAGCATTTATCACCGCGGCCTCATGGTCGGGGAAACCCCCAATATCGATCGTATCGGTAATGAGGGGGCGATTTTCATGACCTACTACGCCGAGCAGAGCTGCACGGCAGGGCGCAACGCCTTCTTCACCGGCATGCATCCGCTGCGCACGGGCATGATTCCCCCACAGCTGCCCGGCAGCCCGTCGTGGTTGCGGCCCGGTACTCCGGCCGTCGCCAAATTTTTGTTTGACCAAGGCTACACCACAGGTGAGTTCGGCAAGAACCATCTGGGTGACAATGTCGAGGCTCTGCCGACTGCGCACGGCTTCCAGGAGTTCTGGGGTTACTTGTATCACCTCGACGCCATGCAGGGGGTGAGCTTCCCCGACATCAACAAAACCCCGACGGTGCAAGGCATCGCACCACCGTGCAAGAATACTCCGGTCCCTGGCCTTACCGAGGTTCCGGGTGCCGTGGACCCGCGAACGGCGACCTGTCTGACGCCGCCGCGGCCCGTGCTCGCATGCAAATCTTCCGACGGATCGCAGAAGAATCAGACCTGCAAGGACGAAGGTCCCCTAACGCTCGATCGCTCGCGGACCGTTGACGAAGAAATATCGGCCAAGGTGATCGACTTCCTCGACCGCAACGATCCAAAGAAGACCAACAAGCCATTCTTCGTCTGGTACAACCCGGCGCGTATGCACATCACGACGATGCTGCCCCCTAAGTACGAGGCGATGATTGGTGAGCCGGGTGGCAAGGACTGGGGCCTCAACGAAGCCGGCATGAAGCAGATGGATGACAATATCGGCTACGTCCTCAAGAAACTTCAGGACATGGGCCAACTGGACAATACCATTGTTGTCTTCACCACCGACAACGGCGCAGAGAACATCACATTTCCGGACGGCGGCACTACTCCCTTCAAAGGCGGCAAGCTGACCACCTGGGAAGGCGGCATGCGCGCTCCGTTGGTCGTGCGCTGGCCGGGACACATCAAGCCCGGTACCATCAAGAACGAGATGTTCTCGTCCCTCGACTGGCTGCCAACATTAGTTGACATCGCCGGCGGCCCGAAGGGCGACGCACTGAAGAAGCAGATCGAGGCCGGCACCTACCCCGGCATCGTCAAGACCACGCTCGATGGCGTCGATCAGCGCGACTACCTCGAGGGCAAGTCCGAGAAGTCGGCGCGAGAAGTCTTCTTCTACTACACCGGATCGCAACCATCGGCGGTGCGCTACAAGAACTGGAAGTTCTACTACACGATGGTGCCCGATACCGGGACCGGCGGCCTCTTTGGTGCCACCACCTATCACTGGACCCAGATTGCCAACATCAAGCGTGATCCGTTTGAGCAATCGGTCGGCGCCGACGCGAAGTCGTTGTTGGGCTATGCGGGATCGCTTGGCTCGCCAAGCACAGCGTATCTCTACGACTGGAATATCCTGCCAATCGGCCAACTGCTCTGGGAGAAAGAGTTAATGTCGTACAAGGAATTCCCGCCGATGCAGGCGCCGGAAACCTACAACCTCGACGGCATCCTTAAGGCAATGCAAGCGGCCGGACATCCAAGCGAATGACCGGCGACACTTATACGCTGTGTTAACAAAACGGGTGGTCCGAAAAGGGTCACCCGTTTTAGTCAGTAGAAAACATGGGTACCGGACGGATATTGATCGAGGTTAATCCCGCAGTCCAATTGACAACATAAATCAAAGCAGTTGCACTCGGCCGATGCTATTAGAGTAACTCTCCAATCCAACATTCGGGGGCAAATATGGTGAGATTGACCGCGTTATTTTTAGCTTTTTTCGCGGTGACTGCGGCATCTGCCCAGACACAGGTACCCGCCAATAGCCGATTGAAAGCCGTTACCAGTACAAAAGTCATAAAGGTCGCCTACCGCTCAGATGCCCGGCCTTTTTCGTTCTTGGATGACAAGAAAGAACCTGTCGGCTTTACAGTCGATATCTGTAAATCGGTTGTAAAATCGATCGAGCAGCAATTTAAACTCGATCAACTCAAGATCGAGTGGGTCCCCGTTACGGTCCAGACGCGCTTTTCGATCGTGGCCAGCGGCAAGGCTGACATGGAATGCGGATCGAGCACGGTGACCCTTGGTCGTATGAAAGAAGTCGACTTTTCCAGCTTTATATTCGTCGAGAGCACCGGCCTGATTGTCACCAAGGCGTCGAACATTCGCTCATTCTCGGATATGGCCGGCAAAAAAATTGCCGTTGTATCCGGCACAACAAATGAGCAGGCCGTTATTGCCCAAGTGAAGCAGCAAAAAGTCACGGCAACGATCGTTTCCGTAAAGAGCGGCGACGAAGCAGTCGCGATGTTGGAATCGGGCAATGCCGATGGTTTTGCCAGCGATAAACTGCTGTTGGTCGGTGCTCACGTGCAACATCCGGAGGCTCTGATTATGTTGCCGGACGATTTGTCGATTGAGCCTTATGCAATTGCGTTGCCGCACGGCGATTGGGCTTTTCGATTGGCCGTAAACACCGGCCTCGCACAGATTTTCCGCAGCGGAGAAATCGCAGTCATTTTTAAATCGTGGTTCGAGCGGATCGGCCTGCAACTCGGACCAATCTTACGCGTGGTGTACGGGATGGGGGCTTTGTCGGATTGATTGTCCGCCAGATCGCGCGAAGCATTTCTTTGCGCCGCGTTCGCCAGTCGAGGCGAGTCCCTAAGGCTTCCCTGACCCGCACGAGGCAATGAGCACGGCCTTAAACATGTCGAATGACTTTACGCGCACCTGACAAGCCGTTGTCGGATCGACCGCGACATTAATGGTGTCGCCCACAGCCGCCGAATGCTGCTGGCCATTGATGTTGATATTGACGCCTTCATTTGTCGGAGGCCCGACTAGTCCGATCGTTAAATGGCCGCCGGCAACGATCATCGATCTATTGGGCGTCATGTTGTAGGTGTTTTCGGACGGCATGATCGCTTCCAGCGCCGCCTGAACACCGTCCAGCTTTGTTTGTAACGTGCCGAACTTTTCTTTTTGTTCGGCAATTTGCTTTTTAAGATCGCGGACTTCAATTCTGGATTGCAGAAACAAATTGTTTAAATCGGTCATATCACCGAGAATCGACATACCCGCGATATGCAAAACCGCCGAGCGCGCCTATCAACAGGAGAACGATGCTGGTCCACACTCGCCTTTTCCGAGTCCCCGACGGGATTATATAATTGAACATTCGCCTGCGCATACTGTCAAACTTTCGTTGAATCTCATTCTTCCAATATTATCTCGCCACACGATCGCTGGTCTTACGTCTCGAGAATGCCGATTTGTAGACGAGAAGGCAATTGTGTACTGAATTTCGATGCCCTTGAAATACTTGGGCGTAGCCTTCAGGCTCGGCCTGGGAGGTCGTTTGATACATCAATGAATGGCAAATTGGCACAACCGCCCGGCGCTGACGACGAGGCTCTTCAGCGGGCGAGATTCGCCTTGCACAATCAGCGTCCGCAAGACGCTGAACGGATTGCCGGCGATTTACTCAAGCGCGATCCTCGGCACAGACAGGCAGTGAATATTTATGGCTACGCTTTACTGATGCAGGGCCGCGCCGAGGACGCCATAACGGCTCTCGAACCCGCCGCACACCACCTTCGTGATCCCGAAACCGACACCCAGCTGGCGCTTGCATTGCGCCAAGCCGGCCGTGACGAGGACGCCGTGGCACGGCTCAAACGCGCAACCAAGAGACGCCCACCCTTTCCCCCGGCGTTTTATGAACTTGGTGCCCTACTATTCGCTATGAAGCGCTACGACGAGGCGATCGAGGCCCTCAACGGTGGCCTCGAAACCGCACCAATGCCCGAGTTGTCCAGTCAACTTGGTCACGTCTATCTCGCGCTGAGAGATTATGCGGGCGCGAAGGCAGCCTTTACAAGGGCTCTCGCGCTAGCGCCCAATGCGCCAGGGGCGCTGTGGGGGATGGGAAAAGCACATCAGGGCCTCGGCGAAAACGAAGCGGCGATCGACTATTTTCGTCGCTGCCTGCAGCACGCGCCCAACGACCCCGGCACGTTGCTCAATCTCGGGCATTCTCTCCTGGAAATTGGCGACCTGAGTGCAGGTCACGAATGCTTTCGCGCAGCCGCGCGCGGAGATCTGAAGCGTTACTCGGGCGCCCTCACCACGTTGGTGAAATCCGGCCGTGGCCGCTTTTGGCTCAAGCCAAGTGCCGCAACCAAATTCCTCGGCGGAGACGATAACTAAGTGCACTAGCGTTTCGGCGCTCGGAACTGCTGGCGATACACGCCGGACTCACTGTCGGTCGCGTCCTGCGTTTGCATCATCCGCGCGACCCCTTCGGGCGAGAGTTCCTCGAAAGTCGCACCCCATACTTCACGCTTGACGGGTATACACTGAGCCACTGGTGTGCCCTTAGGCAGCACACCGTTGAAACTGGGATCGCGCCACCGCGCCGGAAAATGAATCGGGCTGTAATGAAAGGTGTCGGAATCGACCATGCCGGTGAGCGTCGTGAATGGCAGGTCAGAACGATTGATCGGATGCGTAAACAATAACGAATATCCGGGGGGCGCCTCGACAGTCCAGAAATTGTTGAATTTGATAATGAAGCGGTCATCGTCAAAAAATGGCGTGCCTGTGGCCTGACTGGGGTCGTGAAAATCGATAGGTGAATGCGAGTACTCGCCGATCAGTCCCGCGGGCCTTTCGAAATTCCAGCTGAACTCTCCGTCGCGCACTTCTAGATCAATTGCTAACGGCATAAGATATCCATAGGTCATGGCGTCGATGAAGGGCGGACATTTTTTGACGGTGAAACTCTCCTGCCCCATGCTCGGATTGAATGCCTTTAGCGGCAAAGCTTTGAACCAGTCGGGAAGACCAAGCACCGCCGGCGATGGTCGCGGAAGTATGTTCTCGAGGCCCGGCGGGCAACGAAACTTCAGCGTCATCTGGCTGGCCTGGTCCATGGTCAATATCCCCAAACGCGTGCTGACGCCCCGTCCAACATAAATTTTGTTTAGCCTTATAGCATTGGACGACGGCGCGGTAAGCTTACGTTTCGCGCCCGCTTCTTACCGGCTCGGCATGGTTCTGATTCCGGAGACGCTCTCGTTCTTGTCGCGCCTTGATTCCAGGTGCATTCGCATCCGCGCTTTTCACAAAGATGCTGTTGACGGCGCTTGTGCAATTAACGCCGAAGAAGTCCGTATATTTCAAATCCACGAGGTAAGGCCGACCTACGATAACCTCGGCAATCCTGTTCTGCTTTGGAAAACTATCTTCGACTACAAGATAGTCGCCAACGTCGAGAACCAAATCGATATTCGTGAAGAACCCAGCCAGGTCACCGTGAAAATCTTCTATGAGCAGGCACGGTCGTTTAATTTCGCGTTTCGACCTCGCTGCCTCATCAAGCCATTTCGAACAGTCGGATTGAATGAAACTAATTCGCGGATCGCTAATTTCAGCGGTCGTTTTATCTATCGATATAATTTCTGTCACCAGTCCCGCCGATGTGCACAAGTCCGCAAATAGCAAGGATGACCCGCCCGCCCCCGCTCCCAATTCGATAATAGTTGCCGGCTGCAGGTCATCTATCAGCATCGCGTAAATGGCGATGTCATAGCTAGATTTGAAACAAGGCGCGCCGCGCCAGTGAAACACTGCGCCGGCACCCTGGCTGTAAAGCATCTGGCGAAAGCCGAGCTCTGTTCCGCGGATCGGTTCACCCCCGAGGTCCGCGGTTAACTGCTGTCGCCGTTGCCACGTCGTGAATCTTTCGTCCGACTGACGGCTCAGATAGCGGGATGCCACGAAGGCCGCTTGAGGCGGCCATTGGTTATGTGCCAAATGAGTGAGCAGATAATTTTGGAAGAAGCTCGGAACACCGGCGTAAGCTTCCATTTCTCCTTTGACCCAACTCGCTATTTTTTCCTTGGCCGCTGGCTCAAGATTTGGACGTCCGCGTCCGCCTTGTAAAAAGGCTTCAATCAATTTGCTGAGCTGCGCTGACGATTGCTCCGTATGTAAAGCCAAATATTCGGAAAGAGCGCGAATGAAATCCCGATCGTCGTTCATCTAGTCACCATCTTTATTCCGCACTGGAACTGTATATCCTGTCCCAGGAAGATTGAAATGTATCAAAGCTCAATTTAGGCATCTCGCGGAACCGATGTAAGTTGACTGATGCCCCTCTGGCACGGGTAAGGATCAATTCATGGATCAGGCCAACCAACTCGTAGTGAAATTTTGCTGTCCACCTGAACTGGAAAACGTCTTGCCCCGGCCTATTCCGGCCGTTGCCGGATTGCCCGATTGGTTTAAAGCGTTGCCGCAGCATTCCTTTAGTTCGATCTCGCACAAGGAATTAATGACGGTCAAAAAATGTCCTCCGTTCATTGACGCCATGACTTACGGATATCTGATGCCGTTGGCGGCCGATATCAGGGTGGAGGCCGGCCAGTTTAGCTGGGATAGTAAAATACCTGCCGCGACCATCTTGAGGAGCTTCACCCGCTCACCGATCGATTACCACGACAGCGTTCAGGTCAAAGGGACGCCCTTTTTCGACGACGACCGTTTCATCATAAAATTCAATAATTTCTGGACGATCGAAATTCCCCATGGCTATTCATTATTCGTGACGCATCCAGTCAACCGCCCAGATCTTCCTTTCACCACGATTACCGGTCTCGTCGACGCCGATTTGTACGTGGACAGTTTTGTGAATTTTCCGGCCCGCTGGAATGACATAAACTTTAGCGGCATCCTTCCGAAAGGCACGCCGGTCGCACAGTGTATAGCGATTAGGCGTGAGACTTTTGCCGAGCATTTTGATGTTTTGTCGCAACAAGCCGCCGAACGCATATTGGCGACAAAGGCTGCCATCGCTAACGAAACTGGGTTTTATCGCAAAGAGTTTCGTACACCGAAACGCTAACTCTGCTCGCCCCTAAAAAATTTTGCGGCAGCGCTTGGTTGGAGCCAGAATTTTCCACGGCATGACGATACAAGGGTCTTAAGTGCCTTCCCGTAAAAATCCGGTCCGCCGCGTGTCACCAGACGCAGGCAGGCGGAAGCGCCCCCGATTTGTCCCATCTCGAGCAAGCAGGCACCGAGACTGAGGCGCGATTGCTCATCGGTCGGATTACTTTGCAATGCCGCCCTAAAATGCTCGGCGGCAAGTTGAACCTCGCCTGCGTCCATCAAGAGCAAGCCTATCCCATAAAGTGCATCGGGGTGATTTGGCGCAATCCCAAGAGCGCGGACGAATGCGGCCCTGGCGTTCACAGAGTCGTTTTTACCGTGAAAGATCCAGCCAAGCATGATCGGTAGATCGGGCATCGACGGCGCCGCCTCGATCCCAGTCTTAAGGACCTCGATCGCTTCTTCGGTCCTCCCGAGCGAGTAAAGCAAATACCCAAATTCGTGAAGCGCCGCGGGGAAAACAGGTTTTCGCTTTACGGCCCGGCCGAGACGGTTCAACGCATCGTCGATGCGCCCGGCTTTTCGGAAGGCAATCGCAAGCTGAGTCTCTATGGCAGGATCTCGGAGAGCTCGAAATGCTTTTTCGAGCGGTACTATCGCCTCTTCCGCTCGACCCTGCATGAGCAAAGCATAGCCAAAAAGATGTTGAGCGTTCGGGTGACCCGGATTTCTGCCGAGAACCTCTTGCGCGAGCCGCGCAGCCTCCTCCGGTCGCTGGCTTTGAATGGCGGACATCGCACGCTGCAGGGTTTCATCAACCGCAGCTGCATGCTGTCCGGAAGCCATTCGCGCATCGCGATGTTTAGTCATCTATGCACGCAATATTCGCATCGAAATGGGTGGTCGTTTGATATCGATCCGCCGGAATAGACCGCAAAACATTCGAGACAAACTAACACATAGCTGATCGCCGAGACCTGACCTTTCAAAAGTGTTGGGAACATATGGGCCAAATTCGGCCGCAAACGGCCGGAGAGCTGAGGGAAACGCATAATTAACAAGTTTGGCACACCAATAACGCTGGGGGACATTCAATTTCCCTCGGTTTGAGCGCGCCAGTACGGCATGACCGAGAAACCTGCCTCATCGTCGACCGCAGCCGACGGCGTACCCGCCGTCGAGGCGCCACCGCTTGCGCCGGACGGGGGCCCGCTTTGCTATGTGGTGGACGAAGAGCCAAGCATTCGCCATTTCCTATCGCTCGTCCTGCACGGCTCCGGCGTCGACACCGTTGAATTTCCGGACGGCGCTTCTATGCGCAAGGCAGTCGAGATCCGGTCGCCCGCCCTTGTGTTTCACAATATCTCACTCGAATCCGCCGAGGCGATTGAATCCGTAGTCGCTCTTGGCAAACTTAAATTTCGTGGCGCTGTGCAATTGATGAGTGCGCGTGGTGCCGCGGTGCTTGAACACGTCAAGGCGATCGGTACCCAGCACAAGCTACACATGATGCCGGTGCTCAAGAAGCCGTTTGAGACGGATACGGTCATCAAAATCATTCAAGAGCTCAAACTCGGCATGCCGCCTGCGGTCGCCGCGCGCCTCGAACTCGATGACGCCCTCAAGAACAAATGGGTCGAATTCTGGTATCAGCCGAAAATTGCTATGCGCAAAAAACAGCTCGCCGGCGCTGAAGCTTATGCCAGAGTGCGGCACCCTCAACACGGAGTCGTCCTGGCCGGCGCATTTACAGCAAATGCTTCCGAGGCGGCCACCATCAAGCTGTCTGAACTCGCGCTCGAAAATACGCTCAAGACCAGCGCTCATTTTGCGAAACTTGGTGTTAACCTCCGTCTTTCGGTCAATATCCCGGTCCCCGCGCTAGTAAAGATGTCGATTGAGGACATCGTGAAAGCGCATCATCCGGACAGCGAAAAATGGCCCGGTCTCATAATCGATGTTCCGGAAGAACAGATCATCACCGACCTGGCGCTGGCCAATGAACTTAGCAAAAAGCTCGAGCCGCATAACGTGCGTCTCGCAATTGACAATTTCGGGCGTGCGTACTCTTCGCTTGCGAAAGTGGAAGAGCTTCCCTTCGAGGAACTCAAGTTAGACCGTTCCTTCGTCGCAGATTGCGGGACCGATAAGGTCAATGCTCCGCTATGCAAAACGGTCATCGACCTCGCTCACAGTTTTGGCCGTTACGTGGTCGCCGTCGGCATCGAGAAGGCGGCAGACGCCCTAGCTCTAGTAAGCATGGGCTGTGACTACGGCCAAGGTTTCCTCCTGGGCCAACCCATGCCGGAAGAGCGGTTCATATCACTGTTGCGCCAGCGCGCGGCGACGCAAGGCCGCAATCTGGACGAATCTGAAAAACGCCTGGCGTAAGTAAGCCGCTTTGGCGTCTTGAACCGTTTAGCCCTGACTTTAAAATAAGCAGTCGAGACGTTTGTGAGGCGTTTTGCCGCTTACTGATTTAATGAGTCCACGCGTCGCGGCGCTTGAAAGAAAAGTTGTCTGAATAAGAAATCAATCGCCGTTTCAAAGGTGTGGTGTCAAAAACCTGATAAACAATTCCGTGCCGTTCACAGTAGGCGACCGCCTCGTCTTTAGTATCGAAACGTAGGCGTAGCTGTTGCCGCATGTCGCCCGACGAAGTCCAACCCATCAACGGCTCGACGTGCCGCGGCACCTCAGGTTCAAAATCGAGCACCCATGCTTTGGTATTTGCACAGCCCGACTGCATGGCTGTTTTAGATGGTTTGTAGATGCGGGCTGACATAGATCGACTCTCGGCTATTGAGTTGCCCAAGTATAAAGTCATCGACATTCAGTGGCAAATAGGGCCAAAGACACCGACGATGTAGCGTCGTAAATGTTGCGTCGTTAAAAAGACGCACACACAGTGGCGGGCTTAAAGACGATTTCAGCTCACCCAGCGACAAGCCAAATTTTACTTGTGCGTTTGCGCCTTTGCTTCGACGACTGCGGCACTACTGACCGTGCTAGTGGCCCCCTTAGCGGTTTTCCAAGGCAGGCTACCTTGACGCTGCTGCTGCATCCGTCGATTCCCTTCTAGAAAAAATTCTTTGCGCACAGAAAGTGTCGAGTTTCCAACCCTGTAATTCACGCTGTACAAGTATGAACAGTCATAAGGCGCCCCGTTCCCACGCAGGAAGGCCATGAGAGCTCGATCAACCTCAAGCATGTTTGGCTCTCGAAAGCGCCGATACCAAATTGGACTGGAAATTACGGCAGCGCTTCGTGGTAAGCAGTAGCAGTTCGCATCGACGAAATAATCGCGTTCACCGAGTACCGACGGCCATTTACCAAGGCTTTCGCAGTCATCGTTGCAGATGAAATTGCCTTCTGTGTCCACTATTTTTCGCAAAGAATATGCCCACGCGAAACCTCGACTAATAACTTCAATCAACGAAGCGACGTGGTCCGCATCAAACCAATTATCCTCGTCCAGAAAGCAGAAGTAGTCGCCTTTTCCGAGAAAGGCCGACGCGCCGTAGATGCGGTGGCCATTGAAGCGGTCCTTGCCTGTCGCATAGGGCAACTCGATGACATCGACTTTGTATTCTCGAATTTTCCGTTTGATTTCGGCAGGTGTATCCGGATTATCAATGACAAGAAGGTGCTGAATAAGCTTGTGACTTTGAACGGCAACGCTTTCAATCGCGCGAAAGACGCACAGATTGCCGGTTGTGGGCGTGACGACAGTTACGAGAGGGCTCGCGGCCATCCGATTTTCCTATGTCACCGCAATTTTAACGCGCCATATCGATACATCCAGAGGAAATCACGCCCTATTGGCTTTACTGCGCGACCGCAAATTGAGGAATGTAGATATGCTCAACCGGCATATTGCTTCGGAACCGCTCATACATCGCTACGTACGCGGCCTCAATATGGCGGGTGAATTGCGGTGTGTCGAATAAGGGCGTGGTCAGACGATTGTTCGCAAGTTTGTGCCTGATCGTTGCCATTTTTTCCGGGCTTTTTGCGAGCTCAATAGCAAGCGTTTCATACTCTTGTGGCGTTGACGTGATGAGTTCAGGCAAACCTATCGCGCTCAATAAACTTGCCCCAACGCGGCCAGCGAAGGTCTCTCCAATTAGTGTCAATACAGGCAAGCCAGCCCATAGTGCATCGCTTCCGGTCGTGTGTGCATTGTATGGCAGCGTATCGAGGAAAAGATCTGCCAAGCGGTGCCGCGCCAGATGATCGGCGAGTGGAAGACGCTTCGCAAATACAAGCCGCTCTGGCCCAATTCCCCTTGCACTCGCCTCCTGTTTCAGATTTAACGCAGCCGCAGCATTGTCTTCGGTCAGCCACAGCACGCTGTCATCGATCCGATCAAGTATGCGCATCCAAGACTCGAACACAGTTGGCACAATTTTGTAATTGTTGTTGAAGCAGCAAAATACAAACGCGTTATCAGGCAGACCACAGTCCACTCGGGTGATTTTATAACTGCCTATGACCTTTTTGCAGTCGTTCGCCTGATAACAATGAGGCAGATAAACAGTTTTTTCGGTATAAAATTTACGATGGTCTGGTGGGACCACGATTTGGTCCCCAATAATGTAATCGATATAGGGTGCGCCCAACGTTCCCGGAAATCCAAGGTAATTCACTTGGATGGGCGCGGGTCTCTGCGCAAACACGCGAGTGCGCTCTTCGCCAAAATAACCGTTCAAATTGATCAAAATATCTATTTCGTTTTCCCGGATAGCCTCAGCAGCCGATGCGTCGCTCAACCCTCTTATGTCAATAATTTTATGTGCTGATGCATTGATGCGCTTGCGAATTTCGCTCCGGTCATCCCACCCATTGTCAATGCCAAACACTTCAAATTTTGATCTATCATGGAGTTCCAATACACCAACAATAAGATGAGATGTCGCCTGGTCACGCAACTCACCAGATGAATACCCGACACGAATTTTTTTATGGTTGGTAACACGATTTTCGACAGCGAATTTTACGTTCGCAGGATGATTCTCCCTGTTGTAAATTTCTGCACATAGTTGCAGGCTCCGTTGTGATTTCGAGACGCCTTGCCAACCAAACGGTTCGGCTGATGAGCCGGCGTAATACGATATCACCATCAATCTCGGCGATTAACGGATCCACTCCTTTCCAGTTACACGAAAGCATCTTCTGGTGAAGAAGCCTGCCCTTAATAAATGGATACTGCGGATCTAGCTCAAGCACCTTGGCATAAGCATCTGCGGCTTCGTCGTGCCGTTTAAGATCGCTAAGGACATTTCCACGACCAAACCATGCGTCCTTTAAATCCGGTTGAATAGCGAGCGCCTTGTCGAAAGCCGCGAAAGCTTCCTCGTTGCGCTTTAGTCTCGCGAAAACGGTGCCGAAACCTAGCCAAGCTTCAGCAAAGGTGGGTCTAAGCGCTACCGCTCTTTCGTATGAACCAAATGCCTCTTCGTATCGCCTGAGTTCAGCGAGTACATTCCCGCGACCGAGCCACGCTTCTGGTAGGTCGTGTTTGAGGACCAGAGCTTTATCGTAGGTCGCAAGCGCGTCGTCGAAATGCTTGAGCTCGCTTAACGATTTTCCCTTGTTACAAAAAGCATCGGCAAAATTCGGGTTTAATGATATTGATTTATCAAAATCCGATACCGCACGTTCGTACTGTTTTAGGTCGTTGAATACCGTGCCGCGATTATTCCATGTTGCCGCGACTGATGGATTGAGCGCCAAAGCCTTATTAAACTGAGCGAGAGCATCCTGCGGTCGATTAAGTGATTTTAAAATCAGACCATAATTATAGAAAGCGGCGTCAGAGCTTTGGTCAGCTTCTACCGCAACTTTTGCAAATTTTTCTGCTTCTTGACTGCGCCGCATGCTCATGAGCGCCACGGCCAAGAGATTTAATGCACCAATATGCGTCGGCTCACTAATTAGAATTTCTTTGAAAAGCCGCTCGGCCTCCTGAAAATCTCCTCCGGTCAAACGCGTTATAGCGTTTTGAAATATTGTTTTATTTTTTTCCATGACATCTATTGGAATGCTGCGAGCCGGTTTCGAAACATCGAAGCGGGCACGGCGTCGTTCCGGAAACCAAGTGCAATGGATATAATACTTGGGCGTTGATACGTCTTGGGCCCGGCCGTTGATTTTACCACACGATTAGCGCCTGTCGCGTGGTCGCACAGTGCTCGGCTTAATTACCGTCGATCCGATACTGACGCGAAAGCCGCCACCAGCCAGGTCTTCAAACTCGATTTTTTGTTCCAACCATGTCTCTTGCAACGTCCGAACTGTTTTTCGTCGGGGCTCGGTCTCGCCCTGCTCAATCTTATGGATCGCCCGCTGCGTTAAGCCGATCCGCCGCCCAAGCTCGCTTTGGCTCCAGCCGAGGACGGCACGCGTCAAGCGAACCTTGGCGGCAAAGCTGTGTCTGTCGAGCTGAGCCAGCATACACAAATCGTGCCTATTGAGGATTGTATCCGACTTATAGAAAAGCCCTCGGCAGTTTCCCGCCGAGGGCTATTGTCAAACATCCATGATCACGCGATCAGGGATAGAAGTCGCGGTGCGCGCGGAACCGGAATGCCCAGTTGTCCACGTCTTTGCCTGGAAGTGTGGTACCGCCGCCGATAGCGGTTGGACCAACAACGCCGCCGGCTGCGAAGTTGCCGGCCGTCGCCGTATCCAGCTTCGAATACAGCACGTCGACGCCCATGTAGAAGTCTTTGGTGACGTTCCACTGGGTGCGCGTGCCGACCCACCAGGTATTCCAGTTCATGTCGCAACCGTTGGTGACGGTTGCGGTGCTGCCCAGGCAGAGCTGGCTGTTGGCCTGGCTGCCGTACATGACCTGCGCGTAGCCGCCGTACACTGACGTTCTCCACTTCGGATTCCAGAAGTGTTCGTACGCCGCGTTGACGTTCCACGCCGAGGTCAGGTTGAGGCTGGTAGCGGCACTCGTGCCGGCGCCCGCCAGGCTGCCGCCGTAAACGGCATCGCTGAGAACACCCCAAGCCGCACCGTTTCCATCCACCTTGCCCCAGTTCGAGTTCGGGGTCTGGAAGATGTAACGCAATGCGCCTTCGGAGTAGTTGGCCTGGGCCTGGAAGTAGTCGCCCTGACCGATCATCGGTGTGTTGAACTTAACACCAGCGCCGACGACCCAGCCCAGCTTGTCATCTGGATGGCCAAGTGTCCTGGAGAGTGGGTTGGCTCCAGACGTGCCGTAGTAAAGCGCGTTGACCTGATGCAGGGCGCCCATGACCTGAGCGGAACCCCAAGCCTGGTCGACGCGCAGGTTGGCGACGATGTCAGGCATCTGGAAGCCACCGTAAGCGCCAGCACCAGCGTTGATGCCAGCAACAACAGCATTACCAGCGGCGTCAAACCCGCCGGGGCTGATCGTACCGCCCGCACCAGATTCTGAGATGATCTGCGTCATGCGACGCTCTTCAGCCGCGATGGTGGCCGAGAAGCCGTTGCCGAATTGCGCAGTGTAGCCCATCGTGAACCAGCCCGGATCGCCGGTATCAGAGGCCGGGAAGTTGCCCCAATACGAGGTCGCCGGCACGCTGTAGAAGTCATAGAACGACTGAGCCAGACCCAATGTGAAACCCGCCCACTGAAGGAAGGCGCGGTTCGCGCTGAACTGGTTCGCCGCCGTGTTGAGGCCGACGTCGCTGGTGCTCAGACCAACGGCGATATAGCCGCGGACCGTACCGTATTCAGACTGGTTGCGAGCATCAGCCGTGATGTAGCCACGCGCACGGAATGTGCTGTTGCTAGTCCCACGGTTGTTGGCGTTTCCGTTAAACGGTCCCCAGGTCATGTTGCCGTTATCGCCATAGGCGGCTTCGGCGCGGACCCAGCCGCCCATCTTCAAGCACATGTCGGTGCCGGGGATGTAATAGAACCCGACGCCGTACAGGCTACAAATCTTCACGTACTGGACCGGTTTGGCCTTGACGGGAAGATCGGCTGCCTGCGCCCCAGCTACCGCAACGAGTCCCGCTGCCGAACCAAGGAGAAGACTTTTCACCATCTTCATCTTGAACCTCCAAAACATTGTTTCTTGAGAGGGTTCGGTATCCGCCCAGTGCGACAGCACCCGTTGGAACTTCCCCTTGCTCCCCGCTGGCCCGAAACCCTTGCGCACGACGTGGTGCGATCCCTTCTCGAGCAGCGCAACAGGGGGATGCCCCCCTCCGTCGCAGGTGTGACATTAACGGATGGACCCCTCTAAGCAATGAAGAAGCGCCCTTCCCACAGCCCCAAAGGGCGCTTTTCGGGCGAGTGTTGCGCAAAAAACACGCACTCTTCGGGGACCCCAAATGCTCTCCCGACCCACCCCATGTCAGATGGCTATAGTCATTATATTTCAATGGCTTATGGAATTTTAGCAAGCCGCAACCATGCGTGGTAAGCGAAAGAAAAAACGTATATTTGGTAACATCGCGACACGCGCCAGGACGCAGGCGTCCTCTTCCTTGGGCGTCCCATAGCGGCACACGGGTTAATTTCCAGGCAGCCAGTGGGCGGTGATTCGGAACTCGACGGGTGAAATTTTGCGGAGCCTGCGTCCGTCAATAGTCGTTGGCCGAAACTCACATCAAAGATTTCGATTTCGCACACTCGCGTGCGTCACAAATCGCGCCACGATCGCAGAATGTATGAGAACAACGAACGCGCGCGCTCGACGACGGCCGACAGGAATGAATGGCACCAACGACGTTCTTCGCGGGGCCGCTTTTAATGAGGCGGGCCATGTCGTGGTTGCACGCTTCTTTGGGCTGACTGTCGGAAAAATTGAAATCGGTGACGATGGAAGCGGCAAAGCGCAAATTGATTCTGCGGCGCACTTACCATTGATCGATCAAATTGCCTTGTGCGTTGCCGGCATCGAAGCGCAAGCCCTATTCGACTGCTCCACGCATAAGAGTGCTGCGTTAGCCGATCACGCAAAGGTTCGTGCGCTTGTGGATGGCCTGACGGACGCCGAAAGTTTCGCGTTTCGCAACGCCGCTTACATGCGCGCGCTCGAAATATTAAAAAAATACGCGTCCGACGTCGAACGACTGGCCAATGACTTGATCGAACGAAGACACATCACCTAGACGCTCGGCAAAATTACGCGCGTCGTTACCTGTCCAGCCCGAGCGCGCGGAACGTTTCATCACGCTGGCAGTTAGATAGGCGCCGACGCCCCTGTTCATCCCCAAACCCCGGTGCCGGCAATGATCCGTTGGGGCTGCCGTGAAGCGGGCGGCCCCATTTTCTTGTCATGAAGCCGCATGAGCGAGGAAAAGAAAATCCATTGGGAAGACGATGCTGGAAATCAGCTTTCCGGCACCTACGCAGTTATTGGCGGCATGCTCACGGTTACGGGGCCGGATGGACTCCAACGTAGAACGCAACTTGGCAGCATGTCTGCCGAGACCGTCGCTAAAATCCTGCTGCGCGATCTTGCGAAAAGAAAGCGCATCTAAGCCGCGACGGTCGCCAATTCCGAGCATCAGCGCCGATGTGCAATCAGTTACCCAAACCCGAAACCGATCGCCATGTCGGAAAGCATCCGAACAAAGCCGCGCGTGTAAAGGCCACCATAAAGCGAAGAGTCCAGCGACGTGGCGAGCGCCAACAGGCCGACAATCCAAATCATCATCCGCATTTGGGAATGGTCGCGCAAAATTATTAATCGATGGTTAGATTGCTTCTGTACGTCTTTTGACACTGCGATCGCTGTGTGATGCCGACGATAGTCGGGTGACGGGGTCTTGATCCGCTGCACAGACTGCGGATCCTGCGTAGCCCGCCACTCACGGTTGCAGCGCCATTGCATCAGCAGATCGCAAAAAAAAGAGAGACCGCTGCGTGTGGCTCGCACAACGGCCTCTCTCTACGTTCCGCCGAAATTGGGGACCCTTGATTTAGGTTGCTGTTCGGCGTCTCGCACATGAACCATCGCCGAGTTGCTCAATACAGACTGTGCCGCAGATCACAGTTCTTGCCGGTTTGCGCATTTGTGTGACGGCCAACACAAGGTGGCTGCGATTCCAACAAAAAGGGCCGCGCCGCGTGTCCGCGTCGGCGGCCCAAACCTTTCCTGCCACGAGAAAGGTTCCTCAGTTCCCGGCAGAACCTGGAACTATGTTGAGGAGTTTAGATTCCGGGACTGGTCAATCACAGATAAAGCCACAACTGGGGTTGCCCCCTCCCGGGAGAGGCCGTCCGGGTTCCCGGCGGCCTTTCCTTCAGTATGGAGGGAGTTGATGCGAATTTCTCTAACGCGCATTGCATGGCTCCCCCACCCAATACGCAACGCGCAGGATCGTGGAGCCCACGCCACCGAGCGCCGTTAAGGTGCGCTGGCCGATTGTAATTTCGCTTCTCTGTCGCGAGGGTCGCGATCCAAAAGAAAAGGCCGCCGCGAGGCGACCTTCCCTGGATTGACAACCGCAGCGCGTGGCAACCGCCGCGGCCGCCGCTCCGATAACATGAACACCGATCACGGCGTCATAGTCCGCATGTGTTCCGCGACAAAATGACAGACCGCGAGCGAACAGTGGGAGTGCGGTAGGAAGCGCCAGTTCAGGCGGAGGCGCTGTTCCGCTTGCGACGATACTTGTTGAAGCCTGCAGCGCCCGCGAGCACCGAACCGAACAGCCACAGAGCGCCGGGCACAGGCGTCTCGTTTTGTGTGGTGATCTGCGTAAGGCCTGCGAATACGTCTGCGATTTCAAATCCGCCAGTACTGTTGGTCATAACCGCGCTTTGGAAGAGTGAGGATGTGAAAATCGATTCGATATAGCCGGGGGCCGTGGTGTTAGGACCGAAAAATTGCCCGCTTAAAACGCCGTCCACAAAAAATCCGGAACCGTCGACGAAATTCACCGTCGCGACCAAACTGCCGTTGCCGTTTGCCAAGCTATAGAACTTGATCGTGTTGTTCGAATTCGGCGAGCCCCAAAGCAGACTGAAATTGTTCGAAGCTGCCGTCGTATTGAAGATCGCGGACGAGGTTCCACCGCAACACCCGCCAACGCTCAACCAATGCGAATTCGTATCGGCCGCGCCCCACGGATCCCAACCAAATGGGTCGGCGGCATTCGCGCCCGTCGAAGACGGCGCATTAACAACCGCTCCGAGCGTTACACCGCCCGCAATGAGGGGAGCCGACGTATTCGGCGTGACCTGAGAGCCTGTGGTGAGAGTGGTTGCTGAGGCGCGTTCAGACGCGAACCCGATCACCGCTAGACAAGCGGTCAACCCAATTAGAGCGGCTTTCATTAGAGGGGCCTTACGACCTGCGCGCCACGTTCGAGCAATAGAATAGGCGGAAAACGACGTCAATACCGGCTAAAAGCGGGACGCCAGTCTGAACAGCTTTGTTTTTCAAGATGGTTAGTCCGGCCGTTGCCGGCCAAATGAGCCCGGGGAAGCCAGCCCCCATTACGAAAAATTAAGAGCGGAAGGCCAAATTCGGTTTGGCTGTGCCGCCAGGGGACCCCGCGCCACGGGAACTCCCTCACCTGGGGACGGTGAGCCAAGGGCCGCGCCGGGGTTTAAAGCGCGGCCCTTTTAATTGGGCAGCCGGAAATACAGGCGCTGGAAAGCTCGGAAAAGCCACAGATTATCAGTGGCTTGTCGGACGATGGCGAGCGGGCATTAAACGTCTGGCGGAGCCGGAGGGATTCGAACCCTCGATACGCCTTTGGAGCGTATAACGGTTTAGCAAACCGCCGCCTTCAGCCACTCGGCCACAGCTCCGCAAGCTTGAATACCTATGCGCTCCGCCACTTTCGGTCAAACCGTGCGCTGGACACTACAAAATCCGCTTGCGGCATTCACCGAAGCATCGCATCGACTAGGCGCGTTGCACTAAATTGCTCTGACAATTTCGGACCCACCTCGGATGAATCGCAAACAGCGCCGTCATGCGCAGAGCTTGTCGGTCGGCGCCGTCAAAACCCCCGACGCCGCGCAATTGTTTGCGGACGCGATGCGCTATCAGCAGCAGAACAGGCTGGACGATGCCGTCGACAGCTACAAGCGCCTGTTGGTGCTCAAGCCGGATCACGCTGAAGCGAGCAACAATCTCGGCTGCGTTCTGCTGGCGCAACGCAGGCTTCCCGAAGCCTCGGCACGCTTTGCGCGCGCACTTGAATTGACACCGCAGCTGACCGACCAATTCAACGCGATCGGCACCACATTGCTGTCCGTGCTGCCGCCACTGAATGAGGCGCTGCGCCGCGCAGTTGCCGCCTGGCCCAAACGCCTGCCGCCCAATGAGCTGCTCGGTAGTTCCGGCATCGACGCTATCGCTGCAGATCCCCTGCTCTTGCGGCTGCTTCAATCGACCTCGGTTCGCGAGGTCGCAATCGAACGTTTGCTGACGTCGCTGCGCCTCTCGCTTCTCAACGATGCGGCTGCCGGTGCGCCGGTGAATGACTCCACGCTCACATTCTGTTGCGTGCTCGCAAAACAATGCTTCATCAACGAATATGTTTTCGACAGCACGCCGGCAGAAGACGCGCAAGTCGAGCAGCTCAAGGCTGCGGTCGTACGCGCACTCGAATCCGATGCTCCCATCCCCGCAATGTCGCTGTGCCGCGATCGCGATGTATCAACCGCTGCACGATCTGCCGCACGCGGAGCGTCTCGTTGGCGGCAGCTGGCCGTCTGCTCTCGATGACGTCGTGACGCAGCAAGTGCGAGAGGTCATGCAGGAGCGTGAGCTGCGCGCATCAATTCCGCGCCTGACGCCGATCGAGGATGAAGTTTCGCAACTCGTCCGCCAACAATACGAGGAAAACCCCTATCCGCGCTGGGTGGACGTCTCAACCGGAGTGGAAACCGTTTCCCTCGATCGGCATCTGCGTGATCTGTTCCCCACGGCCGCGTTCTCGCCACTCGGCAAAAGCGAAGACGTCGACATGCTGATCGCCGGCTGTGGCACCGGCCGACATGCGACGTGGATTGCACAACGCTTTCAGGGCGCGCGAATTCTTGCGGTGGATCTCAGCCTCAGCAGCATCTGTTTTGCCAAGCGCAAAAGCGCGGGCGCATTCGCCGATCGCATCACGTATGCGCAAGCAGACATTCTCAAGCTGCCTGCGGTGGGCCGAACCTTCGACGTGATCGACGCCAGCGGCGTGCTGCATCACATGGCAGACCCGCTCGAAGGCTGGCGCACCTTGCTCGGCCTGCTGCGGCCCGGCGGCTTTATGCACGTGTGTCTCTACAGCGAACTCGGCCGACAAGATGTCGTCGCCGTGCGCGCCAAGATTGCGGAACAAGGGCTTGGCGCCTCGCCCGCCGAAATTCGCCGCTGCCGACAGGATCTGCTGGAAACTCCGCTGCGAGGCATTACGCGATTCAATGATTATTTCAGCATGAGCGAATGTCGCGACCTGCTCTTTCACGTGCAGGAAAGCCGCACGAGCATTCCCGAGATCAAATCTTTCGTGAGCGAAAACAAGCTGAAATTCATCGGCTTTGTTTTCGATCGTAACGGGCTTGCGAAATATCGGGCCCTGTTTGCTGAAAACCGCTGGCCAATGGCCGAGCTTGATCGCTGGCACGACATCGAAACCAGATATCCCGATACCTTCTCGGGCATGTATCAGTTCTGGGTGCAAAAGGCGTGAGCCGAGGCGAATTATAGCAGCGATGCATGAACTAAAGCATGGCGGCTGGGGTTAATTCGTTCAAAAGGCACTCCAGGAGATTTCGCGATGCGATCCGTACCTTTTGTCATTGCCGCGCTGGCCGTTCCTGCCGTTCTCGTGTCCGCTGCGGCGCACGCCTACGACCTGCCCTACGATCCTTATCCCTGGTGTGCCGTTTATAGCGGCGATGCGGGTGGCGCCTCGAATTGCGGTTTCCTCACCATTGAGCAGTGCCGGGCCACCGTGAGCGGCATTGGCGGTTTTTGCGAACCCAATCAATTCTACAATCCGCGCCAGGCGAGCGCGCACACCCGCAAGAAACAGTCGAACTAGCCTGCATTGACTGCTCTCTACGGTCGTGCGCAATTTCGCGGCCGTGCAGTCCAGGCCGTTCAATATCGCGCAAACATTGCAAGAGGCGTTGAGCCTGCACCAGCAGGGGCGTCTGCGCGATGCCGAGAAGCTTTATGCGCGCGCAATCAAAGCAGCGCCGGATAATTTCGACGCGCTTCATTTGCTCGGGCTCATCAAGGCACAAAGCGGCCAGATGGGCGAAGCTTACCGGCTGATGTCGGCAGCGCTGAAGATCAATCCGAACGTGCCGGATGTGCTGGTCAATTTCGCCAATGTCCTGCATGGGCTCAAACGGGACGCCGAAGCGCTCGAAAGCCTCGACAAGGCCTTGGCGCTGCGACCGGGCGACCTGGAAGCAACGCTCTTTCGAGGAAATGCGCTCAGCGCCCTCAATCGCGCGCAGGATGCGCTACCGTGCTTCGACACGGTGCTGACACAAAATCCGGGCCGTCCCGACGCCCTGCTCAATCGCGGCACTGCGCTCGCTGCGCTCGGCCGGCACACCCAAGCGCTGGCCGATTTCGACGCGATCCTCAGGCGTGCGCCGAACCATGTTGACGCTTTGTACAATCGCGGCACGGCTTTGCTCGATCTCGGCCGCGATAGCGAAGCGTTCGATGCCCTCGACCAAACGGTTAGCCACGCGCCGCAACATGCGCGAGCCTGGAATAACCGCGGCCGCACGTTGCAAGCGCTGAATCGGCACGAGCACGCGGTTACGAGTTTCGAGAAGGCGATCGCGCATCGACAAAGATTACGCCGACGCGCATTCGAATATGGCGCTGTCGCTGCTGACGCTCGGTACGTTGCCGCGCGGCTTTGCTGAGTACGAATGGCGATGGAAACGGAGTGGTATGGCCGATCCGCGCCGTGGTTATCGCGGCAGGCTTTGGCTCGGCGAATTTCCAATCGGCCAACGCACCATTTTGCTTCCGGCTGAACAGGGCCTCGGCGACACCATTCAGTTCGTTCGCTACGCGCCGCTGTTGGCGCGCGCAGGAGCGACGGTCGTGCTTGAGGTGCAGCCTGAATTGAAGTCTTTGCTCGCCGCCATCGGCGGGGTCGCATCATGCCATGCACGCGGTGAGGCCCTCCCCGCCTGTGACCTCTATTGCCCGCTCGGCAGTTTGCCGCTGGCGCTTAAAACAGAGCCGTCAACAATCCCTGCCGATATTCCCTATGTCGGCGCTGATGAAGCGCACATTGCGAAATGGCGCCCGACGATCGAAACACTGCCTGGGAAACGTGTGGCTATAGCCTGGGCCGGCCACGCACGGCACCCTAACGACCGCAATCGTTCGATCGACTTCAAATTACTCGAGCCGCTATTCACGCTTGAGGGCGTTTCGTTTGTCAGCATCCAGCAGGACTTGCGCGGCGATGATAGCGCGCTGCTGGCACGGCATCGCAACATCACCCAGGTTGGCGACAAACTCACTGACATGGCCGACACTGCGGCCATTGCGGCACTGGTCGACCTCACGATCGCCGTCGACACATCTGTTGTGCATCTCGCTGGTGCTATGGGCCGCGATGTCTGGGTGCTGCTGCCCTTTTCGCCCGATTGGCGATGGACGCTGGCCGGCGAGCGCACGCCCTGGTATCCGCAAGCGCGCCTGTTTCGCCAGCCGACGGCTGGAGATTGGGCCAGCGTACTGACCACGGTGCGCGACGCGCTGACGCGCGCCACCGCAACTTAGCAGTCTTGGTAGTCTTGCCGATCAGGCCGCTGCGCGAATGCGGGCGACCGGAGCTGGCGCTTGAGGATGCGCCTTGAGCCAATCGCGCGCGGCGCGTTGAGCACAACCGATCTCGGAATCGCTCATTTGTTCGGCAATTTCCCGGCGCAACTGCGCAGCATCTTTATGTCCACGCATCGCAGCGATATTGAACCACTTATGCGCTTCCACCAGGTCAACCCCAACCCCTGCACCTGCGGAATAGACCATGCCAAGGCCGAAGCAATCGTCGGCGTTTGCTGGCTCGGCGCCCCCGGACGCCATTTCCATACCCGTCATTTCGGTTCCCCTTATTTTTTCGACCGGTGCGCCCCAAGCGACCAGCCGTCGCGTCCCTGTTGTGCGGACGAGGTCGTCCGAACAGCGTGATCATCGGGATAAAATTTGAATGGCAGTTTAAGTGATGCGATGAATCGAAAATGAAGATTGGCGGACTGACGGCGGTTGGTGCCGCTTTACAGCTGCGAATGGCCTATTTCCGCGCGCATTGAGAGATCGGTAACCGAACTCGTTCAGGCGCAACTAACCACCAATCGATCTCGTCATGGCTGTGCGTGCGACAAAGGTCGCTCGCGCCACCGTCACGCCAGGACGATAAAAAACGTCAACTCGCGCGCGCGCGTTGATTGAACAGCACCGATTGAACTTTCGGGTCCTTCATGTCGATGCCTTGCCGTAACTCGAGACCAAGCTCCATGCCGCGTTTGACCGCCGGCCGGGCCTTCATCGTTTCGAGCCATCGCTTCACGTTCGGGAATTCGTTGATGTCCTGACCCTGCCGCTCCCAGCCGTTGACCCAGCCGACCAGCGCCATGTCGGCGATGGAGTATTTGCCGGCGATGAAGGGGCGATCCTTGAGACGGATGTTCATGACACCGTAGAGACGGTTCACTTCATTGATGTAACGATTGATCGCGTAGGTCAGTGTTTCTACCGCGTAGTTCTTGAAGTGGTGCACCTGCCCCGCCATCGGCCCGACGCCTCCCATTTGCCAGAACAGCCATTGGTCGACCTCGACGCGCGCCCGCTCCTCGGCGGGATAAAACTTTCCGGTCTTGCGCCCCAGATATTGCAGGATCGCACCGGACTCAAAAATCGAGATCGGCCGGCTGCCCGGTCCTTGCGGATCCACGATCGCAGGCATGCGGTTGTTGGGAGATATTTTCAGGAAGTCTGGATTGAACTGCTCTCCTTTGGAGATGTTCACCGGCTTTAGAACATACGGCAGGCGGCATTCCTCGAGCATGATCGAAATCTTGAAGCCGTTTGGCGTGGGCCAGTAGTAGAGCTCGATCGGCTTTGCCGGCCTGGCCGCCCTTTTTCCTTTTGCTTTCGCCTTGGTCCGCTTTGAGGCCGACCGTTTCGGTTTTCCGCGCGCCATGACGTGCTCCGTTCCAAATGTTCTCCCAGCAACCGACCAGACCTAGGCGCAGCGATAGCAATCTGCAACGGCTCGATTGGCATCACCCATTCAGACGATCTAGACGATTGCAACCTATGCGAGCTATCGTTCCGCATAGGTTGTGGGTGACCTTGAGCCACTGGCCGGGGCCCGCACCTTTGAAGCCATAGAGGGAAGTGAAGTCATGCATAAAGTCATGTTTGCTGCCGCGCTCGCCGCCGGATTGATCACGGCGCCAATGCCGCAACTCATATCAACCGCCGCCGCGCAACAGCAGGCGAGCACGCCGGACAAAAATGCCAAGCCGAAGAAAGATCCAAGTGCTGGGCAAACCGCAGCGCGTGACCGGCAGAAAAAATGCGGAGCCGAATGGAAGGAAGCCAAAGCCGCCGGCAAAGTCGAAAAGGGAACGACGTGGCCGAAATATTGGAGCGCTTGCAACAAGCGCCTTAAGGCCGCTTCGAAATAATGCGCATCAAAATATTTTCGCACGCACACAAACGTCGTAGCGATCGTTAAAAAGACTGAGGGCGTCGGCGAGACTCGAGATCTCGCCGACGCCCTCGAAAGTCATCCCGAACCGGGGCGCCGCGGTCTAACCGCAATGCGCTGATCACACCATGACGCACACCGGCCCGTATGACGCAATCTCCGACACGTAAGGCCGAAGATCGGGAAGCGGCGTCAGACTAGAGCTTCCGCTTCCGGCGCTTCGTCTTCTTCGCTGCTTTCGCCGCTGCCTTCTTCCTACGTTTGGCCATTGCTGCCCTCCTAGCCATGAATTCATGGCGGGTGTCGCATCAGCACGCGTCGCGAATCGACACGCACTGCATTCGGTTTACTACAGCACGGCGAAAAAAAGAACGTTACCGCGCAACGAAACATGTATGCGCGCACGACGCGACACGATGCAACGCGATCACGCGATCAAAACTTGAGTTGATTGCTGCCAAGAACCTCGCGCGATTTTCGTTCGAACGCATATTCGAAAAATTTAAAAACGTTCGATGAAATAAGGGTTTTTGCAGCGGTGGTAATTCGCGTCGCGCATGTTTTGATGACAAAATTTTTGCGCTCGACGCGTTGTGTTTGGCATTAACATTGTTTGACGCAAACATGTCCGCGCGACGAAATAATTTTGCACAGATGACGACACGCGAGGCTCACAGATCTCCGGAATCGATCAAATTGAGCGAATCAGCACCAAGTGATTCGCTCCGATTCGGGTCGTAGCGCCTCGGAAATAGTCCCCCATCCGGATGACGATCGCGGTTCATGCGCCGAAACTTTTTGCGTACGCACACTTACCGCGGCAAAGTTGGGACGGTATTCGAATAAAATTGCTGCACTGCGTGCGTCACAGACCAAGTTTCTTTTTCAGGAGGTCGTTGACCGCTTGCGGGCTGGCCTTACCGCCGGATGACTTCATCGCCTGGCCAACGAACCACCCAATCGCCTTCGGATTCGACTTTGCATCAGCAACCTTGTCCGGATTTTTGGCGATGATTTCGTCAACGACCTTCTCAATTGCGCCGAGGTCGGTCACTTGCTTCATCCCGCGCTGCTCGACAATGACGCGGGGATCGCCGCCTTCAGTCCAAACGATTTCGAACAGGTCCTTGGCGATTTTCCCCGATATCGTGCCATCTCCAATCAGATCGAGTATCGCGCCCAGTTGCTGGGCCGACACCGGTGAGGATGAGATATCTTTGCCTTCTTTGTTCAACCGCCCGTACAATTCGTTGATCACCCAGTTCGCCGCAGTCTTGCCGTCGCGCCCTTTGGCCGCGGCTTCGAAGAAATCCGCCGTTTCGCGCTCGGCCACCAACACACCGGCATCGTAAGCCGACAAAGAGAGATCGCGGGTGAAGCGCGCCTTCTTCTCGTCCGGCAATTCGGGCAGATTTTTCTTCAGCTGCTCTACAAAAGCCTGATCAAATTCCAGCGGCAGCAGGTCGGGATCGGGGAAATAGCGGTAGTCGTGCGCCTCTTCCTTCGTGCGCATCGGCCGCGTTTCTTTTTTGTTGGGATCGTAGAGCCGCGTTTCCTGCACGATAGTGCCCCCACCCTCGAGAACGTCGATCTGGCGTCGCGATTCATGCTCGATGGCTTCGCCTATAAAATTGATGGAATTCATGTTTTTGATTTCGCAGCGCGTGCCCAGCGGCTCTCCCGGCCGACGCACTGAAACGTTGACGTCGGCGCGCAAGCTGCCTTCCTGCATGTTGCCGTCGCAGGTGCCGAGGTAACGCAGGATCGAGCGCAGCTTCGTGATGTAGGCCTTGGCTTCTTCAGACGAGCGAAGGTCGGGCTTCGAAACGATTTCCATCAACGCAACGCCAGACCGATTGAGATCGACGTAAGAGTTCGTCGGCGACCGGTCGTGCAGGCTTTTGCCGGCATCCTGCTCCAAATGCAGCCGCTCAATCCCGATAGTAACGCTGTCGCCCGCAAGGTCGACGGTTACCGCGCCCTCACCGACTATCGGCGACTTGTATTGGCTGATCTGGTAGCCCTGCGGCAGATCGGGATAGAAATAATTCTTCCGGTCAAACACAGATTTGAGATTGATTTTAGCGTTCAGCCCGAGCCCGGTGCGAACGGCCTGCCGCACGCACTCCTCGTTGATCACCGGCAGCATGCCCGGCATGGCCGCATCGACCAGCGAAACATGGCTGTTGGGAGCGCCGCCGAACTCCGTCGATGCCCCCGAGAAAAGCTTCGACTGCGACGTAACCTGGGCATGGACCTCCATCCCGATGACAATTTCCCAGTCACCGGTCGTGCCTTTTACGAGCTTTTTAGCGTTGGGCTGAACGTCCATATCACCCTGATTCACTTTTGAGGCTGCCGTCGGCCGCCATTTCGTATTTCGTAGCGGCTCGCACCCGTCCGCTGCAAGTCGACAATAGGGTGCGGCAAAACCAACGATCTCACGTTTTCGTTTCAGCCGGGAAGTCATCATCATGGGCGACCACCAAAATCGTCGTCCGGTCCTAGCGCTGTTGCTGGAAGCCGTTGTCGCCAGTGCGCTGATCGGCACATTCATTGTTTACGGCTACCCGAATGTCAGCCCCGGTCCTGTCGCCGAGACCGGCGAGGTCGCCAGGTTGGCAATGCCTCGCTGAACCGATATCTGCGGACGTTTTTGCACGGCTGCAATGCCGAAGACGCAGCGTTATTTCACGAAATGGCCCGAATTCTGCAACGATTTCTGCAAATTCCCGGAGCATTCGCAATCGGAACGAGCTCGCGCGGCAGACGTTGGAATAACGTCATGAACAAAGATAACAACGGCACATTCGGCATCATCATTGGCGGCGTTGTCGCCGTGATCGCGGTCATCTTCATTCTCAGTGGCGGTGAGTTGGGCGGCAAGACCAACGTCGACGGAGACCAGGATTTGCCGCCGGTAGCAACATCGGGCGAGTAAGGCTGGGCCTCACCACCAAGGCTGTGGTGTAAAGGTTCCTGCTGCCTGCTCGATCACTGCGCCGAGCGAAAATAACGTCTCCTCGTCGAATGGCCGGCCGATCAGCTGCAGTCCCAACGGCAAACCCTGTGCGTCGACGCCAGCAGGCACGGCGATGCCGGGGAGCCCTGCCATATTCACGGTCACCGTAAATACGTCATTCAAATACATTTCCACCGGGTCGGCGCCGCCCTTTTCACCCAATCCGAACGCAGCTGAAGGCGTGGCCGGCGTCAGCATGGCGTGCACGCCGGCTTTGAAGCAATCTTCGAAATCTTTCTTGATAAGCGTGCGCACCTTCTGTGCGCGCAGATAATAGGCATCATAGTAGCCCGCTGAGAGCACATAGGTGCCAATCATGACGCGCCGTCGCACCTCAGCACCGAATCCATCGCTGCGGGTCTTTTCATACATATCGATGATATCGCGACCGGGAACTCGCAGCCCATAACGCACGCCATCATACCGCGCGAGATTGGATGACGCTTCTGCAGGCGCCACGATGTAATAGGCAGGCAGCGCGTATTTGGTGTGCGGCAGCGAGACCTCGACCAGCTCCGCGCCCGCAGCTTTCAGCCAGGCGCGTCCCTGCTCCCAGATTTTTTCGATCTCGGCAGGCATCCCATCGAGGCGGTACTCCTTGGGAATGCCGATGCGCAGTCCTTTGACCGATTTCCCGACCGCCGTTTCGTAATCCGGCACCGTAAGATCCGCGCACGTCGTGTCCTTCGGATCGGGTCCCGCCATCGAGCGCAGCAGGATTGCCGCATCGCGCACACTGCGTGCGAAAGGGCCGGCCTGATCGAGCGAGGATGCGAAGGCAACGATACCCCACCGCGAGCAGCGGCCGTAGGTCGGCTTGATGCCAACCGTGCCCGTAAATGCTGCAGGCTGGCGGATCGAACCGCCGGTATCGGTGCCGGTCGCCCCAAGACAAAGCTGCGCAGCCACCGCAGCGGCCGAGCCGCCGGACGAACCGCCCGGTGTCAGGGGCGTATTTGACCCTTTGCGCCGCCACGGCGAATGCACAGGCCCGCAATGCGAGGTCTCGTTCGACGAGCCCATCGCAAATTCATCGCAATTGGTCTTGCCGAGAAGCACAGCACCATCGCGCCATAACTGCGAAGTGACTGTGGACTCGTAGGTCGGGACAAAATTATCGAGAATGTGCGAACAGGCGGTCGAGCGTACGCCGGCGGTGCAAAACATATCTTTGATAGCGAGTGGAATGCCCTCCAACGGACCCGCCTTTCCTCCGGCGAGACGCGCGTCGGACTCTTTCGCCATGCCGATGGCACGCTCCGGCGTTTCCAGCACAAATGCGTTGAGGGAGCGCGCCTTTTCTATCGCCGTGAGGTGCGCGGCAGCCAGCTCGCCTGCCGAAAAGGACTTTTTCTTCAGCCCGTCGCGTGCCTCCGCCAGACTAAGCGAGGTGAGTTCACTCACGGCGTGGGCTCATCCGACGATCGTGGCCCGCGTCCGCCCTGTTTAGGGGTGGGTTGGTCCGCGCCCGGGTCGCACGCGAAAGCATCGTCGCCGCGCGACTCTCTTTTCTTGGTCGCGCTTCGCTCCGCCTCGAGGGCGTCGACCATCGACCAGTATCCAAGTTCGCACGCGATGCACATCACTCGACTACTTTCGGAACGAGGAAAAAATTGTCTTCGCTCGCTGGTGCGTTTTTAACGACTTCTCCGGCGATGCCGCCATCGGTCACGATGTCTGCGCGCTTCTTCATCGTCATTGGTGTCACGGATGTCATCGGCTCCGTGCCTTCAACGTTGACCTCAGCCAACTGCTCGACGAAAGCGAGCATGGCGTTAAGTTCTCCCTTGAGGTGCTCGATCTCGTCCTCTGCCACGGCAATGCGGGCGAGGTGAGCAATGCGGCGAACGGTATCAGCGTCGACAGCCATGGAGATTCCGGTGAAGCGCACCTTGTGGCGTTTGCCAGCCTATAGCAGAGCAGCTTTCATCGCGACAACCGGCAAGCGCAAGCGATTTCAGGAGGCCTGGGCGCGCTGTAGTTCCTCTACCTCCGCGACCAATTCCTCGATTAGCTGGCCCGCAGGCAACTCGCGGCCGAGGGCGGCGCCCTGACCCGCCAGCATTGGCGAAAAATCACCGGACCCTTGCGACTGTGCCTTGGCATGCAACGGCGCAAGAGCGCCGCTGGCCAAAGGAAACTCCGGGACGATGTCGCTTATTGGTCCGAGTTCGCGAATTACTCGGTTGATCAAGCCACGCGCCGGCCGGCCACTCAATACGTTGGTAAGCACCGTGCTGTCATCCCGCGCGGCCCGCAATGCGGCGCGATGCGGCGGTAGGGTTTTCGCTTCGGGACAGGACAGAAACGCCGTGCCCATCTGCACGCCTGCCGCGCCAAGCGCCAGCGCCGCCACAATCCCGCGAGCATCTCCTATCCCGCCGGTTGCAATCACGGGCACGTTCACCGCGTCGACCACCTGCGGCAAAAGCGCGAACAGACCAACCTGGGTAGAAATGTTATCGGTCAAGAATGTGCCACGATGTCCGCCAGCTTCAAGTCCTTGCGCGATGATTGCGTCGCAACCGTTCGCTTCGAGATAGAGAGCTTCCGCGACCGTCGTCGCCGAACACATCAGCTTGCAGCCGGCAGCCTTTACGCGCGCAACTAACGCCGCATCGGGCAAACCGTAATGGAAGCTCACGACCGCAGGCTTGAGGTCTTCCACGACGGCACACATTGCAGCATCGAACGGCGTTCGGGCTGGGCTCGCGGCCAGTGCTCCCGGATCAACACCAAGCTCGACATAGTATGGTTTGAGCTTTTCTCGCCACGCATGCTCGCGCGCGTTATTAGGTATCGGCATTTTATGCGCGAGAAAATTGACATTGATCGGCTTGCCGCCGGTTGCGACGCGAAATTGTGCGACCTGGGCTCGCAACTGTTCTTCGTTGAGCATTCCCGCCGGCAGCGCCGCAAACCCTCCGGCATTCGCAACCGCGATAGCAAGCTCTGCATCCATTACGCCTGCCATCGGCGCCAGAAGGATCGGGTAGTCGACCTTGATGAGCTCCAGCAGTCGTCGGTTAGCCCACATCAGCTTGATCCCGGCATCTGCAGCCAAATCTAGCGCGTTCGACGGCGGCGAGGAATTCGCTATGGCTGAAGAGAGCCTCTCACCAGCCACGAAGGTAGCTTCGACAATTGCACGAAAATGGAAGAAACAGAGCGCGGAACAGGTTACCATTCCTCGATGCCGATCCGAACTCACGACCGATACCCCTATTCTCCAATTCGAGACCGCGCCGTCTACGATTGGCCGGGCGGCAAACGCCTTGCAATCTATGTTGGCCTAAACCTCGAATGGTTTTCATTCGGCGAAGGCCTCGGCGCCGAACTGGCGCCGGGCGGCCCGCAACCCGACATTCTCAATTATGCTTGGCGCGACTACGGCAACCGGGTGGGTGTTTTCCGATTGGCAGAGCTATTCGCCAATCTAAAGCTCCCGGTGTCGCTTTTGGTCAATGCCGAAATGTATCGCCAGGCGCCGCAGGCGATCGCGGCCTTCCCCGACGCCGAGATTGTCGGCCACGGCCGAAGCAATTCCGAGCGGCAAGGCACACTCACCGAAGCCGAAGAAAAAACGCTCATCGACGAGACCACGGCAGCAATCGAAAAACATTCGGGCCAACGCCCGCGCGGCTGGCTTGGCCCCTGGATCTCGCAATCCCCGCTGACGCCTGATCTGTTGCAGGAGGCGGGCTACCATTATCTTCTCGACTGGTGCCACGACGACCAACCTGTTTGGATGAAAACGCGCGGAGGTCGAATACTATCTCTGCCCTACCCGCAGGAACTTAATGACATACCGCAGATCGTGGCGCGCAAGCGCGAAGGCGCCGAGTTTGCCGATATGATCGTGGACTCTTTCGAAGTGATGCAGGCCGAAAGCGCCAAGCGTCCCCTGGTGATGGGGATCGCGCTTCATCCGTACATTGTCGGCTGGCCACATCGCTTCAAGCATCTGGCGCGCGCATTAAAACACATCCAGCGGCACGCCGATGAGCGCGTGTGGTTCACCACCGCCGGCGACATTGCGGACCACGCGACGCAGCTACCCGCCGGAACCGTGCCCTGAGGCTGTTGCGATTGGCGACTTTTCCCCTGCATGGTAGCGCTTAGACATGTCTCTTATTTTCCCGCTTATTGAAGCCGTCCCGTATCTGGGCGCGCGCGGAGCCCTGATCGGGCTCGATCTCGGGACCAAGACAATTGGCGTTGCGGTGAGTGATCCGGATCGAAAGCTTGCGACAGGCGTCGAAACCGTTGCGCGGAAAACGTTCACAGTCGATGCACGCCGCGTCCTTGCTTTGGCTGAAGAACGTTCTGCAGTCGGGTTCGTGCTTGGCTTGCCAATCAACATGGACGGCAGCGAGGGTCCCCGCGCGCAGTCAACCCGTGCATTCGCGCGCAACTTCGCAAAGCTCACCCCACTGCCAATCGCATTTTGGGACGAACGCCTGTCGACGGCCGCAGTCGAGCGCGAATTGATTGCTGCCGATGTCAGCCGGAAAAAACGGGCAGCCGTCATCGACCAGCACGCCGCGGCTTACATCCTGCAGGGCGCCCTCGATCGGCTGGCTCGTCTGTAAAAAAGAGGCCGCCCCGAAGAGCGGCCTCTTCAATCACGAATTTCTCGTCAGCTTAACGCTGGGAGTCGATCGAGAAGTTGTTCGTGTTGTGCTGGCGCGACCAATTATCGCGGTAGTAGCCGTAGCGATATTGAGGCGCCGGCTCATACGCGTACGAGTCGTAAGCATATGCATCGGGCTCATAGGCGTAGCCAGGCTCCGCATAGGCGTAGCCCGGATCACTGTAGTAGTAGCCATTGTTGTAGGCCGAGCTGGCGGCCGCCGCGCCTACGAGGGCGCCCGCGCCAAATCCGATCGCTGCAGCCGCGTTGCGGCCGTCGCGCGCCTCACTTGGCGTCACCGCCGCCACCGCGAGCGCGCCTGTCAGTGCCACCGCAGTGGCGTATTTTATAATCGTCTTCATGTTGGCCTCCTTCCGTGCCGGCATTTTGAGTTATCGAGGCTCAACCCGGGAACACGCAGGGTTGTTCCGGTGGAAGGGGAACGAACGGTCACGATTGTAACGAGCTCGTTCACGAAGATTTGGGGGAACCCGCAACAGGCCTCGGGTCAACAGCTCATAAAAAAGGAGCGGACCGATGGTCCGCTCCCGATCGCTTTGCTGAGCGTCGCAGTGATTACCATTCCGGATTGTAAGTTGGGTCGAGCGATGGATCTTGGACGAGCGGATTGGCACAGGAGCCCATATACCCGTAAGGACGGCTGGCGTCGGCCGCGATCCAGCACTGGCCCGCGCGGGATGTCGTGCCCACTTGCGATGGTGCAAAGGCATAGGACGAGGAACCTGACTGCAGTTGATAGCTGTCCGGGTTCATCGTTTTTTGAGCTTGGCGCGCCAAGCCGGGCGTGACCCAGGTGGTCGCAACTAAAACGGCGATGCCTGCGTGAGCCAAGATAGACTTCATCTGCATGATACTCTCCATTTGCCCGGCCCGATGGCCGGTACTGATGACGGATTTCAGGACTTGCCGCGGATGACGGGCCTAGCGCTTTCGGGGAAAACTGGATCCTCGCCAGGCGCTCCCACAATCCGGGAAGCACCACACGCGATGGTGGTGACATGACGTTAAAGAACCACGCCTCCATCCCGCTGCCGTTCTCGCTAAATTTGACTCGAACCTGTCGCAAATCGCCGGCAATCGGCATTCCAAAAGACCATTAACGGTCTGAATCAGTGCCTTGTGGATCGACCGGCAACGCCCTTGCCGTGAGGCCGGTATGTGCCTATAGGTTTCGCTTTAATGACCATTGCGCCGAAACCCTCGTTCGTCCTCAGCAGGCGTCATTTGTTGGGGATCGAAGGGCTTTCTCACACCGACATTTCCGGACTGCTCGATCTCGCCGAAGAATTCGTCGAGCTCAACCGCCAGGTTGAGAAAAAGCGCGCTTCGCTGCGCGGCCGCACCCAGATCAACCTGTTTTTCGAAGTCTCGACGCGGACCCAGGCCTCGTTCGAACTGGCGGGCAAACGCCTCGGGGCCGACGTGATGAACATGTCGACCAGCTCGTCCTCGATGCGTAAGGGCGAGACGCTGATCGACACCGCGATCACGCTAAACGCCATGCACCCGGATATTATCGTCGTCCGTCACCACGCCTCGGGCGCGGTCGAATTGCTGGCGCGCAAAGTCGATTGCTCTGTCATCAATGCCGGCGACGGCGCGCACGAGCATCCGACCCAGGCGTTGCTCGATGCGCTGACCATTCGTCGCAACAAAGGGCACATCGAAGGCCTGCTGGTCGCTATCTGCGGCGATATCCTGCATTCGCGCGTTGCGCGCTCGAACATCATCTTGCTCAACGCAATGGGGGCACGCGTGCGCGTTGTTGCCCCGTCCACTCTTCTGCCGCCCGGCATCGAGCGCTTCGGCGTTGAGGTTGCGCGCGACATGCGCGAAGGCCTCGCCGATGCCGACATCGTCATGATGCTTCGGCTGCAGCGTGAGCGCATGAATGGCTCCTACGTGCCGTCGATGTCAGAATATTTTCACTACTGGGGGCTCGACGAAAAGAAACTCGCCTACGCAAAGCCTGGCGCGATGGTGATGCACCCGGGGCCGATGAACCGCGGCGTTGAAATCGACTCAATCGTCGCGGACGGCGCCCAATCGTTAATTCGTGAACAGGTCGAAATGGGTGTCGCTGTGCGCATGGCTGTCCTGGAAGCGCTCTCTCGAAACTTGCCGAACGCGTGACATGATGTTGTCAGATCGCCGCCCGATCCTGCTTGCCAACGCCCGGATCGTCGATCCGTCGCGCGACCTTGATATCGTCGGCGACCTGCTCATTGCCGAAGGCGTGATCCGCGAAGCAAAGAAAGGCATCGGCGCGGCCGGTGTGCCCGAAGGCACGGAGGTGATCGATTGCCGCGGCAAATTGATAGCGCCCGGTCTCATCGATATGCGCGCCTTTATCGGCGAGCCCGGAGAGGCCAATCGTGAGACCCTCGCGTCTGCGAGCCAGGCGGCGGCCGCTGGCGGCGTCACCACGATCATTTGCCAACCCGACACCTCGCCAACGATCGACAATCCGGCAACCGTCGACTTCGTCCTGCGCCGTGCACGCGACAACGCAATCGTTCACGTGCATCCGATGGCCGCGATTACCAAAGGGCTCGAAGGCAAGGAAATGACGGAAATCGGCCTGCTCAAGGCCGCAGGCGCTGTGGCCTTCACCGATGGCGCCAAAAGCGTCACCAACGCGCAGGTGATGCGGCGCGCGCTGACTTACGCCGGCGATTTCGATGCGATGATTGTGCATCATACCGAAGACCCCGCATTGATCGGTGACGGGGTTATGAACGAGGGCGAATTTGCTGCACGCCTCGGCCTGCTCGGCATCCCGAAGGCCGCAGAAACTGTGATGCTCGAGCGCGATATCCGGCTGGTAGCCTTGTCAGGCGGCCGCTATCACGCAGCATCCGTGACGTGCGCGGACACCCTCGAAGTCTTGCGCCGCGCCAAAGAGACCGGCCTCAATGTGACGGCATCGGCGTCGATCAACCACGTGACGCTCAACGAAAATGACATCGGTCCATATCGCACCTTCCTGAAAGTGTCTCCTCCGTTGCGTGCAGAAGATGACCGCAAAGCGCTCGTCGAAGCGTTGAGCGCCGGGCTCATCGATGTGGTGATGTCGGATCACAATCCGCAGGACGTCGAGACCAAACGTCTGCCCTTCGCGGAAGCGGCGGCCGGCGCGATTGGGCTCGAAACCATGCTTACGGCCGGCTTGCGGCTCGTACATAGCGAAGAGATCGACTTGATTACTTTGTTGCGTGCCATGTCGACGCGCCCGGCAGAATTGCTCGGGCTGCCAGGCGGCACACTCAAGAGCGGCGCGCCAGCCGATGTGATTGTGGTCGATACCGAGCTGCCCTGGGTCCTCGATCCCGTCGAGCTCAAGTCAAAATGCAAAAACACGCCGTTCGACGAAGCGCGGCTTACTGGCCGCGTGGTGCGCACGATCGTCTCCGGTCGAACAGTTTACGAGTACGTATGACGTCGGCTCTCGCCTTTGCTTTCGGCTATCTGCTTGGCTCAATCCCATTCGGGCTCTTGCTCACACGTGCCGCCGGCGGGCCTGACATTCGCGACATCGGTTCGGGCAATATCGGTGCAACCAACGTGCTGCGAACGGGACGGAAGGGGCTCGCCGCCGCCACGCTCCTGTGCGACGCACTCAAAGCAACGCTCGCTGTTTTGGTCGCAGCCCGCTATGGCTCCAATGCCGCGCTTGCCGCCGGTCTTGGCGCCTTTCTGGGCCATCTTTTTCCGGTTTGGCTGAAGTTCAAGGGCGGCAAAGGTGTCGCCACTTATATCGGCCTGCTCATCGGCCTCTACTGGCCCGCGGCACTTCTATTCTGCGCGATCTGGGTCGCGGTTGCCGCCGCAAGCCGTTATTCGTCGCTCGCAGCATTGATTGCCAGCGCGCTCATCCCGCTCGCCCTGTGGTTCTTTGATCGTCCGAACATTGCTGGGTTATTTCTGCTTCTAACCATGCTTTTGTGGTTCATGCATCGGGCGAACATCACCCGCTTGCTCGATGGCAGTGAAGGCAAAATCGGCGCGAAGCCTATCGCACCGCACTAGCGGGCGAACAAGGGCGCAAGGTGTTCGCGGTGCCAGGTTCTCCGCTCGACCCACGCAGCGAAGGCACCAACGGACTGCTCAAGCGCAATCCCGTTCACTGAGGCAGCGGATGTGATCGCGGCGATCGGGCCTATTCTCGGCTGGGGAATCGCGCCGGTGTCAGCGCAAGAACCAATAGAGGAGCCGCTTCGACAGCCGACCTCAGAGCCCGACGCAGACGACCGCACGCGTCTCATCGGATTGCTCGGGCCAGCCCCCGTGTCGATCGATGATCTGGTACGGCTGTCGCATACCTCCACCACGATTGTGCGGAGCGTGTTGCTGGAACTCGAAATCGCCGGCAGGCTGGAACGCCATGGTGCCGGGTTGGTATCGCTGCTGTAACGTGCGATACGAGCGGCCCATCGGATTCTTTCCATGCTTGGCAGATCCCTCGTAGCACTTGCAGTCCTTCTGGTATTTCAGGGCGGCCCCTCGCATGCACAGGAACCGTCGTTCGCAACTTTTGTTTCCGAGTTATGGCCGGATGCGCAAGCCAAAGGTGTCACCCGAGCGACATTCGAGCTCGCGCTAAAAGGCGTCACGCCCGACCAGCGCGTGATCGCAGCCACGCAGCGGCAGCCGGAGTACGGCAAGCCCGTCGGTGATTATGTCAACGCGATCGTTTCAAACCGCCGCATCGCAGACGCCCAGCTCAAAGCGCGCGAGTGGACGAAAACTTTTGACGATGTCGAAAAGAAATTCGGAGTCGAGCGCTGGGTGCTACTCGCATTGTGGGGGATGGAATCCGACTTCGGCACCGAAAAAGATCGCTGGGACGTCTTTCGGTCGCTCGCAACACTCGCATACGTGAAGTATCGCCATCCTTATTTCCGGAACGAGTTGATCGTTGCGATGCTGATCATGCAGAACAATCGCTTTACCCGCGACAAGATGGTCAGCTCATGGGCCGGCGCCATGGGTCAAAGCCAATTCATGCCGTCGAATTTCGTCGACTACGCCGTCGATTTTTCAGGCGATGGCCGCATCGACATCTGGAGCAATGTGCCGGACGTGCTCGGTTCGACCGCCAATTATTTACACAAATGGAAATGGAATGCCGCGCTGCCTTGGGGCTTTGAAGTCATTGTCCCGAAGCGGATTCGACTACATGCATAGCCGCGCGACATTCGCTGATTGGCAAACGCTTGGCATGCGTCGAGCCGACGGCAAACCTTTTCCATCTGCTGGCCAGGGAATCCTGTTCTTCCCGAGCGGCGCAAAAGGGCCTGGATTTATCGTCACTGAAAATTTCGATGTATTGAAGGAATACAACAACTCAGACGCCTACGCGATCGCAGTCGGCCACCTCGCCGACCGCATGCATGGCGGCGGCTTGATCAAGACCGCATGGCCGAAAGACGACCGTCAACTCTCGCGCGATGCGCGCATCGCCTTGCAGAAAAAACTATCGGAGCTCGGTTACAAGGTGAGCGATTTCGAAGGGCACATCGATTTTGATTTGCGGGACAACATCAGGGCGGAGCAGAAAAAATTCGGAATGCTGCCTGATGGCACGCCGACCGCGGTATTGCTGGAAAAACTCGGTGTCAAAGCGCAATAGCAGGCTCACTGGCGAATTTTATGATCGGCACTGTGCCATGCTAGCAAAGATAGTGAGAATTAGTTACAGCTACCAGATTGTAATTACCTTTGGCCGGTCTCTTTCATGCCCTATTTCGCTGGTCTGACACGGCTTCTTAACCCGCTCATTTGACAGTAGGGGCCACCTTCCCCATGTTCCGGGCCAAAGATGCGGCTGATTCCGCCCTGATTCACACTGGCTCTGGCGGATAACCCACTGGATTTTCATGGATATTGTCGTAGTCGAGTTGCCGTCCAAGGCGAAGACAATCAATAAATACCTCGGCTCCGGCTATGAGGTTCTGGCCTCGTTTGGCCATATCCGCGACCTGCCTCCCAAAGATGGCTCGGTCGACCCGGATAATGACTTCCGCATGCTCTGGGAGGTCGACGCCCGGTCAAACCAGCGGATGAACGATATCGCGCGCGCGCTCAAGGGCGCCGACAAGCTGATCCTCGCCACCGACCCGGATCGTGAAGGCGAGGCAATCTCCTGGCACGTGCTTGAGGTGCTGAAGGAAAAGAAGGCGCTCACAGACCACAAGATCGAGCGCGTCGTTTTCAACGCCATCACCAAGCAGGCGGTGAGCGAGGCAATGAAGCATCCGCGCCAGATCGATGGCGCATTGGTGGATGCCTATCTCGCCCGCCGCGCGCTCGATTACCTCGTCGGCTTTACGCTCTCGCCGGTGCTCTGGCGCAAGCTGCCGGGCGCCCGCTCCGCTGGCCGCGTTCAATCGGTCGCGCTGCGCCTTGTCTGCGACCGCGAACTGGAAATCGAGAAATTCGTCGCGAAGGAATATTGGTCGATCGTTGCCAAGCTCGCGACCCCGCGCAACGAAGTCTTCGAAGCGCGCCTGGTCGGCGCCGACGGGCAGAAGATCCAGCGCCTCGACATCGGCTCGGGCGCCGAGGCCGAAGCGTTCACCCGCGACCTCGAGGTCGCAACCTTCAAGATTGTCAGTGTTGAGGCAAAGCCCGCCCGCCGCAATCCGCCGCCGCCATTCACCACATCGACGATGCAGCAGGAGGCGAGCCGCAAGCTCGGCTTCGCCCCGGCGATCACCATGCGTCTCGCGCAGCGGCTCTACGAAGGTGTGGAGCTCGACGGAGAGACCACCGGCTTGATCACCTATATGCGCACCGACGGCATCGACATGGCGCCGGAGGCGATTGCCGACATCCGCACCATGCTGGGACGCAACTACGGCAAAGAATACGTCCCTGCTTCGCCGCGCGAGTATCACAACAAATCGAAGAACGCGCAGGAAGCGCACGAAGCGGTGCGCCCGACCAGCGCCAGCCGCACGCCCGCGGAAGTCGCAAAATATGTCGATCGCGACCAGGCGCGGCTTTATGAGTTGATCTGGAACCGCGCGATCGCAAGCCAGATGGAATCCGCGGAGCTCGAGCGCACGACCGTCGATATCGTTGCCACAGCAGGATCGCGCAATATTGAGTTGCGTGCATCCGGGCAAGTGGTGAAGTTCGATGGCTTTCTGACTCTCTACCAGGAAGGCCAGGACGAGACTGCCGATGACGACGAGTCGCGCCGTCTGCCGGCGATGTCGGAAGGCGAGTTGCTCAACAAGCAGGCGATCGCCTCGTCGCAGCATTTCACCGAGCCCCCACCGCGCTTTTCAGAAGCCGCGTTGGTCAAGCGGATGGAAGAGCTCGGCATCGGCCGTCCTTCGACCTATGCCTCCATTCTGCAGGTGCTGCAGGACCGCGGTTATGTCCGCATCGACAAGAAGCGCCTCATTCCGGAAGACAAAGGCCGCGTCGTCGTTGCCTTCCTCGAAAGTTTCTTCACGCGCTATGTCGAATACGATTTCACCGCCGGCCTCGAAGAAAAGCTCGACGAAATTTCCGCAGGCAAGATCGAATGGCGCGCCGTGCTCGCCGAATTCTGGGCGCAGTTCATCGGCTCCGTCAACGAGATCAAGGAAGTGCGCAATCGCGTGGTGCTCGACGCGCTCAACGATCTCGCTCGAGCCGCATATTTTCCCGGAACGCACCGATGGCGTGCACCGACGGAAATGCCCGCAATGCGAAACCGGCCAGCTTTCGCTGAAGACCGGACGTTTCGGTGCCTTCGTCGGCTGCTCGAATTATCCGGACTGCAATTTCACGCGGCAGATCACGCCCAATGCCGACGGCGTTCAGGGCAAAAAGGTGCTGGGCGAAGACCCGGTCTCCGGTCTTGAAGTGACGCTGCGTGGTGGCCGCTTTGGGCCCTACTTGCAGCTCGGCGAACAGATCAAACCGCCGAAGCCGAAGAAGGGCGAGAAGAAACAGGAAGTCGAGAAGCCCAAACGCGCCAGCGTTCCGAAAGGTGTTGTGCCCGACGACATCGATCTCGAAAAAGCGCTCGGTTTGCTCGCGCTGCCGCGCGAAGTCGGATCTGTCGCCTGAGGACGGCGAGCCAATTCTCGCCGGCATCGGACGGTTCGGTTCCTACGTCAAACACGGCAAGACCTATGCGAACCTGGAAGACGGCGACGATGTCCTGACCATTGGCCTCAATCGCGCGGTTACGCTGGTCGCCGAGAAGAAAGCCAATCCGAAGAAAGGCCGCCGCTTCGGCGCCGATCCTGGCAAGGTTTTGGGCGAACACCCGGACCAAGGCGGGCCGGTTGTCGTCAAGAATGGCCGTTACGGGCCTTACGTGAGCCACAACGGCATCAATGCAACGATCACCGGCGATAAGACGCCGGAGACGATCACCTTGACCGAGGCAATCGTGCTGCTCGATGCCCGCGCCGATCAACTCGGCTCACAGCCACGGCGCGCCGCCGGCCGCAAGAAGGCGGGCGAGGCATCGGAAGCACCGAAGGGCCGCAAGAAGAAAGCCGCCGAAACGGCGGATACGGGTGAGAAAGCCCCCAAGCCGCGCAAGAAGGCGGCGAAAAAGGCCGCCAAAATCTCGGCCGCCGAATAACTGGCGAAGCCGCGTTCTAAACATTACATTTCTTTCGACCGCGCCTCATTTTTTTGCGCATGATCTCGTCCGAAAACCGGTCACCACTTTTCGGGATCATGTGCGCGGCGCAGGACTGCCATTTTGAAAAAACACGCTAATAAAACAACCTCACTTCCCTCCAAGGCCGACATTCTCGCCTTCATCGGAAACAATCCCGGCAAAGTCGGCACCCGCGAAATTGCCCGCGCATTCGGTCTAAAAAATGCGCTCCGCGCCGACCTCAAGCGTCTGCTGCGTGAACTCGCCGACGAAGGTTCCATCGAGAAACGGCGCAAAAAGCTGCACCATGCCGGCGCCCTGCCCTCGACCGTCTTCGCAGATGTCACCGCGCGTGACAGCGACGGCGATCTCATCGCCACGCCGGACGAATGGGATGAGGACGCCCGTGGCCCCGCTCCTAAAATCCACATTCACACGCCGCGCAAGGCGCGGCCGGGCGAAGCCGCAGGGGTCGGCGACCGTGTCCTTCTGCGGGTGGAAGAAATCGAGGCGGAAGGCGACGTTCGCTATCGTGGCCGCGTCATCAAGATCATCGATCATCCCAAACACCGGGTGCTCGGAATCTTCCATAAAGTTGCAAATGGCGGCGGACGGCTGGAGCCGGTCGACAAGAAAATGATCGGCAAGCAGCTGGTCATCCCCGCTGGCGCGACGGCCGACGCTGAGGATGGCGATCTGATCGCAGTCGAAACATCGCGCGCGCCACGATTGGGCCTGCCCACCGGCCGCGTCGTCGAGCGTCTCGGCTCTCTCAAAAGCGAACGCGCAGTCAGCCTGATCGCGATTCACGCGCACAGCATCCCCTCCGTGTTCCGCCGCGAGACGCAACTCGAGGCTGACGCCGCCAAACCCGCAACACCCCAAGGGCGCGAAGACTGGCGTCATGTGCCGTTTGTCACCATCGATCCCATCGACGCCAAAGACCATGATGACGCGGTCCAGGCCGAGCTCGATACGGCCTCGAACAACCGTGGCGGCTTCATCGTCAACGTCGCCATCGCCGATGTTTCTCACTACGTAACCCCGGGTTCCGCGCTCGACCGCGAAGCGCTCACGCGCGGCAACTCGGTCTATTTCCCGGACCGTGTGGTGCCGATGCTGCCGGAGCGCATTTCGAACGATCTCTGCTCGCTGCGGCCGCACGAGGACCGCGCTGCGCTCGCCGTGCGCATGGTGATCGGCGCCGACGGCCGCAAACGATCGCACACGTTTCACCGCATCCTGATGCGTTCGGCCGCAAAACTTTCGTACCAGCAGGCGCAATTGGCGATCAGCGGACGTCCCGACGAGGACACCGAGAAACTTGTCGAGCCAATGCTTGCGCCACTTTATGCCGCCTATGAGACGATGGCGCGGGCGCGCGTCGAACGGCAGCCTCTCGATCTCGATTTGCCGGAGCGCAAAATTCTTCTCAAAGGCGATAGCACCGTCGACCGCGTGATGACTGTTGAGCGGCTGGAAGCGCACCGGCTGATCGAGGAATTTATGATCCTCGCGAATGTCTCGGCCGCTGAAACGCTCGAACGTGCGCGCTGCCCCCTCATCTACCGCGTGCACGACGAGCCCGCGATCGAAAAGGTGCAGGCGCTGCGCGAGTTTTTGGCGACACTCGACATCCCCCTTGCCAAGGGCGGCGTCCTCAAGCCCGAGGCCTTCAATCGCATCCTGGCGCGCGTGAAAGGCCGGGATGCAGAGCAACTCGTCAATGAAATCGTTTTGCGAACGCAAGCGCAGGCGGAGTATTCATCCGAAAACTACGGGCACTTCGGTCTCAATCTTCGCCGCTACGCGCACTTCACGTCGCCGATCCGCCGCTATGCCGACCTGATCGTGCATCGGGGCCTGATCCGTGCTTTGAAACTTGGCTCCGACGGCCTGCCGGAAAGCACCGACCAGAAGGCACTCGCCGAAGTCAGTGCGCAGATTTCTGCTACCGAACGTCGCGCCATGTTGGCCGAACGCGAGACAAACGACCGGCTGATCGCACATTTCCTTTCCGACCGCATCGGCGCGCAATTCGACGGCCGCATTTCAGGGGTCACCCGGGCTGGGCTATTCGTAAAATTGCGTGAAACCGGTGCCGATGGCTTCGTCCCGGCGCGAACCATTGGCGACGAATATTTCCGCTACGACGAAAAAGGCCACGCCATGGTCGGATCGCGCTCGGGCGAAACGTACAGGCTCGGCGATCCGGTGACGGTCAAGCTGGTCGAAGCCGCGCCGGTTGCCGGAGCACTCCGCTTCGAACTGATGTCAGAAGGACGATCCGGACGTCCGAACCGCCGCGCGCGCCAGGAAACGCGGCCAAACGATCGCTATGTACCGAACCGGCATCGCGGCAAGCAACGGAAGGGACGATGACGAAAGACCTCGGAAAAATCTGGGCTGAGCGCATGACGAAGTCAGAGCGCGACACGTCATTTCCCGACAGCGAACCGCGCGACGCCGCGACCTTGATGCTGATCGACCGTTCCGGGGCAACGCCGAAGGTGCTGCTTGGCCGCCGGCACGCCGGGCACAAGTTCATGCCGGGGAAATTCGTTTTCCCGGGCGGCCGCATCGAGCCCATGGACCGGCTGATGACCGCAGCGAGCGAGCTGCACCCGGACGCCCAAAAGAAACTCATGGTGCAGGTGGCAGAGCCGAGCGCCGAATTTGCCCGCGCTTTTGCGTTGGCGGCGGTGCGCGAGACCGCGGAAGAGACCGGCCTTCTGCTCGGCGTGAAACGCGACCAGCCACCGGTGGTCCCCGGCGAAATCTGGACCGAATTTGCGAAGGCCAAGGTGCATCCCGATCTCGGCCAAATCCATTTCGTTGCTCGCGCTGTAACGCCGCCGCGGCGGCCGCGCCGGTTTGACACGCGCTTTCTGACCGCAGACGCATCGGCGATAGCTCATACCATCGAAGGTGTGGTCGGGCCGGAATCCGAGCTGGTCGAGCTCACCTGGGTGCCGATCGAAGAAGCGGCTCAGCTCGATATGCCGACCATCACAGGGATTATCCTGGAGGAACTGCTGGCAAGGGTGGAGGCCGGCATGGGGCACCAACTTCCGGTGCCGTATTATTTCATGGTCGACCAGCAATTCTTCCGGGAACTGCTGTAAACACGCGAAAACAGTGCTTTTCTTGACATTTGCCGCTTCGGCGCTAGTTTCCGCGCCAAAGGCATCCCCGCCACCGCACGAGATGATTTAAGGACAATTCCATGGCCAAAGCCGCCAGTCTCAAGATCAAGCTGGTCTCCAGCGCCGGCACCGGACACTACTATGTGACCCGGAAAAATTCGCGCACGCAGACCGACAAAATGAAAAAGAAAAAATACGATCCGATCGCGAAAAAACACGTCGAGTATAGCGAATCCAAGATCAAGTGATCGCGGAGGCATCTACGATGCTTCGCACGCTTTTTGTCGCGTTGTTACTTTTGCCGCTCGTCTGCGCGCAGGCCGGCGCCGCCGAAAAGCATAAACTCGCGCTCCAGATCAGCGACAATGACCCGGCCAAGATGAACGCCGTTCTCAACGTCGCTGCAAACGTGTCGAAATATTATTCCGACAAAGGCGAAGAGATCGATATCCAGATCGTCGCCTTCAATGCCGGGCTCCATATGCTGCGTGAGGATACGTCCCCGGTTAAACCGCGGCTGAAGTCGTTCAAGCAAGGCATGCCCAACGTTTCATTCATGGCCTGCGAAAATACGCTCGAGGCGATGACCCGCACCGAGGGCAAGGAGCCCCCGCTGGTCGAAAACGCCGAGCGTGTGAAGGCAGGTGTCGTCACGCTGATCGAACTCAGCGAAAAAGGCTGGACGATCGTTCGGCCTTAACGGACGCAAACCGAATTGGTGGCCGGCCGGAAGCGGCAGCATGAGGAGGCCACTCGCGCCGCTTCCAAGCCGGCCGAAACCCCACGGACCCAGGAGATGCGGCGGACCTGGCACCAGCAGGGTTTTCAATGACAAGCGTAGGGCGAGTCGCGGGCAGTGTCACCGGCCCCGTCCCCTGCTTTGCCTCCTCCCACGGCAGCTGCACGAAGTTCGCTAAGCCTCTCGCCGCGCAAGGGATTTGCTCGGCTAATGCCGGTGTCAGCCAGGTGCAAACCTGGGCGGCGCAACTACCGTTGTCGCGCCACCGCCGGTCGGCGATGTGCACGCGGTCGCCTCACCGACGAACATGCACGTGCGGCCAGTCGCGGAACAGGCGTGGATGATGATTGGCACCGTGTAGGCGTTCTGACTGAATTTATCGGCCGCTGCGACTTGCGCCGAAGTGTCCGCGCCGCGAAGCAGCTTTAGTGTGCCGGGAGCCAGCCGAAAAAGGTATCGATCTTCCCCGGCGCGAATTGTGTCATTCACCTGTAGGGCGTCGACTTCGAAATCAAATTTTTTCTTTTCGCCGGGCACCTTGGACACGAGCGAAAGCGATTTCGAATAGACGGCGACCGCAGTCGTATTCAGAAATGCGGCGTAGATCTTTTGCCACTCGCCGGCATCTTTCCCGACCGACGAAATGCATTGGCCATCTTGCTCAAAATCAATTTGCCGGATGACGGCCGGTCCCAGCCCGAGGTTTTTGATACTCAGGCTCATATCCGCAAAGACCGGCAATAGTGACGGACGAGGCTGGATGGAGATTTCTTTGTATTCCAAGTCGCGACGTTGAGCGGTCACGGTGTGATACAACGATAACGCCGCAATGAACATTGAGCTCATCGCAACGATCGTAGAAGCCGATTTCGCAAATGCTCCGTAGAACCGCTTAAGCAAAGACGCCTCCCCTCGCAACTGGCTAAGTTCGGCTCCTGCCGTAGCTTCCTATTTTCTCGCTATATTCTCTGCCGCGACCTCAGGCGGCGTCCGGCACCACGCGATTTCGGCCGTCGCGTTTGGCGCGATAAAGCGCCTGATCGGCCCGCTTGAGTATGGTCGCCGCATTATCGGACGGTTCGGACAGCGCAGAGATGCCAATCGAAATCGTGACTTCGATGCTGCGCTTGCCTTGCTCGATCGTGAAGGGCTCGCTGGCGATGCGCCTGCGCAATCGCTCGGCGACCATTGTCGCCACGGCCATGTCGGTTTCGGGCATCACGATCACGAATTCCTCGCCACCATAGCGGCACGCGAGATCGATGTTGCGGATGGCCTTGCGGATTCGCAGCGAAAACTCGCGCAACACATCATCGCCGGCGTCGTGGCCATAGCTGTCATTGATCGCTTTGAAATAGTCGATGTCGACAACAAGCACCGTGATCGGCTTTCCGCGCGCGGCCGACTGCTCTACCAGCGTGCCAAGATGCGTTTCCATGTAACGGCGGTTGAAAAGGCCCGTTAAGCCGTCGGTGATCGCCGCCTCGATCGACATCTGCACGTTGTCGCGCAAGCGCTCGGTGTAACGTCGCTTCTTGATCTGCGTCCGGACACGCGCCAGCAATTCGTTTTTATCGATTGGCCGCGTCAGATAATCGTTCACGCCAATTTCCAGTCCACGCGCCAACTGCGCGCCGTTATTGGCTTCTGCAAGCGCCAGGATGGGGATATTCCGTGTGCGCTCGAGCGAGCGGATCTGGCTGCACAGACGAAGGCCGTCGAAGTCTTTCAGACCGAGCGATGCGATCACAAGGTCATAGTCGCCTTCGGCGGCACGAAATAATGCCTCGTTCGGATCGACTTCAACGTCAACGGTATGCTCGGCCGACAGGGTTGCCGTCAGACGCTCGTATGAGCTTTCCCGGTCGTCCACGATGAGGACGCGACCATTACGGCCGGTTTCCAGCACCGCCTCACGCTCGGGGCTCTGGATGCCGATTTCCTTCGAAGTGACCGCGCGCATGCGCAGTTCATCGGTGACCATTTTCAGGCGCGCCAGCGAGCGCACACGCGACAGGAGCGCAATATCGCTGACCGGCTTGGTGAGGAAATCGTCGGCGCCGGCTTCCAGACCGCGCACACGGTCGGACGGCTGGTCGAGCGCAGTCACCATGACGACGGGAATGTGATGGGTGAGCGGATTGGATTTGAGCTTGCGACAGACCTCGAAGCCGTCGAGCTCCGGCATCATCACATCGAGCAAAACGATATCGCACTCGGCGCGCTCACAAAGCGCCAGCGCCTCGAGACCATTCTGCGCGGTCGCGACGTCGAAATATTCAGCCGACAGCCGTGCCTCGAGCAGCTTCACGTTGGCTGGTACGTCGTCGACGACGAGAACGCGGGCTGTCATCGATGCACCTTCAGCCCGCCCCGAGGAAGTGACGGATGGTCTCGATGAATTTGCCGACGGAGATCGGCTTGGAGAGATAGGCCTCGCAGCCGCCTTCGCGGATGCGCTCTTCGTCGCCTTTCATGGCGAAGGCCGTGACCGCCACGACCGGAATGGCCTTGAGCTCGGGATCATCTTTGAGCCATTTGGTGACTTCGAGGCCCGAAACTTCGGGCAATTGGATATCCATCAAAATCAGGTCCGGCCGGTGCTTGCGGGCGAGATCGAGCGCTTCGATCCCGTTGCGGGTGCCGATAGTTTGGTAACCATGCGCTTCAAGAAGATCGTGGAAGAGCTTCATGTTGAGCTCGTTGTCTTCCACGATCAGGACGGTCTTTGGCATTCCCCTTCCCGCCCTTTTGTCCCCAATGCGCGTCAAATCGCGTCGGCGCAGTCGCCACTCCGCCCCCGCTCGGGCATGATCGGCACGGTAGTGCCGATTTGTTACGGAAAGGCAAATTTACTTGATGAAGCAAAGCCATCCGGTCACACGGGAACAGGCAGAAGGGCTTGCGATTCAGGCGCTTACGTTCATTGCCGGGGATGGCGAACGCCTTGGGCGCTTTCTCGCCGTAACCGGCATCGGCCCGGCCGAGATTCGCACCGCTGCGCGTGAGCCGGGCTTTCTGGCCGGCGTACTCGAATATTTGGCTTCCGACGACAGACTGATCGCAGCCTTCGCCAACGAAGCCGGCCTTGACCCGGCCGATGTCGACAGGGGACGGGCAGCACTTGCAGGTCGTCCCTGGGAGCGCGAGATGCCATGAATTTTTGTCGCGACTGCCTTGCCGACACGCACGCTCAGCCCGTGCGTTGCCCGCTTTGCGGTTCGCCGCGATTAGTACGCCACCCTGACATCGAGACGCTTACCATCGCCCATGTCGATTGCGACGCGTTTTACGCAACCATCGAAAAGCGCGACGATCCTACGCTGGCCGACAAACCGGTGATTGTCGGCGGCGGCAAGCGCGGCGTCGTGGCAGCCGCATGTTATGTCGCACGCACTTACGGAATTCGCTCCGCGATGCCGATGTTCGAAGCCAAGCAGCGTTGTCCGGATGCCGTGGTGATAAAACCGAATATGGCGAAATATGTGAAAGTCGGCCGTGAAGTGCGCAGCGCAATGTTTGCGCTCACACCGCTGGTCGAGCCGCTGTCAATTGACGAGGCATTTCTCGATCTCACCGGCACCGAACGGTTGCATGGCATGAGCGCCGCAAAAGTACTCGCACAGTTCGCCGCGAAAATTGAGCGCGACCTTGGCATCACCGTTTCGATTGGACTCTCGGCCAACAAGTTTCTGGCAAAGATTGCCTCCGACATGGACAAGCCGCGCGGCTTTGCCGCGCTTGGACAAACCGAAGCCGTCGCGTTTCTCGCGCCCAAACCAGTAGGATTCATCTACGGCGTTGGTGCGGTGAGCGCTGCCAAGCTCGCGAACGACGGCTTTCGCACGATCGCCGATCTGCAGCGTGCCGACGAGCGCGACTTGATGCGCCGGTATGGCGAGGAAGGGGCGCGCCTGTGGCGCCTCGCGCGCGGATTGGACACGCGCGCGGTCGACCCCGAACGCGACACCAAAAGCGTCTCGGCGGAAACGACGTTCGAGCGGGATATCGGTGATTTCCGCCCGCTCGAGCAGCATTTGTGGGATTTAACAGAACGCGTATCGGCGCGCCTCAAGGCGAATGCGCTTGCCGGCTCAACTGTGACGCTCAAACTCAAGAGCTCGGATTTCAAAATCCGCACACGCGCACGTTCGCTTGCCGGCCCCACGCAACTCGCGGCACGCATTTTTGCCGCAGGCCGGGACTTGCTCGCGCACGAGGTGGGCACGACCCGCTTCCGCCTTATTGGCATCGGCGTCAGCCATCTGGAGGACGCCACCGGTGACGACCTGGCGGATCTCATCGACCGCCGCGCCGCCGACGCCGAACACGCGATCGACCGGCTACGTTCAAAGTTCGGCCGCGACGCTGTCGTGAAGGGCCTGGCGTTCGACGACGATCAACCCGTGCCTAAGGGCACGGCTTCGACGTCTTCAACTCCAGCGAGGTCATCTCGCCGGTAATGGTGAAATCGCTGTAATCGAGGACAAGCGCGCGCGAAATGCCGTTCTCATAAAGTTCGAAGCCGATCGAATAGACCGGCGTTTGCTCGCCGCCGTTTTCGTCCTTGTCATCCTTTTTTTCAAAATAGCTGATCGTGACTGGCCAACGAGTAAGTTTCGCGAGCTCGGGAATTTTCCCGCCCGCATCGTCTGCCGGCTTTTCGCCTGGTGCAATCGGGCGACCAATGACTGTGAGCGTGTTGTAGAGTTTCTCGCCGGTTTCCGAACCGTCATAGACCGGAAATTCCAGAACGGACTTGCCCTCGCGCGCGGCGGCAATAATCCGGCGCATGTGTTCGGTTGGAAATACCGCACCGGCCGGCACGGTTAAGGTCTTTTCCTTCGGCTTGCTCAAACTTATCGCAACCGTCCTCGCGTTTCGCTCGGCTTTGCCGTCCACGATGTCCGTGCGTTGTTCGTTAAAAAGGTTTTCCGAATTGAAGCGGAATTTCTTGGCCTCACCATCTTCCCATGTTGTTGAACGTAAATCGCTGAGCGCGGCCTGGCCCTCACCGGAATCTAGCTCGGACACTTGGCGGAATTGCAGCTGATAGCCTTCGCAGGCATTGCCGGAAAAGTCGTAAAGAATGCGCCCACGGACCGCCTCGATGCCGCGGCTGCCATGCGCTTTGGAAAGCTTGAGGTCATAGATGGCGCGATGTGGCGCCAATAAAACGTGGTCGGCTGGAGGAGCCGCTGCCGCCGGTCGGTAGAGCGCCACCGCCGCAACGGCAATCGCCAGGACAGAAGCAGTCCAGTGGCTGGCTCTCATGTTGATGTTCATCGATTTGGGCCTTTCCGCCGCAGCGTGCGCCTCACGCGCAAGAGCAGAAAGATGCAAGATCTGGGCAAGATAGAGGCCGTCGCAGATTCCAGCAACCGCGCTGCTTGGCGGCTTGCGTGGTGGCATGCAATCGGCCAAGGATCGCGGCAAATCACCCCTCGGGGAGGACATCTTGGCTGGAACTGTCGAAAAGACGCTCGCAAGCCTGAAAATCACCCTGCCCACCCCGGCAAGTCCGATTGCCAATTACGTGCCGTTCGTCCGCAGCGGCAACATGCTCGTCATTTCCGGACAGCTTTGCTTTGGCAACGACGGCAAGTTGGCCGCAAAAGGTCAGCTCGGCGGCCCGGTATCGATCGAGGATGGGCAGAAAGCGGCGCGCGCCTGCGCCGTGAATTTGCTGGCGCAGCTCAAAGCTGCGCTTGGCGATCTTGATAAGGTGACGCGTGTCGTGCGCCTGGGTGGCTTCATCAATTCAGCGCCCGGGTTTACCGATGGCCCGAAGGTCATGAACGGCGCATCCGACCTGATGGTAGAGGTATTCGGCGAAAAGGGCCGTCATGCACGGAGCACCGTAGGAGTCTCGGCACTGCCGGCAGATGCTGCGGTCGAAGTTGAAGGGCTCTTCGAAGTTTCCAGCTCGTGATCCCGAAAAGCGGGCACTGATTTTCAGAAAATCACGCTCAAACCGAAATAAGCTCCAATGTCTGCCCTGGAATGGCTCACCGCGCGTCCGATTGCCCATCGCGGCCTCCACGACGCAGCGAGCGGCGCTATCGAGAATACCGCTGCGGCATTTTCGGCCGCAATTGCTTGCGGTTACGGCATGGAAACCGATCTGCAAATCAGTGCTGACGGTGAAGCCATGGTGCATCACGACGATGCGCTCGGGCGACTGACGGAAGGGAGCCGCCGTCTCGCCGAGATGACCGCGGCGGAAATCAAGGCTGTCCGTTTCAAGGCGAGCGCAGCGCATATTCTGACGCTCGGCGAGTTGTGCGACCTCGTTGCCGGCCAGGCGCCTCTGCTCCTTGAACTCAAGAGCCGTTTCGATGGCGATCTGCGAGTGGCGAAACGCACTGTTGACGTGCTCTCGGGTTATTCGGGGCCGGTTGCGGTGATGTCGTTCGATCCAGATTTGATCGAGGCCGTGCAACATGCCGCGCCGATTCTAACGCGGGGAATCGTCGCCGAACGGCACTATTCCGATTCCGAGTGGGAGCGCCTGTCGAGCGCACAAAGACGAAGCCTGACTTGGCTAACGCACGCGCCGAAGAGCCGTCCCCAATTCCTCGCATACTCGGTCAAAGATTTGCCGGCTGCTGCCCCGCTCGTGGCACGCACAGTTTTCGGACTGCCGCTGATGACCTGGACGGTCCGCACCGAAAACGATCGAAAACTTGCGATACGCTGGGCAGACCAGATCATATTCGAGGGGTGGAGACCGTAAGTCGCCTGCGGGCTAACAAAGGACCCAGCTACAGGCCGCCTATGGGCCATGCGTCCGGCGCGGCTAAGCTCGGCTGAAATTCGGACGAAATCGGGCTCAAAGTTCGGTTAGGATGGCGTTGCCCCCGATGAGCGACATAGAAATTCAAATTCGCGTTGCGCAATCGCTCGGCAGTATTCCGGCCGCGGCGTGGAACCTTTGCGCTGCTGGACCGGTCGCCGATCCAGTTAAGATAGCGGACGAAATTAAACTAACACATGAGGACAATTCGTCCCCGCAGTTATCGACACGAGGGCAATGCGATAACCCTTTTATTTCGCACGAATTTTTGTCGTCACTCGAAGAGTTGGGTTCGGTGGGTGGGCGGACAGGCTGGCAACCACGGCACCTGCTGGCGGAAGCCCGCGATGGCGCTCTTCTCGGCGTCGCGCCTTGCTACGTGAAGAGCCATTCGCGTGGCGAATATGTCTTTGATCACGGCTGGGCTGAAGCCTTCGAGGGGGCTGGCGGCGACTATTACCCAAAGCTCCAGGTCGCAGTGCCATTCACTCCGGTGACAGGCCCTCGGCTCCTTGCAGCCCCCGGCCCGCTGGCGGAAGGCGTCCGCGGCGGCCTGGCAGACGCCCTCGTTGAAATCACCACGGCGAGTGAACTCTCATCCGCGCACGTGACGTTCCTGACCGAGCCGGAATGGCGCGAACTGGGCAAGCGCGGCTTCCTGCAACGCACGGACCAGCAGTTTCACTGGGAAAACGAGGACTATCCTTCGTTCGAGGACTTTCTGGCGGCCCTCGCCTCACGCAAGCGCAAGACCATCCGTCGCGAGCGAAAAGAGGCGCTCAGCGCCGGTGTCGAGGTTGTCTGGCTCACCGGCCCGGACCTGACAGAATCCGTGTGGGACGCTTTCTTTGCTTTTTATATGGAGACCGGCTCACGCAAATGGGGCCGTCCCTATCTTACTCGTGAATTTTTTTCCGTCGTCGCAACGAAAATGCGCGACCGTATCCTGCTTGTCATGGCGCGCCGCGCCGGCCGCTGGATTGCCGGGGCCATCAATTTTATCGGCGCCGACACGCTCTACGGCCGCAATTGGGGCGCGATCGAGCACCACCCCTTTCTGCATTTCGAGATCTGCTACTATCAGGCCATCGACTACGCGATCGCACACGGATTGAAGCGGGTCGAAGCCGGCGCCCAAGGCGAGCATAAGCTCTCGCGAGGCTATATGCCCCACACCACCTATTCTGCGCACTTCATCGCAAATCCGGCGTTGCGCCGTGCGGTCGCCGATTATCTTTCGCGCGAGCGCCTTTATGTACAGGCCGCAGCAGAAGAGCTTGCGGCGGCCGCGCCATTCCGCAAGGATTTGGTCGAACAGGAATAAGCACAATCCCAAGACCGTGAAATATTCCGGGGGAGCCGATGCCGAGTTATGATCCAAATAATATCTTCGCGAAAATTTTGCGCGGCGAGCTGCCCTGCTACAAAGTCTACGAAGACGATAAAGCGCTGGCGTTCCTCGACATCATGCCGCGGTCACCAGGCCATACGTTGGTGCTGCCGAAAGCGCCTGCTCGCAATATCCTCGACATTGGTGCCGACGACCTCGCACACGTCGCGATGGTGGCGCAAAAAGTCGCCAAGGCGGCCATCAAGGCATTTTCAGCGGATGGCATCACTATTCAGCAATTCAACGAGGGGGCCGGAGGACAAGTCGTATTTCACCTGCACCTGCACGTCATTCCACGCAAAGCCGGCGTGACTATGAAGCCGCCGGCAAGCGAAAAAGAGAAGCCGGATGTGCTCGCCGAACATGCCAAGAAGCTCGCCGGGGCCATGGCAGACGTTTGACTAGTGCGCGAAAAAGAACCCGCCGAGCAGCAATGCCACTTCTCCGGCAATGACGCCGGCAAAAACCGACCGCTTCGTCGCCAGATAGGTGACAAAAGCAAATAGCGCGGCGCCAATGCGCACCAGAAGCGGAATGCTCGCGAGTTCACCACTTGAGAACAAAATCAATTTGGCAATTACGCCCGCCAAAAGCGCGGTTGCGACGGTCCGCGACCAGATGACGAGCTCGGAGTCCTCATTGAGGCCGCGCGCTGTCATTAATCCCACGACCCGCCACACCTCGTTGGGCAAAAAGCCTACCAAGATAAGGACGAGATAAGGTCCGAGTTCGACGACTGCCGCCTTCATTGTGCCGCCTCGCGCACACGATGAAAGGCGTAGGCGATCGTGCCCCCGATGACACCCGTCCACATCAGATCGAGTTGGACTTGCCAATATGCAAGCAAAGGGCCCAATGCGAGGCCGAGCACCAGCGCAAGCTTGTCGGCCATCATTCGGGCGTTGTTCACGGTCGAAAGAAAGAATGACATCGGGGTCAAAAATAGCAGCACGCCGGCCAGCAAAGGCGGGAGGCCCGCCGCGAGGTAATAACCGGCAAAACCAAACGTCACCGCTGTGCCCATGTATCCTGACGAAAGTCCATTGCAGAACGCGATGCGGTGCTCGCGCGGCACGGACGGCAGCAAGCGCAAGGACTCAACCCACATACTGATCGAGGTAAAGTGTGTCGGCAGCAGCATGTCACGAAGGCGCGTGCCGGGGCCGCGCAATAGCGGCAGCAACGCCACCACCATGGGAAAAAGTCGCGTTGCGCTCAAAGTAACTGCGAGCGCCACTTCGAACAGTGTCCCGCCGCTACCGAGTGCGGATATCATGATCAGTTGCGCAGGCGCCGCCCAAACGAGGATCGTCGACAACGCGAGCCAGAGCGGCGAAGCGCCAACGTCATGGGCGAGCGCACCCATGCCGATATAGGTGCCCATCAGCACGAGAGAGAAAACGGACAAGAGCGCCGATTTTACGCCGCCCGTATAAGCGGCAGCCGAGGATGAAAATGACATGGGTGCTGGCATGGACGCCTCACACCTGTCTCATAGCGTGGAGGCGCCCGCAACCATCGCGCATGGCATGCGGCATCTGCGAAATACGAAGGCCGGGCGTAGAGCCCGGCCTTGTAGATGTTTGTCGCGAGCGGCTTAGACCTTGGCCAGCGGCACTTTCGGCACCGAGCCGCGCTTCGGTTTGGGACGCGGCGAAGCACGCCGCTTGGCCTTTGGTCGCACCACCGGCAATTTCTCCGGCTTGGGCGTGACCGGCCCGTCAAGGAACTCGAATCCGAGTTTGTCCCGGCCCTGCTCGTCCTTGTCGACGACCACACGCACGTGCCCGCCAGACTTCAGATGGCCGAAAAGCACCTCGTCTGCGAGCGGCTTCTTGATGTGTTCCTGAATCACGCGCGCCATCGGCCGGGCGCCCATCAGCTCATCGTAGCCATTCGCAATCAGCCATCGGCTCGCCTCGTCCGAAAGCTCAATCGTGACATTGCGATCGCCGAGCTGGGCCTCAAGCTGGAGCACGAACTTCTCGACCACCTTGGCGATAACCTCCTGCGAAAGATGCGCGAAGGTGATGGTCGCATCGAGCCGGTTGCGGAACTCCGGCGCGAACATCTTGCTGATCGCTTCCTGGTCGTCGCCTTCCCGTTTGGTGCGGGTAAAGCCGTAAGCCTGTTTGGCGAGATCGGAAGCGCCAGCGTTGGTGGTCATGATCAGGATGACATTGCGGAAGTCGACCTGCTTGCCGTTGTGGTCGGTCAGCTTGCCGTGATCCATGACCTGCAGCAGCACATTGAACAAATCGGGATGCGCTTTCTCAATCTCGTCGAGCAAGAGCACGCAATGCGGATGCTGATCGACACCATCCGTGAGCAGGCCACCCTGGTCGAAGCCGACATAGCCCGGAGGCGCGCCGATCAACCGTGAAACGGTGTGCCGCTCCATGTATTCCGACATATCGAAGCGGATCAGCTCAACACCAAGCGATACCGCGAGCTGCTTGGCAACTTCGGTCTTGCCGACGCCGGTCGGGCCGGAGAACAGATAGCAGCCGATTGGCTTTTCAGGCTCCCGCAGTCCTGCGCGCGCCAGTTTGATCGACGCCGAAAGAGACTCGATCGCCTTGTCCTGCCCATAGACAACCGTCTTCAAAGTGTTTTCGAGATGCTGCAGCACCGCCGCATCATCCTTGGACACCGTTTTCGGCGGAATGCGCGCCATCGTCGAGATCGTCGTTTCGATCTCTTTGATGCCAATAGTTTTCTTCCGTCGGTTTTCCGGCAGCAACATCTGCGCCGCTCCGGATTCATCGATCACGTCAATCGCCTTGTCGGGCAATTTGCGATCGTGGATATAACGCGACGATAGTTCCACCGCGGCCTTGATGGCCTCGCTCGTGTATTTGAGCTTGTGATATTCCTCGAAATAGGGCTTTAGCCCCTTCAGGATCTCGATCGCATCGGCCACGGTCGGCTCGTTGACGTCGATCTTTTGGAATCGCCGGACCAGCGCGCGATCCTTCTCGAAATACTGGCGGTATTCCTTGTAGGTCGTCGAACCGATGCAACGGATGGTGCCGGACGCGAGTGCCGGCTTGAGCAGATTGGATGCATCCATCGCGCCACCGGAAGTGGCGCCCGCGCCAATCACGGTGTGGATTTCATCGATGAACATGATCGCGCCGGGATAGGCCTCGATTTCTTTGATGACTTGCTTGAGACGCTCTTCGAAATCGCCGCGATAGCGTGTGCCGGCGAGCAGCGTGCCCATGTCGAGCGCGAACACCGTCGCACCCTTGAGCACCTCCGGCACTTCACCATGCACAATTCGACGCGCCAGCCCTTCGGCGATGGCGGTCTTGCCGACTCCAGCCTCGCCGACGAACAGTGGATTGTTCTTCTGACGTCTGCAAAGGACCTGGATGGTGCGGTTGATTTCGGAATCGCGGCCGATCAACGGGTCGATCTTTCCGTCCTTGGCCTTCTTGTTGAGATTGACGCAATAGGCTTCGAGCGCGTCGCCTTTTTTCTTCGGTTCGTCTCCGCCTTTGGTGTCGGCTTCCTCCTCAACGCCGCGCACGGGGCGCGACTCGGTCAGGCCGGGCCGTTTAGCAATTCCATGGCTGATATAATTGACCGCGTCGTAGCGCGTCATGTCCTGCTCTTGCAGGAAATAGGCGGCATGACTTTCGCGCTCGGCGAAGATTGCCACCAGCACATTGGCGCCTGTCACCTCCTCGCGGCCCGAGGACTGCACATGAATGACCGCGCGCTGGATCACGCGCTGGAAGCCGGCGGTCGGTTTGGAATCCTCTGCGCCATCGGTAATCAGGTTTTCGAGCTCTGATTCAAGATAAGCAGTCAGGCTGCGTCGCAGCTTGTCGAGATCGACGTTGCACGCACGCATGACCGCGGATGCATCTTGGTCGTCGATCAGCGCCAGCAGTAGGTGCTCAAGCGTCGCGTATTCATGGTGGCGCTCGTTAGCGAGTGCGAGCGCGCGGTGCAGCGATTGTTCGAGGCTGCGGGAGAATGTCGGCATTTACAGGTCCAGTCCCATTTGTATTGAACCCCCCTCCCCGAGACTCACTTTTTTTCCATCACGCATTGCAAAGGATGCTGATGTTTGCGGGCAAAGTCCATCACTTGAGTGACCTTGGTTTCTGCGACTTCGTACGTATAGACACCACATTCACCGATCCCGTGATGGTGAACATGCAACATAATTCTTGTGGCAGCTTCGTGATCCCTGCCGAAGAATTGCTCCAGCACGTGCACGACGAATTCCATCGGCGTGTAGTCATCGTTCAGAATGAGGACGCGGTACATGTTCGGCCGCTTGGTCTGCGTTTTGGTCTTGGTGATAACCGCAGTGCCAGGGCCGCCCGGTTCGTTTCGACGCTTTCGATCATCGTCCGCCATTCGCGCCGCGTCGCCGGACGGCGAGCAGACGCGAATTTCGCGAGTCTTTTTGACTGGGGGCGTCATCGTAAGGCCAACCAATTCGCATTCCCGGATGTTGCACCAAGGCCGCGCTGGCGCGTGGCCCAACGCCATCATAAAGACCCCGGCGCAGTGATTCCAAGTCGCCAATTCGCCTAACGCTGCCCCGTTCCGGCACAACAAACCGATTTTCTGCGGTTTTCAGTGCACTAATCCAGATAGCTATTGCTTAAACGATCGCAACCCGTTTGCGGGCAAATTGAAGCGAGTTTCCCCCAAATTCGCGGTGTACCTCTCACGCTTTTTCAAGGGGGGTACCCCCATATGGAGGAACTCTCGTTGGTAGGTAGTTTCCACAACAATGGGTGATGCCGCATGTTAGCCCGTTTTATGAAGAACGCCCGGGGCGGTGTCGCCCCACTCATGGCGGTCGTTGCCATCCCTGTCATGGCTGCGGTCGGCATGGCCGTCGATTACACGCAAGCGAACGCTGCCCGCACGGCGTTTCAGGTCTCGCTCGATGCGACCGCGCTGATGCTTTCGAAAGATGCGGCGGTGGACACAAACGCCGCCCTTCAAAGTGAAGCGACCAGTAAACTCAATTCTCTGTTCAGCCGAGCCAATGTCACCGACGTCACCGTCACGCCGACTTTCACGTCGTCCGGCGGTTCGAAGCTGACGCTGAATGGTACTGCTGTTTACCACCCGCAATTTCTCGGCATTATCGGCGTCAGCCTGATCGACATCAGCGCATCGTCGGTGTCGACCTGGGGCAATACGCGACTGCGTGTTGCGCTGGTGCTCGACAACACCGGTTCGATGGCGGACGCAGGAAAAATCGGCGCTTTGCGAACTGCAGGACAAAATCTCCTGAATCAGCTGCAGGCCGCGGCCGTCCATCCTGAAGACGTTTATGTGTCGATTGTTCCGTTCGTCAAAGATGTGAACGTCGGGCCAGCAAACTATACTCAATCATGGATCCGCTGGGATCTGTGGGATGCTGTCAACGGCAAGTGCAGCAGCACAAAATATTCAGACCAGCCGACCTGCCTCTCGCATAGCAAGGTCTGGACGCCGGCCGCCCACAGCACCTGGAACGGCTGCGTAACCGACCGCGACCAGAACTTCGACACGACCAATGCCGCGCCAGTCGCCGGCAGTACGCTCTATCCGGCCGAGCAATATGCGTCTTGCCCGTCCGCATCGGTGGTCGGCCTGTCAAACAACTGGACCGCCCTCGGCACGACAATCAGTTCGATGACAGCCAACGGCAATACCAACCAGGCAATTGGATTGCAGCTCGGCTGGCAAACTTTGACAGCCGCGCCCTACACCATCCCCGCGATCGACACTGACTACAAATACCAGACGGTCATCATTCTGCTGACCGACGGCCTCAATACACAGGATCGCTGGTATACGTCTCAATCCTCGATCGACGCGCGCCAACAGAAGACCTGCGACAACATCAAGGCCGCAGGCATCACGCTGTACACGGTGCAGGTCAACACCGGGAACGATCCGACCTCGACGCTGCTGCAGAACTGCGCCAGTGATCCTGGCAAGTTCTTCCTGCTGACCCAGGCCGGACAGATCGTCACGACCTTCGGCCAGATCGGTACGTCACTCTCCAAACTTCGCCTGGCAATGTAATGGCGATGCCGCGGCGTTCGGGTATCCAATGCGGATACCTGAACGCCGCGGCATTTTGTTTTGCGGACGCAATTCCGCCATCGCACCAACCGTGTGTTAACGACGCCTCATAAGAATGTCCGGCATTCGCCTCATCAATTGCAAATGCCGTTTACCAACGAAGTGCTTGAAAGCGCGCGGACAATGTCAAAACGGCACGTCAAAGCCTTACTTTCAGTTCTTGAATTGGCCCCTGCCTATACACCGGCCCTTTAGTACCGGGGCCTATCACGGCACACGGGTTCACACATCTTTTGGTGGGTAGCCATGATGATCGCCTGGAAGAAGCTTTATCGGAAGTTCACGACTTTCGCCGCCGAGCGCGGCGGCAACGTCGTCATCACCTTTGCCCTCGCCACTTTGCCAATTCTCGGCTTTGTCGGAGCTGCGGTGGATTACAGCCGCGCTAATTCGGTGAAGGCTGCGATGCAGACCGCGCTCGATTCAACGGCGCTGATGTTGTCGAAGGAGGCGTCCACCGACACCGAAGACCAGCTGAAGGCGAACGCGCTCAAATATTTCACCGCGCTGTTCAACCGACCGGAAGCCAAGAACATCGCGATCAGCGTCGCGTACAATACAGACGGCGGCTCTAAGGTCGTGATCAGCGCCACGGCGCAACTGCCGGCCGATTTCACCAAGATCCTCGGCTACGACATGTTCAATGTGGTCGCCTCGTCAACTTCCAAGTGGGGAATAAACCGCTTGCGCGTTGCGCTGGTGCTCGACAACACCGGATCGATGGCCGATTCCGGCAAGATGCCGGCGCTTCAAAGCGCAACACAAGCACTGCTCACCCAATTGCAGGGCGCCGTGACTGTTGCCGGCGACGTCTATGTGTCGATCATTCCGTTCGTCAAGGATGTGAACGTCGGCGCTTCGGCATACAATGCAACATGGGTCTATTGGGGAACAGCGGCGCAGGACCCCGGCCTCACCGACAACGCGTCCTGGGATGCTAACAACGGCACCTGCAACAGCGGAGGATGGACCACCCGATCCAACTGCATCACCAAAGCCGGCAGCTGCAGCAACAACAGCTACACGCAGCAGAGCACCTGCTTGTCACACGGAAATTGCAGTATCGGCGGAAACAACACTTCGCAGAGTACCTGTAACTCCGCAGGAACGTGCAGCATCTCTGGGCACAATTCGCAGAGTTCCTGCACCTCTGCGGGAACATGCAGCCTCAATACCTATACAACGCAGCCTACCTGTCTTGGCGCGGGAACCTGCAGCATCTCGGGAAACAACTCCCAGAGCAGCTGCCAGAGCGCCCACGTGTGCTCGTTATCGCAATACGGGTCGAAGAATCAGTGCACAAGCCACGGTGGCACCTGGTTGGCCGGAGTTTGGACATCGAATCCAGGCACATGGACGGCCGGCATTTGGACCGCGGCCACCTTTGCGGCATACGTTTGGACGCCAGGTGTGTGGACGCCGAAGAACCACAATACGTGGAACGGCTGCGTCATGGATCGCGGCTATCCCATCAGCCCGAACAATCTGGGCGGGCTCAGTGGCCCCGACACCACGTACAACTTCGACACCAATGCCGACGCGCCCGATCCAATCACGCCACGCTGGTCGTCGCTCTACCCGGCCGAGCAATATGGCTCGTGCCCGCAGGCGGTAAAATCGCTGAGCTATGACTGGTCGGTCTATGAGTTCGCTGGTCAACGCCATGTCGCCGGCCGGCAATACCAACCAGGGAATTGGATTGCAGCTGGGTTGGATGTCACTTGTGGGTGGCGGTCCATTCACGGCACCGCCGCTGGATCCGGCGTTTCAGTACACGCAGGTCATCATTCTGCTGACCGACGGCTTGAATACACAGAATCGCTGGAGCTCCACGCAGAGCGATATCGACGATCGCCAGCAAATGACCTGCGACAACATCAAGGCCGCCGGCATCCAGCTGTACACGATTCAGGTCAATACCGGTGGTGACCCAACCTCAACGCTGCTGCAGAACTGTGCCTCGGATTCGAGCAAGTTCTTCCTGCTCACGATCGGCAGGACAAATAACGGCGACGTTCAACACGATCGGCACCAACCTGACCAAGTTGCGCGTCGCTCAGTAACGATCTACCTGACGAGCGGGATAGTCCGCTCGTCAGGTCTCTATATTCGCGTCTCGGATTGATGCTCGACCAAAGCCCGCTCACAGCGGACAAATAAAAAGCCCGGCCAATTGAGCCGGGCTTTGCATTCCAGAACGCTTTACGCAACGATACGCAACAAACTCAACTTACGCGACGCGACTTACGCAGCGCGACTTACTTGGCCTTCGCCATCAGGTTTTCGAAAGGCTTGTAGGTCTCCTTCGCCAGGTCGGCATACAGCTCGCCGATCTTGGAGGCCTTCGCCACGAAACCTTCGTAGGCGGTCTTGGCGTATTCGGTCTGCACTTCGATCGCCTTATCGAGCGACTTCACGCCAAACAGCTTCTCGAGCGCGGCAGTGCCGTCCTCGAACGCCTTCTTTGAATAGTCCGCAACCTCGACCGCGATCGCCTGAGAGCCCTTCGAGAGCGCGCCCATAGCTTTTAGCGTGACATCGACGTTGTCTTTGCTGACCTGCTGGAGGTCCTCGAGATTCTTGACCATGACATCCCTTTCCCGGCCCGCTATGCGGCGCCAATGTGCTGATTTCTACCCGGCCTCACCCGGGATTAAGGATGGTTTATACTGCACTGCACAATAAAGTCAAGCGAAATATTGCAGTGCGAAAAGACCTGCAGAATCCGGGGGATTGCCTTAATTACTTGTAAACCGCGTTCTCCTACGGTCGTAAGTTGTCGCGCTGCCGGCACGCTACAAAACGGCCACGATGGCGCCCTACGGGATCGCCACCAGAAAATTTGGGGTTTGGGGAAGAGCGCATGTTGCGTGGGGGACCTTTTGGGCATCGCACTGTGTACTGGGGCGCCCTGGGCCTAACCGCATGTGTTGCTGTAGCGGCCTTCACTGACACCGCTGACGCGCGTCGACGGGCCCGAGCGGAAGCAGGCGAAAGCTACCAGCCCTCTTATGCCTCGATCGTCGTGGACGCCAATTCTGGCGCGGTGATGCAGGCGACGAATGCCGATAGCCCCCGCCACCCAGCTTCGCTGACCAAGATTATGACGCTCTACCTGCTGTTCGAGCGGCTGGAGCAAGGCAAAATCAAGCTCACCACCGACTTGCCGGTGTCTGCGCATGCCGCCGTGCAGGCTCCCTCCAAGCTCGGGCTTAAGCCCGGGGACACAATCCGCGTCGAAACGGCGATCCGCGCCATCGTTACAAAGTCCGCCAATGACGTCGCCGTCATCGTGGCCGAAGCGCTCGGGGGCGACGAGACCAGCTTCGCCAAAATGATGACCGCAAAAGCGCACGCGCTCGGCATGACGCAAACGGTTTATCGCAATGCTTCGGGCCTGCCCGAAGACCAGCAGATTACGACAGCGCGCGATCAGTCCATCCTCGGCCGCGCCATTCAGGATCGTTTCCCGGCGTACTACACCTACTTCTCAACTCGCACGTTCGAATACCGCGGTGCCTCAATCCGAAATCACAACCACCTGCTTGGCGCTGTCGAAGGAGTCGACGGCATCAAGACCGGGTACATTCACGAATCCGGGTTCAATATCGTCACATCCATCCGCCGCGCCAATCATCATATTGTGGCGGTCGTGTTCGGCGGCCGTACCGCCGAAGCGCGTGACGCGCGCGTGCGCAGTCTGATCGACAACAACATCAACATCGCTTCGATTAAACGAACTGCGCCGCCTGTCATCGAGGGCTCGGAAATGGCACAAGCGCGCAAGGACACCAAAGAGGTCAAAGACGAAGACCGCACTGGTTCAGCGCCCGTCGTGCGCGTGGCGTCGGTCGACCCGGTAGCATCGCCCGCGTCGGATGCGCCTGCTCCTGGTTCGACAGATCCGATCAAGCCAAACACGGTGAAGACCGTGACCGTGCACCCCGCCACGATGTACGTGGCTTCGCTATCGCCATTGCCGTCGGATAACCGTCAGCTCACGCCGGCACCTGCGGTGTCCAATCCGGCAAACATCACCACCATTGCAACAGTGCGAAGCGAGCCGCCGCCAGCTGCGGCACCGCCGGCCGCGCCGCCGACGCCGGCTGCGTCCCCGACGCCCACTGCCGCCCCGGTCGCTGCTCCTCGGGTCGCCGCCGCCTCACCACCAATTCCATCGCCACCCGCTCCGCCCCCGGGGGCAAAACCCGGCGTGCTCGGCACATTGCCGGCAAAAGTCGCGTCTGCCTCAAGCGCGGTGCCAGTCGCTCCGCCAGTGTCCGGCGCGGACGCAGCGGTCAAAGCGCGTGGCGGCTGGCTTATCCAGGTAGGCGCCTTCGACGATGAGAAAGACGCCAAACAACGGCTTGAAGCAGCGCTCGACAAAGCCAAAGATTTTCTCGGACGCGCCAATCCATTCACCGAGCGGGTCGCAAAAGGCGACAAGGCGATGTACCGCGCCCGTTTCGCAGGACTTGAGAGAGACAAGGCGGAAGCCGCCTGCAAACACCTCAAACGCAGCGAAATTCCGTGCATGCTGCTGAAGAATTGAAAAACAAAAAAATTCCAGGGATGCGCCAATACGCAGGAGCCGCTGATGGTCGAGTCAGTGGAGTACCTCAGCGATGGCGGCGAAGAAGGATTTCCTTAGCTTCATTGATGCGCGCGGCGAGATACGTCGAGCCCCCTTGGTCGGGATGCAGTTTCTTCATCAGCGTGCGATGCGCGCGGCTGATGTCATCGGCGCTCGCGCCGGTTTCCAGGCCAAGGATCTGATAGGCCTCCTGTTCCGACATTTTGCCACTGCTCGAGCCGCGCCGCCCCGCTGCCGCATCCGATTGCGCGTGCTCACTCCAACTGGGATCCCGGCGGTCAAGATAAGCCACAAGTAGCGCGCGGCTTTCCTCGTCGATTTCTCCGAGCATTGCAGCGAGCGTGGCAACGTCGAGGCGTTCGAGCTCGGCGCCCTGATGACGGCCGGCAAGAATGCGTCCCCGCATCGCGCCGCTGTCGTGATCAAGCTCCATGTCGAAATAGGCTGACCGCACGCGCGAGGTCTGTCCCCCGCTCTTTTGTGTGCGTGCAGAAAATCCGCTGGGCCCGAACGGCACCCACCCGAGCAGGCCGAGCCCCACTGCACCAAGGGGAATGGCAATTCCAATTTCTCCCCGCAATCCGAGGAAAACTGCAAATCCGAGTGCGAGAAGGCCACCGCCGACCTTCGTCACGCGTGCGGCGACCTTCGGGTCGACTTTGGATATGACGCTCAGTACCCACAACGCGAGCACAAGAATGAGCACGCCGAAAATGAGAGCTGGCATGGCTATTTCAACTGCGACAACAAATATTGGGCGCCTGACGATCGATTCTTCGACAATTGAGTAAGTGCCTTGATGCCGCCGGCTGCATAGGCCGCAACCGCACGCAACAATTCGCCAAGCTGATGCGCAGAACCGACGTCGAAACGACAGTAGGCGCCGCGCGATAAGCGCGCGATCTCGCGATAGGCGTTCTCTGCGACCGGATCATTGCCTTCCTGAAACATGAAAACCGGCACGCCAAGCAGTCCCAGTTCGCCGGCAGCCTGACATAACTGATCGATAGACTCTTCCATAGCGTCGCCAACAAACACGAGAGCTTGGACCTTCTGACGCCCATACTCCTGACGCGCATGATTTAACACCTTGCCGATTTGGGTCTGGCCCCCACGGCAATCAATGCGCGACATCAGTTCGGCGAGTTTGTCGCTGGCAGCGACCCAACCAGACGCGCGGCATTCGCTCAATCCCCGGAAATACACCAACTGGATGTCGAGCCCACCTATGCTCGCTGCCTCCCGAAACATGTCGGACTGAAGTGCACAGGCTGTGTCCCAGGTCGGCTGCCGGCTCATTGTGGCATCCAGCGCGAAAATAAGACGGCCGCGATTGCCTCCCGCGGTCGACGGCCCAAGCGCCCGAACCTGCTCGATAAAATTCTCTATTTCCGGCTTGGAGGAAACCGGTGCCGGCGTATTTGGGGAGTCCTTGCTCATCGCCAAAATTCTACACTGAAACACATTGCCTGCGCAGCTTGCTGCCGCACAGCGTTAAATGGCGACATCTGCCGCCGGATACAAGTTTAGCTGAAATCTAAGTGATAATGTCGTGGACTTGCAGTGGTTGGTCCATGACCGAGTACCACTCCGCTCGGGCCGCGGCGCGCCTTTTGCCGTTCTCGGACAACGGCAAGTGCAGTGCATTCAAGAGCGCAATGACTTCCTCTCGCGCCGTTACATGCGACAAGTTCGGACGCGTACCGAGAGTCTCTTCGTCAAGGTCATCGAGCGCAGTAAGGCCGCGCGGGAAAAACTCACGATAAACGACGCGCTCTGCGAAGCCATCAATACAGCGGAAACCCATGCGCTTGGACAACTCATTGATGCCATCGCCGACCAATCGCTTGTTGCGTGAGGCCAAAGTAGACAGGCGGTTTCGAACCACAATCCAATCGGTCAGCTGACCATCAACGAGGCGGCGCTGCCGGCGCGCCTCGCGCACCATTTCGGCATAGTGGCTCTCGCCTGTAACGCTGAAATTCGTCGGATCAAGCGTAGCCAAAACGTCGAAATCGAGAAAACTGTCGTTGAGTGGAGTCACGAGCGTATCGGCCATCGAGTGCGCCAATCTCATAAGGTACGTATCGGCGCCCGGAGTATCGATCACCACCACGTCGTGAGTATGTTCTATTGCACTGATCGCCGCTGAGAAGTTTGAAAACTCTTGCGCCTCATTTGCTTCCAGCGAATTGCCCTCGGCACGAGCGATGCAATAGTGCGTGGGGACCTCAAGCTTGGTGCGCGAGCGGCCGGACCAAGCACGGCGATTATCAACATAGTGCGTGAAACTTTGCTGGCGCGAGTCGAGGTCGATCGTGGCTACGCGCTGCCCAGCTTTGAGGAGCGCGACAGCAATGTGCAGCGCCGTCGTGGATTTGCCCGAGCCGCCTTTTTCGTTGCCAAGAACGACAACATGGGCCGACTGAGCTCTTTCTTGGATCGGTTGGATCAACACGCCGCCCCCTTCCGGCTTCGGATTCTCAAAATATTCGCGTAGCTTAGTCAAGTTAAACCCGCGTCCGCGCTGTTGATCATTTTGCATGGCCACTTTCATGGAGCCTTGCTAGGTCGTAGTCGGATTTTGCGACAATCCGCCGACAAGGCCACAAATTATGGCAAACCACCCGAAAGTCGTGCGTACGGTTTCTGCCCTCCGCCGTACACTGGAACTTTACCGGAATGCTGGTGACCGCATCGCCCTCGTACCAACGATGGGCGCGTTGCATCGCGGCCACCTGGCTCTCATTCGCGACGCTGGACGACGGGCAAGACGCGTCGTCGTATCAATCTTTGTCAATCCAACGCAATTTGCGCCGAATGAAGATTTCACGAGCTACCCTCGCAACTTTGCGACAGACATCAAGGTTTTGCGCGAAGCCAAAGTCGATCTTGTATGGGCGCCTTCGGTTGAAGTCATGTATCCTAACGGGTTTGCGACTCGGGTCGCGCCTGAAGGTGCCGCCAAGGTGGGCCTCGAAGATGAGTATCGGCCACATTTCTTCGGCGGCGTCGCTACCGTCGTCGCCAAGCTATTTACGCAAGTCTCACCGGATTTCGCGCTTTTTGGCCAAAAGGACTACCAGCAACTGCGCGTCGTGACCCAAATGGCGAAGGATTTCGATTTGCCATTGAAGGTCGTCGGCGTCCCCACCATCCGCGAGCCAGATGGTTTGGCGTTGTCGTCGCGCAACGTATACCTTTCGACGGGAGAGCGGTCCGTTGCGCCCATGCTCTATCGCGTCCTTAAGGGGTGTGCTTCACGGATCAAAACCGGCGAAAAAATACCGCACGTCCTCAATGTTGGGCGCATCGAGATTGATGTTGCCGGATTTGCGTTGGATTATCTGGAGGCGCGGCACGCGCTAACGCTTGCCCCAATCGGCTCGCCGAAAGACGGTCCGGTTCGCTTACTTGTCGCGGCCAGGCTCGGAAAAACGCGCCTGATCGATAATATCGCTGTTTAAAGCAGTCCCAGTTCGCGCAGCTCGCGTCGCATGGATTCCGGCATCTTGGCCGCACCTGGCGCGGCGCGAGAAAGGTCGCGCGGCGCTTCTTTCGCCTCAAGGTAGCGCCAGCCCTGGAATGCGGAACGCGGCCGGGGTTCCACGAGCACGACTTTGCCGTCGAGGACAAGTCGACATCGGCCAATGCCTTCCTTGTCGGTAAACGGGCGGACATCGAGGATACGTTCGCGGCAGGTGACCTGGCCACGAATGACCCAATAAAGCGAGCCGCCGCTCGTAAGTTCCTCGGCACGCTTTGGCACCATTCGCGTCGTATGGATGCGCTCCGCTTTTTGGCCGCGCCGTTTCTTTTCTTTCAGTTTTTGCTTGATCCAATCTTCGAGGTCCGCGACGGAATCGCAGCCTACGCACAATTTAATGAGATGAAGGGGCATTAAAGTATTCCAAGCCTATTCTTTTGTTACGGGCACAATTCGCATAATTTTGGCGCCTTCCGCCACCTGTGCGTCCTGCGCAACCGCAATTTCCGCGATGGTGCCCTCGACCGGAGCAACGAGCGTATGCTCCATCTTCATTGCCTCAATAATGGCAACGCGTTGCCCACGAACGACAAGCGCGCCCTGCTCGACCAGAATTCCGAGCACCTTGCCATGCATGGGTGCACGCACAACCCCGCTTTTGTCGTGATCCCCAGACTCGTCGAAAGCGAGGTCGCGCAACATCACTTTGGTCTGACGCCCGTGGCGCAATACATAGACCGCGTCATGATCCGCGATTGCTACCGCGTCGTCCGCGGGTGGATTTCCCTCGATCGACACTGTGGAACCTTGCGGCCCATAGCGCACATCGGCCAGCAGGGGCTCGCCCTCCGCCAAGATCGGCAACGACACCCGCCGCGCGCCCGACAATTGAAACGCATCGGCCGCATCCCAGGGTGACCCAGTTTCGTCAGGATCATATCTCTCCAGCACACGCGCCTGTTCATGAGCCAATAGTTTTTGCGCGCCCAGCGCGGCTGCCGCGTGATCGACGCCCTGCGGTTCAGCGCCCAGGACGGCAAGATTGCGGTCGATGAACGTGGTATCGAAATCGCCCTGGCGAAAGGCCGGCGCGCGGCAAATCGCGGCGAGAAATCCGACGTTCGTACGGGGACCAATTGCGATCGTCTGGTCAAGCGCGTCAGCCAGGCGTTCAAGGGCCCCTTCACGCGTTTCTGCGTGAGCGATCAGCTTGGCGAGCAACGGATCGTAAAATGGCGTGACTTCGCCGCCCGATTCAACGCCACTGTCGATACGAAGGCCGTCGGCGACCGGAAATTGAAGCGAAATGAGGCGGCCGGTCGAAGGCAAAAAGCCGTGCTCGGGATCCTCTGCATAAAGGCGGGCCTCCACCGCGTGGCCAACGAGCTTCACCTGTTGTTGCGCCAACGGTAATTTTTCGCCCGCGGCCACCCGGAACTGCCACTCCACCAGATCGAGCCCTGTTATCGCCTCGGTCACCGGATGCTCGACCTGAAGCCGCGTATTCATCTCCATGAACCAGAAACCGTTGGCTTTGAGCCCGTGCGCACCGTCGGCAATGAACTCGACTGTCCCGGCGCCCACGTAACCCGCGGCCTTCGCAGCTTCCACCGCCGCGGCTCCCATCACGGCGCGCAGACCCGCACTCATGCCCGGCGCGGGCGCCTCTTCGATGACCTTCTGGTGGCGGCGCTGGAGTGAACAGTCGCGCTCATTGAGATGAATGGCATTGCCGTGCCGGTCCGCGAAGATCTGGACTTCGATGTGGCGCGGACTCGTTACATATTTTTCGATCAATACACGGGTATCGCCAAATGATGCCTTGGCTTCGCGTTGAGCTCCTTCAAGCGCCGAATCGAACTCTGCGTGACGCTCGACGCGCCGCATGCCTTTGCCGCCGCCACCGGCGACGGCCTTGATCAGGACCGGATAGCCAATCTCGTAGGCCTTTTGCTTGAGGAATTTCGGCTCCTGCATCTCGCCGTGATAGCCGGGCACGACCGGGACCCCGGCTTTCTCCATGAGCGTCTTTGCACGATCTTTGAGACCCATGGCACGGATGGCTTGCGCCGGCGGCCCGACAAAAACCGCACCCGCGTCGAGGCAGGCTTGCGCGAATTCGGCATTTTCCGAAAGAAAGCCATATCCCGGATGCACACAGTCCGCACGGGCGGCTTTGACCACCGAAATGAGTTTGTCGATCGAGAGATAGCTTTGCGACGCCGGCGCCGGGCCGATCGCGTGCGCTTCATCGCAGAGCCGGACATGCAGGGCGTGTGCGTCAGCGTCCGAAAAGACCGCGATCGTACGCAGGCCCATCCGCTTTGCGGTGCGAGCAATGCGGCAGGCGATCTCGCCGCGATTTGCGATGAGGACAGATTTGAACATGGGGCCCGGTTTCGAAGGCCCGATACTAGCGTGCTGGCGGGGTTGCCGCTTGGGCTTGTGGACGTTTCGGAGGCACCGGTGGATTGCTGCCGGTCTTGTCCGGAGCCGCCTGGGCACTAGCGGCGCTCGGCTGCTCTTTGGGCGGTGGAGGCTCCGAATTCATAATGCTGACGGGTGGGATCGAAGCGGCCGAAGGGAAGTCATAGCGTTTGTCCAAAGGATGTTCGGCGGAAAGAGGTTCGGCAGCGCCAACGACCGGCGCGCCCGTGGGGTTCGCCGCCTGGGGCTCCTTATCGGCCACAGGCTCGTTTTTGCCCCAAGTGGAGGCATAGCGGGCCACGTATGTGTCGAAGGCATGAACCCTCAAATTGGCCATGAGTGCTCCTTTGTCCTGAAACATGGCCAGAGCAGCGCAATGTTCGGCGACACATCCGTCACGCACGGCCAGCACATGGGCTGCAATACCGTAGCGATCGAGCTCGAGGGCACGGCGCGTAGTGGCAAACGCAGCGAGCAATTCGGAGTCGCCATGTTTGGCGGCTGCGAACGCGTCAGACAGCAGCGATAGCCGCGCGCTGATATAGGCCACAGCACTCGCCGCACTTTGCGCATCAGCAAACACGGATTTTTCGCAAGCATTCTCAACTTGCTCGCCGGCAGTGCCGTCAAGGCATGCAAGCGGCGAACCGGGCGCAACGGCGCTCAGGTTTAGTTGCGTACTGCGCTGAAGGAGTGCTCGCTGTTCGGCGGCTCGCTCATTCACCGCCAGGCGATCCAGGAGCCCCAACACCGCCAGCGCCGCGACGACAATCGCGGATACCGGAAGCAGCAAACGCGCACCGGCCCCTCGCGACGCGCGTCGCACCGCGATGATCACGATCACAAAAAACAACGCCGCCAGCGCCCCGGCCAAAGGAGCCGGCAGCACCAGCGGTGTCGAAAGCAGCCCGTTTATAGATGCGCTGTCGATAATCGGCATCGGTTTCCAGCTACTGGATCTGAACTCCCGAGACTTTTACCACGTTGGCCCATTTTTCGATGTCCTTACGCAAATACGCGTCGAATTCTTCCGGTGTTTTTACGAGTGGAATGGCACCCTGCTTGAGCCATGTGGCCTTAACTTCGGGATTGTTGAGCACTTTGTTGATGTTCGAATTGAGGAAGGCAATGACGTCCTTGGGCGTGCCCTTCGGTGCCATAACGCCAAGCCAGATCGTCGCCTCATAGCCCGGGACCGTTTCAGCGATCGTCGGCAGATCGGGCGTCAATTCTGACCGTGTCAGTCCGGTGGTCCCCAGGGCGCGCACCTGCCCGCCTTTTGCCAATGCCGACATGGTGGTCACGGCATCGAACATCATCTGGACCGTGCCGGAAATCACACTGTTGCGTGCATCGCCTGAAGCTTTGTGCGGCACGTGCACGATGTCGGTCTGCGTCATGGCCTTAAACAGCTCGCCCGCCATGTGATAGGGCGTCCCCGGACCGGACGATGCGTAATTGAGTTTGCCTGGCTCTTTTTTGGCCAGCTCAATGAATTCCTTCACCGTCTTGGCTGGAACCGACGGGTGAACCACCAAGAGGAGATCGGAATAATTAATGGTCGCGACCGGGACGAAATCGCGCATCAATTGATAGGGCTTGTTGGGAAGTAGCGATTCGTTTGTCGTATGCGTATTCGACATCACGAGCAGCGTGTAACCATCGGGCGCGGATTTGGCGACCGTATCGGTCCCGATAACGGACCCGGCCCCCGGACGGTCCTCAACAATGAATGACTGCTTGGTTTCTTCAGAAAGATGTTGAGCAAGCACCCGGGCATAAACGTCGGCGGGACCGCCCGCACCGAATGGAACAATCAATTTTACGGTTCGGGTCGGATAGGTCTGTGAGGCAGCTGGCCACGCAAGGACAATCGGCAGCATTAGAGCGGCCAGTCGCATAAACGCACGCATCAATTATCTCCCCTGGAAGGTTTCTGTTTGGCTTGGTTATAAGGTCATCATTCTTTTGTTTATTCCCGCAGCCGTTACGTCCCGCCCGCCGACCTAAAGCCGGGAGCAAGGTCGCTTGCCGCCGCAAATGCGCCTTTGGCTTCCACTGACGTCAGCGCAACGGTGGTGCGCAGATCGGTGACGCCGCCTCCACTGCCCGCGGCCAAAAGAACGGCGGCCATCTGAACGTCGTTTGGAACTTCGGCGATCGCCAAAAAATCGTACTCACCGAAGGTGAAATAGTAGCCCAAGAGCCGGCCCCCTATTTTCGACAGCAGCCGCGCGACAGCGTCGGAGCGGTCCTCCGGTTTAACAATCATGCCCTTGATTGCGTCGCGGGTATAACGCCCCTGCGTAATGTAAACTGCCATTCTCGGAGCTCCTGATGCGCAACGAGCGCGGTTCGGAGCAGGCTAAGTGACAGCCGAGGCGAAATCGCGACCGCTCAAGGGCGGTCGAGCTGGCTTTCCTTGGCGACGCGTTCGAACGCTTCACCGGAACTCTTGATCCGGTATTGGTAGTCGTCACCTTCCGAAGGCAGCAGCTTGACCACAATGTAGCTGCCGGTCGCGGCGGCGCGACCAAAGGTCGGCGAGGTGTAATAAACCGTTTCACCGACCTGATACTTGTGCAAACGCAGAGGGACTTCAGGCGGCACGATTGGCTGCATCGGCGGACTGGACGTCCGCAGCATCTTCGTCGCCTTGCCCGCTGTGCCGACGACAGCACCGGCCCGCGCCGCGCGGGTGCCCTTCCCAACGGGAAGACGCGCCGATTTCGACGCTTTTTTTGCTGTCGCGCTTACAGTTTTCGCGCCTTTTTTTGCCGTCCGGCTAGTCTTGGTGGACCGCCCGGCCGCTTTTGTTGAATTTCTGCTCATAAGTTCAATATAGCAGCAAATTTCGTTTGCGGGCAAAGTTTTTTAGGGCAGAACGTGAGCGTTTTCAATAAGTTAGAATACAGCTGGTAAGTGCATATGGTTAACGCATAGCGACCTAAAATCGTCCGGTTTGATGTCATAATGGGGCTTAAGAGCAACACACACCGCCCCGGGAACTCCATCTTTGCCGCTGCGTTCTGACGTGGGGAACGAGGAGGTTCGATATGCGCGTCCTCATTGGGATTATTCTTGGCGCCCTTCTGACGATCGGCGGTGCTTATCTTTATGACTCGCACAATGCTGTGTCCGGCACCGGCACATCAGCGAGCGTGCAACGACCAATGGTGAATTGGGACGTCGTCAGCACGAAATGGAACCATCTCACCGACCGCGCCCGAGCCGAGTGGACGCGTCTCGCGGGCTGATATCTCCAGTTGCTCCAGGGTCCGCGCCGACTTCCTCCCGCATGCCGATCCTCAGCGCGTCGATGATGGCCCGGCGATCCATCCGCACACCGTCATCGCCTTCGATGAGAAGCGGCGCTCGACCAGTCTGATCAAGGTGATGCGCCCACGACAGTGCGTCGTCGAGCATCGGGAGTTCCTTGTAGAGCATTTGTGATTTTTCGATCGGCGAAAAATCAGCGGACGCTTTTGGGCCGCTATACACACGATAAGCCATTTCAAACCTCTTCAATTGAGCCCCCCTGCTTCCTTCTCAAATTGGGTCACAGACATAACGCTTGATCGATTTGTCGGTTCTCCCACCTGATTTTGCTCCGAGACGACGTGCTATCGTGGGGACAGAATAGAAGGGGAGTCCCATGCGAGCGGCTTACTACGAGCGGAACGGCACGGCGCGCGACGTCCTCCGGGTGGGTGACATAGAAACACCGCGTGCCGGACCTGGTGAAGTGCGCGTCAAGCTCGCTGCCTCCGGTGTCAACCCTTCGGACGTCAAATCGCGCCAAGGTTCCACCCGCAAGATCGTCTTCCCGCGGGTCATTCCGCACAGCGACGGCGCGGGTGTCATTGATGAAGTCGGCGACGGCGTGCCGCCATCACGCGTAGGCCAACGAGTCTGGGTTTGGAACGGTCAGTGGAAACGTGCCATTCGGCACCGCGGCTGAGTACATCGTGTTGCCAGCGGCCCAGGCGGTGGAATTGCCGGACAATACAAGTTTCGAAGCGGGCGCGTGCCTCGGAATTCCGGCAATGACCGCCATTCACGCCGTCGCATTGGCAAGCGCACAGGGAGGGTTGGCGCGAGCACAAAGAGGTATGTCCCTATTGGTATCGGGCGGCGCCGGCGCCGTCAGTCAATACGTCATCCAGTTCGCGAAGGCGAAGGGGGCCAAGGTGATCACCACGATATCCTCACCTCAAAAGGCCAAGGCAGCCGAGGAAGCCGGCGCCGATCATGCGATCGATTACAAACGCGAAAACGTCGGCGAGCGGGTCATGGAACTCACCGACAAACGGGGTGTCGACGCCGTCATCGAAATGGACCTCTCCGCCAACGCAAAACTCATTCCCGACGTCCTGCGGCCAAAAGGGACTGTCGTTGTGTACGGAACAGGGCCGGAGGCGGCGCTGCCCGCCGCCTTTTGTCTCGTCAACTCGATCCACCTGCAGTTTTTCTTGGTCTATGAGCTTGATGCCGCTGAACGCGAGCGCGCGATTTCCGCGATCAATGCCCGACTTAAGCAAGGATCCCTGCTCAACCGCTTGGCAAAATCAACTTACCCGCTCGCTGATGCAGTTTTGGCCCACGAAGCGGTGGAGCAAGGTACGCTCGGCAATGTCATCGTGACGATGTGACGGGCCTAAGCGCCGCCTGAGCGTGGGGCTACGGGAGCATCAGGAAAACCCGAAGCATCGAGTGCGCGCCGCACCAGGCCGGACGATTTTGCAATTTCCAGCAGCTCGCTTGCAATTTTAAGGGCGACGCCTCGCCCTTGGGGTACAGCGACCGCGATGCCCGTTTGCTGGAAATTTCCGCTCAGGACACGCGCGCCCGGAAGCTTCGGCAACAGGCCGGCAAAGGAGTCGTGCGATAGAGCGAACGCATCCCCCTGCCCCAGCCGCGCCATTTCAGTCATGCGGTCGACGCTTGGGACTTCTTCAACGCTCGCATTGGGAGCGGTTCGGCGCGCGCTTCGCGCCGTCGTCGTGTTCGATATAGCGACAATTCGGCAGCCTGGCCGATTGACCTCTTCGATCGTTTTAATGGCGGAGCCCGCAGGCACCAGGTACGTGCTCTCAATGAAATAATAGGCGGGACCGAAATCAACCCGCTTTGCTCGTTCAGCATCCTGCGGCATGAAGGCAAGATCGCAATCGCCTTTGGCGACGGCATCGGTCACCTGCCCAGAATTGTCGTATACCTGCAAAGACAACGGTAGCTTCAACGCCACGGCAAAGCTGCGGATCAGATCGACGGTGACACCCTTCACTTCGCCAGCGTCCCGAATTGCGAAAAATGCAGAGGCCGCCGGGGCTGCTACGACACCGCCGCGCAATGTCCCCGTGGGCGCAAGTTGCTTGAGATCATCAGCGCTGGTCATTCCGCCTACATTTAGCATGCGCGGTTGAGCCGGGCTACGGTGCCAAGCGAGAGCGAGGGCACGCAGCGTCGGTCGGAGCCGCTACTTGTGCGGGGTGTAATCCTGATTGGTGAAAGCAGGCTGCGTCGGGCGCTTGATGACCACAAAACCGTTACCGGTCCCCTGATGACAGGCATTGCAAGCGGCTGTGAGCTTGTCATAACCGGCAGTGAAAGCTTTGTAGTCCTTGGCTTCGATCGATTTTTCCAGCACAACAATCTCTTTGGTGATGACCGCGTCAAGCATCTCGGCGAGCGGAAGATTTTTGAACGTGGGCACAAAGTCCTGCACGTCGCCCATAATTTCCTTGATCTCGCCAAGCTGATATTCCGCAAGCGGCCAATTGCGCGCCTTGGCGGCGAACCAAAGCTTGTTGTGCTCGATCAAGATCACATTCATGAATTGCTCTAATCCGGGCACATAGGCTTTGGGCGCGTCCTTCGTTTCTTTCGGCGCTTCTTTTAACGATGGAGGGTATGGCGTTTGTGCGCCTACCGCGAACGGCAACAGACCGACGGCAAGCGCTATCCCGATTGTTCGGCGAAACATGGACAAGCCTCGTTTGTTACGCGCTTGAATCTGTGACACCGCGTAGCATTCGATGCAAGACGCATAAGCAACATTTGAATTTGTCTAATTCGATAATCAAGCAGCAGAGCGTGCTTTGCCCCGCTCACATCCTGAACACGCCAAACTTCGTTTCCGGAATGGGTGCATTCAATGCAGCCGAAAACGCGAGCGCCAGCACGCGACGCGTTTCCGAAGGAGCAATGATACCATCATCCCAAAGTCGGGCCGTAGCATAGTAAGGATTTCCTTCATGCTCGAACTGGTCAAGGAGCGGTTGTTTGAATTCCTGCTCTTCGACCTCCGACCATTTTTTTCCGCCGGCCTCGATATTGTCTCGCTTGACGGTCGCTAGAACACTCGCAGCCTGCTCGCCGCCCATGACAGAAATGCGCGCGTTCGGCCAAGTGAACAGAAAACGTGGGCTATATGCCCGTCCACACATGCCGTAGTTTCCCGCACCGTACGAGCCGCCGATAATCACCGTGATCTTCGGCACGCGCGCGCACGCAACGGCCGTCACCATCTTGGCACCGTCTTTCGCAATCCCGCCGGCCTCATAGTCTCGTCCAACCATGAACCCGACGATATTTTGCAGGAACAGCAAAGGAATGCGTCGCTGACAGCAAAGCTCAATAAAATGCGCTGCCTTCAGGGCGCTTTCTGAAAACAAGATGCCATTGTTGCCAATGACACCGACCGGAATGCCTTGAATGTGCGCAAAGCCGGCAACGAGAGTTGTACCGTAAAGCGCTTTGAACTCGTCGAACTCGGAAGCGTCCACGATACGCGCGATCACTTCGCGGACATCATACTGTTTCTTCAGATCGAGCGGCACAATACCGTCGAGCTCGTTTCCGTTGAGCGCGGGGTCGCGCGACTTCAACAATTGAATCTCGACATTCTTCTTTGTGTTCAAATTGGCGATGATACGACGCGCAATACTTAAAGCGTGATGGTCGTCCTGCGCATAGTGGTCAGCGACGCCGGACTTGCGCGCATGCACGTCGGCACCACCCAATTCCTCAGCGGTCACGACCTCGCCCGTTGCTGCCTTCACGAGCGGTGGTCCGCCCAGAAAAATTGTACCCTGATTTTTCACAATGATCGTCTCGTCGGACATCGCCGGCACGTAGGCACCGCCCGCCGTGCAGGAACCCATCACGACTGCAATTTGCGGAATGCCGAGGGACGATAGCGTCGCTTGATTGTAGAAAATCCGCCCGAAGTGCTCGCGGTCGGGAAACACTTCGGTCTGATGTGGCAAATTGGCTCCGCCGCTGTCGACCAGATAGATACAAGGCAGGCGGTTTTCGCGCGCGATTTCCTGCGCCCGCAGATGTTTTTTCACCGTCATCGGAAAATATGTGCCGCCTTTGATGGTGGAGTCATTGCAGATCACCATGCATTCGCGGCCTTCGACGCGGCAAATACCGGCAATCAGGCCGGCGCCGTGAATAGCATCGTCATACATGCTGTTAGCTGCGAGCGGCGACAGCTCGAGGAATGGCGAGCCCGGGTCGATTAGGTTCATAACGCGATCGCGCGGCAACAGCTTGCCGCGAGCAACGTGACGCTCCCTCGCCCGCTCCGATCCGCCGGAGGCGGCTTCGGTACGCTTGGATTGCAGCTCAGCCACAAGTGCGCGCATTCGTTCGGCGTTGGCACTGAATTCGGCGCCGTTTTTGTCTATCAATGACGCAAGAATCGCCAAGGGCCTCTCCCATTGGATCGAAAGTTGCCTTGATGGAACCCGGAACGCAATGGTGCTGTATTGTTGCGTTTCAGTAACCTTTGGAACCGAGTGGTCTCTTCGAACGTTTTCGCTGGAGGTCTCGACATCGTCGAGAAATTCGTGGGCACCCAGAGGAGACATTCCCGTGAGGAAAGCGAAACTGTTATCAAACGTGGCGGTAGCGCTGCTGTTAAGCGCCGGCGTCGCATCTGCACAAGGTATGAGTAAGGACACCCCGGAGCGCGCGCCCGCGGCGCAGCAAAATGCGCCGGCGGAAAAGGTCGCACCGTCCGTGAAGAGTGAACAAAAAGCGCCGCAAACGACCGGTCAGGCCACGCCGGACGCTAAGTCTGGCAAGGCAAAAGAAACGACGGGTCAGGCACCGAGGTCGGATGCCGACGATAAGGCTCAGGCTCCGTCCCGTGCCATGGACAACGATAAGAAATCGGGCGCAGCCGATGGCAAGTCCGATAGCAAGTCCGATAGCAATCCGACGTCCGGTCACGAAGCGAGCAAAATGAGCAGAATAGCGGTGCGTCGAAATCCACTCAGTCGACGACCGAGAAAAGCCGCTCGACAACCGGCCAGGGAGCCGCCGCTGGTTCGGCGAATCTCTCGACTGAACAGCGCACCAAGATCACGTCGATCATCCACCAGCATAAGGTAGAGCCGACTCACCTGAGCGTGTCGGTATCGGTTGGAACTCGAGTGCCAACCAACGTCCACTTCTATCCGCTGCCGGTTGAAGTCATCTCGGTCTATCCAGAATGGCGCGGCTACGATTACATTCTTGTCGGTGACCAGATTGTAATTATTAATCCGCGTACGCATGAGATCGTGGCAATCGTAGAAGCGTAGCACTCAAGCGCTATATCAGGTCGACGGCCGGGAACTCTCCCGGCCGTTTGCCTTTTCCGGGCCGCAATTGAAACTATTTCCCAAAATCGCCCGGGTTCCGGGAACACCATCCCTTCCCCCTCGTTGTTCACGGATGCCGCGTGCCGGCATCAGCCCCAAGGAGGCAGATCATGAAGACTTTGACCACTCTTACCGCCGTCGCCGCACTCGTCGCGGGGATTTCATTCGCCCAGGCGCAGGGCACGATGGGCTCGCCCTCTTCGGGCGGCAGCATGCAGAAACAACAGACCATCGGAAGTGCCGCGTTCTGCATCAACACGTCAGCGAGCGGCGGTCTCAATTGCAAGTATGCGAGCATGTCAGCCTGTGAAAAGGATGCAAAGCCGCAGAACCTGAATTGCTCGCCGAATCCGAACAAGAGCACAACCGGTTCGAAGCAGTAGCGTACCGGTAGCGTAACAGTTGCGTAGCTCGGCCCCGTGCCGCCAATTCGGCGCGGGGCTTCAGCATGCGCCTACGGGCAATATCGATCGTGACGCGCTCGCTGGAACGCAAGCGCACGGTCGAACGTTGTTTCATCGACACCAACAAACAGAAAAACGAGAGGACGGTATGAACAAAGATCGTATTCAAGGCAGCGCCGAACAGATCAAAGGCAAAGTGAAAGAGGTTGCCGGCAAGGCTACTGGCGACACCAAGCTCGAAAGCGAAGGCAAGGCGCAGAAGATCGCCGGCAAGGTTCAGAATACAATCGGCGGAATGAAGGACGTCGTAAAGGAAGCAGTTGACGATTAACGAGTGGTTGCCAATAAATCGACTGCAAAGACCCGGCGGTGTGCCGGGTTTTTGTTTTTGCGTGCTTCACCTCTCCGCAAGCAATGTATTAGGCTTCCACATCCTAGCGGGGACACAAAGATGCAAGCGCGCCTTGATGACTACAAAGATCTAAAGCTCAAGCTGGATGGCATTGTGCCGTCGGGGCACGGTTTTCATCGTAATTTACTGTTCGACACGCTTTACGCTTCGCTTCCGCGCGATCCTCAGGTCAAAGTGCAAATCTATAATGCCGAAATCGTGCCCGGCGGTTACACCAACTGGCATTGCCACAATGGGGCGGCATTTTTCGTGGCACTCCAGGGTTTATTCGAGGCTCACTTCCAGGAGGGCGTCCTCGTCAAGGCGAAAGCAGGAGAATGCTACGCCGAGCCAATCGCCAAATTTCATCGCGGTCACAATCCGCACCCCGAATTACCCTACCTCTGCATTGGCGTGTGCTTGACGGCTCCCGATCGAGAGCATGTGACAAATTCGATCGAACGCCCGTGGTAGATCACTCGGGCCACCGACGTGCGCGGGCCCCTATCTAATCCGAAGCTAGCCCCTCAACCGCCCCCGCACGTAACGACCATGCCATTTTCACGATTGGCGCGCGAAACGGCCCGTATTTTGCTTTTCTTCTGCGCAGCCGAGAAGAGTCCATGTCCCGCCGAACAGAGGTCAGCGCCGGCATCCTCGCTTATCGCCGCAGTTCGCGGCTCGAAATCCTGCTCGCCCACCCTGGCGGCCCCTACTGGCGCAACCGGGATGATGGCGTCTGGTCGATTCCCAAAGGAAATGTCGAAACCGACGACTTGCTGGCCTGCGCCAAACGCGAATTCAACGAAGAGACGGGCCTTGTCGCTGCAGGTCCGTTCGTACCGCTCGCGCCGCGTCGTCAAAAGAGCGGCAAGATCGTGCATGCCTTTGCAATTGAGGCAGATTTCGACCTGGCGGCTTTCTCTAGCAACACATTCGAAATGGAATGGCCACCGCATACCGGTAAACGCCAAAATTTCCCTGAAGTCGATCGAATATCGTATTTCGGCCTCGCCACGGCGCGAAAGAAAATTCTTCCGGGGCAGCGCCCTTTCATAGAAGAATTGGTCGTGCGCCTTAAGATCTAGACCCGATGCACAGTCGGCCAATCCACTTCATCAGCCGGGAGCACCCAGGTCTCCTTTAGCGCGGCGGCATACCACGCCTGCCACGCCGGCAACGCCATGACGGCATCAATGTAAGCCCGCGTGGTGACGCCAACATTAACGCCGTAGGTATGCAGGCGCGCCACCACCGGCGCATACATGGCATCGGCAGCGCCAAAGCTGCCAAACAAAAATGGCTCGCCGCTCTTCTGGCCGTAGCGTTCGCGGCATTCAGCCCACATCGCTTCGATGCGTTTTACATTTTCCGCCGCTTCCGGCGTCAATTCACGCCGGATCACCGGTCGCCACATATTCATTGGCAGGAGACGACGCAGGGGCAGAAAACCGGCATGCATTTCATTAGAAATCACGCGTGCGAACGCCCGGGCCGCACTGTCTGTCGGCCAAAGACTGGCGTCAGAATGTTTCTCCGCCAGATATTCAAGAATGGCCAGCGATTCCCACACCTGCACATCCCCGTCGATCAGTACCGGCACCTTGCCGGTACCCGACACCTGACCAACGACTTGTTTGAAATTCGGTGCGTCTAGCGAGATCACCGTTTCCTCGAATGGAATGTTCGCCACTTTCATGGCGATCCATGGCCGCATCGACCATGAAGAGTAGTTCTTGTTGCCGATAATCAACTTCAACGCCATTGACGCTCACGCCTTTTTTGCCTGATCCGGTCGGACTTCCGGTGCTTCGACCGGGCCACCGGCTTTTTGCCAGGCACCAAAGCCGCCACGGATATGCGCTACGGGTTTGAGCCCCATGTGCTGCGCTGTCTGCGCGGCGAGTGCGGAACGCAAGCCACCAGCGCAGAAAAACACAAATTTCTTATCCTGCGCGAATACCGGTTTGTGGTAGGGGCTTTGCGGATCGATCCAGAACTCCAACAAGCCGCGCGGACAATGAAAGGCCCCCGGGACCCGGCCCTCACGCTGGAGTTCACGGATATCGCGGATATCGACAAGCACGGTATCGTCGCGGCCGGCGAGCTTGACGGCCTGTTCAATCGGGAGTGTTTCGATTTCGCGCTCGGCGGCCTCGCACAAAGCCTTGTAACCAATTGTAATGTTTTGCATGGCCTGTCTCCTCGGGCGCGCATGCTGGCAGAGCCCGCTTTCGCACTCAAGCCGAACGGTTGAAGCCCGTCGCGCCAGCGGGCAACATCATGAGGAGGAGCGACTCAAAGCCCATGATGGCGTTCACCGCACCCGACCTCGCCGCCCTCGCCTGGTTCGCCGGCGCATGGATCGTCTATTCAATCGTGATCGAGAAGTCGGCAAAGGGCCGCACCAGCCTCAATGCCTTGATGAACGGCTATCGCGACGAATGGATGGAGCGCCTGCTCGAGCGCGACATGCGCATGGTCGACGCCCAGGTGACAGCGGCGCTGCAAAACGGCACGGCTTTTTTCGCCTCGACCAGCTTGATCGCTATCGGTGGCGCACTGACGCTGCTGCGATCAAGTGAGGACGTGCTGACGGTCATGTCGCTGTTGCCGTTCGGCGCCGCCCCGTCGCGTAGCTTATGGGATTTGAAGATGATGGGGCTGATCGTGATTTTTGTCTACGCGTTCTTCAAATTTGCCTGGTCATACCGTCTGTTCAATTATTTTGCGATCATGGTCGGCGCGGCACCTCTGCCCGCCGAAAAGGATACGCCGGAGGCCCAGGCCTTTGCACACAGGGCCGCAAAGCTTTGCGCCGACGCCGGCCGTCATTTCAACCGCGGTCAACGCGCTTTTTTCTTCGCGCTCGGTTATCTGGGCTGGTTTCTCGGTCCGGTGCTTTTTGCCTTGTCGACCGCTGGAATCCTGATCGTAATGTGGCGAAGGCAATTCGCATCCGACGCGCGCAAAGCCTTTGACGTGGGCGCGGAGTATCCTAGCGCTGCGGCACCAACGCGACGCGCCCTCAAGCCATCCCCATCAAGACGGCGATCGCAGCTACGATCAGCACCGCCAACGACGCCGCGACCACGGTAACGAGCCGCTCGCGCCGGTCGATGTGTGCCGCGCTTTCCTGATATCCCGCCGCCTCAGATGACGACGCTGAACGAAAATTGAGCAACATAGGCGCCCCCTTTTGGATAAAGGCATCGCTTTGATGGTGCGCGAGCACGCCAACGCGAACTCGGGCGCACGAATTGCCCTGAATGGTAAGACTACCATTAATTGCCCGCTGGTCCGTTGGCGTCGCGAGAGGGCTACTGACTGACGGCCAAGTCTGCGAGCCGGAATTGCACGCGCTCCTCGCCCTGCCAGCGATCGACGGCGATGTTGCCGGCGGCATGCATTGTGCGGCCCCGGTTTTCCAGCAGAGCTTTGCCGAGCGGCCGACCGGCGGCGCGGAAAGCGATCCCGTTGACGAATTTTCCGTCGCCCGAACGCAAGCGCATACGGATGTGGTTTTCGCCGACCGGCTCGGCGTAAGTCAGTGTGTGCGCCGGGAGCGCGAGCAGCGGTTCCGGATTGCCCGCACCGTAGGGGCCGGCGCGTGACAGTAAATCCGCAAGGGCGAGATTAAAGCCGCCGGCCGCGACCGCGCCATCGATCTTCAGCGCACTGTCGCGGCGAGCAACGTCGACTTGTGCCGCCAAGGTCTCTTCGAGATATGCGCGGAAAGCGCCGAGCGCGTCTTTCTTTAGCGTTACGCCTGCCGCCATCGCATGCCCGCCGCCTTTCAACAAAAGACCTTCCTGCACGGCACGCCGAACCGCCTTCCCGAGATCAACTCCGGCGATCGAACGTCCCGATCCGGTCCCGGTGCCGCCCGGTTCAAGCGCAATCGCAAAAGCTGGCCGGCCGTAGTGTTCCTTCAGCCGTGCCGCGACCAGCCCGACGACGCCGGGGTGCCAGCCTTCCGCCGCGGTGACGACCACGGCGCCCTTCTCTTCCAGCCCTAGCGCTGCGAGCGCCTCCCCTTCGGCCTGCGCCAGCGTTGCCTGCTCGATTTGTTGGCGTTCCCGATTGAGGCGGTCAAGTTCGACGGCGATGCGCGCGGCTTCGCTCGGATCCTCCTCCAGAAGGAGGCGTACGCCGAGATCGGCACGGCCAATGCGTCCACCCGCGTTGATGCGTGGACCCAAGAGGAACCCAAGGTGCCACGGTTCCGGTGGGCCACTCAGGCGGGCGACGTCCATAAGCGCGGTAAGTCCCAGATGCTCGCGGCGCTTGAGTGCGATGAGCCCCTTCGCAACAAAAGCACGGTTGAGCCCGCGCAGCGGTACAACGTCAGCTACCGTCCCAAGCGCCACGAGATGCAACAGAGCCAAGAGATCAGGCTCAGCACGCGTGTCGCTCCAAAAATTGCGATGACGGAGCTCACGTGTGACCGCAACCAGTGTCAAAAACACCAAACCAACAGCGGCAAGTTGGCCCAGCCCGGAAAGATCATCGGCGCGGTTTGGATCGACAATAGCGACTGCTTCGGGAAGCTTCTCATCGGCCTGATGATGGTCGATCACGACCGCATCGAGGCCAAGTTTTTTCGCTTCGGCAAGCGGCTCGATGCTCGTCACACCGCAATCGACGGTTATCAGCAGTTTGACGCCACGTTCCCCGAAAGACCGAATTGCATCGACATTCGGCCCGTATCCTTCGAAGATGCGATCCGGAATGTGAATGATCGGATCCAACCCGCAACGACGCAAATAGTGGCCCAACAGCGCCGACGCGGTGGCACCATCGACATCGTAGTCGCCGAAAATGGCGACGTTTTCACCGCGAACAACGGCGTCGGCAATGCGCGCCGAGGCAGCTTCCATGCCGGTCAGCGTGTGCGGATCCGGCATCAATCGCTTTATCGTAGGGTCGAGAAAACTCTCAACCTCATCCACTTCGACGTTTCGGCCTGCCAAAACACGCGCAAGCAACTCGTCGAGGCCATGACGTTGCGCGATCGCGAGCGCGCGCGCCGATCCGCGCTCGTCGAGCCGATCTTTCCAAGCGCGCCCGCTCAATGAGCTCTCAACGCCGAGAAAATAGCGGTCGCTTTGGTCAAACTGTATTGCAGGCAGCGCCATCGCCATAAGCCATTACGCGGGACCATGTCAGCCCGCCGAGAATCGTTTTCCGGAGACCCCATATAGTGACGAAGGGCGCACGCGCACACCAGCCCCGCGTCAGCCAGCAACCTCAGCATGAATCCGCAATAGCTCGGGGATTGTCGCCGGATCGCGCCGCCCAAAGCCACATTCGGTCGCAATTGAAAAGCGCTTGGCATGCCGTTCAGCGACCGCAAGACGCTTCCGCGTACCGGCAACGCCGTCGGTATAGTGGACCAGGCCGAGACTTAACTCTGTTTCCGGCTTGAGCTGCAATCCCGAGAGTGGCGCGAAATAAGCGTCGTCATTACGGTTGCGCGGCACCGGCATGTGTATGAGCTGGATCGGACGTTTGATGTCCATACAGAGACGGTTGGCGACGTCTGTCATGTCGCCCATATCTATGGGCTCGATGACATGCTTGTGGTTGGAATCCCCGTAGCAGAAATGAAACATAAGCTCGATATCTGCGGGCACGTGCCCAGCCAGATCAGCAAGGATCATTGAAAAGCGCGTGAGCATTTCTGCGCGAGTCTTGCCATAGGCATTCGGCTCGTTGCGCTGCAGCCGCGCGAACACCGCCGAGGCAACGTCGAATTGGATGGCAATCTGGTCGTGCGGCAGCGACGCCGCGATCTTGTCAATCTCGTGTTTGAGCGCTTTGTTAAAAATCGGGTCGAGCGACTGATGTAGGTCGTCCTGTAAGAACAGCCAGATCACCGAATGTGCTGGCACAAGGTCGATTTGAAATTTCACATCGGGCGGAATTTTGCCGGCGCGCTTGAGCGCGGCGAATTCGGCATAGGACGCTTTAGCAATGTCGGCGTAAAATAGATTTCCAAATGTAACATCTTCCACTCTTTTGCCAGGCTTGAGCCTGTAGCGGATGCGCGCCGTGCCGGTCGCATGAATGCGAAACAATTCGTCGGATTTTTCCAGCGCCGGATTGCCGGCAAATGCGGGCTCCAGCCAGGTAATCCAGTCGGAACGGTCTCCGGTTTCGCCGTCGGGAATACGCTTGAGCATTGGCCCAAGTGCGGCACTCACAGTCTCAAACACCGAGCGCGCATCGTTGAGCGGCACGCTTCCGACGAGATGAACATGGCGCATTCGGAACCCTCGCGCTTAAAATTGCGCGTGAGATTAGAGCCACGACGCCCCGACGTGACAAGAGAGTCCGACGAGATTTCGCCCCGCATGGCGAGACACAATCAGATGGGCGACTGCCCGCTTCGCTCAATCGAGGTGGAATTTATCGAATTGCCGATGTTCGGCCATGACCCGGCGCACCGTACCGGTTTTTGATCGCATGACGACTGTTTCAGTCTCGATGACATCTTTGCCGAACTTAACACCGCTCAACATGGCGCCGGTGGTGACCCCGGTGGCAGAGAACAGGCAGTCTCCCTTCACCATGTCTTCGATCTCGTATTTTCGCTTCGGGTCCTTGATACCCATCTTCAGCGTGCGCTCGCGCAACTGCTCGGTATCGATGATCAATCGCGTCTGCATCTGACCGCCAATGCAACGCAAGGCCGCTGCTGCCAGTACGCCTTCCGGCGCGCCGCCGATGCCAAGATAAATGTCGATGCCGGTTTTCTGGTCCGCGCAATGGATCACGCCCGCTACGTCGCCGTCAGTGATCAGGCTCACCGCAGCGCCAGTTTTGCGAATTGCCGCGATCATGTCGGCGTGACGAGGCCGGTCGAGCAAAATGGCAGTGATTTCCGAAGGCTTGACACCTTTGGCTTTCGCGACCCGCATGATGTTGACGTCCGCCGGCGCATCGAGATCGATCGTCCCTTTGGGATAACCGGGGCCGACAGCGATCTTTTGCATGTAGCAATCGGGCGCATGCAGCAGGGTGCCGGCATCAGCCATTGCGATGGTGGCAATCGCACCCGGCATGTTTTTAGCGCAGAGCGTTGTCCCTTCCAAAGGATCGACCGCAATGTCGACCTTGGGGCCGTTTTTGGTCCCGACTTTCTCACCAATGAAAAGCATCGGCGCTTCATCGATTTCGCCCTCACCGATCACCACCGTGCCGTCGATTGGCAGCTTGTTGAGCTCTCGCCGCATGGCGTCGACTGCAGCCTGATCGGAAGCTTTATCCTTGCCGTGCCCGCGCAGACGCGCCGAAGAAACCGCCGCACGTTCAGTCACGCGGACGATTTCGAGGGTCAGAATACGCTCCAGCAGCAACTCCGGCTGGACGGTAATACTTGGCATTGGACGCTCCCCTCCCAAACGTTCGGTCGCTTAGTTCTTTTCTATCCGAATAACTTGCGGGCGGCCCGAGATCACCCTATCGCGCCCCACCGCCGCAAGGGCCTTGCGTACGGCATCTTCGCTGGTTGCATAGGTAATGAGAATAACGGGGACCGAACCCGCCTTCGCATCTCGCCCAACATGGGCGGGATCGTGCCGCTGGACAATCGACTCCAGTGAAATTTCCTGCTCTGCAAGGCGTGTTGCGATCGTGGCCGCAGTCCCCGGCTTATCGCGCGCGACCAGACGAATATAGTACCCGCCTTCATGACGCTGCATTGGCGCCTTGCGCACACTTATGAGCCGCGCCGTAGGACGTCCAAACGGCGCAGTGCGCACCCCGCGCGCAATATCACCGATGTCAGACAGGACCGCTGAAGCGGTTGCGGCTCCCCCGGCACCCGGCCCAACCAAAGTCAGCGGATTAATATCCGTGGCGTCGACTGTTACCGCATTGGTGACGCCCATCACCTGCGCAATCGCGGAATCCTTGCGAACCATGGTCGGATGCACGCGCTGCTCAATGCCTTGTGGCGTCTTCACCGCCACGCCCAAAAGTTTCACGCGATACCCGAGTTCATCCGCGGCAAAAAGATCTGCCGGCGTTATCGAGGAAATGCCTTCCACGTAGATTGCTCGTTGGTCGACTTTCGTGCCAAAGGCAAGGCTTGCCAGGATCGCGAGTTTCTGCGCGGTGTCGTGACCTTCTATATCGAAAGTCGGATTGGCTTCGGCATAACCAAGCCGCTGTGCTTCCTTCAGACATTCGGCGAACGGCATCTTATCCTGTTCCATCCGCGTAAGGATGTAATTGCAGGTGCCATTGAGAATTCCGTAGATACGCTCAAATGAATTGCCGGCCATGCCCTCGCGTAAAGTTTTGACGATTGGTATTGCCCCGCCGACCGCCGCTTCGAAATTGAGCGCCACGTGCTTACGTTCGGCGATCGCGGCAAGCTTGATGCCGTGTTTGGCCAGAAGTGCCTTGTTGGCGGTGACCACCGATTTGCCCGAAGCAAGTGCCGCTTCGACCGAGCTCTTTGCTGGCTCGCCAGAGCCGCCGATCAGTTCAACGAACACATCAATGCCGGGCTCTCGCGCTAGCGCTGCGGGATCGCTGAACCATTTCATTTTTTTGAGGTCTACGCCGCGATTCTTGGCGCGTGAACGAGCACACACCGCAACCACTTCAATAGCGCGACCACAGCGCGCAGCTAACGCCTCCCGTTGGCCTGCCACTTGTGCCACCAAGGCGGCACCGACCGTGCCTAAACCGGCGACGCCCACTTTTAGCGATTGAGTGCGCATGGTTTTATCCGAAAACCGGTTCCCACTTTTCGGGATCATGCGCTCGGGCTGGAGCCATCACGCGTGCGCGTCCGTTGTTAGCGTCGCGTCGCGAGCGGAACGACGTTATGTAACTGCTCAGGCGCGTGATCGAGAAAGCGCCGGACATTGCGCGCGGCTTGGCGGATGCGCTGCTCATTTTCGACCAACGCAATTCGAACAAAGCCCTCGCCATATTCGCCGAAGCCGATGCCCGGTGACACCGCGATATCGGCTTTCTCCACCAGCAACTTGGAAAACTCAACGCTCCCCAAGCTGTGGAATGGCTCGGGGATTGGCGCCCAGGCGAACATCGAGGCGCGAGGCGCCGGCACACGCCAGCCCGCACGCCCGAAACTTTCCACTAAAACGTCCCGACGGCGCCTGTAGATTTCGCGCATGTCCTTGATGCAATCATCCGGTCCGTTCAGTGCGGCGGTCGCCGCCACTTGCACGGGCGTAAATGCACCATAATCGAGATAGGACTTCACCCGTCCCAGCGCCGCAATAATGCGTTCGTTGCCAACAGCAAACCCAATTCGCCATCCCGGCATCGAGAAAGTTTTCGACATCGACGTGAATTCGACCGCGATGTCATTTGCCCCTGGGACTTGTAACAGCGAGGGGGGCGGACTGTCGTCGAAGTAGACTTCTGCGTAAGCAAGATCGGAAAGCACCAAGATCTCGTGCTTCTTCGCGAACGCGATGAGGTCCTTGTAAAAATCGAGCGTCGCTACATAAGCAGTTGGGTTGGCGGGGTAGCAAACCACGACCGCGGTCGGCTTCGGGATCGAATGCACGATCGCGCGCTCGAGCGTGTGAAAGAAATTCGGTGTCGGCTCCGACGGCACTGAACGGATGGCGCCACCAGCCATCAAAAAGCCGAAGGCGTGGATCGGATAACTCGGATTTGGAACGAGCACGACGTCGCCAGGCGCAGTAATTGCTTGCGCAACATTGGCGAAACCTTCCTTGGAACCGAGCGTCGTAACGATCTGCGTTTCGGGATTGAGCTTCACACCGAAGCGGCGCTCGTAGTACGCGGCCTGTGCGCGCCGCAAACCAGGGATTCCGCGCGAAGCGGAATAACGGTCAGTGCGCGGCTTGCCGAGAGCATCTTTCAACTTTTCGATCACGTGCGCGGGCGCGGGCAAATCAGGATTGCCCATGCCGAGGTCGATGATGTCCGCCCCCGCGTTGCGGGCTTTCGCCTTGGCCTTGTTCACCTCTTCAAAGACGTAAGGCGGTAAGCGGCGAATGCGGTAAAACTCTTCCATAGGCTCAAACCCTATAGGCCGGCTGCCCTGCACAGCCCGCACAATAATCCTGGCTGGCTTTTATCACGGGTTCGGCTTGGCGCCAGCGGCCTGCCCGTTTTCGTCGTCTTTTGAAGGCTTTTTGGCCGCCGGAGCGGGTTTCTTGGCCGGCGGCTTACTCTGCGGCGGGCGACCTTCCTGCTGGTCGCGCGTCCTGGCGAGGTCCTTTTCGAGCCTAACTTGTTCCTCCTCCGTCATCGGCGTCGACGGACGGTCCGGTGGCATGTCGTGGACCGCCGGAAAGTCATATGGGGCCACCGGCCGCGCTGGAGCCCCCGCCGGCAAACCCAAATCACCAGGAAGACGGTCAATGAGCGGCCCCGGCGAGCAACCGCCAAGCGCGGCGGTGACCCCCAAAACAGCCCAGAGTGATCGTTTGAACACGCGCACCATGCTCCGTAATACCGGGCCGGACGGCGAAACCGATGCAGACTCAATGAATTGTAACATATGGCTGCTATCGGGCTAATATGGCCACAGAAAGGTCGGGCGCCGACGGCTCAACGATAGAAGATCGGCGAAACCATGTGCTGAAACGCAGCTTGCGAGGGGGCACTGTCCGGGCCACTTCTGTTTGGCCGGATACGAGCGGAAAGCGGATGGACAAGCCAACCAAAGAGAAAGCGTCTGCCACCGTCGGCGATGTCGATATCGAGGCGCTCTCGCACAATTTGGCGCGCCTGATCGAGGAAGGTGGTAAGGCACTCGCCGCCTATTTGAAGCCACGCGAGGACGGCGAGATCAAAGGAGACCTCGCCGACGATCTTACCGACGCGGTCAAATCAGTGGGCCGCGTCGCGGAATACTGGATGTCGGATCCTGGCCGCGCACTTGAGGTGCAGGCCAGTCTTGGCCGAGCCTATCTCGACCTCTGGGCCAGCGCTGTTAAGCGTATGGCTGGTGAGCAAACCGCTCCAGTTGCGGCTCCTGACCCGAAGGACAAACGGTTTGCCGACCCGGATTGGTCGCAGAACCAGTTTTTCGATTTCCTGAAACAGGCCTACCTGCTCACCGCGCAATGGGGCGACCGGCTCGTCAAGGACGCTGCCGGTGTCGATGACCATACACGTAAGAAAGCCGAATTTTACGTCAAGCAAATCGCCAATGCGATCTCACCATCAAACTTCGTGCTGACGAACCCGGAATTGCTGCGCGAAACGCTGTCCTCGAATGGCGCAAATCTCGTACGCGGCATGCACATGTTGTCGGAGGACATTAAGGCCGGCCACGGAAACCTGAAAATCCGTCAATCCGATCCATCGGTATTCGACATCGGCCGTAATCTCGCGCTCACACCGGGAAAAGTCGTTTTCCAAAATGAACTGATACAACTGATTCAATACGAAGCAACGACGAAAGAGGTACTGAAAACTCCGTTACTTATCGTGCCGCCTTGGATCAACAAATTCTACATCCTCGACCTCACCCCAGAAAAATCGTTCATCAAATGGTGCGTCGACCAGGGCGTTACGGTTTTCGTCATTTCATGGGTCAACCCTACAGCCGAACTCGCTGCAAAAAGCTTTGAAGAGTACATGCGAGAGGGTGTGATCGCCGCACTCGACGCTGTCGAAGCCGCAACTGGCGAAAAACAAGTCAATGCCATCGGCTATTGCGTTGGCGGCACGCTGCTGTCGATTACCCTCGCCTATCTCGCTGCGAAAAAGCGGGATCGCGTGAAGTCGGCGACGTTATTTGCGGCGCAAGTCGACTTTGAATACGCCGGCGACCTAATGGTGTTTGTCGACGAGGAACGCGTCAAACAGCTCGAGACGCACATGAAAGAACAAGGCTATCTCGAGGCCTCGCGCATGGCGAACACGTTCAACATGCTGCGCTCAAACGATTTGATCTGGCCCTACATCGTCAACAATTACATGCGCGGCAAGACACCACTGCCCTTCGATATCTTGTACTGGAATTCCGATGCCACGCGCATGCCGGCAGCCAATCACTCTTTTTATTTGCGCAATTGCTACCTCGACAACAAGCTTACCAAGGGCGAAATGGAAATTGCTGGCGTTATGCTTGATCTGCATAAAGTGAAAGTGCCGGTCTATAATCTTGCAACGCGCGAAGACCACATCGCACCGGCGAAATCAGTCCTCGCAGGTTCGCAGTTTTTTGGTGGCCCAGTGAAATATGTACTTGCCGGCTCGGGCCACATCGCCGGCGTGATCAATTCGCCGAACAAACCGAAGTACCAATACTGGACCGGAGACAAGCCGAGCGGTTCGAGCGTCGAAACCTGGCTCAAGAAAGCAACCGAGCACGCTGGCTCGTGGTGGCCAAATTGGGTCGAATGGCTCAAGGAGCAAGGCGCCGAAACGGTGCCTGCCCGAAAAATCGGTGTTGGCAAACTAAAGGCGATCGAAGACGCTCCAGGATCTTACGTCAAAGTGAAAAGCTGGACCTGACCTCGCGTTACGAAGCCAACTTCACCGGCACCCTCAGATACTGCACACCGTTCACGTCGGCCGGTGGAAACCGGCCGGCGCGAATATTGACCTGGATTGCCGGCAACAGCAGCAGCGGCGTGCTCAGTGTTGCATCGCGCGCTTCCCGCATTCTGACGAAAGCATCTTCGCTGATGCCTTCATGCACGTGCACGTTTCGCGTCTTCTCCTCGCCCACCGTCGTTTCCCACGCGTACTGGTCACGGCCCGGCGCCTTGTAGTCATGGCACATGAACAATCGTGTCTGTGGAGGCAATGACAGAATCCGCTGTATTGAACGATAAAGTTCACGAGCGTTTCCGCCCGGGAAATCGGCACGCGCGGTACCAAAATCGGGCATGAACATTGTATCGCCGATGAATACGGCGTCGCCGATCTTGTATGAAACGCAGGCCGGTGTGTGCCCCGGGGTATAAATCACCTCGCCATCGAGACTGCCGAGCTTGAAGTGTTCGCCATCCTTGAACAGGTGATCAAATTCGGAACCGTCGCCCGAAACATCCATGGCGTTAAATACCGGGCGAAAAATCTTCTGCACATCCTTGATATGTTCGCCGATCGCAACCGTCGCGCCGGTTTTGAGCTTGATGTAGGGCGCGCCAGAAAGATGGTCCGCGTGCGCGTGCGTCTCCAGCACCTGCTTGATTTTGACACCGAGCTTTTTGGCCTCGGCAAGCAAGGCATCGGCGGACACGACCGTTGCATCGCCGCTGCGATGATCGAAATTGAGTACCGGATCAATCACCGCACCTTCTTTGGTCGCCGGGTCCCAGACGAGATAGCTCACCGTATTGGTCGGCTCGTCAAAAAATCCGCGGATATCCGGCCTGACGGTATTTGCCATAACGCGCGTCCTTGGTTCGTCCGCTCCCCGGACCACCCTTATACATCTTATTTTCTATATCTAATATTCGGCTAAGGCCCCTCGTTATCACCTAAATCGGATTTGTCGTCTCAATGCCAGCAGGCGCGACAATAGCCGTCGCATCGCCTATGCTTCGCGCCCTGTACAGCATCAAGAAACGGGGAGCGCAATGTCCAAGGAACTGCTCTGGCTGACACTAACGGTTATCCTCACCGGCCTGTTGTGGGTGCCTTACATTCTCGATCGCATCATGATGCGCGGGATGATGGGAGCAATGGCCAACCCATCCCGCAATGACAAGCCGCAATCAGCATGGGCACAGCGGCTCTATTTCGCCCACACGAATGCGGTCGAGAACCTGATTATTTTTGCGCCCCTTGTGCTGATCCTCGACGCGCAAGGCCATTCAACCCAGGGTACCGTGATGGCCTGCGCTGTGTATTTCTGGGCGCGGCTGGCGCATGTCATCGTCTACACGATGGGCGTGCCGGTTCTTCGTACCCTGGCTTTCGCCGTCGGTTTCGCCGCGCAGGCCGCGCTCGTTCTGGCGGTATTCGGTAAACTTTAATTCGCGGGCGTCGATCGCTCCGCGATCGCTCGCAAATCGGCTCCGCGCGGCAACATCCCGAAAGCGGAACCACCCTCGCCGTCCAGCCGCGAGGCGCAAAAGGCGTCCGCGACCACCTGCGGCGCGTGCTCGATCAACAGCGCCGCCTGCAGCGCGAGCACCAGTTCACGCACCAGGGCCCGCGCCTGCGACTCGTCGTTGCGGTCGTGCGCAGCAAGGCGCTGCCGTAAGCGACCGGCAAAGCGCGTAAGCCTTGGGTCCTTGCCATCACCAAGCGCGTGCTGGAGCATTTCGACGGCATTTGGCGTGCGATCGATCGCGCGCAAGACGTCAAGGCACATGATGTTGCCGGAGCCTTCCCAGATCGAATTGACGGGCGCCTCACGATAAAGGCGCGGCATGATGCATTCTTCGATGTATCCCGATCCGCCGAGCACCTCCATCGCCTCGTAAGTCACGAATGGCGTGCGTTTGCAGATCCAGAATTTTGCCGCCGGCGTCACGACGCGACGCATCACCTGTGCGGCCTCGTCGTCCTCGTCATAAGACCGCGCGAGCCACATCGTGAGTACGGTCGCCGCTTCCGATTCCAACGCCAGATCGGCCAGCACATTTGTCATCAACGGCTGGTCAATTAACTTCTTCTGGAAGGCCGAGCGATAGTGAGCATGATGTATCGCCTGCGCGACGGCCTGCCGCATCAACGCCGAAGAGCCAATGCAGCAATCGAGCCGCGTGTAATTGCCCATTTCGATTATGGTCGGAATGCCGCGCCCCTCTTCGCCGACGAGCTGCGCGTAGGCACCGTGAAATTCCACTTCGCTTGACGCATTCGAGCGATTGCCGAGTTTGTCTTTCAGTCGAAGAATCTGAATGGCGTTGCGCTCTCCGTCTGGCGTCCATCGCGGCATCAGAAAGCAACTCAGGCCTTTCGGTGACTGCGCGAGAACAAGAAACGCGTCGCACATCGGCGCCGACATGAACCATTTATGGCCATGTAAGCGGAAGCTCCCGTCGCCGGAGGGCTCAGCCCTTGTGGTATTCGTGCGCAGGTCTGAACCGCCCTGGTTCTCGGTCATGCCCATCCCGATGAGCGCTGCGGTTTTCAGGTGGGTCGGGCAAAAACGGCGGTCGTACTCCCGCGAGAAAATTCGCGGCAACCATTCCGCAGCAATTGCCGGGGTGTGACGCAACGACGGCACAGAGCCGTACGTCATCGCGACAGGGCAATAGACCCCACTTTCGATTTGTCCCAGCATGTAGGTGCCGGCAGCACGTGCCACATGCGCGCCTGGTTTCGGCTCCGCCCACGGACTCGAATGCAAGCCCGCTTTGAGCGCTAACCCGAGCAGCTCGTGCCACGCCGGGTGAAATTCGACCTCATCGAGGCGATGACCATAACGGTCGAGCGTACGCAATTGCGGCGGAAATTTATTGGCATCGAAACCAAGTTGGATAGTTTCAGGTTTGCCGAGGGTAGCGCCAAGAACAGAGAGTTCGCTTTTCGCCCAGCCGGCACCCTCGCGGATCACCGCCTCACGCAATACAACGTCGCTTGCGAACAGACTGTAGGGTTCGAGCGGCGGAGGCTGGTTCTGGACCTCGAACATGGTCGCGGTCTCCGGCAAAAGCGTTGCCATTGTACCAGTCAATCAGGGGAACAGCGCGACTTGCTCGAGCCCCAGCGTCTCCGACCAACCCATCACCAGATTCATGTTCTGTATGGCCTGGCCTGAAGCACCCTTGACCAGATTGTCGAGTGCCGAGACGAGAATGGCGCGGCCGGGAATGCGATCCTTGGCCACACCAATAAAGGTCATATTGGACCCCCGCACGTGACGGGTCTGCGGCGTCTCGCCAAAAGGCAAGACATGGACAAAAGGCTCCTTCGCGTACGACTTTAAAAGTATCGCATGAAGGTCTTCGGGCGTCCGGCCCCGTCTGCCTCGCACGTAAATCGTCGAGAGAATACCCCGGTTCATTGGCACCAAATGAGGGGTGAAAGTGACGACCACCTCCCTGCCGGCCGCGAGCGAGAACTCCTGGTCGAGTTCGGCCATATGCCGGTGATGCCCCACGCCATAGGCGTTGAAGCCCTCCGACACCTCAGAAAACAGCATGGCTTCTTTCGCCGTCCGCCCCGCGCCCGTCATTCCCGATTTCGCGTCGACGACAATCTCATCAAGTTCGATTGCCTTGTTCTTGATCAAGGGGATGAGCGGAAGCTGCGCGCACGTGGTGTAGCAGCCAGGGTTGGCAACCAGCCGCGCGTTGCGGATTTCGCGCCGATGAATTTCGGTGAGGCCATAGACCGCCTCTTTCTGCAGCTCGGGTGCGTGATGGTCGTGGCCGTACCACTTTGCGTACGCGGCCGTGTCGGCCAACCGAAAGTCGGCCGAGAGATCGATAACTTTCGTTGCCGGCGATTTCGTCAGTAGCTCTTTCAGAACTTTTTGCGTCGTCGCGTGTGGCAATGCGCAGAACGCGACATCGAGTGCCGCGCTGCTCCAATTAATTCCATCGACCGCGACAAGTTGCGGCAGTGCGAACGGCGAAAACTGCGGAAACACGTCGCGCATCGCTTTGCCAGCACTACGTTCAGCGGTGAGCAGCACGATGTCTGCGCGCGGATGGCGCAACAGCAAGCGCACAAGCTCGCCCCCGGTGTAACCCGAGGCACCCAACACGCCGATCTTCGCTTTCGTGGCCATGAATTAATCCTTATCCAGAAGTCTTAAAGAACTACCGGAAGAAGGCCAACGGGGCGGCTTTGACTGGGGAACTGTGCCGCGGCCTCAAATCCGGCGGCACGGGTAACGACAAAACTACGCCCGTGCCTTGGGGGCACGGCGGCGGAGCCTGATTGCTGCAACCAGCGTCGTCATAGCGGGGCATATAAGCCGCACGCCCTGCCCCGTCAACTCTAAGGCCAGCCTTAGCCGCGTAGCGGCAAAGGCTGCTCATTAAGCATCGCCTTGACCACAACTTCCCGCGCTACAGCAGGATCGATCCGATAGGCCGCGATCATGTCCGCGCAGTCGGCAACAATGGCATCGGCGTCCTGCATTATTTTCAATCGCTTGAAGTGGTCGTCGTGGTGAAGGCCCATGCTGGCACCGACGATGTCGAGAATATTGATGATGCGGAACGGCCAGTCGCGCTCGTGCGCACATAATTCGCGATGGTCGACATGATAAATGGCGACCAGCGCATCGACGCCTGCGGCTTCAGCGGCTTCGAGTTCCGCACGCTGGAGGCCGCGCTTATAGTCGGGCAGCGCATTCAGTGCGTTGCTCATGAGCCCGACCGCAGGCTGATGCAGGTCAACGATCTCGATGCCAGGCACCATGCGCAAAAGTTCGGTCCCGGCCTCCACGACGCCCTTGACGCCCGGATGCTTGTGCAAGGCGATCCGCATTGAAACGCGATTTTTCAGCATCGGTCGAAGATCTTCGAAACGGGTCTTTAGAAACAACATGAACGGGGTCATTTCGAACGGCCGCGATCCTCTCATCTTCTCAATGGTGGGGATCGTAGTTTCAGTGAACTGCACGTGACAGCTGGCGCACCAGGAGATCACCCCGGTTTTTCCTTCCGCCAGCTTGTCCAACGAACTACCCGCGACGCGGCCCGAAACCTCGGTATCACCTGCACGCAATTGGATCACGCCACAGCAGTGGGTCGGCCCGCCCATCACACGATAAGTGACGCCGAGTGCATCCATGATGTCGAGCGCGGTGAGCGCCATATGCGGGGTCTTGAGTACATTGCATCCGGTGTAGAACACAAAATCGGGGCGCTCACCCGGCTTCGCGGTGGAGCCGCTTTCCAGTCGTTCACTTACAAGTTGGCCAAGGCGTCCGAGCTCGGTTTCCTGGAGCTGCATACGCGCGAGCACATTGACGCCATCGGCGACAAGACGAAAATTCTCGATGCCTTGCTTGCGCCGGTCACGCGGGAGGGCGGATTGCTTCGCCATAGTGACACGCGCCATCGCCAGCAGGAAGCGCGGATTGACCCCTTCGTCGCAGGCGGTGATGCAATCTCCGGTCAGCGCGCAACCCCTGGCCCAGGCTTTCGCCGCCGCGGCACCATCACCAAACCGCAGAATATCAAGAACGCCGCCGATCACGAGGTCCGGCGCCGTATTGCCCACGCCCGCTGGCTTTGCCACCGGACAGATTTCCACGCATTTACCGCACCGTGTGCACGCGGCGAGCATTTCCTCAGTGCGTGCCGCTAGAGCAGTTTCGAAGGCTGTTTCGGTCATGGCGTCCGCGCAGTAACCCCGCCTCCCCCTTCATATTCCGTTACGAGAATGCCCACGCGGCCGGGCGGACCATATAGTCGAACGCCAAGTCGTTGGATAAGCTATTGCCGGGATAGTCCTGCGTCACGCTGCGCGGGACAAGAGCCCAGCCGGATCAACCGGGAAATCAATCACTTGGGAGGGAATACAATGCGTCGTTTGACTGTCCTAGCGGCCGCTCTTGGCACCGCGCTCTTGATGAGCTCGGGCGCTTTTGCGCAAGCGCCGGCTGCCGACCCGAATAATCCGAACGAAACCGTGCCTGAAAAGGCAACCTTCACGCCGTATGGCGAAACCATCAAAATTGCCGACGCTAAGAAAGTGGCAGCTGCCGCACTCGATGAGGCGACCAAACGCGGCTGGCCAATGTGCATTTCAGTCGTGGGACCAACTGGCGATCTGATCTATTTCGAAAAGATGGATGATTGCCAATTCGCATCGATAGAAATCTCGCAGCACAAGGCTCGCACGGCGGCGCGCTATCGACGTCCCACCGTTGTGTTCGAACGCTTGCTCGGCAAGGGACCATTTTTCGCCTACTTGCCTTCGCTCGATGGGTTCATTGGATCACGCGGCGGAAATCCGATCATCGTTGGCGGAAAGATCGTTGGCGCCATTGGGGTGAGCGGTGGCACCGGCTCGCAAGACGATACAATCTCGCAAGCAGGTGCTGCGACGTTGAAGTAATCACGGTCGCTTTAGAAAAAGCTCGGTCGGGGTGTAAACCCCGGCCGATATTCATGCGTTATTCGGGAGAGACCCATGATCCAAAAACTTTCTGCGGGAATAGCGCTCGGCTTAGGTCTAGCCGCTTTTCAATTGGCGATTGCACCAGGCGCATTGGCAAAAGATTTGAAAGTGCTGTCAGAGAAGACGGTCACCGGTTTCGGCCACGTCGAATCCGTCGCCTACGATCCAAGAGGCAAGGTTTTTTACGTCAGTGACTTCGGACCCGAGCTCAAGTCCGCCGACAAGGACGGCAAGGGCAAGATCACCAAAATTTCCCTAGACGGGAAGATCCTCGAAGATGGATTCCTTCCCGCCAAGGGCCAGGTGCTCAACAAGCCGAAGGGAATTTGGATCAGAGGCGATCGGTTGTGGGTGACCGACATCGACTCTGTCTGGGCATTCGATCTCAAGACCAAGGAAGGCAAGAAACTTGAACTGCCGGGCATCACGTTTGCCAACGATCCGACGGTGATGGGCGGCGCACTCTATGTCAGCGACAACCGATCCGACCAGTTGGTTCGCGTGGAGCCTGCCGATTTCCTGAAATCGAAATCTGCGCCGAAGATCAGCGTCGTGTTCAAGGATAAGTCGATCTTCCCGAATGGGCTCTTCCCGGGCAAAGGCGGCGCTTTGCTGATGGTCGGCCTGAAGGACAAGGACAATCCGCGCGCGATCTATTCCATGGCTCCCGGCAAAGATCCGGTGGCGCTAACGGAAAATTTCGGACTGCTCGACGGAACTCTACCAGATGCGAAACGGCGACATGCTGATTACCGACTGGAAGACCGGTTCGCTCATTCGATGGAACAAGAAAGACGGCATGCAGAAGCTTGCCGGCGACTTCAAAGGCCCGGCCGATTTCTGTGTCGTCCCCAACGAGCAAGGATTTTTGGTTGCGGTACCCGATCTGGTCAAAGGTGAGATCCGCTTGATCCAGCTCAGCAGGTTTTAGACAATACACCCGAGTGATGTCGAATATCCGCCGGGACAAAACACCGGCGGATTTTTTTGACCGTTACCAGATCCACTTCACCGCTTTCGAAATGGCGTCACCAATCGTGAGCAGCACTGCCGCCCACACGAACGCAGAACTGAAATTGGCGATCTGAAATCGCCAGAACGGCATCTCGAAAATGCCAGCGATCAAAGGGACCGACGCGCGCAATGGACCGAAGAAGCGGCCGATGAAAATCCCGGGAATCCCCCACTTCCTCATAAAGATTTCGCCGCGCGGAATGAGGTCGGGGTGGCGCGACAATGGCCACACCTTTGCGACGGTATATTCGAGCTTGAGCCCTATCCAATAGGATATCCAGTCGCCGAAGGCAGCGCCCAGCGAGGCCGCGATCCAGACGGGCCAGAAATTGATACCGCTCGGACCGATCAAGGCGCCAATCGCCACCAGCGCGCCCCATGCTGGAATCAATAGTGAGATAAATGCGAGAGACTCCCCGAAGGCCAGCGCAAAAACGACAGGCGCCGCCCAACTCTCGTTGTTGCGGACGAAATCGACTGTCTGTTGGACGATTGTTTGAATTTCCATCGGATCGGGCCGGGCAATTCGTTGTGTCTAGCCCGGCAGCGCCCGCCACGCCAGTGCGCTAAGCTGGCAGCTCCGGCGAGGCCTTGGGAAACAGACAATCGGCTTCGACCGGGATCAATTACGCACGCGCAAAAAACGCCAATTCGGGGTCACGTCCAGATCCGAATGGTCCGCCACAGATTGTAAAAGACGATGACGTTTCACAAGACATCGCTGCGGTAACCAAGCCGCTTGATGCTGTGGCCCCAGTCTATTTGCGCAACGGCTTTGACGGTGACGTCAAACCCATCTCCGGCGTGCTGCTTGATTAACGAAATAAACGCCATGGTTTGCTCTGGCGTCAATGACTCGCTCCGACCAATTTCGACCACGATATTTTTGACGTCTGTTTGTCGAATACGATATTCGTCGAATTTGGCAATCGCAGCTAAATCTTTGCCGCGTGGATGGAATATCGAGACGCGTCCATCCGCATGTTTGAGCAGCCTTTTTCCGCGCCCATAAACATTGGAAAGTACGGGACCGTCATGTCCGCAACGGCAAGATGGACCCAAAGTGGCAAAATCACCAAGATCGTATCGAACGAATGGCGTTGCGTACGAATGCAGGTCGGTCACGAGCACACGACCCCCCTCGACACCGTCTACGCGTATAGAATCGTCTTCAACGACTTCCACGATAACGTTGCTTGTTGCGACGTGATAACACCCCGCAATCTTTTCACACTCCATGCCTATGAAACCGACTTCCTCAGACGAGTAAGTCGCGCGGACCGGGATACCGATGTCCGAAAACACCTGCCGCAGATCGGCGGCGAGCTCGCTTGCTATCGGAGTGAACATTGCCGTGCCGGCGCGCTTGAAAAAGCCGGCATCAACGTCTTGCAACATCGTTTCGATCAGATGAGGGTGAGCGACCAAATATCCTATTGAATCGCGCTCCAGTTCCTCGCGAAGGGCCTCCATGTCTGGGTGAAAGTATTCGATAGATTTAACGTTTCCGGTTCGAATGAAAGACCCGAGAGTTCCAGGTTCATTTTTTTTAACAGTGAAACCTTTTTTATTAGACAAAGGCTCTGGACGAAGGCGAGTACTATTGAGCGCCAGATCGCGTCCCTCCATAAAATGCTGCGCATCAGACCGCACGGCACTATAGGCTACGTTCATCTCGGAAACGAAAAAGTGGACTGGTGTCCCCGATGAGCCGGATGTCGCGCGCTTTATTGTTTGCAGTCCATCACTTGGCGCGAGAAGAGGCCCTTCAGCGTCTACCTGGTTGAGCACCTCGCTTCGGGTGAGAACAGGAAGACGCGACAGCCTAAAGTCACTGGCAAGATTGTTGCCAACTCGCTTTCGCCAAAAAGCTGATCTCTGCGCGGCATGCCGCAAAAGGTTTTGTAGCTGTTTTTGCTGCCAATATTCACGCGCTGCACGGTTTCCCGTCTCGATCGCCACAAGATCAATAATGGAGGCCAAAAAGTTCTTGGGATCCTGATCGATGAACGTCATCGGTTTTTCGCTGAACGCCCTATTTCTTAAGGGGATGCTCGAAAAATCGAAGCGCATTTGGGTCCCCTACGAGGGCTCGTTTTTAAGGTCTTGCAGCGAAAAAAGATTACCTAGCGAACGGTAAGAGCATTGCTCTCTTCCAGAACCTTCAGTTGCTCTTTGAGTGTCTCGCGGGAAATTTTGCCTAATCGATTGCGCGGTATTTCCTTAACTTGGAAAATTCGATCCGGTACATACAAAGGAATTGTCTCCCGGCAGTGTTGATACATATTGGCGATATCGAATTCGGCGCCATCTTTTGTTGCTATCGCCACCCAAATTTGTTCGATGCCCATATTGTCGAGCGCGCCGACAACGGCCGCGTCACCTACGCGTGGATGTTTTTTAAGTTCTTCTTCAATTGTATCCGGCGCAACCTTCGTGCCGCCGCGATTGATGATTTCGTTTATTCTACCCTTGATCACTAACATGCCATTCTTGAAAACGATGCCTTGATCGCCTGGATAAAACCAATCGGAATTGTCGATCTTGAATTCTGTCGGTGATATTTTCTCATATCTGTAGCCTTGTCCTAAGGCGCGAATACGGATTTGCCCCTCATTTCCGTATTCCAAAGGTTTGTTTTTTTCGTCGATCGCCTCAATCTCGATCCACGGCGCAACGCCGCCAACAGCCCTGTCCATTCCGAAAATTGTTTCTGCGGGTGCATAGGCGATCGTGCCGCCTTCGGTCGACCCGTAACCACAATAAAGCGTATTGCACACCAACATGCGAATTCTTGCGCTCAGCGGCGCATAGGCAACGCTGCCCCCGATATGAACCGCACGCAGCGAGGTGAGACGAATGAAATGCGCTTCCTGCGCTTTGACCATCTCCGCAATCTGATGGGTGGACGCAACAAGCAACTCCGCTTGATGCGCCAGGATCAGCTGGCGCGCAGTATTGTCGAAGGAAAAGCAAATGGTGCGACCAAGCCACAGGGTCGTGATGGCAAAGCTGTAACCGTAATTTGTCGAAAGGGTCGGCATGCAGACGACCCGATCCCAGCTGGGCGTACTGATCCGGATCGAGTACGATATGAGGCGCTCGCGCACCGCGCCGAAGGTCAAAGCGATGATCTTTGGCCGGCCCGTCGTGCCTGACGACAAGATCAACCGGCACAGCCCATCATTATCAGGCTGCTGGGCACGATCAGGCTCTCCGACATCCGAGGCTTTCTCAGTGAACCAGGCCTCGTCCACCGGGATCATTTTCACGGGAGTCCCCGGGATCGGTGCATTTGTCAGCAACGCATCGATTACAAGATCGTTGAGAAATTCGACTTGCGGCCGGTCGAGTGAAACTGACGCGATGCCGGCCCGATGCAGCGCGCATATCAAAGTCATGTGGCCAATGGCATTGAAAACGTTGATGCCGACCCGGTCACCGGCCTTGAGGCCGTATTGTCGGAGGTGCCGCTCGACAGAAAGAATTCCCTGACGAAGCATTCCATAGGTCAGGGTAATTTCGCTGGTGATGATCGCGGGCTTTTCCGGCGTCGCCTCCGCATGGAAAAAAATCATATCGACGAAATCGCTCATCGGAATTCTCACCGCGTTTTGAAGGTTTCCGCTGTGCTTATAGGCTACTTTACGGCACTTTTACTGGCAGATAAAACTCAAGCCGCGCCATAAGATTGCAAATACCTCCATTTAACCTATAAGTTGCGTTGCAAGACAGCAACACTTCGTATCTTTCGCTCTAAAACTCACATTTAAAGGCGTGGAACCAGGTTAGAGGCATTGATGCGCCGGTTATTTTGTTGGTATTTACATATTCGTAGCGAAGTTGTGTGGGGGATTTTACATGATCAGCGCTGAAACTAAGCTCATGAGTTCTACGGCGCTGTTTGCCGCCGCAGCCGCGGCATCCGCGGCTCCCGCGAATGCGGCCGATCTGCCCACAAAAGCTGCGCCCCCGATTGTCGCGCCGACCTGGCAAGGCTTGTATGTCGGCGCAAGCGTCGGCGGCAGCTGGCTTCGTACCGATATTGATCCGAGTGCGTATAACTTTGGCTACAACGCCAATGGCAATACCAGTCACGCCAACCGGGCGGGCCTGCTAGGCGGCCTGCAACTCGGCTACAATTGGCAAGATCGGAATTTCGTCTACGGTTTAGAAGTCGACTATAGCTGGCTCGGCAATAACGGCGCCACAACTAATGGCTCGCACGCGATCACGACTGGCTACTACAGCGGCTACTCGGCACAAACGACGTCTACGACCAAGATCAACCAACTCGCGACGTTCCGAGCGCGCTTCGGCATCGATTTCAACGGAACGATGCCCTACCTCACCGCTGGTCTCGCCCTTGGCCACATCAGAAATTCCTTCTCTGCAAATTTTGCGTACAGCGCCGAAGGCACTACGCAAACCCGCACTGCTTCAGCCTCGCGTACGTCGTGGCAACCGGGGCTCGTCGTAGGTGGCGGCATCGAACATCAATTTTCCTTTGATCGGCACTGGAGCCTGCGCGGCGAAGTTCTGTGGGTCGGCTTCAGGGACACCACGCTGAATGTGCCGGACGGTTTTGGATATGGGCTCACCTCACCGGTCCGATTCTCAAATCAGCTGGTTCTTGGCAAGGTCGGCTTGAACTATAAATTCTCAGCTGACACTGTCGAAATGGCTACAATACAGCCCGGTAAATTACCGGGCTGTTTTGTTATCATTCCCACTTGTCGCCCGACTATCCTAATGTTGCGTATGCCCGATCGTTGCATTCGCCGAAGCGGAAGCGGGCCTGGAACGGGACCGATTAAGTGAATTTTGTTGATGTAATTTTCTTTCAGGCCGAAATCGCGCCGGAAAAGCTTGCGCTTGTGGCCCACGGATCGGTCATTCCCTATGGCCGCCTGGCCCAGGGCATTCTGTCGGCACAGCAACGTCTTTCGGCTATCGGTCTAAAGGAGCGACAGACTGTTGGTGTTCATGTCGTTCATCCCATCGACAATTTGGTTCTGATTTGCGCACTCCACCGGATGAAGGTGACATTCGCCAATGTTACCAACGCGCTTGACGCCTATCTCGAAAATGTTCCGTTTGACGCGGTACTTGCCGATAACATTCTACCAACAGTTAGCTCCAAACAACCGGCGTCTAAATTTGTACTGGTCGATCCCTCGTGGTTCCAAGATCAAGTCACCTTCACCGTTGCACAACGCACCGGCGCCCGGCGCAACGCAGGATCCGATTGGGTAAGTCGGGTAACGTGTTATCCGAAGGGCGCCGCTAGTACTTCGGTCGTAAGGACTACGTCGCTCTCGCTCGAGGCGCAGTTGCTTACCTATTGCCTTAGCGCCCCGCCCGTCTGGGACCGGATGATCACCATTGCCGGGCTGCATACCGACACGGGATTTCTGCAAGCGCTGGCGGCGTTATGGCTGGGCCGGAGCGTGTGTTTTGCGGACGTTCAAAACGTTCGCAGCATCGCGACGTTATACAAACACGACTATCTGGTTGCGTCGTCGGACGACATCGGTCCCTTGCTGAGGTTGCAGGAAGTTCAAATGACCCCGATGCACAACCTTCGCGCCGCGTGCGTTGAAGGTCGCGTATCCAGCCCGTCTACAGTTGCCGCTGTGCAAACCATGATCGCTTCAAATATGTTGTTTCGATATATCCATCCCGAAATAGGCATCGTCGCGTATGGCGATGCAGAGTCGAATTCAAGAATAGCGAGGGCGCCGCCGGCTTTATCGCGCCGTGGGTCGACGCAGAGGTGGTGGATAGCAAAGAAACACCGCTCGCGGCTGAAGCCGAAGGCACGCTTCGTTTTCGCCGCCGAAAAGGTGCTTTTATCGTGTCCGATCAAGCGCCGGATGATCAACCCGATAACTGGATCTATCCGCAGCAGCGTGCGAAAATTATGCGAAATAGGCTTTTGATCATCCGCGGGTCGGACCGAATTTAGAGTTGGGATCCTGAGCAAATGAAAGCTCATCGCCGAAATATCCTGAAGGGAATACTCGCCGGTGGCGCCTCACTGGCCGCCATGAAAATGCCGGCGGTACGCGCGCAGAACTCGTCTTTGAAAATTGGCTTGCTCACCGTCAAGAGCGGCCCGCTGGCTCAAGGCGGCTACCAGATGAGCCAAGGCATCGACACCTTCCTGAAAGAGAAAAACAATCAGCTCGGCGGCCGCACCATCGAATTACTCACCGCAGATACCGGCGGAAATCCCGTAGGGGCCAAGACGAAACTCATCGAGCTGATTGATCGCGACCAGGTCGACATGATTCTTGGACCGTTCGCGGCATTCGAATTGCTGGCGATCTCGGATTACGTCAGCGACAAGAAAATTCCACTGATCACGACTGCAACTGCCGAAGACGTTATGCAGCGCAAGGCGAACCCTTGGATGCTGCGGACGTCATCGAGCTCGGGACAGGCGCCGCATGCCATGGCGGACTATTGCGCCAAGGAGCTTAAGCTCAAAACAATGGCGACCATCGCGAATGATTTTGCGTTTGGCTACGAACAGTGTGCCGGCTTTCAGCGCGTCTTCGAAAACGAAGGCGGCAAGATTGTCACCAAGTTATGGCCTCCGGTCGTAACACCAGATTTCGTGCCATATATTTCGCAGCTCAAGGACATCGATGGTGTTTTCAACGGGCTCGGTGGCGGCAATCCCGTACGATTTTTGAAAACCTACGCAGATATGGGGCTCGGTCAGATAACCATGACCGGGGGGTGGAGCCTTCTCGACGAACCGCTGCTCAAAAGCTTGGGCGATGAAGCCATCGGAATCTATACCGCACATTGGTACACACCGAGTTATGACTCAGAAAGCAACAGGCGATTTGTTTCCGCTATGCGCAAGGATTACGGCGAACTCCCCGGCGGAGGCGCGGCGGGAATGTATGTAGCCGGCCAGGTGATTGAAGCCGCCCTGCAAAAAACTGGAGGAAAAATCGACGACAAAAAGAAATTCATGGACACGATGCGCGAAGTTGTCCTGACGGACACACCGCGCGGCCACTTCCAGTTCGATCAATTCGGCAATGCGGTTGGCCCTATCTTTATCCGCAAGTGCGAACGCAAGGATGGCAAGCTGGTCAATACGGTCGTCAAGACCTATCCAAACGTTAGTCAGTTCTGGACCTTTGACCCGAAATGGTTTCTCTCGCAGCCCGTCTACTCGCGCGACTCTCCCCCGGCAAATAATTTAAGGTAACGTCCTCCCTTCCGGAGACTTTAACGATGCCGGAATTGCCGAACGCCGTGTCACTTGTTGATCTGCGAAGCGACACGGTGACCAAGCCGACGCCTGCCATGTTCGAGCGGATGATCTGCGCCGAACTCGGCGACGATGGCCGGGGCGACGACCCCACGGTAAAAGAGTTGGAGAGGGCCGCGGCGAAAAAGCTCGGCAAGGAAGCAGGCCTTTTCCTGCCGTCGGGCACGATGAGCAACCAAGTTGCCATTCTCACCCATGCGCGAGTCAAAGGCGAAGTGATTGGCGAGGCGAACTCGCATATCTTTCGCTCGGAGCTGGGTGGCCTCTCTCTTATCGCCGGGCTCTATCCGCGTCCGCTTCCAGGAACCCGCGGCGCGATGGACATCGAAAGCCTACGGTCGTCACTACGGCCGCCGGAGATGGCAGCGAACGCCCTCGGTACTGCTGTCGTCTGCATGGAGACAACACACAATGCGGCGGGCGGCAGCGTTCTGCCGCTTGGGCATATGCGTGAGGTCTATAGCTTGTGCGGGCAGCGCGACGTTCCAGTTCACCTCGACGGCGCCCGGATCTTCAACGCAGCGATCGCACAAGGCGTGCCGGCCGCAGCGATCGCGGCACATGCCGAACTCCGCGACCTTTTGTTTGTCCAAGGGTTTGAGCGCTCCTGTGGGATCCGTGCTGACCGGTGGCGCAGATTTCATCCATCGCGCGCGAGGATTTCGCCGATTACTGGGGGGAAATATGCGACAAGCCGGTCTATTGGCCGCCTGCGGCCTCGTCGCACTCGAACAATTAATCGATCGCCTCGTGGAGGATCACACCAACGCGCGGCGGCTCGCCGACGGTCTTCATCACATCGAGCCATCACTTGTCGATCCCAACGAGGTCGCGACGAATATCGTGATGGTCAACGTCGGCAAGACCCGCGCAAATGCTCAGAGGTGGACCGACGTCCTCAAGGGATACGGCGTGCTGTCTTCGCCAGCCACGGCGAGCCTAATACGGTTTGTGACCCATCGCCACGTGAGCGAAACCGATATCGACCGCGCCATTGTCGTTTTCCGCGATATCTATGCGACCCGACCGCTGGCTCTTTTTGCGGCATGAGTGCTGGTCGCCCGATGTTAGCCGCTAAGCACGAGATGCGGCCCGAGAATTCTCGTAGACTGTGGCTCAATCGCAACAACCGGGGCGGCCAAATGATGATTTTATGGCGACGGGGCCATGTAAGCTGGCCGCGTGCGGCCATCGGGCGCAGCCCCAGTGGATATCGACGGAAGAGCCATGCTATGTAGTTTTCACGGCCACAGTTATCTCACTACCCAATAGGAGGAGTTTATGAAGGCGGATGCAAACATTAGCCATGAGCCGGCTAGCAGCACCAATACGTTTGGCGTGTCGGAAAGTGCGAAACAGCAAATTCGCGCCCAAGCATTAGGGGCCACGTCATCAGGGTCCAAGTTTTTGGACTCCGCCTTTCTCGACTCGCCTAGGACTAAAAAAATTCAGTAGACCGAAAAAGTCGAAGCGCGCACCGACAATTAGGTTCTCGGCCGGGATCGTGCAATACGGCGCGGTCGCGGCGCGGGTGTTTTATCGTGGCGCAATGCACGACGATGACCATCAATACCTCTCCGCAGTTTGTCTTCAAAGTTTCCAAATATTGCAATCTCCGTTGTGATTATTGCTACGAATTTCCTTACCTCGGCGACAAGGCCCGCATGAGCCTGGATCAAATTCGGGCGGCCTTTCAGAACATCAAAAGCAGCATCAACGAACTGGCAATCGAGGACGCAGATTTCATCTGGCATGGCGGCGAGCCGTTCCTGGTGCCGCTAGAATTCTATGAGCAGGTAAGTCTGCTTCAGAAGGATATCTTCGGGGCCGGGTTCAAATACAACAATTCTGTCCAAACCAATCTTACTGTGCTGACTGACCAGCACATTGAATTTTTAGAAGGCGGATTTTTCGGAGATATTGGCGTCTCGTTCGACGTTTACGGCGATCAAAAAGTCGACACGAGAGGCAGGTCGCGCACCGACACGGTGCACGCCAATATGCGGAAGCTGATCAGCCGTCAGATCGATTTTGGTGCAATCTCAGTGTTGGCGCGCGACGCCCTGCCCAGCATAAAGAAGATCTATAGGTTCTTTGACGAGTTGGGCATCGACCACCGCATACTGGCGTATTATCGAAGCGTCAGCAGCGAACAGGCGCAGCGCCATGGCCTGGATTTTGATGAGCTCGTTGGTGCGTACAAGGACGTGTTCCATGAATGGCTTGCATCGGAGCGAGCCACACCCGTGGAACCGATTAAGGATTACGTGCGCTATGCGGTTCGACACATCACCGGCGTCAGCAATGACCGCTATGATCGTTCCGTTAGCGAGCGCGTCTTTATCATCGACATCAATGGCGACGTCTTTAACGCGGTCGAATCATACGAAACGGAATTTCGCTACGGCAACCTGTTCTCCTCATCGTTTCGTGACATTGTAGCGTCACCCGCGCGCACCCACTCGGTCGCGCTATCTCAGGAGCAACTCCAGCAATTCTGCGGTGCGTGCCCTTATTTCGGCAATTGCCCCGGGGTCTTCGTCGCCAACGCGACTAGCGTTGAGCGCAAGATACTGGAAACAAGCGGATGTCCGGTGCGCGCCGTGCTCGACCACATTCTTGATGTGTTCAAGCGCTCCGATCTCAATGACTTCATCCTAGAAAGCTACAGCGCGAAGGATTCCATTTCTGCAAAGGAGCGCCCCGCCTTGAGCGTTTCTTGATTGAGACCGAAGCCGTCTCGTGACTGTGGCGAACTACAATAGTCGAATATGTCCGCGTACGGTGAACTGCTCGTCGGTGCCGGTTTGCCCGGCCGAAGATCCGTCGTGGACAAGATTTTCGGTCGGGGCGATGTATGCCTCGCCTGGCGCGAGCCGGCACCTGATGACGGGAACCTCCGGAAATCGCTCCATGAACTCGCGGCCAACGACGGTATACCGCCCAGGCGGCTCCCAATCCGGCCCCATTTCCTCCGCGAGGGTACTTGCAACATCCATCAGCGAAAACGGCAGAAACAGAAAATAGCGGTCACCCTGCCCGATGTTGACGCAAATGCGATTTGCCGCGAGGTGCCGTGAAATCAAGATCGAGTTGATCCCAATTGTCGACGTGCAGGCCGTTATATCGGCCGATCTCGTGATTGACGGTAACAGTCTTGAGATTTGCTGGATTCTTGCTTGGCCCAATGCAGTGCAAGGGTTCGCCGAGATCGCAGATCGTCCGAAGCGCTTGCAATGTATCGACCGCCATTAACTCAGCATCGCCCCGTCTCATGATTTCTGGAAAGTCGTTCGTGAATTTGTCGGGCATCCTGACGATGACAACCGAGGTTGCCATATTGCTCGGCGGCTGAGCCACGACGAGGCTCTGGGCCTCCTCCTTGGTAGGTCGCCGCCACGGGTCGCGGGGCAGTCGGGCGCCCTCCTCGTAGGCGGCTCCATGGAGAGGATCGGCGGTCTCGCGCAGGTCGGCAGGACGTGTCCCGCTACTCAACTCGATCCTATTGGAAATTTCTTTGCAGCCCGGCGCGACATAGATTTTTATCCCGTCTTTCATCCGCGCATGCAGGCTGAGCCACGCCATGGACGCCACTGCCGGATTCACGTTTTGCACTCCACCGCCGAACAAAAAAGTTCAGCAGCAGGATGCCAAACCAACGGCCTGCAAATCAAGCGCCTCACCGTGCCATTTACTAGGCCGGCAGCTCCGGCTCGTCTTCTGGAAATAGGTGGTCGACCACAACGAGCGCCATGATCAGCAGCGGTACGGCGAGGAAAGCGCCGACGGGACCCCACAACCAAGTCCAGAACACCAGCGAGAGAAATACCGTGAGTGGATTAAGCGTAAGTCTGCGTCCCATGACGCCTGGGGTAATGAAATGCCCTTCTAGCGTTGCGCACGCAAGAAACAGCAATGGTGCCACCAATGCCTGCGTAACTGTGGGGAACGTGACCAGACCGACCATGAACATAGCGACTTCCATGATCAGTGCCCCAATGTAGGGAATGAAGTTGAGAATAAACCCGAGCACCGCCCATGCGGCCGGGTCCGGCAAGCCGGCCGCCCAGGCGGCGATTCCGCCGCAAATGCCAACACCGACGTTGATGAGTGCGACAACGCTGAGATAGCCGGTCAGGTTGTGTTCAATGTCGTTCATGATCTTGAGCATACGCAGCCGCGCATCTCGTTCATCGAAGAAGGCCACCAGGACGCGACGGATGCGGGCGCGGCCGAGCAGCATGAAGAACAAGGAGCCAAAGAAAATGAATGTCTGGCCGATGGCCGGAGTCACAATCGACACTGCGGGCTGAATGAACGTCATGATGTCGACGCCGAGGCCGCCCTTGCTATCCGAGGGAAGCAGCTTGTCACGCAGATCCTGCAATGCCGCCAATGGCTGATCGAGAACGTGCAACTTTTCCTGGATGCTGCGGCCGATATCGGGCGCCTTGCCGATCCAAGTCACAGCCGGCGCCGACAGGAGCGCTATAGCGCCGTAGCAGACGCCGATCACAAGCAGCCACAAGACAATTGCCGATACGACCGACGGGACGCGATGGCGTTCGGCCCGCGCGGACAGCGGCCCGAGCATCATGGTCACGACGAAGGCAGATACGATCGGCAGCAAGACCGACCGTGCAAGGCTCAACGCGATGATAAAAAAATCACAAACATGCCAATTGTGGCCGTTTGCGCGGCGGTGCGCCAAAGCTTCGCCACTTCGGTAACCGGCTGAGGATCGCTGACCGTCAGGGCAAAACGCGCTGCGCGTTCCCCCCGCGCCCTATCCTTCTCGACGCGCCGCTGATCGGCCTTGGTGGTAGCTAGTTCCATGGCCTTGATAACGGGCGACCCTCCTTTTAGTTGCTGTTTATTCCATCCACAGGTCGGTAAATGCGCGTCTGGAAACGGGCTAAACTCGCCTTTAAACCTCTCTTAAGCGGCGCGGCTCAGGCTGAATCGATCAATTCGGCCTGGCCGTGGCATAGTGGCTGGCGGGCAAATCGCCGCGACCCCATTTGAAGGCTTCAATGGCCAAGACAGCGACCAAGAAAAAAACAACAAAACAGCCTGATTTGTTCGACCTGGCTCGTTCCGCAAAATCGTCGGCCCGCAAGGCGCCGAAGGCGTCGGCGCGTTCCAAGACCAATGTACGCACAAAGCCTGCTGCACGTGGGCCGAGTGCGGAATCCGGCTATACCGCCAAGCACATTGAAGTGTTGGAGGGGCTCGAGCCGGTCCGCCGTCGTCCTGGCATGTACATCGGCGGCACCGACGAAAAAGCCCTGCATCATCTGTTCGCGGAAGTCATCGACAACGCCATGGACGAGGCACTGGCCGGGCACGCGGACTGGATCGAAGTGGAGATGGAGGCGAGCGGCTTTATCAGCGTAACCGATAACGGCCGCGGCATTCCCGTTGATCCCCACCCGAAATTCAAGAGCAAGTCCGCGCTTGAAGTCATCATGTGCACGCTCCACGCGGGCGGCAAATTCAACTCCAAGGTCTATGAGACATCAGGTGGCCTGCACGGCGTCGGTGTCTCGGTCGCCAATGCACTTTCCGAGCGCATGGAGGTCGAGGTCGCGCGTGAGCAGCAGCTCTATCGGATGGCGTTCGAGCGCGGCAAGCCAAAAGGAAAGCTGGTAAAGGTCGGTCGTGCGCCCAATCGGCGCGGAACGCGTGTGCGTTTCAGGCCGGACCCAGAGATTTTCGGACCCAAGGTCGCATTCAAGCCCGATCGCATTTTCAAGATGACGCGTTCGAAGGCTTATCTGTTCGGCGGGGTGGAGATTCGCTGGCACTGCGACAAGGCGCTGCTCAAGGGCGTCGAGGATGTGCCCGAAAAGGCCACGTTCCATTTCGCAGAAGGCCTAAAGGACTATCTCGCCTCCAATTTGGCCGACGCCACGCTGGTGCACCCGGATATCTTCACCGGCTCAACCGGCAAAACCGGGCGCCACGGTGCGGTGGAGTGGGCGGTGGCATGGACTGCCGACACTGATGGGTTTCTCAATTCCTATTGCAACACAATTCCCACCCCAGATGGGGGAACACATGAATCGGGGTTGCGTTCGGCGCTGTTGCGCGGCTTGAAGGATCACGCCGCGCGGGTTGGACAGGAAAAGCGCGCGGCGCCCGTTACCAGCGATGATGTCATGACCGGCGCCGGTTGCATGCTGTCGGTATTTGTCCGCGAACCTGAATTCCAAGGTCAGACCAAAGACCGACTCGCGACCGCCGAAGCCCAGCGCATCGTCGAGCAGGCGATTAAGGACCCCTTCGATCACTGGCTTGCCGGCAATCCGATGCAGGCCAACAAGCTGCTCGATTTCGTCGTCGACCGTGCGGAAGAGCGTCTCCGCCGCCGGCAAGAAAAGGACATTGCGCGCAAGAGCGCCGTGCGCAAATTGCGCCTCCCGGGCAAGCTCGCCGATTGCACTTCATCGGCGTCGGAAGGTTCCGAGATTTTTATAGTCGAAGGCGACAGTGCGGGCGGCTCGGCAAAGCAGGCGCGCGACCGTCGAACCCAAGCCGTGCTGCCACTGCGCGGCAAGATTTTGAACGTCGCTTCTGCCGGCAAGGACAAGCTGGCGCAGAATGCTCAACTCGCCGACCTGATTCAGGCGTTGGGCTGCGGAACGAGCGCGCACTACCACGAGAAGGATCTGCGTTACGAGAAGGTCATCATCATGACCGACGCCGACGTCGATGGCGCGCACATAGCTTCTCTGCTCATCACCTTTTTTTACCGGCAGATGCCGAAGATGATCGAGGGTGGAAAGCTCTACCTTGCGGTTCCCCCACTCTTTCGGCTTTCTCACGGTGGCAAAATCGTCTATGCGCGCGATGACAAACACAAGGAAGCCCTGCTCAAGAAGGAATTTCATGCCAACGCCAAGGTGGAAGTTTCGCGCTTCAAGGGCCTGGGCGAAATGATGGCGGCGCAGCTGAAAGAGACCACCATGGATCCGGGCAAACGAACCCTCCTGCGTGTTGTCCTGGCAGAAAAAGAGATGAAGCCTACTGCCCGCGCCGTGGAGCGCCTGATGGGAACCAAGGCCGAGGCACGCTTTGAGTTCATCCAGGAGAAGGCAGAGTTCGCGAGCGCGGACTTGCTCGACGTCTAGACCCTTTCGGTCAACCCGCCGTCGCCGCAGCATTTGCCCACCTTATTCTCGCTCTGCTGTCGTCCCCGCACCCGGGTCCGGCTTCGCCGGCCCGCGTGCAGGCTCCAGCGGGGGCCCAAACTTCTCAGAATTTGCGCCTCATCCTGAAACATCATCTGCTGTCGTCCCCGCGCCTGGGTCGGCCTTGCGCGATTTTGTCGTCCCCGCGAAGGCGGTCGCACACTCCGCTCATCCTCGCGAAGGCGGGGATCCAGCCCAATAAGAACTGGATGCCCGCTTGCGCGGGCATGAGCGGAGAGAGTGTCCACAATCAGGATTGACTTTAATCCTACACTGACTATAATCCTATGCGTTCGGTCCACCAGAGGGCGCTCTCATGAGGCGTCATGACGGGTGGGGCCGGATGCGGCGCCCGGAAGCACGGTCCCGGGGACAGAAAAGCCGCGATGGAGCGCCGTGTGGCGAACGTGCCTGTCGCAAAGGCACGTCAACGCCGCGTAAGGCGTTGGACTGCTGGTTGCGCCATACGGCGCTCCATCCCCTCGCATATTCGAGGGGGGACGGAAGACGGGCCTTCCCGGGGCCTCGACAAAGAATACGGGTGGCGGAGCGTTGGCTAAGGCTGTTTGACAATTGAATTGGAGAATTCGCGCGCGGGAGCAAAATCTTGCTGTCGTCCCCGCGAAGGCGGGGACCCATACGCTGTGCACGATCGATGGACTGCGGCGTATGGGTCCCGGGCCTCGCTGACGCTCGCCCGGGACGACGGGAAAAACATTCGGGCAATGATTGTGGAGAAATCGACGCCCCACCGTGGTCATGGCCGGACTTGTTCCGGCCGTCCATGTCTTTTGGTCCCGGGCCTCGCGGCGAATGTCAGTGGCTCACGCCACCTTCATCGCATTTCCGCAACAGCGGCGTTTTGCTGCCGCGCGCTAGCGCAATGCCGTCCTTTACGCGCACTGCACCACTGTCGGTCTGATTGAAAATTGTACGCCGCGTATTGTCTCGCACCGCGAAAACAAGTTTTTGCCGTTCTTCGATCTCTGTGCCGGGTTGGAAAATCACGTCGACCGACAGACTGTTGGCCGAAGTCTTTTCGGCCGACAATATACTGTAGCGGTTGACCGTGAAATCAGGCCCGAGGTTGTGATCCTCAAGCACCAGGCCCGCGCTGGGCGTGATGATGCTGACCCGCGGATTGGCAGGTGTTGCCGGCTGACTGCAATCGGCTGCCCAAGTCCCGAACAAGCCAAATTGCTGGAACAATTCGTCAACCGAAGCCGCACTTGTGCCGCCGGGTACGGCGAAAGACATAACCAAAACAAAGATTGCCCTCAGGCGCATCTAACGCCGCTCCCACTTCAACCAACAATAGCAGCGGTTTGCGCAACGGCAATTGATTTGGGCCGGAGCGTGAATGATCGGGTTACGGATGGTAAATGCCGTTGACTACTTGAATGTCAAATTGGCGGCCTTTACGACTTCGGCAAAGCTGGCGATATCGGCATCGATGCGTTTCCTAAACGCTTCGCCAGTGGGCCCGCCGGGATTCACGGCCATCCTCGACAGCCCTTCCCGCACAATGGGGTCAGCGATTGCCTTGCCAAGTTCCGCCGTGAGCTTTTCCACGATTGGCGCGGGTGTACCCGCCGGCACAAAAAACCCACTCCACAAATGGGTGTCGACTTCGGGATATCCGGCCTCGGCCATGCTTGGAACATCAGGCAATTCCGGCGAACGTTCGGAACCTGTCACAGCCAGCGCGCGGATCTTGCCCCCTTTGACAAGCGGAATAACGGGTGGCCCGTCAGAGATCGTGAAGAGGCATTGCCCCGCCATGACGCTCAGATTTGATTCATTGCTGCTTTTGTAAGGGATGGCGACACCGGGCATTCCCGTCTTCAACTTCAACAACTCGCTCGCAATTGTGAAAGCGGGCGAGGACGTGCCGTAATTTGACTTATCGGGGTTTGCTTTCGCCCAAGCGATAAGTTCCTTGACGGTCTTGGCGGGATGATCTTCCGGCACCACCATGACCAGCGGAAACGACGCGATCATATTGAGCGGAATGAAACTCTTGCTCGCGTGGTAGCTGAGATCCGGAAAGATCGCAGTAGCGATCGACATCTGGCCGGTGGCGCCGACCAGCACCGTATAACCATCGGCCGGTTGACGCGCAGCGAATTCGGCCGCGATGCGCCCACCGGCGCCCACACGATTGTCGATTACCGAAGTAGCGCCTGTATTTTCCTGGAATTTTTGCACCACCAGACGAGCGAACAGGTCGTTTCCGCCGCCGGCGGCAAAGCCGACGACGAAATGGATTGGCCGATTCGGATAGTCAGCCTGGGCATGCGCGTTTCCACCAAACGCCACAAGCGCCAGCACGATCGCACAAATTATGCCGCTACAAGTCTTCGTCATTCCTTCCCCCGTTTGCGCGCCGTCCCTACACGATCGCGCTTGCAAAAAGCGTACACCGAGTACTGCCATTGGAAAACGCCTTTGTCATGGTGTGCTATTGTTTCGTCGTCATCGGCCCAGCGAACTTGGACATGAGCGCAAAACGCGCAATTCCCCGGCACAATCTACGGGCAAACGCCGAATTTTTTGGCCACCCATCGGGCCTCGCATACCTATTTGCGACCGAGATGTGGGAGCGATTCTCTTACTACGGGATGCGGGCGCTGCTTGTCCTCTACATGCTCAAGTATCTGCTCGCGCCACAACAGGCCAATGGCGTCATAGGCCTTTCGTCATTGAAAAGCGCGCTCGAGGCCGTGTTCGGACCGCTGGCACCTCAGCCGCTCGCATCGCAGATCTACGGCTTCTACACGGGGCTGGTTTATCTCACTCCGGTCTTGGGCGGATTGCTGGCCGATCGCGTGCTCGGCCAACGCCGAACGGTCATCACGGGTGCTGCACTGATGGCCATCGGCCACTTCATGATGGCGTTCGAACAGCTGTTTTTGTTTGCGCTTGGAATTCTCATTCTCGGAAATGGAGCCTTTAAGCCAAACATCTCGACCCAGGTCGGCGCACTCTACGCGCCGGGCGACCGCCGCCGCGATCGTGCCTTTTCGATTTTTTATGTGGGCATCAATCTCGGCGCATTCCTCGCCCCACTCATTTGCGGAACGCTGGGCGAAGTGTTCGGTTGGCACTTTGGGTTTACAGCCGCCGGAGTCGGGATGACGCTTGCCCTCATTATTTATCTCGCCGCTACCCCTCACCTGCCGAAAGACGCTTTTGAAAAGCGAAAATCGCCCCACAAGCTTGATCGCGATGCGTGGAGATCGATCATCTCACTGTTGTTGCTATTTGCGCCGGTCAGTCTCTTCTGGGCGACTTACGAGCAGCAGGGCAACACGATCACGCTTTGGGCGGATCAATTTACAGATCGTCGTTTCCTCGGGGGCGAGATCCCCGTGACGTGGTTTCAAGCATTCAATCCGTTCATGATTTTCGCATTTACGCCGTTCATCGTCGCGCTGTGGCGCTTGCAGGGACGGCGAGAACCTTCAACCCCAATGAAGCTTGCAATAGGCTGCCTGCTCAACGGACTTGCCTATCTGGTCATGGTCGCCGCGGCATGGAGCGCCGACGGTGGCAAGGCAAGTTGGCTGTGGTTGCTTGCCTTTTTTGTCGTAATCACAATCGGCGAACTTTATCTTTCGCCGACCAGCCTGTCGTTAGTAACGAAGATTGCGCCTGCTCCGTTATTATCGATGATGATGGGCGTGTGGCTTGCCACGAGTTTTGCGGGAAACTTCCTCGCCGGCTACTTAGGCACCTTTTGGTCGAGCATGAGCCAGATCGATTTTTTCCTAATGCTTGCGCTTATTTCTGGCTTAGCAAGTGTTTCAATTGCCTTGCTGAGTATTCCCTTGCGGAACCTCCTGAAAAACTAGTCCAGCGGCAACCCAACATACTGCTCAGCGAGCGATGTGGCGGCAGCTTTCGAACTCGTGAGATATTGCAGGTCGGACAGCTGCCGGCGCCGATCGAAAGCCGAACTCGTGCGGAAATCGATGCATGATTTGCGTCATCCACCAGGAAAAGCGCTGCGCATACCAAACCCGTCGCAGGCACGCTGTCGAATAATTTTCCAGCTGATCGCTCAGTTTTTTCTTGTAAAATGCATCGAGCGCCCGCGAAAGCACGACCACATCTGCAAAAGCGAGATTCATCCCTTTCGCACCGGTCGGCGGCACGATGTGTGCGCTGTCGCCAGCAAGAAATAGCCGCCCGTAATGCATAGGCTCGACGACAAAACTGCGCATTGGCGTGACGCTCTTTTGCAGGATTTTTCCTTCTTCGAGCTTCCGTGCCCCCCCAAGCCGTTTATGCAACTCGTCCCAAATGCGCCGGTCGGACCAGCTTTCGATATCCTCCTCGTGCTCGCATTGGAAATAGAGTCGAGCCAGGGTAGGTGAGCGCATCGTGTACAGAGCAAAGCCGCGATCGGTATATGAATAGACAAGTTCGTGATCCGGCGGCGGGCTTTCCGACAGAATGCCAAGCCATCCAAATGGATAGTCGCGCTCGAATACACTGAGCACACCGTCGGGAATGCTTGGTCGGCAGATCCCGTGAAATCCGTCGCAACCGGCGATGAAGTCACATTCAATTTGCTGCGCGCGGCCTTCATGTGCGAAACGAATTTTCGGCTGTTTGCCGGCTAAATCGTGAACGCTGACGTCGCCGACCTCGAACAATAGCGGTCCGCCGTCCGCAAGACGGCGCTCCACCAAATCTTTCACGACCTCCTGCTGTCCATAGATGGTGACGCGTTTGTTCACCAGCGCTTTGAAATCGATGCGGTGCAAATCGCCATTGATGCCAATATTAATGCCCCAATGCGGCATGCCTTCGTGTTGCAGCCGCGCGCCGACCCCCACCTCAATCAGCAGATCAGCGGCCCAATGCTCGATCAGCCCGGCGCGGATACGATTTTCGATGTAGTTGCGGCTCCGGTTTTCAATGATGATTGATTGAATACCCTGCAGGTGAAGAAGCCTCGCCAGCATGAGACCGGCGGGTCCTGCTCCGATAATTCCGACCTGCGTTCGCATTAATTTGTTTCCCGTCGAATAAATTTAGCGTTCTCTATAAGCGCCGACCTCTGGGGGTGCAAAGGGACGAAGGCCGGAAAATGTTGGATTATCGCCTTGACTAGAATGGCAGGCCATAGCGCGGTACAGCGTTCATGTAGTGACGATAGACATCTCCGAATTTGGCTTGGAGATAGCACTCCTCTCGTTTGACCACTCCAAAATGGATCAGCAGAGCGGCTACCACTAGCATCACGAGGGTCCAATCCGATGCCAGCGCGATACCAATCCCCGCAACCAGAAAGCCGAGGCCGACATACATCGGGTTGCGTAGATAAGCGTAGACGCCCGCTGTGACTAACACGCTCGACGGTTTGAACGGATTTACGTTCGTGCCAAAGCGCACAAATGTCCCCCGGCCGGCAACAGCAAGTGCGATACCTGCGGCAATGAGTAATACACCGATGACAATCCGTGTCTCCCGGGGCACCAACACGGTCAATACATAGGCCGGCATCAACCAATCGAGCGCGACGCCGAGCAGAACGGCTCCTAGCGCGATCAGTGGCGGAGGCGCAATCACGCCGGCCGTGTCTCGCATTTCGGTCATGTTTGCTCAGTCCTTTTAACGCGAGGCGGCGCAGCCTGTTCAGGTGGAAAGCCACTCGGCAAGCGCCGCATTCACCGCTTCTGGCTTCTCGATGGTGGACAAATGGCCACAGTTCGGCACTACGACGAGCCGTGCGCCTGAGATCCCCGTGCAAATCTCTTTTGCGAGTTCGGGCGGGGTGAGCTCGTCTCCGTCGCCCACCAACACAAGCGTCGGACAGCGAATGCTCCCGAGCAGGGGCCGCGAATCCGGCCGCGATGTGATCGCATGTTGCTGGCGTACAAAGGCTTCCACTCCGGTATCGGCGGCCATCTCCCGCACGACTTGCTTTAGCGCCTCATCATTGTGGCGATTGCGGTGAAGGAAGCGCGGCGTGAGTGTTTCGACGACCTCGCCGAGTTTGCCGGCTTGCGCCAAGACGATGAATTTTTCGCGTGTAGCAGACTGTTCGGCGGTATCCGGCCTCGCTGAGGTATCGAGAAGCGCGAGTTTGACGACTCGCTCCGGCGCCTGCCGCAGCATCGCAAAAGCGACATAACCGCCCATCGACAGCCCGGCAAGCGCGAAACGCGGCGGGGCATCTGCGAGAATGCGCGCGGCAATCGCAGCCATTTCACTGTCGCGCCGGTGGTCGGCGACCGTAACTGGGCCAAAAGGCCACAGACCTGCAATTTGAGGAGTAAAAAGCCGTGCGCTGCACAGCAAACCAGGTATCAATATGAGTGGTAAAGTCCCTGCCATTTTGCACTCCGGAAGGCCAAAAGATTAAGAATTAATATGACTTATAGGGGGCGCCAGCATTGACTTTACCCCTTTGCACCCTATGTTTCCGGTCAACCGATCTGACATGAAGATTCGGCCGTCCCCCGCGCAAAGCAATCGGTTTTTTAGTCCGGCGCGGCCTGGGCGGCTTCTGAGGTTATATGGCTTTTTCCCATCTCGGCTTATCCGCTAAAGTTCTCGCCGCTATCGAGACGGCCGGCTACAAGACCCCCACCCCCATCCAAGATCAGGCAATTCCCCACGTCCTCGCGCGGCGCGACGTGCTTGGCATTGCGCAGACGGGCACCGGAAAAACCGCTGCTTTCGTTTTGCCAATGCTCACAATGTTGGAGCAGGGACGCGCGCGGGCGCGAATGCCGCGCACGCTCATCCTAGAGCCGACGCGCGAACTTGCAGCCCAGGTCGCCGATCATTTTGAGAAGTACGGCAAGAACCACAAGCTCAACGTCGCACTGATTATCGGCGGCGTATCGTTCGACAATCAAGATGCCAAACTCGTCCGTGGTGTCGACGTCTTGATCGCGACACCTGGCCGCCTGCTCGATCATTCCGAACGCGGACGTTTACTGCTCTCGGGCGTCGAACTGCTGGTCATCGATGAGGCCGACCGCATGCTTGACATGGGCTTCATCCCTGACATTGAGCGCATCGGCAAACTGGTACCGTTTACCCGCCAGACTTTATTCTTCACCGCGACCATGCCGCCAGAAATCCAGCGTATCGCTGACAAATTTCTGCACAATCCGGTACGCGTTGAAGTTTCTAAACCCGCCACCGCGGCGGTTACGATCACGCAGCGGCTCGTCGCTACCGGACGCGAACCGCACGACAAGAGAGAGACCCTGCGCAACCTGATCCGGTCTGCCGACAGCTTCAAAAACGCCATCGTTTTTTGCAACCGCAAGCGCGAAGTTGCGCAGCTTCACCGGTCGTTGCTGCGCCATAAATTCAATGCGGTCGCCTTGCACGGCGACATGGACCAGTCTGCGCGCACGGCCGCACTCGAACAATTCCGCAAAGGCGAAGTCACAGTGCTGGTCGCTTCCGACGTTGCCGCACGTGGCCTCGACATCCCCGAAGTCAGTCACGTCTTCAATTTCGACGTGCCGCATCATCCCGATGACTATGTGCACCGCATTGGCCGCACAGGCCGCGCTGGCCGCTCAGGCATAGCTATCACCATCGTCGCGCCGAGCGATAGCAAAGCTGTGGGTGCTATCGAGCGTTTGACCGGCCAGACCATCACTTGGATGGGTGAGCCGACGGCAACTGAAGTGCGTGAAAGCCGCGAAGGCGGAGACCGCGTAGCGCGCGCTGCACCTCCACGCGATCGGCAACAACGCAACCGACGTCCGCCGAACCCGCCGAAAAAGGATGCACCTGCACATAAGGCACCACCGCCGGCACTTCCCGTTGAAGATGCCGAGACGGGCCATCTTCCGGCGTTTTTGCTCCGGCCGGTCTCCGTTAAAGCCTGACGGTGCGATCGCCTTCATGCAATCAAAGGTTGCATGAAAAGTTCCGGATTTACTCCCGATTCATTTCCCTCGAATACCTTTCGTCTATGAGTGACGCCGTACCTGCTGTCCTCCCGCAGGTCTAGGCCGGCACCTGGGGGTCCTAACGATGACCGGGCGTGTCGAGGATTACGAACGCACAATGGCGTTCGCGGACATTGCCCTGGGGCAAATGAAAGCCCTCCGCCAGCCTGCAACCCCCCGCAATTACGAGATTTGGTACGCCTACGCGAGCGGCTATCACCCGGCACTTAATCAGCAGGTTAATGCCACACTCAAGGCCAAGGGCAATATTTCCGAAGCCGACCTGACTCAGATCTATGAAAACTTTCTGTCGCCAACACGCCTGACGGAGCGGATCGACGCGGTTGGCAGTCAGGTTAAAGGCGAGATCGATCAAGTGATGGCAATGATCGATGCGGCTGCGGGTTCTGCGAGCAGCTATACGCAAAGCCTTGCGGGTGCGACCGAACAACTCGGCCAGTCGAAAGATCGCGAGGGCCTGCGCGCCATCGTGGAAAGCTTGGTGCAAACCACAAAACACATGGAGCTTTCCAACCATCAATTGGAAGAGCGCCTTCTTGCCTCAAAGCAGGAAATCAATGAGCTGCAGGAGAATCTCGAGGCGGTCCGCACTGAAAGTCTCACCGACCCGCTCACCCAGCTGGCCAACAGAAAATTTTTCGACCTCTCATTGGAAAAAGCAATTTCGTACGCGACCGCAAATAACGAGTCTCTGTCGCTAATGCTCACGGACATCGATCATTTCAAGGCGTTCAATGACAGCTTCGGTCACCTCACGGGCGATCAGGTTCTGCGTCTTGTGGCAATGTCGGTAAAACAAAACGTCAAAGGCCAGGATACCGCAGCGCGTTACGGCGGCGAAGAATTTGCGATAGTCCTGCCGAACACGGCACTACGCGCGGCGATAACCGTCGGCGACCACATCCGCCGCGCGGTGATGACCAAGGAACTCATGAAACGGTCGACGGGCGAGCACCTTGGTCGCGTAACAATCTCGATCGGAGTTGCTACCCTTCGACAGGGCGATACGGCGCAATCGCTGATCGAGCGCGCGGACGCTTGCCTCTATGCGGCCAAGCGGCACGGCCGCAATCGCGTCATGTGCGAAGCGGACCCGGAATTCGCCCATGCGGAAACGACTCCGCAAGTGGCGTGAACGCCCCTACTCCGTGCTTTTTGCCGGCGTAAGTTGCACCAACTCCCCACAGCCGCATGCCGACGTCTGGTTCGGATTGTTGAATATGAACTGGGCCGATAGCTTCCCGGTTTTGTAGTCCATTTCGGTGCCGAGCAGGAACAAAATCGCCTTCGGATCGATCAGGATTTTGACGCCTTTGTCCTCGACCACTTCGTCGGCGGGGTTAACCGCTTCGGCATATTCCATCGTGTATTCCATGCCGGCGCAGCCACCGTTTTTAACGCCGACACGCACGCCAGCAACCGGCGTGTTTGCACGCGCCATCACATCCTTGATGCGCGCTGCCGCAGCATCGGTAAGCCGCATCACCTGAGGTCGGGGACGTATTGTGGCCATGACAATCCTCTTCAATCCGTATGTGGCGCTTTGGCCGTCTTGATGCAAATCACCACATATTGAGCACGAGTTGGGCCTCGTCGGACATCCGACTGGGGTCCCATGGTGGATCCCACACAACTGCGACCTTGGTTTCTTTTACCCCTGGCACGCTGGAAACAGCATTTTCCACCATGATCGGCAGATCCTGAGCCGCCGGGCAATTTGGCGACGTCAGGGACATATCGATCTTCACAGCGCGGTCGTCACCGATATCGATCTTGTAAATCAGTCCTAGTTCATAAATATCGGCCGGAATTTCCGGATCATAGACGGTCTTGAGACCCGCGATGATATCGTCGGTCAGCTTGTTGAGCTCATCCTGCGGCAAAGCCGGCGAGCCGGTAATCGCGGCATTTTCCGGCGGCTTTTCCGCAACAGTCGCATTGTCAGTCTTTTCATCGGTCATGCAAAAAATTCCCGCGCCTTGACGAGTGAATCTGCAAGTACGTCCACCTCGTCCTTGGTGTTGTACATGGCGAAAGAAGCCCGGCAGGTTGCGGTCAACCCGTAGCGCGCGAGCAGCGGCATCACGCAATGCGTGCCGGCGCGCACCGCGACGCCTGCGCGGTCAATGATGGTCGCTACATCGTGCGGATGCGCGCCTTTCATTTCAAACGAAACGATAGGGCCTTTTTCTGGCGCATTGCCAACGATACGCAACGAATTAATTTGGCCGAGGCGCTCATGCGCGTATTTAACTAGCGCGCCCTCGTGGGCGCGAATGCGTGGCTTACCGATGGAGTTGACGTAGTCGATTGCCGCGCCGAGACCGATCGCCTGCACGATCGCCGGAGTCCCCGCTTCAAATTTGTAAGGCGGCTCACCATACGTCACGCGATCCTCGAAAACCTCATAAATCATTTCGCCGCCACCGTTGAATGGCGGCATTTTCGACAGATGCTCGTATTTGCCATAGAGCGCGCCGATCCCGGTCGGCCCATAAACTTTGTGACCTGTGAAGACGTAGAAGTCGCAATCGATGTCGCGCACATCAACATCCATGTGCACAGCCGCCTGCGCCCCGTCGATCAGAACAGGAATCCCGCGCGCATGGGCGAGTTTCACGACATCTTTAACTGGCACCACGGTACCGAGTGCATTCGACATATGGGTAACCGCAACCATCTTGGTTCGCGGCGTGAGTAACTTTTCGAATTCATCGAGCAAGAAGTTGCCGTCGTCGTCGATCGGCGCCCATTTGATGACCGCGCCTTGCCGTTCACGTAAAAAATGCCATGGCACGATATTGGAGTGATGCTCCATGATCGACAGAACAATCTCATCACCAGCCTTGATGTGCTCACGGCCGAAGGTATAGGCGACCAGGTTAACCGCCTCAGTGGCGTTGCGGGTAAAGATGATCTCTTCCTTGCGACCAGCATTCAAAAACGTTCGGACGGTCTCTCGCGCCGCTTCGTAACCTTCGGTTGCCTCGTTTGCGAGATAATGCAGGCCGCGGTGCACATTGGCGTATTGCTCCGTGTAGGCCTTTTGTAGCCGGTCGAGCACCTGCTTTGGCTTTTGCGCCGAAGCCGCGTTGTCGAGATAAACTAGCGGCTTGCCATAGACCTTCAACGCCAGCACAGGGAAATCCGCGCGGATCTTCCGGACATCATAGGAGCCATTGCTGACCGCCGGATGCATGGTCAACCTCGCGTCCCCAGCCACTTGAGCGCAGCGAATTTCAGCGCGTCGCGTATTCCTTCATGCGCGATCTGCTCGATTGTCTCGTCGATGAAGGCTTCGATCAATAGCGCCTCGGCTTCCTTTTCGGAAATGCCGCGCGACATGAGATAAAATTTTAAACCCGGATCGAGCGCGCCGGCAGTGGCGCCGTGTCCGCAGACCACATCGTCGGCGAAGATCTCCAGTTCCGGCTTGTTGTCTGCTTCGGATTCGTCGGAGAGCAGCAGCGCCCGCGTCATCATTTTGGCATCGGTCTTTTGGGCGTGTTGCTTGACGACAATCTTGCCCTGGAACACCGAATGACTTTGATCGTCGAGCACCGCCTTGAATTGTTCGCGGCTCTCACAATGACCAGCGGCGTGCTCGATCAGCAGCGTGGTATCGACATGGTCCTTGCCGCGCAACAGAGCGACACCGCAAATGCCCGCCTTCGTGCCTTCACCGGCGAAGCGGATGAATTTCTGATTGCGAACGACACTGGAATCGGCGGTGAAATCGAAACTGTCAAACCGTGCACGTGCGCCGATCGTCGCAAGCAAGGTCGCGACATGGACGGCGCGCGCTCGAGTGGTCTTGATATAGTCGACCTGTGCCTCGTCGCCGACTACCAATTCGAGTGCGGCATTGACTTGCGCGTCGCCGCTCTCATGGCTTTCGATGATGGTGGCTTTGGCGCCCTTCTCCACGACGACGAGGGAACGCACGAATGCCGAGCTCGGCTTGTCGCTACCGGTCACAAAAACGAGATTGATCGGTCGTTTCAACATGACGCCGGCGGATACCTGAATCACGGCACCATCGCCCATCAAAGCGGTGTTCAGCGCCACTGCCACGTCGTCGGTTGCGAACGTCCGGCCTACGTGAGTTGCCACCAACGGGTCACTTTTGTGGAGTGCCTCGGCCATCGTCCCAATGGTGAGACCCGGCTCCGGAGCCAGATCGGACAGTTCGGACACGAAAGAGCCATCCACAAAGACGATACGACGAATCTCGACACCGCCTGCTAACCGACCAGCACTCTTCGCCCGCGCGCGCGCAGCCGCATCTGGCGGCGACGCGAGGGGGTACAGATCGCGCATAAGTGCTCGAAGATCAGTGTACTTCCATTCCTCGACGCGCCGGTGTGGAAGCCCGCGCGTGTCGAACTCACGAAACGCTTGTTCGCGCAGCGCCGAAATCGCGCCTTTGCCCGGCAACTTGCCACGCGCATCAGCAAAGGTGGCACTGAGTGCCTGCTCTGTCGGTGTTTTCATGGCGCGAACGTCGGCGTTCATCAGGCCGCCTCACCCTGGAACTGCGCGTAGCCTTTCGCTTCCAATTCGAGCGCCAGCTCCTTGCCACCCGATTTGACGACTTTGCCCTTAGCGAGCACATGAACCACGTCGGGTACGATGAACTCGAGCAGCCGCTGATAATGAGTGATCACGATCATCGACCGTTCAGGTGATCGCAGCCGGTTGACGCCCTCAGCGACAATCTTGAGCGCGTCGATGTCCAGACCGGAATCGGTTTCATCGAGCACTGCGAGCCGCGGCTGAAGGATCGCCATCTGCAGAATTTCGTTTCGCTTCTTCTCGCCACCGGAAAACCCGACATTGACCGCCCGCCGCAACATTTCCTGGCTGATGCCAAGATGGCTGGCGGTATCGCGCACCAGCTTCATGAAATCGGGCGTCGAAAGTTCCGGTTCGCCACGGGTCTTGCGCTGGGCATTGAGTGCAGTGCGCAGGAACGTCATCGTGGCGACGCCCGGCACCTCGATGGGATACTGAAAGGCGAGAAACACGCCTTTGGCGGCGCGCTCATCTGGAGCCATTTCCAGGATACTCTCGCCGTTGAGCAGTACGTCGCCTTCCGTAACTTTGTAATTGTCCTTCCCAGCCAGCACATAAGCGAGGGTGGACTTGCCGGAGCCATTCGGACCCATGATCGCCGCGACCTGGCCCTTTTCGACGGACAACGTAAGGCCATTGAGGATTTTCTTATCCTCGACCTCGACATGGAGATTTTTGACTTCGAGAAATGCCATTTTGCCTAGCCCACACTTCCTTCAAGCGAGATCGAAATCAGCTTCTGCGCCTCGACTGCGAACTCCATCGGTAACTGCTGCAATACGTCCTTGACGAAACCGTTGACCACCAAAGCTGTTGCCTCCTCGGCAGTCATGCCGCGCTGACGGCAATAAAACAGCATGTCCTCGGAGATCTTCGAGGTGGTGGCCTCGTGTTCGAACACCGCGGAGGAATTCTTCGCCTCGATATAGGGCACAGTATGTGCGCCGCAGTCGTGACCGATCAGCAACGAGTCGCAATTGGTAAAGTTGCGCGCGTTCGTTGCCTTGCGGTGCGCGGTGACCAGGCCGCGATAGGTGTTGTTCGATTTGCCGGCTGCAATACCCTTGGAAATGATGCGGCTCGTCGTGTTCTTGCCGAGGTGCAGCATCTTGGTTCCGCTGTCGACCTGCTGACGGCCGTTTGAAATCGCAATCGAATAGAACTCACCGCGCGAATGATCGCCTCGGAGGATGCAGCTCGGATATTTCCACGTGATCGCGGATCCGGTCTCCACCTGTGTCCACGATATTTTCGAGCGCGCCCCGCGACAGTCGCCGCGCTTGGTGACGAAGTTGAAGATGCCGCCTTTGCCGTCGGCGTCGCCCGGGTACCAGTTTTGTACCGTCGAATACTTGATCTCCGCGTCGTCGTGGGCGACCAGCTCGACCACGGCGGCATGGAGCTGGTTCTCGTCGCGCATCGGCGCGGTGCAACCTTCGAGATAGCTGACGTAGGCGCCCTTGTCGGCGATGATCAGCGTGCGCTCGAACTGGCCGGTGTTTGCTTCGTTGATGCGGAAATAGGTCGACAATTCCATTGGGCAGCGCACGCCCGGCGGCACGTAGACAAACGAGCCGTCGGAAAACACGGCGGAATTTAGCGTGGCGAAAAAGTTGTCTGATGTCGGCACCACAGAGCCGAGATATTTCTTCACCAAATCGGGGTGTTCGCGGATCGCCTCCGACATCGGCATGAAGATGACGCCGGCCTTCTTCAACTCGTCCTTGAACGTGGTCGCAACCGAGACGGAATCAAAAACCGCGTCAACTGCGACGCGGCGCTCGCCCTCGGGACGCACGACGCCGGCAAGGATTTCCTGCTCTCGCAGCGGGATGCCAAGCTTCTCATACGTCTTGAGAATCTCAGGATCGACTTCGTCGAGCGAAGCCAACTCCTTCTTCTTCGGCGCCGAATAATAATAGGCGTTCTGGTAGTCGATCTTGGGATAATCGACGCGCGCCCAGGTCGGCTCGCGCATGGTCAGCCAACGCTTGTAGGCCTCAAGCCGCCAAGCCAGCATCCACTCCGGCTCGTTTTTCTTAGCCGAGATGAAACGGACGGTGTCTTCAGACAGGCCCTTGGGAGCCTTCTCGGATTCGATGTCGGTGACGAACCCGTATTTATATTGGTCAACGTCGATACGGCGGACCTGTTCGACGGTCTCTAGTACGGCCGGCATTTTTCCCTCCGCTCACGGTTGCAAGGACCGCGGGTTGGATTTGTCGGTTATGGTCGGTTCGCTTCGTGCGTCGCGATCGATCCTGGTTGGTGCCGCCTCAGGCGGCGTTGGCATGCTTGTTAAGTAATGACGAAACCACCTTATTCCAAGCAGTTAGCAGCATTTCAATGTCCGCAGCTGTGGTGCTCGATCCAAGGCTAATGCGGACCGCACCGCGCGCGAGCTCGGGTTCCACACCCATCGCCGCCAGCACATGTGACGATTGAACCTTGCCGGACGAACAGGCGGAACCGGACGACGCGGCTACACCGTTGAGATCGAAAGCGATTATCGCCGTTTCGGCCTTCAGGCCCGGAACCGTAAACAGGCTTGTGTTCGGAAGACGTGCTGCGCCATCGCCGAAGATTACGGCTTCCGGGGTCCTGGATTTTAGGCCTGCTTCGAATTGGTCGCGGAGTGCCGCCATATGGGCAGCGTCCGACAGTTTTGCGGCTGCCGCAGCAGCGCCGAAACCAGCAATGGCGGCAACGTTCTCGGTTCCGGCACGCTGACCGCGCTCCTGCCCGCCACCCGCGATCAGTGGCTCGGCGATGTGGATGTCGCCACGACGGATGAGTGCACCGGCGCCCTGAGGACCGCCAAGCTTGTGTGAGGATACGCTCATAAGGTCGGCGCCAAGCGCCGTGATATCGCAGGCGATGCGGCCTGGAGCTTGTACCGCGTCGACATGCAGGACTCCGTTCGCGGCGTGCACGATCTCTGCGATCCGGGGGATGGGTTGGATTACGCCGGTTTCGTTATTTGCCAGCATAACCGACACCAACGGCCGCTCGGCTATCCTAAGGGCAATCGGGAGTGCAGCAACGTCGACAACACCTTCGCCAGTGACCGGCAATTCGTCTATCTGCGCCAGGTCAAAGCGGCCGCCGCCACGTACAGAGGGATGCTCAATTGCGGACACGAACAGACGATCGCGCGGCTCTTTGCGCCCGCCAATTTCGATTGCCGGCGTGAGAGCTTGCATGTTGGCTTCGGTGGCACCGCTGGTGAACGTCACATTCTTCGCTTCGGCGCCGAGCAAATCTGCAACTCTTTGGCGCGCTTCTTCGACCAAACGGCGGGCAGCGCGACCTTCTGCGTGAATGGACGAGGCATTGCCCGTCAGCGCCAGGGCGGCGTTCACGGCAAACTGCGCCTCCTCCCGCATGGGGGCGGTTGCATTCCAATCAAAATACACCCGTTCAGACATAGTTCTGGCCAGCACCTAATTACCGTTCTTGCTTCTAGGTCCCGCAAAAAGCTTGCTTTTTGCCCTGGGGATCGTGGTAGAAGCCCGAATTCGCCCGGTCCTTATAGCGTGTGACGAGGCTGGGAACAGCGGAAATCATATAATTAGAATAATTCTAATCTAAGGCCCGGTTCGGTCAGTTCCTCCAGGCCAAGACAAAGTCCCGAGGCCGCGCACCGTCGCGGCAAGCCCGGTTCGAGGTTAAAAGCAATGCCTGAGATTATCTTCACCGGCCCCGCCGGTCGCATCGAGGGGCGATATCATCCCGCGCGGCAAAAGAACGCGCCGATCGCCATTATCCTCCACCCCCACCCGCAGTTTGGCGGGACGATGAACCACCCGATCATTTACCAGCTCTACTATGCCTTCGTTCATCGTGGCTTCTCGGCACTGCGTTTTAATTTCCGCGGCGTCGGGCGTAGCCAGGGCTCGTTCGACCACGGCCAGGGCGAGCTGTCTGATGCAGCTTCTGCTCTCGATTGGGCGCAGACCATTAATCCGGAAGCCAAGAGCTGCTGGATCGCCGGATTCTCGTTCGGCGCCTGGATCGGCATGCAGCTATTGATGCGCCGACCGGAGATCGAGGGATTTATCTCGATTTGCCCGCCCGCGAACCTCTATGACTTCTCCTTCCTGGCACCCTGCCCGTCTTCGGGTCTTATCATCCATGGGGAAAAAGATGCAGTTGTGCCGCAGAAGGACGTCACAACCCTCGTCGACAAGCTCAAGACCCAAAAAGGCATCGTGATCGAGCAAAAGGTTGTGCAAGGCGCCAACCATTTCTTTGACGGCAAGGTAGAAGCGCTGCTTACTTCAATTGGCGCTTATCTCGACAAGCGGCTGAAGACCGAACGCAAGCCGGCGGCATAATTCTCGCCGGCGCATTCGGTCTGAAGCGCCTGCTGCGGGGTCGGCGTGCGACTAACGACGCGCGAATGCCTGCCCGCGAAATCACCCATGCTTCTCGTTAAAACTTATATCGGAAAAAGCGCCATTCACGGATTTGGTGTTTTCGCCGGCGAAGCTATACGTAAAGACACAAAAGTTTGGCGCTTCGTCGAAGGATTTGACCGCGTCTATTCGCCCAGCCAATTCGCCAAACTGCCCAAGCCCGCCCGCGACTACATCAAAAACTATGGGTACCGAGTAGACGGTGAAATTCTTCTGACGATCGACCACGATCATCATATGAACCATTCGGAAGACGCAAACACCCACTGGCGCAATGGCTACATCGTCGCGCGCCGCAGCATCCGCAAGGGCGAGGAGCTCACGAACGACTACCGAGAATTTGAGCCCGGATTTTGTGCGGCATTCTTGAAAAAAAAGCCAAAATCGAAGCGGATGCCGCGCGCTAAGGCCGCGCCACTACCCCACCGCTCAGCGGCTTCGGGGCTCCGGTTGTCTTTGGGAAAGTAATAGGCAAATCGTTGAGCGTTCGCACCGCGAGGTAAGCGAACGCTTGTGCCTCGATCGATTGTGAGGACCAGCCGACAGCATCTGCGGTCTCCACCGTCGCGGGCTTTAGCCTGCCGGCTAGCATTCGCATCAGCGTCGGATTGCTCGCCCCGCCACCTGCCACAATCCATGCTCGCGGCGGCTCTGGCAATTGCTGGACAATGCGAGCCACGCTCGCGGCGGTCAGTGCAGAAAGCGTCGCCGCGCCGTCGGCGACTGAGAAGTTCGGCAGTCCAATATTGGCGAATGCGAATGCATTTCGGTCCAGCGACTTCGGACACGGGCGGTCGAAGAACGGATTTGCAAGCACCTGCGCAACAAAATCTTCGTGAATCTCGCCTTTCGCCGCCTGGTCTCCATCTCGGTCAAGCGGCGCGCCGGTGCGAGCGCGCATGAAATCATCGATCAGTGCGTTGCCGGGACCGGTGTCGCAAGCGATAGGATCGCCGCCGTCAACAAACGTAACGTTTGCGACCCCACCGACATTTAACACCGCGATCGGGTGCGGACGATCGAGATCACGTGCCAGCGCCTGATGAAATACGGGTACGAGCGGTGCGCCCTGGCCACCGCAAGCAATATCCGCGGCGCGAAAGTCGTGTGCCACTGGCAACCCAAGTCGCGTGGCCAGCCTTTCGCCGTTTCCAATTTGCACCGTCAGCCGCGCCGCCGGCCGATGCAAAACCGTCTGACCGTGAAATCCAACAATGTCGACATCCGACTTTTTAACCCGCTCGGTTTCGAGGAAGGATTCGACCGCCTCGGCGTGGACACGGGTGACAAACTCATCGGCCTCCGCCAGCACGCCCGGACGTTGCCACCGGTCGGACAGCGTCGCGCCTTCCACGAGCGCCCGTCGCAACAGGTCGCGCTCGGCGTCGGAGTAAGGCCGGTAGCCGCTTGGCCCGAAGCTGGCGACGCGCTCGCCATCGGTATCAATCAGCGCCACGTCAACGCCGTCGAGCGAGGTCCCGCTCATCAGCCCAATCGCCCTGACAACCCCCAAAATCTGCCCCTTCAGTTGAATCCGACGCCGGACCTGTTACACCACCCGCGGACAAAACCGACAAGGCCGCGACTCGAGAACCCGTCATGAGTGCCTATAAATCGGATTTTCTCAACGTTCTGGCAGAACGCGGATTTATCCATCAGGTATCGGAACCCGACACCCTCGACGCACGCGCCAAAGCTGACGCGATTACCGCCTATATTGGATTCGATTGTACGGCGGCCTCACTCCACATCGGCTCGCTGCTGCCGATCATGATGCTGTACTGGCTCCAGCAGACTGGACACCGGCCGATCGCGTTGATGGGTGGCGGTACGACGCGAGTCGGGGACCCATCTGGCAAGGACGAAAGCCGCCGGGTTCTCACCGACGAGACCATCGAAGAAAACCTCAAAGGTATCCGCGCCGTTTTTTCGAAATTTCTGAAATTCGAAAGCGCCGGCGGCAATGCCGTCATGAGCAACAATGCCGACTGGCTTAATAAGCTCAATTATATCGATTTCCTGCGGGATGTGGGGCGGCATTTCTCGGTTAACCGCATGCTTTCCTTCGACTCCGTAAAGCTGCGGCTCGACCGGCAACAAGAACTCTCCTTTCTCGAATTCAACTATATGGTGTTGCAGGCTTACGATTTCGTGGAGCTGAGCAAACGCTACAATTGCATCCTTCAAATGGGCGGCTCCGATCAGTGGGGCAATATCGTCAACGGAATCGATCTCGGCCGCCGGATGCTCAACACGCAACTATTTGCGCTGACTGCACCGCTGATTACGACTTCGTCCGGCGCCAAAATGGGCAAGACGGTCGCAGGCGCCGTCTGGCTCAACGCCGATTTGATGACCCCGTATGACTACTGGCAATTCTGGCGTAACACCGAAGATGGTGACGTTGCTCGTTTCTTGAAGTTGTTCACTGTGCTGTCACTCGGTGAGATCAAGCGCTTGGGCGACCTCAAGGGCAATGAAATCAACGAGGCCAAGAAAGTGCTCGCAACTGAGGCCACCGCACTCGTCCACGGGCGCGCGGCCGCCGATCAGGCGGCCAAGACCGCCCAAACCACGTTCGAGCAAGGCGGGATGGGCGACAATTTGCCCGCTATGGAGGCCAAGGTCGGAGATGGAATTCTTGCTGCAAGCACAAAACTGGGTTTTACAAGTTCGAACAGTCAAGCCCGCCAGTTCGTAAAAGACGGTGCGGTCTATTTGGGGGACGAAAAAATAACCGACCCAAATTACAGATTTCGAGAGCAGGATTTCGATAAAGACGGCCGCGCCCTTCTGCGCGTCGGCGCCAAAAAGCGTGCAATATTGACGCGTATTCCGTGATCGAGCGTCGTTGGCTCTCTAACGCGAAGGCGGAGCAAAGCTCGGATCGAATGTCCCCGGCGAAGGAATAAATTTGCGCAGCAAGCCGGGCGCGATTGCACTCACCGGATTGACAGTAATGCGTGGCGCTCCCGGCGGGCCAACCGCTTCGTAGTTGATGCCAAGCAATCCCTCTTTGTTGCCGCCGCCAAGGAACAGCCCGACGATCGGGATTTGCCCGAACATGTTATTGAGACCGTAGAACGGCACGAAGGTGCCACGCAAATGTACGTCATCGCGCGTGTAGTCGATATTTCCCTCGACTGTTGCACCCACCAGGGGCCCGCGCACGACACCGTCGCGAACGGCCATCTTGCCGGGGAAACGCGTAAAATCCGCGCGCATCTCGCTGAAATCAACGCCCGTTGTTCCTACGGCGCCAGGAGCCCCTGACACCACTCTGTCGAGCGCGGGTTCTCCGCGTACGGCGAAAGTTCGAATGTAAAGTGTTCCTATTTGCGGCGATTGCTCCTGAGTTGGCGGATCCATTGCGACCCACATCTGGCCACCGAACATGCGCGGATACATGTCGGTGAACCGGAACAGCGACCCCGCATCGTCGGTCTCAAAATAGATAACCTGATGGCTGTCACGAGCGCGCACGCGTAAATCGCCATTGAGCGGCGTGTCGCGGCCAATTTTGCTCGTCATTGAGAAGGCGCGGATATGCCCGCTGCGTCGCGACATTTTGAGATCAAGCCCGCGTAGGGTTTCGCCATTATGACCTGCTACCGTGCCGACCTTGATTTCGAGATCGAGGTCTTCCTGTTTTTGCTTTGCCTTGTCGGTAGAGGCCAACGTCGACTTCACAAAATTTCGGCCGTCATAAATATCCCCGCGCATGGCTACGCGCAGTGCACCGTCAGTCCCGCGGTCTGCTTTCAAAGTGAGCTTGTCGCCATCGGACAGGGCAAATACCGGAAAATTTGCCGATACAAGTTCGTTCGCATTGTCGAATTCGAGCGACCCGCGCACCGTCGCGCCCGACCCGTCAATGCTCAAGTCGTCGATACGAACTGATTTTCCGGTTTTCAACATGGTGTAGGTCGCGCGCGCCGGTTTGCCAGCCGCCTTGAGCCAGCCGGGCAAAAGGTTGTCAATCTTGACGGGCGTCAGGTCGGCTTCCACGCTCATGCTTTCGTCAGTGACGTTATCGCCGACACGGCCTACAACTTTAATCGGAATCGTGCCGATAACGGTTGCACCGAGGTCCATGCCGAGACGGTGGCGCGCCGCTTCGTCGATAGTCGACTGCATGTGCAATTCGGCGTCGGCATCGCCTTTCTGCTTGCGCACGTCGATCGATGCAGGCGTGCCGTTGACCTTCACGTCGCCTTTGATCTGAAAGCCATCGCTCGTCGCCGTGGCCCTGAGTATTGGCGCTTCGACTTTTTGACCCAGCAACATTCTATCGGCAGCAAAATTTATAAGATCCGCACTGATAGTATAACTCGACGCATCTTCCGGCATCGGCTTAGCGATGGCCAATTTCACCGCAACCTGCGCCGCAACTGTGCCGCGCGTCGTTGCCGGATCGAGCGTAATGCCCACCGTGTCACGCAAGCCATCGCTTGACAGAAGTGCGGCGGCCGCCGGAACCCCACCGTCAATTCGGAAGCTCGCGCGGGCGGACGCAGGCTTGGGATGTGTATCAGGAACCTCAAACACCCCGCCAGCTATGTTGAGTTTGCGTCCTGGCGCAGCCTCAACGGTGCCGCGCCCGAGATTGACAACGGCATTGCGGCCAACGATGCGGACAGTGAGATCGGCATCACGGATGGGCGGCAGATATCCAATCGGCTGCACAGTCGTACCACTGGTCTCAATGTCAATCGACAGCCCGTCCTCCGGCATCGGCGGCCCATTGTGCTTGAAGTCCTCCAAAGGCGCATTGCCGGCGACCAGAACGCGTTCGACCATCCCTCCGGAGATATGATCCTGTACCCAGTCGCGCACATCGATGGCGGCGAATATCGGCCAGAGCCGCTTTAATGCCGATACCGGCATCCGCGTACCGGCGACGCCGAAGGCGATACGCGGCTCGCTGCCGCCATAATCAAGGCTGCCAGTCACCGCCATACCGATATTGTGAGATGGCCGCGTATCGATACGGCCGAAATCGCCCTGTTCGACCTCGATGCGCTTGCGTGTCAGGTCGATGCGCGCGCGTACCGCCAAACGGTTGATGGCTATGCCCTCATCTTCAGCTGTTGCGCCAGGAGCAAGGATGACTGGGTCGATCACGTTGTCGCCGCGCGTCACAGCGAGCAACCAGGTGCCATTCTGTTCAGGCGGCGCATCGAGGGTTGCGCGCAATGTGAATTGATTGCCGCCTGAGTTAACTTGAAATGGTACAATCAAGCTGTGTCGGCGCGCATCCCAATTGAACCGGAAATCAGCGTGGTCAATTTTGAGTTGGAGTTTTTCATTTCCGCGGTCGGTAATCGTCCCCGCATCGGCGACGAGCTGGCCCTGCACAACTTGGGGCGTACCATCTGCCGAAACATCGGCACGTACACTTGCTGACAAAGGCAAATCGACATCAAACGCACCCGCGTTGAGTCGCATGGCCAGCATGATATCGCGCGTGGAGACCTTACGCGCTTCAATGCCCACCGCACGAACGCCGTCCGCAAGCGGGCGCATCGCGGCGCTCAGCACCCATGGACGATCGGGGTTGTCGGACTCGAGCCGAAAGACGACGCCGCCCTGGCGCGGCCTGGTCAGGCTGGCGTTGATCCCATCAAATGTCCAACGCTTTCCATTGCGCCGGTCGTCAACAACCAGATTTCCATTTTTTAAGCCGAGTTCGCGCAAGTCGTGGCCGTCGAGACCGCTCTCACCGACCGCATCAAGCCGGGACATAACACCCGCCAGACTTTCAAATTCGGCACGCAGCGGCGTGACGGCAGGAGTCGGTTCGCCGGCGGCTGGAGATCTGACTGTCGGCGCAGCTGTCGCGATTGGTCGCGTGTCGGCGCCAGCGAAAACGGTGAGGCGGCCGTCCGTCTCTATTCGCACGGACATTTCGGCCCCAACGAGATTGAGACTCTGGGCCCGCAATTGCCCCATAAGCAAACTCCGACCTGACAGCCCCACCTCGGCTTTCGGCGCACTCGCCACTATCGTGCCGTCGCCATCGCGCACGACGATGTCGCGCAACCGGAGCGAAGTACGTCCCCTTTCATCGCGCTCGAGCTGAGTACCGCCGACGGTCACGCTGTGATTGCCGCCGAAGTTTTCCTCGATCGCTGCCTTTAGCCACGGCGTGGCGACATTCAGTTCGATCGGACCGCTCGACAATCGCCACCAGAGGCCCAGGACCGCGACGGTCGCCAACACGATACAAATCGCAACGCCCCAACCCAAACGTCTCAGGAAGCGGGACCGCAGCAGTTTGACCGCGCGATGTTCAAGGCCGTCCCATGGTCGGCGACGCAGACTACGCGCCATGCGCTTTTGATTCGTCGCATGACCGACCGCTACAGCGTGGGCTCGGTGCCCTTGTCCGTGCTCGTGTTCCGTACTGGTCATGCGCTAGGTCGCGCCCCTCGTTTGACGCAACGTACGTATACGGCCCGAGCCGGCAGCCTGATTAACACCCGGCGCGGCCCGCAGCACATATCTGTGGAACCCGTTGCGCCCCTCCGACGCAAATGGCATGTGCGACATGACCGCTCGAAAACGACGAAAGGAAGGCACATGCGGGAGCTCGTTGAGGGCGTGAAAGCCCCGGCCTTCACCATTCCTCGGGATGGCGGTGGCAAGGTCTCGCTGAAGGACTTTAAAGGCCGCAATCTCGTCCTCTATTTCTATCCGAAGGCCGATACACCCGGGTGCACCAAGGAGGCGATCGCATTTTCGCGGCTGCGCGCCGATTTCGCTAAATCAGATACCGCGATTCTCGGGGTTTCGGCCGATCCGGTGGAAGCCCAGGACAAGTTTAAATCCAAGCATAAGCTCGCTATCGCGCTCGGGTCGGACCAGGCCAAAAGCATGCTCGCAGCTTATGGGGCATGGGGGGAGAAATCGATGTACGGCCGCACTTACATGGGTGTCATACGCCGAACGTTTCTGATTGACGCGCGGGGCGTCATTATCCGGATCTGGCCGAGGGTCCGCGTGCCGGGACACGCCGAAGAAGTCCTTTTCGCCATCCGCAGCTTGTAATGCCCGGCAATTGCTAAGGAATCTTGGCGACCGCGGAAGCGGATTACCGGTTTTTTAACCATATGGGATTGATATCGGCGCTGCTGGCCAGCGGCCCCCACCCGGCCGACAGGCACGGAGTGCCGATGTCGCAACCGTCTCCTTCGTATCATTCGACTCCCGCGCACGCGGGCCGTCATGCGCACCCGCGCGCCCAATCGGCCGGCGCAATATCCCGTCATCTGAATCGAATCCAGGACGGCTACACGCTGACGCATGCCGGACATCAGATCCGCATCGGACCGGTCGCGTTCTGGATCGTCGTCGGGACGCTGGTTGTCATGGCGGTATGGTCGATTGCGACCGGCAGCTATTTTACATTTCGCGACAACGTCCTCACGCGCCTCATTGGCCGACAGGCCGAGATGCAATTTGCTTACGAAGACCGGATCGCCGAACTGCGCGCCCAGGTCGATCGCATCATGAGCCGCCAGTTGCTCGATCAGGAGCAGTTCGAGCAAAAGCTCAATGCGTTGTTGCAACGACAAGCAACGCTCGAGCAGCGCACGTCCGCGCTCACCGGCGATTTATCGACAACCGGCGCCGTTAAGCCGGCGCGTATCGCACCGCCCGCTGCGACATCCCCTGAAAAGCTGCTGCGGCCTTCACCGATCAATGACACGGTGATCTTTGTCGCGCCGCCCGATCGAGAGGCGCGGTTACAATCGCGCGAAATAGCGATAGCGGCCACACGCACGGCCGAGGGCGTCAAGGCCGGCGGCCTTAACGGCATGCTCTCGCGGGTCGCGCTGTCGCTCGACAAGATTGAGCAAAAACAGGCGGCAACGCTTACCGATTTAGAAGAACGCATCGACACCCGAGCACGCCGGATGCAGAGCGTCCTCGCCGACCTTGGCGTCGATGCCGTGCGCGCGCCCAACGACACAGCCGTCGGCGGTCCGTTTATTCCTCTCAGGGCACCGCAATCAGGTGCCAGCGCGTTCGATCGTCAACTTTACCGTATCAATGTCGCCCGCGCGCAAATCAATCGATACAGCACCACGCTTGTCGCAGTCCCCGTTCGCAAGCCTGTCATCGGCGAAGTGGATATGAGCTCACCTTTCGGCATGCGCATGGATCCGTTTTTGGGCCGTCCAGCGATCCATACCGGCATCGATCTGCGCGGCGAATTCGGCGAGCCTGTGCGTGCAACCGCTACCGGCCGTGTCTCCATTGCCGGTCGAGAGGGTGGCTACGGTAATATGGTCGAGATCAGCCACGGCAATGGCCTTGCAACCCGTTATGGCCATTTGTCCCAAATCGACGTGAAGATTGGGCAGATGGTGCGTATCGGTGAAGTCATCGGCAGAATTGGCTCGACCGGCCGTTCCACCGGCCCGCACCTTCACTATGAAACGCGTATTAATGGCGAAGCGGTCGATCCGCAAAAGTTTTTGCGCGCGGGATTAAGGCTGGGCGACGTCTAAAAGGCGCGCGCACGACCGGCGCCCTCGCTACTCCACGTCCTCAACTTGCTCGGGACCGCCTCCGAAAGCTTTCTGCGCAAGCGCAGCCTGCATGAATTCGTCCAAATCGCCGTCGAGCACACCCGTGGTGTTCGACGTTGAAACACCGGTGCGCAGGTCCTTCACCATTTGATACGGCTGCAGAACGTAAGAACGGATCTGGTGGCCCCAACCAATATCGGTTTTGGCGGCCTGCTCGGCGGCTGCCTTATCTTCGCGCTTTTTCATCTCCATTTCAAAAAGTTTGGCACGCAGCATGTCCCATGCCATCGCGCGATTGCGGTGCTGAGAGCGATCCTGCTGGCACTTCACAACGATGTTGGTTGGAATGTGCGTAAGGCGAACGGCCGACTCTGTTTTGTTCACGTGCTGGCCGCCGGCGCCGCCCGATCGCATGACGTCGGTGCGTACGTCATTTTCATTGATATCGATCTTGATGCGGTCGTCGACCACCGGAAATACGACGACACTTGCAAAAGAAGTATGCCGTCGCGCGTTGGAATCGAACGGTGAAATGCGCACCAACCGATGCACGCCATTTTCGCTCTTGAGCCAACCATATGCGTTATGGCCCTTGATCATGACGGTCGCCGACTTGATCCCGGCACCTTCGCCTTCACTCTCTTCAATCCAGTCGACTTTGTAGCCGTGCGCTTCAGCCCAACGCACGTACATGCGCATGAGCATGCTGGCCCAATCCTGACTTTCAGTACCGCCGGCACCGGCGTGAACTTCGAGGTAGCAATCGTTCGCGTCGGCCTCGCCAGATAGGAGCGCCTCGAGCTCTCGCCTCGCTACCTCCGCCTTCAGCCTTTTCAGTGCGGCTTCGGCATCGGAGACGGTTTTGTCGTCCTTCTCGCCCTCACCTAACTCGATCAGGGTGAGCTGGTCTTCAAGCTCTTGCTCGATGCGGCCAATGGCTTTGAGCTGATCGTCCAGTGCATCCCGCTCGCGCATGACACGCTGCGCACGAGTTTGGTCGCTCCAAAGGTTGGGGTCTTCGGATTCTTTATTTAATTCGGCGAGGCGTTGGGTCGCGGCATCGACGTCAAAGATGCCTCCTCAGCAATCGCACCGACTGCTTGATTTCCTCGACCAAATTCTGTGTTTCCGCGCGCATCGTCTCGTACCTCACCGGAATTGTTCCGCATGTAGCGTTCCTGAACTCGTGCTGCAACCCTCATTTAAGAGCAGCAGGCAAACCGCCCGCATTCCGGAACCATGCTGGTGCGCATGCATTGACGGTGCAGGAGCACATCACTCCCTAACCATCAGACACAATGAGGAAACCCATGGGTCTCTTTAGTAAAGACATCAAAACACTCAATGATCTCTTCGTGCACCAGCTGCGCGACATCTACTACGCTGAAAAGCAAATCGTACAGACGTTGCCAGATATGATCGAGAAAGCCACCGATGCCGGCCTCCAACAGGGCTTCGAAACGCACCTTGGCGAGACCAAGAACCACGTCAAACGTCTGGAACAGGTTTTCAAAATGCTCGGCATCGAAGCAAAGGGTGTCGACTGTCCGGCGATTGACGGCATTATCGAAGAAGCCGACGAAGTCATCGGCGATGTAGAAGACAAAGAGGTCCTTGACGCTGCGTTGATCGCAGCGGCGCAGGCCGTGGAACACTACGAGATGACTCGCTATGGCACCTTGATCGCTTGGGCGAAGCAACTTGGCCGCCCGGATTGCGCCAGTTTGCTGCAACAGAATCTCGAAGAGGAAAAAGCCGCCGACTCCAAATTGACCTCGCTCGCCGAACGCAGCGTCAACGTAAAAGCTGCGTAGCACCTCGCTGAAAACAAAAAGCCCCGCCATATGGTGGGGCTTTTTAAGTTTCTGACTCCGAGCCTTAGTACAATCCGCCCGTCCCGGAGCGAACGGCACGATCAGCATCAGGAGTTACGCCAACGCCCCAAGATCGTCCACCTTCGTTGGTTCCATCACCGACAACCGAGTAGCCATCAGGCGGCGCGGTACCGGGCTTGAACGCTTCAAGAATTGCCCGATCGGTGCCAGGCCCAGCGCGCGTCCCCGTCTTCAGGTCCACGCGGATAAGCTTGATGCCCGGCGGCACCCGGAATGGCACAGACGGTTTGTCTGCGAGCGCAACTTTCATGAAGTCTTTTACGATCGGCGCGGACAAATGCCCGCCGGTTGCTCCGCGTCCGAGATGGCGTGGCTTGTCGTAACCCATATAGACACCAATAACGAGATCGGGCGTAAAGCCGATGAACCACGCGTCCTTTTCATCATTCGTCGTGCCGGTCTTGCCGGCCACGGGTTTGCCGACTTCTTTTTGGAAGCCAGCTCCCGCCGCAGTGCCGCGCAGGACGACGCCTTCCATCATTGAAGTGATCTGATAGGCGGTCATCGGATCGAGCACCTGCTGGCGACGATCGATCAGCGAGGGCTCAGCCTGATTTTCCCATTTCTTGCCATCGCAACCGACGCATTCCCGTTCGTCATGCTTGTAGACGGTATGGCCATATCGATCTTGGATGCGGTCAATAAGCGTCGGCTTCACCCTGCGGCCGCCATTGTCGAACATTGCGTATGCGGTGGTCATCCGCAGCAGCGTGGTTTCGCCCGCGCCGAGCGCAAAAGAAAGATAAGGCGGCAGGTCGTCATAGACACCGAAACGTTTGGCGTATTCGGCGATCAGCGGCATGCCGATGTCCTGCGCCAAACGAACCGTCATCACGTTGCGCGAGTGCTCGATCCCGTAACGCAGCGTGGAAGGACCGTTAAAGCCGCCTTCGTAATTTTCAGGCCGCCACACACCCACGCCAGGTCCCTGGTCGATCTCAACCGGGGCATCGAGAACGATGGTCGACGGCGTATACCCGTTGTCGAGCGCGGCCGCGTAAACGAACGGTTTGAAAGACGAACCGGGTTGGCGCAGCGCCTGAGTGGCGCGATTGAACTGGCTTTGGTCGTATGAAAACCCACCGACCATGGCGAGGACGCGGCCTGTCCATGGGTCTTCTACGACCATGGCTCCGGAGACTTCCGGGATCTGGTGCAGGGTGAACTGCCCGTCGGTTTTGGCCGGCTCCACGTAGACGACGTCGCCCGGATTTACCACCTGGGCGACTTTGGCGACAGCTTTGCCGCCGCTTTTGGCCCACTTCATCCCTTCGAGCGGAAGAATCCCGACCGTGCGTTCTTTGCTGACATAGCCGCCCGGCTCACGTCCCGGCTGCAGGCCAATGCGGGCTGATTGGTCGTTGACGTCCAACACGACCGCCAAACGCCATGGCGATACGTCGGCCAGAGCTTTCACGTCGGCTAGTTTCACTCCCCAATCACCGGCGATGTCGATTTTGGTCACCGGCCCGCGCCAGCCTTGCGCCTCGTCGAAACGCACTAGGCCGTCAGTGAAGACTTTGCGCGCAAGCACTTGATATTTCGTGTCGAGAGATGTGCGGACCGAGAGGCCACCTTCGTAAAGTTTCTTTTCGCCGTACCGCTCATAGAGTTCCCGCCGAACTTCCTCGGTAAAATATTCGGCGGAGAAAATGCGCGCCCCGTTAGCTTTCGTCGTCACAGCGAGCGGGGAACGCTTGGCCTTCTCCGCGTCGGCAGTCTTGACGAAGCCCGCCTCCGCCATGCGGTCGATGACCCAATTTCGTCGCTCGATCGCGCGCTCGCGTTGGCGGAACGGATGGTAGTTGTTCGGCGCCTTTGGCAATGATGCGAGATAAGCGGCTTCAGGAATGGTGAGTTCGTTGACCGCTTTGTCGAAATAGACGAGCGAGGCCGCGGCGATGCCATACGCACCAAGGCCTAGATAAATTTCGTTCAAGTAAAGCTCGAGGATCTTATCCTTGCTGTAGGTGCGCTCGATCTTCAGCGCCAGTAGCGCTTCCTTGACCTTGCGTGACATGGAAAGTTCGTTTGTCAGCAAGAAGTTCTTGGCGACTTGTTGCGTAATTGTTGAAGCGCCTTGAGGGCGGCGGCTTGAACCGTAGTTCTGGAGATAGATAACGCCGGCGCGGGCGATGCCGCCGAAATCAAGCCCGCCATGCTCATAGAAGTTCTTATCCTCGGCCGCGAGGAAGGCGTTGATGATGAGTTTCGGCACTGCCTGGATCGGAATGTACAGCCGGCGCTCGCGCGCATACTCGGCGACCAGCGACCCATCGGCCGCGTGCACCCGCGTCATCACCGGAGGCTCGTAATCCTGCAGCTGTGAATAGTCCGGCAGATCCTTCGAGAAGTGCCACAGCATGCCGGCAGCGGCGGCAACCCCCACAACAAACAGGATGGTGCCGGCCGCGAACAGGAAGCCCAAGAACCGCAATATGAATTTCATGGTTGAATGGTCCTGCCCTGCGCCCGGCTATAGGCTCCCCTGACCGCGGTCGAAAGCCGCAAATCTGACGGCCATTTTACTACCGCCAGGCAACCTCCGCCATTGCCAAAGAACGCAGCGTAATCCTTTGTTTGCCGGGTTTTATGTTGAAACTGAGGCCAGTAACCCATCTCAGTTGCGCCCCCCGCCGGCCCCGGCCACCCGGGGCGTAAAGAACGTGTCGACCGCCTGGACCAGCGCCTGGGCGGTGCGGGCGCGCCACGCTGTCGACGTGAGCTGCTTGAGGTCGTCCTTCGTCGACATATACCCAAGCTCCACCAGAACTGACGGAACGTCGGGCGCTAACAAGACCTTGAAGCCCGCCGATTTGATCGGCTGCTTGTGCATTCGCGCCGCATTCTTGAGCTCGCCAACGACCGTATGCGCGAATTGCACAGAAAAGGATTTTGTCTCGCGCTGGGCCAGGTCGACGAGAATGTTGGCGACATCGTTGGGCTCGGCGGTCAGGTCGACGCCGGCAATCACATCAGCTTTGTTTTCGGCTTCGGCCAACCGCGCCGCTTCCGCATCGGAGGCATTCTCCGACAACGTATAGACGGTGGCCCCTTCGGCCTGGCCCTCGCTGCGTGGCAGGGCGTCGGCGTGAACCGAAATGAACAGCGCGGCGCTGCGCGAACGTGCAAAACGGACTCGCTCCGCGAGTGGAATGAACGTGTCATCGGAACGTGTCATCGCGACGCGGTACTTTCCACCGCTCTCGAGCTTCTCGCGCAGCGTTTGCGCGAATGCGAGGACGACGTCCTTTTCCAGTTCTCCGCCTGATCCTTTGGTCCCGTTGTCGATGCCGCCATGGCCTGGATCGATCACAATCAACGGACGCGAATCCCCATCCGCTTTGATGGGAATGTCGTTCGGCTTGATAGCCGCGACACGCGCCGGATGATTTTCAAGCGCGACGTTGCGCAGGAAACTGGCGCGATCGGTGGCAACAAGATCGAGCACCAGCCGCGCGGGCTGGCCTTCGGCTGCTTCGAGCACGAAAGCCTTTTCGATGCGCACAGGCCCCTTGGTGTCGAGCACGATGCGCGAACCACCCTGCATGATGACGCCATAACGGAATGCTTTGACGAGGCCGCGCGATTGCTCGCCGGCTTTGGCCGCCACCTTGAAGGTGACCTGCGGCAGGTCAACGACCACGCGATACGGATCGGCGAGCGTGAAGGCGGCAAGATCAATTTTCCGGTTCAAGTCAACGACGACGCGGGTCTGCTTGTCATCGCCACCGACGCGCATATCGCTAGCAATCGCGGCCGTATCCGCCGGCGCTGGCGAGACATGTACGGCCACGCCGCCATCGGCGGCGATGGCGACTGAGTCGCATAGCATCGCGCAGGCTAGTGCGCCGACTATGGCTATCGCACGGGTTGTCACGAATCCGGACCCTTTCGGAGCCGCTTTTTAACCCATTAAGAGCCGCTTCGGTTAACGGAACTTGAGCAAGGAGGCTATTTCCGTCCGCCAGTGTGGCCGAACTGCAAAGCTTCCCTTGCCAGCCCTGATCCGGGGCCGTATGTAAGGTGTGCTGATGGTTAGAGTTCCGGTTGTGCCGCGTTCGGGCCCCGGCTGCTGCTTCGGTCCTGTACCGCCCCCCTCGAGGAGGTCGGCGGACGGCCAAGCGAAACGAGCCGAAACCCTTGTGAAGGACATCCGGATCAGCGCGCGGCCACGAGGGCCGTTCGCGACCTAGCCGTGAGCGATGATAAACCTCGGTTCGCGCCTCAGTGGCGCGACCGCAGCGCTACGGGTCGCAAGTTTCATGCTGCCACTGACGCAGCAAAGGTATTTTGAGGTCCACCGCCCACGCGCCGCCACCATGGCGGTGCGCGCAGGCGTTGACCTCGGCCACGCGGCCCTCCCCTTCCACACCAATCAGGCCGACTTATCGCCCTATCGTCTTGCGCTGACTTCATCGCGCGAGCACGTGGCGACGTTTGGCCCAGTGAGATTTTCAAATGGCCGACAAAATGCTGATCGACGCGACCCACCCGGAGGAGACCCGGGTCGTCGTGCTACGCGGCAACCGGGTCGAGGAATTCGACTTCGAAAGCGCCAACCGCAAACAGCTTCGCGGTAATATCTACCTCGCCAAAGTCACACGTGTTGAGCCGTCCTTGCAGGCGGCGTTCGTGGACTACGGCGGCAATCGCCACGGCTTTCTCGCATTCTCGGAAATTCATCCCGACTATTATCAAATCCCGGTCGCTGATCGGCAGGCCCTGATCGCGCAGGAGGAGCATGACCAGCGCGCCGCAGACGCGGAAGCCGACAATCGCGCCGGCCGGCGCGGCGGGCGCCATCGTCATCGCCATGCCGGGCGAAATCGTGATCGCGACGTCGTGCAGAGCGAAACGCTTCCCCCTGAGCAGCTCACGAATAACGGCTCCGAGATGTCCGGGGTCGTAGCCGGCATGGATCATCCGTCGTCAGATGCCGCCGAGGTCACGGGCGATTTTCAAACCCATGACGATATTCACACGCACGAACATGATTCGTCGGCGTTCGCCGGCGAAGACCATGCGCACGAGACCGTTGAATTTCCGACAAGCGAAGAGACTGCGTCGCCAGACACCACATTCGAAGCGACCGCCGAAGGCGAACAGCCATCCGCTGCCGCTGAGGCCGCGCTGCCGTCCGAAGCCGCGCACGGCGAACAACCTATGTATGCCGGCGATGCCGCTTCCCCGACGGAACCGGTTGAGCCAGGCGAGAATGGCCATCACGAGGAACACCACGAGGAAGAAGGCGTCGAATCCGTCGGTGGCGCGGACGCACTCGAAGAGGTGCAAGAGCGGGTGCCCCGCTTCCGCCGCCAGTACAAGATTTAAGAAGTGATCAAGCGCCGGCAAGTGATGCTGGTGCAGGTCGTGAAGGAAGAGCGCGGCACCAAGGGTGCGGCACTCACGACATATCTTTCACTCGCCGGCCGCTATTCCGTGCTGATGCCGAACACCGCGCGCGGTGGCGGGATTTCACGCAAGATCACATCATCCGAAGACCGTTCGCGGCTGAAGGAAATTGCGCAAGAACTTGAAGTGCCGGAAGGCATGGGCGTGATTTTGCGTACCGCTGGCGCGAGCCGAACAAAGATCGAAGTTAAGCGGGATTTCGAATATTTGCTTCGCCTTTGGGAGACCGTGCGCGATCTCACGTTGAAGTCGACTGCGCCCAAGCTGGTCTATGAAGAAGGCTCGCTCACCAAACGCTCAATCCGGGACCTCTATAGCAAAGACATCGAAGAGATCGTCGTCTCGGGTGATCAAGGATATCAGGAAGCGCGCGACTTCATGCGCATGCTGATGCCGAGCCACGCCAAGTATGTGAAGCAGTACAAAGACACGCAGCCGCTGTTCACCCGCTACGGCATCGAAAGCCAGCTGGACGCTATGTTCTCGCCGGTCGTTCAGCTGCGTTCCGGCGGTTATATCGTCATCAATCAGGCAGAAGCGCTGGTAGCGATCGACGTCAACTCCGGACGCGCTACACGTGAGCACCACATCGAGGACACGGCGCTGAAAACCAATTGCGAGGCGGCTGAGGAAATCGCCAGGCAACTGCGGTTGCGCGATCTTGCCGGCCTTATCGTCATCGACTTCATCGACATGGACGAAGGCCGCAATAACCGCACGGTTGAACGGCGCCTAAAGGAAGCGCTCAAGCACGACCGCGCCAGAATTCAAGTCGGCCGCATCTCTCATTTCGGCCTGTTGGAAATGTCGCGCCAGCGCATCCGCACGTCGGTCCTGGAAAGTTCAACCGAGAAGTGCCCTATCTGCGGCGGCTCCGGCCATGTGCGATCGGTCTCATCGGTGGCGCTACAGTTGTTGCGCGCCATCGAAGAAATGCTCAACAAGGGCGCCACCCACAATCTGATCGTACGCACGCGTGCGGAAGTCGCTCTCTATGTGCTCAATCACAAGCGCGCGCACTTGCGGATGCTGGAGGAGCGCTTCCGAGTCACACTGACGGTATCGGCCGATCCGACCGTGACGGGCCAGCAATCCTATGTCGTCGACCGCGGCGAGCAGGTGCACACGGTGGAGGCGGCAAAGAGCCTCGCAGCTTCACAGCCGGTACCGCTCGCGACCGTGGAGGACGACGATATCATCGAGGACGAAGCTGAAGTGATCGACGCCGAAGAAGTGGTTGTCGAGGCCGAAGCTGCGCCCGTGGAAGTGACTGAAGAACGGCCACACCGTGATGCTGATCGCGAAGGCGGACCAAGGCGGCGCCGGCGCCGAGGACGCGGCGGCCGTGGCCGTGGCGACGCACCGCGTGACGGCGCGCCAGCTTTCGCAAACAATACTATTGCCGAACACTCGGTAGAAAACGGCGAGCATGTCGCGAGTTCGCCCGAAGACGAAGGTTCGGGTCAACTTCCACCGCGCCAGGAAGGCGTTCCGGTTAGCGAAAGCGAGCGTGATGGCGCGCGACGCCGTCGACGCCGCGGCCGCCGCGGTGGCCGCAGAAACCGGCAGCGCAACGGCGAGGCACCCCTCCGTTCGAATGGCGAAAATGGCCGCGAGCCGGAGCTGCAGCACGCGGTCGATGACATGGACCGGGCACCACGTTATGAGCCCGCACCGGCATATTCACCGCCGGTCGAGGAACGCGCTGCGCCCTCGCCCGTGGAATATTCCGCGACGACACCGAGCGTACAGGAGTCGCCACGGCGCCGCTCAACCATCCGCGAACCGGCTCCTTTCGGCGGTGAAAATGTGCAGGCCCCGACATCCGCCACGTTGCCGTCCGCACCGGTCGTTTCCAGCACAGCGGCTGAAGCGCCGGCAGCGCCCAAGCGCGGTTGGTGGGGCAAACGCTTGTTAGGCGACAAGGACTAAGCGAACCATGAAATCGGCCTGGGTCGAGCGCGACGCCAAGGCGGCGATCGACCATTGGGCCAAGACTGGCGTCGCCACCGATCTGGCGTTGCGTGTTTATACGACACGCCTGCTCGGAGGCGACCCGCGGCTTGTCCTGCACGGCGGCGGCAATACTTCGGTCAAAACGCACGTCAAGGATTTGCTCGGCGAGGACGCTGAGGTTCTTTGTGTCAAAGGCTCCGGCTGGGATATGGGCAGCATCGAGCCCACCGGCATGCCGGCTGTGCGGCTCGCAGCATTACGCAAACTGCGCGGGCGCTCGGCCATGCCCGACGAAGAGATGGTCCGCATCCAACGCGCGAGCCTGATCGATCCGCAATCGCCCAATCCATCGGTTGAGACGCTTCTGCACGCATTTATCCCCCACCAATTTGTCGACCATACACACGCTACCGCGGTGTTGAGTTTGATCGACCAGGCAGATAGCGAAGCGCTATGCGCAGAAACCTACGGGCATCGCCTGGGCTTTGTGCCCTACATCATGCCGGGCTTTGCACTTGCAAAAAAAGCCGCCGAGGTGTTCGAAAAAAATCCCGGCGTCGAGGGCCTGATCCTCGACAAGCACGGCATTTTCACTTTCGGCAATGACGCGCGCGAAGCTTACGAGCGCATGATCGAATTCGTGACGCTCGCTGAAGAACGTCTGCGTAAAAAGGGTAATGCGAAATTTGCGCGCGCGAAGACCCCGAGCAACTCGCGTCGACGGCCGAGGTTGCGCCCATTATTCGCGGCGCATGCGCCCTGCGTGACGCCTATGGCGAGGGTGCGCACAAGCGGCTCATAATGCACTTCCGCAGTAGCGATACGATTGTCGACTATGTATCCGGCAAGGACATCACGCGCTATGCCCGCGCCGGTCTGATCACGCCGGATCACGTCATTCGCACCAAACCGTGGCCGCTGATCGTGCCAGCCCCAGAGGCTGGCAAGCTCGATGCGTTCAAAGACGCGGTCGGACAGGCGACGCGCAACTTCATGCAAGATTATGCCGCATATTTTGCACGTCATACGGCGCGCGCCAACGGCGCGGCGACGCACGATCCCCTGCCCCGTGTCGTGCTGGTGCCAGGCCTTGGTCTGTTCGGCCTTGGCGCAAGCGCCAAAGACGCGCGCGTGGCAGCCGATGTCGCTGAAGCTGCAGTCGAAGGTATCACCGGCGCAGAAGCGATTGGCGCGTTCAAATCAATTTCCGAAAGCGACATATTTGATGTCGAGTACTGGCCGCTGGAACTCGCCAAGCTCGGGCAACGCAAACCATTGCCGCTCGCCGGCCAGGTCGCGGTGATCACTGGTGCCGGTGGCGCTATCGGCGCAGCCACTGCCAAGGCCTTTGCGGCAGCGGGCGCAGAAGTTGCGTTGCTTGATATCGATGCCGATGCTGCGGCGAAAAGTGCCAAGGCGATCGGGGGCGCAGCGCTTGCTGTCGCTTGTGACGTTACCAACGCAGCATCGGTCGACGCAGCTTTCGATCAGGTGGTGGCTGCATTTGGTGGTGTCGATATCGCGGTATCGAACGCCGGCGCAGCATGGCAAGGCAAGATCGGCGACGTCGATGAAGCGTTGTTACGCGAGAGCTTCGAGCTCAATTTTTTCGCGCATCAGAAAGTCGCGCAAGCGGCGGTCAAAATCATGCTCAAGCAAAGCATGGGCGGCTGCCTCCTCTTCAACGTCTCCAAGCAGGCGGTAAATCCGGGACCGGATTTTGGCCCTTATGGTCTCCCGAAAGCGGCAACCTTGCTGCTGGTGCGTCAATACGCACTCGACTATGGCGCGGCGGGGATCCGCGCCAATGCGGTCAATGCCGACCGCATCCGGTCGGGGTTGCTCACCCAGGACTTCATCAAGGAGCGCGCCAAGGCGCGCGGGCTGAGCGAAAAAGAGTATATGAGCGGGAATTTGCTCCAGCGCGAGGTGACGGCGGAGGATGTGGCACAGGCCTTCCTGCATCAGGCGCTCGAACTCAAGACCACCGCCAATATCACGACCGTCGACGGCGGGAATATCGCCGCCGCATTGCGCTGATCCCTGAAATTGCCCAGAAGCGTGCTATACCCGCCCTCGCATCGACACAGAAAAAGGAGCCGACCCGATGCTGCGATCCATGGCCATAGCTATCCTTCCTATCCTGCTGGTTGCGGCGCCCGCCTCGGCCATCACGTCCCAGGAAAAAATGGAGACCTGCAAAGTCGGCGCCGAAAGCCAGCAACTTGATGCCGCCAAGCGCTCGGCCTTCATCAAGAAGTGCATGGCAAAGGGCAATTACGAGCCGCCTGCGCGAAAGAACGCCAAAACTGCGCCGAAGCCACAGTAGCGGGGCGCTTACGCAGCCCGCGCTACCGGCCGCTCGAGCGGAATCACTTCGAACGTTCGCAGCGCACCACGCCGCAGAACATCGATCGCAATTCGTTTGCCGATACGCTCTCCATTGAGCAACCGGATCAGATCGTCGACGCCTGTGACGGCAACTCCGTCGGCGCGCACGATGGTATCGAGAGTCATCAGGCCGGCCGTCGACGCCGGGCCCTGAGGCTCCAGGGCAGTGACCATCGCACCCGAGCTGTTTTCGATCTCTGCTGCGCGCGCGTGACGGCGCGGCACAGCGGTCGTCTGCCCTGAGACGCCAATGTAGGCCCGTCGCACGCGGCCGTGCTGAATCAATTCGCTCAACACGAATTGCGCGGTGTTGCTGGCGACCGCGAAGCAGATTCCCTGCGCACCCATGATGACAGCGGTATTGATGCCGATCACCTCGCCGCGCGATGACGCGAGCGGGCCACCGGAATTGCCGGGGTTGAGCGCGGCATCGGTCTGGATCACATCTTCGATCAGGCGCCCGTTACGCGACCGCAACGACCGACCGAGTGCCGAGATGACACCCGCCGTCACAGTCGATTCAAAACCGAGCGGATTGCCGATCGCAACGACGAGCTGGCCGCGCTTGAGCGTTTTGGAATCGCCCAGCGTTGCGCTTGGCAGATCGCGCGCCGAACCAGCGCGCAACAGCGCCAAATCGGTATCGGGGTCCTCGCCCAGGCGGCGCGCATCCATCACACGGCCTTCGGCGTCTTGCAGCCGCACCTCCTTAGCTCCTTCGACGACGTGGCAATTGGTCAGCACCAGGCCGTCCGGCGCGATGACAACGCCAGAGCCTACGCCGCCGGGGCGGCCATTTTTGTTGCGGACCTCAACGCGTACGACCGCGGGACCGACGGCGTCGGCCACCGAGGTCACCGCGTGAGAATAAGCGTCAAGAATTTCGGCGTCAGCAGCGGATGGCGCTGCCGCCGCGCCGAGGTCCTCGACGTCGGGCGACGATGCAAAATCAAGCATGGCGATTTCGGGGTTTCGTGAAACTGCAGTGATGTAGGGATTGGCTAACGTAAATGGAAGATGCGGGTCGCATTGCTGGATTTATCTCAAATTGAACTGATTTCTTCAGACTTCCTCAAAGGCGGCGAGGTAAATTTTCAAATAAATTGAAAGCGTTATCTCAATTCCAGTGCCGAGCGAGACCCATGCCCGCCGACAAACAGAAACGCACGCAACGCCGCGTCAAAGGCAAGCTGGCGGCGGGCGAAGGCACCCGCGCCGTCATCGTAACAACGGCGCTAGTTTGCGTGATGCTCACGAGCTTTTTCGTAACGGCGCGTTCGTATCTTTCTTCCGACCGCACAGAAAGTCCTCCGTCGAAAATCGCGCCATTGACCGCATCATCAACGCAAGGTGAAGCGGCGCATCGGAGCGCCTCTATCGTCATGGAGTCGGGCAACAAGGGGCGCTGCGAGGAGCGCCAGTTCGACAACCGCACCGGCAAGATCGTGTCATCGAACGCTGTCGATTGCGATGCGCGCCTCGCGCCCGAACGCGACTCAACTCCATCGGAAAACCTCTCGGGTGAGCGGATGCGCGCTATTTACGGCGCCTTCAGGAAATAACGGACCGGCGACTTTTTGCCGTTCAATCGCTCTGCAAAATAACGTTCTTCACCATCGGATAAATCTGGTTCTGCCAGGCCTTGCCGGAAAAGACGCCATAATGGCCGACGCCAGCCTGCATATGATGGCGCTTGCGGTACGGACGCAGTGACGAACAAAGGTCGTGAGCTGCGAGCGTCTGGCCGACCGCGCAGATATCATCCTTCTCGCCCTCCACGGTGAAGAGTGCCGTGCGTCTGATCGCGCTCGGCTCGACCTTGTGGTTTTGATAGGTGAGCGCACCCAGCGGCAGCGCGTGGTCCTGGAATACCAGTCGCACCGTCTCCAGATAGAATTCCGCCGTTAAATCCAGGACCGCGAAGTATTCGTCATAAAAGGCCTTTGTCTGCGCTGCCTTGATGTCCTCTCCGTTCGCCAGATTTTGGTAAAGCTCGCGGTGCGCCTTTAGATGGCGCTCAATGTTCATGCTCATGAAGGCGGCAAGCTGCACGAAACCGGGATAGACATGCCGGCCGCCGCCGCCATAGCGGTAAGGCACCCGCGCTATTAAATTGCGCTCAAACCAATCGATGGGTTTCGATTTTGCGAGCTCATTGACCTTGGTTGGATTGACGCGCGTATCGATAGGGCCAGCCATCAACGTCATCGATCGCGGCTGCGCCGGATTGTCGGCCTGCGCCATTACACTCGCCGCCACCAGCACAGCGACACAGGGCTGACACACCGCCATGATGTGCGCGCCGGGCCCGATTGCTTCGAGAAAGCGGATCAGGTGGCCGATATAATCGTCAAAGCCAAAGCGGCCGTCCTCGAGCGACACGTCGCGTGCATTGTGCCAGTCGGTAATAAAAACGTCGTGTTCCGGCAGCATGGTGCGAACGGTCGCGCGCAACAGCGTTGCGAAATGGCCGGAGAGCGGCGCGACCAACAGCACCCGCGGCTGCGCCGATACGGTGTCCTTCTTGAAATGCAGCAGGGTGCCGAACGGAGTTGCGTCCGCGACTTCTTCGGTCACGGCGACTTCGCGATTGCCAACAACCACGCTGTTGATGCCGTAGGCCGGGCGAGCATGCGTCAGGCCGGCGCGTCCCATGAGCTCATAGGCAGCGGTGAGGTTGCTCAGCACAGTCGGACGTGCGGCGCCGTTAAGCCGCTCCGTCGCTGATCTGGCGAACGCGCTGGCAAGTTGGCGTACCGGCACCATGATGTCGGTATGCGCCTGATAGGCTTGATACAGCATCCAATCCCTGGCGACCCCGGCGGATCGCCCGCAAAGGCTAGACTATTTTATGCTGCACTGCGAGATAAAACTTATTGTAGGCCACTAATCCCCTGTAAATTGGGGACAATCCCGCTGCCAGACAATTTTGCAGCACGGGAAGGTATTGAAAAAACAACACTTTCATCTAAGCTGACAAATGCCGGGTCATGTTTGAAACAAGGGACGTTTGCGCCCCATGGCCAAGGCTACCCTCACCATTGCCAGCAAAAATTACGGCTCCTGGTCGCTGCGCGGCTGGTTGCTCTGCAAATTGGCCGGCCTCGAATTCGATGAGCAGATCGTCGCCAGTGACGATCCTTCGACTCGCGCCGAGCTGCTGTTGCTGTCGCCATCGTTCTTGGTGCCTTGCCTAACGCACAATGAAATCAAGGTTTGGGACACCCTTGCGATCGGCGAGTACCTGAACGAAATCCTGCCGAAAGCCGGGCTGCTGCCGAAGAGCCTGGCCGCCCGCGCACGCTGTCGGTCGATCTCCGGTGAAATGCACTCCGGCTTTTCCAATTTACGTTCCGCGCTGCCGATGAACCTGAAGGCGCACCACCCCGGCTTCAAAGTCTGGGCCGGTGCTTACGCCGATATTGAACGCATCGTCAGTATCTGGCGCGAATGCCTCGCCGCTGAAAAAGGGCCCTACCTTTTTGGAGCGGCGCCTTGCATGGCTGACGCTATGTTTGCCCCGGTCGTCACCCGCTTCCTGAGTTACGACGTGAAGCTCGACAGTGATTGTTCCGCCTATTGCGCGACGATCATGGCCATGCCGCCCATGCGGGAATGGGTGGATGCCGCGAAAGCCGAGCCGGATGAGGTCGTCGAGCTGGACGTAGAATTTTAATTTCTGTCATTCCAAGACGGCGCGCCCGGAATGACAGCTACTTCTTCAACCAATTCTCGATCCGGGTCACAGCCTCGCGCATCTCGCTGGCGGACCCCGCATAGCAAAACCGCAGAAAGTGTCGGCCATCGATCGGATCAAAATCGATTCCGGGCGTTGCCGCCACGCCGGCTTCGTTCAGCATGCGTTTCGCAAAATCGAGACTGTCGTCGGAAAAGCGTGAAATGTTGGCATAGAGATAAAAAGCACCATCCACCGGCAGAAATTTGTCGAGCCCGGCTTTGGGCAATCCCTCGGTGAGGATCCGGCGATTTTCCTCGTAGCCGTGTTTGACCGCGTCCATCTCCGCTCGCCCGTCGAATGCGGCCTCGGCAGCGACTTGCGCCAAGGTCGGCACCGAAATCGCGAGATTGCCCTGCAACCGCTCCATGGGGCGCACGAAAGTTTCCGGCACCACCATCCAGCCAATGCGCCAGCCCGTCATGCAGAAATATTTCGAGAATGAATTGATGACGACGGCGCGCTCCGACGCGTTGGCCGCCGTCTCGGCGGCAAAGGCATAGTCGAGACCATGATAGATTTCGTCCGAGATCACGCGGATGCCTTCCGCTTCCGCAACCGCTATCAAACGCGAAAGCGTATCGGCATCCATCATCGTGCCGGTTGGATTTGCGGGACTCGCGATCACCACGCCCTTAAGGGGCGCGCGTTGATGAGCGGCGATCAGGGCCTTGGCCGATAGTACCCAACGCGTCTCGGCAGAAGTCTCGATCAGCACCGGCTCGCATCCGAGTGCCGAGAGGATGTGTCGATACGGGGGATAGCCTGGATTTGCCAGAGCCACCCGGTCGCCGGGCTCGAACAGCGATAGAAAGGCCAGAATAAATCCGCCTGAAGATCCGGTTGTCACGACGATGCGTGCTGGATCGAGCGCGAGATCGTAAGTGTCAGCGTAGTGGCGCGCGATGCGTGCACGCAGCGATGGAATGCCCAGGGTCTCGGTATAGCCGATACGCCCATGCGCGAGTGCAGCTTGCGCGGCCTTGATCGCAGTCGCTGGCGCCCTCGCCGCCGGCTGACCGACCTCCATATGGATGATTTTGGCCCCTTGCGCCTCGCGCTGCGCCGCTGCCGCCATCACGTCCATAACGATAAACGGCGGCACATCGCTGCGTTTGGATGGTTTCAAGAGCTGTTTTGCTGCCTCAAGCATCATTTTAGGCCCGTGGGGCCTCGATATCCCGCCCCGCTGTTGCCGTATTCAGCGTCGATCTCATGACCCAGTCGTGATCTCAAGCCGCGTTGACCACCACCAGACGCGACACTAGTTTCACGCAAATTCGGTAGCAAAATCCGCATGTCCTTGGACGGCAGACCTAACAGGACGCAGCGCAAGGCGCCAGCAGCCCGGGCGATTGCGGTCCTTACTGCGATCGCGATCTGCGCCGCCGGCGGTGGCCCGGCGGCGACGCCTGCGCGCGCGCAGGAAGCTGCGCTGCGCGGCATGCCGATCGTCCGCGACGCCGAAATCGAACAGCTTCTGCGCGACTACGCGCAGCCGATTTTGCAGGCCGCCGGACTTGCCAAACAAAATGTACGGGTCGTCGTGCTGGGCGATCGCTCGTTCAATGCCTTCGTCATGGATGGGCGCCACATCTTCGTCAATGCCGGTGCGCTGTTCGACGCAAAAACGCCGAATGAAATTATTGGCGTCTTCGCGCACGAAACCGGGCATCTCGCCGGTGGCCATCTCCAGCGTTTGCGCGAGCAACTCGCGACTGCGCAAACCGCATCGATCATCGCATTGCTTGCGGGCGTCGGCGCGGCAGTCGCTGGTGCAAAGAGCGGCTCGGGCGGCAATATCGGTACGGCTGCAATTATGGCGCCGCAGGCGGCGATCATGCGCACGGTGCTCGCCTATGTCCGCACTCAGGAAGACCAGGCCGACCACGCCGGCGTGAAATTCCTCAATGCCACCGGTCAATCTCCACGCGGCATGGTCGATTTGTTCAAGCGCTTAAGCAACGAAGTTTTGTTTAACTCGCGATATATAGACCCCTACATGCAAACCCATCCGATGCCGGCCGAACGTGTGGCTGCTCTCGAGACGATCGCCCGGGCAAGTCCCTATTGGGACCGTAAGGATCCGCCTGAGCTGCAACTTCGCCACGATCTGATGCGCGCAAAACTGGCGGGCTTCCTTGAGGGTGCGGACACCGTAGCCCGCCGATATCCGCTCGGCGACCACAGCTTGCCGGCCCGTTACGCCCGCGCAATATCGACCTATCGTCACTCTGACCTGCGCCAAGCTCTCGTTCAAATCGACGACCTGATTCAGACGCAGCCGAACAATCCGTATTTCTATGAGCTCAAAGGTCAGGCGCTGTTGGAAGGTGGGCGCCCGGCGGAAGCCGTCGCTCCGTTGCGTCAGGCCGTGCAGCTTTCACACAACACACCGTTGATTGAAATTATGCTCGCACAAGCACTCAACGCCACCAGCAATCCGAAGTTCGCTGAGGAATCGGTTGGCTTGCTACGCACGGCCATCTCCCGCGAACCCGAGTCTCCGGAAGCATACAGCCAACTCGCAATGGCCTATGGTCGCAAAGGCGATCTCGCCAATGCCGATCTTGCTTCGGCGCAAGCCGCCTTCACCCGCGGCGATGTTAAGACCGCGCGGCAACTTGCTTCGAGAGCCAAGACCCGTCTGCCTATCGGTTCCCCCGCCTGGGTGCGGGCCGACGACATCGTCAACGTCAAACCACCGAGCTCAAACGCCGGCATTCAATAATCACAAGGACCTAAGCCAATGACATTAATTTCGCGCTCTCTTGCTGCCGCCTTCGTGGCGATGCTGGCCCTCGCCACATCGTCCGCTTCGCGCGCCGACGATTTTTCCGCCAGCCAGCGCGGCGAGGTCGAGCGCATCGTGCGCGAATACCTCGTTGCTCACCCTGAAGTCATACAGGAAGCGATGACCGAGCTTGAAAAGCGGCAGAGCGCTGCCGATTTTGAGAAGCACAAAGCCGCGGTTAAGCAATATTCCCAGGCGCTGTTCGCCTCGCCGCGTCAGGTCGTACTCGGCAACCCGGACGGCAATGTCACATTCGTCGAGTTCTTCGACTACAATTGCGGGTACTGCAAGCGGGCGATGGATGACATGCTCACGCTACTCAAGGATGACCCCAAGCTAAAAGTTGTCCTAAAGGAATTCCCGGTGTTGGGACCCGGCTCGGTCGAGGCCGCGCAGGTCGCGGTTGCCGTGCGCATGCAGGACAAAACCGGCAAGAAATATCTTGAATTCCATCAAAAGCTACTCGGCGGCCGCGGCCAGGCCGATAAGGCGCGCGCCCTCGCCGTCGCCAAGGACATCGGTCTTGACATGGGCCGCCTGGACAAGGATCTGGCGAGCGCTGAGGTAAAGGCCACGTTGCAAGAAAGCTTCAAGCTCGCGGAAGCGCTCGGGCTCAATGGTACGCCAAGCTACGTCATCGGCGATGACGTCGTGGTCGGTGCGGTGGGCCTCGACGCGCTCAAGGAAAAGGTCAACACATCGCGTTGCGGTAAGCCGAGCTGCTAATGGGCGTCACGGACCGTCCATAGTCTTCCGGAAAGTTATCGGCCGCCGCGGCATCTATACCCGGCGGCCGGTTTGCGACACAAACGATTGCGGAACAAAGTTCCGCCGGGGCGGTTGTTGCGCGCATGTATACGCTCGGTATGGAAGAAGAATATTTCGTGTTCGACGCAAAAACGCGCCACGCAGTGCGTCGCTCGAACAAAAAATTCCTTTCGCACGCGCAAAAAAAGCTCGGCAATCACGTAATGACCGAGATGCTGCAATCGCAGCTTGAGGTCGCCACTCCACCTTGCAACAGCATGGAAGAGGCGCGCGGGCATCTATCGCATTACCGTCATACGCTCGGGCAGCTGGCCGCCGAACATAAACTCGGCCTCGCCGCTATGGGCACTTTCCCACTCGCCTTCTGGCCGGAACAGATGGTGACGCGAAAGGCGCGGTACGGCCCGATCATGGATGACCTGCAGATGATCGGCTACCGCAACATGCTTTGCGGGATGCATGTCCACGTCGCGGTGCCAGACGTCGACACGCGCATTAATTTGGTAATGCGGTTGACACCTTACCTTCCACTCTTGCTCGCGCTTTCCACATCGTCGCCATTCTGGCAGGGCCACGCGACCGGCCTCGCTGGCTATCGGCTGGCCGCATATGACGAGCTGCCGCGCACGGGATTGCCAGAGCTGTTTCGCACCAATGAAGACTATCGCGAATTCATCGCCGCACTGACCTGGGCAAAAATCATTCCCGATGCGAGCTATATTTGGTGGGCGGTACGTCCATCGCTTAACAACCCGACCATCGAACTGCGCGTGGCCGACAGCTGCACACGGTTGGACGACGCAATTGCCGTGGCGGCGTTATTCCGCTGCCTCGTGCGTGCACTCGACCGGGATCGCGCTCTCAATGCCGGGTTTGATCGCGTCGGGCGTGCCATTACACAGGAAAACAAATGGCACGCTCAGCGCTACGGCATTGGCGCGACCTTTGTCGAGCCGTTCTCCCGCTCCCCGCTCGCGCTTCGAGAATGGCTCGATCAAGTGATCGATTTCATCGACGCTGACGCCATCGCGCTCGGCTGCACCGCAGAGATCAAACACCTCCTTGCCATTGCCGCCCACGGCACAAGTGCCGACCGCCAGATTGAGATCTTCGGTAACGCCAAGGCCGCCGGCCGCAGAAGGTTAACGGCGCTCAAGGAGGTGATCGATTGGGCAGCGGCCGAAACCCAGGCACACTGCGTCACGAAAAGCTGAATCTCAGTACGCTTCCGGGCTTCCCCTGAGCGCCGTGGCCACCTATAAAGCGCCACAGTTTCACGTGCATCCACGCGCGAGCCGGACGGACCCATGGCGAAAACCATCTACATTCTCAATGGTCCGAATATGAATCTGCTCGGCACACGCGAGCCGGAGAAATACGGGCGCGCAACACTTGCTGACGTGGAAAAGCTTTGCCGCGACACCGCTGATCGGTTCGGGCTCGACGTCGTTTGCCGCCAGTCAAACAAGGAAGGCGAGCTGGTCGATTGGATTCAAGAAGCGCACGCAAAGAAGGCGGCCGCCATCGTGATCAACCCCGCCGGCTACACAACCACGTCGATTGCTATCATGGATGCACTGTTGGCGGTGCAAGCGACGGTACCGGCGATCGAAATTCACATAACCAATATCCATCAGCGTGAAGCCTTCCGGCATAACTCATACGTTTCCAAGGCGGCCAAGGCGGTGATCGCCGGCTTTGGTATCGATGGTTATGCGTTGGCGATCACCGGCCTCGCCGGATTGCTCGGCGCCAAGCAAAAAGGTTGAGCGCGACGCAATGGCAAAATCGCCGAAGACAATCGTCGATCGCGAATTAATCCACGAGCTCACCAAGCTGCTGGATGAGACCGGCCTGACCGAGATTGAAATCGAGCAAGAAGGCAAGCGCGTGCGCGTCGCTCGCGCCGCGACAGCATCGGCCGCCCCCGCCGCCCTCCGTGTCGAAGTAGCGCCGCAGGCTGAAGCCATCGTCAAGCCGCTCGATCCCGCAAAGCACCCCGGCGTCGTGATCTCGCCCATGGTCGGCACCGCTTATGCATCACCCGAGCCTGGCTCAAAACCTTTCATCGATATCGGCAGCAAAGTTAAAGTCGGCGATACGTTGCTGATTGTCGAAGCAATGAAAACGATGAATCAAATTCCGGCCTCACGCGCCGGCACCGTGGTGCAAATTCTGTTTGAAGACGGCCAGCCGGTCGAATTCGGCGAACCGCTTGTGATCATCGAATGACGGCTAATCAGCCGGACCGACACGATGTTCGATAAAATCCTGATCGCAAATCGCGGCGAAATCGCCCTGCGCGTATTGCGCGCCTGCAAAGAGCTCGGCATTCCGACGGTAGCAGTGCATTCCACCGCCGACGCCGACGCCATGCACGTGCGATTTGCTGATGAGAGCGTCTGCATAGGGCCGCCCGCCGCAAAGGACAGCTATCTCAATATCCCGGCCATTCTATCGGCCTGCGAGATCACAGGCGCGGATGCAGTGCATCCCGGCTACGGTTTTCTGTCGGAGAATGCGCGCTTCGCAGAAATCCTTACCGAACACGGCGTGCAATTCATCGGCCCCAAGCCGGAACACATTCGCCTGATGGGCGACAAGATCGAAGCGAAGCGCACCGCGAAAAAACTCGGCATTCCAATCGTGCCGGGCTCGGAAGGCGGCGTGGGCTCCGACCAGGAAGCGACAAAAATCGCGGGCGATATCGGCTATCCGGTTCTGATTAAAGCTGCGGCCGGCGGCGGTGGGCGTGGGATGAAAGTCGCGCATTCCGCAGCGGATTTATCGATCGCTCTCTCGACCGCGCGCGCCGAAGCCAAGGCCGCTTTTGGCGACGATGCGGTCTATATTGAGAAATATCTCGAGCGGCCCCGCCATATTGAAATTCAGGTGCTCGGCGACGGCAAAGGGAATGCCATTCATCTTGGTGAGCGTGATTGTTCATTGCAACGGCGGCACCAAAAAGTTTGGGAAGAAGGCCCCTCGCCCGCCCTCAATGCGAGCGCACGTGACGTCATCGGTGAGACCGTCGCTAAGGCGATGCGTGAGATCGGCTATCTCGGCGTTGGAACTGTTGAGTTCCTTTACGAAGACTCCAAGTTCTATTTCATCGAGATGAACACGCGCATTCAGGTTGAGCATCCGGTGACGGAAATGATCACCGATATCGATCTCATTTTCGAACAAATCCGCGTTGCTGCCGGCGGCAACCTCGCAATCAAGCAAGGCGACGTGAAATTTGATGGCCACGCGATTGAGTGCCGCATCAATGCCGAGAACCCGATTTCTTTCCGTCCGTCACCGGGCAAGATTCTCCACTATCATGCGCCCGGCGGCCTCGGTGTGCGTATCGATTCAGCGGTGTACCAAGGTTACACCATACCGCCCTATTATGATTTGCTCGTCGGCAAGCTGATCGTGCACGGAAAAACGCGTACGGAATGTCTGATGCGTTTGAAACGCGCGCTCGATGAGGTGGTGGTCGACGGCATCGAAACGACGTTGCCCCTCTTCCGCGCGCTTGTGCGCGAGAAAGACATCATTGACGGCAACTACCACATCCACTGGCTGGAGCAGTTCCTCGCGCGCGGAGGCATGGAACCCTAGGCTGGTGAGCCGCCTCCGGTAAGCCGCGTCAATAGCGCGCAAACGTCGGCCGGATCATATGGCTTCGCCATAAATAACGAGCGCGAAACCAGCGGGGAGATATCGGAAAGCTTGAAGCGCCCCGAGGCGTACACGATCGGCATTTCCGGACGTAATTCACGCGCGCGCGCTGCAAGCTCTGCGCCGTCCATGTCGCCGGGCAAATTGATATCGGTGAAGAGCACGTCGATGTCGGCGCCGGAATCGATGTATCGCAACGCTTCGTCGGCCGTCGTGACTTCATGAACGACAAAGCCGGAAGCGCTCAGTACATCGGCGACGAGATTGCTGATGAGCACCTCGTCCTCAACGACCAAGACCGAAACTGGTGTACCGCCTTGGCCCATAGATTGGTCTCCCAGTTCCGTTCTCATCTCTCAGCTAGCCAACGCAAACAGCTGCCAAGGCTTCAGAATTTTGCTGCATTTATGATGTCCAAACAGTTAACAACCGCTTGCGGGCACCGGTTCCTCTCCTCAGCTGCACAGCGGTGGCCTAGGATCACGTGTCCCCCGCGCCACGACTCGGACCATGGCAAATCGCGAAAACGCTTTCGTCGAGATTACACCGGAAGTGCTGCTCAAGGCCTATGCCTGCGGCATTTTCCCCATGGCCGAGAGCGCAGATGATCCGGCCCTTTACTGGATTGAGCCGGATATGCGGGGGATCATTCCCCTCGAAGGGTTTCATGTTCCCGCGCGCCTCGCGCGCACCGTTCGCGCAACACCATGGACGGTCCATGTCAACCGCGACTTTGACGCCGTGATCGATGGCTGCGCGGAGCCGAAGCAGGATCGGGCGCGCACCTGGATCAACATGCGCATTCGGCGCATTTACCGCGCCCTCTATGAACGTGGTCACTGCCATTCGGTCGAGGTCTATGACGGCCCCGACCTGGTCGGCGGCCTGTATGGAGTCTCTCTCGGCCGCGCTTTCTTCGGCGAAAGCATGTTTCACCGCGCGCGCGACGCGTCCAAAATTGCGTTAGTGCACCTGATCGCGCGGCTCATAGCTGGCGGCTATCGATTGCTCGATACCCAATATGTGACCGAGCACCTCAAAACATTTGGCGCGGTGGAAGTTCCGAAGCGACGCTATCACCGGATGCTGGAAGAGGCGCTGATCGGCGAGGCTGATTTTTCGGCGCTCCCGCTCGATCGTTCGCTCAGCGGTGCCGAGGCATTGGCTATTATTCAGAACGAGCGATAGCGACGTTCCGCACCGGCTAACGCGGCGGCGGAGGCACAAAGCCCGGCTGTGGCGGCTGCTGCGGACGCGGCGGCGGGCGTTGCTGCGGCGGCTGTTGCGGCGGCCGTTGTCCGGGGCGGGCGGGTTGTTTCGCTGCCGGATCGGGCGGCGCTTCCGCGACGTTCGGATTCTGTCCGCCTTTGCAGTCGGTGACCCACACGTCGTAGATCGGATGTTCGACCGCGTGCAGGCCGGGGCTCGCCGCAAACATCCAGCCCGTAAAGATGCGCTTGATCTCGCCCTGGAGTGTCACTTCGTCGACTTCAACGAAGGAATCGGTATTCGGCGTCTCGGTTGGCGGACGCGAATAGCACACGCGGGGCGTCACCTGGAGCGCGCCGAACTGCACGGTTTCGTTGACCGCAACTTCGAACGAAATGATGCGGCCGGTGATTTTATCGAGGCCGGAGAAGACCGCGGTCGGATTGGCGATGCGCTGCGGCGGCGGCTCAACTACGACTTCGTCGTTCGGCTGTGGCGCTGTGTTCGCCGGTTGCGGCGCGTTGCGCGGTGACCCCGGACCCGGCGGCAATGCGGGCGGAGGTGCCGCCGTCGCGCCTTGTTGCGGCGGCGCGGCCTGCGGCGCCGGTGGCGCGGCCAAGCCGCCCGGCGGAGGCGGGAGAGGCTGCGACTGGATACCGCCGGCACCGGGTCGGTTCGACGGTGGCAAGCTCATCGGTGCGGGCAGCGGCTGCGGTGGCGGCGTGTCGCGCCCGCTCGGATAATAAGGCGCCTGTTGCGGCTGCTGTCGGGATGGCGGCGCGCTCGGCACATCGGCCGGCGGACGCGGGGGCCCATCACCTCCGAAGATCGAACCGAACTGGGCGAACGCAGGCTGCGCCACAAGCAACGTGGCGACCGCCAACACCGCGACTGAACAGGAGCGACGCGCCATCAAGGTCCGGCTTTTCCCCTGGCCGGCGTGAATTCGCCTGACGCCGGTAGTTATGCCCGGTTAACACGGGGATTACGGCGGTGGAAGGGCGACTCCAACCCTCGAAAAGGCCGCCACATTCCACTCATTCCCGCTCAAGCGAAACCGGGCCCGCTCATTTCCGCTCGTCCCCGCGAAGGCGGGGACCCAGGGCCGGAATTATTCACGTTGAGATTGGATTCCCGCCTGCGCGGGAATGAGCGGAGGGCGGTGGCCAAGCGCTGGGCTACTGCTTACCGCCCGGGCTCCACGCCTTATAGTCGCCGGTCGCTTTCGGGCGCCGGCCGGCGGCGAGCGTCGAACCGGGCGGGCGCAATGCACCCGGCGTGCCCGTCATATTTGGCCGGTGCGGTTTTTGCCACGCGCGCGGCTTGTAATTTTCCTCGGTCGGAGGCGTGTCCACTGTGTGGTGCAACCAGCCGTGCCAGGACGGCGGCACACTCGAGGCTTCCGTATACCCGTTGTAGATCACCCAGCGCCGCTCGAAGCCGAGCGTCTTGTCGATCTTGCCGCCGATGGTGCGGTAATAGCGGTTGCCGAACTCGTCGTCGCCGACAGCTTCGCCATACATCCAGGTCCAGAATTGGGTCCCGAATGTTTGCGAATTCCACCAGGTGAAGAGCTTGAGCAGGAAACTTTTCATCGCCGCCGTGCATTGAAAACGATTGGAACGCGGGCGTTTTGCCACCTCATCGGCGCATTGTCCAGCGGCGGGAAAACGGCTCGGCGCGCCGTAGGCCATATTCGCCGCTTATTTCATCGATGATAATAAAGCCGCATGGATTCGCTTAGAGCCACACTGGCCTCGATCAAAGCCCTTCTCGAGTGGCTACCTGACTCGATCGTCGCATTGGTGATCCTCGCACTCGCGGTGCTGATTGCGCTCGCATTGCACCGATGGGCGCGCAAACTGGTGCGCAAGACGCTCGCCGGACGGTACCCCTTTCTGTTTTCGACCTTCACGCAGACGCGCACCCTCTCCGGTCTCGCGCTTCTGACCCTGGCGATGATCATCGCCATTCCGGTTGCGCCGTTGCCGCCGGAGACGGCGGCACTGCTCACGCAATTGATGGGCGTGGCGATCATCGGGTTGATCGGGTGGGCTGCGATCATCGCGCTCCACATCGCCGCCGATCTCTACCTGCGGCGCTTCCGGCTCGACATCGATGACAATCTGCTCGCGCGCAAGCACAACACCCAGGTGCGCGTGCTGTCGCGCACCGTCGATGTGCTGCTGGTGATGCTCACACTCGGCGCCGCGCTGATGACTTTCCCCGCAGTGCGCCAGTACGGCATCAGCCTGTTTGCTTCCGCCGGCGTCGCCGGCATCGTCGCGGGCCTCGCAGCGCGGCCGGTGCTGAGCAACCTGATGGCGGGCGTGCAGCTCGCGATGACGCAGCCGATCCGCCTGTTCGACGCGGTGGTCGTGGAAAATGAGCACGGCACGATCGAGGAAATTACCTCGACGTATGTGGTCGTGAAGCTGTGGGACTGGCGGCGCATGATCGTGCCCCTCACCTACTTCATCGAGAAGCCGTTTCAGAACTGGACGCGCGAGACATCGGCGTTGATGGGCAACGTCATGATTTACGTGGACTACGGCGCGCCGGTCGCCGTCATCCGTGAAAAATTTCTCGAGATTCTCAAGCAATCCGACAAATGGGATGAGCGCGTCGCCGCCTTGCAAGTCACCGACTTGAAGGAAGGCACGATGGAGCTGCGTTGCCTGATGAGTGCCCGTTCCAGCGCACAGACCTTCGATCTGCGCTGTGAGGTGCGCGAGAAGCTCATCGATTTTCTGCAGCAGGAGCATCCGGAAGCGCTCCCCCGCTCGCGGCAGATCAGCTTCAAGGGCGGCGAAAAATCCGACGATGCGCCCCCGTCAAAACCGGCCCGCAAACGCGCAACCCGGCAAAAACGCTAGGCGCAAAGCGCGATTGAAAGCTCATGTTGCAGTGCATGTTGCTTTCGGGACCTGCCGGCGCCTATGTTGCCTAGGAATTCATCAGCGCGGCGCCCGAGTCGCATAAGCTTTGGCTCAAGCGCGCTGAAATTCGAATGACAGTGCCGGTAAAAAAGGCGGACACCTAACGGGTCCGCCTTTTTTCGTGTTTGGCCACCCGAATTTTCACGTTCGCTGGGTGTCGTCGAATTCACAGGGGTGGGTTACGCGCAAACATGCAACGTCACTCCGCGCGTACGCCGTAAGGCACTGACCTCGTTTCGAGAATCAGAGACTCCGGTTCAAGGATCGCGTGATTTTTCCCGCGCTTTTCCCCGGTTTCACTTGTGCCCGGTTCCGTGGTGTTTGCGCTCGGAAGTCCCATTTTCCCGTCATTTTTCTGTCACGTGCGGAGGCATAAAAACCTACCTCCGGAACCTGAGAAAAAAACTTTTCGCGCGCCCGGGAAGGCCCATACTGACAGCGTTCTTGCGGCTCGTTGTCCCCGCAGTTCACCGGTTGGACACAAGATTTAGTGTTTGATTCAGATTTGATGTCTATCTCTTGTTGACGCGTACAGAGAGTCCACTTAGCTTTGGTGTGTTCGGTGGCGTTGAGTTTCAGGTTCCCTCCGGACCCTCAGAACGACTTTTCAGTCGGCGAGCTCAACCCACGCCCGATCCATGGCGTTTTGGGACAGGGGATTGCTGTGTGCCTGGGGCAAAAAACCCCGGAGCGTACCGGTGCCGGATCAGAGCGCCGGACGTTGATGAGGTGGGTGGGTCGAATGAGTTTGAACGGCGGCGGACAGGAACAGGTCCGGCTTAGACAAAAGGGCGATCGTCAATCGTCCGGAAATTTGGGGCTAGAGACACATGCGAATTGAACGGCGCTATACCAAGGATGGACAATCGGCCTACGCGGGCATCGATTTCCGGCTCACCACCAGCGAAATCCGCAATCCGGACGGTTCGGTGGTGTTCAAGCTCGACAATGTCGAGGTGCCGGAATTCTGGTCGCAGGTCGCCTCCGACGTGTTGGCGCAGAAATATTTCCGCAAAGCCGGCGTCCCTGCCCGCCTGAAGAAGGTGGAAGAGAATTCGGTTCCTTCGTTCCTGTGGCGCTCGGTCGCCGACGAGGACGCGCTTGCAACGCTGCCGGAAAAAGAACGCTACATCGGCGAGCAAACCTCCAAGCAGGTGTTCGACCGTCTGGCCGGCACCTGGACCTATTGGGGCTGGAAGGGCGGCTACTTCGATTCAGAGGACGACGCGCAGGCCTTCTTCGATGAGCTGCGTTACATGCTGGCCGCGCAAATGTGCGCGCCGAATTCACCGCAATGGTTCAACACCGGTTTGCATTGGGCCTACGGCATCGATGGTCCCGGCCAGGGCCACTATTACATCGACCCCTTCACCGCCAAGCTGACGCGGTCGAAATCGGCTTACGAACATCCGCAGCCGCATGCCTGCTTCATCCAGTCGGTCAGTGACGACCTCGTCAACGAGGGCGGCATCATGGACCTGTGGGTGCGTGAAGCGCGGCTGTTCAAATACGGCTCCGGCACCGGCTCGAATTTCTCCAAGCTGCGTGGCGAAGGCGAAAAACTGTCGGGCGGCGGCAAGTCGTCCGGCCTGATGTCGTTCCTGAAAATCGGCGACCGCGCCGCGGGCGCGATCAAATCGGGCGGTACCACGCGCCGCGCGGCCAAGATGGTGATCGTCGATGTCGATCACCCGGATATTGAGACCTATATCAACTGGAAGGTGATGGAAGAGCAGAAGGTGGCGGCGCTCGTCACCGGCTCCAAGATCAACCAGAAGCACCTCAAAGCCGTTCTCAAGGCTTGCGTGAATTGCGAGGGCTCGGGCGACGACTGCTTCTCGCCGGACAAGAACCCCGCGCTCAAGCGCGAGATCAAGCTCGCGCGCCGCGCGATGGTGCCGGACAATTTCATCAAGCGCGTGATCCAGTTCGCCAAGCAAGGCTACAAGGACATCGACTTCCCGACCTATGACACCGATTGGGACAGCGAGGCCTATCTCACGGTTGCGGGCCAGAACTCGAACAATTCGGTGCGCGTCACCGACGGCTTCCTCAAGGCGGTCGAAGCCGACGGCAAATGGGATCTCACCTATCGCAAGAATGGCAAGGTCGCGAAGACGCTCGATGCCCGCGAGTTGTGGGAGAAGATCGGCTACGCCGCGTGGACCTCGGCCGATCCGGGCCTGCAATATCACACCACGGTCAACGACTGGCACACCTGCCCGGCCTCGGGCGAAATCCGCGCCAGCAATCCGTGCTCGGAATACATGTTCCTCGACGACACCGCCTGCAATCTGGCGTCGTTGAACCTTCTCACCTTCCGCGACGAGAAGACCGGCCAATTCCAGGTCGAAAGCTACGAACACGGGGTGCGGTTATGGACCGTCGTCCTCGAAGTTTCGGTGATGATGGCGCAATTCCCCTCGCGCGAAATCGCCGAACGGTCCTTTGAATTCCGCACGCTCGGCCTCGGCTACGCCAATATCGGCGGCCTGCTGATGACGGCTGGAATCCCGTACGACTCCGATGCCGGCCGCGCCATCGGCGGCGCGCTGACCGCAATCATGACCGGCATCAGCTACGCCACCTCGGCCGAAATGGCGGAGAAGCTCGGGCCATTCCCCGGCTACAAGAAAAACCGCGAGCACATGCTCCGCGTGATGCGCAACCATCGGCGCGCCGCCTACAACGAGCGCACCGGCTACGAGAAGGTCGCAACGCCGCCCGTGCCGCTCGACCATGCCTCCTGCCCCGACCAGGCGCTGGTCGCCCACGCAAAGTCTGCATGGGACCGCGCGCTGGTGCTCGGCGAGAAGCACGGCTATCGCAATGCGCAAGCCACAGTGATCGCGCCCACCGGCACCATCGGCTTGGTGATGGATTGCGATACCACCGGCATCGAGCCTGACTTCGCGCTGGTAAAGTTCAAGAAGCTCGCCGGCGGCGGCTACTTCAAGATCATCAACCGCGCAGTGCCTGAAGCATTGCGCACGCTCCGCTACAGCGAAGCCGACATTGCCGAGATCGAGGCTTATGCCGTCGGCCACGGCACGATGAGTCAGGCGCCCGCGATCAACCACACGACGCTGAAGGCCAAAGGCTTCACCGACGAAGCGATCGCGAAAGTCGAGAAGGCGCTGCCGACGGCTTTCGACATCAAGTTCGTCTTCAACAAATGGACGCTGGGTGAAGACTTCTGCCGCGAGAAGCTCGGCATCTCCGCCGAAGATCTCGCCTCGCCGACATTCGATCTCCTGGTGGCGCTCGGCTTCGGCAAGCGCGAGATCGAGGCCGCCAATATCCATGTCTGTGGCGCGATGACGGTCGAAGGCGCGCCGCACCTGAAAGCCGAGCACTATCCGGTGTTCGACTGCGCCAATCCGTGCGGCCGCACCGGCAAGCGTTACCTCTCGGTCGAGAGCCACATCAAAATGATGGCGGCCGCGCAGCCGTTCATTTCCGGCGCCATCTCCAAGACCATCAACATGCCAAACGAGGCGACGGTCGAGGATTGCAAATCCGCCTACCTGCTCTCGTGGAAACTGGCGCTCAAGGCCAACGCGCTCTATCGCGACGGCTCCAAGCTCAGCCAGCCGCTCAATTCGCAGCTCATTGCGGATGAAGAGGACGAAGAGGATGTCATCGAGGCATTCCTCGAGCGTCCGGCCGCGGCACGCGCGACGGCGCTGGCCGAGAAGATGGTCGAGAAGGTCGTCGAGCGCATCGTGGTGATGCGCGAACGCGAGCGCATGCCCGACCGCCGCAAGGGCTACACCCAGAAGGCGGTGGTCGGCGGCCACAAGGTCTATCTCCGCACCGGCGAATATGACGACGGCCGGCTGGGCGAGATCTTCATCGACATGCACAAGGAAGGCGCGGCGCTGCGCTCCATCATCAACAATTTCGCCATCGCGGTGTCGCTCGGCCTGCAATACGGCGTGCCGCTGGACGAATATGTCGACGCCTTCACCTTCACCCGCTTCGAGCCGCAAGGCCCGGTGCAGGGCAACGACTCGATCAAATACGCCACCTCGATCCTCGACTACGTGTTCCGCGAGCTCGCCGTCTCCTACCTGGAGCGTTTCGACCTCGCCCATGTGGACCCGAGCGAGGCCGGCGGCTTCGACGCGCTCGGCAAGGGCGTGGAAGAAGGCAAGCCCGCGACCAACTACGTGTCGAAGGGCCTGACGCGATCGCGCACGGACCGTCTCTCGGTGGTGCGAGGCGTTTCGCCCCCTGCCCCGGCGGTGGCGGAAAGTATCCCCGCGCGCACGGCGGCAGGCGGTGCTAATATCACGGCCTTCTCGGGCGCTGCGACCGCGCTCAAGGCCGAGCCGGAAGCCAAGCTCTCCCCGGCAGAGCAACTCGAGCAGCGCATCGATCCGCACGATGCGCGCGCACATGCCAAGGCGGCAGCCTCCGAGAAGCGCGCCGAAGCGCGCGCCAAAGGCTACGAAGGCGAAGCCTGCGGCGAGTGCGGGAACTTCACGCTGGTGCGCAACGGCACCTGCATGAAGTGCGATACGTGCGGTTCAACGACGGGGTGTAGTTAGCCGTGCCTATCTACGAAGATGCGGAATTTGAAACAAGCGCGCGCGCTTTGCGCAAGCTGCTGGGCATCGAGTTCGATGCTCGGCCCGATATGATCACCGTCATCTTCAAGCTGAAGAACCGCGGCCTCATTAAAAACTACCGGCGGGTGCCAGACAGGGAGATGCCGGACGACGCGGCATTTTTTGACCCCTTCAAGGGCATCCTCCATATCCGCGAAAGCACATTCCGAGCTGGAAACGAATGGCTCGCGGATGACGCCGCCCGGCAACGCGCCCGATTTACGCTTGCAGAAGAGACTGGCCACATCTGGCTGAAACACACCGGCGTCAGATATCGCGGCGAAACGGGAACGCTGCAAGAAAAGCTGGTGAAACAAATTCGACTAGAGGAACGTGAAGCTAGACGCTTTGCTGGTACGTTCTTGGCGCCTTCATATTTGGTAGAGTGAGATGAGTATAAGTCCAGAGGAAATAGCAAAGCGGTTCGACATCAGTCTCGCGGCCGCAACAATTAGGTCGAAAGAACTTGCGCGCCTCGAACGGGCAAACACTGGGCAATTGCGTCAAGTGCCGCAAGGCATAATAGAATTTCTCCGCAGCCAAAAAGCGAAGGGCTTTTACGTAAACAAAATTAATCTGGAAAATGGAAATAGAGTAGCAACCAGACCTGCAAGATGTGAGACGCGCGGGTCAACGACGGGGTGTTCGTGAGTATTCCGAAAAACACGAAAGACATGGAACGTGCACAAGCCGCGTTCCACAAGAAAGAAGCCCAGGCCCGCGAGGGCGCGACTGCCATGGCCGAATACAAGGCCGCGGGCAACGCCGAGCGCGTGAAGACGGAGCGTCTGCGCGCACTCCGGCTCGCCAAGGAAGCTGCCGAGCGCGAAGCCGCGCTCAACGCACCGCCGCCACCGCCCAAGCCGGCGAAAGCCACGAAGATCGTCAAGGCGGCAAAGGCTCCGCCGAAAGCAAAGGGCGCGGCGAAGAAGAAAAAGTGAGCGGCGCAACGAATTCGCGACGCTACACACGGCCCCCAACACATACGAAGAAAAATCATTGAGTTTGGTTGTGAACAGGCATGTTTGCTACTCTTGCTGCATGAGAACAGATCAAGTACGCTAGTTCAAGATTGCCGCGCGATGCATTTTTCAAAATAAGGACGAGTAGAAAAAAATGGCTTTAACTAACGCGTACGTTCTTCCGACAAACCGCATACCTGAACTATTCCGGAAAATTCAGGACGGCCAAGCACCGGAACGTTTCACCAATCAATTGCTGAAGGATTGGGGATTTAAGTCGACTAATGATCGACCGTTCATTCCGCTACTCAAGGCATTGGGATTTTTAACTGCGGATGGACAGCCAACCCAACGCTACCTTGAATATCGAGACCATTCACGGTCCAAACAGGTCCTCGGACAAGCTATCCGAGATGCCTATGACGATATTTTTTTGATCAAGGAGCACCCAACGGCGTCGGATCGAACGGCAATCGAGGGCAAGTTTAAGAGCTATCATAACGTTAGCGACAATCTTGCCGGCCTGATGGCGAGAACGTTTTTTAGTCTACTCCCCTTAGCGGATTTGTCGGCGAAACCTTCAAGTGGCGCTTCCCTTTTGGGACAACTAACTGGAAAGTCTTCTGAAGAACCCCCCCTCGACATAGATACCGCACCCGAGCGTTCAAAAGATATTCCGCGCCCCGGACTGCACTACAATATCCAAATCCATCTTCCCGCCACGAAAGACATTGAGGTGTACAATGCAATCTTTAAAGCAGTGAAGGAACACCTCTTTGATTGACGATGACACGCGAAGCTTTTTATTTCGCGGCCTTATGTTTGAAGCCGAAGCTGAAAAGTTTCGACGAGCTGGAATTCAAATAGGCGCGCGGACGACAGAGACGGAAGACAACCTTCTGCGCGAGGCACTGGCTCCATTCGGGATCGTTCGACGAAATCAAGCTTTAGAAATGGCGCGTTTGTTTGCTGTGCTTTTCTGTTTCGAAAATGAAATACGTGATTTTATTAGAGACGCTCTTGAAGAACGGGAAGGCTCAAATTGGCAGGAACAATTACCCCCAAAAATCAAAGAGCATGCCGAAGGACGTAGGGATGTTGCTCTTAAGGACTCCTGGCTCGAGGGAGAAAAGGCGGACCTGTTAGGCTTTGTCGATTTTGGACAATTAGCTCAAATTGTGATCGCCAAATGGGATTATTTCAAAGACGTCGTGCCGACCCAACATTGGCTAAAGCAGCGTATGGACGAGATCGAAAAGGCGAGAAACTTTATTGCTCATAATCGAATGCTCCTGCCGAGCGAGTTTCAGCGACTTATATGTATATCGCCGATTGGAATTGTGTAATCGGCTTGTAATCGCTGCTTAACTGGGTAACACGCCAAAGCCGCCATGCGTGCCGAGACCTGCGGTTCCAGAACGCGATCTGGCACGCCTTCGTGCTCACCGCCGCGCTCGCTGTAGTGGTGAAATCGCTAGCGGCGTGATCGCGCAATTTTTCCACAAGCTCGAACACAAACGCCGCAATTGTGACTTGTGTCACAGCGGGCGCGCGCAGCCTCCGCCATGATCACACTCGAGAGTTCCCCAAAGGAATTTTTCGGAGTGTGCCAAGACGCGCTTTGAAAAAAGGGGCCGCCGTCCGGAGACGGCGACCCCATAGAGAGGCCACCGGCGGGTGATGACGCCGGTGGCCGACTGTTACCAAAAAAGCATCGCCACGTTGCTTTTATGGCAGAATTGCAGATATCCCCAGAATGCCCAGCCGCGCGGAAAAGCGCGGCACCGGCTTACCACCGCCACTTCGTTTCCGCTACACGCTTTGAATTGCCACGCTGCGTTGATCGCTCACAGCGCTTCAACCGCCTTGCGGCAAGCGCGCGGCAGGCGCTTCACGTTCTGCTTGAGGCAATTGAGTGACTCGATGCCTTCCGCGGGAATCTTCGAGCAGTAACGCTTGTAGGCACCCGCACAATATTTGCGGGCGGCGTCGGCCGGGTTATCGGGCACGGTATCTTTCGCCATGGCCGGCGCTGCCGTCATGGCGAAAGCCAATGCGAGTGTGCAAGCGGTGAGCACCGCCAGACGATTGAGAGCGGTCATCAACTCCTCCCTTTCTCAATGTGTCCCGGCAACCGGCGCTTGCTCTGCGGCTAGCGCGCTTTTTCCTCGGGAACATGGATCACGCGTGAGAACGGCCCTGCTCCTGCGAGCGGAAATATTTGGCCGAGATACATAACGGTCTGAAACCGTTCCGACCAGGCCCACAACTCGCCACTGCGCTTGTCCAGAATGATCACCTTGTCCGTTCCACCGCGCCAGGCTTGACCGGACCCGTCGCGCCGATCGTGGACGTCCCGCCGCGTCTCCGCACCGAGAGAAACATTCTGATCAAGTTGCGTGGTCACCATCTCATAGTGGCCGCCGCCGGACAGCGACTGAGCGGATGCCGGCGTCGTGAATGCCGCCGCCGCGGCGATGAGCATCGTGCCAAATGCGAGCTTCATACGTGTCTCCCAAGCTGCCGCGCTGCGCATAAGCAGACAAAAAGCTGCGCATGGCGGCCTCGCCACGGCCCAATAGTGACGTGTTAACCTCAAGTATCAAGTTTATTTTAAGGTCGCGGCGCTCCGGAGCGGGTTGCGTTATATTTGGCGCCTGTGCGGGCCGGTTTCGGCCACATATGGAGAGAGCAGATGAACAAGCTTATTTCGCTTGTTTTCGCCATTGGAATAACCGCTGCCGGCGCGGTGGCCGCTGATGCAATGCCTGCCGCCAATTACGGATCGGTGCAGCCTCACCTGACAATCCAGGTCGTCGCCGGCGGTTGCGCGGTTGGTATGCAGCCGGGCCCCGATGGCACATGCACGCCGATCAACGCGCGATCTTATTCGAGCCGTCCTCACAGATATCGGCACGCGTATCAGACAAGTTACTATTACAACAGCGGCTATGTGAGCGATGCCGATCCGTATGCACCCGGAAGCGGCCGGTTTTGCGCTTACGGGTCGTATGTCGCGTGCGTCGCCTCAGGTGCGTACTGCCTGCAACGCTGTTACTGAGCGGCGCGGGCCTCAACACCTCTACGACTGAAAATTTGCAACGCGCCGTGATCTGCTACACGGCGGCGATGCAATCAATTTCGATATCGAAATGTCCCGGCCATGCCGGTACACAAATAAAAATCCGCGCCGGCGGGTCTCTCGGAAAAAATTGCGTATAAATCATATTCACGGCCGCAAAATTTTCGACCGACGTGCAATAGACGTTACACTTGAGAACATTTTCCAGTGACGACCCCGCTGTCTCAAGGCATAGCTTCAATTGGTCAAGGACAATCCTGGCCTGGCGTTCGATCGGGCCGTCGACGATCTTGCCGGTTTCGGGGTCGAACGGTGGAAGTCCCGAAACATAAATCGTGTCGCCGTGGCGGGTGACGGCCGAGGTCGGCGCTTTCCACCATTCCAGCCAGGTGGACAAGGGTTCGACGCGAATGACTTCCCGCTTCATATGATGTCCCCCGGTGTGCAAAACGCGTTCGAATAGTCACAGGCCGTTGAGTCGCGGCGATAGATCTTGATCGCAGTCAGGTTTCGCGGAAAGCATTTTCGATCCGGCTATCGGGAACGAGCCACATCACGGCGACCAAAACATACATCAGGAGCGACAGCCACGGGCTGACGAAGGCGAGTGCAATTCCGGCAATATAAAAGACCGGCGACAATTTGCCTTTAAGATCGGCGCCCAGAGCGCGAGCAAGCACGGATTGCGCGCCCTGTTTTCGTATAATCGCTTTCTCGAGCAAGTAGTAGGCGATGGCAGGCATCAACAAAATGACGCCGTAGACCGCGGTTGGTACGGGAGCCAAAAGATTTTCACCCATCCACGCCGTCGCGGCCGGAATGAGAGAAAGCCAGAACAGCAGAAACGCGTTCGCCCACAGAATGAGCCCATCGACACGTGTCACCGTGTGCAGGAGATGATGGTGATTGTTCCAATAAATTGCCAAATAGACAAAACTCAACACGTAGCTGATGAAATTTGGAAGGACACCGGCAAGCACGGCCCAATCGGCGCCGTGCGGCACCTTCAGCTCGAGAACCATGATCGTGATGATGATTGCAATGACGCCATCACTAAACGCAGCGAGACGATCTTTTCCCATTTTGTAACTCCGCTATGACGCCTTGCTTGCCTCGTGCGGCGAGCTTTACGCTTTCTGACGATCGTTATCGATCGGGATCACCTGCCCGGAGATCGATTTTGCTGCGTCTGATGCCAGGAATACCGCAAGCTGCGCGATATCCTTTGGGTCGATCATCGCCTTGATTGACTGCGCGGCAAAGGCTTCCGCCTTCACCTCCTCCATCGACTTACCGCTGATCTGCGCTCGCCCAGCAAAGACGCGCACGATGCGGTCGCCCTCCACCGCGCCCGGCGCAATCGCATTCGCGCGAATGCCCCACTCACCGAGTTCCATCGCCAGCGTTTTGGTGAACCCGATCACGCCCCATTTGGTGGCCGCATAAGGGCTGCGATTGGCAAAGCCGTAGCGGCCCGCAATCGACGACATGTTGATGATGCAACCGGCCTTCGACTTCTTCAGGTGCGGAATAGCCAGCCGCGTAACGTCGAACATGGCGGTGAGATTGACGGCAACCACCTTGTCCCAATCGTCCGGCGGATAATCGGCGACCGGCAATGTGAGGCCCGCAATGCCGGCATTGTTGATGAGCACATCAAGGCCGCCCAACGCCGAAACCGCCTCCGGCATCATGCGTTCAATCTCGGCTCGGTTCGCCATGTCGCAGCGCTTGGCGATGAGCCCGGGGATTTCCTTGGCGATCGCAGCAAGCGCCTTGTCGTCGATATCGCAGACAAAGACTTTGGCGCCCGTAGCCGCAAATGCCCGCGCAAATTCCCGGCCGATGCCGGCGGCCCCGGCTGTAATCAAAACATGGTGCGGCATCGTTTCCCCTCTATCGCAGATAGTGTCGAGCTTACGCGCGTCTCAGTTTTACCATGAAATAGGCGGCCAACTGGCCTTCACACCTTGCTAGACTTCGCAAAAGGTCCTCAATGCCGCGGACGATCTCCGGCGCCATCACCCTTGCCGCATGTCTCCTGCTGGCGGCGGCCGCAGCCGCCGACCCCGCGCCGACGGCGCCTGTCCAGAAAAAACGGCACGTCGACCGCCACTGGCACGGCTACGGCTTTCTCCCCGGCTACCGCCCGCCGGAAGTGATCGCGCGGGAGCGCGCGCAGCATTATTACCGGTTGTACGGGCCGCAATATTACGGCCCGGCTTGGCCGGGCTTCTATCGCGGCCGCTGGAACGGCGGTGGCTTCGGCCCCTGCTGGACGCAGACGCCGATTGGCCCGGTGTGGAATTGCGGCCAGTAACGATTCGGCCAGCGCCGCCCACGAGGCCGCGTTCACACATGGCGCCGTCGAATCGGCTAACCTTACGGCAGTGATTCGGTTTGTTGATTTTGCGCGCCGAGGCGATTTAGGCCCCGGGGCTGGTTTGTATTGAAATGACGTGCTCCGGAATGACCTGAATTGCGGTGCAGTGCCTTGCGTTGGCCACACCATCGAGGGGAGCTCCACGACATGGCGAAGAAACGGAAGGCAGCCGCCAAAAAGGCATCGCGCAAGCCGGCGGTACGCAAGCGGCGGCGCAGCCACAACCCGGATGCCACCATCAACACGCTGGTCATCTTGGTGGTGATCGTGGTGGTGCTCGCGGGGATGTATCTCTACGCGCAGAACAAGAAACAGGCCGCCTTCTTGCCGATCATCGGGCACGCCGTCGCGACCTTGATCACGCCGCAACCCACATTGACCCCGCAGACAATATTGCCGACCGCGGTAGCGGAAAAGCCGGACATCAGCATCGTGCTGAAAGCCTCCAACGTCGAAGAGACGAAATAGCTCCGGACGGCCTGCGCGGTTACGCACACCCGCGTCAGCGTTGATGAGTTCCCGCGAGGGTAACGAGCCGCGCCAACAGCGTTGCCGGATAAAGCTGCCCAATGATCGCCTCGATATTCGCGAGGCCGCGCGCGACCGGGTGTACGGGGACAATATCGCCGTATCCGACTGACGTCAGGGTCACGAAGCTGAAATATCCAAAATTGCTGGCTACAGCGAGAGTGTCCGCCAAGGGTTTCATGCCGGAGAATGCATCGGGCACGATGAGTGCCACGAAGCAGTACATCCCCACGAACGTGAAGCCGATGACCAAGTAGAGCAGGATAGCGCCGATGATCCTGTGCAACGTCACGCGCCCCGGCGCAAACACGGCCCGCGCGACGACATAGCTTAACGTCACACCGGCAATCATCCAGGCGATAGCATCAAGGTATAAATCGACGAATGAAGGATGCCGCAGCCTCATCGCCGTCGCCGCAACAATAAGCGCGATGGCGACCAGCATCGCCGTAACGGCCACCGCGCTGCCCGACACGATAAAAGCTCCGGCGACCAGCACCAGCGCTACGGCGATCGCAAAATGATGCGCGCCAAGGACGCCCACAGCTTGCAGCGGCCCCACCACAAACATGAGGATCGCAAGCAAAACCGTGAGGACGGTCAATGCCGGGTCGCGCACCCGCTTCTGGAGGGCTTCGAAGCGGACTCGGTAGCTGGTCATGGTGATTTCCGCGCCTACTCTTCTTTTTCCGTCGTGAAATACAATGGATAGCCCTTGGTGCGACCCATATCGGTCGCCTCCTTTGCCTTGGTCTCGGCCACATCGCGGGTATAGACCGCGATCACGCAGGCGCCTTTCTGGTGGGCTGTCATCATGACCTTATACGCGTGACTCTCGTTCATCCGAAAGACGGACTTGAGGACCAGCACGACGAATTCCCGCGGCGTGAAGTCGTCATTGAGCAGGATCACCTTCCACAGCGGTGGGCGCTGCGTTTTCGGCTTGGTCTTGGTGCGCGGTTTCTCGATGGTCTTTTGGCCCATCGCGAGCCTCCCCACGCCGCCGTCCTGGCAGCTCTCCTTATTCCGTCCCCTTTATTATATTCGACTTTAAGGCCTTGGGGGATCGCATTGCTCTACCGTGCCTCCTGCGCGGTCTGCAACTCTTTTAACTTTGCTTCTTCCTCGACCAAGAGTCGCCTGATGGCGCCACGCTGCGTCACGTTGAGCACTCCGGAATCCAGCATCGCCCGGTAGTGCGCAATATTCTGGCTCAGCACAAAAGCGTCAGTGCCTTTGCCTGCCTGGTCCGCCCGTGCCTGATCGCGCATCAATTCGACGACCCGCTGCTCGGCACTCTCGGCAGCGCTCATAACGCCGGCATAGAGGCGTGCCATTTCGACCAACAAGGTGATCAGCAGGAAGCTCGCCGCAATCAGACCGAAAATTCGCCCCACATAGAACCCGAGGTCGTAACGGGAAGACCCGATGATGGCGGCAAGCGCAATATCGAAGAGTGAGATCCACATCACAAGCATCAACCAGAGATCGACGAGGCGCTGCGGCCGATGCCAGAGCATGAGCATGGCGATGAGCGTCAGCACCCAGACCGCCGGACTGATTCCTTTACGCACGAGCAGTGAATAGTCCCCGCCCTGCATGACGATTGGGAGTTCATCATGCGTCACCGTCGCTGCCAGAGTCAGAAGTCCCGTAAGTGCAGCGACGCCGGCGATCGATGCTAGCAACGCACCGGCGACGTTGAATGGCTGAACAGCGCCAGTAGCCGTTTCGTATCGGCGGAGCAGCGCATAGGCGATCACGAACAGCGGGAATCCGCCGTGCCAGAACACATAGAGCCAGGCCGTCGTTTGCGGTCCGGCCCCGAGCATGCCACCCGGCACGAAGGCACCGGGGAAGCTGAGTGCATGCGGTACTATGATGAGGGCATCGAAGAGATAGCCGGAGGCGAGCGCGAGCAGCGCGAGCGAGCGAAGCCGCGCGAATTGCTCGTACAAAAAATCGCGGTGACCAGATCGATGAAAAAAAGCCCCGCTTCGTAACTGGGAATGAAGGCGGGTATCTTCGCCAGTGGCAACCGCACGAATGGCACCGCGACAAGGAAAGCCAAAAAGGCGCCGGTCGCGATCGCAACGGCGACGCGTTGCTCTGCCGGCGTTGCGAGTGCTGTCGCCAAGAACCGGCGACGCCCTTCCAAACCTCCAATGGGATTCATCGGAAGCTGTTTACCTTCCCCCTGCCCGAACGTGAGTATCGCACTGAAGGGTTCAGGAGGAAAGCTTGCGCAGGAATTGGTGGAAAAATGCAGCTTCGTTTGATGCGTCGCAAAATGGGCGCGTCTTGCGATATTATTGATATTGCCAGCCGCGCTTGAAGGGTTATGAGGGCGGCGAGGTCCCCAGCCGAACGGCGGCCGCCGCTCCGACTGGGGACTTATGATGTCGCGCCAATCATGTGCCGTTCGTTTCGTAAATCTCTTATAAAATTATGGCTTGGTCTGAGGATCGTCGAGCTTTGGCGGCGGCGGCTCATAAGTAATGTCGGTTTCAGTATTGCGCTTGGCCTGCCCCGCCAGGCGCAAATAGGCCCGCGCCAGGTGCTCGAACTCGTCGCGTGCGGTGGGATCTGTTTCGGCCTCGGCCCGGGCGCGAAATTCAGCAGCTTTGAGAATGTAGTCTTCCCCCGAGGCCATCGGCGCGCCCTATGTTTTTTTACACATCCACAACCCCACAAATGCCGGGCCTTTGAAATCGTTCCGGGGAACTCGACAATTGATCCCGAGTCTTGCCGCCCGGTTGACGCGACTCTTTTCCTAAGCGGTACTCGGACTGCAAGTTTTGCATGAGCAATCCATGCTTTACCTCGGCATCAAGGCAGCACTATCCGGCGTCATCATTGCGATCGTTTCGGCGGTGGCGCGGCGCTCACCAACTCTTGGCGCGCTCATTGTCTCACTACTGCTGGTGTCGATCCTCGGCATTCTTTGGCTGTGGCATGATACCACCGACGCCGAACGCATCGCCGCGCACGCTCAATCGACGTTCTGGGACGTGCTCTCGAGGTTGCCGATGTTTCTAGTGATGCCGGCAATGCTGCGCCACGGAATTGGATTCTGGGCCACGCTTTCAGCCTGCTGCGTCCTCACTTTCTTGCTTTATCTCTGCACGATCCGGGTATTGGGAAAATTCGGCGTGACCTTGTGACGCGTCAAGCTACCGAAACTTTTTTGCAGTGCGAAGACATTTCGGATTTTTGACAGCTGCAGAAGATTTTTTGAGTTGATGTTGATCGATTCTGCCGCAAAACTTTCATGAGCCTCGTGCATGTTACGTCAGTGATGCTGCTTTACTCCCTGACGTCGCCTACCCTAAGGTCAAGACGCAACCCGAGGGACAACACGAGGGGATTAGGGGACGCGTCGTTATTTTGGAGGAGCGCTAATGGAATTGTCCCCCGAGATCACAAGATTTGCGCGCTCGCGTCCCGTGATTGAATGCGCGCAATGTGGCGACCGCATCTACATCCCTGAATGGTCGGAGTGTCTCGACGGCTGCCGCGTGCGGCATCTGTGGCAATGCGATGCCTGCGGCATCTCATTTGAAACGACCGTGCGGTTCGCGGCATAACGACGAAATCCTTCCGCATCCCCCGCTTTTATGCGCTGGCGCTAACCGGCCTGCCTTTTTTCACGCAATTTTGCGCAGCCAACAGCACGGCGGCGGGCTATAGTCGCCGCCATGATCAGTCGTCGCCATTTCGTGCTTTTGGGGGCCGCGTCGCTCGCGAGCGTTTCCCCACGGTTTGCGCGTGCAACAGCCATGAGCCATGTCACCGCCTATGCCTTCACCTTCAAGGGTCTGGATGGCGGAGACATCCTGCTTTCCTCGTTTGCGGGCCATCCGCTGCTGGTCGTCAACACGGCCTCGCTCTGCGGCTATACGCCCCAATATGCGGGCCTGCAGGCGCTGTGGAGCCGCTACCACGACAAGGGGCTCACCGTCCTCGGCGTGCCGTCCAACGATTTCGGCGGCCAGGAACCGGGCGGTGTGACCGAAATCCACGCGACCGCTCAGGGCGAATATCACGTCACATTCCCCATCACCGAAAAGGTCGCGGTGAAAGGCAAGGACGCCCACCCGTTCTTCAAATGGGCCGCGCTGGAACGACCTCTCGAGGCGCCGCGCTGGAATTTCCATAAGTATCTGGTTGGACGCGACGGCTACCTGAAGGCGGGATTTACGTCGGCGGTCGAGCCGACCGATCCGCTCATTGTCGCCGCGATCGAAAAGGAATTGGCACGCGAATAGGTGCGTCGGCACGTACCGAGCATGTGCTCATGGTCGTGTCACATTTCTGAAAAATTCGATTGACGAATCAGGGCGTCCCATGGCCGATTGGCACTAACACATACGGTCACGTGGGCCGGCGTCAGCCGACCCGTTACGAGGTTCCTCCCGCGTGGCGTTTTGACTGGGCGGCCGAAAGGCCGCCCCTTTTCATTTAAACAGCCTGAACTAAGCGGAGGCCGCGCTCAGCCGCTCACCGGCATTGGCCGTGGAATCCGTTGCCGCCGGTTGGAGCGGGTCTATGGCTTCGACCAGCTGCAGGAACGAACTTCCCGGCAGCGGTGGAGCGAACACGTAGCCCTGGGCTGAGCGGACGCCAAGCGCCCGCAAATGCATGACTTGTTCGAAATTCTCAACACCTTCTGCGATGACGTCCATGCGCATGTTGCGCGCGAGGTCGACCAACGTTTCGACGATCGTTGTAGAGTTGCGATCCGTGCCGATGGCATCAACGAACATCTTGTCGATCTTGATGATATCGACACCCAGCTTGAGCATGTAAGAAAGCCCGCTGTGGCCTGTACCGACGTCGTCGATGGCGATGCGGACACCCAGGCCTTGCAAGGCGGCGATGATCTGGCGAGTTTCGGTGAAATTCTCGATGGGGTCGCGTTCGGTCACTTCCAGCACGACTTGCGAAAACTTGATCGGTGAGTTGCTAAAAATATTTCGTACGTCCTTCACGATTGTCGGTTCGCTGAACAGCTTGCCGGCGAAATTGAAGGAAATTTTCAAATCGGGACGGCGGCCGATGGCGGGTCCTGCCTCGACGCAAACCTTGTGCATCAGATTTCGGGTGAGGTCATGGATTAGGTCACTTGACTCCATGAGGGGAATGAACGCGCCGGGCAACACCAGCGAGCCGTCAGGCTTGCGCCAGCGCACAAGCACTTCAGCACCGCGCAACTGGCCGGAGCGGATGTCAACGATTGGCTGATAGTAGGGAACAAATTCGCCAGCTTCGAGTGCGCGCGCGATCTCGGTGACCGGATTACGTGGAACCCGGTGCGGAACCAACACAACAAAAGCGGCAATTATCATCACGATGAGGCCGGCCCCGAACAGGCCGAACCATTTGAGGTCGGCATGTTCGGCAGCGATCCGCTCACGCGGGAGTGAGAATCTCCACATCAAACCCGAATTTGTCGGATTTCGAATTCGCTATAAAATTCGTGCCGGCATCGTCGTAGGGCCGCGTACCGACTTCACCGATGACCGCACCTTGCCTCGTCATTATCCGTGCAGATGCGTTGAACGGACCGCCTTGGGTTGAAACCTGCGGAAGAAAAAGCGTCGTCGGCACAAGTGCGGCAATGCCGTTTGGGCCTGCGCCAACCTGACGGCGCAGCCTCACCTCGTGTTCGCCGGTCGGCAATGCAATGATATCAAACCAATAGCCGGCGGCGCCGACCAGCAGCTCCGAGGACAGCATCGTGCGCTCACCGAGTGGCAAACCCAAATGCGTGCAAAGCGTCTCGCCGTCGGGGCCGACCACGGCTATCTCTTTGACCGGAATTGCGTTGAAAGCCGCATAGCGCATCGCATCGATTTGCCCAGGCTCACAGGAATTGACCCCGCGCGCCGCAAGGGCATCGAGTGTTCCAACAGTCTCTTTGATACGGGCCTCGGCGAGCGCATAGCACGCGTTTGGCGGTGGTCCCGACCTCCGCCTCGCCCTGCCTGTCGATCAGGTTTTCAAGCCAGAAATTAAAGGCGATCAAAGGCGCGCCAGCCAGCACAACGCCGACGGCGATCGCAAATATATTCCGGCGCGAAAATGCGCGCACAAAAAACCCCATCCCGCCTCCGGCCAGGGACCCCATCCTGGTGCTCCGGTAGTGAGACATGCCGCCGTAAAAGCAACCTTAAGCGTCAGGTCGAGAGACCCCAACCATGGCGTGAAAGCAGCCAAGCGCATCGACATGGTTAGCGAGAAGTTAATGATCGCGGCGCGTGCCGGAGCCCACTAGACTTGCGATAACGCGCCAAAGGAGTGCCACATGAGTTTCTTTCCTGGAAAAGATCCGGTCGCCGGCAATGCTTATCAGTGCGACGCCATCGATCAGGTAATCGTGCCGCGCACGGTCGATCTTGGCGACTTCGCCGTGCGGCGCGCGCTGCCTTCTGCGCGAACGCGCATGGTTGGACCATTTATCTTTTTCGATCATTTCGGTCCCGCGGAGTTCCGAGCGGGTAACGGATTGGACGTTCGGCCGCATCCGCATATCGGACTTGCGACCGTCACTTATCTATTCGACGGCGAAATCATGCACCGTGACAGCCTCGGCACTGCGGTCGCGATCAAGCCCGGCGAAGTGAACTGGATGACTGCAGGGCGCGGCATTGTCCATTCCGAGCGCACGCGCCCGGAGCGCCGCATCGACCATGAACCGATACACGGATTGCAGATGTGGGTCGCGCTGCCGGTGGCAAAGGAAGAAATGGACGCCGGCTTTGCGCATCATGAGACGGCCGAATTTCCGACCGTCAAGGACAACGGGAAGAATGTTCGTGTCGTGGTCGGTTCGCTCTATGGAGCAAACTCACCGGCCCCGACGGTGCACGAGACGATATTCGGCGATGTGCATTTGAAAGCCGGCACCGCACTGCCGCTCGATGCGGACCACGAAGAGCGGGCGATTTACGTGATCGATGGCACGGTCGATATTTCCGGCGATAAATTCGAAGCGGGGCAGCTTCTCGTTTTCAAGCCGGGCGACAGAGTGGCAATTACCGCAGCCGTCGACACCCACTTCGTCATCGTCGGCGGCGCGCCGATGGATGGTCCACGCCATATCTGGTGGAATTTCGTTTCATCGCGCAAAGAGCGGATCGAACAAGCGAAAGCCGAATGGAAAGCCGGTCATTTCGGCAAGGTGCCGGGAGACGAGATCGAATTCATCCCGCTACCCGAGAAGTAGAGCGGCTGCATAAATCCGACGATGGAATTATTTCTTCGGCAGTTCCAGCCGAATGTGCAACTCCTTGAGTTGCTTTGGCGTCACTTCCGACGGCGCGCCCATCAGCAAATCTTCGGCGCGCTGGTTCATTGGGAACAGCACAACTTCACGCAGATTTTCCTCGCCGGCAAGCAACATGACGATGCGATCAATGCCCGGTGCAATGCCGCCATGCGGCGGCGCACCGAGTGAGAGCGCATGCAGCATGCCGCCAAATTTAGCCTCAAGCACGGCCTCGGAATATCCGGCTATCGCGAATGCCTTTTTCATCACCTCGGGGCGGTGATTTCGGATGGCACCGGACGACAGCTCAACGCCATTGCAGACAATGTCATACTGGATCGCTTTGATAGAGAGCAGCTTTTCATTGTCTTTTGGATCCAGCGCGAGAAATTCCTCAACCGGTAGGTTCGGCATGGAAAATGGATTGTGCGAAAAGTCGATCTTCTTTTCTTCTTCGTTCCACTCGTACATCGGGAAGTCGACGATCCAACAAATGTCGAAACGATCTTTGGCGATGAGCCCAAGTTCATCACCAACTTTGGTGCGCGCGGGCCCGGCAAATTTAACGAAATCCTTCGGTTTGCCCGCGACAAAAAAGCAGGCATCGCCAACACCAAGTCGTAGCTGATCTGCTATCTGCTTTGTGCGTTCGGGGCCAATGTTCTTGGCGAGCGGACCCGCGCCGCTCTCTTCGCCTTCACGCCAGAAGATGTACCCGAGACCCGGCTGGCCCTCGCCCTGCGCCCACGAATTCATCCTATCGCAAAACGCGCGATTTCCGCCCTTCGGCGCCGGAATGGCCCAGACCGCATTGCCTGGGGTTTCAAGAATCTTGGCGAAAATCTTGAAGCCCGAGCCGCGGAATGCCTCGCTCACGTCTTGCATGACGATCGGGTTACGCAGGTCCGGCTTGTCGCTGCCATACTTGCGCAACGCCTCCGCGTACGGAATGAGCGGAAACTTCGACGTCACTGCTTTACCCTTGCCGAATTCCTCGAACACGCCACGGATCACCGGTTCGACCGCATCGAAGACGTCTTGCTGCGTGACGAAACTCATTTCCAGGTCCAGCTGGTAGAACTCCCCCGGCGAGCGATCGGCGCGCGCATCTTCGTCGCGGAAACATGGCGCGATCTGAAAATAGCGATCGAAGCCCGCAATCATGATAAGCTGCTTAAACTGCTGCGGCGCCTGCGGGAGCGCATAAAATTTTCCCGGATGGATGCGCGAAGGCACCAGATAATCGCGCGCGCCCTCCGGCGACGACGCGGTGAGAATTGGCGTTTGGAATTCGAAAAATCCGCCTTCTTTCATGCGGCGGCGAATTGAATTGATGACCTTCCCGCGCAGCATGATGTTGGCGTGGAGGTGCTCGCGGCGGAGGTCGAGAAAGCGATATTTGAGCCTGATGTCCTCTGGATAATCTTGTTCGCCGAACACAGGCATGGGCAATTCTGCGGCAGGCCCAAGCACCTCGATCTCGTCGATGTATATTTCCACCTGACCCGTCGGGAGGTCGGGATTTTCGGTGCCAGAGGGCCGCTTACGAACCTTGCCGTCAATCCGGACGACCCATTCCGAGCGTAGGGTCTCTGCAAGCTTGAAAGCCTTGCTGTCAGGATCGGCGACGACCTGAGTGATCCCATAGTGGTCGCGCAAATCAATGAACAACACGCCGCCATGGTCACGAATGCGGTGACACCATCCGGACAATCGAACGGTCGCTCCAATGTCGTTGTCGCGAAGCGCGCCGCAGGTATGTGAGCGATAGCGATGCATAGGCAATTCTTTGGGTATTTCCGCCGATTCAGAATCTGCGCGTGAGGCGGGCGAAAAGCGCATGGGGGGTGCGCTTTGTCAAGGCGAGCAGCCCTTTAAAAACAGGCCCAATTCAAGCGGCTCGACACACTTCTAAGTCGACTGCAAACTCGATCTTGGGAACAACGGACCCCGTGAATGCGAAAATCGCGAGCCAAAAAGAAGATGACCCCGGTCACGGCCGAAATGTCGACAGCCGAGGCGGCGGTCGCGACCCTTCTCGCTCATGGCATAGACACGGTTTACGCCCTGCCCGGGGTTCACAACGACCATCTGTTCGATGCCTTTCAGCGTGCTGGCGATCATCTGCGCGTCATCCACACCCGCCATGAGCAAGGCGCCGCCTATATGGCCTTGGGTGCGGCGCTGGCAACTGGGAGGCCACAAACCTACTCGGTCGTACCAGGCCCGGGTCTGCTCAACTCCGGCGCCGCATTGCTGACCGCTTATGGGATGAACGCGCCGGTATTGGCACTCATTGGGCAAATTCCGGCAGCTGCGATCGGCAAGAGCCAGGGGCATCTGCACGAAATTCGCGATCAGGCGGGCATCATCTCGCGGCTGGTCGATCATTACGCGCACGTCAGCGGACCCGGAGAAGCGTCCGTTAAAATCGCAAAAGCGATCCAATCTATGAGTCAGGGTCGCCCGGGGCCCGCGGCGCTCGAATGCGCAATCGACGTCTGGGGCAAACGCGGGCCGGTCCCGGCCATCGTACCGCCCCTGCTCGCGCGTCTGCCGAAAATCGGCGAAGACAAGTTGCGGGCGGCGGCTAAACTTTTGGGCAAAGCTAAACGCGTCCTGATCGTCGCGGGCGGCGGCGCGCAGGATGCCTCGCCTGAGGTCACGCTCCTCTCAAGCATGCTGCAGGCACCTGTGCTTGGATATCGTCGCGGCCGCGGCGTCCTTGATTCCCGCGATCCGCTCAGCGTGACACTGCCGCTCGGCCGCGAATTATGGGCCGAAGCCGATGCGGTGCTCGCAGTGGGCACACGGTTGCTTAACCCAATGACACAATGGGGCATGGACAAAGACTTGCAGATTGTGTGTGTCGATGCCGATCCCGAGCAGCCTGCCCGCCTGCACAAGCCGAAGGTGGCGCTCATCGGCAACGCTGCACCGATATTGCAACGGCTCATCGATGAAATTGCCAAGTTCAATATGCGCCGCGCCTCACGCCACGATGAGATGCTGGGCCGTCAATCCAAAATGCGGGAGCGGCTTACGAAACTCGCACCGCAGCTTGCGTTCCTTGAAGCGATCCGGGCTGAACTGCCGGAGGACGGCATTTACGTCGACGAGGTCACACAACTTGGCTTTGCCGCTCGCCTCGCCTTTCCCGTCTACAAGCCGCGCACGTTTTTGTCGCCTGGCTATCAGGACAATCTCGGCTGGGGCTATGCCACGGCACTCGGGGCGCAGCACGCGAGGCCGGACGTCCCAGTCCTTTCGATCAACGGCGATGGTGGATTTCTTTACACCGGAAACGAGCTCGCAACCGCTATGCGCCATCGGATCCCGCTCGTAGCCATTGTTTTCGTGGATGGCGCCTTCGGCAATGTCCGCCGCATTCAGCAGGAGCAGTTCGGCGATAGGCTGATTGCCTGTGATCTTGCCAATCCAGATTTCGTCAAATACGCCGAAAGTTTTGGGGCTGTGGGCAGGCGCGCACGCGGCCCGGACGAGTTACGGTTTGCTCTGCGCGACGCGTTTGCCCGCCGCGAACCGGCCCTGATAGAGGTCCCTGTTGCGGCCATGCCGAGTCCGTGGGAGTTCATTCACATGGCGCGCATTCGCGGAAAATAAGTATAGAGTGCGGTGATGGAATTAAAATCGGTCAAATTTGACACCACAATGGATTTGATAGGCACAACCGCTGACCTTGCTGCTGTTTGCGCGCGGATGGCAAAGCATCCCTACGTCACTGTCGATACCGAATTCCTGCGTGAAACCACCTATTACCCATTGCTGTGTGTCGCGCAGATGGCCTCCCCCGAGGAGGCTGTGGTCATCGACGCGCTCGCTAACGGGATCGATCTCGCACCGTTTTTTGCGCTGATGGCGAATGAGAGCGTGATCAAAGTATTTCACGCTGCGCGCCAGGACATAGAAATCGTCTGGAATATGGCCAAGACGATTCCGCACCCGATCGTGGATACCCAAGTTGCCGCTATGGTGCTCGGCTACGGCGATTCCATATCCTACGACCAGCTGGTCCAGCGCATCACCGGCGACACCCTGGACAAATCAAATCGTTTTACCGACTGGACACGTCGCCCGCTCAGTGACGCACAAATTGCCTACGCCTTGTCCGACGTAACTCATTTGCGAGACGTATATTTAAAGCTTGCCACCGATCTGGATAAGCGCGGGCGTAGCAGTTGGGTCCATGCGGAAATGGACGTGCTGACTTCACCTGAAACCTATCGAGCCGATCCTGAGCGCGCTTGGGAGCGTCTCAAAAGCCGCGTGCGCAAGCCCAAGGAACTCGGCGTGCTGATCGAGGTGGCGGCATGGCGGGAGCGCGAAGCCCAGACACGCGATGTCCCACGGGGACGCGTCATCAAGGACGAAGTCATTGGTGACATTGCCGTGCAGGCTCCGACAACGATCGAACGCTTGGGGCACTTGCGCTCGCTGCCGAAAGGCTTCGAGCGATCCCGCTGGGGCGAGCAGATTGTCGACGCCGTCAAGCGGGGCCTCGAACGCGATATCGAAACTTTGCCTCGGCTCGATCGCTTTCGTCCGGCGGCAAACGGCGCCGCCACGGTCGAACTGCTCAAAGTGCTCCTGCGCATGACGGCGGAGCGGCACGGGGTGGCTGCAAAAGTCATAGCAACGATCGACGACCTCGATCGCATTGCGGCCGATGACGAGGCGGATGTACCGGCGATGAAAGGTTGGCGCCGCGAATTATTTGGCGAAAAGGCATTGGCGATTAAACACGGTCGCCTCGCCCTCGCGGTCGACAAGGGCCGCGTGGTCACGGTGGAAAAAGACAAGAGCTAGCCATCGATGAATGGCTCGCGTCCGATCAGCCGCGCCAGCTGACGAAGCCGGCCGGCTAAACGATCGCTGGCGAGTTTGGCGTAAGAACCTGGGAGTTTGAGCGTGAGCTTCCCACGCTTGACCTGCATTGGTGTTTTCGGCAGCACGCCGCTTTGTCCCGCGGTGAGGATATAGGCGACCCTCATTGCGGCGCCTAGCACACGCGCGCGATCAAGCATGCGCGTCGTTGCAAGCTCGCGCAGGCGCGGCGACAACTCTTCCTCGCTCAGGCCAGCGTGACGAAAATAGACGGACAGCGCCAAATAGGCACGGCCCGGGTGATCAATCGAGACGAAGGAGCCATGTGCGATGATGTTCATGGACTGCTCGCCACGATAGTCTGGATGCGCGCGCCAGCCGATATCGCCAAGCAAACAGGCGGCATGCCGCAGTCGTCGTTCGTCTGCGGATTCTTCCAGTCCGGACGACGCGATAAAGCGATCGGTCCACGCGATTAGCTCCTCACCATGACGAGGCGATCGCGAGCGCAACACATTGAGATCGGCCGCCGCGGAAATGAGAGGGTCGCGCGCACGCTCCCGTGAATTGAGCAACGAATAAAGCAAGCCTTCGCGCACGCCGAGCACAGAAATAATCACCTGCTTGGGCTTAATTGTCCGCACCAGATTTTCCATCACCAGTGCTGCATAAGCGAGCAAGGGACGGCGAGCCGCGTTGACGACTTCAATCTTCGACAGTGTTTCGGTGTCGACGTGATGGACGAGCCGGGAAAATTCCTGCGCCTCACGTGCAGAAATTCTGTAGTTGTGCATGACGTGGAACGGATAGCCGGTCTGCCACATGTGCAGCCGAGCCAACGCACGCCACGTGCCGCCGACTGCGTAAAACGTCCGGCCCTCGCCGTCATGCAACATTTCGAGATCTTCGAATGCTTCTTCGACGAATTTCTCAGCCTTCTTGAGCGACTTTCCGGTGATATCCTGAAGGGCAAGACCACCAAGCGGTAACGTCACGCCACCGCGTACGCGAGAACCGTGAACGTCGACCAGTTCAAGCGAGCCGCCGCCAAGGTCGCCGACGATACCATCCGGTTTATGAATCCCCGACACGATGCCGAGCGCGGTAAGATACGCCTCGCGTTTACCGGAAAGGATCGTGATGCTCGTGCGGCAGATGCGTTCGGCTTCGGCAATAAACGCACGGCCATTGCGCGCATCCCGGCAGGCAGCCGTTGCGATCGCCCAAATACGGCGGACATGCAGGATATCGCACAGGGCCCGGAAGCGTCGCAGCGCATCGAGGGCTGTATCGATGGCATCGGCGGGCAAAAGACCGGTCGACTGCACTTGCCGCCCTAGGCCGGCCAGCACTTTTTCGTTGAAAATGGGCGTAGGCGCACGAGTGAGCCCCTCATAGATAACGAGACGAATTGAGTTCGACCCAATATCGATGACGGCAACCGGTGGGCCATGGTCGAGGCGGCCCTTCGCAGAAGGAACGATCGCGGCGGACCGTTTACGCGCCTTCGATGAGGCGGCGTATAAGGCTGCGCGGCGACGATTCCTTGAATGATTTTCCACGGCCCGACAGACTCGGATTGGTCATGAAATACTTGTGGGCGTTGAAGGGTTCCTCGCCCGGGGCGGCCTTTATGCGCGTGGAACTTCCATCCGGCAAGACCTTCCAGCTTTGCTCGTTATCCTTGAAATTCGCGACCATAATTTGGCCGAGAACCTGCTCATGAACAGTCGCATTGAGAATCGGGCACAGAACCTCAACGCGCCTGTCGAGATTCCGCGGCATCATGTCAGCGGATGAAATATAAATCGCCGCTTTCGGATGCGGCAGCGCGTGGCCGGCACCAAAGCAATAAATGCGGCCGTGTTCGAGGAAGCGACCAACGATCGATTTGACGCGAATATTCTCGGACAATCCCGGCACACCCGGACGCAGGCAACAAATGCCACGCACCACCAAATCTATGCTGACGCCGGCAGCTGAGGCGTCATAGAGCGCATCTATAATTCCAGGATCGACCAGCGAATTCATCTTCATCCAGATCGACGCCGGCCGCCCCGCTTTGGCATGAGCGATTTCCTGCGAAATATGGTCGAGAATTCGCTTGCGCAGATTGATCGGCGAAATCGCCATACGCTCGAGCTCGGCAGGTTCAGCGTACCCGGTAATGTAGTTAAAGATGCGAGCCACATCGCGTCCGATCACCTTGTCGGCGGTAAAAAACGACAAGTCGGTGTAGCTGCGCGCCGTGACCGGATGATAATTACCGGTGCCAACATGGATGTAAGTCGCAAGTTCCCCTGCTTCTCGGCGGACGACCAACGACAGCTTCGCGTGCGTTTTTAATTCGATAAAGCCATATACGACCTGAGCGCCAGCACGCTCGAGATCGCGCGCCCAGCGAATATTGGCTTCCTCATCAAAACGCGCCTTGAGTTCGACCAGCGCCGTCACCGATTTTCCGGCCTCGGCCGCCTCGACCAGTTGCTTTACGATCGGCGATTCAGCCGAGGTGCGATAAAGCGTCTGCTTTATCGCCACAACATTTGGATCACGAGCGGCTTGCTGCAAAAACTGAACAACGACGTCAAAAGACTCGTAAGGGTGATGGACGATGAGATCTTTTTGACGAATTGCCGCAAAACAGTCGCCACCGTGATCGCGGATGCGCTCCGGATAGCGAGGATTGTAGGGCACGAACTCGAGATCGGGCCGGTCAAGTTTCGTGAGCTGGTTGAGGTCATTGAGCGCAAGCACACCATCGACCCTGAACACTTCGTCGTCAGCGACTGCAAGCGCGCGCTGGACAAAACTGCAAAGCTCCCCCGGCATCGTTGCGCTGAGCTCAAGCCGGATCACCGAACCGCGGCGACGCTGTTTGAGTGCAGTCTCGAACAACCGCACTAGATCTTCGGCCTCTTCTTCGATTTCGACTTCGGAATCACGAATTGCGCGAAAGGCGCCCTGCCCCTTGACTGTATAGCCTGGGAACAATCGGTTGATGAACAATGCGGTCGCTTCTTCCAGAGTGATAAGGCGAATTCCTTGGTCGCTACCGCTCGGAAGTTTGATGAACCGCTCGATTTTTTGCGGCATGCGGATGAGCGCATTCATTGCCTTGCCGTCTTTGACGCGCGCGAGCTGTAGTGCGATCGAAAACGCAAGATTGGGAATGAATGGAAACGGATGAGCCGGATCGATCGCCAGCGGCGTCAACAACGGAAAGACGTGCGTAAGGAAATGATCTTCCAGCCAAGTGCGTTCTGCTTTTTTGAGATCGGCCCCTTCAACAAGCACCACATTGGCGGCAGCGAGTGCAGGTCGCAATTCCAGCCAGCGTTTCTGCTGATCGCTGGCCAGCTGCGATACGGCTTCGCTGATGCGCGCGAGCTGCTCAGAGGGTGTCAGGCCATCCGGACTTTTCGTCAGGATGCCTTGTCGGACCTGGCCTTTAAGGCCAGCGACCCGCACCATAAAGAATTCGTCGAGGTTGTTGGCTGAAATCGAAAGAAAGCGCACGCGTTCGAGGAGCGGGTGATGTTCGTTGGCAGCTTCGTCCAATACTCGCCGGTTAAAGTGCAGCCACGATAATTCACGATTAATGAATCGTTCCGGGCTTGCCTTCAAAGGCACAACCGAGCCAGGCGCACCGGATTCTTGACGCTCTAGGAGCTGAGGAAATTCCTCTGCGGAAGCAATAGCTTGTGCGCGATCTGCCATGGAAACAACGCCTGAAAGGCCAAGCCCTACCTGAAAAAAATGGCCGCTGGATGACAGTTCGCGCCCGAACTGCCTATGCCGTCAAGTCTGACACATCTGCGTTAAAGAGTGCGAAACAGCTCGATCGCGAGCGCCCGGGTCACGGGACGATGCTGACGCATCGCCTCTTCGTCCAGCTTTTGCACCGCAACCCGCGCCGCTTCGAATGACCGCTCGATCCGGTTTGCAAGGTAGTTGACCAACTCATCGTCCACCGCAATCTGCCGGTCCGTAGCAAGTTTGACGATCAACGCGCGCAGCAGCGTGTCGTCGGGCGCCGAGAGTACAACGACAGGAATTGCGCGCAGACGTGAGGCAAGATCGCGGATCGTGACTGGAAAACTCGTGGGCGACGTGCGCGCCGTAACGAGCACATAGGCGCGCTCCTCCCGTGCAAGATTAATAAGATGAAATAGAGCGCGCTCGTCAAAACTCTCGGCTTCGAGATCCTCGACGACCAATGCGCCGGTCGCCAATGCTGCAGGCAAATCCGTGACAGATAATAATTTCGCGGACAAAATGCGCGCACCTGTTGCTTCCGCCCAGATCGATGCCAGATGGCTCTTGCCAGAACCCTCCGAGCCAATCAGTGCAACGATTCGATCCGGCCAATCAGGCCACTGATCGATCAATGTAAATGCTGCTGTGTTCGACGGACCACGCAAAAAATCGTCGCGTGCAAAACTAACCGAATGGTTGAGCGCGAGTACAAGTTGACGGGGAGCCAATGAACTGCCCATGCCACTCAACCTGTTCCTTCACCGGTATAGAACGAGCTTTGCAAATAGCGGCGCAAAGCAAAGCGCGAAAGAACACCGATGGTGGCCGCAAGCGGTACGGCAACCAAGAGGCCGACAAAGCCGAATAGATAACCGAATGCCAGCAGCGCGAAAATCAACCAGACCGGATGCAGTCCGACGCTCTCGCCGACCAGTTTCGGCGACAGGACGTTTCCTTCGAGAAATTGGCCAACCAGAAAGATTCCGAGCACTGTGAGAATTGACCCATAGTTTGGCCAGAACTGCGCCACCGCCACGCCGAGCGACAGCACCAGGCCAGTCATAGATCCGACATAGGGCACGAAAGTAATAAGCCCCGAAATTAGACCGATCAGAAGGCCGAAATTGAGGCCGCTCAGGGTCAACGCCACGGCATAGAACGAACCGAGGATCAAACAGACTGCCGTCTGCCCCCTCACAAAGCCGGAAATCGCAGCATCAATTTCGTGTGCCAGTCCACGCACCGTCTCGCGCTGGTGCACCGGGATCCAACCGTCGACGGTCCGGATCATGCGGTGCCAATCATAAAGCAGATAGAAAGCGACGACCGGCGTGACCACGACCAGGGAGAACACTGACACGAGCGCACGGCCACCCGACCACAGGGAGTGGATAAATGTTGTCAGCCAGCCGACACCTTGCGATACCAAATCGCCGATTGACTTGTCGGCATTGAAACCTGCGCCCAAAAGTTTTTGGAGCCAGGCGCGGCTGGGATCGCTCATCAACGCCTGCAATTTCGTCACGTTGCCGGGAACGCTCTCGATAAACGACGACAGTTGCCCTGCAAGAAGCGGCGCTACCAGCAAGATCGAATAGACCAGCGCCAGCACGACCATCGTTATGATCAGCAGTGCGGCGGCAAGGCGATTGACTCCGAGGCGCTCGATGCGGTCGGTCAGCGGCGTGAGCAAGTATGCAATCGCAAGGCCGGCGATAAACGGCAGCAGAATTTCGCTCAGCAGCCACAGTGCGAGCACGAACACAACAAGCGCACCTAGCCAGAATATGAGCTGGCGCTGCAGGACAGCGCCGCCATTCGTTGGGCTTCCGCGACGCATGCGCGGCGTGGCGCGTGGGCTCATGGCTTTGCGGCCGCAGAGTTCATATGGCGGACCCACTCACCCACATAGGCTGCGACAGACAACAGCGTTAAGACAGCAACCAGAATCATAAGGACCAGAGTGAGCGTCGGTAATTGGTAGTCAAAACCAAGCGTCCCGAGGACCACACACGCAAATACGATCTGAGCCGCTGTATTGAGCTTGGAGACCACCAATGGCTTGACCTTGAGCGGGCTACCAATGAGCCAGGACAGCATAAACGCACCAACGATCATGATATCCCGGGACACCACAAGAATGACGAGCCAGCGCGGGATATCCCCGTTGATCCCAAGGGTCAGGTAAATGGAGACGATCAGCGCCTTGTCGGCAAGCGGATCGAGGTAGGCCCCAAGTTCGGTGGTCATGGCGAAGCGCTTGGCGAGGAAGCCGTCGACGGCATCGCTCACGCCGGCCGCCACGAACAGCGCAAAGGCAATCCACATGGCGCCGGGCGTCGCGATCGCCCAAACCACGATCGGCACCAGCAAAATGCGGCCCAGCGTAATGAGGTTCGGAATACTCAAGGCAAACCCGGCTCACGGACGCGGGCCCGGCACTAGTGCCGAAACGCGCCGGTCTCACCGGTAGAGTATAACGGCGCCCGGACCATTGCACGACTTGCGATTCCGACGTACGACCCCCCGCGCGGACGAGGATCCATCATGGCAGAAAAGCAGCGCGGTCTTACTTACGCGCAAGCCGGCGTTGATATCGATGCCGGCAACCGGATGGTGGAACTGATCAAGCCACTGGTGCGCGCCACCGCTCGTCCAGGCGCCGACGCAGAAATCGGCGGCTTCGGCGGGCTGTTCGACCTTAAAAAGGTGGGCTATCGCGACCCGGTGCTGGTCGCAGCGACCGACGGGGTTGGCACGAAGCTTAAAGTCGCGATCGAGACTGGCCGCCACGATACGATCGGCATCGATTTAGTCGCAATGAGTGTAAACGACCTGGTCGTTCAAGGCGCCGAGCCGTTGTTCTTCCTTGACTACTACGCCTGCGGAAAACTCGAACCGGAGATCGGCGCCGCCGTTGTCGCGGGAATCAGCATCGGTTGCCGCGAGGCCGGCTGCGCGCTGATTGGCGGCGAGACCGCAGAAATGCCCGGCGTCTATCAAGGCGAGGACTACGACCTGGCCGGATTTGCTGTCGGTGCAGTAGAGCGTGATGCAGTGTTACCGCGTGCTGATATCGCCGAGGGTGATACAATTATTGGGCTTGCGTCATCCGGCATCCATTCAAACGGCTATTCGTTGGTCCGCAAAGTGATCGAGAAGACCGGGCTCCGTTGGGCCGAACCCGCTCCATTCTTGCCCGGGCAAAGCCTTGGCGAAGCGATTCTCACGCCCACCCGCATTTATGTGAGATCTTGTCTGGCGGCGATCCGGGAAACCAAAGCCATAAAAGGGTTGGCGCATATCACCGGTGGCGGCTTCCCTGACAACATTCCACGCGTGCTGCCGAAAGGGCTTGGCGCACGGATCGATCTTACGCACTTGCCAGTGTTGCCAGTATTTCAATGGCTCGCGAGCGAAGGCGGAATTGTGCAAGATGAAATGTTGCGTACTTTCAATTGCGGACTCGGGATGATTGTCGTGGCGTCACCCAAACTTTCTCAAGCAGTTTCACAAGCGTTCGCACGCGCTGGAGAGAAAGTGGTGACGCTTGGCAACGTGATCAAAGCGCCGGGCGATACGCGCGTCATTTACGACGGCAAACTCGATCTTGGGTGAGTTATGAGCCGAAAACGGGTCGCCGTTCTTATTTCAGGCCGCGGCTCCAATATGGCTGCCCTGATCGAGGCAGCAAGAGACAAAAGCTATCCCGCCGAGATCGTGCTTGTCCTTTCCAACCGTCCAGATGCCGGTGGACTGCTTGTCGCTCGCGCTGCCGGTATCGCGACCGATGTCGTCGATCACGCTGCATTCGGCAAGGATCGTGCTGCGTTTGAGGCCGCGTTGCAGACTGTCCTCATAAAGAACCGCATTGAAATTGTGTGTCTTGCGGGCTTTATGAGATTGCTCACAGCGACGTTCGTGCGCCAATGGCAAAACCGCCTCCTGAATATCCACCCCGCCCTGTTGCCCGCCTTTAAAGGCCTCGACACCCATAAGCGCGTCCTTGACGCCGGCACAAAAATTCACGGCGCAACCGTGCATTTCGTGGTTGCGGAAATGGATTCGGGCCCAATTATCGCGCAAGGCGCGGTTGCTGTGGAGTCGGGCGACAGCGAGGAGGCTCTTGCTATGCGCGTCCTCAAGGTTGAGCACCGCATTTATCCATTGGCGCTGAAACTGGTGTCCGAAGACCGCGTGCGTGTCGTCGATGGCCGTTGCCTTATCGACGGCGTTCCCGTCCCGCCGGCGGAGACGCTTGTGCCCGATATGTCCTGATTTTTCTGCGCTGCAACAGCACAGGCAATTGAATATCAAGGTACGATCCGGTGTTATAGTCTTTTGGTGCACGGGTGACGCCGCCGATAGCGAGCGGCGCGACGAGGAAAGGGGAACCGCCATGAATGGCAAAGGCGAGACGAAGCTGATTTTTCCGGGGCTAGCGGATTTTTATGTGTCGTTCGGCCGGATCGCATACACACTGGTCCGCATCGTCGTCGGCATCATGTTTTTGATGCACGTTTCGGGAAAATTCAAAGTGGGGGCAGCCGCGGTTGCCGCCAACGTTATGTCAAAGAACGGCCTCGAGCCGGCGCTATTTTTTGCTTATGCCGTGATCGTTCTCGAAACGGTAGGCGGCGTTTGCCTCATTATCGGTCTATTTACCCGCTTCTTTGCGGCTGCGCTCGCAATTGAAATGGCGATCGCACTTCTGTTTGTCCATCTTTCGAAAGGTTACGCTGCTGGTGGCGGTGGCTACGAATACGTCTTGCTCATCGGGGTCGTACTGTTCGCGATCGCTATGCGGGGCGGCGGCCCCTACTCAGCCGATCGTATGATCGGAAAAGAACTTTAGTCGGCGATAATTAAGAAGAGCGCGCGTGGATTTCATCTGCGCGCGCTTTTCGCACCCACACCTTGTTGTCGTGGACGGCAGCTCCACCAAAGGGTGCGATTGAGTCCGCTCCAACGAGCGTATTGATGCCGCGGCCGTCGGCATAGGCCGAATTCGGCCAAATCGACTCTGCAATCAATACGCCGCGCCGTACGCCATCAAACATACGCGCGTGGAGGCGGACTTCGCCACGTTTGTTTCCAAGCACCACATAATCATTCTCGCCGATACCGCATTGTCGCGCGTCGTCGGGATGAATCATCACGCTCGGCCGTTGTTCCTGTGCGAGAGACGTCGGCGTCTCATTGAAAGTCGAATTGAGAAAGCCACGCGCCGGCGACGTCGCGAGCCGGAATGGATGCCCGTCGTCCGCCTGTTCAATCGAGATCCAGTGATCGGGCAATCGCGGCATGTCGGCAATCGGACCGCTGTGATAAGGACTTCGAAACGGCACATTCGGCCAGTCAGGCTTGAAGCGAAACCTGCCGTCCGGCCAGGGAAACCCATCAAGATAATGCGACTGCCGGAACGGCGGCTGGCAATCGAGCCACCGATTGGCTTCAAGCTCCGCAAGCGTACCGCGCTTGGAAACACGCAGCATCTGATCGATCAGTTCGCGCGGGCTCATTTTGAAGCCGCGATGCTCGGCGCCAAGCCGTTTCGCGAGCCCGCAAATTACGTCGTGGTTATTGCGGCACTCGCCCGGTGACTCCACCAGCTTGGGTCCAAGAATGAGATACTGATGCCCACCCCCGCGATAAATATCGTCGTGCTCAAGAAACGTCGTCGCTGGCAGCACCACGTCGGCCATCTGCGCCGTCTCAGTCATGAACTGTTCGTGCACGCAGACGAACAGGTCTTCACGTGCAAAGCCTCGTTTGACCTGCGTCTGATCGGGGCACACCGAAACCGGGTTGGTGTTCTGAACAATGAGCACATCAACAGGTGGCCCGCCACGCAACGCCTCGCGATCTCCTGTCAGGATTGCTCCGATGCGGGACTGATCGAGCATTCGTATTGCGGGGTCGCGGACATCGAGTCCCTCGATCAAAGTTTTGTCGAGTTGAAAAATATCTGCGCTGATGTGGAAGGCGCCCCCGCCCTCATGCTGCCAAGCGCCTGACACCGCCGGGATGCAGCTCGCCGCATGCATGTTTGCGGCTCCGTTCCTCGAACGCGAAAAGCCGTAGCCGAGCCGGAAGAATGCGCGCTTTCGATCTCCGATCAGCCGCGCGAATTCCTCGATGGTCTCAACGGGTGCGCCGGTGATCGCTGAAGCCCATGCGGGGTCCCGCGTGCGCAAATGCGCATCAAGTTCGCGAGGCGCATCGGTGTACTTTTCCAGGTAGTCCCAATCGGCTTTGCCGTCGCGGAACAGGCAATGCATCACGGCACACGCGAGCGCACCATCGGTCCCCGGCTTTACCAGAACCGGCAAATCCGCCTGCTGCATCGTGCCATTCATGTAGACGTCGACCGCCGCGATTTTTGCCCCTCGTTCTTTCCGCGCGCGGACCGCGTGGGTCATAACGTTGACCTGCGTGTTCACCGCGTTGGTGCCCCAGATCACCACCAGGTCGGATTTTGCCATTTCGCGTGGATCAACTCCGGCAATGCGCCCCACTCCGGCGGCATAGCCGGCATAAGCGGGATTCACGCAGATCGTCGAATGGAAGCCCGAGTATTTTTTGACGTGGCGCAAACGGTTGATGCCGTCGCGCATAACAAGGCCCATAGTGCCGGCGTAATAGTACGGCCAAACGCTTTCGGCGCCGTATCGTTGCTCGGCTTGAATGAATTTCTCGGCGACCAGATCGAGCGCATCGTCCCAGGAAATACGCTCGTACTGGCCAGAGCCTTTTGGACCCTTGCGGCGCAAGGGATGTAGCAGGCGGCCGGCGTGGTGTTCACGCTCAGCGTATCGCGCAACCTTCGCGCAGATCACTCCGGCGGTGTAATCGTTATCCTTGGAGCCTCGGACGCGCCCGATGGTGTGCTCATCGAGAAGCTCTACCTCGAGTGCGCAGGTTGAAGGACAATCATGCGGGCAAGCGGAATAGCCAACATGTTTTGCGTCTCGTAACCGGACGGTTTCGTTCATCGCGCCTCATATCGCAGCAGCCCTCAGGCCTCTTCAAGAGAGACATGGTGACGCCGCCGCCAAATATAGCCCGACACTACGACCAATACCGCTCCAACGATCTGCGCGACCAATTCAACGTGTTCCGGCGTGTAATCGGGAAATACGCCAAGCACGATCGGATCGCTAGCGAAGATGTCCCCGGCAACCCAGCCAAGGATCGCAGCGCCGCCCCATACCAGAACAGGAAACCGCTCAAGCAGCGCCATAATCATCGCACTGCCGGCGATCACCATTGGAATGCTGACCGCGAGACCGATGGTCAGCAGCACGTATTGGCCTTTCGCAACCGCGGCGACGGCGATCACGTTGTCGAGGCTCATAACAATATCGGCAATGACCACGATGCGGACGGCGCGCCACAAATCCTGAGTTGCCTCAGGCGTATCTTCAGCGTCATGCGCTTGCGGCGCTAGTAACTTGACTGCGATCCACACCAAGGCGATCGCGCTGATCAGCTTGAGATAGGGCAGCGTCATCAGCATAGAGATGACACCGGTGAACACGATGAGGAGCACCGACGCAAAACCCGCGCCGATCACCATGCCCCACAGGCGTTCGCGCGGCGGAAGTCCCCGGCAAGCGAGCGCAATCACCACGGCGTTATCGCCCGATAAAAGAATGTTTATCCAGATGACTTGCAGGACTGAAAGCCAGAACGTCGGCTGCACCATGCTGTCGGTCAGAGCTCCCACGCGAATCCCCCAAGGTCGTTATTGTCGCCTCCGGCCAAAGGCGTTTTTCTAAGGATTGCGGGGCCGGAAACGACAATCTACAGGACCGACGCAAGTCTTGGCTAGGTTGGAAAACGACATTTAGAACGGCAAAAGCCGCCTTAGCAGGCGGCGGCCAAATGTCTCAGTCGTGAAAACCTGTAGCTAGACCAGCTGGTCCCTCCGCGCACGCAACAGCCGGCCACCAAGCAGGACCCCCGCAGACCCCAACATCGCGCAGAAAAGCCGGAACTTCTCGTGCGGGATAGGCGCGTTCGGTCCAGTACTTTCGACCACGATCGGATCCGATGCGATGACGTCGCCCGCGATCCATCCAAGCACGGCTGCCCCACCCCAAATGATGAGCGGAAAGTAGTTCAGCATCGCCATAATAATGGTTGCGCCGGCCACAATCGCCGGAATGCTGATGCCAAGACCGAACACAAGCAACGCATAATTACCGTTCGCCGCGGCTGCGACAGCAATCACATTGTCGAGGCTCATAACGACATCGGCGAGCGCGATGATTTTGACCGCGCGCCACAAACCATCGGCCGCCGCGGTGTGGCTGTTTTGGGAATCCGGCGCGAGCAGCTTCACCGCGACCCAAAGCAACGCGGCGCCTCCGACGATCTTGATATAGGGCAACATCATCAGCGACGAGACGATACTCGCAAAGCCAAGCCGCATCGCCAGCGCGACCGCGGTCCCGATAACCATCCCACCCAACCGCTGTTTTGGCGGCAAACTTCGGCACGCGAGCGCGATGACGATCGCGTTGTCGCCTGAGAGCAGGACATTGATCCAGATGATTTCGACGACCGAAACCCAGAATTGGGGTTGCGCATAGTTGGAAAGGCCGCCCAAAATTTCGCTCACGGCGCAAGCCCGTTTGCGCGCCGCCAGGCTTTTTGGCGACTGACTTTCCATGAACTTAGCAAGACGCTGCCCGTCCCCATTGCCCCAACGATCAGGAGCGGCCATTGCAGCGATTCAGAATATTCGGCCAATTCGAGGCTGAGCTCTTCGAGCAAGGTCAGATAGGACGAGCCCGACAGCCCAACCAAAGCCGACCACGATTCCAAAACACGCTTTGGGGATTCGGACATTCCCAGACCTCAATCCGAGGCGTCTTTGCGCGCTCAGCCCAAATTCCCGGCCTCCCGCGCATAAACATGGTATAACTTTTGTATAAATATCATGGTCAAAACTCGAAGTCGCCGAGCAAAAAGGCTTTGTTTCCGCGACATTTCGACGCGAAGTCTGTCGTATTGAAGGTAATTTCGCGTAAACGCGGCGCTTATCCGACGATCTCGTTTTCGGAAAAGAACTGCCCGATTTCCCTGCTCGCCGTCTCAGGCGCATCGGATCCATGGACCGAGTTTTCGCCGATCGATTTGGCATGGGTCTTCCGGATGGTGCCGGCAGCAGCCTTGGCCGGGTCGGTCGCCCCCATCACCTCGCGATATTTCGCGATGGCATTTTCGCCTTCCAGCACCTGCACCACCACTGGACTGGAAATCATGAAATCAACCAATTCGCGAAAGAATGGCCGCTCACGATGCACGGCATAGAATTTTTCGGCTTGCTGGCGTGAAATGTGCACGCGTTTCTGTGCAACGATACGCAGACCCGCCTTCTCGATGATCGCATTGATTGCGCCGGTCAGATTCCGTTCGGTCGCATCGGGTTTAAGGATCGAAAAGGTGCGCTCGATCGCCATCTGATATTCCTTCACAAATACTGATTGGAGACGTTACGGAGTTTCATTGGAGAAACCTGACCGCGCGGCTTATACCGGGACACCTTTCAGGCGGCAAGGTCAGCCGCCTTGACGACAGGGAGCGCAACATGCTGGCCCGCTATCAAATGTTTGCCGGCTACAATGCCTGGTGCAACGAAAGGCTCTACCAGGCTGCGGCAAAGATTCCCGACGCTGACTATCGCGCCAACCGCGGTGCTTTCTTCAAATCGCTGCACGGCACGCTCAACCATTTGCTCGTCGGCGATCGCATCTGGATGCGGCGATTTACCGGCCAAGGTGAAACGCCACCGAGCCTCAATGCTGTTCTTTTTGACGACTTCGCGCAGTTGCGCGCTGCGCGCCGCCTCGAAGACGAACGTATCAACGCCTATATCAACGCCTTGCGTGAAGAGGATCTGGCCAAAACGATCCGTTTCCGCACCGTGGTTAACCCGCAAACCATCGAACAGATGCTGGCCCCCGCGCTAGACCATTTTTTCAATCATCAGACCCACCATCGGGGCCAAGCGCATGCGTTGGTGTCGGCTGTTGCCGGCAATGAGCTCACACCGAGTTTCGATCTAATCATTTACCAGCGAGAAACCGGGCAAGGCGGGCTGAAAACGATCGGCTGAGGCCTCGCTCCAAGGGGTTGCTTCGCAACGCGCTGTCGGTCAAAAGGCGCGGCATGCTTATCATCGACGATCTCACTGTCCGCATTGCTGGCCGCCCGCTGTTGGAAGGCGCTTCTGCGAGCATTCCAAGCGGCGCGCGGGTCGGCCTTGTCGGTCGCAATGGCACCGGCAAGACCACGCTCTTTAGCGTCATCGCTGGCGACATCTCGGCCGAGCAAGGTCATATCGAGGTTTCACCACGCTGGCGGATCGGACGGCTGGCACAGGAAGCGCCCAATGGTCCCGAAAGCCTGCTCGACGTCGTGCTGACGGCTCACGGTGAGCGCACCGCGCTTCTGGCGGAAGCCGAACTCGCGCACGACCCGCACCGCATCGCCGAAATCCAGACGCGGCTCGCCGACATCGGCGCGCATGCGGCCCCTGCCCGCGCTGCGTCGATTCTCGCCGGCCTCGGATTTTCCGCAGCCGACCAGCAGCGGCCTTGTTCGGAATTCTCCGGCGGCTGGCGCATGCGCGTTGCGCTCGCTGCAACACTGTTCGCGGAACCCGACCTGCTGCTGCTCGACGAGCCGACCAACTATCTCGATCTCGAAGGCACACTCTGGCTGCAAGACCATCTGGCGCGTTATCCGGCAACGCTCATCGTCATCAGCCACGATCGCGATTTGCTCGACACTGCAGTCGGCCACATCTTGTCGCTGGAAGGACGTAAACTCGTGCTCTATCGCGGGGGCTATTCAGCCTTTGAGCGCCAGCGCAGCGAACGGCTGGTACTCGACCAGAAGATGATCAAGAAACAGGACGCACAGCGTAAGCATCTTCAGGCATTCGTTGACCGATTTCGCGCCAAGGCCAGCAAGGCACGACAGGCGCAATCACGCTTGAAGATGCTGGCAAAGTTGCAGCCGATCGCGTCGCTCGTGCTTGATGAGGTCCGGCCAATTCATTTTCCGGCGCCAGACAAACTTTTGTCGCCACCGATTATCGCCACCGACGACGTCGATGTCGGTTACGAGCCGGGCCGACCTGTCTTGTCCGGTCTGTCGCTGCGGATCGACAACGACGATCGCATTGCGCTGCTTGGCGCCAACGGCAACGGTAAATCGACATTGGTCAAGCTGCTCGCCGGGCGACTCGCCCCGGAGCACGGGACCGTTACGCGTGCGTCCAATCTCCGGGTCGCTTACTTTGCCCAGCATCAGCTCGATGAACTTGAGCCGGAGGCCAGTCCATACGATCACGTGCGCAGGTTGATGCCCGACGCACCGGAAGCGAAGGTCCGCGCTCGTGTTGGAGCCATCGGATTTTCGGGGCTCGCCGGCAATACGAAAGTGGAGAAACTTTCCGGCGGCGAGAAAGCGCGGTTGCTGCTCGGGCTCGCGACCTTCAATGCTCCCCATCTTGTGATCCTCGACGAGCCGACCAATCATCTCGACATCGACAGCCGTGCGGCACTGATCGAGGCGATCAACGACTTTCCCGGCGCGGTGATTTTGGTCTCGCATGATCGCCATCTGCTGGAGGCTTGCGCTGACCGCCTGTGGCTGGTGCAGGGCGGGACGGTGAAGCCGTTCGACGGCGACCTCGACGACTACCGGCGTCGTGTTCTGAGCGACTCCGGATCTGACGCTCAGCCCGCAACGAAACCTGCAACGCGGCCTGATCCCGCCACAGCCCGTCGCGCTGCGGCCGACAAGCGCGCGGAGACCGCGCCGTTACGCAAGCGTGTATCGCAGGCCGAAGTTGCGTTGGTGCAGCTGAACCGCCAGCTTCAGAAACTCGACACCACGCTCGCCGATGGCGATCTGTTCGCGCGCGATCCGGCTCGGGCTGCCGAACTATCGAAGACGCGCGCCAATGTCGTCGATGCGATCGCTAAAGCGGAAGAAGAGTGGCTTGCCGCAAGCGCGGCGTTGGAAATGGCGTGAACGCTCAGCGCACGTATTGCGATCAAATTTTTACGCAGCCGGTTTCGGCTTCACCGGTTTTTTCTTCTTCGGCGCCGCTTTGGCGGGCTTCGGCTGCTCCGGCGCACGGTCGACGACGTTGAGGCGACCGCCGGTAAAAGTGTAAATGCCGGGCCATGGTCCGCTCAGGTACGTGAGCACGACCTTGCGCTCGCCTCCGTCGCCGGCGCTGATCGCAACGTTGCTCGGCGAGCCAGCACGTTGAACGGCCTGGCATTCGGTCATGCCGAGAGCGATTCCACCGGCCACGGTTGGCGCGCCGCCGGGCTGTAGATGTTGCAGGCCCGGATCGGCGGCCGGCTGCGGCGCTTCAGCAGGCGCCGGCGCCGCTGCCTGTGCAAGCGCGGCCGACGGTTGGGCACATTGGCCGTCTGCGCTGACCAGATCTTCGGCGCTGACTGGGCCTTGCGGGCCGAGATTGACGGTCGTGCTCGCTGTTGGCCGTGCCCAGTCGGGCTTGCCCAATAAATCGAGCGGCTTGGCGAACCAACCGCCCTCGTTTTGGTCGTGGAAGACGTCCGCCGCATTCTTGCAACCGCCAACGGCGAGAGCCGCAGCGAAGGCAAGCGCAATACTCAGGTGAACGCGGTGGCGCGACAAAACAACTGTCCCCGATCGATTTATCGACTTGTCCCTTAAAACGTATTTTGCGTCATCACGATGGCGCGCCGCAAGTCTCGCTCATCCAAAGAGTTACCGGAAACATAGGTCATTGGCCGCTCGTTCATTGGCCTAGTCCATTGCACAACAAAAAGTCATGGACGGCCGGAACAAGTCCGGCCATGACCACGGTGGGGCGTCGATTTCTCCACAATCATTGCCCGAATGTTTTTCCCGTCGTCCCGGGCGAGCGTCAGCGAGGCCCGGGACCCATACGCCGCAGTCCATCGATAGTGCACAGCGTATGGGTCCCCGCCTTCGCGGGGACGACAGCAAGATTTTGCTCCCGCGCGCGAATTCTCCAATTCAATTGTCAAACAGCCAACGCTCCGCCACCCGTATTCTTTGTCGAGGCCCCGGGAAGGCCCGTCTTCCGTCCCCCCTCGAATATGCGAGGGGATGGAGCGCCGTATGGCGCAACCAGCAGTCCAACGCCTTACGCGGCGTTGACGTGCCTTTGCGACAGGCACGTTCGCCACACGGCGCTCCATCGCGGCTTTTCTGTCCCCGGGACCGTGCTTCCGGGCGCAGACGGAAGGCCTTGCGGCCAACTTTATCCAGGCAGCTTTCGCCGCCTTTCATCCACGCCGCGTCCAGCCATTCAAGGCGGCCCCACGTAGTTGGAGCGGACGGCGACCCGGGGCCTCCCGGAGGCATGGCTGCGAAACCACGCCCGCGGGCGCCGCATCCGGCCCCACCCGTCATGACGCCTCATGAGAGCGCCCTCTGGTGGACCGAACACATAGGATTATAGTCACGTTAGGATTAAAGTCAAGAAGCGCACAATTGTCGCAACCGTTTCACGCCTTTTTCGCCCAGCGACCCTTTTCGTCGGCCTGCCAATAGGTCGCGTCCAGCCCCTTCTCTTTGACGGCGGCCCAGTGGGCCCGAGCAACACCCACTGCTTCCTCGTCCTCGCCATCGAACAAAAGGACGATGCGTTGATAACTCTCTGGATCGGCGGGCAGCGGCGCACCGTCGATCAGAAAACGCACGGTCGCCGCATTGGGATTACTTTCGTTAAGCGTCAAGAGCACCGGTTGCTGGGCCGCCTCGGGCTCGCGCCACGTGCCGTGTGCAAGGAAACCGTCGTCCCGGTAAGTCCACAAGTGTGCATCAAGGGCATCGATACGATCTTCGGACGATCCCTGCACGACCACCTTCCAACCGCGCTCGACGGATTTCTCCAGCAGCGCCGGCAGCACGCTTTCCAACTTCTGGCCTTGCAGATGATAAAAAAGGATCTCGGTCATGGCGCATCGATCATGGCGCATTCGCCGTTGAAGACTATTTTTCGTAGTAGTCCGCCACCAGCCGGTCCAGCAACCGCACACCCCACCCTGAGCCCCAGCTCCGGTTGATATCGTTTTGCCGCGAGTCGAATGCGGTGCCGGCGATATCGAGATGCGCCCATGGGATTTTGTCGTCCACGAAGCGCTTGATGAAATGCGCGGCCGTGATGGCGCCACCCCAGCGGCTGCCACCGGTGTTTTTCATGTCGGCGAATTTGGAATCAATCATCTTGTCGTATTCGGGTGCGAGCGGCATCCGCCAGACCAGTTCGCCCGTTTCAAGCCCGGCTTTGGTCAGACGCTCGGAAAGCTGATCGTTATTTGAGAACATACCGGCATATTCCTGCCCGAGCGCGACGATAATTGCGCCGGTGAGCGTAGCCAGATCCACCATAAATTTAGGCTTGAAACGCTGGGCCGCGTACCAGATCACATCGGCGAGCACGAGGCGCCCTTCGGCGTCCGTATTGATGATTTCGACTGTTTGTCCCGACATCGACTTGACGATGTCTCCCGGTCTTTGCGCGTTGCCATCGGGCATATTTTCCACGAGGCCGATAACTCCGACCGCATTGACGCGGGCTTTGCGGGCCGCGAGCGCATGCATGAGCCCGACGACACAGGCAGCGCCCGCCATATCGCCTTTCATGTCTTCCATGCTCGCTGCCGGCTTTATCGAAATGCCTCCGGTGTCGAAGCACACACCCTTCCCGATGAATGCAACCGGTGCTTCGCCGACCTTCCCGCCATTCCAGCGCATCACGACCACACGACTTTCGCGTACCGAGCCTTGCCCTACTCCAAGCAACGCGTTCATGCCGAGTTTCTTCATCGCCTTGATGTCGAGCACTTCAACCGCGACGCGAAGTTTTTTGAGTGCGTTCGAGCGGCGGGCGAACTCTTCGGGGTAAAGAACGTTGGCTGGTTCATTCACCAGATCGCGCGCCAGCAAAACACCCTCTGAGATCGCCGCGCGAGGCTCATACGCCTTGCGTGTCGCCGCGACATCGCCGACCGCGACCGTCACAGTACGAGTCGACGGCAGCTTTTCGTCGTCCTTGCGTTTGGTCTTGTAGCGGTCGAAGGCGTAAGCGCGCAGACGCACGCCTTGTGCAAGATCGGCGGACTGCTCTGGCTTCATTGCGCCACCGGGCAGCTCGGCAAAAACCGTAGCGACGCTGGCGGAGCTCGGCAGCTTGCCCATGGCAAGCCCCCCGAGCTTGAGGAAATCCTTCGGCTTAAGCTCGGCCGTCTTGCCGACGCCGAGGACCACGAGCCGCTCAACCCGGAGGTCCGCCGGGACGGCGAGCTCCAGCGCGGTGTTTTTCTTGCCCGTGAAGCGTTCGGCCTTTGCGGCGCGCGCAACCAGATCGGTCGCGGACCCCAAGGCCTTCCGGGTCGCCGGCCCGAATTTCAGGCCATCGTCACAGAACACTATGAGAACGCCCCTGGCGGGGGCTGCAAAAGGGCCAAAGCCAAGCTTGAGGCCGTTGGTCATCGTCAGAAAGTCCTTTTTTTCATGGCGTTTCAGCGTCTGAGAGTTCCGCCGCGCCCCATATGGCGCGCCCTTAATCCATCTGCAAAGCCCCAATCGGCTCTAATTCGGGCTTTTTCCCGAGGTTATGCCAAACTGACCGTCAAAACAGGGTGATTTTGGCAGTTGCCGGCCCATCGGACGCGGGACAAAAAGCCCCAAAACGGAGACCCCGCCGGCCCGCCACATTTACATTTTGTTGTGCATGTTCAACGGCTTTGCCTTTGCCCGGCCACTTTGTCAGGCGATCAAGGTAAATCTGACGGGGGTTGAGTTTTAAGCTGGGAGCGTTTCGCGTTCGGTGGGGAGCCGAACGCGGGGGTCCGGTATGTGCCGGATCAGGGGACGATGCTGCGGATGGGGTCTATCAGTCGATATATTTTTCGCACCACCTTGGGTGCGTTCCTGGTCGTGCTGGTCAGTTTGACCGCCGTGATCTGGGTCACGCAGGCATTGCGCGACATCGACATCATGACGAACCAGGGCCAGACCATTCTGGTCTTCATCGGCATCACTGGGCTGATCATACCATTGCTCGTTTTGGTGATTGCTCCCATCGCACTGCTGATTGCGGTCGCGCATGTCCTCAACAAATTGTCCAACGATTCCGAAATCATCGTGATGAACGCGGCTGGCATGTCGCCTTGGATTCTCTTTCGAGCCTTCGTGATGGCGGCGATCGTGGTTTCGGTGCTTGTGAGCGCGATCAGCGCATATTTTGCGCCGAAGGGTTTGCGAATGCTGCGCGATTGGCTGACTGAAGTGCGCGCCAATGTCGTGAGCAGCATTGTGCAGCCGGGACGCTTCACCACCATCGAAAACGGCGTCACCATCCACATTCGCGAACGGCGGCCGAACGGGCAACTTGCCGGCATTTTCCTTGATGACCGGCGCAATCCCAACGAACGCATCACCATTCTTTCGGAGATTGGCGAACTGCTGGACAACAGCACCGGCACCTACCTCGTCCTTCAAAAGGGCGTGGTGCAACGGCACCAGGCCGGCCAGCGCGATCCGGCAATGGTCGTGTTCGACCGTTATGCATTCGATCTCTCGCAGTTCGCGGGTGGCCCGCAAGCGGTAAAATATTCGATCCGCGAGCGTTACCTCTGGCAGCTGCTGTTCCCCGACCCGAAAGATCAATTCTACATCGAACAACCCGACCAATTCCGGGCCGAATTGCACGACCGTTTGCTGGCGCCATTTTATCCGCTGGCCTTTGTCGTGATCGCCTATGCCTATCTCGGCGCGCCACGCACAACCCGGCAAAGCCGCACCGTGTCAATGCTTGGCGCGATCGGCGGTGTCGCCCTGCTGCGCCTGATCGGCTTTGCTTCCACGGTATTTGGCGCCGCCGTTCCGTGGACGCTATCGCTTCAGTATCTGGCGATGGCCATCGCCTTTGGCTCGGGATTGTACGTCATTCGCCGCGGCCTGATCCTGGAGCCGCCCACCTTCATCACCGACTGGCTCGCGACGCTCACCGAGCGCGTCAGCCGGCGTTTCGCGCCGCAGTAAAGCAACCTCATGCCGATCTTTATGGGAACACTCGCGCGATATTTTGGACTGCGTTTTCTGAGCGCAGTGCTGGTGGTATTCGCCGGGATATTCGCACTGGTCGCGCTCATCGATTACATCGAGTTGATGCGCCGCGCCGGCGACATTCCCAATGTGTCGGCCGTTCTGGTTGCAAAAACATCTTTCTATCGCGTGCCGCAGGTTGTTGAACGCATTTTGCCGTTCTGCGTCCTGATCGGCGCGATGTCGTGCTACCTCAATTTGTCCAGGCGCCTCGAGCTTGTCATTGCACGATCCGCAGGCTTGTCCGCATGGCAGTTTGTTACGCCCGCGCTCGTGGTCGCATTCCTCGTCGGTATCGTCGCAACCGCCATCTACAATCCGGTGTCCGCGATCCTTCAAGAGCGCTCGAAGCGCTTCGAAGCCGAATTGTTTGGCCAAAGCGCGAACGCGCCCAACCGAAGCGGGGGCACCTTCTGGGTCAGCCAGCGCACCGACGACGGCCAAGCCATCATCAACGCCGCAGGCAGCCGCGATCAGGGGATCAATCTCAACGGCGTGTCGGTCTTCATGTTCGATGCGGATGGGCGCTTCAAGCAACGGATCGAGGCGCGGGCTGCCGGGCTCGAGCCCGGCGTCTGGCGGCTCCGTGACGCCCGGGTTTATGCCCTCAACGTCCTGCCGGTTGACCAAAAGGAATTCTTACTCAAGACGAGCCTGACCCCCGAGCAAGTACGCGAAAGCTTTGCCACACCGGAAACTGTCCCGTTCTGGGAACTTCCACAGTATATCCAGATCGCCGAACACGCAGGCCTCGTAGCCTCAGGCTATAGATTGCAGTTCCAAAAGCTTTTGGCGCGTCCGTTTTTATTGGCCGCAATGGTTCTCCTTGCTGCCGCGGTCAGTCTACGGTTCTTCCGCTTTGGCGGCGTCCAAAAAATGGTTTTAAGTGGCGTGGCGGCTGGGTTTCTGCTTTACGTTTTGTCGAAAGTAACTGAGGATTTGAGCAAGGCCGAGCTGATGCACCCTGCGGCAGCGGCTTGGTTGCCTGTGCTCGTCGGCGGTGTGACCGGGTTTATTGCGTTGTTGTACCAGGAGGACGGTTGATGGCGGGGCTCGTTAGCGCTCGTCCATCAGCGCCGCGGCAGCTCTGCCGTGGCGTCGCAGCAATTGCCGCGGTCCTGTGCCTGTTGGCTTGCGGCGGCTTGATCGCGTTCGTCCCAGCGTCGGCGCAGGAATTGCAATTCCCGCAGCGACCACCGCTACTTCCAAAATCGAAAATCGCGATCGATCGCCAAAAGTCCGGGCAGAAGCAGATGCTCGTTCAGGCGACCGAGATCGATTACGACTATGCCAACAACCGCGTCGCCGCTGTCGGCAATGTCCAAATCTATTACGGCGACTCCACGCTCGAAGCCGACCGGGTCATCTACGATCAGAAAACCAAGCGTCTGCACGCCGAAGGCAACGTCCGGCTGACCGAACAGGATGGCAAGGTTACGTATGGCCAGATCATGGATCTGTCGGACGACTATCGCGACGGGTTCGTTGACTCGCTGCGACTAGACGCTCCCGATCAGACACGTATGGCGGCCACGCGCGCCGAGCGCACGAGCGGCAACTACACCGTCTTCCACAACGGCATCTATACCGCGTGCGCGCCGTGCAAGGACGATCCGAAGAAGCCCCCGCTCTGGCAGGTGAAGGCCGCGCGCATCATCCACGACCAGGGCGAGAAGATGATGTATTTCGAGGACGCGCGCCTTGAGTTTTTCGGAAAACCGCTCGCGTGGCTTCCGTATTTCTCCGCGCCCGACCCGACCGTGAAACGCAAGACGGGTTTCTTGATGCCGTCGGTTGGCGGAAGTTCGATATACGGCGGCGCAGTCGAAGTGCCCTATTACTGGGCGCTGGCCCCGAACTACGACGCGACGTTTGCGCCGATGCTCACCACAAAGCAGGGGCCACTGCTGCAAGGCGAATTTCGCGAACGATTGATAAACGGCGCCTACTCGATCCGGGCAGCCGGCATTTATCAGCTCGATAAAGATTACTTCATTCGCAGCGACGGCACCACGACGCCGGGCTACCGCAACTTCCGTGGCAGCCTGGAAAGCACCGGTATGTTCGCGCTCAACGAAAAGTGGGTGTGGGGTTGGGACGGAACAGCGCTGACCGACCGGACCTTCTTGCAAGATTACAACCCGCATCTGTCACAGTATCGCACCACAGATCCGTTTCAGAACCCGGGCAGCGAAGCAGTCTCGCAGCTTTATATCGCGGGCAAGGGCAACCGCAGTTATTTCGATGCCCGAACGATCTATTACCTCGGGTTCTCGGACGCAGACTCGCAAAGCCAAATTCCCGTCATCCACCCGGTGGTCGACTACAACTACGTCTTCGATCGCCCCATTCTTGGCGGCGAGCTTGGCTACCGCGTCAACCTGACAAGTCTCACTCGCGGCCAAGCTGACTTCGATCCGGTCACGCAAAGCGCGCTCAACAACGGCACCTGCACCCAGACCGCGGATCCCGCCATCAAAAATACCGCGAATTGCTTGCTGCGCGGCGTGCCCGGCACCTACACCCGCTTCTCGGCTGAGACACAGTGGCGGCGCAGCATCACCGACCAGTTCGGCCAGATATTCACGCCCTTCGCTTCGCTCCGAGTGGACGCGGGTTCGATGCAGATCAAGAACGAACCCGGCGTTTCGAACTACATCGACACCGGCGACAGCAACCTTGTGCGCGCCATGCCGACCATCGGCTTGGAGTACCGCTATCCATTCATCAGCATCGAGTCTTGGGGCACCCAGACATTGGAGCCGATTGCCCAAGTCATCGTGCGGCCGAATGAACCGCAAATTGGGCGCTGGCCGACTGAGGACGCGCAAAGCTTAACCTTCGACGACAGCAACCTGTTCCGGGTTGACAAGTTCTCGGGTTGGGATCGCGTCGAAGGCGGCGGCCGTGCCAACTACGGCCTGCAATACACCGCGCAGATCAATCAGGGCGGATTTATCAACGCGCTGTTCGGGCAGTCCTACAGCATCTTTGGACAAAACTCGTTCGCCTACGGCGGCACCACAAATACCGGTCTCGATACCGGCCTCGACACCACCGCTTCCGACTACGTGGCGCGGGTTTCGTACCAGCCCAACAGCACGTATATGTTCACCTCGCGGTTCCGCTTCGACAACGACCACTTCACGGTCCAGCGGACTGAACTTGAAGCCCGTGCGACCTTTGATCGCTGGTCCGGCAGCCTGCTGTATGGCGACTACGCCGCACAGCCGGAACTCGGCATCCTCGAACGGCAACAAGGGATATTGGGAACCGGACAGGTCAAGCTCGATGCGAATTGGGTCCTTATCGGAGCGGCGCGCTACGATATCAATGCCGGGAAATTCGACCAGACTCGTATCGGCGTGGGGTACGTCGACGATTGTCTGATCTTCGGCTTGAACTACATTACGAATTACACATACAGCGGAAACGTCGCTGCCAACCATACGATTATGCTGCAGTTAAGCCTGCGCACTCTGGGCGGCACGTCGGTAAGTCAGGGGGTCGGCAAGTCGACATCAAATTAATATATTCGTCGACGCGATCGGAAGAGACACTGAAATGCCTGATACAAGCATGAGACGCCGAAAATGCCGCCATTGGCTGATGGGTGCGATTGTCGTTTTCGCGCTCGCCGCGCCTTTAACCGCGCGCGCTCAGGTCGCGGTCATTGTCAATGGCTCCCCGATCACCGAGTACGACATTCAGCAGCGCACAAAATTGCTTTTCAGTTCGAACCACAAACAGCCAACCCGTCAAGAGGTCGTCAACGATATCATCGATGACCGTCTTAAGATCTCGCGCGCCAAAGTTTACGGGCTGGAAGTGACTGATGCCGACGTCAACAGTGCGTTCGAGACTATGGCCACACGACAACACATTACACCGGAACAGTTTGGTCAGGTCCTCGAACGTGCCGGCATTTCTCCGAATACGGTCAAGTCGCGCATTCGCGCCGAATTGACGTGGCAACAGCTCATCCGTGGCAAATACGCCTCTACACTGCAGGTTGGCGAGAGCGATGTCGCCAACGCGTTGAAAGGGCGCAACGATGCTGAGGCCACGGCAGTCGGGTACACTTACACGCTTTATCCGGTGATGATCGTCATTGCGCGCGGTTCAAGTGAAGCGCTGCTCGCGACAAAACGCAGCGAGGCGGAAAATCTTCGCGGCCGGTTTCTTAACTGCAACGAAGGCTTGGCCATGGCGCGCGGACTGCGTGACGTGGCCGTGCGCGACCCCGTCTCACGAAATTCGTCCGACCTCTCGCCGCAATTGCGCGACATGCTTGGCAGCATTGAACTCGGCCACCTCACCGCGCCTGAGGTGACAGCACAAGGCCTGCAAATGTTTGCGGTTTGCGCCAAAAAAGAAAGCGCGACGGAATCGCCGCTGAAGCGGGAAACGCGCGAGCAGATATTCACCAAGCGTTTCGAATCCGAATCCAAGAAGTTTCTCGAGGAAATTCGCAAGCAGGCGATGATCGAATACAAGAACACCAACACCAAATGAGCGAGTCCACCGCCCTTCCTTTGGCGTTGACGCTGGGCGAACCGGCTGGCATTGGCCCGGATTTGACGATCCAGCTATGGCGCCGGCGCACCGAACTTCGGCTGCCGCCGTTCTATCTCATCGGCGATCCGGAATTCATCAAACGTCGCGCCCGCCTGCTGGGCTGCGACATTGTTTTGAGCGTAGTGACCCCGGCCCAAGCAACCGAGACATTCGCGCAGGCCCTGCCGATTGTGCCTCTCGACGCGCCCGTTACCGCCACTCCGGGAAAACCGGACGCATCGAGCGCGCCGGCCGCGATCGCCTCAATTCGCCGCGCCGTCGCCGACGTACTGGCTGGAGATGCCGCCGCTATCGTCACCAATCCGGTCGCCAAGAACGTTCTCTATCGCTCGGGCTTTGCCGAGCCTGGCCATACTGAATTCCTCGCCAAGCTTGCACAGGAAGCGACCGGCATTGCCGCAAGACCGGTGATGATGCTGTGGTCGCCGGAGCTGGCCGTCGTGCCGGTGACGATCCATCTGCCGTTCAAAGACGTCGTTACGCAGCTCACATCTAACCTTGTGTTTGAAACAGGACGGATCGTCGCGCATGACCTGACCGCCCGGTTCGGCATTTCTCGGCCGCGTATTGTCGTTGCCGGTCTTAATCCGCATGCCGGCGAGGAAGGTGCGCTAGGCGAGGAAGACCGCGCAATTGTGGCTCCGGCAGTGCACCGCTTGCAGGAAGAAGGCATCGACGCGGTTGGACCATTGCCCGCTGACACGTTGTTCCATGAACGTGCGCGCGCGGGATATGATGTGGCGCTGTGCATGTACCACGACCAGGCGCTGATCCCCATCAAGACTCTGGCCTTCGACCACGCAGTGAACGTTACGCTGGGCTTGCCGTTCGTACGGACGTCGCCTGATCACGGCACCGCCTTCGACATCGCGGGCAAGGGCGTCGCAGACCCGTCGAGTTTGGTTGCGGCGCTCACGCTCGCCGCGCGTCTGTCGGCAACCGCCCCTGCTCTTGTGCCGGCGAAGTAGTTCTGGGTCGCTCATGATTTTTTCCGAAAAAAGGTATCCACTTTTCGGGATCATGCGCTGATGGCGCAAATCGATGATTTGCCGCCGTTGCGGGAGGTCATTCGCCGCCATGGACTTACGCCCAAAAAATCTCTCGGCCAGAATTTCCTGTTCGATCTCAATCTGACAGCGCGCATTGCGCGCGCGGCCGAACCGCTCGAGAACATCACCGTCGTCGAAATCGGCCCGGGTCCCGGCGGGCTTACCCGCGCGCTGCTGGCGCTGGGCGCTCGACGGGTCGTCGCGATTGAGCGCGACCAGCGCGCTATCGCAGCGCTTGAAGAGATTGCGGCGCGCTACCCTGGACGACTCGATATTGTTGCCGGTGACGCGCTGAGCGTCGATCAGCGCGAGCAGCTCGGCCCGGAACGCGCGCGAGTGGTGGCGAACCTGCCTTACAACATTGCCACCGCATTGTTGGTCAACTGGCTCACAATCGAGCCGTGGCCGCCCTGGTATGACTTGCTGCTGCTGATGTTCCAGCGCGAAGTGGCTGAACGCATCGTCGCCATACCAGGGAGCAAGTCTTACGGCCGTTTATCCGTGCTGACCGGATGGCGAACTGAGGCGAAGATTCTTTTCGACGTTGCGCGCTCGGCATTCGTACCGCCACCCAAGGTGACATCGTCAGTGGTGCGGCTCACCCCGCGGCAGGTGCCGCTGACTTGCGACTCGCTTGTTCTGCAAAGAATGACAGAAGCCGCATTTGGGCAGCGCCGCAAAATGTTGCGTCAAAGTTTGAAAACATTGGGCGTGGACGCTATCGCATTGCTCACCGAGGCCGGCATCGACCCAACAGCGCGGGCTGAGGAAATTCCCGTCGATGGATTTGTCGCGCTGGCAAATATTTTTTCTGCGCAAGCAAAAGGCCACGTGTAAAGTCGACCCCGATGCAAATGCACCGTCAATCCTTGACCGCCTACGGCGCACCCTTGTGCGAGACCGTCGTGGATACGCCCCGGCCGCAACGATCGGAAGTCCTTGTGCGGATCGAGCGCTGCGGTGTCTGCCATTCCGATTTGCACATGCAAGACGGCTACTTTGACCTCGGCGGCGGAAAACAACTTGATGTTCGTGCCGGACGCACGCTCCCTTTCACGCTCGGCCACGAAATCGCCGGAACAATCGAAAGCGTAGGACCGGACGCCGATGCGGTCGTGGGTGCCAAAGTTGCGGTTTATCCATGGATCGGTTGCGGGCAGTGCCCCGCATGCAAAGCCGGCGACGAGAATATCTGCACGGCATCGCGGCATCTCGGCATTACGGTCGATGGCGGCTACGCGACGCACGTCATAGTGCCCGACCCGCGTTATTTGCTGGACTACGCACCGCTATCGGCCGGATACGCCGGAGCCTTAATGTGTTCGGGGCTCACTGCTTACGCCGCGCTTAAAAGGCTGGCGGACCGTGCGCCACGCGCCCCACTGCTGCTGATTGGTCTCGGCGGCGTCGGGCTGATGGGTCTCGCGCTGGCGCGCGCCATGTATGGGGCGGCTCCCTACGTTGCCGACATCGACGCCAAGAAGCGCGAAGCGGCGCTGGCTGCCGGCGCCAAGGAAGCCTTCGATCCCGCCGATCCGAACGCACGCAAAGCCTTGCTCAAGGCGAGCGGCGGCCTCTACGCGGCCGTCGATTTCGCGGGGTCCGAGGCGTCGTTGAATTTCGCGACCGGCGTGCTGGCCAAGGGCGGAAAAGTCGTCGTCACCGGACTGATCGGAGGCGCCTATACGACCGCAGTTGCAATGTTTTCCCTCAAGGCAATGACCATCGAAGGCACGTCGACTGGCACACTCGCCGAAGCCCGCGAATTGCTGGCCATGGTGCGCGCAAAGAATATTGTCCCGCCGCCAATCGCCGAACGGCCACTCGACCAGGCTTCGGCGACGCTCGATGATCTCCGCGCGGGGCGCATCGTCGGGCGCGTGGTGTTGACGGCCTAACGCCGGCGAAGCTGACCTTGCAGCTTGCGCACGAAATTTGACAGCCCCGGCTGGCGTTCGCGTTTGAGACGTTCGCCCACCAAAATCCCGCGCAATTCAGCAAATGCACGCGGCAGTTTTTTGTTGACCACGACGTAGTCGTATTCGGCCCAGTGGCTCATCTCTTCGGATGCTTTCGACATGCGCTGCCGGATCGTCTTCTTGTTATCCTGACCGCGCGAATGCAGGCGCCTCTCCAATTCACCGACCGACGGCGGCAGGAGGAAGACGCTGACCAGATCGCTACGAGCCTTTTCGCGCAGCTGCTGCGTGCCCTGCCAGTCAATATCGAACAGCACGTCGCGACCGGCCGCGAGCGCCTGGACCACCGGCTTGCGCGGCGTGCCGTAATAATTCCCGAACACGACGGCCCACTCCAGCAGTTCGCCCTTGCGGCGCATCGCTGCGAATTTCTTCTGGTCGACAAAATAATAATCGCGGCCCTCGCGCTCGCCCGGACGCTTGGGACGCGTGGTCACTGAAATCGACAGATGAATCCAGGGGTCGCCCTGCAGCAGCCGGCGCGACAGCGTCGTCTTGCCGGCGCCCGAAGGCGATGACAGGACGAACATCAGCCCGCGCCGGGCAATGCCTTGATGCGAGACGCTCGCCATCGTTACTCCAGGTTCTGCACCTGCTCGCGGAATTGCTCGACCACGCTTTTGAGCTCAAGGCCGATTTTGGTCAGTTCAACGTCGTTCGCCTTGGCGGTGAGCGTATTCGATTCGCGGTGCAGTTCCTGCGCCAGAAAATCAAGCTTGCGCCCGATCGCGCCGCCACCGGCGAGAAGCTTCTTCACTTGCGACACATGCGACACAAGCCGGTCTAGCTCCTCACGGATATCGGCCTTTGTCGCAAGGAGGATTGCCTCCTGGTGCAGTCGGTCGGAATCAAACCGCTCGGACGCGGCCAATAAGGTTGCCACCTGCTCGGCAAGCCGCACTTTGATCGCCTCCGCTTTACGCCCCGGAACCGCCTCCGCGCGCGCGGTGAGTGCGGCAATTTCATCGAGCCGCGCCGACAACAATCGGCCGAGCGTCTCGCCCTCAGAGCGCCGCATGGACACAAGCGCGGTCAGCGCCTGGTCAAAGCCTGCGACAATCGCCGTCTCGGCGGCGCTGTGGTCCTCCGGCCGCTCGTCTTCCTCGGTGACCTCGATAACGCCTTTGAGCGACAATATACCGTCAAGGCTCGGCGGTGCGGCCTCGACTTTCCCGGAAAGCCCCTTGAGTGTGGACAATACCGCAGCGAGCACCGCGTCATTGACCTTCACCGTCGACCGCACGCCTTTGCGTTCGACGGTGAGATTGGCATAGACGGTGCCGCGCGAAAGCGTTTCGGTGCCGCGGGAGCGTGCCGGTATCTCGACCGCATCCCAACCCTGCGGCAGACGGAAGCGCAGATCGAGACCCTTGGCGTTGACCGACTTGATCTCCCAGCCCCAGGCATAGTCGCCGGCGACGCCGTGGCTGCGAGCAAAACCGGTCATGCTCGACAGAGCCATGGGATCAATCTCGTGTTGGTGCCTGTTCGAAAAGCGCCGCGACCTTAGCCGCGCGACGTTTACGTCACAAGCCTATGGCTTGTCGCCGCTTGGGACAGAATTTGCGGGCGGCGGAGACGGTGTTGGCGGCGCCGACGGCGCATTGCCACTGCCGTTTGAGTGCTCGATACCGCGCAGGCGCGAAACGTTTTTCTGATGCTCTGCATAATTATCCGAGAACACGTGCCCTCCGGTCCCGTCGGCAACAAAATAAAGCTCTTTGGTGCGTGCGGGATTTGCTGCTGCTTCAAGCGACGCGCGGCCCGGGTTAGCAATGGGCCCCGGCGGCAACCCGTCAACGACGTACGTATTGTAGGGCGTCGGCTGTTCGATCTCGCTCTTAAGGATCGGACGGCCGAGCGAACCTTTGCCGCCGGTCAGCCCATAGATAATCGTCGGATCAGACTGTAGCCGCATCTTGGTTTTGAGCCGATTGACGAAGACGGCGGCAACGCGCGTGCGCTCGTCCGGCTTGCCTGTTTCTTTTTCCACGATCGAGGCAAGTGTAACCAACTGCTCGGGCGTCTTGATGGGCAAATCCTGCATCCGGTGTTCCCACACTTCCTGCAGGACGTGCCGGTGCGCCTGTTGCATGCGCTGGATAATCAGCTCCCGCGTCACGCCACGACTATATTTGTAGGTTTCGGGCAGCAATGTCCCTTCGCGCGGAATTTCCTTGATCTTGCCGGTCAGTGTGTCGGTCTCGAGCAGACGCGCGACGATTTGTTCGGAGGTCAGGCCTTCGGGAACGGTGAAGGCGTGCTGCACCACTTTGGATTCGATAATCGTATCGACGACGTCGGCAAGGCTCGCCTGTTTGTTGAACTGGTATTCACCGTATTTAAGCTCACCGCGCGCCTTGAGGACGATCACGCCACCCATAAACACGTAGGGCTGGTCGATGACGCCCTCGCGCTGCAGGAGATCGGCGATATCGCGGATGCCGAGACCGCGCGGAATGTTGACCACTTTGTCTTCGGGCAATGGCCCGGGCGCTTCGAAACGTTGCTTGCCAAGGTACAACGCGACGCCGACCGCGATTGAGAGGACGACGAGGAATGTAAAGATCGCGCTTCCGACGATGACGACGGGATGGCGCGCGCGCTGCGAACGGCGGCTCGGCATCGGCACCCGTTCCGGTTCGAGCGCCGCACGCGGGCTGCGCGGCAACGGCGTCTTTCCGGCAGGCACTGCAGTATTGTCACCCCCAGGCGGCAGGTTCGAATTCACTTAGTCAGCTCCGCTGTCAGCGCCGGCGCCCCGCTCATTTCATATCGTCCGTTCCATCCCGTTCCGTTGCGGGAGGGAAACGTCCAACGCCTTCGCACGTTAGAAAAAATTATGGCGAAAGCTTGGGGCGCTCGCAGGTGCAAACTCCTAGTTGGCGTAGCGGCGGAAAATCAGCGAGGCGTTTGTTCCGCCGAACCCGAATGAATTCGACAGCGCGGTATCGACATCCCGTTTCCGCGCTTGGTGGGGGACGAGGTCGATCGGCGTTTCAACCGACGGATTGTCGAGGTTGATGGTCGGCGGAGCAACCCGATCCCGAATGGCCAGAAGGCAGAAGATCGCCTCGACCGCGCCAGCAGCACCGAGCAAGTGCCCAATAGAGGATTTGGTCGATGACATGGACATCCGACCGGCTGCGTTTCCAACCAATTTTTGAATCGCACCGAGTTCGATCTCGTCGCCAAGTGGCGTCGAGGTACCATGCGCATTGATGTAGTCGATATCGCCGGCCGAAATGCCCGCGCGCTTGATTGCTGCATTCATGCAGCGCAGCGCCCCGTCACCATCCGGCGCCGGCGCGGTAATGTGATAGGCATCGCCCGACAGACCGTAGCCGATCAGTTCGCCGTAAATCTTCGCGCCGCGTGCCTTGGCGTGTTCGAGCGCCTCGAGCACCACAACGCCGGCGCCCTCGCCCATCACGAATCCATCGCGATCCTTGTCATAAGGGCGTGAGGCGCGCGTTGGATCGTCGTTGAAATTTGTGGACAGCGCACGCAACGCCGAAAAGCCCGCGAGCGATATTCGATTTACGGGAGACTCCGCGCCGCCCGCCACCATCACTTCCGCGTCGCCAAGCGCTACCAGCCGCGCAGCGTCACCGATCGCATGCGCACCGGTCGAGCAGGCGGTAACCACCGCGTGGTTTGGCCCCTTTAACCCGAACGCTATCGATACGAAGCCCGAGGCGAGATTGATGATGCGCCCGGGGATAAAAAATGGCGAAACGCGCCGGGGGCCTTTCTCGTGGAGCGCGACCGCGGTTTCGGCGATGCCCTCGATGCCGCCGATTCCAGAACCGATCAGCACACCCGTCGTCGTCTGTTCCTCATAGCTTTTCGGGTGCCAGCCCGCGTCATCGAGCGCTTGGCGTGCCGCGCACATCGCATAGATAATGAACTCGTCAACCTTGCGCTGGTCCTTCGGCTCCATCCACTGATCGGGATTGTAGGTCGCATTAGAGCCATCGCCGCGCGGAATGACGCAGGCGATCTTGCAGGCAATGTCGGAGACGTCGAATGTGTCGATCTTCTTGGCGCTGCTTTCGCCCTTAAGCAGCCGCGTCCAGGTCGGTTCCACGCCGCAACCGAGCGGCGTCAACATTCCCATTCCTGTGACGACGACACGTCTCATGGCCGGCTCCGAGCGACATTATTCGCGCCGCTGCACTCCGCACAGCCCTTAAGACAATGACGAGCGAAGTAATCGAGCAACGACGTGACGCGTTTGCTCAGCTTTTGGCGTTCTTTTCGAGAAATTTGACCGCATCGCCGACGGTCAGGATGGTTTCGGCCGCATCATCGGGGATTTCACAGCCGAACTCTTCTTCGAAGGCCATCACGAGCTCGACCGTGTCGAGACTGTCGGCGCCAAGATCGTCGATGAAACTCGCTTGATCGGTCACCTTGTCGGGCTCAACACCCAGGTGCTCCACGACAATCTTTTTCACCCGCTCGCCAATGTCACTCATCGTTCCAACCTCGTGCTTTTTAGATTGGGTTGCAACCCAAGTTCAGATCGCAACCATCGCGGTATGGCCTCGTCGAGATTGACGGTGATGAGACGAACCCCAATCGCGGAAGTTTTCTTACGACTTCCACTATTAGCCGCCCCAGCCGGGCCGAAGCTCGGTTACCATACTTCAAATACGTTGACTAGCGCGTGAGGGCGCACCGAGCAAGCCCCGAAAATCGGTCCTTTCCGCTCAGATCATAGCCATCCCACCGTTTACGTGGATCGTCTGTCCGTTGACATAGGCGGCCTCATTCGAGGCCAGAAACACCGCCGCGGCCGCCACGTCATCAGGGGTGCCGAACTTGGCCGAGGGTATGCGCGACAGAATCGTCTCGCGTTGCTTTTCGTTGAGCTTTTCGGTCATCGCGGATGCGATCAGACCGGGCGCAATACAATTGGCGGTAATATTGCGCTTGGCATATTCCGCAGCCACCGACTTGATCATGCCGACCATACCGGCCTTGGAAGCTGTGTAGTTCCCCTGCCCCGGGTTGCCAGTAAAGCCGACGACGGACGAGATCGCGATCACACGGCCCCAGCGACGTCGCATCATACGTGCCACCGCGGCACGGGCGAGTTGAAATGTCGCGGTCAGGTTGACCGCGATCACCTTGTCCCAATCGTCGTCGCGGAGTTGCACGAACAAGTTGTCGCGGTTCATGCCGGCATTCGCGACCAGAATATCGAGTTTCTCCATTTTCTCTTCTGCAGCCGGCACGAGCGCTTCGACCGCATCCTTATCTGCGAGGTCGCAGGGCAGAACGTGCACACGGCTGCCTAACGAGGTGGCAAGAGTATCAAGTGCGTCCTTGCGTGTGCCGGAGATCGCGACCGTCGCGCCTTGCGCATGCAATGCGCGCGCAATGGCACCACCGATGGCGCCGCTGGCACCGGTGACCAGCGCAGTCTTGCCGTTCAGATCGAACATCATCGGCTCCTAATTTTTTTGCGCATGATCGTGTCTGAAGACCAGTTCTCACTCTTCGGGATTATGTGCGAGCCGCCTTGAAGGCCGCGACATCGTCTGGGCTACCGATCGCGCTACTAGTCGCACCGTCCGCAAGCCGTTTGATCAATCCGCTGAGGACCCTGCCTGCGCCGACCTCATAGAAATTGGTGACCCCGGCGCCGGCCATGAATAGCACAGACTCCCGCCAGCGTACGGTGCCGGTAACTTGCGCGACGAGCGCTCGCACGATCTCTGCCGGTTCGCGGATTGGCTTGGCCAATACATTGGCCACGAGGGGCACAGCCGGCGGCTTGACGGAAACGTTCGCCAACGCTTCAGCCATGACGTCCGCGGCTGGTTGCATCAGCGCACAATGGAACGGTGCGGACACGGGCAGAAGCATCGCGCGTTTCGCGCCTTTGCTCTTGGCAATTTCCACCGCGCGCTCGACTGCAGCTTTGTTGCCGGACACCACGACCTGACCCGCCCCGTTGTCGTTAGCCGCCTGGCATACCTCGCCCTGCACGGCCTCCGCCGCAATCGCTGACGCCGCATCGAATTCGAGACCGATGAGCGCGGCCATTGCACCGGCGCCGACCGGCACCGCCTTTTGCATTGCCTGGCCGCGCGTTCGCAGCAACCGCGCCGCGTCCGCGATCGTAAACGCGCCTGCCGCGGCCAATGCGGAATATTCGCCAAGCGAATGTCCGGCGACGAATTTCGCTTCCCGCGCCAGATCGAGCCCGGCTTCCGCTTCCAACACACGCAGCGCTGCGAGTGAAACTGCCATCAGCGCCGGCTGTGCGTTTTCGGTGAGCGTGAGGGTCTCAATTGGCCCTTCGAAAATAATCGCGCTGAGTTTGCTGCCGAGCGCTGCGTCTACGTCCTCGAAGACCTGCCGCGCGGCAGGGAAATTCGCCGCCAACGTCTTGCCCATGCCGACGGTCTGACTGCCCTGTCCCGGAAAAACGAAAGCGACCGCCATGTCTTGCCTGTTGATTGCGACCCACCAAAATCGGGCCGAGAGACACCTCGCTACCGGTTCTGTCAAGTTGCGCAGCGACCGGTAACCTCACGACAACACTCTGTCGGCTAAGATTATCGTTAATCCATGGGCCAAACGATGAGCGTGCTGATCACCGAGGACGAACTCGTGCGGGCTCGCCGCGATCCGGCTTTTCGTCAGCAACTACTCGCTCAAAACCTCGAGCGATTGCTCGAGGGGCTCGAGAAGATGCGCCGGGCCGGCGATCAAAACACCGATACAGCGCGCCAGCTGCGAGAAGGCGCTGACCTCGCGGTCAAACTCGCGGACCGGCTGCAAAACGTTGCTTCGGGCCCCCACAGCGCCTCATAAACCGCAGTCAAATACCACTATCGCGCCTGCATCGACGGGAACGGCTGTTTTGCCTTGCGTTTTTGCGGGAACACCATATAAACCGCGCGTTCCATCGACCCTGGTTGGGAGCTGAACGGACGGCCGGCTGAACTGCAATTTATAGCCGGTAGGGCCAGTTGGCCCGGCGTCCTGTGCTTCCGCCTTCAGAGCATTCGAGCCTTTCCCGAAGGGCTCGAGGGGCTAGGCGCCGGGATCGAGGACAGGGACTTGAACAAGGGAAAGGCATTTCATGCCGCTATACGAACACGTCTACCTCGCGCGCCAGGACCTGAGCGCGCAGCAGGTCGAAGAATTGACCACTCAATTGACCGGCGTCATCGGGCAACTGGGCGGCAAGGTCACGAAGAATGAATATTGGGGCTTGAAGTCCCTCACCTATCGCATTCGCAAAAACCGCAAAGCGCACATGACGCTGCTCAACGTTGACGCGCCGCCTGCGGCTCTCAATGAAATCGAGCGTCAGGAACGGCTGAATGAAGACGTGCTGCGGTACCTAACGATCCGCGTCGAGGCGCACGAGGAAGGCCCCTCCGCGATGATGCGCAAATCTGATCGTGACCGCGATGACCGCGGTGACCGCGGTGACCGTGGCGGACGCGGCGAGCGTCGCCCGCGGCGCGATGAAGGTGATGACGCTGAAGGCGTCGAAGCCGTCGCGGTGGAGGAATAGACCATGGCATTCTCAGCGCAAGGCGGCGCACGCCGTCCCTTCTTCCGCCGTCGCAAGACCTGCCCGTTCTCCGGCGCCAACGCGCCGAAGATCGACTACAAGGACGTCAAGCTTTTGCAGCGCTACGTTTCGGAGCGCGGCAAGATCGTGCCGAGCCGCATCACCGCGGTGTCGGCGAAAAAGCAACGCGAGTTGGCACAAGCGATCAAGCGCGCGCGCTTTCTCGGTCTACTGCCCTACGTGATACAGTAAGACAACAACGAGGCTTCCGGTGACAGCCGGAAGTCGATGGTTGGGTCGGACACAGGTTCCGTCTCTAACCGCTCGATGAGGAGCGGGACAGCTCGTGATGATACAGATCGGACTCATTGGTATTTGTGCAGGCGCTGCGGCGGCTTTGTTGTTCGCCGCGGTGACGTCGGGCGCGTTGCTGTCGATTCCGCTTTTTTATCTCGCCCCATTGCCAATTATGATCGCGGGGCTTGGCTGGAGCCACTGGGCAGCCCTGGCCGCAGCGGTCACCGGCGCCATTGCCCTCGGGCTCGTGTTCGGCACTGTATTTCTATTCGCGTTCCTGGCCGGCACCGGTGTCCCTGCGTGGTGGCTGAGCTACCTCACCATGCTCGCGCGCCCTGCCGCAGCGCCCCCCGGCGATGGTCAACGCCAAGCAACCCTCGAATGGTATCCGCCCGGGAATCTGGTGATGTGGGCAGCGGTCCTCGCCGCGCTCGTCGTCATTGTCGCGATTCCAAATTTTGGCCTCGACGCGGACAGTTTTCGCGCCGGTCTGCATGACGGGTTGACGCGAATGTTGAGACTGCAAACGGACACGCCGGCCGGTGGACCGATCGAGTTGCCGGGCGGTACCGATCCCGAGCGGTTCCTCAATTTCCTGGTGGCGGTGATCCCGGCCACAGCGGCCGTCCTCGCTACGCTCACCAGCCTCTTCAATCTCTGGCTCGCGGGCCGCATCGTGAAGCTTTCCGGCCGGTTGACGCGGCCGTGGCCGGAGCTTTCGGCCATGCGTTTTCCCCCTCTGCTGACCGGCGTCCTCGCGCTGGCGATTGCTCTGAGTTTTACCAATGGCCTGGTTGGCATCCTCGCGAATGTCGTATCCGCAAGCCTGCTGATGGCCTATGGCGTGCTCGGGTTCGCCGTTCTGCATGCAATCACGCAGGGCATGAGCGCACGCCCCTTCATACTCGCCGGCACATATATCGCGGTGCTGATGGTCGGTTGGCTTGTGCTGGCGCTCTGCCTGCTGGGATTTATCGATGCGGCGATTGATTTGCGCGCTCGCGTCGCGCGCAAACGCGGGCCACCGGCTGTTTCATGAAATCCACACATCCAAAGATAAACCAGTTTCAGATCAAGGAGTAACGAAAATGGACGTGATCCTGCTCGAGCGCATCGGCAAGTTGGGACAAATGGGCGATGTTGTCCGCGTGAAAGACGGCTTTGCCCGCAATTTCTTGCTGCCGCGCGGCAAAGCGCTGCGCGCGACCGCCGACAACAAGAAGCGGTTCGACGAAATGAAGTCGGAACTTCAGGCGAAGAACCTCGAAATGAAGGGCGAAGCCGGCAAACTTGCGGGCAACCTCGATGGCGAGACCTACATCGTGCTCCGGCAAGCGAGTGAGTCCGGGCAACTGTTCGGATCAGTGTCGACCCGCGATATCGCCGCTTTGCTCAACGCGGAAGGCGCCAGCGTGGGACGTTCGCAAATCGTGCTCAACGCTCCCATCAAGACGATCGGCCAATACAAAGTGCCGTTGGCCCTTCATCCCGAAGTCGAGATTGCAGTCATCGTCACCGTCGCGCGCAGCGCGGACGAAGCGGCGCGCATCGCCCGCGGCGAAGACGTCACCGTGCGGCGGACTGAGGCAGAAGAGGAAGCTGCAGCCGCGGCCGCAGCGGCGGAAGCCATGTTCGACCCCGAAGCGGTGAAAGCCCGCGAAGAGCGCGAACAGCCCGATGACCAGGCGGCCGACAAATCTGCAGCGACGGCAGAAGGCGAAGCGCCAGCCAAGACTTCCAAGGGCCGAAAGAAGAAAACCGAAAACGCTTAGGCGGCCTCAAGCCGCTAGTCTGACTTCTCGGGCTTGATGATGTCGGCCGGCTTTGCATCGCCGGCGGCGGGCGCGCTCGGTTTCGCTTCGGCAGGTTTAGCGTCTGCCGGTTTTGCGTCAGCGGGCTTCGGCTCGGAGGTCTTGGCTTCGGCGGGCTTCGATTTGGGTGCGCTCGGCTCGGGCGACTTCGGCTCCGAAGACGGCGCATCCGGTTTCGTCTCTGTTCCCTTCGCCTCACCCGGTTTGACGCCGGTCTTTTTCATGCCGTCGGGCTTGGTCTTGTCGTCGCCCTTCGCATTGCGCTTGGTCGCGCGCGCTGGCGCGCCCGGGGCGGGCTCCATCGATTTTAGATAACCGGCGAGGGCCGCAGCCGATTCCTTGCTGGCTGTGTAGTGCTCACGCAAAAAGCCATCGAGCCCAAACATGCCGCCGGCCTTGGCCAAGCCTTGCGGGGATTTGTGGCAGATCGCGCAATTTGCGGCGAATAGCTGGGCGGGGCTCTTCCCGAGGTCGAGGTTTTCCTGCGCACCTGCAGGAACGGCTATGCATAGCGCCACCATGCCGATCGCGGTCCGAATGCCGCGGCGCAAAACCATCATTACTTTCAACGTTCTCGCTCCACTGCCCTCAAGCGCCCACCCATATGGGCCTCTTGATAGCTTATTATTTTGCAATTGTGACCCACGCCGGAATGCGAAGCCGGCATTGCGATTTGCACATTGCTGATGTGTCAGAACTTTGATTAAATACCTAGGTGCGAACATTTTTGCGCCTGCCGCGTTAGGTGGGCATGGGGAGCGACAGCCAGTAAAACCCAGATTTAGCGAGTGATGATGGAGGCGGCCGATGGATCGGTTGCTTCATTTTCTGCTTAAGACCTTTATCCGGCGAGGAACATTCCGAGTTACGACCTCGCGCGGCACGGTTTTTACATTCGGCGACGGGACCGGCCGACCGGTTTCGGTTCGATTTGCCTCCCGCAAAGCCGAATGGGGAATTCTCCTCGATCCTGAGCTCAAGTTTGGCGAATCCTACATGGACGGCACCTTCGTGGTCGAGGAAGGCACCATTGCCGACGTCCTCGCCATCGCGCTCGGTCAGGGATCGGAAGTCCCATATTGGGCAAGACTGCAAGTGCTGTTGCGTTACCTGCACCGCCGCCTGAGCCAGTTCAATCCGCGTCCGCGGTCACGCCGCAACGTTGCGCATCATTACGATCTCGATGGGAGGCTCTATTCCCTCTTCCTCGACGCCGATCGGCAGTACAGCTGCGCGTATTTCGAAAGACCCGATCAGTCGCTCGACGACGCACAGATTGCAAAGAAACGGCATCTCGCTGCCAAGCTGTTGATCGACCCGCACGAGCGGGTGCTCGACATCGGCTGCGGTTGGGGCGGACTTGGTCTTTATCTCGCCGAAGTCGGTGGCGCCGACGTCACGGGAATTACACTCTCACAAGAGCAGCACGCGATCGCGAACGAACGCGCGGCAGAAAAAGGTCTCAGTGACCGCGCGCGCTTCCGGCTACAGGATTATCGCGATGTCGCCGGCCTTTTCGATCGCATCGTGTCGGTCGGCATGTTCGAACATGTCGGTGTCAATCACTACGACACGTTCTTTCAAAAAAGCGCACAGCTGCTCGATAAAGACGGCGTGATGGTGCTGCATTCGATCGGCCGCTCGGAAGGACCCTGGGCCACAAATCCGTGGATCGCAAAATATATTTTCCCAGGTGGCTATATTCCTGCGCTGTCGGAGGTTCTCCCGAAAATTGAGAAGGCCGGACTGCTTGTCACCGACATCGAAATTCTGCGCCTGCACTATGCCGAGACGCTCAAGCACTGGCGCGAGCGGTTTCTGGCACATCGCGAAGAGGCCGAGCGCATTTACGACCGGCGCTTCGTGCGAATGTGGGAATTTTATCTCGCAGCTTCCGAAATGTCATTCCGCGAACAGAATATGATGGTGATGCAGATCCAGATCACCAAGCGCCAGGGCATCGTGCCCATTACCCGCGATTATATTGTCGGCGAGGAACGGCGCCTGCTCGCTGCGGAGAACAACCGGCGGCCACCGCTTCGTCTTGCCGGCGAGTAGTCGGCGGTTCGAACGCGCAAGGATGTCACTGGTCAAGAAAAAACCGGTCTTTCCCACTGCTCAATACTGCTTGTGAATTGCGGGACAACTCGCAGTGATTCACGTTGCACCGACAAAGCGCGTGCTATGCCACAATTTCCGGGTAAGCACCTATATCCATGGCACTCGCTGATTTGACAGCCCGCAAGCAGGCCGAAGAGCCTGCTCCGCTCTACCGTTCCGCTCCGCACAACATTGAGGCGGAACAGGCGCTGTTGGGCGCTATCCTCGTTAACAACGAGGCCTTTTATCGGGTGTCCGACTTTCTGGAGCCCCCGCATTTTTTCGAGCCGATTCACCAAAAAGTCTATCAGCTCTCGCGCGATCTAATCCGTGCCGGCAAGCTAGCCACCCCGATCACGCTCAAGACGTTCCTCGACGCCAATGTCGACATTGGCGGACTGACCGTCGGCCAATACCTCGCACGGCTGGCCGCCGAGGCGACCACAATCATCAATGCCGAAGACTACGGCCACACCGTCTACGACCTGTCGATCCGCCGCGCGCTCATTCAGGTTGGCGAAGACATGGTCAACGTAGCCTTTGACGCGCCGGTGGATTTCTCTCCCCGGAATCAGATCGAGGACGCCGAACGGAGACTCTATGAGCTGGCGGAGACGGGCCGATACGACGGCGGGTTCCAACGTTTCGCCCAGGCACTCACCACCGCCATCGACATGGCGGCGCATGCCTTCCAACGCGACGGAAAGCTGTCCGGCATCGCAACGGGGATGGACGATCTCGACCGCATGATGGGTGGATTGCAGCAATCGGACCTGATTATCCTCGCCGGCCGCCCCGGCATGGGTAAAACTGCGCTCGCCACGAATATTGGTTACAACGTCGCGCGCGCCTGGCGCGGCGAGGTCAAGCCGGATGGCCATACCCTCACCGTCAACGGTGGCATTGTCGGCTTCTTCTCGCTGGAAATGTCGGCCGAACAGCTCGCAACCCGCATTATCGCCGAACAGACTGGAATTCCGTCCAACCAGATCAGGCGTGGTGGCATCAGCGAGAGCGACTTTGAGAAAATCAAAGACTACTCGATCGAACTCCAGCATATCCCGCTCTATGTCGATGAAACCGGCGGCCTATCGGTCGCGCAGCTCGCGGCGCGTGCCCGCAGGCTCAAGCGCCAGCGCGGGCTGGACCTGCTGGTGATCGACTATCTGCAATTGCTGCAAGGTTCGACCCGCCGCAGTCAGGAAAACCGCGTGCAGGAAATCACGGAAATCACAACGAAGCTCAAGGCGCTGGCAAAAGAACTTAACGTGCCGATCCTGGCGCTATCGCAACTGTCGCGTCAGGTCGAAAGCCGCGACGACAAGCGGCCACAGCTCTCGGATTTGCGTGAATCGGGCTCGATCGAACAGGACGCCGACGTGGTGCTGTTCGTCTACCGCGAGGAATACTACCACCAGATGCGCAAGCCGCTGGAATCAAACCGCGAAAAGTTCGCGGAATGGCTGGCGGAGGCCGACAAGGTGCATGGCAAGGCAGAAGTCATCATTGGCAAGCAGCGCCACGGCCCCACCGGTACCGTCGAAATGCAATTCGACGCCGCAGTAACCCGCTTCTCCTCACTCGCACGCGAAAATCACCTGCCGGAGCGCACTTAAGGCGGTCAACGGTCACGCATGGACTGCCGGCCCCGAGGCGGCTAAACCCTGCGTCATGTCCCAGGCCGAAACAGCCCTCCAGCCCGATTTACCGACCGAAATCGCCCCGACTGTGCCATTCGCCGAACCCGGCCCGTCCGCGAGCGATGCCGGCGGTCTTCTGACCATCGATTTGTCGGCAATCGCAGCCAATTGGGACGCGCTTAACCGCCGCGCGATGCCGTCCGAATGCGCCGCCGTGATCAAGGCCGACGGCTATGGTTGCGGCATCGAGCCGGTTGCCCGCGCGCTCGTGCGCGCCGGTTGCAAGACGTTCTTTGTCGCCGACCTGACCGAAGCGCGCCGCGTGCGCGCCGTTGCGCCGAGCACTGTGATCTATGTGCTCAACGGTCTGTTGCCGGGCACAGCGGCGGCTTTCGCCGATACTCATGCACGACCTGTAATCGGCAGTCTTGTCGAGCTCGCGGAATGGGACGCATTCTGCGCCGGTAATCAATGGCGGGGTGGCGCGGCGCTTCATGTGGACACGGGTATGAACCGTCTCGGTATTTCTGCCGACGAGGCGGCGGCGCTTGCGCCACGCATTCGCGCAGAAAACCACGGCATCACACTCCTGATGAGCCATCTGGTTTGCGCCGAAGAGCCCGCGCATCCCCTCAATGAACGCCAAATGCAGCTGTTCCGCGAGGTGCGCCTGCTCTATCGCGGCATACCGGGCTCGCTCGCAAATTCCTCCGGCATTTTCCTTGGCGGTGGCGCCCATTGCGACATGGTGCGCCCCGGCGCCGCACTGTTCGGTGTGAATCCGACACCGGGACACAAAAATCCCATGCGGCCGGTGATCGGACTGCAGGCGCGTGTCGTGCACGTGCGCACCGTGCCGAAGGGCGAGACCATCGGCTACTCCGCCACATGGACCGCCAAACATGCAACGCGCGTGGCAGTGGTCGCTGCGGGCTATGCCGATGGCTACCCGCGCGCGGCTAGCGCGACCGACGCGGCGCCCGGCGCGGACGCCATTGTTGCCGGCACGCGCTGTCCGCTGGCTGGCCGTGTCTCAATGGACCTTTTGGCGATCGACATCACTGCTCTATCGGACCACACCGTCCGTCGCGGCGATCTCGTCACGCTGATCGGCGGTGAGATCGACGTGGACGACCTCGCAGCTGCTGCTGGGACCATCGGCTACGATGTGCTGACCAGCCTGGGGCACCGCTACCACCGGATCTACCGCCAAGATTGACCGTTGGCCGGCGCTGCCGTCGTCGCCTCTCATGCAGACTGTGCGTCGAAAGCCTTGAATCCCTTAAAATAAGGGATTTCTTAAAAATGTTCTTGTATTGTTCTCATGGACGATTTAGCCTCTCTGACCGGCTTTTCGCAGAGATTCCCCATGTCGAAGCGCAACCTAACCTTCATTTGCCAGAACTGCGGAGCCGCCTTCAGCCGGTGGCAGGGCAAATGTGAGGCTTGCGGCGAATGGAACACGCTGAGCGAAGAAGGCGCCGATCGTCCGGCAGGGCCCGGACGAAAGCCGGGTAAAGGCCGTCTTTTCGTCCTCGAGCCGCTGGCCGGCGAAGCACATGACGCCCCACGGCTGCCTTCGGGCATTGCCGAACTCGACCGCGTTACAGGCGGCGGCTTTGTACGCGGTTCGGTGCTGCTGGTCGGCGGCGATCCCGGCATCGGCAAATCAACGCTGCTCATCCAAGCCACCGCGGCACTGGCCCGCGCCGGCCACCGCTCCGTCTATATCTCGGGCGAAGAGGCCGTGGCGCAGGTACGCCTGCGCGCCGAACGGCTCGGCTTGCGCGACACCCCGGTTGAACTCGCGGCAGAAACTAGCGTCGAAGACATCATCGCCACTCTGTCGGAAGGCAAAACGCCGCGTCTGATTGTCATCGATTCGATCCAGACAATGTGGACCGACATGGTCGAGTCCGCGCCCGGGACAGTCACGCAAGTGCGCGGGAGCGCGCAGGCGCTGATCCGCTTTGCCAAAAAATCCGGTGCAGCCATCATTCTGGTCGGTCACGTCACCAAGGATGGGCAGATCGCCGGTCCTCGCGTGGTTGAGCACATGGTCGACGCGGTGCTCTCGTTCGAAGGTGAAGGCTCGCACCAGTTCCGCATTTTGCGCGCTGTGAAAAACCGGTTTGGTCCGACCGATGAGATCGGCGTGTTCGAGATGACCGGCGCAGGCCTGCGCGAAGTTGCAAATCCCTCGGAGCTGTTTTTATCGGAACGCGATCTCGGCCAGCCTGGCACTGCCGTCTTTGCCGGAATCGAAGGGACGCGGCCCCTGCTGGTGGAAATCCAGGCACTGGTTGCGCCGACATCGCTCGGGACACCCCGGCGCGCCGTCGTTGGCTGGGATCCAAGCCGGCTTTCGATGGTACTTGCCGTATTGGAGGCGCACTGCGGTGTGCGCCTCGGCGGTCATGACGTTTACCTTAACGTCGCAGGCGGCATGCGCATCCAGGAGCCTGCGGCTGATCTCGCGGCAGCCGCCGCCCTTGTTTCGTCGCTCGCGCGTGCGCCGCTTCCGGCGGACGCGGTCTATTTCGGCGAAGTGTCGCTATCAGGCGCGGTACGGCCCGTTGCACAGGCGGCCTCCCGTCTCAAGGAAGCCGCAAAGCTTGGCTTCAACCGCGCCGTCGTTCCGGAATCCGCACGCGGTGAATCGGCAGAGCCCGGGATTAAGGTGACCGATGTCGCAAATCTCGCAAACCTGGTCGCTGACATCGCCGCCCAAGGTAAAGCCGGTTCCTCTGCCAAAATCAGTGGACAAGACCGGTGACGGAGCCAAGACGTCCCGCTATATACGGGACGCGTCGGCACCCCTTCGGCGGCCCATTCGGCTTACGGTCGCTGGCGCAGAAATGGGCTTAATATTAAGCACTTAAGGTCGCCATTGCCGCCCTTGCCCGGAGCCGCTATGGCTGCGGCAGATTTGCCGCGCTGGCCGACTGCCACGCGCATTTCCAAGCGCCGCAACTTACGGAGCGCATGAGTCTCTGATGCCGATCACGCTGCTCGACATCATCCTTTTAGCGGTCATGTTGATTTCGGGCCTGCTCGCCATGATCCGCGGGTTCATGCGCGAAATCCTGTCGATTGGTGCATGGGGCGTCGCCGCACTGGTCACGCTCTATTCGTATGGCCGCCTGCTCCCGATCGCGAAGCAGTACTTCAACAGCGACATGGTTGCAGCGGGCGTTTCGGCCGGCGGCGTCTTCCTCGGCACGCTCCTGATCGTATCGATCATCACCGCGCGTGTTTCAGACATGGTGCTCGACAGCCGGGTCGGCGCGCTCGATCGCACGCTCGGCTTTCTGTTCGGGCTCGGCCGCGGGCTCGTCATCGTCGTCGTCGCCTTCCTGTTCTTTGCCTGGCTCGTGCCAGACCGGAGCCAGCCGGAATGGGTGCGCGGCGCTAAGTCCAAAGTGGTGCTGCAAAACACGGGACAATGGTTGATGTCGATGTTGCCGGATGACCCTGAAAGCACCATCTTAAAGAGGCTGAAAAAGCCGAAGCCGGACGATCAGGATACGCCCGATACCACTCCTGACCGGCGCTCGGAATTGCTGTTGACGCAACCCAAGGCAAGCGGAACGCGATAACGATGGACAACCTCCCGCAGGACCTGGCGCCCACCGCCGATGCGGAGTTCGATCCCAACGCCGACCGCCTGCGCGAGGAGTGTGGCGTGTTCGGCATCTTCGGCCATCCTGATGCGGCCGCCATCACCGCGCTCGGTCTGCACGCACTCCAGCATCGCGGCCAGGAAGCGGCGGGCATCGTCTCCTTCGACGGCAAACGTTTCCATTCCGAACGCCGCCTCGGCCTGGTCGGCGACGCCTTCGCAAGGCGAGAGGTGATCGATCGCTTGCCCGGCAATTCTGCAATCGGACATGTGCGCTATTCGACCACCGGCGAGACAGTGCTGCGCAACGTACAGCCCCTCTTCGCCGAACTCGAAGGCGGCGGCTTCGCCATCGGCCACAATGGCAATCTCACCAATGGCATCAAGCTGCGGCGCGACCTCGTCCACGAGGGCGCCATGATGCAGTCGACCACCGACACCGAAGTGATCCTGCATCTGGTTGCGCGTGCGCGCCGCAACCGCTTCATCGATCGTTTCATCGAGGGCTTGCGCCAGCTCGAGGGCGCCTATGCTTTCGTCGGGCTGACCAACAAGAAACTTGTCGGTGCGCGCGACCCGCTCGGCATCCGTCCACTGGTGATAGGCAAGCTCGATGGCTGCCCGATCCTGGCCTCTGAAACCTGCGCGCTCGACATCATAGGCGCACAGTATGTGCGCGACGTGGAAAACGGCGAAGTGGTGATCTTCGACGAGGACGGCGCGCAATCCCACAAGCCGTTCCCGCCTATGGCGGCACGACCTTGCATATTCGAATATGTTTATTTCTCGCGGCCGGATTCGATTGTCGGCGGCCGAAACGTTTACGACGTTCGCAAAACCATGGGCGCAGAGCTGGCCCACGAAGCGCCGGCGAATGCGGATGTCATCGTACCGGTGCCAGAACTCCGGCGTGCCGGCCGCGATCGGCTTTGCGCAGGAATCTGGTATCCCCTACGAACTCGGGATCATCCGCAATCACTATGTCGGCCGCACTTTTATTCAGCCGACACAATCCATCCGCGATCAAGGCGTGCGCATGAAGCACTCTGCCAACCGCGCGGTGGTCGCCGGCAAGCGCATCGTCCTCGTGGATGACTCGATTGTGCGCGGTACGACGTCGCGGAAGATCGTGCAAATGATGCGCGATGCAGGCGCCAAGGAAGTCCATTTCCGCATCGCCTCGCCGGCGATCAAGCACCCTGATTACTACGGCATCGATACGCCAGAGCGCGACAAGTTGCTCGCCGCCACCCATGATCTCGAAGGCATGCGGAAATTCATCGGCGCGGATTCACTCGCGTTTCTGTCCGTCGACGGTATCTATCGCGCCATGGGCCTGCCTGGCCGTGATCCGGTACGGCCACAGTTTACCGACCATTGCTTCACCGGCGACTATCCAACGCCGCTCACAGACCTCGCCGCGCAAGAGGCGAGCCCACGGCAATTGTCGTTGCTCGCGGAAGCCATTTAACGAAGCACGCAATATTCGGTCATGCCCAGCCTTGTGCCGGGCATCCACGTCTTTTAAACGCTGCCCAGGGAACAGACGAAAGACGTGGATGGCCGGGACGAGCCCGGCCATGACAAGCAATGGTTGAGAGCCCCAAGCCCCTGTCCGATCGTGTTGCGCTCGTCACCGGCGCCTCGCGCGGCATCGGCGCTGCCGTTGCACTCGAGCTCGCGCAAGCGGGCGCTCATGTGGTGGCTGTCGCGCGCACAGTCGGTGGACTGGAAGAACTCGACGACAAAATCAAAGCGACGGGCGGCTCTGCCACGCTGGTCCCGCTCGACATCAAGGACAGCGAGGGCATTGCAAGGCTCGCGCTTGCTCTCAACGAACGGTATCAACGACTCGACGTGCTGATTGGCAATGCCGGCATCCTCGGGCCGCTCTCCCCGCTTGCTCATGTCGAGCCGAAGGATTGGGACAATCTCATTGCGGTCAATATAACCGCCAACTATCAGCTCATCCGCTGCATGGACGCATTGCTGAAGCGATCGCAAGCCGGGCGCGCCGTGTTTCTCACGTCAGGGGTTGCACATATGGGGCGCGCTTATTGGGGCCCTTATGCCGCCTCGAAGGCGGCGCTCGAGATTTTGGCGCGCACTTATGCCGCCGAATGCGCGACAACGTCAGTACGGGTCAACCTTTTTGCGCCGGGCCCCACCCGCACACGCATGTATGCCAGCGCTTTTCCAGGAATTGATCCGCTCACGCTGCCCACGGCAGAGGAAGTCGCCAAAACAATCCTACCAATGTGTTTGGCGGCCTGTGCCGAAAATGGAGAGCTTTATAATTTCCGTGACGGCAGGTTTATGGAATTCCACCCGCCGTCGTGAGCGGTTGGGTTGCCAAGATCAGTGCTTGCGCTTCGCGCGTCCCTTAAAGGGATTATTTTTCTCGCGCAGGGCGAGACGAATGGGAGTCCCCGGCAGGTCGAATGTCTCGCGGAGCGAGTTCAGCAAGTAGCGCTTATAGGCATCCGGCACCGCATCGGCTCGCGTACAAAACACAACAAAGCTCGGCGGCCGGCTTTTCGGTTGCGTAATGTAGTTGAGGCGCAACGAACGTCCCGACACCGCCGGCGGTGGATGCGCGCTGACGGCATGCTCGAACCAACGATTGAGTCCGCTGGTGGGAATGCGCTTGTTCCACACTTCATAGGCGTCGACGATGGCCTGCATCAGGCGGTCGAGCCCTTCGCCAGTGAGACCCGAAACGGCGACCAGTGGCACACCCTTGAGCTGGGTCAATTTTTCCTCGGCCTGCTCGCGCAGCTTGCCGATGGCGCCCCCTGTTTTTTCCTTCAAATCCCATTTGTTGACCGCAATGACGATGGCCCGCCCTTCTTGCTCGACCAGATCGGCGATACGCTGATCTTGTTCCTCGAACGCATTGTCCACGTCCAGCAACACCACCACTACTTCGGCAAAGCGGACAGCATTGAGTGCGTCGGCGACCGACAGCTTTTCCAGTTTTTCATCCACGCGCGAGCGGCGGCGCAGTCCGGCGGTGTCAAAGATTCGAAATTTTTGGTTTTGCCACACGTGCTCGACCGCAATGGCATCTCTGGTGATGCCCGCCTCAGGCCCGGTGAGTAACCGATCTTGTCCAATCAATCGATTGATCAGCGTGGACTTGCCAGCATTGGGGCGGCCGACAATAGCGACGCGGATCGGGTGACCTTCATCCGCCGACACTTCAGCCGCCTGCTCCGCGGTCTTTTCAGGCAGCGCGGAACGCAGCGCGTCATAGAGATCGGACAAGCCCTCGTCATGTTCTGCTGAAATGGCTACGGGCTCGCCGAGGCCAAGCGCGTAGGCTTCCAGACGTCCCGATTCACCCGCCCTGCCTTCGCTCTTGTTGGCGATCAATACGATCGGCTTGCCGGACCGGCGCGCAATATCGGCGAACGCGTGGTCCGTCGGGATCGCACCGGCCCGCGCGTCGATCATAAAGAATATCGCATCGGCCTGCTCGATAGCAGTCTCGGTCTGCGCCCGCATGCGGCCTGAAAGACTTTCAGGCGCCGACTCCTCGAAGCCCGCCGTATCGATGACCGTAAAATTGATATCGCCGAGCCTGCCCTCGCCTTCGCGCCGGTCGCGAGTCACGCCAGGCCGGTTGTCGACCAAAGCAAGGCGCCGACCAACGAGGCGATTGAATAATGTCGACTTGCCGACATTCGGCCGCCCAACAATGGCAATGGTGAAGCTCATCAGGTGTCAGTGCCGGGTTAAGCCCGGCAATCCGTCAAACGAAATCAAAAGAATGCATTCATGCGCGGGGCAAGCCCGCATCACCGCGAGAAGGTCCCCGGCTGCGGCGATGTTGGCCAAGGCGTCGTGGCATTCGTCTGGCCCTGCGCTGGCCAGGGCGACTGGCCCTGCTGTTGCGCCGGTTGCTGCGCTGGCTGCTGATCCTGCTGCTGTGGCCACGGCGATTGTTGCTGCTGCGCCGCATCCTGGGGTGCGCGGGGCACGGTAATCTGTGTCGGCGGCCGCGACGCGGTCTGCGGCTTCGGCGCGCGTTTCGGCTTTGGCTTTGGCTCAGCCTCTGCGGCGGCAGTCTTTTTGTTTGCTTCCGCCGCAGCCGCATCAGGCGTCGGCGCTTGCGCTGTTTCGGGCGGCGGCTGGTTGCCCTTTACGTATTCGGGCGGAATGCCCTGCGAAACGCCCGGAACGCCACCGGGAAACAGCTCCTTCCGCTCGCCGGGAAGCTTTTTCTTTTCGTTGAGACCAAAGACGTCGAGCTTGTCGGGATCAAAATCAGAACAGGCCCCCAACGCTACCGTAAACGTCGCAAGGACAGCCAGCATCACAATGCGGCGGACTGCTCGCATGCCGTTCCTCAGCTTTTTCCGTCGGCGGCGATCAGCGCCGACAGCACTTCGGCGCGTGCGCGCGTTCCAGCCGGCGTGTCGGGGTCGGACACGATCATATCGACGTAGCGTTTGGTTGCGACAAGATCGTGATTTCGCCAGGCCGACAGCGCAAGAAGCTCGCGGGCCGTGTGACGGAAGCTCCGTGCCGGCTCGGTCAGCGGATCAAGACGACGGCGCATGTCTGCCAAGGGCGCCGAGTCCACCAGCAGGATGCCGGCACGCACTCCGGCGAGATCTTGCAGCGCCGGGCCAAGCGAGGGGTCAGCTGAAAGTTCGTCATATGCTTTTATCGCGTCAGCTGGTTTGACCTGAGCGAGCGCGCCAGCTGCGCGTAAGCGCGCCAAGACCCGGTAGCCCTCCGGCGCTTCCGCCGCCACTTTGTCGAAGGCAGCCTCTGCTTCGGTGTATTTGGCCTGCTCGCTTAAGGTCATTGCCGCTTCGAAGGCAGCGCCGGCGGCGGCGGCTCGCTTGGCGACCCAGTATTCGTAGCCGCGCCAGGCGCCTATGCCCGCGATGATCAATACCGCGAGCGCGATCAAATAGACGCTATAGCGATCCCACAGCTTCTTGAGCTGCTCGCGCCGGACTTCTTCGTCCACTTCATGGAAAATGTCGGCCACAAATGGCTCCAGACCCGCTTTTAGCCCACCCCGGGCCGAGTTGCGCCGTAACCTATCGATGTGGCGCGCCTAAGGCAAAGCCAAAGCCGACAATCATTAATATTTCAGGGCCTTAGCTCTTTTTGCTTTTCATTGGATAGACATGTTCCGGGCCGGGGAAAGCGCGCGACCTTACATCTGCGGCGTAGGCCGAGATCGCGCGCTCAATGCCGGGTCCAAGCTCACCGTAGCGCTTGACGAATTTCGGAACCCGTGGTGACAGGCCGAGCATGTCTTCCAGAACCAGAATTTGCCCATCGCAGGCCACACTCGCCCCGATGCCGATGGTCGGGATTGGAACTGCGGCCGTCAGCTTCCGCGCGAGCGGCTCTGCGACGGCCTCAATCACCACCGAAAAGGCGCCTGCCTGCGAAACGGCGACGATATCTTCCTCGATGCGTGTCCAGTCGGCTTCGTCGCGGCCCTGAGCACGAAACGAACCGATCGTATTGATAGCCTGCGGCGTCAGCCCAACATGCGCCATGACCGGCACGCCGCGCTCGGCAAGAAAGCCGATGGTTTCCGCCAGGCGTTTGCCACCTTCGACCTTGATCGCGCCGCAGCCGGTTTCCTTCAACACGCGCGCGGCGTTCATGAATGCTTGCTCCTTCGAGGCCTCGTAGGAGCCGAAGGGCATATCGACAACTACGAGCGCCCTCTTAGAACCGCGCATCACAGCGTGGCCTTGCAGGATCATCATTTCGAGCGTGACAGGAACGGTGGTCTCAAGTCCGTGCATCACCATGCCGAGTGAGTCACCGACGAGAATTACATCACAGTGCGCATCGACGATGCGCGCGGTATGCGCGTGGTAAGACGTCAGACATACAATCGGCTCGCCGCCTTTACGCGCGCGGATATCGGGTGCGGTGAGCCGCCGGATTTCGTCCTGGATCGACATGGCTATTTCCCAAATACCGGCACGCCGATCACCACCGGATGAAACGCGTAACCGAGAGCGAGATAGATCACGACGCCGAGTGCGATGACGATCGCATCATTGGTCCAGCCCGCAGGCGCCGTTTTGGGACCGAGGTCACCGCGGCGTTTGGCGGCGATACGGGCATAAACGGCCCAGGCTAGGAACGCTCCAAACAACAGGATCGAGCCGAGATCACCATTTGAGAGCAAATGCGCGAACGCCCACGTCTTTACACCGGCGAGCATCGGGTGCTTGAGCTTTGTCTTGATATGGCTCGGGATAAATGCGGAGGTAACAAAAATCACAGCGAACAACATCAGCCCGACGGTGATGTGTCGCATAAATGTCGGCGGCGACCACACTTGAATCCATTCATGTGCGCGATACTGGCTGTAGCCCCGAATAATCAGTGCAAGACTGGCGAGCGCTATAACCGCAAAAATCACGCGATACCCATGGCCAAGACGCGCGATCGCTCGCGCGCGCGCATCTCGAAAGGTCACGAAAGTGTGAGCCCCGATAAACACAGCCAGCCCTAGAACAAGAACCGTCAAACCCATGTTACACTCGCTTTAGAATGCCGCCGCAGTAGAGGATAGCGTTCGCCATTGCAAGCTGCCCTCCTTCAGTGAATATCAGATAAGACGTCAGGCCGAGACACTTTCATGCTCAAACGCGTTGCATTCTCGCTTTTTCTGCTCGGGTCAGCGCTGCCGGCAGTGGCACAAGATTGGCCTACGAATACCGTGCGGATTGTGGTTCCGTTCGGGCCTGGATCGACGCCCGATATCGTTGCGCGGCTGGTCGCCGACGGACTGCACCAAAAATATCCAAAGAGCACTTTTCTCGTTGAGAATAAGCCCGGCGCGAGTGGCAATCTCGGCACCGATGTCGTTGCCAGAGCCAAGCCCGACGGCTCGACACTCGGCGTGAGCATCGGCGGTCCACTCGCTATCAATACCCTGCTGTTTTTAAGACTGCCCTATGATCCACGCACCGATCTTGCGTCCGTTACGCAACTTGTCACGCAGCCGAGCGTCCTTGCTGTCAATCCCAGCCTCGGCGTTAATTCCGTCGCGGAGTTGATTGCACTCCTGAAGCAAAACCCCGGCAAATATAATTACGCGTCGATTGGCATCGGGTCGTTGTCTCACCTCGCCATGGAAGCAATCGGCATCAAGGCGGGAGTGAAAATGGTCCATGTCCCTTATACGAGCTCTCCGCAGGCGATCACCGCCGTCATTCGCAACGATGCGCAGATCGCATGCCTGCCGGCAATTTCAGTGACTCCGCAGGCGGCGTCGGGCAAGGTGAAGATTCTCGCGGTATCGACCGCCACGCGTTCACCCTTTTTGCCCGATATTCCGACTTTGAAAGAAGCCGGCATCGACGTCGAAGCTGATGCCTGGAACGGATTAATCGCGCCGGGCGCGACACCCGAGCAGATTGTCACCCAAATCAGCAGGGACGTGGCCGAAATAATAAAAAAGCCTTCAGTGCGCGAAAAGCTGGCGAGCCAACTCATGCAACCGGTCGGTTCGACTCCTGACGAATTCCGCGCACAAATCGACAAAGAGATGGCGCGGTGGGCGCCAGTCATCATCGCCGCCGATATCCGGATCAATTAGGGCGATCTTTGACGTCTTTGATGTCCGTGAAGGACATGCCCGATGCACGCTCGCGGGTGTAGTCGAGGATGAATTGGTTGCGCGCCATGAACACTTTGTCGCCGTCGAGATCCTCCGCGCAACTCGAATAGTTAGCCTGCACAAAATCATCCAGTTTTTTTGTATCGTCCGAGGCAATCCATCGCGCCAGCTGGAATTCCGGCTGTTCAAAACCAATGTCGAGGCCATATTCTCCCGACAGGCGTACTTTGAGCACGTCGAGCTGCAATGGCCCAACCACGCCAACAAGCGCCGGCGCTCCATCGAGCGGACGGAAGACCTGAACGACCCCCTCTTCCGCCATCTGCTGAAGCGCTTCTTTCAGCTTCTTTGCCTTCATCGGATCGCCGAGCTTGACCCGCCGCAGAATTTCCGGCGCGAAGTTCGGAACACCGAGGAAGGCGATGTCCTCGCCCTCTGTCAGCGTATCGCCAATGCGAAGCGTGCCGTGATTGGGAATACCGACAACATCGCCAGCGTAAGCTTCTTCGGCCAGCGCACGATCCTGGGCAAAGAAGAATTGCGGTGTCGACAGCGTCACCGGTTTTGCCGTGCGCGTTAGTTTCGCTTTCATGCCGCGCCGCAGCTTGCCAGAGCACAGGCGAGCGAAGGCAATACGATCCCGATGATTTGGATCCATATTGGCTTGTATCTTGAAGACGAAGGCCGTCATCGTATTTTCGTGCGCATCAACGGTGCGCAGGTTCGATACCTGAGCGCGCGGTGACGGCGCAAACAAGGCGAGCGCATCGAGCAAGTCCTTTACCCCGAAGTTTTTCAGCGCCGATCCAAAGAAAACCGGCGTGAGGTGGCCTTCCCGAAACGATTTGAAATCGAAAGTCCGGCAAGCGTCTTTCACCAAGGCGAGTTCTTCGGCAGTCGCTTTCGAATCAAGCATGGAGTTTTTTGCGGCAAGTACCGCCAGATTGAGCGGTTGCCGCTCGACCGTTTTGCCATCATCGGTGATGAGCCTCATCTCACTGGTCGCGAGATCATAAGTGCCCGCAAAGTCCCGGCCGCGCCCTATCGGCCACGTCATCGGGGCAGTATCGAGCGCCAGGGTCTTTTCGATCTCGTCGAGTAGCTCGAACGGATCGCGGCTCTCGCGGTCCATTTTGTTGATAAACGTGACGATCGGAATGTCCCGCAAGCGGCAGACCTCAAACAGCTTGCGCGTGCGCGCTTCAATACCTTTAGCCGCATCGATCACCATCACCGCAGAGTTGACCGCAGTGAGCGTCCGATAGGTGTCTTCCGAGAAATCTTCGTGGCCGGGTGTGTCGAGCAAATTAAAGACGCGACCATCATAATCGAAGGTCATCACAGAAGTGACGACTGAAATCCCACGTTCGCGTTCGATCGCCATCCAGTCAGACCGCGTTGAGCGGCGATCCCGTTTCGCCTTGACCTGGCCGGCGAGATTGATGGCGCCGCCGAACAGCAACAGCTTTTCCGTTAGTGTAGTTTTACCTGCGTCAGGATGGGAAATAATCGCGAACGTGCGACGCCGATCCACTTCCACGGCAAGGGGCGTTTGCGGTGTAGAATTGGCGTTGGCCAAAGGCTTATTCATGGGGCGCATGTGGCAGGTAAAGACCAGCGGATCAAGGGCGGACCACTAGCCAAAGAGCGCAGCGTATTGTTCCGGTTTGAAGCCGACCAGCAGCTTACCGGCGCCGGCGTCGAGCACCGGCCGTTTAATCATCGACGGCTGCTTGAGCATCAGCGCGATGGCTTTCGCCTCTGTGACGCCGTCCTTGTCCTTATCTGGCAACTTTTTGAAGGTCGTTCCAGCCCGATTGAGCAACGTCTCCCAGCCTACCTTCTTCGTCCAGCGCTCCAGACGCTCGCGTTCGATTCCCGCGGCCTTGTAGTCATGGAAGGCGTAATCGACTTTGTGCTTGTCGAGCCAGGCGCGCGCCTTCTTCATCGTGTCACAGTTTTTGATCCCATAGATTGTGACGGCCATGGTCACTCCCACTCGATCGTGCCCGGCGGCTTCGACGTCACGTCGTAAACGACACGGTTGACGCCTTTCACCTCGTTGATGATGCGTGTCGCGACCGCACCCAGGAACGCCATGTCGAACGGATAAAAGTCGGCTGTCATGCCGTCAGTCGAAGTCACCGCACGCAGGCCAATCACATAATCATAGGTGCGGCCATCGCCCATGACGCCGACCGTCTTCACTGGCAACAGCACCGCGAAGGCCTGCCAAATGTCGTCATACTGGCCGCTGCGGCGGATCTCCTCGATATAAATCTCATCGGCGAGCCGCAGAATGTCGAGCTTCTCGCGCGTGATCGCGCCCGGCACACGGATCGCAAGGCCCGGCCCCGGGAACGGGTGGCGGCCGACAAACGCTTCGGGCAGACCTAACTCACGGCCGAGCACCCTCACTTCGTCCTTGAACAACTCCCGCAGCGGCTCGACAAGCTTCATATGCATGCGCTCGGGCAGCCCGCCGACGTTGTGATGCGATTTGATGGTAACCGAGGGGCCGCCGGTGAATGACACGCTTTCAATAACATCCGGATAAAGCGTACCTTGCGCGAGGAATTCTGCGCCCCCAACTTTCTTTGCTTCCGTCTCAAACACATCGATAAACAGTTTGCCGATGGTTTTGCGTTTCTGTTCGGGATCCTCAACCCCGGTAAGCGCTTTGAGAAACATGTCCGACGCATCCACGTGCACCAGCGGAATGTTGTAGCTGTCACGAAACATGGTGATGACCTTCTGCGCTTCAGCAAGTCGCATCAGGCCATGATCGACAAGGACGCAGGTCAGTTGATCGCCGATCGCTTCATGAATTAGCACAGCAGCCACCGCGCTATCGACGCCTCCGGACAAGCCGCAAATCACACGCCCCTTGCCGACCTGTTTGCGAATTTTATCGATTGCTTCGTCCTTGAAAGCGCGCATGGTCCAGTCGCCGGAGAGGCCGGCGATCTTGCGCACGAAATTTCGCAACAATGCCGCACCGTGCGGCGTGTGCATCACTTCGAGGTGGAATTGCGTTGCGTAGAATTTCCGCTTGTCATCACCGATGATGGCGATCGGTGCATTGGGCGAAGTCCCCAGCACGCGGAATCCTTCCGGCAATTTCGTCACGCGATCGCCGTGACTCATCCAGACCGGATATTTTTCACCCTTGCGCCAGACGCCATCGAACAGTGGTGTGTCTTCGGTGACCGTAACCTCAGCGCGACCAAATTCTCGATGATGGCCGCCCTCAACCTTGCCGCCGAGCTGGGCCGCCATCGCCTGCTCGCCGTAACAAATCCCAAGTACTGGCACGCCAGATTCGTAAATCGCTGTTGGGGCAAGCGGCGCGTTTTTGTCGAGCACGGATGCCGGGCCGCCGGACAAAATCACGGCTTTCGGCTTCATTTCCCGGAACGCGAGCTCGGCCTTTTGATAAGGCACGATCTCGGAATAGACCTTTTCCTCCCGCACCCGGCGCGCGATGAGCTGGGTGACCTGGGAGCCGAAATCGACGATCAGAACTTTGTCGTGCATGGACGGCGATACATCCCGAACGTGGCCGAAATCGGCCGCGCAAACGCCGTCCGGGGCGGCTTTTTGCGGGCTTTGGACTTCGGGGTCAAGTCTTTAGGCATTCCAAGTAACCCAATGTTAGCCCCGAACGTGCTTAGAAAAATGCTCCCAATCCGGCTTGTTCACAGTTGGACGTCTGAAAGCCGTCATGGTCTTCGAAACGGAGCGCATGAGACTTCCGATTGCCGCCGACGGGCGAGCTGCCCGCCGTGCTGCGCTTTTTCGGGAGAATCCCATCGCCATGATGGAGCGTTGGGCGCTTGGCCTCGCTTGGGCCTTGAGTCCCAAGCGAATCCGCGGCGTACCGAACATGTTGCGGCTCGGTTTCGATGAGCTTCTTGCCCCGGATTACGCGCTCCCCGATCCGCGGGATGCTGTCGATGAGCCGCCGGGGCTCGCCGGCATCGCCCACGATCTTTCGGCGCCAACGCTGCTTTCCGCATACCGCCGCGGGCTGTATCCATTCTCTCACATTGCACCATTGAAATGGTGGTCGCCGCCGAAGCGCTCTGTTCTCTTCTTTAATGAGGCGCACATTGCAAAGCGCCTGCGTCGGCAGATCCGCCAAGGCAACTACACAGTAACCTTCGACCGTGATTTTGAAGGCGTGATCGCTGCGTGCGCGGGCTATCGCCAGCACCGCTGGCACCTGACATGGATCACCCCAAGGATCATGTACAGCTATGCTGAGCTGTTCGACGCCGGCTACGCCCATTCCTTCGAAGTGTGGAACGAGCGCGGCGATCTCGCGGGCGGCGGGTATGGGGTCGCGGTGGGCGGCGCCTTCGTCACCGAGTCGCAGTTCTCACGCGAACCCAATACATCGAAGATCGGTTTCACCGTCCTCAACTGGCACCTGTCCCATTGGGGTTTTGCCTTTAACGACGGAAAGCTGATGACGCCGACGTGTCATGATATGGGCTTCCGTGAAATTCCTCGCGCGGAATATCTCTCTCATCTCGCACATACTGTGCGTCGACCCGACAAAAAAGGTCGCTGGCAAGTCGAGACGGATTTGGCGGCCGTGGCGAATTGGCAGTCAGTCTGACGCCTCAGCGCCGCGCGTTATCCACGGCCGAGCCCAGCAAGGGAATCGATGATATCCATTTGCCGATGCGTGACCGACCTTTCTCGTCGGGCTTTGCGGCATCGGCATCGCTCGGTGGTATTGAATCCGGGATAGCTTGCGGTGGTACTGGATGATCGCTGTCCACGTGCTGCGCTGGAGTCGGAGCAATTGCAATTGCGGGCGGCAGTGCTGGAGCGGCTGCGGGTGCGGGGGGCTCCAGATTGAGAGGTGCCGACGCTGTCGTATTTGTAGCAGCAGGTGCCACCGAAGTAGCCGCTGGCGCCGTCGAAGCATTCTCGCGCACAACAGGACGCGCAATCGGCGCTGGACCAGGTTGTGGTTGCAATTTGACCGGCTCAACCGCTGCCGGCTCCGGCTTGTGAGTCACCAGAGCTTGACGCACTGCGTCGAGCCATTGCGTATCCGAAACGACGGGGTCACGGTTGGCGGGCTCGGCTACTTGAGGCGTTGCATTTACTGCCGGCTGTTTGGCAACAGCCTGTTGTCGTGGCTCGGTTTTGCGTACCGGCTCTTTCGGCGCAGTTTCCGAATGTTGAACTTTCGGAACACCCGGCTCTCCTGCGGCGGGAGTTGCCGTCTTCTCGACAGCGAGCAGAGCTTTAAACGCCGCGGTCGCATCGGGGTCGACCGACGCGCAGGTCTTTTCGAATGCTTCCACGTCGCGGCGAACCAGGATGCGCCGGGTCGTCGCGTCCACGCTCTTGTCGAGCATCGCGACGATGCCGCTGCGTAAGCTTTGACAAGTCGTCTCAGCAGAAAAATTGGCGCGGTAGAATGAGTAGGCGCTGGCGATACCAACTGGCACCGCCAATAGCGATCCGACCATCTGAACGACGGTGATGAATCGCGTCAGTCTTGGCGCTTTAGGAGCGCGGTAGGCGCCCGGATCACCGGGCGCGACATTGTATCCGTCCACATCAAATGGCGGATCGCGCCTGGCCACCAGCATAAAATAACCCCGAAAAGAGAGCTTCGCAGTTCCCCAGACACTGCATTTTCACGGACAAATTTGGCCCGGATTGGGGCACAATCGGGGAATTGCGTTTGCGTTTTATTACTAACCGTAAAAAAAGACCCAGGTTCAGCCATCCCGACGCATAACCGACACGTAAAAGCCGTCCGTACCGGTTGTCCGCGGCGTGATCAAAACGCCCTCCGCGGACAGCCGCGCCGCCTTGCTAAGCATAAAGGCGCGCTCGCCGAGGGGCTGGATGGCCTCGAGCGGCGGTTGGACCGAAAATTCAGGGTGCCCCCCGAGGAAAGCTCGGATCTGGGCGCCATTTTCCTCTTCGAGCACCGAACAGGTGACGTAAGCGATACGCCCACCGGCCTTAAGCAGGGTCGCGGCTCGGCCAAGAACTTCCGCCTGCTCCTTCTGGCGCTGCTCCAGGGCGCCGGGCCGCACTCGCCATTTGGCGTCCGGATTGCGCCGCCAGGCACCGATACCGGTACAGGGAGCGTCGATCAGCACAAGATCCATGCGTCCTGCCAAATCGCTGATTTCGCCGCCGACGGATTTGGGCGTGCGGACTTGGACGTTGCGCGCGCCAGACCGTTTGAGCCGATCGTGAATAGGCGCCAGCCGCCGCTTGTCATCGTCGGTGGCGAAGATTTGCCCCTTGTTTTGCATCATCGCTGCGATGGCCAAGGTCTTTCCGCCAGCGCCAGCGCAGAGGTCGACAATCTGCTCGCCGGGCCGGGCATTCGAGAAAAGTGCTGCCAGTTGGGAGCCTTCGTCCTGGACTTCGATCATACCCTTCAGGAACGCCGGCTCGGCGTGAATTGCGGGACTCTTGGCATCGGCTGAAAGATGAATGCGAAGCCCCCATGGCGACCAGCGCGTGGCCTCGGGCTTCAAATCCGACAGCATTTTGGCCACAGATTCAGGCTCAGCTTTCAGTGTATTCACTCGCAGGTCGAGAGGCGCACGAGATGCAAGCGCTGCCCCCTCCTCGGCCCGCGCGTCGCCGAATGCACGCGAGAAGTACGGTTCAAGCCACTCCGGATAATCACCGGCAACGTGCGCCGGCGCAGCGCTGATGTCCGCAACCGTCAGGCGCGTACGCTCGGCTGTCGTCAGCGCCGCGGGACCATATTGCGAGCCGTCAGCAAGTTTGGCGACGGCGTCGGCGTCCATTCCTCGTTCGCGCGTGAGCATGCCCAGCAAAATTGCACGTGGTGTATCGGCACCCATGACGTAGGCACTTGATGCGCGCCGGCGCAGCGCGTCGTAAACCAAACCGGCGATGGCAGCGCGGTCTCCGGAGCCGGCAAAACGATGCGTGAGGCCCCACGCTTTCAAGGCATCGGCCGCCGGACGGCGTTCGCTCTCGATGGCAGCGAAAATTTCTATGGCGGAAGCGAGCCGCGCCGCTGGTGTCATGGAAGCGCTAGAACGATACGCACGATGTAAATCACCCACATGATGAACAATATAAGTGCGCCGACACCATAGAATGCGCCGCGGAAGCGAACATTGTTATTGGTAACGTGAACCACCGCCTGAAATACGCGCATCAGCACGAAGATCCAGGCCAGAAGAACGAAAATGAAATCGGCATGGTGAGTTATGATGACGAGAATTGTCAGTACGTAGAAAAGCACCGGCAACTCGAACTGATTTGAGAATGCGTAAGCGAATTGCGTCGCGCGCACCGGCCAATTCGGTTCACGCAAAGCGATATCCTCAAGACGCGTTTCGCCCCGCTGAAGGGTCGATGTGCGGTGATACATCATGCCGAACATGACGCCGAACGTGAGCAAGACCTCGACAAATAACGGCAATAGTACAAATTGAACCGGCATTGAATTGCCCCTCATACTCTCGTCGAAGTAATACAACTACACGCGGCTTGGATAGTTCGGACTTTCCCGGGTGATCGTCACGTCGTGCACATGGCTTTCGCGAAGGCCCGCACCAGTGATACGCACGAATTCCGCCTTGGAATGAAGCTCAGCGAGGTTTTTTGCTCCCACATAGCCCATGGCGGCCCTTAAACCGCCGGTGAGTTGATGCAGAACGGTCGCCGCGGAGCCCTTGTAGGGGACCTGGCCCTCGACGCCTTCCGGCACCAGCTTGAGAGAATCCTTGATGTCCTGCTGGAAGTAGCGATCGGCCGAGCCACGCGACATCGCGCCAACCGAGCCCATGCCGCGATAGGTCTTGTAGGAACGGCCCTGATACAGAAACACCTCGCCCGGCGTTTCATCGGTGCCGGCAAGGAGCGAACCGACCATCGCACAATCCGCGCCCGCCGAGATTGCTTTCGCCAGATCGCCGGAATATTTGATGCCGCCGTCGGCGATCACCGGCACGCCACTCGCCTTCGCGGCCTCAACACAATCCATGATGGCCGTGAGCTGCGGTACCCCGACGCCTGCTACAATCCGCGTCGTGCAAATCGAGCCCGGGCCGATGCCGACCTTGATCGCGTCGGCACCGCAATCGATCAGCGCCCTGGCGCCTTCGGCTGTGGCGATATTTCCAGCGACCACCTGAACCTTGTTCGATTGGCGCTTGATACGCGTCACAGCGTCCAGCACATATCGCGAATGGCCGTGTGCCGTATCGACCACGATAAGGTCGACACCGGCCGCAATGAGTGCCTCGGTGCGGGCAAACCCTTTGTCGCCGACCGTTGTAGCAGCAGCGACGCGTAAGCGCCCCTGCTCATCCTTGCAGGCATTCGGATTGGCGACGGCCTTCTCGATGTCCTTGACCGTGATCAGGCCGACGCAGCGGTACTGCGCATCGACAACCAGCAGTTTTTCGATGCGATGCTGATGGAGCATACGCTTGGCTTCGTCTTGGCTCACGCCTTCGCGCACGGTGATGAGCTTCTTGGTCATCAGCTCGGAAATTTTCTGGCGCGGATCGGTGGCAAAGCGCACGTCGCGGTTGGTCAGGATTCCAACCAGCTTGCCTGGCTGCGCATTGCCGGCGCGCTCCACGACCGGGATCCCGGAAATATGATTGTCCTTCATCAGATCGAGCGCCTGCTGAAGGGTCGCGTCGGGCTCAATCGTGAGCGGATTCACCACCATGCCGGATTCGAATTTCTTGACTTGGCGCACCTGCGCCGCTTGTTCATCCGGCTCCATGTTGCGGTGGAGAACGCCGATGCCGCCGGCCTGCGCCATGGCAATTGCCATCTGCGCCTCGGTCACCGTATCCATGGCGGAGGCGATGATCGGGATGTTGACTGGGATGGATTTGGTTATGCGCGACCGAATATCGACGTCCGCGGGCAGCGTCTCCGACAGACCGGGCCTGATCAGCACGTCGTCGAATGTGAGCCCTTCACGCGGGCTTGCGTTGTTTTTTCCGGCCATCGCCAACTCCGTCTCGCCCGAAAAGGCACCAGACCGGTCAGCAAGGGGTTAAAAAAGCCCGTTGCGAGGGGGTCCTCGCCTTGCGTCACGGCCCGCTTTTGGGTTGGCGTGGGTCGATAGCACGGGATGGCCCCGATTCCTAGGGCAATCACGGATGGCTGTTATGAACTCGTAAACGGGAAGGAGCCTTCCTTCCGCCACCGCTTTACGCTTCAAGACCCTGTCTCAATGACGCCCAAGCCCCGCCGGATTTTTCATGCCTCGTGACCGCATAGTCCCGCTGATTATCGCGGTCGCCCTTTTCATGGAAAACATGGATTCAACGGTGATTGCCACGTCGCTACCGGCAATCGCGTCCGATATCGGCACAAATCCTCTGGCACTCAAGCTCGCGGTCACGTCGTACCTGCTTTCGCTGGCGATCTTCATTCCGGCGAGCGGCTGGACAGCCGACCGTTTCGGTGCACGCACCGTGTTCCGCGCGGCGATCGCCGTGTTCGTGCTCGGCTCGATCGGCTGTGCACTGTCGAGCTCCCTCACCGACTTTGTGATCGCGCGTATCGTCCAGGGCATGGGCGGCGCGATGATGACCCCGGTCGGACGCATGGTTCTCGTACGGACTATCAGCAAACGCGAACTTGTGGGCGCCATGGCATGGGTCACCACGCCGGCGCTAATTGGGCCGGTCCTGGGACCGCCGGTCGGCGGGTTCATCACGACGTATGCCACGTGGCACTGGATCTTCATCATCAACGTACCCATCGGCTTGCTCGGCATTTTGCTGGCCACGCGCTACATTCCCGATGTCCGCGCCGAAGATCACGAGCGCTTCGACATTGCGGGCATGGTTCTTGCGGGCCTTGGCATCGGCGGCGTGGCCTTCGGGCTTTCAGTGCTCGGGCTTAACTTCTTACCCTGGACCATCGTTGCCGCCTTGGTGTTTGGCGGCGCCTGTTTCATCGCGGCCTATCTCGCCCACGCGCGGCGAACTGAGAATCCCGCGCTCGACCTCTCTCTGTTTCGTTTGCCGACATTTTTCGCAAGCGTCGTCGGCGGCTTTATCTTCCGTCTCGGACTCGGCGCACTGCCATTTCTGTTGCCACTCATGCTGCAAATCGGCTTCGGCATGACGCCATTTCAATCCGGCATGATTACTTTTGCCACCGCACTTGGCGCGATGGGGATGAAATGGGCGACAGTCATCATTCTCCGTCGCTTCGGCTTCCGAAACATCCTGGTCATTAACTCGATCATCAGCGCGGCCTTCCTCGCCGTCTGCGCTGGCTTTACCGCTGCGACGCCGATTGCGCTGATGGTGATCCTGTTGTTTGTCGGTGGATTCTTCCGCTCGCTGCAGTTCACCAGCATCAATACTCTGGCCTACGCGGAAATTGAGCCGCGACGAATTGGCAGGGCAACTGCACTCGTCAGCGTTGCCCAGCAGCTTGCGGTGTCTTCGGGCGTTGCGATCGGTGCGATGGCCGTGGAATTGACTGTCCACTTCAAGGGTGGTGGGTCATTGCAGGCCGCCGATTTTCCACCCGCATTTTTGGCTGTGGCGGCGATTTCCGCCCTTTCGGTGTTGCTCTTTGCCCGCCTGTCGCCGGACGCGGGCGCGGAAATGGCCGACCGCCTTCCAACGCCGGTTGAAACCTCGGATCAGCGGGCGGGCTAGTTTTTCGCGTCGCTCGTGCCGCGAAAGCCCGTCGCGAGCAGGTAAAGTTCGGCTGAATCCGCACGGCTCGCTGCCGGCTTTATATGTTTGACGCTTTTATAGTCTCGCTTGAGCGCAGCGAGCAGCGCGCCTTCTGTGCCGCCCTGTATAACCTTGGCGAGGAAGCAGCCGCCGGGCACAAGGACCTCGCGCGCAAATGCTGCGCCCGCTTCAACGAGCGCCACGATTTTCAAATGGTCGGTCTTGCTGTGCCCGGTGGTGTTGGCCGCCATATCCGAAAGGACGACGTCGGCGGGGCCGCCGATCATGGCTCTGAGCGTGTGGGGCGCGGTGTGGTCAAGGAAGTCGAGCTTGAGGAAATCCACGCCCGGCACGGAGTCCATTGGCAAAATGTCGATGGCAACCACCCGTCCCTGCTGGGGTGAGCCCACGCGTTTTGCAGCAACCTGGCTCCAGCCGCCGGGGGCCGCGCCAAGATCGACGATGCGTGCACCTTTTTTCAGAAACCGCGCTTTGTCGTCCATCTCCATCAGCTTATAGGCGGCTCGCGAACGCATGCCCTCGCGCTTGGCACGCGCAACATAGGGATCGTTAAGCTGACGCTCCAGCCAGAACTTGGAGGACAACGAGCGATTCTTGCTACGAACGCGAACCTTCTGGCGGGAGCCCGCACCTTTGCTCCGTACGATCACGAGGCCGTCGCCTGGTTGCCGCCACCCCATGCACCGTCTTCCCGCATCATTTGCACGAGCATACCTTCGCGCAGGCCGCGATCAGCGACGCGCAGACGCGGACACGGGAATGCGCGCCTGATCGCCTCGAGGATTGCGCAGCCGGCGAGCACAAGATCGGCGCGCTCGGCGCCAATACAAGGGCTTGCCACCCGGTCGTCGTAGCTCATGGCCAAGAGCCGTTCGACGACCGCATTGATCTCATCCGCACTCATCCAACAACCGTCCACGCGATTGCGGTCATAGCGCTTGAGGTTGAGATGAACGCCGGCAATTGTCGTCACCGTGCCGGACGTTCCCAGCATGTGAATGCCGGTGATACCGTCTCCACCGTGTTGGCGGACGAATGGCGCGATCAGGGCTGCCACGTCGGCCACCATCGCTTCGTAGCTCTCGCGCGTAACGGTGATGCCGCCATAGCGTTCAGCCAGCGTCACTACGCCGTGCGGAACCGAAATCCACCCCCGGATCTGCGGCAGCGGCGGACCGCCCTGGCTCTCCTGCGAACGGGCGAGGCGCACGAGCTCGGAAGACCCGCCACCGATATCGAACAGGACGGCACCCTCCGCGTCGGGATCAATGAGTGGTGTGCAGCCTGTTGCGGCGAGGCACGCTTCGGTCTCGCGATCGATGACCTCGAGCTCGAGGCCTAATTCGGCAGTCACGCGATCGAGGAATTCCAATCCGTTTGTCGCCGCCCGGCAGGCTTCGGTCGCAATGAGGCGCGCTCGGGTCACGCCTTTGTTCTTCATCTTGCTGCGGCAGATTGCCAACGCAGCAATAGCGCGCGTAATCGCCGCTTCACTGAGGCGGCCCGAAAGCGAAACGCCCTCACCCAGGCGCACGATGCGCGAAAATGCATCCACGACACGGAAGGCCTCGCCGGAAGGGCGCGCAACCAGCAAACGACAGTTGTTGGTACCGAGATCGAGTGCAGCATAGGTGGCGCCGCCCCGATCATTGCCGGAGCCGTTTTCTGGCCGTACAGGCGACCGCCGACCCCACCGAGGCCGCTGCAGCGACGCTCGATCAATAGCGGGGTCGAGGCCCGGGATGTCCCCGGCCTCGCCGCTCATGGTGTCAAAACCTTCCTGCCGCTCTGCAACGCCGCCTCTCCAGCGCCTCGCAGTTGCAGCCATATTCCTTCGATCATGAAAAGTGTAACAGCGCCTGTGCCTTGCGCAACCCTTGGTCCCGAAAGCTATTGTTGTGGAAGCGGGCCGGCTGCTTTATCTGACATCACGCTGGCCATAGGACCCCGCTCCGCCATGGATGACCGAACCACCGAAGCCGCATTATCGCTTACAAAATTTGGCGTCGGTCAGCCGGTCCGCCGCAGCGAAGACCCCAAGCTGGTGCGCGGCGATGGTTGCTATACAGACGACGTAAGCCGGCCCGGCCAGGTTTACGCGGTGATGGTACGCAGCCGTGACGCGCACGGCACCATCCGCTCTATCGACACCACTGCCGCCAAAGCCATGCCGGGCGTGCTCGCGGTCTACACCGCGGCAGACTTGTCCGCTTATGGCCCGCTCAAGTGTAATATGCCGCTCAAGAGCCGGGACGGGTCGCCGATCCGCTACACGCCCCGGCCTGCGCTCGCTGCCGATAAAGTCCGTTTCGTCGGAGATCCGGTTGCCTGCGTCATCGCAAAGACGGTCGCGCAGGCCAAGGATGGCGCTGAGGCCGTTGTCCTCGACATTGAGCCGCTGGCCCCGGTGCTCAAGCCCGCCGATGCTGTGAAACCCGGCGCACCGCTCGTATTCGATAACGTCCCGAACAATATCGCTCTCGACTATCACTACGGCAACGCCGCCAACGTTGCGGAGGCTTTCGCGAAGGCAAAGCACGTCACCCGGTTGGAAACATCCAACCAACGCATGGTGGTCAACGCCATGGAGCCACGCGCCGCAATCGGCGAATACGACGCGGCGGCAGCGAAGTGGACACTCTATTCGTCAAGTCAGGGCGTCCACGGCATGAAGACGTCGCTGATGGAAATTCTCAACGCTCCGGCCGACAAGGTGCGTGTGGTGACGGGCCAGGTCGGCGGCTCGTTCGGCATGAAGGCTTCGGTCTATCCAGAATATATCTGTCTGCTGCACGGCGCCCGCATGTTGGGGCACCCTGTGAAGTGGACTGATGAACGATCCGGCAGTTTCGTGTCGGATCATCACGGCCGCGCCCAGGATATGGTCGTCGAAATCGCTTTCGACGAGAACGCGCATATTCTGGCACTCCGGCTTACCGGCTATGGCGATATGGGCGGCTACCTCGCCCAGTTCGGACCGCTGCTGCCGACCGGCAACCAGGTCAAAAATATCGCGAGCATTTACCGCACCCCGATGATCGAGGTGGCGACCAAATGTGTATTCACAAACACAACGTTTGTGTCGGCCTATCGCGGCGCCGGACGGCCTGAGGGCAATTACTATGTCGAACGAGCGCTTGATGTCGCGGCAAGCGAACTCGGCATCGATCGCATCGACTTGCGCAAGCGCAACATGATCCGCAAAAGCGACCTGCCGTTCAAAGCGGCTTCGGACATGACTTACGATTGCGGCGACTTTCTCGGTGTGCTCAAGCAGGCGCTGGAGGCAGCCGACTACGCCGGGTTCAAGAAGCGCAAGCGCGAGAGCAAGAAGCGAGGGCTCCTGCGCGGCATTGGCGTTGGCTGCTACCTTGAGGTGACTGCTGCGCCCGGCAAGGAGCTCGGTGCTATTCATTTCGAGCCCGACGGCTCGGTGACCATCATCGCCGGCACGCTCGATTTCGGAATGGGTCACGCCACGACTTACGCGCAGATCCTCACCGATCTGCTGGGCGTTCCGTTTGATCGCATCCACATGATCGAGGGCGACAGCGACCGCATGGCCTTCGGTGGTGGCAGCGGCGGCTCCCGTTCGGTGATGTTCGTCGGTGCGGCGCTGACCGAGTCAGCCGCCATTGTCATCGACCGCGGCAAGCAGATCGCTTCTCACGTTCTGGAAGCATCTCCAGCTGATATCGAATTCAAGGCGGGGCGCTTTGTTATTGCCGGCACCGACCGCTCCATTGGCATGCTGGATCTCGCGGCTAAGCTGCGTGGCGGCCTCAAATTACCTGAGGGTGTGCCGAATTCGCTCGATGTCGACCACGTAGTGAAAAACCCCGTCCCCTCCGCCTTCCCCAACGGCTGTCACATCGCTGAGGTGGAAATCGATCCAGAGACCGGCGCGACGCAAGTCGTGAGCTACTCGGCGGTCAATGATCTCGGCACGATCGTCAATCCGCTTCTGGTTGAAGGCCAGATCCAAGGCGGCGTGATGCAAGGGCTTGGACAGGTGCTGTTGGAGCAAGCGATCTACGATAGCGACGGTCAGTTGGTGACTGGCTCGTTTATGGACTACGCCATGCCGCGTGCGCACAACGCGCCAATGATCAATGTCGCAAGCCATCCGGTGCCCACGAAAAGCAATCCGCTCGGCGCAAAAGGATGTGGCGAAGCTGGGACGTCGGGCGGACTCCCTTCCGTCGCCAATGCGGTCATTGATGCGCTATCGGACTATGGCATCCGTCATCTGGAAATGCCGATGACGCCGTCGCGGATCTGGCAAGCCATCCAGGACGCCAAGGTCAAGCAAGCTTCCTAAAATGCAACGAGGCCACCGTTTCCAGAGACCTCGTGCAGATCGATCGACAGCAATCAGGCCGGGCCGGGCAGTTTCACGTTCTTAAGCGGCATTGAACGCACGCGGGTGCCGGTCGCCGCGAACACCGCGTTGGCCACGGCCGGCGCTGTCGCCGCCGTGCCAGGTTCGCCGATCCCGCCCCATTTCTTGCCGCCGGAGAGTGCGAAATAGACTTCGATCTTCGGCGTGTCGGCAAGACGCACGACTTCGTAGTTGTCGAAGTTGTTCTGCTCGACGCGGCCATCCTTGATGGTGATTTCGCCATAAAGAGCGGCCGAAAGCCCGTAGATCACGCCGCTCTGGATTTGTGCCTCGACAATCGATGGATTGACGACATGGCCACAATCAACAGCGGCAACAACACGGTCAACACGGACTTCACCTTTCGGGCTGACCGTCACTTCGGCCAGCTGGCCAAGGATGGTGTTGTAACACTCGTGAATAGCAATACCGCGGCCGCGTCCGGCAGGAAGCGGCTTGCCCCAATCGCCTTTCTCCGCAAGCACATCGAGCACACCAAGAAAATCCTTTCGATGCGCCAGCAGCGCGCGGCGGAATTTGTAAGCATCCTGGCCAGTGGCATGCGCCAATTCGTCGATGTAGCTCTCCATGAAGAAAGCGTTTTGCGACGAACCGACGGAGCGCCAGAACATCACGGGCACATGCGTGTTCTTGAGCATGGCGCCGACGCGCACATTCGGAATTTTGTAGTTCGTGTTGGCGATGCCCTCAATCGCTTGATTCTCGAGGCCGCCCTCCGTCTTCCTGCCCCCAACGGAACGCAAAATCGAGCCGACGGCGATCTTGGCATCAAAAGCGACAGGCATGCCATCTGGGTCCAGCGCAGTTTTGAGCCGTACCGCAGCCTGCGGGCGGTAGCGGTCTTGCGTCATGTCTTCTTCGCGCGTCCACACGAGCTTCACAGGCTTTCCAACCTGCTTGGCAACCAAAATGGCCTGTCTCATTTCATCGTTGACGGTGCGACGGCCAAATCCGCCCCCGAGGAAGCAATTGTGGATCACGATTTGCTCTGGTTTTAGACCGGACGCGGCAACGGCTTGCTGAACCGATCCCATAGGCGATTGCGAACCGAGCCAGACATCAAGCTGGTCGGCCTGCAAATGCACTGTCGCATTGAGCGGCTCCATGGTGGCATGCGCGAGATGGGGCGCCTCGTAGACCGCTTCAATGATCTTGCCGCCTTTCGCAAAGACGTCATCGACATTGCCGTCATTGCGCGCAATCACCATCGGACCATCGAGAGTGTCTCGATAAAGCTTGGCGAATTGCGCGGTGTCGGTTGAACCAGCCTCACCGACATCCCATTCCGGCTTGAGCAAGGCGAGCGCTTCCTTCGCACGCCAGAAGCGATCGGCGACCACCGCGACCGCATTGTCGAGTTTGACCACCTGCAACACACCGCGGCGGCCTTTTGCCGGGAACTCATCGACACTCTTGAGCTTGCCGCCGAACACTGGACAGGCAGCAATCGCCGCATAGATCATGTCCGGAATTCGCGTGTCGATCGCGAACTTGGCAGAGCCGTTTATCTTGAGCGGGGTGTCGAGGCGAGCGACCGGCTTGCCAATAAATTTGAACTGATCCGGCGTGCGGATCGCTGGTTCCTTGTCGAGTTTGATTTTACCGGCGTCAGCCGCGATCGCGCCGTAATCGAGGCTGCGGCCCGAAGCCTTATGCAGGACCTTGCTGTTGGAAGCTTCGCACTCGGAGGCCGGCACGTTCCAACGTTGCGCTGCCGCGGCAATCAACCGCTCGCGCGCACTTGCACCGGCTTGCAGGAGCATCTGCCACGACATGCGAACGCCGCGGCTGCCGGCCGTCACCATGTCGCCGTAGACATCCTTTTCACGCAGGTTGCGTGCTGCCGAAGCATGTTCGACCTTCACCTTCGACCAGTCACATTCAAGTTCTTCCGCGACAATCATCGGCAGCGCGGTGATCGCGCCCTGACCCATCTCCTGATGCGGCGAGCGGATCAGGATCGTTCCGTCTGGGTCGATCGCGAGGAAGGCATTGACCTCGTTTGGCGCACTTGCGGGTCCCCATGCCTGGGCGCCGATGCTGGCGGCTTCGGCAAGGCCGGGAATCATGACGCTGATGGCCAGGCCGCCCGCGGCGGACGCCGACGAGACAACGAAATGGCGGCGGGTGATCGCTGTGTTCGCAATATGGTTCATGGCTTGTCTCCCGCTCACGTCTTCATCAGCGCGGCTGCGCGATGGATCGCACTGCGGATTCGGACGTAGGTCCCACAGCGGCAGATATTCGTAAGGTTGGCGTCGATATCGGCGTCAGTCGGCTGCGGGTGTTCCTTCAGGAATGCCACCGCTGCCATGATCTGACCGGATTGACAGTAGCCACATTGCGGGACGTCCTCTGCCAGCCATGCCTGCTGCACGGGATGCTTGGCATCGGCGGACAGGCCTTCAATCGTGGTGATGTTCTTATTGGCCACATCGCCAACCTGAACCCCGCACGAACGAACCGCCTCTCCGTCTACATGCACTGTGCAGGCTCCGCATTGTGCGATGCCGCACCCGAACTTTGTTCCGGTCATTCCGAGTTCGTCGCGGATGACCCAGAGCAATGGCGTTTCAGCCTCAATATCGAGCGAATACGCCTTTCCGTTCACTGTGAGTACGATCATTGGAGCCCTCGCTCTTGCTTTCCGGAGTGGCAACTCGTCAGTTGCCGCCCTTATTGGTCGTAGAAGACTAACACCACAGACGGCTGACGCACTTCACAGACGCTTGTACCCGGCAATTTTTTTATGCCGTTTTAAGGACTGGACCCGCATACCCCACCGGCATAGGGAACCCTCTGGAAACGCATTGGAGTGACGCAGCCGGTCAGGTAATAGTCCCGTCCCTTTTGCGCGGTAATCTCACGCATGACTCAAGCAGCCGAAGCCCTCAGCGTCTCCCGTGCGCCCTATATCCGGGTTGTCGGTGCGGTGTGTGCAGCGCATTTTGTGTCGCACTACTACATTATTCTTCTCGCGCCTCTGCTGCCATTCGTGCGCGCGGAGTACGGGGTCACCTATACTGAGATCGGTTTCGCATTCGCGGCATTCAACATTGTGACCGCAACGCTGCAGACACCAGCCGGGTTTCTGGTCGACCGCCTCGGGGCGCGTGTATTGTTGATCACCGGTCTGGCGATCGGCGCGACCGCTTTTGTTGTCGTCGGTCTCGTCGACTCCTTTTGGGTGATGGTCGCGATGTTCGCGGTCGCCGGCGTCGGCAACACGGTCTACCACCCGGCCGACTACGCGCTGCTATCACAGCATGTGCCGTCGGACCGTATCGGACAGGTATTTTCGTATCATACCTTTTCGGGTATGGCCGGTTCCGCTGCTGCGCCCGTCACACTCTTGATGATGCAAAGTGTATGGGGCTGGCGCGGTGCCTTCATCGGCGCCGGCGTATTCGGTTTTGTGGTGGCGGCAATTCTCCTTGCGATCCGTGACCAGAGCAGCGTGCAGACCAAATTCGCGGTGCCGCGCCGCTCTTCGGAGAAGGATGTCGCGAGTTGGCGGCTGCTGTTGTCAGCACCGATTCTGCTCAATCTCGTTTTTTTCATCCTGCTCGCGATGACGAGCGGAGGGCTTTACAACTACTCCGTCGTGGCACTCGGGGCGCTCTATGGAACGCCAGTCGCCACCGCCAATGCCGCGCTGTCCGGGAACCTGCTGTGGTCGGCAATCGGTGTGCTGGTTGGCGGCGTGCTGGTCGGCCGCACCACACGTCATGGCGGCGTGGCGGCGATCGGACTCGCCGCAATGGCATTCTTCACCGGCCTGATCGCCGAATTTGACTTCGGCACACTGGCTCTGATCGCCGTTATGTCGCTGAGCGGTTTTTTCTCGGGCATCATCATGCCCTCGCGCGATATGATTGTGCGCGAAGTCACGCCGCCCGGCTCATTTGGCAAAGTCTTCGGCTTTGTCACCACCGGTTTCAATATCGGCGGCATTATTTCGCCGCTGATTTTCGGAGCGATTATGGATCACGGCGACCCGCGTTTGGTCTTTGTCGCGGTGGCGGCCTTCAGTCTGATCGCCATTATCACGGTCGCGACGCGGTCCAAGCGAGCCGGATAACCGGCGCTACCTTGCCTACGGACTTGTCAAATCAGCCGAATTGCCGCATGTCAGGGGCCAACTTGATGGCGGCGGGCACGGCTCGTGCAAATCCCATTGGGGAATAGTTCAACGGTAGAACATCGGACTCTGACTCCGAGAATTTAGGTTCGAAATCCTAGTTCCCCAGCCATTTCTAACTCTTTGAGATGTATTGGCACTTTTGTTCTGGCCCGGCGCCGAACGCTGCGCCATGCCGAATTTACTCCGAACGCATGGCCCTCCGTGTTCGCGTAACCCGATGCGCATGCGCATGCCTGTCCAAAACGGCGCGACAACCGTCACTGATGTGGCTCTTATTCGTCACCAGGCATTGGAGTACGTCGTCGCGATTTGGAATAGCGTCCCAACACACCCTGAACGCATCGCTGATGCAGGCCTGCCTCTCTTCCGCTGTTTCGGCGACTGCAGCCGGGCATAAAAATGCGACAAGCGAAACGGCTGCTATCGGAAAAAATATTCTCATCGAGCTCCCCGTGTGCCTTTTTTGTCTTGCCCGGCATTCGCACGTTCATCGACTTGTCGGATCTGTCGTTCCGGCAAGGTACGTAGACTTTTGTTGTTGGGATACGACGAAGCGGTCGCAGCCGTTGCAGGTGTGGCTTACTGCCCGATCAGCGACCGCTCCAAGCCAAGCGTCCCCTCGCTCGCTCGAAACGCACCATATGGATTCGTTCGCACGAACCCTATGACCGGGGCGCAACAGTGGACAAAAAAGCGGACGGCGAGGTTCCACAACCACTGGGAGTGCGGCTTAAGTTCCTAGTCTGGTCCGCGACGCGCGAAGTTACGCGCCGTTCGAATCCCGATCCCCAAAACAATCAGTTTTCACCGGTCGAAATTGCAGTGCGGCAATCCGGCCGTGTGTTGGACACAGCTTGCGCAATTAGGCTGGCCAATAACCGATTTGTGGCTCATCTTAATGTCGGCTGCTGGTCAAACACCAAATAGAAACTGGCATAGGGAGGCTACGCCGTGGCTCAGACCATTGAGGGATTCGTCGGCAACGCATTGGATGACGCTAAGATATCGCCGCTCCACGTTAAGGTGGTTGCGCTGATCGCCGCCGGTTATTTCTTCGACGTCATCGATCTAATCGTCCTGGGATCACTGATCCCCGACATGCTCGCATCAAAATTTGGAACCGGACCCGAGCTGGCCTTCGTTGGCGCCGCAACCGTGTTCGGGATGTTTATCGGCGCAGCAGGTCAAGGCGAATTCAGCGACCGTTGGGGCCGCAAGACAGTCTATCAGTTCAACCTGCTCGTGTTCGGCGTGTTCACGATCCTTGGTGCGCTGGCGCCAAGCGTGTTCTGGCTCATGGTGTGTCGTTTCATTGCCGGGCTCGGCCTCGGCGGCGAACAACCGCTCGCATTCGCCTATGCCGGAGAATATGCGCCGAAGGCAATCCGCGGCCGCATCCTCGCGCTGGTGCACTTCATCGGCGGCGCATGCGTGTGGCCAATCGCCTCTCTGTTCACACTTTTCTTCCGCGACCAGATTGGCTGGCGCGGCGTTTGGATCGTCATCGGCATCGGCGCGCTTATTGTTTGGGTGTTCCGCTTTGCACTGCCGGAGTCGCCGCGTTATTTGGCGACGCATGGCCGCGGTAAAGAGGCCCTCGATGTGCTCGCTCGCCTGGGAATTGCCGGCCCGAAAGAGCAACTTGCAACGAGCGTCGCAAGCGACAACAAGAGCGATCCCTTCGCGGTCGTGTTCAAGATGTTCCCGAGCCGCGTCATCGCCGGCATGATCTGCTTCTCAGCGTTCTTTGGAACGGCGATCGGTCTGGGCACATGGCTGCCCAATATCATGACTGAGAAGGGCTTCACGATCACTAAATCGCTCACCTACACCTTCGGCATGACGCTGGCGGTGCCGTGCGCGAGCCTGTTCATGATGTACGCGCTCGACAAATTCGGGCGTAAGAAAACGTCGGTTACCGCGTTCGTTTGCGCGGGCATCATGGCGATCGTTTTCGCAAATGCGACAAGCGACACTTATCTTCTGGTCGCCGGCTTCATCATGATCTTCTTCGTTCAGGTCGCCGGAAACTCGATGCAAATCTTCGCTTCAGAGGTGTTTCCCACAAACGCACGTGCTTCCGGGTTCGGCTGGGCGGCGGGCGTGGGGCGCCTCGCCACTGCATTCATCGTGCCGTCGATACTCCTGATACAGCAGACCTATGGTCTCACGACGGTCTTTGCATGCCTCGCCGTCCTTCTTCTCATTGCGGCTGTGTCCGTGACACAGCTGGGGCCGGAGGCAAACCAGTTGGGCTTGGACGAAATTGCACCGCCGACCCGCAGGGTTGTCGATGCTGACAATGCATTCTGGATGAAATTCACCGGGGCGGTCGTGGTACTCGTGTCCCTGAGCTGGTGGCTGTATTTCTACCTCGCTGCGAAGGAAATCGTGAACACGTTGCCTTGTATCTTGTACACATCCCCGCGCTGCGAAGCGCTGGTCGCCACGGCGGAAGCGGCAGGCAGATTTGCGTTCAAGCCCTATCTGACCTGGGTCGGTGTCCTGCTTATCGTCGTCGGACTCGTTATGACGATGATGAACAGACCCGTAACCAAAACAACCTGAGCAAGCTCCATTGCGATTGAGGCCCGGCTCGGCAAAATGCCGGCCGGGCCTCGACGCATCAGTTGATACATATGTAATTGTACCGGTCAGCAGATGAGTACCGCAGCGTCCGCCAAAAACGTCAAACTTTTGGCGCGTAACGACCAAGGGGGCCGGCCCGATGGTGTGCAGGTTATCCTGCATAAGGGGCACGCCTTTATCGGCCACATGTTCAGCGATGGATATTCGGTCGTGGATGTGCGCGACCCGCTCAATCCAAAAACAGTCGCATTCGTACCAGCTCCGAAGAACACACGTTCTCACCATCTGCAAATCCATGGCGACATCCTGCTCGCCGTGAACGGCCCGAACATTTGGGCCATGCAGCAATACGCGACGCAACAGGATTACTACGCCAAATCACTCATCAACTCGGTGCAAACCGAACAGCCGTTTGCTGCCGGCTTGCGCATTTTCGATGTTTCACAACCCGCGAACCCGCGCGAAATCGCGTTCCTTGCGATGCCGGGGTTCGGCGCACATCGCATCTGGTGGATTGGCGGACGCTACGCCTACGTTTCAGTCCATTTCGAAGGCTTTATCGACCATGCGCTGGCAATCATCGATGTTTCGGATCCCACGCGGCCAAATCTTGCCGGGCGCTGGTGGTTGCCGGGCATGAACCGTGCTGGCGGCGAGACCGCCCCTGCGTCATTCGGCAAACGTACGGCACTTCATCATCTCATCAGCGCCGGAAATATCGGGTACGCGGCCTGGCGCGACGGCGGGTTCACTATTCACGACTTAAGCGACCCGCCCAGTCCGAAACTGCTCAGCCATCGCAATTACGCGCCGCCTTTCGGCGGCGGCGCCCACACGCCTTTGCCACTGCCAAAGCGCAAGTTGCTCGTGCTGGCCGACGAAGCTACCTCGTCAAACTGCGCCAATGGAATTGCGTACACCTGGTTGATCGACGTGCGAGAACTCGTCAAATCCCGTATCGATCGCGACGTTACCGACGCCCGCCGAGGAAGATTTTTGCGCCAAAGGCGCGAAATTCGGCCCACATAATTTGCATGAGAACCGTCCCGGCTCGCTGCAGACCGAAGACCTCGTATTCGCCACCTATCACAACGCGGGACTGCGAATTTGCGACGTGCGAGACCCATTCCAGCCAAAGCAGGTCGGTTATTTCGTGCCGCCCGCGCCGGAACGGATTGTCGATCAACGGCCGAACCCGGCCAAAGTGATCCAATCCTGCGATATCTACGTCGATCCGAATGGCATCATGTATATGACCGATACCAACGCCGGGCTTTACATCCTGCAGTTTGAAGGCAAGTAGCGGCATCCGATTTGGAATGGAGCAATCGCCGTATGACGGAAAAATTCGGGCGCCTCGCCCTGCACATGTGGACGATCGACACGACACCGCTCGCCACCGCACTCGATGCGGCAAAACAGGCTGGCTATGATGCAGTCGAGCTCCGCCGCACCGATTTCAAGCGTTGTTTTGATGCCGGTATGAACAATGCCCAGGTCCTCGACCTCATCCAGAAGAGCGGCATCCCCTGCGGCGTGCTCGGCGTCGAATATGGCTGGCTGTTCGCCACCGGCGACGAGAGCAAGCGGCTGTTCAAGGTCTTTCGTGAATCCTGCGAAAACGCGGTGGCACTCGGCTGTGACACGCTGATGAGTGCACCCGGTCAGGTGAACGGTCCGATCAAAGATGCGATCAAATATCTCAAAGATGCCGGAGATATTGCCGCCGAATACAAATTGAAACTGGCGATCGAATTCAATTCACAGCACGATGTGCTCAACAGCCTCGCCGTTCTGACCGAATTGATCGAAGGTGCCAACAAGCCGAATTGCGGCTACTTGATTGACGCCTATCATTTCACGCGCAGTGGCGCCGGCGGCCGCGGCTTCGAGAGCGTGCCAGCCAGCAAGATTTATTGCTTCCAGTACAGCGACCTGTCGCCGAACCCGGTGACGGGTGTGCGGCGGCCAACCGACCGCCTTCCGCCCGGCAAGGGCGTGGTCAAATGGCGCGAAATGCTCGGACTGTTGGCTGAGAAAGGTTATACCGGCTATCTCAGTTATGAGGCTCCCAATCCCGATCAGTGGGCGCGTTCGCCCTACGACGTCGCGCGCGAGGGCGTCGAGCTCACGCGCAAATTATTGCGGGACTGCGTCCCGAATTATGTCAATTGAGGTCCATCATGGCAGAACAAGAACTTCCGCTCTTCCTCGGTCTGAACGACAAAACAGTCACCGACATTCCAAAGACCGTCGAGAAGCAGCGCTACATGACAAGCGTTGCACCCAAAGCCGCCAACCCGGGGAAATGGGTCGAGCAGCCACGGATGCCGATCCCAACCGGCGAGCATGCAGTCATCGAATGCCAAGGCAAAATCCATTCAATCGCCGGCTATGCCAAGCATCGCGTCGACCAGAATTTCCATCAGGTGTTTGATCCGAAAGCCGGGACATGGTCCCTGAAAGCGCCCTTCCCGGTTCCGTGCAACCACGTCGCCGGCGTTTCGATTGGATCAAAGATCTACACGTTCGGCGGCTTCATCGAACAAAACCGCTGTCCGCATTCCAAATGCTTCGTCTATGACACCACAACCGACCAATGGGCACCGATTGCGGGTCTCTCACGGCCCCGTGGTGCGATGTCCGCCATCGTCCTCGACGGAAAAATTCATCTGCTTGGCGGGCGGGACGTCCGCTCGGTGGAATGGCACGAGATTTACGATCCTTCGACCGACAAATACACGATCCTCGGCGGCATGCGCGGCTCGACCGGCACGCAGCCTTTTGTCGGGCAGCGCGACCACATGGGCGTCGCGGTCGTCGATGGAAAAATTCACGCCATCGCCGGGCGCATGGATTCGTATGACTTTAATACCGGACTCAATGCCGTCTACGATCTCAAAACCGACGCATGGACATTCCGCGCGCCACTTCCGACGCCGCGCAGCGGTCCGTCATGCGTCTACATCAATGGCAAAATTGTCGTGTTCGGCGGCGAGGCCACCGGCAAAGTATTCGGCACCAATGAAGGTTACGATCCGAAAACGGATAGCTGGGAGCAGCTCACGCCCATGGCAATTCCCCGCCATGGCCTACATGGCGCGACCTGCGCGGTGATCGGCAACATGGTGCATGTCCCCGGCGGGGGACCGGTGCCGGGCGGCCAGGTGCAGGGCGCCTACCATGACGCCTTCACCTTCGGTTGACGCGCCGAGCGACGAATAAAACGAAGCGGCCCCTCATGGCGGCCGCGTTGATTAAAAATGTCCGTCAACCACTAGCGCGCCGGCCGCAGAACGAGTTCCGCAACGCCCGCCGCTACGTTGAGCCCAGCCTGTCCTTGCACGGATACCGGTTGCAGGGCCACGGTCCGATCCGAGCCGCCGACCAGCACGTTCGCACCAAGACCGGCGCCGACCGTCGCTTCAGCTGTTGCGCCGGTGTAGTTGCCTGCTAACGCGCCGAAGCGCCGCGTCGTCGGAGCATAAACCGACCAAACCATTTCGCCCCCGGCGGTGGCGCCGAGGTCGAGGCCGAATTTATTGATCCCGCCGACGTACACTTCACGCGGACCCGGCTGGGCGGGCGTGAACATGCAGGTCACGTCTTTATGCGAAGTGATGATCAAGCCGATTCCGCCGGAAATATCGCAGGTTAACGTCCCGGCTTTCGTCCGTTCGGCTTGGGCCATGGTCGCAATTGGTGACGCCATCGCGGCGACGACCGCCAATGTTGCAACGACGTTGAATGGCCTGAACATGTGAAAATCCTTTCCCAATAAATGACGGCCTTTCAACGTCAACAAGAACAACAAGTTCCCGTTGCGGTAGGCGCAGTGATTCGCTCGATCACTCGTGGTCAGGCGAGACAGCGGCCGGCAAAATTAAGTCTCGCGTTCGCCGACAGAGAGCTAAATACCGTCTCGCACCCGACCAACGTTGGCGGTGCAACCGACGGAGCCTTTTGAGGGTCGCTCGCAATCGGCGCTTGTGGCATTTGCAGGCGATCACCTTTGCGTGTCCGGTTAACGAATGGCACGGTCGGGTCCGCTTTCACCGCGGGCCAGGTACCCAATGCCATCCCCAAACCAACGGGAGGCGCGATCAGGTCCATCGCCAGAACGACGAGAAATCCGGCCACCAAATACGACATTAAACCACGCATGACGCTGCACTCCAGCATCCCACAGAAAGTGTCTGACGTAGCCAGCACATATTTCGTGAGTGTGACTGGAAACGGTGGCCGACCGATAATGTTCCGTCGGGATCAGCGCGCGGCGAGAACTTGGCTCGCGGGGATCGCAATGTGGCAGCGTAAACCTTCCGGATCGAACTCAAGATTGACTTCGGCATCGAGTGCGCGAGCAAGGTTGCGCTCGATCACCATGCTCCCAAATCCCTTTTTTCGCCTGACTTTGACCTTGGGCCCGAGTTGTTCGCGCCATTCAAGCTCGATCGCGTTGCTTGTGGCGCTTTCGGGCTGGCTCCAGCTGATGGACACGCGCCCCTCCGGCACAGAAAGCGCGCCATACTTTGCTGCGTTGACGGCGAGCTCATGCAAGGCAAGACCTAAATTTTGCGCAGCTTCGGGTTTCAGCGCAATGGGCGGCCCATCAATCAAGACTTGGCCACCCGAGCGGTCAAGGTAGCCGGCCAGCTGGGAACGGATCAGCTCATTGAGCGAGGCCCCGTACCAGCTTTCCCGCACGAGGAGATCGTGTGATGCGGCGAGCGCTTGTAACCTTGCGCCAAATTGCGTGAGGAAGCCCTCGACTGAGCCCGCATGATGGGCGGTTTGGCGGGCCATTGCCTGGATCACTGCCAGGAGATTTTTCGAGCGATGCGTGAGCTCGCGCAACAGGAGCCGTAAATGCGCCTCGCCTTCTTTGCGTTCGGTTACGTCGACGGATGCGCAGGTCAAACCGACGACCTCGCCTGCTTCATTGCGCAGCGGTTCAATATGCAGATCGTGCCAGCGAACTCCCGGCAACTCTTTGAACGAGACTTCGGCTCTTTTTGCCTCGCCGTTGGCGAGTACTTCATGTTTTACGGCCATCACCGCCGCGCTGCCATCCGACGGCAGAATTTCCGCGTCCGTGCGGCCGAGCAAGTCTTCGATGGAACGACCCAGCATTGGGTTGCTGATCGAGGTATATCGGAGATCGCGATCCTGAGTGTATACCGTCACCTGCGATCCACGCAGCGCGGTTTCATAGCGCGCAAATCGCGCCCGCAATAAATTCAGTTCCCATGCTTGCGCGTTGACTTGGTCTTGTAATTGTCGGCGCTCTAGCTCGAGCTTTGCCAGTTCGTTGGTTTCCGCACCGGACATTTTGCGAACCCTACCAATCGTTTTCTCATTTTCCAGCGTGAGATGCCGCCGGGCGGATTAAATTTCTTTCACAGCAGTTGAGAGGTCCTCCGCATGAATCAGTTTAATCGACGACGTGTCAACGAATGAGACCACGCTGTGCCCCACTGACCCGACAAATGTCGCGGCAATGCGAGCAGTCGAAGGATACGACGGAATCTAACGCTGGGACGCACAAACCGTTGCACCGAAATAATGATTTAGCGCCAAGTGGGGAGAATTCTTCATCGATCATTGCCGATCATCCGCCATCGCGCCAAATCACCTCACGATTTCGTCTGCAATCTCGCGATTTTCAACAATCCCTAGGCTCAAATTCCGCGTGAGCAAGCTAGCTCGCGCGTCGCTCTCGCCTTCTCGCGTTGCGCTCAAAAAACAATGCCTGGCTCAACACAGCCGACACTGTCGAGGGCTGAAACGGCTTTGCGATCAGGAACGCCGGCTCTGGCCGCTCTCCTGTCAGGAACCGTTCCGGATAGGCTGTGATGAAAATGACCGGCACCTCGAACGTTCGCAGCATTTCATTCACCGCATCGAGGCCCGAACTACCATCGGCAAGTTGAATATCGGCAAGGATAATTCCGGGGCGCTTAGCTTTAGCAAGCGCGATGGCTTCGCTATGGGTACGGGCAACCCCCAACACACGATGGCCAAGGCTCTCCACCAGACCTTCAAGGTCGAGCGCGATGAATGTCTCATCCTCAATGATCAGAACGTCGGTGGCGATCTCGGCCGCAAGTTCGCGGCCGGATTCCTCGACGAGTTCGCGCAAAGCCGGTGCGTCGATATCCAGAACCTTCGCGGCGTCGTCTTCCGAGAGCCCCTCCAGGGCGACTAGGAGGAAGGCCTGGCGCGGTTTTGGCGGGATTTGCGCCAGGTGGCGCTCAACCGGCTGACTGGAGGCTCCACTGGTCGGCTTGCCGTTTACTGCAATCGAATTCCAGATCTTCGTAAAAAGCCGATAGAGGGCGATTCGGGTGGAAAGCCCGCCTTCCAACACCTTTGGGTCCTGGACCAGAGCCTCAAGTGTCGCTGCAACATAGGCGTCGCCGGAGGCCTGGCTGCCGGAAAGAGCTCGCGCGTATCGGCGAAGGTATGGCAAATGTTGCGCAACTGCTTGAGATGTTGACAAGAATCCCTCCCGAATGAATACACGCCCGCGGCCGACTGGGCTCACGCCCCCCTTTTCATCAGCCTGTAGCGCGCCAACGCCCCCGCCGCAAAAAAGTTCCGTTCGGGGGGAACCATATGCCATGCCACGGGTTTTGACAGGAACACCAGGGGGCAACCGGTGCCCGCCCTAAGGGCTCGGAAGTCGGGGTTGAACAAATGAACGAACGAAAGCCCGTGGGACAGCAAAATCAAATGGAAGCCGCGGCAGCCCGTAACAAACGAACCAATGCGAAATCGGCCAAGCTGGGCAGAGATGTACAAGCCCGTCTCGGCCAACAACTGCGTGCGATGTACGACGACGTCGTAAATCAGGGCGTACCTGACCGGTTTAACGACCTTATCGACCGCCTCGATACCACCGGAAAAAAGGACACGCAGTAATGGCGATGGACGAGTCAGTCCGCAAAGCCGTACTCAGCGCGGTGCCAAGTCTCCGCGCGTTCGCGATCTCGCTCTGCGGGAACGTGGATCGCGCCGACGATCTGGTGCAGGAAACGCTGCTGCGAGCGCTCGCCAATATCAACTCCTTTCAGCCCGGCACCAACATGTCGGCGTGGCTTTTCACAATCTTGCGAAATCATTTCCGCTCGGAATATCGCAAGCGCCGCCGTGAGGTGGAGGACAGTGATGGCCATCATGCGGAGTCGCTGAAATCCCAGCCAGAGCAATACGGACACGTCGAATTCCGTGAATTCCGCGAAGCGCTTGCCCAATTGCCGTCCGATCAGCGCGAAGCGCTCATCCTCGTCGGCGCCTCCGGGTTTTCATACGAAGAAGCGGCCGGCATCTGCGGCTGCGCCGTCGGCACAATCAAATCGCGCGTCAATCGCGCCCGTACACGGCTCGCCGAGTTACTAAACGTCAATAGCGCAGAAGATTTCGGCCCCGACGAAACGACGCGCGCCGTGTTGGCGAGCGGTGGGGAATAGATCCGGCTAGGCTTGTCTATCCCGAAGATTGCTACGTTGGCACCGACCCATAGAGGCCGACGAAATTTCAGCAGCCAGTCTTAAATCAAGGTGATAGACTTCAGGAACCGGTCAATTGCCGGCGAGTTCGCATTGTGTCTGTAGCGTTGAAGGAGGTGCGTCGATGGCGCCGCGTCCCAACTGGAAGGGCTTCCTCAAATTGTCGTTAGTATCGTGTGCAGTCGCACTGTATCCCGCGACGACCACGAACCAACGTATTCGCTTCAACATCATCAACCGCAAGACCGGCAACCGCATTCGTAACGAGGTGGTTGATACCGAAACCGGCAAGCCGGTCGAGCAGGAAGATCGCGTCAAAGGTTACCAATTTGAAAAGGGACAGTACGTCCTGGTCGAAGAGGACGAGCTCGACAACGTCGCGCTCGAAAGCACCCACACGATCGACATCGAAGAATTCGTGCCGATGACTGATGTCGATCGCATTTATCTCGACGAATCCTATTACCTCGTGCCGCAAGACGAAGTCGCGCAGGAGGCTTTCGCGGTTATCCGAGAGGCCATGCGGAAGGAAGATTTAGCCGGCCTCGCCCGTGTCGTGATCTACAGGCGCGAGCACCTTTTGTTGTTGCGCCCGCGCGGAAAAGGGCTGCTGGCGACAGCACTGCGTTACAAGAACGAAGTACGCGACGAAAAAGAATATTTCGACGACATCGAAAACATCAAGGTGCCCGCCGACATGCTCAAGCTTGCGGTCCACATTCTCGAAACCAAGAAGGGACACTTCAATCCTGGTAAATTCGAGGACCGTTACGAGAATGCGTTGCAGGACTTGATCAAGGCCAAACAGGCTGGCAAGGCGCCGCCCGTGATATCGGAGCCGCGCCCAAGCAATGTTATCAATCTCATGGATGCCTTACGCCGGAGCGCGAAAGGAGATCGCAGCCGCGCGGCGCCGCGCAAGAATAGCTCGCGTACAAAGCGTTCGAGCGCGCGCCGCAAAGTGAAAAAGGCGAGCTAGCGCACGATCCCAAAACGACGGGCTGTCAGGACTATGCGCGCGCCGAAAAAAGCAGGGCTGAAAACCTATCGCGCCAAGCGCCGCTTTGCCGTTACAGCAGAGCCCAAAGGCAAGATTGAGCGCAAGCGCGGCAATGCTTTCGTTATCCAGAAGCATGCCGCGCGCCGGCTTCACTATGACCTGCGCCTCGAGCTCGACGGCGTCATGAAAAGCTGGGCGGTAACACGCGGGCCCAGTCTGGTGCCGGGTGAGAAACGGCTGGCCGTCCAGGTCGAAGATCACCCGATCGCCTACAACAAATTTGAGGGGACGATCCCGCAAGGCGAGTATGGTGGCGGCACGGTAATGATTTGGGACCGCGGCCGCTGGCAACCTGACATTGATCCGCACAAAGGGTTGGCCAAGGGCCATCTTGCTTTCACGCTCGACGGCGAAAAGCTGCACGGCGGGTGGCACCTCGTGCGTATGCATCGGCGCCCCGGCGAGAAACGCGACAATTGGTTGCTCATCAAGCAGCACGACGATGCCGAGCGTTCGTCCCGCGACAAAGATATTCTTGAGGAGGAACCTCTTTCTGTTGTCACCGGCCGCACGATGGATGAGATCGCAACCGGGCCAAAACGAGAATGGCGGAGCAACAGAGCAAAGACGGACAAAACGGCGAAGGCTTCGACAGCGAAGGCTGCGCCGCGCAAGCGGGCGCGTGCCGCCGTAGTCAAGCCGCTCCGCAAAACCGAGATCGTTAAGGACGACGCACTGGCGGCTGCGCCGCAACGCGCCCTGCCCGCATTCGTCGCGCCTTGTCTCGCCTCGCTCTGTGACAAGGCGCCCGATAGCGACAACTGGTTGCACGAGATCAAATTCGACGGTTACCGCATTCAGGCCAGGCTGGACCACGGCAAGGTCAAACTCCTCACTCGGAAGGGGCTCGACTGGACTAAAAAATTTCCGACGGTCGCTGCCGCCATAGCCCATCTGCCGGCTAAAAGCGCTTTGATCGATGGCGAGGTTGTGGCGGAAGGAAGCGACGGCGTCTCAAGCTTCTCGCTGCTGCAACACGACCTCAAAGAGAGCCGCCACGACCGCATGGTGTTTTATCCATTCGACCTTCTCTTTCTTGACGGAGCAGACCTGAGACCATTGCCGCTCGTCTCGCGCAAAAGTGCATTGGCAAAACTGCTTAAGCGCGAAGCAACCGGGGGAATTCTTCGCTTCAGTAAATCGTTGACCGAACCGGGGACAAAACTGCTTCACCACGCCTGCAAATTGGGTCTGGAAGGCATTGTGTCGAAGCTTGCCGACGCACCATACCGTTCCGGCCGGGGCCGCGACTGGGTCAAGAGCAAATGTTCAGATCGGCAGGAGCTGGTCGTGACCGGTGTCGTGCCGTCGACTGCGGATGCCCGTGCCGTCGGCGCGCTCGTGCTTGGCTTCTACGAGCGCGGAAAACTGCGTTATGCCGGGCGCACCGGTACCGGTTTCACGCGCGACACCGCACGCTCGCTATTCCGCAGGCTGATGACCATTAAGAGAGATAAAACTCCCTTCGAAGCTGTGCCGGCAGAGGAGCGCGGTGTTCGCAAGCCGATTTGGGTCGAGCCGAGCATAGTCGTGGAAGTCGACTTCCATGGTTGGACACATAGCGACCACATACGACAAGCCTCGTTCCAGGGTGTCCGTGAAGACAAGGCGGCGAAGGACGTCGTGCGCGAGAAGGCGATCGCTGCGGCCAGCCGAACCGCGACGGTGAAGCGAAGCGCGACGGTGAAGAAAACGGACGTCAGCGTCGCGGGCGTACGTCTCACGCATCCGGACCGGGTTTACTGGGACGACGCAAAGGTCACGAAACAAGACCTAGCCGATTTCTACGTCCATGTATGGAAATGGATGCGGCCGCATGTCGTCGGCCGGCCGATTTCCCTCGTCCGCTGCCCGGAAGGCGCTTCGGGCCAATGCTTTTTCCAAAAACATGCGCGCGCCGGCATTCCGACCGAGCACCTTCATCTCGTGCCGGAGAAGGGCGACAAGATTATCACCATCGAGGAACTCAACGGGCTTATTGCTCTTGTGCAAGGAGGCGTGCTGGAGATCCACACGCGCGGGACGACCGTGGATGACCGCGAGCACGCCGATCGGCTAGTTTTCGATCTCGACCCGGGTCCGGGCACGAGCTGGAAAGATGTGGTGGCCGCGGCACGCGAGGTGCGCGAGCGGCTCGCGGGCATCAAGCTCAAGACTTTTGTGAAAACGTCCGGCGGTAAGGGCCTGCACGTCGTGCTGCCGATCGAGCCCGAGCCGTGGGACACCGTCAAAACATTCTGCCGCACGGTGGCCGAAAGCATGGAGAAGGACGACCCGGACCGCTACATCGCGACTGCTGCCAAGGCGCGGCGCGACGGACGAATCTTCATCGACTACCTGCGAAACAGCCGGGAGGCGACCGCCGTTGCTCCGTATTCCACTCGCGCGCGGGCGGGCGCGCCGGTATCCGTTCCGATCGAGTGGCCCGAGCTGGGCACGCTCAAGGCCGCGAACCAATTCACCGTGCAGAACCTCCCGCAGCGCTTGTCCCGCCTGCGGAATGACCCCTGGGCCAACATCGGGCGCATCAAGCAGTCGCTGCCGAAGTTTAAATAAGGGCACGCCGGCCAGCAAAGGGGCTTCATCCTATTCCTGTATCGAACGTCGAATGGAACGCGGAACCCGCCCGCGCGTTGGCGATCCGCCATTGCCGGCGGCTCGCGCCGTCTCCACAGGACCAAGATGAAAAGAAAAACCAAACCGGACATCGAAGCCACAAATCATTCGTGGATTCACCAGTTTTCACTATTTGCCCACGCGACGTCGCAATGGACGGGTCACCCCGCTGCATTCCTACTCGCGGTTGCGGTGGTGGTCGTTTGGGTCGCCACCGGTCCGATCTTCCACTACAGCGACACCTGGCAACTGGTCATCAATACCGGCACGACCATCGTTACATTCCTGATGGTCTTTCTGATTCAGAACACGCAGAACCGCGATACATTGGCTATTCAGCTTAAATTGTCAGAACTTGTCCTGGCGATGAAGGGTGCCGAGAACAAATTTGCTGCAATCGAGGATCTCTCGGACGAGGAGCTCGAAGAATTGCATAACGATTGCCGCAACCGGGCAGAGATGACCCTGCAGCAACTCGAAGGCCGCAAGGCACCCCCGCGCAACGGTGTGCGCAAATCGCGCGCGCCCTCCCGCGGCGCAAGAACGCCGGCGCGAGCGTCCGGATAATTTGCGAACCTTTTCGAGGAACTTTTGTCCGCGCGGCGATTTTCGCTAGGTGGCCTGTCATTTTTCAGACAGAACTTCGCCACATCGCACTGGTTTGACTGCGCGCGGATGGAGCGGGCGAATGGCCTTTGGTAACTGGACGATGACAAGCCTGGCGCTGGCCTGCTGCCTTGCGCCCGGTGGCGCTATCGCCCAGAACGCGCGGGAGTTTTCCGGCGTCGCCGCTTACTACAGCACAGACTATTCGGGCCGGACCGCCCACGGCGAACGTTACGATCCGAGCAAATTTACCGCAGCGCACCGCAGCCTCCCCTTTGGTACGCGGCTGCGGGTGACGGACCCCAGATCTCAGCGCAGCGTCGTCGTTGTCGTGAATGACCGGGGGCCCTTCACGAAAGGCCGCGTGCTCGATCTGTCGCTTGCGGCCGCAAAAGAGCTGCGCATGATCGACCGTGGACTCATGAAAGTGACTGCGGTCGTTCAGTAACGCTTCACCGACCCCATCTCCTGGTCTCATTCGTTCGCGCGCGCTTGGCCACAGAACTGGCCTCAGACTAGGCCTCAGGCTTGAGTTTGGGCTCGCGTCTAGGCCATGGCGGCCCCTGTTTTTGGCTATAATGGGCACGAACTCTCCGGCTCGTCCCTCACGCCCAATCAAGGACCTCCCTATGGCCACCAAGCGCCCTGCGCCACGCCTCGCCCTGATCGATGAACCGCACATGACGGATGCGCAACGCGCCCTTCTCGCCAGCCTGCGTGCCGGACCACGTGGCGCTTCGATCACACCGCGCGGGCCTTTTGCGGTCTGGATGCACGCCCCGGAATTCGGTGAGCTTGCGCAAAAACTCGGTGCCCATTGCCGCTATGGGACCGCATTGCCACCGCGGCTATCCGAATTCGCGATTCTCTGTACGGCCCGCTTGTGGCGTGCCCAATATGAGTGGTTTGCACACGCGCCGATGGCCGAAAAAGGCGGTGTCAAGCCGAAGACCATCGAGGACTTGCGTCTGGGCCGAAAACCAAAGTCGGCGCCAAAAGATGAGCGCGCGATCTATGATTTTGTGCTCGAGCTCTACAAGACCAGGCGTGTAACGGATCGCACCTACAAAAACGTGCAATCGATTCTTGGCGATACAGCAACCGTCGAGCTGGTCGGCATTCTCGGCTACTACGTGCTGATTTCGATGACGCTCAACGTATTCCGCATGCTGCCCCCGGAAAACGAAAAACTGGCGTTCCCTGAATCAAAATAGAAACGGGCACGAATAAAGTCCCGGCGCCTGTTCGCGCCGGGACTAAAATCGATAACGCGTTTAAATCTGGTCTCGTGATTAACAGTCGCGTCGAGTCTTCACTACAACGGTGCCGTTCGGCAGATGCGTGCGGACACGCACGGTGCGGCATTCGGCGTGACTTTTATACCAACCGTAGTGATGCCCGCGATCCATATGCTCGTGCTCACGAACAACCACATCGTCACGATCGCGAACGACGACCTGGGCGGATGCCGGAATCGCGCCAACGAGCAACGCACCAATTGCCGCACATAAAACGACCTTCTTCATTTTCAGCCTCCTGGTTTCCCCTTGGCCAAAGAAACGCGCGAGAGGCGAAATTGTTTCCTATCGGTGAAATTATAAAAGGCTGCCGGCGAGCTTAAGCGGAGCGTTCAGTTTTCTCGTCCATTGACGGCTCGGACGCACCCGGCCTTTTCACGTGTTGCTGCAGCGCTTCGAGAAAACGGTCGCGAGGCATCGGCTGCGCTACCAGCATGCCTTGACCGAAGTCGCAGCCCATCACCATCAGAGCCTGAAGGTCTGCGATGCTGTCGATCCCCTTTGCGACCGCCGAACTTCCGAAACGATGAGCAAGGTCGATTGCCGTTTGGCAAATTGCCGCGTTTGTGACGTCGACTGCGCAATTCTTAACGAACGAGCTATGCAGTTTGAGTTCTGCGAACGGCAAATCTCGCAGGCTGGAGAACGATGAAAAGGCGGCGCCGAAATCATCGATCGCGATTTCTACTCGGGAGGCCTTAAGCTCGGTCGCTATCTTTCTGGTGAGTGCGATGTCGCGAACGATCTGATCTTCGGTTACTTCCAAGATCAGCCCGGGCCAGCTCGTGAATTCCGCGCAGTGTTCCGCGATGAGAGCTTTTATGGGCAGTTTCGATAGCATTGTCGCCGGCACGTTGATGGCAAGCCGCAAGCCAAATCCGGCCTTGGCGAAATCGCTCCAGTTGCGCAATGTTTCGGCAAGAGCGCGTTCGATCAGTTTTGCCAGATCATCATCGTCGAGCAGGCCGAGATAGTCCTCCGGCCACAAGTGACCGGCTTGCGGGTGATGGAGGCGCACGAGCGCTTCCGCGCCGGCCAAACATTTGCGTTTAAGATCAATCTTCGGCTGGTACCAGATGTCGAGCCAATTGTTGGCCAGGGCCTCGTCGATCGAAATCTCGACCGTTTCCGATTGCTGCGGCTCGCAAACTGATGGGGCCTCATCGCCTCGATCGTGCATCATTATCCGTCACCGCAACATGACACTAGACGGACGCTGATAGCCGGAACTGCCTTAACTAATGGTATGGAGGAACAATCGCCCTGATATTACGCAGCATTTGATACGACACTTGTTACTGACCGTGTCGCATTTGCATTCCACCCGGCATCGAACCGCCACCGGTTTGTGCGCCAATGCCTTCGACGGCGAAATCGACGGTGACGCTCCCCGCTTTTTCAAATTGAAGTGTCGCTTTGATGTGCTGTCCTTGTTCGAGGGGTTTGTTTAAATCGACAAACATCAGGTGGTAACCGCCCGGTTTAAATTCGATTGTTTGTCCCGGCTTGATTTCAAGGCCGGCGGCAAGCGGCCGCATCTTCATGACACCATTGTCCATACCCATTTCATGAATCTCGAAACGCTTGCTCACATCCGACGAGCCACTAACCAGGCGATCGGGCGTCGTGCCGTTATTGGTGATCGTCAAATAGCCGCCACCGACCGGAGCCGCTTTGGGAGTCGCGCGCGCCCACGCGGCAGAAATTTTCAAACCGCCGATGGTGACGTCCTCGCCGTGAACAGGCGCCGTGGCCCACAGGGCAATAATGATGGCGGCGACAAACGCATTATAATTCATTGATGAACTCCCGGCCACGACCGCGTGGCGCATTTACGGAATGTTTTATCACCATGCAATGAGAAACCGGCAGGCGGCCATGGCATGGGCCGAGATACTTCCCAGGGGACATTAACTTTTGGAAATGTTGCCATGCTTTCGCGCATTTCACCGAGAGTCGAATGTCCACACCGGTCATGGTATGCTGGCTCATGCCTGATCCGAACTCTTCCTCTCCCGATAGCGACCATCGCGTCGTCAGTTTTCGGCGCGGCGGGATCCGCCCGCAGCCGCCCGCGACCGCACCTGTCGAGGATCTCGCCAAATACGAGCGCGGTGAAGGCTCGGACGATTATGGGCATCGCATGGTCGTGAACATCGCCGCATTTGTTTTTGTGGTCGCGCTGATCGGCGCAGGAGTTTGGCTTGCGGATACGATGGCGTCGATGCGCAAGAACCAGGACTGCGTGCTCTCGGGACGGCGCGGTTGCAGCCCGGTCGAAGCACCCAAGGAACGCTGGTAGAGGGATTAGCCTCGCGAAACGTGGGCCCCCAGCCTGCAACCCCGCAAACGGACCGCTAAGTGGCCGTCGCCATTGAACTTGTCCCGCTGCTTCGCTATACGGGCAGCCAATTGCTTGCCGTGGAAATGCAGATGGAGGGGGCTATGGCGCGATCTGGGCGCGTTGGCCGCCCGCTCGCCAGAACCCCAAATCAACCAGAGAGTTACCGATGTCTTCGACGTTTGACACGATCGCCAATATCATCGCCGAAACCTGCGACATTCCGCGGGACTCCATCAAGCCGGAAAGCCACGCAATAAACGATCTGGGCATCGACAGCCTCGATTTTCTCGATATCGCCTTTGCTATCGACAAAGCGTTTGGGATCAAGCTTCCGCTGGAGCAGTGGACGCAAGAGGTCAACGACGGCAAAGCCACGACCGACCAATACTTTGTACTTAAGAACCTGAGCGCCCGCATCGACGAGCTCGTCGCTGCCAAAGGGGCTTAAAGCGCGGTCACATGCGTCTTGAGTACTTCCAGCTGATCGACCGGATCGTCGACCTCAGCATCGCCGACTGCAAAATCAGAGCTGAGGCGACGGTTCCGACCACAAGCACAATCTTCGAGGGACATTTCCCGGGTTTTCCCCTGATGCCCGGCGTGCTTCTGATCGAGGCCATGGCGCAGACGTCGGGTTGGCTTGTGGTGGCGGTAAATCGATTTGACCGGATGGCATTTTTGGCGGCCGTTAAAGATGCCAAGTTCCGCATGTTCGTCACGCCTGGTCAAAAGCTGTCGGTCGACGCGAAGCTGGCTCACCAAGGTTCTGGCTATGCCATCACAGAGGCGAGCATTGCACTCGATGGCAAGCAAATCTGTGACGCCACACTCACGCTTCGTGTACTGGATTTTCCCAACGACGAAATGAAAATGCGTATGCGGGAAACCGCCGCTCGCGTCGGCTTCCCGGCCGAGGTGCCGGCCGATGGCTGAGAGCTCCAGAGAGGTCTGGATCACCGGCATCGGAATTATTTCGTGCCTGGGCGAAGGGCCTGACGCGCATTGGCAGAAATTGATGGAAGCGCGCCCAACCGCGGACGCAACCACTTTCGCACCTTTCGTTGTAAACCCGCTCGCCCCGATTAATTTCGACGCCCAGATCCCCAAGAAAGGCGATCAGCGCCAGATGGAAAACTGGCAGCGCATCGGCACATATGCTGCCGGTCTCGCTCTCAATTCCGCCGGCGTGAAGGGCAACACCGATATTCTTTCCAGAATGGACATGATCGTCGCCGCCGGCGGAGGCGAACGCGATTTGACCGTGGATTCGAATATTCTCAGTGGCATTGAGCACGCCGCAAATCCCGCGGCGTTTCTCAACGAACGGCTGATGAGCGATCTCCGCCCGACATTGTTTCTGGCGCAGCTATCCAATCTGCTCGCGGGCAACATCTCGATCGTGCACGGCGTGACCGGTTCCTCCCGTACTTTCATGGGCGAAGAATCTGCCGGCATCGACGCGGTGCGGATCGCACACGCGCGCATTGGTGCCGGACAAAGCGATGTCGCCTTGGTGGGCGGCTCTTATAACGGCGAGCGGCCGGACTTGCTCATGCTCTATGAGTTTGCTGGCCTCGCACTGAAAGACAAGTTTACGCCGGTGTGGGAGCGCAAGGATGACAAGGGCGGATTCGCCATGGCATCGCTCGGCGCATTCCTGGTCATGGAAGCCCGCGACCACGCTGAAAAGCGTGGCACCAAACCGCTCGCGCGCCTGACCGCGGTCGTTTCGGACCGCGCCACCCGCCAGCCGGGCACAGTTACTCAAACGCTGTCCCGGCTGTGGGACCGAATCAAAGAAAAAATAAATGTCGGCCATGTGGCCATCTTGTCGGGCGCAACCGGTACCAATCCGGCAACCGCCGAAGAACGTACCTTTTTGGAAAGCCATGCCGACCTTGCCGTTCGCGCTACGGGCTCATATCTCGGACATGGGTTGGAGCCGCAGTTCGCCATGAATATCGCCTTGGCCACGATCGCGCTGGGACATGGTAGTCTGTTTCCGGCTTGCGACACGACAGGGCTGGAAAAGCCGACAAGTGCAGCTTTGAGCCAGATTCTGGTGACCGGCGTGGGACATTGGCGAGGCGAAGGCCTCGCGCTGGTCGATCGAGCGGGCTGAGGAGAAAAAAATGGCAGCGGGCAAAGATAAATTGGGACGGCCAATTGTGGTGGTCACCGGCCTCGGTGTCGTCACCTCGCTCGGTGCAGGTAAAACCGATAATTGGACAAAGCTTACGGCCGGGGAATCCGGCATCAAGACGATCACGCGTTTTCCCACTGACGGCCTAAAAACACGCATCGCCGGCACAATTGATTATCTCCCACCGCAGCCTTGCGCGGCCGCACTAACGGAATCGTTCGCCGAACTCGCGGCTGAGGAAGCGATCGCGCAATCCGCCCTTGGCTCAGCTGGGCAATTCCCCGGCCCTCTTTTCCTGGCCGTGCCGCCGATTGAGATGGATTGGCCGCAGCGTCTCAAGGTTGGCGCCAAATCCCGCTCAAACGATAAAGTCACTTACGCCGGCATGCTCCGCGTCAGCGCACAATTTCCCGATTATCACCGCCGCTTCCTGCTCGGCTCGGTTGCCGACAATTTAGCCGACAAATTTGGGACGTTAGGCTCCCCGATTTCGCTGTCCACTGCATGCGCCTCAGGCGCTACCGCAATTCAGCTCGGCGTCGAGGCAATTCGCCGCGGCGAAGCGAATGCTGCGCTTTGCATCGGCACCGATGGTTCGATCAATCCAGAAGCGGTAATCCGGTTTTCACTGCTGTCAGCGCTTTCCACCAACAACGACTCGCCGCAGACCGCGGCGAAGCCGTTCTCAAAAAATCGCGACGGGTTCGTCATGGCCGAAGGTGCCGGTGCACTCGTGCTGGAAAGTTACGATGCCGCCAAAGCGCGCGGTGCAACAATTCTTGGTGTGATCGAAGGGTGCGGCGAGATGACAGACGCGTTTCATCGCACGCGTTCCAGTCCCGACGGCAAGCCGATCGTCGGCTGCATCGTCCACGCGATCAAAGACGCTGCTCTTACCGCGAACGATATCGACTACGTCAATGCGCACGGCACGAGCACGCCGGAAAACGACAAGATGGAATATCTCGGCTGCGCGACGGTATTCGGTGAACGCATGAAAAGCCTGCCGATTTCATCCAACAAATCCATGATCGGCCATACGCTATCGGCAGCCGGCGCGGTCGAGGCCGTATTCACCCTCCTCACGCTGCAGCATCAGCGCATTCCGCCCACCATCAATTATACGGTTCCCGACCCCGCAATCCCGCTTGACGTCGTACCGAATGAGGCACGCGATGCGCGCTTGCGTCATGCGATTTCGAATTCGTTCGGTTTTGGCGGCCAGAACGTTTCGCTGGTGATGGGGCTTGAGCCCGCCTGACGGCCGGCCGAGCCAATCCACATGCGCACGCTAAGACTGATCGCCGACCGCAAGCTCGAACTTGCCGATGTACCAGCCCCTCCGCCGCCCGGCGCCGGCGAGGTGCAAATCCGCATCAAGGCGGTCGCACTCAATCATCTCGACCTATGGGGCTTTCGCGGAATGGCTTTCGCCAAGCGTCAGTTGCCGCTGGTGGTCGGCGCTGAAGCTTCCGGTGAGATCGCCGCGATAGGCAGTGACGTCACCGGCTTCAAGCCCGGCGACAAGGTTGTGATGTATGGCGCGATGACGTGCGGCCATTGTGCCGCGTGCCGCGAAGGCCGCGACAATTTATGCGAGAACGTAAAAGGCATTATGGGCTTCCACATCGACGGGTTCGCGCGCGACCTGATCAATTTGCCGGCCCGGTTGGTTATCCCCGTGCCGTCCGGGGTTTCGCTGCGTGATGCCGCTTGCGCGCCGATTGCGTTCGGTACCGTCGAACACATGCTATTCGACAATGCCAAACTCAAACCCGGCGAGACGATTCTTGTGCACGCCGGTGGCTCCGGGATCGGGTCGGTCGCGATCAAAATGGCGAAAGCGCTCGGCTGCACCGTCATCACAACGGTCGGCGACGATACCAAAGCCGAGAAAGCGAAGGCCATCGGGGCTGATCACGTCATCAATTACAAAACCGAACGCTTCGAGGGGGTTACCCGAAAGATTACCGCGAAAAAAGGCGTCGACGTCGTATTCGAACACGTCGGCGGAGAGGGCTTCAACGCTTCTCTCCTCTGCCTCAAGCGCGGTGGGCGGCTTGTCACCTGCGGCTCAACCGCGGGGCCAACCGTAACGATCAATTTGATGCAGCTGTTCCAACAGCAATACAAGATACTCGGCTCGTTCGGCGCCTCGATGCGCAATATTCGCGACAGTCTGTCAAAGATTGCTGCTGGCATGGCGCCGATCATCGATACCGAAGTGCCGCTGGCCGAGTTCGAGCGCGGGCTGGCACGGATTGAAAGCCGGCAAGTGTTCGGCAAAGTTATCGTAAATTTCTAGCGCATGATCCCGAAAAGCAGGGACCGGTTTCTGGAAAGGACCATGCGCCTTGTAAATACGGTCGTATCGCGATGAGGCGGATCATCCGGCGCCTGCGCCGCGGCTTCAAGCGCGCAAGCGATGCGCTGATCTCGGCGTTCGTGATCGGGTTGATCAAGGCATTGCGCCTGACCAATCCCGATACATTGGCCGATGTCGCCGGATGGACGATGTGGACGCTTGGTCCGTGGCTTCCCGAAAATCGAATTGGCCGCGCGAATCTCAAGGCCGCTTTCCCGGAAAAATCGAACGTCGAGATCGACACGATCCTGCGCGGATGTTGGGACAATCTGGGCCGCATGGGCGCCGAATTCGCCCATCTTGATCGGCTATGGGATTTTGACCCTGAGAATCCCAAGCGCCGCGGACGCATCGAAATTTTGGATGCCGATATCGAGCGCTTTCGGCAATTGTTGTACGACGGCAAACCCGCACTTGTGTTTGCGGCCCATCTTGGCAATTGGGAATTGCCCGCCATTTCCGCGGCCACCTACAAACTTGATAGTGCGGTGCTCTATCGCCGTCCGAATGTTGCGGGTATCGACGAATGGTTGCGCGAGACCCGTACCGCCAGCATGGGCGAGCTGATTTCCACCGGGCTCGATGCCCCGGTGAGGATTGCGGAGGCGATCAAACGTGGCGCGCATGTCGGGATGCTGGTCGACCAGTATTACGTGCGTGGCGTGCCCGTAACCTTTTTCGGCCAGCGCACCATGGCTAATCCTCTAATCGCGCGCCTCGCCCGTCATTTTGACTGCCCCATCCATGGCGCCCGCATCATCCGCCTGCCAGAGCACCGCTTCCGCGGCGAAATGACCGATGCAATCAGGCCTGCGCGCGACGCCGAGGGCAAAATCGACGTTGCCGGCACCATGCAAATCATCACCAGCGTGATTGAAGGGTGGATCCGCGAGTACCCGGATCAATGGCTGTGGTTGCACCGCCGATGGCGGCCTGACAATCAGCAGCCGGTCAGCGGCCGGTCTTGATTTTCGTCCACAGCCTGTTCAGCAGCCGTTGCGCCTTCTGATCGCGCGCGCTGACGGTGTAGAGCCGGCTCATCGTCGCCGCATCAGGATAAACGCTCTTGTCGTCCAGCACCGTCTTGTCGATGAACTTTTGGCTCGAAAGATTGCCGTTGGCGTAGGCCACCAGATTGCTATTTTTCGCTGCGACGTCCGGCCGTAACAGATAATCGATAAAGGCATGCGCTTCGGCGACGTGGGTTGCATCTTTCGGAATGGCGAGATTGTCGAAAAACATCTGCGCGCCTTCCTTCGGAATCGAATACCCGATTTCGACGCCGTTCTTGGCCTCCGCAGCGCGCCGCTGTGATTGCTTGATGTCGCCGGACCAGCCGACCACAAGGCAGATTTCGCCGGCGGCCAAAGCGTTCAGATATTCCGAGGAGTGGAATTTTCGCACAAGCGAACGAACTTTCATCAAAAGTTCGCCCGCTTTCTCCAGGTCTTTCGGATCTGTGGAATTCGGATTGAGGCCAAGATAGTGCAGCGCCGCCGGCATGATGTCGTCGGCGGAGTCCAGCATGTGGATGCCGCAATCTTTGAACTTCGACAGATTCTCCGGCTTGAATACGATATCCCAGCTGTCCATCGTGCCGCCGGGGGCGAGCCGCTCGCGCATCGCTTTCACGTTGTAGCCGATACCTGTGGTGCCCCACATGTAATTGACGGCGAACTGGTTGCCTGGATCATAGACCGCAAGCCGCTTTGCAATATCGGGCCAAATATTGCCGAGATTTTTGAGCTGGCTTTTGTCGAGCTTCTGGAAGACGCCGGCCTTGATTTGCCGCTCGAGGAAGTAGGCCGTCGGCACGACGACGTCATAGCCGGATTTGCCCGCGAGCAATTTGGTTTCCAAAGTCTCATTGGCATCAAAAGTATCGTACTGAACTTTGATGCCAGTCTCCTTGGTAAAGTCCTCGATGACTTTCGGGTCGATGTAGTCCGACCAGTTGTAGACATTGACAACCCGCGAGCTCTGAGCGACCGCAACCGTGACACCAACGGCGCTCAGGCTGGCGACCAGAGCAGCGATTTTCAATGCGCAGCGCATAGGAAGCCTCGGACGGATGTGGTGATTCAGGTTTTGGTCGGAAGGCCGGCCGCCTTCCATGCGATAATCCCGCCGGCAAGATGCGCGCTATAGGGATAACCCGCGTCCTGCGCAGCAACGGAAGCAGTGATTGACCGCCGCCCGGATCGGCACGCGAACACAACTTGCTTGCCTTGCGGATCCGGAATTGCCGCCGGGTCGAAACACGACAGCGGCACGATCACAGCATCGGGGTAACTTTCAACGGACGTCTCGTTCGGTTCGCGAACATCGACCAGCAACATCCGTCCGTCCCGCAATCCCGCGGCGACCTGCTCGGGCGTGAGGTTTGTGACCTCATCGGCGCGCGGCATTTCGTCGGCCATATCCGAGGCTCCGTTTCTCAATAATAGCGGGTTTTAGCCGGAAATCAGGCGTGCCGCACCAGTCTTTTCGCCCGTCCGATTCTAGATCGTGACCTGCGTCCCGACCTCTACAACACGGCCGGTGGGGATTTGGAAATAGTCGGTGGCGTCGTTTGCGACCCGGGTAAGCCCGATAAACAGACGGTCTTGCCAATGCGGCATACCCGAATGCGCGGCGGGCTTGAGTGCCCGGCGCGAAAGGAAAAACGATGTCGACATGATGTCGAATTGCCAGCCGAGCTTGCGGGCAATCGCCAGCCCCTTTGGAATGTTCGGCGTTTCCATAAAGCCGAAGCGCAGCACCACGCGCGAGAAGGTCTTTCCCACCGGCGCGATGCGCACGCGCTCGGCCGGATCGACGCGCGGAGTGTCGGCAGTCTCGATGGTGAGAATGACGTTCTTCTCGTGCAGAACCTTGTAATGTTTGAGGCTGTGCAATAGCGCGGTCGGCGCACTGATCGGATCGCTGGTGAGAAATACGGCGGTTCCGGGTACGCGCGCAGGCGGCTTCTTTTCGAGGCTTTTCACCAGTGCTTCGAGCGGCGTCTCCAGGCGGCGCGTTTTTTCAGAGAGAAGCCGGCTGCCGCGTCGCCATGTGTACATGACCGCCATGACGAGAGCGCCGAGCGCCAGCGGCATCCAGCCGCCCTCGACGATCTTGAGCAGATTGGCGCTAAGGAATGTCAGATCGATGAACAGAAACGGCAGCATCAGCGCCAACGCCGCGAGCAGTGGCCAGTGCCAGACCCGCCGTATAACGATGATCGACATCATGGCCGTTACGACCATGGTCCCGGTCACCGCGATGCCATAGGCGGAAGCGAGGGCACTGGAGGAACGAAACAGCGCCACCAAGAGCAGCACGCCGATCAGCAGAAGCGTGTTCACTCGCGGCATGTATATCTGCCCGAATAGCGATTCCGAAGTGTGGCGGATTTCCAGCCGCGGCAGCAGGCCGAGCTGAATTGCCTGACGCGTCAGCGAATAGGCGCCGGTGATCACCGCCTGGCTGGCGATCACCGTGGCAGCGGTGGCGAGGATCACCATCGGCAGCAAAGCCCAGTCGGGAAACAGCAGGAAGAATGGATTTTCGACGGATTTCGGATCGGCCAGGACCAAGGCGCCCTGCCCGAGATAGTTGAGGATGAGCGAAGGCAGCACAACGACCAGCCACGCAAATCGAATAGGCCCGCGGCCGAAATGGCCAAGATCTGCGTAGAGCGCTTCCGCCCCGGTGACGACCAGGAACACAGCGCCGAGCGTATAAAATCCGATGATGCCGTGATGGAGAAGGAAACTTATTCCGTACCAGGGATTGAACGCGAGCAAGACCGTCAAATTTTGCACAACATGCCAGATGCCCGCGGCTGCGATGGTCGCAAACCAAAACAGCGTGATCGGACCAAAAAAAGAAGCGACGCGCGCGGTACCGCGCGACTGGACCATGAACAACAAGACCAGAATGAAAACCGTAAGGGGGACGACGTAGGCATCGAATGCCGGCGTCACGATTTTCAAACCTTCGACTGCCGAAAGGACCGAAAGCGCCGGAGTAATAATGGCATCGCCGTAAAACAAGGCGCCGCTGATAACGCCCAGCAGGATAACGATGCCGCCGCCGCGCGTGAGCGAGCGAGACGCAAGCGCCATCAAAGCAAGCGTGCCACCCTCGCCCTTGTTGTCCGCGCGCAATAAAATGAGCACGTATTTGGCGGTGACCACCAAAAACAGAGCCCAGAGGATCAGCGACAAGATGCCGAGGACAATTGGCTCGTTGACAGGGTTGCCAGACCCAGTCGCCGCCAGCACCGCCTCGCGCAAGGCGTAAAGGGGGCTCGTGCCGATGTCGCCGTAGACAACGCCAATGCTACCGAGCGCGAGCGCCCAGAAACTGGTTTTCGCCACCGCTTCGCTGCCGTCATGGGTTGCGACGGGGTTGCCGTCTGCGGCGGCGATCCTTTGAGACATGGAATATTGGCCTGAATTTCTTGTTTTTTTGCAATGCAAAAAATCGGTGGGTCGCGGCTTATAACGCCGACCTAACCCGACAAGGATACGCATTTACGCAATCCAGCATCTCGAGCCATGCGAAAATTGCAGAGGCCCACTCGGTATTTCGTAAGATTTTCAAGCGGTTAAGAGCGCGCCGGATAGGCGAAGGCCTGGCGTTAAACCGTCACCTGGGTTCCGACCTCAACCACTCGTCCGGTCGGAATCTGGAAAAAGTCGGTGGCGTCGCTCGCGGACCGCGCCAGCGCGATAAAGAGATGATCTTGCCACGATGGCATGCCCGACTTCGCCGACGGCCTGAGCGCGCGCCGCGAGAGAAAAAAGGACGTCGACATGATGTCGAATTGCCAACCGTGCTTGCGCGCAATCGCAAGTGCCTTCGGCACGTTCGGCTGTTCCATGTATCCAAACTTCAGCGATACGCGAGAAAAGTGCTTCGACATCGGCGTGATCAACACCCGGTCCTCTTCGGGCACACGCGGCGTGTCCGCGGTGATGATCGTGAGGATCACATTGTTCTCGTGAAGCACTTTGTTGTGCTTGAGATTATGCAGCAGCGCCGTCGGCGCGAACTCCGGATCGCTGGTGAGGAAGACGGCTGTGCCTGGCACAGCATGCGGCGGCTTTTTCTCCAAACTGCGGAACAACGTGTCGAGCGGCACTTCCGTGCGCCGCGTCTTGTTGATCAAAATTCCGGTACCGCGGCGCCAGGTTAAAATCAAAAGGACCATGCTCGCGCCGAACAAAAGTGGTGCCCACGCACCTTCGAACAATTTGAGAAAATTAGCTGAGAAGAAAACCACGTCGACGACAACAAATGGCGCGATGAGGAGCAATGTCTTCCAGAGCGGCCATTGCCAACCTCTCCAGATCACGACAAAAGCCAGCAACCCATCGACCACCATGGTCGTCGCCACCGCAATTCCGTATGCGGAAGCAAGCGCGCTTGAGGTCCGGAACAATCCAACCAACAGAAGCACGCCAATCATCAGCGCAACCGTAACGCGTGGAATGTAAATCTGGCCAACGTGAGAAGCCGAGGTGTGAAGGATGGCGAGCCGTGGCAACAAGCCAAGCTGGATCGCCTGATGCACGAGGGAATAGGCACCCGTGATGACGGCCTGACTTGCGATGACCGTCGCGGCCGTGGCCAGCACGATCATTGGCAACAAGAAGGTCTCCGGCACGAGACGGTAAAACGGATTTTCAATCGCAGCTGGATCGGCCAGAACCTTTGCGCCTTGCCCGAAGTAATTGATCAGGAGCGCGGGCAAAACGAGACTAAGCCATGCGATCTGAATGGGTTTGCGCCCGAAATGACCAAGATCGGCGTAAAGCGCCTCGCCCCCGGTGACCACCAGGAATACTGCACCGAGCGTGACCAAGCCGATTGCGCCATGGTGCACAAGAAACTCAACGCCATAATACGGGTTGATGGCAGCGAGAACGGTTGGATCGTCGCGGATGTGCAACGCACCCGCGATTGCGATCGATATAAACCAGACGACCATGATCGGGCCGAACATCGCCGCCACTTTGGCCGTTCCTCGGCTCTGTGCGGCAAATAGCGCAATGAGAATGATAACCGTGAGCGGCACGATAAATTCGCCAAATGCCGGACTGGCAAGCTTGAGGCCTTCGACCGCGGATAGAACCGAAATAGCCGGAGTGATCACGGAGTCGCCAAGAAACATGGAAGCGCCGACCACACCAAGGATGAAGACAAATGCGGTGCGTCTGCCGAGCGCGCGCGTTGCCAAGGCCGTCAGTGAAAGGGTCCCACCCTCGCCGTTGTTGTCGGCACGCAGCAGAATGAGAACGTATTTGAGGGTTACAGTTATGATGAGTGCCCAGACGATGAGCGAAAGCACGCCGAGCACGATGCTGCGGGTAACGACATGATTGGTGCTTGCAGCGATTGCCGCTTCACGAAAGGCGTAGAGCGGGCTTGTCCCGATGTCGCCGTAGACGACACCGACACTGCCGAGGGCAAGCGCGAAGAGTCCCGGAGGCGCGTCGAGGCCCTTGTGCGCGGCCGTCATTTCCTTCGCGCCGTCACTCATTGAAATTAACTGTGGTCCGCACTGCTTGAAGTAAAGGCGGGCCTTATATCATTGTGGTGGGCTGGAGAATACCGCGCTTCTCCCCAAACTGGTTAGGCCGACCCGTGGTTGCACTTGGTCAGGGGGTCAAATTCTCTGGCAGCGGCGGCTCTTCCCGCATCAAAGTGATGGTAACGCGGCGATTTGGCGACATAGAGGGATCGTCCGGGAACAGCGGATCTGTGTCGGCCTTCCCCGCCACCATGAACACATTCCCCGACGGTACACCTTCTGCCTCCAGAATCTGACGAACGGCATTCGCGCGGTCAGCCGACAGGTCCCACGGACCATAGCCCGGCTTTGGAGGCACCTTGCTGGAGGAAGTGTGTCCCACAATTGATAGCCGGTAAGGCATTGCCTTGAGCTGCGGCGCGATCTTCTGAATAATTTTTCTGGTGCGCTCGAATGGCTCTTTGGCTCCATCCGGGAACATCGACCGGCCGTCCTGGTCGACAATCTCGATGTTGAGGCCCTGCTTCGTTTCTTCGAGCATTATATGTTTCGAAACGTCGGATATCTCCGGCATGTCCTGCAAGGCTTGCCGTAGCGAAGCGGACGCAAGCGAGAATTTGCGATCTTCCTTGAAGCGGGCACCAAAAGTGCGCTGACGATCGCTGTCCTCGGGCGAAGGTGTAGCCGAAGCCTCACTTGGATCGATATGCGCCGAATTTTTTAGTCTGGGGCGCGTCGGTAACCCGAGAACCTCGATGATGCCGGAATAACGCACGCGGTCCTGGACACCAAAGGCGTCACGCATTGAGCCAGCGACAACCTGGAGCTTGGCTTGGTCTTGCGTGGAAAAGGCGACCAGCATCACGAAAAAGCTGACCAGCAAGCCCATCAGATCGGCGAAGGTGACAAACCACCCGTGACCGCCGCCGTGACCTGCATCTTTGCGCCTGGCCATTTTCTATGGCTCGAAACCGAACCGCATCATGCGGCCACCGGCTCCGCCTCTTCTTCTTCCACGTCTTCTTCAGTGTGGCGATGCTTTTCAGGCAGATAGGCGAGCAACATCTCGCGTACCAAAGTCGGGCTTTTGGCTTCACGGATCATCAAAATGCCGTCGATGATCAGAGTGCGGTTGATTTCCTCGTCAACCAGCTTGAGATGCAGCTTGTCGGCGATCGGCAAGCAAAACATGTTGGCCAGAGCCGCGCCGTAAAAAGTCGCCAAAAGCGCGCCGGCCATGAACGGACCGAGCTTCGACGGGTCGGTCATATTGGCGAACATCTGCACCATGCCGATCAAGGTACCGATCATGCCGAAGGCTGGGGCGCAGTCGCCGACTGCGCGGTAGATCTTCTGGCCCTCATCGAGGTGCGTGAGGAAGTTGTCGCGGTCGCGTTCAAGATTGTCGCGAATGAAATTGCCGTCGTAACCATCCGCAACGAAACGGACGCCTTTGGCGAGGAAGGGATCTTCGATCTCAACTTTTTCCAGGCCGATCGGTCCCGACTTACGGGCAATCTCGGCAAGCCCGGCCAGCTCATCGACTAGCTCGCGCTGGCTCATGCGCCGCAACGTGAAGGCGAATTTGGCGCCCAGCGGCAGCCCGTGGAAAATCGAGGCGAGCGGGAAGCGGATCAGCGTGGCAGCGAAGGAACCGCCGAAAATGACGATGAATGCATGTTCGCTGACGAACATCTGCAGGTCGCCGCCCATCATAATCACGAGGCCGACGACAGCGACACCGCACAGCAGACCCAGACCGGTCGCAATATCCATTACTAACCACCCGACGCGCACGCGCTCCCGGAAGAACCGGGTCCCGTAACGACCCTAGACTGGCGCTGTTAAGAGGGGGTAAAGGCTAACCGTTCGTGAAAGAAAAACGCTCGGAAAAGGTCGCAAACTGCGGGTCACCGCTGAAAAAGCTGCAAAAATTGCTACAAAAACGACGCCGAGTGGCCAATAGTCCCCGTTCCGGGCCATAAAAATAAGCGGAGGAGTGCGACCCATGCGAGAGATCGGCCATTTCATAGGCGGCAAGACCGTAAAAGGCGGCTCCGGACGTTTCGGGGATGTCTTCGATCCCAACACCGGCGAGGTCCAGGCCAAGGTCGCGCTCGCCAAACACTCCGAGGTCGAACACGCCATAGCGAACGCCGCTGCCGCACAACCGGGTTGGGCCGCAACCAACCCACAACGTCGCGCTCGGGTCATGTTCAAATTTCTCGAGCTCATTCAAAAAGAAGCCGACACGCTTGCTAAACTCCTTTCCTCCGAACACGGAAAGACTGTTCCCGATGCGCGCGGCGACCTTCAGCGCGGCATCGAGGTCGTCGAGTTTGCATGTGGCATTCCGCATTTGCTCAAGGGTGAGTACACCGAAGGCGCCGGGCCCGGCATTGATCTTTATTCCGTTCGCCAACCGCTCGGTGTGGTCGCGGGGATAACGCCGTTTAATTTCCCGGCGATGATTCCGATGTGGAAGTTTGCGCCGGCGATTGCTTGCGGCAATGCATTTATCCTCAAACCGTCGGAACGCGATCCGTCCGTGCCGATGCGCCTTGCCGAATTAATGGTCGAGGCCGGGTTGCCTGCCGGCATTCTCAACGTCGTCAATGGCGATAAGGAAGCGGTGGACACTTTACTCACCGATCCACGCGTGATGGCGATCGGCTTCGTCGGATCGTCTGCAATCGCCGAGTACATCTATTCGACCGGCTGCGCCCACGGAAAGCGCGTCCAGTGCTTCGGCGGCGCGAAAAACCATATGATCGTGATGCCCGATGCCGATATGGATCAGGCGGTCGACGCGTTGATCGGCGCAGGTTACGGCTCGGCCGGCGAGCGTTGCATGGCCGTTTCGGTTGCGGTGCCGGTCGGCAAAAAGACCGCCGATATTCTGGTCGAGAAATTGATCCCACGCGTCGAAAGCCTGAAAATCGGACCCTCGAACGACCCGCAAGCCGATTACGGCCCGCTCGTGACCAAGGCCGCGCTCAATCGCGTCAAGGACTACGTCGAAGTTGGCGTCAAGGAAGGCGCCAAGCTCGTGGTCGACGGCCGCGGCTTCAAGCTGCAGGGCTACGAGAACGGCAATTTCATGGGCGGTTGCTTGTTCGACGACGTGACGCCGAATATGCGGATCTACAAAGAAGAGATTTTCGGCCCGGTCCTGTCTGTCGTCCGCGCCAAGGACTACGATGAGGCCGTGCGGCTGCCGTCGGAACACGAATATGGCAACGGCGTCGCCATTTTCACACGCGATGGCGATACCGCGCGCGATTTCGTCAATCGCGTTCAAGTCGGCATGGTTGGCGTCAACTTCGCTATCCCGGTCCCGCTCGCCTACCACACCTTTGGCGGATGGAAGCGCTCCGGCTTTGGCGATCTCAACCAGCACGGGCCAGATTCAATACGCTTCTATACCAAGACCAAGACCATCACTTCCCGATGGCCGACCGGCACGAAAGAAGGCGCTGAATTCGTGATACCGACGATGAAGTGAGGCGCGCCGGGCATGAACTCCGTCCGGGCCGCGACGGGCGTCCTTGTCGTCCTCACGTTGGCGGGCTGCGCCGGTGAGCAGCTCACGTCGGGGTCATCCGCGCCGGCACCGGCGCCTGTGGATGCATCGCTCACGGGTCGTTGGATATTGTCCGCGCCGAACGCCCCTTCTTGCGGCCTCGAATTCCGCGGTGGGGCCGGCGCGCGCAGCGGCAATGTTGCGCCGGATGGCGGATGCCCCGGCAATTTTTATACGAGTTGGCACTGGGCAATGGAGAGTGGTGCGCTTACGATTTCGAATAACGAAAATGAACCGCTGGCGCAGTTCAAAGTCGAAGGCGGCCGCTTCGAAGGGCAATCAGCCGGTGGCATGCCGGTCGCACTCAGCCGCTAGAACACATTGACGATTGGAGATCCGATGGCCGAATTTCAGCTCTATTGTTTTGCCCAGTCGGGCAACGCCTATCGCGCCGCGTTGATGCTCAATCTGATTGGTGCCGATTGGAAGCCGGTGTGGATCGATTTTTTCGGGAAAGGGGTTCAACGAACGGCCGAGTACCGAACAGACGTGAATGAGATGGGTGAGGTCCCCGTTCTGGTTCATGGACAGAAAAAGCTGACTCAGTCGGGCGTAATCCTGACTTATCTTTCGAAGTTAACTGGCAAATTCAAACCGGCGGGCGATGACGAGGAGCTCGAGGCGCTCCGCTGGATCATTTTTGATAATCAGAAGGTCAACGGTTTCCTCGGTCCATATCGCTTTTTAAAGAACTTCGCAAAGCCGCCCGGCGATCCGGCCGTCTTTGCATTTTTGAAGGGCCGCATCGATGGCAATCTCGCCATCGTCAACAAACGGCTCACCGAACGGAAATATCTTGTCAGCGACAAGCCAACCATCGCCGACGTTTCAATGACGGCATATCTTTATTATCCAGCCGAGGAATTCGGATTCGACATTGCCAAGGACCATCCTGCAATCGGTTCCTGGCTTGAGCGCATGAAGGCGCTTCCCGGCTGGGGGCACCCCTACGATCTCATGCCGGGTTTTCCGTTCGCTAAGAACTGACGTCAGTTCAGGCGCGCCGGCCGGTCTTTGTCGACTGTCTGGCCGACCGTGGTCTCGTGGGGCAATGCGGCATCGGTCGTGGCCGCGGCAGCGGTCGCGTCCTTACGCTGGTATTCACGATAGGACAGCCATCCGAGCGGCAGGCACGCCAAATAAGCGAGCGTACCAACGGTGAGCACCTGCCACGGATAACTCACCAGCAATGCAAAAAACAAAACTACCGCGACAAAAACGGGCAACACCATTTCCGGTGGCACGCGCTTTCCCACGCGCTTTCCCGAAAACACCGGCAAGCGCGACACCATTAATAGCGCAATCAGCAGCGTGTAGAAGAATGTAAACCACACCGCGATAAGGCCGTCCGATACGCCAAGAAAATTCACATAAATCGGCAGCAGCACGGTGATAGCGCCGGCCGGCGCGGGAATTCCCGTGAAGAAGTTTCCTGCCCAGACCGGTTTGTTGGGATCGTCGATCATCACGTTAAATCGCGCGAGCCGAAGCCCCGCGCAAATCGCGAAGACAAGCGCGACAATCCATCCCGCCGACTTGAGATCGTGCAATCCCCAAAAATACAGGATCAATGCGGGCGCTACGCCAAAATTGACGAAGTCGGCGAGACTGTCGAGTTCGGCGCCGAAGCGTGATGTGCCTTTGAGCAGGCGTGCGATCCGCCCGTCGATCCCGTCGAGGAGCGCGGCGAACACGATTGCGGCAAGCGCCCAATCAAGCTTGCTCTCCACCGCCAAACGGATCGCAGTAAGCCCGGCGCAAAGCGCAAGCAACGTGATCAGGTTGGGCAGCAGTGTGCGGACCGGGATCGCCTTAAAACGGCGCCGGAACGGTGGAGGCGCTGGATCAAACGGAGGAAACACCATGGACAAAATATATCCCTTTGCCTCGGGCCCGGCAGAAAAGACTGTAGCCATAGTAAGCGGATTATCGCGCCGAAATTATGGGCAGCAGGCATAACATCGAGCAGCAATGGCTCGTCGGCTAAATCAAAGCCGATATTCCGACGTAATTTCAAGGGGATCAGACGTCGATTTATTTGGTCCGCATCTTGCGTTGGAGACCCTTATCGGATGCAATTGTCGCGAGGGATGAGGGAGCACAAAAAATGACCACGATTTCACAACCGCTGGCAGTCCCGGCGGCTGCTTCGACGCGCTGGGTTCAGTTGGTGCTCGGCATCGTTGCGATGATGTCGATTTCCAGCCCGCAGTACGTCTGGACGCTTTTCACAAAATCGTTTCAGGACGGTCTTGGAGCATCGCTGGCCGACATCCAGTGGACGTTCTCGATCTTGATCATTCTGCAAACCTGGCTGTCGCCGGTGCAGGGCTACTTGGTCGATAAATTTGGTCCGCGGCTTCTGATCGCCGTCGGATGCCTGATGTCGGGCGCTGGCTGGATTACATCGGCTTACGCCACCAGCCTGATGAGCCTTTATTTTACCTATGGTCTGCTCTGCGGCGTCGGCACCGGCATTGTGTATATCGGCATCATCGGCCTGATGGTGCGCTGGTTCCCGGATCGGCGCGGCTTTGCCACGGGAATGGTCGCTGCCGGATATGGCTTCGGTGCCATCCTCACCACCTTCCCGATCAATTCGATGATGACGACTGCCGGCTATCAACACACGCTGGTCGTGTTCGGCATCATCCTCGGCATCGTTGGCGCCGCTGCCGCATTGCCGATGCGAATGCCGCAGTCGACTGACAAACTTCCACGGGCCACCATTGCGTCAACGGCGAAGGATGTCATGCCTGCCGACATGCTGAAGACGAAGGTCTTCTGGCTGATGTTTTTCATGATGACGATGATGTCGACCGGCGGGCTCATGATCATCTCGCAATTTGCCTCGTTCTCACGCGACTTTGGCGTCACCAAAGTCACGGTCTTCGGTCTCGCCGCATTGCCGCTCGCGCTCACGATCGATCGGATCACCAATGGTCTCACTCGGCCGTTCTTCGGCTGGGTGTCGGACCACATCGGCCGCGAGAACACGATGGCGATCGCCTTCATCATGGAAGCATGCGCTGTGGCAGCCATGGTCTTAATGCGAGACAACACTTTGCTGTTTGTCCTGCTGTCAGGCGTGGTGTTCTTCGGCTGGGGCGAGATCTTCTCGCTGTTTCCGTCGACGCTGACCGACACCTTCGGCACCAAATCCGCCACCACCAATTATGGCTTCCTGTACATGGCGCAGGGTGTCGGATCGGTGTTAGGGGCACCGGTGGCCGCGCTGATATACGCCAAGGCCGGCAGCTGGTTGCCGGTGTTCACGATCATCATTGCGCTGGATGCGTTAACCGGCGTCCTCGCACTGGTCGCACTTAAACCGATACGGAAAAACTACCTGGCGGGTAAATAACGGCATCACAGCAGCATCACCGGGCGGTCGTCAGCCCGCCCGGTATGCTCTCGCATCGTTTGCACCGCGCAAGTCGGCGAGCACGGTTTCTCCAGCGGTAGACGTCTGGCCGACGGCGACGAGCGGCGGTATGCCCTCCGGCAGATAGACATCGAGGCGTGAGCCGAACCGGATCATACCGAAGCGCTGCCCGATGCCGATAGAATCGCCGTTGCGCACGAAACAAACGATGCGCCGCGCAATTAGTCCGGCAATCTGCACTACGGCGACGCGCGCGCCCGCAGTAGCGATCACCAGCGAATTACGTTCGTTATCGGCGCTGGCTTTATCGAGGTCAGCGTTGAAGAACTTGCCCGGCTGATAGACAATTTTCTCGATTTTGCCGGCAACCGGACTGCGGTTCACGTGGCAATCGAAGACGCTCATGAAAATCGAGATGCGCGGTAATGGCTTGCTGCCGAGACCGAGCTCCTGTGGTGGCGCGGCGCTGGTGACCTGGCTAATCCGCCCATCTGCCGGCGCGACCACCAAGCCATCGCGTACCGGCGTTACACGCGGCGGATCGCGAAAGAAATAGGCGCACCAAATCGTCGCCAGCGTACCCAGCCAGCCGAGCGGGCTCCATAGCCAAAAGAGGACGATGCTCGCGAACGCAAAAGCGCCAATGAAAGGGTAGCCTTCGGGCGTAACCGGCACAATTTGGGCACGAATCGAATCGTAGATCGACATGGATCTATCTTACTCCGCCGCGTCAGCCGGCGCTTCAAGCGGAGCCGCGGCGGCTGCACTGATGGCATCATCGACCGGCGGCGGATTGCGGTTGGGCGCAACCTCCTCCTCGCCAGCACGTGCAAGTTTTTCGCGCGCTTCTTCGGCCTCGCGCTGGCGATTCCACATACTGGCGTAAAGGCCATTGGCTGCGAGCAGCGCGTAGTGCGTGCCGCGCTCAACGATCTCGCCTTGATCCAGCACGATAATCTCGTCGGCCCCGACGATGGTGGAAAGCCGATGGGCGATCACCAATGTGGTGCGATTGCGCGAAACACGTTCGAGCGCGTCCTGAATTTCTTTTTCGGTGTGGCTGTCGAGCGCGGACGTTGCCTCGTCGAGCACCAGAATGGGTGGCCCCTTCAGAATTGTGCGTGCGATCGCCACCCTTTGCTTTTCGCCGCCTGACAGCTTGAGCCCCCGTTCGCCAACTTCCGTCTCATAGCCCTTGGGCGCAATCCGAATCAGAGGATCGATCTGTGCCAGCCTGGCTGCTTCTTCCACTTCAGAATTTGTGGCCTCCCAACGCCCATAGCGGATGTTGTAGCGGATGGTGTCGTTGAACAGCACCGTATCCTGCGGCACCATGCCGATCGCCTGGCGCAACGATTTTTGCGTCACCTTTGCGATGTCCTGGCCATCGATCAAAATGCGGCCGCCGGACAAATCGTAGAAGCGAAACAGCAGCCGCGAAATCGTCGACTTGCCGGCACCGGATGGGCCAACAACTGCGACGGTCTTGCCGGCGGGGACCTCGAAACTGATACCCTTCAAAATTCGGCGTGTCGGCTCATAGGCGAAGCTAACGTTCTCAAAGCGAACGGTCGCTGCACCCACTTTAAGTGGCGGGGCGTTTGTGATGTCCTTGATTTCCGGTTCGCGCGACAAAATTGAAAACATCAGCTCGATGTCGGTGATCGCTTGCTTGATCTCGCGATAGACCATGCCCATGAAATTGAGCGGCTGATAGAGCTGGATCATCATTGCGTTGACCAGCACGAAATCGCCGACCGTCTTGCTGCCGGCCCGGATTTCGAACGCGCACATAACCATCACAGCGGCAAGACCGAATGTGAAGATGACGGCTTGCCCCGCGTTGAGTACGGCGAGCGATGTATAGGCTTGCACGCTTGCGCCTTCATAGCGCGCCATCGCGCGGTCGTACCGTGAGGCCTCACGCTCTTCCGCGGAAAAATATTTCACCGTCTCGTAATTGAGCAGCGAATTCGATGGCCTTGATGTTCGCATCGGTGTCGCTGTCGTTCATCTTGCGTCGGATACCGATGCGCCATTCCGTGGCGTGATAGGTGTAGGTCATGTAGACGAACACTGTGGCCATGATCACCGCCACATAGCGCCAGTCGAATTGCCACATCAGCACCGCGACGATAAACGCGAGTTCGACGATCGTCGGTGACAACTGCAAAATCACCATGCGCACGATCGTCTCGATGCCGTTGCGTCCGCGCTCGAGCACGCGCGTCAATCCGCCGGTTTTTCGTTCAAGATGGAAGCGAAGCGAGAGCTCATGCATGTGCACGAAAGTGCGATAGGCAAGCCGGCGCACCGCATTCATAGCCACCTTGGCGAACAGTCCGTCACGCAACTGGGTCAGGGCCGCCATCAGGATGCGCATGCCGCCATATGCGATCGTCATGGCGATCGGCGCGGCCATCGCCCACAGGAGCCAATTGGAAGCCTCGATCGGCGCGGTGCCGTGACCAGCGAGCGCGTCGGTTGCCCATTTGTACGTGAAGGGCACTGCGACGGTCGCGAGCTTTGCGGCCAACAGCAGAACAAGGGACCCAATCACACGGGTTTTCAGGTCGCGACGATCCGAGGGCCAGATATAGGGCCAGAGATGGATGAGGGTTGTGAGCAGGGCGCCGCGGTCCGCGGAGACGGGCGATTCGCTACTGGGTGCTCGACGATGGTGATGGTCGCTCATTGAGGTCTTCATATAGGTGGATTCTGGCCGTTAATCACCCGGTACGCTGATTTCGGGTGCCCTCCGGCCGCCTTGACGATGCCGCAAGTGCAATGCACATGCATAGCTATGAACAGAAGCGAAAAATCCAGCAAAATTCGAAAAATCTGCGTCTATTGCGGCTCCGGGCCCGGCACGGACCCAGCCTTTGTCGAAAGCGCCCGTAACTTCGGTGCAGTCCTTGCCGAAAACGGCATCGGCCTGGTCTTCGGCGGCGGGTCCGTCGGTATGATGGGCACGCTTGCCAAGTCAGTGCTCGATCATGGCGGCGAAGTGACCGGCATCATCCCCGAATTTTTGGTCGTGCGCGAACACGCAATGCGTGGCGCCGACAACTTGATCGTCACGCACGACATGCACGAGCGCAAGCGCAAGATGTTCGAGATGGCGGATGCTTTCGTGGCAATGCCAGGCGGAATTGGCACGCTCGAAGAGGTTGTCGAGCAGATAACCTGGGTTCAGCTCGGCCGTCATCGCAAGCCGATTTTGCTTGCCAATATTAAAGGCTTTTGGAACCCGCTTTGTGCCCTTATCGAGCACATGAAGAAACTCGAGTTTATCCGCGGCGATCTCAACTTTGATCTGCTTGTTGCCGACAAGGTCTCGGACATCCTCCCGATGCTGCAAGAGGCCGCCCAATCGACCCCGGAAGAAGCAAAAAAAATGACCGCTGCCGGCGCCGACCAGATGTAGGCATCACTTTCCGTCGATAAACGTCACGGCTTCGATGCGGTTACCATCGGCATCACTGACAAATGCCGCGTAGTAGCGATCGCTGTATTCGGGGCGCAGACCTGGCGCGCCGTCGGAAGCACCGCCGTTAGCGATTGCCGCCGCATGAAAGGCATCAACGGCTTTTGTCGAGTCCGCCCGCAGACACACATGCGCGCCGTTATCGTCAGCGACGACTGCCCTGTCCGCGCGGCGATTAATCCAAAATTCCGGATATTTTTTGCCGTAGCCGATTGCCGCATCCGGCCACTCACGCAATTTGCTCAGTCCGAGTGGCGCCAGGAGCGCAGTGTAGAAGGCCTCGGCGGCTTTAAGATCGCGTACGGCGATGGAAACGTGGTCGATCATGGGCCCCTCCGCTGTCCCCCCTTGGACAGAACGACACGCACTATCTCACGCCGGCGCCCCGGATTTCACGAGCTTAAAAATGATGGAATCCATCAAAGCCTGGAATGAAGCATCGATGATATTGGGCGACACGCCGATGGTGGTCCAGCGTTCGCCAGCCTCGTCCTCGCTCTCGATGAGAACGCGCGTCACGGCCTCGGTGCCGCCGTTGAGGATACGCACGCGGTAGTCGGTCAACGTCAGACCCGCGATATATTTCTGATATTTACCCAGATCCTTGCGCAGCGCGAGGTCCAATGCATTGACCGGACCATTGCCTTCTGCCGCTGAAATCATGTTGTCGTCGCCGACTTTCACTTTGACGACAGCCATTGTGACAGTGACGCGCTCGCCCTTCGCGTTGTTCCGCTGTTCGACATTGACGTCGAACTGGGTGACGTCGAAATAATTCGGCACCTTGCCCAGCGTGCGGCGCGCGAGAAGCTCGAACGAGGCATCGGCCGCCTCATACGCATAACCGATCGTTTCACGTTCTTTGACAATCTCGAGAAGCCGCCCGACGCGCGGGTCGTCTTTATCGGCCTTGATGCCGACCCGTTCCAGTTCTGCCAACACGTTCGACTTTCCAGCCTGCTCCGACACCAGCACCTTGCGGCGGTTGCCGATGCTTTCGGGCGCGACATGCTCGTAAGTCGCCGGATCCTTCATGATGGCGGAGGCATGGATGCCAGCCTTTGTTGCAAAGGCGCTTTCGCCGACGTAAGGCGCGTGCCGATTGGATGCACGATTGAGCCGCTCATCGAGCGCATGCGAAACATGCGCGAGTTTCTTCAACGCCGCGTCGCTGACACCGATCTCGAATTGATTGGCGAATTCCGCCTTGAGCTTGAGGGTCGGGATGATGGAAACGAGATTGGCGTTTCCGCAGCGCTCGCCGAGGCCATTGAGCGTGCCCTGGATCTGGCGCGCACCGGCGCGGACGGCGGCGAGCGAATTGGCCACCGCCTGATCGGTATCGTTGTGGGCATGGATGCCGACGTGATCGCCGGGAATGGCCTTCACCACCTCGCCGACGATCTTCTCGACTTCGTCGGGCAGCGTGCCGCCATTGGTGTCGCAGAGCACGACCCAGCGGGCGCCTTCGTCGTACGCGGCCTTGGCACAGGCAAGCGCGAATTTCGGATTGGCCTTGTAGCCGTCGAAGAAATGCTCGCAATCGAGCAGAACTTCCCTGCCCTTCGCCTTGGCGGCTTTCACGCTGTCGCGGATCGAGGCGATGTTTTCTTCGTTCGTCGTCTCCAGCGCGACCTTGACGTGATAATCCCACGCTTTGGCGACAAAACAGATCGCGTCCGCCTTGGCGTCGAGCAGCGCGGCAAGGCCAGGATCGTTGGATGCAGAACGCCCCGGCCGCCGCGTCATGCCGAAGGCGGTGAAAGTCGCATCAAGCTTGCGATCCGTACCGAATAATTCGGTGTCGGTCGGATTGGCCCCAGGATAGCCACCCTCGACATAGTCGATGCCAAGCTCATCGAGCATGCCGGCAATCGCCAGCTTGTCGGTGAGCGTGAAATCAACGCCGTTCGTCTGCGCGCCATCGCGCAGCGTGGTGTCAAAGAGATAGAGGCGCTCCTTCGGCATTGTTTCTCACCAAAGGTAATAGTTCGAGAGCAATGCAATGGCGATCACAATTGCGATGGCACCCATGATGATATGATGGCGTTTCATGGGTGTCCTTACGTCAGCCGGTAAACGACATAGAGCGCGATCAAGACCGCGGCTGCGAGCACGCCGTATTTGAGCACGATGTAATAGAGCCAGTGGCGCGGGAACGGCGTGTCAGGCTTGGTCATGAGGCCTCCCGTTTGGCGGCTGCGAGTTGTTTGTGGAGCGTCGTATTGGCGAGCCATTCGTCGCCAACAGAAACCGTGTTCCGCTGCTGCGCGACGTAGCCGCGTTTCTCGAAGAAGCCGCGCGCGCTGTCGCTGGCATCCACGATAAGTTTGCCCGTTCCGCGCGCACCGGCAAGCTTTTCCAAAGCATCGATCAGCATGGCGGCCACACCCTGCCCGGCCGCGGCGGGATGCACGTAAAGCATGTCGATCTTGTCCTTGCCTTCGAGCGCGGCGAAGCCGACCGGGGAGCCTTCCAGGGTCGCGACCAAGGTCAGCTGCCCGGACAATTTCTTGCCGAAGTCACCGAGATCATCGGCGGCCGAGGCCCACGCGTCCTGCTGCGCCGGGGTGTAGTCCTCGGCGGTTAATTCCTCAATGCTGTCGCGGAAGATTTCACGCAGCAGCGCCGCATCGTCCGGCAGAAACGGCCGAAGGGCGAGTTTGGGATGCGCGACGGCCATTAGCCCCGCCCCTTCGATTGATGCGCGACCGTCACCACCGCGTCTTGCCCGGCCTTGTGCCGGGCATCCACGGATTTTGACGCCCTCGAGGAAACAAGGCGTGGATGGCCGGGACGAGCCCGGCCATGACGGAGGAGAGTCATCGTGCGATCTCCCAGGTGGTGCCTTCTTTGGAGTTTTTCAGCACGATGCCCATTGCGGCGAGCTCGTCGCGGATGCGATCAGATCCTTTGAAGTCTTTAGCTTTTCGGGCTGCGTTGCGTGCCGAAATCATTTCTTCGACGCGCGATACGTCTACTTTTCTCGATGATTGCCTCGCGACGTTCCATTCGGAGGCGGACATTCTTAAGAATCCTGAGAAAACGAAGCGAACCGACAAGTGCGGCAAGATTTGAACGCCCCTCGCCGTGTACCGTCGCATTTCTGAGTTGGTGGAGTTCAGCAATCGCTTTCGGCGTATTCAGGTCATCAAGAAGGGCATTGAGAACGGCCGGAGAGATTTCGCTTACAGAGTCACGGTTGAACGATTCCGATCGCTTCCCTGCTTCGGCAAGCGCGTACCATTCATCCAATGTTTTCAAGCTCTCTTCTAATCCGCTGATTGTCCAATCGATTGGCTGCCGATAGTGGGTGCGCAACATGTTAAAACGCAGAACTTCACCCGGCCAGGTTCGCCCGCCCATTTTTTCAGTTTTTAGCAATTCCTGAATTGTCACAAAATTTCCGGCCGACTTGGCCATCTTCTCGCCTTCGACCTGCAAGAAGCCGTTGTGCATCCAGTAATTCGCCATCACCGGCGTATGAAAGGCGCAGCGCGATTGCGCGATTTCGTTCTCGTGATGCGGGAAGACCAGATCGATGCCGCCGCCGTGGATATCAAAAGTCTCACCGAGGTGTTTCCAGGCCATCGCCGAACATTCGATGTGCCAGCCTGGCCGACCCGGCGTCTTGATGCCCGCAGGCGATGGCCACCCGGGCTCACCCGCTTTCGATGGCTTCCACAAAACGAAATCCTGCGGATCTTTCTTGTAGGGCGCGACTTCGACACGCGCACCGGCGATCATTTCATCCAGCGGGCGATTGGAGAGCTTGCCGTAGTCTTTCATCGACGGCACATGGAAGAGCACATTGTCTTCCGCCACATAGGCGTGACCCGATTTCACCAACCGCTCGATCAACTGCTTCATCTGATCGATGTGTTCGGTCGCGCGCGGTTCGACGGTCGGCGGCAGGCAGCCGAGCGCTGCAACATCCGCCTTGAAATTTTTATAAGTCTCTTCCGTCAGATCGCGGATGGAAATGCCGCGCTCAGCCGCGCGCGCGTTGATCTTGTCGTCGACGTCGGTGATGTTGCGCACGTAAGTGACGTGATTTTCGCCGTAGAGATGCCGCAGCAGCCGGAACAGCACGTCGAACACGATGACCGGGCGCGCATTCCCGATATGGGCAAAGTCATAGACCGTCGGCCCGCACACATACATGCGCACGCGCGCCGGATTGATCGGCGTAAAAATCCGCTTTTCGCGCGTCAGCGTATCGTAGAGCTTGAGTTCCATAGCAAATGACACCCGGCGGCCCCGCTGGCCGGCGTCTTGCTATCTCAATCTTGAGAAAAGACGGCCGCAGCCAGCGTTGTGCGCTAGCGAATAATCTCGCGGCAAATGCCGCAGATATGGTTAAGGCCGTTCATGGCGGCACAATGATTTGTCGCGTCCGTGCCGTCAAGGTCCGGCCGCAAACCGTGCAAAACACAGGAAAAATTTGGTGACCGGGCGGCGGCCGCGACGGTTAAGCGGCGTTTAACGATTTTTCTCACATTGTCCGCATCGACGCCGGGGGCGGCGCCCTCACATTGCGCGAGTGCTTGGTAATGCGGACGATTCTGGTTGGGCTTATCGCGTGGCTTTGTTTCGGCCTTTCCACCCCGGCGCAAGCCGAACGGCGGATGTTCATCGTCGCCAACGACGCTGACGGATACGGCATCGACCGGTGTCTCGCGGCCGGGGATAAGTGTGGTACGGCCGCCGCCAATGCTTACTGCAAAACGCAAGCTTTCACGCAAGCCGCAACCTTCCACAGCGTCGAGCGCAATGAGGTCACCGGGGCCCTTCCTACCGATAGCGCGAGCAGTTGCGATAACAATCGTTGCGACGTGGTCGCGATTGTCTGCATCAGGTAGACGCCCGAAGCGCGGCTTCTAAGTACCCTGCAAGGCCGCCCACATCTCGCGGTCCCGTTCGGCGGTCCAGATCACGGGCCATTCGATTCCGCGTGCTTCGTCATAGGCGCGCGCCACGTTGAACGGCAGGCAGTGCTCGTAGATCGCAAAGCTCTTGAATTTCGGATCCATGGTAAGACGCACGAAATCAAAAGCGTCCTTCAGCGACCGGCCTTTCGCGACACTTTCCTGCACCGATCCGTAGAGTGTCGCGATAAAATCGGTGGTCACTTCGATGCCTTCCTTGACCATATCCGGTGTCGTGAGCGCCACACCGCGCCCTGGCACGAGTGCGTTGGCCTGCATTTCGGCGAGATGGTCGAGCGTCGTGGGCCAATCCGTAAAATGGGCATCGCCGCAATAGCAAGCCGATTTATATTCGACGAGGTCGCCGGCAAAAACGACACCCGCATCCGGAACGATCGCGACCACGTCGCCAGCGGTGTGACCACGCCCAATATGTAAAATCCGCACTTCGCGCCGGCCGAGCCAGACGGACATCTGGTCAGGAAACGTTATCGTTGGCCATGTCAGACTTGAAATGGTTTCGGGACCGCGAAAAAGCCGGGGGAAGCGCGCGACCTCGGAATCCATGTCTTGCTGTCCGCGCTCCGCAATCAGCGCCCGCGTCGCATCCGACGCTAAAATCTCGGCGCCTTTAAAGGCAGAGGCGCCGAGCACCCGCGCAGCGTGATAATGCGTCAGCAAGACATATTTGATTGGCTTGTCGGTGACTTTCGCAACACGCGCGATCACGTCGCCCGCCAACGCGGGCGTTGCCTGCGCATCGATCACCATCACGCTGTCGTCGCCGACGATGATTCCGGAATTCGGATCTCCTTCGGCGGTGTAAGCGTAAAGGCCTGTTCCCAGCTGGTCGAACGAGGCTTTCTTTTCGACAAGATCCTCTGTGGAGGCAAATGCTGTCACGACATCACACCTCGCGTCCGATCAGCGCGTCGACCGACCACCTTCCACCGCCATGGATGAGAAAGTGGAAAACCACGATTGCCCAGAACAGCGGATATTCAATGCCGCGGTTTTCCCACGCGAAACCGAATTGCCAATGGTACGTGACGATCGCGACGGCGAGAAATCCGATTATTGGCGCAGCGACGAGCCGTGTCAGAAACCCCACGGCCAGGCAGATGCCGCACACAAATTCGACGATGCCGACGACATAAGTCCAGAAAAGCGCATTTTCGAACCCCACGCTTTCAAGGAATTTTGCGGCGGTTGCGATATTTCCAAATAAAATTGGAAACCCATGCATGGCAAGCGAACCGCCCGCGACCACACGGATCAGCAGCTCGGTGATCGGGGCGAACGTGCAGTAAATGCCGCCGAATGCTGGAATGAGGAGACGCGTTTGCATTTGACCTCTCATACCCCTGCGCTCTTACCGTAGCACGCCCCGCGCGCAAACGTCGTTGGTTACCGCTGTAACCAACGCAGACACGCCTCGGGAACAACCACCACCCGCCAATCGTTATGGGCGTGAAGTCCGCGTGGCGAGGTCCGCATGAAACTCCTGTTCTTCCGGTTCCCAGGAATAGTCCTCATCGCAGCCTGCGTCAGCCTGGACGGCCAAGGGCACCTCTCCCAAAGGCTTGCAGCGCTGCGGTTTTGGCCATCGGGCCATTAAAGGCTCTGGAGAGGCGTTGCACCCAGACGCAAGTTCGGCCAAAGATTCCCGTTATGCGCGTAGGCGTTTCAGTCAGCACCGACACGCCGGGCGCGGGGGAACGCGGCGGCAACCAGATGACCGATGAGACTGTCCACGGAGCGCGCGGCGCGACGGGCGACGACGTCGCGCTCAAGCTGGAAGAATTTCTCCCCTATCGGTTGAATGTCTGCGCCAGTCTTGTGTCGCAGGCGCTCTCACGAATTTACACGGAGCGCTACAAAATTGGTGTTCCGGAATGGCGCGTTCTGGTGACCCTCGGTCAATTCGGCGCCATGACGGCAAAGGGCGTCGGCGTCCATAGTCACATGCACAAGACCAAGGTGTCGCGTGCCGTTTCCCTGCTGGAGCGCCGCAAGCTGGTGACCCGGCGGGTAAACCGGGCCGATCTGCGCGAGGCGTTTTTGTCGCTAACGCCGAGCGGGCGCGACATTTATAGCGAGCTCGCGCCCATCGCCCTTGAATTCGCCCGCAAGTTGCTCGAAACCGTCGACGCGGACGATCGAGCCGCGCTCGATCGAGCGATCAAGAAACTCACCGAGCGATCCGCGCAGCTTGCACCCCGTATCGCCAACGGCCACCGACCCGGCTAGATTGCGGCAGCCACATAAGTCGGGGTCATTCCGTGAAACTCTATTCGTATTTTCGCTCGTCTGCCGCCTATCGGGTCCGCATCGCGCTCAATCTCAAGGAACTTCCCTACGAGATGGCTGCGATTCACCTGACCAAAGATGGAGGACGCCAGCACACCCCCGAATTTCGCGCCATCAATCCGCAATCGCGCGTGCCGGCGCTGGAATTGTCGAGCGGAGAAATCCTCACTCAATCGCTCGCCATCATCGAATACCTCGACGACATCCACCCCGAGCCGCCTCTCTTGCCGGCTGACGCGCTCGGACGCGCGAAATCGCGAGCGATTGCTCAACTGATCGCGTGCGATATCCACCCGCTCAACAATCTCATTGCCCTGCAATATCTGCGGCGCCAGCTCAAACACGAGCAACCCGAGATTGATGCGTGGTATCATCACTGGATCATCGAAGGTTTTACTGCACTGGAAACAATGCTCACGCCGGGGCCTTATTCTTGCGGGTCGCACGTGACGCTCGCCGATATATGCCTGGTGCCGCAGGTTGCAAATGCGCGGCGGCTGAAAGTCCCTCTCGATAAATTTCCCAAAATCGTGGCGGTCGATGCCGCATGCCAGAAGCTTCCGGCCTTCGATAATGCACGGCCAGAGAAGCAGCCCGATGCCGAGTGACGGCACCGCAGGCACCTGCTAGACCACCGATCCCCACAACATCCTTCTCCATCATCAGCGAACCGCCCGTGGTCACCAGCAAACTCGCACGCGTCGTCCTCTGGATGGTCGGCGCATTGCTCTCGTTTTCGGTTATGGCCGTCTCGATTTGAGAGCTGTCGCGGGCCGGACTGAGTATCTTCGAGATTCTCGCGATCCGGAGCGGCGTTGCCTTGCTGGTGCTCCTTGTTCTGCTGGCATTGCGCCCGGAGCTGCGCCAGCACGCGCGGCCGCGGCGCATGGGCCTCAATTTGTTCCGCAATACCGTTCACTACGCATCGCAATTCTCGTGGGCTCTCAGTCTCACGATGCTGCCGCTCGCAACGGTGTTCGCGCTCGAATTCACTATGCCAGCCTGGACCGCATTGCTCGCGGTATGGTTTCTGCATGAACGGATGACGCCGAGCCGCCTCGGAGTGGTGGTGCTCGGGCTCATTGGCGTGCTGGTGATCCTGCGGCCGGGAATTGCAGGGTTTAACCCTGCGGCAATTCTGGTGCTGCTGGCCGCGTTCGGATACGCGATCACGATGATCACCACCAAACAACTGACGATGACCGAGACAACGTTTGGCATCGTATTCTGGATGGCCGTAATCCAGTTTCCGCTCTCACTCATCGGCAGCGATATCGGCGTGTTCGTCCATTTCGAAACACGCCACATTTTGCCTGCGCTTGGCGTCGGCGCCGCGGGACTAACATCGCATTATTGTTTGAGCAACGCATTTCGCTCCGGCGACGCCACGTTGGTCGTGCCGCTGGATTTCATGCGCATCCCGTTGATTGCCGTGGTCGGGTGGGCGCTTTACGGCGAGCGCCTCGATATTTTTGTCCTGCTTGGCGCCCTCATCATCGTTTCGGGCGTGCTCTGGAACCTGCGTTCAGAAGCCGCACGGGCGCACTGACAACAAGGCTCGCTCCCCTATGAATTTCAGACTAGAGTGAATTGGCATGAGAATATCATTTTATGGCCTTGCCGCCGCGGCTGTCGTTGTCTCAAGCGTCTCCGCGACCCTGGCGCAATCGGCCAATCCAGCCTGCCAACGGCTCGAAGCGCAGCTGGCGTCGGTTGATCGCGGCAATGCCGATCCCGCGCGCGCTGACCAGATCCATCGCGCGGAAGACATGGTCAATCGGCAGCAATTTGAAGTTGACCGGCTGGTCGCGCAGTCGCGTCGCATCGGTTGTGAGAGCTCGAGCTTTTTCTCGATCTTCAGCAATCCACCTGCCCAGTGCGGCGGGCTGACCCGGCAAATCGACCAGCAACGAAACGCGCTCGAGCGTATGCGCAGTGACCTGGAGCATCTCAATGGCGGCACCACCGAACGGGCCGCTCAGCGGCGATCATTACTGATCGCGCTTGGTGACAATGGTTGCGGTCCTCAATATCGATCGGCCGCGCTTGCTGCTCAGCAAGGCGGGTTTTTCGACCGTCTCTTCGGCAATAGCAACGGTGGGTATTCGACGCCGTCAGGGCCGATGGGCGGGACCTTCCGCACCGTTTGTGTGCGGACCTGCGACGGATTTTATTTTCCGATCTCGTATTCGACGTCGTCCGACCGTTTTCGCGACGACGAACTGACCTGCCAGCGCATGTGTCCGGCGGCGGAGGTCTCTCTCTACACCTACCACAACCCCGGTGAGGAAATGCAGCAGGCGGTCTCCCTCAATGGCCGGCTCTACACCGAATTGCCGACGGCGTTCCAATATCGAAAGGCCATGAGCCAGGACTGCGGTTGCCGCCGGCCTGGCGAAAGCTGGGCGCAAACGCTCAAGGCCCTCGGACCCGATGATACGGTCGTGCCGGGCGACGTAGTTGTGACCGATCAGAACGCCAAGCAACTGTCGCAGCCCCGCACCGGCGCCGATGGCAAACCGATCCGCCCCGACCAACGGATCCCGGTTGCGGCCCCCACTCCCGCTCCGCCTCCCCCCGTCGCGGAGACGCCGGCTGAAACGGATCCGACCAAGCGCACGGTGCGCACGGTGGGCCCGACCTTTATCCCCGCGCGATAAGGTGTGCGTTCCGGGCGGATGCCCGTGTGGTCATCCGCAACGCGGTCAAAAATCGAAAGCTTCGGTCGTTGCGGAGATGCCGGCGACCAAAGAGACATCGGGCGCCGGCATCGCCGTCCCCGGATCGCGGAAGCGATTGGTGATCGGATAGCGGCGGTCGCGGCCAAAATTTTTCAGCGTCACTTTGACACCCGGCGCCGCTTGTCGACGCTTGTACTCCGCAATGTTGATCATGCGTTCGACCCGCATCACGGTGTCATGGTCGAAGCCCGCAGCCACAATCGCGGAGATCGGCTCTTCTCGCTCAACCAGCCGTTCCAGAATCGGATCGAGGACGGCATAAGCCGGCAACGAGTCCTCGTCCTTTTGGTTTTCGCGCAATTCTGCCGTGGGCGGTCGCGTGATGATGTTTTCCGGTATCACCAGACCGTCAGGCCCCTTCGCACCCTCGGGTTTCCAGCTATTGCGCAGTCGTGCCAAACGCGACACCTCGGTCTTGTACAGATCTTTTATCGGATTGAAGCCGCCGTTCATATCACCATAGAGCGTGGCGTAACCGACCGACATTTCGGACTTGTTGCCGGTCGTGACCACCATCAGATTAAATTTGTTGGAGATGGCCATGAGGATGGTGCCGCGGGCTCGCGCCTGCAAGTTCTCCTCCGTGACGTCACGTGGTACGCCGGAAAAAACCGGTTTTAACGCTTCCTCAAAACCGCCGACCGCCGCCGCAATCGGCAGCATCTCATAGCGCACGCCGAGCGATCTCGCGCAGGCGGCCGCATCATCGAGTGATTCCTGCGACGTGAACTTGTAAGGCATCATCAGGCAGCGGACGCGCTCTGGGCCCAACGCATCTACCGCCATCGCTGCGCACAATGCTGAGTCGATGCCCCCCGATAGTCCCAGCACCACACCGGGGAAGCCATTCTTGTTGACGTAGTCACGCAGGCCGAGCACGCAGGCCGAATAGTCGGCTCTGTCTGCTTCAACGCTATCAACCATCGGCCCGTTTTCGCAGCGCCATGTTCCGTTGCGGCGAATCCATTGCGTCGTAACGATCGATTCCTGAAAGCCAGCGAGCTGAAACGCTAACGAACAGTCCGAATGCAGGCCGAACGACACGCCATCGAATACAAGCTCGTCCTGGCCACCGACTTGATTGACGTAGATTGTAGGCAATCCCTGCTCTGTAACGCGCGCAACGGCAATATTGAGACGCACGTCGCCCTTCTGTCGCCAATAAGGCGAACCATTGGGCACAATCAGCAACTCAGCACCGGTTTCCGCGAGACATTCGACAACCTCTGCGCCCCAGATGTCCTCGCAAATCGGCAGTCCCAAACGCACGCCGCGGAAATTCACCGGACCTGGCATCGGACCAGGCGCGAACACGCGCTTTTCGTCAAAGACCCCATAATTTGGAAGATCGACTTTATATCGCAACGCAGTGATTGCGCCGCCGTCAAGCAACGCCACCGCGTTGTAAAGCTTGCCGCCATCAAGCCATGGGGTACCAAGCAGCAATGCGGGGCCAGCCGAAGCTGTTTCGCGCGCAAGCGCCTCGACCGCCGAGCGGCATCCTGCCTGAAACGCCGGCTTGAGCACCAGGTCCTCGGGCGGATAGCCCGCGATGAACAATTCGGGAAACACGACGAGATCTGCGCCTTGGGCAGCCGCGGTCTCACGCGCACGCTTCACTTTTTCGACGTTGCCGGCGATGTCGCCGACCGTCGAATTGAGCTGTGCAACCGCGATGGCCAGCTTGTCAGCAGGACGGGCGTTCATGGGAAAGCTCTACCGCCTCGGCGTCCCGCCCCGCAATGGGGTGCTTGCATTGCAGACCCGCGGTTGCCAACAACCAGTTAGAACGGTCCGAAGTGGTAGCTGCCCTGCACAAAGACACCATAGATATTGGTCTTGAAATCGAGGGGCTGCGGTATACCCCCGACTTCTTCGAAATGCGAATCTCCCCGGCTCTCCATATGCCAGTAGCGGCCACCGACCCCGACACTGATAGCGTCATCAACCTTATATGAGAGCAACGCCTCGAATTGATAACCCCAACCATGGCCATCTTCGGAAATCGGAGTGGGAAGATCGGGCCGCAGCAGATGGTTATCGTTTCCGGAAAACCAGACATAAGGCAGGAACGCGCCCTCAAGATTTAGCCGCCACCGTTCAGCCAACGGGAGGTCTGCATTCAAGCCGACGCGTATCGCTTGCCAGGTGTCGTCTTCGACAATCACCGCGACGCTGTTCGGAATGCCGCCGGTGCAAATGTCAGGATTGGTAGCGGTCTGCTGGCAACCGAAGGCCTTCATTCGCTCGTGTAAAAAGTGGTAGCCAACAAACGCATCGATCCGGAAATCAGGGCCCCGCAACAGCGCGCCGCCGAAATCGAAACTGATGTAGCCTAACGATTGATTCTGAAGCGTGCTGTTCGTACTGGAATAGGGCATCGTGAGAGGCGGAAAGTCTTCGTCTTGAAGGTTGCCTTGAGTTAGCAGGCCGCCGCCGGCGTAAGCCTTCCAGAATAGACCGGTGCTGCTGTGGTCAACGCGCGTGAAGATTTCGAGCGAATGCGATTGCAAACCGGTATAGCTCAATCGCGAAACCAGTTCATCGCGAGTAAAGCCATAGAGCGACTTACTAGTATTGCCGAGGCCGTACCAATATCGAAGCGCGAACGACGACGTGAACTCGCTTGGCTCCTGCTCTACGATAAAAGGATTTGCAGCGGCGGACGATCCCGCGACCACGCATAGCCCGAACAAACCAAAGAGCAGCTCCCGCACGCCTGCTTTGAACATAACGCCCCCAAGTGTCACCGCGGGGACGAGTTTTCAGTCCAATTGTTTTCGCAGTCGTTACAATTTTACCGAGTGAGTTCAGGACTCGTTGGCATCATTAAAGAAGCGATAAATGGACGGGCATTTACCTTTATGGATTCTGAATTGCGCCATTGGCTGTTTTATACGAAGGCAAATAACGCAGCAGGCGCGAGCGAATTGCCGCGCCTGCCGTTCAAGGACATCCAATTTCGGTTGACGCGAACAGGCTAGCGTTCAGCCGTCCGTAGTCCCGCGCCGCCTCCGCTGAGTGGGACTGCGCTCACTTGTCTCAGCTTTCGACCGTTGAAGCTGAAAACCAGCATGTTCTTTTCGACCATGCACTGGATCACAACGGTCAAATTATTCTTGCTCCAGGCAGCGCCCTGACACCAATGGCCGACTTTTGCTTCTGCGACTTTCGTGAGATCGGTACCATTGATTGCGTATATTTGCAGCAAGCCATAGTCGTTGTAGGCGGGGTGGTTCTTCGGCCTGTTCGAACCGTTCATCACCGTTACCGCGACGTGTTTGCCATCGTGCGACATGGCCACGCCTTCCGGCGTCTGGCCGACACTGACCGTATTGACGATGCGTGGCGGCTTGGCTTTGAGATCAATAACGTTGATGACGTCAATATCACCTTGACCACCACCCTGATCACTGACGACGGCGACATCGCCTTTCGAACTGATCTCAAGGCTGTAAGGCCGGATGCCTCCGACCATAAACATCTTGCTATCTTCGACTTTGTTTCCATCCACCGAAAGGATTGAAACCTTGTTGTCACCATCGCGGGTTACCAAGGCCATCTTTCCATCGGGTGTAAAGGCAACATGGCTTGGGCCCGATTTCGCGTCGCCAAGCTGGATCTTGCCTGCCGGCGTTAGCGTGCTGCCTGCAATTGTGAATACCGACACGGTACCCTCATTACGATTGGCGACCAGCGCCAGCGTTCCCGCACGATTGATCGATACTCCGGCGGCGCCTAAGCCCGCTTCCAGCGTCGCGATAACGGCCGGCGGTTTGGCTTTGAGATCGATCACCGAGAGCTTGTTGTCCGGGACAGATTTTTTCGGATCGGCCGGGTCAACTTTGAAGGCGCCGGTTACCAACGCATAGGTTTCATCGCGCGAGACCGCAACGCTTTGCGGTGGGCCCACGACACTTGCGGGCGCTTTGACTTCACCGATTACTTTCGGCGGCGCAGACCCGAGATCGATGATATTGACAGTGTCCGCGGCCGGATTGTCCGGCACGACATTGGCGCCGTTGACGAGCACGGCCTTATTGTCGTTCGCAGAAACCGCGATTTGTGCGATCGCGCCGATGGTGAGCAGCGGCAATGCGCTCACCGCGAAGGCAAGCCTGGCCAGGCACCAAATTTGGCGTTTCATAGGACCTCCCCAGCCCGGTCATCGTTTTATGACGGCGGCAAGCAGCGCCGGGCCCACGGCTCGCTCCGGCAAAACTAACACCGAACGGAGGAAATTTCTTCCGTCTTCAGAGGCCTGCGGCCGCCGGCATCGGCTTGGCTTGGCCGGACCGCTCCTTCTTGAGCAATTCAGCCAGCAAGAAGGCAAGATCAATGGCTTGTTCCGCGTTCAGCCGCGGATCGCAGGCCGTGTGATAACGATCGTTGAGATCGGCTTCGGTGATGGCGCGGGCGCCACCCGTGCATTCGGTCACGTTCTGACCGGTCATTTCCAGATGGACACCGCCTGCGTACGTGCCCTCGGCCTGATGTACTTCAAAGAATCCGCGCACCTCTTTCAAAATCAAATCGAAGGGGCGGGTCTTGTAACCGCCGGCCGATGTGATGGTGTTGCCATGCATTGGATCGCACGACCAAAGGACCACCCTGCCCTCCCGCTTCACCGCGCGCAAAAGCGGTGAAAGCAGGTCACCGACCTTCTCGGCGCCAAAGCGCCCGATCAATGTGAGCCGGCCCGGTTCATTGTCAGGATTGAGGATATCAATTAGCCGGAGCAAATCGTCCGGCTTGCTGGAGGGGCCGCATTTCAACCCGAGCGGATTCTTGATCCCGCGTGCATATTCAATATGCGCATGATCATGTTGGCGCGTCCGATCTCCGATCCACAACATGTGACCCGACGTCGCATACCAGTCACCGGTTGTTGAATCGACACGCGTGAACGCTTCTTCGAAGCCGAGCAGCAGCGCCTCATGGCTCGTATAAAATTCTGTCGTTCGCAGCTCGGGATGACTTTCGAGATCGAGGCCGCAAGCCTGCATGAAGCCAAGCGCTTCTGAGATGCGATCGGACAATTCGACATAGCGCCGTGACTGCGGACTATCCTTCACGAAGCCGAGCATCCACTGCCGCACGCTGGCGAGATTGGCATAGCCGCCTTGTGCGAACGCGCGCAGCAGGTTGAGCGTCGCCGCTGATTGCCGAAACGCTTCGATCTGCCGGCGCGGATCGGCACGCCGCGCTTCTTCGGTAAAGGCGATGTCGTTTATGATATCGCCGCGATAGCTCGGTAACTCTTTGCCATCACGTTTCTCGGTCGGCGAAGAACGCGGCTTGGCGAACTGACCGGCAATACGGCCAACCTTCACGACCGGCGACGCGGCGGCGTAAGTCAAAACGACGGCCATCTGCAGAAACATGCGGAAGAAGTCGCGGATATTGTTCGCGCCATGCTCCGCGAAACTTTCCGCGCAGTCGCCGCCCTGCAACAGGAAGGCCTCGCCCTTGGCGACGCGGCCCAATTGTTTCTTTAAGTTGCGCGCCTCGCCAGCGAACACAAGCGGTGGAAAGGTCGCCAGCTGCTTTTCGACGTCGGCCAATGCCTGTCGGTCCGGATAATCCGGAACCTGCTGAATTGGCTTTTTTCGCCAACTATCGGGCGTCCAACGATCGGCCATTACGCATAACTCCAGCGTTTGGCGGGCCTTATACACGACCGCGCCCCGCCCAGGCCAGTTATTCCATCAGTTCGGTTATTTAGGCCCTATCCAGCAGGCGTGCCGCCATAGCTCATGGCTTTTTCACGCATGGTGACCAGCTCCTCGGCCGCCGTGGGATGCACGGCCATGGTGGCGTCGAAGTCAGCCTTGGTCGCCCCCATTTTCATCGCTACCCCGATGACCTGGATCAGTTCACCGGCGTCCGGCCCCAGGATATGGCAACCGACAATGCGACCGCCGTCACCGTCGACCAAGAGCTTCATGAACGACCGCGTGTTGCGGCCGGAAAGCGTCGCCTTCATCGGACGAAAAGCTGTTTTGTAGACATCGACCTTAGCGAGACTTTCACGCGCCTGAATCTCGGTGAGCCCAATGACACCGATCTCGGGGTCCGAAAAAACCGCCGTCGGCACATTGCTGTGGTCAACGGGCGTCGGTTTGCCGCCAAATACCGTGTCGGCGAAAGCGTGGCCTTCCCGGATCGCGACCGGTGTGAGATTGACGCGATTTGTAACGTCCCCAACGGCATAGATACTCGACACGGACGTCCGCGAATATTCGTCAACTTCTACGCCACCATGCTCGTGAATCTTGATGTTCAAGTTTTCGAACCCGAGCCCAACGACGTTGGGGTGTCGGCCTAGGGCGAACATCACTTTATCTGTTGTTACGGTTTTGCCGTCGTTCAGATGCGTCACGCATTCGTCGCCTAATTTATCGATGCGCGCCACCGTGTTGCCGGATAAAACGGTGATACCCCGCCCCTGCATTTCATCACGCAAGTGCTGGCGAATTTCGTCGTCGAAGCCGCGCAAGATGTTCACGCTGCGGCAGACGAGCGTGACATCGCTGCCGAGCCCGGCGAAAATGCAGGCGAACTCCACCGCAATATAGCCGCCGCCATGAATGAGGATGCGCTTCGGCAATTCCGGCAGATGAAACGCCTCATTGGATGAGATCGCGTGTTCGCGGCCGGGAATTTTCGGCCCCATGTGCGGCCAGGCGCCGGTCGCTATCAAAATTGTTTCGGCCCGCACACGAGCGCCAGTCGCCAAGCGCACCGTGTCTGCACCTTCCAGCACGGCACGGGTCCTAACCAACTCGACCTTGTGACGCTCCAGCGTATTGATATAGGCCGCCTCGAGCCGAGCGATCTCGCGATCCTTGTTGGCGATCAATGTCGGCCAATGAAAGGTCGGGTCCGGCACGGTCCAACCGTAGCCGGCGGCATCTTCAAACTCACCGGAAAACCGCGATGCGTACACCAGAAGCTTTTTCGGCACGCACCCCCGAATGACGCAAGTCCCGCCAACGCGGTATTCTTCTGCGACCATGACACGGGCGCCGTAGCTCGCCGCGATGCGCGCGGCGCGCACACCACCCGAACCTGCACCAATGACGAAAAGATCGACGTCGTGGTCCGCCATCACCTGCCGCCATCACTTTGCAAGGACAGCCGGATCTTAGCCCGGCCAAACAGCCCTTAAAGCGCGTGGCCTCGCTTTTTTAATTCCTCACGCATATTCGAAATGACCTGGTCGGACAAACGGTTCGCCCAATCCTGCGCAAACTTCAGGCCCTCTTCGCCAACCTTCGACTGCTCAGTAATCAGTTTGCCTCCGAGCGGTGACTTGTAGAACGCCAGCAATTCTTTGAGTTCTGCTTCGGTAAAGTGGGCCGCATATAGTTTCGCCACCTCGCCGGTCAACTCATCGAAACGCGGCGCGAGGTCGGCGCGCATTTTGGTGGCGATCTCATTGAGGTCTTTGCTTAGGCCTGGGTTCTGCTGAAGAAACAAATTTTTCGCCTGCTCTACAACGCCGGGGATGAGCGGATTAAAGAGTGTTGTAGCACCGGTGATGTTGACGATTTCCTTGGCAGTCTGAATTGCTGCCGGAGATGCCTGTTGCGCATGGACGGCCGTGCTGAATGCGACCAGCGCTAAGGCGAATGCGACGGGCCTGGCTGCGCTTGTAACGGCCTCTACGACTTTCATCTTCGAAACTCCATCTAGCTCGAGATATCAGGACCTTTCGACAATTCTCACGCCGTCCGGTCCGCCAATTATGGCCATCTGCGCAAGACCAATAAATAGGCCATGCTCCATTACCCCGGGAACACCCGAAAGCGCATGCGCCAAAGCAGCCGGATCGTCAATCCAGCCCAGTGCGGCGTCGAGGACCCAATGACCACCATCCGTGACGAAAGCAAGGCCGTCCTTGCCACGCCGCAGCGTCAATGGACCCGAGCGCTGTTGCGCACCTATAGCTTTTGCAACGGCGCGTTGAGTGGCCGCCAGGCCAAAAGGCACCACCTCGACCGGTAGCGGAAATTGCCCGAGCGTGGCGACATACTTACTTTCGTCCGCAATCACGATCATGCGAGCGGATGCAGCTGCGACGATCTTCTCCCGTAACAATGCGCCGCCACCGCCTTTGATCAGAGAAAGCTTCGGGTCGATCTCATCGGCGCCGTCTACCGTCAAATCAAGCTCGGGCGTTTCATCCAATGTGGTGAGCGGGATGCCGCAACGCTTTGCGTCGGCAAAAGTCGCCTCCGAGGTCGGAACGGCGACGATGTCCAATCCCGACCGAACGCGCTCGCCAATCAGCTCCACGAAATGCTTCGCGGTCGACCCGGTGCCAAGCCCGAGGCGCATCCCTGGACGAACAAATTCAACGGCGCGAGCAGCAGCTGCGCGTTTCTGAACATCGGCGGTCATCGGTACCGGCTGAGCAATCGGGCGTCGATCGGCATTTTCCGTGGCCTGCTTTTCTAGCTCCGATCGCGCGGCGTGAACAGCCCTTGGCCGTTGTCACTGAAAACCGGCCTTGCAACGATGATAAACGAAGGCTAGCGATTTCCACTATGAACGCTCCAACGATTGTCTTCGATCTGGACGGCACCCTGATCGATACGGCTCCCGATCTCGCCGAAACCCTCAACGTGATATTCGCGCGAGAGGGATTGGCACCGGTGCCCTATGAAGTTGCGCGCAATTCTGTCGGTGGCGGCGCTAAAGCAATGATCGCTCGCGGCATCGAAGGCGAAGGCCGGGTTTTGCCGCCGGCGAAGCTCGACCAAATGTTTGCGGACTTCATCACTTACTATTCAGAGCACATAGCCGACCGGTCGCGGCCTTTTCCCGGAGTCACTGATGCGCTCGACGTCCTTGCCGCGCGCGGTTGTCAATTCGCCGTCTGCACGAACAAACTTGAACGCCTTTCAGTGCTTTTGCTAAATGAGCTCAAACTTGCTGACCGCTTTGTTGCGATATGCGGGCAGGATACATTTGGCGTTCAAAAGCCCGATCCGGAGGTTCTGCGGCGTACCATCGGCGCAGCGGGCGGAACACTTCAACGTGCGGTCATGATTGGTGACTCAATAACGGATATCCGCACTGCACGCGCGGCCGGCGTTCCGGTGGTAGCTGTCGACTTCGGCTACAGTGATCGCCCCATCGCGGAATTTAGCCCGGATCGGACCATCAGCCATTTCGCAGAGCTCCCGGCATCGATTGCCGCGATTTCGTCCGCGTTTTGAAGGTCCTAGGTACCGAGTTATAGTTAATGTGGTAAGGTTAACGTGGCGCAATATGTTGCACGTGCATGACAGCGCTCGTATCCTGTCCTAGTAAACGGACGATCGGCCTCGGGCCGCTCGAGTGGGACGGTTAATATGATGTATCGAGTTCTTGCGATCGTCGGCGGCGCCTTTGCCCTTGCGGCATGCTCGTCGACCCCCGACTGGATGAGTCTCGACGGTCTCAAGTCGGGACCGTCGTTGGATACTGTCAGTCTGGAATCCGAACCGCCGGGCGCCGAAGCCAAGGCGTCGAATGGGCAAACTTGCCGCACGCCGTGCGCGCTCGCTCTGCCGGTCGACAGCGCAATGACGGTGACATTCTCGCTCAACGGCTATCAGCCCGAGTCAGAGCGGCTTGAAGTGATCTCTGTCACCGGCGAACCGCCGCGATTGCGGCCTAACCCGGTTGTCGTTGAACTCACACCGGGCGGTCCACCGCCACCGAAGAAGCCCGCTAAAAAGCCTGTAGCGACGAAGAAACCCGCCGCTCACCCGAAGCCGGCAGCTGCCGTAGCACCTGCGCCGGCACCCGCGCCAATGACGGCGGCGCCCGCGCAGTCGTCATCGCCCTGGCCCACTAGTTCGCCGCCCCCGCGCCAAAACTAGGACGCAACTCGCGAACAGCTTGCACCACGGTGCACGCGCGTCAGTGCGGCTGGACGCTATGGCCAATACCGGCCAGAATTCCTATATGAGGTCAGCCGGGCCGAAGGGCCCGATACGCAGGAAAATACGCATGGCGCTCGCCAATGGCAGCTCCACCATTGATCGCGGCGGCCAAAAGCCGGGCGCGCTGGTCGATCCGTTTCAACGCGCCATCACCTATTTGCGCGTCTCGGTAACAGACCGGTGTGACTTCCGCTGCGTCTACTGCATGTCGGAACACATGACGTTTCTGCCGAAGGCTGATCTCCTGACCCTCGAGGAACTTGACAGGCTCTGCAGCGCATTTGTCGCGAAGGGCGTAACGAAGTTGCGTTTGACCGGCGGGGAGCCGCTGGTGCGACGCGGCATCATGACACTCGTGTCTTCTCTGTCGCGTCATCTCGCGAGTGGCGCACTCCAAGAGCTCACGCTGACCACCAATGGCTCGCAGCTGGAAAAATACGCTTCCGAGCTCAAGTCGAGTGGCATCAATCGCATCAATGTTTCGCTCGACACGCTCAACCCCGAAAAATTCAGGGCAATCACGCGTTGGGGTGACCTAGGAAAGGTTATCGCAGGGCTCGATGCTGCACAGGCTGCCGGCTTACAAATCAAGATCAATGCCGTTGCCCTCAAGGGCGTAAATGAAGATGAGATTGCAAGCATCCTCGAATGGGCTCACGGGCGCGGAATGGATCTCACCGTGATCGAGGTCATGCCGCTCGGTGACGTCGATGAGTCCCGTCTCTCTCAATATTTGCCGCTTTCGATCGTACGGGCTCAACTTGCTGAGCAATTCACGCTGGAAGATATTGACTATCTTACGGGCGGCCCGGCGCGATACGTACGCGTCAAGGAGACAGGCGGACGGCTTGGCTTTATTACGCCGCTCACTCACAATTTTTGTGAATCTTGCAACCGGGTGCGCATTACATGTACCGGCACAATGTATATGTGCCTCGGCCAGAACGATGCTGCCGACCTCCGCAGTCCACTGCGCGCCTCGGAAAGCGATGCACGTTTATACGCGGCCATCGATGAGGCGATCACGCGCAAACCCAAAGGACATGATTTTGTGATCGATCGCCGGCACAAGGACGCCGCATTGCCGCGCCATATGAGCATGACGGGCGGCTAGCCGGACGAATTTAGGCAGCTCCGCTGCGGCATCATTACCACCTCGCGCAGTTGCTCCAGCCGCAGCCGTACCCAGCCCAACGCTACGGCTGGACTAGACCGACATCGGCCCTTCAGGCCCCCTTTTTTAGAGCCTCACCGTCGTTAATCGAGGGCTTGGGGGTGAATAACCGCGACTTTTCTTGCAGCAACAGGGGTAAAGCGTCCGGCTTTTGCCGACGGCGGCAGATACCGTAACGGCATGAAGTTGATGTCTTGCGGTTGTTCGACCAAATTCTCCATTGACGCCGGATAGAGGCATCGGATTAAGGTGGTGTGCTTGGTCGCATGGCCAAGCGGTGGGACATACATAAAAATAATAATGGCCGGCCGGCGCGATCCCAACGGAGCCGGTTAGAGGGGAGTGTTCAAGTGGGCGGTCTGGATGCACTGCTGACGGCGCTGCTGCCGGTAACTCGTGCTATCGACGCTGTCACTACATGGCTCGGAAAGCGAATAGCGTGGCTTATCCTGGCGGCCGTACTCGTTTCGGCAGCCAACGCCACCGTGCGCAAAATTTTTGACACCTCATCGAACTCGTGGCTGGAATTGCAGTGGGTGCTTTTCAGCATGGTGTTTTTGCTGTGCTCGCCTTGGACCTTGCTTGCCAATGAACATATCCGCATCGACATCGTGAACAACTTTTTGCCTAAGAACGTACGTAATTCCATTGACGTCTATTGGGCATGCATTCTTTCTGTTGCCGCTCTGCCTCATCATGACGATTACGGGCATTCCGTTCTTCTACCGATCGTTCGCTATCAATGAACAATCCGGAAATGCAGGCGGCCTTCCCCAATGGCCCGCAAAGTCCTTGATCATGATCGGATTTGCATTCCTCCTTGTGCAAGGACTCTCGGAACTGATCAAACGCATTGCCGTCATGCGTGAACCTCATCCCCGACCCACACGTAACGCAGGTCCATGCCCTCGAAGCCGAGGTCGAACATATCGTCGAAGCAATCGAGAAGCACTGAACGCAACTGGGCGGGGAGTTTCGAATGGAAGCGTTTATCATTCAAAATATGGCGCCAGATTATGTTTGTGGCGCTCGTGCTGTTCCTGCTGCTCGGCTACCCGGCAGCATTCTCGCTAGGAGCGGTTGGCCTGCTATTTGCCATTATTGGTATTGAGCTTGGCCTGTTTGTCCCTGACTTCCTGCAAGCATTACCTGAACGCATCTATGGGGTGATGAGCAACGACACATTGCTCGCAATTCCATTCTTTACGTTTATGGGCTTGGTGCTCGAACGGTCGGGCATGGCCGAGGACTTGCTTGACACCATTGGGCAGTTGTTTGGAACCGTGCGTGGTGGCCTTGCCTATGCCGTCGTCTTTGTTGGCGCGTTGCTTGCCGCAACCACAGGTGTGGTTGCCGCTTCGGTGATTTCGATGGGGCTGATCTCACTTCCGATCATGCTACGCTATGGTTATGACCGGCGGGTAGCCAGCGGCGTAATTGCTGCCTCCGGCACTCTGGCGCAAATCATACCACCTTCACTTGTTTTAATCGTCATGGCTGACCAATTAGGCCGCTCGGTCGGCGACATGTACGAAGGCGCGTTCATTCCCGGCATCGTGCTCGCCGCGCTTTATGCATTCTATATCTTCATCGTCACGCTGTCTATTCCCAAAAGCGACGCCTGGTTTACCGGCAGACGCAGTCGGGTTCCGGGAGCCAACCGGCGCTCGTGGCCTTACCTCACTTGGTGTGCTCACGATCGCAAGTGGTGTTTTTGGCTGGATCATGATGCGGAATTCGGAAACTCATGGCGCCGACTTCGTCGTGCTAAGTATGTTCTTTGCCATTCTGTTCGCTTTCGCCATCGCCATCGTAAATTGGCTTGCCAATCGTTACTTAGGCTACCGCTTCCTTTCGCATATCGCACAACAGACCACCTTCGTGATGGTCCCACCCTTATTCCTGATCTTCCTCGTGCTGGGGACTATCTTTATCGGCGTCGCGACACCGACCGAGGGCGGCGCCATGGGCGCCACTGGGGCACTGATCCTAGGTGCACTCAAACGTCGCCTTACGTGGGATTTAGTGCGACAAGCAACGGAATCCACGGCCAAATTGTCGGCTTTTGTAGTATTTATCCTGATCGGCGCACGTGTATTTTCCCTCACATTCTACGGGGTGAGTGGGCATATCTGGGTCGAAAATCTTTTGACCTCATTGCCCGGCGGACAGATTGGGTTTTTGATCTTCGTCAATGCTTTTGTCTTCGTGCTCGCCTTCTTCCTCGACTTCTTCGAGCTCGCCTTCATCGTTATTCCCTTGCTTGGACCTGCGGCCGAACATCTTGGTATCGACCTAATATGGTTCGGCGTCATTCTCGGCGTGAACATGCAAACATCATTCATGCATCCGCCGTTTGGTTTCGCGCTTTTTTATCTGCGTTCCGTCGCTCCCAAGGATCCCTTCATCGACCGTGTCAGCGGAAAACGCACGGAAGGTGTGACCACAGGTCAGATCTACTGGGGTGCGGTACCGTTCGTGATAATTCAGGTGATCATGGTGCTATTGGTGATCCTATTTCCCGGCCATGGTCATGCATTACAAAAGCGTCGGTACCGGCATTGACCCGAACAAAGTGAATATCGAGATTCCGCAAATCGATCTTCCGCCTCCCCTCGATTTCAGTTCGCCGCCCAAGTAACAAGCAACGGTAAACCCTTCACAATAAAAAACCCCGGAACTTCGAAGCTCCGGGGTTTTCTATAATCAGCACGATTATGCCTTGTTGTGTCGGACCATAAAGGAGTTGTAGTTCAGCTCGGCGACCTGAAACCATTCGTAGCCCGGCCTCATGTAGGCGTTCATGGATTCGTACACTTTCTTGAAGTTGGCGTTTTCCTTGGCAATCTCGTCGTGCAACTCATGTGCCGCCTTAATGCAGGCTTCCATGATTGGTTGCGAGAATCCATGCAGCTTCGCGCCACCAGCCAAGAGACGCCGTAGCGCCGGCGGATTGACCAGATCATATTTCGCCACCATCCATTGATTGGCGTAAGCCGCCGCCTGCTCGAGCACCGCCTGATAGTTCTTCGGCAGCGAATTCCACTTTTCGAGATTGAACGATTGGCAAAATCATCGAGCCGCCTTCCCACCAGCCGGGATAGTAATAGTGCGGGGCGACCTTGTAGAAACCGAGTTTCTCATCGTCGTAAGGTCCGACCCACTCAGCTGCATCGATTGTGCCTTTTTCCAGTGCCGGGTAGATGTCGCCAGCCGGCAATCTGCTGCGGAACCGCGCCGAGTTTCTGGAGAACGCGTCCGGGAAATCCGCCGATACGCATTTTAATACCCTTGAGATCGTCAACCGAGTTGATCTCTTTGCGGAACCAGCCACCCATCTGGCAACCCGTATTGCCGGCGAGGATCGAAATCTGATTGTATTTTTTGTAGAATTCGTTGAGCACTTCCCGACCACCGCCCAATGTGTACCATCCCTGGTTCAGGCGTTGGTTTGGACCGAATCCGACCGATGTACCGAAAGCAAAGGTTGGATCCTTGCCGAAATAATAGTAAGACGCGGTATGACCACACTCGACGGTGCCGTTCTGCACCGCATCGACCACTTGCAAAGCCGGCACTATTTCACCTCCGGCAAAAACCTGAATTTGGAATTTATTGTCAGTCGCTTCACCGACTGCTTTGGCCATCATTTCAGCCCCGCCGAAGAGTGTATCGAGCGATTTCGGCCAACTTGTGGTCATTCTCCATTTAAGCTCCGGCATCGATTGCGCGATCGCAGGCTTGGCGATTGCGGTCGCGGCGAGGCCCAGACCTGCCGCTTGCAGAAAATTACGACGTTTCATTATTTCCCCTCCCCTTATGTGCCTGGCGGAATTGTTTCCGCATCCCTTGTCGGGACAACGCGGGAAAGCTGCGACCCGCGCACCGGTCATAGCCAGTTTGCACTGGTTCAGGGAGGCTGGAAAGTGGGACGAACTAGCAGTGGCCCAAAAAGCAAAGGGCCGGGTTATGCCCGGCCCTCGCCCCAAATTCACTGCTGATTTGGTTTATCCGCGCGCTCGGGAACGGATCTGGAAGGAGTCGAATGCATATTCGGCCACTTGCCACCAGAGATACTCGTCATTCTTGAACGCAGTCATCGATTCCAACACCTTTTTGTAGTCCGGATTCGTCGCCGAGGTTTCGGCATTGACCTCGTTCGATGCCTTTAAACAGGCCTCCATGATCGACTGGCTAAACGGGCGCAATTGCACGCCATTGGCAACCAAGCGTTTTAGTGCCGCTGGGTTGCGCGAATCGTAGGATGCTTGCTCTTGGACATTGGCATAACCGGCGGCCGCCTGGACGATGGCCTGATATGACTTCGGCAATTCGTTCCACTTTGCCAGATTGATCATTAGGTGATTGGTCGTGCCGCCTTCCCACCAGCCGGGATAGTAATAATACTTTACGATCTTGTAGAACCCGAGCTTCTCATCGTCGTAGGGCCCGACCCACTCCGCGGCGTCGATGGTGCCCTTCTCGAGGGCTGGATAGATGTCGCCACCCGCGAGCTGTTGCGCGACGAGACCAAGCTTTCCGAGTGTCTTGCCGGCCCAGCCGCCGATGCGCATCTTGAGCCCTTTGAAGTCGCCAGGTTCTTTGATCTCTTTATTAAACCAACCGCCCATCTGGCATCCAGTGTTACCCATGAGCAGGCACTTGGTATTGAACTTGGCACCAAAATCATCGATCAGCTTTTGGCCATCGCCTTCATAGAACCATGCGTTCTGCTGGCGAGAATTGAGACCGAACGGCACCGCGCAGAACAGCGCCCATGTCGGATCTTTGCCAATGTAGTAGTACTGCGCGCTATGACCCATTTCGACGGTGCCGTTCTGGACCGCGTCCAGAACCTGAAGGCCGGGAACGATTTCACCGGCCGCGAAGGTTTGAATCTGGAACTTGCCATCGGTCGCTTCAGAAACGAATTTCGAAAAGGTCTCGCAAGCACCGAAAAGAGTGTCGAGCGACTTCGGCCAACTTGCCGTCAATCGCCATTTAAGCGTCGGCGAGGATTGCGCGATAGCCGGTTTGGCAATCGATGTGGCGGCAGCAGCAGCGGCCCCAGCCCCAATAGCAGCTAGAAAATTACGGCGTTTCATCAGTCTTCTCCCTCCAATCGCCCCCGATTTAAGCGGACGTCCTAACGGCAACCGCCGACCGGGCGTTCCGACACAATGCGGCCGCCACAATCTTGAGCGCAAGTCGCCTATTGGTCGCATTCGTGGTGAGTTTACGGGCTTAAACGACATTTCCGGCGATTGGAGGCCGTTCAAAAGCACTTCAAGCTTCGATCACGATTTTCGGCGCGGTGCGCGAAGCGCCTTTAATTTGAGCGAGCGCCTTTGCAGCAATCTCGCGATAGATTTTGGCATGCGGCCCATCCGGCTCCGTTGCGACGACCGGAAGGCCGGCGTCGGATTTTTCCCGGATCGTCATATGCAGGGGCACGCTCTCCGAGAAAAGGAACACCAAGCCGCTCGGCTTCTTTCTGAGCGCCACCGTGTCCGAAAATATCCGTACGTGTGCCGCAGCTTGGGCAAAGGAAATAGCTCATGTTCTCGACCACGCCGAGCACAGGCACGTCGACGCGCTTGAACATTGCGATACCCCGCCGCGCGTCAATCAACGCGAGGTCCTGAGGTGTGGAAACGATGACTGCACCTTTGAGTGGTACTTGCTGTGCTATTGTGAGTTGTGCGTCGCCGGTGCCCGGCGGCATATCGACAACCATGAGATCAAGCTTGCCCCACTCCACTTCTCGGAGCATTTGCGTAATCGCCGACATGACCATCGGCCCACGCCAAATCATTGGCGTCTCTTCATCGATCAAAAATCCGATCGACATCACGGTGAGTCCATAACGTTCGATCGGCTTGAGACGGGTGCCCCCGATTGTTTGTGGCTTCTCCTTGATGGCCAACAGTTTCGGCAGTGAAGGCCCATAAATGTCTGCGTCGAGCATGCCGACCTTCAGGCCAAGATCCCGCAAGCCGAGCGCGAGATTGACTGCCGTGGTTGATTTGCCGACACCACCTTTGCCGGAGGCGACAGCGATCACCGCGTCGACGCCGGGGATTCCCGGTTTGTACTCTATCGGCCGGATGGGCGGGGCGCGGCTTGCGGCGGCGGCGCCGGCTGTGGCGCGCGCGGCGCACCGGCAGCGCGTTCAGCGGTCAACGCGACAAGTGCAGATTGAACGCCAGGAATCCCGCGTACGGCGTCTTCAGCCGCCTTGCGCACCGGCTCCCAAGCTTTTACCGCGGCAGCATCCACCGTCAACGAGAAGAAAACCTTGCCGTCAGACACGACCACATCGGAAAGCACGCGAGCGTCGGGCAAAGCCACGCCGCCCGGCGACGGCACTTTTGCTAGCGCTGCGAGGACCTGCTCTTTACTCACTGCCATCGTCGCTCGTCCTTATTCTCGGCGTCACCATAGGCAAGGCCGTGGGCCGGTCAATGCAGCGTGTACGGAGACCGGTTGACGTGCCTCTCCGGCAATGACCTATTGGCAGATAGGCATAGGCTACGGCCAGCCAAGTGCAACAGAGAGCAAATTGCCGAAGGAGAGGATGATGGCGAAGGTGGCGTTCCTGGGTCTGGGTGTCATGGGCTATCCCATGGCCGGACATTTGAAAAATAAAGGCGGACACGAGGTCACCGTTTATAACCGCACCGCCGCCAAAGCCGAACAATGGGTCAAACAACACGGCGGCAAATCTGCCCCAACGCCTAAAGCCGCGGCAGAAGGACAGGATTTCGTCATGGCCTGCGTCGGCAATGACAATGATCTCCGCGAAGTGACCCTGGGGCCGAATGGCGCCTTCGCCGGTATGGGCAAGGGAAAGATTTTTGTCGATCACACCACAGCCTCCGCAGAAATTGCGCGCGAGCTTCACGCCGCGGCAAAAAAGGGTGGTTTCGATTTCATCGATGCGCCGGTGTCGGGCGGCCAAGCCGGCGCCGAAAACGGTGCGCTCACGGTGATGTGCGGCGGCGAGGCCAATCCGTTCGCACGCGCCGAGAAAGTCATTGCGGCCTATGCGCGCGCTTGCAATCTGCTTGGCTCGCCTGGATCGGGGCAGCTATCGAAAATGGTCAACCAGATTTGCATTGCCGGCCTGGTGCAGGGCCTGGCCGAGGGCCTGCACTTCGCAAAGAAGTCTGGCCTCGACATCGAAAAGTTGATCGCGACCATTTCCAAAGGTGCGGCACAATCCTGGCAAATGGAAAACCGCTACAAGACAATGGCAGCCAACAAATTCGATTTCGGATTTGCCGTCGACTGGATGCGCAAAGACTTGGGGATTTGCCTCGGCGAGGCGCGCAAGAACGGCGCACATCTGCCGGTTACCGCGATCGTCGATCAATTCTATTCCGAAATTCAGGCGATGGGCGGCAAGCGCTGGGATACATCGAGTCTAATCGCCCTGCTCGATCGCTGATCAACCCGCGGCTCTTGCGCACGTCGTGTTCTGAAAAGTCGCTTGATTATTCGGCGTCATGCGCTTGCGCTCGGCCGTGCGGATACCGCCGCGTGCCAACGCTTTACATTGTTGGCCCCCTCCGGCATCGCAAGCCTCCCCGGCTTCATGAAGTCGACTGCGACCTGCATTGTAATATCGGCGATCGTGAAACGATCGCCCGCAACGAACTCGCGATTAGATAGCTCGCGATCCAGCAACTCCAAAAACCACGTGACACGCGGCCTGTTGGCTTCAGCCCATGCTGCGATCTGGGGCACCTCAAGCTCTTTCATCGCGGGATGGGTATGGCGAAATACCGCTGCTACGTTGGAAAAGAAATTGATCTCGGCCCGCCGATTCCACATTTCGACGACGGCTACATCTTTGGCGCCGACACCAAACAACGGAGGATCCGGCTGCAGCATTTCGAAATATCGGCAAATCGCAATCGACTCCGTAATGACGGTGCCATCATCGAGAACAAGAGCCGGCATTCGCTGCAGCGGATTAATCGCCGTATACTCGGGCGTCTTGTGCTGCATCAACATGATATCGACTTGCTCGGTCGGCAGAGTGATGCCCTTTTCTGCGAGAAAAATGCGCGTACGCCGCGGGTTGGGGGCCACTTTGCTGTCATAGAGTTTCAACTGGTCCTCCATCATCCAACGCAAAAGATCCGTTCAACATCACCCGAACATGGGCAAAAAGCCCTGTCAAAGGGGTGTAAGTAATCGTTAACCAGGGATTTTAGGTCCCTCTTAAGCTTGGTCTTAAGGAATTTGCGTAACGCTGCCGCCGGTTCTTTGTCAGTACTGTCAGTGCCAGCGTCCCAATAATGCCGATTCCAGGCGAACAACCCGATCTCACCGCGCTGCCGCCCGAAACATCTCCGGTGAATCGGCGGCTGGCCGCACAATATGTGCGCGAGGCGCGTGACCGGCTGACGTCCTCCAGCGGTACACGCGCGGCCTTTGATCACGAGCTGTTGCGCCAATATGCGCAAAATCGGCTTTCGGCCTCTCTCGTAATTCTCCTCCTCGTTGCGACCGTCGGATTCATGTCCAGCATTTGGAGCGGAGCGCTTACCGCAGGCTCGTGGACAGCCGCCGTGCTCGTCATCCACGCCATCATAATCACGAAATGTCGGCAATTCCTTGAACGTCCAATCAGCGAGATTTCCGCGCGTGCATGGCGGCTGCGGTTTGTGACGCTCGATCTGTTCTACGGCTTGGCGTGGATGTTTATCCTGGTGCATCCCGTCGGTGTCGACGAGAGCTCCGGTACCTTCATGCTTTTCGTCATGCTGCTGGTCGTAGCCGTCTCAAGCATGCTGGCCTCCAGCCTGCCGACTGCCGTTTTTGCGGCAACGTTCCCCGTCACGACGGCGGTCGCACTTGATTTCATCCTGCAAGGCAGACTGCGCGACTATCTCCTCGCTATCATGGCGATAACGGCACAGGGTTATTTCGCGGCTCTCACTTATCGTCTTTATTCCAGCACGCTCGCGACGCTGGAGGCGCGCGCCGAAAAGGATGCGCTGATCGGCGAGCTCGAACAGGCAAAGGCGATTTCCGACGAAGCACGCCGACGCGCGGAAGCCGCAAACATTGCAAAGTCACGCTTTCTTGCGCAGATGAGCCATGAATTACGCACGCCTCTGAATGCTATTCTCGGATTTTCAGAGGTAATGAAGACAGAAGTGTTTGGCGAACATTCTGTGGCGGCCTACAAAGAATATTCTTCCGACATCCATAATTCCGGGGTGCATCTTCTTGGACTGATCAATGAGATTCTCGATCTGTCGCGGATCGAGGCCGGCCGTTACGAGCTTAATGAGGAATTTGTTTCGCTCGTAGCCATCGTCGAAGATTGTCATCATTTGCTCAAGCTACGTGCGAGTAATCGCGGCATTATCATCCATGAGGTATTCGAACCCGAATTGCCCCGACTATGGGCCGACGAACGCGCAATTCGGCAAATTTGTTTGAACCTGTTGTCGAACGCGATCAAGTTCACCCCGCCGGCCGGGGAGATTTGGCTGAAAGTCGGATGGACGGCCTCTGGCGGCCAATACATTAGTGTGAAAGATACGGGAGCCGGTATCCCGGAAGAAGAAATCCCAATCGTGCTTGCTTCCTTCGGCCAAGGGTCAAATTCGATCAAATCAGCCGAACAGGGCGCTGGTCTGGGATTGCCGATCGCCAAAAGTCTGGTCGACCTACACGGGGGGACGTTCAATTTGAAATCGAAGCTGCGTATTGGCACTGAAGTCATCGTCACATTTCCGCCGCAGCGCGTGGTAGCGGCCATGGCCCCAATGTCGGAGCACACGCCGCCGATCGCATCGACAGCCGAGCCCGACGTGAGCCCGGAAGAAAAGCGTCGTTTGCGCCGCCGCCCGTTATTCCGCGCGGGCACCTGATCTGACCGCCTTGCCACAATCGCGCGATTGCCTTCCTGTCCGTGGCGCTTATGGTTCGCAACATCCAACTCGACCCGGGATAGCTATGATCGAGACGCCTTGCATCAAGATTTGCACACTCGACGCCCGTCAGGGCGTGTGCCTCGGGTGCGGACGAACCATTGATGAGATTACACGCTGGGCCACGATGAACACTTCCGAGCGCGCCCGGGTGATGAGTGAATTGCCGGCCCGACTCGCGGCCGGCAACGCGGCGAAAGCGACTGTGGGAATGGACTGACGCCGTGAGTCGACGCCTCATCTGGTCACTTTTGTTCGGTGTTGCGCTATCTTTGGCGGCCTTGATCGCGAGCAGCGGTCAGGATGCCATCACCAATCTTCTGCAGCACGACGTCGGATCGCTTGCGATCAAGATCGTGCTGGTGGTTTTCGTCGGCGGCCTGGTACTTGCGTTATTTCGCGAGCGATTGTCGAAAGCCATCGAGGCCGGTCTTTTCTGGGCCGTGATCGGCCTGTTGCTCGTGGTGGCATACAGCTATCGATTTGAGCTTCGCGACGTTGCCGATCGTGTGATCGCAGAGCTGGTGCCGGGCCACGTTGCGGGGCACGGCCGTAATGTCGAAATCGTTCGCGGCCATGGCGGCGATTTCGCAGTCGCGGTGCACGTCAACGGCACACGCGTTCCGATGGTTCTTGATACCGGCGCAAGCTCGGTCGTGTTGACGCAGGACGCGGCGAAAGCCGCGGGATTGCCCGTCGAGGTGCTCAACTACACGGTCAATATCGATACGGCCAATGGACGCACCCGAGCGGCTGCCGTGACGCTCGACCGCCTCGCCGTGGGCGGATTGATCGAACGTGCTGTCCCGGCGCTTGTTGCCCAGCGGGGTCAACTTAAGAACAATCTGCTCGGAATGAGTTTCCTCAACCGGCTGCAAAGTTGGGAAGTCCAGGGCGACAGGCTGCGTCTCCGCGGAACGCCATAAACGGCTGCAGCTAAATCATGCTGAAGGCAAAACGCAGCGCCACGAGAACGAGGAACAGGCCGAAGGCAATTTCCAATTTTCGTCTTGGCAGCCAATGCGCCAGCCGCACGCCATAAGTCGTCGTGAAGCTCGATACGGGTGCCATCAGGACGAAGCCGATTAGCGAAACAAAGCCGATCGACAGTGGCGGTAACCGGGCCATGTGCTGCCAGCCGGCCAGCATGTAGCCAATCGCACCGGCAATTGTAATCGGAACCCCGATTCCGGCTGAAGTGCCAACTGCCTGATGCATCGGCCTTCCGTAAAGGGTGAGGACCGCGTTCGATATTGCGCCCCCGCTGACCCCAACCAGAGATGAAAACAATCCGGTGATAAAGCCGTAAAACGCAAGCAGGCCGCGGCCGGGCAGTTCATTGCCGAGCTTCCAACGCTCGCCGCCATACAGCATGCGCACAGCGATGAAAGTTACGAAAACCAGGAATGCAGTCTTGAAAACGGAGGCAGGGGCGAACGAGGCCGTCGCTGATCCGATTGCAACACCAACGATCGCGGGGAAGGCCCAAATGCGCACGACGTCCGGAAGCACAGCGCCCTTCTTTTTATGTCCAATGTAGGAGCGCACGGTCGTCGGCACGATGATGGCAAGCGAGGTGCCGATACACGTCTGAATACGGACGTCTTCAGGCACGTCAAGGACGCGAAAAACTTCGTACAATACTGGAACGATGATCGCGCCGCCGCCGATGCCAAAAAGGCCCGCAAGAATGCCGACCAGAACGCCGGCACATGCAATCCAGAGTGCGAGCAAGGCGATCTCGCTGATCGGATATCCCAGCAGCATGCGTCACCGGAAATAAAGCGCGGCAGGAAGGTGTGTAACTTACGCCGCGATGTGCGCTAAATCAGAACGGCTGTCTAGCACCAGCGCCAGCGCATCAGCTAAGACGGCGGCATTAGCATCTCGCTTGACGCCTTCGGTTGCGAGATGCCGGCGAAAGGCGCGCGCACCCGGGACCGCGCGGAAAAGTCCCAAGACGTGGCGGGTGATCGAATGGAGGCGTGCACCGTTGGCCAACTCGCGATTTATATACGGAACAAGCGCCAGCGCGGCGTCTTTGGCGGATTCAAACGGCGCTGGCGCAGCATAGAAAAGCGGGTCGACACCGAGCAACCGCCAAGGCTCCTGATAGGCCGCTCGGCCCATCATCACACCATCGATGATCCCGAGCTCGGCCTGCGCTTGCTCCAGCGAGACAATGCCGCCGTTGAGCACGATCTCAAGGTCAGGATGGGCTGACTTTAGTCGTCGTACGAGCCCGTAATCGAGTGGCGGCACTTCGCGATTTGCACGCGGCGACAGTCCCTTCAGCCAGGCCTTGCGCGCGTGGACGATCAGAGCATCGACACCAGCTCGTTTGGTTGTGTCAGTGAAAGTAAACAGCGATTTATCCGGATTTTGATCATCAATACCTATTCGGCATTTCACCGTTACCGGAACCTTCACAGCATCCTTCATGGCCACAATGCACTCGCCAACCAGCGTTGGCTCGGCCATCAGACAGGCGCCGAAGCGGCCCTCTTGCACGCGATCAGACGGACAGCCGACATTGAGATTGATCTCGTCATAGCCGAAGTCTTCCCCGATACGCGCCGATTGCGCGAGGGCGTTCGGATCGCAACCACCAAGCTGCAGCGCTACGGGATGTTCAAACGGGTCAAAACCGAGCAGCCGCTGCCGATTGCCATGCAGCACCGCGCCCGTAGTGAGCATCTCTGTATAGATCAGCGCCCGGCGCGTCAGCAGCCGATGGAAGAACCGGCAATGCCGATCCGTCCATTCCATCATCGGGGCGACACAAAAGCGCCGATTCAACGTTTTTCGCGTTTTTGCTGGTTTTTCAATCACTTGATAAGTTTTCGACCCGTCTCACGTCGTACCGTTTCGGGCCCATTTTGCCTTATGTCGATCCATGGGAACGATAATAGTACGGACTCGCAAAAGATGGCGCTAAGGCCTTTACGGCCCAAATCGTGATCAAACAAGGAGGGAAGATCGTGCATCGCGAAACGGAGACCTTTAAACGCAGGACACGCCCGCGCCTCGAGCCATGTGAGTGAATGAATGCCACCAACTCACCGCTACACCATGAGTACGACCGCGGTTCGACAAACCAAGCCAAAGGCTTCGCAAAGCCTTAGGTGATCGCGCTTCCCTCTCCGGTCGGTGCCATCATCAAAACTTGATGGTGGCACTTCAAGCCCGGGTGCCTTGGCGGCGCCATCTGTCCTTCAAAGTACCAAGTTGGTGGCGGGATCAATGAGATGCATATGATCGAGATTTCGCGCGCAACTGCATTGTCTCACCTGAGCCTTTTGCGGCGGTGGGCTCGACGCGGCCGCAGACTTCGGTGCCATCGACCTTAAAATACACCATCGTCTCCATGCCCATCGGCTCGACGACATCCGACGTAATCGAAAACTCCTGACCGGTGCCGTTCTCCTTGCCACGTGTCTCGGTGATGTGCTCTGGGCGCAAGCCGAATATCAGTTCTTTGCCTACATATGACCTGTAGCGAGCGGCGCGCGCTTCGGGTACCGCGAACGACAGTTTGTCAGACAGGCGCAGGCGTAATCCGGCGCCGTTGCCCTCGAGGCTAGCTGGAATGAAATTCATCGCCGGCGAACCGATGAAGCCGGCAACGAACCGGGTCTTAGGATGGTGATAGAGGTCATTGGGTGTACCGAGCTGCTCGATCTTGCCCTTGTGCATGACGACGACACGGTCGGCGAGCGTCATCGCTTCGACTTGGTCGTGGGTCACATAGACGGTCGTCGTCTTGACCTTTTGATGCACGCGTTTGATCTCGGTTCGCATCTGCACCCGCAGTTTGGCGTCGAGATTGGACAGCGGCTCGTCGAACAAAAACACCTTTGGATTGCGCACGATGGCGCGGCCCATGGCGACGCGCTGGCGCTGGCCGCCGGAGAGTTGCTTGGGACGGCGGGCAAGTAATTCGGTTATATCGAGGATTCGTGCGGCGTTATCGACGCGCTGCTTGATCTCTGCCCTCGGAAATTTACGCAGTTTGAGGCCAAATGACATGTTCTCGGCAACAGTCATGTGCGGATAGAGCGCATAATTCTGGAACACCATGGCGATATCCCGATCTTTTGGCGGCAAATCATTGACCACCTCACCGCCGATTGAAATCTCGCCACTGCTGATTTCTTCAAGCCCAGCAATCATGCGCAAGGTTGTGCTCTTGCCACAGCCAGAGGGGCCGACCAGGACGACAAACTCATGATTAGGAATATCGAGGCTGATATTGCTGACCGCTACTACATCGTCGTAACTCTTGAAGACATTACGCAACGCAACTTCCGCCATGGCCGCTCTAACCTTTCGTTGCGCCGGCTGTCAGACCGGCGATGTAGTAGTCCATGAGAAACGCATAGATGACCAAGGGCGGCGCGGCCGCGACCAGCGCGCCTGCCATCAACATTCCCCATTTATAGACGTCGGCCTTAATGAGGCTCGTAACGGTGCCGACGGTCAGTACCTGTTGATCCGCCGAATAAAGGAACGTCATCGGATAGACGAAGGCCGCCCACGACACCGTGAAGGCGAAGATGGTAGCAGCAATGATGCCCGGCAGTGCCACCGGAATGAAAATCTTGAACAGCATCTGCATGTGACCGGCGCCGTCGATCAAGGCGGCCTCGTCGAGTTCCTTCGGAATGGACTGGAAGTAACCGATCATGATCCAGGTGCAGAACGGCACGGTCAGCGTCGGATACACCAAAACCATGCCCCAATAGGAATTGAGCAGCCCGACCCACTTGACTATCTGGAACAGCGGAATGAACAGGAGCGTGTCTGGCACCAGATATGTAAGGAAGATTCCGGTCGCCAGGATGCCCGAGCCCCAAAACTTCATGCGGCCGAGCGAAAAAGCCGCGAGTATGCTTACGACCATGGTGATGACCACAGTACACGCCGTTACGATCACGGTATTCTTGAAGAAGACTAGGAAATCGGTTTCGGTGAGCAGAATTCTGAACTGATCGAGCGTGATTCCGTTGGCGATGATCCACGGATTGGTTGCCATGTGGGCGACCTCGGCATCGCTCTTGAGCGAAGTTACCACCATGTAATAGGGCGGCAGCAGAAAGAAGATCGCGAAAATAATCAGGAAAAAATATGAGGTGACCAGGGCCCACCGTCGGTTACGCTTCAGGCTAGCGCGGAGCCCAACGCGGGTGCGGGGTTGCGTTGCGATCGCAGTTGCGCTCATCCTATTTCTCTCCCGCGCTTGCGCACGCCACGCAGAATGAAGACGGCGGCAATCGCCAGAATCGGAAACATGAAGAGCGAGGTCGCCGAGCCTAGCGGCAGATCGCCGGAGCGGATGCCGAGCAGGAATGAATAAGTCGCAAACACGTGCGTCATGTTGCGCGGACCGCCGGCGGTCATGATTTGCACGATGTCGAAATTGGCGAAGGTTATGATCAGCGAAAACAAAACCGTGATGGCCATGATGTTGCGCATCATCGGCAGCGTGATGTGGACGAATTTCTGCCAGGCACTGGCGCCATCGATAGAAGCGGCTTCGTAAAGCTGCTCGGGCACCGATTTGAGCGCCGCAAGATACATGATTAGGAAGAACGGCGCGCCGTACCAGACATTAACCAGGATTACCGAGAAACGAGCCCAGTATGGGCTGCTCAGCCACGGGATTTCCTCGAAACCCATCGCCTGCAAGAGATAGTTGAATGCGGAGTGGGTCGGATCAAACAGCCACCACCAGCCGAGCGACGACAACGCGAGCGGGATCACCCACGGCACCAGCAGCATGCCGCGCCATTTGCGCTGGCCTTTGACCGGAAGGTTGTTGATGAGATGCGCAGTAATCAGCCCGATGAGTGCCTTAAAGAACACCGCCGACAGCGCGAAGATCGCCGATTGCCAGACCACCATCCAGAAGGCGTCGCGCGACAGCAGATAGGTGAAATTCGACAGGCCGATGAAGCGAGTTTGCGCCTTGTTCAGCATCGACAGATAGATCGAGTAGAACGCCGGATAGATGATTAAACCACCGACAATCAGGATCAGCGGCGCGCACATTGCCAGCGCGATAGTCGAACGGCGGCGCATGAAGCGCTGCATACTGTTCTTCTTGGCGGGCGCCTTGGTAGTAGTCTCGTTTAGCGCCATCCACGGTTGAACTGTATCGGCCATTGATCCTGCCCAGCGAGCGACTTCACCGATGAGTTCAGAGAGCTTGCATGCCGGCCGCCGCGGCCGGCATGCAAATGTTGGGGCGAATTGCACTCAGGCGCGTAGCGTGCCTTCGAGTTCTTTCTCGGCCCACTTGATAGCGTCGTCGATCTTCTCGTTACCTTGCGTGACCTTGGCCACCATGACCGTATTAATTGCCTGGTTGTACATCTGCGCACCAACCTCCGCGCGCGCAGGAGCGCCGAACATCGAAGTCTGTTCGTCGCCACGCGGCGGATAGCTATAGGACACGCCGACCGGCGGGCCGACCGTCTTCCAGGTGGGCAGGTCGTACATGCTCTTGAAGGACGGCAGGTCATAGCCGAACGAAGCTTCGACGAGCTGCGCCACCTGCTCCTTCTGCGAGATGTGCAGGAGGAGGTCCTTGGCCGCCGACTTATTCGGCGAGAACGACCACACTCCATAAAACTGCGGAAGCTGCCCGACGAAACGACCCTTCGGGCCCTTCGGCATCGGGTGGTGCCAGATCTTCTCAGCGACGGACGGGTTGTCGCGCTTGGCGACTGCCCAGGAGGACGGCGGGTTCATGATACTCGAGCCTTTGCCCGAGATCATCCAGCGGTTGTTGCCGGCATCATCCCACGCATAGACCTCGGGCGGGTTCACCGCCATCAGCTTTTTGAGATATTCCAGCGCCTTGCGGGTCTCGTCGGAGTTGATTTTGATATTATCCTTCTCATCGATGAACACGACTCCCATCGAGTTGAAGAACGCGCCTACCCAATCGACCGAGTCGGACGTCTGGCCCATCGGCAGGCCAACCGGGAAGCCCGCCTTGTGCAACTTCTGCGCGGCGTCGAGGTAGGCGTCCCAGGTCCACTTATCAGTCTTGGTCTTGTCGTATTTCGACTCATCAGCCGGAAACATATCCATAAGGTCGATGCCGGCATGCTCCTTAAAGAGATCGAAGCGCGACTGACATGGCTTCACCTGGCTGCCGACCGTGGTCGGGATGCCGTACCATTTGCCTTTGTTCTTTGCGAGATATTCGGCAACCGGACTGATGGGACCGTACTTTTTGATCATCTCGCCGACGATGTCGTCGAGCGGCTCGAGCACGCGCTGGTGAATACGGATATTCCAGTCGCGGTGGGACATAATGTCGTGACCGGTACCCGCTTGCGCCTCGGCGGCCGCGGTCAGCTTGTCCTTCTCGCCCTGCGATGTGATGTAGTCGATCTTGACCTCGACTTTGTTCTTCTCGCCCCACTCGTTGCAGATTTTTGAGAGAGCGTTGTTGGCGCCGGGCACCCAGTGGTCCCAGCAACCCATGGTAATCGAGCCGGCGGCATAGGCGCCCCGAACGTAAGGCGCGGTGATGACTGCCGCAGAAGCCAAAGCGGCGGTTTTCAATACGGTTCTGCGAGTAGCGAGTGATCGCATCGAAACAGTCCTCCCTCACGTTGACGTTTTTCCTTAAGTCGGCATTGAGCTCTTCTTATTTTGCGTAAAGGCTATACCCAAATCGAATGAGTGCAAAGCAAAGGCCTTTGTACCGCGGTGCAACAATTTTTGGAGACATTCGACGTTAGTCGATATTGGCCATTGTCTTGCGTTGAGTTGTCGACCGTTAGCTCCCTGATGTTCCCGATTGTGATCGACTGATGGAAGAGGCTGACCGCTCGCTAACGCGCGAGATGACGAACAATTTGAATGCAACATACAAGACCGAGGGCAGTCGCGCTTGGCTAATGCAGCAGCCGACCTTCGTCGAAGCCTTCACTGCGGCAAAGGCACGGATACGGGCAATGGACTACCGGTTTGTGGAGGAAGCAGACCAGAACCGGCAGGCGTTACTAGAAATCTATTGAGTGGTCGTGTTGGAAACGCCTTACAATGATTTTGACACCCATTGAGCGGCAGCGCATTAACTGTCCGCTCTACGGTGACGGATTTTGTGGAGACCATGACAAACAAACGGCCAACTCGGCGTTTGGAGCCCGAGATCATTCCGCCCGGCGCAGAGCCGCGTCCGCCGCAAGTCCCGCTTGGCCTCGTCTTGGTGATCTTGATCGTGGGCCTGATGTCGGCGGCGCTGCTGGTTCTAATGATGGGTGCACTGCTAGTTGTGCTGCCAGCAATCATGTTGCTGGTCACCGCCGCGCTCGTTGTCGGGCTGCTGCGGATGTATTTTAAGCGCTAGCAGCGGCGGTCTCCCAGATATACCTGTGTTCACGTATTTGTGGGGAGCGCGACGCAGGCAGCCCTGGTAATTTGCGCCGGATGCCAAACGGAATTATTCGCGACCCGAACACCGGCCATCAGATCGCTTACGCTGACGCAAGCGGCAAGGTTCGGGATGTCACTACCAACGAAGTTGTGGCCTTTATGATTGAGGGAAATCTCTACTCAGCCGATGGCGAGTTTCTTGGGCTTCTGAAAAGTTCGGATGACGTGGGGTCCGGTCCTGCGCCCGAAGCATTCGTGAAGCTACTGAAGAAAAAATGGTGAGTGAAAACTTTCGCTGCAAACGGTCATAACGCCGTCGTAAAAGTATTCTTCAGTTCAGCCCCGCGCGCCATCCTCACAGCCCCGGCCCGCACAATAGGCATTTGTGTCTCTCTTGTGGGCCATTGCATCACCGCTCGCAATCGCTACAAGTGTGACCGGGGACGGCACGGTGGGAGGCACACCGTGAAGCCCTTAAATCTTGACTACGTAATCGTAGTAGCAGTCGCGCTCCTCACATTCGCTATCGGTGTGGCGCTTCACTTCCTGCGCTAAGCGCAACCAACGGACGGCCTGCACATTAACTAGGCACAGGAAGGGAGACCGCTTACTTGCGGTGAAGAAAATGACGGTGCGACCGGCATCACGCTTTACTGTGATTAATTGGAAACGGAAAAGGAAACGGCTATGCCAGCAATGTTAAAGGCGGTGTCGCTCCTGACTATATCGGCGGTTTTGTTGTCAAGCGTTGGCCACGTCATCGCAAAGACAGCAAGCCCAGGTCAGGTGAAGACATCCGGCACTTCCGCCACGCCCTCAGGCGCTGGGGGCAGCCAGTCCAAGACAAGAGCGTGTCGCTACCATCACTGTGTAACGGTTCCGCGGACTGGCACGACCCCCGGAGGAGGCGCCGATCCCAATCGGGGAGGAGTAGACAACCCTGCTCTTCATCCGAAGTAGGAATCTCTGCTCCGCGAGCGGGCCATGATCCCGAACGTCGCGTGACCCACAAGACCTAATCGGCTGTCGAACGGATGGCGCGATCGTCTAGTGTTTTTGAAGTGTTTTTAGAGTGCTATTGCGACATGCCTTTAGCGCCTGTTTTTGAAACGGTAAGCTCACAATGACCTCTGCACCCTCCGGGTCCTTGACCGCAATATACTTCATTGCCGCTTATACTAATTGAGCAGGAGCCCGCTCCTCCCGAGCAACCGCAATTAAAAGTCGGCGCGAATCCACTTCCGCCTCCACCGCCATTATTTATTATGGCTGAATTTCCGCGAATTTCGGCTTTAGCACCTGAAGGGATTTTTACTGAATTTTCCGCCGCTACTCCGTGCGCGCCCATCGACAGCATGAAAACAAAAGCGAAAGCCGCAATTCCTGTGGCCACAAGTGTCCTCAACATGAAGATCCTCCTCCTAAACAGTAATTTCTATATGCACGGAATAAAGAAAGTCGAGTTGGGTATGCCTTCCGCGCTAGCAAACGTCGCGTCGGTGACATCGACGGCCCGAACATTCACACTGGCAAAAAGGCACTTGCAGACGCTTACCGCGAGTGCAAGCGAACCACGGCCGAGACAGTCAACCGGGCAAGATCGCACCTAATGCAACGTCAAGCTATGTCCGCTTTGGGTCAAGCGAAATTTCGTATTTCTGGTAAGCCATAGCGGGGCAGGCGTTACGGGCGGAGCGAGCAAACACTCCGTTCCCATCACTTTTGACTTTTATTTTTGGTCGCTGCTCCTGCTGCACGAGCGCTTATCACCGTACCCATTGAGCAAGTGCCCGTGCAATGGTTGGCCCCGCCCAGATCGATGCAGACTATGGCTGTTCCAGTATTGGAAACGGAGCAAGCACCGGATTTGGAGCAAGTGCACGAGAAAGTGCCGCTCACGTTGCCGTTGTTGTTGCGCATCGTTACTTGGTTGCCCTCAATTTGAGGCGTAACACCCTTTGGTATCGCTATCCGATTAGTTTCAGCAGAGATCTTCAAAGGCGATGCGAGGAAAACTGACGCCACGAGAAAAAGCCCCAGCACCAGGGCCCGGCTTATAGAGAATGGCCGCATCGGTCGTCTCCATCGTTCACGGCTGGTCCGCAGGCTCGGGCCACGCCTTCCGCAAAGCTAAATCATAACAGATTGCAACCAACGGCAAGTGAGAAACGGATACAATTCGTCGGCAGGCCCAATGTCCGCTTTGGGTCAAAAGCGGACATGAGCGACGAGGGAGTGATGTCCGCTTTACCCCTGAAAGCGGACCTTGGGGCAGCGTTCGAAATACTCACAGGGATCCCCCGCCCTGTTTGCTCACATTTCGTGGGCAGACTTGTGGGTAAGGAAAATTCGTTCGAGTGATCACAAAACCGATCAATGAATTGGCTTCGTACCTAGAAAGAGGCTGTTTCCGCCGCGCTTCGCGCCCAAGAAAAGGTCCGGGTGCCTTTTATTTTAGAGCTTTCTTGGCTTTTCCCTCGGCCGAGCATGGATTCTCGATTGAACAGGTATCGCCTATTACGCCGACAGCCTGAATCTCGATCTCAATGCCGGGTCTGGCGAAATTCGTGACGGTGATTAGCGCGCTGCCAGGATAGTTCCCGTTCTTGAAGAAGTCCTTGCGCATTTCTACGAACTTGTCGCCATACCGAGATTCCTTAATAAAAACCGTCATGGCGACAACATTGTCTAAGCTACCCCCTGCACGTTTCAGGACGCCGTCAACCTGAGCAAACACTTGTTTGACCTGAGCTTCAAAATTGTTTGCAATATTGTTGCCTTGGCTATCCTGCGTGGCAGTTTGGCCAGCCACCCAGACCGTCGTTCCACCGGACGTAATTACACCCGGTGAAAACGCGCGCGATAACTGGAAAGGCGTCTTCTCCATATACTCGGCAGAGTGTGCAGCAGTTGAAAGCAGCATAGCGAGCAAACCGACGACAGCTCGGTACATCTGGCGCTCCTAACGGACAATGGTTGGTGTTAAGGTATGGCGAGTGTTTTCGAATTCCAAGATCACGTCAATCTAGTTCGCCCTGCGATTTCGATTGAGACACAGTGGACACACCGACAACAGTGTGGCGGTCGAAAGCCGATGACATAATGGCTTTGCGTTTTCATGATTGGGAGGCGCTTCATGCCGTAGAGCGAGCGCGGATTTCTGCAGGCGCGAGCGATTTTGCGCGCCGACTTGAGCCGCGGCTGAATGCATATGTAGCATTCGAAAGTGCGCCAAAAACCGGCATCACCGGTACGCTCCACGGAATGCCATACGCGGCAAAGGATATCTTTGTGTCTGCAACGCGCATGCCACATGGCGGCCTTGCAAGGCCGCTGCCGATGACAGAAGGCCAACATGCGGCTGCACTGAATTTGCTCGATCGCGCCGGCGGCCTTCGCATCGGTTATACGGCGATGACAGAACTCGCTTATGAGCCGTCCGGCTACAATGCGGTGCACGGCCGCGTTGGCAATCCATGGAATCTCGACTTCATTTCCGGTGGTTCATCCTCTGGCTCCGCGGCCGCTGTCGCGAGTGGTTCGGTGGTCGTCGCTCTCGGGTCCGATACCGGCGGTTCTTTGCGCATTCCGGCGCATTGTTGTGGTGCTAGCGCATGGAAGCCGAGCTACGGAGCTGTACCGAGGTTTGGCACGATGCCACTCGCGCCGACGCTCGATACTATTGGTATTTTGGCCCGAAGCGCATCGGAAATGAGTGCCGCCGCAGAGGTGCTGTTTCAATCGGGTCCCATTGAGCCGATTACTAAGGTCGCCGTCGTCAGCGACGTCCTTAGTCTAGCCGAGGCGCCGATTGCCACAGCGTGTCGCAACGGCATCGAGGCGATCGCCGATTGTGGGGTCGAGATTGGCCATTGTGACGCTATCGCAGCCATCGAAGCAATTGACCCGCACGTCTTTACAATCATGCAAGCGGAGGCGGCCCGCACGCATCAGACGCTGATGGCAGGTGAATCACTCGATCCGGTCTTAGCGAAACGGTTGGCGAAGGGGCTCACCATCGACGACGCAACGCTTGCGGCCAGTGTCTCGGCGCGCGGTCAACTGGCCGTGGACTTCATCGATCAAATCTTTCAGAACAATGAGGCGGTCGTCCTACCAGTGCTTTCGGTCCGCACCCCGCCAGCCCCCGAATGCGATCCGCGCTCGCCGTTTTTCAATGCCAAAACGCTGTATCAGCTTAGTCGCTGGACGCGTTTTGTTAATATGCTCGGCTTTCCCGCGGTTGCTATTCCGGTCGGATTCGACGACCGCGTCATGCCGGTCGGCATTCAAATTGTCGGCAAACCGCAGTCCGATCATGCATTGATCGCTCTAGCCGAGGCGGTGCAAAGGCGAAGCGATTGGCACGCGCGTATTCCCGCCGCGGTGTGCGATCTGGTGACTGTGTCGAACGAGGCCCCGGTGCAATGAGCGCTCCGCGACCTTCTGTCTGACGATGCTCCGGAGTGCTGGACCTTACTCTACTCGCGTGCGTGGAATCTTTAATTTTCACGCCCACAAAATTGTTTAGCGAGCTCGCTACCTAATCGAAGTTGCGTTCTGACGAGCCAGGTTGCCGAGCGTCAGTCCGGCGGTCATAGTTGCACTAGTATTCTTTGGTAGGGGTGTCACCGATGGACCTAAAACTTGCCGGCAAGACCGCTTTGATCACTGGCGGCTCCAAAGGGATCGGCCGCGCTGCCGCCGAGACTTTCGCCAACGAGGGCTGCAATGTCATCATCGTGTCGCGCAGCTCCGACGCGCTTGCCGAGGCAAAGTCAGCGATTGTGCAAAAGACAAACGTACGGGTTGATACCGTAGTCGCTGATCTGTCCGACAGCGCCAATGTCGAAATGCTTGCGCGCGATTATCCGGACATTGACATCCTAGTCAACAATGCTGGCGCCATTCCCGGCGGTACGCTGATCAATGTCGATGAGATAACTTGGCGCAAAGCCTGGGATCTCAAAGTGTTTGGCTACATTAATATGTGTCGCGCCTTTTACGCGCTGATGCAGAAACGCAAGCACGGCGTTATCGTCAATGTCGTCGGCAATGCGGCCGATACTCATGACCCGGAATATATCTGTGGTGTTGCAGGAAACGCAGCTCTCACCGCTTTAACGCAGTCGCTAGGCAGCGTCAGTGCTAAGGATGGCATCCGCGTTGTCGCGATCAGCCCTGGGCCGGTGGCGACCGAGCGGCTGGTGGGACTCATGAAAAAGAAAGCGCTCGATCGCACTGGCAGCGCCGACAATTGGAAAGACTTGTTCAAACCGTTGCCGTTCGGCCGCGGGGCCAGTGCAGAAGAAATCGGCGCCGCTATCGCATTTATTGCCTCCGAACGGTCGGCTTATACCAGCGGCTCCGTTGTCACCATCGATGCCGGCCTGTCTGCGCGCGCCCAAGCATTCTAAAAGAGGAATTCATGCCACATCTCACAACAGACGATGGAATCAAGCTCTATTACGAAGAAACCGGTAAAGGCATTCCGATCGTTTTCATTCATGAATTCGCCGGCGACTACCGCTCTTATGAGCAGCAAGTTCGTCATTTTTCCAAGTATTACCGGTGCGTGGCCTACAATGCGCGCGGCTATCCACCCTCCGATGTCCCAAAGGACGGCGAGCGCTATTCGCAGGGTCGTGCGCGAGACGACATCTGTTCGGTGCTCGACGGACTCAAGATCGACAAGGCGCATATCGTCGGCTTGTCGATGGGCGGATTTGCAGCACTTCATTTCGGTTTCAGCTACCCGGAGCGCTGTCGTTCAATCGTAGTCGCGGGCTGCGGTTACGGAGCAGCGCCCGGTGAACGCGCTAAATTTTCCGAGGAGGCGGAGGCCTCTGCGAAACGGTTCGAAGAGTTAACGATGAAAAAAGCAGCGGAGGGCTACGCGCTTGGCCCGACGCGCGTGCAGCACCAGAACAAAGATCCCCGCGGTTGGCGGGAATTCGCAAACCAACTTGCCGACCATTCGACCGAAGGCGCGGCTTTGACAATGCGCGGCGTGCAGAAACGCCGCCCGTCGTTATTCGATCTGGTTGATCAGATGAAATCCATGACGGTGCCGACGCTGATCATGACCGGTGATGAAGATTGGCCCTGTCTTGAGCCGGGCATTTTGATGAAGAAGAACATTCCAACCGCTGGGTTAGTGGTGATGGCGAATTCCGGTCACAACATCAATCTGGAGGAGCCGGCGCTGTTTAACATGCATTTATCCGATCTGTTCCAGGCAGCAGACGCCGGCGCGTGGCCGAGGCGCGACCCACGCGCCATGGCGAGCAGCATTCTCGGGCGTTGAACAAGTATCAGGTTGCGCGGTAACAATTGCCGACTTTCCTGTCAGTGAATATTTGTCGCTTGCTTTCATTCATTACTCCTAGGAAACGGCAATCGTCGCGGTACGGCCGAGATAGGCTTCTTGAACGCGCGGATTTTGTTTGAGATCAGCGCAAGTCCCACTTGCGATCACCGATCCGGTTTGCAGTACATAGCCGCGGCTCGCCGTTTCCAGCGCATAGCGGGCGTTCTGCTCGACCAGGAGTACGCTGGTGCCGGCCGCATTGATCGCGCGAATGGTGCGAAATATATCCTGCACGACCATCGGTGCGAGACCGAGCGATGGCTCGTCGAGACAAAGCAGTTGTGGCTCTGACATCATAGCACGACCGAGCACCAGCATTTGCTGCTCCCCGCCGCTCAACGTTCCAGCGTCCTGCGTGGTCCGCTCAGATAGCCGGGGGAACATGGCGAATACCTCGCCGATCATTCGACGAATTTTTATACCGTCACTGCGGTTCTTGAAGCCGCCAAGCTCCAGATTTTCTCGGACCGTGAGAAATGGGAAAACGTGACGGCCCTCCGGAACGAGCGCGATGCCGAGCAGACTGCGCTCGTGCGAAGGCATTGTCGTCACGTCACGCCCGCAAAACACGATCGAGCCGCGCCGCGGTGGCAGCAAGCCCGCGATTGCACGCAACACAGTAGATTTTCCTGCTCCGTTCGCGCCAATCAACGCAACGATTTCTCCCTTTTCGATTGATAACGAAATGTTGCGGCAAACTGCAACCTGCCCGTAAGCGAGCTCGAGCTTTTCGGCAGATAACAGTGTGCTCACGATAATTCTCCGCCGAGATAGGCTGCGATCACGGTGGGATTTTTCTGCACTTCGGCCGGCGCGCCCTGAAACAAATACCGGCCATATTCCATCACCATGATGCGGTCGGCGACGTTCATCACGAGATCCATATTGTGCTCAACAACAATGACGGTGATGCCACGGCTGCGCAGAATGCGGATGCGGCCGAGTAAAACATCAACTTCTGCGGCATTTAAACCCGCCGCCGGCTCGTCGATCAGCAAAAGTTGTGGCCTAGTCGCAAGCGCGCGCGCGATTTCGAGCATGCGCTGCTCACCATAAGACAACACCCCCGCAAGCACACGCAGACGAGAACTCAGACCGAAGAACTCAAGCAAGCGTAGCGCTTCTTCGTGGAACTGTTCCTGATCTTGTGTAAAAGCCGAGCCGTGCACGACGTATTGCCAGGTAGGAATTTTGTGATGGACATGAAATCCGGCAAGCACGTTGTCCAGGACGCTGAGTTGCTTGAACAAACGTATCTTTTGGAACGTGCGCGCGAGACCGAGCCGCACTCGCCGATGCGAACGCATGCCGGAGAGGTCGTGGCCATCAAACGTGAGTGATCCAGAATCGGGTTGATAGATGCCGCTTATCAGGTTGAGTAGCGTGGATTTGCCGGCGCCATTGGGGCCAATGATCGCAAAGATGGAGCCCTTTGCGACGTCGAGTGAAATATCGGAAACGGCGCGCACGCCGCCGAAACTTTTATGCAGACCCCGCGCGCGCAAAAGCGGCACCTCTGCGGCTAAATCACGAGTTTCAATTACTGCGGCTACAATCATGACGCCGCCCTGCAAACCTGAGCTTTTCCTGCAAGATATGGGCTGCCTGAACGAGGCCGCCGGGCATGAAAAGCACGACAAATGTGAGCGCGGCGCCATAGACGACAAGGCGCAAGTCGCCGATCCCGCGCAGCACCTCTGGCAATAACGTCAATAAAATCGCGCCGAATACCGGGCCGATCAAAGTGCCCATTCCGCCAACGATCACCATGGCCAGGATATTGAAGGCCTCGGTGACAAAAAAGGCGTCCGGCACCAATGTGCCGACGAAACTCGCATAAAAGCAGCCTGCCGCACCGGCCACCGCAGCGCCGACTCCGAAGGCAAATACCTTCCAGACCGCACCGTTAATGCCGAGCGATGCGGCGGAGACTTCGTCCTCGCGGATGGCAGTCAGCGCTTCTCCTACCGGAGAACGCACCAACTGACTGAGCAGCAGATAGACGAGAAGCGCAAACCCAGACACCAAATAGAAGAACGCAGTCAAGTTGCGAAAGTCCGCAAGCCGTATTCCGGCGATAGTAAGCGGCGGTGGTGGTGAAATTCCGTAAATACCGAGCGGGCCCTGCGTGAGGCTGATCCAGTTGAGCAAGATCTGATAGATGATGACGGCAAAACCGAGCGAAGCGATTGCAAGGTAGTGGCCACGCAGACGCACCGCGAACAATGAAAGAAACATACCTGCCAGACCTGAGAACCCGACTCCGGCGACGAACGCGCCCCAAAACGGAACGCCGAGCTTAACGATCAGCAACGTAGAGACGTAGGCCCCCAGGCCATAGAAGGCAGAGTGGCCGAGATTGAGTTGTCCAGTATAACCGAGGATGAAATCAAGGCCGAGCGCGAGCAGCACATTTATCGCGCAGAGTGTCAAATTCGTGCGCCAATACGTGTCATTGAAAATTAGCGGCAGCGCGATGATAGCGATCGCCGCAAGTAAAAAGCCCACTCGCCGAATCAGCAGCGCGGCGCGCCGAGCCGCCAGGTCGTGCGAGATCGCGGGGTCAGACATTCTCTTCGCGTCTTTCCGAGATCAGGCCGGTCGGCCTGATCGCCAACATCACCAGAAGAAGAGCGAAAACGACGATATCTATCAGACCCGGATCCAGAAACTGGGTCGTGTAGCTTTCGATCAGGCCGACGATTAGCCCCGCGAGTATCGTCCCTTCTACATTGCCGAAACCGCCGATGATGACGATGGCAAAGGCCTTGACGATCACCGAGGTTCCCGCAAACGGGGTGAGGACGAGCACCGGCGCGAGCATTGCGCCCGCCATGCCGGCAAGCGCAGACGCGATTACGAATGTCAGCATGATGAGTTGATTTGGATTAATACCCATCAGTCCGGCAGTCTCGCGATCTTGCGACACCGCGCGGAGTGCCTTGCCAAGAAATGTGAATTTCATAAACGCATATAGCAGCGCGATGGTTATGGACGAAACCGCAATGATGATGATGTTTTGCCAAGATAGGTAGATTCCGGCGAAGCGAATAACCTCGCTGCTGTATGGCGTCTCAAAAGCGTAGGGGATCGGTCCGAACCACGCGAGCATCAGGTTTTGCATCATGACCGAAACGCCGATCGTGGCAATCAGCGGTAGCAGTTCGTTGCCCTTGCGGCGCAAGGGCGTGAAAATCGCCGCGTTGATAAGCCAGCCGAGCGCAGCACCGACTAGAAATGCAACGCCGATGCTAACGATGTAGCCGGCGCCGACTAGGTGCATAACGAAATAGGCAGCGAAGGCACCGAGTGTGACGAAGTCGGCGTGCGCGAAATTAATTTGTACGAGCACGCCGTAAATCAGCGTCAGGCCTAACGCCACCAGAACATAAAGACTTCCGAGAACGACACCGTTGATCGCCTGTTGGAGGACGATCGTTATAGTCATCGTAGTGTCAGTTCCACTTCAGGCTTGTCCATGACATGTCGGGCTTGGTTTCCATGTAATGGACGGTGTCCATCTTGGTATTCTGGTTGGTCTTGTCGAATTCTACGCTGCCGGTAACGCCAGAATAGCTTTTGGTTGCAGCGAGGCCGTCACGGATCGATTGTGGATCCTTACCGCCTCGCTTAACGACGTCCGCGATCAGCATGATCTGATCATATGCGTGAGCATTCAGGTGGGTCGCGTCCGCGTTATATTTTGCCTTGAACGCTGCGTTGAAGTTTTTCACGGTATCACGGGTTTCGGTCGGATCGAACTGCACGATGCGTATATATCCCAAGGCGGCTTTTCCGGCCTTCTGCTCGAAGCCGAACGGCAGCCAAATCGTGCCGATCTGAACAGCAGCACCGCCGCCACCCTTGGTAACCCCAGCTTGTGCGAGCGCCTGTGTAATCTTCAGCCCCTGCCCTTCCAGCGTGTAAGTCGGAATTACATCAATCTTGCCTAGGCCTGCGACGCGCGTCGCAATCGAGGTGAAATCATTGATGTCACGGCCGAAGCCTATCTCCGCCAAGACTTGGCCGCCCTGCTTGGTGAAGTTCTCCTTGAAAACCTGGGCATTGCCGATACCGGCATTAGTGTTTTCGAACAGCAGCACCGCGGTGCGCGCATTCATCCGCTTAAAGGCATTGTCCGCGAGGTTAACGCCTTGCATTACCTCGTTCGGCATGATGCGGAAAGTCCAAGGGTTGCCAGGCTCGGTGACTTTAATGGACGAAGAACCAGCATTGACCAAGGGGATCTTCGCCTGCTCGACGATCGGCATGACGGCAAGCGTCGCATCCGAACATTCTTCGCCGATGATCACGTCGGGCTTGAACTGCTCAATCAAGCGTTTGGCTGCCTGCGTCGCGGGGAGCGGCCCGCAACTTAAATCTTCGTACTGTACTGAAAATTTGTAACCGTTGACGCCCGTCTTGTTGAGCTGCTCCAGCGCGAGCTCGACGCCTTGTTTGTCCTGCGCGCCAAAATAGGAGCCTGGCCCCGACATGGGAAATAGCGCGCCGATTTTGATCGTTTTGTCTTGCGCCTGTGCCGCTTGGCCAACCGCCAAGAGACCGATCGCCGCAACGCTCACAAAAAGGGTGCGAACTGTCGTGATCATTTCATATCCTCCCGGAACGATCGCCCTTGAATTCAAAAGCCTACCAATGATCGCCCGGTCGGGTAAAGCGACGTTGCGGTTTGTTGGAATTGGCGACGTCCGCAAAATCACGATCCGCGGGCTTTTATTCTCGTCGTGGGGTTCGCCAATACACCGGTGCCTGCAAATAACGCCGTGTGGTTGATGAAACGGTGTCGCACGGCCTTCGACCTCTGGTGGGATAGTTTGGAAATAATAGTGTACTCCATGCAGTTCACTGGACAAAATCGGACTTCATCCGGCACCCACGCATGATCAAACAACCAAAAATTGTTGTTGATGACGTCTCTAAGGAATTTGGCACGGAGAAAAGCCGGATCCAGGCCCTTAACAACATCAAACTGTCAGTTGATGAAGGTGAATTCGTCTCAATCGTTGGGCCGTCCGGCTGCGGCAAAAGCACGCTCCTTTATATGCTGGGCGGTTTCATTTCCCCATCATCCGGACGATTATTGGCCGACGGTCAGCCGATTACCGCGCCTGGCATCGATCGCGGGATCGTCTTTCAGGAATACGCCTTATTTCCCTGGCTGACGGTCTTCGACAACATTGCCTACGGCCTCGAAATGGCCGGCTTACCTGCTGCCGAACGGGAAAAAGCCGTCGAACACTATGTCTCGCTCATTGGCCTGAAAGGGTTCGAACGGCGATATCCGCGCGAACTATCAGGCGGGATGAAGCAACGGGTCGCACTGGCGCGAACCTTTGCCTATGAACCGTCGATCTTATTGTTGGACGAACCCTTTGGTGCCCTAGATTCCTTAACCCGCGAAACGATGCAGGACGAACTCCGACGTCTTTGGCGCACGACTGGAAAAACGATTGTCATGGTCACGCATGACGTCGGGGAGGCAGTCTATCTATCAAACCGCGTCTGCGTAATGTCGCAAAGGCCCGGACGGATTGTTGAGGAATTTTCTATTGATCTCGATCGCAGCGGAGAGCGCGAAAATGTGGTGCTATCCGACGCCTACACAGCGATTCACAATGCCGTTTGGGTTTCTGTACGCCGACAGGTTACCCACTCGCCGGAGATTGCGCCGTGACGGCACACACGATCGGTCTGCGCGCTTTGCGGCATTTGTCACGAGCAATACCGTTTGTCCTGTTCATTGCACTATGGCAGAGCGTGTCCGCTTTACATTTAGTCAATTCTGATTTTCTGCCATCTGCAATCGCAGTGGGCACCGCGCTCATTCGGCTGTTCGGTGCACATGAGATCTTCGCCAATCTCGGGACAACGGTTTTGACCTGTTTGATCGGACTTACGCTGGGCGCGGTGATCGGCATCCCGCTTGGCGCCGCGATGGCGATGTCGTTGCGTGTCGACGGATTCTTCAGCCCGCTCATCAAGGCGACTTATTCATTACCAAAAACCGCCTTGGTACCCCTGCTGATGCTGTGGTTCGGCATCGGCGGTGCCACCAATATCGCCGTAGTGGTGCTAGCTGCGTTGCTGCCCCTGATAGTTTACACCTATCACGGCGTTCACGGCGTGCCGCGCGTATTGCTGTGGAGTGCACGGGCAATGGGAACCACCGAACGACGACTGATCTGGCGGGTATTACTTCCGGCCGCTCAACAGGAAATCTTGATCGGCTTACGCATTGCGCTGGGATTTTCCTTTGTAATCGGGATATCCGCGGAAATGATCGCGTCCAATAATGGCATCGGCAAGCTGATGTTCATCTACGGGGAAAACGGAGCCTATGACTATATGTTTGCCGCGACGCTCTCATTGTTGGTTGTCGCTTTCTGCGCCGATCGCGGTCTCGTTCATCTCACTCATCATCTGCTTCGATGGCAAGATTCGGCGCAGCGCAATGATTGAAACCGCTAAACACGACGCGCTTACACTACGTCAAATGTTGCGCGGTATCGGCGCGCTCTATCCGCTGGCTTTGATTGCGATCGCATGGGAAGGCATCGCCCAATTGGGTCTGATCCGCGGCATCTTTCTGCCACGGCTGTCGACGGTAATTGCGCTCATCCCGAAACTCGCGGTCAGTGGGGACCTCATTCAGCCCCTTCTAATAAGCCTCTATCGTGCCGCCGGCGGACTGCTGCTCGCGCTCGTCGTCGGCGTCACGCTGGGATTTGTCATGGCGCGGAATCGCGCAGTTCGCTTCTTGATCGACCCATTGGTGTCATTCGGATTTTCATCGCCAAAAATTGCGTTTCTGCCTATCTTCATCCTGTGGTTTGGAATTGATAACCTCTCGAAAATTCTGCTCGTCGCGCTGACGTCAGTATTTCCGTTTATCGTGTCAGCGTATGAGGGCGCGCGAAATGTCACGATCAATCAACTGTGGGCTGCGCGGGCCATGGGTACGACGAATGCATCGATGTTGCGGCGCATTGTGTTGCCAGCGTCTTTGCCTTCACTCATGAGTGGCTTGCGCATCGCCATACCCTACGCGTTGATGACGGCCTTTACTGCGGAAATGATTGCCGGAGGCGGTGGGCTCGGCGGCGCTCTGGTGCTCGCGCAGCGTTATTTCGAGACTCCTACGGTCTTCGCCTATATTCTGATTATGCTAGCGACCGGATATATTCTCGACATCGCGTTCATATGGGCGCGTCGACATGTGCTGCATTGGCACGAAGGTTGACCGAATTTTCTTCGCCAACAAAGTTGACGCTTTTACTTGAAACCCTGGAGTTCACCATGAGCCGCACCAAATCGAATGAACTACTGCCGATATCGCGCCGTCACCTATTGCGTACCGGCACTATGGTCGCGGCCGGACTAGCAACGTCTGCTTTCGGTGCATTCGCTCAGGGCGCGCCGGTTAATATCCGTTTGGCAACGGGCGGCGGCATCGGGCCGAATGAAATAACGACCTGCGTTTGGCTGGATTATCTCAAGGAAAATGTCCTGAAGAATTACGGTAGGGCCTACACACTCGACATTACCTTCACGCGTGGCTCGCCCATAGCGGCGCAATTGCTTGCGGCCGGCCAAGTTGATATCGGCACATTATCGTCGCCGGCTTTTGCGACCGCAGTCTCCAAGAACGCGCTTCCGGATGGTGTCGGCATTATTGCCGACGTCTATCAAGACGGACACCCCGGCTTCGCGACCAACACGTTCCTAGTGTTGAAAGATTCCCCCATCAAAACCGTTGCTGACTTGAAAGGCAAAAAGGTCGCCATCAACGCGTTCGGCTCTGCTGTTGACATTGTGCTCCGCGTTGCCCTCAAGCGAGCCAAACTTGACCCAAAGCGAGATCTTGAGATCGTCGAAATCACATTCCCGAACATCGCTCCGGCTTTGCGCGATCATCGAATTGACTGCGGAATTCTGGTCATTCCCTTCCTGCCGCTGGAATTTGCCAAGGGCGATCTCCGAGCGCTGTTTACTGGCGCCGACACGCTGGGGCCGAACGAAGTCGCGTTCATGGCCGCATCGGATCCTTTTATCAAGGCACATCCCGAGGCATTGAAAGCGCTGCTCGCTGACTACGTCCTCGCGCTCGATTGGTATTACGACCCGAAGAACCGAGAAAAGGCACTCGAACTCGTGTCCGGTGTTATGAAATCATCGAAAGACGTTTTGGCAACGTATTTTCTGACTTCTGGCGACTATTACCGCGACCGCAACGGATGTGTGTCGCAGAAAGCGCTACAGACGCCGATGGACGCGATGTTCGAACATGGGCTAATCGAGCAAAAGATCGACAGTCGGCCAAATACCTGAAACTGCAATATCTCCCGAAACCATGCGGCACCTGATCGCGTAACGCGAGTTCGTCTGACAACCGCCTTCCGGAAGCATAACGCCATGGCTATTCAACAGATCCAACCTGAAGAACTCTTTCAACGAAAATTGGGTGGCAAGCCGCTCTATTCGTCGGTCGTGGTCGCGACCGGCAAGAAGATGATTTTCGTTGCGGGAACTGTTTCGCGAAATAAAAAGGGCGAGATCGTCGGCGCGGGCGATATGCGGGCTCAAATTCTTCAGGTTGCCGAAAACCTGCGCATATCACTGAAAGCGGCCGGAGCCTCATTTAAGGATCTTGTACAGACCACCACCTACGTCACCGCGATCGACGAATTCTTCAAGCATCCGGATGCGCGAGCCGTGATTTTTGGCGAGTCCTATCCAACCAGTACCACCGTAGAGGTGAGGCGCCTATCGCAGCCGGAGCTGATGGTCGAGATCGAAGTTGTCGCGATGCTAGACGAATAGGCAGCGTTGAACGATCGCTGGCGCGTGCCTGGATCGGCGACAAAAATGCCCCGAGCGGCAATGCCAACGGAGCCAATGGAAATTTAGCAAAGCGGTACGACGAGCAGTACGACAGCTCTGGAGTGCCCCTGCCCTAACAACAAGAGGGATAACGCTTTTTGTCGCTCGCTTTCACTGTCCATCATCGGGGCGACACAAAAGCGCCAATTTAACGTTTTTCGCGTTTTTGCTGGTTTTTCAATCACTTGATAAGTTTTCGACCCGTCTCACGTCGTACCGTTTCGGGCCCATTTTGCCTTATGTCGATCCATGGGAACGATAATAGTACGGACTCGCAAAAGATGGCGCTAAGGCCTTTACGGCCCAAATCGTGATCAAACAAGGAGGGAAGATCGTGCATCGCGAAACGGAGACCTTTAAACGCAGGACACGCCCGCGCCTCGAGCCATGTGAGTGAATGAATGCCACCAACTCACCGCTACACCATGAGTACGACCGCGGTTCGACAAACCAAGCCAAAGGCTGCAAAGCCTTAGGTGATCGCGCTCCCCTCTCCGGTCGGTGCCATCATCAATCGTACTCCCTTTGGCGGAGCAACAACTCATTGTAAATTTGCTTCTCTTGTAACTTTCGAAGGCGAACACCAGCGAATTTTTCATCGCGATTAATTAAAACGACCCAAAAATCGAACCTAGTGCGATGACCGCTATAAGCGAGATAATCACGCTTACAATCACAGTCATCACCATGTCCATGTAGCTTTCCTTGTGAGTCAATTTGCTGATTTGAAGCAACATCAGGACCGTACCATTGTGCGGAAGAGCGTCGAGCGTGCCGGCGCTTATCGTGGTTATGCGATGCATCAAAGCAGGATCGACGCCTTGTTCAGCACCGAGACGCAGAAATGTGTCACCGAGTGCATTGAGTGCAATCGCCATGCCGCCGGAAGCCGTGCCGGTCAGCCCGGCGAGAACATTCATCGAGACAGTGAGCGAGACCAGTGGCCCTCCTGGAATCGAAAGTACCGCGTCGCGTACGGTAGAAAACGCCGGCAGGGCAGCAACGACGGCTCCGAACCCGACAAGACTGGAAATCGTCAGAATCGGCAAAGCGGCCGAGTTGGCTCCGGCATCCAGGCTTTCGCGCAAAGAGGGCAAACGACTGAAGTTGACAATGACGATCGCCAGGGTTCCAGCCGCAAGCGCCAGGAGCAGCGACCACAGACCCGCCACCGCTCCAATCGAGGTTTCCCCCCACGCCTCCGTTTCCAGAAATGCAAAATAAGAGCCGAAGCGAGGAAACACGATCAACGACATCAGGAAATTTACGACGATGACGACAAGCAACGGCAGTATTGCCAAAACGAAGGTTGGCTCGCTGCTGGCGTGTTTGCCATGGTTTATCTCGGCAGGATCGAATTCGCCTACCGCCGTCGCAAGCTCGCGAGTCCGTTCGTCAATGACGGGAGCGGTGTCCGAATCGCCGCCATAACCCTCGCCCGCACGACGCGCGGCCGCTTCGGCACGTCGGAGCCACCACAATCCAAACGCCAGGGTAATCAACGACGCAATGATGCCGATGCCGGGAGCCGCAAATGTTGTTGTGCCAAAATACGGCATCGGAATAGCGTTATTGACCGACGGTGAACCCGGAAGCGCAGACATCGTGAACGTAAATGCGCCGAGACCTATGGTGGCTGGCAATAACCGCCGCGGAAGGTTGGCAGACTTGAACATCGTGTTGGCCATCGGCACCAGCACGAAAAAGGCAACGAAGACGCTCACGCCGCCATAGGTGACGAGGGCTGAGGCAAGCACGACTGCGAGCATCGTGTTGCGGGTTCCCAACCGCTCAGTCAAAAAACGTGCGATCGAGCTGATCGACCCGCTGTCATCCATGAGCTTGCCGAACAGCCCGCCGAGCAGAAACATCGGAAACCACTGGACAAAGAAGCGAGCGGCGCCACCCATAAAAGTCTGCGTCCAATGCGCTAGAAGCGGCTCGCGCGATATCGCAGCGGCCACAAGCGCGGCTAAGGGAGCAACCAGCAAAATGCTCCAGCCCCGGTACGCCAGCCACATCAGCAGGGCCAGCGCGACCAATATCCCTAAAAGTCCCATGGCTCAGCCCTCCCTGGACAACTTGAGATCAGTTATCGAACGTACGAGGTCGTCTGTTGACGCCCCTCACCACGCGCGCAGTTTAGCGTACAACCAATCGATCAGTTCGTTCATTTTGCGCCTGTCCATAAACGCTCCAGCAATTTAGGCGAGCTACGCCGCCTTTCGGCGCCGTCGATTTGCACTCGATTCGAAATGCTCACGCGGCGCCATAAACATCCAGGTCACCAGTACAAATGGTGCGGTCAGTGCCGGAATGGCGAACGGCGTCAGCGCGACATTCAGCGCCGCTTGCGCAACGACCGTCATCGCCGTACCCAGCGCAGTCATACAACGCGACACGAAGGCTCGGCCGGTAGAAGACGGTGCCGAGCGCGATGGCCGTCAGCACCGGACTGAAGCCCAGCAGCCCACCGGTGATCAAGTCGCTCTCTGCGCCGAGAAGATGCGCAACAATTACGGCCAGTATCGCGCCCGCAAACGCAAATGCGGCGGCTGCAAGCGAATTGACTGCCAATCCGGCCAGCAACAGCAGCCCAGACAAACCGTTCCCTTTCAGAAACACTTGCGAAATGCTGTGCACTACACCTTGCACAAAATCGCCAAACCGCAGGGGGTCCGAGGCAGCAACCTGGAAGGCGCCGACCACCTTGCCGGTCGGCAGCGCAGCGCCCGTCAACCCGGCAAATCCGTAGGTCGCCAGAAGAAGAATCCAGGTGGTGACCACAAATGGAAAGGTCAATGCGGCGCCCCATGGCGACACCACCTTGACCGTCCACATCATGACAATCGTTGAAACAGCGCCTCCAAGTATCACATATGCCCAAAGCAGCGGACCCGGCGCCAGAAATGTGGGGAGCGCCAATCCCACGAGAATGCCGTTGAAGCCGTAGAGACCTTCCGCCAACGATTTTTTGTCGGCGCGAACCCAGTATGCCGTAAGCGTTGCTGCGAGGAGCGCCACGACGCCTCCAATCGCAATCTGTGGCGCGCCGGCGGCATAGGAGCCCCAGGCGATGGCGACGAGAAACAGTGCGCCGCTGAGTGGGTTGTTCTGAAGCATGACCTGCCCTGTGCCGCGCAGGTTGATGTCGACGAAACGCAGACTCGCAGACGACACACATAGCTTTTCCCAGCCTGCCAAAAGTTCCTTCATTACCGACTCCTGTCGATGCAGTGAATTGTAATTTGGCGATTGTGTCCGTGCTCGTTTTACTGTTCAGCGCCAGAGAAATGGTTGCGGGAGATCGGCGCCCGTCACCTCCTTGCGAACAAGGCCCCAAAACTCGCGAATCTTCGTCTTTCACCTGTGCGCACTCCCTGCCGACGACCTTGAAGATGAGGCCAGCATCGTTGGGTAGCCGGCAGGCGCCAAAAGCCACACCGCGTGAGAGGTCGACATCGGCATGTACGCGCGAATAAATGGAGTTCGGCTTTGTCTTTGGGCGTGCACAAGATCACGTTGCCAAACACATCGAACGAGTCCATCACACCCGTCTGCCGCATTGAGTATCGCTGCGGCTCGATGATCAGCTTTTCGGTGAATAGCAGGCGGCCGTCCGGGCGAGAGGCGGTCGCGGCGATCGACAACAACGTGGCGCCAAAGCATTCGTCCGGATGATGATGCTTTCGCCCCGGCTGAATAATCTCCGAAAAGAGCAGCGTTGCCGAAGTCGGAACACAGATCCGCGTATTGCTGAGGTAGCGTGCTCGCCGATGGGGAATCAGCGGATCAGGAAGTAGCTCCAAATAGGATTCCTCGCCAAGCGTTATCGATCTGCGTTTGTGCCGCAAAATTGGCATCCATCGTATGAATCTTGGTCGCGGATTGCGTGGTCACGTGCGCCTGAGCGCGCGGCCCGACCACGATCTCGAGCGCAAGGCGGTCGCCCTGCAAAAGACAACCGGTTGTGGTGATCATGAATACATGGGCGAGCCCCGGCACACCGTCGTCACAATAGAGCGCGCGTTGGGCCATATACGGCGCGCGGCGATCAAGGTCCGCAAGGATCGTTTCCTTGCCGCGCAATTCGAAACCGAGACGCAAGAAGCCGGTCTTGCCCACGGTCCCGCTTTTCATCTGCGCGGGCTCGTCCTGAAATGGCGCAAGTTCCGGGGCCGATGCACCAAGAGCCTCGGCGGCATGCCAGGTCGTGGCGAGTGACGACGTCACGCCGACCTCTTTCGCGGCATTTCTAGATCGAACAGCAAGTCCTGCACTATGAGCTCGACGAGCGCAGGGATTCCCTCGCCGGTCTTACAATTGGTGAACAGGAACGGCTTGCTGCCGCGCATAAGGTGCGAATCTCGTTTCATAACGTCGAGGCTCGCACCGACGTGCGGCGCGAGGTCGGTCTTGTTAATGACCAGGATGTCGGATTGAGTAATCCCAGGCCCGTTCTTGCGTGGGATCTTGTCACCCGCAGCAACGTCTATCACGTAGATAAAGTAATCGACCAGGGCCGGTGAGAACGTCAGCGTGAGATTGTCGCCACCGCTCTCGATCAATACGACGTCGCTGTCGGGGAAACGCGCCTCCATCTCTTCGACTGCAGCAAGATTTATACTCGGGTCCTCTCGCACCGCCGTGTGCGGGCATGCGCCGGTCTCAACCCCCAGAATACGCTCTTGAATCAGAACGCCCTTGAGCGTTCGCTGGACCTGCTTTGCATCCTCTGTGGTCACGACGTCGTTAGTTATGATGAGTATCTTTATTCCGAGATCGAGCAGTCGCGGAGTGATGGTTTCCACAATAGCCGTCTTTCCGGAACCTACCGGCCCGCCCACGCCTATCCGTACGATCTTCTTTTTCGACATTTGAATGTCCAATCGGGTCAACTCATAAACAGCCGCACATGCGCCTTGGTGTGGACGGCTGCTAGGATTTCTGTAACTGGCGCATAGCCCGCCATGTCCGAAAGGCGAGCCTTAGCCGCGATCTGGAAGTCCGCATCCACGCGCGCATTGAGATCATAGAGAATGCGTTGCGTGTCCAAGTGGCTGATCCGCATCAGTCGGAGCGATGCGCCGAGGATCATCGCCGCCACCCCGTATTGATGAACAACAAATGCCTCCCTCGCCGAAAGATTCTGTACTGCGAAATTGATTGCCAGCGATACCGGGTAACATCCGGGCGTGGTACCAGCTTCGATGCATTCGCACCATCTGCGGAGAAACGGAAGATCAATGACTTGCAGTCCGATCTCGGTAAACTTCTTGCCCATGCGAATAGTCATCGTCCGCGTTTCTTCAGACAGCTTACGTGCGAACACAACGCTATCGATCGAAACGAGCGCGTCAAAGTCACCTGCAGTCGCGGAATTGTGTGCGGCAATCAGGGCAATTCCGTCGCCACGTGCCGCCTGTACCACTGCGGTGCGTGCGTACGCCGCAAGCGTCTCAACATCCACGACGACGCCTTTTTGAATCGCGGACTCCAAGCCACACGAAAACGAAAATCCGCCGATCGGGAACATTGAGTCCCCGAACTGCAACATCCGAGCGAGAAGAGCCGCCGTCCGCGGCCCGCCGGCACGATCACTTTGTATTGTCATCTGCAAGACGACGCGCCGGCGATCCATGGAAATGGACTTGATCGCCGGAATGGCCATGACCATGCGTGTGGGAACGCGTTGGGGAGCGACTGTGCACATGTCCCGTTTCGGCATCGAGCTCGGCATAGGTTTCATGCACATGAGAATGCACCAAGCCTTCGGCACCGCCGAATAGCCGGCGCGATTCATGTGGCGCGAGATAGGGAACGACCTCGCTGCCCGGCACAAACTCATAACGAATGTCTTCGAAGCGATGGGTTTTCATAACGGAGGCCATTACCTTGCGGTCAACGGTAAGTGGCACATAAACATGATCGCCTTTGATTAGTGCGGGCCAGTGTTGGTTGCCGAGCGCGTGTCCCAGTTCCAGACAGGTGCGCATCGCGATCTCGGGTGCGAGATGTGCCAAGCCATCCAGATGGACGACCATGACTTCGCGCAGCCGTATCCGCACCGCGATGCCAGTGGCCTTGCTTGGCTTCCCAGACCAATATGTCTCCGTCGCGCATGACCGTCCCACGATCAAGCGCGACGGCAAGTTCTGTTCCTTTGGCAGTCTTTTTCCGGAAACGATTTTTCTGAGCCTCCCACTGATCCAGTTCAAGAATATCGATGCTCGCACCGGACAATCGCGTCACCCATTCGCGATCGTTGGTGTTGCCGAGAACGGTTTCAATGATGACCATGGCTGCCTGCTAGCTAAAGAAATATTTCTGGTTGAGCGAGACCACCTTTAACGGCTGAACCGTTGCGTGCACTCCATCAACGGTGACAGCAAATGTTTCCGGATCGACCTTGATATCTGGAGTGCCGGAATTACGGACCATGTCGCGTTTGCGAACCTTCCGAATGTTCTTGACCGGGATCACCTTCCGCCTGAGCCCCAGGCGCTTTTGGATTCCGGCGGCGTGCGCTGCGCCGGAGACAAACGAAATGCAGTTCCTTGACAGCGCATCGCCAAATGCACCGAACATCGGCCGGTAATAAACAGGCTGCGGCGTCGGCAGCGACGCGTTCGGGTCGCCCATCAGACCCCAGCTGATTTGCCCATTCTTGATAATGAGTTTGGGCTTGGCACCGAAAAAGGCCGGTTCCCATAAGACCAGGTCCGCCATCTTTCCGACCTCGACCGAGCCTAGGACTTTCGAAATACCGTGCGATATCGCGGGATTTATCGTGATCTTCGCCACGTAGCGAAGCACGCGGAAATTGTCATTGCCGGGTGCATCCTCCGGCAGCTTGCCGCGGCCGGTCTTCATGGCATCGGCAGTCTGAATAGCGCGCAGCCAACATTCCCCGATCCGTCCCATGGCCTGCGAGTCGCTCGAGAACATCGAAATCACGCCCATATCCTGCAGAACGTTCTCCGCAGCGATGGTCTCGGCCCGGATGCGGCTCTCAGTGAACGCGACGTCAGACGGAATATCGGGACTGAGATGGTGGCAGACCATGATCATGTCGTAGAGCTCGGCCTGCGAATTAATGCCGTAGGGAAGCGTTGGATTTGTTGACGACGGAAGAACATTCGGCAGCGCGGAGATCCTGATGATGTCGGGTGCGTGCCCGCCTCCGGAACCTTCGGTGTGGAACGAATGGACAGTACGACCCTCGAAAGCATCAATCGTGTCTTCGACGAATCCGGATTCGTTTAATGTGTCGGTATGGATGCAAACTTGCACATCCATTTCGTCCGCCACCGTGAGCGCGGAGCGAAGCACGGCCGGAGTGGTTCCCCAATCTTCGTGACATTTGAAGCCCACCGCACCGGCCTCGATTTGCTCCACGAGCGCGGCCTTGCCGTGTCCATGCCCCTTGCCAAGAATTCCGACATTGACAGGCCAGCCTTCGAAAGATTTCAGCATCATTTCGATGTTGCCTGGGCCCGGTGTAACCGTCGTCGCGTTGGAGCCATCTGACGGGCCCGTTCCTCCGCCAATCAAGGTCGTCGTTCCGTTCGATAAAGCCGCCTCTGCCTGCTGCGGCGAGATAAAATGGATATGCGTGTCGATACCGGCCGCGGTCAGAATCAAATGCGAGCCTGAGATCGCATCAGTTGCGAGACCAAGCTCCAGGCCAGGCGTGACGCCATCCATGGTCTGCGGATTGCCGGACTTGCCGATGCCGCAAATAAGTCCGTCTTTGACCCCGACGTCAGCTTTTACCACACCCTGTACTGCGTCGATGATTGTGACATTGGTGATGACAAGGTCAGGCGCCCCGGCCTTTCGCGTTAACCGGTTGTCCATGCCCATGCCTTCGCGCAAGCTCTTGCCGCCTCCGAACACAATCTCGTCGCCAAACCGGCCGCGCAGGTCGCGCTCGATCTCGACAAACAACCCGGTGTCGCCCAATCGAATGCGATCACCGACCGTGGGGCCAAACAAATTGACGTATTCGCTACGAGAAATCGTCGCCATGGGCGTCCCTCAATTCACATACACTGCTTCGGGCAGTTCAGGACTTCGAGTTGGCCGACCGGAATCCACGCTTACTTGCCAATTTTACGGCCTTGGACTTCCGAGCAGCAGCATCCTTACCCGACGTCGGGCCATCGACGAGATTATTGAATCCGAAAACGGCGCGCTTTCCCCCAAACGGCACCAAAGCCACCTCGCGCTCGTCGCCGGGCTCGAAACGCATCGCGGTCGACGACGGAATGTTGAGGTGGAGGCCAAATGCTGCCGCCCGGTCGAACTCCAAAGCGCGGTTGACTTCAAAAAAATGAAAATGCGAGCCGATCTGCACCGGGCGGTCGCCGGTATTGCGCACGGAAAGTTTCGTCACTTGTTTTTTTTCATCGAAACTAACTGGGTCCGGACTGCAAACATAACCACCGAGAGGCACGTCCTCCGAAGTGGGGTCAACGTTTGAGGCAAGGGTTGGAAAGGTTTTGGCCTTGGCCATCGTAACCTCCAGTCGCGCACTACTGTATCGGAGTGTGAACGGTCACCAGGCGGCTGCCGTCGGTGAATACCGCCTCGATTTGTACCATCGGCACCAGGTCCGCGACGCCGTCCATGACGTCGTTCTTCGTCAGCGCAGAGCGTGCATCCTTCGTGACTTCTTCGATGGTTTTGCCCGCACGGGCTCCGTCAAGGGCGACCGCCGAGATGACGGCAACAGCTTCAGGGTAATTGAGTTTCAGGCCTTTTGTTTTTCGCTTTAATGCAACCTCGGCCATCATGTAGATGAGCAGCTTGTCGAACTCCCTCGGAGTTAGCTGCATTTTGTTCCTCCCGTCCGCACGACCCGAAAAACGGCGTGTTCATCGACCCTTGATCAAAGGACACCCGCCAACGCTGCAATGCCGACCAGCGCCATCACTCCTCCGCCGGCTTGAATCAGGCGGCGGCTCAATGCCTGCCGTTGCAAGAGCAGCCCAAGTCCTACGCCCACGCCCAGGAGCAAAGCCGTTGCAACGAGAAAGCCTGCAGCAAATGACAGGCCTGCTTGATCGTTAGGCATCTCAGAGCCGTGCGCATAGCCGTGGAATAGTGCGAAAAACCCGACGGCCACCATCGCCACCAACGTCGGAGGTTTAATTTGAAAGGCGATCATGAGTCCGAGGACGATGACGGAAAGGCCAATTCCGACCTCCACGATTTGCAATGGAATTCCAGCCATACCAATGGCGCCCGCGGCTCCCATAGCGACCAGAAAGCTCATTGGCACCAGCCACAAAGCGCGGCCACCATACTGTGCAGCGAGCACGCCGACGGCGATCATCGCTAACACGTGATCAATGCCGGTGAGTGGATGCATGAAGCCGTGGACTAGCCCGCCTGCGCCATCATGTCCGGGATGGGCCAGCGCTGCGGCCGGAGCAAAAACCAGAAACGCAACAAATGTCGTTACAAACGCACGTTTCATAAGCATGCTCCATCGACCCTGATCAACTGACGACGTGAAGGCAAGTTTATATCTATCATATAGAGGCGGCCTATTGGCCGGAAGTCCCATATCTGAGATATCGAGGCTGCTTTTACCTCCACCAGGGAATATCGGGCTGGACACCTCGAACGTCCGTTCATTGACGGGAAACATTGATTTGCCTGGCGATTTCTCAAATCCAACGGTAAGAGTTAGACATGCATATGAACATTGATCGCGCGTGGAAAATGTTCGCGGCCGCAGACGCGTTGGTGGTGTCGGTAGTCCTTTGTAGTTGTTCGCCGCAAACAGAAACCGCTGCACCGCAGCCTCGCCCGGTTCGAACCGTAACCATCGAGCAACGCGCGGCCGGCACGACTATTACCTTGACCGGCCGGATTGAAGCGGAGGACGAGGTCGCACTTGCGTTCCGCATATCGGGCCGCGTGCTTGAAAACGACCGCAAGCTCGGGGATCGGATCGAAGCCGGACAAGTCGTGGCGCGGCTGGAATCTCAAAACGAGCGCAACGCGTTGCGCGCAGCGCAAGCCAACCTCGTGGCTTCGCAGGGACAACTGACGCAGGCCCGCAACCACTTCGAGCGGCAGGACACGCTACTCCAGCAAGGCTGGACCACACGCGCAAATCACGACCAGGCAAAACAGGCGCTGCAAACCGCGGAGTCGCAGGTCGACGCCGCCGAAGCGCAAGTGAAAACCGCATATGACCTCGTCAGCTTTACGGAGCTCAAGGCGGATGCACCTGGCGTGATCACTGCGCTTGGCCCTGGCGCGGGCGAAGTCGTACAGGCCGGCCAAATGATTTTCCGCGTTGCCCGGAGAGACGGGCGAGATGCAGTATTTGACGTACCGGCGCAGGTCATCCGGACCGCGCCGAGCGATCCCCGGATCACGCGTGACCCTCACCGATGATCCGAAAGTGACAACCACCGGGCGCGTGCGCGAGATCGCCCCACAAGCGGATCCTGTGACGCGCACGTTCGCGGTCAAAGTTGGTTTGAACGATCCTCCGTCGGCGATGCGGCTCGGCGCAACTGTGACGGGGCGCATGGAGGGCGATTTAGTGCCCGTCATCAATATTCCCGCAACAGCGCTAACGAAGATCAATAGCCAACCGGCGGTCTGGGTCGTCGACCCTTCGAACCGGACCGTTTCGGTGAGGAATGTCGACGTGCTGCGTTACGACCCCGCGAGAGTTGCAGTGTCAGGCGGGCTTACAACCGGCGAAGTCATTGTCACTGCAGGCGTGCAAGCCCTGCATCCCGGCCAGAAGGTTCGGCTGCTCGGGTCGGAGCAATGATATGGGCTTCAATCTTTCGGAGTGGGCCCTCAAGAACCGGTCGCTGACCGTCTACATGATGATTATTGCGGTGCTGGCGGGGCTGTTTGCCTTTGTCCGACTCGGGCGCAACGAAGATCCGTCGTTCGTCATCAAGACCATGGTCGTGCAGGCTGCGTGGCCCGGCGCCAGCGTCGAAGACATGCTCAAGCAGGTCACCGAACGACTGGAGCGCACATTACAGGAAACGCCAAATCTCGATTTCCTGCGCAGTTTCACACGCGCCGGCGTGACCACGATCTTTGTCAACCTCAAGGACAGCACGCGCGCCAGGGAAATACCGGACATCTGGTACCATGTTCGCAAAAGCATTGGCGACATGCGTCATACGCTGCCGGTCGGTGTCGTCGGACCGGGCTTCAATGACGAGTTTGGAGACACGTACGGGATCATCTACGGCTTCACGGCCGACGGTTTCACTCACCGGGAACTTCGAGACTACGTCGAGGATGTCCGCTCGAAACTGCTGCACGTGCCCGACGTTTCGAAAATCGACATTCTGGGAGCCCAGGACGAGAAAATCTTCGTCGAATTCTCAATGGAACAGCTGGCCAGCCTTGGCATTGATCGGTCGGCATTGATCGCTGCACTGCAAGCGCAGAACGTCGTGCAACCCGCCGGCACGATACAGACCGGCAATGAAACCCTGTCACTTCGCGTTTCGGGGGCATTTCGGTCTGAAGAAGACGTTGCCAACGTGAATTTTGCTGTTGGCGGACGCATGCTCCGTTTGAGCGACATTGCGCAGATACAACGCGGCTTTGCTGACCCACCGCAGCCACTATTTCGCGTCAATGGACAGCCGGCCATCGGTTTGGCAATTGCCATGCGCGAGGGTGGCGACATTTTGGCCCTCGGCAAGAACATCAAGACGGCTCTTGCTGAAGCCACGGCGGATTTGCCGCTCGGCGTAGAGCCGAAACTGGTGGCCGATCAGGCGGCGACGGTCGACACCGCAATTTCCGAGTTCATGACGTCGCTGTGGCAGGCAGTCGCAATCATCCTGGCCGCGAGTTTCGTAAGTCTGGGTATCCGTCCAGGTTTCGTGATTGCGTCGGCGATCCCGCTCACGCTTGTCGTGGTCTTTTCGATCATGCAGATGACACATATCGACATGCAGCGCATCTCGTTGGGTGCGCTCATCATTGCGCTCGCGTTGATGGTTGACGATGCCATGACGACCACCGATGCCATGCTTACTCGCCTGGCCGCGGGCGACGACAAAGTAGACGCCGCGACATTTGCATTCCGCACCTATGCTTTTGCAATGCTTGCGGGCACGCTGGTGACGATCGCGGGCTTCGTGCCCGTGGGATTTGCCGCAAGTGGCGCCGGTGAATATACGTTCTCGCTTTTTGCCGTTATCACCATCGCGCTGATTGCGTCCTGGTTTGTCGCCGTTCTGTTCGCGCCACTTCTGGGCGTCGCCATTTTAAAACCTCCCAAGGCGGCAAAGTCATCGGAGCCCGGCTGGGTCTTCCGTACCTATCGCTCGTTTCTCATCTGGGCGCTGCGGGCCAAATGGCTGACGCTCGCGGTTACCCTCGCACTATTCGTCGCGTCGATATTCGCAATCCGGCTCATTCCCAACCAATTCTTCCCATCCTCGGATCGCCCCGAACTGCTCGTCGACATGACGCTACCCCAGAATGCCTCGATCTTTGCCAGTGAAACTGTGGCGCGTCGCATTGACGATGTCCTGAAGGACGACCCCGACGTGGCGCGCTGGAGTACCAACGTGGGCCGCGGCGCGATCCGGTTTTATCTGCCGCTCAACGTACAACTTCCAAACAACTTCTTCAGCCAGGCCGTTGTCGTAGCCAAAGACCTCCCTGCCCGCGAACGTCTGCGTAAGAAGCTTGAAAATGTTCTGGCGAACGATTTTCCTAACCTCGTAAGCCGCGTCTCTACGCTCGAGCTCGGCCCGCCTGTCGGATGGCCGGTGCAATACCGGATCAGCGGACCGGAGATTTCGCGGGTACGCGATATTGCCCTGAAACTGGCGCAGGTCGTTGCAGCAAACCCGCAAGTCGTGCACGTCAATTTCGACTGGTTCGAGCCGGCCCGGCAGGTCCGTATCCAGATCGACCAGAACGAGGCGCGTCTGCTAGGGCTAAGCACGCAGGCGCTCGCGGGCGTGCTCAACACGGTCATCTCCGGGAGTGCCATTACGCAAGTTCGCGATGACATTTATCTGGTCGATGTCGTCATGCGCGCGACCGACGAGGAACGCGTTTCGCTCGATACATTGCGGTCGATTCAGGTGCCGCTGCCGAATGGCCGGACGGTGCCGCTCAGTCAATTCGCATCGTTCACCTATGACCAAGAGCAGCCGCTGATCTGGCGGCGTGATCGGGTCCCGACGCTTACGGTGCAGGCGGACGTCAAAACGGGAGTTCTTCCGGCAACGGTTGTCGACGAACTGGCGTCCCCCGTCGCCGAGTTGGGAAAAACGCTGCAGCGGCCCTAC